>NZ_NETJ01000003.1 GCF_002128405.1 Gottfriedia solisilvae
GATCAGGTTGATAGGTCAGAGGTGGAAGCGTGGTGACACGTGGAGCTGACTGATACTAATCGGTCGAGGACTTAACTAACAAGTTTGATAATGACATTATCTAGTTTTGAGGGTACAAAGATCATTAACTTATTGAAAAATATTAGCAAAAAGTCATTGACTTTAATAGATATTTTGATATAATGATTAATGTCCCAAGGAAATTGAATCAAGTGATGATAGCGAAGAGGTCACACCCGTTCCCATACCGAACACGGCAGTTAAGCTCTTCAGCGTCGATGGTAGTTGGGGGTTTCCCCCTGTGAGAGTAGAACGTCGCTTGGTTCTGATTATTCCGCAGTAGCTCAGTGGTAGAGCACTCGGCTGTTAACCGAGTGGTCGTAGGTTCGAATCCTACCTGCGGAGCCATTTTGGAGAGCTGTCCGAGTGGCCGAAGGAGCACGATTGGAAATCGTGTAGGCGGGTAACCCTGTCTCAAGGGTTCAAATCCCTTGCTCTCCGCCACATTTAAATTAGGACTTCCAATATATTGGCCCGTTGGTCAAGCGGTTAAGACACCGCCCTTTCACGGCGGTAACACGGGTTCGAATCCCGTACGGGTCACCACTTTTATATTATGGAGGATTAGCTCAGCTGGGAGAGCACCTGCCTTACAAGCAGGGGGTCGGCGGTTCGAGCCCGTCATCCTCCACCATATTACTAAATGAATATTCATGGATCTAAATTAATTAGTATCCACATTATCGCGGGGTGGAGCAGTCTGGTAGCTCGTCGGGCTCATAACCCGAAGGTCGCAGGTTCAAATCCTGTCCCCGCAACCAAATGGTCCCGTGGTGTAGCGGTTAACATGCCTGCCTGTCACGCAGGAGATCGCCGGTTCGATCCCGGTCGGGACCGCCATTTAAGTTGGCTCGGTAGCTCAGTCGGTAGAGCAGAGGACTGAAAATCCTCGTGTCGGCGGTTCGATTCCGTCCCGAGCCACCATCTTAACTAAAAAGATAAAAAAAATAAAAAATGCCGACTTAGCTCAATTGGTAGAGCAACTGACTTGTAATCAGTAGGTTGGGGGTTCAAGTCCTCTAGTCGGCACTCTTTAACCGGAGGGGTAGCGAAGTGGCTAAACGCGGCGGACTGTAAATCCGCTCCCTGTGGGTTCGGCGGTTCGAATCCGTCCCCCTCCACCATTTTTATAGGGGCATAGTTTAACGGTAGAATAGAGGTCTCCAAAACCTTTGGTGTGGGTTCGATTCCTACTGCCCCTGCCAATTTAATAATAATGGCGGTTGTGGCGAAGTGGTTAACGCATCGGATTGTGGTTCCGACACTCGTGGGTTCGATTCCCATCAGTCGCCCCATATAAATTATTTTAGCAATTAAGTGATATAAGTATATATTACTTTATATAATATATAAATTGATGGGCTATAGCCAAGCGGTAAGGCAACGGATTTTGATTCCGTCATGCCCTGGTTCGAATCCAGGTAGCCCAGCCACATGCGGAAGTAGTTCAGCGGTAGAATACAACCTTGCCAAGGTTGGGGTCGCGGGTTCGAGCCCCGTCTTCCGCTCCATATTGCGGCGGTATAGCCAAGTGGTAAGGCAGAGGTCTGCAAAACCTTTATCATCGGTTCAAATCCGGTTACCGCCTTTTAATTTTCCCATGCCGGGGTGGTGGAATGGCAGACACACAGGACTTAAAATCCTGCGGGGGTTGACCCCGTGCCGGTTCGAGTCCGGCCCTCGGTATCAAAGAAACCTCTTACATTTGTAAGAGGTTTTTATATTCAGATATAATTGGACAATTAGTAGTTCATATACTATAATTGTTGTATATCGTTTTGGCGGTGTGGTGGAATGGCAGACACGGTAGACTCAAAATCTATTGTCTTCACGGACGTGCAGGTTCAAGTCCTGTCACCGCTATCATATAAAACAGAAAGAAGGATTTTGCTGTATGCAAGATCCTTCTTTCTGTTTTTTTTTAGGCGTAAGTTGAAAAGTAGAAGGTTTGTTAATGAGATAAAAGCATTGCTCTAATTAATA
This sequence comes from Gottfriedia solisilvae, assembly GCF_002128405.1. Lineage (GTDB taxonomy): Bacteria > Bacillota > Bacilli > Bacillales > Bacillaceae_G > Gottfriedia > Gottfriedia solisilvae. Next base: position 2,044 of record NZ_NETJ01000003.1, read on the forward strand.
AGTATGTTTATTCTGGCAGAAAATCATTATCGAGTTACACTTCCATTAAAGCTATTGATTACTTATTTTTACCAATATTTACTAAGACTAAAATTCGACAAAATATGATTTTTTTCTTGAGTTACTGACATATGTATGTTAAATTTATATACATAGTTCAGCTAGCACTACTATTTACCTATTACTTTATATATATATATAGTTAGTGTATGAGCATTCGAAGATTTATTATAACTTGATAACAACGCAGTGTATTGATTCCATAGAAGAACGATACATTGCGTTTTTTTATGGTTAGATTAATAAATATCTAAAATATGTATTCTAGTGTATGATCATTTTATCTGTACTATTTAAACTATGAACTTTCTGACTAGAATAGTTGATATATACTAGTACTAATAACTGTAAGGTGATATGGATGAACATAAAAGAATTTCAAAAAGAATTGATATTATATAGTAAGGAAATAGGCATTGATAAAATTGGATTTACGACAGCAGATCCTTTTGTTACTTTGAAAAGTAGATTATATAAACAACAAGAATTAAACTATCAATCAGGTTTTGAAGCAAAAGATATTGAACGTAGAACAGATGCGAGAAAGATTATGAGTGAAGCACATTCAATAATAGCGATTGCATTAGCTTACCCATCTAAAATGAAAGATGCCCCGAAAAGTAAAAAGGGTTCTACTAGGGGTATATTTTGTCGTGCTTCATGGGGAGAAGATTATCACATTGTTGTTAAAAAGAAATTGTTACAGCTTGAGTCATTTATTTTATTACATTATCCAAATGCAAAAGTACAATCTATGGTAGATACAGGTGAGTTAGTAGACCGAGCAGTAGCTGAACGAGCAGGGATTGGCTGGAGTGCTAAGAATTGTTCGATTATCACACCAGAGTATGGGTCTTATGTTTATTTGGGTGAGATGATAACTTCATTACCATTTGAGCCGGATACACCAATAGAAGATCAATGTGGAGAATGTACAAAATGTATGGATGTATGTCCAACAAGCGCAATTGTCGCTCCAGGGCAGTTAAATGCAAAAAACTGTATTGCTTTTTTAACGCAATCAAAAGAAATGATTCCACTAGAGTTTCGAAAGGAAATAGGTAATCGTATTTATGGCTGTGATACATGCCAAACGATTTGTCCAAAGAATAAAGGTATTAATTTTACTCACCATGAAGAGATGGAACCAGATCCTGAAACGGTTAAACCATTATTACGTTCAGTATTGAAAGTAAGTAATAGGGAATTTAAAAGACAGTTTGGTCAAATGTCAGGTTCATGGAGAGGTAAGAATCCAATTCAACGAAACGCTATTATCGCATTAGCTCATTTTAAGGATGATACGGCATTAGATGACTTAAAGGATCTTGCTATTCATGATGTAAGGCCAGTTATCCGAGGAACAGCAATTTGGGCTATTTCAGAAATAGATCGTGAAAATGGAGCCATTTTTATAAATGAATGTCTCAAAACTGAAACTGATGAAATAGTAATAGAAGAAATTAATCGTATTCTTTCAAAGTAATCATAGAAGAGAGGTATAATCTCCATCTTCACAACATCGTATAGAATATAAGCGAATGTTGAGAAGGGGGGATTTTCTTGTTAAATCGAGACCTTTTAGAACGCTATGTTAAAGAGCGTTTACAATTATACTTTGGAGATGGATCAAGAAGCCATCTCATTCAAGAAAGTGAATATTTAGCAATTCAACGTAAGGTTGAATTATATCAGCAACGAAATATCTCACTTGTAAAAGCATACGGGAATGTAGAAGTAAAAAATATATGGACCGATGATGACATCACATATGTTAATTATACTTTGCATATTCGATATTTTTTAAAACAAACAGACTTATATTTTGAAGAAGAACAACAAGAAAGACAAATGGCTTTAAATCATCATGAAATGGTGTATGATATAGAATTTCCGATTGAATATGAAGATGATCCTAATGAAATTGAAATGGTAGAAGAAGATGAACAACACACACCAATGGATCGGAATAATGTATACAATCGATTCAATGCTGTTAAATATGCTGAAACATGGTGGGATGGGCATAATAAGGAGTACCCACTATACGCGAATGATTGTACAAATTTTATTTCGCAATGTTTAAGAGCTGGTGGCTTGAAAATGAATGGTATGCCTAAAAACGCAGTTGGATGGTGGTATAAGAATTATTCATCGAGTAGCTATAGTTGGAGAGTGGCACACGCATTAAGAAAATACTTACCTAAATCCCAAACAGGAATTAAAGCCGAAGAAGTAGGAGATCCAAAAGAATTAAGTTTAGGTGATCTGATTTTATATGACTTTGAAGGCGACGGCAGATGGAACCATTGTACAATTGTGGTTGCCAAGGACGAGAATGGGGAACCGTTAGTAAATGCGCATACTCAAAATAGCCGAAAACGTTATTGGTCTTATTACGATTCAACAGCTTACACTGACAATATAAAGTATAAATTTTTCCATATCGTAGATGGATTAAATAAACCAAATATGGAATAATTCCATTCATAATACTGAATTGGTATAATAGAAGACATTGAAACAATTATAGAGGTGAAGACATGGGAATACACGTTGTATTATATCAACCACAGATTCCAGCAAATACAGGCAATATCGCACGTACTTGTGCAGGAACAGATACTAGTTTGCATTTAATTCGTCCATTGGGTTTTTCCACAGATGATAAAATGCTAAAAAGAGCAGGACTAGATTATTGGGAGCATGTGGATATTCACTATCACGATTCTTTAGATGAATTATTTTCTAAATATGAAAATGGAAAGTTTTATTTCATAACTAAATTTGGAGAAAAAACATATTCTAATTTTAATTATTCGAATCAGGATGATGAAATATTTTTTGTATTTGGTAGAGAGACGACGGGCTTACCAAAAGAATTAATCGAAAAAAATATGGAAACATGTTTAAGAATACCAATGACAGATCACATTCGTTCATTAAATCTATCTAATACAGCTGCAATTTTAATTTATGAAGCATTACGACAACAAGATTTTCGTGAGTTGTTAAAGGTAAAAGATTACTCGCAGTAAAACAAAAAGTCACCGTTTTAGGTGCTTTTTTTTTTCAAAAAAAGGTGCTTTTTTTTTTACAAAAAAAGATGCTTCATTAATATAGGATTTTAGCGTAACATAACTTTTAAATCCTTATTAAGAAGCATCTTCTACTTATTATTTGTTTTTAAGTCCAGGTCTGTCATTATAGCCAGCTGAAAAAATTGCAGATAAAAATGCAGCTATAACTAATAAAATTAATGTTAATCTCATCAGTATGTATCCTCCCAATTGAAAATTTCCCAATTCCCTAAACTTATTATACAAAAAAAACGTAGAAATATGAAAGTAAAATTATGTATTATGTGAAATTAGTCTCGATTAAAAAATATTTTCCCTCTTAAGATATAGCATGAGTACGGACATACTCGCATATCTTTTAATAATCTCTCTTACAGATGAGAAAAAGGAGGTACTTGTCCATGGATATATTAAAGAAACTTGAGCAGCATCGTGATATGGAACAACGATTGAAATGGGAAGGCACTTTTGCTGAGTATCTTGAAATGTTAAAAGAGGAGCCATGGGTTGCCCAAACTGCACATTCAAGAATTTATAATATGATTAAAGATGCAGGAATTGAAGAAGTAAACGGAAAGAAAACGTATAGCTTCTTCAGTAACAACCTTTATGGATTAGAGGAAGCATTAGAGAGACTAGTTGAAGAATATTTCCATCCAGCTGCGAAAAGATTAGATGTAAAGAAACGTATCTTATTGTTAATGGGTCCTGTAAGTGGTGGTAAATCGACACTTGTAACAATGTTAAAGAGAGGTCTAGAAGCTTATTCACGAACAGAACAAGGTTCAATTTATGCTATTAAAGGATGCCCAATGCATGAAGATCCATTACATTTAATTCCAAATCACTTAAGAGATGATTTTTTCAATGAATATGGGATCCGCATTGAAGGAAATCTATCCCCATTAAATTTAATGAGGCTTGAACAAGAGTTTGGAGGAAGAATTGAAGATGTCGTCGTCGAACGAGTATTTTTATCAGAAGATCGACGAGTAGGTATTGGTACATTTAGTCCATCAGATCCTAAATCTCAAGATATAGCGGATTTAACAGGAAGTATAGACTTTTCAACAATTGCACAGTTTGGTTCAGAATCAGATCCTCGTGCTTATCGATTTGACGGGGAATTAAACAAAGCTAACCGTGGAATGATGGAATTCCAAGAGATGTTAAAATGTGATGAAAAGTTCCTATGGCACTTATTATCCCTGACACAAGAAGGAAACTTTAAGGCAGGGCGTTTTGCATTGATTTCAGCGGATGAATTAATTATTGCTCACACAAATGAAACTGAGTACAGATCATTTATTAATAATAAGAAAAATGAAGCGTTGCACTCTAGGATCATCGTTATGCCGATTCCTTATAATTTAAGGGTAAGCGAAGAAGAAAGAATTTATCAAAAAATGATTTCTGAGAGTGATGTAAGTAATGTTCATATCGCACCTCATACTTTACGTGTAGCTGCGATGTTTACAATTTTGACTAGATTAAAGGAACCTAAACGAGGCGATATTGATTTAGTTAAAAAAATGCGTTTATATGATGGTGAAATGGTAGAAGGATATAATACAGTTGATTTAGAAGAGTTGAAAAAAGAATATTTGGATGAAGGAATGCACGGGATTGATCCGCGTTATGTAATTAACCGAATTTCTTCAACAATTATCAGAAAAGAAATACCTTCTATTAATGCCTTAGATGTTTTACGATCATTAAAAGATGGTTTAGACCAGCATCCATCAATTTCGAATGAAGATCGTGAACGTTATATGAACTTTATTTCGATTGCAAGAAAAGAGTATGACGATATCGCTAAACAAGAAGTTCAAAAAGCATTTGTTTATTCGTATGAAGAATCAGCAAAAACGCTTATGGATAATTATTTAGATAATGTAGAAGCTTATTGCAATAAAAACAAATTACGTGACCCGTTAACTGGAGAAGAAATGAATCCAGATGAGAAACTAATGAGATCAATTGAAGAGCAAATTGGTATTTCTGAAAATGCTAAAAAAGCCTTCCGTGAAGAAATATTAATCCGTATTTCTGCCTATGCACGTAAAGGAAAACGATTTGATTATAATTCACATGAACGATTAAAAGAAGCTATCCAAAAGAAACTTTTTTCGGATTTGAAGGATGTTGTTAAAATTACGACGTCCACAAAAACGCCTGATGAGCGTCAATTGAAGAAAATTAATGATGTAGTAAGTCGACTAATTGATGAATATGGATATAATTCAACATCTGCAAATGAATTATTACGCTATGTAGGATCATTACTAAATCGATAAATTCTTAAAGCGGCTATCAAAATCTGATAGCCGTTTTCTTTTGCATTTATAATTTTATATTTTTATAATAAGGTTATATGAAAAAAGAAGGGTGCTACTAATAATGAAAAGAATACCTTTAGCAGAAAATCTTGAGTTCTCACAAATAATCCATGGTTTGTGGCGCTTATCAGAATGGAATATGTCATCAGAGCAATTAATATCATTCATAGAAGAATGTATTGAATTAGGTATTACAACATTTGACCACGCAGATATATATGGTGGTTATACTTGTGAAGAGATTTTTGGGAACGCTTTAGCACTAAAACCTGAGCTTCGTGAAAAAATCCAAATTGTTACGAAGTGTGGGATTAAACTAAAATCTTCTAAGTTTCCTGATCTTAAAATGAATCATTATGATACAAGTAAGGAACACATTTTAATGAGTGTAAATAATTCATTAAAAAATCTACAAACAGATTATATCGATTTACTATTAATACATAGGCCAAATCCTTTTATGAATCCGAAAGAAGTTGCTGATGCATTTAATCAACTTCAAAAAGAAGGAAAGGTTCGTTATTTTGGTGTATCTAACTTCTTACCTTCTCAGTTCAATATGCTACAGAAGCATTTAGATATGCCATTAGTAACAAATCAAATTGAAGTATCGCCAATGCAGTTTGAGCATTTTGAAAAGGGAACAGTGGACTTACTTTTAGAAAAAGGAGTCGCTCCAATGATTTGGTCGCCTCTTGCTGGGGGCCAGATTTTTACTAGTCAATCTGAAGCTGCTGTTAGAGTCCGTTCAATGCTAGAAGAAATTGGTGCTGAGATTGGTGCAAATTCAATAGATGAAGTAATGTATGCATGGTTATTAGTTCATCCTGCAAACATGATGCCAATCGTAGGATCTGGAAAAATTGAAAGAGTAAAAACTGCTGTAGAAGCTTCAAAATTAAGTATGACATCTGAACAATGGTTACGAATCTATGTGGCAGGAATGGGTCATAATTTACCATAAAAAAAGAAGTGGAAATCCTTTTGCTAAAAGAAGGATCCCACTTCTTTTTTTATATTAAAATACTGTATTTCAAAAACTTGTCCTATTTTCTGAAAAAATGGGTGCAAAAAATAAAAGAAAGATTGTCAATAATTGTGTCGTCTTGCATATGATAGAGTAATCCATAAAAAAGGGTAGAAATCCACCTACCGAATTAGTGTATGCATAGGTGTATTACTGTGTGACGATTTTTTTTATTTTTAAAAATAAATACAACGAGAGTAAGGGAGGGAAAGAAAATGAGTAATGAAAATATAGAACAAAAGCATAATTTTACCATTTCACAGGAAGACTGGACCCTCCATCGTAAAGGACATGACGATCAACAACGCCATCAAGAGAAGGTACAAGAAGCGATAAAAAAGAACTTAGCAGATTTAATTACAGAAGAAAGTATCATCATGTCCAACGGTAGAGATGTTGTAAAAATTCCTATTCGTTCATTAGATGAGTACAAGATTCGTTATAACTATGATAAGAATAAACATGTAGGTCAAGGAACTGGTGACAGTAAAATTGGTGATGTAGTCGCAAGAGACGGCTCAGGGAGTGGTCAGCCTCAAAAAGGAGCAGGAAAAGGGCAAGGGGCAGGAAAAGAATCAGGAGAAGACTATTACGAAGCAGAGGTTTCACTAATGGAATTAGAGGAAGCTCTATTTAGTCAGTTAGAATTACCAGATTTAAAACGAAAAGAGCAAGACTTAAATACAGTTGAAAATATAGAATTTAATGATATCCGAAAAACTGGGTTAATGGGAAATATTGATAAGAAACGGACGATGATGTCTGCATTTAAGCGAAATGCTATGAGAGGAACACCAGCATTTCATCCGATATCACCAGAAGACTTAAAATTCCGTACATGGAATGAAATTAGAAAACCTGAATCAAAAGCAGTTGTTCTAGCAATGATGGATACGAGCGGCAGTATGGGCCTATGGGAAAAATATATGGCTCGAAGCTTCTTCTTTTGGATGACAAGATTTCTAAGAACAAAATATGAATCAGTAGATATTGAATTTATTGCACATCATACAGAGGCAAAAGTTGTTACAGAAGAAGAATTTTTCACGAAAGGTGAAAGCGGAGGAACAATTTGTTCATCTGCATACCGAAAAGCACTCGAAGTAATTGACTATAAATACTCACCTGAACGCTACAATATTTATCCTTTCCACTTCTCAGATGGTGATAACTTAACTTCTGACAATGCACGATGCGTAAAACTTGTGCAGGAACTAATGAAAGTAAGTAATATGTTTGGTTACGGAGAAGTAAACCAATACAACCGTCATTCTACTCTAATGTCCGCATATAAAAACATAAATGATGAGAAATTCCGCCATTATATCTTAAAGCAGAAATCAGATGTGTTCCATTCTATGAAGAGCTTTTTTAAACAGGAGCAGGAGAAAGCAGCAAAATAAGCAACGGATATGAAGAATTAAATGGAGTACGGAAATAGTAGAAAATTAGAACCAGAAAATCCCTAATGAGGATTTTTCTGGTTTTTTATATTGTTTTGACTTCAAATATACTCACTTTAAAAAAGGTGATATATTAATAGAATTTGTAAAAATCACTAAATTTGCCCCAAGTAATTTATAAGTTCGATCAGTGTATCTTTTGTTTTCTGTAATTAAGATAATCGGTGCTTTTATATTATTTTGTGAATACTCAAGAAAATGAGAGGTTATTTCTATGTTACACCCCCCCGAATAATGATAGATGCCAAAGATTACTCAAATAGCCGAAAAATTAATTCTTTCTTTTAATACCGTTTTAGCACAATATTCAATAATTTCTTTTCTTTTAACAATTCCAATAAAGGTATCATTGTCATCTACAACAGGTACGAAGTTTTGATCTATTGCTCTAGAAAAAAGGTCTTCGATCTCAGCGCTTATAGAAACAGGTTCGTTAATAGTGTGTAAGGAAAGTTCACTTAGTCGAATATCTTGTGTATTGTTAAAGCTTAAAGCTGGTGTGTTTTTTAATTTCCATAATAAATCTCCCTCTGTAAGTGTGCCGACATACTTTGCATCATCGTCTATTAATGGAATAGCTGAATAACGGTGGTATTCCATTTTTTCAAGTGCCTGTCGCATCGTTGAGTTTATATTTATATAAACAAGATCAATTTTTGGAGTAATGAAAAACGCTATGTTCATTTTGTTATGTTCTCCTAATGACTATAATTTTGGTGTTGTTCTCAATCATTTTATTATTTTATTAAAATAATAAAATGAGGTTGAAAAAGAGCATAAAAAATACACTGAGGTTTACCCAGTGTTAAAAAATCACTTTGTATCCCCTCCTAAACGCTTACGAGGTTAGCTGTCGGATTCAGACTTAAAGAGTAGCCATACCTATAAAAGGATTCACCCCAGAGCGGTCTTTTGCCGCAAAATTGGTTCCCCCGCTTCATATGAATTCAGCGATTAATGAATATGAAATTATAAAGAATATTATTCTATTGCAAATTATGTTTATTAGTTTCTTCAAATAATTTATTAATATTTCGGTCCATTACAAAAACTTCAATACGTTCGCCAGTATTCGTACTGGTATCACTATGACTAGATAAGACTTTACACCCAGTATGTCTTTCAATTATCTCTTCATAATCCTTACTATACATTTCTCTAAGGACTTGTCGCATTTTTTTTACAAGACTTTTTCCAGTATTGTGAGTAACTAAGTGTTTTTCTTCGGTAGTTAACACACCTTTAAATCGAAGTATGATCATGTCCTCTACAATATATGTTTTTGCTTCTTGAGGACCTCTTCCAATTAGATCTCTTTGGAATTTAATAAATGCCTCACTTAATTCAATTTCAAGCTTCTTTTTTGATGTCATCATTAATATCTCTCCCATTCTTTTGTTCATAAGCAAAATAAATAGCCACAAGAAGAGAACTCTTCTCGTGGCTATTTATTTTCAATATAGGTATATTGAAATATTAATAACACGATCAAGTTTACTCTCTCCAAACGCTTACGAGGTTAGCTGACGGATTCGGGCTTGAAAAGTAGCCCTACCTAAAAGGATTCACCCCGTGTGCAAGTGCACGAATTGGTTCCCCCGCTCGTAAATACGATTAAGCGATTTTAGCAAATATATTTTGTTGATATGATTTATAATACTTAGATTAAAAAATTTGTAAAGAGGAAAATTATTGTTTTTTAAAAAACTCTTTACATGTAAAAATCATAGACGTATAATCAAAACAGCAAAATAAATATCGGCTTAATTACGATTAATTCGTAAACGGAGGAACCAATTTTTTGGGGTTAATTCTACATTATTGTAGAAGGGATGAGATACTCTTTCGCCATCCTACCCGACAGCTAACTTCGTCAGCTAAAGCGAGGGAGGTCAGTAGACCGCCTAATTTGAGCGGGTTTTTTATTGCCTTTTGACAATAATTTACCTGGGCAAATAATTGAATAGGTCTATTTATTTTGCCATAAAGTAAGAAATTTTGAAAAATTAGAAAAGATCAGGGAGACAGAATACAAAGAGAGCGTTAAGCTAGCTGGGTGTTAGGTAGACCAATGATTACTTTTCTTCCACAGTTGAATTAACTAGAACAACTAATTTGGGCATTCATTTTTGAATTCTGTTTATGTCCCAAACTTAGATTTTAGTTATTTAGCAGGAAGATCAGTATTCATTGGTCTTTTTTGATTTACTAGAACAAGTTTTTAGTTGGGAATATTGGTTTGAAAATGAAAAGTTTTTATTCGTGAAAACAAGGTTGATTAGAAAATTGAACTTGATTGCAAACGGAAGGAGAATTGAAATGATCAATGATTTAACAATGATAGGGATACTCATTATCGTTTTTGCAGTCTTTTGGGGATTTACAATATTTTGTGAAAAAGCGTAAGGGGGAACGAAGGGATGCTTATACCAGCAATCATTGGAATTGCTCTAATTCTATATTTAGTTTTTGTACTAATTAAACCAGAGAAATTTTAGAACCTAGTTTAACATGTGGGAGGAATTATGAAATGTCCATGGGAATATTCCAAGTAGTCGTTACGTTGATACTTATTTTCTTATTGGTAAAACCAGTAGGTAACTATCTTGTAAAATCATATGATTATGAAAAAACAGGATTGGATCGTTTTTTCAGACCTATTGAAAGATTGATTTATAGATTAATTGGTGTAAGTGAAAATGAAAAAATGGGTTGGAAAAAGTATGTTTTAGCAATGTTACTTTGTAATTTTGTAATGCTACTCATCTTATATGCAATTTTTAGATTTCAAAAATATTTACCATTTAACCCAAATCAAATTGATAATATGCCATCAGCTCTAGCTTTTAATACAGCTGTTTCATTTATTACCAACACAAATTGGCAAGCATATAGTGGTGAAAATACTCTTTCTTATTTTTCACAAATGATGGCTATAACTTTCCCAATGTTTACTTCTGCTGCAACTGGTTTTGCTGTGGCAATAGCATTTATTAGAGGATTAATTGGACGCCAAGATAACTTAGGAAACTTTTACGTTGATTTAGTTCGCTCAATTACTCGAGTATTTTTACCTTTATCATTTATTGTCGCTTTATTCTTAGTCTTCCAAGGAGTACCTCAAACTCTAAAGGGTGCAGTAGATGCTACAACGGTAGAGGGAATTAAACAAGTAATTACTCGAGGACCAGTAGCTTCACTTGAATCAATAAAACATATAGGTACAAATGGTGGAGGATTCTTTGGTACCAATGCAGCGCATCCGTTTGAAAACCCTACACCACTATCAAATCTGATACACATTGTTTGTATGATGCTTCTACCAACTTCATTGGTTTATGCATTTGGTGTAATGGTTAAAAACAAGAAGCAAGGTTGGACAGTTTTTGCAGCAATGGGAATCTTGTTCATTGCACTTCTTACAGCAGTTTTTGTTGCAGAGTATAATGGTACGCCTGCATTACAAGCTCTTGGCATTAATGGAAACATGGAAGGTAAAGAAGTTCGTTTTGGAATATCTGAATCGGCGCTTTTCACAGCTGTTACTACTGCGGCAACAACTGGTTCAGTTAATAATATGCACGATTCATTAACGCCTATTGGTGGTATGATTCCGTTAGCAGAAATGATGTTAAATAACGTTTTTGGTGGTAAAGGCGTAGGGTTATTAAATGGGTTATTATACGTAATTTTAACAGTTTTCATTTGTGGATTGATGGTAGGAAGAACTCCAGAGTTTTTAGGAAAGAAAATTGAATCAAAAGAAATTAAACTAGCATCGATCGCTATTTTAACACACCCATTAATAATTCTAGTTTCAACAGCACTAGCATTATCATTAAAAGGTCCTGTTTCTTCTATATTAAATCCAGGGTTCCATGGGTTATCTGAAGTGTTATACGCAATTACTTCTGGAGCTGCTAATAATGGTTCTGCATTTGGTGGATTAACAGCAAATACAGATTTCTATAATATCGTAATTGGTTTAGTTATGTTACTAGGTCGATATATTTCGATTATTGCAATGTTAGCAATTGCTGGGTCATTTTCTACTAAGAAAGTTGTTGCAGCAACATCTGGAACATTCCGAACTGATACACCATTATTTACGGTCATTTTAATTGCGATTATTTTAGTCGTTTGTGCATTAACGTTCTTCCCAACACTTGCACTTGGACCAATCGCAGAACATTTAGGAATGTTTAAATAGTATGGAGTTGTAATAACGAAGGAGGAGATTGATCTTATGGCAATCGAAAATAAGCCAATATCTAAAGAAATTAAAACACAAGCAGTCATTGATTCTTTTAAAAAATTGAACCCGTTAGTCATGATAAAAAATCCAGTAATGTTTGTTGTAGAGGTTGGTACATTCATAACACTAATTCTTTCTATTAAACCAGACATTTTTGGATTTGATACAGTTGGTAGAACATATAATATTGCTGTATTTTTAATACTTTTGTTCACTGTACTATTCGCAAATTTTGCTGAAGCACTTGCAGAAGGTCGCGGAAAAGCACAAGCAGATACCTTAAGAAAAACAAAATCAGAAACAACTGCAAAGTTAAGACATAAAGATGGATCGTATCAAGATGTCCCATCAACATCTTTACGAAAAGGTGACATCGTTCGTGTTGATACAGGAGAAATCATTCCTTCTGATGGTGAGATTATTGTAGGACTTGCATCAATTGATGAATCAGCTATCACGGGTGAATCAGCTCCAGTTATTAAAGAAGCAGGTGGAGATTTCTCTTCTGTTACAGGAGGAACACGAGTAGTTTCAGATTTTATTATCGTTAAAATTTTAACAGATCCAGGTGAATCATTTATTGATCGTATGATTTCATTAGTTGAAGGTGCAGCTCGTCAAAAGACACCAAATGAAGTTGCATTAACAACTTTGTTAGCAGTTTTAACATTAGTTTTTTTAATTGTTATAATGACACTCGTTCCAATTGCTAATTATTTAGACGTTTCGATTGATGTGGCTACTTTGATTGCTTTACTGGTTTGTTTGATCCCAACAACAATTGGTGGATTACTTTCTGCTATTGGTATTGCAGGGATGAATCGTGTAACGCAATTTAATGTATTAGCTATGTCAGGTAAAGCAGTCGAAGCTGCTGGAGATATTGATACAATGATTTTAGATAAAACTGGTACGATTACGTTCGGTAACCGAATGGCTAGTGAGTTTATTCCAGTTGGTAGTATAACAGAAAAAGATGTAACTTTTGCTTCTTTAAAATCTTCTGTAAAAGATGAAACACCAGAAGGACGTTCAGTTGTTGAGCTAGCACATAAAAATGGTTTAAGCTGGGATGAAAACGAATATAAAGATGCCGAGATAATTGAATTTACAGCTGAAACTAGAATGTCTGGATTAAATTTAAAAGATGGTACCGTAATAAGAAAAGGTGCGGTAGACGCAATTAAAAAATATATAGCTGCCAAAGGAGGAAGCATTCCTTCTGATCTTGAGGAAAAATCAAATATCGTGGCAAAAGCAGGAGGTACTCCACTTGCTGTTGCGATTAATGACAAGGTTTACGGTGTTATATATTTAAAAGATACAGTAAAGCCTGGATTAAAAGAACGATTTGAAGAATTAAGAGCTATGGGGATTAAAACCGTAATGTGTACTGGTGACAATCCTTTAACAGCGTCAACTATTGCAAGAGAAGCTGGGGTAGATGAATTCATTGCAGAAGCTAAACCTGAAGATAAAATTGCAGCAATTAAGAAAGAACAAGATGATGGTAAACTTGTTGCTATGACAGGGGACGGTACAAATGATGCACCTGCTCTAGCACAAGCAGATGTTGGTTTAGCAATGAACTCAGGAACAATGGCTGCAAAGGAAGCAGCAAATATGATTGATTTAGATTCAGATCCAACTAAGTTATTATCGGTTATTGCAATTGGTAAGCAGTTATTAATAACACGAGGATCATTAACAACATTTTCAATCGCAAATGATATAGCTAAATATTTCGCGATTATTCCTGCTCTATTTATTATGGCAATACCACAGTTAGACTATCTTAATATTATGGGATTGAGTTCACCAAAGTCCGCAATCCTTTCAGCATTAATTTTTAATGCGATAATAATTCCTCTTCTCATTCCTGTTGCGATGAAGGGTGCGAAGTATAAACCAATGGATGCGAATAAACTTTTATCTAAAAACTTATTCATTTATGGTTTTGGTGGAGTAGTTGCGCCATTCATTGGAATAAAAATTATTGATATGCTTGTATCCACATTGCAATTTGTGTAATACATGTGAAATGGAGGATTTAAATTGAAATCATTAATTGTTGCGATAAGAGCATCGGTTGTTTTGTTACTAATATGTGGATTAATTTATCCATTAGCAACAACAGGAGTAGCGCAAGTTATTTTTCCGAAACAAGCAGATGGTAGTTTAATTAAAACGAATGGGAAAGTTACAGGTTCTAAATTATTAGCTCAAGAATTTAAAGGACCTGAGTGGTTCCATTCTAGAGCATCTGCTGCTAGCTATAATCCTACTGCATCAGCTGCAACAAATGCAGCAGTTGCATCAGAAGATTATGTTAAAGCTACAAAAGATAAAATAAATGAATTAAAGAAAGAAAATAATGACCTTGGGAAAGATATACCAGCTGATTTAGTAACAACATCTGGATCTGGATTTGACCCTGATTTATCTCCTGAAGCTGTGAGAGCACAAGTGCCTAGAATAGCTAAAGCAACAGGTATATCTGAAGAGAAATTAGTTTCATTAATTAAAAATAATACTAAAGGGCGTCAATTAGGAATTTTTGGTGAACCTCGTGTAAACGTACTAGAATTAAACTTAGATTTAAAAAAATTAAGATAAAAGGGGAGAATAGTTCTCTCCTTTTTCCTTATGTATAAAGAAAGGAGGAAAAAATGTGAGTGATAAACAGTTTCGTAGAAAAACCCCTGAGGAATTACTTCAATCAATCCAAAAAATCAAGAAAGGTAGACTTAAAATTATCATCGGTACGGTGAGCGGTTCGGGTAAAACATACCATATGCTACAAGAAGGAAATGTTTTAAAAGAACGAGGTATTGATGTTGTTATTGGATTAATCAGTGAAACAAACCGTCAAAAAACAATTGATCAAATTGGCTGTTTGGAAAAAATGGCTACGATAAAATGGGAAGAAAACGCATCGGTAAAACAAGACCTTGATTTAGATAAGATTATAGCTAGGAATCCAGAAGTAGTGTTAGTTGATGCATTAGCACATCAAAATCGACCAGATGCTATGTTTCCAACACGCTTAGAAGATATAAATTATTTAATATCCAAAAATATAAGCGTTATAACGACAATGAATATATATGAAATAAAAGAAGTTCATGAGGAAGCTGACAAGTTGACTGGGAGTAAAGTGAAAGTAAATTTATTTGTTCCTGAAGAAACTTTAGCAATGGCTGATGATTTAAAGTTACTTGATGTAACACCAGAGGTAATTTTACAAAGATCGCGAGAAGAAGATATTTATAATGAAGAAGAAAAAGTAAATAGATATCAATTATATCATCAAAGTAATCTTGCCGTTCTTCGTGAACTTGCTTTACGTTTTTTAGCGGGAGAAGTGAATGATGCATTAGATGAATATCGAGAAAAACATGGGATGGTTGGACCATCGGGAGCATCTGAAAAGATTTTAGTTACGGTTCAATATCATTGGAATGGCTCTATTTTGGTGAGAAGAGGACAGCAAATTTCAAAAAGATTAGGTGGAGACTTACAAGTAGTTTGCTTTCAGCCACCTAATAAAAAATTTACGAATGATGAATTAACATTTAAGCGTTCAATTATAAAACTTGTTGAAAAAGTAGGCGGAGACTTCGAAGAACTACCATTGAACAGTGATTCAATTGCAAGTGAAATTGTTGATTATTCAATAAAAAATAATATTACGAGTATCGTATTAGGACAATCAAAACGAACACGTTGGGAAGAAATCGTTTCTGGATCAATCGTTAACAAAATTTTAAGAAAAACTAAAAATATAGATGTGTTTATCGTTGCAGACCGAACAGAAAAAGATGGTGAAAGAGTAATACCAACCAAGCAAGTAAATAAAGAAACAATAGAACCTTATCGTCGTTTGAGTGCTCAAGAGCTTGCTCAAGAAATACATAAAATTAAACGTGGTACTTTAAAAGTGTACATCGGAGCGGCACCTGGTGTTGGAAAAACTTATACGATGTTAAGGGAAGCGAATGAGCTAAAGAAACAGGGGATTGACATTGTAATAGGATTACTTGAAACACATGGACGTAGAGAAACAATTGAAAAAGTAGGGGATTTAGAAATTATTCCTCGTAAACAAATAGCTTACAAAGGTACAACACTGGAAGAAATGGATACCGAGTCAGTAATAAAAAGAAATCCTGAGGTTGTTTTAATTGATGAATTAGCCCATACAAATGTACCAGGAAGTAAGTTTTATAAAAGATATGAGGATGTAGAAGAAATATTAAATGCAGGAATTTCGGTTATTTCAACTATGAATATACAACATTTAGAGAGTCTAAACGACAGTGTTGAACAAATTACAGGCGTTAGAGTAAGAGAAACAGTTCCAGATCATGTCCTTAGAGACGCTAATGAAATCGAACTAATTGATATTTCTCCAAAAGCTCTAAGGGAAAGAATGAGAGAAGGAAGAATTTACGCTTCTATAAAGATAGAGCAATCTTTAAATAATTTCTTTAAAACAGTTAATCTGATTGCTTTGAGAGAGCTAGCACTAAGAGAAGTTGCAGATGATGTAGACGAACGACTTGAAGCATGGGAAAGAGATTTAACGTTACGTGGACCTTGGAGGCAGGAAGAAGTAATTTTCGTTTGTGTAAACTTAAAATCAAATAGTGAGAGACTAATTCGAAGAGGTTTTCGAATTGCTTATCGATTAAAAGCAACTTGGTATGTGGCATATGTTAAAGATCACAATAAATTATCAGAAGAAGAAAGTCTTTCATTGAAAAAAATAAAAGAGTTAACGGAACGATTAGGAGGCACGTTTGAATTATATGAGACAACTGATCGTCGCCATGTTTTTGTAGAGTTAGTTAATAAGATTAGTGAAAAAAGGACAACACATGTAATTATGGGACAGTCAGCGCGAACTAGATGGGAAGAAATTAAAACAGGCTCTATTGTACAGAAATTATTAAGAGAGTTACGTCATTTAGATGTTCTAGTTGTTGCTGATCAATCTATAAATTCATAATTCATATATATTTATATCGTTATCTCCAATTTTTTAGCAACATATCCAGTAGTACTGACTTGAATAAAATAATTGCTTGCATATCATTACCAATCACTACAATGACAGTATCAAAGTTTCCCAATAGCAATCGCTTTTAATATTCTTTCATTAGTTGAATCTGTCATAACAGCTTATGTTTCAGTATCAGCAAATTCATTAACACGATCTTCACTTATATCAATTGCCAAAACTTCATTTCCTGAATCTAACAATGTCTGTGTAAGTCACGAACAAAATCTCCCTAGACCAACGATTGCATATTGTTGTTTATACATTTTTCTTCACTCTTCCAAAATTAAATACGGGGCATTATCCAATCACAATGAGAAAACCACGAATGAATTATATTATTTTTTATTCACATAAAAATCAATGTTAAATTGTATTGCTTAACTTAACTTTTAGTTGGTTAATCATGGTAATATGGGTTAAATTAAGATTAAACTAAATTCATATGGGGGAAACAGATGGACTACTTAGAACATGGATATAATTGGAGGTATTATGCTTCCATTATTGTCTTTTTACTTTCTTACGCAATTATTATAAGTGAGAAAATAAATAGAGCATTGATAGCGTTATTAGGAGCAGGAATCATGATCGGAATCGGTGTGGTTGATTTACACTTTGCATTAACAACACATATTGAATGGGAAACAATTACCCTATTAATTGGAATGATGATTATCGTTTATATAACAAGTACATCAGGTCTTTTTGAATTTATTGCTATTAAGGCAGCAAAAATGTCAAAAGGTCAACCAATACGAATATTAGTAACGTTATCATTACTAACTGCCTTTGGATCAGCTTTTTTAGATAACGTAACAACAATTTTATTAATTGTTCCTATAACTTTATCAATAACAAAAATATTAAAAGTGGATCCAGTCCCTTTTTTAATGCTAGAAGTCATCTATTCTAATATTGGAGGAACAGCAACCTTAATTGGTGACCCACCAAATATTATGATTGGCTCAGCTAATAAACACTTAACATTTAATGACTTTTTAATGAATTTAGCTCCAATCATTTTAATTATAATTGCCGTTATAACAGTTATTATTTACTTTATTTACCGAAAGCGATTGTATACTACATCTGAGGAAATTAGTAAATTGATGTCTATTAATGAAACAGATTTCATAAAAAATCGGACATTAATGATAAAATCAATAACTGTTCTCGGACTTACATTACTTGGGTTTATACTTCATTCTATTTTACATTTGGATGCTGCGCTTGTTGCTATGTTAGGGGCTACAATTCTAATGCTAATAGGTGTAAAAGAACATGATTTAGAAGAAGTGTTTGCGAATATCGAGTGGGTAACAATCTTTTTCTTCGCAGGACTATTTGTTTTAGTTGGTGGATTAATTGACATTGGTTTAATAGGTTCATTAGCGAAAAAAGTATTAGAATTAACGAATGGAGATATTAAAGTCGCTGCTCCTTTGATTTTATGGGTGTCAGGTATTGCATCGGCAACGATTGATAACATTCCATTTGTAGCTACAATGATACCTTTAATTCAAGACTTATCGGTTGGTATGGGGTTATCACCTGATGCGCCTCAAATAGAAGTACTTTGGTGGTCACTAGCGTTAGGTGCATGTCTTGGAGGAAATGGTACATTAATTGGGGCATCTGCTAACGTTGTTGCAGCGGGTATTGCAACACGAGAAGGTTATAAGTTCGGATACTGGGATTTTTTAAAAATTGGATTACCACTGACAATATTATCGCTAGTTATTTCTCATATTTATCTAATTCTAAAATTTATAGCATAAAAAAAATGACAAGCTTTGATAAGTTTGTCATTTTTTAATGTAATTTTATTCCATTCCTTTTATATTAGGTCTCCATACTTTTTCAATTAATTTACCATCTTCCCATATTTGGATCCAGCTATCACTATATTTAATGCTAAGTATAATATCTGAATTAATATCTAAATCTACTTCATGACAAGCATAATAGTAGTTAATTGCACTGTTTTTATCTGTACCTACGTAAATGATTTCTTCCTCTTTATAACGCTCTGCGAACACTAAGTATATTTTCTTCATGGAACATCCCTTTCCTTTAATTTTATGTATCACTATATTTTATCTTAATTCTCGAAAATACATGAATTATTAACATCAAATTAAAAGTATATTGAATGGACTTACTTTTGTATGGGTTATCAATAATTGACACAAACTATGAAAAGAAGTATTTTTATTGTATTCTTAAATCACTAATTTAAACCTTAATACTGAATCAATTGAGCGGGGGAACCATTTATGGTAAACAATGTTTACCTTGGGGTGAATCTTAAAATTAAAGTTAAGAAGGGATACTCTCAATCCCTAATCCGACAGCTAACTCCGTAAGTTTTATGAGGGAAGGGTTAATTTTTTTGTTGACCATTCTTTTAAAAGGATAGGTCTTTTTGTGTTTATTTTGAAAGGAGTATTAAAGTGATGAAGAAACAATTTGCAGTATTTGGGTTAGGAAGATTTGGTGGGAGTCTTGTTAAAGCATTCTCAGAATTAAATGTAGATGTGTTGGCAGTTGATTTAGATAAGGACAAAGTAAATGAATATGCAGAATTTGCAACACATGTAGTACAGGCAAATGGGATCGATGAAATGACACTGAAGGCGCTAGGCATTAGGAACTTTGATCATGTATTCGTTTCATTTGGGCATAACATTGAAGGAAGTATTTTAACCTCTTTATTGTTAAAAGAATTAGGAATTTCACAAGTTTGGGCAAAAGCACAGAATGACTACCATCAAAGAGTTTTAGAGAAAATCGGGGTTGACCGTGTAATTCATCCAGAAAGAGATATGGCTAAACGCATTGCACGACATATTGTCACAGATAAGATGGTGGATTACTTTGAACTATCGAAAAATCATAGTATTGTAGAGATTCGGGCAACAGATAAAATACATAACAAAACTCTTGTAGAACTAGATGTAAGAGCAAAATATGGATGTAATATTGTTGCGTTTCAAAAGGATGAGGATACGATCATTGTTCCTTCTAGTGATTATAAAATTCAAAAGGGGGATATTTTGATTGTCATTGGACACAATGATGACATTAAAAAGTTCGAGGGAGAAGGCGTATAACATGAACGGTAAAAAGTTTAGCATTTCTCCTTATCAACTATTAATCCTGGTTTTTACCTGTCTTATTATAGTTGGAACAGTTTTACTGAAATTACCGTTTGCAACGAATAAACCAATTAGTTGGGTTGATGCTTTATTTACTGCGACTTCAGCTAGTACGGTAACAGGTCTTGCAGTTTTCGATACAGCAGAAACATATACTTTGTTTGGAGAAATTGTTGTAATTTCACTAATTCAGCTCGGCGGATTAGGAATCATGTCTTTTGCTATATTAATCTACATTATGCTTGGGAAAAAAATAGGGTTCAAAGAACGACTACTTATGCAACAAGCATTAAATCAGAATTCAATAGGTGGCGTAATTAAATTAGTACGAAACCTATTCATAATTTCATTTTTAGTTGAATTTATTGCCATGATTTTTTTATCAATAAGATGGGTACCAGAATACGGATGGGCAAAAGGATTCTATTTAAGTTTCTTTCATTCAATTTCTGCGTTTAATAACGCAGGATTTGCATTATGGTCTGATGGATTAATGGGATACGTTGGTGATCCGTTAATTAATGTTGTTATCTCGCTATTATTTATTATAGGTGGTATTGGTTTTACTGTACTGGCAGATATTTGGCAAAAAAAGAGCTTTAAAAAATTAAGTCTTCATACAAAAATCATGATTATCGGTACGATCGTTATTAATTTTGTAGCAATGTTTTTAATTTTTACACTGGAATATCACAATCCAAAAACGTTAGCAGGTTTACCGACGCTTGCTGATAAACTATGGGCATCCTATTTCCAAGCGACAAGTCCTAGAACAGCGGGGTTTAATACATTAGATATAGGTAGTTTAGATGAATCTACGATTTTCCTTATGTTATTATTGATGTTTGTAGGAGCAGGTAGCGGATCAACTGGTGGTGGAATTAAATTAACAACGTTTTTAGTAATCATACTGAGTGTTTTTACTTTTTTAAAAGGAAAAAGAGATATCGTAATAACAAAACGAACAATAGATGATTCATTTGTATTTCGCTCATTATCTATTGCAACTATTGCTCTTTTATTTATTTTTGTAGCTGTGTTTATTTTAAATATTACCGAAGATGCACCATTTTTAGCCTTACTTTTCGAAGTGATTTCTGCTTTTGGAACAGTAGGTTTATCAATGGGGTTAACATTTTCCTTAACAACTATCGGAAAAATAGTAATCATTTTTATTATGTTTTTAGGTAAACTTGGACCATTAACTCTTGCTTTATCATTGTCAAAACCTGAAATAGCAAGAATGAAATATCCAAATGAAGATATCTTAACAGGTTAATTAATAAATCCCCTCAATAATAAACAGTACAATCATTTCTTTTTACAGTCTACTATAAGGGGATAATATTATTCGGTAGTATGGTTTTTCTTGAAGTAAACTAGATAATATTAGTAATTTTTATTGGTTCCAATTTATTTAAAATTGATCAAAACGTGTGTATCCTAAACATATAAATAGGATTTTTAAAAAATGATCTTTTAAAAAAACAGTCATATCAACGGGTGTTTCCAGTACAATTAAACCAATACACCCTTCATTCTACTCTAATGTTCGCATATAAAAACATAAATGATGAGAAATTCCGCCATTATATCTTAAAGCAGAAATCAGATGTGTTCCATTCTATGAAGAGCTTTTTTAAACAGGAGCAGGAGAAAGCAGCGAAATAAGAAATGGTTATGGGGAATTAAATGGAGTACGAAATTAGTAGAACGTGAAAAACCAGAAAAGCCTAAAGAGGTTTTTCTGGTTTTTTGTCTTATTTAGACTAAATATTTTAAACTTCAGAGGTTGATTTCATTTTCATATCTTGATATTTTTTGTTGAATTTTTTTTAGATTTGCTTTTGTTTCATCTATTTGTTGTAGTACATTTTTTTCTTGTTGCTTCATCATTTCTAATCGCTGTGGGAGAGTCTCATCCCCACTCATTGACCAATCAACAAATTGCTTAATATTTTTAATTTGCATTCCAGTATTTTTTAGACACAAAATCATTTCTATAAATTTAAGAGAATCTTCATCAAACATTCGGTCTCCATTTTCTGTTCTTTTTAGAAATGGAAATAATCCTTGTTTGTCATAATAACGTAACTGAGAAATTGTTAAATTATTCAATTTTGCAACTTGTCCAATAGTGTAATTCATGTAATCTCTCCTTTTCTTACCAAGGAATAATTCCATCTTTGTTTAATATCTTACCATTAAAATTTTCATTACTTAATGCATAGTTTGTAATGATTTTTGCACTCTCAGAGGTTGTGTTTCCACCAGGCATATTTCCATTAAGATCAGTGGTTGTAAAACCAGGAGTAACACCCAAAATTTCAGGACCTTTATTTTCAAATTCTTTTCCAAAGGTTAGTGTTAAAGAATTAATAGCGGTTTTTGAAGAATTATATCCCAATATATTGAGAGGGGCGGTTTCTCCGTTATCAAACATCGTTTGTGATGCCATATCAGTTGTTACGTTTATAATTTTTCCACTTTCTGACTTTCTTAATAATGGCAAGAAAGTCTGTATCATTTGGAAAGTTCCAAAAAAGTTTACATCAAACGTTTGACGCAATGTTTCTACTTTTAATTCACTTGGTAAAGTTCCAAAGTCTAACGCAATTCCTGCATTATTAATTAACAAATCTAGATAATCAGTAACTTCTAGAATTTGTTTAAAAGAGTTTTGAATGGATTGTGTATTAGAAATATCTATGTTAATAAACGTAATATTAGATAAACCTAAAGATTCCGCAGCTTTCTTTCCAAGCTCTTCATTACGTGCACCTAGAAATACATGAAAATCCTGTTCAGCTAATTGACGTACAACTTCATATCCAATTCCTTTATTAGCACCTGTTACTAAAGCAAATTTTGTCATATTTCTTCCTCCGATTTGGTTATTGTTATGTGATACATTGCAAAGAATAAAGGCTAAACCTAGGTTTAGGTCAAGGTTTATTTTAAAAAAATTATAAAATCATAATGTTTTATTTGTTTTATTCTAACCAATGTAAAATCTATTGATATTATTTTGATTCTAAATAGCTGAGACATTTTAACTTCAAAAATGATCTCCCTTTGTAGTTAGTTTATAAAATTTAAAAGATACAAAACTAAAACCTTGCAATTAGAATTATAGTCAATTATCATTTGTATGTACAAACAAATGATAAATAAGGAGAAATATAATGAAAACACTAGTAATAATTACGCATCCAAATCTTGAAAATTCTAGAATCAACCGTAGATGGATGGAGGAGCTAAAAAAGCATGAAGAAATTACAATTCACTCACTTTATCAAGAATATCCTGACGGTAAAATAAACGTTGAACAAGAACAAAAATTGTTAGAATCACATGATCGTATTATTTTACAATTCCCATTCTTTTGGTACAGTACACCTTCATTACTTAAACAATGGCAGGATGAGGTTCTTGCATATGGTTACGCATACGGTCCAGGCGGGGATAAATTGCACGGTAAAGAATTAGGACTTGCAATTTCAACATTTGGTCCAGAAGATTCGTACCAACCAACTGGTTATAATAACTTCACGATGGAGACACTGACAACACCATTACAACAAACTAGTAATTTAATTGGTACAAAATTTATGCCATTATTTGTATTAAACGGTGTTGCACATGTGACTGATGAAGAACTCTTAGAAAACGCAAAAGCTTATGTGAAATACGTTACACAACCAAAACTCGAAACAAGTAATGCCTAATTAATAAAACTCCCGCCAATTTATTATTAGGCGGGAGTTAATCAATTTAACTTTAATAAATATAGGTGAGTAAATATATGAAAACATTAGTAATAGTAGCACATCCAAATTTAGATCAATCAAAAGTAAATAAAACATGGATGAATAGACTTCAACAAGAAGACTTAACGATTCACAACCTTTATGCCCAGTATCCAGAGTTTGAAATCGATGTAGAAAAAGAACAAAAATTACTTTTAGAATATGATCGTATTGTATTTCAATTTCCATTTTATTGGTACAGTACACCAGCTTTATTAAAACAATGGCAAGATTCCGTGTTATCGTATGGTTTCGCCTATGGCTCGGAAGGGAATAAATTACATGGAAAAGAATTAATGCTCGTTATTTCATCAGGTGGTCCTTCAGAAGCCTACCAAGCTGGAGGATATAATCAGTACACGATGAGTGAACTAACTCGTCCACTACAAGCTACTGCAAACTTATGTGGAATGCACTTTTTACCATCATTTTTATTACAAGGTATGATGAATTTAACAGATGAAAAATTACAAGAAAGTGCAGAAGAATTAGTTACTTATGTAACAAACCCTAATCTACGTAGCAAGCGTTAACTATTATGAAATAATTGCCTGAATAGCAACTAATATTGACAAAGTATTGTTTTATTTTGTAAGTTGTATATACAATCGAGAAAACCAGGAGATGGAACAAATGGAACAATACTTTAGTAATTGTTTATATTTTACTGCTAATCATTTAGCGAGATTAATGAATAAGATGGCAGAGGAAGAGTTTGCTTCACTTGGTATTTCTCCAACTTATGCATTTTTATTAATGGCGGTATTTGAAAGACCAAATATTACTCAAACAGAATTAAGTAATATTTTGCATATTGCTCCTTCAACAACCACACGGTTTGTAGAAAAATTAGAAGTGAAGAAACTAGTTGAACGAACAAATGAAGGGAAATTGACATTAGTCAATTTAACAAATAAAGGTATCGAAATTCAAAAAGATATTAAAGTGTGTTGGAAAAACCTATATAAACGATATGCTGAAATTTTAGGAGATGACGCAGCAAAACAATTAACGAGTCAAACATTTCAAGCTGCATTGGAAATCGAGAAAATTAAATAATTCAGTTTTATCAAAGGAGTCTTTTATGACTCTTTTTTTATTTGTTTGTAAAATCAAATATTTATTCTATTTTTGATTATTAATAATATAAGTTCATGATTAGTAGTTCGTAAATGATTCTTAAAATTGGTAAGAGAAGCATAAAAATGAGGGATAGATTAATAAAGGTTAAGTTTTTATTTAAAATGGCTATTTGTTTTCTAATTTTATTTATGCTTCACGCTACATTTGCATAGTCATATAATATTTAGAAAATCATATGTTTTATATAAGTTTATAGTAAACAAAGTAGTGCAATTCAAATTGTGAGTTGCACTACTTTATTTTGTCGTATTCAATAAACGCTTGTCTTAGTCGAAGACCAGGAGCTGTTACAAGTACATTCCCTTTACTTAGTGCATAGGATATTTTTATAGGCTGAGAAGGGGTTGAGAAAAAATGTATTACGTACCAAATACGTATCCTTATCAATATCATTATCCTTATTATCATAATGTACCAACGAATAACTATGGTAGACAATCTGTTTACTGGAATTATCCTGTTGGAGTAGAATATGCAAACAAATTTGGTCCATTACGTGCTTATAATAGTGATGTCAGAATTTTATTAAAAGATTTTGGAGCAGAACCGTTTGCCGTTAATATAAATGAGGCAACTAAACAAAACAATACGTACCGTACCGCTTTATGGACAGGAACTCATTTGCAAGTTACCCTAATGAGTCTCAATGTTGGTGAAGATATCGGTTTGGAAATTCACCCTAACGTTGATCAATTCTTACGTGTTGAACAAGGTCAGGGTATTGTTCAAATGGGAAAGAGTAAAGATAGTTTAAATTTTAAAAGAAATATTAATGAAGATACTGCAATAATGGTACCTGCTGGAACATGGCACAACTTAATCAATACAGGTAATTTGCCTCTAAAACTTTACTCAATATATGCTCCTCCTAAGCATCCTTTTGGGACTGTTCATGTAACAAAAGCAGATGCATTGACTGGGGAAGGAAGAAACGATCATGGCAATGAAAAAACAAATGTTTCTGGCAGGACTCCAGATGAATGGATCAAGTACACCGAATTTTTGGTAAATGAAGGGTTGGAGGATGTTAAAAGGGGAATAAATGCTACGCACATTCTTCAGGAATTTATTCTTATGGGAGTTCTTGTAGGGAAAGGATATTCTCCTGAAAAAGCTTATGAAACTGTGGAAGAATGGGAACGAACAGGAGTATCCAAACTTCTTCAACAAAGTAAAAAAATGTAGCATCAGAGTAAACGCGTATAGTTAATAGAAAGAACAAAAAAGGGTGTATCCTTAACATTTAAATAGATATTTAGAAAAATGCCCCTCGAAAAAACCAGTCAAATCAAAGGGTGTATCCTAAACAAGTAAACCAATACAACCGTCATTCTACTCTAATGTCCGCATATAAAAACATAAATGATGAGAAATTCCGCCATTATATCTTAAAGCAGAAATCAGATGTGTTCCATTCTATGAAGAGCTTTTTTAAACAGGAGCAGGAGAAAGCAGCGAAATAGTAATAGTAGTAAGTCAAAAGAGAAAAACCCATTTAGGGTTTTTCTCTTTTTTTGAGTTCTCGCATGTTTATTATCGTGCTCTCCCCTTTACTACTACAGTATTATTTTTCGTTCATAGTGTTTTCTGAGGAAAGTTCGCATCCAAATTTGGAATTAAAATTTCTAAATTTTTCTTTACCAAAGCGAAAATTAAGTTATATTCAATAAACTATATCAGGCTTGCGCTCGAAATATTATACGAATAATATACCAGATAATAGAAAATGTTGAGTGTTATATATGTAGTCCTAATTCTCTCTGGAAAATAAAGACAAGCTTTTACAATTGAAATATCATCTTTTAAAGCAAAAACCATGAACATCAAGTTGTCCATGGTTTTGTTCTATTATTCGGCTGGAACGCCTACAGCATCGTATGCAGCGATAACTGCTTTTGTTTGTGTTGATGGTGCACCAGTCGTTTTGTTATCTGGATATAGGTCGCGAGCAGCTTGGATTGCAGCATTACGCATGTCTTTAAATCCAGAAGACGGTGTTAAATACATTGTTAGTGCACGGTAGTAGATTTTTTCTGTTGTCAAGCGACCAAGTTTAGTTACTGTTACGCCGTTGTGTGTGCCACCTTCAGAAACTAAGTATGCAGCTTTGTTGTTGATACTACTATTAATGTGTACGCCACCTTTATCTTCAGTGCCTAAATATCGGTCTTGGTAAATTGATGGATAAACATTATTTTTAAGCCCGTAGATAGGGTTAAGTCTTTTAGAAGAAGGATCGCTTAATGAACGAAGACCGCCATCTCCCTCTCTTGTTGGAGTGTAGATATCTTCACCCATTTCCCATTCTGACGGACTTGTAGCACCGGCAGCATTCATTTCAGCTAAGGCTCCAAAGATATCAGCTAATGATTCATTGATTGCACCTGATTCATCTTGATAAGTAAGGTTTGCAGTATTTGAGATTACACCGTGTGTCATTTCGTGACCTGCAACGTCCAGTCCGCCTGATAATGAACCGAGAGTTAATCCATCACCATCTCCGTATAGCATTTGCTTTCCGTTCCAAGCTGCGTTATTCCATTTTGAACCGATATGAACCGTACTAATTAATGGCATACCTTTACCGTCTAAGCTGTTACGCTTGTGAACAGTTTGATAGTATTTGTTTACTTTATCAGCATTTATATGCGCTGAAACAGCAGCAGGGTCATAGAAGAAATTAGTAGAACTTTTTGTTTCCACCTCAAACCCAGTGAATCCAAGCAACCCTGAAAGCAGGATGAAAGGAGTTTCAGGCATACGTCGAGCATCAAATGTCGCAAGAGGTACAATATTAGGGCTAGTAGTTGTACCACCAGCGATAGAACCACCATATAAATAGCTAGTTCCTGTTGAAAGATCCTTTCCAACAGGGAATGACTGCATATTACCAAATACATCCAATCCTCTTGCCATCACTGGAGAAAGTTTTGTAGGATCAACTTCGTGCATTGCATTAAAGTTGTTTACTACCTCTCCATTTGTTGCATCCACAAAGTAATGGAAGTATCCAGGAGCTGGAGTTGATGTAGATACTTTTACTAAATATGTTAAATAGTATTTTCCTTCATGGGGATAAATTGTTAATTCTGAGTCAATACCGTCATAGCGCTTTAATTCATCTATACCAATTTGTGATGCTACGCCTTCTTTAGCGATGTTAACTGCATCTTCCTCTGAAAGAGCTGCTTCAGTTGGAATAATTGAACGACTAAGCTTTTGTGTAACTGTACCAAATGATGCAAATACATTATTGTTTGCATCTAATGCAACTGTTTGCCCAGAACCGTAAATCGGAATTCCTTTGTATTGCTCGACAGTACGAACATGGTATGTACCAGTCGTGCTATCCGTTTGCTCACTGACAATTTTGAACTGCTCTCCTGTAGCAAAGGATTTTGAATAATCCTGTACTTTTGAATGAAGGAACGATTTCACAACGTCTTGCTTACTTAATCCCTCTGCATGTACAAAAGATGTTGGTCCAGCAATTGTAGGTATAGTTGGTACTAGACCTCCAATTGCAAATGATAGTGCTAATACAGCAGGAATAGCCGCTTTTTTTCTCATTTTTTTCTGATGATTCTTTTTCAAAACATTCACCCCTTAGTTTGAATTGAAACTCCCTAACAATTGCAATTATTAAGAAAATTCACAATAAAATCAATTGTGTTATTTTCCGTGAGGTTTTATATAGTTTTTTTACTTTCATGATAAAGTTCGACAAAAATCACATGGTTTTTTTAATAAAAATAACACAATTTTAATTATCTGATAATTCTGTATACTGGGTGTCAGTAGAGTTGTTTTGCAAAGGAGCGTAAAACATGAAGGTAAGAATTCGTAAAATTATCCTACTACCTTGTTTATGTTGTATGGCTTTTTATGGAGGTAGTCAACTAGTAGGAAACACAGAAGCGTCATTTTCAAGTCAAGCTTCACCAGATTCAATAACAATGTCTGCAGCGTTTGTTTTTCCCGCAACTATAAGACAGCTAGAGGTTGGTGCACAGAGGATTGCTAATAGTATGGAACATGATTTTAAATCAATCAATGCTACTTCACCTGAAGCAACAATAGAAGAATTACATAAAAAGCTTGCAGAAATAACAGCTATAAAACAGGACCTAACTCTCCAATTAGGAACTCTGCTTGATCTGTATGAGGAAGTGTCAATGTATTACAAGGAAATTCAAAACCAGGAAGGTATTAACTTACATACATTTGATTATGTAAGTGAGGGGTATAAAAATGTTGACGGAATATTGAATGAAGTACAAGCAGCGATTGATTTTCATCAAATAGATGTCATACATTCATCTATCCTAATTCAGATCCAAAAGTTAGAAGAAAAAGAACAAACTTCAATGGAACAAACACAATCTAATCAACAATTAGAGAACTCTGAAGCTCAGGATAATGGATCAACGAATTTGGATAATGATGGGGAGGTGACAGCAGATGAAGAAAAAACTATGGAGCATAGTAAGTAGTTTAGTAGGAAGCATTTTTATTATTACAGTATGTTTAACAGCGTTTGTTGTTCTTTCTTCTAGACTATCAGGAGGAGAACCAACCTTGTTAGGATACCAGGTAAAAGTTGTATTATCAGGGTCCATGGAACCAACATTTCGTACTGGATCTATTATTTCTATTAAGTTAGGAGATAATCGTTCTTCTTATAAAACAGGCGATATCATTACCTTTCATATGGAAGAGAAGTTAATTACACATAGAATTATTGATGTCAAACAAGAGAATGGACAAGCGGTGTATAAAACAAAAGGGGATCATAACGACGGCCCAGATTTATGGACTGTTTCCGCGCAAAATGTAGTTGGGAAGTATACAAACTTTACAATTCCATATGTAGGATATGCGTTGAATTATGCAAATTCAAAAGCGGGGTCATCTCTATTATTAATTGTACCTGGCATACTGTTGCTCATTTCTGCATTACGTTCCATTACGGGTGCGAAGAAAGAGCTAGAAGGAAGCAAGGCATGATGTTTTGGTTATGTCTCCTATGTATCTACCAAAATACATAAGAGTTTAATATACTTTTATAATATTAAGGGGGATTTAAGAATGAGTTTTACAAAGAATGTAAGTAAAGGTATTATGAGTGCAGCATTAGGTTTATCGTTGATTGGAGGGGGGACATTTGCATACTTTAGCGATGCAGTTGAAACACAGAACACATTTGCTGCAGGTACTTTAGATTTAGGGATGAATCCAAACACAGTTGTTAATATCAACAACATCAAGCCAGGCGATGAAATTTATCGTGAATTTACACTTGAAAACAATGGTACATTAAAAATCAACGAAGTATTATTAAATACAAAATACACAGTTGAAGATGTTAAATCAGACAATGCTGACGATTTCGCAAGACACATTAAGGTTACAATTATGTATAACACAAGTTCTGCAACTTCACCTATTATCGAAACAACATTATATGACCTACAAAATCAAACGCCAGACGTAACAGAAATTGACAACTTTGTTGGTGGTGGAGAAGTTCCAGACGGTATTGACGCTGGACAAAAAGAAAAAATCTTTGTATTATTCGAATTTGTAGAAAATGGTGAAGATCAAAACCAATTCCAAGGGGATACACTAAAAGTAGATTGGACGTTTGATGCAAAAACAGGAGGTTCTACATACTACGACGATACAGATCCAAACAACAATTAATCTATAAATATACTAAAAATGGGACTCTCATGGAGTCCCATTTTTATATTTCCTTTGCATTATCATTTCCTCTATAGAGTCGTTATAAAATCAACCTTCTTATTACGGTACATTAATAAATATATCACCAGTTTCAACTGCTTTTTCATATTGTTTATTCTTAACAAAGTAGTTAAATAGTAGTTTTCCGTATTTACTGGCATGTGTTACATGATGATGAGACCGAAAGAATGGCAGTGCAGTTTCTTCTATATAAAGGAAATATTCGTCAGTTGTACTGCTGACTCTAAAGATCAGCAGGCTGAATAGTACTTGATATAAATCATTCGTTGCTTTTTTTGAAAGAGCAAGTCCTTCATTTGCATGTTTCAAAATCATTTTAGATGATAAAATATTGCCTTCTTCAGCATTATCTAGATAATTATATAAACGATTTAAAAATGGCAATGATTTCCTATTAGCTTCTTTAACTGCTTTTTCATAATAGAGATGGGCATTTTTATAGTCTCTTCGTCTAAAATACATCCATCCTAAATTATGCAATATCATTCCTTTTTTGTCTGTAAGACCAAGAGCTTCACTATGATCTATTAAATTCTCATAATTTTCTACAATGTCCTCAAAATCGAGTTGTGTACTTCCTTCAAGCTGCACTAGCATCATAGACTCTGCTAAAATTGCTCTAGCATAGTTATTCGTTTTCTTAAAATATCGAAATGCTTTTTCTGCATAGAAATATGCCATAACTTTAGATTGAGTCCAATGATACGCTAACCCCAAATGATAATAATATTCGGGATTCCCATATTGCTCTATATTAATCTTCTTCAATTCTTGTAGTGCTTTTTGCCTGTTCTCATTCTCTAAACGTATATATTGAGCCAAATAGTATAATCCGTTCACATGGTAGTATAAATTTCTTTCGTATGATGACATAGCAGGTGTATCTTTTCGAATTTGCACAAGAATATCGTATGCCTTTTCTTTGATTTGCTTTAATAGATAATATCTCGCTAACAACAACTGATATAGTGTAGCAAAGTTAGAAGCACTAATATATTGTATACATTCCAATTCATTTTTTATCTTATCGACTTCCTTCATTCTCTCAAGAATGATTGATGTATGCCACTTGTGTAATTTCTTTTCTATATTTTGAACAACAGCTATTTCATTCTCGATGTCAATCTGAAGTCGTTGAGAGAACAGCTCGATAATTTCTGAAGAATATCGAGTTTCTCCTCTTTCAATTCTACTCACATGTGTAGCCGTACAAATATCTTTTCCTAATTGTTCCTGAGTAAGACCCGCTTTCTTACGATAAAATTTTATGATTTCTCCTTCTAGCATACGTTCTCTCCTTTTCAATCTCAGCTGATTAATTATGATGTATGTTTACGTATTTGTAGCACTTTACCATCTTTACGAGTAGTAAAATATCAAAATACAAATTTACGCAAATATCTCAGAAACTTGAAAGTACTAAGGGGCCAATGTACCTAATATTTCATTATAGTGTGAATTTAGAAAAATCAACTTAATTCATTATAAAGTAAAATTAACACAAGTTTAATAGTGAAATTTCATAGTTTCTTAATAATTTAATGAAATAATCATTCATTTATCAGACTTTTTAATTAAAAATCACTTCTAACTACCTTAAAATCGTTCGAAAATAACACAATATGTTTTTTTTGAAAATCCTATTAATATTGAATAGTAAGATTTTTGAGAACTAGACAAATATGGGGGATGAGAATTATGAAGGCAACAACATTGGTAAAGCAAACAGCAGTACTAGCCCTTTCAACAAGTCTGCTTTTTTCAACTTTCAGCACAAATTCCTATTTAACTGCTAAAGCAACAAGTTCGAAAGCAGAAGACATTTTATCATCAATTACGCCTGAGCAAAGACAAGCGTTAAAACAGTTAAGCTTAAGCAATAAAAAAGGTCTTCAAGGTTTTCAGGATGGTGAACTGAATTCTGAAGAAGAAATATCAGTTATCGTGCAGTTTCAATCAAAGCCGAGTAATGTGGCTGTATTAGAAGCAAAAGTTAATGGGAAGTCACTAACAAAGCAATCAGCACAAGCACAAGTAGAAAAAGAGCACAATATTTTCAAGAAAGATGTTGAGAAGTACTTCTTCATTAACGGAAAGAAGAAAGCTCCAGTCATTTCTCAAACGTATAAAACAATTTACAATGGTGCCGCTATCACACTTCCTGCGAACCAAGTAGAAGACCTGTTAAAGTCTGAAGTTGTAAAAGCGGTATACAAGAACATTACATTTAAGGTGGATCCGATTAAGCAAGAGCTTCCAAGCGATGTGAAACGTGAAATCACGACATCTGTAGAAAGCATTCCTTATCTAAATGTGGATAAGCTGCATAAAGAAGGAATTACAGGGAAAGGCATTAAGGTTGGGGTGCTAGATACGGGAATTGACTATAACCACCCTGATTTAAAAGATGCTTATAAAGGTGGATTTGATTTTGTTGATGATGACAACGATCCAATGGAGGCTACCTATAAGAATTGGCAAGATTCAAAAAAGCCTGAATTTAACGGTAGTAGTCCTTACTATACGTCCCATGGTACACATGTATCCGGAACAATCGCGGGCCAAGATAAAAATAATAGTGAAGTGTCAGTAAAAGGTATTGCTCCAGATGCGGATTTATATGTTTACCGCGTACTTGGTCCATATGGAAGTGGTTCTTCTGAAGATGTAATCGCAGGAATTGAAAAGTCAGTTCAAGATGGCATGGACGTAATAAACCTTTCACTTGGAGTGGGTATTAATGATCCGTATTATCCAACAAGCACGGCTATCAATTATGCGGTTCTTAACGGGGTAACAGCAGTCGTTTCAGCAGGAAACAGTGGATCTAATAATTATACACTTGGTTCTCCAGGTACGGCAGCATTAGCGCTAACAGTAGGTGCAAGTGATGTTCCTGTTTCTCAATCTACTTTTAAGGGACAAGTAGCAGGGGGATGGTCAACGGATATCGTTAGCATGGCAAGAAGCTACT
This sequence comes from Gottfriedia solisilvae, assembly GCF_002128405.1. Lineage (GTDB taxonomy): Bacteria > Bacillota > Bacilli > Bacillales > Bacillaceae_G > Gottfriedia > Gottfriedia solisilvae. The sequence continues at coordinate 36,183 of NZ_NETJ01000003.1, forward strand.
CTGAAACATATGTTAGTTTAAACGGTAAATCTCTTGAACTTGTAGATGTTGGTTTAGGGAACATAACAGACTATCAGAATAAAAGTGTTGCTGGAAAAATCGCTTTCGTTCAGCGCGGAAACTTTGCCCTAAATGATAAAGTGAAGTTTGCAAAGGAAAATGGAGCAAAAGCGGTTATCATGTACAACAATGTCGATGGGCATGTTGGATTTAACTTAGGTGAATCAACAGACTATGTTCCGTCATTCTCTATGACAAAGAAAGCTGGAGAAGAATTTAAAGCAAAAATCGCAAATGGAAGCACGACTTTCACGTTTACAGATTTAAAAGAAAGCCTTACTGAAGGAGATAAACTAGCAGACTTCAGTTCAAGAGGACCAGTTAACGGTAACTTTGAGATGAAGCCAGAAATCGTAGCACCTGGGGTGAGCGTTCTTTCAACATTCCCTTCTTATATGGTGAACCATGATACACCAGAAAACTATAAATATGCTTATGCACGACTAGATGGAACATCGATGGCTTCTCCGTTTGTAGCTGGTGTGGCTGCACTTTTATTAGGAGAGAACCAAGATCTTGAACCAACTGATGTTAAAACAATTCTAATGAACTCTGCGGATAAGCTAAATGATGACTATAGCGTATTTGAAGTTGGTGCAGGCCGTATTGATCCTTACCAAGCTCTTCATACACAAACAAAGATTCAGGTAAAAGATGAAGCATTGATTCCAAATGGTGATAACTTAATTACAATTAAGAATCAAACGGGTGGGTTAAGTTTTGATAAACAAGTGGTACCGGATGGCTCACACTCAAAAGTAAAGAAAACATTAGATATTACAAACAATAGTGATCAGAATAAGGCTTTTAATGTTGAATTCGTGGAAAATGTACAAGAAGGAACAAATAGTTTAAAAGAAAATGGCGTATCAGTAGAGTTAGAGAGTTCTATTAAAGTAGCTCACAACTCAGTTAAGAAAATACAAGCATCTTTAACTGTGCCGTCCACAGCGAAAAAAGGATTCTATGAAGGATATTTCCTTATTACGAATAGTGAAGACAAAACGGAAAAATTCCGAGTACCATTTAGTTTCAAGAAATCAGATGAAGGCTTTGATAAACTTGACTTATTATCGCATGCTATAACTCCATCCTATTATAACCATGCGTACGACGGTTACCGTACGACAACAGCATTATTAAAGTTCAATTTAGGTTCACCAATTGATACGCTAGATGTAATTTTACAGGATGGTAAAACAAATGCAGATCTAGGATTAGTCGGTACGCTTAACTTGAAAGGAAGTCCAACAGATAATGATTACTTCCTTCAAACATTTAATGGATCATATTACAAGTTTACAACTGATAAAAAACATCCTGTTTCTACAGAGACAAGTATCGCTGAACCAGGACATTACAAACTGAAATTCATTGCTACTTTACCAAGTGGGAAACAGAAAATAAAAATTGACGACGTATTTATTGATATTGACAATCCTACAGTGAAAAGTTCATTAGATGGAGAATCACCTATCATTGAGTACAAGCCTGGGCAAAAGTCAGTTCCATTTGAAATGGAAGTGAAAGATGAAGCTATTACAGACATGCAAAAGGCTGGTATTGCTATCGACGAAACAGCAAACTTTGCATTATATACGTTTGGTACACCATTCCCTAACGGTCCAATTCAAATGGACAAGAACGGTAAATGGATCGATGAAGTAGGGATGGTTGAATCAATAAAAGCTTTAAAATTTAACTTAATTGGCTATGATGCAGCTGGAAATCAAGCAAATTGGAAGGAATACGTCTTTGTAAAAGAGGGAACGCCAGTTGCATACGCTAAACATAATGTAGAACTAGCTAGATCTGGAGATATCCTATCTGCTTCTCTAGTATTAGATAACTTAGAAGGTGTAAAAGAAGCGACGTGGAACTTTGATGATGCACAAGCCGCTGGTATCCCTTATGTTAATCTTGTAGATGCTGCATTAACGGATAAATTAAAGGACAAAGCAAGCATTCAAGTAACTGGCAATAAAATTAAAGTAACGTTTAAAGAAGCAATGGTCTTTGACCGCACAGAAATTGTTAACGTTAAAGTAAAAGTGCAAGATAAGTTCTTTTACCCAATTGGTTATATTAACCCATCAACTACGATTGTAGACGCTAATGTTCAAACTGTGAAACTATTAAATGCCGGTAAACGATTCCAATTAAAATCAAGATTTAACCGTGTACAGGGTAACGTAATTCCAGAAGCTTTCCTTGACGAAGGGCAAACATATACGGGATATCGCGACTGGTCAAAGGTTGGAGCAACATTACATGTGACGAATGGTGAATATAGTGTTGATGCTTCTAGCATGATTCAGAGCAGTAATCGCTTTAATATTGAGCCTCTTCCATTAAGTAAGGATGCTTACACATTTGAAGTGAATGTTCCAGGACACTTTGTCACAAAACAGACCGAGAAATTTGGTTTTGAATACAAAGGTGAATTATACGGAAAATCAGATTCAATCAATATCAACTTAGTTGCTGGTGATGTAAACCAAGACAATGTGATCGATGTGAAGGATGCAATCGCAATCCAAGACACGTGGAATACTAATAACCGCGCTGCTGACATTAACTTCGACGGTGTTGTAAGTGATAAAGACATCAAATTCGTTCAAAAGAATTACTTGAAGCAAAACCAAGATGTTGAAAATGGCTCAGCACCAGTTGAAATATTGAATGGTAAAACTTTAGAGTCTATTTTAAAAGAATTAGGATTATAAATTGTTTATTGAAACTTGCTCACATTGAAGCAAGTTTAGTGGGGCAACATTTAGCTAAGGGTGAAGCATTAAAATTAGTTGATCGAGACCATGAAGCTTTTAAGGTTGTTGTAGAGCAAGATTTAGAAAAAGAGAAGATTAACTTTAACATTAATCGTTCCTATAAACATGCGTCTAATGTTGTGGCGTCCAACTGTGGCTGATGCTCCTAAACCTGTTGAGAAGTATAAAGGCAAGGAACTTGGGGAAATAAAAAAAGAATTAGGAATTAATTAAATTAGCGTTTGATAAAGTTATATACTGAGAATGAAATGGACTGCGCGAAATTCATAGAAAGTGAAAAACCAGAAAAGCCTAAATAAGGGCTTTCTGGTTTTTTGTCATATTTAATTGAATCATCATTTATGAATGAAAGAGTATTCTGCTTCTTAATAGATTGTTAAGTTTAAAAATATTAGTTTATGGAAATATCAACATTGTTGTTTTTTAGTCATACATTTAGAAGGAGTGTTATTATTTGTTCTTTACGGCCTCTTCCCCGTAAAGCTCTCTTAAATGCGCTAAATGTAAATTTCCCCAACTATTTAATGACTCCAACATAGGTGTAATACCTTTTCCATATTCAGTGATTGAATATTCAACTTTAGGCGGGATTTGCGCATAAACTTTTCGATGAACAATATCATGATACTCTAATTCTCTTAGTTGAGAAGTCAACATTTTTTTCGTTATTTCAGGAACTAAACGTTGTAATTCACTAAACCGTAATGTTTCGTGTTGAAAGATATGAAAAAGAATTATGGGCTTCCATTTTCCTACTAAAATATCAAGAGCCGTTTCAACTGAACCATTACATTCTTCAGTCATTAACATTCCTCCTAGGTATCATTTTGTATACTAGGTCACATTTAAGTGTCTACTTCTAATGTGAATTCTTAGGGATTATTATAACAGTAGTAACAAATTTTAAACAAGGAGGAAGAAAAATGACAAGTGCAAAACTATCAATCGGAATTATTTTAGGAAGTACAAGACAAGGGCGAGTAAGTCCCCAAGTCGGTGAATGGGTAGAAGGTATTGCAAAACAACGTGGTGATGCGAATTACGAAATTGTTGATATCGCAGATTTTAAACTACCATTTTTAGGTACAACTGATGGAACAGAGCCAGGAATTAAAGCTTGGTCTGAAAAACTATCAAGCTTAGATGGTTTTGTATTTGTTGTTCAAGAATATAACCACAGCATTAGTGGGGCATTAAAAAATGCGGTTGATTTTGCACGTGATGAATGGGCTAATAAAGCGGCTGGTATTGTAAGCTATGGTTCGACTGGTGGTGCACGTGCAGCAGAGCATTTGCGTGGTATATTAGGAGAATTACAAGTAGCAGATGTAAGGGTTCACCCAACACTTTCTTTATTTACAGATTTTGAAAACTTTTCGACTTTCAAACCTGCTGAGTTACATAATAACAATGTTAATGATATGCTTGACCAAGTTGTGGCTTGGAGCGGCGCATTAAAAACATTAAGATAAATAAATTTGAAAAGAGGGATATCTAACATATCCCTCTTTTTTTATGAATAAAATAAATTCTCTTTTATATTATAAAATTAGATAAATAGATTTTTACTTTTAATAGAGGACGGATTCTTAATTGATATTCTAAATTAAATGAAGCAAATTTACGTCTAACATAAACATTCCAGGCTTATACTAAAATTGAACATAAAGGAGTGAACTAGATGGATTTTCGAACAATAGAACAAATCATGGCAGAACAACCTTCAATAGAACGAAAGATCAAGTTTAGAGGAAATACATATAAATTAATTAATACAACCCACGACATTTCCCACCGGGAATTCACAGATCTTACGTGTTATACATATCGGAATGAAGAAATTCAGCAAAATCTTTTACTGTATTGTCGGATAGGGAAAATCGTCATTATTGAGATGGAATAGACTAATATTGGTATGAAAAAAATCGCTACGGCGTTTTTTTTTGTCTGAAATTAAATAATCTTTTTCTTAAAACTTCATTAAGATATCACAATTGTATATTATACTGTCTCAGGTAGATGAAACTAATTTGCGAGGTATATGAAATGGAAGTAAATACAAATTTGGAATCACAGCCAGAGCAAGTGATATCTAAAAAAATGTCATTGTATAAGGCAATTTGGAGATGGCATTTTTATGGGGGGATGATCTTTGCACCAATTTTGATTCTGTTAGCAATTACAGGTTCGATATACTTATTCAAACCTTATGTAGAACCAATGTTGGACCCCGATTTACACTATGTTGAAAAAGGCTCAAAAGAATTAACTCCAAGTTTACAATTAAAAGCTGTAAGAGATAAGTATCCTGTTGACGCGATTACGTCTTTTACAAATGTGAAAGATCCTGAACGTGCAACAGAAGTTGGAATTGCAAAAGGTGATGTTAGTTATACTGTTTTCGTGAATCCTTATACAGGAAAAGTATTAGGAGAATTGCAAAATGATAAACGTTTAATGGAGATTATTGTAAAACTACATGGGGAAGTAATGGTTGGTAAGATTGGGGATCATCTTGTTGAGTTATCAGCATCTTGGGCAATTATCTTGTTAGCAACTGGATTATATTTATATTTCCCTCGTAATAAGCAAACATTTCTTGATGTTATACGAATTCGAATAGGTAAAGGTTCTCGTATATTTTGGCGAGATCTACATGCTAGTACCGGATTTTGGATGACAATTATTTTATTAGTTTTAGTCTTATCAGGTCTACCTTGGGCTAGCTCATTTGGGGAGCGTTTAAATACATTTGTGGCAAAAGTTAATTTATCAAATGCACCTGAGCATTTATGGGATGGCAGTATTCAATCGACTAAAGTGACAAAAGAAGTTGCAAAAACACCGTGGGCAGCCGAGAATATTCCAGTTCCAGAATCAGTTTATAGCAATAAAGGAATGTTACCAATCGAAAATGTAATAAAAATTGCTGAGGAGACGAATATTCATCCTGGCTATACAATTAATATGCCAGAAGGAGATACAGGTGTATATTTAATTTCTTCGTACGGCTTTGCAGCGGGAAGTGTTAAAAATTATGTAACAATGGATATAGATCAATATAGTGGGAAGGTCTTACTTGACTATCGCTGGAAGGATTACAGTCCTTTTGATAAAACGGTTGAAACAGGGATCGCATTACATGAAGGTCGATATTTTGGCGTAGCAAATTTAATCATTGATTTAATTGCTTGCTTATCACTAATCCTCATTGTTTTTAGTGGAATTACGATGTGGTGGAAACGTAGACCAAAAGGTAAAATTGGCATACCAAAAGCATCTGAGGGTAATAAATTCTATTTAGGTGTATTATTGATTTCTGTCATTTGTGGACTTTTAATGCCAATGGTAGGTATATCAATCTTCTTAATTGGTTTAATTGAGTTTATTGTTAAATTAATAAAACAAAAAGTACGTCGTCCAGGATTAGAATAAACAAACCATTTCAGTAATAGAATAATAGATTGCTAAGTTTTCGTAGTAACGAGTACTTAGCAATTTTTTGCTAATAGAAAATGAAAAACATGAGGTGCAAAATGAAGATAGGTAAAAAATATATAATATTTCCGTTATTACTTGTAACAATTTTGTGTGGATGTGGAAAATCAAAAGAACCAGTTTCAAATAAATTTTTAGATAGTATTAACATTGAACTTTCAGATGAGCCAACTTCAAAAAACTCCGAACATACTTATCAAGTATCTTTAACAAACTCTAAAAATGAGTTAGTGAATGTTGATTCTGTAGAAATTATACTGACAATGAAAAGTATGAATCATAAAGCTGAAGGAAAACTGAAAAAAACTTCCAAGGGAGTCTACAAAGGCAAAATTGAATTGCCAATGGATGGTTCATGGAGTAAAACAATTGTCTTAAATCAAGGGGAACATACTCGTAAAGTTAACGGTACACTTATAAAGTAATAGATTAAAAAACATCTTTTAAATAGATGTTTTTTTGTTATAGAAAGACATGGAATAACAGAGGAATACGTTAATAGTCAGAGAATTAATAAGGAATGAAATAAATAAATGAAAAATACAATGAAAGAGATCACTCGATTAATCCAGTGGGAGGAAGAGGATGAAGAAGCAAGTATTCATTCCATTATCGATTCTAATATTGATCGCTTTCTCTATCAAACTCATATTATCTGACTATGAATTTGGTAAGTACGATTCTTTTGAGGAGGCAATTGAAAAAGGGATTCCTTATAAAAACAAACATATTATTCACACAGTATTACACGATAAAGTAACTGTTGTTTTTTATACTACTGTCCCAATTCTAGAGGATTCTTTCCCTGCAAATTATGAAGTAATATCAGTTGCATTCTTTGAAGGAAGCGATCAACAAGGTTGGGAAAATATAGGTCACAATGGATGGACACATTATGAAAATCATAACATGACAGTTTATGATGAAAATCTATATGTATCGGATGATGAGGGGAACACACTCCATGATTTTTATGTGGTTTTCGGTGAAATTAACAATAACCTTATAGAAAAAGTAGAAACGAAAACAGAAGAAGAACAAGAGTTTAAACAAGCTAATATGATTACTGATCAAGGAAAATGTTATTATTATCAATTTGGAAAGAGTTTTATTGTTAGAGGTCTTTCAAAAGATGGAGAAGTAATTGATAGACAAGGTGGCTAAATGCCTGTGAATAAAAAACAGAAAAACCTAATTCATGGTTTTTCTGTTTTTTTCATTAATATTCTCTTTTGTTACCTTTTTTTACATGGTTCCAGTCGACTTCAACATTTTTTCTAATTTTTTGAAGGAGGTTAAAAACGGTCTCAATTTCGTCTGTAGAAAGGCCGGATAATGCAACTTGATTTGAATGGTCGCCTTCTCTTTTTAGAAATGGATAGATTTGTTCTCCTTTATCTGTTGGAAATAATCCTTTGTTCTTTTTATTAATACCATCATTTTTCTTTTCAATTAATCCTTGTTGTTCAAGTTTTTGAATGGCACGGGCTGCAGTTGTGCGATCAACTTTTATCATTTCGGCTAATTTTTCTTGAATGATTCCTGGATTTTCACATATTCTGACAAGATATAAATATTGTCCTTTCGTTAGTTCAAGTTCTTTAAATTCAATATTACTAATAGAATCTAATGCTCTAGCGATCATGCCAATTTCGCGAAGTATTTCCTTCATTTATAAAACTCCTTATTATTTTGTTGTATCTACAACAAAAATGAGATTATACTGTTTAGTAAAGATATATATATTATGACTCACATATTGAAATAAATCTAGAAAAGGAATGATGAAAGATGAATGCAGTAAAAATAACTGAAAATCATGATTTAAATGTAGCTTTTGAAATACGAAAAAGCGTTTTTGTAGAGGAACAAGGAGTGCCCTTAGTGGATGAATTTGACCAATTTGATTTACTAGATGGATTAGCAGAGCATATTTTAGCTTATTATGATGGCAAGCCAGTTGGCGCAGGAAGAATTAGATGGGTTGATGGTTTAGGTAAATTAGAAAGAATTTGTATTTTAGAGCCTTATCGAAAATTTGGCCTTGGAAAGGTAATCATCAAAGCTTTAGAAGCAATTGCGGTAGAAAAAGAGATTACCAAAGTGAAATTGCATGGTCAAACACATGCTGAGGGGTTTTATGAGAAGCTGGGATATCATACTTCATCAGACGTATTTATCGAAGATGGAATTCCTCATATTTTGATGACAAAAGAGCTAGTTGCAAAGTAAGTATTACGAAATGAGAAGGTGAATAAGACGAGATATTTATTATATGGGTTAGGAATCATCATTTTAACATTAGGAGTAGCTTTAACGATTTTATCAGATTTAGGTACATCTCCCTTTGATGCACTTTTAGTCGGATTATCTAAGACTGTAGGTTTTACGGTAGGAACTTGGGAAATCATAATTGCACTGATTTTGATCTTTTGTAATTCAATTTTAAAACGAAATAGACCAGAATATTTGGGTTTAGCTACAGCACTTATTACGGGATTAAGTATAGATTTATGGCTATTTTTACTGGAGCATGTCATTTTGCCTGAGATTTTTATTAGTAAACTGATCTGCTTTGGAATAGGTTTAATTGTCACTGGAATCGGTAGTGCAATATATCTTCTTACAAACTTTGCACCGATTCCAGTAGATGAATCAATGTTAATTATTCGAGAAAGACTAAAAGTGAATTATATGATTTCTAAAACGATCCTTTATGTTCTCTTTTTGTTATTAGCATTCATTTTTAAAGGACCAATTGGTATAGGTACTGTTTTAACAGTTTGTTTAGGCGGTCCAATTTTAAATATTTGTATGCCTACTATGAAGAGACGTGTAAACAAATTACTAATGAAAAAATCTAATCATGTGGAAAATAGTCATTCTATTTAGTTTGGATCTTTACCAAAGCAAGAATAAAGACAGAAAAACCCCCTCTTTTATTAGAGGGGGATCTGTTATATAAGCGGGGTTTTTTAGAATAAAAGTAGAATTAGTAATTCATTGTTTTTCAGTACAATCAGAAATTGCTTTATATAATATATTTAGCATTTCCTCTAATTCAGATTTTGTTGATGCTAAAGGTGGCATAAAGACGATTACGTTTCCAAGCGGTCGAGTTAATAAACCTAATTCTTTTGCTCTTTTTGTAACTCGAACACCAACTCGATCATTCCAATGAAACGGCTCCTTCGTCTCTTTACAGAGGACAAGCTCGATTCCAATCATGACTCCGCTTTGACGAATGTCCCCAACATGCTGTAAGTCATAAAATGTTCTTAATGACTCTTCAATAAAGGAACTTATTTCTTCCACATGGTTTATTAATTGCTTTTTTTCAAATAAGTCTAGGTTTGCTAATGCAACAGCACATCCAAGTGGATTGCCTGTATAACTATGACCGTGGAAAAAAGTTTTTTGTTCTTCATATGTTCCTAGAAATGCCTCATAAATAGTATTCGTCGTTAAAGTTGCGGAAACAGGGAGATATCCTCCTGTTAATCCTTTTCCACACGTAAGAATATCAGGTGTAATTCCTTCTTGTTCACAAGCAAACATTTTTCCCGTTCGGCCAAAACCAGTTGCTACTTCATCAGCGATTAATAATACCTCATATTTTTTACATAACGCATCCAATCCTTTTAAATATCCAGGTGGCATCACAATGATTCCACTTGCACCTTGAACAATTGGCTCAATGATCAATGCAGCGATTGAATCCGCTTTTTCAATAAATAGGTTTTCAACTTCATTTAAATAAGCTTTTGTTACATCCTTTCGTGTTCCTTCATACTTTGAACGATAAAGATGTGGATAGGAGAGTTTAATACTTGGAAATAGTAAATCACTATAGGCTTGATGAAATAAATCAATTGCTCCTACTGAAACGGCTCCAATTGTATCTCCATGATAAGCTTCCTTCATAGTGACAAATGTATTTTTTTCATTTTTTCCGATATTTCTCCAATATTGATATGCCATTTTAATAGCAATCTCAACAGCTGTTGCACCCGAATCTGAATAAAATACTTTCTCTAAACCATCAGGCGCAATATTGACTAATCTTTCTGCTAAAAGAATGGCCGGAATATTTGCCATCCCTAATAATGTTGAATGCGCAACCTTGTTTAATTGTTCATTAATTGCTTCGTTTAATTCTTTAATATTATGTCCGTGAACATTTAACCAGATTGATGATACGCCATCGTAATATTCATTACCCAATACATCAAATAATTTTCTATCTTTCCCATGTGATATGATGAGCGGTTCCTCGTTTATGTAATCTTGCATTTGAGTAAATGGATGCCATACATATTGTTTATTTTTCAATGATAGTTCTTGATAAAGCTCATTCTCCATAAGTTAACCTCCTAATGATATATGTTAACCTAAATAATTAATTTGGTTGACATATATTTTATTTGCATGGTAATTTAATTTTATTAGTTTGTCAATTTGAAAGATTAATAGGGAGGATGTTATGCAGAACAAAACTTTATCATTAACAGTCATATCTTTATTTGCATCATTAACATCAATTGGAGCATTTATAAAAATTCCTTTACCAGTCATTCCTTTCACTCTTCAAGTATTATTTGTATTTTTAGCTGGGTGTCTATTGGGGAGTAAACGAGGACTCATTAGCCAGTCACTATATGTTGGAATGGGGTTAATCGGAATACCAGTTTTTGCTTCTGGGGGAGGTCCAGAATATATTTTAAAACCAACTTTTGGCTATTTAATTGGATTCATTGCTGCTGCATATGTGATTGGATTTATCATTGAAAAAATGAAAAAGCCAGATCTCAAACACTTTATGTTTGCTAATTTAGTCGGTTTACTGATTGTTTATAGCTTTGGAGTTCTATATGTTTATATTTCATTAAACACATGGCTGGACAGTCCGACTTCATTTAAAGCAGTTATGATGCTGGGATTTGTTTATAGTGTTGGACAAGATATTTGCTTAGCCTTCATTGGCAGTATTTTAGCGAAACGATTATATGGACATTTTTCTAAAGTCAGAAGTAGTGAAAAGAAGTTGGCTGCGTAATATGGGAAAAGGATATTTTATTACAGGAACAGATACGAATATTGGAAAAACATTCGTTACTTCACATTTGGTTGCAGCCATGCAGCAGATAAGAGTTGATGCGATTCCTTATAAACCGATTCAAAGTGGAGTAGTGAAAAAGAATAATAGATTAGTAGGGGAAGATGTTGCATTTTATAAGGAATATTTAGACCTTAAAGAGGATTTTTCTTATTACAATACATATACACTTGAAACACCTGTATCTCCACATTTGGCTAGTAAGCTAGAAAACGTAACGATGAATGAAGAGGTTATACTTGAACGTTATAAAGAATTAGAAGAACAACATGAAGTCATATTTGTGGAAGGTGCTGGTGGAGTAGCAGTTCCTTTAAAAGAAGACTTTGACACAATTGATTTGATGAAAGAATTAAAACTACCTGTCATCATTGTTACAACGTTAAAGCTAGGTACATTAAATCATACATTACTAACAACTGAATACTTAAAATATCATCAAATTGAGATCAAAGGATTAATCATAAACAAAGTACCATCCAGATTAAATGTAATGGAAAAAGATAATGTATCGATGATGAAAAAAATGACGGGTCTGGATGTAATTGGTTTAATACCCGAATATAAACAGCCAGAGGATTTTACGAAAATCAGTAATCTTCAGTTTCAAAATATGATCATGACTGAAAAATTGGTATAAAGTGAGGGATTTGATGAATTGGACTAAATTGGCGCAGGAAGTAATTTTGGGTAAAGAAATCACTGATGAAGAAGCAATGCAAATCATAACATGTGACGACGATGAGATTCTTCTTCTATTACAAGGTGCTTTTACAATACGAAAACATTATTATGGAAAAAAAGTAAAACTGAACATGATTATTAATGCAAAAAGTGGTTATTGTCCAGAGGATTGTGGCTATTGTTCACAGTCGTCTATTTCTAGCGCTCCGATTGAAAAATATCCTTTTTTATCGAAAGAAGAAATTCTAGAAGGAGCAAAGCGTGCGTTTGAGTTAAAAGCTGGAACTTATTGTATTGTAGCGAGTGGTAGAGGACCAACTAATCGTGATGTTCATACAGTTACTGAGGCTGTAAAAGAAATAAAAGAGATGTACGGATTAAAAGTGTGTGCTTGTTTAGGGATCATTAAAGACGAACAAGCAAGTGATTTAAAAGAAGCTGGTGTAGATCGATATAATCATAATTTAAATACTTCCAAGGAGCACCATGATTACATAACTTCCACTCATACATATCAGGATCGTATTGATACTGTTGAAAAAATTAAGAAGTCTGGTATTTCACCTTGTTCTGGTGCAATCATTGGTATGAAGGAATCGAAAGAGGATGTTATATCCTTAGCGAGATCTTTGCGTGAATTAGATGCAGATTCAATTCCAGTTAACTTCTTACATGCGATCAAAGGAACAAAGCTTGAAGGTGTGAATGAATTAAATCCGCGCTATTGTTTAAAAGTGTTAGCACTTTTTAGATATATGAACCCAACGAAAGAAATAAGGATTTCAGGCGGTCGAGAAGTAAATCTTCGTAGTTTACAACCACTTGGATTGTACGCTGCAAATAGTATTTTCATAGGTGATTATTTAACGACAGAAGGTCAGGAAACAAATAGTGACCATAAAATGTTGGAGGACCTAGGGTTTGAAATAGAATTAGTACAAAAGCAAGAAGAGCTTTGTCTTTAAATTGAATAGAAGATCCATAGTAAAGCTGCTAATTTATATGCAGCTTTTTTCATTTCTCAAGATTGGAAGACAGGGATATTTTGAAATAAAAAGAATATGTTCATAACAGTACAAGTTGAAGAAAGGGGGAAGTTTATGTCATATCAATCTAGATTTAAAACGATTAATGGAATGGAAGTTCATTTCACTGAATGGGGGGACCCACAAAAGCCCACTGTTGTATGTTGGCATGGCTTAACTAGAAATGGGCGTGACTTTGATATCATAGCGAGCAAATTAGCCAAAAACTATTATGTCATTTGCCCGGATACGATTGGAAGAGGATTGAGCGAGTGGAGTACAAATCCTGAGAATGAGTATTGCTTTGAGCACTATAGTAATCTTGCTATCGCATTACTAGATCACCTTGAAATTGAACAAGTACGTTGGGTTGGAACTTCAATGGGAGGTGCAATTGGTATACAAATTGCGGGAACCACGACTCATCAAAACCGAATTAGCCACCTAGTATTAAATGATATTGGTGCAGGTGCATCTGAAAATAGTCCTAAGGATATTGAAGGCATAAAACGAATTATTCGCTATGTTGGGGCACCTCCAGTTTTCAATACGTTTAGTGAATTGATGAATTATTATAAAATGATTTATGCCTCATTTGGTCTATATAATGAAGATGAATGGAATCACTTTACTAAACATTCATGTAGAAGAAGAGACACGGGAGGGTTTAGTCCAGACTATGATCCAAACATTGCTTTACAATTTCAGCATGAAGAAGACTTAAACCTTTGGGGGTATTGGGAAAAAGTTCAGTCTAAAACATTACTGATTAGAGGAGAAATATCTGACGTTTTACCATTAGATGTTGCGTTAAAAATGGAGCAAAGACAAAATTGCCAATTAGTTACGATTCCAAAACTAGGTCACGCACCGGCATTAAACACTAATGAACAGATTTCTATTGTAGATAATTTTTTACAATTATAAACGTAAGCGGACAACTTAGTTAGGATTTTCTATTTAAGTTCGTCATCATTATATCTATGATACAATGATTAGTAATTAAACACTTTAAAGGTAAGGTATATTTTATGAAGAAAAAATTAAGTAAAATCTTAATAGGAATACTATTTATCTTTCTAATTTTATTTGGGTTGTACAAATTAATGAATTCAAGATCGTTTCAATTATTTGGTGGACTAACTGACTCAGTGGAAACAAATCAAAAGGTGGTCGCTTTAACATTCGATGATGGTCCAACTAAAAATGTTGATAAAATTCTGCCACTGTTAGATCAGTACAATGTAAAAGCTACTTTTTTCTTAATTGGTAATGAAATTGAAAAAAATCCTGAGGAAGCTAAAAAAATAGTGAGTGCTGGTCATCAAGTAGGTAACCATACATATTCACATAACCGAATGGTATTAAAATCACCATCCTTTATAAAAGAAGAAATTGAGAAGACAGATAAATTGATTAGAGAAGCTGCTGGATATAAAGGTGAAATAGATTTTAGACCGCCAAATGGCAAAAAAATGATTGGATTGCCATATTATTTAAACAAAGTACAAAAAGAGACGATCACTTGGAATATTGAGCCTGATACTTACTATAGTTCTGCTGCTGACAAAGTAGAGTATGTTAAAAAGAATATAAAACCAGGTTCGATCATTTTACTTCATCCAATGTATGATAAAACCGGAAATGAATTGAAAACAATTGAAGAAATCTTACAGTCATTAACTAAAGAAGGATATCAATTTGTGACTGTAGATGAACTTCAGAAAATGCAATAAATAAAAGTTATTCATGCCTATAATGTAAAAACCATCTAATGAAAATTAGGTGGTTTTTTAATAAACTACTATTCGTTTTTCAAACTTACTTTTATAGGATCCAGTTTTACAGGAGGTGAATTCAAACCTAGTATGCCAAATGGAACCATTATTGAATAATCATTTTCATTAAATCCTTTTACGTGTTCGATCGGAAAGGTAGATTGATAATGTAACGATTCTTCATCAACAACACTAGCTTTTTTAGCATAAAGTATGGAATCTGCTTTTAAATTTTGATAAAGAGCTTGGCCAGTGAGTCCATTTGTATCTTTAGTTTTGACTAGTTTAATCTGATCCGCAAAGTTTTGTAAGATGTCTTTTCTTATATCTGATGTATTGATATTTTTAAGTGTGTAATCGACAATAAAATGCTGATTCTTTTTCTGTACATTATCAATGTTCATGCTATAACCAAATCGCTTACTTACTATATTTTGAGGTAGCACATTTATTGATTTGATAGTATCATCTTCATTTTTAGAGAACTCAGGATAAATCATTAAATAATTAGCTTTTTTATCTATTTCACTTTTAAATGTAGCGCGCTGTTGATCTACTTGTTCTAGATTAAGTTTTTCACCATGATCATCATAAACTCTTATTGTTAATGTATCACTTTCATCAATTACTTTCGTTTGATAGTTAATGATCGTTGTTGCTTTTCCTTTGATGATGGACTGCATTTTTAAAGAATAAGTACCATCTTGTGATGAGCTTTTAGCATTCGAAGTAATTTCTTCTGCAAGTATTTGTTGGACAGGTACTTGAAAACTCCAATTCCCTTTTTTTCCTCCAATATATGTAAAAGTTAACGGTAAATTAATTTTTGTTGGTAAGGTTTTAAGTGGATATTCTAATGTCACTGCCCCAATGTATTCTTCACCTTTTTTCATCAGCGGCTCCCTTGTACCAGACCACTGTTTTTGTTCAACGCCATCAAATTGTTGGAGTGAATAACCTGCTTCTGATCCAGCACTATTAGTCAGATTCTCCGATATTCCTTTTCCATCAGCTTTAAAAGTAATACCAATATTATTTCCATCATAATACGCACTGGTCACCGTTACATCAATACCATGATCACTTGCCTTTTCGTTAAGTTTTCCAACCAGACCATTGGATTCTAGTTTTTTCCCTATGTCAGAATGGAAATTTTCATAGATAGAACCTATGATTGGAACGCTTGCTAAAACGGCTGTGACTGGTTGAAAAACAAAGCCTGACACAAATAAAAGTGAAGCAGCAATTGTTGCGATATATGCCATTTTCTTCGGTTGGAATTTTTTCTTTGTTTTTTTTATCTCATCTTTTCCTAAAGCAATTCCTCTATGTATTGCAGCAAATACTTCTTCTTTTGGTACTTCTATATCAGCTAATTGTTCATTAAACCATTCTTTGTTCATAGTTCTTCGCTCCTTCTATCACTTTTTTTAATTCAATTTTGGCACGCCTAAGGTATGTTTTTATGGTGCCTTCAGGCTTCTCCATCGCTTCAGCTATACTCTTAATGGATAGATCATGATAATAAAAGAGAATAATAGCCGTTTGATAGGAATTGTCCAAAGTGGAGAGGGCATATGGTAAGTCAATATCCATTTCTACATTTTGATGATTTGTTTCCAAAATTTTATGAATAAGTGCATCACCAGACAAGACAGTTTTATTTTTCTTATTTAATAATTGATAAGAAGCATGAATTAAAATTCTAATTAGCCAAGTACTAAAATATTCAGGATTATTTAATTGATTAATAGAAACAAATGCTTTATATACAGTTTCTTGAATAACATCCAATGCATCTTCTTTATTCCGGACATACAAAATTGCTGTTTTATATAACTTATCGCTTTCTGCTTTTATAATTGTCTCGAAAGCTTCTTCATCTCCGTTAATCGCGTCCAGTATAAGGTTAATATCAATCACTCTTTAACCCCCTTTCATATATTAGAGTATTTATAGAAGGAAAAAGTTTCATAAAGTTAAAAAAATTATTAAAAAAGGCAGTAAGTACCATTTCTCACAAGCAAAATAGAGAGCAACATAGTTCTAAAAGACTGAAGAGAGCTCCAACTCTAAGATTTATGCTAAAATATAGTTGCTTGGTCAAATACTTAAAATAGAACTTAGCTTTATAAGAGTTCTATAGTCTATCAAGCTAATATTTTGAGGCTCATATTTATTGTGTAAAAAATAAACAATGGAATATGAAGAGAATTCGTTTCATCAAGGGAACTTATTTAAAATACTATGGAGGAAATTTAGATGGAGCATTTAGAACACGCTTATAATTGGAGATATTATGCCGCAATCATCGTATTTTTAATTGCTTACGCATTTATTATTAGTGAAAAGATTAATCGAGCACTCATTGCACTATTGGGTGCGGGAATTATGGTGGCAATAGGTGTAGTTGATTTACATTCTGCACTAACAACACATATTGAATGGGAAACAATTACACTATTAATTGGGATGATGATCATCGTATACATAACAAGTACATCAGGATTTTTTGAATTTATTGCGATTAAAGCAGCAAAAATTTCAAAAGGACAACCTATCCGAATTTTGGTGACATTGTCATTATTAACGGCAATCGCTTCAGCTTTTTTAGATAATGTAACGACTATATTATTAATCGTTCCGATAACATTATCAATCACTAAAATTTTAAAAGTGGATCCGATTCCTTTTTTAATGCTAGAGGTTATTTATTCAAATATCGGAGGAACAGCAACTTTAATTGGAGATCCGCCGAATATTATGATCGGATCTGCTAATAAGCATTTAACATTTAATGAATTTTTATTTAATTTAACACCTGTTATTGCAATCATTGTAGCTGTCATAACAGTTATTATTTATTTTATTTATCGAAAACGATTAGTAACAACACCAACTGCAATTCAGAAGCTAATGTCAATTAATGAAGCAGATTATATAAAAAATCGTTTACTAATGTATAAATCACTTACTGTTCTTGGTTTTACTCTATTAGGATTTGTTTTACATTCGGTTCTACATTTAGACGCAGCACTTGTTGCAATGTTTGGGGCGACCATATTAATGGTAATCGGTGTAAAAGAACATGATTTAGAAAAAGTATTTGCGAGTGTAGAGTGGGTAACAATCTTTTTCTTTGCTGGTCTTTTTGTTTTAGTAGGTGGATTAATTGATATCGGGTTAATTGGATCGCTAGCAATAAAAGTTTTGGAATTAACGAATGGTGATATGAATGTAGCTGCCCCGTTAATTTTATGGGTTTCAGGAATAGCATCTGCTACGATTGATAATATTCCTTTTGTTGCGACAATGATTCCGTTAATTCAGGATTTAGCTGTTGGAATGGGTTTTTCACCTGATTCATCTCAGGTTGAAGTATTATGGTGGTCACTTGCTTTAGGGGCTTGTCTTGGTGGGAATGGTACTTTAATTGGTGCTTCTGCGAATGTAGTTGCAGCGGGGATAGCTACACGAGAAGGATATAAGTTTGGATATTGGGATTTTTTGAAAATCGGTTTACCAATTACAATCTTATCACTAGTGATTTCACATATTTATATATTCCTTCGATATTTGGTGTAATAGAAAGATGATGAGCTTTAGCTTGTCATCTTTTTTAGTTTGTTTGGTAAGAGTGTTGAATTCCACTTCAGGTGCTCGCTTTCCATGGCGTTGTTTTTTAGAAATATACTATATAAAAAAAATGTGGGGAACTAGACCCCACAACTTAAGCAAATAAATCTCTTATTGAACAAGTTTTATACTTAGAAAAATTCAAACTGAAGCTGTTCTTTTTCGTTGTCTTTTTTCTTTTTTTGAGCTTTCGGCTTTTCGCTCGTAGTGTTAATCGGCTCTACATGTATACCTATTTTGATTTCCTTTATTTCTAAAGAATGCTCTTCCTTACAGTTAGTACAAGTATAAACTGTATTAGGAATACGTGACTTAGCAAGTTCGTAACGTTCTTCTTTGGTCATCCCTGCTTCTTTTGAACATTTACCGCATAATTTCTCCATTTATATCACCTTCTATCATTATTATACATAACCTTTTTTAGTTTTGGTTAATGTTTTTCGCATACGCCTTTTTAATGACAGAAGAGGTTTTTTAGGGATCAATTGATTCCAAGACTTCTTTTTTATTACAACAAGCATTCAAACAGAAAAGTTAGGACTTTACACTGCATTTACTTCAAATAAAGAAGTAGTACTTTTTTTATATAGAAATTAGGATTTATCCTTTTCAAACATCATATATTTAGACAAACGATGAATTCAAAGTATTGATGAAGGGAGTGACAGAATATTATTAAAGATGATTTATCTAATTTAGATTTTGTGATAAATGCAGGGGATATCCCATCAATTCAAGCTGGAACACTTTCTAAACGTCCAGTGAATCCGGAATGTGGGAGTCTATTTTTAGATACTAGAAATAGAGTTTTTTATCGATTTAATGGCATTCGCTGGGAATTATTAATCACAACTGTAAATCTTGGAACATACGGATATTCGGCTCCTCCAATTCCACTACAAACATCAAATTTATTATTTTTTACATACTCGGATGGTGTAAGATCAGTATACACAAACAAAGATGGCTTAGTTGAATATGGAATTACAGACATCATGTCACCGAATGAGGTTTCATATATTAATTTATTTATTAATGGGGTTTTGCAACCTACTGTAAACTATAAAGTTGAAAAAGGTAAGCTAACATTACTGACAGAAGATATACCAATGAAGGGAGTTGTGATCATTCTTCAATTTATTTCAATTTATCAATTATAATGTGCAAAGATAAAAAAAAGTTCCTTTGAGGGAACTTTCCGTTTGTATTCAGTATAAAAAACAAGAGATTCAGTCTGAAAGTTTCATTATGTTGAAACTGTAATATCTGAAGTAGGTGCAAAGCTAACGATTTCTAATACGATCGGAGTGCCAGTCAAAATGCTTCCCCCAACTGGAACTGCAATCTCAAGAGATCCAACACCTGTTGCTCCTGGAGTGTATGTTGAGATGCCATTCATTTGTAAAACACCGTTAATAAACACATTGAAGTAACTATTATTTGTAGGAAGTGTAGGAAGGGAAGTAACAGCTGCGCCAGTATCATCTAAGAAACTTGCAGCGTCTATATCTAAAGTAGCACCACCTGCTGTAGTTGAAGTAGTGATATAAAAGTATCTGGAAGAAGTCGGGTCAGTTTCAATTGTAGCAGTAGCATCAACAAGAATTTTCATTAATTGAAGTGCCATAGAATGTCTCCTTTCTTTGTAAGAATTTTACTCTGAATTATAATATTATGAACAATTCATATATTATGATTGGGGGACAAACTATATAGTAAAATCTTTTTTAAAAGACAAAACATTTGTACAAATTGACAGTATGGAATGGATTTATTGAGAAAGAAGAAATCTTACTTTTCTTTTAGGACCGTCGTCAAAGACGGTCATTTTTTATTGTTTTTTTACTTCATTGAGTGCCTCTGTATTTGATTTACTAGGAGCAAAATAACCTTCAGAATTTACCGCAGCAGGTTCTGGTTGACCATTATTTTGCTTTTTCTTTTTTACATGAGCATGTGGATTTTGATTGTGACCCATTTTTATCACCTCCACGAGTAGTATGTGCGATATTACGTATATATTTTCGAACAATTTCTTAACAATAAGTGGAAGGGATAAACTGAATAATTGTTGGTGCTATATTAGAAACTAAAAAGACAATTAAAATTGAAAGAAGAATCCCAAAAATTCTTGTTCGAATTTAAAAAGAATCCTTAACCCTAAAAAGGAGCTACTATAGTTCTCTAATTTCGATGTACTAATACAAAATTTCTATACTCGTTAGGTGAACAGTTTTTAATTTGTCTAAAGATTTTATAGAAGTTTGATGGGCTTTGAAAACCTACTAAATAGCAAATTTCTAGATTCGATTGGTCAGTGTTTTTTAAAAGATAAGCTGCTTTATCTATTCTAATTTTTTCTAAATACGTGCGAGGAGTTTCTGTTGTTTCTTGTTTGAAAAGCCTTTCGAGATAGAAAGGGCTAATACCCACATGATCTGCAATATCTTGTAATATAATCTTTTTTTGATAATGGTTTACTAAGAAGGTAATTACATTTCTAATTAGGATGACTTGGGGTGAGTGATCGATTTCTGGCTGACATCTTTTACATGCTCGAAAACCTGCTTTTTCAACTTCGTTTAAGTCATAAAAAAACTCTACATTTATTTTTTTAGGTTTCCTTGATCTACATGAAGGTCGACAATATATTTTCGTTGTTTTTACTGCAGTAAAAAATAAGCCATCATACTTGCGATCACATGCAATAATTTTCTCCCACATTTCTTCAAACGAAAGATTTATATTAGCCATCTATCAATTCACCCTTTCATTTTTAAGCCTCATATAAAATCGATGTATCTTTACCTTCAATTAATTGTTCGACAGTCTTTTCCAAATATGAGATTATCTTATCTGACAATCCGTTACCGAAACTAAAACGTTTCACACCAAGTTCTTTAAGCTTATTACAATTTGTTAATCCTGGTAAAGATAATATGTTAAGTGGTGCATCTACATGTAAGATGATTTCTTTTATTTCATGTTCATTTTTTAAACCAGGTACAAAAATTCCACTTGTGCCACTTTCGACATATGCCTTTGCACGATTCAGCGTTTCAATCAGTGGATGTTCAAGTTGGAAATAAGTATCTATTCTTGCGTTAATATAAAAGTCTTTAAAACCATTATTATCTAAAGCAGTTCTAATCTCTGATATGAGTTTACTATGTTGTGATATGCTCTTTAGCCCTTTATGACTTTTAAATGAATCTTCAATATTAATCCCAGCAACACCAACATTAGCAGTTCTTAAAACATTGTATACAATTGTTTTTATATCTTCACTATAGCCTGCTTCAATATCTGCTGAAACAGGAATGTTTACATTCTCTGCAATAGATTGGATGATTCGTAAATGGCGATCAAAATCAATTAATTCTCCGTCTGCAAGTCCGATTGAATTAGCAATACCCCAACTAGTTGTGCCAATAGCCTTAAATCCAACTTTTTCAAGTGTTAATGCTGACAGTAAATCCCATGCATTGCCTAAAAATAATAAATCATCTGATGTATTGAGCTCATTAAAAATTTGTATTTTATTCATGTTAATTCCTCCTAAAATAAGTTATTTCCTATTTTAGCAATGAAGTATAGCTAAATTCGTCCTCATTCTTGCTCTTATAGTCAAAAATCAGCGGAATTTTTGCTAATAATTTTCAAAATGCAATTCATTTAGTGCAAAAACAACTTAGTGACCTTCAAGAAATTTTCCACGTAGTTAATCGATTAGATAATGCTGTAAATGGATTACAAGCAGTTATAGAGAAATTAACAAAGGGACAATAACTTATAATATAGAATAGTAAAAAGGAAAACCAAATCATGGTTTTCCTTTTATAATACTCAAATAAAAAGTATAGATAAGTAAAAGGAGTTAATAGGATGCCTTTCATAGAACATCAACAATTCATTAAAGCACCAATCGATGTATGTTTTGACCTTGCAAGGAATGTTACTATTCATACGTTGACAGCTACAAAAACAAAGGAAAGAGTTGTTGGTGGAGTAATGGAAGGTCAACTAGAGCTTGGTGACATTGTGATCTGGGAAGCCTTTCACTTTGGTATTAAGCAAAGATTGACTGCTCAAGTCACAATAATGGAAAGACCCTATAAATTTCAGGATGTAATGGTAAAGGGTGCTTTCCACTCGTTCATTCATACTCATGAGTTCAAAGAAGTTAAAGGGGGTACTTTAATGTTTGACCTCTTTGAATATAAATCTCCTCTCGGCTACCTTGGTGTATTAGCTGATCTATTATTTTTAAAGAAATATATGAAATCGTTTATTGCCACTCGAGCAAATGAACTGAAAAAAATTGCTGAGATAAAGGTTTGAATAAATCAATTTACAGTTCTGTTGTAGGATGACCATTCAGATTGTTATGAAGAGAAACGGATGATATTTGTATGATTTTGTCGAAGTGTTTCATCTTGAAAGTTACGTTTACGTAAACTTTATAATAAAAGTATTAACTAGAAAGGGGAGGGGATTTTTGGCGTTTTATACAATACGTGAATTAACAAAAGAGTTTGAAATGACTCCTAGAACGCTGAGATATTATGAAGAAATTGGCTTACTCCAACCTACTTATTCCGAAAGTGGAAGAAGAAAATACAGTCAAAAAGACCGAACACGCCTCTATTTAATTCAAAGAGGAAAACATTTGGGCTTCAATTTACAGGAAATAAAAGAAATGATTAATTTATTCACGATTGATCGTACTGGAGAAAAGCAGTTGAAAAAAACAATTGAATATGGCAACCAGAAAATTGAAGAACTAGAACAAAAAATAAATGAGCTAACATTATTAAAAAAAGAGATAGTGAAAATAAAAAGTAAGCTTGAACGAACATTATCTGAGATAGAGGTGTAGAAATGAACTTTTATGAAGAAGATCTTCATTTACATGAGCTATTAAAAAAACATTTAGATAAAGAGTTTTTTAACTGGGCAAATAATGAATTGATTGAATTCGGGAGACTATGTGCAAATGAATTTGATAAACGAGCAATTCACACAGACCGCGAAGGGCAGCCTCGTTTGATTAAATATGATGCATACGGAAATGATATTTCTCATGTATGGGTAAATGAAGGTTATAAACAAACGGTTAAAGATACTTATTATAAAGGAATTGTAGGTTATCTTCACAAACCGATACCTGAATTAGGGATAAAAGGAAATTATATTTACTCATATGCACAAGGTTACTTATTATCGCAAACTGAAGTAGGGTTCTATTGTCCTGTGACATTATCAATGGCTGCAGCATTTTTAGTAGAACGATATGCAGATGAAGCCTTGAAGGAAAAATACTTACCACATTTACTATCAACTGGCGAGACAGAATTATTCGAGGGAGCAACTTTTTTAACCGAGCGACAAGGTGGTTCTGATGTAGGTGCAAACGTTGTAAAGGCGATAAAGGAAGATGAACATTATCGAATTTACGGAGAAAAATATTTTGCTAGTAATGCAGGGCAATGTGGAGTAACAACGATCCTTGCGAGAATTGAAGGTGCACCTTCTGGGAGTAAAGGTTTAAGTTTATTTTTAGTACCTTGGAAAAACGAGGATGGTAAAAATAATGGATTAACCATTCGTCGTTTAAAAGATAAATTAGGTGTGAGAGCGGTACCTTCTGGTGAGGTAGAATTTGATGGGGCAAAAGCCTTTTTAATTGGAGATGCCAGTAGGGGCTTTTATTATATGATGGAAGCATTAAATTTATCTAGAATCTGCAATGCTGTAGCATCCGTTGGCATCATGAGAAGAGCTTATACTGAAGCAAAACAATATGCAGAAAATCGACCTGCGTTTGGACAGCTGTTAACAAATTATCCAATGATTCAAGAAACCTTATCGAAGCTTGCAACGATCCAAGAAGTACAAACAAGTGCAGTTTTTGATTTAATTGCTTTATACGATCGTGTCATTGGTAAAGAAAATGGAACAAATGAAGAACAAGCCTTAGTTCGATTGCTAATTGCAATTTTAAAAATGCGTACAGCTGAAGAAGCAATTCATTTTTCTCATGAAGCAATTGAAATGCACGGAGGAAATGGATACATTGAAGACTTTGTTACACCACGTTTATTAAGAGATGCTCAAGTATTGACCGTTTGGGAAGGCTCTGCCAATATTTTAGGCTTAGAGGTTCTTCGATTACTTAAGAAAAATGTTTTTCCAACCTTTATATCATTTATTGAATCAAAATTAGTAGACACATCGGAATCTTTAGCAGATGAAAAAGAGTTAGTAATTCAGAAACTAAATGACTTAAAAGAAGTAGTAAATTATGCTTTAACAATAGATCTGAATACGCAAACTTTTTATGCCAAAAAAATTGCGAACAAAATGGCTGATTTACTAGAATCAGCGATCGCAATTGGGGATGCAAATAGAAATACTCGTAAAGTGTATATTGCAAAGGTGATTGTTCAAGAACGTTATCAAAGAGATAAATTGATCATAGAGCCATTTACTTTAAAATATTATAATGAAATCGTAAATAGCAAAATGACTATTAAGAAATAAGTATTTGAAAGAATACGAAAACAGAAAACCCAACATAGCGGTCTCCTGTTTTTTTCGTTGCATAGAAAAGGACTTGTAAAAGAGTTGTAATATGAATGTTGTCTAATTGGCATGACAACGTTACATTCCTAAGTTAACATGTATAAGTATATGTCAAGACTTAGGGAGAAGAAGATGAAACGAATTGTGAATAATTTTGCACTAGTAGCAATTGCAAGTAGTTTGTCATTTGCTTTACTGCCTAATGGTGCATTTGCTTCAAGTAATAAAAGTACAGAGATTAATAGAATTCAAGATAAAAGGATAAAAGTTCAAGAACAAACTCAAAAAGTGAAAAATGAGATTGAACAATTAAGGAATAAACAAGAAGTTTTAGTAAACTCTTTAGATTCTATCAATACTTCCATTGAACATGCCAAAGAAGTGATGAGAGAAAAAGAAATAGAATTAGTAAAAGGTAAAAAAGAAATTGCGATTATGCAAGATGAAATCATGAATCTTCAAAATCGTTTAGATCAACGTCAAGTCATTATAGACGATCGGTTGAGAACACTTCAAAAATCGGGTGGAAATAAGAAGTACTTAGATATCTTATTTGGTGCATCTAATATTGGAGAGTTATTTCAAGGTATCAATACAATAGCGAAATTTATGGATTCAGATCAACATATTTTAGTTGACCAACAAAATGATTTGAAAAAAGTTGAACAAAAAGAAAAAGATTTATATATTTCGCAAACTAAACTAGAGAACGATAAAGAAATGCTTCAAAATCTAAATCGTACACTTATGAATCAAGAAATTCAAATGAAGGCTATACTAGAAAAGCTGAAATCTGAGATACATGAAAAAGAACATGATGTACTAAGTTTAGAAGAACAAGAAGAGCTTTTAGCAGAACAAGAAAAAGCAATAAAATCTGCTTCGAAAAATTCTCATTCAAGTGGTGAATTTATGCGACCTGCAGATGGGTATGTATCTTCTGGTTTCGGATACCGTTCATTTGATAACGAAGAACACTCAGGAGTCGATATTGTCAAAAAAGGCAATGTGCCAATCGTCTCAGTAGCAGATGGAGTGGTGATACGTGCATACAAATCATCTAGTTATGGAAATGTTGTATTTATTACACATAATATTGATGGAAAAGTATTTACTTCTGTATATGCCCACATGAGTAGTTTTAAAGTGTCATCTGGTCAAAGTATTTCTAAAGGCCAAGCAATTGGAACAATGGGGAACACAGGTAAATCATTTGGTCAGCATCTACACTTTGAATTACATGAAGGACAATGGAATCAGGCGAAATCAAATGCAGTTGATCCAGCAAAATACATTCATTTTTAAAGCAATCAATTCATTTAATATTTAAATAAATTTTTTTATGAAAAAGGCATCCAATATGGATGCCTTTTTACACTTATTGAGAGTGTTGATTATGAATATCACTTGAAATGAAATTACTTTCATCATGTGAAAAGGAATAGTAAACAGTAAAAATAATCAACAGGCTAGAAATAAAAATAGCTGGAAAGAATGAGGATAAAAGCTTTGGGAATTGATCGCTTAAGAACATGATTGAACAAAAAATAGAAGTACATGTGACAAGTAATAAACAAATTAACAATAGTGTTTTTGCTTCTGTTATTGAAAGCATTGAGACCATCATACTCCCCATCATACCCGACATCATCCCTGTAAATATTCCTTCTAACAATGCAAGAAAGTTAAGTCGCAGTCCAATAAATAAACCAATTGAAGCAGAAAGCCCCATTGAAAGTAAAAGTGAATAGAAAAATTGTTGAGGCATCGTGAGAGTAATCAATACGCCAATGGATAACCCAGTTGTCATACTAATTATCATCGTAAACATCATTTGATTCATTCGATCATCCTTAGTTGGACGATTATAAATAGATAGAAAGGATATGAGAACTGATACGCATATGCAGATCCAACCCGTCAACATACATAATACCCCCTAATTAGTCGCTTTGTATCATCATATGGACAACTAAAAATAAATAGAATAAAAAAATTGACACCTATACCCCCTATGAGTATATAATATGAGTGAGGTGATAAAATGGAAAATTGTCATGACGATTCTATGGTGCCTAGAAGTGAAGAGGAAATTGAAAATTTAATGAAACGTCTTCGCAGAATCGAAGGTCAAGTACGTGGTATTCAAAAAATGGTCGAGGAAGACCGTTATTGTATAGATATATTAACTCAAATAATGGCGATCGAAGCTGCAATGAAAAAAGTAAGCTTTTCATTAATTGAGAGACATGCTAATCATTGTATGGTAAAAGCAGTGAAAGAAAACAATGGAGAAGCATCCGTAACTGAATTAATGGAGGTTATTAAACGCTACGTAAAATAAAGGGGTCTGATATATATGAGTGAAACAAGGCAGTTAACACTCGGTATTGAAGGAATGACCTGTGCTGCATGTGCAACCAGAATCGAAAAAAGTTTAAACCGAATGGATGGCGTTGAAGCAAACGTAAATCTTGCTTTAGAAAGAGCCACTATTATGTACGATCAGAAGTATCAAACTACGGATATAATAGATAAAATTCATAACATCGGCTACGAGGTTGCTCTTGAACATGCAACACTTGATATTGAAGGTATGACATGTGCTGCATGTTCTGCACGAATTGAAAAGGTAATCGGAAAAATGGAAGGTATTACAAAAATTAACGTAAACTTAGCGATGAATACTGCAACCATTGACTATTTACCCGAAGTTCGTTCACTTCAATCAATTATAGATAAAATCCATCACATTGGTTATAGTGCCACTGTAAAAAATGAGGATGTAAATAAAGGAAATCATGCAACGAAAAAAAAGTTATTACAATTAATGTTTTCAATTATTCTATCACTACCATTGTTGTACTCAATGGTTACACATTTACCAATTTCAACTAATATTTGGATGCCACATTTATTAATGAATCCTTGGTTTCAATTGATACTTGCAACTCCAGTTCAGTTTATCATTGGTTGGCATTTCTACGAAGGAGCATTTCGGGCTTTACGGAATAGAAGTGCGAATATGGATGTGCTTGTTGTACTTGGTACTTCTGCTGCTTATTTTTATAGTTTAGTGGAAACACTGAAGACAGTATCAGATTCTTCGTATATGCCTCATCTTTATTTCGAAACAAGTGCGGTACTGATTACACTAGTTTTGCTTGGTAAATATTTTGAGCATATTGCGAAGGGTAGAACAACTGAGGCAATTTCGAAGTTATTGGAGTTACAAGCCAAGGAAGCCACTATTTTAAAAGATGGAGAAGAAGTAAAAGTATCATTTGAAGATGTCAAAGTTGGAGATCATCTTCTTGTGAAACCAGGAGAAAAGATACCCGTAGATGGTATGATTCTTTCTGGAATGTCTACGGTAGATGAATCTATGATTACCGGGGAATCCCTGCCGGTTGATAAAAAGAAAGGCGATAAAGTAGTTGGGGCAACTGTAAATGGAAATGGTTTCTTGACGATAGAAGCTGAGAAGGTTGGGAAAGATACTGCATTAGCAAATATCGTGAGAATCGTTGAAGAAGCTCAAGGTTCAAAAGCGCCAATTCAACGACTAGCAGACCAAATTTCAAATATATTTGTTCCAATTGTCATAATCATTGCGACCATAACCTTTCTGATTTGGTTTTTCATGATTGATCCTCAAAATTTACCGAAAGCGATCGAAGCTGCAATTGCAGTTTTAGTGATAGCTTGCCCTTGTGCACTTGGGTTAGCAACACCTACTTCTATTATGGTAGGAAGTGGAAAAGGTGCGGAACACGGTATTTTATATAAAGGTGGAGAATATTTAGAAACCACTCAAAAAATAGGTGCAATTATTCTTGATAAAACTGGTACGGTTACAAAAGGGAAACCAGAAGTAACGGATGTGATCAGTCTTCATCAACGAGATGATTTGCTGAGTCTGGTTGCGAGTGTGGAAAAAATGTCAGAGCATCCATTGGCTCAAGCAATCGTTGATTATGCTAAGCAACAAGATTTGAAATTAAAAGAAGTTAAAGAATTCGTTGCAATTCCAGGGTATGGTGTAGAAGCAATGGTAGAAGATTCTTCAATTGCTATTGGTACACGTAAATTAATGCAGGAAAAGAATATAATTACATCTTCCATTGAAGAACAGCTAATTCAATTCGAAGCCTCGGGTAAAACTAGCATGATTGTTGCAATTAACGGAGAACTTGAAGGAATTGTTGCAGTTGCAGATACAATTAAGGATTCTTCAAATGTGGCCATTCAGTCATTAAAGAGTTTAAACATTGAAGTGTATATGGTAACAGGTGATAACGCTCGAACTGCAAATGCAATTGCAGATGCTGTTGGAATCGAGAACGTTTACGCAGAAGTGTTACCAGAAAAGAAAGCAGAAATAGTTGAGACACTTCAAAAACAAGGTAAAGTCGTAGCAATGGTTGGAGATGGAATTAATGATGCTCCTGCACTTGCGAAAGCTGATATAGGAATGGCAATTGGAACTGGTGCAGATGTTGCCATTGAAACAGCGGATGTCACACTTGTTGGTGGAGATTTATCTCATATTCCTAAGGCAATTTCACTAAGTAAGAAAACAATGCATAATATACGACAAAACTTATTCTGGGCTCTATTTTATAATAGCTTGGGTATACCAATTGCAGCTATGGGATTACTTGAACCATGGGTAGCAGGTGCTGCAATGGCATTTAGCTCAGTATCAGTTGTCATAAATTCACTTCGATTAAAAAGGGTAAAAATTTAAGGAGGAAATATCAAATGGAAACAATTTTAAAAGTAAATGGAATGACTTGTGGACACTGTAAGGCTGCGGTTACTAAGGCTGTAGAAAGTGTATCAGATACAAACAATATAATTGTTAGTTTAGAAAATAAAGAAGTATCATTCAAACATCTAGATACAGAAACAGTAGAAAAAGTGAAAGAAGCAATTGAAGATCAAGGATACGATATCTTATAAAAAAACAAAGGCGGACTAAGGTTCGCTTTTTGTTTGGCTGTAATATATAAGAGAATGATGTTGATAGAGAATATACTTATGGGGAGACTATTTCAATGAAAAAATTAATGTTAATACTTAGTACAATCACATTGATCGGTTTAAGCGGATGCGGAAACAATGGACATCATACGGAATCGAATCATCATGGAATGAATCATGAAAAGAAAGAAAAAGAAAAGCAGACTAAAGTAAGTTTTACATTCAATCAAAATCCAAAAAGTGGAGAGAATTCAGAACTAGTTATTAAAGTTAAAGATTCAGAAGGTAAAACAATCAAGGACTTTGAAGTTGAACATGAAAAGTTAATGCATTTAATCGTTGTAAGTAATGATTTATCTTATTTTGACCATATCCACCCAGAGTATAAAGGAGATGGATTATTTACTATTACACCAAACTTTCCATCAGGTGGAAAATATACATTATATGCAGATTTTGTGCCTAAAGACTCTGCTAAAACAGTAAAAACAAAAACGATTCAAGTATTAGGTAGTGAACGAAGTCCGGTGGTTCTAAAGGAAGACCAGCACCAAACAAAAGTAGTTGCTGGCAAAGAAATCTCATTTAAAACAGATGAGTTAACGACAAATAAAGATATCACTTTATCCTTTACTATTAAGGATGAAAAATCAAAAAAACCGATTAGAAATTTACAACCTTACTTAGGTGCAATTGGACATGTGGTCGCTATTAGTGAAGATACAAAAAACTACTTACATGTTCATCCAATGAATGAAGATTCAACAGGTCCAGAAGCAAAATTTATGACAAGTTTCCCAAAAAGCGGCATGTATAAAATCTGGGGACAATTTCAACAAAACGGACAAAAATTCACAGTCGATTTTACTGTAAAAGTAAAATAATTTTTTTAGAAGAAGCTATCATAATAGCTTCTTCTTTTTATGATGCCTATTGGAAGTTTACTATTTTCTTATAAATAGACTTTGCCTGTGAAGGTTGATTTGTCCCATGAATAATTGCTCTGCCATCTTTAAATAATACAATTCTATAATCCTCAAATGAACAAGAAAGTAAATAAGGATTCACAATTAAGTCATTCACATCATTTATTAATCTCTTCGATAATTCCTCAAGAGAAAGTGAAAGAGAGGACATATTTCTTAATTGAATTGCATCCCTTCCACATAATATATCTGTTTTCATTTCTGGGTCGCTTTGTAAGTACGGAAAAATAGGCAAATCACCGCATGTAGGGCAATTTTTATGTTTTAACTTTTCAATGTTTATGTCAGCTTTTTCATTTTTCCAAACATCATAAGATTGCAATAGTGGTATTACTTCTGTACCAGTGATGAGCTTTAAAGCAGATGTAACTTGAAATGCAGTGATAATTTGAACGATGGGGCTAATGACACCAACAGTATCACATGTATCTTGTAAACTGGGTATATGTTCTAATACACAGTTTAAACATGGTGTTTTACCAGGAATAATTGGAAATGTGATTCCATAGCTAGCCACGCATGCACCAAAAATAAATGGAACACCAAATTTTATAGCTGCATCATTTACAATCATTCTAGTTTCAAAATTATCAGTTGCATCAATTAAAATAGTTTTCTCTTTAACAAACTCATCAATGTTTTTAGCATTGATGTCTGTAATAAAACTATTAATGTTTATGCTACTATTTAATTCTAATAATCTATTTTTTGCTGCAATTGCTTTCGGTAACTTATTTTTAGCATCTTCTTCTGAATATAACTGTTGTCTTTGCAAATTACTCCATTCAACATAATCACGATCGACAATCGTCAATTCTCCAATGCCTGCACGCACTAGCATTTCTGCTATTGATGAGCCGAGTGCTCCTGCTCCAATCACTAGTACACTTGCATGTTGTATTTTCTCTTGTCCGTCATTACCTAAAAATAATTGCTGCTTCATATATCTGTCAATCAAGAACTCACCAACCCTGTAATCGGACTACTTGCCACCCCATAATTTTTTTCACGTATTCTTCCAGCTTCGAAACCAAGCTTACCTGCTTCAATAGCCATTTTCATTGCAATAGCCATCTTTACTGGATCAGCAGCATCAGAAACAGCCGTATTTAGTAACACGCCATCCGCGCCTAATTCCATAGCAAATGCTGCATCTTTAGGTGAACCAATTCCAGCGTCAATAATAACAGGAACGGAGGATTGCTCAATAATAAACTTTAAATTTAAAGGATTTAAAATACCTTTTCCAGACCCTATTGGTGATGCGCCGGGCATGATTGCATGGACTCCAAGTTCTTCAAGTCTTCTTGCTAAAACGACATCATCGGATGTATAGGGTAATACGATAAATCCTTCTGAAAGTAACATTTCAGAGGCTTTTAATGTTTCAATTGGATCGGGTAAAAGCGACTTGTCGCAACCAATTACTTCAACCTTAATCATGTCACATAGCCCTGAAGCTTTTGCTAGTTTGGCGATTCTAACGGCTTCTTCAGCAGTTTTTGCCCCAGCGGTATTTGGAAGAAGCTTATATTTTGTTAAATCTAATTGTTCAAGAAAGTTTGGTTGAGATTCCTCAAATATATTCATTCTCCTAACAGCAAATGTTAATACTTCCGTTTCAGATACCTCAATAGCCTGTTTTTGAATATCAAAAGAAGGGTATTTGCCTGTACCTAGAAACAATCTTGAATGAAATGAATGTTTTCCAATTGTTAACATCATTAACCTCCACCTACAAAATGTATTAATTCTACAATATCTCCGTTTGAAAGAACTGTAGTACCGTACAGTTCTCGATACAATATTTCTTTATTCACTTCTACTACAACGATTCTATTTTCTAGTTGATAAGAATGAAGTAAATCTTTTACTGTACAAATATTTTCACCTAGCTGAATACTTTTGCCATTTAATTGGATGATCAAACGTTTTACACCTCTCCTTAAAATTACCGATTCACTTTAAACGCTTCTACCCACTCAGTTCTAATCTTTCTTTTAAGAATAAAATCTCGAATCATTTTGCCCGTTTCAGGAGCAAGAAGAATGCCATTTCGAAAGTGTCCAGTTGCAAAAAATATATTGTCATTATCAGGGTGTTTTCCGATATATGGTTTTTGGTCAATGGTTTGTGGTCTTAAACCTCCCCAAAATGATTCAATGGTCATCTTAGTCATATCAGGTAGCATCTTTTTGGCAGTTTCAATTAATGATTCAATACCTAGTAGGGTTGGTTTTTCATTCCATTCGTTTTGAACCATCGTTGCACCAATAACAAGTTTTCCATTGTTCCTAGGAACAATGTAGTTATGATCATGGAAAATTGTATGCTCCAACGTCAAATGTTCACTTGTAACCGAAAGACATTCTCCCTTAACTGGGGTAAGACGATTATTTAATCCGAGCTGCTTGAAAAAAGAAGTGCTCCAAACCCCATTTGCAATGACGATATTATCAGCTGTAAATTTTCCATTTGTAGAATGAATCATAAATGTATTTTCAATTTTTTGAATGTCTAAAACACAAGCATTTTCGTGTATTGTAGCTCCGAGCACTTGTGCACTTTTGCAAAAAGCCATACAGACAGAAGTGGGTAGGACGCTTACATCATCTTCTATATATGCTGCTCCAATTATATCTGTTGTTATATTAGGTATTTTCCTTTGAATTTCAGTTGGTTCATACCACTTAACCGTTGATTGAGAAAGAAGGGAAGCTAATTGGATTTTTTCATCGTCATTATAAGCAAGTTTAAAAATCCCACCTGTTTTCAGCTCAATGTCGATATGACTTAGTCTTTTAAGCTCTTCATTCAGTTCAAAATAAGCTAGTTGACTGCTTCTTGCAAAAGGTAAAAAAATCTTTGAATCATTGCACTCAGAATGAGCTCCGAGCATGCCTGCTGCAGCGCTAGTTGATTTCGAACCAATCGTTTGTGCTTCGAATACGGCAACGTCTATTTTTTCTTTTGCCAAGTAATAAGCGATTGAGCATCCAATGATTCCACCACCAATTACAATTACATCAAAATGTTGTTTCATAGATTACTAGTGCACCTCTCCATATATTTTAGAGCAGCATCACGCGAGTTTTCAGAAGAAAAAATACCAGACATTACTGCAATTCCATCAACCTGACACTCTTTTAGTATAGGAAGATGATCAGGAGCTATTCCACCAATTGCGTAAACTGGAATTGTAAGAACTTTTTTCATCTCAGTTAACTGATCAATTCCATTTGGACGTAAACCTTTTTTGCAATTTGTGATAAAGCAATGTCCATAAATGACATAATTGGCCAGATCCTTCTCAGCTTGAATAGCCTCTGCTAATGAATGGACTGAGCGACCGACGTTAATTGTTGGATATTGTTCTTTCACTAACTTGACCGGATGGCCGTGAGTTGGCAAATGAATGTTTATTAGACTGTTAAGCAACGCTACATCTAATCTGTCATTTATGACAATCTTGTTCATAGGAACTTTGTTATCTCTTAAAAGATTTAATAGGGTATGTAGTTCCGAGCTGCTTTTAGATTTTTCTCGTATATGAACTAAATCAACAACATCATGTATTTGAATAATCTTTGAAGCAAGATCATGAACAGAATACATATTATTCGTTACTGCAATTAGCTTCAAATTTGCTCCTCCTTTTTGAGAAATAGGGTGTATGTATTGTAAATTTCCTTTTAAAACAAGAAAAACCACTTTCCTAAAACTGGAAAGTGGTTTGTAAGATACACAAATAAACGCATAAAAAGACATTGCGCCACTTTCCTACGCAGGTACGAACCTGTTCAGGTTATGAGGGTTTTAAAGTAACTACTTTATTCTCAGCCCTTATCAAGGGATCCCCTAGTGATGAATACACTATGAAAATTAAATTTAGCATAGCATAAAAATAAAATAATTCAAGATTAAAAAAATGATAGTTTGTAAATATTATTTTAAAAGTCAGCAAAATAGACACTTAAAAATATAATAAAAAATAATTTTTTAATGTGAAAATAGTGAATGTTTCCAGGCATAGATATGAATTTTCACCCAACCCTGTAAAATTTTAGGTAAATAAAATGATTTACAAGATTGATTCATAGGTTTATATTAAGTCTGTACAAATGAATAGTTAGACTAGGGGTGTCCAATTAGTTGGGCTGAGAGAGAAACGCGCTTTAAGTTTCTTAACCCTCAGGACCTGATCTGGTTCATACCAGCGTGGGGAAGTTAGCGTTTATTACAGTAGTGATAATTTGTCATTATTGTAGTCAAACTAACCATTAGCCGGGTCTTATATTTTTAAGATACGGCTTTTTTTCATGCTTATCGTGGATTGGATTTTGTTCTTTTTAATCACATTAAAAAGGGGAAATCATAATGAACAATTCTGTAAATGAAATGAATTTTTCAATCATGTCTAGTTTTTCGGGAAGTAAAAAAGTATATGTAGAAGGATCAAGACCTGACTTGTTGGTTCCGATGCGTGAAATCATATTAAGTCCAACAACTGGATCATTTGGGGAAGAGGAAAACGCTCCTGTACGTGTTTATGATACAAGCGGTCCTTATACCGATGAAAGCGAAACAGTTGATATTCGTAAAGGACTTAAGTCTATAAGAGGAAAATGGATTACTGAGCGTGAAGATGTAATCGAGTATGATGGTCGGAAAGTAAAGCCTGAAGATAATGGCTTTAAAAGTGAGGTTGTACAGAAAAATATAGAGGTCTTCCAAGGACTAGATAGAAAACCATTACGAGCAAAAGATGGTGCAAATATTACGCAGTTACATTATGCACGACAAGGTTTGATTACGCCAGAAATGGAATTTATCGCTATTAGGGAGCATGTTACTCCTGAATTTGTCAGATCTGAAGTAGCGAGAGGGAGAGCAGTCATTCCTTCAAATATAAATCATCCAGAGAGTGAGCCAATGATTATCGGTCGTAATTTTCATGTGAAAATCAATGCCAATATTGGTAACTCAGCTGTCACTTCATCGATTGAAGAAGAGGTTGAAAAAATGACTTGGGCAACACGTTGGGGAGCAGATACGATGATGGATCTGTCTACCGGAAAAAATATTCACACGACTCGTGAATGGATTATTAGAAATTCACCAGTACCCGTTGGAACAGTACCAATATATCAGGCATTAGAAAAAGTGAATGGAATTGCTGAAGACTTATCATGGGAAGTATTTAGAGATACATTAATCGAA
The DNA here is from genome assembly GCF_002128405.1 of Gottfriedia solisilvae. Classification (GTDB taxonomy): domain Bacteria; phylum Bacillota; class Bacilli; order Bacillales; family Bacillaceae_G; genus Gottfriedia; species Gottfriedia solisilvae. The sequence continues at coordinate 72,546 of NZ_NETJ01000003.1, forward strand.
CAATCGGAGCAAGGTGTCGACTATTTTACAATTCATGCTGGTGTACTTTTACGCTATATACCACTAACAGCAAAACGTGTAACAGGTATCGTTTCTAGAGGTGGATCAATTATGGCACAGTGGTGTCTTGCACATCATAAAGAAAATTTTTTATATACTCATTTTGAAGAAATATGTGAGATTATGAAACGATATGATGTTACATTTTCACTTGGTGATGGATTAAGACCCGGTTCCATTGCAGATGCAAATGATGACGCTCAGTTTGCTGAATTAGAAACACTTGGGGAGCTGACGAAAATAGCTTGGAAGCATGATGTCCAAGTAATGATCGAAGGACCAGGTCATGTACCAATGCATTTAATTAAAGAAAATATGGATAAACAATTAGAGATTTGTAATGAAGCTCCTTTTTACACTCTTGGACCACTTACGACGGATATCGCACCGGGCTATGATCATATTACTTCTGCAATAGGTGCTGCAATGATTGGCTGGTTTGGTACAGCAATGCTATGTTATGTAACACCAAAGGAACATCTCGGATTGCCGAATAAAGAAGACGTTAGGGTAGGAGTCATTACTTATAAAATCGCAGCACATGCAGCGGATCTAGCGAAGGGGCATCCAGGTGCTCAAAAACGAGATGATGCACTGTCAAAAGCAAGATTTGAATTTAGATGGAGAGATCAATTTAACCTATCACTTGATCCAGAAAGAGCGATGGAATATCATGATGAAACTTTACCTGCTGAGGGTGCAAAAACAGCCCATTTCTGTTCGATGTGCGGTCCAAAGTTTTGTAGTATGAGAATTTCTCAAGATATTAGGGATTTAGTAAATGAAAAGGATTTTGAGTTAGCGATTGATGAGGGTCTAAAAGAAAAGGCCGATCAATTTAGAAAAAATGGTGGGGAAATATACCAATGATTGAATGGGGGAGCCTCGAATGAGCCGGGTGATCCAAATAGCAAAACAATTAAAAGAGCTAGAATTAGAAGTGAATCAACTGAAAAAAGAATTAATTAATATCCAAAAAATTTGCGAACATGAATTTCAAAAGAACGATTATATACAGGTATGTACAAAGTGCCACTATATTGAAAGTCTATATTGGTAAGCTTAACAAAAAACCTATACTTTGTTTGAAAAAATAACCCTCCATTTTTGGAGGTTTATTTTTTTTATGACCAAACAGAACGTTAAGTCATTCAATAAGAAAAATAAAATATATGAAAATGAGAAAGTAAGTACAAAAAACTAATTGACAATGATTATCATTATTGTTAATATTTTAACGTTATTGATAATCGTTTTCAATAAATGAGGTGGCAAATAAGACGACTTATATACTCTAAAAATTTACCAGTTAGTAACAACATGATATGTAGATGAAGACCAATAGGATTCTTTTTCTAGGCAAAAGAAATGGAGATTAATTAATGGAAAATATGATGCATCAATTAAAAGATAAGGTATTTCAAGCATTATTTACACTGATGAGAATTCTTTTTGGAGTAGGATGGTTATTTGCTGGTATCACAAAAATTACAGAAAAAAATTGGTATAGCGAACCTGGCGTCTTTATTAAAAATTATTTTATAATGGCTCTTGAAAAGCCTAATGTCCCGGAATTTTATAAGTATTTCATTCAACACTTTGCTTTAAAGCATTATATGTTTTTTAATTACACGATTCCAGTTGTACAAATTATAATCGGTATTTTATTGATCGTAGGATTAATGCTACTTCCTTCAATACTGATTTGTCTTTTCATGCATATTAATTTTATTCTTTCAGGCAATATGAACTTAATCAGTCTTACACTTTATACAAGTGCATTTGCAATTTTACTTTCTTTAGACCGTAGTTATGTATTAAGTTTAGATCGTTACTTAGGATTTGAGAAATATATTCATGTTAAAAGACAAAAGATTGCGGTGGAAAGAAATTACCAACAATCAGAAGTTTTGAATGCTTAAATTTTAAAATAAACTGTAAATAAAAAACCTCTTGAATATTTTCAAGAGGTTTTATAGTTTTTAGTTATTACCAAGCGCCATAGCCGCCTCCAAAATGATCACCTGCGAAACAAGCTGCTCCAACAATGATCAATAGGATGAATAATACAACAATCAGAGCAAAGCTGTTATGATGTCCATATTCACTACCCATTCGTTAAACCTCCTTCACTCTAAATTTTTAGGGGCTTTCAAAAACTTCCCTGTAAGGGGAATGTAGCAATATTACAATTAGGAGAGGTGGATAATGTATCGTATGTTTTTTTGATGACTATGGAACTAGTCTATACACTAAATAGGCTTTAACCCAATAATATATAAGAAATCTTGCTGAAAAAATAGACTGCATTTTATGCAGTCATTAATGTTTTGTGAATCTTAAACTTATATAAAAGGTATTTCATTATTAGTTTCTTTTGGTGTAGAAATTGCCGAATCTATAACATATCCATTAGAGAATTTAACCGCTATTGTTCCTAGATATGTATCAGTAGGCTGAAGTGTTTCAGTACAAGTAAAATAGCGGATATGTACAACATCAACTGTATCTTTGCTAATCTTTTGACATGCAAGTAAATTACTCAAACGTTTTAAAGCAACTTCTCTTTTCAGGCCAATAATCTCTTTCTTAATAAAAGATTCATAGTAGTTTTTTAAGGGGAACATTTCATCAACTCCTGCTCTTCATCCTTCACGTTGATTCAGAGTTATTTGTAGATTGTGGTGATTCTTCGTATGGTATTTCATGTTTAGTTTCTACGATTGGTATTTGTTCAATATGCTCAGGGATTTTGCCAGAATTGGTATGAACATACACTCCGAATTGACTAGAGGAAGATACATTCTTTTTGGTCAATTGATAAATCATTAAAATACTGATTGAAATAACCAATATTCCTATAATATAACTCATTTCAATCACTCCTACCTTTGATTAGCATATATTTTCATTCTATTTTTCATATTTATTATAAATTCAATTATTAAAATATCATACCTCTTCAAACAAAAAAATATCCCATTATAGTTGCCTATAATGGGATATTTTTTAATTAAGCTGAGTGTTCTGAATCATTTAGTTTGTTTTCTGGATTTAAACGGCTATTTCTGTAACCGTAAGCAGCGTAGATGATTAAACCAATTACTAACCAAACTACGAAACCTTTCCAAGTAAATGCTGAAAGTTGAAGCATTAAATATACACAGAATACGATTGCTAGAACTGGGACAACAGGCACCCATGGAGTTCTAAAGCCACGTTTTAAATCTGGTTGAGTTTTTCTTAACACTAAAATACCAAGTGATACAGCTGAGAATGCGAATAGTGTACCAATATTCGTTAATTCTGCTAATTTATTTAATGGAATTAATCCAGCGAATGCTGCTACTAATCCACCAGTAATCCAAGTACTTACTACAGGTACTTGAGTTTTCTTGTTAACTTTAGACATTTTGTTAGGTAGTAAGCCATCACGACTAATTGCATAGAATAAACGAGTTTGTCCAAACATCATTACCATTAATACTGTTGTAATACCGATGATTGCGCCAAGAGAAATGAATCCAGCCGCCCAATCCTGGTGGATGAAGTTTAATGCAAATGCTACAGGATCTTTTACGCCTAATTGATCGAATGGAACGATACCTGTAAGAATTAATGAAACAACAATATAAAGAATTGTACATACTGCTAATGCAGAGATAATACCGATTGGTAAGTTACGTTGAGGATTTTTAACTTCCTCAGCAGCAGTTGATACTGCATCAAAACCAAAGTAAGCAAATACTACAACAGCTGCTCCAGCTGTTACACCACCAAATCCCATTGGCATAAATGGTGTCCAGTTTGTAGGTTCAACATACCAAACGCCAATTGCGATGAAAAGTATTACTACAGCTAATTTGATAATTACCATTACAGTGTTAAGTTTAGCTGACTCTTTAACACCTCTAGTTAGAATAAATGTAACGATTAAAACAATTAATACAGCCGGTAAATCTATATATGTTCCGTTTTTTGGATCAAATGCACTTGTTAATGCTGTTGGAAAGTGTATATCAAAACCAGATAATAAACTTTGGAAGTATCCTGACCATCCACTAGCAACTGCAGATGATGCTAGTCCATATTCAAGTACCATATCCCAACCTAAAATCCAAGCAACTACTTCACCGAAAGCAACATAGCTATACGTATAAGCACTTCCTGCTTGTGGAATCATGGAAGCAAATTCAGAGTAACATAATGCAGCGAAAGTACACGCTAACCCTGCAATAATAAATGAAAGAATAAGTGCTGGTCCAGCATAGTCAGCAGCTGCTACCCCTGTTAATACGAAAATACCAGTTCCTATGATAGCTCCAATTCCTAGCATTGTTAGGTCAAATGCACCTAGTACTTTGTTAAGTGAACTACTTGGAGTTGCACTTACGACAGATTTTTTACGAAATAAACTCATATGAACCTCCTTAAAATTCTTGTTGTAATTTTCTAAAATTAACCTAACTATTTTGATAGTTTTATATAAAAATAGAAAATTCTGACAATTACTAACGAAAAAATATTATTTGTTAGGATTAATTGATTTTTATAATAACATACGTTCAAGGTTTGTACAAAGAATTTTTCGACTATTTTTTCAAAAAAACGCAAAAAAATACGGGTAATTAGTCATTAATTGGTTGAAAATTCAAAACAATGGATAAATATTACACTGTGCAATTGTTATCCAAAGATAATAATGAGAAAAAGACATGATATATTCATGTCTCTCTTAAAAACAAAAAAAAGCAAAGATTGATAGAAATAATGAAGTAATCAAAATTGCAATGAAAGGACGAATTGCCTTCATTCGTAGCTCTTTTGCATTTATGTTTAAACCTAAACCAGTCATTGCCATCGTTAACAGAAAAGATGTTAAAAAATCGATTGGTATGTTTAGTTCCTTTGTTTCAATTAATTCACCTATGAAGTAACTTCCTAAAAAGCTCATCAAGATAAAACCGATTAGAAACCAAGGAAATGTAAATTTGACTTCAGTTTCTTTTTTTATTCCTTTTTTATTCATCCATAAAATAAATAAAAAACTTACAGGTATTAAGAGGAAAACTCTTGATAGTTTTGATAATAAAGCAAATGTTAAAGCATTTTCTCCTGCTGGTGCGGCTGCTAATGCAACATTTGCAATTTCATGAAGGCTAAGGCCCGCCCAAGTTCCGTATTCTGCATTACTTAGATGTAAGAAAGGAAAGAGGAGTGGATAAATAATTGAAAATATAGTTCCTACTAGGGCAATGATCCCGATCCCCATTGCTGTATCTTCTTCCTTCGCTTTTATAATTGGTGAAATTGCAGCGATGGCAGCAGCTCCACATATTCCTGTTCCAATACTTAATAGTAATGAAAGATTCAGATCTGCCTTTATCAATTTTGCAATCAACATTAGCACGATAAAAGAAAATAGTACTGTTATCACACTTTTTATCATAATCATAAAACCCTGATTAAAAATGACATTCATATTTAATTTTAAACCATATAGAACAATCGCAAATCTTAAAAAGTATTTTGAGGAAAATTGAATGCCAATACGTATATGTTCTGGATATCCAAAAATTTGTCTATAAAGAACACTAACGAGTATGGCACATGCAAACGGACCAATATAACCAAGCTTAGGGATTATAGATAATCCAAATCCGATGCAAGCGATTAAAATTGTAAATCCGATTCCAAGAAACAACGAGTAAATTTTCTCCTTATCTTTAATTGGTTCTTTTGGATTTTTTTGTACGATTAAATTCGGTTCCAAATCTATCATCCCCTAATCATCAATTCAATTTATATATTTATCCTATGCGATGATTGACGATAAGAAAAATAAATGATTATGATAGTTATCATAAGTAATAACGATACTAAGAGGTGAACAGATGGACCATTTACTTTTAGTTTTTATAGAAGTTGTTGAGAAAAAGAACTTTTCGCGTGCAGCAGAAGAGCTTCATATGACTCAGCCATCAGTTAGTCAACAAATACAAATACTCGAAAAAAATTTAGGAACAAAGTTATTAAATAGAACAAACAAATTTGTTGAGTTAACGAAAGCGGGAGAAATAGTTTACTCACATGCGAAAGAAATTACAGGTCTGTATAAACGAATGTCGACATTAGTAGATGATTTAATGCATGAAGCAAATGGATTATTAAAAATAGGGGCTAGTTATACATTTGGAGAATATGTACTTCCTCATATATTAGCAAATTTAAAGCTAAAATTTCCAAATGTGATCCCATCTGTCCAAATTGGTAATACAAGAGAAATCGCTCAAGCTGTCTTAACTCATCATATAGATGTTGGAATAGTGGAGGGCGAGTACGTTCATCAGAATGTATTTATGGAAACAGTTGCTACTGATGAGTTGTATATAATGGCTGGAGTTAATCATTCTTTATCAAAAAATAAAGAGGTAACAATTGAACAATTAGAACGTGAAACTTGGATTGTTCGTGAAGAAGGATCTGGAACAAGAGAGGCTACAGATCGTTTATTTGAAACATTGAACATTAGTCCAACCACATTAGTTGAGTTTGGTAGTACTCAGTTAATTAAAGAAGCCGTAGAAGCTGGTCTTGGAATCAGTTATTTATCCGATTTAACAGTGAAAAAAGAAAAATTACTCAATACCATTTTTATGTTAAACGTAGAAGGTACACCAATCAAAAGGAATTTCTCGATTTTAACTGAACCAGTTCAATTGCAAACGAAATCAATGCAAGTGTTCATCGAGCTAATACAAGATTTTTATAAGAAGCAAAAATAAAAACCTCCATTCATTAGTGGAGGTTTTAGGTAGTGATTTAGTGTTCAGTTAAATTACTTAATGAAACTTCTTTGTCATTATGAGGCTCATCTAGGGGATAAACTCTTGCGGTTGATTCATTTTTGTTTACATGCTGAATATAAATTGGAACTCCATCACAAGTTACATTAATCATATTAGGTGAAGCTATTATTTCAAGTGCTCTTTCTGTATCCATAATAATGACCTCCTTTTATTAGAACCCATCATATTATTTGCGAATGCAATAAATAGTATTCAGCAAAGATGATCATTTCCAATCTTTCTTTTTAAACATTTGCTTTTCTTGTTGTATGATAGCGATAGAAGCAAAAAGTAAGATGGTACTGCACATAAAAATCAAACTAAATATACCAAATAAAATATTCATATTTGTTCCTCCTTTTTCATTAAAATTAGCGTAAAGTATGGAACTGGTTTCATAGCAAGAAAAATTTTGAAAAGGTGAAGTTATGTCTAATATTAAAGATATTGCAAAGATTGCTGGCGTTTCAGTTACGACTGTTTCAAGGGTATTAAACAATGAACGGTATGTTAGTGATGAAAAAAGAAATGCTGTATTACGAGCAATTGAAATAACGAAGTATCAAAGAAATTTAAATGCTGTTAATTTGAGTAAAGGGAAAACTCATTTAATCGGGGTAGTTGTACCGTATTCAAATCATCCGTATTTTGGATTGTTAATAGAAGGAATTTCCATAGAAGCAATTAAGAAAAATTATAAGCTTGTATTGTTTCAAACAGATTATCAAAAAGAGCGAGAGTTGGAAGCACTTGAAATGTTGAAGCACAAACAAATAGATTCTCTCATTATTTGTTCAAGAATCTGCTCATTAGAAGTCGTTGAAGCATATTTAGAATATGGGCCGGTAATCTTATGTGAGGATACGAGGAATACTCGGATATCTTCGACTTTTGTAGACCACTATAAGAGCTTTACGATTGCTTTAGAATACATATACAAAAAGGGTCATAGAAAAATTGGTTATTGCATCGGACGCAGTAGTGGTACAAATAGCCTTCAAAGAAATTTAGCATATAAGGATTTCCTTCATAAATACAACTTACCTTATCATGATGAACAAATTATAAAAAAATGTAGCTATTTTGAAGATGGAGAACGAATCGTTAATACTTTAATTGAATCAAAAAATAGACCTACAGCTTTACTAGTTACTAGTGATCAAGTAGCAGCAGGGATTTTAACTTGTTGTAATGAGAAAGGCATCGTTATACCAGAGGATCTTGCAATCATTAGTTTTGATAATCAACCAATTGCAAAATACATGAAACTAACAACTGTTGAAATGCCGATAAAAGAAATGGGTCAAAAGTTATTACATCAGGCTCTACTTAATGAACAATCGCAAACAGAAATGTCAGTTAAATTAATTGAACGTCAGACTGTTTAAGTTAAAATTGAAATGAAAAAGCACGATAAATCCCGAATCAAAGCCACAATTAGGTTTTGACTTGGATGAGTCGTGCTTTAACTATGAATTCCACCCTCGAGCATGCTCCCTTACAATTTCCAAAAATTTTCTAGCTGCATGAGACTGCCATCTGTTTTTATGCCATGACATAATCGTAAAAACACTCCCAAGACTGGTATCCCATTTAATAGATCTCATTTTCCCTTGTTCAATTTCTTGATTCGCTGTAACAAGTGGTAGCATAGAAATTCCTAATCCACACATAACGCATTGTTTAATTGCCTCGACACTCCAAAACTCAATTCCAGTCTTTGTTTGGATTCCTTTACTTAACAAAAATGCTTCAAAATAATCACGATAGCTTCCTTGTTCTGTTAATAGAATATTTTCATTTTCATTTAACGAAAATGATGAAAGTGTTCTTGTTGAGTCAGAGTGAGGTGGTAATAAAATGACAAGTGGTTCTTCAACAAGTGTCTCCATCGTTAAATCTGGATCAGAAACACTAGCTTGTAAGAAAAATGCGATATCAAGATCGCCTCGTTTTAATGATTCTTGCAAGTCCCAGCATGAACCTGACTTCATTATAATGTTTACTTTTGGGTATTTTTTTCGAAAAGCCTGGATAATAAATGGAAGTCGATAAATCGTTAATGACTCAGGTGCACCAATTCTTAAGGTGGCAGTTTCTTCTTTTTCCATTTGAAAGACATCTTTCGCTTTTGAATATAATTGAATCATTTCGATCGCATGAGATAAGAAATGCTCACCAACTTCTGTTAATTGTACCTTTTTACCGATTCGATTAAATAATGGTACTCCTAGTTCTTGTTCTAATGCTTGAACATGTGCTGTAACAGTTGATTGTGCATATCCTAAATGAACTGCAGCCTTTGAGAATCCACCCATATCTACAATTGATTTAAAAGTAATCAAATGGCGAATTTCCATAATAACCTCCAATTATCGGAAAATCCGATGGTTTATATCGTAACTATTCATTTTACCGATTTATTGATGTTTCATATACTTAAATTATACGAGATTAGTATTAGATTCAATAACTTTTGAGGTGATGTATGAAAAATCGTAAAATTGGATTTTTATTGCTCAGTGGCTTAATGGTAGGGCCTATTCTAGGTTCGGGTATCATTATATTACCTCCAGCAGTTTTTGATACAGCTGGAAATTACGCAATTTTTGCTTGGATGATTATGTTAGGTTTGAGTATGCTATTTGCTCACATGTTTGGAAAACTAAGCTTGTTGATCCCTGGAGATTCAGGCGTTCCTTTAGCAGTTGAAAGAGCATTTGGGACCCAAATAAAGAATTTATCAGCCATTTTCTTTTTACTTGCAGTTTGTTTCGGACCAGTAGCTGTGTTAGGAACTGCAGGACATTATTTACAGCTACTTACTTCACAATCACTGTTTCATGAAAAATGGTTAGCACTCGGACTTTTATGTTTTGTTTATTTAATCTTAACAAGAAATATTACCGATGTTGGTAAATTTGCATTTATCATGTCCACGTTTATTGTTGTAACTTTATTAGTGGGAAGCTTGCACACATTATTTACAGTAGATGGAAATATCACATTATCGAATCCGATTACTGTTTCTGATTTTGGTCAAAGCTTACTTCTGTTATTTTGGGCACTAATTGGGTGGGAAGTCATTGGTAGTTATTCGTTAGAAGTAAAAACACCTGAACGGACCATTCCAAAAGCAGTTGCTTTAAGCTTTTCTATTATTGCAGTTGTCAGTCTATCGGTTGCACTCGCTTTCCAATGGATTCACTCGGATTCAAAAAGTGCAACAAATCAATCGTTGGCGCCATTACTTGAAAGCTTATTTGGCAATTGGGCGACTCCAATCATTTCAACTATAACAATCGCACTATGTATTAGCACTGTCTTACTTGTTATAGGAGCAGTATCTAGATTGATTTCGGATCAAGCTAAAAACGGATTGTTGCCATCATGGTTATCGTACAAAAATAAAAATAACGTTGCTACCCGTGGCTTACTTAGCTTGTTTTGTATTCATATTATTGTGTTTACATTATTCTTTTTGAACATTATTTCCATTCAGCAGCTAGTAGCAATTGCGAATGCTTTCTTCTTATGTAACGCTTTACTTGGCGTCTTAGCATGTATGCGTATTTTTGATTCAATATGGCTAAAAATAGGGTCAGCTATTCTAGCGATTTGTTTTTTTAGTATATTATTATTTTCATCAATTTATATTTTATTAGCAATTGTAGTAGTAGCAGTCTATTTTGGTTGGCTGCAAAAAAAGGAGTCAATCAGGGAGCAAAAAATGATTTGTCAGGTTGGAAATGACTTGTAAGAGGAAATATCTATGCTATAAAAAAATAAGTGTGTTGAATTGACAAAAAAATGATAAGTAATGCATAGAAAAGATCACCAATTTTAGGTGATTTTTTTCTTTTTTTTTATCTCAGAATTTTACTAGAAAAATATAGGAATTTACTAATATTTTGCTATTTCTTTTATAAAACTAGAAATCTATAATACTTTACTTTGAATAATTTGCTAGTTATAATGAAACAAATTTGATAATTAGTGTGTCCTTCGGGGTCGGGTGAGAGTCCCAACCGGCGGTGTTGTATAAAATTATTTTTATACTAAGCCCGTGAGCTGCATATGTTTTTTTATATGTTTGCTGATCTAGTTAGAATCTAGAGCCGACAGTATAGTCTGGATGGGAGAAGGATGGAGTGCATATATCAATACGAGTTTGATTTTTTCAAATTTTCGTTTGATATAGGCTTAGTTTGTTGTGTCGTTTAATCAATTGCACAACAATAAATGCGTAACAATCATGTGAATTTATGAATTGTTTCGGCGTTTATTTAAGTATGCTTCCTTTCTTAAACATCTAAAGCCCCTTAAGTACATTCTTAAGGGGCTTTTTCACTTTTTCAAATTAATTTGAATTAGAGGGTGTGATAAGTTGGATCAACTATTTATGAAATTAGCTATTGAACTTGCAAGCTCAACAATTGGGCAAACAAGTCCTAATCCACCAGTAGGAGCTGTAGTTGTAAAAGACGGTTCTGTTGTTGGAGTAGGGTGTCATGTAAAAGCAGGTGAACCACATGCTGAGGTTCATGCTTTACATATGGCTGGAACAAAATCGATTGGCTCAACCGTGTATGTAACATTAGAGCCATGCAGTCATCATGGTAGAACGCCACCATGTGCCGATTTATTAATTGAGAAAAAGGTTAAAAGAGTCGTCATAGCAGTGCAAGATGACAATCCAAAAGTTAGTGGAAAAGGATTTTCAAAGTTGAAAGAAGCTGGTATAGAGGTTGAGGTCGGAGTTTGTCATGAGGAAGCAAAGGATTTATATAAAGGCTTCTTTACATTTATAAACAAAAAAAGACCGCTTATTACTTTAAAAGCAGCGCTTAGCTTAGATGGAAAACTTTCCACATACTCAGGAGACAGTAAATGGATTACTGGTGCAAAAGCTAGAGAAAAAGTGCATGAGGAACGTCGAATACATGATTGTATTTTAGTAGGCGTTGGAACTGTTCTTCATGATAATCCATCTTTAACAGTACGATTGGAAGAAGAAACTAGACAACCTGTTCGAGTCATTTTAGATTCGAGTTTAAGAACGCCAATTGATTCGAAAATAGCAAATACGATTGAAGCAAAAACAATTATTTTTGTTGGTAATCAAATAACCGAAAAAGAACTGATTCCTTATCAAGAAAAAGGAATTGAAATGATAAAAACAAGTGAATCAAAAGTTAAGGTACGAGAAGTCATTTCTCTTTTAGGAGAAATGGGCTACCATTCGGTTTATGTAGAGGGTGGTAGTAAGATTCATACCTCATTCATAGAAGAAAACTTATTTGACGAACTAATATTATATTATGCACCTAAACTAATCGGTGGGATCCATAATGGTAATCTATTAAATGGTTTAGGTAATGTAATGATGAAGGATGTTCCCAATTTAACATTATTATCGGTTGAAACAATTGGAACTGATATTCGAATGCATCTTCAAAACGAGGTGAATTAACTTGTTTACTGGAATTGTAGAGGAAATTGGAACAGTCAAAAATACGGTCAATAAGGGACAAACACTAGTCCTAACAATACAAGCAAAAAAAATTCTAGAAGATGTTCATTTAGGGGATAGTATTTCGATCAACGGAGTCTGTCTGACAGTAACTAATTTTACGAAAGACGAATTTACAGTAGATGTTATGCCAGAAACCTATCAATCTACTAATCTAAAAATGTTATCAAATCATCATAAAGTGAATTTAGAACGAGCAATGGCTGCAAATGGAAGGTTTGGTGGACATATTGTTTCAGGACATATTGACGTAACCGGTGAAATTCTTGCGATTAAACCTCTTGAAAATGCAGTTACTTATAAAATAAACATTCCAATGCGCTATTCAAAATATTGTTTACCAAAAGGGAGTATCACCATTGATGGTACGAGCTTAACAATATTTAAAGTTGAAAATGAAGTGATTACCATATCACTGATTCCTCATACTCGTTCTAATACAATATTGGGCAGTAAAAACGTAGGTGATACCGTTAATGTTGAATTCGACTTATTAGGTAAGTATGTCGAGAAAATGCTTGGATTACATGAAGTAAAAAAAGACTCAAACATAACAACCTCATTTTTATCACAAAATGGCTATTTATAAAGGAGTAATGATATGTTCTCTAAAATACAAGAAGCAATTGAAGATTTAAAAAAAGGCAGAATTGTCATTGTTTGTGATGATGAAGATCGTGAAAATGAAGGTGATTTTGTTGTCATTGGTGAGTATGCGACACCAGAGAATATTAATTTTATGGCGACGTATGGACGTGGATTAATTTGTGTCCCAATATCGGAGGAAATTGCAAATCAGTTTGAGTTAAATCCAATGGTAACAGAAAATACTGATACACATGGGACAGCTTTTACAGTAAGTATTGATCATCACACTTCAACAACTGGTATTTCTGCATTTGAACGATCTAATACCGTTTTACAATTGTTAAAAGAAGAAGGTAGTGCAAAAGATTTTCGTAGACCAGGGCATATGTTTCCTTTAATTGCAAAAAGTGGTGGAGTCATTGAGCGACCTGGCCATACAGAGGCTGCGGTAGATTTAGCACGACTGTCGGGATCTAAGGAAGTTGGAGTCATTTGTGAAATTATGAATGATGATGGAACAATGGCAAGAGTACCAGAATTAATCGATATTGCTAAGAAGTTTCAGTTAAAAATGATTACGATTAAGGACTTAATTGATTATCGACAGCAGAATGAAAGGCTAGTTAAGAGAGAGGTCGAAATTAAATTACCGACTGATTATGGTGATTTTAAAATGATTGGTTATTCCAATACAGTCGATGATAAAGAACATGCGGCCATTGTGAAAGGAAACATTGATGATGGTAAGCCAGTCCTTGTAAGAGTTCACTCGGAATGTTTGACAGGTGATGTGTTTGGATCATGCCGTTGTGACTGTGGACCTCAATTACATTCTGCATTAAATATGATTGAAGAAGAAGGAAGAGGCGTAATTGTTTATATGCGACAAGAAGGAAGAGGTATCGGGCTACTTAATAAATTAAAGGCCTATAAACTTCAAGAGGAAGGTCTTGATACTGTTGAAGCAAATCTTCATCTTGGCTTTGAAGCAGACTTAAGAAATTATGAAATTACTGCTCAAATTTTGAAGGACTTAGGGATTATGAAAGTCAATTTATTAACAAATAATCCACTAAAAATTGAAGAGTTAAAAGCTTACGGGATTTCAATTAATGAGCGGGTTCCTCTGCAAACTGAAATGAAAGCAGATAACGAACAATATTTACAAACTAAACTTGAAAAAATGGGTCATTTACTAAATTACTAATAGGAGAGATTAATATGAAAATTGAAGGAAATTTAATTGGATCTGGATTGAAAATTGCAGTTGTTGTTGGACGTTTTAATGAATTCATTACATCAAAATTACTTGGTGGTGCCCAAGATGCATTACTACGCCATGGAGTAGAAGAATCAGATATTGATGTAGTATGGGTGCCAGGTGCATTTGAAATACCACTAATCTCTAAAAAACTGGCAGATACAAACAAATATCATGCGATCATTACGCTTGGTACGGTAATTCGCGGAGCAACAACTCATTATGATTACGTATGTAATGAAGTAGCAAAAGGAGTTGCTTCAATTTCACTACAAACTGGCATACCGGTCATTTTCGGTGTTCTAACAACCGAAAATATTGAACAAGCAATCGAAAGAGCAGGTACAAAATCAGGAAATAAAGGTTGGGATGCTGGTATATCTGCAATTGAAATGGCTAATTTATTACGAGAAATCAATTAATTTCATAATTAACTATAAAGAAGAGAGGCAACCTGCCTCTCTTTAATTATTTTTCGCCATTTGAATACATTCTTGAATTGCGCTTATTACTAATTCTGGTTCGGATAGCTGAGGAAAATGCCCACTTTTAGTAGCTAAGATGTGTTTACCTTGATTACTTAGTTGTACAAGATTCATTTGATTAGCTCTCCTGATTTGAAAAGCATGTTCAGGCATCATCTTTGGCATTTTATCTCCAGATAATACAAGTAACGGTACATCAGGAAAAGAACCTGCCTGCTGTATTTGTTTAGCTGTTTCTACTACAAAATTTACTTCATTCCATTTTTTGTGGGATGAAAAAGAGTCAAAAGCTTTTAAAAATTTATTTATACCGCGGATGAGTGCACCTTGCGTTTCATTAATACTTACATCTTCTGGATGACTAGCATCCAACAAAACAACGCCTGCAATTTCTTCTGGATATTGTCTAGCAAACAAGTTGGCATATAATCCACCTAAAGAGTGCCCAACTAATATATAAGGAGGGCTAACGTTTATTTCCTTAAGTAGTTGTCTGAGTGTGTTTACAATAGAAATCCCATGTTGGGGACTTTTAGGCAGATCGCTTTTACCTACACCTAATCGATTATATGCTAACACAGTAGTCTCTTCTGCTAACTCGTGAAATACTTTGTACCACCCTTCAATTGGACCACTTCCTCCATTAATGAGGACAACTGTAGGAACTCCTTCGCCTAATTGAGCGAATTCTATCATACCGCTATTCGTAAAAATCTTCTTCTTTTGAATCGGTTTCATACTGCACCTCTTTATTTTTTATTGATCGTGATCACCATAGATTCATTGCATGTAACCCAAATGAGATTTAAAGAATTACAGTGTTCATAGTTTGATAAAAATAATAGATGAATAGAATATTAATTTTCAAATGGGACACTTGATACATTACGAAAGTTTGGCGCGAATACTAGCACTCAGATCGTACAAACTACGCTAAGCAAAAAGAGTATTTCGTTCACTATGAAGAACGCATGTGTAAGTTGAATAAGTAGAGTTACAAAATTGTCTGTTTCCAATATTATACAATAACTTATATACCTAGACTGCCATTCTTATCATAAAAAAGATCGACATAACATCGAACATTCACCAACTTATGCGTTAGTTGCAAATATCATGTACTATTCATTCAGTTACAAACCTAAGCAATCAGAATCAATTCTTGAATTTGAATCTGATTGCTTAAATAGTTATGTTTTGTTTTTTAATTGATTTTTAAGAGCTAGATGATTTCTACATTACTATCTAGCGCTATTTAAAATAATGGTTTATCTATAAATATATTTATAGATAAATCATTATTTTGTAATTTGTTTTATCGATATACTTGTTTTAAAATTCAGTTTGTAAGACAAAAACATTTAGGAGGAAACTTATATGTCAAAAAAAGTGTTAATGGTTGTGACTAGCCATTCAAAGATAAATAATGAAAAAGAAACAGGGATTTGGTTATCGGAGTTTGCAGAAGCTTATGTTGAATTTAATAAGCAAGGCTACGATGTAACGGTTGCTAGTCCACTTGGTGGAATGGCTCCTATTGATCCAAATAGTATTGATGGTAGCACACCACAAGAGATGATTGAAATGAAAGAGATTTTGCAGAATACAAATAAGATAGAAGACATTCATTTTAGTGAATATGATGCAGTTTTCTTACCAGGTGGGCATGGTACGATGTATGACCTACCAAATAACTTAAAACTTCAAACTGTAATTCGTGATTTATATGAAGCGAATAAAATTGTAGCAGCAGTTTGTCATGGACCAGCGGGGCTGGTTGGCGTAACTTTATCAAACGGTCAGCCATTAGTTGCTGGAAAACAGGTTAATGCGTTTACTGATGCTGAGGAAAAAGAAGCTGGTATGGATCAAATGATGCCATTTTTATTAGAAAGTAAGCTACGTGAGCTTGGTGCACATTTTGTAACAGCTACTAATTGGAATTCTCATGTAGAAGTAGATGGCAATCTTATTACAGGTCAAAATCCACAATCTACTTTAGCAGTTGTTCATGCAGTAATTGAAAAACTTGCATAATAGAATAAAAGGTTGATATCTTCTAAAAGATATCAACCTTTTATATTTACTTAAATAAGTAAAATATTGGAGGGTACTAAAATGGATTTAGCGATTGTCACTGGTGCATCAAAAGGCTTAGGATATGAAATTTCAAAGGCGTTCTTACAATCTAGTTTCGAGGTAATTGGTTTGTCTCGTAGCATGAATTCGAATATGAATAACTTTAAAAAGACGCAAAATAATGTTTATTCTCATATTCAAATTGACCTATGTGATATAAAAGAAATTGAGGTGAAATTTAAAGGGATTGTACAGAAAATTATTACAAAGCAGCCTAAAAAAGTTTATGTCATTAATAACGCGGGAATGGTAGATCCAATTGAGAGAGTAGGTTACTTAGAGGCAGCAATAATTGAAAAAGCGGTTCAGCTAAATTACTTAACTCCGATGCTTATCAATAATTTGCTCTTAAAAGAATTAATAGATTATGAAATAGAAATAATAATTGTAAATGTCACTTCTGGTGCGGCAGAGCATCCTATTCACGGTTGGAGTGTATACAACAGTACAAAGGCTGCAATAAATATGTATACAAAAGTTGCAGGATTAGAGCTAGAAAGTAATATGGATTCAAAAAATAAAATGATTGGATTTAATCCTGGTGTTATGGATACATATATGCAATATGTTATTCGTGGATCGAAGCAGGATGCTTTTGCAGAAATAAATAAGTTTTTAGATTACAAAAAGAATAATGAATTACGCTCACCTGAAGTAGTTAGTAATGCATTATTAAATCTATTATTCCAAACCGAATTAAAGAATGGAAGAATCTATTCTATTAAGGAGCTACTGTAAAACATTTCAAGTAGTCTATTTAGATAATGGTAAAAACTATTCGTTAAGAAAGGAAATAAAATGGTTGATTTTGAATGGTACCGCAGCTTTATTAGTATTTACAAACATAATTCTGTTTCTGAAGCTGCCAAGGAAAGAATGATGACACAGCCAGCGATGAGCCAGCATTTATCAGCTTTAGAAGCAGAAGTCGGGCAACCCTTATTTAATCGAATCTCGCGTAAAATGATTCCGACTGAAAGAGGGAAAGAGTTTTATTCAGAAATTGTGCCTTTAATCGAAGCCTTAGAAAATAAAACACTGGAGCTTAAATTGAACACTTCACCTACTTGTCCTGTCATTCGATTTGGATCGGCAATTGAGTTTTTTCAGGAACGAATTCAACCTATATTAAATAATGAAAATTTCCGTTTTATTGCTCACTTTGGTTTAGCTTCTGAATTAATCGAGGCATTAAAAGAGGATAAAGTAGATCTTATTGTTACATCAAAAAAATATCAACAATTAGGAATAGAGTATACTAGTCTATTTGAAGAGGAGTTTGTTTTGGTTGCTCCAAATGAATTATTAATTCCTGATTTTCAGAATAAGGTTGAAATGGAAAATTGGTTAAATAAACAAAACTGGTTAAGCTATGGTTTAGACTTACCGATTATTAGAAGGTTTTGGAGAGAATTTTTCAATAAGCGACCTCAAATCAGACCGGTTCATATCATCCCAAATTTACATGCTTTATTGAATAGCGTTGAAATGGGCTTAGGAATTACGCTGATTCCAACTTATTTAATTGAGTGTGCAATGAATGACCAGAAAGCAAAAATGATTTTAACAAATTATAAAATACCGAACGAACTATTCCTTGCTTATCAAGTAAAACATAAAAGTTCACCTGAGATTATTGAAATGATGAATACAATAAAAGAAGCATGTGAATCGCGATAGTTACTTAAACGTAAAGTATCTAAATATCGTTTGAAAAAATCAAAAAGTATTTTAGAGTTAATGTGGTAGAGAAAATCAGAAATATAATTATATCAATGGCAATTTTTCAAATAACCTCAATGAAGTCTGTTTTTTCATGCATCAAAAAACACTTTCATATTCAATGTAAAAGGTGTTTTTTTTTTGCCAAAAGACTAAGTATAGGTTTATTCGTTATATTTGTTTAACAGTGAAACTATATGTTAGTGTTAAGAAAAAACGCAGTGATTTTTAATTTTGAAAAAATTAACACGTTCGTTTAACGGACTTTACTTGGAGGGTAATTTAGAAAATGCTTTTTATTATCATTTTATTGGTGGTCATTATGATTGCCTATCTGTTTATGAATAACTATCCGCATTTTGGTAAGACATACTCAAAAGAGAAACAGCAAACCTTTCAACAGTTAGAGAACTATCAAAATGGAAAATTTCAAAATCAAATACCAACTAGTATGAGTACGGACTTAAGAACTACTTATACAATGTTAAGAGATTTTGTAAAGAGTAATCCAAACAGAAAACCAAGTGTTCCAATTCCAATGACAAATATGAAGAAGTTCATTTTGTCAGATCAAGATGAAGCAAAAATAACTTGGTTTGGACATTCGGCTGTACATATCGAAATCGATAAAAAGAATATTTTAGTTGATCCAATGTTTGGTAATGTCCCATCACCATTCCCTCAGTTTGGAGGAAAACGATATAGTGGAGGTTTACCGTTTGAGATAGCTGATTTACCAGTTATTGATGCAGTAATTTTGTCACATGACCATTATGATCATTTGGATTATGGAACAATCCAAAAAATAAAACATAAAGTAAACCATTTCATTGTTCCACTAGGTGTAAGGGGTCACCTTGAAAGGTGGGGTGTTGAAACAGATAAAATATCAGAACACAATTGGTGGGATGAATTTTCATTTGAAGGCTTAACAATTGCTTGTACACCTGCAAGACATTTTTCAGGGAGAAGTCTAACAGATCGGAATGCTTCTTTATGGTGTTCTTGGATAATTATAAGCAATCAGCATAAAATCTTTTTTAGTGGTGATAGTGGCTATGCGTCACATTTTAAGGAAATTGGTGAAAAATATGGTCCGTTTGATGTGGCATTAATGGAATGTGGTCAATACGATGAACGATGGTCTGCGATCCATATGTTACCTGAGGAAACAGTCCAAGCATTTATTGATGTGAAGGGGGAAGTGCTGATCCCAATTCATTGGGGTGCATTTACACTAGCATTTCATGATTGGTATGATCCAATTGAAAGAGTATTGAAAGCTGCTAAGCAAAATAACTTAATCATTGCTACGCCTAAAATAGGTGAATTGATGAATATTAGTACAAAAGAATTTCCAACTTCAATTTGGTGGAAATGATACTGTGGATAAAGGATGTTCTGTCTGTATATAGAATTATTACTACATTATAGTAGAAAGAAGTGATGATGATGGGCGTTTTAAAGGAAAGTGCGCAAATTGTACAAGACGTGATAATACAATCAGGATATAACAATCAAGTAATTGAATTACCACAGAGTGCCAGAACTGCACAAGAAGCAGCAGATGCATTAAATTGCAAAGTAGCTCAAATTGCCAAATCAATTATCTTTCGATTAGTGGAGAGTAATGAACCTGTATTAGTGATTGCAAGTGGTGTAAACCGAGTAAATGAACAACAAATCGAATTATTGTTGAATCAAAAATTGGGTAAAGCTGATGCAGAATTTGTTCGCGAATACACTGGGTTTGTTATAGGTGGCGTGTCACCTATTGGGCATAAGAATACACTCTTAACGTTTATAGACGAAGATTTATTTCAATACGAAGAAATTTGGGCTGCAGCCGGTCACCCAAAAGCAATATTTCAACTAACACCAAATGAACTGCTTGAGATGACGAAAGGGACAGTAGTAAATATAAAATAATTAGATTTTATTAGACATATAAATGTATGGATACGAAGTTAGCATTTTCGAGTCATGACATATTTATATGTCTTTTTTATTTATTGTAATAATGATCTTTATGAAAGAGGGTAGAAACTAGAGATGGAAAACTTTATTTGTACTACTTGTGGAGTTCAATATGAAGGCTCAATTAATCATCCGAATAATTGTTTAATCTGTAATGAAGAACGACAATATGTTAACCCAAATGGTCAGTCATGGACCACATTAGAATCTATGAAAATGGGAACCTATCAAAATTCCATTATACTTGAGGAGGATGGATTATATAGTATAAAAACAAGTCCTAAATTTGGAATCGGTCAAACAGCCTATCTAATTCAAATGGATGGATTCAATATTTTATGGGATTGTATCACTTTACTCGATGAACACACGATAGAAGCGATTAATCAGTTAGGAGGAGTTGATGCAATAGCACTATCTCATCCGCATTATTATTCAAGCCAAATCGAGTGGGCTGAAGCTTTTGATGTCCCTATTTATATACATGAAGATGACAGAGAGTGGGTTGTAAGGACTAGTGACCGAATTATTTTTTGGTCTGGAGATACACATGAATTACATAAAGGAATTATGCTTCATCGCTTAGGAGGTCATTTTAAGGGAGGTGCAGTTTTAGAATGGAAAAATGGAAATAATCAAAAAGGGATTTTATTAACGGGAGATATTATACAAGTGGTTGCCGACCCGAATTGGGTTAGTTTTATGTACAGTTATCCAAACCTAATCCCACTTCCAGCAATCAAGGTTCAAGAAATTTCAAATGCTGTTAATGAGATGACATTTGATAGAATATATAATGCGTTTCATGGAGTCGTAACATACGATGCTAAAAATGTAGTAAGAAGATCTGCCAGCAGATATATAGATGCATTAAATGGTAATTTATTTAAAACTTAAATTATTTCTTACAGACTGCCCGCCAAACGCTCGCTTTCTTCGTTGTTTCGCCTGTCTGCGGTGCTCATTACCGTCTAAGGTAACTCCGCTCCTCATCAGGCTTCACGCCTCGAAAGACAAGTGTTTTCAATCAGTCTTAATCTCTTAGTTTTTGTACCTTGTCTACAAACTCAAATAAGGACCTTTGTAAGGTCCTTATTTGTTTTATTAATTATTTTTATTCATTTAATGATAGCTGTTGTTCCTTCTGAATCTTATTTTGTTTGAATGCAGATGCAAGTAATACAATAGTAGAAACAGATGCAATCCAAACTAATATGACCATTGAATGACTGAATGATAATTCCTTTCCAAAATAGAAGATTTCTCTTAAACCATCAGCGCCAAATCGCATCGGAACCCATGAGTAAATCCAATCATGTGTAAATTTTGGTAAAAGCTCTGGTGCCACTCCAATAATTGATCCTGCAAAGAAGAAAATTAGAGCGAATAGAGCAACTCCTCCAAAACCAACCCAAGACATAACTGCAGATATTAATATATGGAAACTAAAGTATGCAATCGTTAAATATAGAGCAGTATCTATAAAATTAGGTATTGTAAAGCCAATCCAATCAGCCATTAATGTAATCCCGAATCCAGCCACAAATGCTAAAATAATGGCTAAAGCTATTTGTTCAAGTATTACTTTTAATTTATTAACTGATGTTGTCATATTTGCTTTCTTTTTACCTAAAAAGATAATAACAGCCCCAATTAAGCTAGACATCCATAAAGGGGTAATTAAAATGACTGGTGCATTTCCATTTGCAGTATGTGTACCAATTTCATTTACATTTTCGATTTTATTTAATATTGGAATTGCTAAAACACTAGCTTGATTTGCTGAAATTAAAGTGTTATTTTTCTCTAATTCGCTTAAAACTTCGGTACGTATATTCATACTTAATTGGCTCACTACATTGTTTAGGATTTGGCCTGCCATTGTAGATGCATTGGCATTCATCCCTTGATTTAACAATACTTTTATCTCAATAGGAGATGGATTAGGGGTCATTAATGTAGCTTGTTTTTGACTTAAATCCTTTGGAAGAATCAGTGCTGCATAATACTTTTTATCATCTAAGCCTTTTCTTACTTTATCTTCACTAGACACTTGAATCCAATTAACAGCACTCTCCTTTTGGGAGTTTGTTACTTCATTTATTTTTGAAACCATAATCTTACCTAGATTGATTTCACCTTTTGTTGGAACAGTTATTCCTTCATCTTCATTTACAATAGCTATGGGCAGGTTTTTTGGTGTCGGGTTAACGGATGATGCTAAAGTAAGTGAAAAAATAACGACAACAACTAATACTATAATTGGAGCAAGTAACGCTTGTTTTTGTTTTAGTAAATTCATTTATTTGCCTCCTTATTGCTTTGGTAAATTACTAAACACCGTGTTGACTATTATTATGAAGAAATATTACAATGAATTTTAATTAATCACAATAACCAATAAAATAGAAAATGTTCATTAATGAACACTTTCTAACAATATGTCTAGTGAAATGAAAAAATGTAAAAGGATGCAAATAATGACACAAACATTACGTGAAATAAAGGTGGCAAAAACAAAACAATTAATTAGAGATACATTCGTAGAATTAATTGAAGAAAAAGGATTTGAATCAATTTCAGTAAGAGATATTACAATGAAGGCTGGTTTAAATCGAGGGACTTTTTACCTTCATTATCAAGATAAGTATGATCTAATGGAAAAGAACCAAACTGAAATACTTGTTGGTTTAAAAGATGCTATGAAGGATATGAATCCGTCGGACCTTTTTGAGCATTACTCAAATGATTTGAAATATCCGCCAATAATAAAGGTATTTGAATATTTAACAGAAAATGCTCGATTTATCAAAGTGCTTATTAGTTCGAAAGGTGATCCAGCATTTCCAAAGAAAATGAAGAATATCCTAAAAACAGCGTTATATGAGAAGTTAGTAAAGTTAATTGGTACTGAAAATTCGCTGACGATACCGTATGAATATTCTACTGCTTTTATTTCTTCAGCCTTTTTTGGTGTAATTGAACAATGGTTAGAGAGAGATGTTCCTCATACACCAGAGGAGATGGCAATTGTGCATTTGAAGATTGTTAAATTTATGAGTCAAATCCTTGGTGGAATGGTTAAATAAACAGAATAGAATAGAAACAATAAAAAAAGAATGCGTTGAATTCCACTCCAGGATGCTCGCTTTCCATGGGGTGGGCGCTGAGCCTCCTCGGCGCGTTCGCGCCTGTGGGGTCTCAGCTGTCCCACAGTTCCCATAGGAGTCGAGCATCCTTGCGTTCCATTCTATTTCTAAATTAAAACAAAAATCATTTCTTAAAAGTTCTATTCATCTAATAATGTTTATATAAAAAGGAATGCGTTGAATTCCACTCCAGGATGCTCGCTTTCCATGGGGTGGGCGCTGAGCCTCCTCGGCGCGTTCGCGCCTGTGGGGTCTCAGCTGTCCCACAGTTCCCATAGGAGTCGAGCATCCTTGCGTTCCATTCTATTTCTAAATTAAAACAAAAATCATTTCTTAAAAGTTCTATTCACCTAATAATAAATGCTTATATAAAAAAGAATGCGTTGAATTCTACTCCAAGACGCTTGCTTTCCATGGGGTGGGCGCTGAGCCTCCTCGGCGCGTACGCGCCTGTGAGGTCTCAGCTGTCCCACAGTTCCCATAGGAGTCGAGCATCCTTGCGTTCCATTCTATTTCTAAATTAAAACAAAAATCATTTTTTAAAAGTTCTATTCATCTAATAATGTTTATATAAAAAGGAATACTTGAATTCCACTCCAAGATGGTTGCTTACCATGAAGGTTGGCGCTGAGCCTCCTTGGCCCACAGGATGTAGGTCATGCATGCATTACAAAACAAGAAGACCAAATCATATGCGATTTGGTCTTTTAATTATTTGTTTAATTATATATTTATTCTCTTAATCCAAACCCATTAATGAATCATGACCTTGTTTCAGAAATTGCAGTGCGAACTTTTTCAAATGAGGCTTTGGCTTTGTGTTCATTTAATATCATAACATTAACGTATAAAGCATCGATAATACTTAATTGAGCAATTCTAGATGCAAGTGCTTCGGGACGGTATTCTGTTTCTTCTGATGAGGTATAAAGGGCTACGTCTACATTTTGACTTAATGCTGATTTTGGGAAGCCAGTAATTCCAATCGTTTTGGCACCTGAGTCTTTTAATACTTGTAGTATACGAATTGTATCTTTGTTTGAACCTGAATGGGAGATGACGATTGCTAGGTCATCTTTTGTAAGCTGTGAAGCGGCCATTAATTGGAAATGTGAATCTGTGTATGAATTTGCTTTTATGCCGGTTCGAATGAATTTATGGAATGCATCCATAGCAATAACGGATGAGCCACCTATTCCATAAAGCTCTACACGGTTGGCAGAAAGAATTAATTCTACTGCTTTTTTAAATGAAGAACCTTCCAAAATTTGTGCCGTATTTTCTAATGTTCTTATATTAGATTTGAATATTTTATTAGCGATTGTAATTTCATCGTCGTTTTCATTGATCTCTTCATGAATTTGTTGAATAGGTGTCATAATCTCCGTCGCAAGTGCAATTTTTAGAGCTTGATAGCCTTTAAAACCAATTCGTTTGCAAAATCTGAAAACGGTTGCATCAGCGACGTTTAAAATCTCAGCAATTTCAGTAATGGTACTGTGAATGATATGTTTTGGATTTTGGAGTATATAATCTGCAATCTTTTTTTCTTTGTCACTTAATCGTGCATAGTAAGAACGGATTTTGCCTAAACTGTTGGTTTGTTCCATCGTTTTACACCCTTCAAATTGTTTATTAGATAACATAAAATTTAAAATGATTTAAGCTTAATAGTGTTCTTTTTTAGAAAATAAACTCTTTAATCTTATTATATAGTAAAGAATCAGATTTTTTAAATGATATGAAAACCCTTTCTTGTGAAAAATTTCTTTTATGGTTAATAGTAACAAAAAAAATTTTTTTAATTAGACATTATTTTATGGATAAAAATATTATTTATCACGTCAGGTAAAGAAAATACAAAATCTAAGAATAGGTGAAAGATAAATGCTTGAGCATTATTATAATTCTCAATATATTTGTATAATGTCTGACAAGTTAAATGACTAAATGATTACAAAAAATAGTCTAAAAGAAAGAGTCCTTTTTTGGGACTCTTTGTCTTTTTTTTACAAATTTTATTTCCCTTAGGTACATCTACTTAATTCGTAAAAGTATTAGAGGATATTAATTTTCAAGAAAGAATACATAGATAGATAAAGAGATATAGAGGATGTTTAAGGGGGGCGAATAATGTTAGAAGGTGAAATCATTAAATTTTATCGAGAAAAAATGGGTCTTACTCAAGCCATGCTTGGGGAAGGGATATGTACAACGACGCATGTTAGCAAAATTGAACGAGGAAAAACTGCATATTCACCTGACATTATTACCTTATTTTCAGAAAGACTAGGAATTGATATACATCAAGAAATACAGTCGTTTCATCTCATAGAAAATCTACTTAATCAATGGCATGATGCATTGATTATGAAAAAAGGACAACAAATAGAAGCTTTAAAAACAGAGCTTGATCAAATGCCTTTTATTGCTTACACACAATATGCAGCACATTATTTTTTACTAAAAGCTCGATACTATTTTCATCATCAAAATTTAGAATTAGCATTTCAAACAATTAATGATGTACAAAAAGATTTTTCTGAGCTATCTGCGTTTGAAAAAAACTTACTATATCACTTACAAGGAATGTATTATATTCAGATTAATGCTAGTTCAAGTAATGAAGATCATCAAAAAGCGATACAAATATTAAAAAAAATCAATATAGATGAATATAGAAATGAAGAATACTACTACCATTTAGGGATTGCTTATCATTATGGAAAATCCAAAATATTGGCTTATAAATATACTGAATTGGCATTAGCATATTTTAAAAGAACGAATAACTACTTATTAGCGATTAGTGCTGAAACAGTCATGCTACTTCAATATGGTAGTGAGGTTGAAATGGATTTTATTGAAACCGTTAAAAGGTATACAGACTTAATACATAATTGTGAAATATTAGGCGCACGTGATCGTAAGGCTATCCTGTTAAATAATCTTGGCGTTAAGTACTTTAAAAGACAAGAATATGATAAGGCACAAGAATACTTTGAGAAAAGTATGAATGAAACAGAGAATCAGCAATCTATTGTCTATTTACGACGCTTATGTAACTATCTTGAAGCAAGTACGGAAGGTGCATTATTACAAAAAGACATTCTAATAAAGAAGCTCAAAATCGGTGCTGCTTTAGCAAAAATGTTAAAAAGTCCAGTTCATACTATTTTAATTAAATTATTTAAATTGAAAGCTGAAAAAAATGACAGTAAGTACTATCAATTTTTAGTTGATGAAGCACTACCATATTTTTATTCAACTAATAATAATTTTTATATCGAGCAATATGGAAAGCAGCTTTATTTATATTATATTGAGACTAACCAATATCAAAAAGCAACTGAATTAGCCCAATCTGTTATTGTGTAAAAAATATGAAATACATAGATGTTTAGACCTAACTAGACTTCTATGTATTTATTTTATTTTGCGTAAAATTTTTTAAACACATTACATTATATTAGTCATTATAAAACAAATAGAAAAATAAAAAATTGGTTTATTTATGGTGAATCCTCGTAGGAGAATTTGTTGATTCGTGTCGAAAACAGCGAAGACATTGATAGAATCCTAGATAAATAACCCAATTGATAATGCCCATCTTATTTTTCATAATAAAACTAATACAAATGAAGTTTGTTCAGGTGAAATTGAAGTTCAAGAGTAAGTCATTGATTTCAATACATCGTTCAATTTTTTAGTAGATCTTAGACAATGATAAATGGGAGGAAGAAAAATGGGGAAACGTGTAGAGAAAACGAAGTTAATAAAAAGCCTTACAGTATTAGCCCTATCATCAAGTATTGTTTTATCTCCACTTGGTCAAACAATGGAGGTTACTAAAGCAGCAAGTAATACGAAGTCCGAAGATATATTAGCAAATTTAACAACTGAACAAAGAAATGCTTTACATCAAATGTCAGTTAATGAGGGTTCTGATCAACAGATTTCTTCAGACATAGATTTGACATCTTCAAATCAAATAAATGTAATCGTTGAATTTACAAATAAACCTGCGAAAGTAGCACAGATTGAAGCAGGTGTAGAAGGGAAAACATTGACTGAAAAGGATGCTTCAAAATTAGTTGATGAAGATCATTCTACTTTTACGAATGAAGTTGGACAAGTATTAACTGATGATAAACAAAAAAAAATAAATTATAAGATTCATCGTTCATATAAGCATGCATTTAGTGGAGTCTCAATGAGTCTACCAGCCAATCAAGTTCAAAATCTTTTAAAATCAAAAGTTGTTAAGAAGGTTTGGAGTAATGAGAAGTTTACAATTGATCCACCTGTTGAGAACCAAGAAAATAAGCAATTAAAAGCTGATGAATTTAATGTAGCAAACTATTCACCATATGATAGTTTAGATCGTTTACATGCAGAAGGATACACAGGTAAAGGAGTTAAAATTGGTATTTTAGATACTGGAATGGATTATAACCATCCAGATTTAAAGGATGGATATAAGGGCGGATATGATTTTGTTGATAACGATAATGATCCGATGGAAACAACATATGAGGATTGGAAGAAATCAGGTCAACCAGAAGTAAACGGAGGTACTTATTATACGGAACATGGTACACATGTAGCGGGAATTATCGGTGGACGTGGAGTAGTAGATAGCGAGTATTCATCTATTGGTGCTGCACCAGAGGCAGATCTTTATGCTTACCGTGTATTGGGACCTTATGGTAGTGGAACGAGTGAAGGCATTATTGCCGGAATTGATAAGGCAGTGCAAGATGGAATGGATGTTATTAACATGTCTCTTGGCGCAACATTAAATGATCCACTTTATGCAACTTCAATTGCCGTAAACAATGCTGTTTTAAGTGGTGTTACAACTGTTGTAGCTGCGGGGAATAGCGGTGATAAAATGTGGACACTTGGTTCTCCGGGATCTGCCGCATTGGCATTAACGGTAGGTGCTTCATCTGTTGCAATTGAAATTTATCAATATACTGGTTCTCTTGAGGGGAAAAATTATAAGTTAAGACAATTAACGAAAAATTATAAGGATGACCTTTCAGATTTAAAAGAGAAAAAGATTCAAATGGTTGATGTAGGCCTTGGTGATCCAAATGGCTATTCAGGTAAAGATGTAAAAGGGAAATTTGTATTTATGAACCGAGGCGTTTATACATTAGATTCTAAAGTTGCTTATGCAAAAGCTCAAGGTGCTGTAGGTGTGATTATGGCAAATGATGAAGCAAATAAAGCAGAAGGAGCAATCCAAACATTTTTAGGTGAATCAATGAATGCGATACCTTCGTTTTCAGTATCATTTGAAGAAGGACAAGTGATTTCAACTGCTATAAAGGCCGGTAAAACAGAATTCACATTTGGTGATTTTAGTAAAATTCAAACAGCATCTGATGAATTGGCAGCTTTTAGTTCAAGAGGTCCTTCTAAAGTGAATTATGATATTAAACCAGAAGTAACAGCTCCGGGTGTTTCAATTCTTGCGACAGTTCCATTTTATATAAATGATAAAACCGTCGATGGTTCGAAACCGGAAGATTATAAGTATGCATATGCACGACTATCAGGTACTTCAATGGCTACACCTTATGTAGCAGGTGTATCAGCATTATTACTTCAATCAAATAAAGACCTAGAACCTGCTGATGTTAAATCAATTTTAATGAATACTGCAGACCCATTATCAAAGGATTATAGTGTGTTTGAAGTAGGAAGCGGTCGAGTTGATGCTTATGAAGCAATTCATTCAAACGTAGAATTACAAGTTGTTGATAAGACACCGACTATGATAAATGGAAAACAAAAAACAATAAAAGAATTAACAGGCGGAATTAGCTTTGGTTCATTTGGATTTGATGATCAAGATGTATCGGATTCACGAAATGTTACGCTAAAAAATCGTAGTGAAAAAGCGAAAACGTTTAACGTAGATGTTAAATTTCAGACAGGCACTCGAGGATCATTAGACGCGACAAAAAACAATGTAACGATAGATGCTCCTACTTCAGTGAAGGTAAATGGAATTAGCTCAAAAACTATTAATCTCAAACTTAACATTCCGAAAACAGCAGAAAAAGGATCGTATGAAGGATATATTACGTTTACGAATAACGCAGATCCGACAGAACAATATCAAATTCCATTCGGTGGACGAGTAGTGAATGAAGGAATTGATTTCTTTAAAGCAGATCCAGCGTTTTCAACAGATACTTCATGGCCAGCAAATTCGTTTCCGTTTCTTGGTTTTGAATTCTCTTTAAAATCTGAAATGAAGACTTTGGATGTATTATTACATGACCCAACTACAGGGGAAGACCTTGGTTTAATTGGTTCATTTACACCGATTACACTAAATGAAAATCAGTTGTACTTTATTGGAAGAGGATTTAATACAATTTACTATCCTTTCACAGGAGACTCTAAAAATCCAATAAGTAATGAACCGAGCTTTGCAAAACCAGGTCATTATCAATTAAAAATGGTTGGAACGAATAATCAAGGGAAATCATTCTCAAAAGTATCAGATTTCATCTATGACTTAGCGGCTCCAAAAATGAAGTCTAGTTTTGATTCGTTAGATCAAAAGGTAATTGAATATAAAGATAGTCAATTTGATGAAAATGGACAATTCTTATACGACTTTAACATTAACTTACATGATCCAGAAACAGAAGAAGCAGCTTACTTAGGTCTTGATCAATCAAGTAACTCGATTGTTTCGTTTTACAATAGTCCATTTCCTGCGAATCCAATAAAGACAGATAAAGACGGAAATTACACTGACCAAATTTTAGTGAGAAAGCAATCTGCACCATTGCAAGTTCAGTTTTATGGTTTTGATGCAGCGAGAAACTTTACTGCAAATGCATCTAATATGTTAAGAGTCGTGTTTGTGGATCAAAATTTACCTTATTACTATTTAAAAGTAAATAAACAAAATGTTAATACAGGTGATGTTGTTAACTATACTGTTCGTTCTAATAATGTCAAAAAGTTAAAAACGACTAAAATTACAATGAGAAATTATGATTACGCTTCAGTTGAAAATGTAGTCGTAAATGATGCAGTTAAAAGGTATGGTGACGCGGAGGTTAGTTTAGTCTCTACACCATCGAATTATACTTTTACTTTTACTTATTTAGGTGATAAAGAATTACCAGAAGATTTACCGTTATTTAATTTTGACCTAAAAACGTCTGACAAGTTTACGAAAGATAGTCCTTACTGGTATGGTATGAGTGCTTCAACGGTTGATCAAGCAAATGTAGAGACGAAAGATGTCTATGCTTATATGGAAATTTTTAAAGTTAAGCCTACTTTTTCAAGAATACAAGGAGTAATACAAGTTGAGGGTGGAAAAGATCCAATTACTGGTGATACGAATTATGCTGTTGATCTAAGTAAAGCTAACCCAAAAGTAACAGTTACTTCCTACGATGGAAAAACAGTTGTTGAAGCCCAAATTATCGACAAATATGGTTCATATAATGCTGATGGAATTAAACCGGATAAAAATGCCTATACATTAACTGTAAATGTACCTGGTCATTTTACGATGAATCAACAAGTTGTTTTATCTGATGAAGTTCGTGGGGAAACAATCGGTAAGTGGTATAGATATAGTTTATCAACAGCGGCTGCTGGGGATGTAAATAAAGATGATGTAATTGATGTTTTAGATGCAATTGAAGTACAAAACTTCTGGGAAACTAACAAAGCATCTGCAGATTTTAACTTTGATAAAGTAGTAGATTCTAAGGATATGAATTACGTTATCAAAAACTTTGGATTACAAAATCCGACTGTGAATGATGCGCCAAAAGCTAAGAATTCCTATAAAGGAAAAACATTGGACAGTATTTTAAAAGAGCTAGGAATGAAGTAGGACAGGGAAAAAAGTAGTGAAATATTTATAAAATAGGTAATTAGACTTGAAAAGGGAGACCATTTTTATGGTTTCTCTTTTTTTATTAAAATTTGGGCTATCTTGGGTTTTTTTAATCATTTTTTATAAGAGAATATGCCAAATTTTGAAAAAGGGTATGGTGAAACGTTGCTATTTTAGGGGATCATTAACCCAATTGACCCTAATTTGGATATTCTTGATAATTGAAATAGACAAAGTAAGCTTTAGTGAATAGAAGAAAATGATTTCTGAAGGGTTTGCTAACTTTAGTATTCAAATTACAAAAATCATTAAACTTTACTTTTAGTTGAGAGATTTCTAGGAGGATGAACAATGGGGAAAAGAGTAGAAAAGAAAAAGTTTTTAAAAAGCTTTACGGTTTTAGCTCTATCATCAAGTTTTGTTATGGCTCCACTATCACAAGTGACAAATGTGTCAATCGCTGCAAGTAAAACAAAGACAGAAACAATTCTTGCTAATTTAACTTCACAGCAAAGAGCAGCACTTAAAGAACTTTCAACGAACGAACAGACTGGACTACAAATTTCTGAGGAAATTGATCAAACGACTACTAGACTAACATCAGTTATTGTAGAGTTTTCTAATAAACCAGCAAAAGTTGCCCAAGTCGAAGCTAAGGTTGAAGGAAAGTCTTTAACAGAAGTAGAAGCATCAAAATTAGCTGAGCAAGACCATGTAACTTTTAGTAAAGATGTGGGACAAGTATTAACGGATGAGAACAATAAGAAGGTAGACTTTAAGATTAAACGCTCTTATAAACACGCATTTAATGGTGTTGCATTGGATCTACCAGCAAATCAAATAAAAAACCTATTAAAATCAAAAGCTGTTAAAACAGTTTGGAGTAATGAAAAATTTACGGTTGATCCTCCAAAAGAGCTAGAAAAAACTGAAGAATTAAAAGCAGATGAGTTTAATATTGCGAACTATACACCATATGATGGATTAGATCAGTTGCATGCTGAGGGTTTAACTGGAAAAGGCATTAAAATAGGTATTCTTGATACAGGTATTGATTACAATCATCCAGACTTAAAAGACGCATATAAAGGCGGATATGACTTTGTAGATGATGATAGTGATCCAATGGAAACTACATATACGGATTGGGTAAAGGCTGGAAAACCAGGATCTGCAAATGGTGCAGACTATTATACTGAACACGGTACACATGTTGCAGGTATTATAGGTGGGAGAGGTGTATCAGATAGTGAATATAAACAAGTAGGTGCTGCACCAGAATCTGATCTGTATGCTTACCGCGTACTTGGTCCAGGTGGAAGTGGTGCAAGTGATGATATTATTGCTGCGATTGATAAAGCAGTGAAAGATGGCATGGATGTTATTAATATGTCATTAGGTGCCTCAATAAATGATCCACTATATGCAACATCTGTAGCAGTTAATAACGCTGTGCTTAGTGGCGTAACGACTGTTGTAGCAGCGGGGAATAATGGAGACAAAATGGATACATTAGGTTCTCCTGGAGCTGCAGCATTAGCATTAACAGTCGGCGCTTCATCAGTGGCAATTGATCTTTATCAATATAGTGGAAAGCAAAATGGTACTGACTACAATGTAAGACAATTAGCACAAAACTACTCAGATGATTTAACAACCTTGAAAGGAAAAGCATATCAACTTGTAGATGTTGGATTAGCAAATCCGGCTGACTTTGCAGGTAAAGATGTAAAAGGAAAAATTGCTTATATCCATCGTGGCACGATTGCCTTAATTGATAAAATCAAAAATGCAAAAGCGGCTGGTGCTGTAGGCGTTTTAATGGCTAACAATGTTGAAAACAAAAATGAAGGGGCAATTCAAGCATTTTTAGGTGAATCGGTTGATGCAATTCCTTCCTTCTCAGTTTCATACGATGAAGGTTTAGCAATCACAGAATCCATTAAGTCTGGTAAAAATGAGTTTACATTCGGCGAATTTTCTAAAATTCAAACAGCTTCAGATGAATTAGCTGCATTTAGTTCAAGGGGACCATCTCGAGTGAATTACGATATTAAACCGGAAGTAACTGCACCAGGTGTATCAATTCTTTCAACTGTTCCATTTTATGTAAACAATAAGACGGGTGACGGTACAAAACCAGAAGATTATCAATACGCATACGAGCGCTTATCAGGAACGTCAATGGCGACACCATATGTTGCAGGGGTTTCAGCTTTATTACTCCAATCAAATAAAGGGCTTGAACCAGCAGATATTAAATCAATTTTAATGAATACTGCGGATCCATTATCAAACGCTTATAGCGTATTTGAAATAGGTAGCGGGCGAGTTGATGCGTATGAAGCAATTCATTCAAATGTAGAATTAGAAGTTGTTGATCAAACGCCAACAATTGTAAATGGAAAACAAAAAATGATTAATGAATTAACTGGTGGAATGAGCTTTGGTTCATTTGGATTTGATGGTAATGATATTTCAGAAGCTCGTAATATTACATTGAAAAATCGAAGTGAAAAAGCCAAAACATTTAGTGTAGATGTGAAGTATCAAACAGGATTAAGAGGTTCAAAAGATGCCGTTTCAAATAACGTTACTTTAAGTGGACCTTCATCAGTTAAATTAAATGGAATTAGTTCAAAATCGATAAAATATAGCTTAAACATACCAAAAACAGCTGAAGTAGGAACATATGAAGGCTATATTACTTTCACAAATAATGCAGACCCAACTGAGCAATATCAAATCCCATTTGGCGTACGTGTTGTAGAAGAGGGTATCCAAACATTTGATTTAATTAACCCACTTTACTCAAATAAAATTACAAATCCAACTTATGCGTATCCATTTATGGATGGAAAAGTTGCATTAAAAACACATATGAAAACGCTAGATGTGGTGATTCAAGATCCGACAACCGGGGAAGATTTAGGTTTAATTGGTTCATTCAATACTTCAGTAATGGCAGAAAATCAAGTTTACAATATTGGTAGACTTGTTGGAGCAACTTACTATCCATTCACAGGAGATGCCAAAAATCCAATTAGTAGTAAATACGAATTAATTAAACCAGGACATTATAAATTAAGATTAGTTGGAACTAGTCCAAGTGGAAAATCATTTGCTGCTGCAAAAGACTTTATGCTGGAATATGGGGTGCCAAAATTAACATCTAGCTTTGATAAATTAGAGAAGAAGCTAATTGAATATAAAGATAGTCAACTAGATGAAAATGGACAATTCTTATATGACTTCCATTTAAATATAAATGATCCGGAAATCGATGAAGCAGCTAGCCAATATGGTATACCTGTAGATCAATCAGATAATACATTTGTTTACACGTACAACTCATTCTTCCCATCACAACCAATTCATGTGGATAAAAATGGTGATTATAAAGATCAAATTTTAGTAGATAGTAAATATC
The DNA here is from genome assembly GCF_002128405.1 of Gottfriedia solisilvae. Lineage (GTDB taxonomy): Bacteria > Bacillota > Bacilli > Bacillales > Bacillaceae_G > Gottfriedia > Gottfriedia solisilvae. The sequence goes on from NZ_NETJ01000003.1 coordinate 107,626, forward strand.
CAACTTTACCATTAACATTCTATGGTTTGGATGCTGCGCTAAACCCTACTGCTCAACTAAAAGTAGTGTTTGTTAAAAATACAACACCTTATTATTATTTAAAAGCAAATCAAACGAATATTACAACTGGTGATACAGTAAATTACTCAGTCAGTTCAAATAATGTACAAAAATTGAAAACGACTAAAATATCTATGAGAGTACTTAATAACCAAGGAATCATTGAAAATGTAAAAGTGAATAATGCAGTTAAACAATATGGTGATGCAGAGATTTCAGTAACATCTAAAGCTATTTCAGCGGATTTATCAGAATACACGTTTACTTTTACGTATTTAGGTGAAGACAAGTTACCAAAAGATTTACAACTATTTAATTTCGATGTAAAAACACTTGATAAAAGTTTTACAACAGGAGCTGCAATTCAGTCGTGGAATATTAGCGGATCAACGATTAACCAATCGAATGTAGTGACAAACAATGTATTTACTTATATTGAAGACTATCAAGTAAAACCAACAATTTCTAGACTTACAGGAACACTACAAGTTGAAGGTGCAAAGAATCCAACTACAGGTGAAACAAATTATGCAGTGGATCAAAGAACAGTTGGTGCAAAAATTACATTAACATCATACGACGGTAAAACTATATTAGAAGCGCCAATTACTTCAAAACAAGGTGACTATGCATTTGACGGAGTTAAGGTTGATTCCAAACCATATACATTAAAGGTAGATGTACCAGGACACTTTACAATGACTCAAAAAATGGATCCATTATTTGATAATATTCGTGGCGATTTAATGGGTAGACAGCTTCGTTACTTATTAGATCTAGCAGCAGCTGGAGATGTAAATAAAGACAATGTAATTGATGTCCTAGATGCGATTGAAATCCAAAAATATTGGGGAACAAATAAAGTAACCACAGATGTAAACTTTGACAAAGTGGTTGATGTAAAAGATATGAATTATATCGTAAAGAACTTCGGTGAGACAAATCTATCAGTTTCAAATGCGCCAAAAGCTAAAAATTCATATAAAGGGGCTACATTGGACAGTATTTTAACTGAGTTAGGGCTGAAGTAATAGGAATAAAGTTAGTATATGAGTTGTGTAAGAGAGGAGCCATTTTTGGCTTCTCTTTTTTAGTGAGAACTGGAATTATTTACATAAATGTATTTTATTTTGGTTACATTATTTGAATAAAAGTTTCTAAGGGGATTGTCATGAATAATAAGGTGATTCAATCTGTTCATATATACATACTACTCATCATGTCTACTGGTTTTATGTTACATGTTTTAATTCTACCAAGTATTCTATCTTCATCGCATAGAGATTCATGGTTAACTGTTATTTCTAGTATTATTCCATTTTTAATATGGAGTTTCTTACTTTACTTTGTTTATCAGAAAATGAACAATGAAGATTTGCTTTCTATATTATATAAGGTGTTAAAGAAACCATTTTATTATCTTTTTGCTGGTATTTTTATTATCTATTTTTTGTTTACTGCTTACATTTCACTGAAAACTACTTTTTATTGGGCGAATACAAACTATACACAAGAAGTACCTGATTTTTTTGTTGTTTTTCTGTTTACTTTTATTTGTTTTTACGCTTCATATAAAGGTATACGAACAATTAGTTCGATTGCATGGGTCATATTACCAATTGTAGTGTTTTTTGGTTTTCTAGTTGGTATAGGAAATACTCACAATAAAAATTATGAATTGTTATTTCCTATTTTTGAAAATGGATATAAAGACTATCTTCAAGGTTTCTTATATACATGTTCAGGGTTCTTTGAAATTCTTTTTATATTATTTTTAACACCTTTTCTATCTGATCAGTTAAAGAAAAAGTGGTTATTCATTGTTAGCTGTGTGTTGTTAATGTTAATACTAGGACCGTTAATTGGTGCCATTACAGAGTTTGGGGCTAGTGAGGCAGAAAAACTAAGAAACCCAGCGTATGAGCAATGGAGAATTTTAACGCTAGGATTACATATTACAAGATTAGATTTTCTTTCAATTTTCCAGTGGATATCAGGTACTTTTATTCGTATTAGCCTTAGCGGTTTTATTGCAAATAGTATTCTAAATCATACCGGAACAAAAAAGTGGAGTCTTCCAATGTTATATTTGTTTATTATGGTAGGAGCAATGATTCCTTGGGGAGGGACTTCATTTTTTTATTTCTTACATCATTATTATTTTCTAATTAATTTAATTTTCCTGTGTATAACAATGGTATTTTTATTGATTATTATGACAGTAAAAGGTGAAACTTCATGATGAATGAATTAACTTCAATAGATCAATTAAACTTGATAGATCTACTAGACTCTTTTGAAAATTCTTCAGATATTAAAATTCGTACGAAATCTTATAATGATGGTGAAACATTACATTTTATTAAAGCAATTTATTGTCATAACTTAGTGAGTACAGAATACATAAGTCAAGTACTTCCGAAGGTATATGAAATTGTAAAAAAAGAAAATATGCTAAATTATGAATTGATTAGTAATGTTGTTGAAACGAATAAAATTGATAAACAAAAAGATGTCTTGAATCAAATTGAAGAGGAGCTTTTTTCAGGGACTTTAGTTATTTTAAGCTCATTTTTAAATGATATTTTCTTAATTCCGGCGGCTAGTCCTCCGAAGAGATCTCCAGAGGAATCAAATATTGAAACATCGGTCAGAGGTCCAAAGGATGGTTTCGTTGAAAATATCTCTGACAATATGGCATTAATAAGACAAAGATTAAAGACATCGTCGCTAAAAAGTATAGAGTTTTTCATCGGTGATAGAAGTAAGACAAAAGTCATTTTACTTTATATGGATGATATTCTAAATCCAACAATCCTCTCTACTGTAAAAGAACGATTAAGTTCACTTAAACTTGATATTGTTGTTAGTAGTTATGAAATTGAAGAATTATTATATGATCATTCTTTTTCTATTTTTCCATTAATGGATCATACAGGACGACCAGATTATATTGTTCAATCATTAAATCAAGGGAGATTTGGAATATTAGTGGATGGGAATCCTACTTGTTTAGTCGGGCCAACTAGCATTAATCAACTACTATATTCACCTGAAGATATTCATGGCAGTTTTTTTTATTCTAATTTAGTACATTATCTAAGGATGATAGCTTTATTTACAACAATTCTATTACCTGGATTTTACTTAGCTTTGGTTACATATCATTTAGATCAAGTACCTTACCCTTATATTGCAACAATCGCAGTTTCCAGATTAGGGTTACCCTTATCATCAACTATTGAAACATTTATCATGTTAGCTTTTTTTGAATTATTTAAAGAAGCGGGTGTTCGTTTACCAAAAGCTGTCGGGCAAACAGTTGCAGTATTAGGTGGGTTATTCATTGGAGATGCAGCAATTCGAGCGGGTTTAACTTCCCCTACGATGTTGGTTGTCATTGCGATAACTGTAATATCTGGTTATACACTTGTTAATCAAAATATAGCTGGAAATATTGTGATCCTTAGAGTATTTGTCCTTATCTGCTCTACAATTCTAGGATTATTAGGTTTTTTCTCAGCACTTTTCCTTATATTAACACATGTGGCTTCATTAACTAGCTTTGGTCAACCATACGCTTTAACAGCTACAAAACCTAATAAATTTGACATTATGTCTATGGTTTTTAGACTCCCTCAGAAATTTTTGAAAAAACGTCATCAATCATTAGATCCAATCGATGATACGCGGAAAAAGGAGTAACAAAAAATGAAAAAAGCGGTTGCGATTGTACTTCTTATTTTTCATTTATTGATGTTATCAGGATGCTGGGGAGAAAAATTAGTTCAAGCCCAGACCTTTGTTACTGGTCTAGGTTTTGATTTTAAAGATAATCAATATATCGTTACATTTCAGGCGTTAAACTTTTCAAATATTGCTAAGCAGGAAGGTGGATCACTAGTTGAAGCTCCACCAGTTTTAATAGGACAAGCAACTGGCGCCTCTATTCAGTTAGCTTTAAACAAATTAGAACAGGAAGCTCCGTTACCACTCTATTTAGGACATGTTATCAGTATCGTACTCAGTAAGAATATAATTGAAAAACAACTGAAGAATGTGAATGCTTTTATTAGTCAAAAGTCATTATTACGATATAATACATGGCTATTTGGAACGGAGGAGGACATAAAGGACATTTTTTCTAGTGAAAGTTTCTTTAATCTACCAACATTATATACAGTTCTTGATCTGCCTCAGCTTCAACAGGATAGAAAAAACTTAATCATTTCAAATATAAGATACTTAGATTATATTTCAAGATACAATGAACCAGTAGGTACCATACTAATTCCTTCTTTAGCAATGAATGAAGAAAATTATGAAGAAGATGTAAAGAAAAAAATTGCTTATGTGAATGGTGCTTATATTTTATTAGATAAAAAATATAGTGGATTCGTTACATCAGGAGATCTAATTGGTGTCAGGTGGCTAGAACAAAAGAATGATGTAATTAATATTAGTTTTGAAAAGGAAAAGCTTAATTTAGATGTTAGTAAATCAAAATCTAGAATAAAGGTATTAAACGAAAAAGAGCCTCAATATAAAATCAAAATCAATGCTGTAGCAATTGTAGAACAAAACGAAAATTCACTTGGTACGAAAAAAATACAGAAATTGATTGAAGATAAAATCAAAGATGATTTAAATGTAACTTTAACAAAGTCAACAGATATTGATGCAGATCTGTTGAATATAACTGAAAGGACTTTTCGATATCATTCGAAGCAATGGGATATAAAAGAAATAAATGAATTAAAAAAGGATTCAGTAAAAGATATAGATGTTGATGTATATATACAAGAAAATCAAACATATAAAAGGTAAATAGAAAAGACGGAAGGTTAATAAATAACCTTCTTTTTTTATGAAAAAAGCGACTTGTTAAAAACATGAAATAACATACAGGATCAAATGATTAATCATCAGACTTACACACTAGTCCTTGACGAGGTTTCAGGATGTAGCTTACGATTATTTTAACAATACATAAGTTCATACCCCATTATGGGGTATTTGTTTTTATGAAAATTTGAGGTTTATTCGAGGTGAAACAGTTTGATTCTTGTAATTGGTGGCGCACGAAGTGGAAAGAGCTCGTATGCTGAAAAACGGATGAAAGAAATGCAAGGAAGTTTGAATGATGTACTATATATTGCAACGGCAATTCCTACCGATGAGGATATGGTGAATCGAATTAAGCGACATCAACAAGATCGTGAAAAAGAATGGTATACAATTGAGCAATATAAGGATTTTCAATTACTAGAAACGAATCTTAATTTTCAAAATGTAAATCATATCTTATTTGACTGCTTAACGATTATGATTACAAATATCATGTTTGATTATTATACTGATTTTGACAATATTACAAATGAGGAAATTGAACAGCTTGAACGTAGAATTAAAGAAGAGATTTTAAAGCTAATTGATGTATGTGAGCGTAATAAAAAAACATTATGTATTGTTTCCAATGAGGTTGGTTTTGGTCTTGTACCCTCATATCGATTAGGTATTATTTTTAGAGATATTGCAGGAAGAATGAATCAACTGATTGCGTCTAAAGCAACTGAAGTAATACTCGTAACAGCAGGTATTCCATTACGAATTAAATAGAGGTAAAATAATGAATCGATTTAAGATGATCCTTAGTTTTTTTTCAACCATTCCAGTAAAGAATGTTCAATTTATTGAATCAGAGCTTGGAAAAGGTATTCGGATGCTTCCTTTAGTAGGTATTATATTTGGCTGTTTAATAGGCGGCTTATTTATGCTTTTACAATTACTAAATATAGAGAATCAGATTAGTGCATTTTTCATCATCGTATTCTATATTTTTTTAACTGGTGGATTACATCTTGACGGTGTAGCAGATACTTGTGACGGTATTTTTAGTCATCGCTCTAAAGAAAGAATACTAGAAATAATGAAAGATAGTCGAATCGGAACATTTGGAGTTGTTTCATTAATCGTGCTCTTACTAGGTGATTGGATATTTTTATCAAAAAGCACCGTTTTTGTCATCATTGTATTTCCAATAATAGGTCGCAAGATCGCGTTATGGACATGTAGAATGAGTACTTATGCTAGAGAAGAAGGCTTTGGAAATCAGTTTATTATAGAGGCGAAAAATACAAGGTCATTAATAGTTTTTATTTTTTTTACAGTACTTATTTGTGCAGGAAGTATTGTTTTTCACCAGTTTGAGGTGATTGTAGCACTCATCTTTACATACTTAGTCATGATTGCAGTTATTAAAAGAATCAATCGTAAACTTGATGGAATAACGGGGGATGTCATTGGGTTTTCAATTGAATTTTCTCAGTTGTGCTTTTTATGCCTTGTCCTAATTGGTGGTAAATTCATATGAAGATATTATTAGTAAGACATACTGAAAGTGAAGGGAATATGAAAAAGGTTTATGCCGGATCAACTGATTATGTGTTAACGGTGCTTGGGGAACAGCAAATTGTAGAAGTTATGATGAAGCTTTTACATATCATCTCTCCTACATCGACTTATTCATTATATTCTAGTCCACTTCAAAGATGTACGAAGCTTGCCGAAGAAATTGAAAGATTGTTACAAACTACTAAAATTATAGATTCAAGGTTAAGTGAGACGAATTTTGGAATCTTTGAAGATAAAACATATGAAGAATTAACTCGAATGTATCCAGATATACTAGAGTCTTGGATTCAAGATAGCATTCATTTTCAAATTCCAAATGGTGAAAGTTTAAAAATTTGTTTTGATCGGGTAAGTTCATTTTGCAAAGATTTAATCAATAGGAATGAAGATGCGGTCATTGTTTCACATGGTGGCATTATAAAATTAATCATTTTAGCATTATTGGATTTAGACTTAAAGGAATTTTGGAAGTTCTATACAAGTAATGGGTGTGTAATAGAAATAATATATAATGATGGATTTGGATATATCAAAAATATAAGTCAACTCGAATATGGGGATGAGGAATTTGGAGATTAGAAGACTTGTAATACTTTCACTTTTTATTTCAATTAGTGCAGTTTTGTCTAATATTAAAATTTTTTCTACGATTGCGTTAGATTCTATGCCAGCATTTTTGGCAGCCATGCTAATATCTCCAATTGCAGGTGCAATCGTTGGAGCAGTAGGTCATTTACTTTCTTCGTTTACATCTGGTTTTCCACTGACAGTACCGATGCATGTATTGATTGCATTCCAAATGTTTTGTATCGTCTGGCTATTTGGAGTGTTATATAAGCGCTCGAAGGATGTAATAGCAATCAGCGTAGCGATTTTGCTGAACGGTCCAATCGCTACGTTTTTAAGTGGTATTTTAATTGGATACTTAGATGAAACGGTGACAGTGATTGGCTTTTTTCAGTTAATGGTACTTCCTTTAACACTTGTTTCAGCGGTGAACATTATCATTGCATACATAATTCAAAGGGTGATGAATCGTGCACGTTTCCAAGTATAGGGATTTAACTTTATTACAAATTGATGAATCCAGATATTTTACAATTGCTTGTGATAGTTGTGGTGGAATTGGAATGAGCGAATTAGATATTGTAAAGGTGGAAGAGTCAATCGTGGGTTATTTAACATCACGCGTTTGCCTATTTGAAACATTAGCATTTCGTGCAAAACCGACTTTGCTTATTAATACATTATGTGTTGAGATGGAAGGTAGAGGAAAACTTATTTTATCAGGCATTAAACAGGCAATTAAAGAGTATAATGAGGTTCAATTTTTTAATGAAGCATTAGATATTGATATTACTGGAAGTACAGAAGAAAATATTCCTACTTTACAAACAGCATTAGGGATTACAGTAATGGGAGAAATCTATCAACCTTTTGAAAGGCCCTATGTAAATAAGGGTGATGTAGCTATCTTAATTGGATATCCTAAAGTTGGACAAGAAGTATTAATAGATATAAATGAAAATTTAAACGAAATCATTAATTTTCAATCGTTAAAACAGTTAACGGTTCTTCCAGGTGTAAAAGATATTTTGCCTGTCGGATCTCAAGGTGTGAAATATGAATTAAAACAATTAAGTAAAACACATAATAAGGACATTCAAATTTACGAGAATGAACCTACTTTAATAGAAAAATCAGCTGGCCCAGCTACTTGTGTAATTGCAGTTGTTGATCGGAATCATATTCAAAAAGTACAGGAATGTATATCACAACAAATTACACAGTTAGGTGAATTTATATAAAGATAATGGAGAATGTATATGGCTAACGCTTTAAAAGATATTTATAACGAAGAATTTATATCTAAAATTGCTCAGTCAATTAAAGAAGTTTATCCAGATTTTGCGGATAAGAAATTTACTGAATTAGTTTTTAATGCACAATGGGTTGAAAAAACACTGAAAGAAAGAATGAGACATATTACGCTTTGTTTAGGAGATACTTTACCAAAAGATTATCTAGAAGCTCTTAGCATATTAAAGCAAATAGTAAATATGTTTCCGAAAAATAATTTAGGCTGTATCTTCTTTCCTGATTTTGTAGAAGTATATGGTCTAGCAAATTGGGATTCATCGATTGAAGCACTAGCATTATTTACTCAACATTCTACATCAGAATTTGCAGTTAGACCTTTCATTGTTGAAGATGAAGAAAAAATGATGGCTCAAATGTTAGAATGGTCTAAACATCCAAATGAACATGTAAGAAGGTTAGCAAGTGAAGGGAGCCGACCAAGATTACCTTGGGGAATGGTGCTAAAAAGTCTAAAGAATAATCCCTCTCCAATATTACCAATCTTAGAGAATTTAAAAGAAGATGAATCTCTTTATGTTCGTAAAAGTGTAGCGAATAATATAAATGACATTTCAAGAGACCATCCGAATCTTGTATTAGATCTAGCTAAAAGCTGGTACGGAACAAATGCATATACGAACTGGATCGTTAAGCATGCATGTAGAACATTATTAAAACAAGGGAACAAGGAAGCAATGTCGATCTTTGGATTTGATTCAGCAGATTCAGTTTCGATTGATGATTTTGCAATAAGTTCTGAGAAATTAAGTATTGGAGAAGACTTGCACTTCTCATTTAAAGTTACAAGTAATCAGACAACACCTTCCAAAATTCGCATTGAATATAAAATTGATTATGTGAAAGCAAACGGTAGTCGTTCAAAGAAAATTTTTAAAGTAAGTGAGAATCATGTTGATCAAACGAAACCATTACACTACAATAAAACCCATTCTTTTAAAGACTTATCTACGAGAAAACATTATTGTGGAACGCACACAATAACAATCTTACTTAATGGAAATGAAATGGTGAGTAAAGACTTTATAGTTGAATAACAAGCTGAAATTTAAATAAACTATGTTGCTGGTGGTTTTAATATAAATCTCTATCAGCAAACTGAAAATAGAGTTGCCTTTGCAACTCTATTTTTATTTTTAAATCTATTCACTATTATTTTCTTTTCTAAATGATAGAATTGTTGTTTTTAAGGATGCATAAGAACCAATTGCTGCATAACCATAAAACCAACCCATAAAAATACCCGAAAACAGATGTTGTCTATGACTAATGAAAATAGAAAAACAGAATCCTAAAACTAGTGCAAGAATAGGTACATATGGTTTCTTTATTTTTAAAAATACTTTTAGTAGTTGAGTGACTACTAATACAATGGGAACTGCAAGAACCGCATCCCAAAAATTTGTTTGAATCGTAGGAAAGTCCATCATGACACACCTTTTTATCATATTATCTACCTTATTAGCAAAGTTATATTCAATTATTATTAAGTTTCTGTGGGGGATTAAATAAAAATAACCGAGGAACTTACAGGTTAATCCTCAAATGATAATTTAGATTAGATTAATTGAACAAAAAAGAACCTTCTAATGGTACTAGAAGGTTCTTTAATATTTACTCACCAGTAACAGAAAACGTTTTTATACGCTCACCAATTTGATCTCGTACTCTTTGAAACACATTCCATTCTTGACCTGCAGGATCATCAAATCCCCAGTGTAAACGTTTTACATGAGATGGTGTTACAGGGCACACATCATTTGCGTGACCACATAACGTAACAACTAAATCGGCATTGTTTAAGATATCATTATCAATAATGTCAGAAGTTTGGTTTCGTATATCAATATCAACTTCATCCATTGCTTTAATTGCGTTTGGATTCACTCCATGAGCCTCAATACCAGCTGATAAAACATTCCAATCGTTACCTAAATATTTATTCCCCCATGCTTCCGCCATTTGACTCCGACAAGAGTTACCGGTACATAAGAAGTAAATTGTTTTTTTATTTTCTGCCATGTTTTATTCCACCTTGATTTAAATTATATTGTTGATTTTTTCGTAAAATATTTTCTTCTTAACCAAAGCGCTGCATTAACTAAAGCTATCATAACTGGAACTTCAACAAGCGGACCGATTATAGCAGCGAAAGCAGCACCAGAATTAATTCCAAATACACCGACAGCTACTGCTATGGCTAATTCAAAGTTATTACTACCTGCTGTAAAAGCCAAAGTAGTCGATACTCCATAACTTGCTCCAGATTTCTTTCCTAAGAAGAAAGAGACAAAGAACATAATGACGAAATAAATTAATAAGGGAATTGCGATACGAACGACATCTAGAGGTAGTTCTACAATTACTTCTCCTTTTAATGAGAACATCACAATGATTGTAAAAAGTAATGCGATTAATGTAATTGGACTTATTTTAGGAATAAATCCCTTTTCATACCATTCTCTTCCCTTTACTTTTACAAGGATTAATCTCGTAATTAAACCAGCCAAAAATGGAATTCCTAAATAAATGAATACTGATTTCGCAACTTCTGGCATTGTAATATCAATTGTCATTCCCTCTAAACCAAATACCCTCGGTAAAACTGTAACGAAAAAGTATGCATATACCGAGAAAAAGATCATTTGAAAAATTGAGTTAAACGCTACTAATCCAGCAGCATATTCACGATCTCCATCTGCTAAATCATTCCACACGATTACCATTGCAATACATCGTGCTAAACCAATCATGATTAAACCAACCATATACTCTGGATAATCTCTTAAAAAGATAATAGCTAATAAAAACATTAGCACTGGACCAATAAGCCAGTTTTGAATTAAAGATAAAAATAATACTTTAACGTCTTTAAACACTCTTCCGATTTCTTCGTATCTAACCTTTGCTAGAGGTGGATACATCATTAAGATAAGTCCCACCGCTAATGGAACTGAAGTAGTACCAACTTGTAATTTATTTAGACTATCTACAAATCCTGGAGTCGAGATTCCAAGAAGAATTCCAATCGCCATCGCTAAAAATATCCATAATGTTAAATAGCGATCCAAAAAGCCTAAACGTTTATTTGAATCTGTCTTCACTTACATGCATCCTCCTCACAACATTTTTGTCTAACGGGACTATTAGAGATTAACTTTTCTATTAGGTCATCTTGCGCAGGAGTATGCTCAAAAATGCCTTTAATCATTGGATAGTTCATTGATTCTTTGTTTAATGAATAGTAAACCCATTGCCCTTTTTTCGTTTCATTTACAATTTGATAATCTTTCAGTTTACGTAAATGCTGACTAATTGCCGGTTGACTCATATCGAATGTTTCTGTGAATTCACAAACACAGCATTCTTGTTGATCTAGAATAGCAACCATTGTTAAACGAGTTTTATCGCTCAAAATTTTGAGTATATTTGATACGTCTTCAACTGATTTAGGTTTTGTTATCATTTGCTTCTCCTTCAGTATATAAATTTATATAACCAATCGCTTATATAAGTATGTACTTATATTAAATGTTATTCTATAAAGTTGCAAACTAAAAAATATTTGCAAAACGCAAATATTTTTTAGTTGCATTTTGCAAATAAATAGCATATAACTTAATTAGAGGTGAAAACAGATGGAAAATAATAACTTAAGAGGCATGTTCCAAATGGTTGTACGTCGCTTTGGTTTTCTTAATGATCAATGTTGTGAATCTTGCTGCGGTCAAGAGGTTAGTACAATGCAAAGCCATATTCTATATGAAATTTCAAGACAGAAGAATCCTTCAATTCAAGATGTGGCGAATGCACTTGGATTAGATGTCACTACATTTAGTCGCCAAGTAAAAACTTTAGTTGAAAAAGGTCTAGTTAAAAAGACACCTAATCCTAGTGATAATAGAGTATACATTCTATCTCTTACTGAAAAAGGTGCAACCGTTGAAGAAAGTATTAATAAAGAAATGAACACTTATTTAAATAAAATCTTGTCTCATTTAAGTGATTACGAAAAAGAATCGGTAATTCGTTCAATTAAATTATTAGATGATGCGATGAGAAAGTCAGAGGATTATTGCTGTTCTCCTAAATAAGGAGAACACTATTTTTACATAATACTTGCATTTTGCAAATAATAAGGAGGGTTTTATTATGTGGAAAGATGTATTGTTAAGTTTTTTATCGATTGCATTTGAGCTTACACTTTTATTTTTTTTGATTTCATTTGTGATTAATATCCTTCAGGGTCTCATCCCTTATGAAAAAATGGAAAAGTATCTATTCAACTCAAACAAGTTTATTGGGGCATCAGTTGCGATTATCTTAGCATTTATTACTCCATTTTGTTCTTGTTCTACGATTCCAGTAGTTGTAGGAATGTTAAACAAAAAAATGCGGTTTGGATACGTCATGATTTTCTTATTTGCCTCACCAGTTCTTGATCCTACGATTTTAACCTTAATGGGAGCACTTTTAGGCTGGAAGGTAGCTGTTATTTATACTCTGATTACTACATTCTTCTCTGTTGTCATTGGATTTTCACTTGAAGCACTTGGATTTGAGTCTGCTGTAAAAAACGTAATTATCTCAGGTGGAAAAGAACCAAATGGGAAGTTTGATTTACGATTCGCATGGGCAGAAACATTAAACTTGATGAAAACTGTCTACCCGTATCTATTAATTGGTGCACTAATTGGTTCACTGATTCACGGGGTTGTTCCAACAAACTTTATTGCCACATATTTCGGTGGTGACCAATGGTGGCTAATTCCTATTGCGTCAATTATTGGAATCCCATTGTATATTAGGCTTTCCACAATGATACCTATAGCTCAAATTATGGTTTTAAAAGGAATGGCTCTAGGTCCAGTTATGGCAATAATGATTAGTTCAACTGGCGCGAGTTTGCCAGAGGTAACACTACTAAACTCTATTTTTCATAGAAGATTAGTTGTTGCTTTTTTACTCTCCGTATTTACAATGTCAACATTGTCAGGCACATTATTTTACCTACTATAAGGTATTAACCTCAAAGGTTGATATAGATAACAATTTAAAAGGAGGAATTCAAATGTTTAAAGGCTTTAAAATACATGTTGGTGGTTCAAAAAGTGATTGTTGCACGATTACTATTCAAGAGGTAAAAGATTCAGATGAAAATAAAGAGTGCTGTGAAGTGAAAGTAGAAACAGAAAATAAATGTTGCAGTTAAGTAGTGAACTTTAAATATTTATAAGATTAATTGGGGCGAATACAACAAATGTGTTATTCGCTCTTTTTCTATTTTACAAAGTGAATTAAGTTAAAATGAATCTAGCCAATGTACCATTTTCATTAACATGAAATCACCAACTGTGGTGAAGTTCTGTTTTGTGTTTGTGTACATTGGTTTTCTCTATTTAAATAGATAATTAGAAGCAAATTAGTTCTATTCTTGCTAACCAACGACTAAAAATTGATTATGCATTAGCGGATGAAATCGCTACTACAGCAAACTGGCAAATTGTATTCGAAATGAGATTATATAGGGATGCTACTTTAATTGATACAAGAGCATTTAATAGATCTTCTTCAAGTGCAGGTACCCAGCGTTTTCCATTAGCCTCTACACAAGTTGATGTTGCACCTGCTAATGCCACATCCACATATAGTGTAAGGATAATTGTAACAACTGCTAGTAGTATTACTTCTGCTACAGCAATAAACCGTGATTTAAATATCATTACTTTTGCACCGTAGATTTAAGTGGATTAAAATTTTTTAATATATTCAAAGAAAGCCTAAGTCTCACATTAATTAGCGAGAACTTAGGCTTTTTAAATAAATAACTAATAGTAGAAGCATTTTCAAGGTGCCTGCTCTAAAATTACGCTTGTTGTTCTTTCCTCATATACATCATGACATCTTCAGTTAATGCAGCAAAACCTAATTTTTCTAAAATAACTCCTTTAGGAAGATGTGACTTTGCCATCGTAACAGTCTTTACTTTTCGTTTATTATTTTCATTATGTACTAGTGTTAGTAAGTCATAAAAATATGGGATGGCTTTTTGGTCTAGTGCTACTGCAAGTATTTCGGAATAGTCTGTATCAGCTCGAATTGTCACGCCAAAATAGGCAATTGGTTCATCTGCAATTTTACATTCTAATGCATAGTCAAATTCTATTGAACCGTAATACTCACTTAACATTGAGAGTTGTTCATTTGTTAATGGTTGCTGCTTCGTTTTTATATTTTTCCACTCTTCAAATAAAAAGTTATCTTTTATTTCAAAAGAGAAGTCTGGAATTGTTTGTATACTTTTTAATAATATTGGATATTTTGCTCCAATAATTTGAGATCTATTTGTGATTTGGAAGCCCTTTGATAAGAAATAGTCTATTTGTTTATTCCACTGGCTTCTAAATCTCTGCGCGAAAACTTTCCCACCATATTCGTCACTTTTCGCAAAGTCTAAAACTTTCCCAAATAATTCATCCTGAACAGAACCTTCAAATTCTGGTAAAACCCAAGGGTATCCTAGCGAAACAAAATCGCCTTTTCCTGAGAAGCTCATATATCCAATTAGTCTTTCATTTTCAAAAGCGAATACACGTGACTTTTTATTAAACTCAACTTGAGACTCATATAGTTTAGGGGAAAATGTTGGTTTCCATGCATATGGTAAGTTTTTTGTCATTTGATTCCAAAAAGAATATTGCAAATCGAGGTCCGAAGAGTTCTCATAAAATCGAAATGTAATTGTCATATCATGATCCCTTTCTTGTTTTACTTTAATATTATCAAATTTATGTTGAAGCAAGAGAAATAATAATGAATTAATTTGTTTTAAGGTAAAAAGTAAAAAAAAAGAGATTGTTCATACGCCCATTTCTTTTTTTAAAAGAGTAATTAGTCGTTAAAATTGTAGTTTTAATGATTTGACTGTTACCTTAGAAATACACATAAAGGTTGGTTTCAAAGTTTGATTTTGAAGACGAAAAAATTAATGATTGGGCACTAGAAGTAACAAATTTACAATCCTATGAATTTCGATTTCTTCAATCATTATCAGGTGGAGAAAGACAAAGAGCTTGGATTGCTATGGCAACCGCGGGACGTCCTAATGTGTTAATATTAGATGAACCAACTACATTTTTAGATATCGCACATCAATTAGAAGTAATGGAACTGATTCAAATGTTAAATGATCGTTTTGGCATGACAATTGTTATGGTGTTACATGATATCAATCAGGCTGCCACTTATAGTGACAGATTAATTGTCTTGAAAAATGGTTGCATTGAATATGATAGAAATTCAGAATATGTGATTTGCAAAGAGATTTTCCATGATATATTTGAGATTGATGTAGAGATATTTAAAGATGGGGATCGACCATTTTTTAAACCAATCAGAAATGTAGATAAATTAAAAGAAGAAGAACGTATCCAAGTACATAGTTAAAGAAGTAAGTCAATTTCAATAATATATAGGAGGGACATTAAAAATGATTATGACAACAAATACAATTCGTGTCGTAAAAGGACATGGAGATGAAGTAATTGAACGATTTAAAATCTCAAAAGGGATTCATAAGTTTCCAGGTTTTATCCGTATGCAAGTTCTAAAAACAATGGATTTAGAAGAGTACGATGAAGTGAGAGTATGTACAACTTGGGAAGCAATGGAAGATTTCCAAGGATGGGTAAATTCAGATTCTTTTAAATCAGCGCATGCAAAAAGACAAGAACAGCAAGCTTCAAATGAAAATAGCATCATTTTAGGTTCACAATTAACATGTTATGAAATTCCTGTAGAGCACTTAAGCGAAGAGGTTGAAAAGTAAGACCTGTTTAATTAAGCATTTAAAAATCATAATATCCCCCAGAAAAGAGAGTTTGTTGAAGAGCTCTCTTTTTCATTGCAATTCGTATCATGATATAGTATTGATTGTCGACTAGATGATACTGACTTGTAAGGAGGAGTGTAAATGAAAAAACAAGTGATTGAATCTTTTAACCAATTATCTGTTGCTTATGAAAATACAGTAGACCACGAAAGCCCGTATAATACACACTATGAAAGACCTGCGATGATGTTAGAGTTAGAAAAGAATCTCGAGAATTATCAAATTTTAGATGCTGGTTGTGCTGCAGGCTGGTACACTGATGCCCTATTAAAAAGAGGCGCAGCTGTGACTGCAATTGATATTAGTCTAAGCATGGTTGAAGCTGCAAAACGAAGAGTAGGAAATAAGGCCAACATATTATGTCATGATTTAGAGGAGACACTTCCATTCCAAAATGAAACATTTCATATCATTATTAGTTCTTTAACCCTACATTACATAAAAGATTGGGATTCAGTATTTACAGAGTTTAAGCGAGTACTTAAGCCAAATGGAATATTATTGTTCTCAGTTCATCATCCATTTTCTGATTACACAATATTTAAAAGTGAAAATTACTTTTCAAAAGAGTTACTATCTGATCTGTGGACGAAAGCAGGCAAAGATATTGAAGTTGTTTTTTATAGAAGACCACTACTTGAAATCATTCAATCAACGGTAAATCACTTTACGCTATCTTCTCTCATCGAACCACAACCTATACCTGAACTGAAGAATATAAATCCAAAAGCTTATCTTACATTATCAAGGGAACCAAGATTTTTAATGATAAAAGCAGTTAAGAATAATGGATAAATTGATGTAAAAAAAGAGTTCTTTGAATAGAACTCTTTACCGTTTGTATAAAAAGAAGAAGAAGTAGAAATCCTTCATCTTGGAAATAATAGAAATGATATTGACCTTACATTGAAATTTTATCTTGCTTATAATCTAATTGTTTTGATTGTGTCATTCTATATGCCATTACGCCAAAAAGAACACCTGCAAGACCTCTAAAGATTGTGGAAATAATCATTGCAAAATTCATGCTATAGGATTCAAGCAAAAATACACCAACTTGAGGTGCTATAAATGCAATAATTGAGAGTAAAAAGTTATAGTTGGCAATATAGGAAGTACGATGGTCTTCTTCAGTTGCGTCTAATAAACTATTAAATAGAATTAAGACAGTTCCAGATACGAAAAAGCCTGAAAAGAAATTGACGATAAATAAGTAAATAAAATTAGTTGAAAGAATGTTTAAAATTGGTGCTGTAGCCATTCCAATTGAAATCCAAATTAACAGTTGGGTGTTACTATAGCGATTTGCCATTTTTGCCCACCATGGGTAACTAACAATTTGTGATAATTGATTACTTACAGTAAATAAACTGACCCAAAACGCAGTTGCATGTGCAATTCGAATTTGATAAATCGAAAAAAGTGACCATGCCATTTGCCAGGCAAAGTTAAAGAATAGAGCACAAATCAAAAAAGTTACATATGGTTTGTATTGAAAAAGATGCTTTGAAAAAGGAGAATAGTGCTCTGTAAGTTGAAGATTTGTCTTCTCTTCTTTATGCTTCAAAATATAATATAACTCAAACATCCCAAAAATAAATGCAACTAAAAATAATAATTGATAAGGAAGTGCATTAGAAGAGTGATAGGCTTTCATGCATAATCCTACAATTAGGGTTGCAATCATGCCGATCAATGTAAGAACCTTATTTCGTTGACCAAAAAATAGATTTCTTCGTTCTGCAGGTATCAAATCTCCAATAAAAGCCTGCCAACTTAAATTCATAAACGTTCCTGGCAAATTCATGATTGCAATTAAAATTACAAAAAACCAGGCAATATGATTTGATTTTATAAATGGAAGAAATACCATTAGAAGAAGAAACAAGCGCGTAAATAGAATGGAGTAAGCTGTGAATTTTCTTTTTTCTTCAAGCTTATTAACAATAAAAGCAGCTGGAAGCATTGCAGCCATTCCTACAATTGAAGGCAATGAAGAGATTAAACTTACTTGATAATTAGAAGCACCTAATATTGCAATCGCAAACAAAATAAAATAGTTATTAGACAAGCTAAGTGCAATCGTTTGTGCAGCCCCGTTTTTTATGCTCTGGGATTCGTTATGAAGAACGTCCTGTTTACTGTAAATCAACTGATTTTCCTTCTTCCTTTATTAATGTTATTAAATGAGTTCGAATACTGATAAAATTATAAGTTATTTAGTTGATTTTAAATTTTTAAATAATTCATATGAACAATAGCATATTTATGATGAAATATCTATGGATAAAACCAAAGTTTTTGGTGAAAAATTATCCATAAATTTTTAAAAAAAACGTTGTGAAAAAAAGTACTTAAAAATTGCATTTACACATAAAATTGACTAAACTAATATAATCTTTGTTTGCAAAAATATAAGAAATTTATTTAAACCTATTAAATATTGGAAAGTACATTTTTAAATAGTTAAGCCATACTATTATTAGAGTTGACGTTTAAATAATTCATTATTTTAACGTCAATTTTTTATTGTAGATATGTTGTTTTATACATAATTAAGTTTACAACAAGGAGAAGAGACATATGTTTACACCAGTTTATAAAGTGAATGAGCAGGGAGAGATTTACTTAAGTACAAATAGTTTTTCAGTATCATACGATCAATTTAAAGAAGATGAAATGGGTAACGCATATGTAATTGTAAAAAGTGGAGAAGAGCCAATCATAAAAGTTAAACTTCTTCTACATAATATTGGAAATGCTAGAACACAAGAGCTTGAAGTAAAAAACAAATCAGGGCTAGGATTAGTTGAAATTCGACTTCTTCATGTGAAAATTAAAAAGTATAAAAATGGATGGGGCGCAAAGATTCAATTACAAAATGGAGAATTGACTATTAAAGGGGATATCCCGAAACACGTAAAAATACAAGTTGTTCGGAAAGTAAAACTAGGATAAGAAAGAAGCTATTAAAAAATAGCTTCTTTTTTTTGCCTACTTTTACGTTAGTCATGCTTGTTTAAGATTTTGGATCACAAAAAGAAAACAAAAGAATCCTCACTATAATCAATATTCTTTAAGCTGAAACAATCTTAAGTAAAAATTAAGGAATCTATTACATAATGCAATTAATCAATTAAAAGGAGTGTTATGTATGCAAAACATGGAAACAAATGAGATTACACAAAAGTTGAATAAATTGGAGAAAAAAGCAAGAAATAAATCAAGTTTAGAGATGAACCCTAAATTAATTTCAATCTTATTAATCGTTAATTTAGTGATTGGTATTTTTAGTTTAGCTGGAATTGGGTATTTAAGCTTTAAAGACATGAATCGTAATCAAATGATCCGAACAAACTTCCCTAATGGTGGTAACTTCAATGCTCCTAATGGTGATATGTTCAATCAACAAAATCAAGGACAACCATCTAATAACTAAGGGGGAGAAGAAATGAAAAAGTGGATTATCGGAATATTAGTGATCATTATTTGTGCGGGTACGGGTGGATATTTTTATTTAAAACCAAAGGCACAAGAAACTTCAACAATTACAAGAACACAGGTTGCACAAAAAGGGACATTAGAAGTAAAAGTAAGTGGTTCAGGTTCGATTGCAGCAACGAATAGTGAAGATCTGATGTCAGAAACAAATTCTGAAGTTGATGAAATTCTTGTTTCAAAAAATGAAACAGTAGAAGAAGGAGATGAGCTAATCAGTTTTTCAAATGGTAGCGATTCAATTGAAGCTCCATTTTCAGGAACAATCACTTCTATTGCGGTTGAAGAAGGAGATATGGTGAATCAAGGGACAGTTGTCATGCATATTACAGATTATAAAAATTTAGAAACAACAATTGGTGTTGATGAACTAGATATCGCAAAAGTAAAAGTTGGACAAAGTGTAACGGTTGATGTAAGTGCTTTTCCAGATACAACATATAAAGGGAAAGTTAGTGAGGTCTCAAAAGAGGGAGAAGTTTCAAATGGCGTTTCTACTTTCAATGTAAAAGTTAAACTAAATAAATCAAATAATTTAAAAGTTGGTATGACTACAGAATCTGCTGTCTTAGTTCAAAAGAAAGAAAATGTAACATATGTTCCAGTTGAAGCAATTAATACAAGTAATAATGTAAAATACGTTATCGTAAATGATAGTTCTTCTTCGAATTCAGAAGATCAAGCAACTACAAGTACAGTTGAAGTTAAGACCGGAATTACTAATGAAAACTACGTTGAAATTATATCAGGTATTCAAGCTGGACAGCAGGTCGTATTACCACAAATTCAATCATCTAATTCGAATAACTTTGGCCCAGGTGGCGGATTCCAAATGGGAGGAAACTTTTCAGGTCCAAGTGGACAAGGTAGTCAAAGAATGATGATCCGTGGTGGTGATAACAGTGGAAAGTAAGGATCTAATCCAAATAACGGATATGAACAGATATTATGAATTTGGTGGAGAAACGCTCCAGGTGTTAAAGAATGTTTCGATCACGATTAATAAAGGAGATTTCGTAGCGATTGTAGGACCCTCAGGCTCAGGAAAATCAACCTTTATGAATATGATTGGTTGTTTAGACCAGCCAGATTCAGGGAGTTATTTATTTGATGGAGAAGCAATTGAGGATATGAATGATAGAGAACTAGCACTTATTCGTAATCAAAAAATTGGATTTATCTTTCAAAACTTTAATCTATTAACTAAATTAAGTGCATTAGAAAACGTCGAATTACCTTTAAGTTATAGAGGACTTTCGCAAAAAGATCGAACAAATATGGCAATTCAAGTTTTAAGAGAAGTTGGGTTGGAAGAGAGAATGCATCATCTTCCATCACAGCTTTCTGGTGGTCAGCAACAAAGGGTAGCAATTGCAAGGGCTCTTGCAGGTAGACCAGATATTTTATTAGCAGATGAACCAACGGGAGCATTAGATCAAAAGACGGGTAGAGAAATATTAGATCTAATGAAAAAACTTCATAAAGAGGGACATACGATTATACTCATCACACATGACGAAAAAATAGCGATGGAAGCTTCTAGAGTCGTAAGAATTGAGGACGGATGCCTAAGTGAGGAAGGAGGAATGCCACTTGGGAATGTCACAATTAATCAAAATGGCAGTAAAAAGTATAGTTAGTAATAAACTAAGAGCATTTTTAACAATGTTAGGTATGATTATAGGGGTTTCTTCGGTGATTATTTTGGTATCTATCAGCCAAGGGTCTAGTAAGCAAATTTCCGATCAAATTGGTGAACTCGGTACAAATTTATTAACTGTAAATTTCTATAATACGGACTCAACTTCATTTAAAGAGAAAGATATATCGACATTAAAAGAATTAAATGGCGTAAAAGAAGTAGCACCAGTTGTATCTGGACGAGTTACAGTCAAAAATGGAAAGACTTCTTCAGAAGTTTCAGTGACTGGTACTACGAGCTCTTATCAAGATGTAAGAAATGTGAAAGTAAGCTCAGGACGATTTGTTACAGATTTTGATAATGAAGAGAGGTTAAAAACTGCTATTCTAGGTTCAGATACGGCGACAACGTTATTTGGACTATCAAATCCGATTGGTGAGTCAGTACAAATTAATGGAACTTCATATAAAGTAGTCGGAGTACTTGAATCAAGCGGTAGCTCTTTAGGACAAAGTGGTGATAGTACTGTGTTACTTCCAATTATAGTAGCACAGAGATTACTTCAAAATACAACAATCAGTTCAATTTACGTTCAAGCTCAAAATGAAAATATGGTAAACTTTGCGAAAGCTAATATAGAGAGCTCACTATCGGTGTTATTTGGAGGTAGCCAGGATAATTTTAGCGTTACAAACCAACAAGATGTCATTGACACTGTTAGCTCAGTTTCAAATACAATGTCAATTATGTTAGGTGGAATTGCATGTATCTCATTAATTGTTGGTGGGATTGGAATTATGAACATTATGTTAGTTTCAGTTTCAGAGAGAACGAAAGAAATTGGAATTAGAAAAGCTATTGGTGCTCAAAAAATTGATATTTTGCTACAATTTTTAATTGAGTCCATCGTATTAAGTTCGTTTGGTGGTATGATAGGAGTAGGCTTAGGTGTAAGCTTGGCGAAGATATATTCATTGATTTCAGGAACAGCCATTTCTTTCTCAATTCCTGTCATCGTTTTATCATTTACGTTCTCTTTATTGGTTGGGGTGATTTTCGGCGTATTCCCAGCATATAAAGCTTCTAATATGAGACCGATTCAAGCATTACGATTTGAGTAAATAATGAAATGAAGCGTAACCTTTTGGAGCGCTTCTTTTTTAGCATTATGGAGGAAGATAAATGAAGATATTAGTCGTAGAAGATCATGAGGAAGTTTTAACATCCATTGTAGAGTTATTATCGGTTGATTTTACAGTTGATTCGGCTTTAGATGGTGATGAAGGATTATTTTTAGCAATGCAAAATATATATGATGTAATTATATTAGATGTGATGTTACCATATAAAAATGGATTTGAGATTGTAAAGGATTTGAGAGAAGAAGGTATACTTACACCAGTCTTATTTTTGACTGCTAAGGATGCTCTTGAGGATCGAGTAGAAGGCTTGAATTTAGGTGCAGATGATTATCTTGTTAAGCCTTTTCAAGGCCCAGAATTACTTGCTCGTATTTACGCTCTTTTAAGAAGAAGTGGAAAACTATCAATTGATAGTTCATTAAAATATGAAGGTATTGTGTTAAAAGGGAAGGAACATCCAGTTGAAGTAAATGGAGAAACGATTCACTTAACAATTAAGCAATTTGAATTATTGGAGTATTTAATACAGAATCAAGGTAAGATTTTAATGAAGGAACAAATTTTTGATAGAGTCTGGGGATTTGACTCTGATACAACCGTCGCAATCGTTGAAGTATATGTACATCAGCTTCGTAAAAAGTTAGAACCATTCAATTATGGTACTGCCATAAAAACAGTAAGAGGTATTGGATATATTATGAAAGAAGATTAGGTGAAGTATGTTTAAGAAAACAAAAATTCGGTTAACAATCATAAATTCAGTTGTATTTAGCCTATTGATTGGAATACTGTCCGTCGTTATCTTCACATATACAAATACACGTTTGTACAAGGACGTTGACCAATCTTTATTATGGACAATCGAACGGATTCAAAAAAGTGATAATCCTGCTGGCTTGCAAATTGCAAATCGAGATCCTAGATTATTAATGATCATATGGGATGAGAATAAACAACGCACTAATCCGTTGCCAGGTGCAAATGCAATTTTTTTAGAAGAGGAACTGAAATATCCTAAAAAAATCAATGAGCTGTATGATGATAAAGTTGGAAACATGAACTACCGGACGATTTCTATTCAAGGTGATACTAGGCACGGAAAAATAACACTTCAGCTTCTACGAAATATAGATTCTGAAAAAGAGCTATTAGACACCTTGTTAATTATCTTAATTGTTGGATGGGTCATTGGTAGTATTTTGTCTGTGATAGCTGGTAACATTCTTGCGGATCGTGCGCTAATTCCCATCAAAAACGCATGGCAAAAGCAACAAGAATTTGTATCAGATGCATCCCATGAAATACGAACACCACTAACCGTTATTCAATCAAGACTAGAGCTAATATTAAGGAGTCCAAATGCTACTATTGAAGAAAAAGCACAAGACTTTTCAATCCTATTAAAAGAAAATAGAAGACTTTCTAAACTTGTAGCAAGTCTGTTAACTTTAGCTAGATCAGATTCAGGTCAAATTCAGTTGAACAGAAAAATGTTTTCTCTGAACGAATTATTAGAGGAAGTTATTTCTCACTTCTCTGAAATTGTGTCATTTCAAAATAAAGAAATTTCATTATTAATAAGTAATACCCATTTTTATTATGGTGACCAAGAGCGAATACATCAGTTACTTGTCATTCTCATCGATAATGCTTTAAAGTTTACAAAAGAAAATGATTCCATTCAAATTAGCTGCGAACAAATAAAGAATCATATTGTTTTAAAAGTTCAAGATAGTGGAGTTGGAATCAAAGAAGAAAACGTATCAAGGATATTTGATCGATTTTTCCAAGAAGATGAATCACGGACGTCTAAATCAGGTATTGGTCTAGGATTGTCTATAGCCAAGTGGATTGTAGAGGAACATAATGGGAAGATTCGAGTGCACAGTAAAAAGGATGAAGGAACAACCTTTGAAATTAGCTTGCCGATTCATTCAACTAAATAATGTAATAAAGCAGTATTTCTTAGGAAATATTGTAGAAAAAGAAGGAAATCATCATAAAAGAATGTCATATTCACCTGAAAAAGTACACATGTAGTGTGCTTTTTTGTTTGAGCGGTCAAGTTAAAGTTTTTTAGTATCTTAAACAGAATTTTAATTATTCATGCAATAGCACTAGGAAAACATAGTCTACAAAATAATAATATATTGTAAACGTATTCATTAATGAATAAGATAGAAATATAAGGTGGGAGAAAAAATGAAATTCGATAAATGGATTTTAAGTTTTACGATATTACTAATATTGTTCATCTATGTTCTTCTAAGATATGAAGCTAGCTCTAATCAAATTGAGCGTGCAATTGAGTCTTTGTCTATTAGTGAAGATAAGAAGGTTGGGAAAAAACATTTTATATTAATTGGTCAAGAATATGACAACCCATATTGGAAAAGTGTTAATAAGGGTGCAAAAGATAGTGCGAAAAAATACGATATTAATATAGAATATGTTGCTCCACTTCGAACGAGTGTAGATGAGCAATTAAAGCTTTTAGAAAAAGCGGTTGCTTCAAAAGTTGATGGAATCATTGTACAAAGTATAGATAATAAAAAGTTTACCCCTATTATTAATCAAGCTATTTCGAAAAATATCCCTGTTATTACGATTGATACCGATGCACCTGATAGTTTAAGAAAATCATATATTGGGACTGATAATTATAAAGCTGGTATTCAGTTAGGTCAAACAGTTGCCCAAATGACGAATGGGAAAGGTAATATTGGCATTATTATAGGTAGTGAAACCTCTGAAAGCCAAAAGATGAGGTTAAATGGTTTATTAAATGTGATCAATCAATATCCGAATCTGCATGTGATTGATCGTTCTAGTTCGAATATTTCGAAAATACAGGCATCGCTCCAAGCTGAGCGTATGCTACGTAAATATGACAATATCAATATAATGGTTGGTATTAGTGCATTAGATGCAATTGGAATTTCAAATGCAACAAACAATGTGTTTGAACGTGAAATTCAAATTTATGGATTTGATGGTTTAGATGAAACAATGAAGGGGATTATTGATCATAAAATTAAAGCTACAATTGTCCAAAAGCCATATGATATGGGGTTTAAAGGTGTAGAATTGCTCTATAAATCAATACATGGAGAGCAAATTGTTAAAATTAATCATACGCCAACCGAGGTCATTACTATTGATAATGTCCTTCAGGAGGTAAGGCATTGAAAATACGTACTAAGCTATTTATATTTATACCAATCATTGTTTTGCTACTAAATCTTGTTTCATTTTTTATTTTTGAGAGCGGAAAAAAAGTGCAAGAAAGCTATAATCTCATGATTGATAAAATTTATATTTATAAACAAATCTCTAATGAGACAGATAAAAATTTACGATTCTTAAGTAGCTATATCATATATCAAGATTCAAAAAACTATAAATTATTAATTAACCATAAGGAAAAATTGAAACATTTAAAAAACCAATTAATAAAACAAAGTGTCAAAAAAAATAATGAACTGATTATAGAAAACTATTACTATACTCTAAATTCATTTTTGGAAGAAGAAGACAGCATTACAAATAGTCTCATTCAAAAAAATTATTCAAATTATGTTGAACAGTATAAGGAAGTAGAAAAGATTGCTTCATTTATCAAAGAAGATAGTCAAAATCTAGTTGATATTGAATTGAATACTTATTATCCAATTTATAATAATGTCGTTAAATATACGAATTCTATGAATAAACTTGGAGTTATGTTATTTATTATTACAACGATCATGAGTATCGTTTTTGCTATCTGGTTGTCTAGAAGTATTATTCTGCCAATCAATAAGCTCATTTATATGGCGAAACAGATTGGTAAAGGGAATTTTGAAGTCGGCCCATTTACTACATCATCGAAGGATGAAGTTGGAATTCTAGGCGAAATATTTAATGAAATGATGCATAATTTAAAAATTCTAATGTCAAAAAATTTAGAAATAGTTGAAAAAGACCGTCTAGTTAAGGAACTTGAGTTAAAAGCTCTTCAAAGTCAAATTAATCCTCATTTTTTATTTAATACTTTAAATGTTATTTCAAAATTGGCTTATATAGAGGGAGCAGAACAAACGAGTGATTTAACAATTTCTACTTCTAATTTATTGAGATATAATCTTCGAAAGCTTGACGAGGCCGTAACGATTTCAGATGAAATTCTAAATGCTAAAGAATACTTCTCAATTCAAAAAGCTAGATTTCGAGATCGAGTAAGTTTCGAGATTAATGTTGATGATGAATGTCTAGAACAATTAATTCCATGTTTATCAATCCAACCATTACTTGAAAATGCTTTTATTCACGGAATAGAGCACATGGAAAATGGTGCTGTCATTGGTTTAGAAATAAAAAAATCTACTGATGTGATCGTCATAACCGTTTACGATAATGGAAGAGGAATGACTGAAGAGGTTAAATACAGTTTATTAAATACAACAAATACATTACATGAAAAAAGAAAATCTACAGGTCTAGGTACAATCAATGTATTTAAACGTTTAGAATTATATTATGGAAAAGAAGATATAGTGAAAATAGAGAGCAAAATTAATGAAGGAACTAAAATTATTTTAACGATACCGTGCAGTTCATAATGAAAGGAGGAAGCATAATGTACCGATTGTTAATCGCAGATGATGAACCTTTAGAAAGAGAAGGATTAGAGCTTACGATTAAGAAGGGATTACCTGAATTATTTAAAATTGATCACGCTGAAAATGGACGAGTTGCGATAGAATGTGCTGAAAAAAATCACTATGATATTATCTTTATGGATATAAAAATGCCAGGTATTCAAGGGCTTGAAGCAGTGGAAGTAATTAGAAAAAAATTACCTCTAGCTAAAATAATCATTGTAACTGCATATGATTATTTTTCATATGCTAAAGCTGCAATTTCATTGGGAGTAAAGGATTACATTTTAAAGCCTGCAAAGAGAGAACAGATTATTTCCTTATTAAAGGGATTGATTGCAGAAATAGAACTAGATTATCAAAAAAGAGTCGAGGAGTTACATCATATTGAAATGCTCTCGCATTTTAGACCATTAACAGAAAATGAATTGTCTTTAATGATTATGTTAAATACGATTCAGGATATCAGCCCCGATGAAATGACTAATTTACTAGACTTCAAGGTAGAGTATGGCTTTAGTAAAGTTGTATGTATTGATTCTCATGACCTATTACAAGATTTAGATTTAAAAAGAATATATGAATGTGTAAAGCACTATATGAAGTCGGAAAATAACTGTATCGTCAGCCCAATTGTTGATGGTAAAATTGCTATTTTTGAGCCAATAGAATTAAATAGATTACACCTAATACAAGAAATTGAAATTAAAAATAGTGCAAAAAAATTAAAAGAATATGTTCAAAAACAAACAGGATATTCTATTCGATGTGAAGTTGGATCTATCCAAAAAGGGATCGAAGGTTGGAGGAAATCCTATTTTGAAGCAATGTATTTATTTAATGCTGGTTTAGACGAGGTTTCAGAAACCAAACTTTCATCAAAATTTGTAAAGATTACAAATGATGAATTACTATCAATTAGCAGCGCGATAAATATGCTTGATTTGGACTTATCCCTTGAACAATTTAGTCGAATTTATGACCGTTTAACACTGGAACTAAATTTAGATACAAAGCAATTGAAGGCAGAATTAATCATTTTATTTAATCATCTGGAACAACTCCTACAACAGCAAAACTATCAGGTAACTACATTTGAATTTCCAGATATTGACGAAGTAGTCTTAATTAAAAAAGTATCTGAACAGCAGATGATTAAGTTAATCCAAATCATGAGTAAAGAAAAAGAAACAAGGATTAACCATTTTGTCGAACTTGCAAAAGCTTATATATATGAGAATTATCGTGAAGACATCTCGCTCGTACAAATCGCAAACCATGTAAATCTAAATTCGTTCTACTTTAGTAAAATGTTTAAAAAGAAAACCGGTGAAACATTTAGTGATTTTGTGATGAAGGTGCGAATTGAACAAGCGAAGAAGCTAATGCAGGATGACCGACTGAACTTAAAAGAAATTAGTTATGAGGTTGGATATAAGGATCCGAATTATTTTAGTCGGGTGTTTAAGAAGTATGCAAATGAGTCTCCGAAGCAGTATCGGAATAAGTTGATTAATAGGTAAGTAGATTTTAGACGACTCAGGTTTGGGTCGTTTTTTTGTTGTGAAGTAGTGATGGCAGTACGAATTAATTATCGTTGGATTAATAGAAAATGAATATAGAAAAATCAAGTAACTCTGAAACAATATTTGGATCCAGCGTTATTTACGGATTAAATCTAACTAACTTACCTTTAATATGTGAAGTATTACACTTAAACTAAATGGCAGTTTAGTTTAAGTGAAACCTTTCACAAACTGAGTCGTATTTTTATATTTGTATACCTAAATTCAAGCACGTTTTTCCAATATCGGACCAAAATGTTAACGAAGGGGAGTAGTTTACTTTACCATTTATTAGAAGGAGTAAATACCTAACTCAACGTGTGGTGCAATGGTTTTTACAATTATTTTATCGTTCTTCAACAAATCAGCAAATAGCTACTCAGTTAATATAGCTAATAGAAGTAAACAAAATTAATTCTGTTAAAGAAAGAGTTAGTTTTAAAGACTCTATAAATAAAAGGACCATTTTAGGTCCATTATTTAAAAGTATTTACTATAATGTTCATGTCGTTGCTTACCACTTAGTACGGCATCAATGCGTGTTGTTTTACTCTTTTCATGACCTAATAAACTTTGTATAACTTCAAGAGGAGCACCATTATCTATTAAATGAGTTGCATAACTGTGTCTAAGTTGGTGAGGTGAAATTTCTTTATTAAACTCTGAACGTAAAGAAACATTTTTTATGATATACCGTGTTTGTGCGATACTTAACCTGTGAGGGGCTCTCTCTGTTACAAATAATGCGGCATCTTCGTCTTGTCGCTCATTTAAGTACCTATTTAACCAAATTTCAGATCGGATATTGAAGTAAACTTCACTTTCCTTATCACCTTTCCCTCGTACAACAACAGAGTTATTAGACCAATTTATATCTTTTCTATTAATTAATACAATTTCACCTATCCTACATCCTGATGAATACATAAATTCAATTATTGCATGTTCTTTTGCAGTTTGACATGCTTCGCGAAGGTGTTCAATCTCTTTTTCAGTTAAGAATTTAGGGACTCGAATTCCTGACTTCGGTTCTTTTAGTTTTGAGAAAGGATTTCTATGGATTTTACCTTCTTCATGCGCCCAACGGAACAATGATTTAATAAAACGCACGCGATGTGCCAGACTTGCAGGTTTTAAGGTTTCACCAACCTTTGCTAGATACTGTTTCAATCCATCATTAGTAATTTGGTCAATTGCGATATCACCAAAATGCTTAATTAATAGATTCGACTGTACCTGATATGCTTTTAATGTAATTAATGAGTATCCTTCGATTAATTTATCATTATAGTAACTTTGCCAAGCAGTGGATATCGAGAAACAGTTGTTGAAGTAACAACGGTTCGCTTCCAAGGTATAATTTTGGTAGTATTTACGAACTATAGTTTGTCTCCAGAACAAAATATCCAACAGCGATTGAAACTTGTTTAAACAGAGTAATTATACTTTCAGGAACTTACTTTCTAATCTTTTAAAGAATAACGAATAAGTAGTAATGATAAGGACTATTGTAATTGGATAAAAAAGTAAGTACTAAATAAAACCACTATTGCTAAAACACTGACCGTAGTGTTTTTTATTTTGTTTAAAAAATCTATTTTCCTTCTGTAAATGAATAATTAAATATTTTTTCCTTCATAATAAAGGTAAGTTTTTATTATTTATTTTATTAATTGTGATATACAATTCGGAGGATTATACTATGCGAAGTCGTATAAACAGAATTAAGAAAGAAGAGAAAAACAATACACTTAATATTAACAAAATTATTAATATAGCAAGTCAGTCAAGCGATTTTGCACATATAAATCTTCCATTCAATAATATTACTTATGATTTATTTTACTATGAGTCATTGATAGATTCTGAATCGGTTCATCACTTTGTACTCCCATATTTAAACCAAGAAATTAGTGAGATAAAAGAAATAAAAAGACTTATTCCATTAGAAGGGATATCAATTTCCTCAGATGCTAAAGAAATAGAAGGAAAATTACTTCAAGGACACATTCTTCTGCAATTACAAGGAGAGGATAAGGTAGTAGCACTACTTAATGTAAAAGATGTAAAGGTAGGAAAAAGGATATACAACGACACTGAAAATGAATACAGTGTTGTAGGTCCTAAAACAGGTTTTGTGGAAGATATCCAAATAAATCTCAACTTATTGCGTAACCACATTGTAACTTCAAATCTAATTTTTGAAGAACTGACAATTGGTTCTACATCTAAAACAAAAGTAATGATAGCATATCTTCAAGATATTACAAATGAACAATACATTCAAACGATTAGACAACGTCTGCAAGACATAGACTTTGATGTGATTTTTGATGCTACATTTATAGAACAATTAATCTCTGATAATACAAATACACCATTTCCACTATTTTTGTCTACAGAAAGAGTTGATCGAGCGGTCTATACATTAATTAACGGGCAAGTTGTTATTTTCAGTGACGGATCTCCGTATGCCATTACAGGACCATCAAATTTATTTGATTTCTTCATATCCCCAGAAGATTATTACCTTCCTTGGGTGGTGGGTTCTTTCTTTCGGTTAATTCGTATTTTTGGTGTATTATTTTCGACCTGTGCTACATCTATATATGTAGCGGTTTTAACCTATCACTATACAATGATACCAAAGGATTTGATGGGGCCACTTGTTGTATCAAGAGCGAATGTTCCATTTCCACCTGTACTAGAAGTGTTATTTTTAGAAATTACCATCGAATTATTACGCGAGGCAGGAGCAAGACTTCCTACAAAGGTTGGACAAACACTTGGTATAGTAGGTGGTATTGTAATTGGCCAGGCATCAGTGGCGGCTGCACTAACCAGTAATGTATTACTAATCATTGTTGCATTATCAGCTTTAGCATCCTTCACGACCCCAATTTTTAAGATGTCAAACACGATTCGTTTATTAAGGATTCCACTTATTATATTGGCAGGTGCTGCAGGAGGGTATGGATTAATGTTTGGTTTGACCATGATACTCATTCATCTATTAAGACTGACTTCATTAGGAACACCTTATTTGTTACCATTTTATCCATTTAGAAAAGCAGATTTGGGAGATACACTAATTAGATCCTCGTATAGTCTTACATCAAAAAGAGCAAGTTATCTTCGTCCAAAGAATATTTGGAGATATAATCGTGAAAAAGCACACTTGAAAAAAGATAAACTCTGACTTAGGAGTGATTAATTATGCAATGGAGATACTTTGGTATTGTAATGTGTATCTTTTTGTGTGGATGTAGTAATGAAGTAAATAAGATTCGTATAGTACATACAATCGGATACGATAAAGAAGGTGAAAAAATAAAAGGAACCATTGTATCTCCAAATTTTATAGGTGGAATACCTCCAAAATCCGAAACGCTTAAGGATACGTCCGAAACTAATAATGATATTCTTTTTGGAATAAATAATCAATCCAATTACACTATACAAGTAGGTCAGTTACGAACTGTTTTATTTGGTATGAGTTACGCTAAAGAAGATATAGGGAAAACTATAAGGAGCTTGGTCAATAATCCTGATATAGGCAGAACCTTGAATTTAGCGATCACTGAACAAGAAGCTGAGGAAATAATAAAGGCAACAGAAAAGAAGGACTCTTTATATATTTATAATATGATTAATCAAAACATTAAAACAGGAAACATTCCAAATTCCAATTTGCATACTTTTCTTTGTTCTTATTACAGTAAGTGGGAGGACTCATTTATCCCATATCTAAGAACGAAAGGTAAAAATGAAGTAATGATTGGCGGCTTGACTTTATTGAAAAATGGAAAGTATGTAATGAATTTAAATATAGATCAATCCTTCATCTTTACTATTATCAATACTGATGCATCTTCAGGAATGCATTTATTTCCTATCTACGAAAAAGATAAAAAGGATTTAATTTTATTACAAAATATAAATAGTAAGGTAAAGTATTCAGTTGTTAAAAGTAAAATACCTACTGTACATATAAAGGTAAAGCTAAATGGAATGATTAAGGACTACCCAGAATGGATTAATCTTGAGAATAAACCAAATGTTCAACTAGTAGAAAAACAAATCGAAGAAAATATTAAAAAGGAAGCTGAAAAACTAATTCGTCAACTACAAGAGAATAATGTGGACAGTTTAGGTATTGGCAGTTTTATAAGAAGTAGATGGAGAAATTGGTCTCTAGATGATTACAGAAGTACCTATCAAAAAATGAACATTACAGTAAATGTTGATACAACAATATTATATTCAGGGATAGGAGAATAACAAGGAAAGGTGAAAGTTATGAATCATCCTATAGGCGTACAAGAGAAAGTATCTCCATTTTTTGCATTTTTTTTGATACATAGTGCTCAAACAGGAATAGGTATGTTAGGATTTCAAAATAAAGTAGCCGGTGATGTAGGGTATGACGCATGGATTGTATGCATCTTAAGTGGTATATCGATTAACATCATTATTTTCTTAATATACAAAATGCTAAAAGACAAAAATGATTTAATAAATCTTCACAATCATTCATTTGGTAGCTTTATAGGAACCATACTTACATTAGCATTTAGTACTTACTTAATATTATCTGCTTTAATTGTTTTTAGAACATACCTAGACATCTTGCAAATCTGGGTATTTCCAACCTTTGCGACTTGGTATCTTGGTCTTTTTTTCATTATCGCTATATATTATACAGTTGTCAGTGGGTTTAGAGTAGTTACAGGAATTTGTTTTTGGGGTATGGTGATACCTAGTTTATTGCTAGTTTCTTTAGGATTTCCGCTAAAATACTCTGCCCTAGAAAATATCATGCCTATTTTTGATCATTCTCTTACGAGTATGTTTAAAGGAATTAAAGATTTAACGTTAAATTTTATGGGATTTGAATCAATATTAATATATTATCCATTTATTAAAAAACCAGATAAATCGCATAAATGGGCACAAATTGGCAGTATATTCACTATGGTTTTATATGCAGTTATTATGGTCATATCTTATATGTACTTTAATGAAGAACAAATGCTACATGCTCTTTGGGCTACTTTAAATATGACAAAGATTATTTCGTTCCCGATTTTAGAACGTTTTGAGTATGTTGTAATATTCACTTGGTTTTTAGTTGTCCTTCCCACAGTTTGTTTACCAGTTTGGAGTGTTGGACGAAGTCTAGAGATTTTATTTAATGTTAAACCAAAAAATTCACTTCTTATTGTTTCTATTATTATATATTCTTCCGTTTTTTTTATAAAAGGAAGAATAAGCATAAATATGTTAAATCAATTAGTAGGTACACTAGGGTTATATTTTATTTATATTTATATTCCGTTCCTATTTGTTATAAATTACATAAAATCAAAAATACAGCGCCACTTTAGTAGCTAAACTTTATAATTTGTATAATTCTATATGATATGGAATGTTTATCATACATCAATTTATACGAAAACCACCACATTAAATATTTTTGCTTATTCAACTAACGCATGCAATAGTTGTAGTACAACATGATCAACCGTGTAGTAGATTTTTTTATTGCGTAAAATAACAGTTTTAGTTTGGAAAATATGGATTTATTTTCTAATGAAAAATAGATAAACAGTGATAAAATCATTTTTAATGGTTGATTTTTTGCTCACAACTTGTTTTTAAACAATAACATTTTTTATCTTATAAGTATAAGGAAGTCATAATTTTAAAACCAAAGAGAGCACTCTTATAAAAGAGTGCTCTTATACGTTCTAATAGGAAATATTTATTGTGACATTACTTACAGTGTATTTACCATTTTTATAATAACCTTTTGTATTTGCATCTTTTATAAATTTTAGTGTAAATTGTGGTCCAGTTTCATAAGTGTCTCCATATAAGTAAGAAACGTTCGTATCAACTAATCTTGTAATTGTTGTTGTAGTTTCATATTCTCCGAAAATATTAGATGAATCACGAATAGTAGTGTAATAAGGTGTTGTAATTAGAGTTTTTGTTGATGTTACAGTTTTTGTACTACTATTATAGATATCTCCTGAAGTTAAATAACTTACTTTTACATTATTAGCGGTAAATGAAGATAATGTTCCATACACGGCATTTGTGGAATCTACAACAAAAACACCACGTTCTCCGTACACTTTCCCTGTCGTGCCATTAAGATATAACGCTGTGTTTTCATCGATTCCATACCCGACCTTTAGATTTAAATCACGTTCTGCTAATAAAATACGACCAATTCGCCCTCGAGCATCAAAATGTGTATCAATTGCTGCATTTACAAAACCAAATCCTGTTGTGTAGCCACCGTTGTCTGGGTGTGTAGAATCCGCTAAAGAAACATCACTAATCTTTTTAGATGCTAACTTGTTAAAATATAAGTATCCGTAGCTTATTCCTTCACCATAAGTTTTAGGACTTTGAACAGAAGTACCTGCACTAGTACCAGATATTATTGCACCAGCCGATGCTCTTTGTTGAATTGCCGAAAATAACGGAGTTGGGGTTCCATCATCTTTTAAAAGGCTGCGAACATGACGTGACTGATCTCCACCATTAAAGAAGATTACGTCTGCCGAGTTAATTAAATCAATATTACTTTGTTTGTAAGCTTCAGTTGTATAATTATCAACGGCTACAGGAATAAAAACAGGTGTGAATCCGTAACTAGTGAACAGATTTTTATATGATAGGTGACCTGGAATATCATTTGTATAAGCGTCTAATGCTGTAGCATAGTCTGCTGCTGCACTACATACTACTGCAACTACAGGGTTTGTTTTTCCAGTCGCTGTTTTTAGAGCATTATAAATTTCTGAATTATTATCAGCGATAGCCCCACCCATTAAAAATACTTTTGGAGCTGTTGCTGCATTTGCATTTTTTTTAGTTGGTAAGAAAAATGAACCAAGTACAAGAGAGACTACTAAAACAAAGGATAATACGAAAGAATTATATATTTTGAGTTTCATATTTTATTACTCCTCCATTTTTAATTGTATTCAAATGTTCCTTTTACAATTGGTATACTATTTTCTACCATGATTTTTCCGTGAGCAATTACTGTTTCAATATTTAACGTTTCTTGATTTATTAGGACAATATCAGCGTCATTGTCAACTTTGATATTGCCTTTAGTTTGCAACTTTAGTACTTGTGCAGGATTAGATGTGATAACTTGTAATGCAACTTCTAATGGAATATCTTCATCTATAACTGCATCTCTAACTTCTTGATAAAGGGATGAGATTTTTCCTATTTGGAGCCCCATATATTCACCGTCCTGATCAAAGTATGGAAGGCTTGCTTGACCGTCTGAAGAGAAAGTTATGTTTTGAATTTCTACACCTTCTTCAAGCATAACACGAAGTCCTTTGCTGCATTTCACTTCTCCTTCCTCTAGAAATAGTGGAATTGTGCTTGTTGTGAAGTCCACATAGCCACCTCGAAGTGCATATTGTACACCTGCTTTAAATAATTCCTCGTTTCTGTTTATATGAGTTGGATGAAAATGCCGTATAGGAATATTTGTCATATCTACAAGTTCATGGAGTATCGAGAGTTTTTCTTCACCATCTCCAACATGAATTTCTAAAATACCGGCTTTACCTGATAAAATTCCACCGTTTCGAGCAGCAGAAGCAATCTTTGCCATTTCCTCTAAAGTAGGTTCAGATGAACGATGATCAGAAATGGCAATCTCACCTACACCAATTATTTTATCAATTAAAATAATGTCACTTTGTATAGTACCCGTTAATGTTTTTACAGGTATTTGATATGAACCAGTATGAATATAACAAGTCACACCTTCTTCTTCTAATCCGCGTGCTTTAGCAAGCAAACTTTCTACATTTCTTGTGGTTCCGTCTGTACCAAGTACACCAACCAAAGTAGTAACTCCAGCAGTAGTTATATCAGTTAATTTAAGTTCAGGAGTACGAGTCTTAAAACCGCCTTCACCACCTCCACCTATAATATGGACATGTGAATCAATAAATCCTGGTACCACAAATGAGTTTGATGCGTCAATAACGTTGCAGGAGAAGAGGGCGGGTGGGAATTCAATTTGCTCGGAAATCATTTCAATTTTGCCACCCGCTATTAGTATGTCTTTTTTGCCAATATAGTGTGGTGTGTATACTTGACCATTTTTTATTAAAGTTAACAACGTATTTCCCCCTAAATCTTTGGATGACTTAATTTTTTTAGAATGGACCGTAGTTAATTAAATGTGCTACTACTACGGCAACTAAACCGATTAAATATTGAATGAATACTAATGGGAAAATCCATTTTGCCCATTTTGTCCAAGGGATACCTGCAATTGCTAAACCTGCCATTAAAGTACCGGCTGTTGGGAAAATAATATTTCCAATCCCATCCGCAAAAGAGAAAGATAATACAGCAGTTTGGCGAGTTATATCTAAGAGGTCAGCCAATGGTGCCATAATTGGCATCGTTAACATTGCATGACCGCTACCTGAAGCTAAAATAAAGTGGATAGCTGCTTGGAAATTATACATTCCAATAACACTTAAATAAGCTGGGATATGTTTAATAGCCTCTGAAACACCATGAAGCATCGGATCAACAATATGTCCTTCATTTAACACTACTAAAATAGCACGCGAAACACCGATAATAAGAGCCCCACTAATCAATGCGGCAGAACCTTGGGTAAATGATTTAACTACATCATCAATAGATAATCTGCCAATAATTCCTATTGCAATTGTTAAGATTATAAATAAAGAAGCAATTTCAGTAATATACCATTGATATTTAATTACGCCAAAAGCTAAAACAATGTAATTTATTAGGAAAGCAACTAGAATCCATTTATGTCTAGTGGTTAGTCTAGCTTTAGATATTAATAGTTCATTCGTTTGTTCAATTGAATATTTTCCGTAAAAGCCCAGTTTAGGATTTTTCTTAACTTTCATAGCGTAACGATAGATATACGCAACTGAAACAAGATAAACAATTACAAATAAAATTAATCGAAATCCCATACCAGAAAAAGTAGGCAATTCGGCAATTCCTTGAGCGATACCAACTGTAAACGGATTCATAATTGCTGTTGTGAAACCAGCAGATGCACCGACTAATACAATAGCAGTTCCAGTAATTGTATCAAAACCTAATGCAAGTGCTAGAGGGACCAAAAGTGGTATGTAAGCTAAAGTTTCTTCAGCCATTCCCATTAATGAGCCACCAATTGCAAAGAATAACATCATAATAGGGATTAGTAACTTTTCCCTAGTAGCAAGTTTTCTAGCCATTGTTGAAATTAACACTTCAATAGTGCCAGTAGCGCTTAATACCCCAAAAAACCCACCAATAATAAGGACGAAGAAAATAATATTTGCCGCTTCTACCATACCTGTATGAATGGATTTAATCATTTCAAACAAACCAACTGGAGTTGATGCTATTGATTTATAAGAATTTGGATCTACTGTTGTATGTCCATCAATATCAACTCGAGCGTATTCTCCAGTAGGTAAAATATAAGTAAGAATGGTTGCAATTAATAATATAACGAGTAATAATGCAAAAACATTTATTTTACGTTCTTTCTTATCCTTTGTCTTAGTTGTAACTTCTGTAGCTTGAATTTGTGTCATTAACTACTCCCCCTTTTTATTCCTAGATTGTGTACGAATTTTGAAGTAAAAAAATATTAAAGCGCTTCCATATTATTCCTCCCTACAAATTGAATTCTTTAAAAAAGGTTTCTAGTTTTATATAAGCAAATAGTGTGCCAATATTTAAATTCTTATTTTTAAGAAAATTTTACTGATTGCTAATATTTATTGGTTCTTTTTGGTTTGTTAAATGATAAAATGAAATCAATTTAAACCAATTCAAACCGATAGGGTGATCCTTTACTATGAAAACAACATCACTTACTTTAATTACCGGAAGTTCAAAAACAAAGGAAACATTATCAAATCAGCTTGCTCAATTGCTAGAAGATTACATAACAATTAAGTCAATTGCCATTGATGATAAAGGTATTGATGAAATTAAGGATGATATTATCCTTTTTTCATCGGAACAAGTGAAAAAAGAAACTGAAAAAATAGCAAAAGTGTTAGGCAAGCATGTACTTGTAGGGAAGAGAACACTTAATCATGAAAACGTTGATAAGTTATTAAAGATAATAGAGGGGAAGAATGTCCTAGTTGTAAATGATGATTTTGAATCGACAGTTGAATTGATTCAGTCCTTATACCAAATGGGGATTGATCACTTGCGATTTACTCCATTTAAGATGGAACAATTATATTATCCAGATATTGAAGTTGCAATTTCACCAGGAGAAACTCATTTAAGCCCCGATTACATAAAAGAAGTTATTGATATAGGTGTTCGTCTGTTTGATATTGCAACTATTTTACAAATTGTAGAATACTGTAAGCTTAATAGAAATATAGCTTCTTTAATTTCTGAAAAATATATAAGAAATATTATTGAATTACAAAGAGAACTTTTAAATGCAGAGCAACAAGCAAGGCAATTAAATAAACACATTCAAAATGTTGTAAATGCTGTTGATGATGGAATCTTAGCCATTGATAGTTATAAAAGGATTACCGTATTTAATGAACGATTAGCAAATTTGTTTAAACTACATAATGAGAATATTGTTGGGAAACATTTTGAGGAGATAATTTCACAACAAAATATTAAAGACTTTATTTTAAATGGAAATGAGGAATCAAAATTCTTTTCAATAAATAACACCGATATTGTTATCTATCGAACTTTTATTAAAGAGGATGAAAGAATTGTAGCGACTTTTAAAAGCGTTAACCGAGCTTTTGAAATAGAAAAGACAGCACAAAAGGAGTTTAGAAAACAAGGATTTTACGCTAGATATGATTTTTCAGATATAATTGGCAACCATCATGCAATTTTAGAATGTAAACGAGTTGCGACGAAACTAGCAAAAGCTGAACATCCAATTTTAATTCAAGGTGAAACTGGGACAGGAAAAGAACTCTTTGCACATGCCATTCACAAACAGTCAACTCGTAAAAATGGACCATTCTTAGCTATAAACTGTAGTGCATTTACGGAAAGTTTGTTAGAAAGTGAGTTATTTGGTTATGATGATGGAACCTTTACAGGTGCAAAAAAGGGAGGTAAAAAAGGACTTTTTGAAATTGCAGATGGAGGTACAATTTTCTTAGATGAGATAGGTGACATTAGTTTAAACGTTCAGTCGCATTTATTACGTGTTCTCCAAGAA
This sequence comes from Gottfriedia solisilvae, assembly GCF_002128405.1. Classification (GTDB taxonomy): domain Bacteria; phylum Bacillota; class Bacilli; order Bacillales; family Bacillaceae_G; genus Gottfriedia; species Gottfriedia solisilvae. The sequence continues at coordinate 147,616 of NZ_NETJ01000003.1, forward strand.
CAAGAGATTCGTAGAATAGGCGGCAGAAAAATCATTCCTATTAATGTACGTATAATAGCTGCTACAAATAAAGATATTTACCAGAAGATTTCAGAAGGTTTTTTTCGTTCAGACTTGTATTATCGATTAAATGTATTAAATCTTTTAATTCCTCCCTTACGTCTAAGAAGAACTGACATTCCGTTATTAGTTCAAAGTTTTATTTCGAAAAGAGAGGGGATTTCTATAGAAGAAGAAGTGCTAAATAAATTAGAGAAACTAGATTGGCCAGGCAATGTACGAGAATTAAAAGGTGTTATAGATTACATGCTTACTGTTTGCGAAGGGGATGTAATTTCACTAAAAGATTTTCCTCAAAATAGTCTTTTACAGGATAATGTAGACCAAAATAAATATATCGACGAATATCCATTTAATGCTTCTGCAAGCGTACTTGAAATTGAAGAATCAATTTTAATTCTTGAATCAATTAAGGATTTTAATGATGTAGGTAAAGTAGCAAGTAGAGATAATATTTCAAGTGCAAGTAAACAAAAGGACAGATACTTATCTCCTCAACAAATCAGACTCCGTTTAAAAGGTTTGGAAACAAACGGTCTAATAACGAAGGGGAAAGGGAGGGCTGGTACCAAGATTACTCCTAATGGTATTAAATATTTAAATTTTCTAAAGTCTAATTCAACATATTAGTTTTTTCTTTCTTTATAATCCTAAATTGGTTGTATTTGGGTGAATATATATAACCAGTTATTAACAAAAATATTTAATTAATCAGATTAAATTAAGTATTTTAATGGAATCAAATTGGTATAAAACTTGCTTGTACTTTTAAGTGAAACATACTAATTTGAAAGGGGTTATGGAATTGAGAAAAAAACTAATTTCTATTTTAACTAGCTCCATGCTAATGTCATCACTTTTTGGCTTAACTTTAGGAAACGCTCAAACTGAAAACGATGATATTAAAGGTAATCTTTTAATCGTAGGAGGTGGTTTAGGTACCTCAAATAAAGATGTCTACGAAAAATTTATCGAATTAGCTGGTGGAAAAGATGCAAGAATTGGGATTATTCCTTCAGCAAGCAGTAAGTTAAAGTCTTCTAATGATTTTAAGAAAGATTTGGCATCTTATGGTGTAAAATCTGAATTTGTAGAAATCTTACCTATATCAGACCATGATTTTTCAGATACGGAAGAGAATGAAATGAATTGGAAAGACAATGTGAATAATTCTAAAATAGTAAACCAAATAAAGAAACTTTCTGCTATTTGGTTCGTAGGCGGAGATCAACTACGCATTGTAAATACGCTTCGTACGAACGGAAAAGATTCAAAAGCGTTACAAACTATTTGGGATATTTACCGTAATGGTGCAGTAATTGGAGGAACAAGCGCAGGAGCAGCTATAATGAGTAATACAATGATTACTGGAGGGGATAGTCTAGGTGCGTTGAAGGGATTTTATGAAAAGAATATAGATGAAAGAAACGTAAGTGAATATGAGCCTTTGACTGTTCAAAGTGGATTAGGTTTCTTCCGAAATGGTATTATAGATCAACATATGAACGAAAGAGCACGTTACGCTAGACTTGCAATCAGTGCAATTAATTATGAAAAAGAAGGTAATTTTGCCTACGGAGTAGATGAAGATACTGCTATGGTTGTTAGGAATAAAGAAAAGATAATTGAAGTTATAGGTCGTAATGGGGTAGCTGTTATAAATGCTAACGAAGCTAGAAGAATTGGTGAATCAAAAAAAAGTGACAAGCCCATCTTAGAAAATATAAAGATCAGCTACCTAACAGCTGGGGATAAGATTCACTATATTACTCACACTTTTGAATTTGCGGAAGGTAAATATGAAACAAGGGGATACGAGTATTATAAGTTTTACGCAAGACCCAATACAGGAATCTTAACTCCGTACGGTAGGTTTAAGAATTATTTAGCCTATTCTCTTATAGATAACGAATCGATGCAAACTCTAAAATCCTATATATATGATAAAGAAGGTAAAGGATTTGAGATTATCTTTAATAAAGAAATCGATACGAATGGTTATTGGAAATATGTTGATGGACAAAAGGATGATTATTCCCTTGAAAATGTTTCGATGAATATCATTCCTAAAACTTTTACATTTAGTTCAGATAAAGAGGAAACTAGCGATTATCAAAAATCAGCTTTTAAAACTACTAAAAATAATGTTAATGAAAAAATAGAAGGAAGTTTAGTCATCACTGGCGGAGCACTAGGAAGTAGTAATAGTGAGGTTTATAAAAAACTAATAGAGCTTGCTGGTGGAAAAGAGAAGGCAAAAGTAGGCATCATTCCTGCTGCTAGTTCTAAATTAACTTCATCAATTGACTTTAGAAATGATTTAATTAAACAAGGTGTAAATAAGGATTCTATTGAAATATTACCTGTTTCAAACCATGATTTTAAAGGAACACAAGAAGATGAGTCCGAGTGGAATGGAAATAAGAATAGTACAGAACTGGTTAGTAAAATAAATAATTTAAATTGTATTTGGTTTGTAGGTGGAGACCAGACGCTAATCACTGAATCACTGTTAAATGAAAATGGTTCAAAATCTAAGGTGTTAGAAGCAATCTGGAAAGTTTATAAAAATGGTGCAGTAATAGGTGGAACTAGTGCCGGTGCAGCTATTATGAGCAATACAATGATAGCTGGTGGAGATAGTTATGGAGCTTTGAGATATGGGTTTACAGAGTCATACGTTAATATGGAACAACAAGAAGGTGGACCTGTCTATTTGGAACAGGGTTTAAATTTCTTTCAATATGGGATTATTGATCAACATTTCGATAATAAAGCCAGATTAGGGCGATTGATTGCCACTGCTTATGAAAAAGGAGAAAAAAATCAATTAGCATATGGAATAGACGAAGACACAGCAATGGTTGTAAATAACAAAGACCAAAGGGTTAATGTAGTTGGTCGAGGTGGGCTTACTCTAATTGACTTATCAAAAGTTCACACAGATAAAAATAAATCAAGTAACTATAAAAATATAATTGTTTCTGTCATTTCACCAGGCGATAGTGTAGATTTATTAACGAATGAAATTCTTATTAGCAATACTAAATCACCAACTAGAGATAACGAATACTATGATAATAAAGTGCCCCCATATTCAGGTGCATTCTCTCCGCATGGACTATTAAAAAATTTATTAGCTTATGGTTTAATTGATAATATCAAGGCTAATGAAGTAAAAAGCTATAGTTTTATGGAAGGAAAGGGATTTGAATTAACGTTTAGAAAAACGGTTGAAACAAACGGCTATTGGGCTAATACGGATGGCCAAAAAGATGACTATAGTATACTTAAAGTTTCTTTAGATATTAAGCCAATTAACGTAGAAATCAAATAGTTTAATTCAAATACCATCTCTGTATTCGTCATGCCATATAATGGCATGACTTTATTAGTTTTAGATCAAGATCTATTTATGAATTTCAATAATAAATAAAATTAAAAAACATATGCTTAAATTAAAGTGGACAATCGATAGGAGGAGTTAATTATACTAAATCTATTATGTGTATTTATTTTGACATATTTACTTTTTCTTATATCAGCATTTTTATTCCCAATAGATGTAGCTTGGTATTCCAAGTTGAAAAAACCAAATTGGACACCCCCAAGTAAACTCTTTGGTATAGTCTGGGGTTTTCTATATTTTTTAATCGCTTTGTCCATTACAATTGTTGAAAGCAAAGTGGGGATATTAAATACATCTAGTTATTTTTTATTAACCTGGATAATAAATTATTTGGCTAACCAAGCTTTTAGCTTTTTCCAATTTAAGGTGAAAAGGCTTGATTTAGCTACGATTGATTGCTTAGTAGTAGCATTAACAGGAATACTGTTATGTTTTTTAACTATTCCTTATTCATTATTAGCTGCCTTACTTTTAGTACCTTATGTAGTTTGGGTTATTTTTGCCACCTATCTTTCTTATAGAATATATCGACTGAATATATAAAGAGCTTTCTAACTTTACAAGTTGTATGGAATCTCATGATATTAAAGAGTTTCCGAGTACTTAACTTAATTTTGGCTAGAGTACTAAATGAAAGAATTTTCACCTAAAAATATTCTAATTAAATTAACTCACTTTTTTATCATAATAACTAGATTAATTTTGATTGGTAAACTCAAATTGGAGTGGTTTGATTCCAAATGGGTAGCAAGTAAAATATTTAAGTAATACTATAAGGGGCTTGGAATTATGGACGGTGAAGAATGGATTGCGAAAGTATGAGATGTTATTTTTGAACCGGCAGGCTCACTTCATCAGCCGATCATGCGTAGTGAATAGGACGTTATTACTCTAAATATTTTGGATGGATTACTAGAGTTTCAAGATACTGAAGGGAATCCTATTTTTCACTTAAATTGGGTTACAGCTTTAGAGTTGTACAAAGAACATTGTGTCTTACTGTAGCTAGACCAATTCAGAATCATCCTCCAGTTATTACTGCAATCATCCTGTTTAATGAAAACATAAAATAAAAACCACTTTGTAAAAATAGGGAGTTTAGTTAATATGAGTAGGTATACTTGAATCAACCATCGAGGTGGGGAGATGTCTAATACATTATAAATGCTAATGATGATAAACAAAATAAAGTGAGTTATAAGGTAATGATTGAGGATTCCAGAATATATAATCTTTTAGAAGAAGGTAAAGAATATTTCGTTGTAATAGAAGGTATAGAAAAGAGAAGACAATCAAACTATACATATACTTTTTCTCAATTAGGTTTGCCTGAAGGAACTCAGATGAGTGGAAAAGGTAAAATTGACTAGAAATAGGATATTCCTTAATATTATAAATTCCTTATTCAACTAACGCATGCGATAGTTTAAGATCATGAGTCACTTTTGTGGCTCATTTTTTATTGAAGTAAATGGAATGATAGTTGAACAAGAATAAAAGAGGTGTAATTGGAACTTAGTATCTACCTATTGCTCATTAAGATAAATTATATATCATTAGAGTTTTAAAGTTTTAATTTAAGAATAAATAGTAGATTAATTTAACTTTATAGTTATATTGCTTATTTCTATAATACATAAGAACCACTTTGTCCTATTTTAATAAAATAATGAGAACGAACATTATAAAGTAGGAGAGGTGTAAAAAGTGTCACAACCACCTAAAATTCCCAGTCTAATATCACAACAGCCGATATGTAAACGATGTTATTGTAATCCGTGTAAATGTAAATGTGATAGATGTCATTGTAATCCGTGTAAATGTAAATGTGATAGATGTCATTGTAATCCGTGTAAATGTAAATGTGATAGATGTCATTGTAATCCGTGTAAATGTAAATGTGATAGATGTCATTGTGATCCGTGTAAATGTAAATGTGATCAATGTCATTGTGATCCATGTAAATGTAAATGTAAATGTAATAGGTGTGATTGTAGTCCATGTGAATGTCATTGTTGCTGTCCACCAGGAGTTACGGGAGCAACAGGCCCACAAGGTAAAAGAGGTGAAGAAGGTAAAAGAGGTAAAGAAGGTAAAAGAGGTAAAGAAGGCGAACAAGGTGAAAGAGGAAGAAGAGGCCCAGCAGGAGCAACTGGTGCACAGGGATTAGTAGGTCCAGCAGGTCCAACTGGTACACAGGGATTAGTAGGTCCAGCAGGTCCAACTGGTGCACAGGGATTAGTAGGTCCAACAGGTTCTACAGGAATTGGAATTACTGGTCCTACTGGCCCATCGGGAGGACCAGTAGGACCAATGGGCCCAACAGGTCCACAAGGTCCTGCAGGTCCAACAGGATCAGCAGGTCCTGCAGGAATACCAGGTCCTACAGGATCAGCAGGGCCCCAAGGAACACCAGGTCCCCAAGGAGCGACAGGTCCAGGGGGAGCACCAGGTCCAGTGGGTCCAACAGGATCAGCAGGCCCAGCGGGAATACCAGGAGCACCCGGTCCAACAGGTCCAGCGGGTCCCCAAGGAATACCAGGAACACCAGGTCCCCAAGGAGCAACAGGCCCAGCAGGAACACCAGGTCCAGCGGGTCCAACAGGATCAGCAGGCCCAGCGGGAATACCAGGAGCACCCGGTCCAACAGGTCCAGCGGGTCCCCAAGGAATACCAGGAACACCAGGTCCTCAAGGAGCAACGGGCCCAGCAGGCACACCTGGTCCAGTAGGTCCAACAGGATCAGCAGGCCCAGCAGGAATACCAGGCCCAACAGGCCCAGCAGGCTCACAAGGAACACCAGGTCCCCAAGGAGCAACGGGCCCAGCAGGCTCACAAGGAATACCAGGTCTCCAAGGAGCAACGGGCCCAACAGGCACACCTGGATCAACAGGAGCAACAGGAGCAACAGGTGGTGGCTTATCAGAGTTCGCATACATCTTCAATCTAACTCCTCAGACGGTTGCAGTAGAGGCAGATGTCATTTTTGATTCAAATGGAATAATGACAAGTGGAATTACGCATACGCCTAATACATCTCCAATTGCAATTATAACTCCGGGGATTTACGAAGTTACTTTCTCTGTTTCGGGTACAGAACCAAACCAATTTGCACTATTTGTAAATGGCTTACCGGTTTCAGGTACGATCTATGGTTCAGGTGCTGGTACTCAGCAAAACAACGGGCAAGCTATAATAGCTTTTTCAGCTGCTGATGTGCTTACTCTTAGAAATCATTCTTCTGCTGCAGCTATTGGGCTTGCAACTGTAATTGGAGGAACCCAAGCGAACGTAAATGCTTCTATTGTCATTAAAAAATTAGATTAGTTTCAAAGGGATAAGTTTTTCAAATGGCACTAAATCTTTAACAAATAAAACGAAATAAAAAATCTCCTGCAGAAGGAGATTTTTTATATTCAAGTTTCAAAAAGATTTTTTATTCAACAATTAAAAAATTGAAACAAGATCATATATTTCTTATCCAATTAACGCATGCGATAGTTGAAGATCCAAAGCAGCCTATCGGTTGCTTTTTTTATGTATTTATCAGTATTGTACAATTTGAAAAAGAATAAATAAGAAAATTGAAAAGGTTAATATTTAAATGATAGCGAATAAAATGGAATATATATCAATAAAGTAGTTTATTAAAGTTATAGATTAGGATTTTTTTCGCATTTTATTATAAATTGGAGGGACTAAAATATGGATGCAAGGACACTTTTGTTGCAACAATGGGCAAGCTGCTTAGATAAAGAAGATTGGTTTCCACCACTAGAAAAGGTACTTGAGAATATTACTTTTGAACAGGCAATTTGGAAACCAGCTGATGGGACAATGAATTCCATCTGGGAATTAATGTGTCATTTACTTTTCTATGAAAAGAGATTTCTGTTGCGATTTCTTGGTGAAACAGAAAACGAACCGCAGGCAGAAAATAACAACGATACATTTCGATTACCTACAGAAACGTTAGAAAATTGGAAGGAAACAAAACAAGAATGCTTTTATGTTCATCGTGAACTTGAAAAATTATTAGCAACATCAGAACATGAAGATTTGTATAGACAGGTGCCAGGAGAAGATCATTCATTATTGCTTGAACTGAAGAGTTTAGCAATGCATGACGCATATCATATTGGACAAATTGTATTACTTAGTAAAATGCAAGGAGCTTGGGCAGGTAAACGTAGCTTTTAATAAATCATCATTAGCTTTACAGCTATTTTATTATTGTAAGCTTTTATGAATAACGGATTCCTTAGCCATACATTTGAGCTGCTTCGGCAGTTTTTTTTTTTTTTGAAATCTGCGGATAGATTTGAATAAGAAAGGTGGAATCTGCATTAACATAGAAACTTATTAAGTGAGGTGATATCAATTTTGAAAGAGAAAAAGACATTTCCATTATTAATAGATACTGTGATATTTATTGCTGTTTTCTTTGTATTGAATTGGATTTTAAATAAAAAAGAGGCTTTTTCATTGCAGTTTTTAATAATCTTGTTCGGCATTGGTTTTACTTATTATGTATTAAGGAAACTATTTTTCAAAAATAAAACAGATTAGTTTAATTGAACTAACGCATGCGATAGTTCAACAAGGTTGGGTAGCATAAGCATAAATTTAAAACTAATCTTACCGGCAGTTATATAAATGTTATAGAGTAAACGGGTACTATACAATTCTAAATTGAAATATTAAAAAATAAATATGAACTTTAATAATCGAAGGTGAGGGTTTTTAGGTGCCTAAATTGTCAATTAATGATTTAGAAATAAACTTTGAAATTATTGGAGAAGGAAAACCTGTAGTAATGATTCATGGCTTTACTCCAGATTCAAGATTAATGAAGGGGTGTATGGAACCTATCTTCACTAAAAGAGAAAAGTATAAAAGAATCTATTTAGACTTACCAGGAATGGGTCAAACAGCAGGAAGTAAAAGCGTTAACAGTACCGATGATATGTTGGATGTAGTTATTAATTTTATCGATACGCTTATACCCGGTCAATCATTCTTGTTGGTTGGTGAATCATATGGAGGTTACTTATCAAGAGGAATTATAGCTAAAAGAAAAGATAAAGTAGAAGGGGTGGCCTTTATCTGCCCAATGATAATTCCAGAAATGGAAAAAAGGTCATTACCAGAGCATGTTGTTATAATTGAAGATGAAGAGTTTATAAATAAGTTAAGTGAAGATGAGAGGAACGATTTTCGTTCGAATAATGTTGTATTAGATAAGAATACTTGGTTTCGCTATAAAAATGAGGTAGTAAGTGGCTGTTCGATTGCTGATCAGGAATTCTTATCTAAAATAAAGAAAAGATACGGTTTCAAATTTGATGTCGATTCAGTATCGTTTGAATCTCCGAGTATTTTTCTTTTAGGATTACAAGATTCAGTCGTTGGATATAAAGATGCATTTAATCTATTGAGCAATTTTCCACGTGCAACTTTTGCAATATTAGACAAAGCAGGACACAATCTTCAAATTGAGCAAGAAGTATTATTTAACAATCTTATTAATGAATGGTTAGACAGACTGTTAGAAATAAAATGATAAACAAGCCTTATTCATCGCATGGGTCAGTTCAATAAGAATCAAAAAGGATCTTCAATGTAAGATCCTTTTATCATTTTCAATTAAGTATTTATGAGTATTTTGTTAAACCCCTAAAAAAACTAGTTTCTTTATTAAGGTCAATATCAAAATTGTCGTGTTTATTAGTGTAAATGTGTACTATTTTGCTGTTGAAGTAGTTGCTTCATTTTTGCAAGCTTCACAAGTTGAATAGATTTTCACAATTTTTTTATACTCCGCGTATTCAATGGTTTCTTCGCATTCTTTACAGATTAAAATTTGCATGAGAAACACCTCCTACGCCAACTATACCACGTCCGATTCACCATTTCTCCAGGGACTTTCCCCACCCTAGGGACATAAATTGACCAAGTTAAAAAAACGTTGAAATAGCAAGGTTTTCAATCGGAAATAGACGCAAAAAAATTTTTTTATGGCATTATAAAAAACGAAATTAGATTGATTAATAATGAATTTGAAATCTATTTTGCCTGTGAGATACGATATAAGACATTTTTCACTAACACATATATAGAATATAAATTTAGACCAATTCGTATTAGCGGACGGGTCTTCTTTTATGATGGCAATTATTTGATCAAATTACGAATTGATAAAAGTAAAAATCGTCTAGTTTATTATTAATCTTTTAATTTTTTAATCTAGGTTAGATAAATATACCTTAAAAATTCTGTACAAATTTATTCAAAAGTCAAAATAATGCTAGTTTTAAAGTTGGATTTGAAAACGCTTTCCGTTCTAGTTAAATAAGTACAGGTAATAGACAAATGAGTGAAGGAAATAGTAAAGCGTTTTCAAACAAGTACATGATACCTTAATTATGTAAACGTAAACAGAAAAATTAAGGGGGAAATGTTTTGAGAAAGTTAAAAAATATTTTTGTAATACTTTCAGCATTTTTAGTATTTGCTGTATTTGCAACAGGCTGTGGCTCTTCTTCTACTTCGAATGAAAGCTCTAATGTTGGTAAGAAAAATAAAGATGGCAAAGTTGATATTGGTATCGTTTTACCAACTAAAGATGAGCCACGTTGGACACAAGACGAAACACGTTTTAAAGACGCATTAAAAGATACTGATTATTCAGTTCAAATTTTATTCTCTCAAGGTGATTCTGCAAAAGAAAAAGCAAATGTTGATTCTTTAATTGCAAAAGGAATCAAAGTATTAATTATCTGTCCACAAGATGGAGCGGCTGCTGCAGCTTCAGCAGAAGCAGCAAAAGCGGCTGGTGTTAAAGTAATTTCTTACGATCGTTTAATTACAGATACTGATGCAGTTGATTACTATGTATCATTCGATAGCATTGCAGTAGGTGCTGCACAAGCTCAATATCTTGTAGATCATGCTTCTGGTAAAAAAGGTCAACCTTTAAACCTTTATGCTGGTGCTGCAAGTGATAACAACGCATTCTTATTCTTCCAAGGTGCTTGGAGTGTTCTTCAACCTAAAATTGCTGATGGTACTTTCAAAGTTGTGAATTCATCTGAAGCAGTTAAATTAAAAGATAAAGCTGAATTAACTCGTGATGAGCAAGCTAAAATCATCGGTCAAGTAACAACAAACTGGGATTTCAACGTTGCAAAAACATTAGCATCATCTAACTTAACAAAAGCTACTAAAGCTGATAAAGGTGATGTATTAGTACTTGCTCCAAATGATGGAACAGCTCGTTCAATCGCAGATACATTTAAAGCAGATAAAGATGTTACTTCTTTCGTAATTTCTGGTCAAGATGCTGAAAAAGCTTCTGTACAATACATCATTGATGGATTACAATCTATGACTGTTTTCAAAGATGTTCGTACTTTAGTTACTGATGCAATTGCTACTGCAACTGCAATCTTAGAAGATCAAACTCCTGATGCTGCAGGTGTAACAAACAACGGTAAGGCTGATATCAAAACTAAACAAACGGACATCATTGTTGTTGATCAAGATAGTGTTAATAGTGCATTAATTGATTCTGGTTACTATCAAGCTTCTGATTTCACAGGACTAAAGTAATTAGATGAAATATATTAAACTGGCAAAATAGTGATGGTGCCTCCCGTCACTATTTTGTTAGTTATTCTATTATTTTTTTACTGAATCAATTTGCAATCTCAGGAGACGGATTATATGAGCGAATTTATATTAGAGATGAGAAACATCTCAAAGGAATTTCCAGGTGTCAAAGCTTTAAGTAATGTAAATTTTAAAGTCAAAAAAGGTGAAATTCATTGCTTAGTAGGTGAAAATGGCGCAGGTAAATCGACCTTAATGAAAGTTTTAAGTGGTATTTATCCGTTTGGAACATATGCAGGAGATATTGTTTTCGGAGATGAAATACAAAAGTTTTCAAAAATAAGTGATAGTGAAAAAGAAGGTATCGGGATCATCTATCAGGAGCTATCTCTATTTCCTGAGCTTTCTGTATTTGAAAACATCTTCATTGGACATGAAATTAAAAAGGGTATAACTGTTGATTTCAATGAAACAATTGTGAAAGCAATGGAAATGTTAAAGAAAGTTAAATTAGATGTTAATCCAGAAGTTCAAATTAAAGAATTAGGTGTTGGTAAACAGCAACTTGTTGAAATTGCCAAAGCACTTAGTAAAGACGTTAAATTATTAATTCTTGATGAGCCAACTGCTGCGTTAAATGAAGATGATAGTGAAAATCTCCTATTCTTAATGGAAGAATTAAAGAATCAAGGGATTTCTTGTATTATGATTTCACACAAGCTAAAAGAAGTTATTGCAGTTGCGGACACTGTTACAGTACTTCGAGATGGGCAAACAATTTGTTCGTTAGATAAGAATAAAGGTGAAATTAGTGAAAATACAATCATCAAACACATGGTTGGTCGAGAAATTGATGATATTTATCCGAAACGCCCAGATCAAAAGTTTGGCGAGACAGCATTAGAATTAAAAGATTGGAATGTTTACAATCCAAAACTTGGACGTAAGATTCTTCATAATATCAACCTTAATGTTCGAAAAGGTGAAATTATTGGAATTGCTGGATTGATGGGTTCTGGTCGAACAGAATTAGCAAAGAGTATTTTTGGTAATCCAACAAAATTCAAACTTGATGGTTCGGTTTTAGTGCAAGGTGAAATGAAGCGTTTTACTCATCCAAAAGATGCAATAAATGCAGGTATAGCATATGTAACTGAGGATCGAAAAGGCGATGGTTTGATTCTCGAACAAGATATAAAAAATAACATTTCAATTACGGATTTATTTAAGATTTCTAAAAAAAGTGTGATCAATCAACATGAAGAAATAGTAGTTGCAAATGAGTATTTAAATAAGTTAAATATTAAAGCACCTTCCATTGCTTCAATTGTAGGAAAATTAAGTGGTGGAAATCAGCAAAAAGTATCGTTGAGTAAATGGTTGTTCACAAATCCAAACGTACTGATTCTGGATGAACCAACACGTGGAATTGATGTAGGTGCAAAATTTGAAATCTATACATTTATGAATCTATTGGTTGAACAAGGTATGAGTATTATCATGATTTCTTCTGAACTTCCAGAAGTCCTTGGTATGAGTGATCGAATTTATGTAATGGCAGAAGGTAAAATAACTGGGGAATTGTCAAGAGAAGAAGCAACGCAAGAGAGTGTTATGGCCCTTGCTACGATTTAGGAGAGGTTGAATAATATGAATTTTTTTCAAGAAGCAGGTATGTTATTAAAGAAAAACATTCGTGAATACGGAATGTATATTGCTCTAGCAGTAATTATGCTAGTGTTTACAATTAATACAGATGGATTATTTATGTCATCTCGTAACTTAAGTGATTTAATTAATATGACGGGTTATGTTGCAGTTCTTGCTGTAGGGATGACGCTGGTCATTGTTATTAGACACATTGATCTTTCAGTAGGATTTGTAGCAGGTTTTCTTGGAGCAGTAGTTGCTCTGTTTTTAACAAAGTTTGGTTTACCTGTTTGGTTAGCAATTGTTGCAGTACTAGTAATTGGTGCAATTATTGGTTTAATTAATGCCTTTTTTGTTGCCAATTTAGGAATTCCTTCATTCGTTGTTTCATTAGCGGGAATGCTAATTTTTAAGGGATTTTTACTTATGTCGCTTGTTGAAACAGGGACAATTATCATCTCTGACGAAAACTTTAAAGCGATTGGAAATGGCTATATTCCGAGTTTAGGTAATTGGAATGGTTTACACGTATCAACGTTAATAGTTGGCGCTCTTTCTATTATTCTTCTAATTTGGAGTGATTTTACAAAGAGAAAAGTAAACATAACTTATGGCTTTGAAGTACTTTCTGTACCAATGCAAGTATTAAAATTAGTATTTATCTCAGGTATTATTGGCTATATTAGCTATATCCTTGCAGGGTACCAAGGAATTTCTTGGACTGCTGTTATAATGCTAATTGTAGTTATAATTTATCATTTCATTTCAACTAGAACACCTTTAGGACGTCACATTTACGCAGTTGGTGGAAATCCAGAGGCTGCAGAACTAAGTGGGATTAGTGTTAAAAAAGTCACTTATATTGTATTCGGATCTATGAGTATGCTTGCAGCACTTTCAGGTGTATTATTTACAGCAAGACTTGCATCTGCATCTCCACAAGCAGGTACAATGTTTGAGTTAGATGCGATTGCAGCTGCTTATGTTGGTGGTGTTTCAGCAGCAGGTGGTGTTGGTAAAATTACAGGTACAATCATCGGTGCATTCGTAATGGCTTCACTAACAAGTGGTATGAATTTGATGGGTATTGATATATCTTACCAATACATCATTCGAGGTGCTGTTCTTGTTCTTGCGGTTGTGTTTGATGTAATAACTCGAAATAAAGGAAAATAAGAATATACATTTAAAAACAGAAACAGTCATTTGTTATGACATGTTTCTGTTTTTTTATTTGCCCATTTTTACAGTTTAGTCATCTAGAAAAATGATCTTATTATTTTCGTGTATTTCACACATGTTCTTTTATTCAGACTAATAAGCTAAAAGAATGAGACGTAAAGAGTACATATCTCACATTTATTGTTTATTCCTTACAAAATCATTTCAACGAGAAAAATAACTAAAGTGAGGTTTCAATAATGAATGAACAATTTTCATATTTTAGTAGGAAGAGTATAAAGAAACATTTAGCTGAAATAGAATTTGATGTACTAATCATTGGAGGAGGAATAACCGGATGCGGAATTGCACTTGATGCAGTGACGCGGGGGATGAGCACTGCCCTTGTCGAAATGCAGGATTTTTCTTCAGGTACTTCAAGTAGATCCACCAAGCTTGTGCATGGTGGTTTACGTTATTTAAAGCAGTTTGAATTTAGTATCGTAGCAGAAGTTGGAAAAGAACGAGAGATTGTGTATGAAAATGGGCCTCATGTAACGACACCGGAATGGATGCTTTTACCAATCTATAAAGGTGGAACATTTGGGAGATTTAGTACATCAATTGGTTTAAGATTATACGATTACTTAGCGGGAGTGCATAAAAAAGAACGTCGAAAAATGTTAAATAGAAATCTAGCTATTGCTAAAGTACCACTCATTAAAAAAGATGGGTTAAAGGGTGGGGGATACTATGTAGAATATCGTACAGATGATGCTCGATTAACAATTGAAGTCATTAAAAAGGCAGTTGAGCATGGTGCAAAGGCAATCAATTATGTCCAAGTGACTGATTTTACTTATGAAAATGGTCTGGTTAATGGTGTTAAAGTGATCGATTGTATAACAAGAGTTCCTTTTACAATCAAAGCTAAAAAAGTAGTAAATGCAACTGGGCCATGGGTAGATCAATTACGCGAAAAAGATAAAATCGAAAATGATAAAAATCTACGTTTAACAAAAGGGGTTCATTTAGTCATTGACCATAAAAAATTCCCACTGAATCAGTCTGTTTATTTTGATACAGAGGATGGGCGAATGGTATTTGCCATTCCAAGAGACAAAAAGACATATATTGGTACAACGGATACAATTTTTGATAATGAACCAGTAAACCCAAAAGTAAGTCTAGATGATCGACGATATATTCTGAATTGCATCAGATTTATGTTTCCAACAATTCAACTTCATGAAGAAGATATTGAATCAAGTTGGGCAGGAGTCAGACCACTTATTTATGAGAAGGGAAAGGATCCATCAGAAATATCTAGAAGAGATGAAATTTGGCTTTCAAATTCAGGATTAATTACAATAGCTGGAGGAAAGTTGACCGGTTACCGTAAAATGGCTGAAACTGTTGTAGATCATATCTCGAAGGAATTTTTTATGACTAAAAATAAAGTCTACAAGGATTGCCAAACAAAAGAATTACCCATTTCGGGTGGAGAAGTTGGGGGATCAAAAGGATTTCATTATTATAAAAAAAGATTCGAATCAGCAGGCATTGCAATTGGTTTAAATGAACATGAATATGAGCAATTGAGTAATAGGTACGGTTCAAATATCGACCAAATATTAGATATTGGACTAAGAAATATAAAGGATAACTATGATTTACCTTTGACATTATTTTTACCGCTAGAGTATGGAATTCAATATGAAATGATTGTAAAACCAGTAGATTTTTTTATAAGACGTACAGGGACATTATATTTTCAAATCGATGTTGTAAATAAATACAAAAATAGAGTAATTAATTATATGGAAAAAAGATTCGGGTGGAGTCATTATGAAACAAAGGAATACCGATTTGAACTAGAAGAACAAATAATTAGTGCTACCACAGGTTTTAGAGAATGATGAAATGAAAAGAAACTTAAATTTAAAAGAGTTCTTCTCTGAGGGTAAAACAATTCGAAATCATCAAGGCAACTAATTAACATTCAATTAGTAGCCTTGGTGATTTTTTTAGATTCCAGGGAGTGGTTTCACTATTTCCTTGAAATAAATGGATTATCAGTAATCCAAAATCTCCAAGGGTAATCTCTTGCTTCTCCAGTATTCTCAATGCCAATACGGGGACCCGAACTAATAGCGTGCGGCTTGGTTCCTTCCGCAATAAATACTGGTGGCTCCCAGCTTTTTTGTCCATAAGAAGACATTGTAATATTCATAGCCTTTGTTAATTTACCTGGGCCATTTGTTAAATTTGAAATAGGCTGGTTATTCCTCATTTGAATCATATAATCGATTCCGTCAATCGGTTCAATAGCCCTGATCAGAACTGCTTCAGGACAATCTATATTTCCACTTACAATATTTATTAAAGTATGTGTATGCATTTGGTATGTATAAATTAGCCCAGCCTCATGATACATGATTTCAGTCCGTTTTGTACGGCGATTTTGAAAGCTGTGCGCGGCACGATCTACAGGCCCCATATAAGCCTCTGTTTCGACAATCCTTCCAGAAATTACAATATTATCCATTAAATGTACTAAACGACAACCAAGTAAATCTTTCGACAGTTGAAGTGTAGGTTTATTAAAAAAGCTTTGATCAATAGGAGTAATCATCTGATTTTCACCATTTTCATAGTATATTTTTGTGTTTCTATTTGTCGAAAAAATATGACTATTTACCTCTACCTTTTTTAAAAATTATTAGATTTTAGTGATAATTGATTATTGACTAACTTAAAAATAGTTAATAAAGACTCATTGTCGAGAGAGAACGTAGCTTGTACTATTTATTTACTGTTATGAAAATTCAGAATAGAGGTGCAAATCATGAGGAAACCATCGTATTGGAAAGTTTTATCAAGTATTTCGCTAGTCACAGCATTAAGTTTTTCTGTTCTTTCAACGGGACTTACGACAAAAGCTGCGGTCCCTACTGAAGAAAAGAGTCAGCAAGTAGCAGATTCTCCGTATTTAGATTTAAATATTGTAGATGAAGAACGTTTAGAAAAAGCTTTAAAAGACAGAGGTGTCATTAAGGCATCTGATAGTTCTGAAACTGCTAAAGCCAAGGTTAAAGCATACATAAAGAAAAAACAAGGTGAAAAGAGTAAAGCAACAAATGATCATAGTTCAGAAATTGCTGAAAAACAAAAAAATACGTTAGAAAAACGTAAAAGCCAATTGTTAAAGCAATTAGCTAAAGGTCATGGAAATTACAAAAAAGGTAAGCAAAATGGTATCGTCAAAGTAGATTCAGCTAAACAAGCAAAATACGATGGCGGTGTTCGTGAAGATAAAGTATTAGTTGTATTAGCAGAATTTGCAGATTTTAAACATAATAGTATTGAGCAAGAAGAAGGATATATGTATTCTTCAGACTTCAATAAAGCACACTATGAAAATATGCTTTTTGGAGATAAGGACTTTACATTATTTGACGGTTCAAAAGTAAAAACGTTTAAACAATTTTATGAAGAACAATCTGGTGGAAGTTACACTGTAAAAGGTACAGTAACTGATTGGTTAACAGTTCCAGGCAATGCAGCTGATTATGGTGATGATAGTGCAACTGGACATGATAATTTAAATCCAAAAGGTCCACGTGACTTCATTAAAGATGCATTAAAAGCTGCAATTAACTCTGGAGTGAATTTAGCTGATTATGATGACCTAGATATTTACGATATCGATGGTGATGGTAATACAAATGAGCCAGATGGTTTAGTTGATCACTTAATGGTAATTCATGCTGGAGTTGGACAAGAAGCAGGTGGCGGAGCATTAGGTGATAATGCTATTTGGTCACACCGTTGGGTATTAAATGGAGTTACTCCTTTTGCAGGAACACAAGCTTCTGTTCCTTATTGGGGCGGATATATGGCAGCATATGATTACACAGTTGAACCAGAAGATGGTGCTGTAGGTGTATTTGCTCATGAATACGGTCATGATTTAGGATTACCAGATGAATATGATACGCAATATACTGGTGATGGTGAGCCAATTGCTTCTTGGTCTATTATGAGTGGTGGTAGTTGGAATGGTGCAATTGCTGGAACAACACCTACAAGCTTTTCTCCACAAAATAAAGAGTTCTTCCAAAAAACAATTGGTGGGAACTGGGCTAACATGACAGAAGTAGATTATAAAGATATCGATAAAGAAGGTATTGCTGCATTTATCGATCAAAGTGTAACAAAATCAAATAATCCTGGAATTGTTAAAGTAAATCTACCAGATAAAGAGGTTAAGAGTGAAATTCAACCTCAATTTGGTGCAAAATATTACTACAGTTCAAAAGGTGATGACTTACACACTACAATGACTTCACCAGTGTTTAATTTAACTGGCGCAACAAGTGCTAATTTCTCATTAAAAGCTAACTATCAAGTAGAATTTGATTTTGACTATCTATATGTTAACGTATTAGACGAGAATGGTAATAAACTTGCGACAATTGATACAATTGGTGATGAAAATACAGCAGGTGGATATGAAACATCAAATGGCCTATGGGTTGATAAATCATATGATTTATCTGCATTTAAAGGGAAAAATGTAAAAGTTCAATTTGAGTATGTAACTGATGGCGGTTTAGCTCCAAATGGTTTTGCGTTTGATGAAGCAAAGTTAACAGTAAATGATCAAGTAGTATTTACTGATGGAGCAGAAGGTACACCAGCATTTACATTAGATGGTGCAAGTGTATCAAATGGAACTGATTTCAAGAAACATTACTACTACTTAGAGTGGAGAAATTATGCTGGAAGTGATAAAGCATTAGAATTTGCTCGCGGAGTTAAGTATAATACTGGTTTAGTAGTTTGGTATGGTGATGATAGCTATACTGATAACTGGGTAGGGGTACATCCAGGAGAAGGATTCTTAGGTGTAGTTGACGCTCATCCATCAGCAATTGTTGGTAACCTAAATGGACAACAATCAGTTGAACAGAGTACTAGATACCAAGTTTCAGATGCTGCATTCAGTTATGATAAATCTCCAGAATGGTATATTAACTCACCATCTCGTGGAATTTTCGATTATGACGGATTAACAGGAGTAACAAAATTCGATGATTCAAACGAATACATGAATGAGTTAATTCCTGATGCAGGAAGAAACCTTCCAAACTTTGGCTTAAAGTTCCAAGTAATTGGAGAAGCAAAAGATAATTCTGCTGGAGCTGTTTGGATTCATAAATAAATCGATCAATGAAAAATACGAGCTGATTAAATTCAGTCTCGTATTTTTTTATGTCTAAAAAAAACGAAGGGAAAGAAGATGTTGTATTAGAAAACTTCCCATTTAATGTGCTTTGTATAGATTTAAAATCACTGTGGTTTTTATGAACAAAATGGTTTTAATGATACTTACATCTTTAACGTTCATAATAATATTTTTCTGAATTATTAAACTATAATACTTCTATAAGTAAGCGTTTACAAACAAAGGGGGATTAATAATGAATTGTAAGAAAGCTAGTTTATTATTATTGTCATCTATTTTAACTGTAAGTCTAGCAGCATGTAATAGCGGGAAAGAAACTTCAGGAAGTAAATCTTCGTATCCGGAAAGAGCAATTTCGGTTGTGGCACCATCTGGGGCAGGTGGAGGATGGGACCTAACATCTAGATCGTTTGTAAAAATTTTAAGTGAAACAAATCTTGTAGAGGAACCGATGACAGTGGAGAATAAGCCTGGTGGTGGCGGAGCAGTATTTATGGCTGAGTATGCTACGAAGGATAAAGCTAATAATGAAAAACTATTTGTAAACTCACCTCCAATTATTATTAATAACTTAAAAAAAGAGGGAAACAGTCCATATGGCTATAAAAATACAACTCCTTTAGCACAGTTAACAATTGATTACGGTGCAATTGTTGTTAGGGCTGATTCAAAATATACAGATTTAAAATCGCTTTTAGAAGATATGAAAAAAGACCCTAGTAAAGTGACATTAGCAGGTGGTTCTGCTCCGGGATCAATGGATCATTTAATTGGAATCTTACCAGCCTACAAATATGGTATTGATCCTACTAAAATTAAATACGTTTCATATGATGGCGGTTCTGAAGCAATAACAGCTCTTTTAGGAAAAAATGCAGATGTTATTTCTACCGATATTTCAAGTACGCTTGAATTCGTAAAAGCTGGTAAAGTGAAAATTCTTGCAGTTACAGCACCTGAACGCATTGGGGGAGAGGTTTTATCAAAAGTTCCAACAGCTAAAGAACAAGGAGTTGATGCAGAGTTTGTCATTTGGCGTGGCGTTTTCGGTCCAGAAAAAATGTCTAAGGATGCATATACTTTCTGGGAAAATACAATTGCTAAATTAGTAGAAACAGATGAGTGGAAAACAGAAGTAGAGACTCAAGGCTGGCAGCCAGAATATAGAAACGGTGAAGACTTTAAAACGTTCTTAGCAGAACAAGAAACACAAGTTAATGATTTATTAGAAGTATTGGGAATGAAAAAATAAATGATGAGAGGAAGGAGAGTTATCTCCTTCTACTATCTAAATAGAGAGGTGAATTAATTGAATAAAAAGTTTGATAGAATTGCAGCAATCATATTTTTAATAATCGGTCTAACATTTATGATAGAAAGCCGGGGGGTTGCTACATCTGCATATGGAAGTGTTGTAGGTCCAAATGTCTTTCCTTTTATACTTGGCTGTATTCTGGCATTATTGAGTTTTCGTCTATTTTACGAAACATTTTTTTATAAACAAGAAAACACAGATACAATCCAATTTAATTACAAACGATTTTTAATTGTCTTAGTTTCAGCCATTATGTATGCACTTTTACTTGAAAAAATTGGTTTTATTATCAGTTCATTTTTGTTTTTATTGATTTGTTTCCAAGCATTAGACCGAGGGAAATGGTTGAAGTCAATTACTATTTCTCTAGGATATTCAATCATTATTTACTTTGTATTTGTTAATGTTATGAAAGGTACATTACCTGGATGGCCAATTTGGTTTTAAACGACTAGAAGGGAGACAAACAATTGGGTACAATTCAATATTTAGCTCAAGGTTTTGAAACTGCATTTATTTGGTATAACTTATTATTCGCCTTTGTCGGAGTGTTAATTGGTACAGCAGTAGGTGTTTTGCCTGGTATTGGACCCATGAGTGGAGTAGCACTTCTTATACCTGTAACAGCTTCTGCAACTGGTTTTTTAGCACCAGAACAAGCAGCGACTAGTTCGATTATATTACTTGCGGGTGTATATTATGGTGCAATGTATGGTGGATCAACCACATCTATTCTTTTAAACACCCCTGGGGAATCGTCATCTGTTGTTACGACATTAGATGGTTACCAGATGGCTAAGAAAGGAAGAGCTGGTAGTGCTTTATCTATCGCAGCTATTGGTTCATTTGTTGCAGGTGTCGTTACACTTGTAGCATTAATACTACTTGCTAAACCTTTGTCGGCTCTCGCTATAAAATTTGGACCAGCAGAGTATTTTTCATTAATGCTTTTAGGATTATGTGCAGTTAGTGGCCTGGCAGGTAAATCAATAACTAAGGCATTGATTATGACAATTGTTGGGTTACTTCTTGCGACGATTGGTATCGATTCAGTTTCTGGAGTTTCACGATTTACTTATGATATTCCTTGGTTATATCAAGGGTTAGAATTTTTAACAATTGCTGTTGGGTTATTTGCCCTTGGAGAAGTATTTAAAACGATTCTGGAAAATGAAGTAGATGATGGAGAAATCGCAAAAATTAATAATTTAGTACCTTCAAAAGAGGAATTAAAGGAAAGTGCTGCACCCATTGCTAGGGGTTCATTGTTAGGGTTTTTTATCGGTATTTTACCCGGAGCAGGTGCAACATTGGCTTCATTTTTTGCTTATATTGTTGAAAAAAAGTTAAGTAAAACTCCTGAAAAGTTTGGAACTGGTACAATTGCAGGAGTTGCCTCACCTGAATCAGCTAATAATGCTGCATCTGGAGGAGCAATGATTCCACTATTAACTTTAGGAATTCCTGGCTCTGGTACGACTGCGATATTAATGGGTGCATTTATGATGTATAACATTCAACCAGGACCACTTTTATTTGAAGAACACCCAGATGTTGCATGGGGATTAATTGCAAGTATGTTTATCGGTAATATTATGTTATTAGTACTAAACATGCCATTGGTAAGATTGTTTGCAAAGATTATTCAAACACCGAAAAAATACTTACTACCGATCATTATCGCAATATCAATATTTGGGGTTTATGCGGTACAAGTTTCTGTAAATGACTTACTACTATTAATTGCTTGTGGCATTTTTGGTTATTTTCTTTCTAAAAATGATTTTCCAATTGCACCTTTAGTATTAGGTTTAGTGTTAGGACCAATGATTGAAAATAACTTAAGAAGAGCTTTAACAGTTTCAAATGGTGACTATAGCATATTTATTACACATCCAATTTCAGCTTCATTTTTAGTCGTTGCAGCTTTGTGGATTATAGTTCCAATCATTATTAAATTAAAAGGTAAAAGTGTTGTATTAAATATAGAAGCATAAAATAACTAGCATTAAATATCTAGAAAAACTCCTTTAATAAAAGGAGTTTTTTGATTATTATAAAAATACAAGGAGAATTTTATGCGCTTACACTATAAACTAATCATCTTTATATCAGTTTTAATCTTATGTATTAGCAGTGTTTTTGAATTAGTATCACAAGAAATGCTTCAAAAAAATGCAAAGCACGAAAAAGGATTAAAAGCATTAGCAATCTCTCAAGCAGTTGCAAATATGCCAGAAATACGCACTGCATTTTTGAAAGAAAATCCATCTGTAACGATTCAACCGATTGTAGAAAAAATAAGAAAAAAAGTTGGAGCAGAATTTATCGTTGTTGGTAACAGGAATGAAATTCGTTATTCACATCCCAATTCAATGTTAATTGGTAAAAGGATGGTTGGTGGTGATAATGAGAAAGTATTTAAAGGTAAGGAAATCATATCAGAATCTACCGGTACACTTGGACCTTCGTTAAGAGGAAAATCACCAATTATAAACAATCAAGGAGATGTAATAGGTGTAGTTTCCGTCGGTTATTTAATTAAGGATATTGAAGAAGAAGCTAATAAGTTTCATAAAAAGTTGTTATTTAATAGCTTAATTATATTAGTAATTGGTATTTCGGCAGCTTTTCTAATCTCATTTAATATTAAAAAATCTATTTTCGGATTAGAACCAAAAGAAATTGGAAGAATGTATCAAGAAAAACATGCTATCTTAGAATCTATTCATGAAGGTATTATTGCGATAGATGAAAATTGTGAAATTACAGTCGTTAATGAAAATGCCCATAAAGTACTTTCTATTCCAAATAATATAAAACTTAGAGGATTAAAAATAGAAGACATTTTACATAATTCTCATTTGAAAAAAGTAGTAGAAACAGGAGAAGCAATATATGATTTAGAATTTCTAATTAACGAAAAAATGGTGATTATCAACTGTGTTCCAATCTCTGGAGTAGACGGTAATATTGTTGGTGCAGTAACTTCCTTTAGAGAAAAATCGGAATTGAATAAAGTGCTGAATGAATTGTCACAAATAAAGGCTTATTCAGAAGGATTAAGAGCTCAATCTCATGAATACTCAAATAAATTGCATACAATTTTAGGTTTGATGCAACTTGAATCATACCAAGAAGCAATTGAATTAATCTCAAAAGAGTCCAATATAACTCAAAATATCATTCAATTCATTATGGAAGAAATTTCTGATCCGGTTATCGCAGGGCTTTTAATGGGGAAAATAAGTTTAGCGAATGAGTTAAAAGTAGATTTCATGTTAGATCATAATAGTAGTTTTGCGGATGTGCCAAAAGAGGTTAATCGCGAAGATTTAATAACAATTATAGGGAATCTACTTAATAATGCATTTGATGCTGTGCTTGATTCAAATAAACCAGAAAAGAAAGTATCATTATTTCTTACAGACATTGGCCAGGATTTAATCATTGAAATAGATGATAATGGAAATGGAATCCCAGAAAAACTAGTGGAAGATATATTTTTATATGGTGTCACGACAAAAAAGAAGTACAAAAATTCAGGTATTGGACTACATCTAGTTCAAAGATTACTCCATAAATTAAATGGCCAGATTACATTTCATTCTAATGAAAATGGAGGAACAACCTTTATTGTTGCCATTCCTAAACAACAAAAGGAGAATAACATAATCTATGAAAAAGAATTTAATAGAAGTATTAATAGTTGAGGATGATAGTAGAATTGCGGAAATTCATCAGAGATTTATTGATAAAATTGATGGTTTCAGCGTAATAGGTATTGCGACTAATTATCAAGAAGCGGTTGAGCTATTTGAAATCGTAAAACCACAATTAGTAATACTAGATGTTTATTTTCCAGATATGAACGGACTAGATTTTTTAAAATGGATAAAAGACAACTCAACAACTTCGAATGTAATTATGATTACCGCTTCTAAGGAAATAGAGTCAGTTAATCAAGCTATTCATTACGGAGTATTTGACTTCATTATTAAACCAGTTATTTTTGAACGCTTAAAAAATTCTTTAATTAGATATGCGAATTATTCAAAGAAAGTTAGCAATTTACAATCCAAAAGTGCTTATATTACTCAAGGTGAGATTGATAGTTTAATTGGGAAGAATATCGGCGTCATCGAAGATCAAAGTCAATTTCCAAAAGGAATAGATAAACTTACCTTAGAAAAAGTTTTAATAGCGATTCATGAGGAAAGTAATGGAATGACTGCAGAACATGTTAGTCATGAAATTGGAGTCAGTCGCACAACTGCAAGAAGATATTTAGAGTACTTAGTATCAGAAGGAAAGGTACTTGCTGATTTAGCCTATGGAACGATTGGAAGACCTGAAAGAGTCTATCTAATTAATAAACTTAGTTAAGGGTCTGGAATGCAGTGTTTTTTGACTAGGAGTCTCACATATTTTAGCTCAAGAGCATCCTGGAGTGGAAATTAACACATTTCTTTTTTTGTTAAATAGCAGCAAGTCACAAAAACAGCCAATAGTAAATATCAACAATAATCTTTTCTTACTAATGTAAAGTTGAGTATGACAAAGCTAACAATTCTGTAACAGCTTGTACTGAAAAATAGACAGTTTAATTCTGTTTACATACTGATATACAGGCGTTTTTCTGCCTTTTTTACAAATATATGACAGTCGAAGCATACCTCATAAAGCGTTGAAAACCTACATTGAGTTCGTTAAAATTTAAATGTGGATACAACACGGAGGAGATAGAAATGAAAATACGTTTATTAACAAAGGAAGATGCAGAAATCTATCTTAATATTCGTCTAGAAGGTTTAGAAAAAAATCCAGAAGTATTTAGTACAACGATGGATGACATACTTGAACAAGATGACCCAATAGAATATAAAGCTGAAATATTAGATAAAGACATCAATTATACATTTGGAGCATTTACAAATAATGGTGAATTAATTGGAATCGCTACTTTGAAAACATTCGAAAAAACGAAATCAGAACATAAAGGGAAAATTGAGTCAGTTTATGTATCAACTAGAGCACGTAGGTTGGGTGCTGGTCATAGACTGATCGAAGAAGTCATTCATCTAGCTAAAAGCTTAGAGCTAGAACAAATTATGTTAAATGTTGTGGAAGGTAATACATCAGCTAAAAAACTATATAAAACATTTGGCTTCGAAACATTTGCTGTAACACCGGACAGCTTAAAACTAAATGATGAATATTGGGATCAAGAACACATGATGCTCAATTTAAGAGAACAAAAAGTGAGATTAACGAGTTAATGAAGTGAAACAATTAAAATCTAAAATGAAAATTAGAATGAAAAATACTTCCTTTTAAAAAGGCAGATAGATAGCTATCTGTCTTTTTTCTTTCAAAGTTCACTTATTAATACTGAAATGATTGAATTTTCTTTCATTTAATAATCTAGCAATTTATAATATAAATAGATAATAGAAAGCTTTATTGGGGGAAACACTGTGGTGAAAATATTACTTTGTGATGATGAACAGCGTATCCGAAGAGTACTTGTAGACTTTTTAAAGCGAGAGTCGTTTGAAGTTATAGAAGCAGCAAATGGTGAAGAGGCAATTAACTTATTCAAAACAAATCAAGATGAGCTGAAATTAATTCTATTAGATGTGATGATGCCTAAAATAGATGGATGGGAAGTATGTAAAGAAATTCGAAAGCACTCTAGCATACCGATTATTATGATCACTGCAAAAAGCGAGGAATATGACGAATTGTATGGCTTCCAGGTTGGAGCGGATGAATATATTACAAAGCCGGTAAAACCATTAATCCTAATTGCTAGAATGAAGGCTCTACTAAAAAGAGTAGTAGCGGAATCTAGTAAATATGAACATAGTATATTCCGAGCGAAAGATATAGAAATCGACTTTAGTGCAAGGAAATTATTCATACAAGATCAACAAGTTATCCTGACGCAGAAGGAATTTGATTTACTCTATTATTTTATTAAAAATCAAAAATTAGCATTGGAGCGAGAACAAATTTTATCTGCTGTTTGGGGCTATGAATACTATGGTGAGGATCGAACATTAGACACACATATTAATAGACTTCGTATAAAACTAGGAGCTTGTTCATCCTACATTCACACTGTTCGCGGAGTTGGTTATCGTTTTGAGGTTTCATAAATGAAATCAATTCGTTCAAAACTATTGCTTACATTTATTTTATTAATAATTAGTTTAGTCGGAATCGGCCTATTAATTAATCTGTTCTTTTTAGAAACATTTTATATTCATCAAAAGACAATCAAAATTAAAAATAGTAGCCAGGAATTAAAAGTATTATACGGACAAAAAAATAAAGATCAGCTCATTTCATTTGTTGATACTTTAGAGAAATCTCACGGTTTTTCAATTGAAGTTCTTTCTTTAAGTGGTAGCACTTTATATAGTACTTTAAAGGGAGATAGTAAGGAAAAGCTCCGTACAATAGATGAATTTGAGGATTTACAAAATAAACCGAACGTATCTGAAAATGGTATGAATCGGTTAAAAAATGAATTAAAGAAAAATACTTATTATGTCACAAAAACGAACTTAAAAAGTATAGATTTAGAGTTTCTTTTAGTAGGTAGTAAGCTCGATCGAAATAAAATTTTAATCATACGTACACCAATTACAGCTATTAATGAAAGTGTAGAGATATACAATTATTTTTTAATTTATATCGGTCTAGCACTTTTATGTGTTGGTACAGTCATTGGATTGATAATGGCTAAATCATTTACAAAACCAATTTTAGAAATTAGTAGTATGGCAAAAGAAATGACTAGTTTGTCCTTTTCAAGAAAATGGAATCACAATAGGAAGGATGAATTGGGGCAACTTGGATATTCGATGAATGAATTAAGTAACATCATTTCAGATTTCATTGAAAAGTTGAATATCAAAAATAAAACATTAATGAATGAACTAGAAGAAAAAGTAAAGTTTGAAAAAAAGCGTCGTACCTTTATATCAAATGTTTCCCATGAATTGAAAACACCTATTACAATCATTCAAAGTTACACTGAAGGATTACAAGTTGGTGTAAATCAAACCGAGGAGGAACAACAAGAATACCTCGACATTATTATGGATGAAGCAAACAAAATGGAGAAAATGGTTTACGATTTATTAAATCTTTCAACATTACAAAATAGTAAGATGGAAGTTCATTACGAGGAAGTGGATTTAAATCAGTTAGTAAATGAGATGATGAAATTATATTCTCCACAATTTAATGAAAATCATATTGTATTCCAGCACGAACAAACCGATATAAAACCAATTATGACAGATCGTATAAAATTAGTACAAATCATGAGTAATTACATAAATAATGCATTAACTCATGTGAATGAAAAGAAACAAATTACAATTTCAGTAAAAGAAAGAGAAAATACATATCGTATATCGGTTTTTAATAGTGGTGAAATGATACCTGAAAGTGAAATAGAAAGCATTTGGGAAAGTTTTTATCGAGCAGATTTAGCAAGAAACCGAACAAATGGAAATGTAGGCTTAGGTCTAAGTATTGTAAAAGAGCTAGCAATCATGATCCAAGCAAATGTTGGGGTTGAAAATGAAGAGGGTGGTGTGTCATTTTGGATTGAATTACCTAAAATGACAAACATCAACTAATGATTTCTAGAAAAGGCCGTAAAAATTTGGGTAAGGAATTACGGAGGATAAAATGAAAAAGTATATTATTCCGTTGATATTGCTCTTTATATTAATTGGTTGTTCATTTATTGATAACAATTATAATGAGAAAAATAATTCTAAACCTTCAAAACGAACATTCACTGAAGAAAAAAACACTACCGAAGAAAAAGCTTCAGAAGAAACGACCTTTGAAGAACAACTGGGTGAGATGCTTGAAGAAATTGATAATTTAGAATTTGAACAAGAAGATGATGGATTTCCAAACGATTTAAAATAATACTAGAGGTGAATTATGCGGAAATTGCAGTATTTTTTACTTGTTATGATCTCAATTGGGAGTATAATGTTTTTTTCTACTCCAAGTGAAGCAGCTACAGGCAATAAGGAACTAAGCGATGGTAAAGAGATTAGTAGAAACATCTCTAACAAACTTAAAAATTTACAGCAAGAAGTAAAAAAGCTAAATGAAGAAAAAGATCTTTTAAATCAAAAGATTAAAGAGTTGTACCCAAAGAAAAAACAGTTATTAGTTAAGCAATTAAAAGAACTAGAGAAGAGCAATTACTCAAAAATCAATCAAGATAAATTAAACAAAATTCAAAGTAAAATTGGTATTTATAAAGAAGCAATTTCTATCAATAAACAGTTGAAAAGCGAACGGAAAAAGTTATGGGAGAATTATAAGAAACAGATGGAAAATGAAAATATTAAATCTGCATATCAAACTTTAAAGCTAATACGCCAAAACTTAGAAAATACCATTTTGAATAATAAAGAATTTCTTAAAAGTTTAACAGCTGACAATTTGTAATGTATTGAATTTTTCATCGTCATATCTTAAGAATTAAATGTTCTTTTTGTTAACCTCTAATGCAAATTGCTTTAGGGGTTTTGTGTATGCAGTAATTTATCAAGTTATTAATTTAGTTGGACAATTATTAGCTAATTTAGTTATTGTTGAACTAACGGGATCATGAAAAATGTTAAGCTTGTGAATGAGATTGTACTTGAATGTAAATAAGGAAGATATAGAAAAAAAGGTATTTGTAAACAATCTGCATCTATTCAAAACATAGACAATGCCCATATTACAATGAATCATAATTGTGAGGATGAAAAAGATGAATGATGTGATAAATATTTTAATAATTGAAGATGATGAAGATATTAATCAATTACTTTGTAATATTATTAGCAGAAACGGTTATCATCCTAAGTCAGCATACTCTGGGACTGAGGCGCAAATTTATTTAGAAAATCAAAAGTGGGATCTGATACTACTTGATTTAATGCTTCCTGGTTTGTCTGGTGAGGAATTACTTAAAAAGGTAAGGAAAGAAAATGAAATCCCCGTCATCATTATTTCTGCAAAGATTGAGACACAAACTAAAATAGATGCTCTAAGGGCGGGCGCGGATGACTATATTACGAAACCCTTTGATATAGAAGAGGTTTCTGCAAGAATTGATGCTTGCTTAAGAAGATTTAGACGCAAGTCGGATGTTCCAGTAAGCAATCAGATCAGTCATAAGAATCTCGTGATGAATATTGATTCAAAAGAAGTGACTATTAATGGTTACGAATTAAAATTAACTGCTCTTGAATATGAGATTCTATTTCTACTGATGTCTTCTCCAAAGAAAGTCTTTACGAAAGCAAATTTGTTTGAAAGTGTTTGGCATGAGGAATTCTATGGGGATGATAATACGATTAATGTTCATATGAGTAACATAAGAAGTAAGCTTTCAAAAGCAAATCCGAATGAAGAGTATATCGAAACGATTTGGGGAATGGGGTACAAACTGAAAACTTAAGGTTTTCTTAAGATTTAACTTAATACTTTCTTATGGTTTCCTTCTTATAGTTATAAATAATCAAGATTAAATTAAATGAATCAATAAATCTTCATTCTATTTAGACAATGTAAGAAGTAATCAAAGGAGGAAATACTTTGAATGAGTATGTACTAAAAACCAATCATTTATCTAAAAAGTACCAGAATAAAATGGCACTTAATAAAGTTAATTTATCAATTAAAAAGGGATCAATTTATGGATTTATCGGGCAAAATGGTGCTGGAAAGTCAACCTTAATTCGAATCATCACTGGCCTTGCATATCCAACTTCAGGGTCATTTGAATTATTTGGAGAAAGTAATGAGAGTGGGCTAACTGAAGCAAGAAAAAGAGTCGGAACAATCATCGAAGGCCCAGCTTTATATCCTCACTTAAGTGCATCTGAGAATTTAGAAGCTCATAGACTACTGAAAGGAATTCCTGGTAAAGAATGTATCGAAAAAACACTGAACTTAGTTGGTTTACAAGATACAGGTAAAAAGAAAGCGAAAAATTTCTCATTAGGAATGAAACAACGACTGGGTCTTGCAATCGCATTACTAGGAGATCCTGAATTTTTAATATTAGACGAGCCTATTAATGGACTAGACCCAATGGGTGTAGTAGAAATTCGTGAGTTATTAAAAAAGTTAAATCAAGAGTATGGAATTACCATTTTAATTTCGAGTCATATTTTAAGTGAACTGCATTTATTAGCAACTCATTATGGCATTATTCATGAGGGCGAACTATTAGAAGAGTTATCCACTAGTGAACTGAATGAAAAATGTAAACACTTTTTGTATATTAAGGTTGATAATCCAAATAAAGCCGCAACAGTTATTGAGGGGATCTTGTCTTCACGAAATTATGAAGTATTACCAGATGGTTCAATTAGGTTATTTGATTATGTAGATCAAGCACGAGAGGTTTCCAAAGCTCTAACAGGAGAAGGCTTAATTATTGAAGAATTTATGCTGATGGGTGAAGATTTGGAAGCTTATTTTACAACTCGAATTGGGGGTGTAAATCGTGGGTAATCTTATGAAAACTGAATGGTACAAATTAAAAAAGGATCGCTCATTTCGAACATTAGCATTAATTTTGATTATTTTCTCGGTATTGTATCCATTTACTATGCAATCAAACGAAGGGGTTTCTAAATTAAGTTTAAGTGAATTCTTTTTATATCAAGTTTTAAGTATTAATAGTGATATCGTTAAGCTTATTCCATGTATTTTTGCTGGATTCTTCATTACAAGTGAATATTCAAATGGTACGATGAAAAGTATCGCTTCATCAGGAAATAGTAGATTACGAATCTATTTTGCAAAATTAATCATGTTTTCAATTGGTAGCATCCTTATTATGTTAATTTTACCAATCTTTATGACTACGTCAGTCAATCTCTTTTTCGATTTTAATGGAGCAACGGACTGGATATTCATACTAAAAGCATTCGTTGTAGTTACACTCTATGCAGCTGCATTTGCTTCTATTATGGCAATTATCGCAACGATTTTTACGGACAGTGGAAAAACAATCGGATTGCTTATTATGTTTTTTGCCTTAGTAAATTCTATTTTAGATTTTATTAGTTCTAAAATAACTAGCTTAAAAACGATTATTGATCATACAGTTTTTATGTTATATCCGAAAATATATAAGCTCGATCAATTAGATCATACTGAATTCACGACACTAATTCTCATACCTATTTTGACTTTTATTGTTTTAGGTATTTTGGGTAGTTTCATTTTTAGGAAGAAAGAAATCAAGTAAGAAAGGAAGCGGGTGGCCGAATGATTTTTGTAACAATTTTCGTTATGATTGTATTACTGATTGTTCTCACCCGTTATTTTCTATTAAAAAAGGAAATTAAACGAACAAGGAAACAATTAAATGAAATCAACAAAAGTAAAGTTGAAAAAAAAATAGACCTAACCTATTTTGAAAATGAAATTGAAAAGCTTGCTGTGGAAATAAATCATCAAATTGATTTAACGAAAAGAGCACGTGCTGAGAAGCGTTTATCTGAAAATGAATTAAAACAAGCAATATCATACATTTCACATGATATACGAACACCTATGACTTCAATATTAGGTTATATTCAGTTTCTAGAGTCAGATGATTTATCAGCAGAAAAGAGAAAAGAATATACGAATATCGTTAAACATAGTGCGCTAAGATTAAAAGTTTTACTTGAAGATTTTTTTGAACTCTCAATTATTGAGCAAATAGAATATCCAATAAAAATTGAGAAACTTAAATTAAATAATGTAATTTCTGAAGTTTTATTAGCTTTTTACGAGGAGTTTAATAAAAAGAAAATAGAGCCTGTCATCATCATTCCAGAAAATGAAATACATATGATGGCAGACCCATCTGCCATCAAGCGCGTTGTTGAAAACCTATTGTTGAATGCCATAAGACACTCAAGCGGTAATGTGACTATTCAACTAGAAAAGCTCGACCATTCTGTTCAATTTTCAATTCGCAATTCTGTTAATCAATTAAGTCAGCATGATTTAAATCATATGTTTGATCGATTTTATAAAGCAGACCAAACAAGAACCGGAAAAGGTACAGGACTGGGCTTGCCGATTGCAAAAAGCCTAATGGAAAAAATGAATGGAAGCATTACTGCTGAGTTAATAGAAAACGAATTATGTATGAAGTGTGAATGGAGATATTAATAGAAAAATTAACTGAAAAATTCTCAATCAGAATAATTATTGTAAAAGAGCTACTTCATTTGAAGAAAGCTCTTTTTTTGTTTACTTACTGAAATCCCATCTCCATTACAACTGGACAGTAAAAATCCATAATTTTGTTTTATAGGTATTCGTTTATATTAATAGTATAGAAGGTTATCTTTTACCCATACCATAACTCATTTGTCACATATCTTAATATAAAACCAAAACATAAGGATGTGTACGAAATGAATCGTTCTTATAATCGTAATTCACAACAATTAAATTATGAAATTGAATACAGAACGCAATTTACTTTTACTGCAAGCGATCAAACCCTTTCGAATATCTTGAATGATATTGCCAAACACTCTGTTAACCTTTTGGCTCTAACGACAACAAAAAATCGCGATAAAAAAAACTTTGTTAGAATCGTAGCAGGCACCACTGAAACTGAGACTAATAGAGACTTCAATGTAGTAAGAAAAACACTCGATTCACATAATGTATCATTTAAAGAAGAAACAATCATTGCTCTATTAAATATTCCACCAGGAGTTCCAGGCGTATTTAACCAACTTTACGGCAGCCTATGGTGTAAAGTACAAGTCAAATCAATGTACCTAGGAGAAAACGATATTGTATTTTTCAATGTATCCAATATAAAAAAAGCAACAGAGATATTGTCCCAAGAAATTTTAAAGAGATGTCAAAGTGATTGTTAGCTTATTAGTAAAGAAAAGAAGCCTATACTTTAAAAGTTGATTTAATGTTGAATGAAGAAAGTACTTTAAGAAGAAAGTACTTTAAGAAGTTGATTGAAGCGGAAGGATGCTCGACTCCTGTGGGAGTAGCGGGAAGGCTGAGACCCCACAGGCGTAAGCCGAGGAGGCTCAGCTCTCGCCCCACGGAAAGCGAGCAACCTGAAGCGGAAATCAACATACTTCTTTTTACCAGATCAAAAGGCTCTTCCAGAAGAGTCTTTTTTTTATATTATTGGAATTGTTAACAAGAACTTCAGATTGTTGTTACTTAGTTGTGACAATCGTACGGTATATTACTTTTAGAATAAGAAATTAGTAGCATACATCAAAAGAATAAACTACACATAAACAACAAGACAAACTTTAAGATCGCTATTTTTTCTTATTTATCTTTCAAATGAGGGATTCTTATCCATCAAGTTATCCTATATCATTACTTCAAGAATTGCCAATTGATTCATCAACAAGAAAGCAAAAACACAAAAGTTTGGATAAAACATGCACCATAGTATGAGTCTCTCGCATTTGAAAGAATAATAGTAAAAACAATTTGGAGGTTTAATATGAAGAAAAGAGTCATCGTTCCATTTATGTTTGCAATGTCATTAGGTGTTTCAGCAGTTCATGCTGATGAAGTGAAACCATCTACAAATGTATCAGTAGAAGCAAAACAAAAACAAACAAAAGTACAAAAGCCTCAACAATTGAAAGATCTACAAGCAGAAATTAAAGCTTTAAGAGAACAAAAAGCACAATTAAATACTCAAATAAAATCTGCATATCACTTAAAAATAGAATCTCTTAAAAAAGAAGCAAAATTAATTCAATCTGCAAAAGATAAAACAAAAGCAGAAAAGAAGGTTGCGTTAAACGATATTAAATCTAAATTAACTACTCTTAAAAATGAACATAAAGCGTATTCTACTGAAGTAAAAAAACTTTGGGAAGATCGAAAAAGCAATTGGGAAACATTTAAGGGGAAATTAAAAGAAAGAGATTATGATATATCTGTTAATACGCTTCAAACAATTAAGGCGAATTTAATTAAAGCAATCGAATTAAAGAAAGAGTTTTTAGCAAAGATTACAAACTAATATCGCCCCCATTTTTTTATTATATAAGAAAGGGTTAGCCATTTAGGCTAACCCTTTCAAACTATTAAAAAACTTAATTTATGGTACTTTGTTTAAATTTTTAATGAATGAATTTATTTTGAAAAAGTCTTCTCGATATCATCTAACATTAAGTAAGCAGCTTTGATACCACCAGCAGTGTTCCAAATTACATCGTTAACTTTGTATACATGACCATTTTTAGAAGCATTTAATTTTTTGAATAAAGGATCTTCTGTAAATTCTTTTTCGAATTTAGCACCAGATTCAGTATCAGTTTCATAAGTAAAGTAGAAAATATAATCTCCATCCATTGCTGGAATTCTTTCTTTAGTTACACCTTTTTCAGCAAAGTCATTTACATTTTGAGACTCTGGACGTTTAAAGCCTAACTGATTAAGAACAACACCAGAGAAAGTATCTAAGTGATAAATACGTACATCTGCACCCATGAAACGAACCATAGAAATTTCATTGTTTACTTTATCGCCTAAATTAGTTTTAACTTCTTCAACGCGTTTAGCATAATCATCTAAGATTTTTTTGCCTTCAGCTTCTTTATTTAATACTTTTGCATAGAATTTAAAGTTTTCTTGCCAATCTCCACGAAGAGTTTCAGCCATTACAGTTGGAGCAATAGCATTTAATTGCTCATACACTTTTTCTTGACGCATTTTGTTACCAATAATTAAGTCTGGCTCTAAGCCTGCGATTGTTTCAAGGCTTACTTCGCTTTCTAAACCAACTACTTCTACGCCATCCATATCTTTAGAAATATGATCATACCAAGGTTTACCTGTCCAAGATTGAACAGCACCTACAGGTTTAACGCCTAATGCTAATAAAGCTTCAGTTCCTTCGTTTGTTAAAATAACTACTTTTTTAGGATCTGCTGGAATTTTTGTAGTTCCCATTGCATGTTCAATCGTTACTGTTTTTGCTTTGCTTTCATTTGAAGATGTTTTCTCATCTTTCTTTGAACCACATGCACCTAATACCATTACAGCTGCAATTAATAGTGCAATAATTGAAGAAAATTTGAATTTTTTCATGTGTTTATACTCTCCTTCTAGTTGATAACCATTTTCATTTATTGACAAATCGTATTATAGATTACTATTTTAGTGGAGTCAATAAGAAAAATGAAAACGGTTCTCATTGACTTGATAATTTATATCATTTAGACTAAGGAAAGAGAATAGATATAGTAGGAGATAGCGTATGCTTATTCATTTTAGATCAAGAATGATCGTTTTAATTGCTTGTATTTTATTATTCGTCGTTTGCTTTTTTTCTAGTATATTACTAGGGTATACAGATACTAGTTTTACAAACTTAATTCATACGTTTACCAATTTTAATGGTTCGAATGAACACTTGATTATACAAAATGTTAGAATACCGAGAGCAATCATTGCATCAGTAGTTGGTGCGAGTCTTGCGATTGCCGGTTTATTCATGCAGGTCTTAACAAAAAATCCATTAGCATCTCCAAGTGTTCTTGGAATTAATGCTGGTGCATCTATGTTAATCGTGTTAAGTATTACTTTTTTTAATTTGCAATCAGTGACAGCTACAATCTGGTTGTCTTTTATTGGTGCAGCATTATCTTCATTATTTGTATTTGGATTAAGCTCTCTTGGAAAAGATGGAGCAACGCCTTTAAAAATTACATTAGCAGGTGTATCAATTGCTGCCATGTTTAGTTCAATTACTCAAGGGTTACTTGTAACAAATGAGGTAGCTTTAGATCAAGTGTTATTTTGGTTAGCTGGTTCGGTACAAGGGCGTTCACTAGATTCATTAGTATTGGTTCTACCATATATTGTAGTAGCTTGGGTTATTTCACTTGCACTTGGTAGTAAAATTAATACTTTTATGCTAGGTGAGGACTTATCTAAAGCATTAGGTCAGAATACAGCGATGTTGAAAATTACTTTAGTAGTTTTAGTAATCGTCCTTGCTGGTGGAGCTGTAAGTGTCGCTGGTCCAATTGGTCTAGTAGGTATTATTGTTCCGCAAATTGTTAGAATGTTTGTCAAAAATGATTATCGATGGATGATTCCTTTTACTGGTGTGGTTGGGGCAATTTTATTATTATTAGCAGATATTGCTTCTCGTTATTTATTAATGCCAGAAGAAACGCCAGTGGGTATTACAACAGCTGTTATAGGAGCTCCATTCTTTATCTATTTAGCAAGAAAAGGCGGTACGATTAAATGAACATGATTAAAGTACGTAATAGATTTTTTTCATATCTACTAAATAAACGTTCATTAATCGTTTTGTTAATTACTTTTATTCTATTATTGAGTACATTTTTAATTAGTTTGACGCTTGGTGATCGATATATTTCCATTCCTAAAGTTGTTTCCGTTCTCCTTGGAGAAGGGAAAAAAATAGATGAATTATTTATTCAAGCTTTTCGTATGCCTAGAATTGTCATTGCAATGTTAGCAGGCCTTTCATTAGCAATTGCTGGAGCGATACTTCAAGGATTAGTAAGAAATCCTTTAGCTTCACCAGATATTTTAGGAATTACAGGTGGAGCAGGTGCAGCTGTTGTATTGTTTTTAGCAATATTTAGTGATGATCGTACAAATCAATTAACTGTTAGTATTAAGTGGTTACCACTTGCAGCTTTTATTGGAGCTATTGTTAGTTTGATTTTTGTTTATGGATTAGCTTATAAAAATGGGGAATTAAGACCATTACGTTTAGTATTGGTAGGTGTAGGGTTTTCTTCGCTTGCACAGGCTATTACTTCATTCTTTATGATTGTTGGCCCAATTTTTAGAGCATCTGAAGCAAATATGTGGTTAACAGGTAGCGTTTACGGTGCAAATTGGGAACAAGTAAAGATTTTACTTCTCTGGACAATTGCATTTATTCTATTAGCATTATTATTTATTAGAAATTTAAATACACAACAATTAGGTGATGAAGTTTCTACTAGTTTAGGGGTGCAAGTCGAGAAAAATAGACTAATTCTATTATTTATTAGTACAGCTTTAGTAGCAGGAGCTGTTTCATTTGCAGGAGCAATTGGTTTTGTCGGACTCATTGCACCTCATATTGCCCGTAAAATTGTAGGTGCATCTTATGGCGTCTTAATTCCTTTATCTGGCATGATCGGCGCAGTAATGGTATTAGTTGCAGATACAATTGGAAGAACCGTATTTCTACCAATTCAGATTCCTGCGGGAGTATTTACAGCGGTAATTGGTGCACCATATTTTATATATTTATTATTTAAAACAGGAAAAAGGTGATAGCATGACTAATGCGATTGTAACTGATAAATTAACCTTATCGTATGATGATAAAACGATTATAAATGAATTAAACTTTGAAGTACCAAAAGGGAAGATAACAGTACTAATAGGTGCGAACGGATGTGGGAAATCTACATTACTTCGATCTCTTGCTAGATTACTTCAACCAAAAAGTGGAACAATTTTACTGGATGGAAAAGAAATCAGTAAACGTCCTACAAAAGAAGTTGCACGTAATTTGTCTATATTACCTCAAAGTCCTGTAGCACCTGAAGGATTAACTGTCTTCCAATTAGTAAAACAAGGAAGATATCCATATCAAACTTGGTTAAAGCAATGGTCTAAAGAAGATGAAGAAAAAGTAAACCATGCTTTAAAAATGACGAATATGTTTGATTTAAAAGATCAGTTTGTAGATTCACTTTCTGGTGGACAACGTCAACGTGCTTGGATTGCTATGACTTTAGCGCAAGATACAGACACGATTTTACTAGATGAGCCTACTACTTATCTTGACCTAACGCATCAGATTGAAAT
Source organism: Gottfriedia solisilvae (assembly GCF_002128405.1). Classification (GTDB taxonomy): domain Bacteria; phylum Bacillota; class Bacilli; order Bacillales; family Bacillaceae_G; genus Gottfriedia; species Gottfriedia solisilvae. The sequence continues at coordinate 185,977 of NZ_NETJ01000003.1, forward strand.
ACTAGATTTATTATATGAATTAAATGAAAAAGAAAAACGCACAATTGTTATGGTTCTACATGATATTAATTTAGCATGCAGATATGCTCATAACGTAGTTGCGATCTCAAATGGTAAAGTATATGCCGAGGGTGACCCTGAAAAGATCATAAATCAGGAATTAATTTGTGATGTTTTTTGTATGAACTGTGATATCGTTAAAGATCCATTGTTTGGAACACCACTTTGTATTCCACATGGCCGAGGTCGAAAAATACTTTAAAAAGTGAAACAAAAGGTGTCCTTCATTGAATAGGGCACCTTTTGTTTAATGTAAGGGGGATTTAAGTGGTATATGATATTAAAAACATAAGTGTTGATATTCATGGAAATCAAATACTAAAAAATATTTCCTTTCAAATAAATGAAGGAGAAATATTTTGTGTGATTGGCACTTCTGGATCAGGAAAATCAACGCTGCTTCGCACTTTAAATCGACTACAAAAAATCAAAGAAGGTGAGATTTTATTAAATGGACAGTCGATCTACTCGGTCTCACCACAAAAATTACGAAAAAATGCAATGATGATCTTACAAAGCCCTTCATTATTTGAAGGCACTGTTCAGGATAATATTTTATTAGGTTTACAATTTAGTGGTGAAATTCATAAAAAAGATGGCTTTGTTTTAGCATCTAATCTGTTAGATAAAGTAGGTCTTGAGTCAAATCTGTTGGAACGAAATGCTTTATCACTATCAATTGGTCAGCAACAAAGGGTTTCAATTGCTAGAACATTAGCGATGAAATCAAACATATTATTATGCGATGAAATTACATCGGCATTAGATCCACAATCAACAATACATATTCAACAACTTTTATTAGCTTTAAAAAGAGAAGAGAAAAAAACGGTTATTTTAGTTACACATAATATGGATTTAGTTCAACAAATTGCAGATAGAGTAGGGTTGTTAATTGAAGGAAGATTAGTTGAAGTAAGTACGACAAAAGCATTCTTTGATAATCCAAGTACTGAATTTGGCAAAAACTTTCTCTCAACTATCGCTTAAAAAGGGAGTATGTTATGGAAGGCAATTTGCAAATTACGGGTGTATCACTGACCTTTTTATTAATAGTCATTGCCATAGGACTATCATATTATCAAAAGCTAGGTGTCGAAAAAGAGTTGGGCATTTCATCGGTACGGACTGTTATTCAGTTAATGATTATGGGATATGTCCTTGAATATGTACTGAGTATAGAGCATTTTTTAGTCGTTATTTTGATTTTATTTTGCATGACGCTATTTGGAGCTTATACATCTAGTAAAAGGTCCTTTCAAATAGAAGGAGTATTTTTCATTTCGTTTATCAGTATATTATTAGGGGTCACTATTTCCCTAGGAGTCGTTTTAGTGGCAAATAGTATTGCATTAAAGGCCCAATACGTTATTCCGATTTCAAGTATGATTATTAGTACTTCGATGAATGCTAATAGCTTAGCATTAACGAGGCTTAGAGCTGAAATAATATCAAATAGACATCAAATTGAAGCTGCACTATGCTTAGGAGCAACTACAAAACAAGCTTCAAACTCCGTTATTAAAAGTTCAATTAAAGCTGCGCTCATTCCTTCAATTGATCGAGCTAAGACGGTTGGAATTGTCACATTACCAGGTTCAATGACGGGTATGATTTTTGCAGGGATTAGCCCGCTATATGCCATTAAATATCAATTATTAATTGAATGTATTTTAATTGGTTCAATTGCAATCAGTGTATTTTGTTCAACTCTATTATCATACAGGAAATTTTTCACGACTGATGATGCCTTGGACATACAACTATAAAAGAAAAGAGCAGGTGGAAACTGGGAAAGGCCTAGTTTATCCTGCTCTTTTTGCCTTTTACCTATATTAACCTATTACTCTTAGTTGTACTTCCATATTTCCTTTAGTTGCTTTTGAATATGGGCAAACGCCATGTGCTGCTTTGACTAATTCAACTGCTACTTCAGTTGGTACACCTTTCACTTTTACATCAAGTTGTGTTGCTAATTTGAAACCACCATCTACTGGATCTTTACCAATTGTTACATTTGCAGTTACAGATGTAGATTCTAATTTCACTTTTTGTTGACGTGCCACTAGGTTTAAAGCACTGTCAAAGCAAGCTGAATAGCCAGCAGCGAAAAGCTGTTCAGGATTTGTTGCACCACCAGGTCCACCTAATTCAACTGGTGGCTTAAGTGCTAAGTTAACAAATTCGTCAGATGATATAACTCTACCATCTCTTCCTCCAGTAGCTGTAGCTGTTGCAGTATATAAATGTTCCATCATGATCTCTCCCTTGTTATTCTATTTATTATTTATGTTCATTTACAGAATGGATTTTCTGTAATAGTGATTTTGTTTGATTAAGCAGTGATAAAAATTCTTCTTGAGTGGCATTGCTTTCTTTAAAAAATTGTTCGGGAATGCAATATGCTTCTTCTTTTAATTTTTTTCCATCTTCAGTTAATGAGATAAAAACTTTTCTTTCATCGATTGAATCACGTTGTCTCATGATCAATCCTGCCTGTTCCATTCGCTTTAGCATTGGCGTTAGCGTACCGGAATCTAAAAATAGGGAATCACCTAAATCTTTAACAGTTTGCTTGTCATTTTCCCATAATGACAACATAACTAAGTATTGTGGATAAGTAATCCCAATTTCATCAAGCATTGGACGATAAAGCTTTGTAATTTCTCGTGAACAAGCATAAATAGAAAAACAAAGCTGATTTTCAAGTAATAACATCTCTTCTTTTTTCATTTTCCCAACATCCTTTATATTAATTGTGCACAATTTAATATGACACAATCATAATTCATATTATTTCTTTTTGCAAGTAGTAAGTTTTATTCTTTATTTGTATTTTTTGTCTGGGAAAGAAGTGTGTTGATTTCCACTCCAGGATGCTCGCTTTCCGTGGGGCGTGAGTTGAGCCTCCTCGGCACAATGCGCCTGCGGGGTCTCAACTTTCCCGCTACTCCCACAGGAGTCGAGCAACCTTCCGTTACAATCAACTTCTTAATAAAGAGTAATATTCTATTCCTGACTAAAAAATAATCTTTAATTCAAAGGCTTTTTAGAAAATATCAACAATATACACTCAACTTTGAATCAATTTAGATTTGCGAATTTCACTCCTAGTGCTCGCTTTACGTGGGGCGTGAGTTGAGCCTCCTCGGCACAATGCGCCTGCGGGGTCTCAACTTTCCCGCTACTCACACAGGAGTCGAGCAACCTTCTGTTCCAATCAACTTCTTAAAAAAGAGTAATATTCTAATTCTGACTAAAATAATAATCTTTAATTCAAAGGCTTTTTAGAAAATATCAATAATATACACTCAACTTTGATTCAATTTAGATTTACGAATTTCACTCCTAGTGCTCGCTTTCTGTGGGGTCTCACCTGTCCCGCTCCCACAGGAGTCGAACACCTTCCGTTACAATCAACTTCTTATAAAGCGTAATATTCTAATTCTGACTTAAACAATAATCTTTAATACAAAGGCTTTTTAGAAAAAAACGACAAAAGCATTATAAATAACAAATGTGGAACACCTTTCTTTTGAATCAATTTCGTAATAAAGTAAAAAAACAAGCTAGCTAATGTAGTAATCATTAACTAGCTTGTTTCTTTAATTTTTTCTTGATCTAGATATAAGTGATGTAATTTGTAGCATTGTAATTGGTAAAGAAGTTTTTTTATGATATGCAAGAAACTTAGGTGTCCATTTATGAACGTATTTTTCTTTAAAACTTCTTAAACCTTGAAAATGATATAAAAACTGCCCGTATTGATAAATTTGTGATGCTATTTTCTCACTCGTAAATGAATATTTGGATAGTCCCACATTTGCTAGTGGAGTCATACCGACATTAAAATAAGTAAAATCTTTATTTTTAGACCACTCAATTAAGTTCACAAACATATAATCCATTATGCCTTTTGGAGCATCTTTTGTATGTCGCATTAAGTCAATCGAAATGGTTTGATCTGTATAACTTGGCATTATTGAAGCAAAAGCAACTAGCTTATTTTCACTGTTCTTAATCAATGCAACTGGTGCTAATTGAATATAATCTTCATAAAAATAGCCAAGAGAGAATCCTTTTTCCTTACGTCCATTAAGCCATTCAGTAGATAGTTGCCTTAATTGCATTAGTAATTCATCAGAAAAAGGTGGTTCTACCAGCTCAAAACTATATTGTTCACGCTCAAATTTATTATAGAGTGCTCTTAGTCCTTTGTTACGTTTACCAGAAAGATTGAATGTAGTTGTTTCAGTAAAACCTTCTTCTCCTAGTTTGAAGAAATCAAATCCATTTTCATGTAAGTAAGGTAATGAGTTTGAATTGACTTGGTAGAAGACAAGTGTATATCCAAAACGGTCAGCACAATTTAATAATTCTTCAATAGCTGGATATACGCGGGACGATTCTCCAATTGGATCACCTAAAATAACTAGCTTATCTGCATATGGTTGGAAAACAAATAATACAGTATCTTCTTGAGCCCAATATACATACTTATCGTGTAAAAATACTAAATGAGATAATTCATTTCCACCGTACTTATTCAGATGTTCTCTTATTTTGCCTTCTTCTTTTTTTGTACTGATAAATTGAAATTGCTTAATTTTCCCTTTAAAGAATGCTATATAAAATAAAAATAGAGCAGCTGTAAATCCAAGCACAGCACTGACTACAATATCTTGAGAATTTACAAGTACATAAGGGAGATATTTAGCTGGAATTTTTACACTCGATTGAGGAAGATTAAGATATGCTATTAGCAAATAACTTCCTAAAAAGAAAAATAAAATGAAATTATCAACGATTAGTTTACCCCAGGTTAATACAAAGCTTTCTCGATAAAATTGCTTTCTGGAAATAAACAAGATAAATGCTACGGCTAGAACAAATAATGCTTCTTCATAATCGAGTCCTTTTGAATAGGTTGTAACAGCACCAATCACGAGCATAAATAATGTAATATACCACGCTCGTTTCACCTTATAATCAATACCACGAGATAGCCCAAGTAGAGTAAAGCCTACTGTGACAGAAAGTAAATGGGAGATATTAATGATCGTTGAAGATAGAATGATTTGTAAAATACTAATACGTAACAACATACTAGGTACGGCGGCTGACATTAAAAGGATCACACCAGATAGAAAGACTAAAATTGTAATAGCCTTGTGTCCCAAATATGTAGAAATTTGATTCGGTAATTCATTAAATGAATCATTTAAACGATTCCATAATAATTTTAAAACAATAACCAATCCACAAGCGAAAGGAAAGAAGAAATAACTGAAACGATAGATTAGTAATACAAGTAAAGTTGTTTCTTTATCGATTCCAAAGTAAGTAAATCCTAGCAGGAAAAGAAAGTCAAAAGATCCAAGTCCACCAGGAATCATACTAATTAAAGCAGCAACAGATGCGACTAAAAATACAGGAAGTACTTCTATTAAAGAAATATCTACATGTAAGAATAAGCAAATAAAATAAATAAATAGAAGAATAAATGTCCATTCTGCAAGTGAAATAATCACTAGACTAAACATAAATTTCGCTGAAAAATCTTCTGAGAAAAAATTTCGTTTCAAGTAAACAACGATGAACATTATTGGAAAGTACACGATTGCAATAATAATGGCAATATACATTGATTTATATTCATTTAAAAAAGATAAGTCAAACATGCCTGTGAATAATAAAAGACTTAATATTGATAAGCCTGAAAGTAAGAAAATCGTGACACTGCTTACTGCTTTAATAATTTCAGGTGCTGAACGATCTTTTCGATAAAACATTGTTCGAATTGTCGTCCCAGCAATCCCTCCAAGCCCAATTAAATTTGAAGTTGTATTTGCTAGCCAAGCAACAACCATTATTTTACGGAAACTAAAATCTAAATTTAGAAGTCTTACAAGCACAAAATCATATAAAAACATTGGAGAAACAGCTATGATTCCTAATGCAAAGATCATAATGTATTCAAATAATGTAAGTGAATCCATGTAATTAAAAAACATCTTAAAATCAAAGTTTAAAAGTACATTTTTTCCAACAAAAATAAATGCAACTAGTAATATAGAAATAAATAATAGCTTAAATAAACCTACTTTACTTAACTGAATCTTATTCATAAGACACTCCTGAAGTTGTAATCAAAACTAGTTAATAAATTCATCTAATCATAGTATTCCATATTCTTCCACACTATAACAAGGAGAATCTAAATCTTAAACGTTTTTTAAGGATAATTTAATTTTCAAACGTAGGTTTTGTTACATAATATTGATTAATTTTTTTAACAATTTATTGGATTGTCCGGTCTATTATGAGAATGGTATGAAGCCATTCTTTTTTTAGTGTTCAATGAATTTATCCTGGATACGTCCTAAGACTGATTTCTTTATTCATATTAAGTTCATAATGTACTTATATAATATATTCATCAAATATATACAATGGAATTAAGTAGGTGAGAAACATGAATACTGTTAATGTATTAGTTGTTGATGATGATGATCATATTAGAGAGTTAATTTCTATTTTTTTGAGTGGAGAAGGTTACTCAGTGATAGAAGCAGAAAACGGTGAAAAAGCTTTGTCATTGCTTGAGTCTAATCAAATTCAAATCGCGGTGGTAGATGTGATGATGCCAGAGGTAGATGGTTATGAATTCACGAAAGAACTAAAGCGATTTTATGATATTCCAGTGCTAATGGTGACAGCAAAGGGAGAATCTCAAGATAAATTAAAAGGATTCGATCTAGGCGTTGACGATTATGTAGTAAAGCCTTTTGATCCATTAGAGTTGGTTGCTAGAGTAAAAGTGCTACTTAGAAGATATCAATTATTAGTCGATAAAAATCTTCATGTTGGCAATCTAGTCATCAATCAAATCAAATATGAAATAGCTGTTGATCAGCATACTATTATGCTTCCGTTAAAGGAGTTTGAACTTTTATTTAAACTTGCTAGTCAAGGTGGAAGAATTTTTACACGAAATGATTTAATTGAACAAATATGGGGACTTGATTATGAAGGTGATGAGCGAACAGTGGATGTTCATATTAAACGAGTACGCGAACGATTAAGAGAAATCAACGCCACAGTGGAGATTGTTACTGTAAGAGGACTTGGATATAAATTAGAGGAAATACGTTCATGAAAAGCATTTATACGAAGTTAGTCTTTATTTTTATTTCAGTCATCATCTTGAGTTTAGTTTTTACATTTTTTATTGCATCGAAGTATTTTATTAAAAATATTATTGCTGAAGTACAAGAGGATTTGAACGAAGTCGGTGAAAATTTCATTTCAATTTATCAGATAAATGATGGAAATAATCAAGTAGAAACTACGTTAAATATGCTTAGTAAAAATTACAGTCTGACAATTTATGACGGTTCTTATAAAGTGATCATTAAAAATAATGCCCCCAAAAAATTTGCTGTTAAGAAAAAAAATATAGAATCAGTTTTATCGGGACACCATTTCCCAATAAGTAAATCTTCGGATAAACATCCTTATATTGTTGGTATTCCATTTGAGAGAAATGGCGAAAACTATGCATTATTTGTACAACCAAATTTTGAACGTGGTTTCTTTAAAATGCATCGAATTCTCTTTTCCAGTCTTCTTACTACATTAATTATTGGCTCAATTACATTCTTGTTTGTCGCAAAATTATTAGTAAAACCAATAAAGGCCTTAACAGAAGCAACAAATGAAATAGCTAAAGGAAATTATGATGTTAGGGTTGCTGTAAATCGGAAAGATGAAATAGGATTCTTATCGACACATTTTAATGTTATGACTGAGAAATTAGGTAAGTTAGAAGAAATGAGAAGTGAGTTTGTTTCAAACGTATCACATGAAATACAATCACCTTTAACCTCAATTAAGGGGTTTGCAAAAGTGTTGAAGAATAGAGAATTAGTAAATGGAAAAAGAGAGCACTATATATCTATTATTGAAGAGGAAACTGAACGCTTATCAATATTGAGTGAGAGATTGTTAAAATTGGCATCACTCGATTCTGACCAGCATCCATTTGAACCTACTATGTACCATTTAGATGAACAAATTAGAAAAGTCATAGTTACGTTGGAACCTCATTGGGAAAGAAAAAAGCTTCAGTTAATATTGAATTTACCACAAACAAAAATAGTTGCAGACAGGTTATTACTAGAGCAAGTTTGGATTAATCTTTTACAAAATGCATTTAAATATTCAAATAATGGTGGAATTATTTCAGTAGATATTATTGATCAACCACATGAATGTAGTGTCATTATTAAAGACAACGGGATTGGTATCAGCAAAGAAAACATTGAACGAATATTTGAGCGGTTTTTCCAAGCTGATCAGTCTAGACATAAGCATGGAACAGGATTGGGGTTATCAATTGTACAAAAAATTATTGAAATGCATGAAGCAAAAATAATGGTAAATAGCATGATTGGTGAAGGGACAAGCTTTACAGTGATCCTACCAAAAAGTTAAGAATGTATTAGAAAAGATTAGAATGTTCATATTCTGTTCATAAATGTTTGATAAACTATTCACATGATTAAGAAATAGTTATTGAAAGGGGAAAAATAGATGTTTTCGAGTTTAACGAAACTGAGTTTAAAGAACACAATCGCTGTAATTATATTAAGTGTTCTAGTATTAATAGGTGGAATTTTTTCTGCTCAAAAAATCCAAATTGAAACATTCCCGGATGTTTCATTTCCAGCAGTAGCAGTTCAAGTTGTCTACCCAGGTGCTTCATCTGAAGATATAGAAGAAAAAATTACAAAGCCAATTGAAGAAGGGCTAATGAAGTTAGAAAACTATGATCAGTTAACAAGTTCTTCAAGCGAAAATATGGCATCGATCTTCTTAATTTATCCATTTGGTACTGATATGGATAAGATTGAAAAAGATGTTGATAGTGTTATAAATAAAACAGATTTACCAGAAAAAGCAGAAGCAACGGTTCAACGAATTGCAATTGATTCAACACCAATTTACCAAGTTGCAATTGTAAATAATGGTGATGTGAAGGACTTACAACAATCAATTGAAAAAGATCTACTTCCACAAATTAAAAAAGTAAATGGAGTTAGTGAAGTAAGTTTACAAGGTACAAAAGAAGAAGAAATCCAAATTGTTGTAGATAATAAAAAAGCAGCGCAATATGGAATTTCATTAGATACAATTAAAAATGCAATTCAAGGTCAAGATTATGCAATTCCATTAGGTTCAGTAGAGAATGATGGGAAAACAGTTTCCGTTCGAATGAAGGGAAATCTACAGTCAGTAAAACAAATTGAAAAAACTGTATTATCAAATGGTGCATCAGCTCAAATGGGCGTACAGGCAAATGGACAAGGCCAGCAGGCTCAACAAGTACAAGCATCGACTCCGAAAAATGTTACGGTTGCCGATATCGCTGATGTAAAGGTAGTTTCAATTCAAGATCAAATTTCACGCTTTAACGGAAAAGAGAGCTATATTTTATCAGTATCTCAAACACAAGATTCAAATACTGCTGAAGTAGCTACAGAAGTTAAAAAAGAAGTAAAAGAATTTAAGAAAGATCATAAGGTAGAAACACATATAATTCTTGATAACGGAAAAGAGATTGAGAAATCTGTAAGTTCTTTAATTAAGGAAGGGCTTCTAGGTGCGTTGTTTACAGTTGTCGTAATTCTATTGTTCTTACGTAATATTAGAGCGACATTAATCTCAATTTTATCTCTACCAATTTCAATATTTGCTACGATTGCTGTATTAAATTCAATGGGTTATACATTAAACATCATGACATTAGGTGGTCTTGTTGTTGCGATTGGCCGAATTGTTGATGATAGTATCGTTGTTATTGAAAATATTTACAGATGGAGACAAGAAAAAAATAATCAATTTAAGAAAAAAGAATTAGCTTTATATGCAACAAAAGAAGTTATTGGTGCAGTTGCTTCTTCAACATTTGCTACGATCGTTGTATTTTTACCATTAGCATTTGTAAGTGGCATTATCGGAGAATTCTTTAGACCATTTGCAATTTCAGTAGTTGTATCAATTTTAACATCATTACTAGTTGCGATTATTTTAATTCCTACATTAGGAGCAAAATTCCTAACAAAGCCATTAAAAGAGCACAAAACAGATACTCGTTTTATGAGAAACTATGAAAAATTATTACGTACTGCATTAAAACGTAAATGGATCGTATTATCATTATCAATCTTATTACTGCTTGGTTCGTTATCAATGATTCCATTTCTTGGCTTTTCATTCTTACCAGGTAGTGTAAATAAAACACTTCAAGTAACGGCTACACTTCCATCTAATAGTACTGTTGAACAATCTGATGAAGTAGCGAAAGAATTAGAGAATTATTTTGCAGATTCAGATTTAATTGATACTGTTCAGGCAACTGTCGGTGGTAAACGTGACTTTATTATGAACATGGATGGTGGCAAAAATAAGGCCGTATTCCAAGTCAACCTGAAAAATGGTAATGATATGGATAAGGTCATCACGAAAATTAATAAAGAAGTTCCAGCAATTGTTGATTCAAAAGTTGATGGTACAACAATTAACGCAAAAGAATTCACGCAAGATGGTCCACCAACTGGAAACAATATTGATGTAAGTTTATATTCTTCAAATTTTGATGAATTAAAAGAAGCTGCTTCAAAAATTGAAAAAGAATTAAACGATGATGATCGTTTGAAAAACGTTTCAAATAATTTAAAAGATGTCCAACCTAAATGGGAAATTACATTAAGTGATAAAGCTTTAGATGAAAACATCTCAATGCTTCAAATAATGGGAGCAATTAATGAAAATATTAATGATGTTGAAATCGGTGAATATGACTTAAACGGAGAAACAAATAAACTGTCTGTTGGTTATGAAGAGAAAGCTAGTTCAAGGGCAGATTTAGAAAACATTAAAATTATGACTGCTACGGGTCCTAAAGAAATTAAGGACTATGTGAAGATTTCTCAGAAAGATGCACCTGTTTCAATCAACCATGAAGATGGAAAAATGTATGCATCTATCAGTGCTACTGTGAAAGGAAAAGACACAGCAGCTGTCACAAAAGACGTAACAGATCAATTAAATAAAATTGATATACCAAATAGTGTTGAAATGAAAATTGGTGGCGGGTTAGATATGATTACTGATGGTTTCAGTGATTTAGGTCTAGCAATGATTGTCGCAGTTGGATTAGTATTCTTAATCATGAGTATGACATTTGGTGGATTAAGAACACCATTAGTTATTTTATCATCATTAATATTTGTACCAATGGGTGCGTTCCTAGCATTATTCATCGCTAATCAAACATTATCTATGAGTGCAATGATTGGATTACTGATGTTAATTGGTATAGTTGTAACAAATGCAGTAGTATTATTAGATCGAGTTGAACATAATCGTCGTGAGGGGTTAGAAGTTATTGATGCATTAATCGAAGCATCAAAAACGAGACTACGTCCAATCCTAATGACAGCATTAGCTACTATTCTTGCTTTAGTACCTATGGCTGTATCTAACTCAACTTCTGGATTAATTTCAAAAGGTCTAGCAATAACTGTAATTGGTGGTTTAACAACATCTACATTCCTAACACTAATTATCATCCCAGTTATTTATCAATTAGTGACTAGAAAGAAGAAAAAAATAGAAGAATAAAAAAGAGGCCCCACTAATTAAGTGGGGCACTTTTTGATTGGATTTTCCAAACTGTGTTCTCTTATTTATTAGGATCATAATTAAAGTGTAATTCATTGCGATCATTTACAATTACGTTTAAATCATAATCCTTAAAATACCAAAGATCTGTTTCATTAATGAAATAGACTACATCATTAATCGTTACTGATTCACCGATATCTACAGGCTTTTCTTTCGTAACACCTAATGAGTATCCGGTATGAATTGTACTATTTCCACCATATCGTGCAAAAAAACGAATTGTATCGCCTGCGACTACTTCCATCTCATTTTGGAACCATTGGACCGCATCATTGCTAATTGTTATTTTCATATTATGTAATCCGACCTTTCTAACCTTTATAAAAGTATTATAGTATGAATGTGAAAAACTATACAGAAATGTGATTAGGTAGAAAAAGTTATGACATGTTTAAGAGAATATCTTTTTCATTCAATATGGTACTATTGAAGAAATATGAAAAAAAGGATTGATTTAAAAGCAGATGAACACTTTTACAAGTAATGTAATTGAGGTAATACGTAGAATTCCAAAAGGCAAAGTTATGACATATGGTCAGATTGCGAAACATTCTGGTAGTCCGAGAGGTGCAAGGCAAGTGGTAAGAATCTTACACTCAATGAGTCAGAAATATAATCTTCCATGGCATCGAGTCGTTAATTCTAAAGGGGAAATAGGAATTCAAGATGAAGAGGGATTTTTACAACAAAAAAATGCATTAGAAGAAGAAGGAATCACATTTATTAGGGACCGTAAAATTGATCTTAACATGTTTCAATATGAACCGATTCCAGTCTTAGAAAAAGCTGATGTCGATTTAATTTAAACTCAAAATACCTTATTGGATTTTGAGTTTTTTTAGTTCATTTACACATATTTTGAAACATTGTTACGTAAGATGAATTGTTCATCCTTCATTAATATATAGATAGTCAATAGTATAACTTTACAAACAGAACATTGTTTTGTTATACTCGTCGTAGGAGGAGTGTCATATGAGTGAAGAATTAATTTCAAAGAAAGATTTACTACAACTTACAGGCATATCGTACGGACAGCTTTATCGTTGGAAAAGAAAAAATATTATTCCTGAAGATTGGTTTATGAAAAAATCAAGTTTTACAGGGCAAGAAACTTTTTTTCCAAAAGGAAAGATACTAGAGCGGATTGAAAGAATTATGGAATTAAAAGATGATCAATCATTGGATGATATTGCTAGAGTCTTCTCTATTAGTAAAGAAAAAATAGGGGACTTTCAAAATGTTGCACTATCTTTAGATAAAATTCCTAAACAAGTTTTACAAATTTATCAATCATTATTCCCTAATTCAAAATTAGAGCATTTAAATACAGTTCAATTATGTTCATTATTATTTGTGAATGACTGGTTATTAAAAGGGAGTGTCACAATTGAAGAAGTACGACAATTTTTACTTCTAGTTGAGACTCATAAAACACAAATAAAATTGGAAGATACGGTTGTTATATATATTCGAAAATTTGGTGTAGGGACATGGGTAATCGGAAAACAAAATGAAACTTTTGTCGATCAAAAAGATGCGATATTAATTCATGTTGAGCTTGTTCATTATCTAAATAACTTTAATTAATAACTATGATAGGAGGAGAATGAATGGTTAACGTACAACCAAGACAAGATGCATATGTAAGTGGTTCGGGTACAATTTCGGCTGGTAAATATGACGATGTGAGAGTCAGTGGTAGTGGACGCATCTTAGGTGACATTCAATGTGTTAAAGTAAAAGTTAGCGGTTCTGCTAAATTTAATGGGAAAATAGAGAGCGAATTTTTGAACTGTAGTGGCAGCGCAAAATGTTTAAGTGATGTTGAAGTGCAAAAATTAAATGTGAGCGGATCATTATCGATAGATGGAAAAGTTACTGGTGGGGACGTACATGTAAGTGGTAGCTTTAAGACAAAAAATGATTTAAATGTAGATAGTGTTAATGTCTCTGGTTCTATGAGAACAATCGGAATGGTAAAAGCTGAAGTTATTTCAGTTAAAGGATCTCTTTCGGCAGAAAAAGGGGCAGAATGTGAAGCATTTACAGCAAAAGGACATATCTCTATGAACGGATTACTGAATGCAGAAAATGTGAAAATCACTCATAGTGGATTTAGTTATGGATATAGTTATGTTCCAGAAATCGGTGGCGAAACGATTGAAATTAGTCGTTTTGATGATAGCAACATCTTTACGCGTGTATTTACGAGAGTATTTAATGCGCGTACTAATTTTCGTTCAGATGTAATTGAAGGTAGCGCAATCAAAATTGATTATACTACTTCAAGTGTGGTAAGAGGAGATGCAGTAACAATCGGACCAAAATGTAAAATTGATCTTGTTGAATATACTGAAGATGTGCAAATTCATCCTTCTGCTAAAGTGAAGGAAGTTAAAAAAATTGAACAGTAATACGAATGATCAAAAAACAAAGCAACTTGTTGGAAGGTAGGAATCCTTTTTATAAGTTGCTCTTTTTTTAGATTTCCTTATACATGTTATCTGATGCAAATTAGTTACAATTATAAATCTTTCAAGCAAACGAAAGCATAGTTCTTTGCACAAAATCATTTTATAAGTTTAGTAGTGGATATACTTGATATCAATCATATAAGAAAAAGATGCTTTTTAAATTACATATGTTGAAGAATCTTATCTAGAGTGTTAAGATTAAGGAATAATGCAAACGATTGCAATAATTAATGCGAAATTTTCCATTCAACATTTGAAATAGACAAAAATGTAAACGCTTTTAAAATGGGAGGAGAAATAAATATGACGAAACAGAATTGGTGGAAGGAAGCTGTAGCATATCAAATCTATCCACGTAGCTTCATGGACTCAAATGGTGACGGAATTGGTGATCTAAGAGGAGTCATTTCCAAGTTAGATTATATAAAAGAGTTAGGGATTGATGTTATTTGGATTTGTCCATTTTACAAATCACCTAATGATGATAATGGTTATGATATTTCAGATTATCAAGATATCATGGAAGAGTTTGGCACAATGGCAGATTTCGATGATCTTTTGTCAGCTGTACATGAAAGAGGAATGAAATTAATTTTAGACTTAGTCGTAAATCATACAAGTGACGAACATCCTTGGTTCCTAGAATCGAAAAAGTCAAAGGATAATCCTTACCGCGATTTCTATATTTGGAGAGAGGGAACAGAAGAAGGAGAAGAACCAAATAATTGGGAGAGTATTTTTGGTGGTTCAGCATGGGAGTATGATGAAGCAACGAAGGAATACTTTTTACATCTTTTTTCAAAGAGACAGCCTGACTTAAATTGGGAAAACAAAGAAGTTCGTCAAAAAGTATACGATATGATTAATTGGTGGTTAGATAAAGGGATCGATGGATTCCGTGTTGATGCGATTAGTCATATTAAAAAAAGAGCTGGGTTCCCAAATATGCCAAATCCAGAAAATGAAAAGTATGTATCTTGCTTTGATATGCATATGAATCAAGAAGGAATTCATGAGTATTTAGAAGAGTTAAAACAGGAGACATTTGCTAAATATGACATCATGACTGTTGGCGAAGCAAATGGCGTAAAAATTGAAGAAGCTGATTTATGGGTTGGAGAGGAAAATGGAAAATTCAATATGATTTTCCAATTCGAAAGTATGGACCTATGGAGAAAAACAGATGATTCGGCTACATCTATTCCTGATTTAAAGGAAGTATTAACAAAATGGCAAAATGGATTAGAAGGACACGGTTGGAATGCTTTATTTATTGAAAATCATGATATTCCAAGAGCTGTAAGTACTTTAGGAAATGATGAAGAAGCACATTGGGAAAAATCTGCTAAAGCAATTGGGACAATGTATTTCTTTATGAAGGGTACGCCATTTATTTATCAGGGACAAGAAATCGGAATGACAAATGTCCACTTCCAATCAATTGATGAATATAATGATGTGAATGCGAAAAATATGTATCAGTTAATGAAAGAAAATGGTTCGACTGATCAAGAAATTTTAAACATTCTTTGGAAAAATGGTAGAGACAATGCTCGAACACCAATGCATTGGAATGCGGAAGAACATGCAGGTTTTACAAATGGTAAACCATGGATTAAAACAAATGAAAACTACAAAACACTTAATGTAGCTGCACAAGAAAATGATGAAAACTCAATCCTATCATATTACAAAAAGATGATTAACTTACGTAAACAACATAAAGCTTTAGTATATGCACCTTATGAATTGTTAGATGTTGCAAGTGAGCCAGTATATGCATACACGCGTAAGAATGAAAATGAAACGTTCTTAATTATTAGTAACCTTTCAACTGAGAAGCAAGCTTTTGAAATCCCTGCTGAATTGTTCAAAATGAATGCTGAATTATGTTTATCAAATGGTCATTTAATTGAAGATACTTTAAGTGAGAAGATGGAATTTAGTCCATTTGAAGCAAGAGTATACCGATTATCATAAAGTTTTAGAAAACCTGTCCTTTATGGGTAGGTTTTCTTTTTTTTTGAGATAATCTGGCAAAATTTTACAGATTACATTATTTTTACAAGATTTTCGACAATTTGTAACATTCTTGTAATGGTTTTCTAAAAAGTATTTTGATAGACTTACATTATTAAAGGGAAGGGGAGACACCAATGAATAGGCAACTTGTAATCGCTTTAGTATGTATAATTAGCATGATCTTCTTTACAAAGGAATCTCAGGCAGCAGCTACGAATGAGTTAAAAAAAGGGATGACTGGAAAAGCAGTTATGCAATTACAAATCAAACTAAAGGAACAACGCTATTACACTGGTAACCCTACGGAATACTTCGGAAGTGATGTTGAAACAGCACTTAAAAAATATCAAACTACTAAGAAGTTAAAGGTTACGGGCGTGTTAAATGACCAAACTTCAATGATGTTATTTGGTAAGAGTGTTGCAGCATTCATCAAACAATACCCAAACAGTAAAACTACAACAGCATCATATGACCCGTATTCTAAGAAAGAACAAGTAACGACGATCGCAAAACAATACACGGGTGTACCGTATAAATTTGGTGGAACAACTACTAAAGGTTTTGACTGCTCTGGATATGTTGGTTATGTTTATAATAAAGTAGGAACAGAATTACCTCGTACAGCGGCTTCTATGTATACTGCTAGTTCGATTGTAAAAAAACCAGTTCCTGGAGACTTAGTATTCTTTAAAAATACATATAAAAAAGGTATTAGCCACGTTGGAATATTCATGGGAGATAATAACTTTATCTCAGCAACTTCAAGTAAGGGAGTTGCAGTAGTTAGTCTTTCGAATTCATATTGGAAAGGCAAATTTGCAGGATCTGGCAGCGTAATCAATTAATAAAATCATAAAAAAGTAATCTATCTTTCTAACTGAAAGATAGATTTTTTTATGATTTTAAATTAAACTACTAATATGTTTCTGTTTAAAAAGTATTGTAAGAAACAAAAATCTCCTAAAAATCACACATTCAAGTTACTAGTACATCCATCTAGTACAATACATACTCGGTATTTATATATCCCCATTTACATTCTTTAATTCTATAAAGATACTTAGTTTGACGTAGAAGGGTTTGGTAACGATGAACCTCATTTACTTCTGTTTTTTCATTTTAGGTCTTGTGTTCGGCTCATTTTTTAATGTAGTTGGGTTACGAGTACCTTTAAAGAAATCAATTTTTTGGCCTCGTTCAGCTTGTTCTAATTGCGGACATACTTTACTTTCACTTGAGTTAGTTCCTATTTTTTCTTATGTTTTACAAAAAGGCAAATGTCGTAATTGCGGAGCGCATATTTCAATTTTATATCCTTTAATTGAATTGTTGACGGGATGTTTATTTGTAATTGCTCTGTACCAAATTGGATTTGAAATGGAGTTACTGATCGCACTGACGTTTATATCTTTGCTTGTAATTATTATTGTTTCGGATCTAGCGTATATGTTAATTCCTGACCGAATCTTATTGTTCTTTCTATCAATATTTATTATTGAACGTTTTTTTATTCCATTAGAATCATGGTGGAACAGTATGATAGGAGCAGTAGGGGCATTTACAGTGCTATTTTTAATTGCGCTCGTTAGCAATGGTGGAATGGGTGGGGGAGATATTAAACTATTTGGAGTACTTGGTTTCGTATTAGGATGGAAATTGATTTTGATTACTTTTATGATTGCCTGTTTTACGGGTACTATCTTTGGTTTGATTTTAATGAAAGCCGGTAGAGTACAAAAACGTAATCCGATCCCCTTTGGTCCATTTATTGGATTCGGTGGATTGGTAAGTTACTTTTATGGAAATGAACTTATACGCGTGTATTTATCAATTTTAGGTTAAGAAGAGCCTACCTAGTTTTCAATTCGATTAACAAATCAAAAGCGAACAACTCCATTGGAGATTCAAGATTGCAATGAGTATCCGTAGGAGAACCCTTCAGTATGTAGACAAAGTACAAAAATTAGATATCAGACTGATTGGAAACGCTTGACTTTTGAGGCGTGAAGCCTGATGAGGAGCGGGAGTTACCCTGCCGGTAATGAGCAACCTCGAGCAGGTGAAACAACGATGAAAGCGAGCGTTTGGCGGGCAGTCTGAAGGGCTATCCGTAGGATAGCCCTTTACTTATGTTATGATAAAAATTTTTGTTCAACACTTTCAATAACTGAACTCCATAGTGCTTTGTTTTCTACGAAGGTTTCACGGATTGTTTTTAAAACTGCCGTTTGTTTTTCTTGGAAATTAGGATCATCTTTAGCAGGGAAATCTTTTTTCATTTCAGAAACAAGCCCTTCAACTTGCTCAGATCGAGGTCCCCATACTTTTACTTCCTTTCCTTCTGTATCCATAAATATGAAAATTGGAATAGAACGCGATTTACCGTTTGTTAAGTATTGATCCATTAGTTCTAGGTTTTCATCACGAATTAAGAAGCGAGTATCTATGTTTGCAATTTCCGCCATTTTTTGAATGACTGGTACATTTAAAAGTGCATCTCCACACCAATCTGCTGTGAGTGCAACCACTTTCCAGTTTTTCTCTTTAAGAGAAGAAAGTTTTTGTGCTGTATCTTCCGGAATAGAAACTTCATTATAAATATATTGAAGCTGTTCCTTATTTACACTCATTGAATCAACATATTCTCCAAACGTCATACCTTTATCAAACCATGAATTTAATGACATATATGCATTCTCCTTTTCCATTGATATATAGTATTATAACTCATTCGTTCAAAGAAGGAATGTTTTAAGACTTGCAGAATTATTATAATGTATATCATTTAAATACAGTTTAATAGGAGGTTCATGATGAGCACGTCGATTGAAGTGAATCAAAAACGAAAGCGCTTTCCGAAATGGCTAAAAATTACCTCAACAATCATCATCGTATTGATTTTACTAATAACCGGATCCGGTTTTTATTTAACTAAAAAGGCTTTGCCTGAAATTAAAGGGAATTTAGAAGTTGGATTGTTAGAACATAACGTGTCTGTCACTCGTGACACAAAAGGCGTTCCCCATATTGAAGCTAAAAATTTGCATGATTTGTATGTAGCTCAAGGTTTTGTAACTGCTCAAGACCGCTTGTTTCAAATGGATTTAAGCAGACGACAGGCCTCGGGTCAATTAAGTGAAGTAATAGGAGATGCAACAGTTGATCGTGATTCATATTTCCGAACTTTAGGCTTACGCAGAGCGGCTGAAGCTTCATATAGTAAATATTCGAAGGAAGCCCAAAACGTACTTAATTGGTATGCAGAGGGTGTCAACGAATATATTAAATACGCAACAAAAGAAGGGAAATTACCTGTTGAGTTTAAGATTTTGCAGTATAAACCGACTGAATGGTCAGCCATTGATTCACTAGCAATTGGGAAGTATATGGCTTTTGATTTAGGTGGTCACTGGAATGAACAAGCATTTCGTTACTATGCAATGAATAAATTTCCAAAAGAAAAAGCATTAGAGCTGTTTCCAGCAGATAATGACTTAGATCCATATATTATTCCTAGCGGCACTTCTAAAATTGATGTAGAGGAAAGCTTTGCTAGTGCGATTATTCCACCTACTTGGAATGGAAGTAATGACTGGGTTGTCAGTGGTTCAAAAACAAAATCTGGTAAACCACTTTTAGCAGATGATCCCCATTTAGGATTAGCGACACCAGCAATTTGGTATGAAACACATTTAAAATCAATGGATATGAATGTCAAAGGAGTAATATTTGCCGGTGTGCCTGGTATTATTGTTGGTCACAATGATCATGTTGCCTGGGGTGTGACGAATGTAGGTCCTGATGTACAGGATTTGTATATTGAGAAACGAAATCCAAATAAACCTGACGAATTTTTATATGATGGTAAATGGGAAAAAGCAACTGTTGTGAATGAGACGATTAAAATTAAAGATAAAAAAAGTAAAGTATTACCGGTTATGATTACAAGACATGGTCCAGTTATTTCAGAGTTTGCTAGTGAAGCTGGAAAGGATACGGTATTCTCTTTACAATGGACAGCCCTACAACCTACTAGAGAATTAGAAGGCGTACTTAAATTTAATGTCGCGAAGGATTGGGATACATTTAAAGAAGGTTTAGCCTTATTTGAGGCACCTGCCCAAAATTTTGTATTTGCTTCTGATGATGGAACTATTGCCTATCGAGCAAATGGAAATATTCCAATTCGTAAAAAAGGTGATGGTTTAATGCCGGTGCCAGGTTGGACAAGTGACTATGACTGGAAAGGCTTTATACCTTATGAGGAATTACCGACTTTAATTAATCCGGAAGAAGGGTTTATTTCAACAGCAAATAATAAAGTTGTCGATGATTCATATCCATATCACATTTCTCACTCTTGGGCACAGCCATACCGCCAATTAAGAATAAGAGAAGTGTTAAGTCAAAGTGATAAATTAACGGTAAAGGATATGCAAAATCTTCAAATGGATGAAATGAATTTACAGGCAAAAGAACATATGCCGAAATTTATCCAATCTATTACCAAGCAAAACAAAGAATTAACATCAATTGAAAAATCAGCTTTAGCCGAACTTGAGAAATGGAATTTTGTAGATGACAAAGATCAGCCATCGCCACTTATATTTCAAAGATGGATGACAGAAATTAATAAAGCACTTTTTGATAAACAAATTTCTAAAGATATGATGGATTTATTCGGTGACCGTAAAGTGATTGTAGATCAATTATTACGTAATAGTCTAAGCGGAAAGAAAGTTATTTGGATTGATGAAAAAGGTGGAATTGATCAATTATTACTAGATACGTATCAGAAAACGATTAAAAATATTAGCGAGTCTGATGGCGATGACGTAGCAAAATGGAGTTGGGGAGATCACCACAAAGTAGCTTTTACTCACCCTTTATCTAGTATTAAAGTACTGAGTTATTTCTTTAATGCAAAAGATCCAATTCCGGTTGGAGGTAGTTCAACAACAGTCAAAGCTGCTGGATATGACGAAGATGGAATTGTCGATCATGGTGCATCTTGGAGAACTGTTGTAGATTTCTCAGATTTAAGTAAATCAGTTAATATTGTTGGCCCAGGTCAATCAGGCAATATCGGAAGCAAGTGGTACAGCGACCAAATGGAAGACTGGGCGAATGGGACCTATCACACAACTGTTAGCAAAAATGTAAAAGGGATTAAAGAAATATTGCAAGCAGGAAAATAGAATGAAGAAAAAAGGATAAAGGTAAGAGGAGATACTCTTTTGCTTTATTCTTTTTTCTTTGTGTTGCTAGTTAAGAATGCATTATAGAATGCATTAGATGATTACAACTCCCAACGGATCTACCTACATTAGGAAAAGTGGGGGGTGTAGATATGAAGACTCATTAAAAAGTTGAATATAGGTATAAAGATTGAAATACTGTTATGTTAATGGAATAATTTAACATTTCATTGACAATATTCTTAATATTCCATTAACATTAGTGTGTTATTTTAAATAAGCACACACTAAAAGGGAGTGAAATGAATGATTCGCAAAAAATTATCTGTTTTAGCATTACTGATTTTGATTTTATCTCCAGTTTATTATTATGTTACGCCACTTGTTTCTGCTGAAAATTCAAGTGATCCTGCTCCGCAGCTACAGCCAGTTGGAACTGCAAATGGTAAAAAGATTTTATTCGACAATACTCATGGCCAAACAGCTGGTGCAGCAGATTGGGTTTTAGATGGTGGTTTCTCTGATTTTGCAAACGCTTTAGCAAATAAAGGCTACTATGCAAAAGAGTTAAGAAAAAATAGCCCAATTACATATGAAGATTTACAAGGCTACAATGTGTTTATCATTGGAGAAGCAAATATACCTTACAAAACTTCTGAGCAAGCTGCCATGATTCAATATGTTCAAAATGGTGGTAGTATCTTTTTTATTGGCGATCATTACAATGCAGATCGTAATAAAAACCGTTGGGACGCTTCTGAGGTATTTAATGGTTACCGTAGGGGAGCATACTCAAATCCAACTAAAGGAATGGGAACAGAGGAAGCAAATTCTGCAGCGATGCAAGGAGTTACAGGTTCGGATTGGTTATCTGATAACTTTGGGATTAGATTCCGTTATAATGCGATTGGAGATGTAACAGCTAATGATATAGTAGCACCAAGCCAAGCTTTTGGTATTACGACTGGTGTATCTACAGTTGCAATGCATGCTGGTTCAACATTAGCAATTACAAATCCAAACATGGCAAAAGGAATCGTGTATCTTCCAACGACATCAGCAGCTTGGGGAAATGCAGTTGACCAAGGTGTTTATAATGGTGGAGGCAGAGCTGAAGGTCCTTATGCAGCGGTTTCAAAGCTTGGTTTAGGAAAGGCGGCATTTATTGGGGATTCTTCACCAGTAGAAGATGCAACACCTAAATATTTACGTGAAGAAACTGGAACAAGTAAAACAACTTATGATGGGTTTAAAGAGCAAAATGATGGTACTTTGCTTGTAAACATCGTTGATTGGTTATCAAAGCAAGAAAGCTTTACTGCATTATCTCAAGTTAGCGGATTACAACTTGATCAGGCTACTTCGTTATTAGCGATCGAAACTCCGCAAACATCAACTGAACCAGAAGCAGAGCCATGGGCTGCACCTGCTGCAGGTTATAAATGGTATGATTCAACAACATTTAAGTCTGGTTCATACGGATACGGCGCAGGCGGACCAGTTCAACCCGCAACATTAAATGAGAGTTTTGAGTCAGGTACAAAAACAGCCTATACTTCTGGTAATGTAACACTTTCAAGCGGTTCATGGTACTTTGATAATGCCTTAATTGGAGATCTATCTGGGGATAAGAAAAATGGTACGAAGTCTGCACGTGTTCGTTCTGCTGGTGCTTTAACTATGAACTTCAATGTAAATGGGGCAACTAGCGTGAAAGTTACACATGCAAATTTCAGTACTGACAGCGGAGCAAATTGGCAACTTCAAATGTCTACAAATAGTGGTTCTACATGGACAAATGTTGGAAGTGTAAATACTAGTACAGCTACTTTAGCAACTAAAACATTTACTCTTACTCAAACAGCTCCTGTTAGATTCAGAATTGTCGTGTCAGGTACGTCGGGTCAGAGAATTAATTTCGATGATATTGTCATCAGTAATTAATTACTGAGCTCTATAAAACCACAAGTTAATGACTTCGGAATATAACCGAAGTCATTTTTTTTCATTACAAATGAAGAAATGTTGAATTAGAATAAACGTGACCAATATTATACTTTTTTACCATCTATTTTGGTGAGGTGAAGGGATGAAAATAAGAGCAGCAAAGCTAACAGATGCAACAGGGATTGCAAAAGTACATGTTGATAGTTGGAGAACAACTTATAAAAACATCATCTCAAATGAATTTTTGCAGAAGTTGTCTTATGAACAAAGAACCAATTCTTGGATTCAGAACTTATCTGATCCAAATAACTATGTATTTGTTGCAGTGAATACTGAAAGTGATATTGTTGGTTTTGCAGTTTGTGGAAAAAGATCAAGTAATCAAATAGACCGTTCAGGTGATATAACATCTATTTATATATTAGAAGAATATCAAGGTCAGGGAATTGGAAAGCAATTAATGCGCCAATTGTTTATTCAATGTAATAAACTCGGTTTTAATAGAGTTTTTGTAGAGGTTTTAGAAGACAATAATACTCGTTATTTTTATGAATATTACGGTGCAAAATTACGAAAGACAGAAAAGATAAAAATTGGTGGTACTGATTTGAACTTGTTAGTATATGAATGGGATTGTATTACTACAGCATTAAACATGTTTTAAAGTATAGTTTTTTGCGATTATGAAGTACCCTGCTTTTTAATGAAGTTACTTTTACCTTAATCCATACCCCAAGCTCTTATACTAGTAATTAATATGAGGTTGTACTAAAATATGAAAATAGGTTTGCTAAATTTCAAAGAAAAGGGGGCTGTGAAATGGATGGAATTGGATTAGTTCTAGAAGGTGGAGGTATGAGAGGCATTTACACTGCTGGTGTACTTGATTATTTTTTAGAACAAAATATAGAAATTCCTTATGTAATAGGTGTTTCAGCGGGTGCATGCATGGGTTCTTCATATATTTCAAAACAACACGGTCGAAATAAACGTGTAAATACAGAATTTTTACAGCATCCAGATTATATTTCGATAAAAAATTTAATTCGTAATAAGCAATTATTTGGTATGGACTTATTATTTGATATTATTCCAAATGAATTGGATCCTTTTGATTTTGACTCATTTTATGGTGCCAATCAAAAATTCGTTGTTGGTACGACTAATTGTATAACTGGTGAACCTACATATTTTGAAAAAGATGAAATTGTAGATTCGAAAGATATGCTTAATATTATACGAGCTTCGAGCTCACTGCCATTGATGGCTCCAATTGTTGAGTATCAAAACCATATATTATTGGATGGTGGAATTGCAGATCCAATACCATTACTTAAATCTGAGGAAGATGGAAACAAAAAAAATATCGTTGTATTAACTCGAAATGCGGGATATCGAAAAAAACCATCTCGTGGTAATTGGTATTTGCAAAGAAAATATAGAGATTATCCGGGATTAATTCAAGCTGTGTTAAAGCGTTATGAAATTTATAATAAACAACTAGAATATATAGAAGAGCAAGAAAAAGCAGGTAATGTTTTAGTCATTCGTCCATTACAAAAACTAAAGGTTGGGCGTGTTGAACGAAATAAAGATCGATTATTAGAGCTTTACAAAGAAGGCTATGAAGATGCAAAACGCCTTGGCGAGCAAGTGCTTGAGTTCTTATCATATGAAAAAACGACCTGTTGATAAACAGGTCGTTTTTTTGGGGGTAGGGATATTTTATTAATCTTTATTATTGTCCTTATCGTTATCCTTGTCTTTATCATCTCTTGAATCTAAATATGACCAATCGAAATCTAAATATGGTTTCATACAGCCACAAATAGGTTTCTTATTACAGCAACAAACACATTTACAATGGCAATCATGATGACAGCAACTATTACAATTACAGCTACGGTGACAGTCACATTGACAGTTATTTCGTCTGCAACGATCATGGTCATCACAACAGCAATGACGATTCCAGTTATTACAA
This sequence comes from Gottfriedia solisilvae, assembly GCF_002128405.1. GTDB lineage: Bacteria > Bacillota > Bacilli > Bacillales > Bacillaceae_G > Gottfriedia > Gottfriedia solisilvae. Next base: position 211,419 of record NZ_NETJ01000003.1, read on the forward strand.
TTAGAATTCGAGTTGCGATTACTTTGGTTGTTCCACACAGTAGAACACCTCCTTGACATATCTACATAAACAAAATATGCAAAACTGTCCTAACTCGTTAAGGCTAGTACCTATAAATTAATAAAAAAGCACATGAATCAAAATCGATTCATGTGCTTTCATCATTCCTTCATCAATGCGGGAAGAAAATTAATTGGATTAAAAATAATACTGCGAATAAATAAATGACAGGTTTTATTTCTTTCGCTTTACCTTTAACGACTTTTAATAGTGGATATGTGATAAACCCAAGTGCAATTCCTGTTGCAATGCTTGAAGTCAGTGGCATTGTAATCACTACAAGAAATGCAGGGAAGGCTTCTTCAAAATTATCCCATTCAATATGACGTACATTTCCCATCATTAAACAACCTACTACGATTAGAGATGGAGATGTAATTGCTGCAACTTCTGAAATTGAGTTAACAAGCGGACTGAAAAATGCTGCAAAAACGAAAAGTATAGCTACGACTAAAGCAGTTAGACCGGTTCTACCTCCAGCTGCAACGCCGGCAGTTGATTCAATGTAAGCAGTTGTTGGTGATGTACCAAACATCGCACCAATTGTTGTACCAAATGAATCTGATAACATTGCACGACCAGTACGTTTCTCATCTTTATTTTTTAATAAACCAGCTTGAGATGCTACGCCAAGGAATGTACCAGTTGTATCGAAAATGGTAACTAATAAGAATGAGAATACAACTGAATATAATCCATATTGAACTACATCTGAAGCTGCAGTGATCGGATTTGCGATAATAATCCCATCAGGTAATTTTGGTAAAGAAAAAATACTTCCTTTTAAGTGAAGCTGACCCATAAACGCTGCAACAATGGCAGTTGATACCATTCCAAAGAATAATGCGCCATTTACATTTAAGGCAAATAATATAACTGTAATGGCTAGTCCAATTAAAGTTAGAACAACTTCTTGAGAATGTAGATCACCTAAGCCAACAAGATTACTTGGGTTAGCTACGATAATGTGAGAAAGACGTAAACCGATAAAAGCGATAAATAACCCAATACCAACACTAATTGCATGCTTTAGTGTATTTGGTATTGCATCTATTAAATGAGTTCTAAATTTAGTCAATGATAAAATGACAAACAGTAATCCAGTAATAAAAACTGCAGAGAATGCTAATTGATATGAAATTCCATGAGCTTTAGAAACAACTGAATATGCGAAATATGCATTCATCCCCATACCAGGTGCAATTGCTATTGGATAATTTCCGAACAAAGCCATGAATAATGTCCCGACTAATGTTGCGATGATTGTTGCTGTGAACGCTTGTTGAAATGGTACACCAGCATCAGAAAGGATAATTGGATTTACGATGATAATGTAAGCCATTGTTAAAAACGTTGTAAAACCAGCTACAACTTCTGTTTTAACAGATGTATTTGCTTCATTTAATTTAAACATAAGTGTTCTCCTTATAAAAACGAATGATTTACTCAACAGTTATTAATAATATTCGTTTTTTCGTCGTTACGCAATACTTTTTTTATGAAAATATATAAATGGCTTAAGAAGAGTATTCCCAAAAGTACCATTTGGGTATGCTAATCTCGAATTATTTAAAAGGAGGAAGGGAAAATGAATCAGAAACAGTATCCTACGAAATTTTCGCCACAACACCAAAATAAGCAACCTGGCATAGAAAAGGAAATGACTCCAATCCCTATTTCAGATGATCCAGATTATCAACCAAGTGGGAAATTAAAAGATAAGGTTGCCATTATTACAGGTGGAGATAGTGGAATAGGAAAGGCCGTTGCAATATTATTCGCAAAGGAAGGGGCATCTGTTTTTATTCCTTATTATGATGAAGATACTGATGCGAATGAAACCAAGCAAAAGATCGAAAGCTTAGGCGGCAAATGTGAAATTTTAAAATGCGACATTCGAACAGAAGCTATATGTAAACAAATTGTACAAAAAACGATTGAGTCATTTGGACAAGTCAATATTTTAGTGAACAATGCAGCTGTACAATTTCCTCAAAAAAACTTAGAAGACATTACTGAGGAACAATTAAAAAGAACATTTGAAACCAACATATATCCGTTATTCTTCTTAACAAAAGCATGTTTACCACATATGAAGCAAGGTGACTCAGTGATCAATACTGCTTCAGTTACTGCATATGCAGGTCACGATCAATTACTCGATTATTCTTCAACGAAAGGAGCCATTGTGACATTTACTCGGTCACTTTCAACAAATCTTGCTCAAAAAGGAATTAGGGTAAACGGGGTTGCACCTGGCCCTATTTGGACTCCTTTAATTCCTGCAAGTTTTGATGAACAAAAGGTTGGAAAATTTGGAGTAGATACACCTTTGAAGCGTGCTGGTCAACCAGTAGAGGTTGCGCCTGCATATTTGTATTTAGCTAGTAATGAATCTTCTTATGTTACGGGGCAAATCATTCATGTTAATGGTGGGGTTATTGTAAACGGATAATCTAAAAGAGCCATGTACATTCATCTTGTACATGGCTCTTGATTGTTAATACTTAGGCAGGAATGTGTGACAACAAGTTTCACCACTATGAGCAGCAGAGCTTGTTAAATCACCATCTAATACTGCGTTTTCGATTTTTTGATCATAGTCATTTGAATATTCATAAGCTTCGGTTTGTACAATGATAGAGCTTGCTTGACAAAAGTTTCCTTGTCCCCAATACGAACAGTTTGCAACGCTACATCTAATTTCAGGCATAATAACTCCCTCCTTTAAAGTTATTTTCTTCATACTTTACAATCTCATTCAAGCTAAAATTTAGTACTTTTAAGGAGGTTTTAATTTTAGTTCATATAAAATTTCTGAATAGTAAATAAAACATATTGTAAACTTTTGTAAGGTTTTGTAATGTAGAAGGAGAATTACTATTTATAACGAATAACTCTGATTAAGTATAGGAGGAGAAGCAGAATGAATTGGGAAACAACATATGAAAAATGGATTCAAACACCATCACTTGATAAAGAGTTAAAAGAGCAATTAAATGAACTAAAGAGTAATCACCTTATACTTAAGGAAAGTTTTTACCGAAACTTAGAATTTGGAACTGGTGGTATGCGTGGAGAGATTGGTCCTGGAACGAATCGTATGAACATTTATACAATCCGCAAAGCTTCTGCTGGTTTCGCTAAATACATTGCAAGCTTTGGAGAAGATGCAAAAAATCGTGGAGTTGCGATTGCATTTGATTCACGCTTTAAAAGTCCTGAATTTGCAATGGAAGCAGCAAAAACATTAGCTACTTTTGGGATTAAAGCATATGTATTTAAAGAATTACGTCCGACACCGGAATTATCATTTGCAGTTCGTGAATTAAACTGTTTTGGTGGAATCGTTATTACGGCAAGTCATAATCCACCTGAATATAATGGTTTTAAAGTTTATGGGGATGATGGTGGGCAATTACCTCCTGCTGCCGCAGATCAAGTAATCGACCTTGTTAATTCATTTGAAAATGAACTTGAAATCGAAGTGAAAGATGAAAAAGAATTAATCGAAAATGGTTTGATACATACATTAGATGAAAAAATGGATAAATTATATGTAGAACAATTAAAAACCGTTATTGTTAATAATGAACTTGTTCGAAAAGAAGGTAAAGATTTAAAAATCGTATTCACGCCATTACACGGGACAGCTTTAATACCAGCAACAATGTCATTAAAAGCAGTTGGCTTTGAAAATGTCACGATTGTTGAGGAGCAAGCAAAAGCAGACCCTAATTTCACAACAGTTAAATCGCCTAATCCTGAAGAACATGCTGCATTTGAATATGCAATTCGATATGGTAAAGAAATTGATGCAGACGTATTAATTGCAACTGACCCTGATGCGGATCGACTAGGCATTGCAACGAAAGACGAAAATGGAGAATATGTAATTTTGACTGGAAATCAAACAGGAGCTTTAATGCTTCATTACTTACTAAGTCAAAGTGAAAATATTCCTTCAAATGCTCTTTTACTTAAAACAATAGTTACATCAGAATTTGGCCAAGTCATTGCTTCATCATTTGGTACTAAAACGATTGATACTTTGACAGGATTTAAATTTATTGGTGAGAAGATTAAAGAATACGAACAAACAAACGAGTACTCTTTCTTATTTGGTTATGAGGAAAGTTATGGCTACTTAATCAAACCATTTGTTCGTGACAAAGATGCTATTCAAGCGACTATTCTTGCAGCTGAAATTGCAACTTATTATAAATCAAAAGGTATGACATTGTTTGAAGGATTACATAGCTTATACGAAAAGTATGGATTTTACTTAGAGGGGCTAAAATCATTAACATTAAAAGGCATAGAGGGTACGGAGAAAATCCAAGAAATTTTAACTAATTATCGTCAAAATCCTCCTAAGCAAATTAATGGTCTACAAGTAGTATCAGTTGAAGATTATAAACTTCAAGAAAGAACAATACTTAAGACAGGTGAAAAAGAAGAAATTCTTTTACCAAAGTCTAATGTATTAAAGTATCATCTTGAAGACGGTTCATGGGTATGTCTAAGACCATCTGGAACAGAGCCAAAAATTAAATTTTACTTTGGTATTGTAGGAGAAAATCATCAAGATAGTATCCAAAAATTAAACAGTTTAGAACAGTCTTTTATGGAGAAAATTCAAATATTAGTTTAAAAAAAGAGCGACTAATTTAGTCGCTCTTAGTATTTAGAAAATGAAATGATACTCGAGACCATAAAGTCTGAAGCTTATGTGCTAATGCTCTAAAGATGAAACAAAAGATTCTTCTTCATAACTGTCATCTTTAGTTGCATGTTCAATATGTTGAAACATACCTTTTAATTTTTCGTCAATGACGGCAAGGTCTCGCTCGTACTTAAAGGCGTGTAAGAAATGTTCAATTCGTTTTGAGAATAGCTCATCTTTTGTATTCACCATTAGGACGATCAGTTTGTCCCATTGACAGCAATATGTGTAATACAATGCTAAATCATAATCGGATTGTGCTTGCATTGTGAACCTCCTTCTTAGAGGGTACAAATAGTTTATGAAGAAATGTCTCAAATAGCCTTGAGAGAATTTAACAATGCGATAAAATCTCATTTAAATGGCGTTTATAAATATTGTTAGGAATATAAGTTTAGGGAGAAGGAAAGGAAGGAATGACTGAAAAAGCCAAAAGTAATGGAGAAAAACGGTAAAGGGTAAAGTTACGAATGAAAAAAAATGTATTAGGAATAATAAATGTAACTACGAACAGCCAATATTTTAACATTGACTAACCGTTTAGCTTTTTTCTTGTCATAAATAGGTGCGAAAAAATGAAATTTTATATCGCTTCGAGTTTAAGTAATAAAGAACAGGTTAGGTATTTAGCGTCTCGTTTAGAAGAAAAAGGATTTTTACATACATATGATTGGACTAAAAACGAAAATGTAAATACGCTTGAAAAATTAGCAGCAATCGGTGAAGCAGAGAAGGCAGCTGTAATGGATGCAAATTTCTTCATTTTAGTATTACCTGGTGGGTTTGGCAGTCATACTGAACTTGGAATGGCTATTGGAAGTGGGAAAAGAATCTATATATACTCAGCGTCAAATGAACCATTTAATCCAGAAAAAACAACAACATTCTATCATATAGATGGAATCAGTAAATTTGTTGGGGATTTTGACCAATTTGTCGGACACATTATTAAGATGGAACTTGCATATAACGCATGAAGAGAGATCTTCATGTGTTTTTTGTTTTCGAAAAAAGACGAATTTTATTAGTGAAACGCATATGTATTAAGTAGTGAACTAACTATTCGTTTCATGAAATGACATTTCTGTTCATAGAATGATGATAGAAGAGACAGGAGGAGAGTGTGATGAAAGCAAGCGAATATAAAGCCTTGGAATATGCGATTGATGAAATTACGGAGATTGCGAAAGGATTTGGGCTCGATTACTATCCAATGAGATACGAAATTTGCCCTGCAGATATCATCTATACTTTTGGCGCATATGGCATGCCAACACGATTCTCTCACTGGAGCTTTGGTAAGCAATTTTATAAAATGAAGCTTCACTATGACCTTGGATTAAGTAAAATTTATGAATTGGTCATTAACTCAGACCCTTGCTATGCATTCCTTTTAGATACAAATTCCCTGGTTCAAAATAAGCTTATTGTTGCACATGTATTAGCCCACTGTGATTTCTTTAAAAACAATGTTCGATTCTCTAATACGAAAAGAGACATGGTTGAAAGTATGGCAGCAACAGCTGAGCGGATCAAACAATATGAACATTTATATGGAAAACAAGAAGTCGAAACGTTCTTAGATGCGGTTCTATCTATACAAGAACATATTGACCCATCACTAATACGTCCCAAATTAGCTTATGATTTAGAAACTGACTTTCCATTAAAAGAGAAAAAGCGAGTTACCCCTTATGATGATTTATGGAATATGGATGCAAGTAAAGAAAAGAGAAACGATTCAAATCTTATTCCAATTAAACGTAAACAGTTCCCACCTCAACCCGAAAAAGATATCCTCTTATTTATAGAAGAATATTCAAGAGAATTAGAAGAATGGCAACGAGATATTTTGACGATGCTCCGTGAAGAAATGCTTTATTTCTGGCCCCAGCTGGAAACGAAAATTATGAATGAAGGCTGGGCAAGTTTCTGGCACATTCGAATCATGCGTGAGTTGAATCTTGATTCAAATGAAGCTATTGAATATGCAAAACTTAACGCAGGTGTAGTCCAACCATCAAAAACAAGCATCAATCCATACTACTTAGGTCTTCGAATGTTTGAAGACATAGAAGAACGTTATAATAACCCAACAAGAGAAATGAGAGAACTAGGGATAAAACCAGGAAGTGGTCGAGAAAAAATGTTTGAAGTAAGAGAATTAGAATCTGATAGCTCTTTCCTACGAAACTACTTAACGAAAGAACTTGTGATGAGAGAAGACATGTACTTATTCCAACGCCAAGGAAAAGAATATAAAGTCATCGACAAAGCGTGGGAAGCAGTTCGAGATCAGTTAGTCGTCAGCAGAGTAAATGGCGGGTTCCCTTATATAGTGGTTCAAGATGGAGATTACTTAAAAAATGGTGAGCTTTACTTGAAACATTCTTATGAAACGATGGAACTCGACATTAAATATGTAGAAAAAGTTATGCCATATATTCATCAACTTTGGGGTAGAGGTGTACACTTAGAGACAAATATCGAAGGGAAGTCAGTGTTGTTTAGTTACGATGGAAAGAATATTCATCGAAAATATATTTAAACCAACCAGACTGTCTGAATCTCTTAGTTTTTGCACTTTGTAAACAAACTGAAACCACCTTAGAGTAGGTGGTTTTTCTCTAGCTATATCTATTTGGGTCTTATGATATACAAGGTTAATAAACTCTTTAAAATGAAAAAAACTTCCTTTCAAAACAACTAAGAAGAACATTAGATTCGTGTGAACTAATACTTAAGTTAATTTATCTAATAAGTATGAACACGAACGAATAGTAAGGAGGGTGACATGATCCTAAATGTTGCTGAGATGGGATTTTATGATCTTTTCTCTATTTCCCATATCGTTACACTAATTGTATTTTTTACTTTATGTTTTGTTGGAATCATTTACAGAAATAAAATTGAGCCTTATAAGAAAGCAATCAAGTGGATCCTTTTTATTACTTTACTTTCATGCTTGATCGGTTTTCAAATATACCTTGTTTTAATTGATGGTTGGAAACCGAAATATCTTCCTTTACAACTGTGTTCATTCAGTGCGTACTTTGCATTGTACTTATTCTTGAAAAAAGATAAAAATATATTTAATATCTTATTTTTTATTGGCATACTACCTCCGATTCTAAGTATGCTAACACCTGATTTGGTATACAAGTTTCCTCATTTTCGATTTATTAGATATTATCTTCAACATTCAGCAATTCCTTTATCGGTCTTATACTTTATCCTCTTTGAAGGGTATAGAGTTTCAAAAAAAGCCATTTGGTCTACCTTTATCTTTTTGAATATACTTGCTGTGCCAATTTATATGTTGAACATGGTTATTGATACAAACTTCTTTTTCTTGATGAGTCCGGCACTAGAAAGCAAAACCTTATTAAACTATTTCGGAAATGGGATCATGTATTATGTTAATATTGAAATCGTTGCAGTAATCTCGCTTTATGTAACTTATTTACCAATGGGAATTTTAAAGAAAAAAGAAAGAGAGAGTTTGATGAAAGTTGAGGTAGAAGGATAAATACTTTAAAAACCACCTTTTTAGAGGTGGTTTCATTGTGTAGTTAAAGTCGAATACATACATTATTAATAATGTAATATCGCACCAATTATTTTATTTCTATTTATTTAGAATGGAAAGTTACTTCATTAAATAAAGCTTATGAATTTCTCTTGTACAGAAAACAACACTTATCATACTCTTCATAAAACAAGACAGTTCACCTTACCAAATTATAAGGTGAACATATCTTATAAGCCTCTATTAAATACAGGAGAGTTTTATAGTTTAGTTGAATTTATTTACCTTTATTTCAATAGATTTTTTTTCAATGTTTCCTGCCTTATCTTTAGCTTGAATATCAACTGAATTTTTACCTTTCACTAAAGTAATTGTATGTTTGAATATGCCTTTTGAATCGACATCAATTTGCTGACCGTTCACATACACACTGTCTAGATAATCGTCTTTGGCTGATCCATGTATAATATAATCAAAGCCCTTTACAGAATCTATATCCTTAATAGAAATAGTTGGATTCTTTTGATCTAGGGTCACTTTAACAGATTCTGAAGGTTCTGTTTTACCATCTTTTGTTACAGATACAGCAGTGATATTATTTGATCCATCTTTTAACTTAATAGGGATAGAAAAAGTACCATCAGCTTTTGAAGTTCCAGTTGCTATGTCTTTTCCATTATTTTGAATGATTACAGGACTAGATGGTATTGCTGTTCCTTTTACTTCAGTTTGAGATTGATTCGTAAAAGTATTATTTAACGGTTTGTCAATTACAGGGAAGGGAATTGAATTATTTGTGATCGCTCTAATCATCAAATTCCCAAAATATGGATCTGTATTTTGGGTCCATACACCTCTATATAAGAACCAATTACGTTCATGGAAAGTACTACTTTTATCAACCGCTAAACCTGGTGGAGGAAATTCGGATTGAATATAGGTTAAATAGAAATCCCCATTAACAATAATGTTCTTATCTGCTAAATCAACATAGGTCCATTCTCCATCTGTCCTAGCGTTTGCGTTAATTGGTCCTGTGATTTTCTTACCTGGACTACCATTTGGTCCGCTAGAATCATAGACTGTTACTTGGAATTTTGTTGCACCTGGTGTAGGACGTTCAGTATTTATTTTAAATAATCCCGCCGATAACCATGCTTTTTTGACACCTGGATTTAATGACATTTTTACTGCAAACGCATCATTTATTGCACCAGGGTAGAATATTGAATTTTCTTCAGTTCCATCATCGTATCCAATTTCACCCGTATAGCCAATATACTTTCTAAGCTCGATTTTCTCATTCGTTTCTTTATTAGGTTTAATTGTAATTACTATATCCTCGATTACATAATTGGAATTAAATACGTGCAAAGTATAGTTCCCTTCAAATGCTGAAATCGTAAAACGACCTTTGCTGTCTGTTTTAACAGGGAAAATAGCAGCATCTTCAACTAGTGAAAGGGTTGCATTAGCAATTGGTTTCCCTGTTTCTTGATCCTTTACAACGCCTCGAACTTCACCTTTACCCAACGGGTTAAGGGTGAAATTGGATTCAATCACTCCATCTTCCGGTATAGAAACAAGCTGATCTTTAGGCTGGAAACCATATGCCTCGGCACGTAGTGTAAATTCACCCGCATTATGATTCATGATATATGATCCATCGGCTGGGTTCGTTGAAACAGAATACCCTGAATCTAAAACTGATACTTGTGCCCCTAATGGTATTAATTGTTTAGTTTGGTGTTGATTGATGGAAACATTCTCTTGATTATGATTAACATTCTTTTTGATATGAATCTCTGTTTTATATGGAGCTTGCTTTTGTGTTGAGAAAAGTGGACTTTCATTTAATGAAATATCATCAATTGACCATCCGGACTTATCTGTATAATCAAATCCAGTTTGCAATCCTTGCATATAAAATGAAATGTAGATTCGTTTTCCTGCGTAGGCAGATAAATTTACTTCTCGATCAATCCACCCATGGGATGAATAATCTTCATTTAAATGTTCATCTCTAACTGGTTCCGTTTTACTTAAGGATACCCAATTTTTTCGATCTGTTGAAATTAATACTGCACCATAATCATCAGGTCCATCAATTCCTGAAGGATTAAAATCATACCAATGCTTAAACTGTAAATATGCATTTTTATTTTCAGGAAGATCGATAGGAGGCATGTACAGATAAGAATATGTCTCGAATGCATGCGCTCCTTCTAAATTCGTCCCAAAAACTTTTTCACCCGAATAAGCTTTATCAGGTTCGGAAAGAGAAACACCATATTCCCAATCATTATTTTTTCCTTCTGAATACCAGCCCTCAGGAGTACTTTCAAGATTATTGAAATAACCAAGCGTAATAGCCGATTTAACTTCGACATTGTAAGTTGAAGAAGTAGTTTGATTTTGGTTATAATCTGTAATTTTCCAATAATAACTTAGTTGACCTTTTTTAATATCAGAACCAGGAATGATAGCTTCATAGGTTGCATTTTTATGGTCACCAGAACTCTTTGTAGCAGTAATTGATTTCCATTGGTTATTTTCTGTTAAATAGGAAATTGTCACCGTATTGATACTAATATTATCCTGTACATTTACATTGAAAGCAGTATTCTCTCTGTCATAAATAAATTGAGGTGACGTATGTTCAAATGTTGGTGTCGTTTTATCGATTCCCTCACCATGAACTACACCCTTAATGATTCCGCTTCCAGTATGAGAAGACTTAATTGCGTTATATACGTTGACAAATCCGTGTCCGAATCCAGAGTTAGGCGTGTTAGGATATTCTGTATTTGATAATGGTATAGCGGTATCCATCAATAAATTTTCAATTTGTTCAATTGAAAGTGATGCATTAGCTTGCTTTACTAAAGCAATTACACCAGATATATGAGGTGTAGCCATTGATGTTCCACTCCAACCATCTTCATAATCACCTGTAGGAACGGCAGAGCGAATATTCGCTCCTGGTGCAGACACATTTGGTTTTGTCTCTTCATATGGTCCCGGACCACGAGAAGAGAAAGGAGCTAAAGCGTTTTCGAAATCAGTTGCTCCGACTGCGAATGATTCAGGGTAATTTGCAGGAGCTGAAATGGTACCTTCACCATAATAACCACTATTACCTGCAGCAAATACCGGGAAAATGTCTGCAGCTCGCCAGCTTTGTACCATTGGACGATACCATTCATCTAGTCCAGCTCCACCGCCCCAAGAATTATTAACAATGTCTGGCGCAAGTTCCGGATGGGGATTTCCTTCATTGTCTTTTGGTGCTAACACCCATTCACCTGCTTCAATTAAATCAACATCTGTTCCACCATTTGGAGCAAAGGCTTTAACTGCAATCCATTTTGCACCAGGAGCAACACCAATTTGGTTGCTACCATTAGGCTCTGATCCGACCATTGTGCCAACAGTGTGAGTACCATGCTTTATATCATCATATGGAGCGTCTTTTCCATTTACAGCATCAAACCAGTTTGTTGAATGATTCACCTGTTCTGGTGAATTTGCATCAAAGCCACGATACTTCTCTTTTAATGCAGGATGATCCCATTGCACACCAGTATCGATACTTGCTACCACAATACCAGTTCCATCAATTCCCATTTTCCAAACTTGAGGTGCTCCAACTCGTTCCACACCCCATTCAACTGTATTAGAATTTACATTTCTATTAGTTGAAATTTTCATAGTTTTTTGAGGTGTAATTAATTGTCTAGTCTCATTTGGAAGAATTTTAGCAACTTCTGAATATGTAGAAAGCTCCTCCATTACTTTTTTCGATCCTGTAACTGCAATCGAATTGACAATATAGAAAGATTGAAAGCTAGTAACCTCTTTATTTTGTTTAGCTTTTTCTAAATACTCTAATAATCCACTCTGAGTTTCTAATGCTGTATTTCGTAAGCTAGAAACAATCGCTGAACGGACTAGTAATTCTGTTTTAGCTGCTGTTTGCTTTTGCATTTTCGCAGTATTTTCTGCATTGAAAGCTACTTTTTTTGAATCTACTTGATCCTTTAATTTTAGTAAAAAGGTAACTTTTTCATTATCTTTAAATTGCTGAAATAATTTTTTAGCTACTTTACTTTCAGCAGTAACTTGGCTAGTTAAAATGGGTTTACTTGATTCGTTACTATCTAGGGCAAGTGCATAATTCGGAAGGAATAGGTTGAAAAAGAGAATCATAGATAGTAGGATGCTTAAAATTAACTGACTGACTTTTACATTTTTTCTCAAAAAAAAATCTCCTTTCAAATACAATATTTTTTTTACACCACATACCAAATGGTGTAAACAATTGCGAAACGCTAATACCTCCTTTTAAAATATTGCAAGACTTGGCTTAATGTTATTAGCGTTCAGAATTTTTAACAATACAGAATTTTCAATTAATATTATTGATAAATTAAATGATAATGATATTCGTAGATTGATAGAGAAAAAACCGTGATTTTTGAACTAAGTATGATTGAGGTACTTGCTAAATTACGGAGAAAGCACTAGTTCTTCGATTAATAGCCTTTAGTGTTGCTTTATTACGAATGATTTATAAGGTGCGAGAGACTCCAATGGGAGGATCGGGAAGGCTGTGACTTGTAGGCTTGCGGGGGTGAATCAGTTCTGATTTCAACTTCAGGATAGTCCTTTTCCGTGGGGAGTGACTAGAAAACGCATGTTTTTAATATAGCTTTACCTTTTCAAAAATAAGTGGATGTAAGTTAATTTTTTGTTAATCAAATATGAAATGATGATTCGGCAAATCCATGGGAGTCATGCATTAGTACCTAGGGCCCTTAAAATTCTAAATATGGTTAGAAGCGAATAAAATTTAATAAACCAAATTAACAGAGAGAGTGGGTTCTTATGAGATCAATCAGTAGTCTATCCAATGAACAGTTGATTTCAATCATACGTAATGGATTACCGAAAACCACTACTCCAAAACGTATTTCAATTGTTGGTGCAGGATTGTCTGGATTAGTAGCGGCTTCTTTATTAAAGGATTCAGGTCATCAAGTAATCGTATTAGAGGCAAATAATCGAGTAGGTGGGAGAGTATATACAGAGCGTAAAGCATTTACTCATGATCAATACATGGATTTTGGTGCAATGCGTATCCCTGAAACACATCAACTTGTTATCGAATATATCAATAAATTTAATTTACCGATAAATAAATTTATTAATACTACAGCTAATGATTTGTTTTATGTGAATGGTGTTAAAACGACAAAAGAGAAATATGATCAAAACCCAGATATTTTAGGTTTTCCGGTATCAACTTCTGAAAAAGGCTTAAATTCTGATCAACTTTTAAATTTAGTTATTAACCCGATTATTGATTATATTAATCAAAACCCTAAGGTGAACTGGGAAAATATTATAAATAACTATGATCAATATTCTATGGACCAATTTTTAAAATATAACCCGATTGGTGTTTCATTGTCACAAGGTGCAGTTGAATCAATTAAAGCGAATGTGGGAACAAGAGGTTTTCCGGAATTGGCATTTACAGCGATTTTTAGAGAATTTATGATTTTTTTCTCCAACCCTACTTTTTATGAAATTACAGGAGGAAATGATCAGCTACCAAAGTCTTTTCTTTCTCAATTAAAGAATCATATTTTTTTTAGGCAGAAGATGACAAAAATAGTGCAAGAAAAAAATCAAGTCATCATTCATACCATAAACGAAAATAGTAATGAAACATTTCAAACCTCATCAGATTATGCAATTATTACTGTACCATTCTCAGTACTTAACTTTGTAGAAATCTTACCTCATCATTCATTTTCATATAACAAATGGAGGGCGATTAGAACAATTCACTATATGGCTTCTACAAAGGTTGGATTGCAATTTAATTCGAGATTTTGGGAAAAAGAAGGGATATATGGAGGGATGTCAATTACTGATCTCCCTATAAGATTTTCTTATTATCCTAGTAGTGGTTTAGGTTCCGAAGGGCCTGGAATCATTGTAGCCAGCTACACCTGGGAAGATGATGCTTTATACTGGGACAGTTTGTCTGAAAATGAACAGATACAGCAAGCTTTAAAAAATTTATCATACTTATTTGGTAATCAAGTATATACAGAATTTATTTCAGGATTCACTTATAGTTGGACACTTGATCCATATGCAGCTGGGGCAGTTTCAATGTTAAAACCAGATCAATTGAAGGAACTAGGACCTTATCTAGCTACACCAGAAGGCAGAGTACATTTTTCAGGAGAGCATACATCATCAACCCCTGGGTGGATGCAAGGTGCAATTGAATCTGGTATTCGAGTAGCTTTTGAGATAAATGAATTAATAACTTGATGATGAAGAATCTTTAATTAATTATCAAATCTACAACTTAAAAGTTATTCTAAATAATGTCTAAAATAATTCTCTTGCTAATTTGTAAATGCAAGCTTAATGAATAGAGGCTATGAAACTATCCATAGCCTCTTCTTTGTTGTCCCAAAATTTTTACACTTATAAAGAAGTAAAAATATGCGAGGTTATTTCTATGCCCTAAAAAAATAATCTTAAAATAATCGTAATCTTATCATTACTTAATTCTAGGGCTATTGATTGATAATTTATTATCACGAGAACAGAACAATCCAAACATTTATCTGTGTGATCATTGGGATACATTTGATATTCATTACAAAACACATGATTTTATTATAGTTTTACCTATTAAAATTCAATGGTTCATATTGACTATTTCTAATAGAATAACATCGAGCTTATACTTCTGAAAGAAATCAGTTGGTACTACATGATAAACAACACGAGAATTTACTTTAGTTTAAAGGGAATATCTTTTGGTTAAAGTTTCATGTAATTCAACGATTTAGTGAAATATTTGCGAGCAATCAGTTAAACGTCGTTTGTCTAATACTCATACTGCTTTAGGATGACCTTCAATTGTAGATTGAAATGGACATTCAACGGAGATGAATGTTTCCTGAGGTCAGTTACCTTGCAAATACCATGATTCGTTGGCAAAACATGATCTTGGAACGATATTTTAAATTCATCTGGATTGAACCTTTAATGAATAGTAATGCGTGAACTTATTATGGAAAACCAACAGAACTTTTCGCTGCATAACTCCGCACGGCTTTCAAAGTCCCGCACTAGTTAGCTAGATCAATGACAAACCTAAAAATACAATCAAAAGGAGTTTAACAACATGACAACAACTACAGAAAAAAACGCTATTCGTCCATTTCATGTCAATGTTCCGGAAGAAGAACTGATAGAATTACGCAGACGTATTAACGCTACTAGATGGCCTGAGAAGGAAACGGTATCGGATCAATCACAAGGCACGCAGCTAGCAACGATTCAGGAACTTGCTCGTTATTGGGCGAATGAATATGACTGGCGTAAGATCGAGGCGAAGATAAACGCCCTGCCTCATTTCATTACCGAGATTGATGGTTTAGACATTCATTTTATCCACGTTCGTTCAAAACATGAAGATGCTATGCCAATCATTATTGCGCACGGATGGCCAGGCTCTATCATTGAGCAGATGAAACTTGTCGAACCACTTACTAATCCTACGGAACATGGTGGAGATGCATCGGATGCTTTCCATGTGGTGATTCCATCGATGCCTGGCTACGGATTCTCGGGTAAGCCGACTACGACAGGCTGGGATCCTACTCGTATCGCACGTGCTTATGGAGAGTTAATGAATCGACTAGGATACACGAAATATGTGGCGCAGGGTGGCGATTGGGGTGCGATTGTCGTTGACTTTATGGGCGTTCAGGAACCTGAAGGTCTGATCGGCCTGCATACTAACATGGCAGGCGTGATTCCGCCAGAAGTTGATGCGGCGATCTGGTCCGGTAACCCGCTGCCACACGGTCTCTCAGAAGATGAGAAGAAAGCGTGCGAGCAAGTTGGCGAAAATAAATTCGCCTACGCAGGCATGATGGGAACGCGCCCGCAAACGCTGACTGGACTGGTGGATTCGCCTGTCGGTTTGGCAGCCTTTATGCTTGACCACGACTGGAAGAGTCTTGACTTGATTTCGAGATCTTTTGCTGGAGTGAAAGAGGGCCTAACTAGAGACGACGTTCTTGACAACATTTCGCTTTTCTGGTTTACGAATTCTGGTGTTTCCGCGTCTCGTCTATACTGGGAGAACAGCAAAGCTGGACATTCCTTCTTCGCCGTCAAAGGCGTCAAACTCCCGGTTGCTGTCAGCGTCTTTCCAGATGAGCTTTATGAAGCACCGAAGAGCTGGGTAGAAAAAGCGTACCCTAATCTTATCCACTTCAACAAGCTTCCTAAGGGCGGACACTTCGCAGCATGGGAGCAGCCGGAGTACATCACTTCTGAACTTCGCACGGCATTTAAGTCACTACGCTAATCGGAGTCAGTGGATTATGCATTAAAGAAACTCGTAGTCCAACGCCCTTGACTGCATTATTGGAGATCTAACGTCGATACCCGACAAACAATTTGGATTGTAGAAATAGGCTAAAAGAGCTACCAAGATAGCTGCTCGATATGATACTAATCGTTTGGCGGCGTACTAGTAACAGAACAAACGGTCACGATCGATTAGTAGTGAGCACATCCGTTTGTGCGATTCCCCCCGCTTGATCGGCGCGTATCTGTGTTAGTATCGTCTCCAAACGCATAGTAGTTCACGTTCAATCAAACATGGGTATACCGTTTTAGCATGACGAGAACAACTTGCCCAAATCGATAGGCTAAATAAGTCTTATTGGCAGAGTTTGGAGTATCGGTATGATGGAAGAATCTAAGCTGTGTAGTATTTGAATAAACAATTGTTAAAAAGAGGCTATGAATTTTAATCATAGCCTCTTTTAGTTGTCCACAAAAAATTACTAACTAATTAAAATGTCAGTATTTACAATTACAAAATTACAAGAAGAAGGTTATGGATATTTAATAGATTTTGTTAAAAACTAATAAAAGTTAGATCATATGATGATCTGAATGATTTTAAATGCATTAATCCTATTTCATAAAAAGGAGGAAAGCATGTATAAATTGCTAATTGTAGACGATGAGCCAATCATACGACAAGGTATTCGAAAGTTTGTTAACTTTGAAGAGTTAACTATAACGGAAGTATATGAAGCTTCAAATGGAAATGAAGCATTAAAGAGATTTTATGAATATACGCCTGATATAGTGCTACTGGATATTAATATGCCTAAACTGAATGGCTTAGAGTTTGCAAGAAAAATAAAAAGTATCAATGAAAATGTATTGATAGCAGTTATTACAGGTTATGATTACTATGAGTATGCGGTAACTGCATTAAAAATTGGAATTGATGATTATATTTTAAAGCCTGTTTCAAAAAATGATATTCAAGAACTTTTATCTAAATTAGTGAACAAGTTAAAAGTAAGATTGAAAAAGGAAGAAGTGAATCTACTTGTAGAAGGAATAATAGAAAAAAATACGATAACTGGAGAATATAATTACAAAGATAAAATTATTAAAATAATAGAAGAAAATGAATCAAATCCTTCATTTTCATTACCATTTTTAGCTAATGAATTAAATATAAGTACGGGGTATTGTAGTAGTTTATTTAAAGAATTATTTGGAATTTCTTTTAAAGAATTTGTTATAAGAAATCGATTAGAAAAAGCAAAGATATTATTATTAAGTTCTGATTTAAAAATATATGAAATTAGCGAAAAAGTCGGATTTGATGAGCCAAATTATTTTAGTACTTCATTCAAAAAGAGATATGGAGTTTCTCCAAATCAATTTAAAGAAAGAATAAAGGATCAATGAAAAGAAAAAGATTGAAAGTACAAATTGCTTATACCTATATAATCATTAGTCTACTTACATTATTGATTATTGGTAGTTTATTGTATTATCTTGTCTCAAATTTAATATTAAAAGAGTCAATTCAATCTACAAAATCATCGGTTAAAAAAAGTGGGACATATATAGAAATGTACTTAGATAAACTAAAGAATGTTTCTGATTTAATCATTGAGAACAATGAAGTAAAAGACTTTATTAAGAATGGAAATAAGAAAAGTGAAATAAATGCTATGCGTTTTCTAAATGTTGTTAAATCCTCCGATTCATACATAAAATCGATTCTAATAGTAAGTAAAGATGGAAAAGTCCTTTCAAATGAACGGGATTTATCAAAGGATATGAATTCCAATATGATGGAAGAATCTTGGTATGTTTCGGCTATAAAGAGTAATAATACGCCATTCCATTCATCACTACGCTTGCAGAAATTTCCAATGAAAAAAAATAATTGGGTAATTTCAATGAGTCGTGAAGTAAAAGGGGTAAATAATAAACATTTAGGAGTATTATTAATTGATATTGAATACAAGGTCATTGAAGATTATTTAAATGAAATATATTTAGGTAAAAAAGGGTTTGCATTTATCTTAAATTCAAAAGAAGAAGTTGTTTATCATAAAGATCCAACTTATTTTGGGAACAAAAAAAAAAGAGAATACCTAGTTAAAATAAAAGATATGAAAGAAGGCTACACAAGGAGCAAAAACGTTTTAACTGAGCATTATAAGGTAAAAAATGCTGATTGGTTAATTATAGGAATAAGTTTCTTAGATGAGTTATCCAAATTTAGAAACCAGTTAATTATTACGATAATTTTAGTCGGAATTCTAATGCTTTTAATTATTATTATCAGCTCTACATTACTCGCCAATCGAATTACTAAACCAATTTATCGACTTGAACATTTGATGAAGGTTGTAGAAAAAGGTGATTTTAATATAGATTTCACTGAAAGTACAAATGGAAGTATTGAAGTCTTTAGTTTATCAAAACATTTTCACAAGATGGTTTTAGAAATTAAGAATTTATTAGTTGAAATAGAAGAAAAAGAAAAAAATGTCAGAATACATGAATTAAGTGTGTTGCATAGTCAAATCAATCCACATTTTTTATATAACACACTTGATACAATCGTCTGGATGACAGAATTTGAAGAAAAAGAACGTGTTATATCTATAACAAAAGCACTCGCTAAATTTTTTCAACTTTCGTTGAGTGGAGGAAATGAATTTACTACAATTCAAAATGAAATAGAGCACGTTAAACAGTATTTATTTATTCAGAAAGAAAGATATGGAGAAAAATTATCATATTCCATTGACTATAACCCTGCATTAAATGATGTGAAGATTCCTAAAATATTATTACAACCTATTGTCGAAAATGCTATTTATCATGGAATTCGAGAATCAGATGAGAATGGGGAAATTACGATACGCTTAGAAAAAGATCATAAGGACATTTTATTTTTCATTCAAGATAATGGAATTGGCTTTGATACAACCAAATTGAATGCAATTAACAAAATGAAAACAGCAAAACTTGGTGGTATAGGGATATCTAATGTAAATAAGCGAATTAAACTTTACTATGGTGAAAGTTATGGAATTAGTATTCAGTCCATTATTGGTAAAGGTACTAAAGTTATGATTCGAATTAAAACCCTAAAAAGTGATTCAATATAAATAGTATGAGTTTAAAACTACTAAGTTTCGTTAAACAAAAGTTTTATTTAAAAATATAGTAAAGAAGGGCAGCAAATCTTAGGATTGCTGCTTTTTAATATTAGGAGATAAAAAATTGACTAGATATATGAACTTATTGAACTAATCCATCTATTTTGTATAAGTGTCTAAATACATATTTGTAAAATTAATGGTAAATAATACAAATTATACTGTTTTAAAAGGTAGGTACTAAAATGGGTCGCTTTCGAGCAATAATCAAAAGGATTAAGATTCTCTTACAAAAGGCTACAGATTTTATAAATCTATATTATATGCATCAAAAGAATCGTAATATACAAGCTTCTAATGAAAAAAAAACAATTACTGAAGCCTCTAATGAAAAAACAATTACTGAAGTTTCTTATGAAAAAACAATTATTGAAGCCTCTAATGAAAGTACTATTATAGAAGCTACTTATGAAAAGACGCTGACAGAATTAGGGAATAGTTTTGACCTTGTTCATCGTTCATTTAATCAGGATGAAATTCACATTATTTATTTAAACTCATTAGTAGATTCCAACACATTAGAGTGGGAAATACTTTCACCCTTAAGAGAAATGTCATCATTCAATAATTTCGAAAAATCGTTTCAACAATCACTGTTTAAACGAGAAAATAATCAAGAAGAAGTATTAAATGGAATATTAGATGGTAATGTAGCATTGTTCATTGGGAGGAATACATATTTAATAAATGTATCAGGATCCGAGGAACGTGCCATTGCACAATCTGAATCAGAAACTGTCATAAGTGGGCCTCATGATTCTTTTAATGAGGCATTAAAAACAAACGTATCGTTGATAAGAAGAAGAGTCAGAAGTCCTCGCTTAAAAATGATTAAGTTATCTGTTGGGGAAATTTCAAAAACAAAAGTTCTTTTAATTTACATTGAGGGTATTGCAAATATGGATATTGTGAATCATCTAAAAGTGAGGATTGAATCTGTTAAAGTTGATTCCATAACTGACTCTAATGTTTTGATTCAAATAATAGATGATCATCAAAATTCGCCATTCCCACAATTTTATACGACTGAAAGGCCAGATATAGCTGTATCAAAACTATATGCTGGAAAGATAATCGGACTTGTCGATGATAGTCCAAACATTTTTTGTACTCCTTCTAGTTTCTTTGATTTTTTTGAGTCACCAGATGACTATAATCAGCGTTGGATTATAGGAACAGGGGTTAGGATTCTGCGATACATAGCTTTATTTATTACATTAATACTCACAGCTTTTTATGTCTCTATCTGTACGTATCATTACGAAATGATTCCACAATCACTACTTCAAAGCATTATGCAGTCTAGGAGTAGAGTTCCTTTTCCGCCTATCGTTGAAGCTATATTTTTAGAAGTTGTCATTGAACTGCTAAGGGAAGCGGGTGCTAGACTGCCTACAAAAATTGGTCAAACAATTGGAATTGTAGGCGGTATTGTAATTGGCCAAGCAGCTGTTGAAGCTGGGATTACTAGTAATATCTTAATCATTGTTGTAGCTGTATCGGCCATTGCTTCATTCATCGTCCCAAGTTATATTATGAGTGCTTCCATTCGAATGGTTAGGTTTCTATTTATTATAATGGCAGGATTTATGGGGAATATTGGGATTTTTTTCGCTTTAGGTATATTAACCATCCACATAACAGGATTAACAAATTTATCTTCACCTTATTTTATGCCGATTTCTCCAACCTTTTTCAAAGATTGGATGGATAGTATTGTGAGAGGGCCTTTTTATAAAATAAAGAAGGGGCAACCAGCGATGCAAAACGATGGTGAAAAAGAGAGGAATTAATGGTGATCATATGAAGGAACGACTCCATCCATTTCAATTATCTATACTAATCTATATGATTCAAAATGGTCTTGTCTTGTATAGTTTACCTCGGTTTATTGCCGAATATTTCGGAACAAATGGCTGGTTAAGTATTATTTTCATTTTCGTACTCGTTAATATTAATATTATGATGATTGCAATCATTTATAAGTTGGGTAAAGGAAGGTCAATTTTTGAAATCATTGAGGCGACGGTTCCCAAATGGGTAATGGTGCCCATCTATTTGTTTATTATTGGTATTTGGATTGGAATGGCAAGCATGATTATGAGGGCATATATCTTCGTATTTAAAATGATGTTTTTTCCAACTTTACCAGTCTCACTTTTTGTCATTTTATTTATTATTCTTTGTTTCCAATTATTAAGAGGTGGAATCTACAAGATGACTAAAGCAATTGTTGTTTTATGCGCTATCGTGCAACCGATGCTTTTTTTGCTTTTTTATCTTATTCCAGAATTTGATTTTGCACGTTATACGACTTTCTTTTTTAAAGGAGAAACTGATTTTTTTAAGGGGGCACTTCATGTTTATACAGCATTTTTGGGTATTGAAGTTTCCATTCTTTTTTTCCCTATGGTAGAAAAAAAATGGACAAAGGCTCTTTTTATTGGAAATCTTCTGACCACGGTAGGCTATTTACTTGTCACTGCTATATGCTTTGGCTTTTTTAGCTTCAATCAAATAATAAATGATTTATTCCCAGTTATGACATTGTTTGAATATACAGAAGTTGCTTTTCTTTCACGAGCAGAAAATCTCTGCTTTTCCGTTTTTGCTTTCAAGATATTATCAATAAGTGTAATTTATTTCTGGGGAGCTCAGCAAATTTTTGGAAATATGACGAAAAGGGTTAAGCCTAATTTTTGGATATTCATTATACTAGCAAGTGGTTTTATACTTGCATTGATCCCAGATTCCTTGGTGGATGTCGAAAAGTGGTTAAAGTGGCTGAGTTATTGTGCAATTGGTATAGCTTGGGCATTACCTATCTTTGTGTTATGCATCCTTTTTACTCAAATTCTTCTTAAAAAAATGAATAATAGGGAGACAGATCATGCTTAATAAAATTACTGTATTGTTCGCAATAAGTAGTTTGTTTTTAACAGGTTGTGGAGGTAGTAATGTTATTGAAGATTTAGCAATTATTCAATCAGTTGCTTTCGATTTGTCGGAAACTAAAGAAAATCCTATAAATATAACTGTCCTATTTCCAACTGTTTCTAAAGAAGGAAAGTTTGGTACTCAGACTATAACTGCAAATGGAAAATCATCTCATGACTCCTTCATTAAACTTCAAAATTTAACAAATTTAAAGCTAGTTGGAGGGCAGAATACGGTTCTCTTTGGGGAGGAACTATCAAAAAAAGGACTTATAAATATTGTTGAGACGCTTACAAGTGATCCAGAAGTCGGAACTCGCACTAAATTTGCGATTGTGGAGGGAAAAGGAGAAGAGCTTCTAAAAAAAAAGATACCATCAGTACCAGATAATGCTGAATACCTTTATACGTTCATTGATAAATTAGCATCTCAAAATAAAGTTTTAAATACAGATAAATATCGTTTTTTAAGAGATTATTATGACGATGGTATTGATCCGGTTTTACCAGTTTTTTCATATAAAGGCGAGAATATAGAATTAATAGGATTAGGTACTTTTAAAGGAGATCAATATGTTAAACTCCTAACTTTAAGTGAAACACAAATCCTTAATTTATTAAGCGGAGACATCAAAAATGGTAGTTTAATGATGAGTATTCGTGATGAAGAGTCAGGAAAAAATGATCAGCTTTTGTTAAGTGATATCATTTCTAAGAATGATAAAAAAATAAACACTAGTAAAAGAAAGAATATGTCGGCTGAAGTAATTCTAGATTTAAAAGGAAGCGTCCTTGAATACACAGGTAAAATGGATTTGAGTAAAGAAAAGTATCAAAGACAATTAGAAAATTATTTAAAAACCAATTCAAAAAAGCTGTTTATCAAATTACAAAAACATCAGACAGATCCTATTGGAATAGGAACTTTGGTACGTAATCATTTAACTTATGAAAGATGGAACAAGATGAATTGGAATGAAGTTTACTCAAACCTGAATTTTAAAGTTAAAGTAAACGTAGATTTGGTTAATACAGGGAAATCAAAATGAATTCGGATATGAGTAGAAATCCATTCTTTACATTTAATAAGCAGATAAAATGACAATGGCAACTCAATAGAGTTAATAACTTTTTAGATAAGGAAGTATTTGAAAGGAACACATTCGTTACTTTGGAATGTGTTCTTTTTCTTTAAAATACTTTTCATAATCGGTATCCTATCAAGGAGTCTTACTTCAATTGAATAGGAGTTGATTGGAATGAGAGAATATACTAAAATCATTTCATTAAAAATATGAATCATTCTAATCGAAAATCTTGTATTGTTATAAGATCAGAATCCTCTTAATATTAAGCGTAACTGTATGAAAGCTGGTAGAAACATTAGAAGCATAAATATTATTAAAGTTTAAAAGAAACCAGAAATTAGGATAGTTATAGTTGAAAAAATTATAGGAAAAGATAATGAAATTACTTTTTCTGATACTGCAAAAAATGATAACTTAAGTAGTGTGCTTATAAAAGGTAAACAGATTGCTGATTCAGTAGGAACTTTCAAAGAGCGTGTTTGCATAGAAATATAAATTCCTCTACAAAATGTATTAATTTTTTTTACTAAATATTTTCTAATTATTTTGAAGTATTTACGAATTGCACCCTAACATGATGAAAATGAAAAAGTTGGTGAAAAAAATGGAGCTGAAACAATTAGAATATTTTATGGCAATTTGTGAGGAAATGCATTTTACAAAAACTGCAGATAAATTAAGAATTGGGCAACCTACCTTAAGCTATCAAATCAAAGCCTTAGAAGAGGAACTTGGTATACGACTTTTTGATAGATTAGGTAAAAAAATAGCACTTACTGAAGCAGGCAAAATTTTACTAGAACATTCACAGCAAATTTTTAATATAATCAAAAGTGCTAATGATCAATTACAGGAATTACAAAAACTGAATAGAGGCAAGTTGATAATCGGTGCACTTTCAGGTGATTTAAGTCATATTGCTTCTATGGCATTACTAGAGTTTCATGCCATGTATCCACAAATACAGTTGCAGTTTTTTGTGCTTGATGATGTTATTGAAAAAATAAAACAAAATGAACTGGATCTAGCATTGACAATCATGCCGAAAGAGGATGACGGATTAAATATCATTCCTTTATATGAAGAGGAATTTTGTCTAGTCGTACATTCGGAGCATTTATTAGCAAACAGAAACTATCTAGATTTAAGTCAAATAGAAGATATACCATTCATCTTAAACCCTAGAGATCATTCTTTTAGAAAATGGTTTGATGATCTATGTGGAAACCAAGGCATATTGATAGAACCAATTATTGAATCGTCTGATATAAAATCAATCGTTAGTCTAGTGAAGGAAGGTAGAGGAGCTACAATCCTATCAAGGACACTTTATAATTTAGAGGATAATGGAAGTTTGAGAGCAATTCGGATCAAACCAGCTCTTCAAAGAAAAGTAACAATAATCCACCATAAAGAAAAGCATATTGGAGCTGCCGCTAATATCTTTAAAAATTTATTAAATTCATATATAGAAAAATATAGTCGCATAGATAGTCTATTAAATGATTTATATAAATAAGACAATGCATTGCGATTTTAGAATTTTAATGAAACATGGTCAGTGGTACACCTTTATAGTTTCTTGGAATTTCATCTGAGGACTAAGAGGTTACAGTGGTTGATGAATTTCTAATTATTTTTAAAAGAGGTAATTTGGGAATGCATAAAGAAAAGAAATTACTGGAAGAAATTGAAAAACAACGGTTAGAAATGATCAATTTAACTCTTCAATCTTCCCTGTCTTCTCAAGAAGTCATTCAAATTAGTCAAAATTTAGATTGTTTATTAAATAAGTACGATAAAAGTGTAAAGGAAAAGACTAATGGGCAGCGATAATAGGTTTAGTTAATAATATTCAGTGGCTATTCAAACCTATATAACAATGAGTATTTTTGAAAAAAGAAAGATCATTCATCAACATGAAGGAACTTTTGGTAACCCGATAATCAGTAATAACATCATCTTTTATTATCGCAGAGTTTGAAATATATATAAAAAGCCACCTTCTAAGGTGGTTTTTCATTTTTTTATAGTTTGGTTTCTATGTTGAACTTTATCATTTGAAGCATTTTTACGTACTGTATTCCTGTAATGAAATATGAAAGATTTTACGTTCAACCCTACCTTTATGACCGATAATTCTGTACCAGTTTTGCCCAATATAAAAAGGTGTTGAAATCATTTTTTCTATATAATCGGAGATCATTTCAATTGGTTCATGAATTTCATTTTTACAAGACAAAGCAATGACAAAATAAGAGTTATCATCCTCTAACTCAAGTAACCTAAGGTGATAATGACCAATCTGTTTTTCATTGAACTCTTTTAATACTTTTAATATGCTTTTATGAATATCTATTTCATAGTCAATTGCATCTTTCCAGTTTGCTATAAGGGGGTCATTAAGAGAAAGTGTCAGAATATAATAAGAGGCATAATCCTTTGGGTTAAACTCTTCATTTTCAACTTTTTGTTGATCTTGAGGTGGAACAACAAATTTTTTATAGTTTGCAAAAAAGTTTTCACTCATGTCTCATACCTTCTTTCTTATGAAAATTTCTCTTATAGAAGTTGTATTTAGTATAGTCCTCTACATCAAATTCAGTAGTTTTCGTTGGATTCCAATTCTCCAGCAAACTACCAACTGCCTTCTGGAACCTGAACTATTATTTTAGTTTTCCCTAATCACTCCAAAAATACACCTGAGTATACCAATAGAAAGTTGATTAATGTATGCATTCGATTGCAAATGTTATCTAGAAGTATATGAAAAATGTAGAAACTTGACTAATAGTACTTGTTGAACAAACTATATTTTCAATCGATAATTAGTTTATACACATCTGCAATTTGTTTATTTACCAAAATGAAAGCGGTTGCATTAGTTGTGTGAGTCAAATTTACGAGATGTTTTCTATATTAATCATTTGGAGGGAAGAACTTGGGGAGAAGGCAAATTTCTATTTTAGTTGTTTTAATGTTAGTCGCACAGATCGTTTCGAATTTTGTTGTACCAACTCATCATGTAAATGCAGAAGTTAAAACAGTAACACTTGTAGGTGATTTACAAAGTGAATTAGGGGCAAGTACCGATTGGGATCCATCAGATTCTAAAACAGTCCTGACAAATCAAGGAAATGGGTTTTACACTTTTACAGGTTCGCTACCAGCAGGAAAATATGAATATAAAATTGCTATTAATGGTAGTTGGGATGAAAACTATGGAAAAGATGGAAGCAAAGGAGGAGACAATATTGTGTTAGAGCTTAGCACGGACTCAAATGTTACATTTTATTATCATGCTAATACTCACAAAATTGCAGACTCTTCTATTTATACACCAATAGCTTCAGATAAATTACCTAGAATAGTAGGAAATATTCAACCGAGTATTAATCATGGGGGAGAATGGTCTCCATCAGAATCTAATGCATTTTTATTGGATAATGATTTCGATAATGTGTACACATATATTACACAAGTCCCAGCGGGAAATTACGAATATAAAATAATATTAGGAGATAATTGGAATACAGCGGCAGCTTATCCAAATTCGAATGCGAGTTTAAATGTAGTTTCTAAACAATATTATTTATTTTCATATAATGCTAGTACAAACGAAGTAAATGCAGTAGTGACAACAGCTCCTCCAACAAACTCACGAATAGTAACACTCGTAGGTAATGTTCAGAAAGTACTTGGAAATTCAGGTGATTGGGATCCCACAGGGATAACAGTTATGAACCAGATAGGTGATGGACTATATACTTTTACAGGTACACTACCAGCAGGCGATTATGAATATAAAGTAGCAATTAATCAAACATGGGATGAAAACTATGGTGAAGATGGTAAAAATATTGCTTTACATTTAGAACATGATTCTGAGGTAACATTTTATTATCATGATGGCACTCATAAAATAACTGATTCTACAAAATATAATGCACTTCCAATTGAAAAGACGCCGAGACTAGTTGGGGATTTGCAAATTCCGATCGGTGAAACTGAGAATTGGTCACCAAGTAATTCTAAATTATATTTAACAGATTATAACTTTGACGGTATTTATGAATTCTCTACAAATATTCCTAAAGGAAAGTATGAATATAAAATAACACTAGGGAATAGCTGGGATGAAGCTTATCCAAGTTCGAATGCTTCTATAAATGTCTTAGATGATACAAAAATTACATTCTTTTATAACCGTCAAAATAAAACTGTTTATACAGATTATAATCCAAATGGGCATGACGGATTAATAAATAAAGATATGATTTATCACGATACTTGGAAAGAAGAATATCGACAACCGTTTGGTGCGGTAAGTGCTGGAATACCTGTTACTCTTCGTTTTTCAGCAAAAATGGGTGACCTAACACGTGCTAGCGCTTTTGTAAAAAACAATTTAACGAGTAAAACAACCATTTATAAAATGAATAAAGTAGGCATAGATGAAAGGGAAGGAAAGCAAGTAGAGTATTGGGAAGTAACATTTGTACCAGACAGTGTTGGAGTATATGGTTATAAATTTTTATTTGGTGATGGAAGTAATACTGCTGAATATGGAGAAAGTGGAGCAGAAGGAAAAGATGGGATTGCTGTAGATAAAAATGCTGAGTTATTTCAGTTATCCGTTTATGATCCATCATACCAAACACCTGATTGGATGAAAAAGGCAGTTGTTTATCAAATTTTCCCTGATAGATTTAATAATGGAAATAAGAAAAATGACTATGCTAAGAAAAATGGACGAGGGCCTCAATTAATTGAACATCAAACAGATTGGAATGCATTACCGGACAATCCTAGATTAAAAGACAAAAATCCAACAGGGTACACTGGAGATGGGCAATACAGTAATGACTTTTTTGGTGGAGATATTTTTGGTATTGAGCAGAAATTGGATTACTTACAATCCTTAGGAGTAAATACGCTTTATTTAAATCCAATTGCTTTAGCACCTTCGAACCATAAATATGATGCAACGGACTATAAAGAAATAGACCCAATGTTTGGCTCACCAAAGGAATTCAAAGAATTTGTAAAATCTTTATCAAAACGTAAAATGCATTTAATTTTAGATGGTGTATTTAATCATTCCTCAGACGATTCGATCTATTTTGATCGATATAATAAATACAAAACGGTTGGTGCTTATGAATATTGGTCCACTATCTATGATTTAATGAATTCAAAAGGAATCACTCAATCAGAAGCTGAGAAGCTAGCGGTTGCTAAATTTAATAAAGAAGGACAAGAATTTAGTCCATATGGGTTCCAAAATTGGTTTTCAATCGAAAATAAAAAAGTGATTGATTCAGAAAATAAATTAGAGCATTATGCTTATGATGGTTGGTGGGGTTATGAAAGTTTGCCAGTATTTAAATCTATTAATGGTAATAAAGTTAATCACTCTTCAGAATTAAATAATGAAGCATTCACTAACTATATTTTCTATGATAAAGATTCTGTTGCTAAGACTTGGATTAATAACGGATCATCAGGTTGGCGTTTAGATGTAGCAAACGAAGTAGATACAGACTTTTGGCGTGAATTTAGAAAAGAATTGAAAGCATTTAACGAAGACGATAATCAGTGGGAACATTCCAAAACATTAGAAAAAAATGAAAAGCCTTTAATTTTAGGTGAAATTTGGGACGATGCTTCAAAATATCTTTTAGGGGATCAATTTGATTCAGTCATGAATTATAGATTCCAACGTGCTATTTTAGATTTCTTAAAAAATGGAAAAGCTGATCAAACCATTCAATCGTTAACTGCAATTCAAGAAGATTATCCAAAAGAAGCGCAATATGCATTAATGAATCTACTTGGATCACATGATACGTCTAGAGCTATTTTTGTTTTGGGAAATGGTAGTGATTCATTCGAACGTGCTGAGGATGATCCGAATTATAACTATTCGATTGGAAAAGCAAGATTAAAGTTAGCTTCAATTATCCAAATGGGGTATGCTGGTGCACCTACTATTTATTATGGAGACGAGGCAGGTCAAACCGGTTCTAAAGATCCAGATGATCGCAGAACTTACCCGTGGGGGAAAGAAGATAAAGATTTAATAAAGCACTATCAAAAAATAGGGAAAGTTCGTCAAGAGTATCAAAATTTATTCTCAGAGGGTACTTTAGATAACGTATACGGAAAAGATGATGTGTATGGTTTCGTTCGTACTAATGAGGATAGAGCCTCTCTGGTTATGATCAATCGTTCAAACGAATCAAAAACTGTTGAAATTGACATAAAGGGACTAATTCCAAATGGTGCTACACTTGTTGATCAATTAGATTCAACATACTCAGCAAAAGTATCAAATGGAAAGATAACTGTGACAATTCCTGCATTATCGGGAAGAATGACAATTTCAAATAAATTAGTGAAACCTTCAGTTTCAATAAGCAATTTAACAGTACAAGAAGGTTCTCAAACTGCAACTTTAAATTGGAAAGGAAATGCTGATAAATATATCGTTTACCAATCCAAGTTAAATGGGGCATTATTCCATAAGGTTGGAGAAGTGAAAACAAATACATTTGTAGTAAATAATTTAACTAATGGTCAAAATTACTACTTTAAAGTCATTGCGGTTGATGATTTAGGAAATGAACTTGCAAGGATTATGACAAGTGTCCCGGCCGTTCCACATTATTCATTAGATAAAGCAGTGTTAACCTATCAGGAACTTGTAAAACAAGGAGAATTGGATCTAGCAAAAACTCATAATGTTTCAGCTGCAATTTCAATACAAGGTGTAACAATGAATCAAGCTGAGGGAGTATCTGCTCGATTAGCAGTGAAATTAGAAGGGGTGACTCTAGTATATCCAGCTCAATTTGTAGAAGCAAAGGATGGGGTAAATACATTTACATCAAGCTTCAAATCATTTAAAGCAGGTAGTTATACGTATTATATGCAATTTAGTTCGGATGGTGGAAGAAGCTGGATCAATGCAGAAAATCAGAATGTAACCTTAACGGAAGGAACATCAGTATCACCAGCAGATTCAGTTAGTATAGAACAGCCTGTTCAGGAGTCAGGGCAAGTTAACTTAAAATGGCTAATCAATAATCCTAGTACAATTGATGTACCATATTTAATTGCAATCGAGAAAAATGGTGTCATTGTTGATACTGTAAGTGCATCAACTTCCACATATAAAGATTTTGATGTTGAAAATGGAAAAACGTATAACTATAAACTATACGTCTATAACCAGAAAGGAAAATATGTTACGTCTAATGAGGTTATCGGAAAACCAGATATCGTAATGGTACAAGTAACATTTAAAGTACATGCTCCAGAAAGCACAAACTTAAATGACAAGGTGACAATTCCAAATAGTATGAACGGCTGGGATACAAATGCTTGGGAAATGTCACATAATGGTGCGGTAACAGCAGATTGGGAATACACTGTTGAATTACAGGAAGGCACTGAGATTACGTATAAATATGTCAGAGGTGGAACGTGGGATCAAGAAGGATTACCAGATCATACACCAAATACAATGACTGATGATGATATTAGTTTATATGGTTATGGTGCTATTGGTACTGATATGAAAATCATCGTTCGAAATGATGGGGGCAACAAGATGACAATAAGTGATAATTTGTTCCGATGGATTGATCGACCAGTAGTGGTGACTACACCATTTTCTCCTATTAGTGAAACAACCAATACATCAATTGATTTTAAAGGTAATGCGATTAAAGATGGAATTCTAAAAATAAATAATCAGCTCGTAGCGATTAATGCAGATCAAACCTTTACAGCTAATGTTCCACTTAATATGGGCGTAAATACGATTACTGTATCAATTGAACCATCGGAACAAGCTAAAAGTAGTATTTTCAAAAATGATGGAGATGCTATTAAAAAAGCTACAAAATCGTACACATATACGATTACAAGGAAATAATAAAAATCTAAATGATATATGAATGTAGTTAAAGCTGAAGACTAGTCTTTGGCTTTTTCTAATTTTAAACTTTCAATTTATGAATAGTGTACGCTTACTTAAATAATATGTATTTATTAAATGCAGAATAATAGTGACCAACAAATTTTGCAAAAGGCAATAGCATTAAAAAGATTTAAACTTTATAAAATTGGTAATACATGCATAAAAATAATTCATTAGTTTTATAAAACTAGGAGGTCAGAAATTGAAGTATAGAATTGAGAAAGATTCAATTGGTGAGATAAACGTTCCAGCAGATAAATTATGGGGAGCTCAGACTCAGCGAAGCTTTCAAAACTTTAAAATAGGTACTGAAAGGATGCCAGTTCAATTAATACATGCATTAGCCATCATAAAAAAATGTGCAGCATCGGTAAATAAAGAGCTAGGTAAATTGGATAATGAAAAGGCAGATGCCATTATTGAAACTGTAAATGAAATTCTAAGTGGGAAGCTAGATGAACATTTTCCTCTTGTAGTTTGGCAAACTGGTAGCGGTACGCAAACAAATATGAATGTAAATGAAGTAATCGCACATAGAGGAAATCAAATATTGGAAGCACTTGGAAGTATAAAGAGCATTCATCCAAATGATGATGTGAATAAGTCACAAAGCTCGAATGATACATTTCCAACTGCAATGCATATAGCAGCTATCATTGAATTAAATAAACAATTACTTCCTGCTTTAAATGAACTGAAAAATACTTTTTTACAAAAGGCAGATGAATATCAGCATATTATTAAAATAGGTCGGACACATTTACAAGATGCAACGCCTTTAACTTTAGGGCAAGAAATTAGTGGATGGCATCGTATGCTTGAAAAAAGTGAGCAAATGATATTGGACAGTATGAAATATATGAACGAACTTGCTATTGGTGGAACTGCAGTAGGAACTGGACTAAATGCACATCCCATGTTTGGTGAACTGGTTGCAAAAGAAATTAGTTTGTTTACTGGTTATGAATTTACATCAGCAAAGAATAAATTTCATGCATTAACAAGCCATGATGAAATGGTCTATACTCATGGTGCGCTCAAAGCGCTGGCTACTGATCTAATGAAAATTGCGAATGATGTAAGGTGGATGGCGAGTGGACCAAGAAGTGGAATTGGTGAAATAATGATCCCTTCAAATGAGCCAGGAAGTTCAATCATGCCAGGTAAAGTAAATCCTACACAATCAGAAGCAATGACAATGGTCGTAACTCAAATCGTAGGAAATGATATGACAATCGCATTTGCTGCGAGTCAAGGGAACTTCGAATTGAATGTATTTAAACCAGTTATTATTTATAATTTTCTTCAGTCGATTCGGCTGCTATCAGATGTGATGAACTCATTTAACGAGCATTGTGCGAGCGGGTTAGAAGCAAATTTAGAAGTCATAAAAAGTCATTTAAATAATTCACTTATGCTAGTAACTGCACTAAATCCTCACATCGGCTATGAAAAAGCAGCTAGTATTGCCAAATTAGCTTATGAAGAAGGCACGACACTAAAAGCAGCTGCCTTAAAAACAGGATTTCTTACAGAAGAGGATTTTGACCGGATTGTTAAACCAGAAAATATGACTAAACCAAAAGAATAAGTTACTTAGACAATATGGAAATCAAAAGAACAATTCCTTCCTACTTGTATTAGATAATAAATCTTAAAAAAAACAGTAAAATAAATAACTGAAAAATCTAACATTTGTAAAATGGGTTGACTCGATTTTTTAAATCGGTTAATCTTGGTTCAATCAGTCGGAAATTATATAAATACATAAAAATAATCTTATCCAGAGAGGTGGAGGGAATTGGCCCTATGATACCTCAGCAACAGGTTCTTTTGAACACTGTGCTAATTCCATCAGGTAATACCTGAAAGATAAGAAGAGATGATATTAATCTAGTCCTCTTCTATCTTAGAAGAGGATTTTTTTTATTAAGTGTGTTAGAGATGTAATGCTTGCATAATAAAATAAATAATTTCTTATCCAAAAGAGGTGGAGGGACTGGTCCAATGATACCTCGGCATCGGTTTTTTAAAATACCGTGCCAATTCCAGGGGATATCCTTTGTTGAGAGGGGTATTAATATGTTGTTTAAAGGAGGCGGATGGATTTTTATAAATAAAATACCAAGTATTCCTATGAGAAAAGTAAAGTTATTAAATAAAATAGATTAAAACATTTGTGATGTAAGGAGGAATTAAATTGGAAAATATGTTAAGAAAATTGGTTGAAACTCGAAAGAATGATCTAATCAACAAGTTAATCAAAGTTGGAGTTTATAAAATAGAATCATCTCATTTATTTGAAATAACGTTATCTGAGTTAGAAGAAGAATACACTCGAGTAATGAATGAGAAAAAGCACAATAGAGTTCATTAAATATTTGGCTCTATTCATGTTTACAGTTGAAATCAATACTCCTTTGAAAGATTTCTAGAGAACGCCCCATCAAGAGGGTGTGTCTTTTTACAGAGTTTTTAGGCTCGTCTAATAAAAAATGTAAGTTTTTATTTGAAAAGGATTTAGTGCGATAGTAACGAATAAATTATGAATAAAATAACGGTAATAAATGTTATATCAATGATATGAAAATATGTTTGGGATGTGATGAAAATGAATATCGAAAATATTGAAGCGTTTATTTACGTGATTCACTATGGGAGTTTTAATAAAGCAGCAGATTCTTTATTTTTATCACAGCCAACCGTTACTGCTAGAATTCAATCATTAGAAAGAGAATTAAACTGCAAGCTTTTTCATCGAACAGGAAAGCAAGTGATGATCACAGAAGAGGGAAAACGTTTTTTACCTTATGCACAACAAGTCGTGCAAATTTATGAAAAGGGTAAGATGCATATAAATCAAAAAAAATCGCAAACAAATGAATTAAAGATAGGGTGTACAGTTTCTGTTTCAAACTATGTCATTTCTGAGATTATTCCTAAACTCTCAGTCATGAATGATGAGGTACATTATAAAATGATTACGGGTAGTACAGATGAATTGGTGAAGAAGACATTAAATAATGAAATTGATATTGCATTTGTAAGGAAGATTAGTCATCCTAGTTTACAATCTATTAAATTATTTGAGGATCCTATTACTTTATATGTTTATAAGGACCATCCTTTTATTTCTAAACAATCTATCAGTATCCAAGATATTGCTAAGGAGAATCTTATTTTCTTTGAGTGTGGTTCTTTAGATTGGCTTAGAATTCATCGTTTATTTGAAAATCTAGAATCCCCACCAAATATAAAAATTCATACAGATAGTTCAGAAATGGCCAAAAAGCTAATACTAGAGAAATTTGGAATTGCCTTCTTACCTAGTATTAGTGTTAAGAAAGAAGTGAAAGACGGGCTATTATACCCAATCCATATTGAAGAAACGAAGGGGATTTATTTACAAACTAATATCTTTTGTAATCGAGGAGAGTATTCCGAATTAGTAAATGAAATAGTTAAATTAAGTAAAGAGTTGGTAAAATAGCCAACTCTTTTTTGTTTATTCTCATATTGTTCAAGCAAACTTTTCAAAGATAGAAAAAAATTACATAGGCTAATTCAAATATTCAATAAATGTATAGAAAAGTTCTATTAGAAATTAGATTGACGAAATTTTCAGTCAATGATAAAGTTGGTAACAATTAATTCCTAGTTAACCAATAAGAAATATAGGTATTAACTCATTTTCATAGAGGAGGTAGAAACATTGAAGGATATTGTTATTATTTCATCAAGTACATCAACAAAATCCAGATTAAACGGCATCGTTCAATATGTACAGAGGAAATGGGAAAATGAGGGCTTGAATGTGTGTCAAGTAAACATAAGGGAGTTACCAGCAGAGTCTTTAATAAATAGTGACTTTCATGATGCAGAAATAAAAGAAGCACTAAATAAAATCGAAAAATCCATTGGAATCGTGATTGCTGGTCCCGTTTATAAAGCTTCATATTCCGGTGTATTAAAAACATTTTTAGATTTGATACCTCAAAATGGATTAAAAAACAAAGTCATTTTACCTGTATTTATTGGTGGTACAATCGCTCATTTATTGAGCCTAGAGTATGCACTAAAGCCAGTTCTCTCTGTTCTTGGAGGAAAACATTTTGTAACAGGTGTTTATGCGATTGATGATTGGATAAAAAGAGAAGACAATTATGAGTTTATTTTATCTGATGAATTAACAGAAAGGTTGAACATAGCTACGGAAGAATTATCAGAAGAGTTAATTTGGCAAGCCCTAAGACCACAAGGAACAAAACTTTAAAAAAATTTTAGAGATGAGGAAATGAAGATGAAGAAATTTGCGATTACTTTTGCAATACTAATTGTTTTAGTCCTAATTATAGCTGGTGTGTTAAGAAACAATAAAGACAAAGAAAGTGCAGAGGCCTCAGGCACAAAAGCTAAAGTACAAAAGATTGTTGTTGGTACGGGTACACAATTTCCAAATGTATGCTTTATCGATAAAGATGGAAATTTAACTGGTTTTGACGTTGAACTAGTAAAGGAAATAGATAAAAGATTACCAGAATACAAGTTTGATTTAAAAACATATGAGTTCTCAAGCTTATTATTAAGCTTAGAAACGAAGAAAATTGATTTTGTTGCTCATGAAATTGAGAAAAACCCAGAGAGAGAAAAGAAGTACTTATTTAACAAAGAAAGCTATGCACACTGGAGAAATAAAATTGTTGTAGCAAAAGATAATGATTCAATTCAATCAATAGATGATTTAAAAGGAAAAAAAGTATTAACAACTGCTACGAGTGCAGAAGCACAAATTCTAGAAAACTATAATAAAGAACACAATAACGCGATTAAGATTGTTTATCAAAATGGTGGAGCAAATGATACTGTTCAACAAATTACCTCTGGACGCGTGGATGCAACAGTTGCAGCCGATTTTGTTCTATCACTAACAGATCCAACAGGTGAATTGAAAACTGTAGGACCGGCTTTAACAGAGGCAGATGTATTATTTGCATTTAGAAAGAATGACGCGAAAGATCAAAAATTGGCAGATTCTATAGATGAAGCATTAGTTGAAATTAAAGCTGATGGAACACTAGCGAACTTAAGTAAAAAATGGTTGGGAGCAGATTTCACTTCAGATAACTAAAGATCAATCTAAAGGGTGAGAAGAAATGGGTGCTGAGTTTAATTTTGGTTTAATCTTCGAATACTTTTTGAAATTACTACCATTTATAAAGATATCTTTGATTATTGTAGGGAGTTCAATTTTAGTAGGTTTGGGCGTTGGATTGCTCGTCGCCCTACCTAGAATGTATAAGGTACCTATATTTCAAAGATTATCGCAGGTGTATGTTTCATTTTTTAGAGGGACTCCAATCTTAATTCAATTATTTTTGATTTACTATGGAGTACCTGAAATATTAAAGCTATTAAATGTAGATGTTAGTCGATTCGATGTTTTATATTTTGTCATTTTAACATATGGGTTACACAGTGCAGCTTTTATATCTGAAGGAATTAGAGCTTCAGTTAGTGCGGTCGATCGCGGTCAAATTGAAGCAGCATATTCAGTTGGAATGAATGGTTACGAGGCATTTAAGCGCATTATTGCGCCGCAGGCATTCGCTATATGGATTCCGATTTTAGGGAACTTAATAATAGGAACATTAAAAGATACTTCGCTCGCATTTACTTTAGGTGTGATGGAATTAACTGGTCAATCACAAACATTAGGATTATTAAATCGCCATTTTATCGAATCCTATCTTGCTTTAGCATTGGTTTACTTTATATTAAGTGTTTTTCTTGAAAAAGGATTTATCTTATTAGAAAGACGATTTATAAAATATGAAAAAACAAGTGTGGAAAAGTCAGGAAATGCCTTTAAAATTCGTAATTTATTTGGAAAATTGAATCGCGATGTCATTGTAGTGAAAGAAGGTACTAGACTATGAAACTGGATCTCTCTTTTATTTGGACCGCATTTATACAAATTTTACCCGCAATACCAAATACTCTTTTCATAACGGTCGTTTCCGTTTTTATAGGATTTTTAATTGGAACCTTTAGTGCAATTGTTCGCATTTATAAAGTGCCATTTTTAAGTCAAATTGCGTCTGGCTACGTAACAATTGTTAGAGGTACACCAATGATTACTCATTTGCTAATCATCTATTACTCATTATCAATGCTGTTAGATTCATTAGCTAAAAATTATCACCTTCCATTTAATTCAGCTTCTATTCCAATGATGGTTTTTGCAATTATTTCATTTTCTATTACAGCGGGAGCTTATCTATCAGAAGTTGTTAGAGCAGGTATTACAAGTATTGAACGTGGACAAATTGAAGCGGCTTATTCAGTAGGAATGACAACTACACAAGCTTTAAAACGAATCATTTTTCCACAAGCTTTCGCAATTAGTCTACCAAATTTGTCAAATACATTTATTGGTATGCTACACGGTTCAACTCTAGCATTTATTGTTTCAGTAGTAGATATTAACGCAAAAGCACAAATTGTAGCATCTACAAATTGGAAGTTTTTTGAAGCGTATATTGCAGCAGCTTTAATCTTTTGGGGAATTACGATTGTCATAGAAAAGATGACAAGTTTACTAGAGAAGAGATTCAGTGTATTTAGTAGAGGCGGTGTGAAATGATTACGCTAGAAAATGTATCGAAATCATTTGGAAAAAACCAGGTTTTAAAAGGAATTGATTTAACAGTAAATAAGGGAGAAGTTGTTGCGATCCTTGGTCCTAGTGGGTCAGGAAAGACCACCTTACTTCGTTGCATTAATCATTTGGAAAAGCCGAATAAAGGGAAAATTAAAATAGATAATTTTCAGGTTGATTTTAGTCGAGCTTCTAAAGCAGAAATTCTCTCTTTGCGCCAGAAAACAGCAATGGTGTTTCAACAATTTAATTTGTTTAAAAATAAAACGGTCGTTGAAAATGTCATGGAAGGATTGATTGTTGCAAAGAAACTGCCAAAAGAAGAGGCATTCAAGAAAAGTGTAGAACTGCTTGAAAAAGTAGGTTTAGGAAATAAGTTAAATTCATACCCGGTACAGTTATCTGGAGGACAACAACAAAGAGTTGGGATTGCCCGGGCCCTCGCTTTAAATCCTGAAGTCATTCTATTTGATGAACCTACTTCTGCATTAGATCCTGAATTAGTTGGTGAAGTATTGTCGATTATCAGAACAATAGCAAAAGAAGGAATTACAATGATCATCGTTACACACGAAATGGCATTTGCTAGAGATGTTGCCAATCATGTGGTGTTTATGGATGAGGGGGTAATTGTTGAAGAGGGAAACCCTAAGGAGATTTTTCAGTACCCAAAAGAAGAAAGAACAATACAGTTTTTAAAGCGATTTTCTGAAGAGGAAATGTACTATATTTAATCAAAAATGGAGGAAAGTAATATGGGACTTAATTACGGTTTTTTAGATCAAAGTATTATTTTTCCAGGTCAAACAGCAAATGAAGTACTAATCAATACTGTTAATTTGGCAAAGGAAGCAGAAAGACTAGGATTCAATCGATTTTGGGTTTCAGAACACCATAACTCACAAGGTATTGCGGGCTCATCCCCTGAAGTATTAGTTTCTCATATTCTAGCAAAAACAGAAAAAATTGCTGTTGGTTCAGGCGGTGTCATGCTACAGCATTATAGTCCTTATAAAGTAGCTGAGAACTTTAATGTATTAGCAAATCTAGCTCCAGGAAGAGTCGAGCTTGGTGTTGGAAGAGCGCCTGGTGGATTTCCAAAATCTAGTCAGGAATTACAAAAAAGTATAAAAGAACCCCAATCACTAGAAGAGAAAATAGATGAATTAGAGACATTTATATATCAAGAAGCTTCTAAGGTAAGCTCATTTGACTCACTGCAAGCTTCACCACTACCTCAGATCAGAGTACCGCTATTCTTATTAGGTACGAGTGTATCAAGTGCAAAGTTTGCAGCTCAAAAAGGTTACCCTTATGCATTTGCTTTATTTATTAATAATGATCCAGCTGCAGCGAAGGAAGCCATTCAAGTTTATAATAGCTCGTTTAATCATGAAAGTGGACGGAAGCCAAAATTTATTTTAGCACTGTCTACAATTGTGACAGATACGGAAGAAGAAGCTTTAAAATTATCGATTCAATTACAAACTGTTCGCGTGACATTAGGAAACGGTCAAATTGTAAATGTTGGAACGCTCGAGCAAGCTGAAGTTTATGCAAAACAAGCCGGTCAAACTTATACTACTGAAATTCGTGATGCAGATGTGTTGAAAGGAACAAAAGATGCATTTCAAAAACGTGTATATGAATATCAAAATGAATTTGGCGTTGATGAATTTATTTTTACTTCGTTGATTCCAGATTATGAAAGAAGAGTGCGATCTCTTCAATTGATCAAAGAAGCATTTAGTGAAATTACAGTTTAATGAAATGATAGGAGTAGATGCTCATGCAACAGGAGATACCCACAAAATTAATTGAAAAACTAATAGATATAAGAAGAAGCTTGCATGAAAATCCAGAGATAGCATTTGAAGAATTTGAAACAACAGCAACAATTATACGTGTCCTAAAAGAAAATTACATTCGAATCATCCCTTTAGGATTACAGACTGGGGTCGTCGCAGAAATAGGTGATGCTAGTAAAGGTCCTACTATTGCGATCAGAGCAGACATCGATGCACTTCCAATCCAAGAAGAAACTGAGCTTCCATTTACTTCAAGGAATCCTGGTAAAATGCATGCGTGTGGTCATGATTTTCATACAGCTGCAATATTAGGTACCGCGATATTACTAAAGGAAATAGAAGATGAACTTCCTGGTAGAATTCTTCTAGTCTTCCAACCTGCTGAAGAAATTGGTAAAGGTGCATTGGATATCATCAAAACAAATGTCTTAAGTGATGTTCAAGCTATTATTGGAATGCATAATAAACCAGATTTACCAGTTGGAACAGTTGGTATTAAGTCTGGACCACTGATGGCATCTGCAGATGGGTTTACGGTGGAAGTAAAAGGGAAATCAAGCCATGCTGCAGTCCCAGAATCAGGATTTGATTCAATTGTAGCTGCTTCACATATGATTACATCAATTCAATCAATTGTAAGCCGGAATATTAGTCCACTCGAAAGTGCAGTTGTAAGTGTGACGAAATTTCATAGTGGAACAGCTTGGAATGTCATATCAGATAAAGCTGTTTTTAGCGGAACTGTTCGTACATTCAATCAAGAGGTAAGAAAAATAATTCGAAATAGACTTTTTGAAATGAATCAAAGTGTAGGTAATGCTTTTCAAACTGAGATTAATACAGTTTGGAAGGCCGGTCCACCACCTGTTATTAATGACGAAAAATTAGCCCAAATAGCACGAGAAGTTGCAGTAGGAAATGGTCTGCATGTCGTAGAACCCAAGGTTTCAGCAGCAAGTGAGGACTTTTCCTATTATCTTGAAGATCAAGCTGGATTGTTCATCTTTTTTGGAACTTCTGGAGAATATGAATGGCATCATCCTAAATTCAATCTGGATGAGAAAGCAATCCCGTTAAGTGTAAGATTCTTCAAGGATTTTTCAATGGCTATTTTAAATAAACTATCTAAAGATGTAATTAGTATATAGGAGGACAAAATGTATAAATTGTCAATTGACTTAAATGAATATTTACAATTATCTGAACGAATCAATCAAGTAGTTTCTGACATTCCAAGGGATCAGCTTCAATGGAAGAAAAATGAAACTGTATGGAGCATTACAGAAGTGTTAACACATTTATTAGATCATGCCTTTGTAGTGAACTTCAGATTGAGAGAAGTTTTATCAGGATCTAGTGTTCAATTGCCAGCATTTAATCAAGATGAGTGGATCAAAGGTCAATATGCGAATGAAGGCAATATTACAGAATTACTAGAAACGTATCGCTCTGTATTACAGTACAATGGTCAATTACTGAGACGGTTAAAAAATGACGATTGGCATAAAAGTGGAATTAGTCCTAAAAATCAAGAGGTAACGGTAGAAGAAATTATACAAAGCTTCATCTCACATGTTTATCATCATATAAAACAAATCAAACGCATAACTGATGATTTCAATATTTCAGTTCAAATTGAAAGGGGAAATCACGAATGACGATCAATCGTTTGGTCATTAGGGAAAGTAAACCAGATGAAGTAGATCAGGTGAAAAAGGTTTTAGTTGATTCGTATGAGCAATATGCAACTATTTTATCCGTTGAGCAATGGGAAAACTATAAAAATAGTATTATTGACTCCACTGAAAACAGTCAAACGAAGACTAAGCTTGTCGCATTGGTTGACAATGTTATGTTGGGAGCTTGTTTTATATATGATTCAGCTGAAAAGGCATATGGTTTACCAGACTTAGAGATTAAATATCCGATTGTTCGATTATTAGGTGTTTCACCAAAGGCTAGAGGGTTAGGGATTGCAACTGAATTAATTCGAGCGAGCTGTAATCTAGCACAAGAATGGGGTTCTGATCGAATTGTACTTCATACATCGGACATGATGCAATCAGCTATAAAATTATATGAAAAGTTAGGTTTTAAAAGGGCGAAACAATATGAATTTATGAATGGAAAAATTCTAGTAAAAAGCTACGAATTAACTATAAATGAAACGACATTATTAACGAATTAATGGAGGGAAAGAAATGACTACACGAAAACAATTAAAGCTTGGAGCATTAGTGCATGGTGTTGGTGGAAGTATGTCTGGTTGGCGTCATCCAGAGGTGCAAACTGATGCTAGTGTTAATTTTGATTATTATCAAGAACAAGTGAAAATTGCAGAAGATGGAAAGTTCGATTTAGTTTTTATTGCAGACGGATTGTATATTACCGAAAAATCGATACCACACTTCTTAAATCGTTTTGAGCCAATTACAATCCTTTCTGCACTAGCAGCGGTTACAAAAAATATTGGATTAGTTGGAACTTTATCCTCTACTTACAGCGAACCATTTACAGTAGCGAGACAGTTTGCTTCTATTGATCATATTAGTAATGGTCGGGCTGGATGGAATTTAGTCACTTCTCCTTTAGAAGGTTCTGCTAAAAATTATAGTAAAAACGATCACCCTTCCCATGATGATCGTTATAAGATTGCAGAGGAACATTTAGAAGTGACAAGAGGGCTTTGGGATTCATGGGAGGATGATGCATTTATTAGAGATAAGGAATCTGGCGTATTTTTTGACCCGCAAAAATTACACAGATTAAATCATAAGGGTAAATATTATCAAGTCGAAGGGCCACTCAATATAGGGCGTTCGAAACAAGGGCAGCCAGTTGTATTTCAAGCAGGCTCTTCTGAAAGTGGGAAAGAGTTAGCTGGAAAGGCTGCTGACGCAGTATTTACTGGGCATGATAATATTGAAGATGCTAAACAATTTTATAAAGAAGTTAAAGAGCGAGCAGTAGCATACGGCAGATCTAAAGATGATATTGCTATTTTTCCAGGAATCGCACCAATTGTAGGTCGAACACAAGAAGAAGCGGAACAAAAATATTTAGATCTGGTTAATTTAACAAGTATAGAAAATGCACTCGATTACTTAGGCAGATTCTTTGAACATCATGATTTCTCCCAATATCCTCTAGATGAACCATTCCCAGATGTAGGTGATTTAGGGAAAAATAGTTTTAGAAGTGGTACTGATAAAATTAAAAAGGAAGCGAAAGAAAAAGGTTTAACGCTTAGACAAGTGGCATTACAGGCAGCGACACCAAGAAGTGCATTTATTGGGACACCTGAAAAAATAGCGAATTTAATTCAAGAATGGTATGAACAAGAAGCAGCAGATGGATTGATGATTTATTCAGCAATACCAAGTGCTTTAAAAGATTTTACAGAGCAAGTTATTCCCTTACTGCAAGAAAGAGGAATTTTTAGAACAGAATATGAGGCATCAACATTAAGAGGGAATTTAGGTCTGAAAATACCAGAAAATCGTTACTCATCAAGCTTAGTTAGGAATTAATTCTAAATGAAGCTAAATTAAAACCACCTATAAAGGTGGTTTTTTTAATGTTATTGTAGTCCTCTATTTATTGCTCCCCAAAATTCTGGACCTTCCATCCCAAGCGCAAAAATAGAAATACCACCTAAATTATATTTATTTGTATATTGAGCTT
This sequence comes from Gottfriedia solisilvae, assembly GCF_002128405.1. Lineage (GTDB taxonomy): Bacteria > Bacillota > Bacilli > Bacillales > Bacillaceae_G > Gottfriedia > Gottfriedia solisilvae. The sequence continues at coordinate 255,495 of NZ_NETJ01000003.1, forward strand.
TCTTTGAAATACTTGTAGCATCATCATACCAAACCTCGTGGGTGTGCCCGTTTTGATCTTTATATCTAAAATGCAAAGAAGCTGAAGCTTTGTCTCGAATCGGAGCTGCTCCTGTGCGCTTAAGTAATTGCGGGATTTCACTCAAAGGTACTCTTCTATTTTCTTTTATGTTACGACTCGTGATATTCCAATCATTTCCGTATGCACCGATGCCCATTAAAATTTTTTTCGGGCTCATAACTGATATAGCATAATTTAGAGAAGCGTTGATCCATGGAAGACTTGCTACTGATCCAGGAAGATTCCACCAATAACCTGTTTCATCATAAGTCATTATTTGAACAAAATTCGCGCATTTTCCTAATGTTTTAAAGTCATATGCTCCTGACCAAGAGTCTGATGGATTCTCCTTAACTTTTGCTGGAACAGATACCATTGTTAAATATCCGTTTGTGGATAGTTTCTTTGATACTGCTTGAATGAATTTACTAAATAAAACTCTATCCTTTGGTGATAAAGCTTCAAAATCGATATTGACACCTTTATATTGATTCGTGCGAAGTAATGACAATAAATTAGAGATGAATTTTTTTCGAATGTCCGTGTTTGATAAAATTTTATGTGCAAGAGCAGTATCCCAATCAGTTTTCCCATAGTTTGAGACAACTGCAAATGGTTGGACTTGTTTAGAATTCGCAAGATCTACAATCTCCTTTGGTGCTGTCCCCAAAACTTTACCGGTAGCATCAAATTTATATGTATCAGTTGCGATTTGATTCATAAATTTATAATTTGTTTGAAAAGAATTAGTTGAACTAGGTTTGTTTGTATAATAACCAAGAACTAGTTTTTTCGTCACAGCTGAGGGATGCTTTGGCAGAGTTGATAATGAGAAAAATATAACAGCGACAATTACCGCAAATTTACGCATCAAAATGTCATCTCCTTAATAAGTGAGTGATAACAAGCTCGAATATATGGTTTATGAATGAATCTGCTGTTATCTATCATTATTAGTTTTATCGACACCTAATATTCTGTATTAAACTGAATATTTTAAATAAATCACAATTTTGTTGATTTTATCAAATTTCTACAAATTATTTAACATCTAGTAATAGGGGATAAAGAGTAGTCATAATTAAAAAGAAAGCTGTCAATTCCAAAAATGTAAGTGCAAGTCAGGTAATTGAAATAGAAGTTACATAATGATTTTCCAACCACTTAAGCGTTTTCAAAATAGGCAAAAAAATGAATTGTCCACGAATAACCATTTTTAGATAATGTCATATAGTGTTATGTATCTTAAAGGAGGGTTTTAATTTGTTTTATAACAATGATGAATATGAATATTATCGTAGTTTATATGATTATTATTATAGAGTAGGCACAGCACCAACTTTAGTTCCACAAGCTACAATTGAAGATCAAATTAAGTTAGGAAGACAAGGTCATTGCTTTAAATCTTTTTGGGGCGGAAGAGAACATACATTTAACTTATTAGGAATAAATGCAGCTACAGGCATGGTTAATATTATGGAAAACGGTATAGCTAATATGGTTCACAAAAATGATATGGTCGGTCTACAATATTTAGGCGTACAATGTCCTCAAATGGGTCAAGGTGGCGGCATGGGTCAAGGTGGCGGCATGGGTCAAGGTGGCGGCATGGGTCAAGGTGGCGGCATGGGTCAAGGTGGCGGCATGGGTCAAGGTGGCGGCATGGGTCAAGGCGGAGGCATGGGCCAAGGCGGAGGCATGGGCCAAGGTGGCGGCATGGGTCAAGGCGGAGGCATGGGTCAAGGTGGCGGCATGGGTCAAGGCGGAGGCATGGGTCAAGGCGGAGGCATGGGCCAAGGTGGAGGCATGGGTCAACAATGCGGTTGGATGATGACGAACCAAGGCTGGAAATGGATCTGTAGATAATTGTTTTACAGAATTAATAGATTAGTTATTTAATAAAAGGAACTATTATTTTTGTGAATAAAAAAAACATAGAGATAGTTAGTACAGCCATGTCTAACTATCTTTTATAATGTCAATTTTTGTTAGGACAAGTCTTTGGAATTATGATAAAGACCTAAGGATTCTTTTCATTTAATAATGAAACTGCAAGAGGTTTATTCAGAACTAAGATAAGAATAAACCGTTTAAACAAAAATTGAAATGTTCGAATGTATACAAGTCATATTTAATAAAGTTTACTAAACTCCTTTATTTTCATATTCGAGAAAACAATTGAACTTGTTTTTTGAAGGGGGCTGGTAAATTTGAGAAGGAAAAAAAATGGGGCTCTGATCCTTGTCTTATTTCTGTTCTTAATCATTTTTATTATAGTTAATGCTATTCGTCATATTAAAATTTATATGGTATATAGTTCTGGGTTAATGCCGTTTATTATTGTAGGTATTACATGTCTCGTAATTATTCTGTTATTTTTTGGTGGTTCGAGACAAAGAAGATAATACTCTGCTAAAAATTTATTTTATGTAATGTGGGAGCCTGTAAATAGGTTCTTTTTTATTTGGACATTTTACAATAAATTTATTAGAAAATTAAATTGACAATGATAATCATTATCATATATTATAATAAATGAAAATGATTATCACTTTCAACTAATTGAGAATTCATTTAGAAAGTGAATTTTTTTAGGATCTAAATATGAATCTTTATATGAACAAATAGAGCTATGCAAAGAAGTATTAATTAGCAAAGGAGTGCAACTATGGATAAAACTTTTATGATACTTGAAACATTTCAACAGGAAGTCACTTGTTGCTGTCCTGGTCAAAAGCATCAACATAAAATTGAGTTTCATGAAGGTGATATTTGGGTAATTACAAATGAACGTAAATACGTTGATTGCTTAGGATGGCATTATTTAGTAGAGAACAATGATGAATTTGAGTTTTATATTCATGTAGAAGATTTGGATACACTACATTCAAATGGAAATATTTGTTCAGCCTGGGATATAGACTTAAAGCTAAATCATTTACATTTTAAAGTTAACGAAGCGCTTGATCAAAATGATAGAGAAGGATTTATTTCAAATGCAAATGAACTCCGTTTGTTAAAAGAAATGAAAACTAAAATGATGGAAGCATATGCACAGACTATTTAAATAAAAAGTAGATTGTAAGGGGAGAATACACATGTCAAAAATTTTAATCGCTTTCGCTAGTATGTCTGGAAATACTGAGGAAATTGCTGAACTAATCAAAACAAGTATAGAACCTTTAGGTCATGAAATAGAAATGAAGGAAATTGAAAACATCAATACTCAAAAACTATTAGAATACGATGGTATTATTCTAGGTGCTTATACTTGGGGAGATGGCGAGCTTCCTTATGAGGTAGAGGACTTCTATGATGACATTGAGACATTGGATTTAACAGGGAAAAAGGTTGCAGTATTCGGCTCAGGTGACCATGCTTATCCAAAGTTTTGTGCAGCTGTTGACATATTAGAGGAAAGATTAATGGCATGTGGAGCGGAAATTGTGGAGCAAGGTTTAAAAGTAGAACTTGCACCAGAAACAGAAGAAGATATTGAACGTTGCATTACATTTGCATTTAACTTTGCTGGGCGATTAGAGGGCGCAGCACTATGAATAACTTACTCAGTTCTACAGCAGTGACAAGAACTGAAGAAGGTAGTATCGTTTTAGCTACTAGTGAGAATATATTCATAGAAGAAAATGGAAAGTGGATTTGTTCATTATCATTATCAAACTACCAAATTAGAGACTTGACGTGTTCAGGCGGAATCATTTATGGCGCTGGAGATAACGGTATTTTTATTAGAAGTACAAATGGTGGAATTGATTGGTTAGTAGAGCATTTTCCAACTAAAGCAAATGTATGGAGCATTGTTAGTAATGGAAAAGGGCTAGTAGTTGCTCATGGAGAGAAAGTAATTTACATATCAACTAATTATGGAGAGACATGGAGTGTTTTATCACCTTTTGGCGTTCATAATCCTCCTTCAATTCGCTCACTTTGTTTATATGAAAAGTACTTGTTTATTGGCACCAAGATTCATCCAGAAAACGGTGGAGTATGGATGATGGATTTATCTTCTCATGAAGTAACAAAATTGAATGCAAAAACGAATCAGATGATTTCAGCTATGCTTGTTACGAATCACCAATTAGTAACGGTAAGTGGATCTTGTCGTGGGAAAGACGGCATCATTGAATTTATTTCGTTAGATGATATCAAAAGGAAAACAGATTATCAATGGAATAAATGTTATAGCACTGATGTTCAAGGTAGCTTTTTAGATATTAGTGCTCATAATGGTGTCTTATTTACTACTTCAAGTCAAAATGAATCAGGATATAGTACGGTTTCTAGAGTATATTTAGAAAGTCAGCAAATCGTTCCGTGCGACTATGTAAGAGGACACGGCTGGAGAATTTGCAACGAAAACGAGAATTATATAGTTGCAGCACAAAATGAAACTAGATTTTTTGAGAAGAACTCACAAAGAGTTTGTTAACATGAAAAAGGAAATTCACAATGATGAATTTCCTTTTTTTATTGTAGATTATCAAAAACAGGCTGAGTTTTATACAGTTAAAATGTCTGCAATTGCATAAGTAGATTTTCGTCTCTCTTTTCGCAAACGTGCGCGTTCATGTCCTCCGAAATATAACGCATACTCCTCATCTGTAGAAGGGCGAATTTGTGGAATTGGACGGGGTTTTCCATTTTCATCTAAAGCAACGAATGTGAGAAAAGCAGTAGCAGCAAGTTGCTGTTGACCAGTTCGTAAGTTTTCTGTCGTGATTTTGACGAATACCTCCATATAACGTTCATCTGTCCAACTGATAAAACTTTCTAAACAAACAGCATCAGTCGGTAAAATTGGACGAAGAAATTCAACGGAATCTGTTGAAACGGTCGCACATTCACATAAACAAAGCTTTGCAGCTGAAACGCTAGCAACTACATCGATTTCATACATTAAAACGCCGCCAAATAATGTATTGAAGTGATTAATTTCATTAGGAAATACTCTTTTTGTTCGGATCACTTTTGTCTCATGGCAATATTTATCCAAGGTCATTCCCCTCCATATCTCGTACTGTGAATTGTATGTCATAATTTTCTAAAAAGTCATACTCTTATTTTAGCTCGTGAGGAAACATGCGTAAACTATTAGTTTTTGTAATAGACGTTTTCGCATTTAAGATGATGTTACAAAAAAAGATGCTGGTACAATTGTACCAACACCTGTTTTTTAATATCGATCGGATTCATGACCCATCGATTTCGATTTATCTACTGCATTGTCTGCTGCATGATTACTTGTATGTTCAGATCGTTCACGATTCGCTTTCTCTAAGCCATCGCGAACTCTTTTTCCATAATCTGCATCAGCTTCCATAAAATAGCCAACCATTGTTTCTTGAATATGAGGCTTACATACTTTTAAAGCGTCGACAAGGTTTGAGATTAACTCATTTTTTTCTGTTTCATCGAAAGCTCGGTAAGTATCACCTGCTTGGGCAAAATCATTTGGTCGATCAATTTTTTGACGTACTAATTTTGCGTTATAACTAGGTTCATGATCTTTGCTATTTTTTGGTGCTTCTTTTAATCCGCCAAGAGATGAAGGCTCATAGTTCACATGTGGGTTTTGTCCCGGTGCCATATCAACCTTATATTCCATTTGGCCGTCACGTTGGTTTGTAGCAACATGTTTCTTTGGTGAATTAACTGGTAGTTGTAAATAATTTGTTCCTACACGATAACGTTGTGTATCAGAATATGAAAATGTACGTCCTTGCAATAGTTTATCGTCTGAAAAATCAAGTCCATCAACAAGTACACCAGTACCAAAAGCAATCTGTTCTACTTCAGCAAAATAATTCTCTGGATTTTTATTTAGTACCATTTTTCCAACTTTTAAAAATGGAAACTTCTCTGGATCCCAAAGTTTAGTAGGATCAAGTGGATCAAAATCGAGTTCAGGATGTTCATCATCACTCATAATTTGTACGCATAATTCCCACTCTGGGAAATTTCCTTGTTCAATTGCTTCATATAAGTCTTGTGTTGCATGATTATAGTTTGTCGATTGTATTTCATTTGCTTCACTTTGTAGAAGGTTTTTAATACCTTGGTTAAGCGGTTCCCAATGATACTTAATTAGGACTGCTTCTCCGTCTTTATTTACCCATTTGTATGTATTGACACCAGAGCCTTGCATTTGACGATAATTTGCAGGAATGCCCCACGGTGAAAATAAAAATGTAACCATATGAGTGGACTCAGGAGTTTGATGTAGAAAATCAAACATTCTTTCAGGATCTGGTAAGTTTGTGACTGGATCTGGTTTAAATGAATGAACCATATCTGGAAATTTTAATGGATCACGGATAAAAAATATTTTCAAATTGTTTCCGACTAAATCCCAGTTCCCATCTTCAGTATAAAATTTAACTGCAAATCCTCGAGGATCACGCAAAGTTTCTGGAGAATGTCCACCACCAACAACTGTAGAAAAGCGAACATATACAGGAGTCTGCTTGCCAGCTTCTTGAAATAATTTTGCTCTAGTATATTTAGAGATTGTTTCCTCACCGACTTTACCATAAGCCTCAAAGTAACCACTTGCACCCGCACCTCGTGCATGTACAACTCTTTCGGGAATACGCTCTCGGTCAAAATGAGAGATTTTTTCCAAAAAGTCATAGTTTTCTAATGTTGTGGGACCTCTATTCCCAACAGTTCTAACATTTTGATTATCAGTAATTGGATGTCCTTGACGATTTGTTAAAATGTCTTCCTGGTTGTGCTCATTGTCCATTTGTATGCCTCCAATAAACAAATTCAAAGTTTAGATTGTCCATATATTGGAAGCTGTATACAAATATTTCCTGTTAATTTCAGTGTATTTTTACCAATTGAGCTCCCTTTATTTTCATACGAATAGCTTAAGAATGTTTACATTTTCGAAACATCTGATGACTTAATTTGAAACAACATTGCCATATGATATAGCTATCAAAGGAAAGGAGAATACACACATCCTAGAGTAAATCAACGAATTTCCTTATTTAATTGTAACAATGACAACGAAAATATTAAGTAATAATGGAGGAATATTATATGAAACATAAATTATTAAAAGCATTTGTTTCTACAGTCGCTTTAACTAGTGCGATTACATTTTCAGGTAGTGGGGTAATAACTCCTCAAAAGGTAAGCGCAGCCGTAATAGATGCACCAATTAGTGTGTATGAGGTTACTGCTAGTAAGTTGAATGTTCGTTCTGCACCAAGTACAAACTCAAAAATTGTTGATTCACTAAGAAAAAAAGATCAAATAGAAATTGTTAAATATACAAATGCAAACTGGGCTCAGATCAAAACAACTACAACTAAAAGTGGCGTGGCATATGTTAGTACAAAGTATTTAGCAAAAGTACAATCAATTATTAAAACGAAAGCGAATCTAAATTTACGTACAGGTCCAAGTACAAAATACAAAGTATTAACTGTTATACCTAAAGGTGCAAATGTAAGTTTCTTAGGATATGCGAAAAGTAAAACGTCGGTAAATACTGGGTGGGCAATCGTAACCTACAAAGGCTATAAAGGATATGCAAGCACAGCCTATTTAGATATGAAGTAAAGAAGAAAGTAATTTTTAAACAAGGTTGAAAACCGAATAAAAAAATGGCAACTAATTTAAGATTAGTTGCCATTTTTTATTTACACCGGAAGTGTTTCGTAAGCTAGTTTTCTTATAATTTCTTCATGCTCGGAATATTGTTCTAATAATTCATTTTGAGTAAATAACTCAAAGTCTTCAAATGCAAATCCAGGGGATACCATACATCCAACTAGAGAAAATGTATTTTGTTCCATTACAGATGAACCAAAGATCGAATTTTTTGGAACTAAATATTGTGGAACTTCTCCGTTCTCTAGATTTAAACCTAATTTAATTTCTTCATACTGTCCGTTTTCATGGATTACATGGATTGTGAGAGCACTTCCAGCATGGAAATACCATAACTCATCAGATTTTAAACGGTGAAAATGAGAAACATCCTCCGATTTTAATAAGAAATAAATGCTAGTGTATAGTAAGCGATTACCATTGTATTGTACAGATAACTCTCGATCAGTAATTTGTTCGGTTGATTGATATGTAGATTTGTAATAGCCACCTTCAGGATGTGAGGCCAAATCCAATTTTGAGATCCAGTATTCAGGTTGATGATTCATATTGAAATCAAGTCCTTTCATATGTAAAGTGTTCACTTATTTATCATAATACCCGAGCAATTGTTTGTTAAGCAATGTAACCATATTACGATTGAATGTAGACCATAAATAGTACTTACCTTGTATATATAAAATAGTCGACTTTGATGATAGACTAATAAATTTGTTTTGCCCTTAATAAAATGAACTAATGTTTCATAATTAAGGGGGAGACGATGGACAATTTCATCCAAACTGCTACATACGAGCATTCCTTTTGGTTACAAGTATTAAGAGACCACTCACAATTTATTTTAGATGGATTGGCTGAAAAGGAAAAAGAGGAGATACAGCTAAGGCTTTTAAACATGCATTTCAAGAACTACTCAACCGTTTGAACACGGGAAGTAATATTGCTGAAATTACGAAAGATGCAGAAGAAATGACTGTAGCATTGAGAAATTTTAAATTGTCTTTATTGCAGAAGCAATTAACCTCGGAAATTACGAAAAATGAATCATGATATAAAATTAGAAATAGAACTTTTCCAAGTATTTTTAAATGAATTAGATGAACTAGAAATATCTCATGAAGTACTCGGTACATTCTCGGCTTTAATGGCTGATCACATGATGAGAGAAGAATTGTACTACTTAAAAAAGTTAGCCCAGTCAACAAATGCCGGAAATAATATGGAATAAAAGAAAAAACACCTAAAAAAATTAGGTGTTTTTTCATTAGTATTATCATTTTATAGGACATAACTACTTATTTCGTAGTTCTTTTTTACTAAGAACGGGAGAGCAGTGAACATACTATTAGAAATACTTCTTATAATTTTCCCAATATACAATTGATTAAGGATAGCTTACATTATAGTTAACAAAAGAAATTTGGAGAGTAAGTAATATGTTTAAAAAAGGAATTTTATTGATTGTTGCAATTTCAACTTTATTTTTAATTATTCAAGAGACAATTTTAACAAAAGAAGAAAAACCACAGGTGAAATTTGTACTAGCTGATAAAGCGATTCCTTATAAAATAACAAACTATTCTTGGGGAAAAGTTCTAAATAAAGATAAACTAATCATGAAAGATACGTATAGCAGTGTGAAAGGGACAGAAGGAACCTCTGCATTTATGGGAGAATATGTTCATATTCATTTTTCTGATCGCCCTGAAAATGTTGAAATTTTGGAACATAAAAAACATAAAAAAAGTTATATTTATGATAAAAATACAAATGATTATCAAGGTTATGCTTTTCAGATAGATTCACAGAAGGGTGAGCGGGTTTTTGAGGTAAGAGGGATTTGGAAAGGAAATAATTATGTTACTTATATCATAAAGTTAAAAGTGAGCTAATTATTTTTTACGATAATGCTTGGTTGATGTAAACTTGATTTTTGGAAGTAGGGATGATATGAAGAATGAAACATTGTATTTTAATGAGAACTTCTTTTCTACAGGAATTACAGATATATATAATGAAGCAAAAGAAAATGTAGGGAAACTTGATTTGAAAAGTATGTTTTCATCTGGAGTGGATGTACTTGACTTACAAGGAAATATTATTGCGAGTGGTAAATTCCCATTTTTAAGCTCAAAGTGGAAGATTAGTAATCAATCGGGTCAGGAGATTGGCTCTTTAAGAGGAAGGTTTTCTTTATTTTCTAAGAAATATGAGTTTGATGCTTATGGTAAAAATACTTTTTATATTAAATCAGGTGGATTTTCCAAATTGTACGAAGTATTTAAAGATGAAACGACATTAGTATGTAAATTCGAGAAAATTAGTGATTTTTTTTCCTCACCTGCATTTCGATTAGAAAGCTTCACAAGTGAGCTTTCACCAGAAGAATTAATCCTAATTGTCATGGGTGTTCATGCTATTCAAAGACGAAATAACAGTGGTACTAACAGTGCATCGGCAACAATGTGATTTAAATTCCTTCAAATATAAAAAGCATATTGTTATGAGTTAACGACATTTTGAGATATAGTTTACTTCTAAAATAGTTTTCTTTTTTCGTCTTATATAATAGAATGAGAATATATGTTCTGCTATTGGGAGTTTACTATGGAGGATTATTAAAGATGTTAGATGGAGTAGAATTACAGCATTATAAAACTGAATTTTATGAATCGTTAAGCGAGTTTAGTTTACCAGAGGAGCAAAAACAATTTACTTCATTACCGGTAGCCATGTTAGAAGCTTCAGATGGACGGTATCCGATCGTAATCTTAAGTGAATCTCGTCCAGTTGGGTTCTTTATATTACATTCCAGTTCGAGGGTTCGAGATTATACTGATAATACTAATGCAATGTTACTGACATCATTTTCGATTGACCATAAGCAGCAAGGAAATGGATATGCCAAAATAGGATTACTTCAAATCGAACATTTTGTTAGTGAATTTTTTCAACACTGCAATGAGATTGTTTTAGCAGTGAATCATAAAAATATCGCTGCTCAAAAAGTATATGAAAAGGTTGGTTACCAAGATACAGGTAGAAGAAAAATTGGTGCAATTGGTGAACAATTTATTTACAGCTATACCTTACATAGAAATAAGTAATGATTAAATAGATAACATCTAAAAAGCTCTTGTTGGAGCTTTTTTTTATTCGTATAAAAAAATAAAAGCTAAAGTATCACATTATACGTCTAATATATGTGGGATGTGGAGGTGCAAAAAATGATTCAGTTAGTAAAGGAAGCACAACAAGGAAATGACAATGCATTTTTAAAACTGTTCCAAGAATATGAGAACGATATTTATCGAACAGCATTTGTTTATGTGAAAAACCAAGAAGACGCTTTAGATGTAGTCCAAGAAACTGCGTATCGTGCATTTAAATCAATCAAAAACTTAAAGGAACCAAAATATTTAAAAACTTGGATTATAAAAATTGCCATCAGTTGTTCAATTGACGTATTACGAAAACAAAAAAAAGTAGTTGAATTAAAACCGGAAGTTGAAAAAGTACTTTCGAGTAAGGATGAAAAGGATATATCTCTTTCAATGACCTTAGATGATCTAATCCAATTATTAAATGAAACTGAAAAGAAAGTAATTATATTAAGGTATTATTTTGATTTTACAATTAAAGAAGTTTCGGAGACTTTAAACATTCCACTTGGTACGGCAAAGACAATTTTATACAGAGGATTAAATAAACTTCGAAAAGAATTGAATGGAGATGAAATGTATGAGCGATAAAATCAAACAAGAAATGAATCGAATCCAAATTCCGAATGAACTTCATGAAAGAGCTATAATTGGTGTGAAGAATGCAAAAAGTGAAATGACAAAGCGCAAAAATTATCTATATAAAGTTGTGCCATTGGCTGTCAGTATTGTCTTTTTATCGGTTGGTGGATATAGTGTTTGGAATGCTAATCATCAATCATATGAAAATCAGAATATAGTATCAAGTCTTGATAAAAACGGAGTTACGATCCCTGCCGTTGAATTACCTAAAAGTGGAGAAACGGCAAAAATGATGCCTTTATTTGTATATAAAGGAAGAATATATACACAATCATCTACAAAAATTGATCCATCCCAAGTAAAAAATTTATTAGATGAAAAGCTTGGGAAAACGAGAGCTGGTCTTGATGAATGGAGTAATCAAGATGATTATGCAGTTGAATTCGCTTCATCAATTGGAGAAGTAGATGTTTATTCAGTAAAAGGATATCAACAAGAGTTTAGATTAATGACGTATGATTTAAGCAGCGGATATGCTGAAGTTTATGAAAGTTTAAATGGTGTGACAATTAGTAGTGGAAGTGAAATCGTAGAGAAATTACATTTGATGAATATTGCAAAGGCAAAATCGAGAACATACGATGATTGGAATAATAGTACTGAAAAATATACAGAGATAAATGATAAAGCATTATTAAATTCTTTTGTGGATGCATTAAATGATTCAATACCTTATTTAAGAGAAGATGTTGAAGCTAAGTTAGGAAATTTTCAAAATAATGAACAATATAAGGAGTTAACAATTTCACTAACTGATGGAACGAATGTAACATTATGGGTTGTAAAAGATGGTTATATTAGTTACGGCAATGCGCTTTATTTCAAAATAGATCATGAAGTATTAATGAACCTGTGGAATCAAATGAAATAGTAAAGAATAAGTACTAAAAATATAATTGATAATCTATCACTTAAAAAAACATCCTGACAATCTGTAGGATGTTTTTTGTTTTACATTTTATAGAATGGATTATAATGTTATAGATTCATTCGTTTATATTCGTGAAAAATTTTAAAAATAAGGTATAATATAAGGTAGATTATTTGTTAATGTATTAATAGATTGAGGTAACTCTATTGAATTAAAGCATTAGCAAATTACTTAATAAATTTGATTTATGTTGAAAGAGAGTGGAACAAGATGGGGCGTAAATGGAATAATATTAAAGAAAAAAAAGCTTCAAAAGATGCTAATACAAGCCGTATTTATGCAAAATTTGGTCGTGAAATATATGTAGCTGCAAAACAAGGTGAACCTGATCCAGAATCAAACCAAGCGTTAAAAGTTGTACTTGAACGTGCAAAAACTTATAGCGTACCAAAAACAATTATCGATCGTGCTATTGAAAAAGCAAAAGGTGGTTCAGAAGAGAATTTCGATGAATTACGTTATGAAGGTTTTGGACCAAATGGCTCAATGGTAATTGTTGATGCTTTAACAAATAATGTGAATCGTACAGCTGCTGAAGTGCGTGCGGCATTCAGTAAAAATGGTGGTAATTTAGGTGTAACAGGTTCAGTTTCGTATATGTTCGAAGCAACAGCAGTAATTGGTCTTGAAGGGAAAACAGCTGACGAAGTACTTGAAATCTTAATGGAAGCTGATGTAGACGTTCGTGATATTTTAGAAGAAGATGATGCAGTAATTGTATATGCAGACCAAGATCAATTCTATGCAATTCAAGAAGCATTCAAGAATGTAGGTATTACAGAATTTACAGTAGCAGAATTAACAATGCTTGCACAAAATGATGTAACATTACCAGAAGACGGTCAAATAAAGTTTGAAAAAATGCTAGATGTACTTGAAGATATTGAAGATGTTCAACGTGTTTACCATAATGTAGACTTAGGAGAATAATTAAAAAGTAGACCTGTTTAAGGGTCTACTTTTTTTACGAATTCAGGTCTTGTATACATGTAATCGTTTTTGAAAGTGTAAAACATGATAATATTTAGGCTTTTTTTTTAAAATTGTTATGTTACACCCTTTATTTAGGATGGGATTGTTTGTTTATAAAAATTTGAAACTTAATGGAGTTGGAGTGGAAAATATGGGATTTAATTCATTTGAAAAATTAAAGTTAATACCTTATGAAGAAAAATACAGAAATGCAATCGCAAATTATGATTTACCTAAAGAACAGGCAATCTATACTTCATATCCAATTGAAGCATTAGAGCAATTTGAATGTGAGGAAGTAATACCAGTGCTGATCTTGCTGGAAAATGACGTTATAGGTTTTTTTATTTTAGATGGACGAACTAAAGGTAATCTCTATACCAACAATAAGAATGCTATTGTTTTTAAGTCTTTTTCGATCGATCATAGATTTCAAGGAAGAAAACTTGGAGAGCAATCAATAAATATATTATTTAGTTTTACGAAAAAAATGATGGCTAATAAAAATGAAATCATATTAACAGTACATCATACGAATATAGCTGCAATCCATTTATATAGAAAATGTGGTTTTGTTGATAAAGGAATTAGGTATTCTGGTGAACATGGTGAAGAATTAGTTTTTCATTATGAAATATAATTCGTGTTAAAGATTCAGAAAATTGGATAAAATAAATTTAAATAAGCCATTGAACATTAAGAAACTTTAATGTAATATAGGAAAGTACGTTCTATTAAGGAACATTAGTTCTTGTTTTTAGCATAAACTGTAAATATTTACATATGTTATTTTGATTAGAAAAAATAAAATGATTATGGAGAGGTAAAAAATGACTACTAGTACTTCTAATCCTTCGATGGCATCATTATTAAAAAATCGTTTTGTCCAGACGATTCTGTCAGCAGGTTTATTCATTCAAATAGGGATATGGATTCGTAATTTTGCCATATTATTATTTGTTATGGAAAAAACGGATGGTGATGCAACAGCAATATCTCTTATTTCAGTTGCTGAATTTGCACCGATTTTTATTTTTTCTTTTATCGGTGGAACTTTTGCAGATCGTTGGCGACCAAAGCGTACGATGATTTGGTGTGACCTTTTAAGTGCAGCATCAATTTTTGTTATATTACTTGCACTACTAAATGGTACTTGGAAATTCGTATTTTTTGCTACTTTGGTGTCGGCAATTTTGTCCCAGTTTTCACAGCCTTCAAGCATGAAATTATTTAAAGTACATGTACCTGGGGAACAAATGCAAGCTGGTATGTCTATATTTCAAACAATGATGGCAATTTTTATGATTTTAGGTCCAGTTTTGGGTACTTTTGTTTATCAACAATCAGGTATTTATATTTCAATGGGAATCGTAGGAATTGCATTTTTATTATCAGCTCTTGTTTTAACGAAACTACCAAAAGATGAACTTCAAGAAAAAGCTGAGGAAACAACTTCTTTATGGGAAGAAATGAAGCTAGGGTTTCAATATGTGTGGTCACGTAAGGTTTTGGTAATTTTAGGCGGCGTATTTACAGCTGCAGGATTAGGTTTAGGTTTTATTCATCCTTTAGCTATTTTCTTAGTTACTGAAAGATTAGGTTTAGATAAGGACTATTTACAATGGTTATTTGCTGCAAATGGGGCTGCCATGATTATTGGTGGTGGAGTAATAATGGTTATTTCAAATAAACTTGCTCCACATGTTTTATTATTACTTGGTATGTCTGTTACAGCCATCGGTATTTTTGTAATGGGTTGGTCAGAATTTTTCTGGATCACTTTAGTCGCTGAATTCTTTATGGGATTATTTATGCCAGCATTACATATTGGTATTAATACAATCATCCTAAAAAACACAGATGAGAAATTTGTTGGTAGAGTAAACGGAATTTTAACGCCATTATTTATGGGCTCTATGGTTATTACAATGAGTTTATCCGGTGTTTTAAAAGAACAGTTCTCATTATTCTCAATGTACCAATTCTCAGCTTTACTATTTATCTTCGGTATTCTTATTATGATACCAATGTTCAAAATAATGAAACATGTTTCTGTTGAAGCAAAATCATAAATTAAACTTAAACCGATTACCAATAGGTAATCGGTTTCTTTGATGTTAATATTGTAGATTTACATATACTTATTATCTAAATTTTCTTATAATTAATTATGAACTTATATAAAAGCTATTTACATAAAAGGAGGTCCACAATTGGAGGAAATCATTCAGAAACCAAGCTTTACACATAGGGAAATAGCAGTCACATGCTTTAATAAGGTATGGGATTTACTTGTATTGGAAAACAGGACCGAGAAAGAATCAGAAGAAATGGTTCATTTATGTCATAGTTCGTTTTGGCATTGGACAATGGTACAGGAGCATACACCTACCAATCTATCAATTGGATATTGGCAGTTATCGAGAGTATATGCTGTAACTGGAAAAGGGGAAACTGCTTTACATTACGCTGAGAAATGCATAGAGATTAGTACAAATGCTGAATTGAAGCCGTTTTACATAGCGTATGCCCATGAGGCTGCAGCTCGGGCATATAAAGGACTAGGGGAAGCTGTAAAATGCCAAGAGAGCTTGGAAACTGCCTTTCATTTTACAAGTCAAGTGGTAGATGATGAAAGTAAAGGATGGCTTACTAAGGATTTAGAAAATATACAGAGTTGAATAGTAAAAAAGGATTACTTCAAATAGAAGTAATCCTTTTTTAGTTAAACAATTTGAACATTATGTACTTTCTTGATTGCCCATCTTTTATCAATCTTTATTAAATCTATTAAAACATTACATTTGTTTCTTCCTTCATTATAAATTCCTTCAGGATTATAGTCTTCTTTAAAGGTTATTTCGTATTTTACTTTTATTGAAACTCTACGATCATTTTTAAGTAAATGAATAGCAGACAGATTATCACCGACATACTTTGAGTCAGTTACATTTGTCATTATTTTAGTAAAATATAACGAAGAAGTATTAATTTTCAAATCATCTACCATTACTGAATTGTATTTTTCTATATCCTGTCTTTTTAATGAAGTTATATAAAACCTTACAGTGTCTTGGACATTTTGTTCTTCTGTTAACTCAGTTGATAGTTCTTCATCTTTTGTTGCTTGTTTTTCTTTTTCAATATATAAATTCAATGATAAAAGAAGTATAATGGATATACCAAATATTACCAAAAATAATAAATCTTGTTTTTTGACCATTTGAGTCCCCTTCAAGTTATATTCAAATTAAGGATATAAATTACTAATTATTAGAATGATTTTAGTCCTGGGCATACTTGAAAATATAGTAAAAAACAAAAAAATCGCAAGATGTAGCAAATACATCTTGCTTTAAAGTGTTATTAAATGGGGGTGCATTTAAATAATACTAATAAAGAGACAAAAGTTAGTATCGTTTAATTGCTTATACTCAAATGATAGCATTCTAGAGAAGGATTTTGTATTGGGAAAATTTTTAACATGGGAATCAAGAATTTTACGAAAAAATGATTGTATACTACTGATGAAAAAAATGTTGAGAAAAATATATATTTGAAATATAAAAATATTAATATAATAAAAAAATAGAGTTGTTTTTTAAATGGATCGATTAATTAGAACAGGAGATTCGATATGCAATACGGCAAAATGATCTATCATCATAGAAAGAAATTAGGATGGACTCAGGAAAAATTATGTGAAGGCATTTGTTCTGTATCACACTTAAGTAAAATAGAAAATGGGAATAAAGAGGCTGCTATAGAAACGATTGAACTACTTCTAAAAAGGATGAAAGTTGAAAAAGAAGAAGATACGATTAATCTAGATGAAATAATGATCCAGTTAAAAAGATTATGGAATCTTATTGAAAGAGCAGACTATCAACTAAGTAAGCAGATATTTGATGAGCTTATTTTAAATGAAGAATTGATTCATTATACTAGTATATCAAATGAATTTTCAATTGTTATTTGGAGATATTATATTTTTATCGAAGATATGCAAAATGCAAGGAAAAAGTGGAAGCAACTTGAGAAAAAAAGGAAAAAATTTTCCCAACATGAATTCATTAAATTTTTGTTTACACTTTCGATATTTTATATTAAGGAAAAAAGATATGATGATTCACTTTTAATTATGGATGAAGTGCAAGACCTTGTCCCAAATATAGAGGTTGAGTTTCAAGAGTTTTGCTTTTATAGAGCATTAATCTATCAAATAATGAATCAACCATCAGTATCGATGTACTTTTGTAATAAAGCGATCCCAATTTTTGTACAAAACAATAATATAAAAAGAATACTAGATTCTAAAATGCTACTTTCGCTCCAATTAATTAAGAGTAAGCTACTGGATAAAGCAGAATTAATATTAGAAGAAGTACTAGATAATTCAACAATATTAAATGATAAAACAATTTATTATAACGCTTTGCATAATTTAGGGTATCTATATTTTCATTCCAATCAAAATAAAAAAGCAATCACATATTATCAAAGATATCTAGAAAGTGTGCAGGACGGCAGTGAAGAATATTACACGGTAATCTCTAATATCGCAAATAACATGATTATATTAAAAGAATATCAATCCGCAACTGAACTTCTAGAAGATAAATTAACTAAAATAGAGGATAAAAATAGTTCATTATACATTAAAATACAAGTGTTGTACTTTGAAGCTAAACAAGAAAAATGTAATTTAGTTGAATATTTACGTGAAGTGGCGCTACCTTTTTGGATCAAAAATAGCGAAAGTGATAAATTAATTAAATATTATAAAATTCTTAATGACTTTTACAAAGAAAATTGTAAAATAGAAGAACAAAACATTTTACTACAAGAGTATAATTCGATATTGCTTTCAATATTAAATAAGAAAGGAATTTAATGATGAAAAAACTCATTGTATTGTTAAGTTTCATTACAATTTTATTGATCAAAAGTGTGCACTTAGATTCTAGTAAACATGTAGCAGTAAATGATTCAATTCATACAAAAGAAACGAAAACCTTAGCGCTAGATGATCCAATCAATCCGAAAGGTTATAAAAAGAATTGGTACAAATGGTTATAAGGAATATGAGTACGATAAACTTAGTTAGATAAGTAATTAGAAGACCAAATCGCATATGATTTGGTCTCCTTTTTTTCTGAGAAATAGGGGACTATCCACAAAATAGAAAAAATAGATTTGGACTAATTAAGAGTATTGCTTTTTTTAATTTGCTAGTAGTATTAAGTTTCGTTAAGAGTCCATACATTAACACATAATGATTGGAACGGAAGGTGCTCGACTCCTGTGGGAGATGCGGGACAGGTGAGACCCAGCAGGAGGTCCACAGGAAGTGGGGCATGCATGCGTTACGACAGGACGTCGTGGTTTTAGCATGCCTTCCTTAATCGAGGAGAGACTCAGCGCACGCCCCACGGAAAGCGAGCCTTCAAATCCCAACTCATTGTTATATAAACAATGGGTTTTTTCTTTGTAATTTTTCCTAATAAAGAAGGAATTTTTATTGCATATACGAAATTAACAATCTAGTGAATAGTAAAAAAGTATGAATGTACTATGTTTAAAGATCAGGGGGATTAGATGATGGGAATGAGTGCTAGTTTTTATAGAGTATCAAATAGTATGCTTCAAACAATTATGTCGAACATAGATGATATTGACGAAATACTGTATGAATCACAAGAGATTCAAGATACTGAGTTAGACATTGATAAATCTTGGCATGGGATCTATTTTCTACTTACTGGTGATGCAAGCTTTGAAACGGCAAATCAATCATTAGCTGGACAGGCTATCTTAGGTGGAGATGAAATAGGGGAAGAACAGGGGTATGGTCCATTACGATTTTTACCAGCAAGTAAAGTAATCGAAATTCACCGCGAATTATCAAGTATTTCAGTAAGTGAATTAGCTTCTAGATTTCATTTAGAAAAAATAAACAAAGAAGAAATTTATCCATCGGAAGGTAACTGGACTGAAGAGGATCGAGATTATTTAGTAGAGCATTATGCAGAATTAGTTAAATTTTATCAAATAGCAGCTAGTAATGAAGAGTCGATTCTACTTTTAATGCATTAATGAAGAGAAAAGTTTTGTTACTTGATTCTAGATAAGTCAGCCGGTGTTTACGATTTCATACTAAGGTCTGATTTTATTTAATGCGTAAGGTCATTATCTAATAAAGTATATATCCATAAAATAAGTGTATGAGAAATCTTATTTATGGAGGCTATAATGAAAAAATCATTTTTTATTGCTGTTTTAGTGGGTGCGACAGTAGTTGTTACAACAGGTTGTAATATATTTACAAATGGAAAAGTAAAAGAAGAGTTAATCTCTATTGAAAAAGATAACGCAAAATCATTGGACGTTAAGGTGGACTTAGGTGCAGGGGAGTTGAATGTTAAGAAAGGCGGAAATGAGTGGGTAGAAGGAATTGCCGAATATAGTCATAAACCGCTTAAGCCTGAAGTAACTTACAATTTGAACGAATCCAAAGGTAAAGTGAAGATCGAACAAGGAAAACATAAATTGCCAAATATGAAGATTGGTAAATTTAAAAATGAATGGAACTTAACGCTCACGGATAAAATTCCTTTAGATTTAGACGTTAATGCAGGGGCTTCAAAAACAGATCTTGATTTGAAAGGATTGGATCTTAGCTCTTTAGATATTGAAAATGGAGTGGGAGAACTTACAGTTGACTTAGGTGGAGACTGGAAGCATGGTTTTAATACAAAAATCGAAACGGGTGTTGGAAAAACAACAATTATTTTACCCTCAGATATCGGCGTGAAAATACACTCAGATAAAGGAATTGGAAAAGCAAACGTTGTCGATTTTATTTCCAAAGGCAATGGTGTTTATGTAAATGAAGCTTATGAAAATGGTAAAGAAACGTTAAATGTTGATATGGATATGGGTGTAGGTGAAGTTTCATTTAAATTAGATTAATAAAAAAATGTAAAGTGGGCTGTTTATGTGAAAACAGTCCATTATTTATATTTGATGAAAAGGGGGGCTTATGTTGCAAGCCAAAATCGATTCTGTTGTAAAATGTATGACATCAAATAATGACATGTCCAACATACAAAGTATCCAAACTGAACATCGATTCAAACTAGTAGAATTTTGGAATATTAAAGAAGGAAGTAAGGTGTTAGAAATAGGTTGTGGACAAGGGGATACAACGGCTGTATTAGCATATACTGTTGGCGAAAATGGTTTCGTTCATGGAATTGATAACGGGTCAAGGGATTATGGAAGTCCATCAACATTAGGGGAAGCAGCGGATCATTTACAGAATTCATCACTCGGAAGGCAGATTAAAATGGATTTTGAAGTTGACGTATTATCACCTCAATTTAATTTTCCAACAAAAGCATTTGATTATATTGTCTTGTCTCATTGTTCGTGGTACTTAAGTTCAACAGATGAATTAAATGACATTTTGAAAAAAATAAAAAAATGGGGAAAAAAATTATGTTTTGCAGAGTGGGACACAAGAATAAGTGAAATTGAACAATACCCACATTTATTATCAATATTAATTCAAGCACAATATGAGTCTTTCAAGCAAAATAGTGAATCAAATATACGAACACTGTTTACTCCAAACGATTTGAAAGCAATTACTGGATCAGCAGGATGGTCGGTCATTGATGAAATAACAATTAGTTCACCTGATTTACAGGACGGTAAGTGGGAAGTGTATAAAACAATAGAAGACATCGACATAGAATTAAGTAAAATTAACGACATGCCTGCAAAATTTAAAGGGCTTATTCAATCCGAAATGAAAATGTTAGAAGAAAGTATAAAAACGAACGGGATTAAGCCGCTATCTATTTTCGCATTTGTAGCAGAGTAGGGAAAAAGCATCTAATTATAGATGCTTTTTCATTTAATACCTATAAGGATAATTTCTTTGATATACATAAGGGTTGTATGAATAATTCCTTTGATCTAGATAAGGATTGTAAGGATAATTTCTTGAATATATATATGGGAATGATGGAAAGTGATAAGGGAATAAGTGTACTTCTGTTACTTTTGACAAAGGAATCAAGACCCTATAATAACGACGATATCTTGGGCCAAAAGTTTCGCCACCATTACGTGGTACTTCGTAGTCTGAATCTGGTGGTGCAGGTAGATCTTCTGGTGTAAGTAAGGTCGCACTCTCGTTATCAGATTCTAATAAAATGCCCTCTAATAATGCTCGTTCTTCCGTTTGAAAAACTACATAACAGTCTTTATATGACTTGCATTTACCACTCAAATACCTTATGTTTTCGCTCATGAAGCCCCTCCCATGATGTTATTCATTACTTAATGTATGAAAATAAAGAAGGGGCTAGAATATTGTCCAAAATAATTGATTCATACGAACATGCTTCATAATAATCGAATGAGTTGTTTCGAAATTGTAAATTTTTATATTTTATAAAAAATAATTTAGTAAATGACGTGTAAGTTATCTATAATTTTAACTTAAGGATAAAATAATTTAAAAATGAATGAGTGAAAGAAATTTGTAAGAACACTAAATATAAAAATGGATTTAGGTGAGCGTATGCAAGAAAAAATTTTAATTGTGGATGATGAAAAAAGTATTTTAGATCCATTATCATATGCCTTCAAAAGAGAAGGGTTTATCGTCGAGACTGCAGTTAATGGGATCGATGCATTATCAAAAGTTCCTATATTCAAACCAGACATTATGATATCAGATATCATGATGCCAGAAATGAATGGTTTAGATTTATGTAAACAAATTGAAAATAAAGATGGAATGGGGATTATTTTACTGACTGCAAAAGATGATATTATTGATAGAGTTTTAGGGTTAGAATTTGGTGCTGACGATTATATAACAAAACCGTTTGATATCAGGGAATTACTTGCAAGAACAAGGTCATTATTAAGGAGATTGAAAAAATCATCCCATATAGAAGAACAGAAAATTAAAGTAATCACAATTCAAGAGCTTATGATCAATCTTGAACAAAGAAAAGTGAGTATCAGTGGAATTTCAATTGAATTAACTCCGAAAGAATTTGATTTATTAGCATTACTAGCTACAAATATAGAGCGTATTTTTCGACGTGATGATTTACTAGATTTAGTATGGGGAATTGAATACATTGGTGGTACACGAACTGTTGATATTCATATTCAACGATTACGTAAGAAGCTTGGTAAGGAGCACCAACATTTCATTCAAACTGTATTTGGTATTGGTTATAAAATGTCAGGGGAAATAAAATGAGGTCTAGTATTAAAGTTAAATCAAGTTTATTTTTAGCCATTCTACTAATTGGTACTGTATTTGGACTAAGCTTACTTATACTACAAGGAATCCATGAAAATCAAAAAAAGCAAACAGAAGATATGCTAGCTCAGCAAAGTAAACTTGCAAACGTATATGTCAAACAAGTGTATCTTAGTCAAACTTCTGAAAATCCAAATGATTTTTTTAAACGTTACGGTTTTGAAATTGCTAGACAAATCGGGATAATCAGTAGTTTACATGTTACGATTTATAATATGTCTGGAAACATTGTTGGGGACTCACTACCCCTAGAGACTACAACAAATAAAGACATTGAAGATACACTTCAATATGGCTTAAAAGGCAAAACAGTATATCAGGAAGCTAATGAAATACTCAATTATTTCGCACCTATTTATAATACGAATAAACAGATTGGTGTTGTTCAATTTGACTATTCATTAACTAAGAATAATGAGTTTTATAATGAGATCATTAAGCTGTTTATTAAAATTGGCATGATCATCATTTTCCTAAGTTTTATCATTGGATATTTTTTCTTCAATTCACTTGTTAATAATATATTAAAGCTTAGAAAAGTAACTGAGGAAATAAAATCTGGACAATATCCTAATCGTTCAATTTTAAATCGAAATGATGAGTTAGGTTATTTAAGCCAAGCAATTTATTTTATGAGTAATGAAATTCAAAAAAATATTAAGGGAATGCAACAAGAAAAAGATAATCTACAATTGGCAGTTGATAAACTGGAAATCTTAGAGCAACAGCAAAAACATTTTATTGGTTCAATTACTCATGAGTTTAAAACGCCTCTAACTGTCATTAGAGCTTACATTGATTTGTTGGATATGTATGCTGATGATCCCAAATTAATTGAAGAAGCAAAAGAAAATATTGGGAAGGAATCCCATCGCCTTTATGAAATGGTAGAGAAGATTTTAAAATTAGCTGAATTAGAAAAATATGATTTTGAATTAAATAAAGAAAGTATTGATGTAAAAGAGCTTTTAGAAGATTATTGTCAACGTATGAAAGGAAAAATCAAAAAATTCGGATTAACAATTCAAACTAGTTTTCTACCCGCTATTATTAATATCGATAAAGAAAGTTTCACATTAATTTTTATGAATCTATTGGATAACGCAATTAAATATAACAAAACTAATGGTAACATCATCGTTTCAAATGAAATTAAAAATAATCGTGTATTAATTAGTATTAGAGACACTGGGATTGGGATACCTACTAGTGTGATTGATAAAATTTTTGAACCATTTTATACAGTTAATAAAGACCGTTCACGCCTTTCAGGTGGTTCAGGATTAGGGCTAGCTTTAACGAAAGATTTGATTGAAAAACAAAATGGAACGATTACCGTTGAATCACATGAGGGAGTTGGCTCGAACTTTGTCATTTCATTTCCTAAAATAGATTAACTAAATTTACAATTTGGAAACAACTAATGCCCTAAATTGAAACATCAAATGCATATCATACAAATGGTAAGAGATAAGGAGAGTGGTAAGGTGGATATAAAAAAGTGGTATAGATTGATTTTGATCGCTGCATCTTGTTCTTTTATCTTAACTAGTTGTGGATTGCAAAATGAGAATGATAATGTAGTCATTGAAAAGAAAAATAAAAAAATTACTGTACTTACCAAAAATGAAGAAGTTGTTACCAATGAACTTGCGTTAGAAAAAATAGACAGATATGAAGGTATTCGAGGAACGGATTGGCTTAACGAAGATTCAATCTTAATAGAACAAAAAAATACTCAAATGCCAAAAACCGCAATGACTGATGATGGACAGTACGATTATCATGTAAATTTATTTAGTTATGATTTAATGAGTAAAACAGCTAATGTAATATCTGGTGAAGAAAGTGGACAAATAGGTGCAACTATTTCGCCCGATAAAATGCATATATTTTATAAACAATCGATCGATGGAACCACTGGGACAGGATATATTATAAATCTCGAAAGTAAGAAAAAAGTAAAAGTAACTGATGTAGATAAAATCTTTGCATTTTCAACTGAGGGTAGATGGATCAACAATGAAACAATCATCTTTCCAACCATTGACCAACAAATGTATAGTGCAGATGTTAATGGTGAAGTAACGAAAATAGATTCGAATAAAGATGTAATAAATGTCTTAAAAAAGAAATTTGGTGGATTAAGAGTTGAATGGGTTATACCGTCACCGAATCATAAGAAATTTGTCGTTGTAAGGAAAATATCTCAAACAAAAAGAGAACTACTTATTACGGATGTAAGTGGTAAAAAAACTGTTTCTTTAGCTAAAGGTACCCAAATATTTGGATCAAGCTGGTCTCCGAATTCAAAAACGATCGCATTTTCCGTTATTTCTGAAGATAAAGGGGAGCGGGGATTATTTGTTATAGATGTGAATACGAAGAAGATTACTCAACTCTCTACTGACTTAGACGAAATTTCAGGGCCAATAACTTGGAGTCCATCAGGTAAGAAATTACTCGTCTCAAAAGTAATCACGAAAAATAATAAAAATGAATTTGTTGCGTATGTTTTATCTTTGAAAAATTAGAATAACATTAGTTTCTAATAAAGTGAGTGACAAATAGGCTCACTTTCTTTTTTTTACAAAATTTTTAAAAGATGTTTTAATATAGTTAACACATTATTTAATTATTTAAAATATTTTAAAAATATCCTACGGTGAAATTCTTTAATACTAGTATAAGGAGATTTATGATATGAGGAGCAAAAATAGCAATCCGAGGAGAAGCAAGAATAAAAAATTTGTAGTTTGGATGATGATTTTAGCTCTATTTGGATGTATTACGATTATTAGTCATTATGTATATTCAACCATAGTAAATCACCATGAGAGTCTTACAGAAAATAAAGAAGATATAAAATCAAGTGAAGATAAAAGTCCTGTAAAAAAACCAGAAAATAAATCAGATGACAAACCAATTGTTAAACCGCCAGTAAAGAAACCAGAAGTAAAACCAGTGACAGAAACAACAATAAAAGTAAGTGCAGCCGGTGATTTTACAATTGGAACAGATGAAAATTTTTATTTTACTGGTTCATTTGTGGACGAGGCTAATAAGCATGGCTTAGACCATTTTGTTAAAAGATTGGATAATATTTTTAAACAAGATGATTTTACGACGGTCAATTTAGAAACAGCACTTACAAAAGCAACAAAGAAAGCAGTGAAAAAGTTCCGTTTTAAGGGGGACCCTTCATACGCGAAAATATTGACTTTTGGAGGAATTGAAGCTGTCAATCTAGCAAATAACCATAGTCACGATTATTTGCAAAAAGGTTATGAAGATACAATTAATTCATTACAAAAGCAGAAGATTGGTTATTTTGGTTACAATGATTCGTATGTAACAACTGTAAAAGGAATAAAAATTGGAGCACTCGGTTATGAAGGATGGAATGATTCACCTGAGTTGCGAGTTAAAATAAACAATGACATACAACGATTGCGGAAAGCTGGAGCCAAGATTGTACTCATTAACTTCCATTGGGGGATTGAAAGAGTATATGTTCCAAATCAAACGCAGAAAAATTTAGCCCATTATGCAATTGATCATGGTGCAGATCTAATTGTTGGTCATCATCCTCATGTAGTTCAAGGAATTGAAGAGTATAAAGGAAAATTCATAGCCTATAGTTTAGGAAATTTTATGTTTGGTGGGAATAAAAATCCAAGTGATAAAGATACATTCGTTTTCCAACAAACATTCCATTTCAAAAATAACACTTTAACAAATCAAAAACAGATTAAAGTAGTACCATTTTCAGTTTCATCTGTTTCTTACCGAAATAATTATCAACCAATGTTATTAAAAGGGTCAGAAGCAAAAAGAGTTAAAAATAAGATCATTCAAGTGTCAAATAAAATTAACGGGTCTGCTTGGACAAAATATGAAAAATAATAAAAAAGCATTTCTTCTTGGGAGGAATGCTTTTCTTTATTTTACACTGTAAATTTATAGAGTGATTTTTAAAAGTCTGCTTTGTGTAAACTTTGTTTTTAAATAAGGTCAATTATGGTTTTGTTTTTTTAGCAGTAGTCTTGTGTGTATTATATTAACACTCTTCTTCATTAATATTCACTTCTAAAAGATTTGTATTTTTGTTCTTTAAAAAGACACTGAAGATACAGGGTATGATTGGAGCGGAAGGTACTCGACTCCTGTGGGAGTTGCGGGACAGGTAAGACCCCGGAGGCGCGCCGAGGAGGCTCACCGCACGCCCCACGGAAAGCGAGGTATCCTAAGAGTGGAAATCGATGAGTGTCCCACACATTGAGATTCGAATATTACAAAACTGTTTTATTTAGCCCGTTCTTAAAGACTATGAGTGTATATCAATAGATTATCATGTGACGAAAGATATAGTTTTAACTGTTTCTTAAATGGGTTAATTTGTATTTACAAAATAAAGATTAGTAGTAGAAGTAGGTATTCTTTCTTAAAAATGTATTGCATCTTATTTTAAGAAGGATTTTGGTAAATTTATAGAGAATCAAAGTTATTACCAGTAAAGGTTAGAGGATTACCAAATAAAATATAGGAGGAATAAGAATGGATTTACAATTTATTGCTTTCCTTAGTTTTATTTTCGTATCACTTATTTTATCAGTTTGGTTAGAGGTCAAAATGCAAAAGAATACAAATAGTATTTTGGCAACTATGTCGATTGCATTTAATATCAATTTACTTGTACTAGGTAGTGGGAGTATATGGTTATTATTAAATGCAGATTATGGCT
Organism: Gottfriedia solisilvae; assembly: GCF_002128405.1. Classification (GTDB taxonomy): domain Bacteria; phylum Bacillota; class Bacilli; order Bacillales; family Bacillaceae_G; genus Gottfriedia; species Gottfriedia solisilvae. The sequence goes on from NZ_NETJ01000003.1 coordinate 282,998, forward strand.
TTAATATTTTTTCAGGTGTATATACATTAATCGTTGCTTTCATTGGTATTTTCTTGATTAATATTTTGGTTATGTTTTTCTTAAGACAACGGACTGTTGAATAAACTCTACTTTTATAGAAATTGGATGAGCATTACTTCTTTTAAAGGAGTAATGCTTTTTACTTGGCTGTTTTCGTACCCAATCTATTAGAATAGAGACTTTTAATTTGGTTAAAGAGGAATTCGGATATAGTACATAGAAATTACTTAAATTGTTATAACGGAGGGATTTTTATGTTTATCGTAAATGTTGAAGCTGCAATCAACCATGAAGGCAAATGGTTAGTTATAGAAAGAAGTCAGAAAGAAGAACATGCAGGTGGAATGCTTTCATTAGTTGGAGGAACAGTTGAACTAGGACAACAACCAGTAGAAATTTTAGAGAGCAATCTTAAGCGTGAAGTGCTTGAAGAAGTAGATGTTGAAATAAAAAATGTAAATTATCTATATAGTTCTGCATTTGTAACAGACAAAAATGAACATGTTTTGAATATTGTATTTTTATGTGAATATAAGTCAGGCATTGCTTACCCAAAAAGTCCTGATGAGGTAGAAGATGTAAAATGGATGTCATCAGATCAAATAGAACGACACAGTAAAGCGCCTGTTTACTTAAAAGAAAGTATTAAACAAGCCGAATTAAAAATAAGTTTGACTAGGTAGAATCAATTTGTAGGAGAGAGTATGTATGAAGAAAATATATATTGTTAGACATTGTGAAGCAACTGGACAACCACCTGAATCAAGCCTTACTCAAAAGGGTTTAGAACAGTCTCAAGAGCTAAGTCATTTTTTTTCGAATATACTTGTTGATCGTATTATTTCCAGTCCTTTTTTAAGAGCAGTTCAATCCATTCAACCAACGCTAAACCATAAACAAATACAGTTAGAACTTGATCATCGGTTGGCTGAACGAGTTTTAACTTCAGAGGTATATCCAGATTGGCTTAGAAGATTAGAAGAAACTTATTCTGATTTAGAACTTAAGTTTAAAGGTGGAGAATCAAGTAAAGAAGCGATTGAGAGAGTTCTTTCGTTAGTTAAAGAAATCATCAATCATGAAAGTGAGCATACTATTATTGTTACTCATGGTAACTTAATGTCATTATTGCTGATGCATTTTGATTCAGAGTTCGGCTTTGAACAATGGAGAATGCTTAGCAATCCAGACGTATATGAGCTGAGTATTGATACTCAACATACTGAGTTTAAACGGATTTGGAATGGATGAAAGGTAGAATGTTAAACAAATAATTGTGAATAAGCGGAGGATGCGAGCCCAATTGGCTGCACTATAAACGCGTCCAAGAGCTGGAATCAACAATAGTAAGAGCCTATCATAATGATAGGCTCTTTTTTAGTCATTTATTCCTATTTCATAATTGACTTTATTTCAAGTAAATCATTAATAATAAAATCTGCATGTGCAAGCTCAGCTTCTTGTGCAAAATCAAATCGACAACCGATAGCTGTTAAGGAATTTTTTTTTGCAGATTGAATGTCTGATAGTCGATCACCTACAACAAAACCTTCTATCAAATGATACTTTTTAAGAATCATTTCAGCTAAAAGTGATTTATCTAGTGACTCGATTTGCTGAATGCTAAAAATCTCTGTGACATATTGATTTAATTTGTAATAGTTTACGATGGATTGTAAATACTCAGTTTGGCCATTACTCGCAATGAAAATTAAATAATCTTGATCTAATAACAGTTCAAAAGTTTTAATTACGTTTGAATATAATGCGCCTTTACCTAATTGTATGTTCTGGATTAAGCGCTGATGGAAAAATGCATTCGCGTGCTCTCTAATTTCATAAGAATGTTGCGGTAATAAGGTTTCCCAAACAACAGGTAAAGGTACGCCCATAATTTCGTTATATTGATTTATAGGTGTAATGCTGTCCCACAATTTTTGTTGCCGTAAGTACTCAAAGACATCTTCGAGAGAAGTAGCTAAAATTTTTTGCGTTTGGAATAAAGTGCCATCCATATCAAATATTGCTGCTCGTTTCATAAAAAATATCCCCCAATTTTTAATTTGATTTAATGGTAGCATATTTGATTTTATAGTAGGTAAACACATTTTAACGTTGAGTCTTATAAGAATTGAGTGAAAAAGCGATTTGTAGTCAAATGGATTGTTTGATGTTTTTATTGATAGAAATAAGATAGTTGGCAAAAATAGTTGTGAAAATATTGTTGACATGAAACCAAAAGGTTTTATATAATTCGATATGTAACCAAAAGGTTTTATATTAATTGAAAGAGGGATTGAATTATGAGCGTTCAAAATCAAGTAGAAGATATTATACAAACAGTCGTTTACAATGCACCAATTCAAAAAGTATGGAATTTTGTTTCAACTGCAGAAGGTATTTCATCATGGTTTATGCCGAATGATTTTCAACCGGTTGTTGGACATGAGTTTCACTTACAGTCACAATTCGGACCATCTCCTTGTAAAGTATTAGAAGTAGATGAACCAAATAAAATTACTTTTACATGGGATCTTGATGGTTGGTTTGTTTCATTTCTATTAAAAGAAGTTGGAGACAAAACTGAATTCACATTAATTCACGGTGGTTGGAAACCAGCGGATGAAATCTTACCTAAACCACAACAAAAAAGTGGAGAAATTCGCGAGCGCATGAATGGCGGATGGGTTGGCTTAGTTGCAAGACTTAAAGAAGTTGTTGAGAAATAGTGTCTACTTCCCCACAAAAATATGATGTGTTCCAAGCAATAGCTGATCCAACTAGAAGAGAAGTTCTTAGATTACTTGCGAATAAAGAGTTACCGATTTCTGAGATATCAAGTAATTTTACGATGAGTCGAACAGCAATTGCTAAACATCTGCATATACTTTCTGAAGCTGAGCTTGTAACTGATCGGAAGGTTGGAAGAGAAAGAAGATATACTTTACAACCTGAAGCTTTTCGTGAATTGAAACAATGGTTAGCATATTATGATCAGTTTTGGTCTAATAAATTATCAATTCTCCAACATCTTGTCGAAAACAATGAAGAGAATAGTATTAGAGTTGTACCGACGAAAGATGATAAAGATTTGTAAATAGTTTTGTGTATAAAAGACGAGCCTAATAATGGGTTCGTTTTTTTTAAATAGACTTTTGTATTGTTAACGTTATAATAATATAATGTGGCAAAAATCAAAGGAATAGAAAGCTCATATTTGAGAGGTATTGAAATGCATAAAGGTATTTATATTTTAGCAATCGCTACGTTTGTAGCTGGAACAGTAGAATTTATTATTACAGGTTTATTGGCAATGATTGCAGGTGATTTACATGTATCTGTAGGAATCGTTGGCCAATTAGTTTCGATCTTCTCTTTAGTTTTTGCTATTGGAGCACCTGTATTTATTGCGATTACATCAAAAGTGGAGCGACGAAAGTTATTACTAATTGCAATGACCGTATTCTTCATTGGAAATGTTTTATCAATCGTCAGTCCTAACTTTACTATTTTATTAATAGCTCGAATCATTCTTGCAGCAAGTTGTTCAGTTGTCATTGTCGTTTCAATTACTACTGCAGCGAATATCGTGTCTAATGAAATTAGAGGGAGAGCAATCGGCGTTATTTTTATGGGAATCAGTTCTTCATTAGTGTTTGGAGTTCCTTTAGGCACATTAATTGGAGAGCATTATGGTTGGAGAATGACTTTTGCTTTAGTTGGCGTTTTAAGTTTATTATCAATGCTAGGGATTATTAAGTTTCTTCCAAAGGTGAATCCACAGCCTTCAATTCCATTAATAAAACAAATCGCTACATTAAAAAATAAACGCATTTTATCAATTCAGTTAATCTCATTTTTACAATTAACTGGTCATTTTACAATATACACTTACTTAACTCCATTTCTGCAAAGTACGATGGGATTATCTACAAAAATGATTAGTATCTCATTACTGATTTTTGGGGTAGCTGGTATTTTAGGCGGTTGGATTGGCGGATGGTCTACAGATCGGTTTGGAGGACCTAAAACGATTTTAATCTTATTAGGATTGTTAGCAATTTCAATCTTATTACTTCCGATTGCAACTAATTCTATTATCAGTTTAATGATAATCCTTTGTTTGTGGGGCTGTTTTTCTTGGTCTCTTAGCCCAAGCATTCAGGATAGTCTTGCGAAAGCAGCGAAGGATACAGCAGATATCCAGGTAGGACTAAATAATTCCTTTTCACATATCGGAATCGCATTAGGATCTAGTTTAGGTGGGATTCTGATAAATGAATATACTGCAAGGACGAATGCAGTAGTGGGAGGCATAATTGTCATTTTAGCATTGGTCTCAGCTGCCTATTCATTTTCTCTAAATAGTAGAACAGTGGCAAAAACGAATTAGGTATAATTGCATAAAGAAGGATAAAAGCGATGCATAAATGTATCGCTTTTTTTATTTTATTTGTCGATTTATATTTTTAAATACCTATTAAACAACTAAATTCTTTAGTGAAAATGGCCGATAAAATGGATATCAAATATAAAAAATTGTTATCTCTGGGGGGAGCATCCATTGAAATGGACGATAGGTAAAAAATTATTTACTACATCAGTGTTAATCATGTTAATCATGGTTACACTAAGTGCTTTTTCATTAAGAAATACTTATACACTAAACAATAATACACAGCAATTAAGTAAAACCGTGCTACCAAAAGTATCACTTATAGGTGATATTAATTATTATACTGAACATGTTATGACATTAACTCAAAATCATTTACTAAGTGAAGATCAAGCAACAAAAGATGGATACGAAAATAAAATAACTGAAACGACAGCCGCATTAGATGATTCGTTTCAAAAATATGGAAAGTTAATCGAAAGTGACGATGAGAAAAACTACTATAATCAATTAAAGGACAGATGGACGATTTTTCTTAATAAGAAGGATAAAGTGATCAGTGAAAGCAATGGAAATAATAAAGAAGAGGCTAATCAAACGTTTAGAGATGGCGTCCTTCTTTTTGAAAAGATGCAAGGCGATTTAGATGCATTAACAAAGCTAAATAGCCAAGTTTCAGAAAAGATAACGATCGAGAGTGATGAGCAATCTAAAAATGCTTTAAATATCAACATTTACATCGTTATTGGTTCGATAATTTTTACAATCGCTATTACATATTTATTAGTTCGAAGTATCAGAAGACCTTTAATCTTATTATCTAGTCAGGTAAAAGAAGTAGCTGACGGTAATCTAGGAATAGACCCAATTCACATTAAAAATAAAGATGAAATTGGTGAGCTTGCAAATCATGTCAATGCAATGACAGAGAATTTAAAAGGCTTAATAGAAAATGTTATGTACAACTCTCAGCTAGTAGCTGCGACATCTGAAGAACTTTCAGCAAGTGCTGAAGAGACAAGTCGAGCATCTGAACAGATTACAAGCTCTATAATATATATTGCTGATGGTGCAGAAAAACAAGAAAAAAGTACACATGAAGCGTATTCAGTTGTAAAAGAAATTTCAATTGGAATGGAACAAGCTGCTTCCTCTATTCAAACAGTAGCTGAAAATTCACAATCAACTTCAGAAAAAGCTATATATGGAAATAAGGTTTTAGATAAAACAGTAAATCAAATGAACATGATTCACCGAACAGTTAATCATACGTCTGAAATTGTAAACTCATTAGGTGAAAAGTCAGATGAAATTGGTAAAATCGTAACGATCATTACTGAGATTTCAGAGCAAACAAATTTACTGGCTTTAAATGCTGCAATTGAAGCTGCTAGAGCTGGTGAGCAAGGAAAAGGGTTTGCTGTAGTTGCAGATGAAGTTAAGAAATTGGCAACTCAATCAAGAAATGCAGCAGGACAAATATCTCAGCTAGTGGATATTATTCAATTTGAAGTTAACAAAGTTATTGTTTCAATGGAAGAAGGTTCTTCTGAAATTAAAGATGGTATAAATCTTGTAACTGAGTCAGGTGAAAACTTTAAACAAATCGTGAAAATGATCGAAGAAGTTTCTTCGCAAACGGAGGAAGTATCTGCAATTTTTGAAGAAATTAACGCAAGCTCTCAAAGTATCATTCAAATTGTAGAAATGACTTCTACGATTTCTGTTGAAGCTTCGAGCCAATCTCAAAGTGTTGCAGCAGCAGCTGAGCAACAAAATGCATCTATGGAAGAAATGGCTGCGTCTGCAGATATTTTAAGTAAAATGGCAGAGGAATTACAGGATACTGTTAAAGGATTTAAGATCTAGGTCTGTCATAAAGATAAATTTTTTAATAAGCCATCATATATGATGGCTTATTTTTTAGTATGTCTATTCACTGGTAATCATATATGATTATGATAACGAAATTATCTTTAAAGGAGGTTATTAGTGGTTATGAGTTCATTTGCAAAAACACCAAATCCACCTTATTATGCAGTCATTTTTGTTTCTAAAAGAACAAAAGGTGATAATGGTTATGGAAAGATGTCTGATAAAATGGTTGAACTGGCGAGTAAACAAAATGGATTTTTAGGTGTTGAAAGTGCACGAGACGAGGGACTAGGGGTAACAGTGTCTTATTGGGATTCGCTTGAGTCCATTAAAAGTTGGAAGGAACATATGACGCATAAAATTGCCCAGGAACGTGGCAAAAAAGAATGGTATGAGTCTTATTCATTAAGAGTATGTAAGGTCGAGCGAGATTCGTTTTTTGAAATGTAGACTATGTTTAAGGAAGAAATTAGTTCAGGTTTTATGATAAAGAATGTGTATTAACCTTTAATATATCTTAATCAATCCGATAAATTAAATAAGAGATAAGAGCATTTAAAGGGGAGAAAGAATTTGATCCTACAAGAATTAATTACAAATATAAACAAAAGTGTTGAAAGTTTGGAACTATCGATTGCAAGAAAGTATATTGAAGAAAACATTGAAATACTTAGAGAAAATAAAACGCTTTTGAATAGTAATGCTCGTGAATTATTAACTTTTATAGCAAACAGAAGAGATGATGGTTATGAGCAATTAACAAGAAGAGAATTGTTGGTTATTCAAGCTATCAATACAAGTGCAAACAAATTTGATTTGCGTGAATTAAAAAGAATTATTTCAGATAATTCAATGTTATTAGTAAGAAAAGATGCATTAGACTTTTTAAATGCAGATGCAAAAGTGATTTTAGAAGGTATGAAAGCCATTAATCAATCGTAATCTTTCCTGAGCCATTATAAAATGGCTTTTTTTGTTCTTTATTTTTCGTATATGTAATAAAAATCTGAAACAACTTTGATCTTTTTGGAATAACTGTAAATCAGCAATCATTATGTATTCAGCCACTTTTATCAATAATTAAGGGAAAGTAAATGTAAAAAAATAAATTAAATGGAAAGTATTTGAATGAAAATGATAGTTATTATCAATACTATATAATAAAGAAAGGGTAACCATCTAGTCGGTTACCCAAGTCTTCATTAAACTTCTGGAGCAAATGTTTTACAATCTGTTTCCTCAGTATTTGATGCTTGTTTCCCTTTATGACTCACAACATAAATAGCATCTGCACTACATTTGTTACCAGAAGCCCAGAATTTACAATTGTTAACTTCGCAAAGTACATCTTGTGCCATTATTTAGACACCTCCTTTATTGTTATGATTAACATTATATAGACGATTGATACTTACTTTTTGTAGATGTACTAAATAAAAAAACCTTATCGATATAAACTCGATAAGGTTTTTTTATACTATTTATTCAGACGTTTTAAATGCTGCAATTTCTTCTTGAAGTTCGATTGCCAGTCTCGCTAATTCTCCAACAGCAATACTTGTTTGTTCTGTCATTTTCAGTTGTTCTTTCGTATCAGTTACAGTTGATCTTGTTGAATTGAATGAACTAGTTGCGATATTAGAAATTTCATTAAATGATGCAGAGATTTCTTCAGTCGAAGCAGAAATCTGTTCAGATGTAGCAGAAACTTCTTGTATTTGTTTATTTACTTCAGTAATTGAATGTAAAATTTTATTAAAGCTTTCACCTGTTTGGGTAATTGCTTCAAGACCTTTAAGGGTTTGTTTTTCTTCTAATTCCATAGCGTTCATTAAAGTTGAAGTTTCACCTTGAATAGAAGACAGGATCTCTGAAATTTCACTTGTTGAGCGTTTCGAAGCTTCAGCTAACTTACGTATTTCCTGCGCTACTACAGAGAAACCTTTTCCATATTCTCCAGCTCTAGCAGCTTCAATCGATGCATTTAAAGCTAGTAAGTTGGTTTGTTCAGAAATTCCTTTAATAACATCAATAATAACGTTAATTTCAGAAGACTTTTTACCTAATTGTTGTACTAATTTTGAATTATCTTTAACTGTATCATGAATATTTTTCATTTCAGTTATACCTTGTTGGATGAATACATTTCCTTCATCCACATTTAGCGTTGCTTCTGTAGAAGATTCACTAGCTTCAGAAAGTTTTTCTGCAACATATTGAACACCTGAAGCAATTTCCTCTGTAGCGATTGAAGATTCATTCGTACTTGTCATTTGAACTTCTGCTCCAGCTGCCATTTGTTCCATAGAACTATTTACATTTGAAGTAATTTCACTAACTTGAGTAATCGTAATCGCTAAATGCTCTGATGACTCTGCAAGTTTGTTTGAAGTTAAATTTAATTTTGAAATTAATTGAATTAATGATTCAATCATTTGATTAAATGCTTTACCAAGCACACCGAACTCATCTTTAGATCTTACCTGTACTTTAGCAGTTAAATCACCATTACTTACTTTTTCTGTTACATGTAATAATTCATTAATCGGTTTCATGATAATACGAATGATGTAGAAACTAATTAATGCCCCAATTACTAAGAATACTAATACAATGATACCTGTAGTAAAAAGAATTGGCATTGCTTCATCCAAAAATTCTTTTTGTTCCATCGTACCTAGTACTTTCCAACCAGTTAAAGAATTTGTATTGTAAACTAAGTATTTTTTTGAACCCTTATAAGTATAATCAAATTGTCCTTTAGAGTTCTTTTCGATTCCAGCTGTTACATTTTTAGGTAATGAATCACCGGCTTTAATAGTAGGGTGAATAACAACTTTATTATTTGTATCAAGCATTGCTGGATATCCAGTTTTACCGATGTTTACATTTAATACTAATTCTTTTAATTTATCTAATGTTATATCAAAAGCGATAACGCCACTACCATCTGGTAAGGCTCTTGCAATTGTCACAATGATTGATTTTGAAGCTGCATCCTCGTAAGGACTTGTAATAATAACTTCTCCATTACTTCCTTTTGCCTCTTTGTACCAATCCCTTGTTCTTGGATCGTATCCCGCTGGAAGATCGACCTTTGGAGAAATAAAAATGTTCCCATCTTCAGTTCCAACGTAAGAAGCACTTACTTCCTCATGAGTGTCAATTACATTTTGAAATTCACTTATTAATGAAGGTAAGTTGGTTTCTTGGTAGCTCTCTTTATTAATTTTTTTAGATAATAATTCAATTAATCTATATTCACTTGAAATAGTACTTGAAATGTTATCATTGATTAATGAAACATTTTCTGATGCACTACGTACTAAATTTTCCTTTACTTTGTTTTTAGCGCTAATAAAAGAAGAAATTCCGATTACTGCACTTGGTACGACGATGAGAATAGCTAAAAATAATAATAACTTTGTGCGAATTTTAATATTTAACATGTTTTCTCGTTCCTTTTCTCCGAAGTGAAATATATAGCTGTTACCTTTATTTCGGATGATAAATTTTGAATTTTTACTATTTAGAAACATTTCCAAAAAATAACATTAAAAAAAGTCAAAAAAAATAATCCGAATGTGAATTTTTAAAGCAGTTTCAATTGTGGGTTAGTTGTTGTTTCTGATGAGAGCATTAGTTTTATTTTATAAGGATGTATATGGTAGGAGAAAATCTGATTGATTAGAGTTGTAGGGTCTAGGAGTATTTCTTATGAACATTGTTTTGAAATTTATGTAATGTGATTTGGTAAATTAGCTCTAGCTTTTTTATTAAGCTATAGAAATCTTGATCCAAGGTCTCTTTATGAGAAAGTATTTTGATAATGCTTTCTTTTTCTTTTTCAAGTGAAGAATAGTTCATACTTTTAAGCAAATTTTCATAACTTTTATTTACGGTCATATTTTTTATCGATCCCCCAAAACATAGTTAATAACACAATTTCATATAATACACACTAAATGGTAAAAAATCTTGAAAAAAATAAAAGTTCTATAATTAAAATTTTTCTAAATATTTAGCACAAAAAATGTAGAATAATAATTCTAGAACACGTTAAAAAACTGTATTTTCAGGCAAATGATAAAAAGAATGATCATGCATATTTTTAAAATAATGCTTAGACCTACTAAAGAAAAATAGGAATTCGTTCTAAATACAATGTTGTATCCGTTTCCAATTAATTGGAATATGTTTTAGAAATTATAGACTTTTGTTTATTAATATAAAGCTTAAAAACAAGACATAATTAATAGAATATTCTTATTAAAAACTTAGAAATAATCGTAAGATAGCAAATGAGAAGAAAAATAAATAGAAAAAATTTATAAAGGGTAAGCAAAATTTCTATTAAAATTTTGCTTACCCTTTAATTGGAATATTTCTTCATACTTTTTAATATGGCTGGTAGTTTACAGTATTATTGAAATCTACTTTCAACTTGTTGACAAACTTCCTCGGCTGTAAGTCCGCTAGCTTCAATAACAGATCCTTGTGTTGATACATTTTGCATGCCCATTACGTTTGAATCAAGACCAGTAACAACGCAGCAATCACAACCATTTGCATCAGATTCCTGTTTTAATTCAATAACCTCATGACCTTTTTCACGCAATACTTGTTGTACATTTGTTAAAGATTGCTCTACTCCAATTTTTGCCATTCGTAAACACCTCCTCAGAAATATAAGATTTACTATTTTTAGGAAAAATATTCTTAGAATAAAGATGTTTCATAATAGAAAAAGTAAAAATGGAGGTGTGTGAAATGGGAAAAACGAAAAAAGATCCTTCTAGAATTGGACTTGGGTCATCGCATGTTCAAGGTCAAGGTACAACTACTAGTGAAACTGGTGTAGAAAAGTCATCTTCTAGAAAAAAACAAAAAAGAGACTAATACGAATCTAAGTTTATATACTTTGTCTACACACTAAACCATCTTTGCTAAGATGGTTTTTTGTATGAAAAGGTTTTTTATTCACTTGTACAAGGAATAAGGGCTTGAAATGGAGAAATAGAATTTAGTCATTTGAAAACTAAATATAATTAAACGGGGTCATGAAAATTCTAGTAGAGGGTGGAGTAATTTGATTCATATTGTGAATGGGGATGTAGTTGGAAACAAACTAATAAATTTAGAAAAAGTAATTGTTTGGCGAGAGATGTATGATGTTGGCCCTTTTAACTTAATGTGGTCAAATGAGGAGCTATATCAAAATAGAGCAAGTTTCTTCGAACAAAAATGTAAGATTCCATCATCATTTTTTGTGAAGAATTGTATGGATCAATATAATCTTCTAAAAGAATTGTCAAATAAGGAAGAAGTTGTACTTTGGTTTGAGCATGATCGGTATGATCAAATTATGATGATTTATCTTTTGACAGAGCTATCTTCATTAGGTTTTCAAGATATTTCGTTAGTAAGTATAGATCGGTATCCGGGTATTGAACCTTTTCATGGACTAGGTCAATTAACAACAAATCAATTAATCGATCTTTTACCTCAAAAGAAAACTGTAACAACCAAACAGATTGAAGAAGCTAAATCAGTATGGAAAGCTTATCAATCAAATGACCCAAAAGATTTGAAAAAGTGGATTCAAAATCAAAAACATGAACTTCCATTTCTTAAACAAGCGATGATTTCACATGTAAGCTATTTTCCCTCTACTGAGACAGGATTAAATGAAGTAGAACACTTAGCTTTATCACTTATTAGTGATGGCAAGCTTCAGATTAATCAACTATTTAACAAGGTATCTAGTGCCAGATTAAATGATGGACTTAGTGATTTTTATTTTGCTTCATTATTAAACGAATTAATGCTTGGAAAATACCCATTAATAACATCAGATTCAAATTTGCCTAATTTTGAACATCCAGTCTCTACTGCGACATTGGAAATTACACAAAATGGTTTAGATGTATTAAAAGGGAAAAGCAGTCGATTCGATTTAATCGGAATGGATTGGTGGATTGGTGGAGTGCATATACATAGATGAAGATGTTACAATGAAATCAATTTAAAAATCTGAAGTCACTGATAGATTGAGGTGAGGTCATGAGACCAGTTGTACTAGGGATATTATCGGCATTTTTTTTCTCGATTACGTTTATTTTAAATCGTTCAATGGAATTATCAGGCGGTAGTTGGATCTGGAGCGCTTCATTACGTTACTTTTTTATGGTACCTTTTTTATTGATAATTGTTTTCCTACGAAAAAATAGTAAAGATTTGTTTGAACATATGAAAAAACATTTTGGTAGTTGGATTTTATGGTCTTCTATTGGATTTGGATTATTTTATGCACCAATTTGCTTTGCAGCGGTATACTCACCTGGTTGGTTAATTGCAAGCTCATGGCAAATTACAATCATATCTGGTTCACTTCTTGCACCATTATTCTTTATGACAATTAATACGCCTAATGGAATAAAGAAGATTAGAATGAAAATACCATTTAAAGGATTAGGCATGTCTTTACTTATATTATTAGGTATCGTAATGATGCAAGTAGAATTAGCTACTAAACTTTCAATCAAGACAGTTTTATTTGGAATCGTACCAGTTATCATTGCTTCTTTTGCATACCCACTAGGGAATCGTAAAATGATGGAACTTTGTAATGGGAAATTAGATGTTTATCAGAGAGTATTAGGTATGACAATCGCTAGTCTACCAATATGGATTGGTTTATCTGTATATGGAATAGGTACAGAGGGACTACCAAGTAGAGAGCAAACGATTCAATCTTTAATAGTTGCTGTTTCCTCTGGTGTAATTGCCACTACGCTATTTTTCCAGGCAACAGAACTTGTTAAGGGAGATATGCAAAAATTAGGAGCGGTTGAAGCAACTCAATCAATGGAAGTATTATTTGCTGTTGCGGGTGAAATTCTCTTACTTTCTGCACAAATTCCTTCTATTATATCTTGGGTGGGTATGTTGGTTATTATGGTAGGAATGATCCTGCATAGTTATTTATCACAAAAAAAACATGTAGCGCATCGAAGTAAAAAAACAGTTAATCTGTAATGAAAAGTAGTATACAAAAAATAAAGATTATCTATAAGAGACATTACTATGAGGCAGTAGTGTCTCTTTATGATTTTGTCTTTAATACAAAAGAAGGACAGAAGGTGAATGACATGAATACGGAAAACAAGAGAGCAAAAAACAATATTTTTTTTGATGAACGAGAAAATATTGTCATCATTAAGCCACCTGAAGATTTTAGTTTTAATGAGTGTTTAATCTTTTTAGGCAGATCAAATAATGAGGTTTTGCATAGTGTAATAGATCATTCCTTCATTAAGTTAATGAAAATAAATAACGAGATGGTTTTAATTAAGGTTTACGAAGAAAATGGAAATCTACTTATCGAATTTCAAAATCAACCTTCTAATGAAGAAATAAAAATACAAGCATCCAACTATATTTGGGATTTATTTGACTTAGATCAGGATTTAACTCGTTTTTATGAACTTGCAAAACAGGATGATCTGTTGGATTCATTGATTGAAAAATATTATGGGCTTCGTTTGATCGGCATACCAGACTTGTTTGAGGCATTATGTTGGGCTATTATGGGTCAGCAAATTAATTTAACGTTCGCTTATACATTGAAAAGAAGATTTACAGAAAAATATGGGGAACAATTTAAATGGAACGATCAAGTATACTTTCTTTTTCCAAATCCGGATGTGATTGCAAAATTAGAAATCTCTGATTTAACAAGTCTTCAATTTACTCAAAGGAAGGCAGAATATGTAATTGGGATTGCCAAATTAATGTCAGAAGGCAAACTGTCAAAAGCAATTTTAATGGACTGTGGAGATTATCAACAGAAATGTAAACAATTAATCAGTATCCGTGGAATTGGAAATTGGACTGCTGACTATGTGTTAATGAAGTGTTTAAAGGAACGATCAGCTTTTCCAATTGCTGATGTTGGAATACATAATGCACTAAAAATTCAGCTTGGGTTAAACAAAAAACCGTCAATCGAAGAAATCAAAGAACTCGCTAAAAATTGGGTCGGTTGGGAGGCTTATGTAACCTTTTATTTATGGAGGTCTTTATATAGTTAAAACCAATCACTTTTTCTATTAAACCTAATAAATAAAGAAAAATCATTCGAAAATAGAAAATTTACCCTCATAACACTTACATTCTTACTTTTTCTTGTTAAAATAAGTGGACTATGTATTAAATGGGGGAACATCATGAAGAACATGTTTATCATCATATTTATAACAATACTTGGTATTTCCGGTTGTAGTCAGGAGAACAAGACAGTTCAAGCTACGGCAGGGGAACAAGTTACTGTTGAGCTAACAAAATGCATAGACGGAGATACGGCAACATTTACAAAAGTAGGAACAACTAGGTTTCTTTATATTGATACGCCTGAAAGTACGAGAACAATTGAACCTTATGGTAAGGAAGCTGCATCATATACTTGTAATCTTTTAAAAAATGCTAACGAGATTCAATTACAATATGATGGTCCTAAGAAGGATAAATATGATCGAACGCTTGCTTGGATTTGGGTAGATGGTAAGTTATTACAAAGAGAAATCATTAAAAAAGGATATGTTGAAAAGTTTTATGACTATGGCACATATTCTTATGAAGCTGAATTAAGAGATTTACAGGCAAATGCACAAAGACAAAAAGTTGGTTTATGGAGCAACAAATCAGGAACAACACCAAAATCTACTAACAACCAAATACAAAAATTTGCAAACTGTACTGATTTAAGAAAAGTGTATCCTAACGGGGTTCCTCAAAGTAATACAGCTTATGAATCAAAGATGGACCGTGACCAAGACGGTTTCGCTTGTGAAAGATAATGATTGATAAAATTGGGAGTAGACATTTTAATGATCTACTCTTTTTATCGTATATACGATAGGAGCCAAGAAGTTAAACGTAACAAAGCAGATTCACAACACTGAATCTGTATTTTTTTAACTTTTTTAATGAAAAATACGTAATTACTAAAAAAGCTTAATACTTTCATAGGAAAATAAGTATCTTAAATAAGGACACATTTTGATATGATTAAGCTAAGTGGAAAATTTATACATTATTCTAAATTGGAGGGATTGCGAAATGAGAATAAAAGGTTTCGGTGGAATATTTTGGAGAACACAAGACGCACAAACTTTGAAGAATTGGTATAACGAGGTTTTAGGTATTTCAATGGGAGATTGGAATGGTACGATAGTAAAACCAGATGCGGACAATGAAACAATATTTTCGTTATTTAGGCAAGAAAGCGAGTATTTTCCGAAAGAACAGTCAGTGATGTTAAACTTTCAAGTAGAAAATATGAACGAGTGGCTTGAGCATTTCAATAAACTTGGTGTGACACTCCTTAAAGAGCCGGAAGTAAGTGAATATGGCACCTTCGTATGGATTGCTGACCCTGAAGGAAGATGGATTGAAATTTGGGAGAAATAAAGAGAAAATGTTTTTTGTCAAAAAATAGTGTTTTGTTCGCTAGCTTGCAAGGAATAAACTAAAACAGTACCGAATGTAAGTATTGTAATAGAATATTCATAGTATCGGGTAGGGGCTAAATGAATGAAAATCAGTAAAATAAATGCAGAACACTATATTTGGGGCGAAAATTGTGATGGCTGGCAACTCGTTAAAAATAATGATATTAGCGTTATTCATGAGAGAATGCCACCAAATACACAAGAAGTAAGACATTATCATCATAAATCTAGACAATTTTTCTTTGTATTAAAAGGATTAGCAACAATTGAAGTAAATGGAGAAATATTTGATTTATCACAAAATGAAGGTATTGAATTAGCTCCACAAATTCCGCATCAAATGTTTAATCATTCTGATGAGGAAATTGAGTTTTTAGTTATATCACAACCTAATAGTAAAGATGATCGAGAAACAATAAGTTAATATTTTAGAGCGTTTTAGAAGAAGTAAGGAACTACAAAAGGGTAGTCTTGTTGAATTGTAATACATATAAATAAAAGGGGATTTCATTTGGACAATATCGATAAAAGAAATCGGTTAGATGAGGAAATTTTTACATATCGAGTTACAAAAAACAATACTGTATTTATTGATTGGTGTGGAAAATCCGTAACGACTTTAAAGGGTAAAGAGGCTGAGCGAATTATAGCTAAATTAAATTCTGCAGCTAATGAAAAAGAGGTACAATTAATTTTAGCAAAAGTTACGGGTAATTTTAAACGAGGTAATGAACGTAATTCAAATAATAAAAAATGATGAATGAAAGAAAGGATAGTAAAGATGATTCAGTATTTAAGGCAGTTATTTAGTAAAGAACCTTCTGATAAACCGTCTCTGCCAATAAGAGATACAAGGACATTATCGAAAAAAGAAATTGAATATGTGGTTAATGAACTTTCAACTAAACAATCCAATTATATGAATGAGATTAAGAGTGGAAACATAATAGCGGATGAAGCTGATGTACAATTTCAACAATTAATTACGAATAGGTTAACAACTAATCTTACATACAGAATTCCAAGTTTAGATATTGAATTAGCATACTTAAATGCGATCCTAAAAGGGAAGAAAAATATACAAGTTCAATATCATTTATTTCATCAATTAAAAGAAAATGATACAGCAGAATTAACGAATATGATTATGAATCAAGGATATTCATTTGTACCGACAGTAGGATATCTGAAAATAGGATGAGCTATCTATAAAAAACAAGCCTGTATTTTAATAGCACAGGCTTGTTTTATTTATTTTGCTTCATTTTCTGTTTCGTGACTATCCGATAACTTAGGTAAATCATTTACTTCATATGCTACTCTAATGCCTGACTCAATAGCTCCTTGTATCCAGCCCGGTGTTGTTGATGTATGATCTCCTGCAAAGTGTACGCTTCCTTGAGGTGTTTGAATGTAAGGGGCAATTTCTGTCTGTTGATCTGGCTTGAATATCGCAAATGCACCACCAGAAAAAGGGTTTTCTGCCCAGCTAAAACTTGTTCCAGTAAGATACTCATCATATATTTTTGGACCATATATATAGGCGAGATTTTCGAGTGAGTCAGCAATTTTCTCCTGTTCAGTCAAGCTATCCCAAAGTGTTGCATTGTCTTCCCAAGTATAGCTTGCTAAAATTACACCAGGGCTTTCTGTACCAACTGATTGACTAGGAAAGTAAGCATAACGTACCGGTAAGTCAGAAATCATTTTTCCGCCAACGAATCCTTCTTTTTCCCAAAATCTTGTTCTAAATTGTAATGCTATTTTTGTAGATGCTACATAGTGTAACTGTCTAATTGCTTTGTATTTGTTATATGAAAATAAATCGTGTGGGGTAACTTCGACAAAGTTTAATAATGAAAATGGAATTGTAATAATGGCGAGGTCTGATGTTGTTGTATAACGTTGTGATGTATTTGTATCTATAGTATGAATAGTTACTTGAGAGTCAGTTTGTTCAATTCTTCGCATCTTTTGATTGAAGTAAAGATTTTCGCTTAATTGTGGAAGAAAGGAAGCTGGAAGCTGGTCGTTTCCTCCCTTAATTTCATAAAACTTAAGTCCTTCAGTAAATAAAATCATGACTTCTCGAAGAAGTGCAGTAAATGAAAGCTCTGGAAATCCCTCTAGTCCAAGCATAACCTTGATCATATCAATCGCGCCAACGGATAATCTTCTACCAAATGGATTATATTTTAAATAATACTCCATAGAGTAACGATCAAATTCTTTAATAATGATATCCCAATTTTGTTTTGGATTTTTTTCGATAAAACTAGTTACTGGTTCCATAGCGTACTTGGCTAAGGCATCAGCAGTTTTTCCTTTTTCATTTTGGGTAGTTGGAAACTCTAATAAATCTGGATTTTCTTCGTATATTGATTGGATTGTTCGAACGCCATTGACGTAAATAATATCATTTGGAGTACTATTTATGAATTCTTCAATTGGTAAGTTGAACTTTTTAATATATTCAAGTACGAGTAAATGAATTGAAGGAATTCTCATTGCACCAAGCTCAACATATTGTCCGCTATAAAAAGATGATCGATTTGTAAATATTCGTCCACCAACACGATTATTTGCTTCTAATATAGTGACGTTATGTCCGGCTTCTTTTAACAAAGACGCCGTTACTAATCCAGAAATTCCTGCTCCGACAACGGTTATATTTTTAGGTACCAATGTTTTAGGTAATCCTGTTCGAATCGTTTGAAGCATTTGCTCCATTGTTAAAGGACTTTCCTGACTAACATCTGGCATAATTATTCCCCTTTAGAATTTAATCATATTCATAGCAGTTTATTCATTGCCATTGATAGATAGAAGAGAATATTTGCTTAAGTAAAATAAAAAAACAAAAAAAGAGAGCTTGTGATAAACAAGCTCAAGTACCAGAAATATATTTATGTTTTTCGTTTAAATAGGCGAACCAGGAATACGATAATTGCGATAATTAACACAAGATGTATTAACCAACCAGTTATATGGAAAACAAAAAATCCTAGTAGCCATAATACTAAAAGTATAATAAATAAAGCCCACATAGTATCATTTCATTCCTTTCTAATGTAGCTGTATTAATACCATCTCCAATTTTAAATATCATATCCAAAATTACCGAAAGAAAATTTGTATTTTGATGATATTAGTTGTCTTTCTATTAAGAAAATTTTGATACAATAAGTATTAAGAAATGATATATAACTCAGGAGAAAGATGAATGAAGAGATATCCAGTGGAAGATGCATTTAATTTTGAAGATGTTGCAAATGATATTTTGCAAATGGCAAATGATTTAATTGGAAAACATGAGTTTTTTGTTAGCTTTATTGACGAGAAAATCTTAAAGGTTTTAAAAGTAAAAAATAAAATTTGGCTAGACGAAGGAATTATTATGCCTATTGAGGAGACGTATTGTCAGTACACTCTTCAAGGGAAAGAACCAGTTCTTATTGTAAACAGCTTAGTAGACGAACGAGTAAAATTTCTCAATGCTACAATTACCAATAAAATGTGTTCGTATGCTGGAGTACCTATCATCTTAAAAAATGGCATTGTATTTGGAACTGTTTGTGCCCAAAACAAAGAACCATTTCTTTTTGATCAAAAGACAATTAATATACTAACAAGACTGGCAAAATTCCTTTCTTATGTTGTTGATCTTGAAACTTTTATCATAAAAGATTCCTTAACAGGTTTATATAATCGTTATTTCTGGAATAAAATGATCGCTCAACTAAATAGTAACCATACTGTTCATACCTTTTTAATGTTTGATATAGATAAATTTAAAAAAATAAATGATCAATTCGGACATGAAAAAGGGGACGAAGTATTAATTCGAGTAGGTGAGATTCTCCAAAACAGTATACCAAATAATGCGTATGCATTTAGATTTGGTGGAGATGAATTTGGTGTATTATTTACCGATAGTAGCGTAGAAGAAACTGCCGATACCGTTAATGAGTTAATTGCTAAATGTGAAGAAATCAGACTAGATCAGAACACAATAGTTAATATATCTTGTGGAATCGTTGACACAAATAAAGTAGACATATCAAAATTAATGGCTGTTGCAGATCAATGTTTATATTTTTCCAAAAAAGAATCTAAAAGCTTTGTAACACAAGCTTAAATCAAACGAAAAAAAGCTGCCAAATTATATGGCAGCTTTTTTGGGGGTGTAATTCAAAATTGATCAAATACGGTGTAAGGCATTTGTCTTTTATGTCTTGATTTATTAAACCACGCTTCAATTTTAGATTGGGAATCAGCATTGATTTCTTTACCCTCTAAGTAATCATCAATATCATCATAAGTAACACCTAATGCTACTTCATCTGCCAATTGTGGTCGATCTTCTTCTAAATCAGCAGTCGGAATCTTTTCATATAATTTTGGAGGGCAATTTAATTCT
Organism: Gottfriedia solisilvae; assembly: GCF_002128405.1. Classification (GTDB taxonomy): domain Bacteria; phylum Bacillota; class Bacilli; order Bacillales; family Bacillaceae_G; genus Gottfriedia; species Gottfriedia solisilvae. Next base: position 303,222 of record NZ_NETJ01000003.1, read on the forward strand.
TTTAATAGCATTTTACCTTGTCTTTTATTAAGACGGAATATTGGTGTAAGGTCTGCGCCTCCATCACCATATTTAGTATAAAATCCAGTAATTGCTTCAGCTGAATGGTCAGTTCCTAAAACGACACAGCCTTTCATCGCAGCGATACTATATTGAACTTTCATACGCTCACGAGCTTTTTCATTCCCTTTTGCAAAGTCCGTTAATTCAATACCAACTGATTTTAATGTTGCTACACTAGCATCAACAGCTGCTTTGACATTCACTGTATACGTTTCTGTCGGTTGAATAAATTGAAGTGCGAGTTGACAATCGTCTTCATCCATCTGAACTCCGTATGGAAGTCTAACAGCAACAAATATATATTTCTTTTCTGATTGTTCTTCATTTAATTCATTAATTGCAAGCTGTGCAAGTTTACCAGTTAAAGTAGAGTCTTGACCACCTGAAATTCCTAAAACAAATCCATTTAAAAAGGGATGTTTCTTTAAATAGTTTTTGAGAAAATCGATGCTAATTCTGATCTCTTCTTTCGGATCAATCACAGGCTTTACTTTCATTTCTTCAACAATTTCTTTTTGCAATGTATTCAATCTTCATTCTCCTTTTGTTGATATAAATTGTGTTTCTTAATATATGCATAACATTCTTCAGGCAATAAATATCTAGGTTCTCCGCCTTTTGCGAATTCTTCACGAATATAGGTGGAACTAATCTCCATTGCTAAACCTTTATCTATCAGATGAAATCTTGTACCATTATCATTATTTCTTAAAAGAGGGGAACGTGAAATTGTTTTAAGCATATCAATTCCATCACGGGCCATTACAATAAATTTATTTTCAGATACTAACTGGTCACCGTATTTCCATTTGCCATCTGCAATATCTTCTAATAGATCAGCACCCATGATGAAATAAACTTCATCATCTTGGAATGTAGATTTAAAATGATTCATCGTATAATAAGTAAAAACTTCCCAAGCTTCCTTATTCATTTCGTAATTATCAGCTATGAATTTTGGGTTGTTTTTTATAGCTAAATTCAACATATTCCAACGATGTTCATCTGTATTATGTAATTGCTTATCCCGACGTTTTGATGAGCAAGGTAAGAAAATGACTTTATCTAACTTACAACGATGGGCAATTGTACTTGCAGTCCATAAATGAACATTTGTGATAGGGTCAAATGAGCTACCATATATTCCAATCTTAGCCATTCTTTAATTCCTCAGTCTTTCTCCTAGCTTCCGCTATTTTCTCCATTTTGTTATTCCAACATTTTTCACTTAAATCTACTGGATATTCTTCAGGATTCAATGCACGTTTATATTCTTCCCAAAGTAAAGATAGGTTTTCTTCAGCAAATGCTTGAACATCTTTGATATCTGGAATTGTATAGACCAATTCACCATTCTTAAAGATTTCATGATGAAGCTCTCTGGCTTCAAAATGTGTCACAAACTTACTGATATATGTATGGATTGGATGAAATAATTTAATTTTTTCTTCAGACTCTGGATTTTCATCATCTAATGCAATATAATCTGCTTCAGCATGATGATTAATTGTGTTAATGATCCGATACAGTTTTTTAAATCCAGGTGTCGTTACTTTTTCTGGATTTTGAGAGATTTTAATTGTATCAACCATTTGTCCATTTTCATCTTCAATACTGACTAATTTATAAACAGCTCCTAAAGCAGGTTGATCATATGCTGTAATTAGTTTTGTTCCAATACCCCAAGAGTCAATTTTAGCTCCTTGAGATTTTAAATTTAAAATCGTATATTCATCTAAATCATTCGAAGCAATAATTTTAGTGTTTGTAAAGCCAGCTTCATCAAGCATTTTTCGTGCTTCTTTAGATAAATAGGCTAAGTCACCACTATCTAATCTAATTGCTGCAAAGTTAATTTTATCTCCTAACTCTTTAGCAACTTTTATGGCATTAGGAACTCCACTTTTAAGCGTATCGTAAGTATCAACTAAAAAAGTACAATGATAATGTCGATCTGCGTATTTCTTAAATGCAATATACTCATCTCGATATGCTTGAACTAGCGCGTGAGCATGTGTACCTGAAACAGGAATATTAAATAATTTACCTGCTCTTACATTACTAGTAGCATGAAAGCCGCCAATAAACGCAGCTCTAGCTCCCCAAATGGCTGCATCAAACTCTTGTGCACGCCTAGTACCAAATTCCATTAGTGTATCTTCACCAACAATATGTTTAATACGTGAAGCTTTTGTTGCGATTAAAGTTTGGTAATTAACGATATTTAATAAAGCAGTTTCAATTAATTGAGCTTCAAGAAGTGGTGCTTCAATTCGTAATATAGGTTCATTTGAAAAAACCAATTCTCCTTCAAGAAGAGCCTTAATCGTTCCAGTAAATTTCACTGTAGATAAATACTCAAGAAATTCAGCTTCATAACCTAGTTCATTTTTAAGATATTCTAAATCTGTTTGACTGAATGTAAAGTTCTGAAGATAGTTAATGATTTTTTCTAAACCAGCAAAAATAGCATAGCCATTTCCAAATGGAAGTTTTCGAAAGTATAATTCAAAGACTGCTTTTCTATTGTGAATATTGTCTCCCCAATAAGTTTCGGCCATATTAATTTGGTATAAATCTGTATGTAATGCAAGGCTATCATCATGAAAATTTGTATTCATCGTATTTCCGCCCCTAAAGTGTTTTTAAAGTGACTTAAAGCCCACTCATGACCTGCTGCATTAAAACTAGCTACAGCATCACTATGAATGACCAATTTATAACCCTTATTATAAGCATCAACTGCTGTATGTAATACACAAATATCTGTACATACTCCGATTAAATGAAGTTCACTAATATTACGCTCTCTTAGCTTAATATCAAGATCAGTACCTGCAAAAGAAGAATACCTCGTTTTATCCATCCAATGTACGTTAGAAAGGCCTTTGGACACCTCAAATACATCCTGTAATCCTCCAAATAAATTTCTTCCATTTGTGTGGCGAATATTATGCGGAGGAAATAATTTTGTTTCAGGGTGAAAATGGTCATCCAAATCATGAACATCAACAGCAAAAACAACATAATCATCTTGTTTCAGAAAGTTATTTGTTATTTGAATGATATTTTGTTCAATTTCTTGTGCAGGTTTCCCACATGTTAATGAACCATCATCTGCCACAAAATCATTTGTATAATCAATAATGATTAAAGCTTTATTACTCATTTACAGCTCCCCTAACTAATGAATATGTGTGTTTGTAGAAAACTTCACAAAATAATGATAAAAAATACATAATAATGGAAGTAATACCATTATTTTTCAATTTAATCTTATTATAAGTTAAATCATATGAAAACTAATAAAAATAAATTTAATAAATAAAATATATCCATTATTGTTTCCAGTGTTCAAATAATTAATATAGTGGAGTGCCTGGTCTAGATTAGTGGAGCTTTGAAAAGGATTCTTCTGTCATTTATCGAAGTATTCATTAGTAGTATTTCTGTATGTTAAGTATATAAATGATAGATATATAGGAAAAATGATTAGATTTAGGGGTGAAGGAAATGAGAGTTTTTCAAGCAAAAACATCAGAGGTAAAAGAAGTTGCAAAATTATTTGATCAATATCGTGTTTTTTACAAACAAGAAAGTAATATTGAAGCAGCAGAAGCATTTATATCAGAAAGAATGGAAAATAATGAATCAGTTATTTTAGTCGTCGAAGAAGAAGGCGAATTTTTAGGGTTTACCCAACTGTATCCTTCGTTTTCATCCGTTTCAATGAAAAGATTATGGATTTTAAATGACTTATTCGTTTCAAAAACTGCGAGAAACAAAGGGGTTGCTCAATACCTTTTAGATACTGCCAAACAATTTGCGATTGAGACAAGCGCTAAATCATTAGATCTTCAAACAGCAAACGACAATTTTGCGGCACAAGCACTTTATGAAAAAAATGGCTATGAACTTGAAAAAGATTTCCGTTCCTACTCATTGATGATTGAAAATCAATTGTAATCATTTAAGCAAATTTAACATTATATAAATTTTATGGATTCCTTTAATGAAATGATTTGTAACGAAAGGAAAATATATGGGGAAAAAATTAATTGTTCTATTCGTATGTATCATTGTGGTAATTACTAACCCCTACTATTTTACAAACTATTATGAAACAAAAAAAGAAGCAGTAACAGCTGCTATAAAGGTTAATACAACCAATCTAAAACAAGAAAATTATCAGCTAGTCAAAATACCAAATAGCTCTTATTTAATATGTATCACAGATATTCCTCATAGTATGTACGTTTATAAAACCTCATCGATGTTTCATAAATATAAAGCTACTTTATATAATGTAGAACATTTATATGCTGGGGATGGTGCAGGAATACATTATGTGAATGGTAAGCTTGCTTATGGTTTTACGAAGGAAAAACCAAAAGATAAAGATATCTATATTAATCAAACAAAAATGAATGTATTTGAATTAGAAAAATATTTTAAAAATAGTAAATATGAAATAATCTATAGAAATTTAGTACTCTATTATCCAGACCAACCAATGGTTACAAAAAATAGTTCAAGTTCAAAAATGGGTTTTGACGAAGTTACCTATCGATGAAGATAATTAGAGGTGAAACTATGTTTGATCAATCTCCTTTTGAATGTCGTGTAGAATGGGGAAAACGTGGTGCAAGAGAGGCTGCCGAGCGATGCGATATTACAATTGTAGTAGATGTACTAAGTTTTTCTTCGACAGTCGTTTCAGCTGTAAATAAAGGAGCAATTATTTATCCTTACCCGCCAAATTTAGATGGACATTTATATGCCAAAAATCTAGGAGCGGATTACATACTCGGAAGAAAAGAAGCAGCAATCATTGGTAGACCAACTCTATCTCCAGTTTCATTCAATGAACAGCATGCAAATCAAAAATACGTTTTAAGCTCGCTAAATGGTGCATTTTGCTCCTGGATTGCGACAAAAGTACCTGCTTTATTAATTGGATCTTTACTAAACTATTCAGCAGTTGCAAGGATTGCAAAACGATTAAAACATGAAACAAAAGCTAATATCACTGTCATTCCATGTGGTGAACTTTGGAATGAAATAAGAGAGAACGAGGACGGTCTACGTCCATCAATTGAAGATTATTTAGGTGCAGGTGCAATATTATCTGAATTAAGTGGAACGAAATCACCGGAAGCAGAAGTTTGTATCGGCGCATATGAACATTCTAAAGATCGTATAAGTGAGTTAGTGTGGGAATGTGGAAGTGGTCGAGAACTTCGTGAAAAAGGATATGAAGCAGACGTGATACATTGCAGTCAAATGAATAAATATCAGACCGTACCAATTTTACGAAATGGGTCTTTTGTAGATGCCTCAAATTTAGGGTATGCAACTAAAAAAGGATGAATATTCTTCATCCTTTTTGTTTTAACCTTATAGCAGATAATATTGATTTATACTCCATATAGAGGCACTAAAAATTGAACCTATTTATTAAAAATCGAATATAATCCAACTTTTTTGATTAGTATTTTAGGATTTTTACCATTCAAATCAGCCATCCATAAATCGCCTTCAATTTCTAAATCGCTCTTTCTTACCCAGGTAATTTTATTTAAAGAAGTGGAATAGACTGGGCTATAGTCTCCTAAATTTTTAGTCGGATTTGTAATTTTCAATTGGTTTGGTTCATGAATATTTACAAGAAATAAAGCAGGTTTTGGTCTCTTTTTAGGATCATTGGACCACTCGCTTTCAACGACACGTGACACAATTAATGTAGAATCATTACACCATGTAAATCCTAATTCTGCAAAATTAGGTGGCGTTAAATTTGTAGAAGTAAACGCAGGCATTTCTGTAACTTTTAAGTCTTTATCTTTAAAACCAGCGACTAATCTTCCGCCACCGGCAATATAACCTAATATATTCTTCTGATATGCCCATTTTGGCTCATCAACTTGAAAAATGACTTCATCTTGTATTTCAAAGATTTTTCCATCGGCTGAAATAATACAAAGAAAATTACTATCCATGGACCACGAAGCTGTTGGACTAACTATAAAGGATATCCATTTTTGATTTGGTGAAAATTCAAAACTACTTGCATTAATCGAAGGGATACTTACATTTCCTTTTTTTAAATCCTTTGGAATGACAAAAAACTGATTTACATTTTCGGTTAACATTTTATGATTTTTTAAATCATTTGGTAAAGGTATTTTATATAGAATAGGGTTCGTCCAACCATCAGGGTGAAGAGAGGCACTTGATGATGCTATAAAGTTCTTACCATCCGGGAACCAATTAAAATCATCTACACCAAGTGCTATATTATAGAATTGTTTAAAGTCAGAAACATTTAATACCCCACCATCTAAGAAGGCAACGATATTTTTAGTAGGAGACCATTTTGGATTTGATCCATCATTAAAAATCAAAGTATGTTTTTTTGTTTTTAAGTTATAAACCCAAATTTCAGATTGAGTCGGATATGAATCCGTTGAACTCTGAGTAATTTCTTTTTGATATAAAATAAATTGTCCGTCAAATGACCACTGGGGAGGGTAATGATAAACTGCTGGTTTACTTGTAATTTTTTGATCTTTGTTATTTATTTTTGTCCATAAATACCCATCTTTTACATAAACAATCTTTAAAGAAGTGTTGTCAGTATCTGCATGGGTTAGATTTGGAAAAAGTAAATAAACAAATGTCATCATGATGATGAATATTTTTTTCTGCATTTGTTCACCTCTTTATTCAAATTTTGAATATTTTTCCCTACTCTATATGGAAATATCAATTTTGTTTTTACTGAAAAAAGCATCGATAAATACTTAATGAAAAGGAATGTTTTGGTAACCGTTGTAGCCATTTATGAATGCGTTAGTTGGTGACAACTCCAGGATGCTCCCTTTTTAGTGGGGCGTGAGCTGAGCCTCCTCGGTGCCCTGCGGGGTCTCAACCTTCCCGCATCTCCCACAGGAGTCTCGCACCTTCCGTTGTAATCAACTTCTGTGTTTATTTCAATCCAAATCAAGAATATTTCAGAAAATAGTTTAAGAAAAAAGTTTTTAAATTGAAGGTATATTAAAGAATTCAAAAGAAAAAGGAGATATATCAAATGTGGATTATTATGTCTGTGGTGTTAGTCATTTTATTTCTCCCGATGTTTTATAAACTGAATAAGAGAATCAGTATATTAGAAGATGAAGTTCGAGAGTTAAAAGGAATTAAGAAAATCTATTAGTGACGTTTAAATAAAATGAAATTAATGGATTTATTCATAAGTGTACGTTTATCAGCTTTTTAATTAGTGCTTGGAAGTCAGCAGAAGAAGTGAAAAAAATAGAACTGACATTCCCAGAGGAATAGAAAATCATTTTAGATTTAATAGATAGGAATCGGTTAGTTAACAATACTTGTCATAAAAAAGGATCGTTCGAATTCTAACAAACGATCCTAATTCTTAATTTGAATACCGCCTAGTACTCCTCTACTGTCGCTATATATGGGAGGTTTCTATATTTTTGTGCATAGTCAATTCCATAGCCAACGATGAATTCATCAGGAATGACGAATCCGACATAATCAACAGGCAAGTCAATTTTTCTTCGTTCAGGCTTGTCCAATAAAGTACAAATCTTAATGTTTCGTGGTTTATGTAATTGGAGATGATCCTTTAAGAAATGCAATGTTAACCCGCTATCAATGATGTCCTCAATTACAACTACATTTTTGTTTGTAATATTTGAGTCAAGGTCCTTTAATAGTTTCACTTTACCAGTAGATTCTGTTTGGTCACTATAGCTTGAGACGGAAATAAAATCTACATTAATATCACTATTCATTTCTCTAATTAAATCAGCTGCAAAAACAAAAGAACCTTTTAGTACAACAATCATTACAACAGATTCATTGTTAAAATCCCTTTCTATTTCTTCGGCAATTTGTTTTACTCTTTGTTTCAAATCAGATTCAGAAATTAGCGTATCTTTTATTCGATATGGCATTTGTATTCCTCCTTACCAAATTAATGGTTTATTAAACTTTTAAATTTTCATAAAGACAGTTTCATTATAACCAATTAATAGTGTTTATTACTAAGTTATATGTTTATTAATGAAGTGACTTCAGTTTGGTAATAATAGCCATATACTAATTATGGAGGTTATTACATGAACGAAAAAATTGACTACAATGGCTTACCGAAACATTCTAAGCCTATGTGGAGAAGTGGTTTAAATGTCCCTTCCTTCCAACCATATACAGAAGATGAAGAGTTTGATGTTGTTATTGTTGGTGCAGGAATTACCGGGATTTCAACTGCCTACTTTTTAACTCAAGCAGGGATGAAGGTTGCAATTCTAGACGCTAATAAAATTTTGAATGGCACGACTGGTCATACGACTGCAAAAGTAACGGCTCAACATGATTTAATCTATGATGAGTTAATTCAAAATTTTGGACTAGAGAAGGCAAGAATCTATTATGAATCCTCAAAAGATGCCATGGATTTTGTAAAAAAATACAGTACTGATAATCAAATAGACTGTAATTTAGAGATTCGGGATGCTATTATTTATACAAATTCAGATCAATATGTAAATAATTTACATAAAGAATTAAAAGCTTATGATTTACTAGGAATCGACTCGGCTAGTTCTGAAAGTACAGCTTTACCTTTACAATCTAAGTTTTCAATATCAATGAAAAATCAAGCACAGTTCCATCCATTAAAATATTTAATTCACATGTTAAAGGAATCTATTGAAATAGGATTACGTGTATATGAGGAAACTGTTGCAATTGATGTAGAACCTGGCAAAATAGCACAAGTCATTACGCAAAGTGGAAAGAGAATTAAATGTAAGCATGTAGTTAGTGCATCTCATTTTCCTTTCTATGATGGTATGAAATTGTTTTTTGCAAAAATGCATGCAGACCGTTCATACGTTTTAGCAGCTAAACTTAAATCACCTTTCCCTAAAGGAATGTATTTAAGTGCAGAAGATCCAAAAAGATCACTAAGAACAATACAATATAATAATGAAGAATTAGTGTTGATTGGAGGAGAAGGTCATAAAACAGGCGTAGAAACTCGTACAATGAGTTTTTATGAGAATTTGAAACAATTTGGTGATGAAGTCTTTGGTATTGATGATGTGAAATATAGATGGTCAACACAAGACTTAGTGACTTTAGATAATGTTCCTTACATTGGTCGATATTCAGAAAATCATCATAATATTTATGTTGCCACTGGCTTCCGTAAGTGGGGAATGACAAATGGTACTGTTTCTGCCAAATTAATTAGTAATTTAATTTTAGAAAAGGACGCTCCAAATGCAGAATTATTCTCTCCTTCTAGATTTCAAGCTAACCCTAGCATTAAGCATTTCTTGATGCAAAATATTGATGTGGCTAAACATTTAATTGAAGGGAAACTAGAGCCAGTTTCTAGAAAAATAGAAGAATTATATAATGATGAAGGATCTGTTGTATCGCTTGATGGGAAACGTGTGGGAGCGTATAAAGATGTAAATGGAAAGGTTCATTGTGTTGATACAACCTGTACCCATTTAGGCTGTGAAGTTGAATGGAATAATGGAGAAAAATCATGGGATTGTCCTTGTCATGGATCTAGATTTTCAATTTATGGTGAGGTTCTTGAAGGACCTGCCGATCAGCCATTAAAGCAAGTCTTTACCCAATAAAATAGAAGAATCTTGAGGAGAAACGAATGAATCAAAATAAAATAGCGATTATTACTGGTGCTAGTAGATTAAATGGGATTGGTGCAGCCATTTGCCGTCAATTAGCTGATGAAGGTTATGATATATTTTTTACCTATTGGACATCATACGATCAAGAAATGCCTTGGGGAATCGAGCATGATGAACCTCAATTACTAAAAGATGAATGCAGCGCAAAAGGTGTAAGAGTTGCATCACTTGAAATTGATTTATCAAATGAAGATGCGCCGAATCAACTATTTCAGCAAGTAATAAATGAACTTGGTTATCCAAGTATTTTAATTAATAATGCAGCTTATTCTACAAATAATGATTTTTCTAATTTAACTGCACAAGACTTAAACAATCATTATGATATAAATATTCGTGCTACAACATTATTAAGTATCTTATTTGCTAGACATTTTAAATATAAAAATGGTGGTAGAATTATCAATCTAACATCTGGCCAATTTAAAGGACCGATGCCAGGAGAACTTGCCTATGCAACAACAAAGGGTGCAATTGATGCATTAACAATCACCTTATCAGCTGAAGTCGCAAATTTAGGCATTACAGTAAATGCTATAAATCCAGGTCCAACCAATACGGGTTGGATGACTGATGAAATCAAAAATCATATTCTTCCGTCATTTCCATTAGGGAGAATAGGGGAGCCCACAGATGTGGCAAGATTGATTAAATTTTTAGTCAGTGACGATGGTGAATGGATCACAGGTCAAATCCTACACTCAGAAGGTGGATTTAGAAGATAATAAAAAAGGTCATATTCTAGTGAAAACTAAGGATATGACCTTTTTCGTTTTTATATCAAACAGTAAAGGTAAGGCTTATTAATAAAGAAGGAACAGATAAAAAAGCTCTTAGAGTCCTCACATTAAAACATAATGATTGAAACGGAAGGTGCTCGACTCCTATGGGAGATGCGGGAAGGCTGAGACCCCGCAGGCTTGCCGAGGAGGCTTCAGCTCACGCCCCATGGAAAGCGAGCATCCTGGAGTGGAAATCAACGCATTCTCTTTTTATTAATGTTTTTATCATCTACAATATTCCATTACATAACAGTCTCTAAATTCACCTTCATGAAATTCATGTTTTGGAAGAATTTTTACTTTTTTAAAGCCACACTTCATATAACAAGCAATTGCCCGTTCATTCCATGTTTGAGGATCCATAACGATTTTGTCAGCATTTAGTTTCTTTGTTAAATAATCAATCATTGCTGTGACAAGTTGGCTACCAATTCCTTTATTCCAATAATCTACCTCTCCGATAAATTGATCCATTCCATAAAGTTTTTCAGATGTATTCTCATACCCATACTCTACTTTACCTTCATCAACTAATTCATAATATTGAATATATCCAATTTCTTTGTCCCCATATTCAACAATACACATTGTGACCGACTCATCTTTGCTTAAAAAAACAGAACGAACTTTTTCCTCATTAAATGGGTTATCTCTGCCTTCATAATATTGAAGAACATTTTGATCTGATAGCCATTTAACTAAAAATGGTATGTCATTTTCATTGATAAGCCTTACCTTTAATTGACCATTTTGAAAAATCATCATTATTCCTCCTATATCCTAACAAGATGTAATTCGTTTTTCGTAAAATGAAATCCTCTATAACCGATATGAAAAAGAGGACTGTTTTCCATAATGAAGAAATAAATAAGGAGTTAACTTCCATAAATAAAAGTAACCAAAAATTATTATCAAACACCATATCTTGCAATGAAAGAAGGATATTCGATGGAAAAGTATCAACTAACACAGGAAGATTTTGAATTAATAGAGGCTGCAAAAGAAAAAATCATTTCGTTATATGAAGATGATAGGCATCATGTAGGAGCTGCAATTCGTATAAAATCAGGAAAGGTTGTTTCTGCAGTACATATAGAGGCATATATCGGTAGAGTATCAGTTTGTGCTGAAGCCATTACGATTGGAAAGGCAATCTCTGATGGGAACAAAGGATTTGATACGATCGTAGCGGTAAGACATCCATATTCAGATGAAGTAAATAGAGAGATAAAAGTAGTAAGTCCGTGCGGAATGTGCAGAGAACTAATTTCTGATTACTCACCAAATTGCTTTGTGATTATTGAAGATAAAGGTGAAATTATCAAAGTGAAAATTCATGAACTGCTTCCATTAAAGTATAAGAGAGAGAATTAAATGGGGGAAAAAAGGATGCCAATTACAAAAGAAGAACTATTAAAGCACAATCGTCATGTGAGCTTATGGGTTCATTCATTAAATGAACTGTCAGAAGAAAAATGGCGAAAACCAATTGCAGAAAATAAATGGACTGTTGCTGAAATAATCTCTCATTTGAGTGCGTGGGATTTATACATTATTGAACATCGATTAGCCATTGAAAATGAGGATTTTCCAATTAGCCCTATTGTAGAAAAGTTTAATACTACTGCTGCTGAATATGCTAGAAATCATTCAAAAGAAACGATTTTAAATGAATTTGCAGTGAATCGTCAAAAATTGATTGAGTGTATTGAGAATATTGATGTTCAAAAACTTCAAACACCATTTTATCGTAATTTAACAATTCTACAGTATTTGGGCGGTTTTATTGAACACGATTTACACCATCAAAAACAAATCCTGGATGTTATCTAAATTGCTACTTGCACTTCAACCTTTTTGACAATATATAGCTATATCAAAACAACATACGTTTTACAATGAAGTAAATGAGAGAAGGCGTAAAAAGTGTTTATTCATCTATTATTAGAAGTCATGGTACCATTATTTTTTTATGTCATATTAGGGTATACATTTAACAAAATATTCAAATTGCACTTAAGCACATTAACGACTCTATTAGTCTATTTATTTTTACCTGTTGCTGTTTTTATGAAAATGTATAGTAGTCCTTTATCTGGTGAAGTAGCAGGTAGCATTCTGCTATTTTTGATAATACAGTACGCCTTAATGTCTTTTGTTTCATTAATAGCTTGTAGAATAAGAGGCATTGAGCCAAGTATGAGAGGGGCGTTTGCCAATAGTATTGCATTAAATAATTCCGGCAATCTAGGCCTGCCAGTTAATGCTTTAGTATTTAAAAATGATCCATTTGCAATGAGTATTGGAGTCTTAATCGTCCTGTTTCAAAATATCATGACATTTACTGTTGGAATTTATAATGCAGAAGCAACTGTAAAGATGAAGGAAGCAATCATAAAAATGTTAAAACTTCCAATCTTATATAGTGTGGTGTTAGGGTTTATCCTCCAGTTATCTCACGTGGAATTGTCTGATGGGATTGTTTCAGTTTTTGATCCGATTACAGCTGCTTTTGCACCATTTGCATTAATAACTTTAGGTGCTCAATTAGCGGAATCTGGTAATGATATTGATTGGGCTAATTTAGGACTTAGCAATTTTCTAAGATTAATTGGTGCTCCATTATTAGCATATGGAATCATACTAATCTTTGGATTTGAGGGTATTATTGCAAAAGCGTTATTTATTGGAAGTGCTTTTCCAAGCTCGAGAAATAGTGCATTATTATCCTTTAAAGGACCACACGCTAGTTTTGCGGCACAAACAGTGATTTCTTCTACAATCATTAGTAGTGTCACTATACCAATTGTTATTCAACTTTCCGATATTCTATTTTAAGTTCAAAGTGTTTTGCTCTTTAAGACAAATCACTTTGAACTTTATGTGCTTCCTATCAATTATAAAAAGAATGAAGTTTGACATGTTAAAAAGGAGTTTAGAATGGATTGTAAAACCGAAGAAGATATTATGAAGTTAATTAAAGAAGACGTGTGGATGATGGACATTTTAAATACTGCAAAAACGTTACAACTACCTGACTGGTGGATTTGTGCAGGTTTTGTGCGATCTAAAATTTGGGACAATTTACACGGATTTGAAGAAAGAACAAGACTTGAAGATATTGATGTTATTTATTTTGATCCAGCAAATTTAGATGAATCAATTGAAAAGAAATATGAAGAAATATTAAAGGACTTAAGAATGGATATTCCTTGGTCGGTTAAAAATGAAGCAAGAATGCATTTGAAAAATAATATTAAACCTTATCAATCATGTGTTGATGCTATATCAAAGTTTCCAGAAACTGCAACAGCACTTGGCGTAAAGTTAAATGAGATGGATGAGATTATTTTAACAGCGCCATGTGGAGTAGATGATGCCATTAATGGAATCATAAAACCTTCACCACATTTCTTAAATAGTAGAGGGGCAATTGAAATATTTGAAGCACGATTACTTCAGAAAAATTGGAAACAAAAATGGCATATGTTACAAATCAAAGAAACCTATCAAAAATAAAGAATAAGTCATAGAACAATTTTAATTAGTTTTTAATAAGATACTTAGGGGGGCTACGCAATGAAAAAACATTTGTTTATTAGTTTGGCAATTGTAAGCATTCTTTGTATATCAGGTTGTCAAACAAATGACAATGGTAAAAAGGATGGGAAGGTAACGGTGGAAGATAAGGATAAGAAACCAGCAGTTGAGGATCAAATCTTAGCTGAAAATGAAGTTTTTAAAGTTACTTCAATCGTTAGAGAAGAAACGGTAAATAATGTTTTTGAAGTAGAAGGAACAGCGAGTGTATTTGAAGCGATGTTTAAGTATCGTTTGGAAGATGGGCATAACGTATTAGCTGAAGGAAGTGTTATGGCAGATAAAGGGGCTCCAGATTGGGGTAACTTTAAAATAAAGATAAGTCATAACCAACCATCAAGCCCAAATGGTGTATTAACGATTTATGTTGCGAGTGCTAAAGATGGTACTGCAGAAAATGAACTAAATATCCCAGTTGAGTTTGCAAATTTTGAAAGATAATAGAAAGACTTTAGCTACATGCTAAAGTCTTTTTTTGTTTATTTTAAAGAAATCATCATATATGGAATCTATTATCATTATGAAATAATGATAAAATGAGTAGAATGTAAATTGTTACATAAACTAGATTGTTCAGTTACATTAAAAATTTCTAATGAATTTCTAATGAAATTTTAAAAAATATATAAGTTCGTTTTCATTTTTTACAGATATGCTTATTAAAGACAAAGAATGATTTTATAAGTGTTATTATAAAAAAAATGAGGGATAAAATAAATGAAAAAAATATTAATTATAGAAGATGAAAAAGAGTTAGCGAATTTTATTAGATTAGAATTGGAGTATGAGGGAAATGAAGTTCATATTTCAAATGATGGAAGAGAAGGATTAAACCAAGCAATAGAGAATGAGTATGATTTAATTTTACTTGATTTGATGCTTCCAAATTTAAGTGGAATAGAAGTTTGTAGAAGAATACGAGCTCACAAAGATACACCAATCATAATGATTACTGCACGTGATAGTGTATTTGATCGTATTTCTGGTCTTGATAGTGGAGCTGACGATTATATTTCAAAACCATTTGTCATTGAAGAACTTCTTGCTCATATGCGTGCAATTTTTAGAAGAATTGATCGTTCAACAAAAATACATTGTTTAAAATTTAAAGATTTATCTTTAGATTCTGCTGCAAGAGTTGTAAAAAAAGAAGATGCAATTATTGATTTAACGAAAAAAGAGTTTGATTTACTATATCTGTTAATGAGTAATGTAAACAGAGTTTTAACTAGAGAAATTTTACTAGAAACAGTATGGGGTTATGGCTCAACAATTGAAACAAATGTTGTAGATGTTTATATTAGTTATTTAAGAACAAAACTAGATGATAAGAACAATACGTATATACACACTGTAAGAGGTACAGGGTATGTAATGAGAATGTAGAGGTGAAATTCAGTTTGTTCAATAAGCTTTCTATTAGATGGAAAATAACGATTACAATCGTTTTGCTTATGGTTTTCATTTTTACATTATGTAATATTATTCAACTATTCCTAATACAGGTTTCAATTATCAATCAACAACACCACAGAATTGAAAAACGATTAACTGAAACTGTAGCTTATATGGACGAAGAATATAATAAAAAACAATCAAATGAAACCTTCATTATGGATACTAGACATTATTTCGAAAAAATCATTCAAAATAATGAAATGATCCGATTATTAGATACTAACGGAAAAGTGATTTATACCGTTTCACAAAAAATGCCAAAAATAGATATTGATAAAAATAGTGTTGGTCAATTTAGACAATATAGATTGCACAATCAAGAGATATTGATTGCAAGTAAAGCACTGCATTATGGAAAGTTTCATGGAATATTAGAAGTAGCAATAAACGTTGAAATCTTTTCAAAGTTTGTGAAGGAATCCTTCTTTATTCTAATTTTTGGTACGATCTTTTCACTGATTTTAAGTATAATAAGCGGTTGGTTCTTATCTAAAAAATTATTAAAGCCAATTAAAAATTTAAATCATACAATGTTGAAAATTAAAAATAACCAACTAAAAGAGCGAGTCTTTGTTGGTGAAATTAATGACGAATTGTCAGAATTAGGTTTAATCTTTAATAAAATGATGGACGAGTTAGAAGCATCAATTACAAGACAAAAACGATTTGTAGAAGATGCTTCGCATGAGTTGAGAACGCCTTTGGCAATTATTCACGGTCACTTATCTCTTGTTAATCGTTGGGGTAAAAAGGATGAAAAAGTTCTAGAAGATTCCTTGAATACGTGTATTAATGAAACAAATCGAATGATTATCTTAACGAATGAACTTTTACAGTTATCTAAACTTGAAAAAGGTAATGAAGAGATTGTAAAATTTGAACCATGTAATGTCTTAGAGGTTGTTCATGAGATAATAAATAACTATCGATTGTTACATGAGGATATGAAGATTGATTATGTTCAAGAAAATGACAATATTGATCAAGCAAATATTACTCGAGAACATTTAATGCAAGTCTTAATTATTTTATTCGATAATGCTGTGAAATATAGTAAGGATGAAACGAGAATCAACATCCTAGTAAATCAAAGTGATCAACACGTTCAAATCCGTGTTACAGATAATGGGATTGGTATTTCTGAAGAAGATCTAAAACATATTTTCGATCGATTTTATAGAGCAGATAAAGCAAGAAGCAGAGCAAACGGTGGGAATGGATTAGGACTTTCAATAGCTAAAAACCTAATTGATGACTATGGTGGAGGTCTGGAAATTACAAGTGAATATGGCGAAGGGACAACTGCTATAATTACACTTGCTGTATATCGTTTCGAATAAGACTTGTTTACGAACAAGTCTTTTTTTATGTGTAAATATAGTAATACATATACATAGTTTCTACATACTGTTTATGGTACAGTTGAATAAAATGAAAATTCTTTAAATTTGAGAGGAGAAGATTATATGAGCCAAGTAAGAATCGCAATTAATTACGCAATTATGATCGAAAGACTTCGTAGTGAAGGTGTTGAAAATAGCCAATTAATTAACAAACTAAAGGAAGAAAATTATGAATTTCTTAACCAATTTGGTAAAGGTATGCCAGATTGGGAGGCGTTAGTAAATCTATTTAAACAAAGTGAAGATGATTTCCAAAGAATACTTAATGAAGGTTACCACATCAAGTTTTTAACAAAAGGGTCATTAATGACCTTATTAAGACTTAAATATGGAATCGAAGTAGAAAAGGATTATGATGACAAAGGAACTGCAATTGAAGGTATCATTCTTTCAAAAGAAGCTGTAGAAACTGTTAAAAACACTTTAGCTTCAAACTGGAAACTTACTACATATATTGATGAAAAAGAGGGCTTATCAAAAGTAAGAATTGAGTTACTGAAAAGCTCGGAATTGACTTCTATTTAATTTAGGGAACTCTCTATCAATTTTATAATTGATAGAGAGTTTTTTTAAATGAAAAATATTAGACAGTTACTGAAAAGTTATTTATGAGAAAATTATTAAAAGAGGTGTGGTTATTTTAGTTATGCCTTCTTATTTTACATTAAACATCTTTTTACCATACTCAATTAAAGAATCATACGGATCACCTTCTAAACCTAAAATTTTACAAAAAGCAGGCTCGGTTTTATATCCCTGTTCTTTAAGATGAATTACTTCGCTTCTTATATTTGGAAACTGCTCCATAATCAAATGCTCAATGACCATATGAATATATGCATTTTGTTTTTGAACTGGTGTTGCTTGACCAAATATTTCAATTTCAAATTCTTCAAAATTGAAGTTAACTGTTATGACAGGAATATCTCTGATAATTGAATGTGATATTTTAAAGTTATATTTTAGACCATATAAATTTCTAATCATGTTTTCGAAATACTGAAAATCTCGTACTTCTATAATAATATCTAAATCTGAATCCTTTATATCAATTCCAATCGGTATTGTTCCACAAAGTATGGGATTAAATTCTCTTAAATCTTCCATGATATTAAGTCGTGATAAAGTATGATAAGCCTTTTGTTGCCTAGGGTTTCCATTTATTAAATAATCAATTGAAAGAAACATATTTTCTCCTTCATAAGTAAGTTCTTCACTAAGTATATCTTGTGTTTATTAGTTTGATAAAGGAAATATGATAGGTTACATGGAATAGTCAAACAAAGAAGTTCTTTTAAATGAAGTGATAAAGGAGAATTCAAATGACTGTAAAAAAACTATTCTGGGAAGATCCCTATTTATCATATACTACTGCAATTGTTACAAGCGTTGTAGGACAAACGATTACATTAGACCAAACAATTATTTATGCATTTTCTGGAGGTCAGCAATCAGATTCTGGTAAAATTGGAGGCTTTGAACTAATCGACGCAAAAAAAGAAGCACTAGAGATTTTATATACACTACCCGAGAATCATAATTTATATAAAGGGCAAGAAGTAATCGTAGAAATTGATTGGGAAAAAAGATATAAGATTATGAAGCTTCATTTTGCAGCTGAAATTATACTTGAAATGATGTATCAAAACTATGATCAGCCCGAAAAAATTGGAGCTAATATTACAAGTGACAAAGCAAGAATTGATTTTTATTGGAATGGAAATATCACCGAAACTTTTTCATTATTAGAAACAAAAGCACATAATTTAATAGATGCAAATAAACCAATTAAGAGTGACTTTAGTGACAAAGAAAAACAACGAAGATACTGGGAAATAGAAGGATTTGGAAAGGTTGCATGTGGCGGAACCCATATAAAATCAACAGGTGAAATAGGGAGGATCAGGCTGAAAAGAAATAACATCGGGGGAGGAAAGGAACGTATAGAGATTTATTTAGCATAAATATTTAAATATCCACTCTAGTAAAACACACGTAAAAATCATTCAGTAGGACGTGATGAGATGAAAAAAATTTGGTTAGTTCAAATGCTTTTGATTGTCTTACTATTTGGTTGTAAAAATGTTCAAAACGATTTGTTAGATACATCCCAATTAAAAAAGTTGAACCAACGGGAAATCATACAGAAGAACAATTAAAATCTCTTCCAGTCAGATATAACGCGAACTAATTAGAAGAAGGATTAGATGCACTTCCGTTTAAGGTGAAAATTCCAAAGGATCTTCCGTTTGATGCAGTCCCTCTTAAAATTACGTCAATTGAGGATTTTCATCAAGATGGGAAAAATGTAAGAGTTAGTTTTATGACAACAGCTAAAGATCAATCAGAGGAGATTATCTTGCTAATCGGTGTAGAAAATTTCCAGGCGGAGCATATCGGTACGACGGAAGATGTTCAATTAGCAAAAGATGTTGTTGCTAAACTTATCGGAAATACATTGTTCTTTGAAAAAGAAGGAATCAATTATACAGTTAGTTACATCAACAAGAATATTTCGTCTGAACAGCACAAAAAAGATATAGTCAAGATCGCAAATCAAATGTTATAAAAATGAAAAAAGCACTGCGTAATGCAGTGCTTTTTTTAATTTATATAATGCCAACAACTTATAATTTAAAAATCAAAATTATCTGGGTCTGGTCCTACACGCTTACTTGCGTTAAGTGATGCAATAGAATTCATATCATCAGATGACAGTTCAAAGTTAAAAACGTCAAAGTTTTCTTGAATACGAGAAGGAGTGATTGATTTAGGTATTGCAATAACGTCTCGTTGTAAATGCCAACGAAGAACGACTTGAGCAGGTGTTTTACCGTGCTTTTCGGCTAGTTCACTAATAACTGGATTCGTTAGTGCTTCGCCTCCTTGCATTAATGGACTCCAAGCTTCAATAGCAATCCCGTTTTTTAAACAATAGTCACGTAGTTCATTTTGTTGTAGCATAGGGTGAAGTTCAACTTGGTCAACCATTGGTTTAATATTTCGATGTGCTGCTATATCTTCCAAATGATGTATATGGAAATTTGAAACACCAATCGCTGGTACTAATTTCTCATCATATAGTTTTTCAAGTGCTTTATACGTTTCTAAATATTTATCCTTAACCGGCCAATGAACTAAATATAAATCTACATAGTCTAGTCCCAGCTTTTTTAGGCTATCTTCATATGCTTTTAATGTTGTATCAAAACCTTGATCGGCATTCCAAACTTTCGTTGTAATAAATAGTTCTTCTCTAGCAATACCTGATTGACGTATTGCCTCTCCTACTTGCTCTTCATTTTTGTAGACAGCAGCTGTATCGATATGTCGATAGCCAACTTCAATTGCTGTTCGAACTGCATCTACACCATCTTCAGGAGAAACTCTCCAAACACCAAAACCTAATTGAGGCATTTTTACGCCATTATGTAATGTGATAAATTGCGAAGTTTTCATTCATATTCCCTCCTAATTAAGACTAAATATAGTGTACATTATATTTTTAAAGATTCAAAAAATAAGGTTTCGGATTAAAGAAAATTAATTATTGAATGGTTTAAATGTATAAATTTAATTTGTATAATAGGATAATACTATTGAAGCAAAGCGGATTAGTTGTATCTTTTTCACTTTTCCTTCAAAATAGTAATATAAATAAATTCTCTTAAGTTAATTTGGAGGGAAACAAATGTTAAATAAAATACTAGAATTTAACAAAAGATTTGTAGAAAATAAGGAGTATGAACCATATTTATCAGGTAAGTTTCCAGATAAAGAAGTTGTTGTTGTAACTTGCATGGATACTCGCTTAGTTGAGTTATTACCAAAGGCCCTTGATCTAAGAAATGGTGATGTGAAAATGATTAAGACGGCGGGTGCTGTAATCAGCCATCCATTTGGATCTGTTATGAGAAGTATTTTAGTATCAATTTATGAACTAGGTGCAAAAGAAGTATTAGTCATTGGTCATCATGAGTGCGGTATGGGTAATACGGATCCAACGAGAATAAAGAAAAGAATGATTGAATCAGGTATTAAAGAGGAAAATTTAGATATTTTAAATTCATCTGGAATAGATTTAGATAAATGGTTATCTGGATTTACAGATGTATATGAGAGTGTAGGACATAGCGTTTCTATCATCAAAAACCATCCATTAATTCCTGACAATATTGAAGTTCATGGTTTAGTTATTGATCCTCATACTGGTAAATTAGAAGTCATTCATAGAGATGAAAAAGCAGAATGGTAAAACAAAAAGAGTTAACCTATATAGGTTAACTCTTTTTATTTACCATGATTCAAACAATGTCCGGTTATTTAAAGGCTGGACAGGTCGGTTAGTTGGGTAAGAATATTTTCGATAAAATGCAATTTGTTGATTTGAAAATTGAATTGGTTTTTCAAATACAATCCATTTTAATCCTTCCGTACATGGTGGAGTAGTTAAAGAGCCGTTATAAGATATTTTTTTACTATTAACTGGAATGAATGATTGAATATTTAATGAAATTGTTTCTTTTAAACTTTTATCTTCTTTTAGTGTGTTTACTATTTTCTGAAACACTTTATTTTGTGTACCTTTGTCTACAAAAATGCCAATTACTGCGTAAGAATGATTTCGATCTTCATGAACAAAATGAATTTCCATATCAGATTGATGCCCATTTATTAAATGTTCTGATGGTGTATGGAAATGAAGTTGCTTAAGTTCGTAATTTGTTCCTTGAATATTTATCGTATTTGTATTATTTTCTGGAATTAATTTAATTGTCGTTTTTTTAATTTCTATTTTAAATTTTCCAGAATGATAGTTTATCCCTAGGGGGAGTGATTTTTGCGTTCTTGATACTATATTAATTGGCGATTGCTCTTTGCCTTTTGAGCACATGGCGTATTCTTCTTTCAGATTTCCCCAGTTATTAGGACCAGTTGAACCTGTATAAGTCCATTCTTGGCTATTACCGATTTCAGTTCTCTTGGAGATAGTTTCCATAGAATGAATAGAACATGAGGATAAAATTAAGAGAAAAATAAGCATAGTCGAAGCAATATATTTCATTACGTACTTCCTTTCAAAGAGATGTATGATACGATACATTTTAGACAACGATGATACGGGACAAACATATAATGATTAAATAGGCAGGAGGGTACTGCATGAACTTAGATGAGATAATGAAATCATTAAAAGAGATGGGTACAGAGCAAACAAAAAATACGTTTGTTAGGCATGGTGCAAGAGAACCATTTTATGGTGTGAAAATTGGTGATTTAAAAAAAATAGTAAAATACGTGAAAAAAGATCAAGAACTTGCACTATCTCTATATGATACTGGTAATTCTGATGCAATGTATTTAGCAGGATTATCAATTAATCCAAAACTAATGACAAAAGATCAACTACAAAAATGGGCAGAAGGTGCTTATTGGTATATGATTG
This sequence comes from Gottfriedia solisilvae, assembly GCF_002128405.1. Classification (GTDB taxonomy): domain Bacteria; phylum Bacillota; class Bacilli; order Bacillales; family Bacillaceae_G; genus Gottfriedia; species Gottfriedia solisilvae. The sequence goes on from NZ_NETJ01000003.1 coordinate 325,726, forward strand.
CTGAAAGTACTGTTGGGGCTGTGGCTGCAGAAAGCTCATATGCTTTGGAACTTGCACGAAAATGGATGAAATCAGAAGAAGAATTAATTGAGGATTGTGGTTGGAGTACATATTCTCATTATTTATCAATCGCGCCTGATGAGAATATTGACAAAGTTGAAGTAAGAGAACTGTTAAAATATATTGAAAAAAATATACATAATTCGAAAAATCGAGTTCGCTATACAATGAATGCCTTTGTTATAGCAGTAGGTAGCTTCGTTCCTAGTTTAAATGTAGAAGCTATGTTAGTTGGAAAGAGTATTGGGAAGGTTCATGTCGATGTTGGAAATACTGCGTGTAAAGTACCAATAGCAACAGACTATATTGAAAAGGTTGAATTAAAGGGGAAATTGGGCGTTAAAAAGAAAACTTGTATATGTTAAAAGTATAATAAATGATAGTTAAATCAAACGACGGGGGCGTTTTTTATGATTTTACAATCAGAACGACTAAGTATACGCATGCTTAACTTGGAGGATTTAGAACAATTACATAAGCTACAATCAAATCCAAATGTAATGAAATATATAACAAATCGTCCGAAATCTTTAGAAGAAACTGAAAAAGAATTAAATAAAATAGTAACTTCATACGATGAAAATCAAATTGATTTCTTAGTATTAGCTGTTTGCCTTACTAAGAGCAAAGAGTTTATTGGTACATGTGCCGTGATTAAAAATGAAGAAAAAAAGTGTGAAATCGGCTATAGATTGCAAGAAGAACACTGGGGATATGGTTATGGTTCGGAGTTAACAAAACGACTATTAATCTACTGTTTTGAAGAAAGAAATATCGATACAGTGATCGCAAATGTAGAAACTAGAAATCATTTTTCAGTAAAAATAATAGAGAATAATGGATTTGAATTAATCAATGAAGAGTTTGACGAGGAAATAGGTGATTTCGTCAGAACATATCAGAAAGACAATAAGTAATTAATTGATAAACTATGGTCAAATGAATAGGAGAAAACTATGAACGTACAATATCAGTATGATTTTTTCCAGCATGTTCCTTCCATCGTGGTCAGTCTATTAAACTATTTAATATTTGGACTTATTATCTATTCGCTATATAAACGAAAAAAAGACAAAATAACATTATGGAAAGTGATTTTGATTGCTTTTATAGGTGGTATTCTGTTTTCGATTAATTTAAATATCTTTCATTCATTTATTCAAATTCCAATCTTACCAATCGGTGTATGGTTATTATACTGGATTTGTAAAAAAAGATTTGGAAAGATTGGCTGGGAAAAGTACCGTAGTTTTGCCTGGGCAGGTTTTTATATAAAGTTTATTTTTATATTTACTAGTTTTTTAATTTATCCAATAGATCTTCTCATTTACCCGAAAGACGAACTTAAAACTTTTATATCTGAAATAAAACAACCTAAGATTATACGGACAATTCCTAAAGTTAGTGACGTGGAATTGGAAAACTCGAAATTATTTCAATCAGTAGATACTTTTAAAATTAATGAATTATTCAAGGATGAAAAATGGTATGCAGGTACTTTCCAATATGAAACAAAAATGAAACCTATTGAAAGGTTTCCATATATTTTGGTTGGTACAAAACCAAAGTTCGGCAGTAATTTAAAAACCATTATTTATATTGAGAAGGATGGAAAAGGAATATTCATTACAACTAAATATAAACATTATTACTTTAGAAGTGATACAAACATTATTTCACCTGTTAAAGGAGGAAATAATCATGTTAAAAAATAAAAAAATAATTTTTGGTTTATCATTACTTTTAATTGCATTCATAGTCATCTATTGGTTTTATCTTTCAAAGCCAACGGTATTTTATTCTGAAACAAGGTTAAAGAAAATCATAAGTAATACATATGAAGGTGAGTATGCGAAAGAGATTCAAGATATTATATTTATTGATCAAAAACATGTATTTGTGCCTTATATTTCTAAAGAAAATGGTTATGGGGTTAGTTTTTGGAAATGGCAACATCATAAATGGAAGATAGTTAATATCATTGATAAAGCTGGAACACCACGTTTATGGAAAATAAAGCCTAACGATCCGTCTTCATATGTCATGTTTTGGAATTATAATCCTGTTGATCAAGTGAATGAAATGAAGTTTCGACTTATTAGAGAAAGAAATTATATGATGTCTAATGGAAATGTATATTACGCACCCGAGATATTTCTGGAGCAGAGAATCAGTCTTCATAAAAAAACTTACGGATTTTTTAAATATCCTAGTAAATGGAGTAAAATCCAAAAACTTGAAGCTGAAGCAGGAACGAAACAAAATTTATTCTTTTTACAAGAACATGGTTATCCGTCTACCTTGTCTATCTCGATGACAACATATGATAAGAATGGAAAAGAAGTATTTCCGGAAGAGTCTGTAAATGGTAATGACTACATAGTTGAGGATGATTTATTTGAATATATTATGTATGCAGACGATAAGGATTTCGTTGATCGAGACCGTAATTACTAATTAAGTAAAATTTTGATCAAGCATTTGTCTTTCTTTCCAATAAACAATACAATCAAGTTAGATAATTATTATTGGAGGAAAGAAATGAATCGAAAAGTAATAGTAAATGTTTTTTCAGCTTTATCTATTTCGCTTCTTTTAGCAGGTTGCAGTAGTCATAAAACAGAAGTTAATAATGAAACAAGTCATAAAGGTCACGAGAGTCATGAAGAGCATAGTCAAATGAGTGATATTCGTGAGCAAACGAAGAATAAGGAAACATTGCCTAGTTTTTTAGCAGTTAAAGAGCAGCAGATGCAACAAATCTATCTGCTTGCCGCACAAAACATTGATTTATTAAAAAATATTCCATGCTATTGTGGGTGTGGAGAAAGTGTTGGACATAAAAGTAATTTAGATTGTTTTATTAATGAGGTAAAAGCTGATGGTTCAGTTGTATGGGATAGTCATGCGACAACTTGTGTTAACTGTTTGGAAATTGCATTAGAATCAGCAACATTAAAACAAAAAGGTAAAACGAATTTAGAAATTCGAAAGTATATAGATGATAAATATAAAGACGGTTATGCGAAACCAACTGATACGCCGATGCCTTCTTAAAAAAGAAATAGTGACTTTTATGTGAAAACATAAGGTCACTTTTTTTGTTTTAGGCTCTGTTAAAAAAGAGTGTTGATTTCCATTCCAGGTACTTCGCTTTCCATGGGGCGTGACTTGAGCCTCCTCGGCAAGCCTCCGGGGTCTCAAGTTTCCCGCATCTCCCATAGGAGTCTTCGCACCTTCCATTCCAAGTACTCTCGAACTGACTATTCTCTATTCTTACCTAAAATCAACAATTAATATTAACAGAACCCTGTTTTAAGAGGAGTGTTTGTGTGTTTCGCTCCAGGTTGCTCGCTTTCATTGGAGTAGGGGCTAAAGTCTTAAGCCTCCAAATTATTTTTTCTGAAATTTTCTAAAAATTTTTTTGACATATATGAACGGATGCTCATATAATAAATGTATAGAAAACATATGAATGATTGCTCATGTATTCATAGGAGGAATAGAAATGATCGAGGAAAAGAAAAAGAAGGATGAGATTTGTGATGAAAGTTGTCCTCAAACTGTTATGCATGAGGATACGATACTGACTGTAAAAGAGAAGATGTTAAATATAGAAGTACTAACTGGTGTGGCTGATTTATTTAAAGTTTTAGGTGATAAAACTAGAACAAGAATTTTACATGCACTTAGTCAGTCTGAAATGTGTGTTTGTGATTTAGCTTATTTGCTAGACATGACGCAATCTTCTATTTCACATCAATTACGTGTATTAAAACAAGCGCATTTAGTAAAAAATCGTAAAGAAGGAAAAGTAGTTTATTATTCTTTAGCAGATAGCCATGTAACAGAGATTTTCAATCAAGCACTTGAACATATTTTAGAGGATTAAATAAAAGTTTTTGCTTTGGAGAGGGGTTGGAGGTATTGAGTACGGGGCAAAAACAAACAAATAGTGAATTAAAATTAGAAGGTTTAGATTGTGCAAATTGTGCAATGAAAATAGAGAAAGGCGTTTCCACAATCAAGGGTGTAGATGCTGTTTCAGTCAATTTTGCAACATTAACGATGACAATTACTTCAAGTGTGGAGCAACAGGATGTAGTGGTAAATGAAGCGAAAAATAAAATTCGAAATTTAGAACCGCATATAAATCCGTTAACAAAAGAAGAAGTTGAATCAAAAGCTACTAAGAATGAAAAATCAACGATGAATCCTGAAACGAAAAAATTGATCATGAAGCTTTGTGTTGGTGGGGCACTTCTACTTCTTGCTCAATTACTAAACCTACCTGACCTATTCACGATCGTACTTTTTGTAGCTGCTTATTTTATTGCTGGTGTAGATGTTGTCATTAAAGCCATTCGAAATATTTTTAAGGGGCAGGTTTTTGATGAGAATTTCTTAATGGGTGTTGCGACTATTGGTGCTTTTATTATTGGAGAATATCCAGAAGCAGTTGCCGTTATGTTGTTCTATCAATTAGGTGAGCTTTTCCAAAGTATAGCTGTTAATCGATCTCGTAAATCAATTTCAAAATTAATGGATATTCGACCAGATTATGCAAATGTAAAGGTTGGTCACCACACAAGAAAAGTATCTCCAGAAGAAGTAAAAATAGGAGATACGATTGTAGTAAAACCAGGGGAAAGAATTCCATTAGATGGTCTTGTTCGTTCAGGCTCTACGAATGTCGATACTTCTGCATTAACGGGTGAGTCACTACCAAGAGAAGTAGCTGAAGGTGATGAAGTCTTAAGTGGATTTATTAATTTGCAAGGTGTTTTAGAAATTGAAGTGACAAAAGAATTTAAGGAATCTACTGTTTCAAAAATCTTAGAGTTAGTTCAAAATGCGACAAACAAAAAAGCACCAACTGAAAACTTTATCACAAAATTTGCAAAGGTTTATACACCAATTGTCGTTATTACAGCGGCAATGATCGCAGTTATTCCACCGTTTATCTTTTCAGGTGAATCATTATATGATTGGGTATATAAAGCTTTAATCTTTTTAGTTATTTCATGTCCATGTGCGTTAGTTGTTTCAATACCGTTAGGGTTTTTCGGAGGAATTGGAGCAGCTTCAAAAGCAGGTGTATTAGTAAAAGGAAGCAATTATTTAGAGGCATTAAATGATGTGAAATATATTGTATTTGACAAAACTGGAACTTTAACAAAAGGGCAATTTCAAGTTAGTTCAATCTTACCAGCGAACGGAAAATCTAAGGAAGAATTACTTGAAATAGCAGCCTATGCAGAGTTCTTTTCTAATCATCCTATAGCACTGTCCATTCGAAATGCATATGGAAAAGAAATTGTAGCTGAGAAACTATCAAATTATCAAGAAATAGCGGGTCATGGTATTTCGGTTACTTATCATACTGATGAAATACTTGCTGGGAATGTAAAGTTGATGGAAAGTAATCATATTTTATATATTCCAAATAAAGAGGCAGGAACAACAATTTACCTTGCTAAAAACAATCAGTTTATCGGTTCAATCATTATATCGGATCAATTGAAGGTAGATGCGAAGAAAGCAATATCAGGACTTAAACAAATTGGTGTTCTAAAAACAATTATGCTTACTGGAGATTCTAAGTCGGTTGCAAATAAAGTAGGCAATTTGGTTGGTATTGATGAAATGTATGCTGAATTACTTCCACATCAAAAAGTAGAACAACTAGAAAAGCTGGAAAGTAAGAAAGCAAAAAATGAAAAAATTGCATTTGTTGGTGATGGTATTAATGATGCACCAGTATTAGCTAGAGCTGATGTTGGTATTGCAATGGGTGGATTAGGCTCAGATGCAGCAATAGAGGCTGCAGATGTTGTATTAATGTCAGATGAACCATCTAAAATTGTGGACGCAATAAAAATTGCAAAGCGAACTAGAACAATCGTTTGGCAAAATATTATGTTTGCACTTGCAGTAAAAGGCTTTTTCTTATTATTAGGTGTCATTGGAATCGCAACAATGTGGGAAGCTGTTATTTCTGATGTAGGTGTAACAGTATTAGCAGTTTTAAATTCAATGAGAATATTAAGAATGAAATAAAAAAAGACCAAATCTAACGATGGTTGTTAGATTTGGTCTTTTTATTTGTTAAGCAGAACGTCTTCTTTTCTTAATAAAGATAAATATCAATATACCCAATCCTACTGCTAAGAGTGCATAGATGATATTTGAATACACATCCATATACGATACGATTTTTTCCCATGATGAGCCAACTGAGGCTCCAACAGTTACTAAAATTGTGTTCCATATTAGTGAACCAAGCGTAGTAAACAGTAAAAAGATCCAAAAATTCATACGTGACATGCCCGCTGGAATTGAGATTAAACTACGAATGAGCGGAATCAGTCTACAGAAAAATACAGTCCATACGCCATATTTTGTAAACCATTCATTAGCTTTATGAATATCTTTTTTTGTTAATCGGAGAATATGTCCCCATTTTCCCACAATTTTTTCGAGTTTTTGTACATCAAGTAATGTGCCAATACCAAAAAGTAATATTGCACCAAATACAGAGCCTAATGTTGAAAAGAAAATAACCCCTGTTTTCGTTAAAGTTGAAGTTGTTGTCATAAAACCACCAAAGGTTAGAATGACCTCAGAAGGTATTGGAGGAAATAAATTTTCAAGTGCAATTAAAAGAAAAATCCCCAAATATCCAAAAGATTCCATTGTTTCAGTAATCCAATTTTGCATCATGTATACTCCTAGAATTAATTTTCATTGTTAAATAGAGCAAGTAAAGTCATTATAACATTGTGCAAAATATACTATGTAATTAGCATCCTTTGCAAGTTTTTTGAGGTTATCTTTTGGTAAAATAGATTGAGAGAACAAGGAATTAAACGGTAAGAATGAAGAAAAGAGAAATGAATATGATTCATTTGAATTGAACCTTTATCTTTCTTCCTTACTTTGTGCTGAGTACATTAAGTTTCATAAGCAAAAATATTGATGCGAAATATGTTTAAAAACACAAGAGGAATTATGCAAGATCATCGAGAATTAAGTAAAATCAATATAGAGAATAGGTGATTAAAATGTCAATTAATTATGAAGTAATGAATGAAGTTCCAAGTGCAGAGGAATATGTAGCTATGAGAGTATTGGCGGGGTTAAGTCCAAAGGATATAAAAGCTTCTGAGATTGGATTAAGAAATTCAATTTATGCTGTGACGATTAGAAATCAATCTACATTAATCGGCATGGGAAGAATCATTGGAGACGGTGGCTGTTTTTATCAAATCGTAGATATTGCTGTAGATCCCGTGTACCAAGGTCAAGGACTTGGTAAAAGAATCATGACTGAGCTAACTAATTTTCTAGAAACCCAGGTCCCAAAAGGTGCTTATGTTAGCTTAATAGCTGATGTACCAGCTGATAAATTATATGAGAAATTTGGATTCAATTATACTTCGCCAAAATCAGTTGGAATGTATAGGACTTTTTAAAGTATTATTTATAGAATCTAGGGGGAACGCAAATGTTTAAGATTCAAATTGATGCAAATCTTTCTATCAATTTATTAACACCAAAATATGCAGAAACGCTTGTAGAGTCTCTTATAAAAAATCAAACTGCATTAAAAGAATGGTTGATATGGGCAGAAACAATCCCATCCATAGAAGAATATCAAAAAACAATTATACCAATGTGGTTGCAGAAGTTTGCTGACAATAATGGTTTTGAAACAGGTATCTTTTATCAAAACGAATTAATTGGGATGGTTGGATTACATTATATTGATCAAACAAATAAAGCAACAGAAATAGGGTATTGGTTAAGCAATACGATGCAAGGTAAAGGGATTATGACTCGTGTTGTGGAGTATTTAGTTTCATATTGTTTTGATGAATTAAATCTAAATCGCGTTGTCATTAGAGCAGCAGTTGAGAATCAAAAGAGTCGAGCAATCCCACAACGCCTCGGTTTTAAAGAGGAAGGGATTCTACGTGAGGCTCAACAAATAAGAGGAAGCTCTTATGATTTAGCGATATACAGTATGTTAAAAGATGAATGGAAACCTAATAAATAAATGTTATGCGTTAGCTCTAATTGCTAGCGTTTCTTTTTGAACTTTTTTAAGCTAAAGGAGGAAAAGGATATGAAAAACTATGAATATATACTTTTTGATTTAGATGGAACACTAACAGACCCAAAAGAAGGGATCATAAATTCAATCAAGTATGCATTACGAAAAATGGGGCAACAGGAAATACAAGAATTAGAGCTTTTAACATTTATCGGGCCACCTATACAACATTCATTTTCTGAAGTATGTGGGATGAATGAAGAGGATGTAACTAGAGCAGTGCATTTTTATCGCGAGTATTTTACGGAAAATGGTATGATTGAAAATAAAGTTTATAGTGGGATCCCTCAATTGTTACATGAATTAAAAGAAACTGGAAAAAAGCTATTTGTAGCGACTTCCAAGCCGACTGTATTTGCGAAGGAAATTTTGAAGTTTTTTCAATTAGATCATTATTTTACTGAAATTGTTGGAAGCAATCTTGATGGTTCTAGAATCGATAAAAAAGAGATCATTGAATGGATTTATCAAAAGTATTTGCAATTTTCAGATGGGGAAGTTGTAATGGTGGGCGATCGCTCTCATGACATTATTGGAGCAAATTTGAACGGGATTGAATCAATCGGTGTAACGTATGGCTACGGATCAAAGGAAGAATTAGAAGAGGTTAAAGCTAGATACGTTGTTGGTACAGTCGAAGAGTTAAGAACGATTTTGCGACTAGAGAGTACTGCTAAGGTTTAGAAAGAAGAGGAGGAATGATTTTGAATACAAAAAAAGTTCATTACGCGTGGATCATTCTCATTGTTACTTTTTTATCTGTAATTGTAGCGGCAGTAACGAATACCATGTCAGGTGTGATGATGATTCCTTTCGAGGAAGAATTCGGTTGGAGTAGAGCGTCTATATCTGGTGCATTCGCCATCTGTATTACCCTTGTAGGATTTTCAGGTCCATTTGTTGCAGGGCTATTTCAAAAATTTACTGTTCGAAAAGTATTGTTAATTGGAATGGGAACATTATTATTAGCTTTATTGTTAACAACTTTCATGACCAAAATTTGGCATTTATATATCATATGGGGTGTAATAATTGGCTTGAGTGCAGGTGCGTTTTTAACAGTACTTAATACATATGTTGCAACAACTTGGTTTGAAGAAAAACGTGGTTTAGCTCTAGGACTTTTAACATCAAGTTCAGCAGCGGGGCAACTTATATTTTTACCATTGTTAGCATATGTGGTAGGAAACTTTTCATGGAGAAGTGCTATATTAACAATTTTTGTATTTGGTCTATTTATCTATTTATGTATTTGGATCTTTATGAAGAATGATCCTGCAGATGTAGGTGTATTACCGCTTGGTGCAAAAGTACGTAACCAATTAAACATCAATCCTGTTAACCCAATTAAAGCAGCATTTGATGGTTTAAAACTTGGCGTGAAATCTAAAGTATTTTGGTTACTAGCTGGTAGCTTTTTTATCTGTGGATTTTCAACAAGTGGATTAATTGGAACACATTTTATCTCACTTTGTATCGGCTATGGTTATAAAGAAGTTACGGCGGCAAGTTTATTAGCATTTATGGGGATTTTTAATATTATAGGTACAACACTTTCAGGTTATTTCTCAGATCGACTCGACAATCGGTGGTTACTATTTTGGTACTATGGTTTAAGAGGCTTGTCCTTACTTGTGTTACCGTTTGCTTTATCTACAAATTCTGTCTTCTATTTAGCCGCTTTTGCAATATTTTATGGTCTTGACTGGATTGCTACAGTACCACCTACCATTAAATTAGCGACAGATCATTTTGGAAAGGATAAAGTTGGTGTCATCTATGGCTGGATTTATTCGGCACATCAATTAGGTGCTGGTGCGGCAGCATATGGTGGTGGCCTTGCTTATTCATGGTTTAATGCATATCAATCAATCTTTTTTGCTGCGGGTATTTTCTGTATCATTGCGACATTATTTGTTTTAAACATCAAAAGAAAGACTGTTATAGACCAAAATTTATCTGCTTAATGTTTTTTAAAAGGGGAATCAAATGACTTATTTAAATAAAATTACAAAAGAGAAATATCGAATCATGAAGGATAAGAATTGTTATTGGGAAGGTAAAATAAAAAAAATAGCAAGTAATGAAAAATTAGAATATAACAATCTAACACGATTTACATATGGTGGAAATATTGTTTTTAGTGTCGACGGAAAGCTAGTCATTAAACTATTCCCTGCATATGTGAATGATGAATTTATAAAAGAAAAGGCAGTACTAGAACATTTAAATCAACAACAACTTTCTGTAGAAATTCCAAAAATACATTCAACCGGACAATTTGAGGGTTGGAATTACATCATCATGACCGAACTCAAAGGTACTTTATTAATTGATATTTTTGATATCTTATCTATTGAGGAAAAAGCACAAATCGCTAAAGATTTAGGGGAACTGATCAAAGAGGTTCATTCAGCAACTATTACTAGTGATAATAATGAACAAACTGCCTGGAATCATTTTATGAATGCGCAGTATGAAAATTTAGCCAAACATCATAAACAGAATGAATTAAATGAACATTTTCAAAATCAACTGTCTGAATATGTCAAATTAGAAACGTTAAAGAGCTCAAATCAACTTGTCTTATTAACAGGTGAGTATACGCCGTTTAACTTAATCATGAATAAAGAAAATGGTATGTGGAAATTTACTGGTTTAATTGATTTTGCTGATTGTTTTGTAGGTAATTCAACATATGATTTACTCGGTCCAATCGCATTTATGTTTTATCCGAACAAAGGCTTAAATCGAATGTTTTTAGAAAGCTACGGTTATAAACCTGAAGAGTTAAACGATGGATTTCAAAAGGAATTACTGACATATTTATTACTTCATCGCTTTAGCAATATTTCCTACTATCAACAAAAATCTGAATCTGCAAAGAATGCACAAAGCTTTGAAGAGCTTGAAAAGATTATCTTTAATTTTGAAGTTTAACGAGAAAATGGATCAGTTGTTCAAATAAATAAACGAACATGAAAGAGCCTTCAAGTAGATGAGGGCTCTTTTTTTTCTTTATGATAATGCAATCATAAATGGATATAATTCTGCTGTCATTACTTTTAATTTAACTGCAGGGTCGTTATTCATGATTTCTTCAGCTTGTTCTCTGTTTTCTGTATGTAAAATGACAATGCCAAATTCTGCTTGTTCTGTTCTACCGGCTAATAAAACTGTTTTTTCATTGTTTAAATTTTGGAGATATAAAAAATGCTCTGAAACAATACCTCTTTCTGCTTCGGTTGAATCGTGTAAAAAGGTTGAACGGGTTGGCTTTAACACATAAATATAGTTTTCCAAGTGAACTCACATCCAATCGTATTATATTACTAATAATATAGCATGTATTATTTGAGTTTTGTGAATATTAGGAGGAGACCAGCTGATGAAGAAATTAATATTAGAAAAACTGAAACAAATAGAAGTTGAACATAATGTGAAGGTTTTATTTGCTGTTGAATCAGGTAGTAGAGCATGGGGATTTCCTTCCAAAGATAGTGATTTTGATGTTAGGTTTGTATATGTACATGAAAAGGATTGGTATGTAAGTATTGATCAAAAGCGAGATGTTATTGAGTATCCGATAAATGAGATGCTTGATATTAGTGGTTGGGACGTTCGGAAAGCATTACAATTATTTGCAAAGTCAAATCCTGCATTACTAGAGTGGCTTAGATCGCCAATTGTTTATTATGATCAACTCACACTTTCAGAGGATTTACGAAGTATTGGAAATGAGATTCTTTCTAAGAAAGCATGTATTTACCATTATCTTCATATGGCAAGAGGAAATTACCGAGATTATTTGCAGCATGAAGAAGTGAAAATTAAGAAATACTTTTATGTATTACGTCCATTACTAGCATGTATGTGGATTGAAACATTTCAAGAAATTCCACCGATTTTATTTGATGAATTATTAAAAATCGATGGGTTGGATGAATTATTTTTAACGGAAGTAATGGCGTTATTAGAGCGTAAGAAACAAGGTGAAGAGCTAGATTTAGAACCTAGAAAAAAAGTATTAAATGATTTTATTGAAGACAAGCTTACATATTTTGAGAATTATGTAAAGGGTATTAATGAATCAAATACAATGGATATAGAACATTTAAATAAGCTATTCCGAAAAACACTTGATCAGTCTTGGGCCAAATAGGAATATTCTATTGCCATATTGGGGAAAATTTCTATGTATTTTAACAAATATTTGAATATCAAACTGCATTGGAGTGTGAATGGATTGGCAAATCTAGAAGGACTATTAAATCAGCAACTTGCTAACTGGAATGTACTTTACGTGAAACTACATAATTATCATTGGTACGTTAAAGGCCCAAACTTTTTTACTTTACATGAAAAATTTGAATTGTATTATGACGAAGCAAAGGTCATGGTAGACGAATTGGGTGAACGAATATTAACGATTGGTGCAAAGCCTATTGCTACGATTCGTGAATATTTAGAAACAGCGACAATCAAAGAAGGTAATCATACATTTTCAGCAGAAGAAATGGTTGCAGACTTAATTAAAGATTATGAAAAAATAGTACAAGAATCTAGAGATGTTATTTCTGTAGCTGAAGAAAGTAATGATGAAGAGACAGCAGACTTATTTTTAGGTAAAATCGCTGAAATTGAAAAAATGCTGTGGATGCTCAAGTCTTTTCTTAATAAATGAATAAATATTAATTTGGATGGGTTGGAACACAAAAAGTGTTTACCAACCCATCTTTTTTTATTTGTAAAATATGCTTTTGAAATCGTGTGATTACTGTATGAATCCTTTGTTTTAAAAGGTTTTTTAATTTATTCGAAAGAATCCTTTTGAAAAAAATGAAAAAATAGGTAAAAAATAAATTGTATAATTATTAATAGTTAAGTATAATTATACATTATATAAATCAGGTGAGATTCCAATAAGGGGAGATGGTTAGATGAATAAGGCTTTAGCAGAAACACATGTTAAAAAGAATAGCTTTAAACAAAAGTCTTCGTGGAGTATATCAAAAAATAATTATAGTCCAGTAGATTGGTCTAATTTTAAGGATAAAGATTTTCTTACAATCAGTCAGTTTTCTTCTAGTGAATTATTATTCCTGATTGAGAAAGCATTAGAATTTAAAAACATGCAAAAGTCTGGAAAATTAATGCCTTATTTAAAAAATAAAGTGTTAGGGATGATTTTTGAAAAAAGTTCTACTAGAACACGATTGTCATTTGAAATTGCAATGAAGCAATTAGGCGGAGATGCAATATTTATGAGCAGTAAAGATTTACAGATTGGTAGAGGCGAAAGTGTGCATGATACTGCTAAAGTTATGTCGCGCTATGTTGATGGTGTGATGATTAGAGCATATTCTCATGAGATGGTCGCAGAATTTGCTGAGCATGCTTCTATACCGGTAATCAATGGGTTAACAGATTTACATCATCCGGCACAAATTATGGCTGATTTATTAACAATTTTAGAACATAAAGGTAGATTAAAAGGCTTGAAGATTAGTTATATCGGAGATGGTAATAACAATGTATGTCATTCATTAATTGAAGGCTCAGCCAAATTAGGAATTCATTTGACGATTTCCTGTCCTCCTGGATATGAACCGAATAAAGTGGTTTTGCAGTCTATGAAGCATGTGGCAAAAACGAATGGAAGTTTAATAGAGGTAGTGAATAATCCAGTGGATGGCGTAAAAGATGCAGATGTTGTTGTTACAGATGTTTGGACCAGTATGGGTCAAGAAGAAGAAACAGAAAAGCGACTGAAGATTTTTAGTTCATATCAAGTTAATGATCAACTTTTGGAGAATGCAAAAAATGATTATTTATTTATGCATTGCCTTCCAGCCCATAGGGGTGAAGAAGTAACGGCTTCAGTAATTGATGGAAAGCATTCTGTCGTATTTGATGAAGCTGAAAATCGTTTACATGCTCAAAAGGCGATATTGGTTGCTTTAATGGGAACAGACTTGTAATTACATTTTAGGGGGAAAAGAAAAATGGAAAAAGAAAAAATAGTTTTAGCATATTCAGGTGGATTAGATACTTCAGTATGTATTAAATGGTTACAAGATAAATACCAGTACGATGTAATTGCCCTATGTTTAGATTTAGGAGAAGGAAAAGATGTGGAATTCGTACGACAAAAAGCATTAGATTTAGGTGCTATTAAATCCTATATGATTGATGCAAAAGAACTTTTTGCGTCAGATTATCTGTTACCAGCATTAAAAGCGAATGCATTATATGAAGGGAAGTATCCTTTATCTTCTGCGTTATCTAGACCATTAATCGCCAAGTTATTAGTGGATGTTGCAAAACAAGAGGGGGCAGTAGCAGTAGCACATGGATGTACTGGTAAAGGTAATGATCAAGTGCGATTTGAAGTTTCTGTAATGGCTTTAGACCCAACATTAAAGGTCGTTGCACCAGTAAGAGAATGGGGAATGACTCGAGACGAAGAAATTGAATATGCAAATGAAAATGGCGTGCCAATTCCAGTAGATTTAGACAATCCTTTTTCAATTGATGCAAATATTTGGGGAAGAGCATGTGAGGCAGGTGTACTTGAAAATCCATGGAATGAAGCGCCAGAGGAAGCTTTTGCATGGACGAATAGTATAGAGCAATCATCAGATTCACCCGAATATGTGGAGATTGAATTTGTAAAAGGGAAGCCAGTTGCGTTAAACGGTCATTCATTAGATTTAGTAAGTTTAATTGAAGAGTTAAATCATATAGGTGGAAAGCATGGGGTTGGAAGAATCGATCATATCGAAAATAGATTAGTAGGAATAAAATCTCGTGAAGTCTATGAAAATCCAGCTGCTCTTATTTTAATTAATGCCCATAAAGAGTTAGAGTTTCTTACACTACCTCGTGAAGTAACAAATTTTAAAGTTAATATTGAACAACAGTTTTCAAAATCACTTTACGATGGTTTATGGTATTCACCTTTAATGCAGGCATTAGATGCATTTATTAATACAACTCAAGAAACTGTTACTGGTACTGTACGCGTTAAATTGTATAAAGGAAATCATAACGTAGTTGGTAGAAAGTCAGATTACAGTTTATATAATGAAGAACTTGCAACATATTCAAAAGGAGATCTTTTTGATCATCAAGCAGCAATCGGTTTTATTAAGCTTTGGGGCTTACCGACAAAAGTATTTAGTGAAGTAACAAATCAAAAAACAGTTTTCGTAAAATAATCGTTTTAGGGAGGCCATCATGTCAAAGCTTTGGGGTGGACGTTTTACAAAGGATACAAATAAGTTAGTAGAAGAATTTACAGCTTCAATTCAATTTGATCAAGTCATGGCAAGTGAAGATATTGCAGGAAGTATTGCACACGCTACGATGCTTGGGGAATGTGGAATTATTGATCAGAGCGATGCTGAGTTAATTATTAAAGGATTAAATAAATTATTAGTTAAAATTGAAAATAACGAAGTACAATTTAGTGTTGAGAATGAAGATATACACATGAATATTGAGAGTATGTTAATTGAGGAAATCGGACCTGTTGGAGGGAAATTGCATACTGGTCGTAGTCGAAATGATCAAGTTGCGACAGATATGCATTTATACTTACGAAATAAAACTGAGTTGATTATCGGGTTAATCGAAAACGTGCAATCTATCATTGTAAAAAAGGCTAAACAGCATGTGCATACAATTATGCCTGGATATACTCATCTTCAACGTGCTCAACCAGTATCATTTGCACATCATCTTCTAGCATATTTTTGGATGCTTGAACGAGATAAGGGGCGTTATAAAGATAGTTTAAAACGCATCAATATATCACCTTTAGGAGCGGGAGCTTTAGCCGGTACAACATTTCCAATTAATCGTAAGCGAACTGCTGATTTACTAGGGTTCTCTGATATTTATTTAAACAGTTTAGATGCTGTTAGTGATCGTGATTTCATTGTAGAGTTCCTTTCGCATTCAGCTCTATTAATGTCACATATTTCTAGATTATCAGAGGAACTTGTTATTTGGTCTAGTCAAGAATTCCAATTTGTTGAGCTTGATGATGCGTTTTGTACCGGTTCTAGTATCATGCCTCAAAAGAAAAATCCTGATGTTCCCGAATTATTACGTGGAAAGACAGGGCGAGTATATGGAAGCTTGATGGGCTTATTGACGGTCTTAAAAGCGTTACCGTTAGCTTATAACAAAGATATGCAGGAAGATAAAGAAGGTATGTTTGATACAGTTTATACGGTTGAAGGATCTTTACAACTACTATCGGGCATTATTGAATCAATGAAAGTAAATGAAAGCAAGATGTATGAGGCTGTACAAAAGGATTACTCTAATGCAACTGATCTTGCAGATTACTTAGTACGAAAAAATATTCCATTTCGACAAGCTCATGAAATTGTCGGAAAAACAGTGCTTTATGCAATAGAAGAACAGAAATTTCTTGGGGAATTAACCATCAAAGAATACAAACAAATTAACAATGTATTTGAGTCAGATATTTATGATGCTTTGCATCCAAAAACAGTCATGGAAGCAAGAATTAGTGAAGGTGGTACTTCTTCTAAAGAGGTATTGAATCAACTATTTATAGCTGAAGAAAGTTTAAAAATGTCTTAATGTTTGTTATAATTAAAAATTCTTGGAACGTCCAATACATACAAATTGGGCGTTTCAGACTGTTGACAAACGCTCGCTTTCTTCGTTGCTTCGCCTGCTTGCGGTGCTCATTACCGTCAAAGGTAACTCCGCTCCTCATCCGGCTTCGCGCCTCGAAAGACAATCGTTTTCAATCAGTCTGAATCTCTTAGTTTTTATAGATGATCTATAAACTTGAACGTCCAAAACAAATTGGGCGTTTTTTATATGGAAGCAAAGCAACGAAAATTATGATTTCTTTTAACTTCATTCATAATTTTCGTTAAAATATGCAAATACTATAAATAGTTTCTAATAAAAGGTAGGTATATTATGAGTGGACAAGTGAGAAATAGCATTTTTAAGGCGTCCGAAGGTATTGCCCATGCAGTCTTTGTGATGATTGGGATTGGTTCTTTAATTGAAAGTATTGGTAAGATTTTTCATATTGAATCGTTTGCCATCATCGGTTTATCAACAAAGCTTTTAATGGCTCCAGCAATTGGGGCAGGTATTGCAGTTCTGCTAGGGGCAAATACTTTAATCATCTTTTCAGCTATGGCTGCAGCGTTAATTGGATCAGGTGCATTAGCAATGGTTGATACAGCAATGACCATTAAAATGGGTGAACCAATAGGTGCTCTACTTGCTGCATTAGTTGCAATTTATATTGGGAAGTTAATACAAGGAAGAACGAAATTAGATTTGATGATAGTTCCATTATTTTCAATTCTTATAGCAGGTTTAGTTGGTTTATCCTTATCCAAATGGATTTCTCCAATATTAGTCACTGCAGGGAATTTTATTAAAGAATCAACTGAAGGATATCCAATCGTTTCATCAATCGTACTAGCAGTTGTTTGGGGGATTCTAATCGTATCTCCTGCTTCTTCAGCTGCATTAGCCATTGCGCTAAATTTAGATGGCATTGCAGGAGGAGCAGCCTTAGCAGGAACAGCAGCACAGTTTGTAGGGTTAGCTGTGATTTCAGCAAGGGAAAATGAACCTGGAAGTATTCTCGGTTTATTAATCATAACGCCTAAGCTACAACTTCCTAATGTAACACGAAATCTTAAAATACTCATACCAACAATGGTAGCAAGTGCTGTTGCGGGTCCAGTATCTGCATTTCTATTTCATATTGAAGCGCCAAAAGAAATTGCCGGTCTAGGATTATGCGCATTAGTAGCACCAATGAATTTACTATCAACCCACGGGACGGCAAGTATCATACCAATGATTGTTACATATATTTTAGTTCCAGGTATCGTATCTTATATTGTCTATATCCTGTTAAAACAAATGAATATGATAAAAGATGGAGAATTGAAAATTAATTAGCAAAAAAGAGTATCTAAGGATACTCTTTTTTTGTCGGGGCAGGGCGAACGCCTTCCACTTTTCAGTATGTCTAGTTTCGGCTCCTAGCTCCTCGAGGTCATAAGCCAAGGCCCAATAAAGGTTAAAGAGCAACCTTTACCGGTCCTCGTCTTATGCTTGTCGGAGCTGAACAGTCGCCTCCACTTTTCAGTATGTCTAGTTCCAGGCGTTTGCCCCTCGAGTCATAAGCCAAAGCCCATTAAAGGTAAAAAGCACCTTTATTGGTCTTTGTCTTATGCTTGTCGGGGCAGAGCGAACGCCTTCCACTTTTCTATTTATCCATAAAAAACAGTTTTAGTCCTATTCCTGTGAAGATGGCTCCTTGGGATAGGTTGATGATGCGGGATGATTTTTCGTTTTGTAGTAGTTTTTCGCCTAAGCTTCCTGCGAATATGGCAATGATTGAGAAGACGATTAGTGTCAGGATCATAAATGTTAATCCTAGGACGATCATTTGTAGTCGGACTGATATCCCATTCTTTTCAATGAATTGTGGTAAGAATGCTAGGAAAAATAATGAAACTTTTGGGTTTAGTACATTCATTAAAAATCCACGACGGTAAAGTGCTGGTAAAGTTTGTTTTTTAGGTTTTGCGAATTCACCAACTTCATTACTTGATCGAAATGCTTGGTATGCTAAGTATAGTAAATAAAATGCACCTAAGTATTTTAAGATGGAAAAGGCGATATTGGATTGATATAAAATAGCAGAAAGTCCAATTGAAGCGGCCAATGTATGAATTGTCACACCAGAACAGAGTCCGAATGCTGTGGCTATACCTTCTTTTTTTCCATATGAAATACTTTGTGCCATAACGAATATGTTGTCAGGTCCTGGTGCGATGATGAGTAATAAAGATACGCCAATAAAAGATAGATAAATAGTTAAATCCAATATGAAACCTCCTTAAGAAATAGATTGATAGATTTTTTTATTCTACTTCATTCTTTAACTTCCTTCAATGATCATAATTATACAAGCAAGCAACTTGAGTAGATAGTTAGAGAAATCTTTTATTATCTTATGTTATCTGTTGTGAATTAGAAATAAGAAGTAGTAAACTTTGGTGATAGTATACATATTGTTTAATGAAGGGAGTTACTGTAATGACTGAAAAAGAAAAAATGATAAATGGTGAATTGTATCTTGCTGGTGATGCAGAGCTAGTAAAAGAGCGTGAAATCGCAAGGCGTTTAACACGTGAGTTTAATACGACTACTGAGACTGAAAGCAGGAAGAGAGAGTCAATCTTGAAACAATTATTCGGATCAACAGGTGAAAGCTTGTATATTGAACCTACTTTCCGTTGTGATTATGGATACAATATTCATGTTGGCCAAAATTTTTATGCTAACTTCGATTGCGTTATTTTAGATGTTTGTCCAGTTAATATAGGTGAAAATTGTTTTATGGCACCTGGTGTACATATTTATACTGCAACTCATCCTCTAGATCCAATTGAACGTGCAAGTGGAGTAGAGTTTGGTAAACCTGTAACAATTGGTGATAATGTTTGGTTAGGTGGTCGAGCAATTATTAATCCAGGTGTTACAATTGGAGATAATGTTGTAGTTGCTTCAGGTGCTGTTGTAACGAAAGATGTACCTAACAATGTAGTAGTTGGTGGCAATCCTGCAAGAGTACTAAAAGAGATAAAATAAAAAAAGAAGAGAATTAAATTCTCTTCTTTTTCTTGTTCTAATCATTTTATGAACTATGAAAAAAGGTATTTTGTAGTTTTATGGAGAAATATAATACGTGTCATTTTCTTTTTATAGAAGAAGTACTTATTTATCCAAACTTTCGAATTAGGCATTTTCCTGAATATTTGATTCAAATTTCACAAAATGTTCAAAAAGTTAGGTTGAATACAATTCCGAAGTTCTGGAATTTCCGAGAATTCGGAACGTAATCGATGAAGTTTTCCGGTTTTTCGGAAACTCTTTTAAACTAAAATGTTTGAATATTGTAAATTTACTTGATATAGCTAGTATTATAGATTTCTATCATTCCAAATATAACTTGGCACACTACTTGCTAATATGATGTTAGATAGTATTTTTCTAGGAAAGGAGAAATAGATCTAACAAAACCTACATAACAGGTTAATTATTAGTAAATGTAAGCGTTAACAAAAATGCCAATATGTTCGTATTAAAGGGAGGGTATTATGGAAATTTTAATTATTTTATTATCTTTAGGACTTTTAATGTTTGTGGCGTATCGTGGTTTTTCTGTTATTTTATTCGCGCCAATTTGTGCTTTATTCGCTGTATTATTAACAGAGCCGAGTTATGTTCTTCCATTCTTTAGTAATATCTTTATGGAAAAAATGGTTGGCTTTATTAAACTGTATTTCCCTGTATTCTTACTTGGAGCTATTTTCGGTAAGATTGTTGAAATGTCTGGGATTGCAGAATCTATTGCGAAAACAATTATCAATGTAGTTGGAGCAAAGAGAGCGATTTTAGCAATCGTATTAATGGGTGCAATTTTAACATATAGTGGTGTTAGTTTATTCGTAGCAGTATTTGCAATTTATCCTTTCGCTGCTAATTTATTCCGTGAGGCAAATATTCCTAAACGTTTAATTCCTGGAACAATTGCACTTGGTGCTTTTACTTTTACAATGGATGCTTTACCTGGTACACCCCAAATTCAAAACGTCATTCCTACTACATTTTTTAAGACAGATATTTATGCAGCTCCAATTTTAGGGATTCTTGGAGGGATTTTTGTTATCGCAATAGGTATGTGGTATTTAGAATCTCGACGTAAAAAAGCTGAAAAAGCTGGTGAAGGTTACTTAGGTTTTAATGGGGAGCTTGCTGCAGCAAACGAACCACAGGTGAACAATGAAGAAGCGACATCTTTAACGACAAATACATCTACAGTATTAAGTCAAGTGTTAGCATTTGTGCCATTATTATTAGTTGGTATTTCAAATAAGTTTTTTGTTACGTCATTTCCAAAATGGTATCCAAATGGGTTTGATTTCAAATCAATCGGATTAGAAGCATTTGGAGTAGTTCAAATTCCAGCAGTTGTTGGTATTTGGTCAGTTGAATGTGCATTAATTATCGGTATTTTTTCAGCAATGATTTATGGTTTCAAACGAATCCGTAAAAATCTTCAAACAGGTATTAATGCAAGTATCGGTGGCGCGTTATTAGCGGCAATGAACACTGGAGCGGAATATGGTTTTGGTGGAGTAATTGCAGCATTACCAGGCTTTGGGGTAGTTAGTAAAGGAATCTCAACAACATTTACTGATCCACTTGTAAATGGAGCTGTAACAACGACTACGCTAGCTGGTATTACAGGTTCAGCATCTGGAGGTATGGGAATTGCTTTAAGTGCGATGTCAGAAAAGTACGTTGAAGCAATTAATAAATTTAATATTCCACCTGAAGTAATGCATCGTGTTATCTCAATGTCATCTGGTGGTATGGATACATTACCTCATAATGGTGCTGTTATTACATTATTAGCTGTAACTGGATTAACTCATCGCCAGTCATATAAAGATATTTTTGCTATTACAATAATAAAAACAGTTGCAGTATTCTTTGTCATCGCAGTATTTAAACTAACAGGGCTTTATTAAAATCTATTCTATTAATCTTACTTTTGAAGGGAGCAGTATTATGAGCAAGAATAAGGTTATTACATCAATTGAAGAGGTAGCAGCAAATATTCAAGATGGAGCTACGATTATTGTTGGTGGTTTTGGGTTATGTGGTATTCCTGAGAAAATGATTTTAGCGTTAAGAGACAAGGGAACAAAAGACTTAACGATCGTTAGTAATAATTGTGGTGTAGATGATTGGGGTCTAGGACTTTTACTTGCAAATAAACAGATTAAAAAAATGATTTCTTCATATGTTGGTGAGAATAAAATTTTTGAAAAGCAGTTTTTAAGTGGAGAGCTTGAAGTTGAACTTGTACCACAAGGAACGCTTGCAGAACGTATACGAGCTGGTGGTGCAGGTATTCCTGGCTTTTACACAGCTACTGGAGTAGGCACACCAATTGCTGAAGGAAAAGAACATAAAGTATTTAATGGAAAAACATATATTTTAGAAGAAGGTATTACGGGAGACTATGCATTTGTTAAAGCATGGAAAGGTGATAAACAAGGAAATCTAGTGTTTAGAAAAACTGCTCGTAATTTTAATCCTCTTGCAGCGATGGCTGGAAAAATTACAATTGCTGAGGTTGAAGAATTAGTTGAAACAGGCGATTTAAATC
The DNA here is from genome assembly GCF_002128405.1 of Gottfriedia solisilvae. GTDB lineage: Bacteria > Bacillota > Bacilli > Bacillales > Bacillaceae_G > Gottfriedia > Gottfriedia solisilvae. The sequence goes on from NZ_NETJ01000003.1 coordinate 348,171, forward strand.
CTGATGAAATTCATACACCTAGTATTTATGTACAACATGTGTTTCATGGTCAGACATATGAAAAAAGAATTGAACGCAGAATGACAACTGGAGTATAGGAGGAGCTAAACATGAAAGATATTCGTCAATTAATCATTCAAACTGCTGTAAAAGAAATTCAAGATGGCATGTACGTTAATCTAGGAATTGGTCTACCGACATTATTAGCTAACTATCTCCCAGAAGGCATTGAAGTAATGCTTCAATCTGAAAACGGTTTATTAGGTATTGGACCTTATCCAACTGAAGCTGAAATTGATGCTGATTTAATTAATGCAGGTAAAGAAACAGTTACTGCTACTAGAGGTGCTTCATATTTTGATAGTGCTGAATCATTTGCAATGATCAGAGGTGGTCATATTGACTTGGCTATTTTAGGAGGCATGGAAGTCTCTGAAACTGGTGATCTAGCTAACTGGATGATTCCTGGGAAAATGGTAAAAGGTATGGGTGGTGCCATGGACTTAGTAAATGGTGCAAAGAAAATTGTTGTAGTCATGGAGCATGTTAATAAGTACGGTGAGAGTAAAGTGAAGAAAGCCTGTACTTTACCTTTAACAGGTAAGGGTGTTGTTCATAGATTGATTACTGAATTAGCAGTATTCGATTTTACTGACAAAGGTATGGTTTTAGTAGAGTGTGTTGGTGAAGCAACAATTCAGGAAATCCGTGAAAAAACTGAAGCAGCATTTATCGTTAGCCCTCAGTTGTTAAATAATGTGAACTAAGGGTGAAAGGAGAATGAAAAATGCAACACATGCTTTCACAAAAGGTCGCATTAATTACTGGAGCCGGTAGTGGAATTGGTTTTGAAATTGCCAAAACATTTGCTGAGCAAGGTGCAACAGTAGTATTAACAGATTTGAATGAAAAGAACGTTCAAAATGCATCAAACGAATTAAAGGAATTAGGTTTTGATGCCACTGCCTATGCATGTGATGTGACAAATGAAGAGCAAGTAAAAGAGGTATTCGATAAAGTAATAGAGCAATATGGAGAACTTCATATTTTAATCAATAATGCTGGATTACAATACGTTTCCTCGATTGAGGAATTTCCAACTGAGAAATTTGAATTGCTATTAAAAGTCATGTTAACAGCACCATTTATTGGCATTAAGCATGCTTTTCCGATTATGAAAAAACAAAATTATGGTCGAATTATTAATATGTCATCTATCAATGGACTGATCGGCTTTGCAGGAAAAGCAGCGTATAACTCTGCGAAACATGGCGTGATTGGATTAACGAAGGTAGCAGCTTTAGAGGGAGCAGAGCATGGTATTACAGTGAATGCAATCTGCCCGGGATATGTTGATACGCCATTAGTTCAAAATCAATTAGCTGATTTAGCAAAAACTAGAAATGTTCCATTAGAAAGTGTTATTGAAGAAGTCATTTATCCATTAGTTCCACAGAAGCGTTTATTGTCAGTACAAGAAATTGCAAATTATACAGTATTTCTTGCAAGTCAATATACGAGTGGAATAACGGGTCAAGCGAGTGTAATCGATGGAGGTTATACAGTACAGTAAGGATTGAAAAGTAGGGAAGTGAGGAAAAGAGTAAGGAAAAACGTAAAGTTAGGGGAAATAGTTGTAACAGTCTAAGGCTATTGTTTCCTTTCCTTCTCTTTATCCTGCCTTTCCCTCTTTATTTTTTTCTGATTATTTTCAATATTTAAGTTATAATAGAGGTAGCATAAAATTATACTTGATTTAAAAAGTGGGGGAAACACGAATGAATAAAATGCTTCAATGCCTACCATTTAATTGGATTCAAGAAATAGTTAATATAGCTGCCGAATGGATTGTAGTCGTTGATCGTGACGGAAAAGTACTCTATATGAACGAATCATATTGTAAATTTGTTGATAGAGATCCTGATGAAGTAATTGGTATGGATGTTCAAGATGTAATTGAGAATTCACGAATGCATTTTGTAGCGAAAACAGGGCAGGCTGAAGTAGCAGAAATTCATCCGATAAAAAATACAGAAATGGTAGCGAATCGATATCCATTATTTATAGATAATGAATTAGTCGGTGCAGTTGGAACTGTCATGTTTAGAAATGCACAAGATTGGCTGGAGTATTCTAAAAAGGTAGAACCTCTTATCGAAGAATTAAATTATTATAAAAAAAGATTCGAGAAAGAATTAGTAAGTAAATATAGTTTTAGCCAATTAATAGGGTCAACTCCATCTTTTCATGCGGCAAAACAATTAGCCGAAAAAGTTTCGGCGAGTTCATCTGCCATTCTATTATTTGGAGAATCTGGTACAGGAAAAGAATTATTTGCTCATGCAATTCACGATGCTAGTCCAAGAAGACTATTTCCTTTTGTAAGAGTTAATTGTGCTTCAATACCAGAACATTTACTAGAATCAGAGCTTTTTGGTTATGATGAAGGTGCATTTACAGGTGCAAAACGTGGTGGAAAAAAAGGGAAATTTGAAATAGCAAATAGAGGGACAATTTTTCTTGATGAAATAGGAGATATGTCCTTAAATATGCAAAGTAAATTACTTCGAGTTCTTCAAGAAAAAGAAATTGAACGTGTGGGTGGAAATTCACCGATTTCCATTGATGTTCGCGTCATTGCAGCTACTCATCGAAACTTAGAAGATATGGTTGTATTAAAAGAATTTCGCCAAGATTTATATTACAGATTAAATGTGATTAAAGTAGATATTCCACCATTACGTGAACGAATTCAAGATATTCCTTTAATTGCCAATGCCTTATTAAAAAAGCTAGAAAGAAAGTTTCATAGACATGGAATACAAATTTCTAATGAGGTTTTTCAAATTTTAAAGTCTCATCATTGGCCGGGAAATGTTAGAGAGCTAGAAAATGTGATTGAAAGATGTGTGAATGTTTTAACTGGTAATGTCATTACACCTGAGCAATTACCTCTTTACTTATACGAAAATCCATCAAATAAAATCTTACTAAATCATGATCCATCACACTACATAAAAAGTGATTTGAAATTAACAAAGTCATTAAAAGAATTAATTGAAGAAACTGAACGAAATGCAGTAATACAAGCATTAGTTGAAGCAAATGGTAATAAAATAGAGGCTGCTAAACTATTAGATATTAGTAAATCAACCTTTTATGAAAAAATTAAATACTATAACATTCATAGAAATGAAATTGATGAATTCATTAAAAACTAATTAAATTAGGGGGATTAAAAATGGGAGAAAAAGTTGTAATTGTAAGCGCTGTCAGAACGGCGATTGGAAATTTTAATGGATCTTTAAAAGATATATCTGCTGTCGAATTAGGAGCTAAGGTAATTGCAGAAGCACTTAATCGAGCAGGTATTCATGGACATCAAGTTGATGAAGTAATTATGGGGAATGTATTACAATCTGGCTTAGGACAAAATCCAGCAAGGCAAGCCGCAATTAAAGCAGGATTACCTCAATCTGTCTCAGCTATGACAATCAATAAAGTATGTGGATCTGGATTAAAAACTATTCACCTAGCAACACAAGCAATCTTAGCTGGAGATGCTGACATTATCGTTGCAGGTGGAATGGAAAATATGAGTCAGGCACCTTACTTGCTTCAAGGAGCAAGAGAAGGTTATAAAATGGGACATCAAAAAGTAGTAGACAGTATGATTTCAGATGGGTTATGGTGTGCATTTAATGATTATCATATGGGAATTACTGCTGAGAATTTAGCAAACCAATATGAGATTTCTAGAGAAGCGCAAGACCAATTTGCAATTCATAGCCAGCAAAAAGCTGAACAAGCAATTAAAAACGGTAACTTTGTTGAAGAAATTGTTGCAGTTGAAATTCCACAAAGAAAGAAAGATCCTATTATCTTCAAAGAAGATGAGTATCCAAAATTTGGATCATCATTTGAGAAAATATCTACATTAAGACCGGCATTTAATAAAAATGGTACAGTCACTGCAGCAAATGCTTCTGGAATAAATGACGGTGCTTCTGCGGTTGTGGTCATGAGTGAGAAAAAAGCAAAAGAGCTAGGAATCGTGCCACTTGTAAAGATCAGTGCTAATAGTAGTGCAGGTGTCGATCCAAGCATTATGGGAATTGGTGCTGCATTTGCGGCTAAAAAAGTAATTGAAAAATCAAATATAGAATTAAGTGAAATTGGCTTAATTGAAGCAAATGAAGCGTTTGCTGCACAATCACTTTCAGTAATGAAAGAATGTGGCTTTGATGAGAATATTGTTAATGTAAATGGTGGTGCAATTGCATTAGGTCATCCAATCGGGGCAAGTGGAACAAGAATATTGGTTTCTTTAATTCATGAAATGAAGAGAAGAGAGACTAGATATGGGCTTGCAACACTTTGTATTGGCGGAGGCCAAGGAGTAGCTACAATCATTGAAAATTGCTTTGAATAAAATTTAATCATCTAATTAACTGTAAAAGAGCCGTTTGGCTCTTTTTTCATTACTTTCCAATTTTTAGTTCATACTATAAAAAAAGGACGGTAAAGGTTGTGCAAAAGTGTATTCAAATGCAATTATTATTTTAATTTATTCTGTATTTGGGTTTCTAATATTTTTTTACTTATATAAAAATTTAATAAAATTTTTTGAAAAAAGTAAGAAATATATCGGTCATGGCTTTAAAATACTTATTTTATACTTACTATTATTGTTATGTACTTGGATCAGTTCATTGAAAGCAGCAAAAGTCATTTTCCCCTTATTAGATGAAAAGGGAATTCAGTATAAGTTAATAGTAGGGATGGTTATTTTTCTAATTATCGTTTTAAATACGATTTGGATCATTATTAATCTCTATATCATTAATAAGCTTCCACAATATACAGGATATATAAAATCAATTATATTTGGGTTATTTTTTATTTCATTGATAGTAGTGACTTCTGTTTTAATTTATGGAAATATATATCAGGATTATAATATTTACTATAAGGACATAGACCCATTACATCATCATGGGATATTTAAAGGCAATGAAAGAGTATTTGGGATAACGAATCTTTTGTACTTTAGTAGCATTGTCATATTTACAATCGGAATTGATGACGTAGCTATTATAGGGTCAGATTTAAAGTGGATTGTTATGAGTGAAATGTTTCTTTCTTACTTACTGATGAGTATTTTCGTACCGTGTTTTTTAGTGCTTTTGGACCCTAAGGATATAAAAAAGAAAAAACAAAAAAAGAAACAATCTTAAGAAAAACTGTCAAATTTTGACAGTTTTTTTATTTTGTAGTGGTATGATGAAAATAGTAGTAACATCATGTTAGAGAGGGGATTATAAGATGAGACAAGCCTTTAAATTTAGTTTGACTACTATTTGCAGTACGATACTATTATCTTCTCTATTTATGACAGATATTGGTAGAGTAGGTTTTAAGATTGATAGAACGGTATTTGCAGCTGGGAATACTACAACAAAAAAAGCTCAAAAACCGATCACGATCACTTTAGCAGGGGATATCATGTTTGAAGGGAAAATTAAATCACAGATCAATAAATATGGAGTTGACTATCCTTTCAAGTATGTTAGTCCATATTTTAAACAGTCTGACCTTACATATGTAAACTTAGAAACAAGTATCTCAAAAAGAGGAAAAGCAGAAAATAAACAATTTACATTTCGTGCAGATCCTTCAATTGTCAAAGGAATTAAAAATTCAGGGATTGATGTTGTTTCACTAGCAAACAATCATTCTCTTGATTATGGAAATACAGCTTTGATGGACACAATTGATTATGCTAAGAAAGCAAATATTGGTACAGTTGGTGCTGGTAAGAATACGAAGGAAGCTTTTTCTGCACAGTATCGAACAATTAATGGGAAGAGAGTAGCTATTCTCGGTTTTAGTAGAGTATTACCTGAAGCTTCTTGGTTCGCTTCTACGAATAAAGCAGGTATTGCTTCTGCATATACAACAAATCCTATGATGCAATATGTAAAAACTGCTGTAAAATATTCGGATTATACAATCATTATGATTCACTGGAATAAGGAAAGAAAAGATTATCCAGAGGATTATGCTAGACAACTAGGAAAACAATTTATTGATGCCGGAGTAGATGCAGTTATTGGAGGTCATAGTCATACACTCATGGGAACAGAGATGTATAAAGGGGCACCTATTTATTACAGCCTAGGAAACTTTATATTTGATGGCGCAAATGACCAAAAGGGCCAAGAAAGTATGATCGTTAAACTGACGCTAGAAAATAATAAAGTAAAAAGTTCTATTATTCCTTTAAAAATTACGAATGGTATTCCGCGACCAGTAAACAATTCATATAATCAAACGATAATAAATAAATTAAATAAGATTTCCTATAATACGAAATTTACAACCAATGGTACTTTGACGAGTAAGTAATAGATATCAGTTGTAATTAGTTTGTTCATCTAATTTAATATTGATCAAGATGCTTATTAAATAAACGACTTCCCTTTGTAGGGAGAAAACAATAAAATATCACAAGTTATGACAACTAATTAGAAAGGTAATTAGTTGTCATTTTTTATTAAAAGAAGACTCTAATTAGATAAGATTATCGCTTTTTAAGGGGTCTTGTTTAAAACAGTTTTTTTGAGTGTACTGATGACAAAGAATGTGATTGGAACGGAAGGCCACTCGACTCCTGTGGGAATAGCGGGAAGGTTGAGAACCCGGAGGCTTGCCGAGGAGGCTCAAGCTTAGCCCCACGGAAAGCGAGTTGCCTGAAGTGGAAATCAACGCAAGCATTTTTAATACAATAAATTGTTCGAAATTAATATTTAAGCTAAAAAAAAGAGGCGCCTCATGTCAAATTGACTTATGAGACAGCCTCTTTTTTTTCAATTAATCTATTAAATAATTCTCACACTAATGACGCCTTCAATTTGCTTAATATATTGTTCAACTTGCTCGTTGATCATGTCATCAAGGTCAATCATTGTATAGGCATATGCACCTTTACTACGGTTAAGCATATCCGCTATATTTACATGATATTTTGCTAGTAGCCCAGTAATTTGCCCAACCATATTTGGAATGTTTTTATGAGAAATCGTAATTCGTTTCTTTCCTGTATAAGGAAGTTCTACATTAGGGAAGTTGACTGAGTTTTTTATATTGCCTGTTTCTAAGTAATTCTTTAATTGTTTTGCAGCCATTCGAGCACAATTCTCTTCTGATTCTTTCGTAGAAGCACCTAAGTGAGGAATTGGGATTACATTTTGCATTCCAATGACCTTCTCATTTGGAAAATCAGTTACGTACACACCAACAGTTCCATCATTTAAGGCATTTTCAAGAGCGGCATCATCAACTAATTCAGCACGAGAGAAATTTAACAGTCGACTTCCTTTTTTCATAAGTGATAATAATTTTTCATTCACAAATCGATTTGTCTCATTTGTTAGAGGTACGTGAATTGTAATATAATCACAAGTTGAGAAAATTTCTTCAAGATTATCAATGCGTTGCACATTTCTTGATAATCGCCAAGCTGTATCCACTGAAATATAAGGGTCATAACCATATACTTCCATATCTAGTGCTAAAGCATCGTTGGCAACGAGAGCTCCAATTGCTCCTAATCCGATAATACCCAATTTCTTTCCAGCGATTTCTACACCTGCATATTCTTTTTTTCCAGCTTCAACTATTTTTGTAATATTACTCTCACCAAATAAAGAACGCGTCCATTCAACACCTTCAAGAATACGACGAGATGATAGTAGTAGACTAGTTAATACAAGCTCTTTCACTGCATTTGCATTTGCACCAGGTGTATTAAATACAACTATTCCTCTTGCTGTACAATCGTCGATCGGAATATTGTTTACACCAGCACCTGCTCTTGCGATTGCTTTTACACTTTCAGGTATATTCATTTCATGCATACTATAACTTCTTAATAGAATGCCATCCGGTTCATTCATATCGTTTTCAATTGTATAATTTTGTATTGGAAATTCATTTATACCGTTTTTAGAAATATTATTTAAAGTTTGAATTTTAATCATGATTCAATCACCTCTACTATATTCTTTTCAAATTGACTCATAAACTGAACTAACTTTTCAATTCCTTCAACCGGCATTGCATTGTATATGCTTGCTCTCATTCCACCAACAGAGCGATGGCCTTCAAGATTCACAAATCCATTAGCTAAAGCTTCAACTAAAAATTGTTTGTTTATTTCTTCTGAAGATGTTGAAAATGGAATGTTCATTAATGATCTACTTTCGATTTCAACTGGTGAAGAAAACAAAGGTGATTGATCGATAAAGTCATATAATAATTTTGCTTTTAATAGATTATTTTCATGAATTTGTTTAAGTCCACCTTGTTCCTTAATCCACTCTAGTACGAGCATAGAAACATAGATACTAAATGTAGGCGGTGTGTTATAAAGTGAGGATGCCCCAACATGAGTTTTATAATCTAACATAGTTGGACAAAGAGTGTTTGCATGGCCAATTAAATCATCACGAATGATGACAATCGTTAATCCAGCAGGACCAATATTTTTTTGAGCTCCAGCATAAATTAACCCAAATTTAGAAACATCAATTGGTTCAGAGAGAATATTTGATGAAAAGTCAGCAACTAAAGGTGCTTTAGTAGTTGGAAAAGAAGAAAATTTTGTTCCTTCAATTGTATTGTTTGATGTGATATGTAAGTAATCAATGGAAGGATCAATATATAAATCTTCTAATTTAGGAATATAGGAGTAATTTTTGTCTTCTGAAGATGCAATAATCTTAACATCTCCATATTTTTTTGCTTCAGAAATAGCTTTTTTAGACCAAGAACCTGTATTAATAAACGCAGCAGTTTGGAAATGTTTTAATAAATTTAATGGTACCATTGAGAATTGTGTTGAAGCTCCACCTTGTAAAAATAATACTTTGTAGTTTGTTGGGATTTCTAAAATTTCCCTTAATAAAGCTTCACATTTCTGAATGATTTCCTCAAATTCCTTAGAACGATGACTCATTTCCATTACCGACATTCCTGCATTACCAAATGAAACTAGATCTTTCTGTACTTTTTCTAACACTGAAACTGGTAAGACAGAGGGCCCAGCAGAGAAATTATAAACACGCTCCATAATATCATCCTCACCTGATTTTTTATAATATTCTAACTTTAAACCAAGGCAAACTGAAGGTCAATAAAAGGTTTGTTTTTGTCAAAATAAATTCTATTTTTACGAAATATTTTCAAATAAAAGAAGGAAACATTCGTGATATGGAGAAATATGCTTAAGTTAAGAATAAATAAATGTTTCACAGGAGGAAAAATTGAAAAAGATTATTGGATTAGTACTTAGTTTTGTATTATTCTTTCATGTATTACCGACAGCTCAAGCTAGTGAATTAGAGGACATAAATGGGCAATACAAAGAATTGTATGCATCAGATTTGTCATATGTAAACGGTGTATATAAGAGTGAAGGAAAAAAGGTAAAAGATATTGTAGGAGTTAGTTCAGATATAAAAGATGCCTTAGGTGAATGGACAGTAGTTTCTGTATCAAAAAACGGTGGCTCAGTTAATGTAGGTTTTGAGGCGATCGTTTTACAGAATCCAGATAAAGAAAAAAATGAATATATTATCGCATACAAAGGTTCTGCGGGTTCTTTAACAGATAAAGATTGGAAGGATAACTCTGAAGCAATTTCTAAAATTTCAACTGATTTAACACAAAAAACAGGTGTTGTCTATCATCCACAAGATGCTGATGCTGTATTATTTACACAATCAATTTTAAGCAAATATAAAGGCGCGACATTTACCTTAACAGGTCATTCATTAGGTGGTCATTTAGCGCAAAGAACTAAAATAGACTTAAAGCTTGAAGGAACAAAGGTTGTTACATTCAATTCATTGGGTGTTGTGACAGAAGCAAAATTGTCTGATTATGCTAATTATTTACAAGGAAATATGAACTTCATTATAGATGGAGAATTTGTTGATAAATACAATAAATTATATTTAATCACAAGCTTAGGTAACAAATATACATTGTTATTACCGAATGTGACTTCAGATCAAGAGAAACATAAATTAGTTAATTTTTACACATACACAAAAAAGACGTATACAGTCTATCAAAATACTAAGCTATTAAAAACATTTTATAATGTAAATAATGCAAAACAATTAGCGAGTATGAATTTAAAAACAACGATAAAAAATTTAGATGGTAAAGTAATATGGAAAAACGACAATCGTTATGCAGTTTATTTACATGAAAAACTTTTATATACTTTTCCAGATCGAAAAACAGCTGATAAATTTGCAAATGTACAGGCTGGAAGAAGAGTATTAGATTTAAAGACAAATAAAAATGTATATTTTAAATCAAATGCTAATTTTAGATATAGTGTTTATCTAGGAAAAGATAAACTTGATATATTTACTTCAAGCAATGATGCGATAAAATTTGCAAAGTTAAACAGTAAACGAGTTGTAAAAGATGAAAAAACAAAGAAAATAATTTATCCGAATAAGTAAAACGAAAGTAGCTTGTCTTGTGACAAGCTACTTTTTCGTTATATTTAATTGAATAGTCAGATATGTAAAGAGTAGTAAATGTAATTAAAGATGATTAATCTTATTTACATACCACGAAGGAATCATATTTTTAAAGTTGTCATGATCTTCTAAGATTCTATATACTCGTTTCCACATTGTCTCAATTAAATGTGGTGTTGTTTTATAGCTCCAAATAATATCTGAAGGAATGATCATTGCAGCATAAAGTGTGTAATATTGCCAAAATTCATCCGGGATGTTGTCAGAGAAATAACCGTCAATTTGACCAATCGCAAAAGGCTTACTAATCTCACTTGTAAATAAGGCAACTTTGTGAAAATCATGATATGGATCACCCCATTCAAAGCGATCAAAGTCAATAATTGCTGCAAGTTCACCTTCGTTAATAATGATATTTGATGGGTGGAAATCATCGTGAAGAAACCGAACTGGTCGATTTTTTAATAAATGAATGTGCTGATCAATAAAATGTAAAATATCGTTTATTTCAGGGAATGAAATTGTTGACTCACTAAATAATTGTAAGTATCTATTGTGCTTATTCAGTTTATAATCTTCCCATGTCTGTAATGAAGAAGGATCTGAAAGAGAATGAAGTTTTTTCAATTCCTTGCCGGCATGATAACCTAACTTATATTGCGTATCACTTGAAAAGTTATGTAAAGACTCCTCACCATCAACTCCGTTTATGCTTGATACAATTTGGATACAAATTGAATCCTTGGGTAGTTCAATAAATTGTATTGGCTTAGGTACGAGTGAGCCGATTTGCTCAAAATATTCTAGATATTTGTAAACTGATTTAGCTGTATCTAAACGAGCAAAATCATAAATCTTTAAAAATAGAATATCGCCACTTTCTGTAATGACTTTCCATTTTTCCTCGAAAGAGAATCCCTTTGTAATTTGAGTAAATGATTTAGCAGAGCATAACACCGGAACTTTTTGAATAATATCATCAGTTAATCTCACATGAAACACCTCCATTGCGGTTATATAGAAATCTACTAAATCATACTATAAATAGTAAATAAAAAGTTTATCATTTCCCGATTATTCTCAATATATTGACTAATCGTGCATCTATCTATAATGAAAATATATGACAAATGACTATTTCTTTTTTAAACTGGAACGTTTGACTGTATAGTTTCTAAACTATATAATAATATTAATCTATAATGAGGGGAGGTTTGTCACTTGGGATCGAGTATCGAATTGGTGAGTTAGCTGAAGTAGCGCAAGTTTCAAAAAGAACAATTGATTATTATACTAAACTGGGGTTATTGGAAGCAAAACGATCTGAATCAAACTATCGATATTATTCCAATGAGGCAATCGAAACCCTACGGTTTATTGAACATTGTAAACAAATGAGGATTTCTTTAGACGAGATAAAATCTTTAATACAAAATAACTATAATCAAAAAAATTGTGTTTTTGAACAAATTCAAATGATTTCAAACCAGATTATTGAACTTGAGTCTAAATTACAACAATTAGTACCTGTTATTTCAGATATGGATGAAAGTGAAAAAAATGCTTTAGTTAGTACATTATCACATCATACATCTCCGCTTTTACAAACACTAAAGTTTTTTGTAAAATAGAATCTTTTCTCAGTGATTGTTTAGTAAGGCCATATGTAAGAGTTGAAATATGAATATTCTGACAGAATATGGTAATGTATTAGTAGTTTCATAAATTAATAATAAAGATTGAAATTCTCAGGAGGTGAATACTCGAGTAAATTACTCGGGTTCGTCATTGGACATAGTTAACTTGTTTTTGATTGCAGTTTTAATCGCACTTACAGCATTTTTCGTTGCAGCGGAGTTTGCAATAGTAAAGGTTCGATCGAGTCGAATCGATCAACTGGTAGCTGAGAAAAAAAGAGGCGCATTAGCTGCGAAAAGGGTTACGGCGAGTTTGGATGAATATTTATCAGCTTGTCAATTAGGTATTACTGTTACGGCATTAGGTTTAGGTTACTTAGGGGAACCAACTTTTGATGATATTTTACATCCAGTTGTAGAATATTTAGGATTAAATGGAACAGTTGCTTCTTCTATTTCATTTACTCTGGCATTCGCATTAGTAACATTTATTCATGTTGTTATTGGTGAGTTAGCCCCAAAAACGGTAGCAATTCAAAAAGCTGAAACAATTACATTGCTTCTTTCTGCACCTTTAATTCTTTTCTATAAAATAGCTTACCCATTTATTTGGGCTTTAAATGGTTCTGCAAGATTTTTTACAGGATTATTTGGAATTAAACCGGCATCGGAATCAGATGAAGTTCATACTGAGGAAGAATTGCGAATTATTTTATCTGAAAGCTTTGAAAGTGGAGAAATTAATCAAGCTGAATATAAATATTTAAATAATATTTTCGAGTTTGACAACCGACTTGCTAAAGAAATTATGGTCCCTCGTACTGAAATTATTGGATTGTATGCAGAAGATCCAATTGAGGAACAAATTGAAACGATAAAGAATGAAAAATATACGAGATACCCAGTTTTTGGTGAAGATAAAGATGAAATTATCGGTATGGTTAACGTTAAAGACTTTTTTATTCGTTATTTAGATGGAAAAGTTGATAGCTCATACGAATTAACAAATTATACTCGACCTGTTATCCAAGTAATTGAAACCATCGCAATTCATGATTTATTACTTGAGATGCAAAAGAAACGTATTCCTCTTGCGATTTTATATGATGAATATGGGGGAACAGCAGGTTTACTAACAATGGAAGATATACTAGAAGAAATTGTTGGTGAGATTAGAGATGAGTATGATGATGATGAAAAACCAGCCGTACAACATATTACAGAGTCTCATAAAATTGTTGAAGGGAAAGTTTTAATTTCTGAAATCAATGATCTGTTTGGTCTTTATGTTGAAGAAGACGATGTAGACACAATTGGTGGATGGATATTAACTCAAAACCATGATATACAACAAGGTGAGTCCATCATTTTCGAAGATTATGAATTTAAAGTAGTTGAATTGGATTCAAATCAGGTGAAATTAGTTGAAATAAAAAAAAATAATGAGTTTGTACAGTCAGTAAGCTCATAACTTTTAAGAAGGATTAAAGGCAAAAGTCTTTAATCCTTTCTTTATTTGATTGGAACTGTAAAGATTTCTATAATAAGTTTCATAACATAGCAAAGTTTTTTTAAAAGATAAGTGAAAGAAACCGATTAGTGACTAAATTAAAAAAGAGGTACATATATGAAAAGAAAAGCGTTAGTTATTGGTGCGACAGGTTTAATTGGTAAAAATGTAGTAAATCAATTGATTCAAAATGAGGGTTATGAAAAAATTACAATTCTAGTTAGGAAAAGCAGTGGATTAACACATGAGAAGTTAGAGGAAATCATTGTAAACTTTAATCAACTAGAAGAATACGAGCAATATTTTCAAGTGAATGATGTATTTAGCTGTCTCGGAACAACGATTAAAATAGCGAAAACAAAAGAAAATTTTAGGAAAGTAGATTATGATTATTCATTAAAAGTTGCCGAATTAGCTAGTAAGGCAAAAGTGCAAAATTTTCTTCTGATTAGCTCAATGGGAGCGAATAGTCATTCTAATATTTTTTATAGCAAAGTAAAAGGTGAAGTTGAAAGAGATATAAGAACATTTCACTTTTCAGGACTGTTTATATTTAGACCGTCGTTATTATTAGGTGAAAGAAAAGAAGTACGATTAGGGGAAAAAGTGGCCGAAAAATTTTCAACAATCATGCCATTTATATTTTCTGGACCATTTAAGAAATATAGACCAATTAAAGGAGAAACAGTTGCAAAAGCTATGATTAATAGTGCATTAAGTGGTAGAAAAGGTGAACAGATTATTGAATCAAATAGTATTGAGAGTATTTCAAGAATGTAAGGATTAGTAAGAATTAATGCTTGTGATATTATTCACAAAAAGGTAACATTTTACTTCTAAATTAATGTGAATTTTATTATAAAATAAAAACATAAGCTTGATTGTTTGATCACTTCAGAATGTAAGTGAATTGAATCATAATCATCTTATTATTAAATTGTTTCGTACTAAACCTCATTTTTTTCCTCTTGCTACTTTAAAAGTAAGAGGAAATTTTTTGCATAATTTTTCCTGTCATGAATACATATTAATTAAATATTTGTAAAGGATTGTCGACATTTTTAAGTTTCAAAAATTCATATTAAGGGCGTGAAGTGTTTGGCAGATGCTCCCTCGGGAAAAGGATTACTGGGTTTTTTTCGCCTCTTTAAAAAGGATAATTTGAATGAAGATGAAAGTAATATACTGGAAAATCGACAACAATCAATTCAGGAATATATCAACCAAAAGAATGAACTAAATATGTATGAAGATGAATTATTATTAAGATCTATAACGTTTAAGGAAAAAATAATTAATGACATACTCACACCCCGCACAAAAGTGGTTGCAATTGATGTGAATGAAACTGTCGATAAGGTCCGAGATATTTTTCTGAATGAGCGTTATTCGAGGATTCCAGTGTACGATCAGGATATTGATCATATTATAGGGATATTGTCAGAAAGAGAATTTTTAACGAGTTTACTTCAGGAACAAGAAGTTAATATTAGAAAGTTAATCAGGATACCAATTTTTATTATGGAGACAATGAAAATATCAACTGTTTTAACAATGCTTCAAAAAGAGAACGCCCATCTAGCAATTGTTATTGATGAATTTGGGGGAACATCAGGAATTGTCACATTAGAGGATATTTTAGAGGAATTGGTTGGAGAAATTCGAGATGAGTTTGATGAGCACGAAAATAATGAATTTATTCAGGTTAACGAATATGAATATCAATTCCAGGCTTCTATGTCTTTATCTAATTTTTTCCATATTGTAAAAATGAACATGCCAAAGAGCCGGTATTTAACGCTTGGTGGATGGATCTTTGAATGCTTCAAACATGTTCCAAGTATAGGAGAAACACTCCAATATAAAAACTTAACTTTCATCATAAATGAAATTCAAAATAGAAGAATTCAGAGTGTTATTGTTAAAATTAGTAAGCATAATTTGCAAAGTAAACTCGGTTCTTAAGAACCGAGTTTTTCATTTAAAAAAGTTAGAATTAAAAAGCAGAAAATAAAAATAATAATTTTATAGTAGTTTTTTGTTGAAATTTCGCTATACATGAAATATATTTAAAACAAATAATTCCGATAAGGTTAAGGGAGATTTAAAAATGAAAATTAAGAAAATTGGTTTAGCAATAGGTTCATTAGTTTTAGCAGCAGGCTTTATGGCAGGTTGCAATTCAAATAAAGAAGACAATTCTGCAAAAGGAAAAGATTTATTAACACAAGTTAAAGATAGTGGAGAATTAAAAATTGGAACTGAAGGTACATATGCACCTTTCACATTCCATGATAAAGATGGAAAATTAACTGGTTTTGACGTTGATTTAGCAAATGAAGTTGCTAAACGTTTAGGTGTAAAAGCGAAATACTCTGAAACACAATGGGATGCAATGTTTGCAGGTTTAGATGCAAAACGTTTTGATATGATCGCAAATGAAGTAGGTATCAAACCAGAACGTGAAAAAGATTATTATTTCTCACAGCCATATATTACGTCATCTGCAGCATTAGTTGTAAAAAGTGATAGTGACATAAAAGCATTAGAAGAAATTCAAGGGAAAACAGCAGCACAATCATTAACAAGTAACTATGGTGATATCGCTAAAAAATATGGTGCAAAATTAATCGGTGTTGAAGGTTTTAGCCAAGCAATCCAATTAATTGAAACTGGGCGTGCTGATGTGACTGTTAATGATAAATTATCAATTCAAAATTACTTAAATGAAACTGGCGACACTAAAGTGAAAATCGCTGCATTAGAAGCTGATGCGTCTGATAGTGGATTTATGTTCCGTAAAGATGATGATTCTTTAGTAAAAGCAGTTGATAAAGCGTTAGATGAAATGAAAGAAGACGGAACGTATGATGAGATCGTAACTAAATGGTTTGGTAAAGATGGTACTAAGTAGTATATTACAACAAGACTGGAGTAACTCAATAACCATTGTGAAGGAATCTTTCCTTCCAATGGTTAAAACTGCTTTAACAGGAACTATTCCATTAACGATTATTACTTTTATCGTTGGTTTAGTTTTGGCCTTTATTACTGCGCTTTTCCGTCTATCAGGTAATAAATTCTTAAATGCTATAGCAAGAGTGTATGTTTCAATCATTAGAGGAACTCCATTACTAGTTCAACTATTTATTATTTTTTATGGACTGCCATCAATTGGACTAACAATATCACCTTATATTTCAGCGATTATTGGTTTTTCATTAAGCGTTGGCGCGTATGCATCTGAAATTATACGAGGTTCTATCCAATCTATTGATAAAGGGCAGTGGGAAGCTGCTTATTCAATTGGTATGACATATAATCAAACACTAAAACGAATTATCATTCCTCAAGCTGCTAGAGTTTCATTACCACCGTTATCAAATACTTTTATTAGTTTAGTGAAAGACACTTCATTAGCCTCATTAATTTTAGTTACTGAAATGTTTCGTACTGCTCAAGAAATCGCAGCAGTTAACTTTAAATTTTTATTAGTATATACTGAAGCTGGTTTTATATATTGGATTATTTGCTTCTTCCTATCAATCATCCAAGGACGATTAGAAGCACGTGTTGAACGATATGTTGCAAAATAATGGGGGAAGAGAGATATGATTAAGTTAGAAAATATTCAAAAACGTTTTGGTGAATTAGAAGTATTAAAAGATGTTAGTTTAAATGTTCAGAAAGGGACTGTAACCGCAATTATTGGCCCTTCTGGTTCAGGAAAAACGACATTTTTAAGATGTATAAATGTGTTAGAGCAACCTAATAACGGTAAAATAACAATTGATGATCAGACAATTGACTTTTCAAATAAGGTATCTAAAAAAGAAATTATATCTTTAAGAAGTAAAACAGGTATGGTTTTTCAGCAACACCATTTGTTCCCACATTTAACTGCACTTGAAAATGTGATGGAAGGTTTAGTTACAGTACAAAAGGTTAACAAAGAAGTTGCGAAGAAAAAAGCGACTGACTTACTAGTTAAAGTAGGATTAGAAGATAAAATCAACTTATTGCCACATCAGTTATCAGGTGGTCAGCAACAACGAGTAGGTATTGCAAGAGCATTAGCACTTGAACCGACTGTCATTTTATTTGATGAACCAACTTCTGCATTAGATCCTGAACTTGTACAGGAAGTTTTAAAGGTGATGAAGGAATTAGCAGAGGAAGGTATGACGATGATTGTTGTAACGCATGAGATGAGATTTGCTCGAGACGTTGCAGATGAAGTCATCTTTATGGATGGTGGTTATATTATTGAACAAGGTCATCCAAGTGAAGTATTAGAAAAACCAAAACAAGATCGAACAAAGCAGTTTTTACGTTTAATACAATAATTTGAAGGTACTAGAGCCAGATCTAGTGCTTTTTTTTTGGTCTTTTTTACTTTACATTCATTTTCCAAAATTTACATTGTCTTTAAATACATATGAAATCGGTTTGGAGTCATACTATCATTACACTTACATAAGGAGGTGAGACACAGATGGCTAACAACTCTAACAACCAATTAGTAGTAGCTGGAGCTCAACAAGCTTTAGACTCAATGAAGTATGAAATCGCTTCTGAATTTGGTGTACAATTAGGACCAGATGCAACTGCACGTGCTAACGGTTCTGTAGGTGGAGAGATCACTAAACGCTTAGTTCAAATGGCTGAACAAAGCTTAGGTGGATATTCAAAATAATAATTATGGATATAGGGATGGAGATTCTTCTCCATCCTTTCTTAATGAAAAGAGTTATACATAGTGGAGGTATGGTGATGGAAGGAATATGCCCGCTTTGTAATGGAATTGAACAATTAAAAGTAATTTGCCCAATTTGTGAAAATCAATGTGATGATCAGGGAAGAGCAATAGATTATGAAGACAAATATAGTCCTTATATGGATTACGATATTTCTGCTAAATCTGATGGTTTAACAACAGAAAATTCAAATCAATATTGTACTCACATGTTTAATTGTCCAGATTGTAACGAGGGACTCTTAAAAATAATCAATAAAATAAGATAACGCAGTACCAATATAAATGGTACTGCGTTATTTGTTTTACTAATTATTATCGAATACGTGATTCAGTTTCTTTATCGAAGAAATGTACTTTATTCATATCTACTGCTAACTTGATGATTTGACCATGTGTAAAGCTAGAACGTGCATCTAGTCTTGCTACTAATTGATTGCCTTCAAAGTTAGTGTAAAGCATTGATTCTGCACCTAAAAGCTCTGCAACTTCAATTTCTAAATCTAGAATTGTACCTTGAGAAGCTTCTAAGAAAACTGGCTCGTCATGTAAGTCCTCTGGACGAACACCAAGGATAATGTCTTTTCCGATATAACCTTGATCTCTTAAAGTTTTCATTTTACCTTCAGGAACAGCAATTCTCTTGCTACCTAAGTTAAAGTATCCATCTTCTAATTTTCCGTTTACAAAATTCATTGCAGGAGATCCAATAAATCCACCAACGAAAACATTTTCTGGTTTGTCATATACTTCTTTAGGTGTACCAACTTGTTGGATGATACCATCTTTCATAACAACTAGTCTTGTTGCCATTGTCATTGCTTCTGTTTGGTCATGTGTTACATAGATTGTTGTTGTTTGAAGACGTTGATGTAATTTAGAAATCTCTGAACGCATTGCTACACGTAATTTAGCATCTAAGTTAGATAATGGCTCATCCATTAAGAATACTTTTGCATCACGTACAATAGCACGTCCTAAAGCAACACGTTGACGTTGTCCACCAGATAGAGCTTTTGGTTTACGATCTAAGTATTGTTCTAGACCTAAAATACGAGCTGCATCTTTCACGCGGCGATCGATTTCAGCTTTATCAAATTTACGTAATTTTAAACCAAATGCCATATTATCATAAACAGTCATATGTGGGTAAAGTGCATAGTTTTGGAATACCATCGCGATGTCACGATCTTTTGGTTGAACATCGTTAACACGCTTACCATCGATATAAAAATCACCTTTAGAAATATCTTCTAGACCAGCGATCATACGAAGTGTAGTAGACTTACCACAACCTGATGGTCCTACAAAAACAATAAATTCTTTATCTTGAATGTGAAGATTAAAGTCTTCAACTGCTGTTACGTTATTATCATAAATTTTGAAAATATGATCTAATTTTAATTCTGCCATGATTCGTTTCCTCCTAATTGTGAAATCGGTTTCATTAACTAGATTGTACAGTTTAAAATGTTTTCTAACAATAGTAAACGTTTACAAAAAATACAAGCCTCATTTGTACATATTGCACAAATGAGGCTTGTATTAAGACATTTCGCGTAACTCAAGTAATTGAATCGCCAAAAAAATAACTAGTCCATCTTCGAAATGCTTTAAATCAATACCAGTTTGTTCTGAAAATTTATCTAATCTGTATTGAACTGTATTTCGATGAAGAAATGCTTTTTTGGCAGTTGCTGTTACATTCATATTATGTTGAAGATAAATTTTGACAGTTGAAAGTGTTTGATCATTTAATGTCATATCATTTAACAAAATATTAGGAAGTACATTTCTTAAATCTTCTGGAATGAAAGACATAAAATAATGGAGCATTTCTTTTGAGAACCAAAGTACACTTTTATGTTTTTTAAACTTTAAAGCCTTCTTAAAGCATTGTTGTTCAATCTCAAATGCCTGTTGCAATTCGGATAGAGGAGCATAACATTTCCCTACAAAAAAAGTAACATCGTGATATAAGTCAGCGGCAATTGTTTCTTGCATATGTTCAAGATAGGATTGCATGATTGGCTGATCGTTTATTTTTTCTATAATTACACCTTCTCTAGCAGAAGACCAAATGATGATGATCTCTTTATGGAAAAATGCCAAAATAGCTTCTTCAAATTCTGCTTTATTCGAGAAAAATTGTTTGCTATTAAAATGAATAAAACGTACGGAGCTTGGCAATTTTACTTCATTTTCATCAGTAAATGGATTCTTTTCATTATCATTAAATAAGTAGTCAAACCATCCATTATTGATTGTAGGAATGAAGAGGGCTTCTGTATCTAATGCCGTGAATATTCCAGATAATAGTTTTTTTTGTTCATCCTGAATACTTTCGTTTTTAATGCCAAATAATTCTTGGTGATCTGTGAGAAACCAAGTGTAATCTAAGTATGTGTTTTCATCAGGTATAACAGATACAGAATTCGTGCCAAATATATTTATAATTTTTTCAATCATATTTATGTACCTTTCCACATTCTTTCATATCATTTTATCATTGTTACTGAGAATAAAAAAGAAACCATAGTACGTTACTATGGTTCGAATTTTGAAAGTTCATAAAATAGATGTATTAAATTTTCCATGCCTTTTTCTTTTATCTCAACTTCATCAAACACCATTGGTTTCGAATTGATTTCAAAAATATAATATTGACCATTATGAAGTCCAATATCCATAGAGAATTCATAGAAATGACCTTGATGCTGATTTAACGCTTCTCCAGTGAGTTGAACAATCTTTTGAAGTAGTTGTTCATTTAATTGAATAGGAAGCTCTTCAAGGGGGATGATGCTTCCACCTCTAGGGACATGGGTAGTAATTCCACCAGGTGTGCCAACTCTTACCCCAATACCAGAAATGATGAATTGTTTGTCTTTTTTATGAACTAGGATTCTTAAATCAAATTTCCTACCATCAGGCAATTTGCTATCAATCCCTTGCTGACATATATAGGGCTCACTTATAGAGGTTAGAAATTTCCAACAATCTTTTATCTCTTTTATCAGTTCAACATGAAATGCATTTCTGATACTCGCTGTATTATCTTTTAATAATGAAATTTTAAATACGCCCAATCCTTTTGCGGAATGGTGCTTTTTAATGTAGATGCAATTCCATTTATTTAAGTATATGCGAAGGTCTTCTTCCGTTTTTAAATCAATCGTTTCAGGTATATATTTTGATAAAAACTTATCAGATGAGAGGAGTGACATTGTTCCGATTTTAGATAAATAGGATTCATTGAAAAAAGGAATATTAAGCTCTGATAATTTGTTACGAAATTGTTTGTATTGTTCATTGGATTCATATAGAACGGATGGTATGCGATTATAAATGACATCTGGCAAAGGTGAAAATAATTCAAGCCATTTTTTTGTTTGAAAACAAAATGTATAACATTTAAGGGAGGTCCCAGAAAATGCAGAAGGTGTAAAGATAACTGGGATGCCACCTTCGTTCATGATTTTTTTGCAAATTCTTTTAAAGGTTTTGATATTGCCACTAAATGGGAAACGATCTTCATTTGTTAAAATACCAATAATTGGGCCTAAGTGTTGCTGATTTTTTTTTACTTGAAATGTTATGGTGCTTTTGCCTTGATCTTGAATTGAAATATGGTTAATTAATAAGCGATTATGACCGAGCGTAACCTTAGGGCGATCAATTTCATTATGGGACCATGTATTTGATTCAAGATTATAAAAAACGGAAGTCATTTTATCGTAACCTTGGACTTAGTGCTTTGTTTAGACAAATGCGTTGCATATTCCAAAAATAACTTTTTAATCGTTTTGTCATGTTCTCGGAAATGTGGATTCGTAAAGATTGAACGCCCAGGTTTAGAGTTCGCTTCAAATAACCACACTGTTTCGTTTTTATCAACACCTAAATCAAACCCAATTTCTCCTATATGGCCTTCTAGTTGTTTGTCTAACACTTCGCTAATTCTGAGTGCAGCTAAAGATAATTTATCATGTATTCTTTTTGCTTTATCGTTTTCAAATATTTCATCAAGTGTTTTAACACGTCCGCCATTATTTAAATGCGTCGTTGTACTTCCTTTACCAGCTACCTTTGCAGCTATGACAGTTACGTGCCATTTACCATGAGCATCTTTATTTGTATGAACTCGGAAATCAACTGGTTGATGTTCATAACGAATTAAAGAAATACCTTGTTGGACGATAAAATCATGTAGTTTCGTTTTCCTAAATACACGATTTATTAATACATTAAGCGATGAGAATTTTTGAAGTTTATTTACTCCGTCTTCTCTATAACGGCAATAATAAATATCTTCCTCGCGGTGGTAACGGATGACAATAACCTTTGAACCTAAACTACCATTTTCAGGCTTTATATAGACGAATTGATGCTGAGAGAGTAATTGCTCAATTGTATCTAAATTATGAAACTTTTCCGTTACTGGGAGATAATGTTTCACTGATATTTCGTTTTTTAACTTAACATACAAATCCCACTTGTTGAAAAATCCAGGATTAAACCAAGGAATTTTATACTCAGTCTCAAGTCGATTTCGAACTTTCTTAATTAATTTATGTTCTTCAATTTTTCGATTTGGTAGACGATTGTAAATTACAGTTGGAAATGGGACAACTTCTTTAACCCATCTTTTTTCTGTGAAAAAATAGCCTTGAATTGTTTCAGTTTCCCAATCAATTCCATGCATTCCAAATATAAAAATAAAGCTATTTTGCAGATTATTTTCTGCCATTAAGTTTGCGAACATAAAACTGCGATCACCAATCGGTCGAAGTAGTGATTCAGTAAAGCCAGCCGTAAAAATCCCAATTAAAGGGCCTAATTGAAGTGTATCTCCAATAATAATTGGTTCGATATTGCCTTCAAATGGAATACATAACATTTCTTTTAACTGTTCAGAGATTGAAATGACATCATGAAGTGTATTCATCGTGACGAGCTGACAAGGGTACTTTTTTTGACCAAATGCAATATATTCAATATTTCTAGTTGAAGTTAATGCTTCGGGTACACAGACTAAGTCTTTACTCTGTCGATGTGTAACGATTTTTACAACATCATTCATTATTTGATTTCACTTCTTTCATTTTTAGATTTAGATTGTAGATGGAGACAATATTGAATTGGTGCTGAATAAAGTTTATGTTGAATTGAAGGATCGGATTGAAGTAATACTTTTCTGCCAGGTTTAGAATTTATATCTAAAATCCATACGGCTTGATTGGAATCAATTCCTAAATCTAAGCCGATTTCAAATAGTGGAAGAAAGTTTTTCTCTAGTACAAGCGGTAATTGATTGCAGATTGTTTCAATATCCTCCTGCAATATTAATGCAGTTCTTTGGTTGAATTGCTTAATCCACTCATCAAATGGTTGAACATTACTTCCTCCACTCAAATTGGAAATAATTGAATTAGGCTGACCGACTCTAATACCTTTTCCTACTGTATCCCATTTACCTTTTTCGTTCTTTTGTAAAAGTATTCGTAAGTCAAAAGCTTCATGTGATTTCGTTTTTAAATCCAAATAACTTTGATAAACATAACCTTTAGATTCAACGATTGGTTGTAACCATTCAAAAAACTCATCTCGAGTTTCATATACCGTCTCGATCACTTCTTTTTGCTTTTGAGTTGATACACTAATCGAATAGGCATTTAAAGTCACAAAATATATATTAATCCCTCTAGAACCATGAATTGGTTTAATCACTAATCTTCGAGATTTTCTTAACTCTTCAAAAAATACAGCTAGGTGTAACAATTTCTTCGTTTTAGGAATGTAAGGACTTAAGCTTTCATCAGTAGAAATGGCTTGATAAGTTTCCCACTTTCCAGGAAGACCGTACCCTAAAAATGTAATATCTTTACGTTTCTTTAACCAATCTACTATTGGTTTTGCTTGCTTACTTTTTACATTAGGAGAATAAAAACAACGATCATAAATAAAATTAGGAATTTCAAAAGATGTTTTCTCCCATTGTTCAGTTTCAGGGATATACTTCCAACCCACAATATCTTCAGTGGAAGGTTGGATGCTAAATGGTGTAAATTGTACAAATTCATATCCAAGTTTACTTGCTTCCTTTGCCATATACTGAACGTATTCACCTTCTTGCCTTTCTTTCAGAGATAAATATCCAATTCTCATCTTCTTCACTCCTTGTACTTATAAATATGATTGAACAAGCGAAAAAATAGCTTTTGTTGAAGGTCTTATTTTATGAAGTGGATCTACTATTTGTAAGTCCTTTGAAGGCTTAGAATTTAGTTCAATAACCCATGGGTTAAATTGCTCATCTATAGCAAGATCCACCCCAAATTCAGCAAATAATCCATCAAAGGATATATCTATGCATTTACAACATTCTATTGCTAACTCGGTAAGTAATTTTTTAAAGTGAATTCTCTCTTTTTTTGGCAAGTATTGACTTAGAAATTCATCTATTTTTTCAAGATCACCACCACGAGCTAAATTGCTAACGAACTGTGTTGGATGGCCAATTCTTGCAACAGTAGAGGTTACTTCCCATTTGTTAAATTTATTTTTATGGCAAAGAAAGCGAAAATCAACGAGTCGATGATCTTTCATAATTAAAGGCAAGCCTTCTTGAATGATATAAGTTCTTCTTTTTAATTGCGGTTTAATTGTTTGAAATAGTTGATGAATCGTTTCAAATTGTTTTTCCTCATCTGAATTTTGACTATTTTGCAATCGATAATGTTCTTTTTCTTTTGTTACTTTAAAAATATTTCGCCCTTGGCTACCATGGATTGGCTTAATAAAAACGGTCTGATATTTTTGTAAAAAGCTGTTTAATTGATCTTCAGAAATACATTCTTCTGTATATGGAACATAAGGTTTTAAATACGGTGATTCGATAAAGGACTTAAAAACTTCAAGTTTATTTAAAAATCGTGCGTTAAAGAATGGAATATTTTGATTTGATAAAGCTGAACTCAATTGCTTAAATTCTTTAGAGCGTTCTAATTTTCTCGAATGAATTCTGTTGTGAATAATAGAAGGGGAATTTACTTCTGTTAAAAACCAGCCACTTTCATTCCGCTTATATCCAACTAATTCATTGCTAATAAGCTTTTGAAACGTAGTAACATAGAAATTCATTTCATGCTCTTCGCATAAATCAGTAAACTCTTCACAAAGGCTCGTGATGGTGCCAAGAGGTTGTATGGATTTTTCATTTACAGTATCTGTTACGATCACAAACGATTGTGGACTTGAATGTTTAGGAAAAGATTGCAATGATTCTCCTCCTTTCCAAAATTATTATCGTTGTATCATATGTGATATCCGCCTAGTTGGTGAATGTTTTTCTTTTAATAATCAATTGAATTCTTTATGTAAAACAAGTCCATAAAATGAATTTAATGAAGCATTTATTTAAGAGAGACAATAAAATGTAGTTACTAAGATAAGAATAAATAGTTTTATACCTGAAAAACTGACATATAATAGAATGTTTGCTATAGTGTTAGTTACAAAGTAATTAGGAGGTTAGAAATATGTCAGTAAACATTCATGATATTGCATATTCACTACAAAATGCGCTAAATGAGCACCCAGATTTAAAAAACTTACAATCTTTATATGCACAAATATTAGCTGATCCAAATGCTAAGCCTTTATTTTCGGAGTTTCAAAACTTTCAAATGACAATGCAGCAAAAAATGATGCAAGGAGCACAAATTTCTCCAGAAGAAAGTACACAAGCTCAAGCGCTTATGGCAAAGGTTTCACAAAATCCTTTAATATCAAATTTAATGCAAGCTGAACAAAGAATGAACTTAGTCATTCAAGATTTAAATAAAATTATCATGAAACCATTAGAAGATTTATACAGTAGTTTAAATCGATAATGTAGTAAAAGACTCCATGACATTGGGGTCTTTTTTTTATGATAATTGGAAATAATATCAAACTACTATGTGTTCTAATTAATGTAAGCATGTCATATCTTTGAATATCGGTATTCTTGGTGAAATGGGGGAGAACTTAATGATTTATAAGTTACTTGCAATTAATATAGATGGGACGTTATTACAATCAAATGGAAAGCTCACTAAAGAAACTAAGGAAGCAGTCGAATATGTTCAAGACAAAGGAATATATGTTACATTATTTACAAGCAGAAATTTCCAAGCAACAAAAAAATTAGCTAAAGCTTTGAAAATTCCTTCATTACTAGTCTCTCACTCTGGTGCATTTATTTCTTCTAAACTTGATGAACCATTCTTTGAAAAGAGAATTGAAGAAGAAGAAGCTTATGATATCGTTAAGAAATTAGAAAAATATGATTGTAATATACGTTTGTCTCACGAACATTTTTCGATCGGAAATAGAAAAAAATTGCAGTCTAATTTAGTAGCTAAAGCGGTTTTAAATAACGCAGATCCTGTTTTTTATCCAATCCAATTCGTTGAATCTCTCTCAGATAGTATTCTAGAGAATTCAATTTCTCCATTAAAAATAGAATGTCATTTTTCAGATGAAGTAGAAAAAAATAAAGTTAAAAAAGAAATTAATCAAAAATATCCACATTTAGATTGTTTAAGTGATGAAGAAAAGAAAATTGAAATCGTTCGAAAAGGCATTTCAAAGTATTCTGGTTTAAAACGTTTAGGTGAACATTTAGGTATATCCTATCATGAAATGGTTGTTATTGGAGACAATTACAGTGACTTACCACTAATTGAGCATGCCGGGTTAGGTGTTGCGATGTCTAATGCACCAGTAGAAATTAAAAAAGTGGCTGATTGGATTACACGTTCAAATGATCAAAATGGTGTACCTTATATGATCAAAGAGCATTTTAGAAAACAATTCCCACTTCCATTCTTAAAATCACATTTGAAAATTGAAAAATAACATGTAGCCTGGTTTTCATTGAGATGTATTCATTGGAAACCAGGTTTTTTAATGACAAATTTTATTAATTGACCTGCATTGTCTTTAATTTTATACTTAAGTGATAAATTTACAAAGGTGATAAAACATGAAAATATATATTAGAGGACTAGACGATCATCGTTTCCAAAGACCCTTAGAATTACTAGCACAATTATTCTTTGAAGATTGTAATGTATCGTTAGATGAAATAGAAGATGCAGATTTAGAAATACAATTCCATTTAGATGAACCAAAAAAGGCAGTATCAGGTGAATTAGGAAAAGATATTCAATCTACTACTACCTATGTAGAAGGAAAAGATGAAAAGGAATCTTTTAAATTTAAAAAGAAAGCCGTTAATTTCGTCTTTTTAACATTGCTGCAGGATCATACTAAAATAGAGCAAAAATGGGGAATCCTTACTGGAATTAGACCGACAAAACTTCTTCATACAAAATTAAAAAACGGTATGACAAAAGAAATGGCTCATAATGAATTACGTAATGATTATTTAATTCATGAAGAGAAAATTCAATTGATGCAGTCAATCGTCGACCGTCAACTTAAAGTTATACCTGATCTTTATAACCTTGAAAATGAGGTTAGTATATACATTGGGATTCCATATTGTCCTACGAAATGTGCTTACTGTACTTTCCCAGCTTATGCAATTCAAGGTAAACAAGGAGCGGTTGATTCATTCTTATATGGATTACATTATGAGATGGAAAAAGTCGGTGAATTCCTAAAAGAACGTGGTATTAATATTACGACGATCTATTATGGTGGAGGTACGCCAACGAGTATTACAGCCGAAGAAATGGATTTACTTTATGCTAAAATGCATGAATCTTTCCCAAATATGAAAAATGTACGTGAAATAACGGTTGAAGCTGGAAGACCTGATACGATTACACCTGAAAAACTTGATGTATTAAATAAATGGAATATTGACCGTATTAGTATTAATCCACAGTCCTATATTCAAGAAACATTAAAAGCAATTGGTCGACACCATACTGTTGATGAAACAATCACGAAATTCCATTTAGCAAGAGAAATGGGTATGAACAATATTAATATGGATTTAATCATCGGCTTACCGGGTGAAGGATTAAAAGAATTCCAATACACATTAGATGAGACTAAAGAATTGATGCCTGAGTCTTTAACTGTTCATACATTATCATTTAAGAGAGCATCAGAAATGACGCAAAACAAGCAAAAATACAAAGTTGCTGATCGTGAAGAAGTACAACAAATGATGAATGAAGCTACTGTTTGGACTGAAAAACATAACTATCATCCCTATTATTTATACCGTCAGAAAAATATATTAGGTAATCTAGAGAACATTGGCTATGCTGTAGATGGTCAAGAAAGCTTATACAATATTTTAATAATGGAAGAAGAACAAACGATCATCGGATTAGGCTGTGGCGCATCAAGTAAGTTTGTTCATCCAGGTACACGTCAAATTACTCGATTTGCAAATGCGAAGGATCCAAAATCGTATAATGATGGTTATGAACATTATACAAATGCAAAAATTAAAATTTTAGACGAGTTATTTTCAAAAAAGTGATATAACAATTTAATAAAATAAAGGAAAATCCCCTTTCAATGTTTAATGTTAAAAATAAACATAAATATAAAGGGGATTTTTTTATGACAATTTCTAACACAACAGATCACATTTTATTAAAAAAAGAGGGTCGTGTAGCTACAATTGTTTTTAATCGACCTGAAGTATTAAATGCAATGAACGAAGAAACATTTAGACAGTTTAGAGACGCTTTAGATGACATTAATAATTCTGAAGTAGACGTAGTTGTACTTTGTGGAAATGGCAAAGGCTTTTCATCAGGTGGAGATTTAAAATCGATGTTAAGTAATACTGACGAAAGTGCATTTTCACCGGTAATGGATTTAATTTCAGAACTAGTTATTAAATTGTATACGCTACCAAAAATTGTGATCAGTGCAATTCACGGACCAGCAGCTGGAATTGGATTAAGCTTAGCGCTAGCAAGTGACTATGTTTTAGCGCACGAATCTGGCGTATTAGCAATGAATTTTATTGGAATTGGACTAATCCCTGATGGTGGCGCACATTATTTCCTTGAAAAAAGAATAGGTGAATCGAAAGCCAAACAACTGATATGGGATGGCCAAAAACTAAATGCAACAAACGCTCTAGAATTAGGATTAATTGATGAAGTCATTTCAGGAGACTTTGAACAAGAAATCAAAAATCGCGTAAATGGTATCTTACAAAAACCAGTAAGTGCGATGATCCAAACAAAGAAAATATATAACGAAAATAACCTAGACAAACTAACAAAAGTATTAGCAGCAGAAAAAAACGGACAAGGCCTAATGAGAAAAACTGCAGATCACAAAGAAGGCGTACAAGCCTTCCTACAAAAAAGAAAACCGGAATTTATTGGGAAATAAGAAAAGCGGAGGCGACTGGTAAGCTCCGACAAGCATAAGACGAAGAACGATGAAGGTTGCTATTTAACCTTCGTTGGGCTTTGGCTTATGACCTCGAGGAGCTAGACAGAAAGAAAAGCGGAAGGCGTTCGCTCAGCCCCGACAAGCATAAGAACGATCTTAAAGAAGGTTGCTTTTTAACCTTCGTTGGGCTTGGGCTTATGACCTCGAGGGGTTAACGCCTGGAGCTAGACAGAAAGAAAAGCGGAGGCGACTGGTAAGCTCCGACAAGCAAGCTCCTTCAAAACATAAGCAAATAGAAAAAAGCTGCGAAAATTCATTCGCAGCTTTTTTATGGATGAAATAAAAGTAGTTTTCCAGTAGGACTGATGCATCGGTGAGTTTTATCAAGTGCACCAAGGATAGCTAGTTTTTCTTCTCCGAATTTTTTCGCTTCTAGGTCGGTGTTAGCTTCAAATTGTTCGTCTACAATAGATTCTCCACTTTGCTCAAATGCA
This sequence comes from Gottfriedia solisilvae, assembly GCF_002128405.1. GTDB lineage: Bacteria > Bacillota > Bacilli > Bacillales > Bacillaceae_G > Gottfriedia > Gottfriedia solisilvae. The sequence continues at coordinate 378,515 of NZ_NETJ01000003.1, forward strand.
GTAATACGATAGAGTGCCATGATTTTTCCTCCTTGAAATTCTCTATAATTCTTATTTTGGCATAAAATGAAAAGAAGTGTAAAGTAATAATTTGAATAATTAGAAAGTTGTAAATTCAATTTAAGTAGATGTCCTAACCATTTGTTACATTATGTCTTATTTTTTGTACCAACATTGTTGGGATAAGTGAGTGTTTTAACGTATAATAGTGTACGTGACATAACAAATACATAATACGAAATGGTTTTATTTGTTGGGAAAACTGAATTATTTTTCTTCATTTTATGTTTACAAATTTATTGATGTTGTAGAGGCTTTCTGAACTAGAAGAAAAATAGACTTGTTGGAGGTACATGATGGATAAAAAAGTATATGAATATGAAGTAGGCGAACGCTTCGTGACGTTTTTGTTTTTAAAAGCTGTTACAAAAGGTGTAGCAAGTAATCAAAAATCATTTTTATCTTTGACATTACAGGATCAAAGTGGGGATATTGAAGCAAAACTTTGGGATATTTCTTCTGAACAAGAAGAAGCGTATGTAGAAGGTGCAGTTGTAAAAGTAGAAGGGGAGCTTCATGATTATAGAGGAAAGCTTCAATTAAAGTTACGTCAAATTCGACCTGCAAAAGATTCTGATGAAGTAAATCCTGAAGATTTTTTTGCAAGAGCTCCAGTCGCGAAAAATGAGCTATATGAAAAAATAACTTCTTATATTAATAATATGGAAAATGAAAAACTTAAAAAAATTACCGAATACTTAGTATTAAAAAATGAAGACGATTTTCTTGAGTTTCCAGCAGCTACAAAAAATCATCATGAATTTGTATCTGGTTTAGCTTATCACGTATATTGTATGTTGAAACTAGGCGAATCAATTGCAACTTTATATCCTTCAATTAATAAGGATTTATTATATGCCGGCATTATTTTACATGACTTAGGTAAAGTTCGTGAGTTATCTGGTCCTGTTTCAACAAAATATACAGTAGAAGGAAACTTACTTGGCCATATTTCATTAATGGCAATTGAAATTGGAAATGCGTCTATAGAACTTGGAATAGAAGGGGAAGAAATAACTGTTCTTCAACATCTTGTATTAAGTCATCATGGTAAATATGAGTATGGAAGCCCGAAACTACCACTAATTAAAGAGGCAGAAATCTTACATTATATTGATAATATTGATGCGAAAATGAATATGTTAGATCGTGCACTTGAGCGTGTAGAGCCAGGTGAATATACAGAACGCATTTTCCCACTTGAAAATCGTAGTTTCTACAAACCTAAGTTTTAATCATTAGTCATTATAAAAGGGTGAAGCGTTTCACACTCACTAAAGATCACAGTTCTTATGTTCTAAGAACTGTGATTTTTTTTGGAATCATTTCACTTTAGTGGTGCACCTCCATTCCAAAAGAGAGTGAGTTCCTGAAGAAGAACAGAACAAATGAATAAACCGATTTCTACAAATAAAATACTAAAATAATCATACTTTTTCTGAAGTGACCATATAATGAAGCAAATGCTTGTCTACTAAGGAGGAAAAAATATGTTACTATTACCGTTTTGGATGTATATTGTTATTTTAGGGATATTTGTGAGTGGGTTTATGGTATTGTATACCTCTAAGCAAGACAGAGATGCAGATGAAGCTTTCATTGAAAAAGAGGGAGAAATTTATTTGCAAAGAATTAAAGAAGAAAGAGAAAGAAGAGAGCAGTTATTAATTAGCTCTGAAGTTTCTTCAAATTAATAAAAAAACTGCCTAACTTAATTAGGCAGTTTTTTTTATGGATTATTTCTTATCTTGTTTTTCTAAATCTTTATCTTCTAATTTGAAATCTGCATCTTTAAGTAGAGAGTCTGAAAACGCTGAGAAGTTTTCTTGAGTTAATTTAGAAGCAGCAATCTTTTCGCGAGCTTCCTTTTCATTTACTTCTTTTTTATCAACTACTTTAATAATGTGGTAGCCAAATTGTGATTTTACTGGTTCACTAATTTCGCCAACTTTTAAGTTATATGCTGCTTCTTCAAATTCAGGTACCATCGCACCTTCGCCAAAGTAGCCTAAGTCTCCACCTTTATCTTTTGACCCAGTGTCAGTAGAATATTTTTTTGCAAGTGCCGCGAAATCTCCACCAGCATCTAATTCTTTTTTCACTTTTTTAGCAGTAGCTTCATCTTTTACTAAGATATGGCTTGCTTTAATTTCTGGTTTGTAATTTTCAATTTCCTTTTTAGTAACACTTTTTTGAGCAGCTTTTTCAGTTAATAAATCAATCTCTACACGCTCTTTAAAAGCTTTTTCATCTTTAAAGCCATATTGAGTTAAGAATGCTTCAAACTGGTCACCATTTTGTGTTTTATACTCATTGAACTTTTTATCTACTTCTTTATCGCTTACTTTAAAGTTTTTACGTAGATAATTTTCAATAGCCATTTGTTTTAGCATTGCTAATCCAGCTGTATCTTTCATTTTATTATATAAATCTTCTGTTGTAATGTTTCCTGAATTTGTTTTAGCAACTACGTCATCACCAATACTAGATGATCCACATGCTGCTAGTCCAAATACTGATGTTGCTAAAACTGCAGATACGATTAACTTTTTCATTTAAACATCTCCTAATAAATATTTAGACTTTATTTCTTCGTAAAAGAAAAATACCTAGCAAAGTATGTATACTACATTTCCAATACATATCTAACTTTCTAATAACTGGAAATAACTTCACTTAATATATCATATTTTCCTTCAATGTGACAAAGTTTATCCCAAAAAAAGAAGAAATTGGAACGTATTTATAAAAAAAATTTGTTAAAAAGATGCTTGTTTATGTATGTCCTCAAAAATTAAATAGGCTTTTGTTTAAAAAACAGCTTGCCAATCGTGACATTCGCACAGTCATTTGTAACTTTCGTTTATATATTATAAAGAGTTACTTTTAGGAGGTTGGAAAAATGGGAGCTAGTTCATCACATGAATTTGTATTAATCGTCGTTTTATTTATCTTATTAATTATCATTGGGTGTTCTTGTCTATAAGTGGATCTCTATCTATGAAATTAGAGAAGTACTAGGACTGTTGCCCAGACCATTTTATGATGCACGCATAAGATAAGATATGTAGCTAAAGGAGGTGTATATGATGAGCACAGGATTCTATGGTGGGTTTGCTTTAATCGTCGTATTGTTCATCTTATTAATAATCGTTGGAGCAGCTTGCATATAATGTGTAAATAAGAAAAATATTCAACCGAAAGCTAAATGCTTTCGGTTGAGTTTATATAGAGATTAAAAAAAGATTTACATAGAACAAAGAATTGAGTGTCGAAATGAATAATAGAAGGATAATAGGATGATTTTTTGGAGGGGAATTTTTGTGAATCGTTGAACAAAGTGGGCTAAAAACAAAAAGCGGTAGGATATAGTATCTTTGACCCGCTTCTTTTTGGTTGAGCAATCGTCAAATCCTTAACAGGTTATGTTTGTCGCTCGAATATAGAAAGGATACGCTTTCAAGAAAAAAATTTGGAAAAGATTCGTGATTTAAGGTTTCTTAATCAGACGATTATCTTCTTCAATAAACTCTTTATCGATATTATCTAAAGTTGTTTCGAATATATCGATGAAATCTTTACCATAGATATTTCTTAAAATAGCCATGATTTCCATATTCTCAGGGAATTTACCATAAAACTCTTTTAATGGCAAAGTACCTTGGAAAACAGAGTTTGTTTCTGGATCGAATTCTTCTAATATATCTAATAACATATTTTTGCCTTTTTCAGTTAACTCAATATAAGTATTTCGCTTATCTTCAACTTTTTTAGAAAATACTAATAAACCACGTTCTTCTAGCTTTTTAGAGAAATTAAAAGCAGTTGATACGTGCATTACACCAAATTTAGCAATTTCAGAAATTGAGGCACCCTTTAAATGGAAGGCGATCATTAAAATATGATGTTCATTGATATTTAAATCATAGGGTTTAATCCATTGTTGCCAGTCTTTTTCAACTGACTTCCATAATGCTTTCGAAATTTGGGCAATTCTTTGACTAAAAATCAAAGCTTCTTTCATTGTGTACATCTTTTGTTCAGTTTTCATCAATTCACCTTCTTTTCTATTTAACTATCTATTTATTATTATGCCAATAATATCTGAATAAATAAAGAACTTTTATTTAGAATTTTTAAAAATTTTCACAAAGTAGTTGATAAAATTCTACAATTTTATATTATAATAGAATGTTATAAGTTAAAAAAGATATGCTTATATAATGTTGAGTGAATCTTAAATAGGAAATAATAATAAATTTACTAATTGATATATAGTAAATATAAACTATATAACCTAAAAAAAATAGTGTAAATGAAACGAAATGTGGAATATCCATGAAATGGAAAATAAAAAACAGGAGATCTGTGATCTCCTGTTTTTTTATTTAATAATCGTCGTAATTTATTATTGTTTAATAATATTATTTTCGATAGATTTTGCAATCTCTTGAAGTAGTTCGTTTGTGTATTTTTCTGAATTGGTCTGCCATTTTACATCGAATCCATCATTTTTTCCATATCGTGGTAAAATATGCATATGATAATGAAATACAGTTTGACCTGAAACTTCACCACTATTATTTAATATATTTACACCTTCAACATCAAATGCATTTTTTATTGCGTTTGCAATAACAGGTACTTTACTAAAATATGTAGCTGCAGTTTCTTCACTCATTGAAAATATATTATCTACATGTTCCTTTGGAATAACTAAAGTGTGCCCTTTTGTAACCTGGCTTAAGTCTAGAAAAGCCATAATATTGTCATCTTCATAAACTTTTGAAGATGGAATTGAACCTTCTGCAATTTTACAAAATATACAATTAGAATCATGTGCCATCGTAAACATACATCCTTTACATTTTTTTCCTATTCTAACATAAAATCCATTTTTACTGATAACAGAAAATAAAACAAGAAGCAACTAATAGTTGCTTCTTGCTGAAGGAGAAAGATATTATTTGTTAAATTGTTAAGTTAAATTGTCTTTAACTGACACCTCATTTGCTATAATGTTCAATTAATTTGTACACCTTATATTAAAAATATATGCTCTGCTCGAGACACCTCATTTACGAGTTGGTATACTAATGACCTTTGTGTTTAATGATATTGTTCAAGCGCACCATCCCCTTAGATGTTTTCACTGCTGTTTATACAACGATGTTTTTATCTTTCGGAGATACCTCATTTCACTTTAAACAGTTATCTTACAATGGTTTGAACGCAAACTTGATTTGACTCTTTAACAAACACCTCATCTCAAAGTGGTTAAAAACCGGAAAAGAGAGTGTTTCTTTCCCTTCAAGAATTATAATACCCTTTAGCAGAAATAGTATTCAAAAAAAGAAGGATTTTTTTTGGGAGGAAGATAAATATGATATTAAGGAAGTTAAAGTTAATATTTGTTACAATAAATCTGAAAGTACTTTCGAAAGGATTTGTAGATAATGACTTTATTACATGTACAAGATGTATCAGGCGGATATACAAGACAGCCTGTTATTAAAGATGTTTCATTTACGATAGAAAAACACGAGCTCGTTGGGTTAATTGGTTTAAATGGAGCTGGTAAAAGTACAACAATTAAACATATTTTAGGACTATTAAAGCCATTAAAAGGAGAAATCTTAATTAACGGAAGAAATTTTGATGCTGATCCGACTGTTTACCGTTCAAGCTTATCCTATGTACCAGAATCACCGATGATTTATGATGAGCTTACTTTACAAGAACATCTAGAAATGACAGCACTAGCATATAACATTCCAGAAAAAGATTTTAAACAACGAAGCGAAGAATTATTGAAAACATTTCGTCTTTATGAAAAGAGAAATTATTTTCCATCTACCTTTTCAAAAGGTATGAAGCAAAAAGTTATGATTATTTGTTCATTAATCGTACAACCAGAGCTATACATAATTGACGAGCCTTTTCTTGGGTTAGATCCAATCGCTATAAACGATCTTTTAGAAATACTTAAGGTGGAAAAAGAAAAAGGTGCCGGCATTTTAATGTCGACGCACATATTATCAACTGCGCAAATCTATTGTGATTCCTTTATTATATTACACGAAGGCGTGATCATTGCTAAAGGTACTTTAAATGAGCTTCAGGAACAATATAACATGCCTAATGCGTCATTGGATGAAATTTATATCTTTGCTACTAAGGAAAAAACAATATGAGAACGGTCAAGCAATTATGGTCCAGTAGATATAAAAGCTATCTAAAAGAAATTAGTAAGTATGGACGTTATATCTTTAATGATCATATTAAATTTGTTCTTGTTTTTGGATTCGGTGGGGGAGCATATTACTATCAACAACTATTGAAAACAATCTCATTAGATTATCCAGCTGTTTTATTTATTTCAATTGTTTTTGCTTTACTAGTATCTTCTGGGCAAATCACTACATATTTTAAAGGGCCAGACTTATACTATTTGTTGCCTTTAGAAAAAAGAATGAAAGGATATTTTATTAGATCCTATTTCATAACTTTTTTAGTGCAAGCTTATTTGCTTTTAATGTTTTTGGGTGTTATTTATCCAATTTATAAGAAGTTTATGTTAGGGGAAACAACAAGTTTTATTGTTTTTATAATCATTATTTTCTTATTGAAGGCATACCATTTATTTGTGTCATTTCTACATACATCAAATAAAGGAATTTTAAATCGAGGTCTTGATTATTGTGTAAGAGCTATCGGTTCATTTTTCTTTATCTATGCTTTATTAAGCAAATGGAACATTTTCCTATTATTCATTCCGATTATTTGTTTAGCAGTTTATGCAATATTAATTCAAACAATTAGTCAGAATAAGAGGGTACAGTGGGAAAGAAATGTTAAACTTGATACTTCTCGTTTAGCGAGTTTTTATCGTTTTGCGAATTTGTTTACAGACGTGCCTTCTATTCAACAACAAGTAAGACGTCGAAGATGGGCTGATCCAATTATAAAGAAAATAAAAACAAATAATGCAGCTGATTATTTATTAGTAAGAACTTTTATAAGAAATGGAAATTACTTAAGCATGTTTATTAGACAATTATTTGTCGGTGCTTTTGTTGTCTATCTTGTTCCTACAGTTATTGGGAAATTAATAATCGGTATTTTATTTTTATATATGATTGGGATTCAAAATATGGCGATTTTAAAACAATATAATTATCATATGTTATGGAGAATATATCCTTATACAAATGACGAAAATAAAAAATCCATTTCAACTCTTTTGTATATACTACTGTTAATATGTAGTGTAGTTTTTAGTGTAATTGCATTGGTTAAGGGAATGGCAGCATTAAATTTTCTTTTGATGATCTTCATTTATATGGTGTTTTCAGTTTGGTTTATAAAATTTTATGTGTCAAAAAGGTTGAGCCAATCACAAAAATTGTAAAGGGTGAACCAAATGGATTCTTATGAACTGCGAATTCAATACGAGTTATCAAGATGGAAGCAAAAAATTTTAACTGATTCAAACGTATTTAAAACGTCTGCTAAGAAAATACAATTAAAGATACAATCCTTACTTCCAGAGCAAATTCAAGATTTACTAACCCAATCAATTAAAAACATGATGACATTGTTTATCGGTGGATCGTCTGTTTTTAGTGGTGGCAGTGAAGAGTATGATGCTTTATCACTAAGGGAACGTGATGAAATCTTAGATAAAAAATTGAATGAATATAAGAAAATTTCTGCAGTAGAAGGTGCAGGAACTGGTGCAGGAGGTATCTTATTAGGACTTGCTGATTTTCCATTATTAATGGGAATTAAAATTCGCTTTTTAGTTGAAGCAGCAAAAATTTATGGATATGCACCAAAAGATGAAGTTGAACGTCAATTTATGTTGTATATATTTCAATTAGCATTTTCAAGTGACGAACATCGAAAAAAGACTTTACATGTGATTGAAAATTGGGAAGATCAACTAGATCAAAATCCACAAATAAATTGGGAACATTTACAACAGGAATATAGAGATCACATAGATTTAGCGAAGTTACTACAATTAGTACCTGTTATAGGTGCACCTGTAGGAGCGTATGTAAATTACCAACTTCTTGAACAATTAGGAGAAACAGCAAAAAACGCATATAGAATTAGACATTTAAAGAAAAAAGGAGAACTTTTGAATTAAAGTTCTCCTTTTTTTTATTTCTGTTCAACTAATTTATGTGAACTCATTAATGACTTTAAAGATACTGATCCAAGTGTTTTTGCAGCAATTAACATTGCTTTTTCGTCAAAATCGAATTTTGGGTGATGATGCGGGTAAGTTTCCAATGTGTTTGGAGATTTTGCTCCAGTGAAAAAGAATGTTCCAGGAACTTTTTGAAGATAATATGCAAAATCTTCTCCGCCCATTTTTGGATCCATTTCTTTAACGTGTGTAACTTCATCGATAGAAGCAGCAACTTGAACTAATAATTCTGTTTCTTTTTCATGGTTTACGACAGGAGGATAGCCATCATCGTATTTAAATTCATAAGTTACGTCATTTGCAAAACAGATTCCTTTAATGATTCGATCCATTTGCTCTTTAACTTTTACTTGCGTTTCTTTCTTAAACGTTCTCACTGTTCCAATTAAAGTTGCTCGATCTGCAATTACATTAAATGCATTTTTAGCTTCGAAGCTTCCAATAGATAGTACAGCTGTATCGATTGGATTTGTTTCACGACTTACAATTTGCTGAAGCGCCATAACTAATTGACTCGCAATAACAATACTATCTTTTGTACGGTGAGGTTCAGCACCATGACCACCTTGACCTTGGATCGTAATTGAAAAACGATCTGCAGCCGCCATTATTGGCCCACTACGGTATCCAATCGTACCTAAATCTTCAATTGCCCATAAGTGAGTTCCGTATATTTCATCTACTCCATTTAGACAACCATCGGCAATCATTGAGACTGCTCCTCCTGGTGCATATTCTTCTGCATGTTGATGAATCAACACAATTTTCCCATTCCAATGTTCTTTTAGTTCATTCAAGGCCTTTGCTAAATATAATAATGTTGCAGTATGACCGTCATGACCACATGCGTGCATAACCCCTGGAACTTTAGATGCATATGGTACATTTTTTTCATCTTGTATTGGTAATGCATCAAAGTCAGCTCTTAGTGCAATTGTTTTACCAGGATTTCGACCATGAATTGTAGCAACAACGCCATTTCCACCAACATTAGATTGATATGTAATACCTAATTGCTTATAAAAGTTTTGAATGAATTTGGCAGTTTCGTATTCCTTAAATGAAAGCTCCGGATGCTCATGTAGGTATCTCCGTGTGGAAACCATTTCTGGAAAATATGATTCTAATAATGTAAATAAATCAGACATTCTTTCATTCCTCCTACTATGTATCTATCTTTACCTATTCAAGAAATATATCGGTAATCCTCTAAAAAAATGCTAACGAATATATTGACGAAAAATGTATTTCCAAGGAAATAAGTAGCGAAAAAAAGAAATTAGTGACTAATCAATGGGAAAAAATGGATATACTATGATGGAAATGGTATGAGAAATGTAGGTGAATGATTTGAAAAAATGGGGATATTTAGCAATAGGACTGTTAAGTGTCCTATTAATCAGTTTTATTGGATTTTTACTCATCGTTTTTTTAGGAAACTATGTAATAGATGAAGAGAAGCTTGTCATCCACTCTTCTTCTGAAATGGTTGATCTTGAAGGGAACTTTGTTTCGAAATTATATAATGAAAACCATCAAATTGTTTCGATAGATGATATTCCAGAATATACACAACAGGCGATTGTATCAATAGAAGATGAACGTTTTTACAAGCATCACGGGATCGACGTCCAATCAATATTTCGGGCAATCATACATGACTTAAAGGCATTTAGTAAAGTTCAAGGTGCAAGTACACTTACACAACAACTTGCTAAAAACGTGTTTTTAACAAATGATAAAACATTTATGAGAAAGACGAAAGAGGTTATTATCGCCATTAACCTCGAAAGAAAATATACAAAGGATCAAATTTTAGAAATGTATTTGAACCAGGTGTATTTTGGACATGGAGTATATGGTATTGGTGGTGCATCTAAGTATTATTTTGGGAAGGATATAGAAAATCTCTCATTAGAAGAAAGTGCCTCTTTGGCTGCATTATTAAAAGCTCCTTCACATTATGATCCAGTTTCTCAGCCAGAAAGAGGTTTAGAACGTAGAAATTTAGTCTTGTATAAAATGCTAGATAATCATTACATTACTGAAGCGGAATATCGTAAAACAAAAGCCAAGCCTACAGAGTTGAATATTACTGAGCAGAAGTTTGAAAACGGCTATGCAACTTATATTGACATGGTTATTAAAGAGGCTAAGGAAAAATACGATATCTCATATGATGAGTTGTTGAATGGTGGTTATAAAGTAGTTGTACCAATTCATAAGAAAACACAGTTAACAGCATATCAGTATTTTAAAAATGGAAACTACTTTCCTGGTACTGATGAAAATGCGGAAGGTGCATTTGTTTTAATTAATTCAAAAACAGGTGGAGTTGAAGCAGCCATTGGAGGAAGAAATTATTACTTCCAAGGATTAAATCGAATTAATGTAAAAAGACAACCAGGATCAACAATTAAGCCATTACTAGTTTATTCGCCAGCACTGGAGACAGGTAATTATAATCCATATTCATTAATACCTAATGAACAGAGTGCCTTAGGTGATTATAAGCCTAAAAACTATAATAATGAGTATTCAAAGAATATGACAATGTATAAAGCAATACTTGAATCAGCAAATGTGCCAGCAGTTTGGCTACTAAACGATATTGGTATAGAGGTTGCTAAAAATTACTTAGAGAAAATGAATATAAGTATTCCAGATAGAGGACTAAGTATGGCATTAGGTGGGCTTAAGAATGGGTTAACACCATTAGAACTCGTGAAAGCATATAGTACCTTTGGTCACGAAGGAGATGCATTAGAACCATTCGTAATAAGTGCTATCTATGATCATAACAATGAATTAATAGCGAATGCGAAAATTAAAGAATATAAAGTATTTTCATCTCAGACTTCTTGGTATATGACTAAGATGCTAAGTGGTGTTGTAAAAGAAGGTACAGCCGATAAAGGTGTATTCGAAGGAGATTTAGCTGGAAAGACAGGGTCTACAAATATTCCAGGTCAAACAAACGGTAATAAAGATGCATGGTTCGTAGGATATACACCAGATGTAATTGGTACCATATGGATGGGTTATGATAAGACAGATGCGAAGCATTTTTTACGAAATGGTAGTACTTATCCAACTATTTTATTTAAGAAGATTTTAAGAGAAGCTGGAAGAGAACCGACTACTGAATTTGAAAAACCTAAGAATATCGCAGACTTAGATTCTCCAATTGAACTAGAGCCGATTAGTAATCTAAAATCGAAAGTATCTTTCTCTCCATTTGGATTATTCTCGGTGAAATTAACTTGGAAAGTACCAACTGATGAAAGACAGCAATATCATATTTATCGAGTAAAGGATGGAAAAGAAAAATTAATTGATACAGTTACAGGTGTTGGCGAATATCGTGATGCTTTTGTAAATGTATTTAATGTTTCTTCATATTATGTCGTTCCTTATAATCCTCAAACAAAAGAAGAGGGTGAGAGGTCTAAACTTGTCAATCCAAACATAAGAAATAAAGAATAGACATTTTAAGGCTCTCCTTCTTATCTAAAGATTTGAAGGAGAGCTTTTTATTTGTGGATTTATAGTCAATTGACAAACAACACTCATCAACTGATAAAATATTAATTATAATAATTATTAAATAATAAAAATTATATAGTTTATTATTCGATATTTTAGTTATATTTTGATATAATTTTTATGGGAAAAGACAAATAGTTCAATCGACCTAGTAATTGATAAAAAATGTAAATTAAGTGAACATTATGTGTCATTAATCAAGTTATCTATACAATTCAAGGTCCAATCAGTATATTTAATAGTAGAGTTTGGAAAAGTGAAAGGGAGACTTTTGAGGATGAAAAAAGATTTTAACGATACATTTCTAAGAGCGGCAAGAGGAGAATCAGTAACGCATACGCCAGTTTGGTATATGAGACAAGCAGGACGTTCTCAGCCAGAATATCGAAAAATTAAAGAAAAATACTCATTATTTGAAATTACTCATCAACCAGAATTATGCGCTTATGTAACAGCGCTTCCAGTAAATCAATATAATGTAGATGCTGCAATTTTATACAAGGATATTATGTCGCCACTACCTGCGATTGGCGTAGATGTGGAGATTCAATCAGGTGTCGGTCCGGTTATTAGCAATCCAATCCGTTCTTTAGCAGATGTGAAAAAGTTAACTGATATTCATCCAGAAGAGCAATTACCTTACATCTTTGACACGATTAAATTACTTACAACAGAAATGCTTTCAGTACCGTTAATTGGATTTGCAGGCGCACCATTTACGGTTGCAAGCTATATGATCGAATGAAGACCTTCTAGAAACTATAATAAAACAAAATCATTTATGTATGCAGAGTCTGAAGCATGGTTTGCTTTAATGGATCATTTAGCAGAAATGACAATTAAATATGTAAAAGCTCAAGTTGATGCTGGGGCTAGTGCAATTCAATTATTTGATTCATGGGTTGGCGCATTAAATGCAGCAGACTATCGTATTTATATTAAACCTTGTATGGAGAAGATCTTTACAGCACTAAAAACTTTCAATATCCCGACAATTATGTATGGTGTTGGAGCAAGTCATTTAATCCATGAATGGAATGATCTTCCTATAAATGTCATTGGTTTAGATTGGAGAACTTCTATCACAGAAGCACGTTCACTTGGAATTACAAAAACGCTTCAAGGAAATCTAGATCCATCATTCTTATTAGCTCCATGGGAAGTAATCGAAGCTCGTGCGAAGGAAATACTTGATGAGGGCATGGCAAATCCAGGTCATATCTTTAACTTGGGTCATGGGGTATTCCCAGAAGTAAATCCAGATACTCTTAAACGTTTAACTAGCTTTGTACATGAGTATTCTTCGAGGGTACAAGTTTAAAATAAAGGACTATGGTGATGACATGAAAGAGAAAATTGGTTTATTAGTTATGGCATACGGCACGCCATATAAAGAATCAGATATTGAACGATATTATACAGATATTCGTAGAGGTAGAAAGCCTACCCCTGAAATGTTAGAGGACCTAACTGATCGTTATCGAGCAATCGGTGGAATTTCTCCATTAGCTAAAATAACGTTAGAACAAGGGAAAGCTTTAGAAAGCGATCTAAATGAAATACAGGATAAAGTAGAATTTAAAATGTATCTTGGTTTAAAGCATATTGAACCATTCATTGAAGATGCAGTTGACCAAATGAAAAATGATGGGATTACAAAAGCAATTAGTATTGTACTTGCTCCTCATTATTCTACTTTCAGTGTGAAATCTTATAATGAACGTGCTACAAATCATTCAGAAAAGATCGATGGCCCAATCATTACACATGTAGATGATTGGTATAGAGAAGAGAGATTTATTCAATATTGGGTTAGAGAAGTTGAAGAAATTCTGGAACCTATGAATGATAACGAAAGAGAAAAAACTGCTTTTATTTTCTCAGCACATAGTTTACCAGAAAAAATTCTTACTTACGGCGATCCGTATCCAGAACAATTAAAGCAAACAGCTGAGTTAGTTGTAGCACAGGCAGACATTAGGCATTATTATCTTGGCTGGCAAAGTGCCGGTAATACACCTGAACCATGGCTTGGACCTGATGTACAGGACTTAACACATGAATTAGATGAAAAATATGATTTTGATACGTATGTGTATTTACCTCTAGGATTTGTAAGTGAACACTTAGAAGTACTTTATGATAACGATATAGAATGTAAGTACGTAACAGAGAAAATACAAAAAAGATATGTTCGTCCACCAATGCCAAATACAGATCCATTATTTATTAGTGGGTTAAGTACGGTTGTTTTAAGAAAGTGGAATGAACAATAAATAGTGTTTTCTAAATAGGAGGACTATAGATGAAAAAGAAGGTTGTCATTTTAGGCGGAGGAATTACTGGTCTGACAGCTGCCTACTATTTGAAACAAGAGCAAAAAAAACAAAACCTTCCAGTTGATATTCAGTTAATAGAAGCATCAACGAAGCTTGGTGGGAAAATACAAACAGTTAGAAAAAATGGTTTTGTCATTGAACGAGGACCTGATTCGTTTTTAGCTAGAAAAAAAAGCGCATATCGCCTTGCAGAAAATCTTGGTATCCAAAATCAGATTGTTCATAATACAGCAGGTAAAGCTTATGTATTGGTAAATAATCAACTGTATGGAATGCCAGAAGGTTCAAATATGGGAATTCCAACCCAAATAAAACCATTCCTATTCTCTGGACTTTTTTCACCAGCAGGAAAAGTACGAGCAGGACTTGATTTTGTACTTCCGAAAACTCAAGTTGAAGGCGATATGTCTTTAGGTGCTTTTTTTAGAAGAAGGTTGGGAAATGAAGTAGTTGAAAACTTAATTGAACCACTTTTATCAGGTATTTACTCAGGTGATATTGATAAGATGAGTTTAATGGCAACTTTCCCTCAGTTTTTTCATCTTGAGCAAAAGTATCAAAGCATTGTTCGTGGTATGAAAAAAGAAATGCCAGTTAAAAAATCAAAAGGTCCTAGAAAAGGAATTTTCCAGACTGTAAGTACGGGTTTAGAAACGATAGTAGAAAGAATCGAACAAGAACTTGATCAAAATGAGATTTTAAAGGGTGTACAAGCCATTAAGATTGATAAAAAGAATAATGTATATGAAATTACATTAAGCAATCAATCAAAAATCGAAGCAGATTCAATTATTGTTGCACTTCCGCATCGTGTTATTCCAGATTTATTTAATGAAGATACTGTTTTTGAGCCATTCCGAAAAGTTCCTTCAACTTCTGTAGCCAATGTGGCACTTGCCTTTCCTGAAAGTGCAATTAAAAACGATATAAATGGTACAGGTTTTGTTGTTTCTAGAAATAGCGACTATAATATTACGGCATGTACCTGGACACATAAAAAATGGCCACATGCTTGTCCGAAAGGGAAAGTATTGCTTCGCTGTTACGTAGGACGACCGAAGCATCAAGATATTGTTGATCAAACTGATGAAGAGTTAGTTAAAATCGTTTTAGAGGATTTAAGGAAAACTATGGACATCGCAGAAGAGCCAGAGTTTTACGTTGTATCAAGATGGAAAGAAGCAATGCCTCAATACACAATTAATCATCAAGAGCGTACGAAACATATGCAGCATTACTTACAAAATGAAATGCCTGGTGTATCTGTTATAGGTTGTTCATTTTATGGTTCAGGCTTACCAGATTGTATAGATCAAGGTGAGAAAGCAGTAAAAGATACAATTCAATATTTATTTAGTGGTCAAAAAGAAGTAGTTCCAAGTTATTAATAAGAAAACAGAGCAGTCTATAAGTTGATTTAAGTAGGGCAACTTGAATCAACTTTCGACTGCTCTTTCTATTTTAGAAGCTATTTTTTAAACAGTTAGAACAAGTATTACTGTAGCAATCATGTTGCTCTTCAATCGTCGAATTACATTGTAAACATTTTTTCTTAGGTAAAAGTTTTAAAAATTCGGACATTTTAACAAGCACGCTACCCACTCCTTTGAGTTATCTTATTAGCATTGTATTACTACAATGTATTAAATGTCAATCTGTATTAGTACAATTTTAAAAATAATATAAATGCCTAATCTTTAATAAAACTAATAAAGTAATATATCCAAGGTATAATAAAATCGAAGGAGTGAAACAATTCATGAAAGTAACTGTGATTGGTTATTGGGGCGGTTATCCAGAAAAAGGAGAAGCGACATCTTGTTATTTATTTCAGGAAAAAAATTTCTCACTATTAGTAGATTGTGGCTCTGGCGCATTAGCAAGCTTGCAAAATTACATAGACTTAAAAAGCATAAATTGTGTAGTTATTTCGCATTATCATCATGATCATATAGCTGATATTGGCGTACTACAATACTATAAAATTATCAATGCCGCAAATGACGGTTATGCATTACCAATTTACGGACATGGACTTGATCAAGAAAAATTTAAAGCTTTATCGAATAAGCAAGCTACGATAGGATACGAGTATAACCCTAATGAAGAACTAAACTTAGGTCCATTTACAATTCGTTTTTTGAAAACAAAGCATCCTGTAGATTGTTTTGCGATGAGAATTGAAACAGCAGATAGTACAGTTGTTTACACTGCAGATTCTAGTTATATGGAAGAATTTATTCCTTTTTCTAAAGATGCAGATTTACTTATTTGTGACTGCAATATGTATGAAAATCAAGACGGCACAAATGCAGGACATATGAATAGTAAAGAAGTGGCGACAATTGCACAACATTCAAATGTAGAACAATTGCTTTTATCACATTTACCTCACAGTGGAAATACAAATCATTTAATAGATGAAGCACAAAAGTATTATAATGGTCCTATTCAGACTGCTTATACAGGATTTGAATGGAAATCAATTTAATATAGGAGGACTCACATGCTTTTTTTAGATAATAGAGGAATTACAGATCCAACGTTAAATTTAGCAATGGAAGAATATGCTTTAAAGCATCTAAATCCAGAAAATACATACTTTTTATTTTATATTAATGAACCATCTATCATTATTGGGAAGAATCAAAACACAGCTGAAGAAATAAATGCAGCATATGTAAATGATCATAATATACAAGTTGTCAGAAGATTATCTGGTGGCGGAGCGGTATATCATGATTTAGGGAATTTGAACTTCAGTTTTATTACGAAGGATGATGGTGATAGTTTTCATAACTTTAGAAAGTTTACAGAGCCAGTAATCGAAGCGCTTAAAGAACTTGGAGTAAATGCTGAGCTAAGTGGACGCAATGATATATTAGCAGAAGGTAGAAAAATATCTGGAAATGCACAATTCTCAACTAAAGGCAGAATGTTTAGTCATGGGACATTACTTTTTAATAGTAATATAGACGAAGTTGTCAATGCATTGAATGTAAAGCTTGATAAAATTCAATCAAAGGGAATTAAATCAATCAGAAGTAGAGTAGCTAATATTAAAGAATTTCTGAAAGAAGATTTAACAATCGAAGAATTTAAAGATTTGTTATTACAATCTATTTTTAAAGAACATGGGGCAATTGAGCGCTATGAATGGTCTGATGAAGATATAAAAAATATTAAAGAGCTAGCAGATAGCAGATACCGTTCATGGGATTGGAATTACGGAAAATCTCCTAAATGTAATATTCAACAAAGTAAAAGATTTGCTGCAGGACAAGTTGATATTCGCTTAGAAGTAAATAAAGGCGTCATTGAATCTGTTAAAATTTATGGTGACTTCTTTGGTGTTGGTGACGTGTCAGATTTAGAGCAAACGCTAGTTGGTACAAAATTTGATCAACAAGAAATTGAGCGCAAATTACAAGATGTTAATTTAAGTTATTATTTTGGAAATGTAACGAAAGAGGAATTTTTAAGCCTATTTGTTTAAAAAGAGTGGATCTCCACTCTTTTTTTATTGCTTTTAAACAAGTAATATTTCTATCTTGTCAGAAATGTTTTCTAGCAATATAATATATTTAGAATATTTTAAATTATTTTTAAAAAGGGGGTAATTTCTTGAATTTAGTTCATACGCTTTCACAAACTGCATTAAAACATCCTGAACATACTGCTGTAATTTTTGAAGGGCAATCATTTAGCTATGCACAATTGAATACATACATAACAAAGTTTGCTAGTGGTCTTTCAAAATTAGGAATTGAAAAAGGGGATAAAGTTGCATTAGTTGTTGGTAATTCCCCACATTTTATTATTGCACTATATGGTGCGTTAAAAGCTGGAGCGGCTGTCATACCAGTTAATCCACTATATTCACCAGACGAATTAATTTATATTCTAACAAATGGTGATGCCAAAGCTGTCATTACATTAGATTTATTTCTTCCACTAGTTGAAAAAGCTTCACCAATTCTTCCTAACATTGAACACTACATTATTTGTGAAACAAAGCAAGAACATCCTTATGATTTTTCAGACAATAAATTGAAATCGTTTACAAATGTAGTTGGCCTTGGAGATTTAACATTCGAAGGACCAGAACTACATGAAGATGATTTAGCAGTAATTTTATACACTTCAGGTACTACTGGTAAACCAAAAGGTGCGATGCTTACTCATAAGAATTTATATTCTAATGCAATGGATGCTGGTCATTTCTTAGGATTTACTAGCACTGAAAAGGTAATTGCAACGCTACCAGCTTTCCATGTTTTCTGTCTAACTGTAGCGCTAAATGCACCATTAATGTATGGAGCAACTGTTATATTTGTACCGAAGTTTAGCCCAAGTGAAATATTTAAAATCATTCGAACGCAAAAAGCAACTGTATTTGCTGGCGTTCCAACAATGTATAATTTCCTATATCAATATCCAGAAGGTAAAACTGAAGATTTTGAGTCAATTCGTTTATGTATTTCAGGAGGCTCATCATTGCCGGTAGCATTATTAGAGAATTTCGAAAAGAAATTTAACGTAATGATTTCAGAGGGCTATGGATTGTCAGAAGCTTCACCTGTAACGACATTTAACCCTTTAGATCGTCCTCGAAAAGCGGGATCAATAGGCACGAATATTAGCAATGTAGAAAATAAAATTGTCAATGAGCTAGGAGAAGAAGTTCCGGTTGGTGTCGTTGGTGAATTAATTGCACGTGGTCCAAATATCATGAAGGGCTACTATAATATGCCAGAAGAAACGGCAATGACAATTCGTGATGGTTGGTTATACACTGGTGATTTAGCACGTAAAGATGAAGATGGCTATTTCTATATCGTAGACCGTAAAAAAGAAATGATTATTGTGGGTGGATTTAACGTTTATCCACGTGAAGTAGAAGAGATCCTTTACAATCATCCTGAGATTGTAGAATGTGCTGTAATTGGATTGCCTGATGATAACTTCGGAGAGAGTGTCAAAGCTTATGTTGTGTCTAAAAATCCTTCATTAAGTGAAGAAACATTAGTAGAATATTGTAAAGCTCATTTAGCAAAATATAAAGTGCCAAAATCTATTGAATTTATTTCAGAGCTTCCAAAGAATGCAACTGGAAAAATTCTAAGACGAGCATTAAAGGATTCAATAACACAATCATAATTAGCTAAAATGAAAAGGTACTTCCTGTTAAAGGTTGTACCTTTCAGTTTGTATGGAAAGAAAAAAGCTAAGAGATTCAGTCTGAAAGGTACTACCTATTTGGGGTTATACCTTTTTTTGTTAGAAAGCATACATACAAGTTCTATGATTTCATAAAATGAAAAGAGCGTGTTTTATTATTTTTTTTTTATGTTCTAAAATTTTGGACAAAGTTGATAATATAGAAGTGGGGGGATTACATGAAACAGTCGAAGAAATCAAAAGTATCAAAGTTTATTTTGATTGGCTATCTTGCATATATCATTTTTGTATTATTATACTTTTATGTTTTCACAGATTCTAACTTGCCAGCAAAATACAAAGGTACATTCGTTGATCCAAATACATTTATGGACCATAAAGAAGCTAAAATTAGTACAAGTTATAGTACACTTAAAAATGTTTTGTATTTTATTAGCATACCATTGGATTGGATCGTTCTTTCACTTTTATTGTTAAGTGGTATTATTGGGAAATTAGGTGAATCATTAAAGAAACTGACTCGATTTCATTTTATTCAAGTATTCCTCTATTTCTTTTTTGTTTCAGTCTTAACTTATTTAATCACATTACCTCTAGACTTATATCGTTTTAAACTTTCTACGAAATATGGATTAACCGTACAATCTTTTAATAGTTGGATGAAGGATGAGATTATTGGATTTTGGGTAAATTTCGCTATTATGTACTTTGTCATTTATGTTGTGTATCTATTAATTAAAAAACAACCGAAAAAATGGTGGATCACAACATGGTTATTAAGTATTCCATTCACTATTTTTCTTACATTTATTCAACCAGTAATCATAGACCCTTTATATAATGACTTTTATCCATTAAAGGATAAGAAATTAGAAGAGAAAATCGTATCTTTAGCAAAAGAAGCAAATATTCCTGCTCATAGAGTGTACGAAGTGAATATGTCAGCTAAAACAACTACATATAATGCGTATGTAACTGGAATTGGTAAAAACGCTAGAATCGTTCTTTGGGATACTACACTTAAAGGGCTAACAGATGAAGAAATATTGTTTATCATGGCCCATGAAATGTCTCATTATGTTAATAAAGATATTTATAAAGCGATGTTTGGAACATTAGTTGGTAGTTTAGTCGGATTATTTATTATTGATAGATTAATGAAGCTTA
This sequence comes from Gottfriedia solisilvae, assembly GCF_002128405.1. GTDB lineage: Bacteria > Bacillota > Bacilli > Bacillales > Bacillaceae_G > Gottfriedia > Gottfriedia solisilvae. The sequence goes on from NZ_NETJ01000003.1 coordinate 399,026, forward strand.
CACTATCAAGGAATAGAGAATATAATTCACCTGATAAAATGATGGTTGTGTTAACGTTATTTTTATTATTTAGTGGAATCGTAGGATTTATCTCGGAACCAATTTCGAATGCAGTTTCAAGGCATGCCGAGAAAAAAGCAGATTTATATGCTGTTAAGCTGACCAATGATGCAGAAGCAGGTATCATTGCTTTTCAGAAATTATCAAAAAATAGCCTAACCCAAGTAGACCCACCATTCTTAGTAAAATTCTTCCGATATGATCATCCTACAATGTTAGAAAGAATGAAATATTTGGAGGAAGCTAAAAAATAATATAACTCTAAATTGAGTAATATAATTTTCAGTGAGAAATGAATAGAGAAAACGTAATAATACTTAGAACTAACTTAATAGTAGTTTAGAAAAAACACTTGGTATACTCCAAGTGTTTTTCTAATTTATTTATTTTTTCTTAAACATAAAAGGAAGTCGTAATACGATAGATAATAATAAAATGATAACAACAAGTAAAGCAGCTGATTGATCAGCAATTTTCATTGCATCCTCAACTAAAGCTTCAGATTGAATATACCAAAGCTGAACAGGAAGGGTAGCACCAGGACCAGTTAATGAGAAGTCCCACATTTTATCAGAGGCACTTGTACCACCTGCAAGTAAAATTACAGCTGATTCACCCAATGCTCGACATGCTGTTAATGAGATACCAGTGAAAATTCCTTTTAATGCTGCTGGAAGTATGATTGTTATAATACAAGTTGCTTTTGATGCACCTAATGAATAAGAGGCTTCGCGATAGCTTAGTGGTACATTACGAATTGATTCTTCAATAATACGTGTTAAGGCTGGTAAATTTAAGAATGATAGTGTAATTGCAGCTCCAATAACAGTTAATCCAACATCAAAAACTTCTACAAATAATACATAGCCGAATAATCCGAAAATAATTGAAGGCACGGATGCTAATGCTTCAACACAAGTACTAATCCAATCAGTTAATTTATTTTGTTTTGCATACTCTGCTAAATAAATACCTGCACCAAGTCCGATCGGAATTGATATAACAAGTGAAATGAGTAAAATATAAAATGTGTTAAAAAGAAAAGGACCTACTCCTCCACCAGCATCTATTTCCTCTGGTAATCCTACGAGAAAATGAAAATCAATCGTTGTTAATCCTTTACTCAGAATCTTCAATAATAAGAAAAGAATGATCCCAAAAGTAAAAATAGTAATTGATGATAAAAGGAGTTTCATAACTTTACTTATTGTTCTGTTTTTCTTAATGCTTTTTTCAATATTTATAGGAGTCCTAGTCATCTTCATGCTCCTTTTTTGCGTAAATTTCGGATGATAATTATTAATAATAGTGAGATACATAATAAGATAAAGGCCATCATATACAGTGCGTAATTCCAAGTAGAGTCATAGGATACATTTAATATTTCCATTACGATATTACTTGTAAGGACAGAAGTCGGCATTGTTAATGATTTTGCGATTTGTGCAGTGTTCCCAATAACCATGACTACGGCCATCGTTTCACCGATTGCGCGTGCCATTCCAAGAATAATTGCAGTTGTGACCCCAGAGCTAGAAGCCGGTATTAGAACTCTACGAATCATTTGAAAATGTGTACTTCCAAGTGCATAGCTTGCATCTTTTAAATCATTCGGAACGGCCATAAATGAATCTTCTGAGATTTTTACAACAGTTGGAATACACATCAATGTAAGAACGAGCGAAGCAGCTAGTAAACCACTACCTAAACCTGTCTGAAATGTGTCTCTAATTAATGGAATTAGTAAAGTTAAACCAATATAACCATACACAATGGATGGAATTCCAACTAAAATATCTAAAGTTAATGACAAAAAATTGCGAAGCCATACTGGCGCAAATTGCGTATTAAAGATCGCAATACTTAATGAAATTGGAACTGTAAATAATAAAGTCAATGCTGTTAAGCTCAATGTACCGATTATGAAAGAACCAGCACCAAAGTGATTTTCATAAGGCTCCCATTTGAATGATAAGAAAAATTCTTTAAATGATACATCATGAAATACATGAATTCCGGTTTTCCCAATAAAATAAACAATTGTAAATAAAATAATTCCTAATATTAATGAACTACAAAAACAGGCTATTAGAAATGAACGATTAAAAATAGTAGATTGAAATGTAGTTTTCTTTTGAGTTTGTCTGAAAACTTGAGATATTTCTACTTGTGGAATAGCCATGAATGTCCTCCTTTTCAAAAAACAAACCCCACAAATATGGGGCTTGTTTTATCTATGCTTCTTATAAAATTACTTCATCTCACTAACAGGAATGAATTTTAAGCTTTTAAGTGATTTGTTTTGGAATTTGCTGCTTTGCATAAATTTGATGAATTTCATATTCGCTTCTGAAACATTACTCTTTGTAATTAAATATCCGTAACCCCAAACTGGGTATTTTTTAGCTTTTACATTTTCAACAGTTGCTTTCACGCCATTATAGCTTAATGCTTTTAACCCACTTGAAGGTGTAATATAAGCTAAATCAATATAACCGATTCCATAATCGTCTCCAGCAACTTTAGATTTCATTAATCCACTACTTGAAACCTTCTCTACGTTTGATCCAGAATCCTTAATATCTTCCCCTTTTAATGCTTTTTTCTCAAAGTTTACACGTGTACCTGAACCAATACTTCTAGTGTAAACATTGATTTTTTTATCAGGACCGCCAACTTGTTTCCAATTCGTAATTTTACCTGTGTAGATATCTTGTAGCTCTGAAGTTGAAAGATCACTTACAGGATTATTTTTACTTACCACTGCTGCAAACGGGATAACCGCAATTTTGTAAGCTTTTAAATCAGAGAATGTAGGTAATCCAGTTACTTTTTCAGATGTCGCATCCCAGTCAGCTGCACCAATCGTTGCTGAACCTTTTTTAACTGCCTGTGGTCCAGCGATTGAAGAAGAACCAGATACAGAAATTTTAATTTTTGGATTTGATTTTTTAAATTCTTTAGAAGCTTGGTTTGTTAAAGGAAGTAATGCAGTAGAACCAGCGATAACGATACGATTTTTATCAATTGCAGCTCCAACATTGTCCTTTGTATAAGTATTACTTGCACCAAATGCAAGAGCAGTTGTTAATACAGCGATAGATAGTTTTTTTGTCATCATTTTCATGTTTGATTTCCCCTTTATTATTTACTTAGTAATGTAAAGTACTTTTCCGTTATTGACGAAGGCTGTTTTTTCTTCGCCATCATCTCCATAAGTGAAGGCTAGCTTAGTTGTAGAAGTTGCTGTAATTGAGTTGATTGTTTTATTTGTTTTAAAAATCGGTTTTAACAAGCCGCTTTCTGTTAATTCAAATACTTGATCACCTGATGCGAACGACTGTACAAGCAAAACTTTTCCATCCATTGTTTTCGTTAATATATGGAATTGTTTTCCGTTAAAGAGTGTCATCGTTTGGTTATTTAATGGGTTTTGAACAAGCAGTTTTGTTAATGCATTCTCATCATCCGTATTTTGAGATAAATAACTAATGAAACCACTTGGAAGAACTGTTGGATAAATTTTGTTATCAGGTGTATTTGTTAATTGCACAGCGGTTGCCGTAGCGACAGATGTATCAATTGACCATAGATCTTGGCCAGCAGTTGAATCATCAATTACTGTCGTTTCACCTGTTTCAGGGTCAACTGTAGAAGTCGCTGTTTTTGTAACAGAATATACAAATTTTAATGGTGCTTCTGATGCAATCACTAAATCTGATTTATTTTCTACTTTGTCAGCTGCTAATGTTTTAAATTCACCTGAAGCTAAATCTAGTTGTGAGATGGTTGTATTTTTATCTCCTTCAATAAAGAAAAGCTTCTTAGAATCCCCAGACCAAATTAAACCAGTTTTTGGTTCTACATTTTTATCGAACTTAGTTACTTTAAATGTTTTTAAATCAATCGTGTTAATGATTCCTTCGTCATCAACGAAAACAGCACTGTTACCATTATTTGAAACAATTAAGTCTTGGTATGGTAATGTCTTTTCAATTTTCATTGAAATTGGATTCAGAATATAAGATTGTAAAGTATCTTCTGTATCACCAGTTACTAATAGCTTTCCACCAGCTATAAATTGTGTTTCATATGTATCAGCTTGGATTAGTTTTGTTGAACTGATATATAACATTGAAGAATTTTCTGTTTTTATAACTTCTTTTCCAAAAACAGAAGCAAACACCTTCGCATCACCAAATGGAACACCCTTATGATTTACGATTGATAGATTGAATTTCTTATTGTTTAACAGAGTTGAGTTTGATTTGAAATTGAATTGTAAGCTTGTTTTTGTTTTACCGGAGACCAATTTATATTCAATGGAGTTCGTTTTCTTGTTGAGGTTAGATGTAATTTTTAAAGCTGTGCTTAAATCCTTTAAAGAATATAATTCTTTGCTACCGTGTTTGATCGTTGCAATATTTTTTAATGAACCGTCAACTGAGATCTGTTTTTTTGCTGTTACATAATTTACTGATGATACTTTGGATGCAGCATGCACAGAATCATGAAGGGTCGGTATTACTTGGCTCGTTATGATTGTAGAAGCTACAACAAGAGCTGGAATTACTTTCTTCATTTTCTTTCCCCCTAGGAATTTAGTAATGTTTATTACAATGTTAATCCTACATTTGAAATGTTGAGGAAATATAAAGAAGTCAGAATGTTTTGTAAAAAACTGGTAAATAGTTTGTGAACATTCTTTTTTTTTCTGATTATTGTTGTCGAAAATTCTTTGGAAAAATTTTCTGAATTTAATATCCATTTTGAATAGTCTGTTATATAATAAATCAAGAAAGTAAAAACTGTTATATAACTGGAACGGAGGAAATGTATGACTACTGAGCTATCGGGAATTAAAGTACTTGGTAATCAAGTAGAGAGATCAGCTGACATTTTGACGAATGAAGCACTACGGTTTCTACAGGAGCTACATGAGCATTTTGAAAATCGTAGGCAGCAATTACTTTTAAGTAGAAAAGAGAGAATGAATTTTTTACAAAATGGAGGGAGGCTTTGTTTTTTAGAGGAAACAAAGCATATTCGTGAAAGTGATTGGACAATTGCTCCATTACCTTCTGATTTACAGGACAGAAGAGTAGAGATTACAGGACCTGTCGATCGAAAAATGATCATAAACGCATTAAACTCAGATGCATTTGTGTTTATGGCTGATTTTGAAGATGCAACTTCACCGACATGGGAAAATATCATTTCAGGTCAAGTTAATTTAAGAGATGCAGTGAACAGAACAATATCACTTGAATCAAAAGGAAAAACCTATTCATTAAAAGAGAAGCCTGCTGTACTAATTGTCAGACCTAGAGGATGGCATTTAGATGAAAAACACATCACTGTTAATGGTGTTTCAATGTCTGGTAGTTTAGTTGATTTTGGACTTTATTTTTTCCACAATGCAAAGCAGTCGATTGCAAATGGATCTGGCCCATATTTTTATCTACCTAAAATGGAAAGCTATCTAGAGGCTCGACTTTGGAATGATGTGTTTGTATTTGCTCAGGATAAATTAAATATTCCAGGGGGAACGATTAAAGCAACTGTATTAATTGAAACGATTGCTGCATCGTTTGAAATGGAAGAGATTTTATACGAATTAAAAGAACATTCTGCGGGATTTAATTGTGGTAGATGGGACTATATTTTTAGTTTTATTAAAATGATGCGTTATGACAAAACTATGATTCTTCCAGACCGATCTGTTGTCACAATGGAAGTTCCATTTATGCGCGCTTATTCTCAAAAAGTTATTCAAACTTGTCATAAGAGAAATGCACCAGCAATTGGTGGAATGGCAGCGCAGATCCCAATTAAAGATGATGAAGAAAAAAATGAAATTGCATTTGAAAAAGTTAAACGAGATAAAGAACGTGAAGCAAGAGACGGACATGATGGAACTTGGGTAGCACATCCTGGACTTGTGCCAGTCGCTCTAGAACAATTCAACCGCTATATGCCAACACAAAATCAAATTCACAGAAAACGTGAAGATGTAAATGTAACTGAGACGGATTTAGTCGAGCTACCTAGTGGGGGAATTACCGAACAAGGACTTCGAACGAATATAACAGTTGCCATTCAATATATTGAAGCTTGGTTAAGTGGTCGTGGTGCAGTGCCACTTTACAATTTAATGGAAGATGCAGCTACTGCAGAAATTTCACGTGCTCAGATTTGGCAATGGATCCGTCATGAAAAAGGTGTGTTAGAGGATGGTACAAACATAACGCTTGAGTTTGTTGATTTGTTAAAACAGGAAGAAATGATGAAGCTAGAACTTGAGCTTGGCAAAGAGCTTTTTGAACGAAAACATTTTAAAAAAGCAATTGAGTTATTTGATGATCTAATTAGCAATGATGAGTTTGCTGATTTTCTAACTTTAAAAGGATATGACTACCTATAATTCCAAGGAGGAAATGAAAATGACAAATAATCGTGAAAAACGTATTGCAGAATTACAAGAAAGCTGGGAATTTGACTCAAGATGGAATGGTGTTACTCGTCCATATTCTGCAGCGGAAGTAATTAAATTAAGAGGTTCTATTGATATAGAGCATACTTTAGCAAGACGTGGTTCTGAAAAACTGTGGAAATTATTAAATGAAGAAAATTATGTAAACGCATTAGGTGCTTTAACTGGTAACCAAGCGATTCAACAAGTGAAAGCTGGATTAAAAGCAATTTATTTAAGTGGTTGGCAGGTAGCTGCTGATGCAAATTTATCTGGTCAAATGTATCCTGACCAAAGTCTATACCCTGCGAACTCAGTTCCTGCGGTAGTAAAACGTATCAATCAAGCTTTCCAACGTGCGGATCAAATTCAATATGTTGAAGGTGGAGAAGAGTTAGATTATTTTGCACCGATTGTTGCTGACGCAGAAGCTGGTTTTGGTGGACAATTAAATGTATTTGAATTAATGAAAGGCATGATTGAAGCAGGTGCGGCAGGAGTACACTTTGAAGACCAATTATCTTCAGAGAAAAAATGTGGCCATTTAGGCGGAAAAGTTCTATTACCAACTCAAACTGCAATTCGCAATTTAATTTCTGCTAGATTAGCAGCTGATGTTATGGGTGTTCCGACTATCATTGTTGCACGTACTGATGCGGATGCAGCTGACTTAATTACGAGTGATATCGACCCTGTTGATCAACAATTTATTACTGGAGACAGAACTCCTGAAGGATTTTATCGTACGAGAGCGGGATTAGACCAAGCAATTGCTCGTGGTCTAGCATATGCTCCTTATGCAGATTTAATTTGGTGTGAAACGTCAGAACCAAATTTAGAAGATGCGAAACGTTTTGCAGATGAAATTCATGCACAATTCCCAGGGAAACTTTTAGCATATAATTGTTCTCCATCATTTAACTGGAAGAAGAAATTAGATGATGAAACAATTGAAACATTCCAACAGCAAATTGCTGAAATGGGCTACAAATTCCAATTCGTAACACTTGCAGGTTTCCATGCACTAAACTTCGGGATGTTTGAATTAGCTCGAAAGTACAAAGAAAGAGGAATGGGAGCATATTCTGAATTACAACAAGCAGAGTTTGCTAGTGAACAATTCGGTTACACTGCAACACGTCACCAACGCGAAGTTGGTACTGGTTACTTTGATGAAGTTGCTCAAGTAATCTCAGGTGGAACTTCTTCAACTACAGCATTAAAAGGATCTACTGAAGAGGAACAATTTACAGAAAAATAATAAGTAAAAAAAGCCATTTATTTCACATTTAAGTAGAAATAAGTGGCTTTTTTGCAATTAAACTTTAGTAAACTTCGACAATTTTGTTAAAGGTTTCACAAAAAAGATTTTCGCCCTTTGAATTATGTTAATATACTTCTAGCAACCTTGTATTTACATAATTTCGACTTAATAATATTGTAATCTTTTATTTCATCGCATGAAGACATTACTATTTTATGAATTAAAAGGAGGAATCAAAGAATGAATCATGTGAAAGGTAAGGTAAAAGTATTAACTGAGTACGAAATTAATAAATCGACTATGGCAATCATTCCAGAGTATACAGTTGATTTAGCAGTTGTTTCTAAAATATATGAAACAGATGATAATTTCTATGTATTAATGAAACCAATCGAAATAATTGAAAGAAGCTGCGCTTATTTTGGGTCCAGCTACAAAGGCAGGCGTGAAGGAACCAAGCAAATGATATCAATTACGCACAAGCCACCAATTGCCATAAGTGCAATGAATCAAATATTCTTTTTCCCCACTTCCTCATCACTAAAAATTGAATGTTCCTGGATTTCCTACAACCACGTCTCGAACTTCAAAGGTGGAAAATACAATCGTTCAATTGTCCAATTTTTTAATGGAGTAGAAATACCTCTAGAAATTTCCCGCGGGTCCTTTGAAAATCAACTATACAGAACAGCACACCTAAGAGCCATCTATGAAGATCGTTTAAACCCTGAAAACATTCAACAGAAAACATATAAGCTAATCCCAGACAAAGAGATCACATCCTATTTAAAGGGTGAAATGATACACGAAAAATAGAATTAAAAGATAAAAGATAAAAAACTACTTTAAATAAAGTAGTTTTTTATTTTTGTAACAAGCAACATAGGCTCTGTTAAAGTCGATTGTTGATTTTCCTTATTCAACTAAAACCTAATAAAAATAGGTCAACCAGAAAAATCTGGCTAACCTTATAATACGAAATGACAGTTTAGTTGAATAAAGATAATTGTAAAATGATGTAAAAAGAGGCAAAATAAATGATAATACAATCTTCTGTGGTAAGAAGAAATAAGGAGATGACAATATGTCAGAAGATGAATTATTCTCAAATAAGGCATCTAATGTTTATGAAATATATTCAAAGATCCTCGATTTATTGAAAGAAATAGGTGCATTTGAAATTGAGTTTAAAAAGACTTCTATTCATCTTTTGAATAAATCTTCCTTTGGAGGAGTTCATCCAAAAAAGAAATGGTTAGATTTTAATTTAGTAACAAACCATCAAATTGAACACGAAAAGATTACTAAAATTGAACAAGTTTCCAAAAAACGATTTCACAATAATTTTAGATTCCATAATGTGGACGAGCTAAATCAAGAGTTTTTAATTCTTTTAAAAGAATCATATCAATTGATGTGTTAGTTAGAGAAAGGATATTTATTACCAATGAATATCAGTTTCTTTGGATTTATATCTGGTCTATTATTTGGTGTATATCTGTAATATTAATGCTCCCGACGAAATCTGAAGATAAGCTCATTGCTATGATCGGTTTTCATTTATTGATCGTTTTACAATTGGTTTCTTATTATCAATAACTGTTCTTCCACGGTATGGTTGGACAAAAGGAATTTTGTTAGGGGTGTTAATTAGCCTCCCAGACGCACTGATTACAAAATCCTATATACTAATCATTGGCTTAGGAGTAATCGGAGGAGTTATTATTATTTAGAACAAACTCGATTGGCTGAATAGTCGATTTATAAAATGTGATATGAGTGTAATAAAACCACTAGAAGAGCGTTCTTTCTTTTTACCAGAAAAAACTTATCCTTGGGTAAAAATGTGGGATTATAGAGAAAAAAGCTTATTAAGAAACATGCACTAGAAAAAATATAAATCATATATAGGAGATATCCCGTTTGAATACTAGAGGAGGATATTATGAAACCTATGTTACCTAGTGAAAAATATTTCGGTAATTTAGAACTAGTTTATGAATTTTATGGGGCTATGCCTACAGGTGTTACTGTTTCAGAAACCGGTCGTATTTTTATTTGTTTTCCGAAATGGGGAGACGATGTTAAATTTACGGTGGGGGAAATTGTTGGCGATAAATTGCAGCCTTATCCTAATTTACAAACCAATTTGGTAAACCCCGAGAATATCACAATGACTTTCATCAGTGTCCAAAGTGTAGTTGCTGATGGAAGGGGAACGCTTTGGATATTAGATACAGCGGCACCCAATTTTTCTGAACCTATTAAGGGGGGGGCAAAATTAGTCGCTGTTGATTTAGATACCAATACAATAAGAAAAGTATATACCTTTACAGAAGAGGTGGTCCTGCCTACAACTTATCTGAATGATGTCCGTTTTGATTTTCGTGTTGGAAAAGCAGGTTATGCCTATATAACGGATTCTTCTTCAAGAGGACCAGGAGCTATTATCGTCGTAGATTTATCAAATGGAAATGCGTTTAGACGGTTAAACGGGGCAAATTCAACTTCACCCGATCCCTATTTTTTACCGAAAGTAGAAGGACAAATTTTAATGAATCGAAACAAAGACGGTTCAACTTCTGCATTTAGATTGGCGTCTGATAGTCTTGCGATTTCTCCCGATGGAAAGATATTATTTTTTGCTCCACTAACCAGTCGTCATTTGTTCTCGATTTCAACAGAAGCCCTGAGAGACAGAACGATATCGGACATGGATGTACCTTATCATGTGAAGTATTGGGGAGAAAAAGGTGCGTCTGATGGAATGATCACCGATGCAAAGGGAACTGTTTATGCTGGAGATTATGAAAACAACAGTATCCGTAAGATATTTCCAAATGGTATAATGGAAACTATCGCACATGATCCGAGAATTTTGTGGCCAGATACTTTTTCAATTGGTCCGGATCAATATTTGTATTTCATTGTGAACCAATTACATCGACAGCCTAGATTTCATTATGGAGAAGACTTACGACAGAAACCTTATAGTTTACTTCGTATAAAAATTGATGAATTCCCTTCTCCAACCTTTTCATAATAAAAATAGTCAATTTTATGTTTATTTTAGAAAAACGACTCATAAGAGTCGTTTTTAAAATTAATTTTTATTATAAAAAAGGTCTGGTTTTCCACAATTTGGGCACTCATATTCATAATGATCTTGAATTACCTTACTACTATTTGAATATTCGTCATTAGTGGAAATGTTTGAATTACAGTTTGGACAGTTAATGCTTGTTTTGGGGGATTTGTTTTTTGAATACTCCATATTCATACATCCTTTCTTTTCATTTCTTGATAAATCCTTTATATTTTACCCATTAAATTATATATCCTATTAAATTAATACACTTGATTAAAAAATGATATTCTTCTTTAATGGGAATGTCCTTTTCTATTAATTCTTAAAGCTGATGAATCGGATTAATTATGCTAATAAAATTAGAAAGTGCATATTTATTTATTTTATTTTGCATGTGATAGTTGAATAACTGCTCCTAGTTATTTTTAAATGAAAAATAAAAAAACGTTTGCTATAAGTTGGTGGTTAATCAATCTATTTTTAATTTCTTATTCAACTAACTGGCGCGTTAGTCTAATAAGGAATTTGATTTTCATAATTGAAGAATCTCTAAGAAAATTGTTATATACTTGACTACTAAGACCCATTGCAAATTAGTGGGAATGAATTTGACATGTACTACGTTCAATCATCTTAAAATCTGTTAAATTATAGAAAATATTGAACTTTGCCCATTATTCATTTATGATAAGTCATATAAATTCATAAATCGATTGTATAACCTCATTGATATGGTATGAGGGTCTCTACCAGGAACCGTAAAATCCTGATTACGAAAAAAATGTTTTTTAACATTTTTTTTCGTAATCAGGATTTTTTTTATTTTAACAAGATTTAGGAGGAATTTGAGATGAAAACAATATATATTAACGCTACTTTTTTTACAATGGATAAGGAAAATCGAATCTTTTCAAACGGTATGATGATTGTACAAAATCGATCAATTATCTATATTGGTGAACGTAATGAAGAACTACTCGCAGATGCAGATCAAGTAGTGGATCTTATTGGTAAATGGGTGATGCCTGGTCTAGTGAACACTCATTCGCATATATTAATGACACTATTACGTGGTATCGGTGATGATATGCTACTAAAACCTTGGCTTGAAACGAAAATATGGCCAATCGAAAAGCAATTTACATCTGAAATTGCATCTGTGAGTGCACAACTGGGCATTTTGGAGATGCTTAAGTCAGGAACAACTACATTCTCAGATATGTTTAATCCTAACGGTATTGATCCTAATGTTGTAATGGAGACCATTGCTGAAACAGGAATTCGTGGGGCATTTTCTTATTCAATTTTTAGTTTCGGTACAGAACAAGAACAAAAAATGAATCTAATAGGTGCTGAACAGTTTTCTAAGGACTACAAAAATTTTGCTGATGGGCGACTAACAACAATGGTAGCACCTCATAGTCCATATGCATGTAGCCCGGAAGCACTTATTGAAAGTGCTAGAATTGCAAAGGAAAATGATTTAATGATTCACATCCATGTATCAGAAACTGATTATGAAATCTTAGACATTGAAACTCGTTATGGAAATCGACCTGTAGAGCACCTTCGTAAACTAGGCATATTTGATCAACTAACAGTGATGGCTCATGGTGTGGTTCTTAACGATGAAGAGAGAGCAATATTAAAGCAATATGATGTACGAGTTGCTCACAATCCAATTAGTAATTTGAAGCTAGGTTCTGGTATTGCTGATGTTGTTGGTCTTTTAGATGCGGGAATTAAAGTAGGAATTGCAACAGACAGCACAGCTTCTAATAACAATCTAGATATGTTTGAGGAAGTTAGAACTGCTGCATTACTACAAAAAGGGATATATAAAGATGCGACTAAATTCTCTGCACAAACTGCATTAACCTTGGCTACCAGAGGTGGAGCTGAAGTGATAAGGATGGGACATACAGGCTCTCTTGAAGTAAATAAAAAGGCAGATTTTATTACAATTTATCCTTATAATAAAGAGCATTTACAACCAATAACTGCAGCATATTCACATTTACTTTATTCGGCACGAGGAAGTGATGTATGCGATGTATACATCGATGGAAAAACAATTGTAAAGGATGGTAAATGCTTATCGATTGACGAAGAAAAAGTGATTTACGAATCGAATCGCCTCCTTAATAATCTTACAACTAACTAAAATCAATGGTACGATGTTGTTCACATATTTAGCTTAATTTAGTTGCATAAAATCAAGAGTCGCAAATGCGGCTTTTTTTTATTTTAGTCACAGGCAGGATAGATGAAGAAGGAAAAATTCCCCAAACCAAAAGACTAATTAGATTGGTATAATTAATAAAAAATACTTCTATAAGTGGTGATACAGGATGAAAAAAGGGGTTATGTTCCTTTATTGTGTTTTTATAGTTTTGGAGTTTCAATTAGTCTTGTTTTGCAGTAGGATTGCTTCAAACTATTTCGCTGTTCAAGCTAATATTAATCCCTTGTCAAAAAACGCTTCATTTTTAACATTATTATTTATGCTCTCTGCGGTTCTTGGAATAATAATATGTATTTTACATTTGTTTATTTTTAAAAAGTATTTAAAAAAATAGAATTGTATGTTTAACTAACGTATTCGTTAGTTGAAGATCGATTTCTAAAAACTGGGGTAAAGCAATGTATGAATTCGAACATGAGATAAAGAGAAAAGAAAAAGTATATAAGAATTACATAATTTTATATATGATAAGTGCATTAATAAATTTAAGTTTCTTATTAATGGATGGTGAAATTCTTCGGGGGATATGTAGTCTCCTATTTGTTTTAATTATCCTAAATTTTGGTTTACGCAAAAAAGCTTGGGCTATATGGATTATAAAATATATGGTTTGGATAAATATTATTGCCCTCATAATTATTTTATTCGCCAAGGGAATTGAACTAATGCAGTAATTTCCTTAAGCAATTTATAAAGACTGTCTAAAAAAGACAGTCTTTATCAGTTTAGAATAGAGTCAAATAAAACACAAATATCAACACAAATGTGGGTCATGCATGCGTTACGACAGGACGTCGTGGTTTTAGCATGCCTACCTTTTTCGAGGAGGCTCACAAAGCACCTAAAGTGAAAATCTAGCAAATTCTTTATTAATTTAACAAAACAAATAGCAACACTGCATTAAAAGAAAGTTTGAACAACACTCTTTCAAAAAAAAGAAAGATTGGAACGGAAGAAAGCTCGACTCCTATGGGAGATGCGGGAAGGTGAGACCCCACAGGCGAAGCCGAGGAGGCTCACCGCCTGCCCCATGGAAAGCGAGCATTCTGAAGTGTAAATCCAGAAATACTTTTTTTTAATACAAGAAAAATACGCGTAAATTAGACTATTATTTGTAATATTATCCAATAAAAAAAGTAAATAATAAACTGTTAAAGTTATATAAAAATATTTCTACAAAAATAAGCCTTATAATGATTTATTATTATTGAATAAATAGTTATATGTGATAATGTTAACAGTAAGGATACAATTTTGAAAAATGGCTTAAGGAGATTCACATTTAAATGAACGTTTATGATATAAAGTCTTTTTTTACAGAAGAACACTTTCTACATCTTATCGAACAATATAAAGACTATGGCCCGTTAATTGGAATATCAATACCTTTCATAGAAGCAATATTTCCAATACTTCCTTTAGTCGTTTTTGTTTTTGCAAATGCAGCAGCTTTTGGACCACTACTAGGGTTTTTATATTCATGGATAGGATCTTGCTTAGGTTCAATTTTATTATTTTATATTGTTAGAAAATTTGGTCAGAAACGATTTTTTTCATTTATAAATAAACACAAAAAAGTTAAATCATCAATTGGATGGATTGAAAAAAGAGGCTTTGGACCAATTTTCATTATGTTTGCCTTTCCATTTTCACCTTCTTTTTTGATTAATATTGTAGCAGGTTTATCAAGAATGAATATATCTCAATTTCTAATCGCTTTAGTTCTAGGTAAATTTACAATGATTGCCATGATTAGTTACTTAGGAAAAGATTTAACAGCAGTGTTTGATAAACCAATCAAAGCATTGTACATAGGTATTTTTATTTTTGCATTATGGATCGTTGGAAAAGTGATTGAGAAACGCATGAACATCCACGAAAAATCAACTGAGAATCAAGGTATGCCTCAACCGTCTGACGAGCAATAATTTTATTATTTCTCTAAGGGAGCGAGCTACTATGTTAAAAAAACAAGTTTTTGACTGGGGTAAAGCGATAGTTTTAGGAGTTGCAATTGCCTTTATTGTACGTACTTTTTTATTTTCCACTTATGTAGTTGACGGAGAATCAATGATGCCGACTTTAAAGGATGGAAATCTACTGGTCATTAATAAGTTTGGTTACCAACTGGGTGACATTAAACGATTTGATGTAATTGTTTTTCATGCAAATGAAGAAGAGGATTATGTTAAGCGTGTGATTGGCTTGCCTGGAGATTCTATTGAATATAAAAATGATTATCTTTATATCAATAATGAAAAAATGAAAGAACCATATTTAAATGAATATAAAAATGTTTTAAAAGGCGTACCGTTTACTGGTGATTTTAGTTTGAATGAAATTACTGGTAAAACAAAGGTTCCACCTGGATATGTGTTTGTTGAAGGGGATAATCGACCTAAAAGCTATGATAGTCGATTGTTTGGTTTTGTAAAAATTGATAAAATTGTGGGGAAAGTAGATTTACTATATTGGCCAATTTCTAATATGGATACGAACTTTAACAAATAAGCTCCTTAGGGGGCTTTTCTTTATAAGTAAAAATAGAAAATAAATTGAAGGAGGTTACCTAAGATATGGCATTTCAGTTTATTTTAGGCCGAACAGGTAGTGGGAAGACACATGCAATTATAAATGAAATGACTGAAAGAATGAAAAGTGAACACAGAAATATGATTTTAATTGTTCCTGATCAAATGACGTTTCAGATGGAATATGAGCTTGTAAAAAAACAAGAAAATAAAGCATTATTAAACTCACAAGTATTTAGTTTTACACGTTTAGCTTGGAAGGTTTTACAAGAAACTGGTGGGATTAGTCGAATACATATTGGTGAAATAGGGATCTCAATGATACTCCGAAAAATCATTGAGGAACGAAAAGAAGACTTGAAGATTTTTCATCATGTAGCAGATCAACAAGGATTTTACAAAGAACTATCATCATTAATTGCCGAGTTTAAAGGTTTTCAAGTTTCATCGGAGGATCTAGTTTCAGCCATTGGAAAAATGGAAAATGAGTCTTCGAATGACAAAACATTTATTCAACAAAAAATTAATGATGTTCAAATCGTGTATGAAGCTTTCTCAAACTATATGAAAGATAAGTATCTTGATTCTGAAGATTATTTAAATCTACTAATTCAAGAAATTCCAAAAAGTAACTACGTAAAAGATAGCATCATTTATATCGATGGTTATTATGACTTAGCACCTCAAGAGAGAAGTGTAGTAGAAACGTTAATGAATTATTGTCATGATGTTAAGTTTGCATTGACGATTGACCGTCCATATGATGATACATTACCTAACGAGTTAGATTTATTTCACAAACCAGCTATTTTGTATCAGCAAATGAAACAAAGTGCATTAAGTAGTCATCAAACAATCGAAGCACCAGTCATCTGTCATCATAATCAAAGAAGTAAAACGAAAGCTTTACTTCATCTTGAAGAACATTTCGACAGTAGACCGATTAAAGCATCTTTTGAAACAGAAGGAATCGAAATAATTTCTGCAACAAATAGAAGAGCAGAAGTACAAGCAATTGCCAGAGACATCATCAAAAAAGTACGTGATGAGGGCTACCGATACAAAGATATAGCTATATTTTTAAGAAATGGAGAATCATATTCGCATTTACTATCAACTATTTTCCATACTTATCAAATACCTATTTTTATTGAAGAAAAGCGTTCAATGATTATGCATCCACTATTTACTTTACTTCAGTCAACATTTGATATTATTCAAAAAAATTGGCGATACGAAGCAGTATTCAATGCTTATAAAACGGGGTTAATCTACCCGTATGAAAGTAATTCAAATAAAAATAGAGAAAGACTGGATTTGTTTGAAAACTATTGTATTGCATATGGGAAACAAGGTAAAAAATGGACAATAGATGAAGCTTGGCAATATCGAAAATATCGTTCTACGGATGGTATTAACAAAGGTGTTACAAACGAAGAATTAGAATTCGAACAACTAATTAATGAAGAACGTGATTTATTAGTAAAACCAATTCTTACATTCCAAAGTGAATTAAAGAAAGCTAGCAATGTGAAAGAAATGTGCATAGCTTTATTTCAGTATGTCGAGTCATTAGATATTTCTCGTAAGCTCCAACGATTAAAGGATGAAGCAGAAAATCGCTCAAACTTAATTGAAAGTAAGGATCATGAGCAGGTATGGAAGGGTTTCATCCAACTATTAGATGAATGTGTTGAGTTAATCGGAAACGAAAAGCTGTCTAGGAAAACATTTTTTGAAATTCTACAGACTGGATTTATATCTCTTCAATTTGCAAATGTACCTGCTTCTTTAGATCAAGTAAATATAGCTAATTTTGATCATTCTAGATTACAGCATGTGAAATGCGCATATTTAATTGGAATTAATGAAGGAATTATACCAAGAAAAGTCAGTGAAGATGGATTATTAGGGGATGTAGCTAGAGAGTATTTACAATCTTATGGAATTGAAGTTGCGCCAACTAGTAAGCAGCAACTTTTTGTAGAGAACTTTAATATTTATGTTGGGATGAATCGTGCAAGTCAGAAGCTAATCATCACATATCCACTAACAAGTGACGATGGAAAAGTTCTTGCTCCATCAAGTATTGTGCAGAAAATGAAATCACTATTTCCAACTATTCGTACTCGTTTTGAGAGCGGTGAGTTATCATTCATTTCAACTGAAGAACAGCTTTCATTTGTCACGAACACTGAAACTGCAATCTCGAATTTGGTATCTCAAATCCAAAGTTGGTCAACCAATCTGATTGAAAAGGATATGGACTTGTGGTGGTCACTTTATAATTTACTTCGCAGTCAAGATGGGGTAAAAGAGAATCTTTATAAAGTATTAAACAGTGTTATCTATAGTAATGTTGCGCCAGACCTTGGTGAGGAATTAAGCACAGAATTATACGGTGAAGAATTAAAAGGTTCTGTTTCCAGAATTGAACTGTTTCATCAATGCGCTTATGCTCATTTTGCTCGTTATGGTTTACAGCTTCAAGATCGTGAAGTATATAAATTCGAAGCGTTCGATATGGGTCAGTTATTTCATAGTGCGCTAACAATTATTGGTGAGAATTTACTTAAAGAAGGGAAAAGCTGGAGTAATTTAACCAATTCTGAATGTGATGAGCTAGCAGCAAAAGTTGTAGAT
Source organism: Gottfriedia solisilvae (assembly GCF_002128405.1). Taxonomy (GTDB): domain Bacteria; phylum Bacillota; class Bacilli; order Bacillales; family Bacillaceae_G; genus Gottfriedia; species Gottfriedia solisilvae. The sequence goes on from NZ_NETJ01000003.1 coordinate 417,329, forward strand.
GAAATATCTCCTAAATTCCAACGTGAGATTTTATTAAGTTCAAATCGTTATTTGTTCTTAAAAAGAAAGATGAAGGACGTTATTTCAAAGGTGTCTTCAATTTTGAGCCAACAAGAAGGCTCAGGTCAATTTATTCCGATTGCACTTGAAGTTCCTTTTGGCGCAGGCAAACAATTAAACTCATATGAACTTCCGATAGATCAAAAGAAGAAGATGGTATTGAATGGGCGAATTGACAGAATTGATAAAGCATCTAGTGAAAAAGGAGATTATTTACGAATACTAGATTATAAATCCACTAGTAAAGAGTTAAAACTATCTGATGTTTATTATGGATTAGCTCTACAATTGCTCACATATCTTGATATAGCTGTTGCGAATTCAACAAATTTACTTGGAAGACCGGCAGATCCTGCAGGTATTTTATATTTCCATGTCCAAAATCCAATTGTAGATGTAGGAAATAAACATGATATAGAAGAAATTCAAACAGAAATATTTAAAAAGTTTAAAATGAACGGTTTATTACTCGCTAATAGAGATAGCAATGTTTTAATGGATGAAGCCTTAATGGAAGATGGAGGCTCTTCAAATATTGTTCCTGTTTCAATTAAAAAAAGTGGTGAATATACAGCAAATAGTAAAACTGTCAATTTAGAACAATATCCGATGATGACAACTTATATTAAGCAAAAGTTTACGAAAGCTGGGGAACAAATTTTTAAAGGATACGTTGAAGCAAACCCTTATCAGCAAAAAGATAAAATTCCTTGTACTTATTGCTCTTTTCAATCAGTTTGTCAGTTTGATCAAAATGTAAAAGGCAATGAATACCGAGTTTTACCTCCTTTAAAAGACGATGATGCATTACAAAAAATGATAGAGGCGGTGAGAGTCGATGAGTAAGGAAGAGACGAAGGCGCACAAGACGAAATGGACAGCTGATCAACAAAAAGCAATTGATAAAGAGGGCTCTGATATACTTGTAGCGGCTGCAGCAGGCTCTGGAAAGACTGCCGTTTTAGTAGAACGTATGATTCAGAAAATAATACGTGATGAAAATCCGATTAATGTTGATGAACTACTCGTTGTTACATTCACAAAAGCAAGTGCGCAAGAAATGAAAGAAAGAATTGGGATCGCATTAGAAAAACAGTTAGAGCTAAATCCGGGTTCTAATCATTTGCGAAAACAATCTTCTTTATTAAATAAGGCGTCCATTTCGACGATCCATTCATTTTGTACGGAAGTGATTCGATCTAATTATTATTTATTAGAATTAGATCCTAATTTTAGAACTGCTGAAGAAATAGAAATTAAACTTTTAATGGATGAAGTCTTAGAAGAATTATTAGAAGCAGAGTATAGTGATGAATCAAATAATCATTTTTTTGATTTTGTTGATCGGTATACAAGTGATCGAGATGACTCAGATTTACCATCATTAATTTTAAAACTGTACAGGCATGCTATTTCTAATCCAAATCCAAGTGAATTCTTACAGTCATTCGTGAATCAATATGATGTAATTGGTAAAGAAGTTGATGAAATTCCATTTATGGAAGTGTTAAAGAAATATATTCAAGATGATTTAACTACTTGTATAAATGGTTATAAGCAGGCGCTAGAATTAATAAACAGCCCAGATGGGCCAGAAAAGTATGGGGATTTATTTACACAAGAATATTTTGCTTTAGAGTCATTGTTTCATGCTAGTGAATTATCATGGGAAGAAATTCATAAAAGACTTCAAAACATTTCGTTTAATAGACTCCCTACGATAAAGAAAACGGAAGGTGATCAGCGTAAGAAGGAGCTTGCAAAATCCTTCCGAGATAATGCAAAAACTACCATCGAGGATCTAAAAAACAAATTTTTTAGTCGAAGTATTGATGTTCACTTAAAACAAATACATGAGCTCAAGCCTTTGTGTGAGAAGTTAATTTCACTTGTTGAACAATTTATCCACTTATTTAAACAAGCCAAGCTGGAAAATGGGATACTTGATTTCAACGATTTAGAGCATTATGCTTTGGAAATCTTAATGGAGAAAAACGAACAGAATGAACTGATACCTTCTTCTGTTGCGAAGGTTTATCAAGATAAGTTTACTGAGGTTTTAGTAGATGAGTACCAAGATACAAATTATGTTCAAGAATCGATTTTAAGGCTAATTACTAGAGGAGTTGGTGCTTCTGGTAATTTATTCATGGTTGGTGATGTTAAACAATCAATTTATCGATTCCGTTTAGCTGAGCCGGAATTGTTTATATCAAAATATAATACTTTTGAAAAAGAACAAAATGGGAATACAGGTTTACGCATCGATTTATCTAAAAACTTCAGAAGTAGAGCAGAAGTGTTAGATGCGACTAATTTTATCTTTAAACAGATCATGGGCAGAGAACTTGGTGGAATTGAGTATGATGAAGATGCCATGCTAAAACTTGGTGCAACTTACCCAGAATACTCAGACTGTACTTCTGAATTAGTACTATTAACGAAAGAAGATGAAGAGGCCACTCAAGACGAAAATGAAATGATTGTAGAGGAAAAGCTTGAACGAATTGAAGCTAGATATGTTGCAAATCGAATGAAAGAATTAGTAGAAAGTAACTATTTAGTGACGGATAAATCAGGTGTTATGAGACCAGTTAAATATAGTGATATGGCAATTTTAGGTCGCTCATTGTCTAATGCTGATTTATATATTGAAGAATGTAAGGCACTTGGAATTCCACTATATGCAGAAAAATCACGTGATTTATTTGAAACGATTGAAGTAGCTGTGTTTATTAATTTATTAAAAATAATCGATAACACAATTCAAGATATTCCTTTAGCATCTGTATTACGTTCGCCGATGGTTGGGTTAACAGAGCGGGACTTAACTAAGATTCGATTAAACGGTAAAGGCTCATTTTATGATGCGTGTCTTGCTTACCTCAATAATGTTGAGAATATGAACCAACCATTAACGAATAAGTTAAACGATTTCTTTCAACAATTGACGAAATGGAAACAACTAGTAAAAAGAGAATCACTTTCAATTTTTATTTGGAAGGTCTTAAAAGAATCAACCTATTTTGATTTCGTTGGTGGACTACCTGGTGGGAAACAAAGACAAGCTAATTTAATTACCATATTTGACCGAGCTAAAGCTTTAGAAGAAACAAATTATAGAAGTTTATTTCAATTTTTACGTTTCTTGGATCGTATGAAGGATAGAGGCGAAGAATTAGGCGAAGTACGAATGTTAAGTGAACAAGAAAATGTAGTACAAATGATGACGATTCATAAGAGTAAAGGTTTAGAGTTTCCGGTTGTATTTGTTGTGAATACGTCTAAACAGTTTAACATGCAAGATTTATCTGCAAAATTCATTCTACAAAAAGAGTTAGGACTTGGTATGAATTTTGTTCATCCGATTTATCGTACGACAAATAGTACATTGCTTAAGGAAACAATTAAGCGAAAAGAACGTGAGGAGCTAATTTCAGAGGAATTACGTATTCTGTATGTTGCGTTAACGCGTGCAAAAGAAAAGTTAATCTTAGTCGGTAGAGTAAAAGATGTAGAAAAAACAATTGATCAGTGGCGAGAAATTGAAAATTATAAAGAATGGTTATTACCTTTAAATATAATTAGTGGAGCGAAGTGTTATTTGGATTGGATTGGACCGTCTATTATACGACACGATTCAAGTAATGCGATCCGTACTGAAGATGATTTATGGAATACAACAAATGAGATTCAATTTTATCCATGTAGATGGAGTTATTCAATCGTAAATGCGTCTATTGTTCAAGCATTTGAAGGAGAAGAAGAGAAAACTAGTAAAACAGCAGTTTATCAAGCCATTCAAAAGCAAGAAGCTATTGAACTACAGAGCGAGCAATTTAAAGAGATTCTTGAAAGTAATTTAAACTGGAAATATGGCTTCGAACAAGCTACTTTACATCGCCCAAAGCAGTCAGTTACTGAACTGAAAAGAAAAATGCTAGAAGAAGATCCTTATACTCAATCATATCAATCATCGAAAAGCTTTCCTTTAGAGAGACCTAAATTCATGTCTGAACAGAAAATGAATCAGGCTGAAAAAGGGACAGCTACCCATGCAATCATGCAAAATTTAGATTATCAGTTTGTTTCTACAATTGATGAAATAAAGGAACAGATTAATCAAATGGTATTAAAAGAGTTGATTACAAATGAGCAGGCTGCTGTTGTTAATAGCGCTGATATTTATAAGTTCTGTCAATCAAGACTTGGAATCATTGTTCAAAATGCAACTCAAAAAATGCGTGAAGTGCCTTTTAGCTACGGTGTTTATACAGATGAAATATATAAAGACTGGCAAGAAGAAAAAGAGATTGTACTAGTTCAAGGAATTATAGATTTACTATTAATTGAAGGTGAAGAGGTTATATTAGTAGACTATAAAACTGATCGAACAAAATCTTTTACAAGTGATGAAGAGTTGAAAACGGAAGCGATAAAACGCTATGGTATTCAGTTAGACCTTTATTCTAGAGCAATTGAAGCAAGTATGGATAAAAAAGTAACATCCAAATTTTTATATTTCTTTGATGGTGGACATATCATTGAATTATAAAATGTTGATGTAGATACTAAATGTCTCTTAGTGGAACCATAAGAAGACAAAACGAAATGGCAACTAATTAATTAGTTGCCATTTTTTTATGATTATTTTCGTGGGCTAAACGTATGCCCATATATTTTTTAAGATTGTACCAGAGCCAAATAAATTTCGAATTAAAGAATTATAGAGTAGCAACATCGTTTTGATCAGCAATATCTGCATCAATCGTATTTGTTGCACTTGCACCATTAAAAGTAGCAGGGATAAATCCAGTGTTACCCGAACCTGAACCGTTATAAGCTTTCGTTGCTGACTTTGGAGAGATATTATTTAAATCTCCCGTATTTATATTTCCAGCATTCGTTTGGATGACGATTGCACCAAGAAATGTAGGCATATTAATTCTCCTTTCTATGAAGTGGTGGGGCAGTTTGAGGATATTGATCAAATTGCCTAATTTGACGTACTCTAGACATCATTGTTGCACTGTGAACCGATCCAACGACCGAAACACCAGATGTACTTATACCATTAAAGGTGACCCTTCGAACTTGAATAGTAGGATTCAAATTTACACGTTTTAATATAACTGGATAGACAGGTGCATGAGTAGGTTTCTTTTTATAATAAGGCATCATTTCAAATGGATCTTTTTCAAATTCAGTAAAATTTGCAGTTTGTTGTTGAACGGCAAGTGCGTTTGATTCAGCTGTAATGCTAAAAACATCACCAAATTGAAGTATGCTTGATGTGATAGCAGAATTAACATCAAAACTTTCCACGGAAGCTAATCTAAAACGAGGATCAATCGTAAACATTAGCTAATTGATAAAGGAACAAATGGCCCAATAATTAAAGACTCTGGTGGTGTATCAAAAATTGAAGATAATGTAATGTTATGAGCATCTCCAATCAGAAACAAAGAAGAAGATGAAACTGCTGCGAATTTAATTTCATCTACTTGTAAATTGCAATTTGTTACATTTAAATTCATTCCTTACCCTCCCTTTTGGATATTATTTGGTAGGTTATTTAAAAACGCCGTATAAGCATTCTTAATATCTTGTAGCATATGCAAAGTAATTTCTTCGGCGTACTTCATTGGATTTTCGTCAAAATTAGGACGATTTTTATAAAGATCTATATAATAAGGTAATCTGATATCCATTTGATTTCGGATATCATCAATCATCATCTGTCGGTAATAATCATCAACAGTACATCTTAACTCGGCCTCTAGTTGATGAATTGTGGTAATCGCTTCTTTATCTAAATGATAATGAATTCGCTTCCCTATATAATCTTTTAATTCTTTTATTTGTTCATTTGATTTTATGGTAATTTGTTGATTTTCTACAGTAAGGTCATCGAAACTAGGAGCTTGTAATGGATTTAAACCAATACTTAGTGTGCCATTTAAATTTTCTACTTTTAATTGATCGAATTTGTATTCAATCTTTTCAATTGTAGTTTCTGGACGCTTAGCCAATTCTTCAACAGTTGCCTCAAGCTGTGCAACTCTACATTTGAGTTGATCAATTAATTGAGCTTGCTCAAATAGTAAATGTTCAATTTGGGCGTATCTAATTTCTAATTGATTCATTTCATTCCCTCGCTTTCAATTTGCAGCAGGAATTGGTTAAGTCGCTTGAGAAGTTGCAATAATTTGGCCGTCCTCTGATAAAATCGGTGCAGGCTCCGTATATTCTCCAGTATTATTCGTAACAGTTTTTGCGTTAATATTTCCTGAGGTACCTATTTGAAATACAGATGAGTTTACAATTCCACCTGTTTTTAGTTGATTAATGATAATTGTTTGGTGTATATAGATGTTCATGAGACTCCCTCCTTTACATATTTCCTATCATTGGTTGGTCAATTTGATCTTGATCGTAAACGTTCGAAATACTCTTGTTATTATAAACAGTAACAGAATCACCAGTATTAAAGGAACCAGCACCAGCATATGTCTGAGCAGTACTCATAGGTTTAATGCTATATGCGTCTCCGACATTAACGACGGCGCTACTTCCGATACTTACAATATTAATAACTCCAACATAAGCAGGCATGATTGTACACCCTTTGTTCTTTTTATGATTATGTATTATATGGCTAAATGACCCAAAACGTGATAATTGTGATAGAAGTCTATCTGTTTCATATATAAAGAAAGCAAAAAAAAAGCTAGTGCAATTAGAAATTAAATTCGTAATTGCAACTAGCTATTATGCTCTCTTTTTTGAAAATGTTGAGATTGATATCATATTCATGAGCTTGTCCAGTTCTTGGCTGCATGAGACGGTTTTCTTGTTAGTAAAGCCATATCGTCCCGCAAAATAAACCATACGAGCGCGCTTTTTCTCTATAACATGAAGTAGCAATTTAGTCACCAACTTTGTTCAAGAATAGGGAATTGTGTCTATGTCTCACGATGTATGTAATGCTATTATACAAAATCATTTTCATATGAAAAGCGATTCGCTAAAAGAAGTGTAAATGTTACAAAAAACTACACTATACTACACAAATCAACCGGTTTCATCATCAGTTTAGTAGTAATCTAATAGATTTTGTAGTATAAAAGGTGTCTGTTGTCGAATGAATAAAAGGAGTAGTGGTTTATATGTATAATTCGACAGTAGATTACATTCCTATATTATTAATATTTAAAAATAATATAAATGCATCATAAGTCTTATTTTTAGTACTTGGTATTATGGGTATATTCTCATGTTAATTTAGTGTTTTAGCGATTTACTCGCATTGAATTCTGACAAAAGGTAATTTAACCTAGTAAAGATTATTTTTATCTAGTTATATTGATAGAGGAATCCCTTTAATTTAGACCTAGAAAAATAGGACATTCTGAAAAAAAGTGCATTTTTAAATGGATAATTAAGTTATATATTTTTATAAGTTTAAAGTAATTTTATGGGAAGAGTTTTGAAACAAATTTCAAATCCTTACCGTACATGTTCATAAATCGTTCAAAAAGTAATCATAGTAAATTTATCAATTTCTTATAGAGTGTGATATGATATTTTAGAAACTGATTTTTGGGAGGAAACAAAATGGTTCACTTACATATCACTTCGTGGGTATTGGCGATTATTTTAGCCCTTTATGTAGGACATGGCTATAAAAATGGTCAAAATGTAAAAGTTGCACACATGATTTTACGATTATTATACTTTGTTATTTTAGGTACAGGATTGTATATCTTTATCGATCTACCTAAAGACAATATGCCATCAGATTTAAAAATGCTTTACAACATTAAAATGGGACTTGGGATCATTATGCTTGGAGTATTTGAGTATTTCACGGTTTCTTCAAAGAAAAAACGTAAAATGCTTGTTCCGGTTACAATTTTTACAATTCTTATTTTAGCTTTATTATATTTAGGCTTTAGATTACCACTTAATTTTGATTTCTTTGCTTAATACAAAACAAAACAAAAACTGTCACATTAATTTGTGACAGTTTTTTTATTATGATAATTGTGTTAATAAATAGCGGTTTCCTGTTGCTTTTGTTAATTCAAATCGATGATTTTGTTCCTCGGGTGAAATTTTAAATTGATGGTAGACTGAACAAACTAGTTCTTCATTGTCAAAAACAATGAAATTTACACCTTCAGTTGGTGTGTTTTCTGGTTGAAATGAAAGGAAATTATGACAGTAAAGACAATCATATAATGAAAAACCATGGGTATTCAGTAAGTATGCTAAAGAGAAAAATGATTCATCACTTAAATTTTTTAATAGTGAATCAAAGCTATATAAAAGTTTCCTTTGAATTCGTAATACATCCCCGTTTTGTAATTTTTTCTTTTTAGAATGGAATATGAGATACGCTCCATCTTGAAATGAAGCTGGTGTCCATTCTTCATTAATAGAAACTTCAAAATCCTTTTCGATTAGTTCATCGAGAATAAATGCTTCATCAGTTTCATCATCAAAGAAGACCCATTCATCATTAATTTCTTCTATTGATCCAATTGTAAAAGCACGAGGTTGCTCTTTAAATAGTTGTGATCGGTGCTTATAATGCATTAAGTAACCTCCAGTTACGAACGTTCTATATCATTACGTAAAATTTGACAAATATTGATTTAATGGAAAATTAGTGATTTGGACATTTAGAATTAACATAAATATAGAAGGAGAATATAAATTAATAATTTCCTTCGAACCATTTATTAACTTTCGAATATTGTTTTTTATGGATTAATTTTCAATCAGAAATTGCCTGAAGTAGGCGTAATATACTTCATTAGTTTTCAGCTGATTTAATCTTCAAGGTACGAGATAAAATATAGCTGCTACTTTTTTCATTTATTGACATAACTTAACTATTTTATAACTATGCAAAAATTCAAAAAGCGTATGGACAAATAAGGATAGCTTTGCAATTTTTTTATTAATAATTGCACGCATTAATATTGGTGGTAATAAGATATAGAATTAACTTTATTTTTCTAGGGAAAAAGCCCAGAAAGGAGATAAAAAATTATGTGCGGTATAACTGGGTGGGCAGATTTTGATAAAAATTTATTAAATGTAAGTGCTACAGTTAAAAAAATGGCTGAAACATTATCTAAAAGAGGTCCAGATGATACAAATGTATGGACATCAAATCATTGTAGCTTTGGGCATAAAAGATTGGTTGTTGTAGATCCAGAGGGTGGAAAGCAACCGATGAATAAATCAAAGGAAAAATCCAATTATACTCTCTGTTATAACGGTGAACTATACAATACCGAGGATATTAGAAAAGAACTATTAAAACGTGGATACACATTTCAAGGACATTCAGATACTGAGGTTTTACTTACTAGTTATATTGAATGGAAAGAAGGATGTGTAGATCGATTTAATGGCATTTTTGCATTTGCTATATGGGATGAAGAGAACAAAAGTTTATTTATTGCCAGAGACCGATTAGGTGTTAAACCTTTATTTTATAAAGAAGATTATAAACGATTAATATTTGCATCTGAAGTAAAAGCAATATTGGCGCATAAAGATGTAAAGGCAGAATTGACAGAAGAAGGATTGTCAGAAGTATTTGGTTTAGGACCATCTAGGACGCCTGGAAATGGTGTATTTGATGGAATTAAAGAACTTCGTGGTGGGCACGCAATGACTTTCTCACAAAATGGATTGAAAATATGGAAATATTGGGAAGTTGAAAGTAAAATCCACACAGATTCAATAGAAGAAACAGCAGAAAAGGTTCAATTTCTTGTGAAAGATGCGATTGTGAGACAATTGGTTTCTGATGTACCACTTTGTACGTTTTTATCTGGTGGTGTGGATTCTAGTACGATTACTGCAATCGCAGCAAATCATTATAAAAAAGAAGGTAAAGGTCAATTAACAACATACTCAATTGACTATGAAGAAAATGATAAATATTTTACTTCAAGCGTTTTTCAACCAAATTCAGATGCACCGTGGATTGAATTAATGTCAAAAACATTTAATACAAACCATCATAGATGTGTGATTACAAATGAAGAGTTAGTGCACTATTTGGAAGAGGCAACTGAGTGTAGAGATTTACCAGGAATGGCAGATGTAGATTCATCTTTATTATGGTTTTGCCAAAAAATTAAACAAAACTTTGTTGTAGGACTTTCAGGGGAGTGTGCTGATGAAATCTTTGGAGGCTACCCATGGTTTCATCGTGAAGACGACTTGAATAGACCGGCATTCCCTTGGATGAGGTCAACTGAATTACGTCAGAATCTACTAAAGGATGAATGGAGTAAGAAGTTAAACTTAACAGCATATGTTCAAGATCGTTACGATGAAACAGTAAGAGAGACACCGATTCTTGAAGGAGAAAGCCCGTTAGAAGCAAAGAGAAGACAATTGTTTTACTTAAACAGACAATGGTTTATGGCGCAATTATTAGATCGTAAAGACAGAATGAGCATGGGAGCAAGTCTGGAAGTTCGTGTTCCTTTTGCTGATCATCGATTGGTGGAGTATGTTTGGAATATACCATGGGAAATTAAAATGTATGGTAATCGTGAAAAGGGAATTTTAAGGAAATCCCTAGAAGGGTTATTACCAGATGATATATTATACCGTAAAAAAAGTCCTTACCCTAAAACGCATAATCCGGTTTATACTAATTTAGTAGTACAAAAGCTTAAAGAGAGTCTGAGCGATAAAGGGTCAGCACTCTATGAGTTTTTTGATAAGGAACAATTAAATAGTTTAGTTGAGAGTGAAGGTACAGCATTTAAAGTACCTTGGTACGGTCAATTGATGTCTGGACCGCAATTATTAGCTCATTTATACCAAATTCATGTTTGGTTTAAAAAGTACAATATTAATATTAAAGCATAAAAGAAAGAGGTGAATTTTCACCTCTCAGGCTGTTTTTTCGATCAGTCTGAATCTCTGGAGTATTGGTATTTTGTCTACAAACAGTGAGGTGAATTTTCACCTCACTGTTTGTTTATATTTTTGTAAATATGTAGTTTATGATAACAGCCACTTTATACATTGAAACCGCATGATAAAGATATAGTTTTTGAGAATGTTAATTTTGGTTACGGAACTCATGATGAGAAAGTGAGCAATTATTAAAAAAACCTAGTCATAGGAACATGACTAGGTTTTTTTACGATTAATAATCGTTTTGAAGGGCATCGCGACCTTCTTCACCAGTACGGATTTTAATTGCATTTTCGATAGGGTATATAAAAATTTTCCCATCACCAGGCTTACCTGTTTTTAATACTTTTTTAGCTTCGTCAATTACTGACTGTACGGGGACGTCGCATACAACGATTTCGACTTTGATTTTTTCGTGTAAGTTAATTGTTCGTTTCGTGCCACGATAAACTTCAGTATAGCCAGATTGCATACCGCAACCCAATACATTAGTGACAGTCATTCCAGTAATCCCTACTTTCGAAAGGGCATCTTTTAGTACATCGAATTTATCTGGTCTTGTAATGATTTCAATTTTCGTTAATTTCGCAGTCATGTTAATGCCTCCTTATATACTTGCATCGTGATAAGCTTTTTCTCCGTGAATCGCCAAATCTAGTCCTAAGTTCTCTTCTTCTTGATCAACTCGAACGTTAACAAAGAAGCCAATCACTTTAATGATGAGGAATGTAACAACTCCTGCGAATACATAAGTAGATCCAATTGCAATCAACTGTTTAAACAATAATGAAGCATCTCCATAGAATAACCCGTCTGCTCCGGCACTATTAACAGATTTTGTTGCAAATAATCCTGTTGCAATTGCGCCCCATGTACCACCAATACCATGACATCCGAATGCATCTAAAGCATCATCATATCCGAATTTGTATTTTAAGTATGTGACAGCTAAGAAACAAATAATTCCACCTAAGAAACCAATTAAGATAGAAGATAAAGGTGTTACAAAACCACATGCAGGCGTTATAGCTACTAAACCAGCAACTGCTCCACTTACACCACCAAGAATGGTTGGTTTTTTATTTACATACCATTCTACTAATACCCAGCCAACTGAGGCAGCGGCAGCGGCTGTATTTGTATTAATAAATGCTGTAAGTGCTACATCATTTAATGTAAGTGCACTTCCAACATTAAATCCGAACCAACCAAACCATAGTAAACCTGCGCCTAATACTGTTAAAGGTAAATGATGAGGAGAAGTAGTTCCAAAATCTTTCCGTTTACCTAAAAGAAGAGCTAATACTAAACCTGAAACACCTGAAGATATATGAACGACTGTTCCCCCAGCGAAATCAAGAGCTCCTAAGTTTCGAAGCCATCCGTCAACGCCCCAAACCCAATGTGCTAACGGATCATATACAAATGTTGTCCAAAGTAAAGTGAATAATAAAAATGCAGAAAACTTCATTCGTTCAGCAAATGCGCCTGAAATAAGAGCTGGAGTAAGTATTGCAAACATTAGTTGAAACATCATGAAAAGATTATGAGGAACTGTTGCGCTGTAATTTTCATTAGGAGTAAAGCTAACATCCTTTAATGCTGCCCAGGAAAAATCACCAATTAAATGTTTTACATCTGGACCAAATGCTAATGAATAACCAATTAAAACCCATTGTATTGAAACAATGGCCATTGCTGCATAGCTGTGCATTGTTGTACTTAAAACGTTTTTACTTTTAACCATGCCACCATAAAAAAGAGCTAAACCAGGTGTCATAATCATAACAAGTACTGTTGAAATAAAGAGAAACACACTATCAGCTGCTTGAATACCGTTCATTTTCATTCCCCTTTTCTGTTATGTTATATTTTATAACATCGAATGTTATATAAGTTATCATATTCAGAATATATGCAAAATTCAATGTTTTTTTCACAAAAAAATAAATTTTTTTTCGTAAAAACATATGAAAACGCTAACAAAATGAAAAGATGTTAGAAAATGTAACGTGAATTATGTGGTTGCATAAAAATACAGACTCAATTTAATGAGTCTGTGGATTCTATTTTTAATATGAAAAAATCAATTGGCGGTATATCGATTAATATAGAATCAGATTCAGCAGCAAATTGTGAATGATTCCATAAATTTGTGATTCTTTTATTTCTCATCTTAATTGGTAATGTAACAGAAGCTTTTTCATAAGAGGGATTGATGAATACGAAAATAGACATTTCATCACTACTTCTTTCATAAATCAGTGTTTGGCTCTGTTCGTCAATTGGATCTATCCATTTAAACTCGCCTTCGTTTTCCAGAACTGGATACAAGCCTCTTAGTGAAATTAACTTTTTTAATGAATTGTAAATGAGTTGATTATGATCTGAAGAGTCCCAAACCATACAATTTCTGCATTCGGGATCATTTCCACCTGTAAGTCCAACTTCATCACCATAATAAATACAAGGAGTTCCAAAAAACGTTAGAAGAAAAACATATAATAAAATCACTTTTTTATCCTGGTGATTTGATTGAGTTAGAATCCTCGGAGTATCATGCGTTCCAATAATATTAAATAAAACTTTGATTACTTGTATTGGATATAGTGAAATCATTTCATTGATTGAATGTTTGAACTGAACAGTGGAAATAGTTTCGTAGGAAAAATAAGAAAGTAATGACTTCAATAACGGGTAATTCATTACAGAATCGAATTCATCACCACGTAACCAAGGCATTGCATGATGCCAAATTTCACCGACTATAAAAATATCCGGTTTGATGTCTTTCATTTTTCGATGAAACAGTTTCCAAAAATAATGGTCAATTTCGTTTGCGACATCAAGTCGCCAACCATCAATATTAAACTCTTTAATCCAATATGAACCAATTTCCATTAAGAAGTGTTGGACATCTTTATTTTCTGTGTTCAATTTAGGCATTTCTTTAACAAATGAAAAAGTTTCATATGAAGGATCCCCATTGTTTAATTCATCTGGATGAAAATGAAACCAATGATAATATTTAGAGTGTTTACCATTTACTAAAACATCTTGAAACGGAGGGAAAGAATAGCTAGTATGATTAAAAACAGCATCTAGTATCACTCGAATATTATGATCATGACATTTTTGAATCAGTCTTTTTAAGGTAGTTTCGTCACCGAATGAAGGATCAATCTTAAAATAATCAATCGTATCATATTTATGATTTGAGCTTGCCTCGAAAATTGGAGTTAGATAAATTCCGGAAATACCTAAATCCTTCAAATAATCGATTTTTTGAATAATCCCTTCAATGTCCCCGCCGTAAAAGCTTGTGTATGTGGGTTGACTTTTACCCCAAGCTAATGTGTTTGTTGGATTATTTAATTGATTCCCACTTGCAAATCGGTCCGGGAAAATTTGATACCAAACAGTTTTCTTTACCCAATTAGGTGGAGAAATCAGTTCATTTTTATGTAAATAAGGTAGTGTAAAACTGTTTGAAAGATCATGTTCATTAAACTGATCAGAAAAACCAGCTTCTCCGTAAAAGAGTGAAAAATGATCATTTTTAATAAAAAATTGATATTTCATACGCTTGTTTGGGGGAATGACACTTACTTCCCAAAAATCAAACAGTTCGGTAGAAAAAGCCTTATACATCGGAATTGGTTCTTCAATATTCCATCTTGATTCTTTGAAATGAAAAGGGTCGCCATAATATAAAATAACCTCAGTACAATCTCCTTTTTTTGTACGTAATCTTAGGCAATATGTCTGATCATTAATTGCAAAAGCATATTGATCATAAGGTTGATGGAAGATGGTTTCTTTTTGCATACAATCATCCTTACGTTAAAAATGATAAAAAATCTTAATATAAGAAATTACCTTGCTATCTAAACTGTAACCAGTATAATAAAAATAGCTTGTGCAATCGCTTCCATTTCTATTAATTTAATAAAGTATTTGTATTTCACTGTAATATTTTGCAAAATAATGATAGAGATTGAAAAATGTACATGCACGAGACGTTGCAGGGGGAGAAATGAATGAAGCGGTTTAGTTATTTATTAATTGCGATTGTATTCATCTTGAATATGATTCCGAATAAAATTTTTGCAGAAAAAAATACGGATTTAAAAAACGATATGGTTTATAGGGTTCTAGTTGACCGTTTTAATGATGGTAACCCTAGGAATGATAAAGACACAAATCCAAATGACTTAAACAAATCCCAAGGTGGAGATCTTGAAGGGATAACTCAAAAGCTTGATTATATTAAAGAATTTGGTTATACGACAATATCATTATCACCTATATTTGAAAATGATGCAGATTCATATGATGGATTTTCAGTAATTAATTTTAAACAAATAGATCCAAGATTTGGTACAATGAAGGATTTAAAAAAACTAATTAAAGAAGCACATAAGCGTGATATGAAGATTATCATTGATTTTGTTATAAATAATGTTTCACCTAATAGTGATTTAGCAAAAAATGATCAGTATGCGAACTGGTTTAATCCTAAGAGTAGTACAAGCGATGAAGAAAAGTGGGTTAATGGATTACCAGATTTAAATCAAAATAATAAAGATGTTGAAAAATACTTTCTTGATTTAGGTAAATGGTGGATTAATGAAGCAGATTTTGATGGTTACTATTTACAAGATGTAAATTATGTTCCAGTTTCATTTTTAGAATCTTTTACAAAAGGTATTAAAAATGCAGATTCGAATTTTATTGTATTAGCAGATTTAAATGAAACAAGTGACGTACAAGTGGAGAAATATAGTAATGTAGGTTTTGATGCAATTAATAATGCATCTTTATTAAGTAAATTGAGTGATTCCTTTGCATCTCAAAATGAACCCATTACTGATTTATACAATGCACATAATGAATTATCAAAACAATTAGGTTCAACACAAAGCGTTAATTTTTTAGATAATGAAATGACAGATAGATTTGTTTCAATTGCACAAAGCAAAGGAGAATACCCTCCTTCTAGATTAAAATTAGCACTTGTTTACTTATTTTCAACACCTGGTTTACCAATGAATTATTATGGTACAGAAATTGCAGTAAATGGTTCAAAAATCCCTGAGAATCGAAAAAGCATGGATTTTAGAACAGATGAAGATTTCTCAAACTATATTATAAAATTAACTGAATTAAGAAGTACTTTACCATCTTTAACAAAAGGTGATTTTGAAGTAATATATGATAAAAAAGGTATGACTTTATTTAAGAGAAGCTATAAAAAAGAAACAACATTTATCGCAATTAACAATACGTCATACGATCAAAAAATTCACTTAGATTTTGATGTTGTTAAAAACACAAATGAGTTAAGAGGACTTCAAAATGATGATTTAGTGAGACCAAGTAAAAAAGGCTTCGATATTGTACTTAAGCGTGAATCATCAAATATATATGCGGTTGCACCAAAAACACATATCAATTTAGGTGTTATGATCGCAATCCCATCGATATTTATAGGTTTTGTCATATTTTTATGGGCAGCAAAACGTCGTCAAAGTAAAATAAAGTAAATAAAATAAATTGGATTAAGCGCTTTTGAAAGTTTTCCGTGTCATTCGTTCACATAAGACTAGTTTCTTTAGCGCTTAACCTATAACATGAAATGAGAACGGTTACAAACATAATGGAGTAAGGGGTAAAAAAATGACTATTACAATAAAGGACGTTGCGAAACTTGCAAATGTAGCACCTTCAACAGTGTCACGAGTTATTTCAAATAGTCCTAGAATAAGTGAAAAAACAAAGCGTAAAGTTCGTAAAGTAATGGATGAATTAAATTATCATCCAAATTTAAATGCAAGATCATTAGCGAACCGTTCAACAAAGTCAATTGGATTAGTATTACCTCCTGCATTAGATGCTTCTTTTCAAAATCCGTTTTTTGCAGAAGTAATTAGAGGTGTTACTGCATATTCAAATCAAAAAGAATATTCATTATACTTCATCACTGGTAAAAATGAGGAAGAAGTTGAACAAACTGTTAATAAGACAGTTAGAGGAAGACGAGTTGACGGAATCATATTACTTTATTCGAAAGAAAATGATAACATTATTGATTATTTAAGCGAGCATAATTTTCCGTTCGTTTTAGTTGGTAAACCGTATCACTATATAGAAGATATTACGTATGTAGATAATGATAACTATGCAGCGGCAAGAGAAGTGACGAATTATTTAATAGATCAGGGCCATAAACGTATTGCGTTTGTTGGAGGAGAAAGTAGTCTACTTGTAACGAAAAATCGTTTACGTGGATTCCAGGATACGATGCAATTAAATGGCCTATCAGTTAAAGAGGAAGAAATAATATTTACTTCGTTTACAAGAGACGGTGGTAGAAAAGCTGTAAATCAATTAATGGAACTAACTGAGTTGCCATCAGCAATTGTCGTAACAGATGACGTGTTATCACTTGGCATCATCAGTGTTTTTCAAGAGCATGGCATCTCTGTTCCTAAGGATATTTCAATTATCAGCTTTAATAATGCTATTCTTGCAGAACTTGCAAATCCACCATTAACGTCGGTAGATATTAATATTTTCCAACTAGGTTATGAAGCTGCTAAAAATATTATCTCTAAAATTGAAGAACCAGATGGATCAGAAAAAAGTATTCTTGTTCCTTACAAATTAATTGTTCGAGACACTTGCATGAAAAAAGAAGATTTAGAATTAGTGAAAAGCTAGTTTGATTATTTGAATTGCCCTAAAAATATTTAGGGTGTTTTATAGTCAAAATATAAAAAAGGATGACATCAGCGTCATCCTTTTTACTATGTAATCAATTATCGATAATTTAAAAATTGTACATCAATTGGTAAATCAGCAGCTCTTACAGCTGAAATAATTGCTTGTAAATCATCTCTGCTCTTAGCTGTTACTCTGATTTGATCATCTTGAATTTGTGATTTTACTTTTAGTCCACTATTTTTAATGATCGTATTGATTTTTTTTGCATTATCTTTATCAATACCTTGTACTAATTTTGCTCTTTGTCTTACAGTACCACCAGATGCACCTTCTACTTTACTGTAATCTAAATTTTTAATTGGTACATTGCGTTTTACTAATTTACTAATTAATACATCTTTTAATTGCTCTAATTTGAAATCATCATCAGAAACTAAAACAAGCTCTTCTTTTTCTAATGAAATTGAGCTTTTACTACCTTTAAAATCATATCGAGTAGCAATTTCCTTTGTTGCAAGTTGAATTGCATTTGAGACTTCTGGTAAGTCTACCTTAGAAACAATATCAAATGAACTTTCTTTTGACATAGATAGAATCCCTCCAAATCGTTAATACTTGTATTATAGTGTATGATAGACGAAGTAACAAACTTTGAATTAGCATGATATAATAATTTTTAGTTATAAGTTAAGAGAGGATGTAACAAAAATGAGTTTACAAGCAGGTGAGATTGTCACTTTAGTGTGCAGTCGTGAAACAGATATTGGGTATATGCTTGTCCAAGATCAAGAAGAGGTATTTTTACATAGAAATGAAACGGCTGGAGAAATTGAATTAGATCAAGAAGTAACAGTGTTCTTATATCATGACTCAAAAGGTAGATTATCTGCAACAATGTCAATGCCACATATTACGACTGAAGGATATGGATTTGCAAAAGTAGTTGATAAACTTGATGGAATTGGTGTTTTTGTGAATATAGGAATATCAAAAGATATCCTTTTAGAAAAGGGGGACCTACCACCTCTTGAGGAAGTATGGCCACAAGAAGATGATGAAGTTTTTTGTACATTAAAGCGTACGAACAAAGGTCGACTGTTAATTAAATTAGCAACTGAACCAGTTATGCAAGAATATTCTGTTCGTGCTGAAGAAAGTATGTTAAATAAAAATGTATCAGGAATTATTTATCGTACATTACGAGTTGGTTCATATATTTTAACTGATGAACGCTTTATCGGATTTATACATGAATCCCAGCGGAAGACAGAACCAAGAATTGGTCAAAGAGTAAGTGGTCGTATTATTGATATTAAAGAAGATGGCAGTACAAATGTTTCACTTTTACCTAGAGTACATGAAGGAATGGATCAAGAAGCGGCAGAAATATATGAATATATTATGAGTCGTGGTGGAGCTATGCCTTATTGGGATAAGAGTGATGCGGAAGATATAAAAGTTCGATTTGGTGTTAGTAAAGCATCGTTTAAACGTTCAATTGGACGCTTAATGAAAGAGGGAAAAGTCTACCAAGAAGGTGGATGGACATACTCAAAAGAAATGTTTGAGAAAAAAGAATCAGAAGAATAATGACTAGCCACTTCATAATTGAAGTGGTTTTTTGCTATTTTTTTCTAACTTACAGGCATACTAAGGATATAAATGAATAGGAGGCTAGTAAGTGGAGGAGAAGAAAGAGTTATTAATTAAAATAATTGTTGTCACCTTAGGTGGTTTGTTAAATGCATTTGCGATGAATTGCTTCTTAATTCCTGTCAGTGTCTATTCAAGTGGTTTTTCTGGACTTGCGCAATTACTTTCGAATTTGACGTCAGATTATACATCGTTCCATTTGTCCACGGGTGTGTTATTAGCAATCTTAAATATTCCTGTTATTATCCTAGCCTGGAAAAAAATTGGTCCATCATTTACTTACTTTACAATCTTAAGTGTTGGAATAACGACTTTATTTTTAGAATTGATTCCAGTAACACCCTTATTTTCAAAGGATATATTGTTAAATTCTGTATTTGGTGGATTAATTGTGGCAATAGGGATTGGATATACTTTAAAATATGGTGCGTCAACGGGCGGTTTAGATATTATTGCATTAGTGCTGTCTAGATCAAAAGGAAAACCTGTAGGAACTTATTTTTTTCTTTTCAATGCAGTCATTATTTTAACAGCAGGTTATATTTACGGGATGGAAAAAGCACTTTATACATTGATTAATTTATATGTAACTTCAAGATTTATTGATGCAATACATACGAGTCATATTAAAGTAACTGCATTTATAGTGACGACAAAAGGTGACCAGCTAAGAAAAGAAATACATTCTAAATTAGTTCGTGGGATCACAGCGATTAATGCTAAAGGAGCTTTTACGAACCAAGATAAACAGATTTTGATGATGGTATTGTCTAGATATGAGTTGTATGATTTATCTAGAATTATCAAATCGGTTGATGAAAAAGCATTTACAAATGTCGTTCAAACAGTAGATGTATTTGGTGAATTTAGAAAAATGTAATGAAAAATGAAATGAGCTATTCACACTTCTAATGAATGGAAGTAAATGAATAGCTCATTTTTTGAATCTTATTAATAATAAGGCTTTTTAAAGTAACAAAACTTTTTGTTGTCTTTCATATAGAAATAAATATACTTAAACTATTGGCTTACAATATTGCTAAATTAAGCTATTAAATTTAACAAAAAAACATGTTATTTCTAAGGTAGATTAAAGATGATCGACGCTTTTTGAAAATGATTTTTTACCAGCTTTTGCATTTTTTCTTTCTAGTTCATTTTTCTTTGCTTGAACTGCATTGTTATCTTTAGCTTTTTTATCATTATCACTAGTATGAGGCATAGTTAAGCTCCTTTTTTATTGAATATAAATATATTTTTGCCCTTATTTTTGTAAATATGTATTCGTTCTTTTATTACTACTTTATATAGAAAAATGTAGTTTTTAATTTGGGGAGGTTTGTTGAGAGTTGGAAAGAAATAAAGAGCTTATCATTAAGCTAGTAGTGGTGGTTATTGGGGCATTTTTAAATGCATTTGCAATGAACTGTTTTTTAATCCCAGCCAATATTTACTCAAGTGGATTTGCGGGTTTAGCACAGTTACTTGCAAATATTATTACAGTCTTTACCCCGTTCACAGCAACAACAGGGATTTTATTAGCAATATTAAATATTCCAGTTATTATTTTAGCTTGGAAAAAAGTCGGTCGTTCTTTTACGTATTTTAGTTTTCTAAGTGTAGGAATCATGACATTTTTCTTAGAGGTTTTACCAGTTGATCCTATATTTTCTGATGATATTTTACTCAATGCCGTATTTGGAGGACTTATTGCTGCCGTTGGTATTGGGATGACTTTAAAATTTGGTGGTTCAACAGGTGGATTAGATATTATTGCTTTAGTGTTATCTAGATCAAAAGGAAAGCCAGTTGGAACATATTTCTTACTGTTTAATGCAATTATTGTCATTACAGCTGGCCAACTTTTTGGAATGGAGAAAGCTCTCTATACATTAATTAACTTATACGTAACAACTCGTGTAATCGATAGCGTTCATACTAGCCATGTTAAGCTAACTGCAATGATTATCACAACAAAAGGTGAAGAACTAAGCAAACAAATTCACTCTAAATTAATCCGTGGTATCACAAAAATGGATGCACGAGGTGCGTTCACTAACCAAGACAAAGACGTTCTAATGATTGTACTTTCACGATACGAACTATACGACCTAGAACGAATCATCAAAAAAGTAGACCCAAAAGCATTCACAAACGTAGTACAGACTGTAGACGTACTAGGTGAATTTAGAAAAATGTAAAAAGAAAAGTGGAGGCGACTGTTCAGCTCCGACAAGCATAAGGCAAAGAACAATGAAAGTTGCTTTTTAACTTTCAATGGGCTTTGACTTATGACTCGAGGAGCTAGGAGCCGGAACTAGACACCAAGAAAAGTGGAAGCGACTCGGTCTGCCCCGAAAAGCATAAAGCAAAGAACAATGAAAGTTGCTTTTTAACTTTCAATGGGCTTTGAATTATGACTCGAGGGGCAAGGAGCTGGAACTAGACACCAAGAAAAGTGGAAGCGACTGTTCAGCTCCGACAAGCATAAGACGAAGAACGATCAAGGTTGCTTTTCCAACTTTATTCTAATATTGAACTGACCAAAGGTAGGACTTCCCTACCTTTTTATTTATTTTTAAACCTATTTTTCAGTTTTTTGGTATAATTTAGGTCTAGGATATAAAAAAGGTGGAGATTATTTTGAAAAAGAGATATGTTCTCTTGTTTGCTTGTTCACTTCTACTTTCAGGTTGCGGAGCAAATAGCGAAAAAGAGATAAAGCCAACACCAAGTACTAAACAAACAATTGAACAAAATAATGAAATTGATTTGAAGAAAATTTCGACTAAATTAGAAGTGACGGAAGCTAATGGACTTGTAACAATGAAATATTCGCTGCGTAATTCAGATGATATTCCAGCAAACTTTACATTCCCTTCATCTCAAATAATTGACTTTACGATTAAAAATGATAAAGGTGAAGTGGTTTACCAATCATCCAAGGATATGTCATATGCACAGGCCTTAACAAATATCGAAGTGCCAAATGAATCTGCTAAAGTATGGGAAGAGCAAGTTAATTTCCCGGATAACAGTATTCCTTATGGTAATTATGAAGTTACAGCTAACTTTGTAGCAACTGCTGTAAATGATAAAAAGTTAAATGGTGAAATCACTGCGCTGACACAACCTCTTTCTTATCATAAGTTAACAACGATCAATGAAAATGGATCAAAAGTAGTTATTAGTGGAGAGAATGGTCACTATGAAATCAAGGGAACTTACTTATCAGAGCAAGATGAAATTTTCTACTCAGTAGAGGATGGTCATAATAATCTAATCGATGAAACAATTCTACCAGTAAAAATAAAAAGTGGATCAGTTAATTTATTAGATTTTAGCCTAGATATTCCAAAAGAGAGTTTACCGAATAATGGGGTTGTTACTCTTATTATTTATGAAAAAAATCAAGATGACCAAGTAACCAAATCAATTAATGTTGCGCTTCAACAATTTGAATAAAAATGTAAAAAAACAACCATAGGTTAGGACCTATGGTTGTTTTCTTTTTATGCTTGATTTGGCTTAAGCATTGTAGTTGTAGCTTTGACTATTAGCTTTTCGCTCTTCAGCCTCAGCTAAAGTAAAATGATAAGGGAACTTTTCAGAGTATTTTGTAACAGAATCAGAACTTTGTTGAATAAAGCGCTTAGACTTATTACTTTTGCCCATGATGATTCCCTCCCAGATAGGAAAGCTTAGTTGAAATCTTCATAGTAAAATCCAAATAGAATTGATATAAAATCAAAAAGTGGAAGTTACTCTTTTGAAGAAGTCCTTTATAGATTGTACAAATTTGAAGTTGTTATGACTGGTTAATATTCTCTTGTCTGTCATTTTTTCCATATGACTGATTTATTCGGCATATTAATGATTAATTTCTTTTTAATTGAAAGAAATCTTCCAAGAAGATTGCAATACCGTCTTCTTGATTAGAAAGAGTTGTATGCTTTGCAAGTTGCTTTAACGGTTCAATTGCATTATTCATCGCAACACCATGCCCTGCATATTCAATCATTTCTAAGTCGTTATCCTCATCACCGAAAGCAATAATATTTTTGCGAGGAATATTATAATAAGATGCGACTTTTTGTAAGCCAACTGCCTTATTCATTCCAGCTTTTACTACCTCAATAATATGATGAGGTGCCGCCCATCGTCTGTGATCTATTACTTCTGCATGCACGTCCGATAAATGCTCTCGAATACTTGAAACATGGGCTTCGTCACTATCAATTAGTAAGCAAGTAGGTGCGTGTTGTAGATTTGATAGTAAATCACCGTGAATGATTTCATCCTTTACATATTCGAACATTGGCATAATATGCTCCTCATGCATATCCGCATAAATATCATCTAAAACTTCAGCATAAAGATTTTTCAAAGCATATTCACGACATGAACTAATAACTTCCTTCGCAACTTCAAGTGGTAATGATTCATGATACACTCCCCACGAGTTATCTAATGGGTGATGAACATATGCACCATTAAAATTAACGATTGGAGTAGTAAGTTTTAGTTGATCATAATACATTTTGCTCGCTCGATAAGGTCTACCTGTGGAAATAACAATTTCATGGCCAGCAATTTTTAATTGTTCAATTGCTCTTAATGTTCTTTCGGAAATGATTTTTTCATCAGTAAGTAATGTACCGTCTAAGTCTAGTGCAATTAAATGTTTCGATTTCATCGTTATCTCCTTTTATCTTTTATTGTGGGCTAAGTGAATTAAAATATATATTTGGATAAGCATCCAATAATTACTAATACTACCATCTTTTTAAAAGAAAAATCTTTTATTTTAGAGGAACAATAATAATCATTATGGAAGGAGGAGATTAGAATGGGACAACCACATCAATTTCGCCCGGGAGAAAAAGCCCCTAATAATGGCGTATATATTGAAATTGGCGAGACAGGAAGCAACGTAACTCGACCAAAACAAATCAGATTACAAGCAGGAGAAGTATTCCCTGAAACCCAAAACCACAACCGAAAATGGTCATACAAACGTAAGCCATAAAGAAAAGTGGAGGCGACTGTTCAGCTCCGACAAGCATAAGACGAAGAACGATGAAGGTTGCTTTTTAACCTTCGTTGGTCTTTGGCTTATGACCTCGAGGAGCTAGGAGCCGGAACTAGACACAACGAAAAGTGGAAGCGTCTCGCTCTGCCCCGACAAGCATAAAGCGAAGAACAATGAAAGTTGCTTTTTAACTTTCAATGGGCTTTGACTTATGGCTCGAAGGGCAAGACACTGGAACTAGACACCAAGAAAAGTGGAAGCGACTGTTCAGCTCCGACAAGCATAAGACGAAGAACGATGAAGGTTGCTTTTTAACCTTCGTTGGTCTTTGGCTTATGACTCGAGGAGCTAGGAGCCGGAACTAGACACAACGAAAAGTGGAGGCGACTGTTCAGCTCCGACAAGCATAAGACGAAGAACGATCAAGGTTGCTATTTAACCTTCGTTGGTCTTTGGCTTATGACCTCAAGGAGTTAGGAGCCGGAACTAGACACAACGAAAAGTGGAGGCGACTGTTTAGCTCCGACAAGCATAAGACGAAGAACGATGAAGGTTGCTTTTTAACCTTCGTTGGGATTTGGCTTATGACCTCGAGGAGCTAGGAGCCGGAACTAGACACCAAGAAAAGTGGAGGCGTCTCGCTCCGCCTTACTAATTTGCTTAAAAGAAAATCAAATATAAAAAGAAAAAAAGCGCTATTCGAAAAATTCGAGGCGCTTTTTTTATGCGTTTACAAAAATTAAATTACAAACTACATTAGGATGTATTTTAAATTTCGTTCAATCGATATTCTTTCATATGTATACTGTCGAACATTTTTGGGTTCTCTTACATATGTTAAATATAGATTTTAGTGGTGTTTTGCTACAGGTTCATTTGGAATTACTGCTTCGCTTAAAATTGCAATAACTACAGTAAAGGCAATCGCCATTAATGAAGCACTAGTGAAATTGTATTCTCCACCAGTCATTGAACTTAAAACATAAGCTCCCATATGAGATAAAATAAAGCACCAGATAAATGCCATAATTACGCGCACTTATATCACTCCTATCTAGTTGGTTCTTATCATATTATATACCTAGAAATTTGATAATTGAAGTTTTTATTAAAAAAATTTAACTTTGAAATGTCACTTGACCATTTTATTATTCCCAAAATACTAAATTTGACAATAAGGTGATAAGAATGCCAGTAACAGAAAGGTATTTCAGACAAGAAAATCAATATGCGGTAATTCACTTACCGATCAGACCAAATGGATTTGGAGTTCTATATATTGGAGGAAATACTCATTATGTAGATGAGGAACAAAGCTGTTTACTTCAACATTTTGATAAAAGAAAACTTCTATCGGTTTTAACTGAAGAAGGTTATACAGTATTCACTTCGAATTTATATGGTAAAAATTGGGGCAGTGATGATGCAGTTGAACTAGCAGAGGTTTTATATCATTCGGTTATGAGAAAAGAAATTTTGAATCCATCAATTCATATTATTGGAGAAGGAACCGGAGCATTAGTTGTTTGTAAATTATTAGCGCATTTAAAAGAAAAGGTCAGAAGTATTTGTTTATTAAATCCTTCTTTAAATTTAAAAAATGAATTAGATCTAGAAAGAGAAAATAAACTTTTTTATAAGAGAACTGTACATGAAATATTGAAAGCTTATAAAACGACTGATATTTATTATGCGATTGGTCGAACTTGTTATTTTTATGAAACGATTTCTCCAATAAAAATTTATTCTTC
The DNA here is from genome assembly GCF_002128405.1 of Gottfriedia solisilvae. Lineage (GTDB taxonomy): Bacteria > Bacillota > Bacilli > Bacillales > Bacillaceae_G > Gottfriedia > Gottfriedia solisilvae. The sequence continues at coordinate 443,510 of NZ_NETJ01000003.1, forward strand.
TACAAGAAATCATTTTAAGTGGAAAAAAGATATTCGTCTTTTAGAAGAAGAAAGAAATAGAAATAATTTACCGATTTCTATTTTAATTTCCTTAGAAGAAAAAAAATATGAATGTGGAAAAAACTTAGTGAAATTCTTAAAAAAATATCAAACAGTTTTATAAATTATAGAGAAAACACTACTAATATCATCTTTAAGGAGGAGGGCTCGAGTGAAAAAATGTGCTGTGATTGGTTCAAGTGGATTTATTGGATATGAATTAGTTTGTCAGTTAATGGAGTATAACGATGTTACTGCTGTTGTCACGGAAAAAGGTAATGAAAGTGATGTGATTAGTGAAGAAAAAATTTTTTCTATCGGAAGAAACGCAAAAGTAATCTTTGTGGATGAAGAACAGTTTACAACAGAAGATGAGCAATACGATAATATTTTTGTTTGTCAATATTTCGATGAATTAAGGTTAAAAGGGTCAGTAGATTTGGCACAATTTGAATCAATATATAAAATGATTAGTTCAAAAAGTAAGGAACTTATATTTCTTACATCAACAACAAAAAAGCTTTCTTCAATTGAAAAAAAAGTAAGTGAGTTAAACAAAAATCCAGAAACGAAAGTAACTTTTATTGAGTTACCGGCATTGTATGGACCTTGGGAACCACCTACTGGATTGATTCACGAATTAATCGTTTCTGAATTAGGTAAGAAGAGAACAACCTTTCATAATGTTTATGGACCAAACGAAATCTTATATGTTGAAGATGTCGGCAAAGCAATCAGATTAATAGCGGAAAAAGAATTGAAAGAACAAAAATACACAATAACTGCAAAACAAAGTGTGTATTTACCTGAAGAAAGTGATTTTACTGGGATAACCCAGCTGATCAATGAAATAAAGGTTTCAAGAATGAAAAACACAATTGATTCAACTCCATATGTCATTATTCAAACAATGTCAATTGAGGATGGAGTAAAAAAACAAAAGCAACAAATACAACAATATTTTCATCTTTATTAATGTCTCTTTGTAAAAATGTTTCGTATATATTATTGCCATTTTAGAGTGCGTTAGTTGTTTATAACTCCAGGTTGCTCCCTTTCCGTGGGGGCGTGAGCTGAGTCTCCGCGGCAAGCCTGTGGGGTCTCAGCCTTCCCGAATTTCCACAGGAGTCGAGCACCTTCCATCGTACCAACTTTTGTCTTTAAAGTTCCAATCCAAAAAGCAACAATCTTTTTTAAAAGTAATAATTATAACTACTTCTCGAAGTTTGAAGAAAGATATTTCAAAAGGCCACTAATGACTAATAATTAGTGGTCTTTTTCTTGATTAATCTATTAGTATTTCAATTCGATTCTAATTTTCTTCCTTTTGGTATATCTGATAAGTTTTTAGGTCATATTCTTCTTTGTTTCCAATATTTTTAATGAGTGATTTACATATAAAAAGATAAAAATGTAGACAAAAAGCTTTTAATTTCATAAAATTAGTACCAGATAATAATAATAAGTTATAAAATATGAAAGTTAGGCGGGGATATTAATGAACGCTGGAATTTTAGGGATTGGCTCATACGTACCCGAAAAAATCTTATCAAATAGTGATTTAGAACAAATGATGGATACATCTGATGAATGGATTGTAAGTCGTACAGGAATTAAAGAACGCAGAATAGCAAGTGATGAACAAGATACTTCTCATTTAGCATATGAAGCAGCAGTAGAGGCTTTAAAAGATGCAAATGTTTTAGCTGAGGAGTTAGATTTGATATTAGTTGCTACTGTAACGCCAGATATGTCATTTCCTTCTGTAGCTTGTGTAATCCAAGAAAGACTTGGAGCAAAGAATGCAGCTGCGATGGACATTAGTGCTGCTTGTGCTGGCTTTATTTATGGCGTAGTTACAGCAACACAATTCGTGAATACTGGGACATATAAAAGAATACTTGTAATTGGTGCAGAAAAATTAACGAAAATTGTTAATTGGGAAGACCGTAATACTGCAGTATTATTTGGTGATGGAGCTGGTGCAGCAATTATTGGACCTGTTAGTGAAGGAAGAGGTATTCTTTCTTATGAACTAGGTGCAGATGGTACTGGTGGAAAACACTTATATAAAGGTGGAGACCATCTTGTGATGAATGGTCGTGAAGTATTTAAATTTGCAGTTCGTCAAATGGGCGATTCATGCGAAAATGTATTAAAATTAGCAGGTTTAACAAAAGAAGAAGTTGATTTCTTAATACCACATCAAGCGAATACGAGAATTATGGATGCTGCAAGAGAAAGATTACAACTACCAAAAGAAAAGATGAGTGTGATCATTGATCGTCATGGAAATACATCTTCTTCTTCTATTCCGATTGCTTTAGTTGAAGAATATAAAAAAGGTAATATTAAAGAAGATGACCTCCTAGTACTTGTAGGATTTGGTGGAGGTTTAACTTGGGGCGCAATTACACTTCGTTTTGGAAGATAAATAAGATCACCATGTTAGAAGGGAGTATATACACATGAAAAAAAGAGTCGTAATAACAGGTTTAGGTGCAGTGACGCCTATCGGAAATGATATTAATACTATGTGGGAAAGTCTGATGAACGGAAAAAGTGGGATCGGTGTATTAACACGTAAAGATCCTGATAACTTTCCAGTGAAAATTGCTGGAGAAGTAAAAGATTTTGACCCTGAAAAATATATTGATAAAAAAGAAGTAAAACGTATGGATCGTTTTACTCATTATGCAATTGCTGCATCTAAGATGGCATTAGAAGATGCAAATTTCACAATTACTGAAGAGAACGGGCCAAAAGTTGGTGTTTGGATTGGTTCTGGTATTGGTGGAATGGAGACTTACGAAGAGCAATTTAATACGTTTCAAACAAAAGGTGCAAGAAGAGTAAGTCCATTCTTTATTCCAATGTTGATTCCTGATATGGCTTCAGGTCAAGTTTCTATTATGACAGGAGCAAAGGGACCAAATGGTTGTACAGTAACTGCTTGTGCTTCTGGTGCAAGTTCAATTGGTGATGCTTTTAAATTTATCCAACGTGGTGATGCAGTTGCAATGATCACGGGTGGTGCAGAAGCGCCAATTACTGACATGGGTCTAGCTGGATTCTGTGCTGCTAGAGCATTATCATTAAATCCTGATCCAGAGACTGCATGTAGACCATTTGACAATGCACGTGATGGATTTATTATCGGTGAGGGTGCAGGTATTGTATTCCTAGAAGAGCTTGAGCATGCTTTAGCACGTGGTGCAAAGATATATGCTGAGATCGTTGGATACGGAACAACAGGAGATGCGCATCACATTACAGCTCCAGCTCCAGGTGGAGAAGGTGGAGCACGTGCAATGAGAATGGCACTTGAAGATGGTGGTTTATCAATTGAGGATATTCACTATATCAATGCACATGGAACTAGTACAGAACTAAATGATAAATTTGAAACAATGGCAATCAAAGAAGTATTTGGTGAGCATGCATACAATGTACCAATTAGTTCAACTAAATCAATGACAGGTCATATGTTAGGAGCTGCAGGTGGAATTGAAGCGATTATTACAGCTTTAACAATTCACAATAAAGTAATTGCTCCAACAATTAATCATCAAGAAACTGATAGCGATTGTGATTTAGATTATGTACCAAACGTTGCTAGACCATTTAATGTTAAGGCAGCTATTTCAAATTCATTAGGATTTGGTGGACATAATGTTACGCTAGCATTTAAAGAATATAACAAAGAATCTTAATAACATTTTGAAAGCCTAGGATGATTCCTAGGCTTTTTTATTTATACAAGTAACGGAGTCCAAGGTCTCATCATAATTTATAGTAAATTGAGGTGAGTGAGTTGGGATAATAGCGACATATAACTGGATGGATATTTTTGATAATCCGACTGCCATGATGAAAAAACTACTGCCGTATTTTCCTAGACATGACGAAGAGAGTTTGTATGAATATCTTCAAACACATGGGCTTGCTAAACTGACAAAGGATAGTAAGGAAGATATGAGACAATTGATTGAACAAAATATCTTCAAACGTTTAAGTATCGAATTTAATGTACTACGAAATGAATTGAATGGACCTGATATACCTATTGTTATTTTGCCTTGTCATGCCACGCGTGGGATCTTTCAGAAGGTGAGTTATCATAGAGGCGGAATTGCGTATAAAAATTGTATTTGTTTATTTTTATCTCCATTAGAAGGAATTTTGCAACACAAAGCAGTATTATTACATGAGTATCACCATATCGTCAGGTTGAAGAAACTTCATAAAAATAATAAAGTCACACTTTTGGATGCAATGATCCTAGAAGGACTAGCTGAAACAGCAGTTTTAGAGAAATACGGGCAAGAAGTACAGGCCCCATGGACAACATTGTATTCTTCTTCACAATGCGAAATTTATTTTAATAAATATTTAAAAGATAATCTAAAGATTACGAATCATGATGAACAATTCTCCAAATATTTGTATGGTGAAAATGGAATTCCAAAACTATTGGGTTACGGTGTCGGCTATGATATTGTTAAAAGCTGTTTAGAACAAACGGAATGGTCTTGTGAAAAATTAATACGAACTTCGAGTGAGAAAATTAAAGATAATGCACTAAATTATATTGCATTTTAACTGCAAGCGATTTCATATTATTTGTCATTTTTAAATATAGATAAGTAGACGTTTAATATCTATCATTTTGTGAATGAATCGCTTCAATTTTTCTAAAATAGAAGACTAAAAACATCCTGTTTGAAGAACACTTTTCGTAATTCAGTGGATAAATGGAATAATTTAGTGAATCACTGACCATACTGAAAGTTACATACAGTTGTGAAGTGAGGGGTAGTAAATGTTGTATTTACATGATGTATGGGTTAATTGGTTTGAAGGTGAAGAAAATGGTTACAATGTCTGTCACTTTTTCGAATGGAGAAAAGATGACAGTGTTGAATTATTAGACCAAGTTCCAATCATTAAAGTTACTCCAGAGTTATTTCAGTATATTGAAAATGATTTATTAGAGCTTCCATCCGGTCTATTAACAGAAGTATTTCAAAAGTCTTATGTAAGAAAAAATCATGAACGCATTCAGTTAGATTATTGCTTTGTTGTAACTGATGGTAATGGAATTATTGCAGTAGATACGATTGGGTACAATATTCCAATCAGAAAAAGTCGTTTAATTCCAAGGCAGGAACAAATGGTATATGATATGACTGCAGAGGTTGAAGGGAATAGTTATAATCTTCTAAGCTTCTTAAATGAGGAGCAAAAAGAGCATCATATACTTTCTCCTTCGCCAGTAATCATGAGCGGGTTAACTCGAAAAGAACGACAATTAAAGCAATTATTATTTATGGCTTTAGACCAGCTTCATTCGTCTAAAAATCCTTCAGAAATCAGATATTGGTATACAGAATGGAATCCAACTTCATATCAACATATTCAAGATTCTACATTTGAAGATATTTGGACTCAATTATATGAAGAGATAAAGAGCGGATGGTCTGATCGTCATGAACAACTTTGTGGCCGAATTGTTAAAGGCCAGCCATTTTTTGAAAAACTATGGGAAATGGAACATGAACAAAAAGTTAATTAAAAAAAAGCTGCTAGTATAGCAGCTTTTTTTATTTGCACATTATTTTCTTTTTCTACCTAGACCCATTGCGTTTTCCATTTTTTTAATCATTTTACTTGCAACATGATTAGCTTTAGAAGCGCCATTATCTAAGATTTCTTCTAATTCAGTTGAATTAATAATTTCTTTATAACGTTCTTGTAGTGGTTTTAAACCTGCTACGACAACGTCTGCAACGTCTTGTTTAAATTCACCATAATTCTTTCCGACATATTTATTCTCTAATTCTGAGATTGATTCGCCAGTAAATGCGGAGTAAATGCTTAATAAGTTTGAGATTCCAGGTTTATTTTCTTTATCGTATTTCACGATACCCTCTGAATCTGTCACTGCACTTTTAATTTTCTTTTCAATTACCTTAGGTTCATCTAATACAAAAATTGTTGCCTTTTGATTTTCATCCGATTTACTCATTTTTTTAGTTGGATCAGCAAGACTCATGATTCTGGCTGCATCTTTACTAATTCTTACTTCAGGTATTGTGAAAATATCATTGTATTTCTTGTTAAATCGTTCAGCAAGGTCTCTTGTTAGCTCTAAATGTTGTTTTTGATCATCTCCTACAGGAACCAAATGCGTTCCATATAAAAGAATATCTGCTGCCATTAATGGTGGGTATGTTAATAAAGCTGCTGATACGCCTTCTTTACCGGATGATTTGTCTTTAAATTGCGTCATGCGTTCTAATTCGCCGATGTAGGAAATACACTGCATCATCCAACCAGCTTGTGCGTGTGCAGGTACTTCAGATTGAATAAAGATAGTAGATTTTTCAGGATCTAAACCAGCAGCAACGTAAATTGCTGATAGACTTTGTATGTTTTTTCGAAGAGCTAATCTGTCTTGAGGAACAGTTATTGCATGTTGATCGACAATACAGAAATAGCAGTTATAGTCATTTTGTAATTCGATAAACTGTTTTACTGCTCCTAAATAATTACCTAATGTAATACCACCACTTGATGTAGGTTGAATACCACTAAAAATTGTTTGCACGTTAATTTACCTCCTATTTGCCTTGAAAAAATAAAAAAGCGGCATAATCTCTCTATTAAATAGAGACGATTATACCGCGGTACCACTCTAGTTATTCCAAATCAGGGAATCACTCACGCATGAAGTCATGCTCTCTTTTATCGTTAGAGTTACGTCGAAGCCTACTTTTGTTAAACTGTTCGGTTCGAAGCTCGGAAGTCCATTCCATCAGATTACATGGCTTGTTTACACCAACCACAAGCTCTCTATACATGCAAATTCTGTGTACTACTCTTCGTCATAGCAATACTATTCTTTCTATTGATAATATCTTAATTATATTCAATTTTCAAGACGTTGATACATTGATTAAGAAATAATAATGAAAGTGAATGCAACAGATAAAACGATTAATGTAATAGCTGCCATTAATAAGGGTTTAGTAGAAGTAAATGAATAACGTCTATATAACATCTCTTTCTTTACAGCTAATGTTTCGTCACCAGTCATTTTGGCAATTTTTTCTTCTCTTAAGCCAAATACTTTTCTAATCCCATATCGAGTAATGTTGAAAAAACCGCTTTGTACAATAAGTAGAAAACCACCTATTACAAATAATGTTAGTCCAATATAGAAAATAATGTTTGTCAAATGAAGGAAAAAATCTGCTGTTCCTTGAATGAAAGTTAGGATTATCGCTAAAATAATCGATGAAAATAGTGATAAAATATAGTGTTTGGACATGTTTGTTACTGCTCCTCCTTCAAATAGAAAAAAATATTGTACGCTGTATATTGTTATATTATAATAATATTGTAAGCCATTACAAATTAACTTTACAATAAAATAATAAATAGTTAACATTTTTATGAGAATTCAGCTAATTTTAACAAATTATTAAATTTTGTTTGTCAAAATTGTTGTAAAAATCAATTAAAAATGTATAATAAAATTTGTAGAAAATAATCGATACTTATCGAAAATTCTACTACAAAATGTCAGAATTGTATATTAATTGCTTACAATATAAACCAACATGGAATAGCACCTAGGAGGTTTACAGCATGAGCCATAAGAGTAAAATTGAACAAATGCAATTTCATTTGAAGTTATGACAAATGTAATGGAAGGATTATATAGATTAGATAAAAATGATCAACCAATAGATGGAGTGGCCGAACAATATGAGGTAAGTAAGGACGGTAAAACCTGTACTTTTCATATACGTGATAATGCCAAATGGTCTACTGGTGATTTAGTGTCTGTAAAAGATTTTGAATATTCTTTGAAAAAATCTATTGACCCAGAACACGGTTCGGAATACGCTTACATTATGTGCGATTTTAAAAATGCTGAAGCAATTAATCTAAAGAAAATACCTAGTGATCAACTAGGTGTTAAAGCAATTGATGACAAAACGTTACAAGTACAGTTAGAAAGTCCAGTACCTTATATCTTAAATCTTGTTACTTTCCCAACTTTTTACCCGCAAAATGAAAAGTTTATCGAGGAACAAGGTGAAAAATATGCATTAGAAGCCAATAAAGGAACTTACAATGGGCCATTTTCATTAAGTAAATGGAAACACGATGTAAGTTTTAAGTTGACTAAAAATGTTCAATTTTGGGATAAAAGTACTGTTAAGTTAAAAGAGCTTTACTACAATATCGTAAAAGATATCCATGCAGCAGTAAACTTATACGAAACAGGTAAATAAGATGGTTCAAATTTAACCTCCGAGTTAATAGAAAAATATAAAGACTCTAATGAGCTTAAACATGAAAACACAACTACTCTATTCTTTATCCGCTTTAATGAAAAGGTTAGAGAATTACCGAGTTCGAAAGTATGTGCAGCATAATGGAAGACCGACCATGCAATTGCTCTAATTGATCAAAAAGGACGGGCGTTTGTAGAATATGTGAATGGAATTGTAAAGCACCAGTAGGTGGAGATTACACATATTAATGGGTCGAATTTAAGTAGTCATGTTTTAAATGAAAGAAGTAGTTCTGGAGAGTATATGGTAAGTCCGCATATTCTCCTTTTATAGAAAGAATTGTCAAAAAAAACAAAACTTTTTAAAATTTACAAGGGGGTGCTGTTGTGGGACGTTACGTGCTACAAAGATTTATTTACATGTTTGTCACACTATTTTTAATTTGTACTGTTACATTTTTCTTGATGAAGTTATTACCAGGTTCTCCTTTACGAAATGCGGAGAAACTTACACCTGAGCAAAAGCAAATCATTTTTCATAAGTATGGGCTAGATAAGCCAGTACCAGTTCAATATGCGAACTATATGAAAAATCTAGCAAAAGGTGATTTAGGAGTTTCATATAAATACGACAATCGTCCAGTAACAGATATGATTGTTGGTCGTATTGGTCCTTCTGCTCAATTAGGAGCACAAGCATTATTATTAGGTACATTTATGGGATTAATTTTTGGAATTATCGCAGCACTTAAAAATAATACAATTTATGATTATAGTGCTACCGTTCTAGCTGTTATAGGAATATCAATTCCATCATTCGTATTTGGGGCAATTCTACAGTTATATCTAGCAGTAAAATTCCCAATCTTCCCAGTAGCATATTGGGAAAGCTTTGCACATACGATCTTGCCGACAATTGCATTGTCAGTATTCGTAACAGCAAACGTTGCTCGATTCTCTAGAACTGAGTTAATCGAGGTTATGAACTCTGAATATATCGTAACTGCGAAAGCAAAAGGTATTTCAAAAGTAGGAGTTATCATCAAACACGCATTACGTAATGCATTGATTCCAGTTGTAACAATTTTAGGGCCAATGGCTGTAAACTTAATGACTGGTACATTAGTTATCGAAAATATGTATGCTGTACCTGGACTAGGTTCTCAATTTGTTAACTCAATCGTAACAAATGACTACACAGTTATCATGGGTACTACCATCTTCTATAGTGCTTTATTATTATTAGTTATTTTCTTAGTAGATATTTTATACGGTGTTATTGATCCACGAATTCGTTTAGCGGGAGGTAATAAATAATGAGTAACAACACAGCAAAAAAAATACCATCAGATTTATTCCAACCTGCCGAATTGGATTTAATGAATGCTGAAAAAATTTCTAGACCTTCTGACTCATTTTGGAAGGATGCTAGAAGACGTTTCCTTAAAAACAAAGGTGCAATGTTAGGATTTACGATTTTAGGTATCTTACTAATTTTCGTATTATTTGGGCCAATGATGAGTGGTCACAAATATGATGATCAAGATTTAAAAAGAGCGAAATTACCACCAAAAATTGGTGTATTAGAAAATGTTAAATTCTTACCATTTGATGGCGTTGACCAATATGGTATTGACCAATATGAGAAGAAAAAGGTTACTGAGAACTTCTGGTTTGGTACAGATGATCTAGGTCGTGATATCTTTACTAGAACATGGGCTGGTGCTCGAGTTTCAATCTTAATCGGTTTATTAGCAGCTACAATTGATATGTTAATTGGTGTAACATTCGGTGGTATTTCTGGATTCTACGGTGGTAGAGTCGATACGATTATGCAACGTTTTGCTGAAATCCTAATGGGTATTCCATATTTAATCGTAGTTATCTTGTTTATCTTAATTTTCAAAAACCCTGGTATTCTTTCAATCGCTTTAGCGATGGTTATAACCGGTTGGGTAAGTATGTCGCGTATTGTACGTGGTCAAATGTTAAAATTAAAAAATCAAGAATTCGTATTAGCATCTAGAACATTAGGTGCAACAAATGCAAGCTTAATTGGAAAACATTTAATCCCTAATATTATGGGTCCAATCATCGTAATGATGATGTTCACTATTCCAAGTGCGATCTTTGCTGAAGCATTCCTTAGCTTCATCGGTCTAGGAATTGCTCCACCAAAAGCATCATTAGGTTCATTAGTTAGTGACGGATTTAAGTCTTTACAAACTTTCCCTCATATGATGATTATTCCGGCGATTGTAATCAGTTTACTAATTTTAAGTTTCAACTTAATTGCAGATGGATTACGCGACGCTTTAGATCCTAAAATGAGTAAATAAAGACTGGAAGGGGAATGAACGATGAGTAAATTATTAGAAGTAAAAGATCTATGTGTCTCCTTTTATACTCATGCTGGTGAAGTCCAAGCAGTGCGCGGAGTTTCATTTGATCTTAAAAAAGGTGAGACATTAGCAATCGTAGGTGAATCTGGTTCAGGTAAATCAGTTACATCAAAAGCTTTAATGGGGTTAATTCCAAACCCACCAGGTAAAATTAAATCAGGTGAAATTTTATTTGACGGAAAAGACCTGGCTAAACTTAGTGATAAAGAAATGCAAAATATTCGTGGTAAAGAAATTTCAATGATTTTCCAGGATCCAATGACATCATTAAATCCAACATTAACAATTGGATATCAGATCATGGAAGGTCTTCTTAAACACCAAAAGATGAGCAAAACTGAAGCGAAAAAAATTGCTTTAGAATTAATCAATCTTGTTGGTATTCCTAAAGCTGAAGAGCGTTTCAAACAATACCCTCACCAATTCTCTGGTGGTATGAGACAACGTGTTGTTATTGCGATGGCGTTAGCTTGTAATCCAAAATTATTAATTGCCGATGAGCCTACAACAGCTCTTGACGTTACAATTCAAGCTCAAATCTTAGAGCTTATGAAAGATATTCAAAGAAAAACTGATTCTGCAATTATCTTCATTACACATGATTTAGGTGTAGTAGCAAACGTTGCAGATAAAGTAGCGGTTATGTATGCAGGTAGAGTAGTTGAATTTGGAACTGTTGATGATGTGTTCTATAACCCTCAACACCCATATACTTGGGGACTTCTTGCTTCAATGCCAGATTTAGATAATGAACAAGGTCAGGAATTAGTAGCAATCCCTGGTACACCACCAGATCTATTAAATCCACCTAAAGGTGATGCGTTTGCACCTCGTAACCCAAATGCTTTAAAAATTGATTTTGAAATGGAACCTCCAATGTTCAAAGTGTCTGATACACATTACGCTGCTACATGGTTATTACATGAAGATGCACCAAAGGTATTACCACCTGAGGCTGTTCAGAAGCGTATCCGACGTATGAAAGAAGGTGAAGTAAATGTCAAATAAAGCAGATAAATTAGTTGAAGTTAAAAATTTAAAACAATATTTTAGTACAGGTAAAACAACTGTTAAAGCAATTGATGATGTTACATTTGACATTTATCGTGGTGAAACTTTTGGTTTAGTAGGTGAGTCAGGTTCTGGTAAATCTACAACTGGACGTGCAATCATTCGTTTATACAATGCGACAGACGGCCAAGTAATTTTCGACGGAGAAGATGTACATGGTAAGAAAAATCGTAAAGAGTTAAAGAAATTTAACCGTCGTATGCAAATGATTTTCCAAGACCCATACGCTTCATTAAATCCACGTATGAAAGTTGCAGATATCATTGCTGAAGGTATTGATATTCATGGCTTAGCTCGTAACAAAGAAGAGCGTATGAAAATGGTTTATGATTTACTTGAAACAGTTGGTTTAAATAAAGAACATGCTAACCGTTTCCCACACGAATTCTCAGGTGGTCAACGTCAACGTATTGGTATCGCTAGAGCACTAGCAGTACAACCGGACTTTATTATTGCCGATGAGCCAATTTCAGCTCTTGACGTTTCGATTCAAGCGCAGGTTGTTAACTTAATGAGAAAGTTACAACAAGAAAAAGGATTAACATATTTATTTATCGCCCACGATTTATCAATGGTTAAGTACATTAGTGATCGTATTGGTGTAATGTACCATGGGAAAATCGTTGAATTAGCAGATAGTGATGAATTATATAATCATCCAATGCACCCATATACAAAATCATTATTATCAGCGATTCCACTTCCGGATCCTGATTATGAGCGCAATCGTAAACGTATCGTTTATGATCCATCTCAACATGATTATACAAATGAAGAACCAAAGTTACGTGAAGTTCGTCCAGGACACTTCGTACTTTGTTCTGAAGCAGAATTTAAAAACTATCAACAACTTTATAAGTAATAAAGAAAAACCTAGTGAGTCTTCACTAGGTTTTTTGTTATACAAAAATTGTACATGTTTATAAACAAGAAATAGAATAAATGACGAGTTCGTCAGAAGTGCTAAAAATGGCAGAAAAAAAGGAATAAGATTGATCTTATTCCTCAGTTGGTCAATATGTTTTTTTGCGGAAATTTCCTTTGCCACCAACTTGTTTAAAATTGGCTGACATTTTGTTAGACATATCAACAAATTGGCTTTTTTTATTTCGGCCAAATATTTTTTCGCCTATAGCGTTTGTAAATACACCATTTAATGCAGTGATTCCAATCACTAATACTGCAACGATTGAAAGATCAATAAAATATTCGTACATTAGATGTGCCTCCTAAAAATGTAAGCGTTACTACTATTGTATTAGAAAGTGAAAGAATAATAAAGGGGTAATCGCGTTATTTAGTTTAATAATGAGTATATTAATAAGTTTTAAAATTTACTGAAAATTGTACACCTTTTGTATAAGTTTTTTTAAATTTTTTTACAAATTGGTCTATATTTCTAACGTACAATACGGTATAATGTGAACATATAGTGATAGATTAAACTTATTATAAATAACAAATTCTTATAAATAACATCATAATAACTATATAACTTTTTCATAAGGATAACATAGTTAGGGGGAGAGCAATATGGTAATTTTATATAATTCACCAAGTTGTACGTCTTGTCGTAAAGCTAAATTGTGGTTAGAAGAGAATCATATTCCATATAAAGAGAGAAACATCTTTTCAGAACCATTATCAATCAATGAAATTAAACAAATTTTACGCATGACTGAAAGTGGAACTGATGAAATTATTTCAACGAGATCTAAAATATTCCAAGAATTAAATGTAGATTTAGAAAGCCTTCCACTGCAAGATTTATATGAAATCATTCAAAAACATCCTGGTTTATTAAGAAGACCAATTATAATTGATGAAAAAAGATTACAAGTTGGTTATAACGAGGATGAAATTAGAAGATTTTTACCACGTTCAGTAAGAACATATCAATTACGAGAAGCTCAACGCTTAGTAAATGAGTAAAATTATAAACTGAATTGTGAAAAAAGATACAATTATTGATTTGCATTCTCAATCATATTGAACAAATATCTAGTCATAAAATAATAAAAAGCTGTAAAAAGTATCATTGATACTTTTTACAGCTTTATTTTTTTCACAATATTTAAGAAGGCTTTCTTCGATATCTTATAGAATTAAAATAAAAACCTATTAATAGAGTGATAAAAACGCAGAGGAGGCAAACGATTAATTCCAAATCGGTTCTTCCATTAATGTACTGATAAATAATCGGTTCCTCAATTAACATCTTACTTGCTGTAATAGCAAGTACTGATGCACCAACAAAGCTTAGAATTGGATAACGTTCTAATAACCAAAGAACAATCTTACTTCCCCAAATGATAATTGGAATTGAAATTGATAGTCCTAGAATAACAAGCGTTGGATTTCCATTGGAAGCTCCAGCAATTGCTAAAACATTATCAATACCCATCACTAAGTCCGCAAACACTATTGTTCGTACTGCATGGAAAACAGTATAGTTTTCTTTAACAGCTGACAAATTGTCGTCTTCTTGAATAATTAGCTTACATGCTATGTATAAAAGTAATATTCCGCCGATTAAATGAAGGAAAGGAACTTTTAAGACATAAATTGCTCCAACTGTTAATACAATTCGTAAAACGATTGCGGTAACACTACCAAAAATAATTGCGATATTACGCTGTTTTAAAGGCAGCTTCCTACACGCCAATGCGATAACAATCGCGTTATCTCCACCTAATACGATGTCAATCGTGACAATCATAAAGATGGACCATATGTACGGTAGATCAATCATGAATTCACCTCACTAAGTATTGTCTTTAAAACTGATTGTCCTAATAATAATAGGTATATGATGATTTTAAAAAAATAGGTGAATTTTATTTCCATAAATTGAATTCATATCATAAAATATAATTGTAGTTACTATTCGCATTTACTTTTTTTTCATGGTAAGATAGATAAAAATTTACCTTTTAGGCTAATTTTTTATCAATTGCTTAACTAAATTACTATTTCAATATTTTATATTTTCGTCATAAATACATGTACTTTAATGAATGTAATTATTCCATTTCGTCTAACGCAATTACTTGTTGTTCAATAAGGAGGGGGAAAACAATGGAAATAGAAAGAATCAATGAAAATACGTTTAAGTTCTCCATATCCTACTTAGACATTGAAGAAAGAGGATTCTCGAAGGATGAAGTCTGGTTAGATCGAGAAAGAAGTGAAGAACTTTTCTGGGAATTAATAGACGAAGCACATTTAACAGAGGAATTCATTGCTGGTGGCCCCCTATGGATCCAGGTACAGGCACTAGACAATGGTCTTGAAGTTGTCGTCACAAAAGCTGTAATTTCTAAAGATGGCAAAAAAGTTGAAGTTAATTTAGGTGAAGGTGAAAAGAATTTAGAAATACCTTTTCTAAATGTCGATGATGATGATGATGATACTGAAGATGATGAAGAAGATGACGATATATATGAAGTAATGGATGAAGAAGACTATGAACTCATTATGTACTTCAAAAGTTTAGAAGACTTTATCTCATTATCTCATGCAATTCAGCAAGAATCATTTGAAAGCTCATTATATTCACACCAAGGTAATTACTATCTACATGTGAAGTTTGACGATAGTGCTTACGATGAACTACAAATAGATTATTTATCATCAATGTTGCTTGAATACGGACATCGTTCCAAGGTAACTATACATGTATTAGAAGAATATGGTAAATTAATTCACCAAAGTACAGCAATACCACATTTTAAATCTATTTTTCCATTACTGTAATAGCCGATGCCTTAAGTATCGGTTTCTTTTCTTTTAAAAGGAGATTTTTTATGCAATTTAGACTAAAAATTTTAATATTTTTATCAATAGTACTATGCATATTATACTTTGCTTCTCCATCGATTAAGTTTATATGGCTAATGAATTTTGCTTTTTTTGAGAAGTCTACTGTATTTCGAACAATTAGTATTCTATTTTCATTAACCGCAATAGGTGTATCAATTATCATTTTCCTCGAGAATAGAAATCCTGCAAGAACTTTAACATGGATTGTCATTTTAGCGATTTTTCCTGTCATAGGTTTCTTCTTTTATTTACTTTTTGGACAAAACTATCAAAAAAAGAGAGTATACAGAAAAAAAGCAATTAATGATCAAAACGCTTCTGAATTATTAAGACAATCCAACAATCTAGAGGTAAAAGAATTCTTAGTTACTCATAAAAGATTGGAGTATTTAATAAATATTGCATCAAAGCAAAGTAATATACCAGTCACAATGAACACACAAACAAAAGTACTAACAAACGGAAGTGAAACATTTCCAAAAATAATCGAAGAACTCAAAAAAGCCAAACATCATATTCATATTGAATTCTATATTGTAAGAGATGATGATATTGGACAGAAAATAAAAGAAGTACTCATCGAAAAAGCAATGAATGGGGTCAAAGTTCGATTCCTATATGATGCAGTTGGAAGTTGGAAATTATCTAGAACATTCGTGAAAGATTTAAAAAAAGCTGGAGTTGAAATTTTAGCTTTTTCACCTGTGACAGTGCCGGTATTAAACGATACGATTAATTATCGTAATCACCGTAAGATTGTTGTGATTGATTCTAAAGTCGGTTTTGTCGGGGGATTAAATATCGGGGATGAATATTTAGGTAAGGATCAATATTTCGGTAAATGGAGAGACACTCATTTATATTTAAATGGTGAAGGTGTTAGGTCACTACAGTTTGTATTTTTACAAGATTGGTATTATATGACGAATGAGTTTATAGATGATCCTGAGTACTTTGAGATCCCAACCGAGAATATACAATCAACAGGGGCCATTCAACTAGTATCTGGTGGACCTGATCGAAAACAAGAAGTCATTAAAGATTTGTTTTTTGCGATGATTACAAGTGCAAGAGATAGCATTTTAATTGCTTCACCTTACTTTGTTCCTGATGACGATCTATTAACTGCTCTAAAAGTGGCTGCAAATGGTGGAGTGAAAGTAAAGATTTTGATGCCAGACAGACCAGATAAGAAAATTGTTTTCTATGCATCTCGTTCATACTTTCCAGAATTATTGGAAGCAGGTGTAGAGATTTATGAATATAAACAAGGCTTCTTACACAGTAAAATATTAATTGTGGATGGAGAAGTTGCATCTGTCGGTACAGCCAATATGGATATGAGAAGTTTTCATTTGAATTTTGAAGTTACAGCATTTTTATATTTAGAAGAAAGCATTAAGCACTTAGTAAAAGACTTCCAGCAAGATCTATTAGATTCTGCCCCGATTCTTTTAAATGAATTTAAGAAAAGACCAATTTATAAGAGAATAATGGAATCGTTATCAAGATTAATGGCACCATTACTTTAAAAAAACTATTACAAGATGAACTTTCATTTTGTGGTGGTTTTTTTATTTTTTCTAAAGGCTCTGTTAAAAAAGTATTTTGATTTCCATTTCATGTACTTCGCTTTCCATGGGGCTCGACTTGAGCCTCCCGGGTCCACACGATGTGAAATATATTGTCCAACGAAGTTCATCGCACGACTCTCGGAAAGCCAGCAATAAGTCCTTTATTTTAGCATATGAAAATTCGATTTTAGTGATTTTGCAGGAGGAATGAAATTAATGGGGGAACTATTTAAGTAGAAAGGGGCGATAGAATGATCAATGCACTTGATAAATTTGAGAATCAAATAAATTTATTTGAAATGAAAAGTAGTACTAGTTCATTCGAGATTAAAAAATTGGGACCATTTAAATGTCCGATCTGTAAAAAACAAGTCTTACTAAAGTTAGGAATGAAAAGAAGAGCCCATTTTGCTCATATTAGTGTATCTGAATGTAAAAATGCACGAAAAGAAAGTAAAGAGCACTATGATGGCAAATACGATCTTTATGAATACTTTAAAAGGATAGGAGGAAGGGTTTATATTGAAAAATATATTGATTCAATTCAACAGCGTCCAGACATTTTAGTAGAATTCAATAATTATGTAATTTGTATAGAATACCAATGTTCTATCATTCCATTACCACAAATCATTGATCGAACTAAGTCTTATCATGATATTTCTCTGAAAGTTTTATGGATTCTAGGCATGAACATGCATTTACCAAAATCTAAATTCACATATGCATTAAATTCGTTAGCAATTTATTGTTTAGGAAACTCCCAACATTCAACCCTCTGTTTTTACGATCCATCTAAAAGAATATTTGTGAAACTATCCTCACTAATAGCCTTTTCTCCAACTATATTTGTAGGTATGAAATCGAGTTGTAAAATTGAAAATTGTACTCCCACACAATTAATTTCTCAAGTGAAAATGGATAAAAATGATTTCGTCACCGCATGGTGTGCATTAAAAAAGAGTTATCGCAAAAAACAGCATTTATATTATAAGGGGAGCTTTTATCCACTCAAGGAACATTTATATACCCTTCAAATAGATTATTTACCAGCGGTTATTGGTGTACCTTTAGCGTGCAATTACTTATTAAATGAACATTGTATTGTATGGCAGGGGATATTATTTCTCAATTTTATCCATTCTAAAAAGATTGGTGAAATGGTTTTTGAAAAAGAAATAAGTGATTTTTTCTTTCAACAAATAGAAACAGGAATATGGAGAGTAAATGTAGTTAGTCATAAAGATATAAGTAATTTGGAGAACTGTGTAGAAAATTATATTCATTTTCTAGAGCAAATTGGAATCGTAAAACAGATAAAAAATGGTAAAATAATGAAGATAGCGGATGCTATTATTCCAAAATCATTCCAGCATGCCTTGGATGAAGACTGTCTGGCAGCAAGTACTGCATTTGAATTGCTGTTTCACACTTTAACTGATAATCAGACACTGGAATGTTATTAATACTAATAATAATTTTAGGGGGATTAGTCATGCTAGAACAAAAAGCAGTTAAAAAATTACCAACTAGAAATGAAGTTCCAGTAGATTTAACATGGAAATTAGAAGATATTTATGAAACAAATGAAAAATGGGAGGAAGAATACAAAAAAGTATTAGAATTAATTCCTACATTTTCTGAATTTAAAGGTAAGTTAGGTGAATCTTCATCAGTACTTTTAAATGCTTTAAAAAGACAAGATGAGATTTCATTCCTATTAGGAAAATTGTATACATACTCTCATATGCGTTATGACCAAGATACTACTAATTCAACTTTCCAAGCATTAGATGATCGTGCGAAAAACTTATATACAAAGGCTTCAAGTGCGATGTCATTCTTTGTACCGGAATTATTAACGATTAAAAATGAGACATTAAATTCATATTTAGAAGAAAATGAAGAATTAAAACTGTACAAGCATTCATTGGAAGAAATTTTAAAACAGAAGCCTCATGTTCTTTCTGCTGAAGAAGAAGACATTATGGCACAAGCTTCAGAAGTATTATCAGCATCTTCAAATACTTTTGGAATGTTAAATAACGCTGATTTAAAATTCCCAACAATTGAAAATGAAAACGGTGAAGAAGTAGAGATTACGCATGGCCGTTATATTCAGTTTTTAGAAAGTAGTAATCGTAAAGTACGTAAAGACGCTTTTGAAGCTGTTTATAACACTTATGATGCTTATAAAAACACATTCTCGAGTACTTTAGGTGGTTCTGTTAAAAAGAACAATTTTAACGCGAGAGTGAGAAAATATGATAATGCTCGTCATGCGGCATTAAGTAACAATGCAATTCCTGAAGTCGTTTATGATCAATTAGTATCGACTGTAAATGAGCACTTAGATTTATTACATCGATATGTAGCACTTCGTAAAAAGGCATTAAAATTAGATGAAATCCATATGTATGATCTATTTACGCCTTTAGTAGAAGAAGTGAAAATGGAAGTAACGTACGATGAAGCAAAGGATATTTTATTAAAAGCTTTAACGCCACTTGGCGATGAGTATATTGAAATATTAAAAGAAGCATACGAAAACCGTTGGGTAGACGTAGTAGAAAATAAAGGTAAACGTAGTGGTGCTTATTCTTCTGGTGCATATGGAACAAATCCATATATCCTAATGAACTGGCAAGATAATGTAAATAATTTATTTACTTTAGCACATGAGTTTGGACACTCTGTTCATAGTTATTACACAAGAAAGAATCAACCATATATCTATGGAGACTACTCAATTTTCGTAGCAGAAGTAGCATCTACTTGTAATGAAGCAATTTTAAATGATTATATGTTAAAAAATACAGAAGACCCAAAACAAAGACTATATTTACTAAATCACTATCTAGAAACGTTTAGAGGTACTGTATTCCGTCAAACAATGTTTGCTGAATATGAACACGCTATTCACCAATTAGCTCAAAATGGTGAGGCTTTAACACCTGATTTATTAACTGAGACATATTATGAGCTAAACAAGAAATATTTTGGTGATGAAATTGTAATCGATGAATTAATCGGTTTAGAGTGGAGCAGAATTCCACATTTCTATTACAACTATTATGTATATCAATATGCAACTGGATTTAGCGCAGCTACTGCCCTTTCAAAACAAATCTTAGAAGAAGGCGAACCTGCAGTTGAAAGATACTTAGGATTCTTAAAGTCAGGTAGCTCTGATTATCCAATTGAAGTATTGAAAAAAGCAGGAGTTGATATGACTTCTTCACAGCCGATTGTAGAGGCATTAAAAGTATTCGAAGAAATGTTAAATGAAATGGAAGAGTTATTGTTTAACCAAAAGTAAGTATATAGAAAATGGTGCAAAGTATTTGCACCATTTTTTTCTATATGGAATAGAATGTGTCTAAAATGTGAAATATTGTTCAAACGGTTGCCAAAAGGAATAATAAATTGTATTATTAGGGTGTGAATTACTTCACAAACACAAATACCCCTTTGTTGAACGTGAAAATTTCTCCCATCCCCTTGATGTTAATCTTAACATCAGAAAAAGGACCTAGCGAAAGCTAGGCCCTTTTTTCGTTTATACAATAGATTGAGAATCAAAATATTGATAATAGATATTTTCTTCTTGGACGATTTTCTTAACCTTTCGAAGTAGAATTAGTTTCTTTAATTCTAATTCGATTTGTTGATTCGTCTTTTCATATATTGTACTTAATTCATTGATCGTAACAAATGGTTGGAATTTGATAAACTCAAGTAAGTCTGGAAGATCTCTTTTAATTAACTTCTCCCTATGCATCAATTCTAAAATCTTTACATAGGTTTGATAGCTTTCAAAACCATTAATTTTTAAACCTTCTTCTTCAATGTTTTCATTAAAGAATACGACACTTGGAATTTCGGTAATATTCATCTCTTTTGTAACTTTAATATCACATTGAAAAGCCTTTATGGAGAGAGGACTATGTAAATCCTCGATAAATTCATTAATATCTATGTTAATTTCTCTTGCGCATTGTATAAGAACTTCTTTATCTGTAATATCATAATCCAATAAAAAGTAATACTCTTGTAATTTTTTTAGATAATTAACTCCAGCTATACGTCCTTGAAGTTCAGCAGCTTTAATAGCAATCGCTGAATAATAAGGATATAGCTCTTTATTATCAATCCATAAATGATCATCACAAAGGATATCAGATCTGCTCGCCGTTTTTTCCCAGACGAAAGAAAGATGGGAAGGGCGTTTTTCCAACAGCTTTTTTGTTGTATAATATCGATTTACTGGAACATAAGTAGATGAAAAATATTGACCATACTCTAAATGAAACTTTTTTAGAAGAGTACTAAAATCCCAGCACGGCTTACACAGTGGATCTATGAATACATACAATTCAATCGATTTTTTTGTACAAGTCTGCTTAGGATGTATGATTGATTCAGTTTTATATTGTTTGTCATTCATATATTTCACCCTTATTGCCATTCCTTTTATCAGTTCTATAACAGGACTGGAATTTGTTATCTAAGATATAACACCTATATTCTCTAATCGTATTGTAGCAACGGTACGTTAATATTTCAAATATGATGTACTATTATGTGTTATTCTTTATAGATTTAACAAAAAATCGATAAAAAAATAAAAAACCATATCAATCGATGATATGGTGTAGAATCCTATTTATGCAAAGTAAGACTCAGTTACTTTACGTACATAGTTTTGTGTTTCTTTAAATGGTGGAATCCCACCATATTTTTTTACATTTCCGCTACCAGCATTGTAAGCAGCCAAAGCAAGTTCCACATTGCCATTATATTGACGCAGATTAGCCTTTATCATTCGTGTGCCAGCTTCTATATTTTGTCTTGGGTCATATGGATTTGTAATTCCATATGCTTCAAAATTTAATGGCATGATTTGCATTAATCCTTTTGCACCTGCATGACTTGTCGCATTTGGATTATAATTTGATTCATGCTGGATTATTGAATGGACTAACTTTGGATCTACATCGTATTTCTTCGCCATTTCATTAATGATGTCATCCAACTGACTCTTCGTATAATCAGATTTACTATTAGTAGGTGAGATTACAGTAGAAAGTTGATTGATAACAGGCTGAACAGCTGTAGATATATTTTTACCCAATAACTGAACGACAGTTTCACCATAGCTTAATGTAGGTTGAGGTACATTAATGATTTGATTCAAATTACTAGAACTTGAACTAACATTATTTAATTCATTTGTAAATAATGAGCTAAATAATGAGTTGTTGCTATCCTGCTTTGATGATGATAACTGACTAACATTATTAAGTGCTTGAAGTTGAATTAACTTCTGGATGATACTTATATCCATTTTTATTTCTCTCCCATAAACCCTTGTTTAGCATTAAAAAAGCGTTTAATTTTATTTGAAGTTTTACGTTCTGGAATCTCATATTTACATAAAAGATTGATAAAATGTTTTTTACCAACTAATTCATCTGTTACTTCATATTCTAATTCATAATCCTCATGATTTAAATAAGTACTATGGTCTAAAACTAAGAGACCATTTTCATAAGGTAATTCTACTCGTCTTGTCGTTAAATCCCCTAATAAAGCTAAATTATCAATTTTGATATTTTCTTCAATAAGATACTCTTTTACTTCTCCATCAGGTATTTGACTAGTTTCGAGTATTTTCATTGCTTCACTTTCAGATAATTTTTGATGAATTTCTAAATGACCGATAGCTTGTCTAATTTTTAAAGTCAGTACAAAGGAATGGGACTTTTGTCGGATTCTAAGTGCTCCACCGCTATTTTTTAAAGTAAATGAAGGTGTTTCAAAATAATAGTTTGTTTGTTCAACGAACATTGACTCAGTAATATGAAATACATTTTGGAGTTTTGTAAATTCATCTTTTGTTAATAAATTTTTAAATTCGATTTCAATCTCTTTTGCCATAATAATCTCCTTATTATATGTAGAATTTTTTCTGCTGAACTCACCAGTCGTCTAATTTATATTTGATATGTTACAATAGATAATGTCAAAAATGAATAAAATACATACATTAAAAAGGTTGAGGATTTACGATGAGAAAAATGGTTCAAATTAATGAAATAACATTTAATAATGAAAATGCGATGATGTTAATAATTGAAAATCATACTTTAAATTTGGCTAATTGTCATGAGGTTGGTACGATGATTGCAGATTCTGACCAAAGTTCATTACTGTATATAATAGAAGAAAATGAAGAATTTGTATATGTTACTGTGCCAGTAGAGTATTGGCCTGAAATGAAAAAAGCTTATGATCTAAAAAGTGAAGTATTTTTACAAGTAGGCGAAGCGAAATTCCCACTTGAAAATTGGCAAAACGAATTAACTTTTTTAGTTCAAAATGTTGATGGTAATTTTAATTATGGAGAAGAATTTGTGAAGCAAATTCAAAGTGTATTTTTAGAAGAGAAGTAAGTTGGTGGTGATTATATGAATGGTCAATGGGAAAGTTTTTTAGCACCATATGAACAGGCAGTAAGTGAATTAAAAGTTAAATTAAAAGGGATTCGAAAGCAATTTGAAGAGTCTCATCAACATTCACCGATTGAATTTGTGACAGGCCGAGTCAAACCAATTCATAGTATTGTAAATAAGTCGATTCGAAAAGGAATTCCACTAGCAAAGCTAGAACATGAATTACAAGATATCGCTGGACTGCGAATGATGTGTCAGTTTGTTGAGGATATTAAAACTGTAGTAGAACTCCTGCGTACGCGAAAAGATTTTAAAATTATTGAAGAACGAGATTATATTACTAATAAAAAAGAGAGCGGTTATCGTTCATATCATGTAGTTGTCGAATATCCAGTTCAAACAATTGAAGGTGAAAAGAAAGTACTTGTAGAAATTCAAATACGTACACTAGCAATGAACTTTTGGGCAACAATTGAACATTCATTAAATTATAAATATAAAGGGCAATACCCTGCAAACATTCTCGAGCGATTACAAAGAGCAGCTGAAGCAGCATTTTTACTTGATGAAGAGATGTCGCTAATTAGGGGAGAAATACAAGAGGCACAAGCTGTATTCTCGAAAAAAAACGACCAATAAGGGAAGGACGAGAAAATGAAATTCGCAATTATGTCAAAGGGTGACCAAGAATCGAATAGTCATACTAAGCGCATGAAGGATTATTTGGAAAGTTTTAATTTTAAGTACGATGAGGTTGAACCAGAAATTGTTATTTCAATTGGTGGTGATGGTACATTACTACATGCATTTCATCAATATACACATCTACTTGATAAGGTTTCGTTTGTTGGTGTTCACACAGGGCATCTTGGATTTTATGCGGATTGGGTTCCATCCGAGGTAGAAAAATTAGTGATTGCGATCGCAAAAACACCTTTTCAAGTTGTAGAGTATCCTTTGTTGGAAGTCAATATTCGATACAATGATGGCAGGAAAGAATTGCGAACACTCGCTTTAAATGAATGTACTATTAAGGGACTTGAAGGTACTTTAGTAATTGATGTTGAAATAAAAGGTCAGCATTTTGAGACATTCAGAGGAGACGGACTTTGTATTTCCACACCATCTGGAAGTACGGCATATAATAAAGCCTTAGGTGGAGCGATTATTCATCCTTCAATCGAGGCGATTCAAATTGCAGAAATGGCATCCATTAATAATCGGGTATTTCGAACAATCGGTTCACCACTCGTTTTGCCAAAACACCATACATGTTTATTAAAACCTGTCCGTAAATCTAATTTCCAAATTACATTAGATCACAAAACGATCATACATCAAGATGTTAAATCGATTCAATGTAGGGTTGCCCATGAAAAAGTGCGTTTTGCTCGATTCCGACCATTTCCATTTTGGAAGCGTGTCGTCGATTCTTTTGTTAAAGAATAAAGGTGAATGAAAATGAAACAATTTCAATTAAAATGGGAAGTAAAAACAGAACATAATGGCTTGTTACTTAGAGAGTTTCTACATTTAATGGAACTCTCTAAACGAGCATTGACAGATATTAAATTTCAAGGTGGAAAAATCTTAGTTAATGATGAAGAAAAAACAGTTCGTACAATTGTAAAAGAACATGACATCGTAACGATCTTTTTTCCAATTGAAAAACCTAGTGAAGAGCTAATTCCACAAGCTGTTCCATTTGAAATTGTATATGAAGATGAAGCAATATTAGTTGTTAATAAACCTTTTGGGATATCCAGTATTCCATCAAGAGAACATCAAAATGGTACATTAGCAAATGGAATCCTTCATTATTACAAACAAATCGGATTACAATCAACTATCCATATTGTAACCCGTCTAGATAAGGATACATCGGGTTTAATGTTGATTGCTAAAAATCGGTACGTACATTATTTATTCTCAAAAAATGAATTAAAAGATGTAAATCGTAAATATAAGGCAATCGTTCATGGCGAAATGAAGGAAAGTACGGGCATTATAAATGCAAGGATTGCTAGGAAACGTGATAGTATTATTGAAAGAGAAGTGTCAGAAGAAGGACAAGAAGCGATAACATATTTTAAAGTCGTAGAAACGTTTAAAGATTTTTCGATTGTAGAATTACAATTGGAAACTGGTAGAACGCATCAAATTCGAGTTCATATGTCTTCTATAAACCATCCACTCATTGGGGATGATTTATACGGAGGATCTACTGTCACATTGAAAAGACAAGCTCTTCATAGCTATTACTTGTCATTCATACATCCTATTAACAAAGATGAAATGTCATTTGAAATAGTTCTACCTGAAGATTTAATAGATTGGCTAGATCAACAGAAACAAGAAAATGAGACAATAATAGATTGTCAACAGTAAAATTTGTCTAATGTTTGGATATTTCATTGACATTATTAGAATAATAGATTAACTTTATATTTGTAGTGTTTCTACCATGGGGATGGAAGAAACTAAAATATCTGAAGAGCGGGCGACGCTCTTACAGTAAAGTAGGTTCCGAAATGGTACCTACTTTTTGTTTTTCTATTCTTCATAAAAACTAAATTTTTCTTCGATTAATGGCATTGTAGAAGGGACTTGTGTAAATACATGTTCTGGATACGAATATGCTGTTAATTTACCTCCAAACACTGCACCCGTATCGATATTGATTGTATTATTTATCTCTCTTGGTTCCTTAATTGGAGTGTGACCGTATATAATTAGTGCCTTCCCTCGATAGTCCTTTGCCCAATCTTTTCGAACAGGCATACCGTTGGGGAGAACATCTCCATTTATATCTCCATAAAGCACAAAGGTTTTTACATTATTTGAATGCTTACCAATCATGTCTTCACGAATTCCAGCATGACTAACAACTAATTTTCCATCATCTAATACTTGATACAAAGGTGAGGATTCATACAGTTTAATAAATGAGTTTTTATAGTGTTGACGTTCTTTTCCTTTAAGTGATTCTAGTTCAGCAACTGTTGTTTCAAGTCCATGAAGAATTTTTACATTTCGACCTAAAAAGTAGCGGTAAAGCTTATTACAATGATTACCTGGTGAATAATGTGCTTTTTTGTATTTCATTACCAGATCGTATACAACTTTCATGACACCCAAAGAGTTAGGTCCTCTATCTGTTAAGTCTCCTACGAATACAAGTTTTCTTTCCTCGGGATGAAGTGGAACATCTTTTTCCCATTGATATCCTAATTTCTTTGTTAACTCAACAAATTCGTCATAACAGCCATGAATATCTCCAATTACATCATATTTACTCATTAAATCATTCCCTTTAAAAAATGCTTGAACCGTTTAATGGCCCAAGCAATGTAATTTTAAAAATAGTATATGCATTTATGTTTCGGTCATTCTGAATTAAGGCAACTAGAAGACTGTTAAAAAACAGACGGATTAAAAATCTGGGTATTCTGAAAAAATTATCTGACTTGATAAAGTGAGGTAATAAAAAGTATGCATTGGTTTCCACTTCAGGATGCTCGCTTTCCATGGGGCGGACGCAGAGCCTCCTCGTCACGTTCGCTCCTGTGGGGTCTCAGCTGTCCCGTATCTCCCATAGGAGTCACGCATCCTTCCGTTTCAATCTTTTTGTGATAATAAGCAGACTCTAAGCGATTTTTTTTTTGCTTTTAGTGTTTTATAAAGCAAGGGATTTCGATTTTTTAATTAAATTAGAAGATGCCTGTGTTCGTCAAATCCAAAAAAACATTCCTAGTCTTTGAATAGGTATTGATTAGGTTCTTTCATTTCCATATTTTTTTAAATAAAACTACAGTAATAACACTAAAATCTGAACCAATTTCGATAGCAACTTACTGGCAATTTAACTTATGATTCTTTCTTTTAGAAATATTAATCGAAAAAAGAGGACTAAATTTTGCGATTTAGTCCTCTAATTACTTATCTAATTATATTTCTGTCATCTTCTACGATCATATTAACCTCGTCTTATGCTTGTCGGGGCTAAACAGTCGCGTCCACATTTCTTGATGTCTAGTTCTGGCTCCTAGCCCCTCGAGGTCATAAGCCAAGGCCCAGTAAAGGTTAAAAAGCAACCTCCACTGGTCCTTGTCTTATGCTTGTCGGGGCTGAACAGTCGCCTCCACATTTCTTGATGTCTAGTTCCGGCTCCTAGCCCCTCGAGGTCATAAGCCAAGGCCCAGTAAAGGTTAAAAAGCAACCTCCACTGGTCCTTGTCTTATGCTTGTCGGGGCAAAACAGTCGCCTCCACATTTCTTGATGTCTAGTTCCGGCTCCTAGCCCCTCGAGGTCATAAGCCAAGGCCCAGTAAAGGTTAAAAAGCAACCTCCACTGGGCCTTGGCTTATGCATGTCGGGGCTGAACAGTCGCCTCCACATTTCTTAGTTAAACATATATTTATTTGTTCTTGATCTTACGTTTAGGATGAAGCCGATTGCTAGGAGGTTGGTTGCTAGTGAGCTTCCTCCGTAGCTGATGAAAGGTAGGGTAATACCTGTAATCGGTAGTAGTCCGATTGTCATCCCGATATTTTGGAAGATTTGGAAGGTGAACATTCCAACAACACCTGCGCAGATATAGCTTCCGAATTTGTCATTACTTTCTAATGCGATGTGGATCATTCGGTAGATCAGTAGGAAGAAGAATGAGATGACTACGCTGGCACCGATAAATCCATATTGTTCGCATATTACTGTGAAAATGAAATCTGTATGTGGTTCAGGGAAGTAAGCTTCTCCGTTATGGAACCCTTTACCTGTTAGCATACCTGAACCTGCAGCCATTAGAGCTTGTGTCAGTTGATAACCTTGAGTTGGATATTCATATGGTGCTAACCAGCCGTAGAAACGATTTAGTTGGTATTCCTGTAGTACGTGAGCTGTGAAAAATTCAAAATGGAATAAGAAAAGATAAACCATGAATGATCCTAGTGCAACCGTTAAACCAACTAAAGCAAGAATGTATCTCCAACGAATTCCAGAAACTAATATCATTGTAGCAATAATTGCACACATAACCATTGTGTTCCCTAAATCAGGTTCTTTTGCAATTAGTAATAATGGTGGTAATGATATCCCAATGATTTTAAATAGTAAAAATATATCTTCTTTTTTACCACGAACCGAGTACGTTTCATTATGTTTAGAGATAATTGTTCCAAGAATAATGATCATAAATATTTTCATTAATTCAGATGGTTGGAAATTCCCTACACCGGGAATACTGTACCATGCAGTTGCACCTTTAATTGTTAATGCACCTGGAACATTCAGTTCTAATCCAAGTAGTAAGAGTAAACCAACACCATACATATACCAAATAACATTTTTATAACGATCAAAGTCAATGATCATAATGACGGCAATTCCAACAAATCCAATGACATACCATTTAATTTGTTGAGCGGCAAAGTTTATACTTCTAAGATTTTCAGGAAGGCTCGGTTGTGCACTTGTAATTGCAAGATAACTTATCGCAGCAATAGAAAATAGGATAAAAAGTAATTTAAAGTCAATTTGAAAGGGAGATGTACGGTCTTCCTTCATGTCCTCACCTCTCTATAATATGTTTTATTAGTATGCATTTTAAATAGCATTTTTAAATGCCGACAATCATCATTATAATTTATTTTTGTTATTAAAGGAATTCAAAACTATGAACTCATGATAATTTCATCATTTATTTCTATAATCTTCAAAAAAACCGGTAGATAACTTTACTATTTCCAATTGAAAGTATTTATGCTACTATTTTAGTATCTACTACTAATAACTAATATTAAGGAGTGCGGATCTATGATTTCATTAAAAGGTAAAACATTTGTTGTAATGGGAGTTGCAAACTTCAGAAGTATTGCTTGGGGTATTGCACAGTCACTACATACGGCAGGAGCAAATTTAATTTTTACTTATGCAAATGAGAGACTTGAAAAAGGTGTTCGTGAACTAGCTGATAGTTTAGAAAATCCGAATACAATTCTTGTTCAGTGTGATGTAACAAGCGATGAAGATTTAGCTAAATGTTTCGCTTCAATTAAAGAACAAGTTGGTTCAATTCACGGTGTGGCTCATTGTATCGCTTTTGCTAACAAAGAAGATTTAAAAGGTGAATTTGTTGATACAAGTCGTGCTGGATATTTATTATCACAAGATGTTAGTGCGTATTCATTAGTTGCAGTTGCACGTGAAGCAAAAGCAGTTATGGCTGAAGGTGGAAGTATTGTAACGTTAACTTACTTAGGTGGAGAGCGCGTAATGCAAAATTACAATTTAATGGGCGTTTCAAAAGCTGCATTAGAAGCTTCTGTTCGTTATTTGGCAAATGACTTAGGTAAGTACAATATTCGTGTAAATTCAATTTCTGCTGGTCCTATTCGTACACTTTCAGCTAAAGGTGTAGGAGACTTTAATACAATCTTAAAAGAAATTGAAGAAAAAGCTCCGTTACGTAGAAACGTAACGCAAGAAGAAGTTGGAGATTCTGCTGTATTCTTATTCAGTGATTTATCAAGAGGTATTACTGGTGAGAACCTTCACGTTGACTCTGGCTATCATATCATGGGATAAATGTCTGAATCTCTTGGTTTTATTCTTTGACTATAAACAGAAAGGTGCCTTATTGTGTTATCACAAAAAAGGCACCTTTTTATATTTGTTGAAGAAAATTGATTTGTCCATATAATTTATCTCGATGATCCTTTTTATTATGGAATGAAGATTGATTTTAAGTGACGGAGACCGACTAATATAATCTCACCCTTCGAGGTAATTAACTGAATGAAGTTTGAATCAATTGAATCTAATTTACCTATATATTCATTTCGTTCTCCACTATTGATAACAACCAATTCACCATTTAATTTGTTTAATTGGACATCTAAAGTTCTTGCTAAAGGTATATTGGAAGGGTTTACTGGAAGCAAGTTATTGCTTAGCGTATACGGGGTTTGCTCTGTAAGGTATGGAATTAGCCATTTTAGGTGTTGAAGTGATATATACATTACTTTATAAACAGGTGAGTAAAATACAAAGTAATTATTCATGATTGTTGTGATGTAACCATGAAAAGAATGAGAATTTGTAACTTTTATTTCTACAAATATCCCTTTAGCAGCTGTTAATACTTTTCTAAGCGATAATTCGTCTTTTTCATGCTCTAACTCTTGTAGTGAAGGGACCGTACCATATGACTCCTTATTCAAACTCTCACTTACATTTTGAATGTGAAGAAGGGGGATATAAAGAAAATTCTCGCCATTGAACAGGACTAATAAGTCATTTCCTACTTCTAATAAAATGCCTTCTACAATGTTTTTACCGGAAACTTCAATCGTAACTTGCATGTTGAGAAAATGTTTAAAGCTTGCCATTATTTTCTCCTTTCTTGAAAGATAAACCGTAAGAATCATTCATTTGTTTCTTATTTGAAGATTGATTTTCTCAAGTTTTATAGTGAACTGTGTTTGCTTTAAAATATGGCTTTGTGAAAAGTGAATGTTCTCATGCTTAGTTTTCGTAGAGGGCGCGCGGTAAGCCCCTTTGGTGCACAGATGCGCCTTTAGGGGAATCACGTGTCCCGCTACTGCCATATGAGTCTCGAACTTTCTACATTAAATAACTTGTTTTCCACCTAAGCCTGTCTAAACACAGCAATTTTTAAAAAAGTTTTCATTACATATCAACAAGAATCATTGATTAAGCATAAAATAAACAAAGTATGACATATTAAATGACTTAGTCATTTTAGTGCCTGTCTGAAATGAAAGATTAGTAATGATTGATCATCATTTCCTATTGTTTATTTTGAAGTAATCTTCATCATTTTTATTAATGGAAGTACCACTCAAAATTAAGTATCTTGTAAAACAAATAGTATATATCATATGAAAGTTAAATGATCTAATCAAATACTTTTACTTAGATCGATAGAACGTCGTTAAGTATGAATGTAGTTGCTTTAACATAATTAGAATGGTATGAGAGAATAAATGTTAAAAAAAAGGGTCGTTTTATAAGTATAAAACGACCGATCTAAACATTATTTTCTTCTTCTTAATGTTTGGCTTGTCGTATTACTTCTTTCATAAACTTCGAATTTTTCTCCGAAACTTACACTTTTAATATGATAAGTAGCAATATAAACTAGTTCATCGTTGAAAGAAATTTCAACATAATCATTGTTTGCATCAAGAAGAATACCTTCTACTTTGTCATGGCCACCACGATTGATTTTTACCCATTGTCTAACTTGTGAATTTAATAAGTCCACGAAGCTTTCATTTGGTAAAAGCTCAATTGTATTAAACATTTCATTATAGTTAAGTTTACCTTTTGCAAATGAAGTTACGCTTTTTAAATGAGAGTATGGGAAGTAAATTACGCCTTCAGCCTCTGTAAAAAGAGCAATATGTGTTCCATATGCACCAAGTAGTAAACCTTCTTTTGATTCGTGACCTCCTCGACCAATTCTAACTCCTTTACCTACGAATACTGAGAATAACTCTTTATTCACTTTTTCATCGCTCCTTGTTTTTTCTGTGCGGTTACAATGTATTTATATGTGCCCTGTCAATTGTTTGTACTAGGATATTTGTCCAATTTCTACAAATATGTATAAAATTAGTCAATTGTCGATGGGAAAATAAACTAGAAATAGTAGAAGAATGCTTATTTGCACCAAAAAAATCTAACATGAGAACTATTGTCCTCACATATATTTTATAAGAGCACACATGTGAGGGAGGAACAGCTATGGCACGAAAAGAATCACAAGAAGGAGTAAAACCTTTGTTATATATTGCTCAACCTGACCTTGAAGAAGCCAAGCTAAATATACAACATTCCTATGTAGTCAAAGTAAATAAGCAGGAAAAGAAAGCGAAAAAAAACGATTATGTAGAGTCACATTATGAAGAAGTTGAAAATGTAGAAGAAGTTGAAGAAATTGAGGATGCTCAAGATGAATTAGACAGTCCAGAAAATCAAGTGCAAGAAGATAAAGGTTGGGTAAAAAAACCTTTTAAAGCAATGACGAATGAAGAAAAAGTGTATTTCATGGTTAATAAACCACATTATATTCCTAAGGTTGAATGTCGCATCCGTACAAAAAACGATTTGTATATTGGATATATCTTAGCCTATAACGAAGGAAAAGTTGCAGTGAAGATCACATCAAGTATCAATAATATTGAAATTCCATTAGAAGAAATTGTCAGTATTCAAATGGTTGGTATATAGACACATAAAAAGGTGGTAGATATAGTAATCTACCACCCATAGTTTTTTAGTTTACATGAATTATAAATTGTTAACGTGAACGTCACGTAAGCATTGGATTGCAACAAAAGCATCTAAATCAACAGTGATACATGTGTTAGAAGCAACGAAGAAATCAGCGTCAACTAGGTCACAGAAATCTTGGCGATCTTTGTTGTTGTTGTTTTTGTTGTTGTCTCTGTCAGCTCCAACTAGTGCTCTTAATACTGCACAGTCATCATCTACACTTTCAACACGGAAAACAACTGAATCTTGACAATTATTTCTTCTGTTTTTGTCATTATTGTCATTATTGTCATCATTTCTATTGTCGTTTCTGTCTCTCATGTTGTTTAGAAATGCAGGTACTCTAAATAACTCACCATTAGGTAAATATAGTAAGAAAGGGCGAGTATTTGCAAGTGGTACATTTGGATTAGCGCCTAAGAATGGAACATCACAACCTGTTGGGCAAGTGTTTGTTGCGCAATCTTGTAATTCATTAATGAATTTTACTACGTCGCTAACACAATTGTTGTCATTATTTCTTTTGTGATTATTGTTGTCTTTGCAACTCATCTTTTTCACTCCTTATCATTTAAGATGGATATTACATTAATATGATATTAAGGAGGTGGGAATCGGTTACTGTTGATTTTTGCTTTTTAAAGAAATGGGCTTAGTGAAATGATCTTGTGGAAGTATTGTAAGGGTTTAGGATGAATAAACTGGTTTAAACATAGATGATTACGAGTAGAGTGAGGCTATTAAGATGATTAGTATGACTTGGTTACTATTAGTACTCCTTACATTAGCTAGTTTTAGACTGACCAGATTAGTTGTTCATGATAAGATTACATCGTTTATTAGAAGGCCTTTTATTGATGAAATCACGATTGAAGAAGAGGGAATTCCCGTCACTTATACAAAGATTAAAGGAAAGGGAATTCAATATTTTATTGGAGAGCTACTTAGTTGTACATGGTGTAGCGGAATTTGGTGTACTGCTTTGTTACTACTAATATATGTATTATTCCCAGGAGTGGGAGAAGTCATCATCATCTTATTATCCATTGCTGGTGCGGCTGGTGTAATTGAAGCATTGGTTAATAGATTAAGTTTGTGATATTTGTCTGAACGATTATCTTATTCCTTCATATACTATCAAGAAAAAACTTTTTTAGGAGGGAAGCTATGTACAATCGTCAACAAGGACAACAATTAACAAGTCAACAATGGCAACAACTTCAACAACAGCAATGGCAACAACAAATGCAACAAATGAATCAGCAACAATATGCAAATCCGTATGCACAACAAGGTCAGCCGACAGGTTATGTAAAAAAATCCGGCTGTGGTTGTGGGCGAAGATCTCCTCGTTAATCACAAACAAACATAAAAAAGGGTGAGCTATAGAAGGCTCACCCTATACTTTTTTCTATTTTATTTAATGGTTTTCGCTAAAAAGCGTTTAATTAATCTTGATGGATATGCTTTTTTTCCTCTTCTTTTTTGAAGAATAGATAAGTATAATAATTTTCTTGCTCTCGTACAGGCTACATATAATAAACGACGTTCTTCTTCTAATTGATCCATCGAACCATTTTTTAATGATTCCAAAGCATAATCATGTGGGAAGCCACCATCGACAGCACCTAAGATGTAAACAAAATCATATTCTAAACCTTTGGAACGATGTGCTGTAAGAAGGGATATACTACCTGACTGGTTATTTTTTTGTTGTTTATATTCCTTGAACTTTGCCGCGATATGAAACGCGTGCTGGGTTAGTTCTCGTACCGTTTTAAAATTTCTGCTGACTACTTTCAAATCCCTTAAATCATCAGAAGGTCGTTCAATTTTATTCGATTCATTACCACGTTTTTTTATATAATCAGTAAACGCTGGACTTTCCTCAATTCTTTCGATTGCTTCAAGAGGAGAAGCCGTTTTTAAATGACGGAGAACTTTTATTAGCTTCTCAATTTTTTTAAGCTGAAACGGTGCAGCGCTATTAATTGTAGTAAACGCTTCTAAGAATGAAAGGTTTTGTAAAACACTATTCATTTTTGCCTCTTGAAATGCTTGCTGCTTAAGAAAAAATACGGGTAATATTTCTTTTAATGCAGCTTGATGGTCTTCATCTTCTATTAATAATAAGAAAGAAATCATCTTTCTAATAATAGGACGATCATAAAATGAATCTCCATCTTGATCTATCGTAAACGGTAAACTCGTCGCAATTAACCGTTCAAAAAGTGCTCTAGAAGCAGTATTCGTACGATATAAGATAGCAAATTGTGATGGGTTCGCACCATTTTTAATTTTTTCCTTTATATCATTTACAATCATCGTAGCTTCTTCTTCTTCATCAAATGGGAAGAAGAAAGATGGAACCTGGTCATGATCATATTGCGCATGCATTGATTTAACAAATCTATTTTTATTTGGTTTGATCACTTCATTTGCAAGAGAAACAATACCATGAGAGGAACGATAATTTTCATTTAAATGATAAATTTTTGATCCAGGAAAATGATCTTTAAATTCTAAAATAAAGCTCGGGTCGCTACCACGGAATGCATAAATAGACTGATCATCATCACCAACAGCAGTAACATTTTGTGTATGCTGAAAAAGGATTTTTAAGATTGAAAATTGTATATTATTAATATCTTGAAATTCATCTACTAACAGACATTTAAAGCGATTTTGATATTGAGCTAGTAATTCAGGATAATTATTAAGCATTTCAAAGCATCCTAGAAGCATGTCGTCAAAATCAAATTGTCCGTTTTCCTTTTTTATTTCTTCATATCCTTCATAAAGTGATGCAACTTGTTCTTCCCAAGCATCGTTTGGACGAATTTCGTGGGGATAAACACATGAATTCTTCCATAATCCAATTTGTTGAATTGCTTGATCATAAGCAAATGATTTTTCATCAATTTCAAGTCTACGACCAACTTGTTTCAACATGATTTCCTTTTGAAAATCAGATTTAATAAGCCTTGAAGAGTCCCACTTGTCACGATCAAAGCGTAATAGCATCTTGTAAAAAATACTATGAAACGTACCAATTTCCATTTGTTGAATCGAGTATCCAAGATTTCTCATGCGTTCTTTCATTTCTAATGAGGCTTTTGAAGTAAAGGTAACTAGCATCATTTCATGTGGTTGGACACCTAAATTCATTAAATGCATTGCACGAGTCGTAATAACTCGAGTCTTTCCACTACCAGCTCCAGCGAGTACAAGTAAAGGAGAACCAGTGTGAGTAACTGCATTCCATTGCTGTTCATCTAATGTTATTTGATTCATCATATGTTTAGTCGCTTTTTGATCAACACTC
This sequence comes from Gottfriedia solisilvae, assembly GCF_002128405.1. GTDB lineage: Bacteria > Bacillota > Bacilli > Bacillales > Bacillaceae_G > Gottfriedia > Gottfriedia solisilvae. Next base: position 479,805 of record NZ_NETJ01000003.1, read on the forward strand.
TCATAAGGTGGAATATGATAAAAAGGTAATCTAGCAGTAAATGTATTTTCTTCACTTTTTTCAATAGTTGCCAAAGAAGATATAGCTCTCTTTTTTGGAAGTTTAATGACACTATCTTCTATATTAGTATCAATCATTGTAGTGTTGTTGGAGTTTGTTTGAATCGTTTTTTCTAATTCAAAACTTTGTTGTTTACATTCTAGGTTTTGCTCTTTATTCGTATGATAAAAATAAGGAGTTTCATAGATTGATAAAGTTAAAAATATGTTTTGTTGACAGTTTACACATTTAACTTCTCCACGAATACTAGCTTGATAAATCTCCTCATATCTTGACCTGGGGAAATCTGGTAAATAGATTATTTGATTTTGATAGTTTGCAGTTTTCATCTTGTTCCCCCTAAAAATTAAAAGCAGACTCATCTATGTTACCAAAAAGTATTGTATACGAAAAGTGAATTCATTTAATTGGAAAAAAGTAAATTTTACAGGGGAAAGAGAAGAGGGATGACATGGGATATATTCCACCTTTACATTACTCGGCTTATCATCACTATATTTCACAAAAAAATGGATATTTACATATACCTTTTATGTTTACAGAAGTCCAAAAAATAAACAGATTCAAAGAGGATCAAAAGCTATATGCTAAAAAAGTTTCTAATCATTATCAAAAAATGAAATCTGATGTTGCTTTAAATAGTTTACAGGATGATACTGCACAAAAAGTAATCAGTGAATTGACTGGTATAGGAAGATTGATTAATGTGTTGATTTGAGAATTGAGCAGTAATCTATAAGGTATGAGCATAAAAAAGCTATGATTCAAATAAGAATCATAGCTTTTTATCAAATTAGATTAATGTTATTTTCATTTCTGCATGAGGAATTCCTGCTTCATAAAAAATCTCAGATGAAATATGATATCCTAATTTCTCATAAAAAGGAATCGCGGATTCTTGAGCATGTAATACCAATTGATGGATGCCGTTTTCCTTTGCAGTTTTATGAATTAAGTGCATGATGTCATTGCCAATTTGTTTTCCACGATAATCTTTTCTTACACATATTCGTTGTACTTTGCCATTTGAATCGATTTCTCTTAGACGTCCAGCTGCAATTGGTTGTTCACCATCATATGCAACAAAATGAAAGCATTCATTGTCTAAGCCATCAAATTCTAAGTCTTTTGAGATTTGTTGTTCAACTACAAAAACTTCAGTTCGAACCTTTAAAGCATCTTGGATTTGTTCATCCGTTTTTGCAACGATTGTTTCAATGGTCATTGTTTAGCTCCCAATTTAAATGTTTCATAAACTTCCCAAGCACCATTTTCTAATTGGTAAACTAATTTAATGCTATCAATCATTTCATTGTATGAAAATTGAATCATACTTAGTTGTCCTAGAATATCACCGAACTCAGCATCTTGTAGCTGCTGACCAATTGTAATATGTGGTACAAATGCATATTCTTTTGTTTTCGGAAATGCACCAGTATGCATTTTCTCATGAAGCTCTTTAAGAGCATCAACAGGTGTAACTTTTAAATAAATGACATTATTAACAGGTGCAAAAGAACTTACTTTATTTATTTCCAATTCAAATGGCTCAATTTTACTAGCAATCTCATTTAGTTGAGAGATGATTGTTGGAAGTTGATCGTCGTTCAGCTCAAAACCACTTCGTATTGTTACATGAGGAGAAATTAAAGTATAAGCTGGATCAAAACGTTTTCTAAACTCATTTGCCTTATCTTGAACAAATTTTGATGGGAAAATAACCACGCCACATTTCATAAAAATTACCTCCTGTTTTCGATACTTTTATAGTTAATTTTATTAAATTAACGCTTTTAATGATACCAATTTTAATTATATCAAATTTTTGAAAAATCGATAAGTTTGACGAATTATTTTGCTAAACTAATTTTTAACAAGTCTTCTAATTGCTTCTCCCAATTCGTCCAAGTGTGATCTCCATCATACTCTGCATAATGTAACTCAACAGGGCATTTCGATAAAAACTCTTTTAATTTTAAACCATCTTTTATAAAATTCACCCATTGTTTGGTAGGTGTAAACACATTGTCTTCCTGCGTTCCAACAGTTTGTAAAATAGATAAGGTTGTTGTTAAAGGTTTCTGTTCTAAAAAATGAATCACATCATCATTTACAAATGGTGACTGCATAATGACTTTTCCAAATGTATTTGGATACGTAAAGGCAGCTTGTAATGAAACAGTGCCACCAAGTGAATCACCTATTAATGTTCTACTATGCGCAAGGCCAAGTAGTGGTAAGTGATCATCTAAATAAGGTAGTAATTCTTCAGCTAAAAAACGAATATAGCTTTTCTGACCTTCCTGAGATGGATGATAAAGTGAGAATCGTTCTTTCGGGCTTGAATATGGAATGCCAACAATAATAGTAGGTTGGATTGTGCCTTCTTTCGTTAATTCTTCGATGACACGATGAACTTTGCCTAAATTAAAATAATCCTGACCATCTTGGGCAAGTAATAAGTGATGTTTTATTAAAGGAGTATATTGACTTGAGTAATAAATAGTAAATGTAACTTCCTTTTGAATATGATTACTATAAAGTGTATGTTCTTCTCTAGTTCCATTTGTTTGAATCATAAATGTCTCCTCTTCTTTTCACTAGGATGATATAATTAGATGTTACTTCATTGAAAAAATTAAGAAAAGCAAAATGTGTTACGCTTTCATAAAAGTTTATATAAAGAGGTGAAACATGAACACAAAACAGCCAAATGCAATGATTTCATTATTAATTATTTCAATCATTGCAATTTCTACATCTGCTATTTTAGCAAAATGGACAAATGCTTCTCCGTCAGTATTAAGTATGTATCGCCTCTGGTTTACGTGTTTCTGGATGTTACCTTTTGTTTTAAAGCGAAAAACTGAATTAAAAGCTTTAGAAAAAAAAGAATATAAGTCGTTTGCATTAGGTGGTTTAATGTTGGCCATTCATTTTATCCTTTGGTATGGATCACTTGTCTTCACATCTGTTGCAAGCTCGACAATTATCCTAGCACTTCAACCATTAGTTGCCATGATATTAGGATTTTTTGTGTTCAAAGAACGAACTTCTATGACTTCTAAAATCTGTATGATCATTGCAATTATAGGTGTGTTCCTAATTGGCTTTGGGGATATCGGTTTAAGTATGACTGCATTTAAAGGTGATATTCTTTCATTCTTAAGTGTAATTGCTGCAGTACTATATTTAATGGTTGGACAAACAACCGTAAAAAATACGTCTCATTGGGTATATAGCTTTTTTGTTTTCGCATTTTCAGCTTTATTTTTAACAATTTATAATATCATTACATTTGATAACTTTTTTGACTATCAATCGACTGACTGGCTTATTTTTATTGCTTCTGCTATTATTCCATCATTAGCTCATATCATTAATAATTACTTATTAAATTATGTGAATGCAACGACAATATCAATGAGTATTTTAGGCGAACCAGTTGGTGCATCAATTTTAGCCTTTTTCTTACTACAAGAAATGCTATCATCATTTCAACTTGTAGGTGGTACGATTGTAATTGTGAGTGTTGCTTTATATCTATATCAACAACAAAAAGAAACCATAGCATTGAAAATGGAAGCAAATAATTCTTCATCAGCTTAATCTAAATAAATATTCATTTCAAATAAACTTTCTAATCAATATGACCAATTGATTGGAAAGTTTTTTATTTTTTGGAAGAAAATAGGTAGAATATGTAATATCAATAAATTTTTATCGCCATTATTGAACCCAATCTAAGGAGAAAAAGCAAAAAATGAAAAAAAAGAAAAAGAAACCTAGAAATCCCCTTCATTATATTTTCATCGCATATATATTGATAACCATCGTATTTTCATGCTTATATTTAATGCCATTTACAAGAATTGCTGAGCTCTCATTAATTGATAGTATTTTTGTATCTACAAGTGCAATTAGTGTAACTGGATTAACAACAGTCAATCTAGTTGAAACATTTAACACATGGGGAAAGTTATTATTAATGATTCAAATGGAAATTGGCGCAATTGGAATTGTAGTATTTATTAGCTATGGATTTATGATGCTAGGGAAGAAAATTACGATTTCAAATTTACTTGTTTTATCTAAAGATCAAAATCAAAGCAGTATTAAATCAATAAGAAAACTAAGTTTGTCTGTATTATATACGTCATTGATTTTTCAAATAATTGGTGGATTCTTTTTTTATAGTCAATTTAGAGAGCATTTTCAATCTAGTAAAGAAACCTTACTTGTAACGGCATTTCATTCAATCGCAAGTTTTACAAATACTGGTTTTGATTTATTCGGTAATAGTTTATATTCGTTTCAAGAGAATGCAATTGTTTTATATGTAACAGCTGCGCTTATTTTTATTGGTGGCTTAGGTTATCCCACGATTATGGAATATATCTTTTCATTTAAAAAGAAAAAGTCCTTATTTACAAAAATAAATATGAGACTTCATTTTTCTTTTGTGGTGATTGGAACCATTTTATTTTGGTTATTAGAAAGAAATCACGCATTTAATCATTTAAGTACATTTGATAAAATAACAAATTCAATCTTTTTATCAGTCACGACTCGAAATGGTGGATTTGCAACTTTAGACATAGCGAATCTTACACTTCCTGCAATTTTGATTATATTAGTTCTTATGTATATTGGCGGAGCTTCATCAAGTGCTGCCGGGGGGATCAGATTAACAACAGTATCAGTTTTAGTCGCAAAAATGATAGCAGTTATTAAATCGCAAGAGGATACGGCAATATTTAGAACAACCGTCAAACGAAGTGTGGTTGACCGTGCCTTTGTCATTGCAATGAGCTTCTTATTATTAATCTTACTTTCAACGATTATCATTTCAACGATTGAGCCATTTGCATTAGATTTAATTTTATTAGAAGTCGTATCGGCGATTACAAATACAGGACTATCATTAGGAATTACGGCAAACATACATAGTTCTACTAAATTTATTTTGATTTTACTTATGTTTATTGGAAGAATCGGTATTTTTACAATGATTTATTTTGTACTAAGAGTTGATAAACAAAATTTAAAATATATTGAGAAAGACTTGGCAATCGGATAAGGAGGAGTCGCAATGGCAAAACAATTTTTAGTCATCGGTGCAGGTAGGTTTGGTCGTGGAATCGTAAAGGAATTAGATAGATTAGGACATGAGGTCGTTGTATGTGATAAAGAAAAATCTAATCTTGAAGAGCTTGAGGAATATACAGAATACGCTGTAATCGGTGACTTACGTGAAGAAGCACTGTTAGAGGATTTAAATGTAAATCATTTTGATGTGGTGTTTGTCGCAATTGGAAGTGATCCATTAGCTTCAATCTTAATCACGCGTAGATTAAAGGAAAGAAATGTGACAAGAATTGTCTGTAAAGCAAATAACCGCGAAGTTGGGGGCATTTTAGAAAGTATTGGAGCGGATTTGGTTATTTATCCTGAAGAAGAAGCAGGTCACAAAGCAGCTAGACGTGAAGCGATGAATGGAATTATTGAGTACATTGAAATAACGAAAAAAATTGCTGCGGTTGAAACAGTGATTCCAGAGATATTGATTGGAAAGACATTAAGAGAAATTGGTTTCTCAGTAAAATATGAAATAACTGTCGTTTTAATTATCCGAAATGGCGAACCGATTGTTACAAATATTGGTGATGTGCGTTTTGAAAGTGGGGATTACATTTTTATTGTTGGTGAAAAAACGAAAATTGAACATTTCAAAAAGAAGGTCGGGTAACTTTGATCCATTATCACCCATAGGAACCTTTAAACATCATAGTTGAATATACTATCTCATCTTGATATTCACAGATTGGTGGTTAAGAAGGTGACGAATGAAAGGATTGAATTACTTGGATCATGGATAACCGCTATTGGTACAATTGCGTCCGCTATAGGAAGTACACCTTTGAGACGTTTGCAAGGCGAGGACAAGAAAAAGTGGGACGATATTAGTGAACAACTTGACTTTGGTGGAAATGCATTACAGGCTATCGGGAATATTGTTGAGGTAGCTGGAACTGATGAATTTACATTAGAAGTAGCTGGTGAAATTATTCAAGCATCTGGAAATGTAACCGTCTTATTTAGTATTTTGACAGAAGATAATGAAGTGAAAAAAATAAATTTAAACATCGTCGGAAATGCGCAGCAAGCATTTGGTGGTTTCTTAGCAGTTATCGATGAAATCGGGGACATCATTGAACAAGGTGGCGGTGATCCGACAAATGCCTTAGGAAATTTACTTCAGTCAATTGGTAATACCCTTCAAGCAATCGGAGGTTTATATGATCTTGAAATCATTAGGGAGAAAGAAGCCCTTGATATTGACGGTGATGGTGAAACTGAAGTAAAAGTTTCTGAAGAAAGTGTTACTGATCCTCTCAATGAACAAATAAAAATAAATGGCGAAATCAGTGAACTATTAAAATACAGTGGAAGCTGGATCCAAGCAGCTGGATCGATCATGACAGCCGTAGCCGAGCGAAGAGTACTAGCAAAGCTGGAAGCGGAAAAAAGAGAATTGGAAAATAAGAAAAAGAAGAAACGAAAGAAGAATAAGAAGCGAACCTCGAGTCATTCAGAAAGTAAGAAAATACAAAATACAGAATTCAAAAAAAAGAGCTAACAAGCTTGAGGGTATTCAGATGTTAGTTCTATACATATTAAGCTATGTGAAAGGTAGCAAATTTGAACAGATGTAAGATGAAAATGGGGTTATTTTATGAAGGAACTAAATGGTTTAATTCAAAAAGAAAACCTGACAATATTAGGTTCGATTATTAAAATCAATCGAATGAATCAGAATATGAGTCAACAAGCTTTAAGTGAAGGTATTTGTGTTCCGTCGTATTTGAGTAAAATTGAAAACGGTGAAGTAGTACCTAGCCTAGAAATGATAAGGTTATTGTTTGGTGAGTTAAGTATTGTTTATCAAGACGGTGTAGAATTTCTACAAGAAACTAGAAATCAGCTTGAATTATTTTTTGAGGAATTAAATTTAAATGGTTTTATCAAATCAGGCGAGATTTTCAAACAGCTAGAACATAATGAAGAGCAATTAATACATTCACCCCTCATCATTGATTACTATATGGCCAAGCTAGCTTTTTATTGTGGGAGAAAAGAACAAGACCAATACATGAGTGCAAAGAAGACGATCCAATACGTTGAAGGATTACTGAATCGTGTTCAAAAGCATAGATTTCATTTTTATGAAGCCATTAATCTCTATATCATTGAAAAGAACTTAAAACGTTCGAAAGATGAATTAATGCTCGCTCAGCAGTCTATGGAAACAGGTCATTTGTATTATTTTTTAGCAAATGTTGAATATAAATTAGGCAGTTATTATGGAGCGGTCATCTATGCAGAAAAAGCATTACACTATTATTTGGAAGAAGTAAATATCATTAATGTGAGCTTAACTCATCAATTTCAGGGATTATTAATCTATCAATTAGGAACGAAAGACTTATATGAGCGCTTTTTTGAAAAATCGATTAGCTATGCTAAGAAAATTAATAGAAATGACATTTTATTATCAACACAAATTCTTTACACTTACATCTTAATAAAAGAGAAAAATGCTAATGCGACTGAGCAATTAAAGCAAATTTCTAGTATTGTGTTGACTGATGAAGCTCAATCCGAATTCAAAAGTTACTTATTTTTACTGGAGTTACTGCATGCAAATTGGAAGGGGCATAAATCGGAGAAATATATGGATGTTGGAAGTCAGAGTCCGTTTTTTCAAAGTTTGTATCATACTTATGAAGAATTATTTGCGACAAATACTGTAAGTAAGGAAGCATATCAGGAGCTAAAAGATTTATATGAAAAAATCGGACATCAAAATTTATTCTGTGATTGTTTACTAGATGATTTATGGATTTCTTATGTTGAAAACAATCGACTATATAAGCAAGCCTACTTAAAATTGAAAAAAGATAGAATGTGAGAAACTAAGCGCAAAAAATACATTTTAAAGTAAGAACTAAGCTAAGTATTTCTCACAGACACCGCATATCAAAGAACCTTATCGTGCTCTATAATGAGTTCGAGGGGGTGGAAAAGATGATTCAAATACTAAAAAATAAGAATTTCTTATATTTTTTTAGTGGCACATTTGCATCAAGCATTGGCGATGTGCTCTTCAATTTTGCAATCGGACTATATATCTTACATTTAACCCATTCAGCATTTCAATTATCTTTATACGGTATGATTGGTGCAGTCACATGGTTAGTCTTAACGCCAATAGGAGGAGTTTTTACTGATCGCTGGGATCGCGTAAAGATTATTTATATGACTGAATTTATTAGAGGAATAGCTGTCTTAGGTTGTGGTATTAGCATGATTATGCTAGATGATCAACAAATGATTCTCTATATTTTATATGTAACGACATTCATCATAGCAGTAAATGGTGCATTATTTGCACCAGCATCACAAAGCTTAGTACCATCTATTGTAAAAAAGGATGAACTTCTAAAAGCAAATTCATTAATGTCATTAACTTATAGCATAAAAGATGTTTTTGGAATCTTATTAGCAGGCGTAATGTATGCATTATTAGGACCTACGATTTTAGTCATCATCAATGGGGTGTCATATTTACTTTCAGGCTTTGCAGCACTTTTTATTAAAGTTATTGGAAATCATGAACAATCAGAAAGTAAAAATAATGTGTTTACTGATTTAAAGGCTGGTATTGTCTATATCGTTTCAAAAAATAAACCGATTTTATACTTACTATTGATGGTAAACATTATCAATCTAGCGAATGGACCAATTCAATCCGTTTTACTGCCATTTTTAATGAAAGAGTTTATTAAAGCACCAGAAATGCATTTATCATATCTTTATTCTGCATCAGCACTAGGTGGGGTATGTGGTACAATTGTCATCTCAAAATTAAATATATCAAATCAACCTTTTAAACTACTAAAAGCGTCATTTGGTTTGATGTTCATTGCCGTTATCAGTCAATTTATATTTTTCCTATTATTTAAATCAAATGTATTAATTTATCCACTATACATCGCACTATTAATAGTTGTTTTCGTCGGCAGTGGAATGATCAACGTATGTATGATGATCCCCATGCTAACGTATGTTCAAAAAGTAGTGAACAAACAATATTATGGTAGAGTCATGGCAATATTCTCTACATTATCAGCCATCACAGCACCAATTAGTATGATGCTTGGCGGATTTTTAATCGACCAATTTAGCATTAGCACCTTGTATATCATGTCAACTAGCATTCTACTTATAGCAATCATATTAAGTCGATTCTTTAATGAAACTGAAAACCTAAGCGTAATGGAAGAGCGGACAATATAAAAAAGCAAGCCTGTGGCCACAAACCATAGGCTTGCTTTCTATTAAATTGCGATCATGTCAGATAAAATAGTTTGACTTCATAATTACCAAATTTTATAATATATTTACATTCATATCATGATTCCATAGCTCAGCTGGGAGAGCACTACCTTGACAGGGTAGGGGTCGCTGGTTCAAGTCCAGTTGGGATCATAAAAATGAGAAGGCTCAAACCTAAGTGTATCAAGGGTTTGGGCTTTTTCTTTGTTTTCAGTTACTTACATTTTTTGTAATGAATATTATGCATTGCACAAAGACTGCACAGAAACTTCACGAGCATTTTAATTTAAACCAAATTTTTCATCAAAACGATCAGCTGTATTCTTCTGCATTTCTTCATTTGAATGTGAGTAAATACCAAGTGTTGTTTCAACTCTTGAATGACCCATTCTCTCGGCTACAATTTTGGGGTTCTCACCCATTCTCATTAAAATAGTCGCATGAGTGTGGCGCAAATTATGAAATGGAATGACAGGCAAATTCGCTTTTTTGATGAGCTGTTTAAATTTACGAATTAAATTTCTAGGCTCTAAGTAATTGCCGTTCATTGCACAAATAACTAAATCGAGGTCTTTAAAGTTCTTTATTTTTGATTTCATTTGATCCTGATCAGTTTTATGCTTTTGTAATGAAGTAATGACGCTTTCTGAAATAAAGATTTCGCGAAGCGAATGATCGGTCTTTAGCTCTTTTGCAAGAAGTCCTTTATTTATTTTTTGATCGTACTAAGTTTTCTTCAACATAAATGACCCCTTTTACTAGATCAACGTTACGCCATCTAAGAGCTAAAATTTCACCACGACGCATTCCAGTAAAAATGGCTAACTAAAATGGGATTAAGTAATTTTCTCGTTCGCACACCTCTAAAAAAATCTTTGCTTCATCAACAGTCCAAGTTTGTTTTCGAGTTTTAGAAATTCTCGGAGGTGTAGACTCTTTTACCGGATTTGTTTTAATCAATTCCCACTGCAAAGCCTTCTGAAATGCTTTAGATAAGATGTTGTGCATAATTTTTACATACGCATTCGATAAACCTTCATTTAATTTTGAAGCATAAAACTGATCAATGTCGTAAGTTGTGTTTTTTGCTAAAGGTGTTGATTGAAAATATGGAACTATATGGACACGAATTATCGTTTGAGCCTTTTCAAAACTAGTTATTTGAACTTCACTTTTGTAAGTAGAATTGACCCAACTTGTAATGTAGTCTTTAAATAGATCTTTCGAAGGTTCAATGAAAATTCCTTCATCAATTTCATTTTTAAGCTTAGTCATTTCTTCTTGTGCTTCACGCTTTGTTTTAAATCCACTACGGTATACTTGTTTACGGTTACTTGTTTTTGGATCTATACCGGCTTCAATTCGAAATGACCATAACTTACCTACTTTTTTGATAGTCATTTTAGCACCTCCAATTTCTGATGGAGGTAGGGTGTAATTATTAGTTTCCTCATTTTAAGGGTTCTTATCCAACTACCATGAAAAAACCTTACGGTATTCAGGTGAAAAAGTGCATAACTAAAGAAGACGTCTTTATTTTATTTTTAAAAAGCGTCCTTGTAAAAAAATATATTAGTGGTTGATGGATTAATTGACTTCTTCGATCGATACAGAATACCCTAATTTTTCAAGTCTTCGAACTGAATGACGGACCATTGATACTTCTTTTTGTTTGTCATAATAATCTCATCCTAAGTCCTTGTACATTTCTTTCCTAGTGAGAAGATAATAGGCGATTCTTAACATGGTATGGGCTACTACTATTCCTGCTCTTTTCCTACCTTTTTGTGCTGCTGTTCTTCGATACATAGCTCCTAGGTAGATCTTGGATGCACCAATTAATGAACGGTTTGCCTTATTGGAATAGATGAAAATGGTGATTATTGTTAATATGCTTAATCAACTAATGCATGCTTTAGTTGAACAAAAAATCGACTGTAAAGTCGATTTTTTTTGCGCTAATTGTAGTTTAGTTGAAGAAGAATTCTTTTAATTGACGGTGGCTTCAAAATCAGTTAATATTATCAATGTTAATATAAACAATAGTAATATAAATAGTGTAAGTATTAATATATCTATTTAACATCATAAGTAAATATAGGAGGATAACTAAAATGAAAAGTCTATATTTATCCATATTAAAAACACCTAGCGTTATTATTGGTTTAATTACCGCAGTTATTTTTCAGGTATTATTTAGCGTTATATGGCTTACAGGATATGATCACGTTACTGACCGAATTGACCAATTTAAAATTATTGTTGTTAATAATGACTCCAAAATCGGAGTACAAATAGCAAAGAATTTAGATAAGAGCTTGAAATTTAAGGTAACACAGTCTACAGTTTTAAAAAGTGCGATGGAAAAGCTAGATGACCGTGAAGTTCAAATGGTTATTAATATTCCGAAAGATTTTACTGATAAACTTCAAAAAAATGAAATGGCTAAAATCGTTTACTCTTTAAATGAATCAAATCCAAGTATGTTAAAAGGGGTAATGCAAACAGTAGAGAATAAAGTAACTGCTACGCTTAATAAGGAATTAGTAAAGTCGGGTTTGCAAGTTACTTTTGAGAATATGAATGTACCCTTGAATCAATCAAACGAATTGTCAAAACATCTATCAGAACGAGTGCATCCTGTTGTTAACAATATTAATAAAGTATCTAATTTTTCAAGATTGATGGTTCCAATGATGTTAGTTATGGCATCTTTTACTGGTTCAATGTTATTTATTTTAGAAATAAATAAAGCGTTTAAAGCTTACAAGAATTTGTACAATCGTTGGCAAAAATTTGGGAGTAGAGTTCTTTTAATAATCACAGCTACCATCTTAATTTCTACTTTTGGAACTATAATGGTTAATTTAATGGGAGTGCATTCAGATCAAGGTTTTTTAACAATGTGGCTTTTTCAAATAATGTATGTACTAACTTTCTTATTTTTAGCCCAAGTTCCATTTTTTATTGTGAGTGATGCAGGTGGATGGGTAAATATTGCTATGTTATCGATTCAACTATTATCGTCTGGTACAACCATCCCAAGAGAGTTATTATCAAGTTTTTATCAGACTATAAGTAACTTTTTACCAGCAACTTATGCAGTTGAAGGAATTATGAAACTGGTTACTGGTGGATCGTCTATTACTTATGAAATAATTATGCTTTGCAAGATATTAATGGTTATTATTGTAATTACTTTAATACTAGTAACTCTTCAAAGGGAAAATAAGAAAGATAAAATTCTAACAGTATGAAAGTGGTATATGTTAATTTTAAAATTAAAGGAAGTTCAGAAATGTTTGAGGTGTAAAAAATGAACATACAAAATGTTATTCTGGGATTTTTATTCGAAGAACCAATGAGTGGATACGATATTAAACGGATAATGGAGGTATCTGTTGCACATTTCTTTGATGCTTCTTTTGGAGCTATTTATCCAGCTCTTAAAAGAATGGAGAAAGAAGGATTTGTTAAAAAGGAAATTATTCAACAAGAAGGGAAACCGAATAAAAATTTATTTGTGATTACAGATAAAGGAAAAGAAGAATTTATAGAGTATTTGGAAAGTCCAATAAATCCAACTATTATGAGATCAGATTTTTTAATCCGATTATTTTTTGGAAAATTTACGAAGAAAGAAAATATTATTAAATGGATGGAAAACGAAAAAAAGCACTTAGAACAAGAATTAGAAAATTTATTAGAGGTACAAAAAAGTTCACCTGATACCGATAAATATAAGAAAATAACAATAGAGTACGGTCTGGAATATTCAAAAATGACAATAATTTTATTAGAAGCAAAAATTAAGCTTTTAAAAGAGGAAGATCAAGAAAGATTGTAAAATCAAATGTTGGTATGGATTCTACATCCAACTTCAATTCTATGATAGAAGTGAACGACAAAACAAAAATTGAATCTAATAAAAAGTGGTTGGTACAAAGACCAACCACTTTTTTTATTAATTAATAATTAGTTTATATGGTGTTGCGCTTGCATTTCCGTTAGAATCTTCAACTTTAATGTAGTAGTTTCCTTTTTTGAGGTTAACATTAAAGATTTCGTAGTCTCCATTGCTGTAATAGTCAGAAAAGGCGACTTGTTTTCCTTTTGAATTGTAAACTGTAACGATTCCGTCAAGATCAAATGGGACATCTAACTTGATTGTTCGTTTGCCATCACTATTTTGTACTAGTTTGTAAAAGTCTGAATCTCCTTTATTGTTTGTCATATTGATATAACCTTCATTAGAATACTTGCCGGCCTGGAATTTTAAGGAAAGAGGTTTGGTTGGTACATTGTTTTTTACAATAGAACCAGCATCCTCATCCTTCGTTACTACTTCATTTACTGTAAACGTATAGGGAGTTAGATTTGTTTCCCTATTAAAGTAGTTTTGTATTTTAAAGAAGTATCCCCTTCCTTTTTTAGCTCGGAAGGAACTAATTTCAGGTTGATTATCATAAGAGAAGTCTACGATAGAAACGTTATCTTTCTCTTTCTCTTCAAGTTTCTCATTACCATTCGTGTCCTCGTAAATAAAAAACACGGAGTCAAGATCTCTTTTCAATTCTGTATGAGCGTTATTATATTTAATAGGAATTGACACTGGTTGTTCAATTGCACTATAAATACTTGTTTTATCTGGCTTGAAATAGAAAGTATCAATATCACCAATGGACGATAAGTTGCCTACTATCGGTTTAGTGTTTATCCTCTTAGCGGTATTAAATGTATCGTTATGCTCAAAGCTATCATTTGTGTTCTTATATTTAGTAGAAATTTTGAATTCATACGGATCAAAACTTGATCTGTATGATGAATCATTTAAAAGGATGTAGTATGTTTCACCTTTTTTTAGCCCAATATTGAATGGATTTTTCGCTTTCAATCCTGTTCCATCAACCGAGTTTGTATCCAAGCTTGAGTAAATAGAATCGAGATCATTAATTCGATCACTGTATTTATGGACAAGGGAAATTGGAACATTATGTCCTTCTTTATCCTTAAATTTCATTTCAAAAACAGAGTTATCTTTTGGTGTAAATTTAAACCAATCTTCATCGCCACTGTACTGAAAAGAACCTTTATATGTTTTATCTGATTCAATAGGAATCGCTTTATCTTTTACTAAATCAAAATAACTTGTTAATTTATTATTTTGGTAGTCCGGTTTTATGAATTTATCATAAATTTCCTTGTACTTATTAAAGAATCCATTTTCTTGTGATCTGGTATTTTCGTTTCTTTTTCCGGCTTGCGGGAAACTATCTTCATCCGGCGTAATATCTTTGATTTCAAAATCAACTTGATATGGTTTTTGAGAAGTATAGCTTCGTGTGAAATCAATCTCTTTCCCGATAAGTTGATCGTATTCACTAAGTAAAGGCTTGTTCGTCACCTCTAAAATATATTCCATCCCAGGAGAAGCGGTCATTGAAGCAGTCTCTGATTCACCGTATCCTATAGATTTAAATTGATCAACAACATTAATACTTTCATGGGTTGTGCCATCCTCGTTTACAACCTTATTAACCATATGTAGCCTAAAGGATGAATCCATCCCTTCAACAGCAGATACATGGAATTTTAATACTTTTTCTGGTTCCCCAATATTTCCGGGCACCTTAAAACGATAATAATCAGAATCACCAGGAATAGGATTTTCTTGTCTAGACACTGACGAAGTCGATAATTCATCAGTGAAGTAGTTAGTAAGCGATGTTTTATATGGAAGTGAATCTAGGATAAAGGGATTTTCCATTGTATTACCATCATCATGAAGTTGATCTTTACGGCTTACAGAAAGTGAGTATTTAGATTTCCCATCTTCATTGTATTGTCCAAAGGAGTCTTTTAAAGCAATTACAATCGTACCTTTTTTCGGTGCTTTGAAGTATGAACCTTCAGCCATTCCAGCCTTACGATCATTAACCTCTAGTCTATACTCGGGTGTATTTGCTCCTTCTGGATAAAATTGTAATTCATATTTCAAATCATATTGAGTTTCACCTTGAAGACTTATCTGGACATTCTGATCCTTTTCTACAGTTAACTTATAATAATCCATTTGTTCAAGTTTTTTCAAAGCACCAGTAACTGTTGTTTCCGTTGATAAAGTAAGGGGTTTTGCTTTTTCTAAAATTTGATCATCCTTCACAACCGAATGAGCCGGAATCTTTTTAGGGTCGAAAGACAGAAGTTTAACAAGGTCGATCATTCCGTAACCATATTTTGCATCGAATCCTTTTTCCCCTAAATCTTTTGCGGTATGCGTTAAAATATAGTTCACTTGATAAGGTGTGAGCTTCGGATACTTAGATAGTAATAGGGAAACCGCACCTGTAACCATAGGAGCCGCCATAGATGTACCGCTCATATGTACAAATGTTGATCCTTTATCAGGTGAATAGACTGTCGAGTAAATGTTATCTCCAGGCGCTGTAACATCGACAGAAGGACTGTATGTTGAAAAATTCGCCAATTTATTGTCCTTATCTGTAGCTCCAACGCTTATAACGCCATCATAGGCAGCTGGATATTCTATATTTTCAATCCCAGAGTTACCAGCTGCAGCAACAATGACAATTCCTTTATCAATTGCTTTTTTTACAGCATCTTTTACGATAGGTGATGGACTATAAGAACCTAAACTCATATTGATAACGTCAACATTTTGTCTAATCGCTTCTAAAATACCTTCAGCTATAACATAGTCAGTACCAAAATCAGATTTGTTAAACACGTCGATCGTTACTATTTGAGAATTTGGTGCGATTCCATAGCCGCCGATACCGTTATTTTTTTTAGCAGCAATTATCCCTGTAACATGAGTACCATGGGAATCAGGTATTCCTTTTTTAATAGGGTTCATGGCATTTTTATTAGCGATGATTTTATTAACAAGTTCAGGATGTTTCGTATCGATTCCAGAATCTA
Organism: Gottfriedia solisilvae; assembly: GCF_002128405.1. GTDB lineage: Bacteria > Bacillota > Bacilli > Bacillales > Bacillaceae_G > Gottfriedia > Gottfriedia solisilvae. Next base: position 496,206 of record NZ_NETJ01000003.1, read on the forward strand.
TGACACCGACACGAATTTTGTTTTTCCCTGCTAATTTTTGTGCTTTGTCAACATTAAGATTATTTAGATGGTACATTTCAGAGGTTTTTAGATCTACTGTTCCTAGTTTTTTAAAAAGAGCACTTTTTGAAATTGAAGTAACTTTTGGTAGCTTTGCATAGGATTGGACTACTTTTTCAAGATCTGCAACATTCTTTACTTCAATCACATCATAGCCTAATGATGAAATTCTTTTGATTAGTCTACCACCGGACTTGCTATGCTCATTTTCAGAAATCGGCGAGGAATAACGGATAACAAGTTGATTTTCAGAAAATTTCTTTTCACCATCATCAAATGTATTCATAGAATTAGAATTTTTCTTTATAGAGTTCCGATCCTTTACTAAAAGATCTAAAATTTGTTTCTGATTACTAGGAATCTTTGTTTCAGCAAGTGAAGCCATAGGTAGCAGAGCGGAAAGAGCTAGTGTTGCTGACATGCTGAGTACTACTAAGGTGTTAAAATTTTTCTTCTTCACAACATATACCTCCTTGATTTTTTTTAAATAGGCCACAAAATTTAGAGGGATGTTCGGGTTTTTCGAAAGCTAGAGGATTTAGTAAAACAATACCAAACTAGATTCGGTTTTGAATATTAATAATTTTCAGCCTATTTCAGACTTAATAATACAAGGCTAACAAACGACTATCAATACTCCATTTTTGATTAAAACAATCAATGTTTTATTGTAATAAGTGTGCTTATACCATTTTTAAATTTTTACGATTTACATAAAAAAAGGTTCCATTAAGTTAATGGAATCCTGTTTTCTTAAAATAGGAGAGTTTATAATTTTAAAACTTTAAGTGAGGACAGAATGATTATTGTATCTTATCCAATATACGTCATAGAAAATGAAATGTTGACGAGATTATTGTTCAAGGATCATTTGAGATACAGTTAATATTAACTGAAATAGTAAATGCAAAATATAGCAATTAATGGAGTCTATTAATACAAATAAAAAGAAAAATTAATTAGTTTTTATACCATTACTCAATTTGTTTTCATTTTGTAAAATATTTTACGATTTAAATAAGTCATGTAAAAAGATTAAAAGGTTTGTAAAGATTTCACTCAATTGATTGAACTTTTAGTTTTTTTCTCTAGTATAAAGTTGGTAATTTACAATTTTGGGAGGTTAAGAAACTATGAAAAAATGGTTGGCTATTTTAACCCTAGTGGCTTCTGTATTCATGATTACGTTTACAGATGCTTTTGCCGCAAGTACAGGTAATTTATTTATTTCGAATCAACAAGCTGTGGTTCCTCTCCAGAAAGCACACGCACATAATGATTACGAACATTCTCGTCCATTAATGGATGCTCTAGAGCACGGATTTACTAGTGTAGAAGCTGATGTTTGGCTTATTGATGGAGAACTGCTTATAGCACATGACAGAGAGGATATACGACCAGATCGAACATTGAAATCCTTATATCTTGACCCATTATTGGAAAGAGTAAAAGAGAAACATGGAACTGTTTATCCAGGATATGATAAAGGGTTTACACTATGGATTGATGTGAAGTCTGAGGATGAAGCAACCTATAGAGTTATCCATGAACAGCTTAAAAAATATCAAAATATGCTTACTAAGTTTTTACCTTCAGGGGTGAATCAAGGAGCCATTACTGTTTATATTTCTGGTAATCGACCGAGAATATTAATGGAAAATCAGCCAGTTCGTTATGCAGGTTATGATGGACGAATGAGCGATCTTGGATCAAGTGCTTCCAATGAATTTATTCCAATAATAAGTGATAACTGGACAAAATATTTTACTTGGATGGGTAATGGTGAGATATCAGCAAGTGAAAAAGAAAAACTGAATTATATCGTAGCAACTGCTCATGCAAATGGCCAGAAAGTGCGATTTTGGGCGACACCAGACATGCAATCTCCAGCTAGAGAAGCGGTATGGAAGGAGCTTCTAAATGCTGGAGTTGATTACATCAATACTGATGACTTAGAAGGCTTACAGTTTTTCTTAATGAAAAATGAACCACAGCTATCTGAAACTAATTTTAAAGCACTAAATAATAATATTAAGTAATTAATAAAGGCTAAAGATTCATTGCTTTAAAATACAGCAGCTTAAAGTAAAATAATATAATTTAAATAAGAAGGGAACAAGAAAAGTTGGTCAAGTAAAGGAAACTTCTAAGAAAGCAAAAATATGAGGTCATGTGTAGTGCATCAAAAAAGGATAGAAATAGCAGATATTACTTCTGCATTTCTATCCTTTAATAGTTAGGTCTTAATTTACTAAAGTATATCAATCAATGTTTTAAACAATTGGCTCTTTTTCAGCAAGCTCTTGCAACATTTTCCCTATGCCTTCCACTAATAAAGTAGGTGCTTTCTTTGGTGAACCAGCGTCAAACGGAGGCTGAGGATCATATTCCAAAATCAGTTGAACTCCTTTACTTACATCTTCACCCATTTCCCAAGCTATTAGTTGAAGAGCCATATCAATACCAGAAGAGACTCCAGCTGCTGTAACGATTTTATCTTGTCGAACCACTCTTTCACTAGTTGGAATGGTGCCAAGGGATTTTAATAAATCAAAAGATCCCAAATGAGTAGTTGCTAGTTTACCTTTTAATAATCCGACTGCGCTTAAAATCAAAGACCCATTACAAACAGACGTTGTCCATTTAGTAGTTTTATCCATCTGGCGAATCCAATTTAATGTTTCTTCGTCATTCATTGGTGTTTTGTAATTTGGTGGACAGCAACCAGGTACAACTAGAACATCAGCTGAAGTAACTTCAGAAAAACTGTAATCAGCGTGCAAATACCCCATACTTGAGTCTAGTTTAATTAATCCTTTTTCTTTAGCAACAAATTTAACTTCACATTTAAGTGAAGCAGAAAATACTTCGTACGGACCTATTGCATCTAATGCTGTGATTCCATCGTAAAGCATGATTGCGATTTTCATGTTGAATAACTCCTTTATATTAAAATTCTAACCTACATTCAAACATAGACATACCTATCAAAGATCGGTTGTCATTTTGTGAACCAATGAGCAAATTTAACTTTACATAAAGGATTTGGATAACTATAGAATCCTTTAACATTATGTCCTCCTAATTTTCACAACCTTAACAAGAATGCTATTAATCTTAAATATTCTAATCAAAATGAATATCTATTATTATTTTATAACTTCATTATTATTAAAGTAAAATTAATAATAGTGAATTTAAATTAAGTTCGACTTAAATAGGAGCTAATAATTTATTTTGAACAATTGAAATAGATTAGATGTTGTGATTCTTGTTTGATGAGCAATTAGAACCAAGTTAATTAAATATCCATAACTTTTAGCCTTATTACATAAGGTTATTTTTTATATTTACCAACTGTATTCTGAATAATCGGAGTTTACTTATGTGACTCAAGAGTAAGTCCATAAGAACAAGATATCAGGAGAAAATGGCAAACAGTTTTCGTATCAGAAACAAACTCGAATTAACATCAATCTTTTACAAGTGTTATCACCTGTCGAAAACTAGCTAAAGGAGATCACTTGTTCCGCTGCTCATTTATTTTAAGTTAAAGATGTTAAATTGGTTAGTTCTAAAAATAAATTTAATGCTCAGGACTCATTTACTATCTTTCAACTTATTTTTATCTTAATTTTTCAATCATTTTCATCAAAAATCCGGTATTGTTAACTTTTCTAAATACTTATAACATTAAGAATAGTTTTCCAAATGTTATGTGAGGGTGGGATAGAAAAGATGATTTAATATTAAATTTTTGAGGAAAGTGGAGGATGAAGAGGATATAAAATAACTAAAATATTCCGACTGTAAAAAGTTTCCTCCACTTAATTGATGTTTTATTTCCGCTAATACAATTTTTGAAAGAGGTGGTACTTAAATGAAAAATAGAACTAAGTGGTTAAAAGAAAGAACCGCAATTTGCATTGTTACTTCAACCCTAGTAATCACTAATGCTAAACTTACTTTTGATTTACCAATTGGTAATGCTAAAGAAACTAATCAGGATGAAGCGATGACAAGTGTAGTGGTCGAGATGGAAGGCGCACCTGCCATTCAAGTTTTGCCGAATTCAGAGTATTTAGGCGCGACCTCCAAATCTACTGAAAGAAAGTTGAAAGAAAAAATTGAGAGTTTAAAATATTCGCATGGGACAGTATTACAAAAAATAAAAGAAAAGAGAATTCCATTCAACAAATCAAACGAATATACGTTTACATTTAACGGGATGTCATTACAAGTTCCCAAAAATAAAGTGGATGAATTGCATTCCCTTCCAGGCATAAAAGCAATTTATCTTGATCAGGAATATCATGCAAACTTAACTAAAAGTGTTCCTTTAATAGGTGCTCCAGATGTTTGGTCTAAGCATGACAATAATAATCAAGAAGTTACTGGTAAAGGAGTCACAGTCGCTGTAATTGACACAGGCGTGGACTATGATCACCCAGACCTTGGCGGGGCTTTCGGACCAGGGCATAAAATTCTTGGAGGATATGATTTTGTGAATAATGATAATGATCCTATGGATGATCAAGGTCATGGTACTCATGTGGCTGGAATCATAGGAGCACATGGAAATATGCAGGGCGTGGCACCTGACGCTTCGATAACAGCTTATAAAGTCTTGAACCAAGATGGTTCAGGTACTACATCCAATATCATTGCTGCTATTGAAGCTTCTATCTCACCGGACAACCCATACCCAGCAGATGTCATTAATATGAGTCTGAGTGGTCCTGGTGATGGGACTGATCCCGTCTCCATAGCCTCCCAAAATGCGGTAGATGCCGGGGTTGTTGTTGTTGCGGCAGCCGGAAATGATGGCCCTAGTTATGGGACTATCGGTGCTCCAGCTATTGCCGAGGGGGTACTTGCTGTTGGAGCAAGTATAAGTGGTATTAAAGTTCCTGACGCGAAGATGGTTACCCCTGTTGAAGGGAATTTGTCCGTTACGCGCCTTGGATTTACAGCAAATCCTCCTGAAGCGCCCATCACACGCGAGCTGGTAGACGTCGGAGTAGGGGGACTGGAAAATTACGAGGGTCTAGATGTAAAAGGAAAGATTGTACTTATTCAATCGCCTCAAGGTGTAGAACCAATTCAACATTACTATAGGGAGGCAATTACAGCACAAGAAAAAGGGGCGGAGGCTGCGATTTTTTTTGCGCCTGAGCAATCTGGACCTGTTTTTAAATCAGGAGATACTATGCAATCTCACTATACATCCAATCCTTATGAAAAGTTAAAAGGACAGCATCAATTCCTGACAGGTTCATCTATGGACGGTCGGCTGGAAACTCTGGTAGCTATGAAAATTGACGGTACAAAAGCTGAGGAATTAAAGTCCAACTTGGCCAAGGGAACTGTCAAAATAATGATTACAGGAGTAGATGCAACAGATCAAATTGCTGACTTTAGTTCACGTGGTATTTACGACGTCAATGCAAAGCCTGATTTAGTCGCACCAGGTGTTGAAATAAACTCAACTTACATCAAGAGTCAGAATAATGAGTCTGGTTATGAAAGATTAAGTGGAACAAGCATGGCAGCCCCTCATGTGGCCGGTGCAGCTGCCCTTCTAAAACAGCTCAAGCCTTCCTGGAATGGTAGTGATATTTCCAGTGCTTTAAAAGAAACGGCTAAACCACTATCATCATTTGATTTACTTACACAAGGGGCTGGAAGATTGGATGTAAAGGCTGCTGCGGAAACCAATGTGGTCGCCTCACCTAACGGCTTAAATTTTGGAATAGCTGATCTAAAAGATTCAAAGATTCATAGAAGTGCTTCACTATCATTAAGCAATTACGGCGAAAAACCGGTTGATATAGATTTCACTGTAAGAGACGATACAAAAACTGAGGCATCCGTTACAGTAAGTCCATCTAATATTCATTTAGAACCAGGTAAACAGGTCAATGTTGAGGTAAATATTAACATGAATCGACCAGATCAAGATACGGATATCTCGGGCTGGATAGAAGGAAATATCCAATCTGCAAAAGAACCACAACATATTCGAGTGCCATACAAGTTTATTACGAGGCATTTCCAAATTACTGCATCACCTGATCCAATAGGATCGACAGTAAGTGAAACAACAGCCTATATTTATAGCCCGGTTTATCTGACACAAGCTCCTAAAGTGACGGTTAGAACACCAAGTGGAAAAACAAAAGAAGTGACGGCCATTTTTGATCATGATCGTTGGTGGAAGGTGCCCGTGCAAACTGATGAAGTGGGAATATATCGGATTGATGCAAGTTCCACAATAAAAGATACGAAAAATATTGAATCTACAATAATAGGTTCTGGTTTTCTGGAAAAATTACCTGCAGTTAATGAACACGCTTCAACCTGGAAAACAATTGGCCCTTACTCTAATACAGGACTGATGAATTTTGACTTAAAAAATTCTAATAGCATGACAGTTTTACCATCATTGAGTCTATCATTTTTCCGTTCTGAAGATAAGGCAGAAACTTGGCATGAATATCGAGGTTTCCCTGTAGCTGGAGGATTACCTCGTGATATAGCAGTTGATCCTTCAAATGAAGAAAATTTATATGTAGCTATTAATTCAAGAGGTCTTGATCTTACTTATGAGGGTAAGATTGTGGCTAGTAAAGACGGAGGAAAAACATGGAAGACTTTAGCCTTTCCGAACATAGGGATAGTGGATCTAGAGATTGATAAAACTGGACAGAAATTAGTTGCTATTTCGCGAAACGAGGTATATGTCAGCACGGACAGAGGAATAAATTGGGTGAAGATGCCTGGAAATTGGTCATTTCTTAATAAAGTAAAACTTCTGAATAATGACCTTTATGTTTCAGCAAGTGAAGATTTTATTAACTTTGGTATTTACTTGTTTAAAGATGTATTCTCTGGGTTTTCTAAATCTAATTTATTGTTTGAAGCACCTGGATTTTTAGCTACTAGAGAGATTGATGGCAACGAAGATATTTTAATAACAGGCACTGATAGTACAGGACCGAATCATGGAGTGTTCGCTTCTTACAACAAAGGTAAAGATTGGATAGAAATAACACATAATAATATACCATTTAAAAGTATAGCCCGAATAGAAATTATTGATGGTGAAATTTATATTGGGACATTTTATGATGGGATTTGGAAAAGTAATGATAATGGTAAAACATGGAAAGAGATGGAAAAACCACTTCCTGGGAGTAACTCACTAGAAATAGATTTTGCATTGGGTGGAAAGTCTTCTCCTAAAGGGATGCGACCATTTTATGTATCTTCTGAACAGGCAGGGATCTATCGAACTGAGAATAAAGGTGAAACATATAAACGAATTGGTATTCCCGGAGCGAATGTGTATAGCCTGGCTATTTCGCGCAATTCTAAAGGATATCAGTTACTTGCAGGGACTGACTCAAACACATACATGACAGCGTTACCAAATCAAAATAAGGTCGATTCCTCAATATTAGAGTGGGGAGCGGCAGAAGGTGAAGGTAGAGCAGGAGAAAGTGTGTATGAAATTGCTACTTCTCCATCAGAACCTAATGTTGTTTACAAGATACGCTATAGTGCTTGGACTGGACTGTATGTTTACCGAAGTAATGATGGAGGCAAAAAATGGGATCAAAAATTTGAAGATGGTGGGGTCCCATTAGCTATGCATATTAGTCCAACCGACTCCAAGCAAATCATTATTTCTTATTACAATTCTGATGGACCGGGTATCTTTATAAGTAAAGATGCTGGGGAGAATTGGAAAAAGATTAAACAAAAACACTCATTTACAGCTATTGTAGCTGCTAATTCAAAGAATCCTAATCGAATTTGGGCCGGTGGCAATGAAGGTTTATTCTTGTCCGAAGATATGGGGCAGACTTTCAAAAAAATTCAAAACACTCCTGTGAGCAGTATTGCGGTTGACTCACAAAATCCAGACCATTTAGTAGTCGGAGGAAACTATTTATATAGAAGCACAGACGGTGGTAAATCATTCGAAAAAGCAATGGTTGCAGGCAGTAATGAGCTAAACATGTTTATTACTGATATTATTGTTTCCCCTAATAATGGTAATATCTTTTATGCAGCCTCGGGTGCTTTTAGAAAAAGTGGGCTTATTAAAGGAGGTCGAGGTGTGTTAATGAGTATTGATGGAGGGAAAACTTGGACTAATGTATCCGAGGGACTAGAGAATAAAAATGCTACAGCACTTGAACTTTCTCCAGACGAAAAATATTTGTTTGTAGGCACACAGGGTGGCAGTGTTCATAGAATGAAATTAAATAAATAACAACATTAAAAAAATCTTCCCCATTCCGCTTCATGGTGGAGTGGGGAATTTTTCTATAGTTTGATTAGGCGTTGCCGAGGGAACCATCAAGAATAGTGTATCCAAAAGACGATAAGGCGCAACTGTGAAACTCAGTGAAGTTGTTAAAATTTTTACTGAGTGTGATAATAAACTATGAAAAATACATAATTCAAAATGTCTAATTCTCTAACAGCTAGAGAATTAGTAAAAAAATCACAACCGATAATGGTTGTGATTTTTTATTACTACTTTAAGAAATCTTCGGCTAAAAATCTAGGATTTGGATATTTATAGAATCCTTCACCTGCTTGTTTTCCTAGTTTTCCTTTATCAATAAATTCTCTTTTCAAATAATCCGCTATTTTAGCACCTTCTTCATTACCTTGATCTCCTAAGGATTTACCAACGTTATATGCTGTATTAATTCCAATAATATCTAGCCAAGCAAAAGGGCCAAATGGTGCACCTGATGTAAGCATCCAAGTTTTGTCAATTGATTCTGGATCAGAAATTCCGTTTACAAGCAACGTTTGTGCTGCTAGTAAAAACGGAATAAGAAGCGAATTCATCACATATCCTGGTTGTTCTTTATGAATCGGAATTGGAACCATTCCAATTGCTTTAGCAAATTCGATGACATCTTGAAAGATTTCTTCATTTGTTCCAGAGTGTTTCATAATTTCTGCGACATTAAATTTCCATATTTCATTAGCGAAATGCAATGCTAAGAACTTTTCAGGTCTACCTGTAAATTCGGCGAATTGACTTGGTAACAATGTTGAAGAGTTAGAAGCAAAGACTGTTTTATCTGGTGAAACATTTGCTAAGTTTTGATAGAAATCTTTTTTAATTTCAAGCAATTCAGGAATCGCTTCAATAACTAAATCCGCATTTTCTACTGCCTTCGCTAGATCGGTATATAGTTTTATACGATTGTATGCCGCTTCTAATTCTTCTTGATTAGCACCGATATCTTCTTTGTAACGTTCCATGTAATTTTTTAAACGTGTATCTGCCATTTCTAACGCTTTTTCATTTATGTCATATAAGCATACTTCAAATCCCTTAAATGCTGTTTGGAATGCAATTTGACTTCCTAACACTCCTCCACCAGCAACTGTAATACTTTTATAATTCATATATATTGCCCCCTAAATTTTATTAACGTGATTCTTCCCTTTTTTATTATCCCCCAACAATCATGCACTTATATTACTAAGAATAAACAATTTCCTTTAAAAGATAGATTTTGATAAATATAGTAGTTTCTTTAGTTTTTCAAGTCCTAACTTAAATATTCTAATCAGGATGATCATTTGTATTTATTTTATAATTTCATTAATATTAAAGTAAAATTAATCCTAATTAAATAGAATTAAGCTCAACTTAAATTGGAGGTAACTATGTATTTAGAACAATTAGAATATATTCTTGAAGTTGCCAAAACAGGTTCGATTATTAACGCTTCAAAAAATCTGCATGTATCTCCATCAGGAATTAGCCAGTCAATATCGCAATTAGAAGACGAATTTGGAGTGAAAATATTTAGTCGATCTAGGGGACAAAATACTGTACCAACGTATGAAGGCGAATTAATAATCAAACAAGCCATTCAGATTATGATGAACCTCCATAATCTTCAAGAAATGGTTGCTTCTTTTAGCTCTCTGAATAAGGGGGGGATGAAGGTAGCAGCTATAACCGGTGTTATGCCATTCTTGCTACAAGCAAGATCAAGTCTTAAGGCTGATTATCCTCAGATTGATTTACAAATAACTGAAAGTAGTACAGAGGATATTATTCACGATGTGAAAAAACATAACATTGATATAGGATTGATTGCTGTAAATGAGTTGATTATTGATAGTGATTTAAACAGTGAAGTGTTATTAGAATCGAAAATTAAGGTTTATGTAAATAAAAATTCTTTGTTAGCTTGTAACAAAAGGGTAATGCCTCAAGAACTAATGAAATTTCCTTTTATTATATATAAAGATGACTATTATAATTGGTTAACTCAGGAGTTATTCCGTGATTTAGGAAATATTGAAATTGTATTTACATCGAGTAATGTTGATGTGATTAAAAGTGCTGTTGCAGAAGATATAGGTATAAGTATAGCACCGGATTATTACATGAAAAATGATCCATACATCCTAAATGGAATGTTAATCCCTCTCGAAATAAATGTAAATAACAAAATTACTAATATTTCCATTCAAATGGTTTGGTCAAAAGATATACATTCATCCAACTTGATCCATAAATTTGTAAAATATTTGAAGGCAAGTTTACAGTAACAGTCCATGATGATTATTTCATAATAATGTAAGAGTAATGATTAATTCATTTCTGAAAATTAGTAATCAAAACTAGAACATTACTATTATTCCAACAACGATAAAAACAATAAAAAGAAATGAGTAAGAATTTTATATAGGAAGCCGATACGATATTGCGTTAAAAGATAAGACCTGATCCTAACCGAGCAGGTTTTTTTGAATAACTTTTTTATTCGATCGACACTTTTAATTTATTTGAAGATTTGAATGAAATTCTATTGTTGCTATATTAAGTGGGTTAAGAGGTGAATAAAATCAACTACCTAATGAGGAAGCCATTTTAGTGAATAAAATATTATCAACTTATATTTAAGTTGTACTTAATTTTATTTAACTACTATTAATTTTACTTTAATAAAAATGAAACTATAAAATAAACATACATACCTTTAATAGTAAATTTAAGTTAAATAATTAAATTTACTACTTTGTGCATTTCCAAAAGTTCTAAATGACTATTCCATCATTAAAGGAGGTTTTGCTTATATTGCGATAAAGGTGAACTTTTAATAATCGAAAATTTTTATTTGAAAATGGCACAATTACTCATGAGCAGGAACAGTGGTAAATAATTCTTTACCTGTAACTGTTAATCGAATCACCTCTAAATAATTCATTCACAAAAGAATCTGTTATTGATGTAAAAGGGTATGCTGCTGTACCAAGTAAAGAATGAAATCATTCAAAATAAGAGTAAAGACTAATGGAGATGGATTTAGCAAAGAAGATAGTCCATTTACAATTCGAATAAAATTATTATAATTAACTAATTTCATACAGATATACATAGTAATTGTTTCAAATATCAATAGTGTTCAGTAAAACTTAAAAGGTGTTCGCCATGTTTGACAGTATGGTGATCAACTTATTATTAAATAGGTTGTAGTAGATTAAACACTAACTGATGATGAATATGACAAAGATGGTGAAAAACATGGAGTTGAAACAATTAGAATATTTTATAGCAATTTGTGAAGAAATGCATTTTACAAAGGCTGCAGATAATTTAAGAATTGGACAATCTGCTCTAAGTTACCAAATCAAGGCCTTAGAAGGCGAGCTTGGTATTCTACTTTTTGACAGATTGGGTAAAAAAATAGCCTTAACTGAGGCAGGTAAAATTTTAAAAGGGCATAGTCATAAAATTATAGACACGATCAAAATCGCTAATGATGATTTACAGGAATTACAAACGCTTAATAAAGGCCGGTTAACAATTGGTGCACTTTCTGGTGATTTAAGTCATATTGCTTCAATGGCATTATTAGAATTTCATTCCATCTATCCACATATACAATTACAATTTTTTGCAATGGATGATGTCGTAAAAAAAATAAAACAAAATGCATTTGACCTAGCATTAACAATTATTCCGCCTGATGATGACCAATTAAATATGATACCTTTATATGAAGAAGAATTTTACCTAGTCGTACATGCTAATCATGAATTAGCAAACCAAAGCGATGTAGAAATTGGTGACTTACAAAATATACCGCTTATATTAAATCCAAAAGACCATTGTTTTAGACATTGGTTTGATGCAATATGTGCTAAACAAGGGATATTAATCAATCCCATTATTGAGTCAACCGATATTAAAGCGATTATCAACTTTGTTATAAATGGGAAAGGCGCAACTATTTTATCAAGTAGACTATTTAGAATAGAAAATAATGGTCATTTAAGTACAATTCGAATAAAACCGTCTCTCATTAGAAAAGTAGCAATTGTCCATCATAAACAAAAACATATCGGTGCTGCAGCCAAAGCATTTAAAGCTTTATTGAATTCTTATTTAGAAATTTACAGTTGGGAAAATAGTGACCGTTCTAGCACACCTAAAAAAATGGTTCTATCGCAATCTAATAAAGAGTTTCTATAGAGTATTTTTTGTTGCAGTGTGTTTTATAGAATGATTTAGCATTTTAAATCTATTAAAATTGGTGCGAAATTATAGGAATAATGGTATATAGGGTTTAAATGAATGAGACCCAATACATATAAGTATTGGGTCTTTCAGATAAAGAATTACAACATTAAACAGTCTGATACAGGAAAAAGTACTATACATTTGGCTCCGGTTTTGCAAGCTCTTGTAACATTCCTCCAATTTGTACAACTAACAATGAAGGCGCTTTCTTTGGTGAGCCCGCGTCATACGGTGGCTGAGGATCGTTTTCCAAAATCAGTTGGAAGCTTTTCCTTATATCTTCACCTAATTCCCATGCTAATAGATGAAGTACCATATCAATACCTGAAGAGACACCGGCTGCAGTAACAATTTTGCCTTGATGAACCACTCTCACATCAGTTGGAATTGCACCAAGTGATTTAAGTAGATCGAAGGATCCCCAATGGCAAGTTGCTATGGTTCCATTTAATAAAGCTGCTGCGCTCAATATTAGAGAACCGTTGCAAACCGACGTAGTCCATTTTGTAGTTTTATGCATATGGCGAATCCAATTTAACGTTTATTCATCATTCATGGGAGTTTTATAATTTGGTGGACAGCATACAGGTACAACAAGAATCTCAGCTGAAGTAACTTCAGAAAAACTATAATCAGCATGTAAATATCCCATATTTGAGTCCAGTTTAATTAATCCTTTTTCTTAAGCGACAAACTTCACTTCACATTTCAGTGAAGAAGAAAATACTTCGTATGGACAAATTGCATCCAATGCCGTGATTCCATCAAAAAGCATAATTGCGATTTTCATTGTGATTCCTCCATTGGTGTAATTTTGAACAACTCCTCAATAATTTAATACCTATAAGGGGTATTGATTTTTCTGATTTTTGAACAATTGAGCAAATGTTAAATAAAAAGTTCCTATACTAGTTTATCCTCATTTTTTATGATATTTGACATTTGACTTAATAATATTTCCATCATTTATGGCAGAATTTTATGCAAAATAGAATCATGGAATCATGATAAAAAAATCTTGATTTAATATATTGCTAGGGATTTTTTGCGCGGAGAATGCACAGGTTGCTAACGTTCTCTTCTTCATCAAAATCATCAATCATTATGTTCGGAAATCCAGTATTGATAAGGTTTATGTGTACTCTTATCATTAAGTGAGTGATAGACAATTTAAGAGATAGTAAGTTTCTTAAAATGTGTTTTAACATGAAGGACTTTGATTTGATATTAATCTACTGTTTAAACAGTTGAATTAATATAAAAAAAGGAGGGAAATAAATGAAAAAAAAGGACATTAATCGTATCACAACAATGACAATTATTTTTAGTTTATTCTTATCACTGTTTAGCAATTTGACATTTGCATCAATTAAAACAAACGGTGAATCAGCGAATAAGTTACTAAATAATCAAATTGTAAAACTTAAACCAAGTGAATCAACTGTAACTTTTAAGCTGTCTGAAGAAAAGAAGGTAAAAGTTGAAGCAGAATTTAAGGATGGTACAAGTAAAGATGTAACAAAAAAAGGTCAATGGATTTCACAAGATGAGAAAGTAGTAACTGTATATGATGGGGTCTTAAAAGCAGTTTCTACTGGATCAACAAATGTACAATTTAAAATTGGTGCAGCTGTGACTACCATTGATGTAACTGTTTCATCAAGTGGGGCAATTCAAAGTGAAAAACCGCATTCACCGAAAATTGTTTCATTAATGCTTTCAGCTTACAATACTACCTATTTAGATGAAGGTGAAAAAAAGTCAATTCAATTGAAAGCATTGTACAGTGACGGTTCAGTTAAAGATGTGACGAAATCAGCAATATGGAGATCGAGAGTTACTTCAATTGCTAATGTCTCAGATGGTGTAATTACTGGTATATCACCAGGAGATGTTGCGTTATACGTAAAATACTCGACTTTTCCAGAGATATTGTTCTTTGTTTCTGTAAAAGAAAAAGTAATGGAAGAAAAAGGTTTAGTACTTTCTCCAGGTCAGTTAAGATTAGAACAAACTGATAAACCAGTCCAGGTTGAAGCTTATACTAAAAGCAATTTTGATACTAAAGATGTAACAAGTATTGGCAAATGGAGTACATCAAATTCTAATGTTGCAGTTGTTAATAGTAGCGGGGAGATTACTCCTGTTGGGGTTGGGGAAGCTTATATTTATTTTAGGTACGATAAAATGGTAGGTACAATACTAGTGAATGTTGTTAAGCCAACGAATCTAGTTACAGACACCCCGATTTTAGAGATTTTACCTAACGAATCAGTTGGGGCTGTGTTGAATGAAGTATTTAATGATGGGAATTCAAAAGATGTGACAAACGAGGCGAAGTGGACAATTGAAGATACTAGCCTTGCATCTGTAACAGAAGAAGGTATAGTCAATGCAAGAGGAAAGATTGGTAAAACAAAACTGATTGCATCTTATCGAACTGACGTTCATTCTCCAGTTGAGATTGAAGTGATTGTTACGAATAAATTAACGAAACCTAGAGTAGTCGGTCTTACTGCTTCATCGTATCATTATTTTTTAGGATTAGGTTATGAAAAGGAAGTTTCAATTAAGGCAGTATACAGCGATGGATCGATAAAAGATGTAACTGATTCTGTTGAATGGATTTCATCTAATCCATTTTTTCCAGCCTATGTTGATCTTAATAAAATTTACGGAGCATCGAAAGGAAAAACCATACTTACTGCGATATATAATGGCAAAATGGTGCAGATACCTGTAACGGTTTCAGATAAATATGGTCCTGCCCAGCCTCCGATTGCTAAGTCAATTTCAGTCACACCAAATGTGGAAAATATGATGGTAAATGAACAGAAGCAATTAAAAGTTGAAGTGACTTACACAGATGGCAATGTAGTGGATGACACACCTTATGCAATTTATAAGTCAGATAATTCAAGTGTAGTTACGATTAATAATAATGGACTTCTAACAGCCGTTGGGACAGGCACAGCGAAAGTTAGTGTTTGGAGTGCGGGGTATACGGAAAGATTTACGATTGAAGTAACAGAAACTCCTTCTAAAGATGGTCTAAAACGAATGGTTGATCTTGAACCGAATGAATCGGATATTTCATTTACGTTAAATGAACGTACACATCCGTATACAATTAAAGCAGAGTATCAGGATGGAACGACTGAAGATGTTACGTTAAAGGGTAGAAGCACCTCTTTAAACCCTAATATTGTAACAGTAGAGAATGGTGTGCTAACGGCAATCGCACCTGGAACTACTCAAGTATTGATCAATCACGGTACGAATATTGAAATTTTAAATGTTACGATTCTTCCTGAAACTTCTACACCAGAACAGGATTTAAAAATGGAATCATTACTATTCAACAAATTTGATGTTGTAGTTCAAAAAGATAAGTTATTTCCTTTACGAATTTCAGCTCAATATAATGACGGTTCTCAAAGAGAAATCACGAAAAACATTCAATGGACTTCAAAGAAACCATCTATTGCTGTGATTGAGGAAGGGAAAATAACTGGTAAGTCAAAAGGAAGTACGACTGTTATTGGTAAAATTGAGGGTCTTCCTGATATTGAAATTCCAGTTACTGTAAATGAAAAGAGTGGTTATGGTGATTTATTGGGTATTGATTTAAGTGAAGGCATGTTATTAATGCAGACAGGTGATGAACCAGTTGATGTAATTGCCTTTGCGGAATATACAGACAATAATGTAGTTGAAGTTGATACAGATGGAAAATGGGAGTCTACTGATGAAAGTGTAGCAACCGTTGATGAAAATGGGAAAATTACACCAGTTGGTCCTGGTGAAGCATATGTATACTTCCGATATCATAATGGATTGAACGATGCAGTTTGGGTAAGAAATATTAAACCATATGCATTGATACTAAGTAATACAGATGTGGTTTTAGAACCAAATGAGTCATTGATAGTGTCTCTAGATGCTGTTTATGGTCCGCGTGATGTCTTTGAAGTCACAGAAAATGCAGAATGGTCGGTAGCTGATAAATCAGTAGCAACAATTACAGATTCTGGACGAATCGTTGCCCAGTCACCAGGAAAAACAACGATAACGGCTTCTTACATGGGAATTACAAGAGAAATTAATGTCGAAGTAGTCGTTAAACATGCGACCCAAGTTTTAGGGATTTTTGCAACTCCGGATTATATTGTTAGCTCAGCAGGTAAGAAAACAAAAATAAAAATTAATGCAATCTATAGTGATGGAACAATAAAAGATATTACTTCAGAAGCAACTTATAGATTATCGAATCGTGATGTTGCAGATACAACAACAGAAAATGAAGTTGTTGCTGTATCTGAAGGTGCTGCTATCGTTATGGCTGAATATGAAGGATTTTATACAATTATTCCTGTAGTTGTCAATCAATAGTCAAGAAAGCCTCAATTCCATTAAATTAAAAAGGTTCATTTATAAGTATTTAACACTTTGAATAAAGAAAACTGCAGTAAAGAGAACGAGTAAAATAAGATAGCAAAAAATAACCTGTATCTAATACTTATACTGAACTTAGATACAGGTTATATATCTAAGTCGAGTATTTGGATTACTAGCTTTAGTTATTAAAGAAATGACAATATGGTTGAATAAGAACCAGTATTTTCAATTGAAACTGTGTTAAAAATTATAATAAAGCATAATAATTGATAAAACCTTCTTAATGTAACTGAGTGCTTTCATTAAAGAACTGGCTGCAAAAATAGCGGCCTTTTTCTTTTTCGAAAGGTGCTGGTTACGTAAATAAGTATAGTATTTTGAGATTCTCTAATACTAACTTTAAGGGAGGAAGAAGGATGACTACCATAGAAATTCAAAAATGGCTTAAAGAAAATATTATAAATATAAAGAATACTTTTCACGATACATCTGACCTTATCATAAGAAACATAAAGGTAGGCTTCAAAGGATCTGTCGAAATAAATCTTGTGTATTTGGACGGAATTATTGATTTAGATCATATTCAGGAATATGTGGTCAAGCCTTTATTGGAAGAATTCAAGACTGTTGGTTTTAAGGAATCACTAATTGATCAAATAATTGAAAGAATAATTGATTCGGCAGATGTGAAAACTACTACTCAGTATAAAGAATTGACCGATGCAATCACGCAAGGTAGTACAGTTTTACTGATTAATGGTTATCAAATAGGCATAATTATCCCATCTCCTAAGTGGGCGGAAAGAAGTATTGAAGAATCAATAGGCGAACGTTCAGTAAGAGGTCCACAAATTGGATTAACGGAAAAAATGAAAACTAATATTAATTTAATAAGAAGTTCATTAAAAACTCCCGATTTTTGTGTAGAAACATTTGAAATTGGCACTACTTCACCAACATCTGTTTCTATATTATATATAGAAGATATTGTTGATAAAGGGATATTAAAAGAAGTTAAAAAGAGGATAAAAAGTCTTGCTATTAAGTATGTCCTTAGTGAAAGAGTATTGGAAGATGTATTAGAAGGAAAACCAAGGTCTTTTTTTTCTCGAGTAAGACATTCAGAACGAATTGATGGAGTGGTATCTTCCTTATTTGAAGCAAGAGTGGCAATTATTGTTGATGGGTACCCCTTCGCCATCATAGCCCCTGCTTTATTTATTGATTTTATTCAGGCACCTGATGAATATCACATATCACCCGGCAGGTTTACTAACCGAATAATGCGATTGGTCGCCTTTATATTAGGTGTATATCTGCCTGGCGTTTATGTTGCGATAGCAAATTTTCATAAAGAAGATTTGCCAAACAAAATTTCAAAAGCAATCATTTCCAAGGATGAACTATTACCAACCTTTTGGGAAATTTTTATTCTGTTATTTTTGATAAAAATGTTAATAGATGTTTCGTTTCGTCTTCCGAAAAGTGCGGTAATTTTGGTATCTTTAATTGGAACAATAGTAATTGGCCAAACGGCGGTTACTGCAAAATTAATCCACCCAGTCAGTCTAATAATTATAGGGATAACAACTCTTTCTAGTTTCATAGTAGCTAACAGAGGACTAATTGGAGCTGATGCTACTTTAAGACCAATCTTTTTAATTATTGCTAATTTTTTTGGGTTTAACGGTTTAATCATTGCTACAACAATTCTAATAATTTATATGGCGAGTCTAAAATCAGTAGGTGTTCCCTATTTGTCACCTTTTATTCCATTTAAAATGAAGGAACTTAAAGATACATTTTATAGAGGAGATTTACAGAAACTTACTAAAAGCAAACATTCCTATATAGAAGATAATGATTAATATTTGTATTGTGAAAATTTACAACACTATTTACCACTACTTTAGTCAACCTCTATTGATGTTGGCTTTTTTTATTCCATGAGATCTGCAATTATAGGTTCATCATCAGCTATTAATATCTTGAAAGAACGCTTAGGTTTTAAACAGGAAGGTATAATCAGACAAGCATAATGGTTATATGACCATTATGTAGATCATGTAATATATGGGCTTTTGGATGAGGAATGGATATGAATTATAATTGAACCAACGCATGCTATAGTATGAATTCGCTCTGCTTTTTCATCGATTTAATAGGTTTTATGCTGATATATAGGTATAAATCGCAAATATAATTACCGTACTAAATAGCAACTGACTAAAAAATAGGCAGTTGCTATTTTATGTGCGATTTAAAATGCGAAAATAGTAAGTGGCATTTTATTAAAATCAAAAGATGAAAAAAATCATATGAAATCTGCGGATAACAGTAATTATCCAAATCTTCTCTGATATAAGGAGTGAGTATGTTCATAAGCATATCCTGTAATTCATAAAATATTGAATTAGGGTTAATGCTAAACCATTTGTTACTCTTTTTGCTTTTCTTTTTGGTACATTTCATACATTATATTGAGGTTTTCTTTTTGATCAAGTATTTCTTTGGTTGTTTTCCCCTCGTGCTTTTCTCTGGCATGTTTTGCATATTTGGAGTAGTTTGTCCACTTTTCACACAGAGGGCAAGGGACATTATTACCAATCCGAAAATGAATAAGTGAAAAATAAGAAGATTTATCATCTTTTATACAAGTAGAACTATCGTCATTTGGGCTTTCTTTACACTCGAATGATTCATCAATATCAAATATCTTTGATCCTGACTTTTCATTCATTAAAAGCACAATTTTATTCCTTAATTCATGTTTTTCGGCGATTAAAAGCGGAACCCATAGAATCGCTTAATGATTTTTCAAATTTAGGATTTTTAAATAAAGGCATTTTGGATTTTATTCTCATTATTGCTAAATCTAGACTTTGTTCTAATTCCGGATTTTTAATAATGAGCTTAGCGACGTTTTCCTCAAATGAAGGGTCACCAATTGCCTGAAGTAGATCCTCTGCTGAAATTTTAGCCATGTTTTCATTCCCTTTTGTATATATTCAAGGAGTTATTTCTAATACGAAAAAGCTAATTTTTTTGTTAGCTTTTTCATATTATGTTTAAAATATCATTTAAGAAAAGTAACGAAAAAGTAACAAATCAGGAATTTTTAAAAATAATTAGTAGATACCAAAAATCACCAAATGCTTTAATATCAGTACTTTAGGAGATACTAAATAACTATAAAATACTAGCGCTCTACTTTGACAGGGTAGGGGTCGATGGTTCAAGACCAGTTGGGATCATACTTTACCACAACAGCGTTGGCACAATATTTTGTCAGATCAAATTGCATGGAGAGTTGCAATCAAGTTTTGACCGAAACACTTCGTACATTCTAAATTTTAGAATGTACGAAGTGTTTTTTGTTGTCTATAAAATAATTCGATGAAAAAGTAAAACTCGGTAAATTTTACGTTAATCCTCCAATGTAATCATCTTCATATAAACAGATCCTTTATTTATATTGGACTTCTATACTAAGTTCATAGTTTTTTATATAGTATTTTTGATACTTTCATCGCAATATGCTAGGTCTTTTCCACTGATTCCTCGGCAATGTTTTAGAAAAAATAGTTAACTATTAAAGAATTTAGTTTGATTTTTCCTAATTTTCTTTTGTAAGTCTTTAGCAAAATCTGACAAAAAGATTAATAACTTTCCAGAAAAAAACATATTTCTTATATTCATTTTATATTTCTATTAAATAATAGATAAAAAACATGCCGAATGAACTAATGGAGATTAAGGGTGATTCCCCCAATACACGTTCATTAATAGGAGATATACAATTTGAATAGTATTTATATTTGACCACAAAAATATGAAAATAGTAAATCTCTATTTGCTTTTTCTATTGAACTATATTGATACAAAGTGGATTTAAATAAATACAAAATTAAATTAGGAGAGTTGTTAATGAAAAATGGGAAATTAAAAGCGTTTAAAGTAATGTCCACTGCAGCTTTAACATCTTTGATTTTTACATCTTTAACAGTTTTTGCCGAAAACAATGACATATCATTCCAAACAGATTCAACGGATGAGGTCGTAGAGCAGGGAGCACCATTATTAGCCAGACATAATGAGGAAATCAATCAAGAAGACTCAATTTATAAAGATGTAAAAAATGATGCTCTAACTAAAGAATATAAACCAGATGAACTAGTTCGCTTAATTGTAGAAGTGGAGCAGCCAACAGAAAACGAGGATACACCACAAAATAAAAGAACTCTATTTAAAGAAAAGCAAGACAAAGTCATTGAGCAGATGACAAAAGAAAAAAATTCTAAATCGAATGCTGTAATGAAATTGAAACATCGATATTTTGAGGGATTTAACGGATTCAGTGTAGAAACAGAATATCAAAATTTAAAAGAAATTCAGTCGATCCCAGGGGTTACACATGTTTCTGTTGCCAGAACTTATAAGGAAAATATGGCAGCAAGTAAAGATTTAGTACAAGCTCAAAAAGTATGGGAGCAATATGGTTATAAAGGAGAAGGATTAGTAGTAGGGGTAATAGATTCTGGGATTGATTATACGCACAAAGATATGAAATTATCTGATGAAGCTAAAGCGAAAGAAAAATGGACTCAAGATAAAATGAATCAAAAAATGGCACAGACGGATGTTAATGAAGTTTGGTATACAGATAAAGTCCCAACAGGCTATGACTGGGCAGACAACGATACGAATGTCATTCCTGGACCAAAAGGTAGCTCACATGGTACACATGTGGCTGGAACAATTGGCGCAAATGGTGACGAAACGAAAGGTGGAGTGGCCGGAATTGCACCAGGTGTTCAGCTTATAGCTGAAAAGGTATTTTCAGATAATGCTAGCGGAGCCTATGAAGATGATATTATTGCTGGAATCGAACATGCTGTCACAATGGGTGCGGATGTTATCAACATGAGCTTAGGTGTTGATGCAGGCTATGTAGATGAAGAATATGATCCGATTCAAAAAGCGATCCGAGTTGCAACTGAACAAGGAACACTTGTTGTCGTAGCAGCAGGAAATTCAGCCTACAGTACAAAGAATACTCTTTCTGTCCCATCTTTAAGGCCATTTGCAGAAGATCCTGATATTGGAACAGTTGGTTCGCCGGGTGTGAGCCCATTTGCATTGTCAGTGGCTTCATATGAAAATACTAAATTACATTTATATGGATTATCAGATGGAGCTGGTCTAACGATTCCATTCAGAGATCAAACACAGTTTCCTGCATCGTATAATTTTAAAGTTTCTAAGAATCTTTTGCCTGATACCAACTATGATATGGTGTTTGTAGGAGAAGGAATAAAAGCTACAGATTATCCTAAAGGAAAAACTGGCTATATTGCCGTTGTTAAATTATTAAATTCATATAGTACTGTTTCTTCAATTCAGTGGACGGCTAAAAGTGCTGGCGCAAAGGCTATTATTATGATCCCGCCTACAGTATGGTCAGATTATACTAGTTTACCAGTAACGCCAACTGCAGTACCGACGGCTTCAACAGGTAAAGCTGATGGGGAAGCGCTGTTAAGTAAAATAAGAAGTATGCCAAGCGGTCAATATTTAAGTATGAAATTTGCAGGTGATATTTGGGGAAACAACCCGTCAAAGGATACTATGTCGTATTTTTCATCGATGGGTACTACAACTACATTAGATTTTAAACCGGAAATGTCAGCTCCCGGAGGAAATATTTATTCCACTATACCTGGAAATGATTATGAAGTGATGAGCGGTACATCCATGGCAACACCTCATGTAGCGGGCGGTGCAACATTGTTATTGCAAAGTCTTTATCAAAAAGGGTTAAAACATTCAGAAGATACAATATTAAAGTCAAAAATTGCTTTAATGAATTCATCTAAAGTAGTGATGGATCCAAGAACTGATGGAGAAGTTCCATATTCACCACGTATACAAGGATCTGGGGTAATGCAAATTCAAAATGCTATTAATACGCCAGTCATTGTGACAAATAGAAATGCTCCGTTAGAACAGGCGGGTGCTGTTGCATTAAAGGAAATCGGGCAAGAAACGCAGTTTAAATTAAATATGCAGGCATTTGACGCTCCAAAAGGGAAAAATAATAGTGCTGATATCGAATACAATGTCTATGTTGATTTATTGAAAGATAAAACGGAAACGAAAGAATTTGATTTTGATGGGGATGGACAAATAGAACCAAAAGAATATTTAAGTTTAACAAGCGAACGTATTAGTGGTGCAACTGTTACTGTTAATGATCATATCGTTTCAGAAAAAACAGGAGCTTTAGTTAAAATCAAATCGGGTCAAACGAAAATGCTGACTGTAAATGTCTCATTACCAGATTCCTTAAAGAAAAATAGTTTTGTTGAAGGATTTGTTCGTCTTGTTCCAGTACAGAAGGATCAAGATAAAGCTGTTTCTCTATCTATACCTTATATGGGCTTCTATGGAAAATGGGATGAACTGCGTAATATCGATGCACCAGCTTGGGATAAAGATGCCTTTGTAGGATATACGGCACTTTGGGATGATATGACAGAAGGTGGAGCGCCGTTAGGGTTTGATGGCAAAGGATTTAAGGTAAATCATATAGCTTATTCGCCAAATTATCTTAACACTGGGATTTTTGCGGGATTCCAAGCACTACGTAATTTAGAAAAAGTTGAATCTTATATTGAAGATAAAGATGGAAATCTCATTAAAAATTTAGGAGACTTTAGTGAATATACTGGAACTGGGCAACCATGGAAATTCAGAAAAAATATTATGTCATATGGAGATATTAAGTATGATGGTTATAAATGGGATATGAAAGATCCTTCTGGACAATACGTTCCTGACGGTATCTACCAATATGTACTGAAAACAACATTAGATTATCCAAACGCAAGACCACAGATAGTAAAAATGCCAATGGTAGTTGATTCCATCGGGCCAAAAGTTTCAGATATTAAAGTTACGCCAGTGAATGGAAAATATGAAATTACATTTAATGCGGTAGATAATGCAAGTGATTATATGAATGCCATTGTTTATGTAAATGGTCAATATTATGAAGTGAATAATCAGAAAACATCTCTACTTGTTAACGCAGAACCGAAAAGTATTGTTATTTTAGGGATTGATTATGCAGGAAATGTATCTTGGACTCCATGGGGAGATCCAAGTTATATAAAATCTGGTATGGCGATTCAAACTTGGGGTGTAACACCGGCTACTGGTATAAACCAAACAAAACCAGCGAAAATTACTGGTTATGCGTATAATCGAGGTGACTGGACGATTAATGTAAAAAATTCAACTGGTCAAATTGTAGAGACATCTTCATTGAAGAATGAACATACATTGAAAGGAAGCTGGGCACCTGATAAAAATCTTCCAAATGGTACCTATACGATTACATTAGAACTTGTGACAAAGGATGGTTTTAAAGTAACATCGACACCTAAAACAGTAACCGTTATTCAATAATCTAATAATGGGATATATATCTTTCAAGGACTTCACTTCAAAAGTTTAGTGAACAGTTTAAATTTACTTATTATTAATAGTATTAAAATGGCTCTAGTGAAAACTGGAGCCATTTTGTTTTTTGAGGATAATAGATTCTAAAAGAGACTTTCTAAATACATTTTATTGCGATGAAGCTTAAAGTCATATTTACTACTCAATAAACCAACTATATTATTAAAAATCTTGTAAATTTATGGGATTTAATAGTTTATTAAAATAAAAGTATTAAAAACCCTTAATTTTGCTCAAGTTGGAAAGTATTCATTGCAATGCTTACCTAATAAATATGGGAAGAAAGTCTATAGGTTTTGAGAAATTCTGGCAAAAAAACGCATGATAATTTGTATTTTTAAAAGAAAAGGTTGGATTGTGTCGAAATGTGCCAAAGAAAAATGAGTGTTATTTTCCCAATACACGATTTGCTTAAGCTCAAGTAACATTAATTATATTCAAAGTATTCTTAAAGTTATAAATACTTTGGAAATACAACGATTTATTTGAGCATACGATTAGATCTTCATTAGGCTCGGTAGGGGGGAGAATATGAAACATAGAAAAAAGATTAGTAAAAAACAAACAAGAAGAATGATTTCGATCTTTACGTTGAGTGCTATGGTTTTTAATTTTGCACTACCACAGAGTTTACAACTCGTACATGCTGATTCAGACCCAAAACAGCAAACTGTATCTAATGGAAGTTTTAATGCTGAAGAAGTAAACCGAATACTTGCGGGTCTTACTCCTGAGCAAAAAGCAAACATAAATAAGCTAACTGGGGCAGATAATTCGAAGAAAATCCATGTAGACCAAAAGGATCTACGAAGTGAAAAAAATATCAATGTTATCGTTCAATTTAAAGAAGATCCAGCAAAAATTCAAATGATTAAAAAGTCATTGGCTAATGGTGGTGCTACTTTAAATAGCCAAGCTTTTTCAAGCGATTATTCTGAAGCACAAAAAAAGGTTGAAGCTTCTCACGCAAAGTTTAAAAACTTTGTATCATCAAACCAACCTAAGACTCAAATTGTAGGCGGAAAATCTATTAAAACATCAATGAGTATTACGCGAGAATATTCAGAAGCATTTAATGGAGTTTCTGTATCTCTTCCAGCAAAATTAATTGAAAAAGTTGCGGAAAATCCTGATGTTGCTTCTGTTTGGTCCCAAGTAGAATATACAGTTGCTGACGGATCAACGCCAAAAGCTTCAGTTACAAGTGAATTTGTAGGTAAACCAACAATTGGGCTTTCTTTATTAGGGTTAGATAAACTTCAAGCTGAAGGTCATACAGGTATTATTAAATCTGGCCCTCGTGCAGGCCAAAAAGTTAAGGTTGGTGTATTAGATACAGGTATTGATTACAACCACCCTGATTTAAAGGCTGTATATAAAGGTGGACATGACTTAGTTAATAACGAAGGATTCGATGCAAATGGAAATGTTAAGTATGTAGATGACCATGATCCAATGGAAACTACTTATGATGATTGGGTAGCTGATAAAGCGAATCCAAATGCAATCGTTGGACAACCTCCAGCAGATTATAAGCTATATATTACGTCTCATGGGACTCACGTTTCAGGAACAATTGCTGCAAACACGACAAATAATAACAACGTATATTCAGCAAATGGTGTAGCTCCAGATGTAGACCTATATGGTTACCGTGTATTAGGACCAGGTGGACGTGGAACTTCTGACTCGGTATTAAACGGTATTGACCAAGCTGTTAAGGATGATATGGATGTCATCAATCTTTCGCTTGGAGCAACGGTTAATGATCCGTTTTATCCAACAAGTATCGCTATTAACAATGCTACATTAGCCGGTGTAGTGTGTGATGTTGCAGCAGGAAACAATGGTCCAGGACAAGCTACTGTAGGCTCTCCGGGAACTTCTGCATTAGCAATAACGGTTGGTGCAAGTACAATCCCAGGAGAAATTCCAGTAATGACCATTAAGAACGGTTCAGCATCATACCAATCACGTTTATTTGGTAAAACCTTCGCACAAGCAGATGATGCTTTTAAAGGACAAACATTTCCAATTGTTGATGTCGGTTTAGGAAGTGTGGCTGATTACAATGGATTAGATATGTCTAGTAAGATTGCTCTTGTAAAGCGTGGAGGAGAGTTTTTACAGACAAAAATGGCAAATGCTCATAAAGCCGGCGTAGCAGGTATGATTATTTGGAACAATACTGCCGATGCAGATAGCCAAGGATATATAAACAACTTCCTAGGCGTTAGCATGGATAATGTTTATTCTGTTTCATTGACTCAAGCACAGGGACAAGTACTTTCTGAAGCTATTTCAAAGGATCCTAAATCTGCTACGATTACTTACCCAGCTACACTTGATGTGCCAATCTCAAAGAAAGGCGACGAGTTAGCAAGCTTCAGCTCAACTGGTCCGGTAAAAGATTGGACAATCAAACCAGATGTTGTAGCACCAGGTGTTGACATTTCGTCTACTGTTCCATATGACGTTTGGGAGCCACAAGATGGTGTGAGCGTAGAAAACAGAGATTATAAGTTTGCTTATGAATTAATGTCAGGGACTTCAATGGCGACGCCACATGTTGCAGGTATTTCAGCATTGATTTTGGCTGCAAATCCTGAATATACTCCGGCAGATGTCAAGTCGGCTTTAATGAATACAGCTAAGGATATTAACACAGATTCAAAGACTTATAGTGTATACCAGGTCGGTGCTGGTCGTGTTAATCCTGCTCGTGCAATTAAAGAGAAGGTAAAAATCCAAGTTATAGAAAAAGCATACGCAACTGATTCAGATAATACACTACACCAGGTTGAAAACCTTACAGGTAGTATGTTCTTTGGTTTTAAAGGTAGAGGAGAAGGCGCAACAAACGGTTCTGATGATGTAGTTTCATCAAAAGATTTTAACGTAACGAACCAAGGAACTAGCAGTAAAACATTTAATGTAAGTACTGAATTTATTTCAACAAAGTTTGCTGGCTCGAATAAAGTGGGTCCGGGTACAGGAAATGATGTGAAAATTGATTTTACGGTAGATGGGAAAAATGTGTCATCTTTTAATGTTGGCGGAGAAAGTACTGTTAAAGCAACGGCAAAAATTACAGTACCGTCAAATTCGTTAGAGGGAACTTACGAGGGTTATATTAACCTACTAAACTCTCAGGACTCATCTGAGTCTTATCGAATTCCGTTTACGATAACAGTAGCTGAAAAGGGAATTAATAAATTCCAAGTAGCGATAAAAGCGGCGGCAGAAGGAAATCTTTCAGCTTATTATTTATCGGTCAATAACGAAATGGAAAACTACTATGTTGCCATAAAAGACAAGGACGGAAAATATATAGGTTTAGCCAACATGTTAGCAAACAGTAGTAATTTGATCCCAGGTGTTCAGTATGGCCCACTAATAACACTTTTTAATGGATTCTATCTTCCATTTACAAAGGTATACGATGGAACGTATGACAGTTCTGGCATCTCAAACAAAGTGGAAGTGCTAAAAGAAGGTGCTTACTCACTGGAGTTGATCGCAACTGGTAAAGATGGTAAACGTTACACAGCAGAAGATACGGTTTATGTTGATGGTACGCCACCAACTATGAAGATGGATCAAGACTCCAATGGTGGAATTTATGAAATTGATCCGACAGGTTACCTACCTGGACAAGAAATAAAAGGATTCCGTGGTACAGTTTATGACTCAAACATAGACGTGATGAAAAACAATGGAGAAACGTCAGTACCAAGCCCTAAGGATGGCGTAACGCCAGTTCCTGTTGATCAAGCTTTGAACAGTGTAATAGGTTATCAAGATAGTCAGTTCCCAACAGTTTTCTTTGACACCGATGCGAAAGGTCGATTCCATTTTGGCGTGACGGCTGAGGATGTAGCAAATAAAATGGGTAGTGAATTTTATATTGAACCTCAGGATTATTCAGGTGAAAGTGATGGAACTGTAAACGGACAGACCTATTATTTCATTAAAAAGGGAAATCCGTATGTCACATTAACTTCATCTAATGGAGTAGATGCAGGACCAGGTAACGAAGATAAAGTAGTTATTGATAATAATAAACCATTCAAAATGACAATGACAACTAAGTATGGAGTAGGAATGACCGGCGGTAAATTTTTGCTGAATAATCATAATGTCTATGAATTCAGTAATATTCGCCTTACGGATGAGTATAAAAATTACTTAATCAGTAAAAGTATTGATCCGACTAAAGTGCTTACGGTAAGTCAACCGTATAAACATCCAGTTTATGGAATTGGCGAAACAACAGATGTGACGATTTCAAATATTGGTTTAGCGGGCGCACTTGATCATGATATGCCAATTATAGAAGCAGATGTGACCTATAACGACCCTGATCCGGTTACAGGACCATTCAATTATCAATTGTTACAAGCGAATTTAACTTTGTCAGGTGAAGATACAAAAGTCGCGTGGTTCCCAACAAATGAACCTTATGTAAGACAGAATATCTCTGTACTTAGAGGGCAAGTGGCAGCGGAATCTTTCGCAAGAAATAATATAATTAACCAATATCCTCAATTCACGGTTGATTCTGGTGCGAAGGTAACTGCAACTGATGATAAAGGTAAAAAATTTACAACGGACCAACCAACATCATTTAATAATACAATGGCTTATACGTTTATAAACCCTTATTATGCTCTGACAATGGATGTTAGTGACAAGCCATATTCTGTCGAAGCAAGTGTACCAGGACACTTTAAGGGGTATGAAAAAACACCTGTGATAGGTGAAAACAAATTCGGTTATCGATCAGGTACGATAAAGGACATTCGAGGTCTATTCCCTATCCTTTTAGGTGGAGATGTTAACGGTGACAACGTCATCGACATGAAAGATTTGATGAAGGAAATCGATGTTTATTATCAATATAAAAACCTAAATAATTTGAATAACCCGGCAAATAATGCAGCAAACAAAACGGCATTCTTAAACACGAACCGTGATGCAGATATTTATTGGATTAAACCAACGGGATTTGGTTACGGAATTGATTACAATGACTTCTATTACATCTTTAAAAACTTTGGTAAACAAAATCAAAGTGCAATTGATGCAGGGTTAACTGTTCCAACTGCTCAATTAGCAGTAGATCAAGATAAAACTTTTACAACAGACTATGCAGGCTCAATCACGTTAAATGCAGGTGATACGGTACAGCAAGTTATGCAAAAGCTTAACTTTACAGCTCCAGCACAAACAATTGCATCAACACCAAAGTTAGAAGACTTGCAAAATGGGGCAACAATCTCTCTTTCTCCTACAAGCACGGTGTTTGTTGATGATGTAGTATGGAGAAAATCAATTACAAAAATTATGCTAGGTTCAACGGATGTAACGAATTTAGTAACAATCAACCCGGCATATCTGTATTATGATGCAAATGGTGCACAGCAAACTATGCCATCAAAAATTACGTTCCCAGGCTCATTATTCCCGACTGCAACGAATTATACAGTTACAGTGAAGGCTACAGGATACCAAGATGTAACGAAATCTTTAACAATATCAGCAGTACCAATTCCGACTCCATCGATTCCAATTATCACAGACCCATCTGTAGCGCATATCGGGAAAGACTTAACATTAACTTTCCAAGAAGATGCAAATTGGAGAAATGGAATCAATAAGGTGATTGTGACGACAAACTCTGGTAAGAGCATGGATATCAGTAATTTAATCAATCCAGATACGAATCAAAAATATTATGACATTAGTAAAGCTGGTCAAATTACGTTCAATGCGAAAACATTCATGACAGATTCGACGCTTGATCCAAAAAATGCTTCAACCTATAATGCAGCGACTGTCAACCCTGGTGGAAAAAACTATCTGCCACAACTATACAGATTTACTATTGGCTCAGTAGGTGCAGATGGTACGAATTATCCAGATGTCATCGGAGGTTTTGATCCAACTTACACTGCTCAACAACCAGTAGGATACAGTATTACGTTTAACAGCCAAGGCGGGTCAGCGTTCAAACCGATGGCAATAGGATTCAAGGCAGGCTCAAGTAGATCGAATGGTCCGAATAGTGATTTAATCTCATACATGAGACCTGCACCAACTAAACCTGGTTATAAATTCCTAGGTTGGTTTAATGAAGCGGAAGGTATAACACAGTGGGATCCAGTATCATTTCCTGCAACCGGAGACACAACGGTTTATGCAAAATGGCAAATGAATACAACTCAAAGTTATTCACCTGTTGATAAAGCGAACCCGAATGGATTGAAATTTGACGGAAGTAGCGCTGCAAGTGGGATAGGATGGGTACTTGGTGAAGGGGATTTAAAAATCAATATTCCAGACTATTTAACGAATGTTTCTTGGTTAACAAGTAAAGATAAAATTGCAAAAATTGAAGCGAAATTCTATCAAATGAAGAGCGATGGTTCAACAGAAACAACACCAACACCGTACACATTAGACCCAAGTACTTATAACTTTTCGTCTAACGGAAGTAACGGAGTTCTATCGTTCACAACAGCTACCCATGATCAGGCTGTTAAAGCAGGGCAAAACAAATTAGGAGAAAAGTTTGCATTCAGTGAAATGCCTTCGCTAAATTTTAACAAAGGGTATGATTTAACTGTAACATCGACAACAGGAGAAATTGTCACAATACCAGGTGTACAACTTGGGTATAGACGTCATATTGATTTAAACGGCGGTACATTAAAGAATGCAAATGATACATTTTTTGCCGATAGTTTAGTCAATGGAAAAACAACTGCGCCAACCATGAGTATGGGTTCAGCACATGTGATAAATGGAAATTTAACGATTAGTAATGACCTTTACTTGGATGCAGCAGGTTCAATTGATAAGAAGTCAGATATTACAACAAATCCTAAAGTACTAACAGATAATTCTACTTTCTATCTATGTTGGATAAAAGTACCACCAACAGTGAATAAAGACGTTGCTGGAAACATTGTAGGTAGCGATATTACATTACCATTTACTGATGATGGCACATGGAAAAACAATATTAAGGCAGTTCAAATCGGTTCTAAAACATTAGTTTTAAATAAGGATTATACGATTTCAAATAATAGTATTACACTTAAAGGTGATCTGTTCACAGTTGGACAAAAGTTCAATGTAACGATTGTTTCAGAAGGGTATAAAGATGTCGTTGTGACTGATCAAGTCGTTGGTTATACGGTAACTTTTGCATCAAATGGTGGAGATCCAGTTCCAGCTCAAATCGTAGACAGAAATGCGACTAAACCAGTTGATCCGACGAAAGTAGGCTACAAATTCTATGGTTGGTATACAGATCAAAATCTAACAATGCCATATGATTTTGATACGATTGTAACAAAACCAATCACACTTTATGCGAAATATGCGTTAGCTGGTTCTGTTGTGACAGCAGATACAACGGATAATGTATTAGGTAACGATATCGTGTTAGAGTACAGTGATAAAGATTGGGCAAATGCTATTACAGATATTAAACTCAACGGTAGTGCGGTAGATGGATCGAAATACAATGTGGATAAAGTTAACCGAACGATTACGCTAGATAAGAGTTTGTTCACAAGAACGAGAGATTATACTATTACGATTAAGGCTACTGACTATGCTGATGTGACAGTAGTTCAAAAAGTAGTAAATGGATATAATGTCCATTTCGTCCTTCCAAGTGATGCTCCGGCTGAACTAAAAGAAGGAACAAAGGATCAAATTGTAGCACGCAGAATCACAGCACCGACTGTTTATGGTTATGAATTAGCTTGGTTTGCAGATGAAGAATGTACAATTCCTTGGGATTTCACAAGCTCAATCTATTCTGCAAAAACACTTTATGGAAAATGGTCACTTGCTAAATTCACTGTTATTTTTGATGGTCAAAATGGTGGCTTAGAACAGACTAAGACAGCGGAATATAATACAACAATTACAGCGCCTACAGCACCAACAAGAACTGGTTATACATTCGTTGGTTGGTATAAAGATGCTGCTGGTCAAACGGCTTGGAATTTTGCAACAGATAAAGTAACAGCAGATACGATTTTATATGCGAAATGGAATATCAATAAGTACTCGGTTACGTTTAATAGTCAAGGTGGTAGTACAGTAGCTGCTGTGACAGCAGACTATAACTCTATAATCTCACAACCATCTTCTCCAACAAAAACTAATTATGGATTTGTTGGTTGGTACAAAGATACTGAAGGTCAAACAGCATGGAATTTTGAGACAGACAAAGTGACAAGCAACGTTACGCTTTATGCAAAATGGATTGCAATTCCAGTTGCTCCTAAAGCGAAAGCAGTATCTTCATCCGACAATAGTATCACAGTGAGTTGGGAGGAAATAGATAGCGTAAACGGCTATGAAATTTCTCGTGCAACATCAAAAAATGGAACATTAACAGTAATTGCAAATACTACAAAAACCGTTTACAACGATACTGGTTTAACGTCAGGTACTACTTATTATTACAAAGTTAGATCTTACAAAATAGTCAATGGTTTTAAGGTTTATAGTGATTATTCTAAATTAGAAAGTGCGAAAGCATCAAAAAAATAAAAACAATTTTAATGAAAATGAGTGTGCTATGATAGTTAGATCTATTAGAGCACACTTGAATAAAAAAATTTCAAGCCAGATATAGTCCATCGAAAATATTTACATTTCCCCAAATGATAATATAGAAATAGAATACTATCGGTCTAAAAAGAAAAAACAAGAATACTTAAAATGTATTCTTGTTTTTATTTACTGAAGAATTAATTTAGCGATATCTAGTGCCTGATCGGGTAAGTCGGACTTAGAATAAAAATTAAATAATTCTTTTTCAGAACGTTTGACTAAATAATTGAATCCATGACTTTTAAACAATGTTAATGCATTAAACAATGAGAAAGACTTGATAGCTAGTCTATTTTTCATTCATTGAAAAAATGTGGAATTTGTAAGTTTAACAATGAATGGAAAACTAGGAAACTTATGTTGACCGTTCGGTATAATATATCTAAAATTATACTAAACGGTCAACATAAAACATATATAAATAAAGGGTGACTTATTTTATGAAAGAAACTAATTCTAGAGATAAATTATTAAACGCTGCTTCAATGCTTTTCAGAAAGCAGGGCTACAATGCGACAAGTTTAAGTCAAATTACGGAGATGAGTGAATCTCCAAGGGGATCGGTCTATTATTATTTCCCAGGGGGGAAGGAACAACTAGCTAAAGAGGCCATCAAAGAGACTGGAGATAAGATCAAAAATTTTATAAAAGAAACATTATCATTATATGAAAGTCCAGCAATAGGAATTAATGAATATATTAAAAGGATTGCCAGACAATTGGAGAAAACAGATGAAAGAACAACGATTTCATTAGTTGCAATGTCGAGTGAAGTTTGGTCAACAAATGAAATACTAAGACAAATTTGTGAGGAAGTTTATTATGATTGGGAACAGGTTTATGTGGAAAGTCTGATAAACTCGGGATACGAAAAAGAGGAAGCGAAACGCTTGAGTACAGCGATTCAGTCAATTATTGAAGGCGCTTATACACTGTCCCTTACCAAAAAAAGCACAGAACCATTATATATAGCAGGAGAGTTGGTTGTAAAACTACTTTCCGATCATGAAGAATAAATATGTAATGTAAGTTATGAAATTTAGAGTATTGTGGATGAATGACATTCTATATAACTATTAAAATCTAATGTTAGATTATAGAAGTGGAGGAATTGAAATGAAACTGATTGCTCTCGATTTAGATGGTACGACTTTGAATTCAAATAAAGAAATGACAGAAGAAACGATTCGCGCGATTAAAAGAGCGCAACAACAAGGTCATATTGTCATGGCACTTTCAGGACGACCATCATTTTCAATTAATATGGAACTTGCCAAGTATGGTCTAGAATGTCCCGTTGGTGGAAATAACGGAACAGAATTGTATGTAGATGGAAAATTGGTGGAGTTGACAACTTTGAATCTATCTCAAAGTCAACGTATTGTGAATGAGCTAGAAAAAGAAAAGATGCCTTATAAAATTAGTACCGATAAAAGAACATTTGCTCATAAAGATTGGCTTGAACGATTTGAAAAAGTGGTAGCATCAGGTAGTGTTCCGAAAGCACACTTTGAACATAAAGATTACAAAATGTTCACTACTCCACCTCATGTATACGGACAGCCATTTTTTGATCAACCTGATGAAATCGTAAATAAAGACTCGACTGTCGTAAAGTTTCTGATCATAGCGCTTGATCCCGAACAGAGGAAGCGTATGCAGAAAAAATTAGGGACGATAGAAGAGTTATATGTTACTTCTTCCTCGCCATTTAATATTGAATTAATGCATCTAAATGGGCATAAAGGAAATGGCTTAAAATCAATGGCCCGCTATTTTAATATTCCCTTAGAAGAAACGGTTGCGATTGGGGATGAAAGAAATGACATTCCAATGTTTAATGTAGCTGGTTTGTCAATTGCAATGGGAAATGCCGAAGAAGAGGTGCAGCAACATTGTGATATTGTTACTTTAACAAACGATGAAAATGGTGTAGCACACGCAATTGAGAAATACATTTTAAATGATTCATATGTTGGATAAGTAAAAATAATTATTGAAGAAACTCATTTAAGATATCTTAAGGAAAATTAATTGATACTTTATTTTAAAAAAGGACTGTTATTAATAAAAAATAAAGCCCATAAAAGAGAAGATATTGCTTTAATTTTTAGGCTCTGTTAAAAAAGAATGTTTTGATTTCCGTTTCAGGATGCTCGCTTTCCATGGGGCGTGAGCTGAGCCTCCTCGGCAAGCCTGCGGGGTCTCACCCTTCCCGCTACTCCCATAGGAGTCTCGCACCTTCCACTCCAATCAATCTCTTTAAATATTCAATACTTAAAATTCTAAAAGATTTTTTCGAAAATGTCTTTTGTAAAATATCAACAATTAACATTAACAGAGCCAATTTTTAAAAGAAAAAGAGGGTAGTAGATGGTAAGGTTTTATAAGTTATTTTCAATTAATGGATTCACTATATTTATTTTCTGTATGCTATTAATGGGAATCAGTATCTCTATAACGATTCCATTTCTTTCATTGTATGCTACTCAAGAACTTGGCATGAGCACAAGTGCGTTTGGCATATTTATGGCAGTTAGTTCTTTGAGCGGCGTTTTCGTTAATACTGCAATCGCAAAAAGTTCAGATGGGAAATTAGACAGAAAATGGATTATTATCATCGCCATGATTTCTTCTTCATTAAGTTATTTAGCTTTTGTGATCTTTCAACAGTATTTAGTTCTCCTGATTACAGTCACTTTCTTTGGTGGGATCGGTGCAGTCTCAATGCCACAAATTTTTGCTTATGCTCAAGCGTCTGCAAGCGAAAGTGAATCAGATGATATTACTTTTGCAATGTCTACCTTAAGATCGCTTTTTTCACTAGGATTTTTAATTGGTCCTTTATTAGGCACAATTATTTTGAGTGCTATGGACTATGAGGGATTATTTATTAGTACTGCCCTCATATTTTTGGTAATTGCCTTTTTAGTTTACTTTTTCCTTAGTAATAGCAAGCCTTTGTCAAATACAATTGAAATCAAAAAGATTACGAATTCAAAAACTTATTCCCTGAAAGATAAAGTTATTGCACTTCCTTTTATAGCATTTATTTTACTCTTTGGGATTAATAATATAAATGGTATCAATACGCCACTTTTTATTGTAAATGATTTAAATGGATCGCAGACAGATGTTGGTTTAGTTGCCAGTATTTGTGCCGGATTGGAAATTCCAATTATGATTGTACTTGGTGCTTTAGGTAAAAAAGTTTCAAACTTAACCTTAATCATATCGGCATGTTTTATCGGAATGAGCTACCATTTGATGTTAACTTTTTCAGAGGCGTCATGGAATGTAATAGTCTTACAAATCATTCAAGCTATACAAGTAGCAATTGTTATGGGGAATGGGCTTAGTTATTTTGCAGATATTTTTCCAAAAGCACCCGGAATCGCTTCAACGCTTTATGCAAATGGTCAGACGCTTGGTAAGCTTTTTGGTACGCTTGGTGGTGGCTTTCTTGCACAAGTACTTGGTTTTCGCTATGTAAATATAGCATGTATTTTCATCCTAATGTTTGCAGTGATTGCGCTTTGGATCACTAAAAAACACAATTCATCTTTAACCCAGAAAGATGCAATTAATAACTCAGAGTGGGGTGCATAAATGAAATAATTTTTGCTACTTACTTTATAGCTCGAAAAACATCCTTTGTATCACGAAATATAAGATCTTAAATTAAAAAGTACTCTTGAAGACCAATTCTTTTACATATTTAGAAGGTGGGGAATAAACAAGATGGATTATATAAAATTTGGGAATACAGGATTAGATGTATCTAGACTTTGCCTTGGTTGTATGGGTTTTGGAGATGCAAAACGTTGGATTCATCCATGGGTAATAGATGAGGAAAGTAGCCGTACAATCATTAAAAAAGCACTTGATGTAGGTATTAATTTTTTTGATACGGCGAATGTTTATTCAGACGGTACTAGTGAGGAATTTTTAGGTAGAGCTTTAAAAGATTATGCCAATAGGGATGAGATTGTCCTTGCAACGAAGGTTTACTTCCCTATGCATAAAGGGCCAAACGGTTCAGGTCTTTCACGTAAGCATATTATGAGCGAAATTGATAAAAGTCTAAAACGCCTTGGAACGGATTATGTAGATCTATATCAAATACATCGTTGGGACTATCATACACCAATCGAAGAAACAATGGAGGCACTTCATGATTTAGTAAAGGCAGGTAAGGTAAGATACATCGGTGCTTCTGCAATGTATGCATGGCAATTCTTAAAATCTTTACATGTAGCTGAGAAAAATGGCTGGACGAGATTTGTTTCAATGCAGAATCATCTCAACCTCATCTACCGTGAAGAGGAGAGGGAGATGCTACCTTTATGTAAAGAAGAAAAAATCGGCGTTATTCCATATAGCCCACTTGCATCTGGAAGATTGACACGTGATTGGTCAGAAACGACACTTCGATCGGAAACTGATGATACGCAAAAATCTAAATACGGTGCCACTGAAAATACAGACCGACTTATTGTAGAACGAGTTGCTAAAATCGCAGAAAAACATGGGGTACCAAGAGCACAAATTGCACTTGCTTGGTTATTGCAGAAAGAACCAGTTGCAGCGCCGATCATTGGAGCCACAAAAATTTCACATCTTGAAGATTCTGTTGGAGCTCTATCTGTTAAGCTAACAACTGAAGAAGTTGCTTATTTGGAGGAGCCTTATGTTCCCCATCCAGTCGTTGGTGCGCTTGGTTCAAATTAATGTTTGTAACCTCTTGTTTATAAAGAGGTTTTATCCATTAAAGGTGTAACATTAGTCGATGTATTAACTAAGTTAGGTTTAAAATAATCCTAGAAAAAGAGAAGCCAATATTGGTTTCTCTTTTTTATTTATAAATAGTAAAACATCCAAAATAAAAAACTAAATTCAGATTAAGATAAAGTTTTCATAGAGCCTCTCGAATTAT
The DNA here is from genome assembly GCF_002128405.1 of Gottfriedia solisilvae. Classification (GTDB taxonomy): domain Bacteria; phylum Bacillota; class Bacilli; order Bacillales; family Bacillaceae_G; genus Gottfriedia; species Gottfriedia solisilvae. Next base: position 534,341 of record NZ_NETJ01000003.1, read on the forward strand.
CCCTAATTTATTGCTGCGTTCTGATTTTTTAAGTTTCATTTCGAATGAACAGTTGTTAATTTCGAGTAAGAATGATAATTTTCTACAATTCTTTTAGGTTTTTGCATGTAAATTGAGACATTAGGATCGTATTTACACGATTTTTGTCGTATAAATTCATGGAGATTACCCCAATATACTTTTATTATGAGTAGCTGTAAAATTTGAATTAACAATAGTTTTCCTTTATATATTCATTCTTAACATAAAGTAGCTTTCATTACTTTTCTCTCATTCTATTTAACTACTAAACTTTAAGATCAATGTAAGGGGAGAATCTAAAAAGAATTCATTTATGACTAAAGTTGCAATGATGATCAAAAAAGAAGAATTAGATATCTACCATATTCATTAAAATATGGGGCGTACTAAAATAGCGAAAGAGAAAGTAAAAGTAAAAAGAACCAAGGAAGGAATTCAAAGTAAATTCGATGAAACAGCGATTAAAGAGGTTAGATAAACAAATAAAATATCATCAATTTATGATTAGGCCCAGCATGATACTAATGTTATTCCAAGCTGAAATGATCGTCCTCATGGTACACTTGTTTCTGATACAGTGGCTACAAATGGGGACGAATCAAATGGTGGTACTGTAAGGGTTTCAGCACGTTTTCTATTATAGGTAAGGAAGGTTTCTTAAATAAACAAATGGATTCTCTGATAACACATATGAGCAAGGATCGAGCATGCAATTACCAAATAAAAACGAGAATACATTTAAGTATTCTTGTTTTTATTTAGTAATTAATAACTTCGCCATTTCCAGTGCTTTTTCAGGTAAGTTCATTTTTGAATAATAATTAAATAATTCTTTTTCAGATCGTTGAATTAAAAATGAATATCCATATTTCACATACATAGGTAAAGCTTTTTTTTCTAAGTATTGATGGTATTCTTTTATTTTAGATTTTAATAAATATAAAGTTAGTCTAAATAAATGAATAAATAATAATTCGTTCAGTCGAATTGCGATGACTAAGCCTTCTTCTGCAAGTTTTATTAATACATCAGTTGGTATTAGATTTCCGTCAAAAGCACATCGAATATAACTTTCGAAAGAGAGTAGGTAGGTAGCAGATTCTTGATTTTTAAGTGCCATTGATTCTCTATAATATCCAATTGCCAGTACATAATTTTTTCTACGGTAATACTCATATGCCAAATTATGCAGTACTTTTGATTTTCGATCTGGCGCATTACATAATTCACAGCTTTTTATTAAATTCTTAAAGCGATTAATGATTTCTTCATGATTACAGTCTTCGGTAACTTGGATAATCATAATCATTTCTGCGTCAATTACTCTTAGATAATTGTTTATATCTTTAAAAAATTTATGCGATTTTTCGGCATAATAATAAGCTAGTACTGGAGAATGAATTGTATGATACGCAATTGCTAAATGATAGTAATATTCAGGGTTATGATAATCTTCAATTTGAATTTGTTTTAATGTTTGAATGGCCTTATTATGATTTTGTTTAGATAAATAATAGATGCCTAGAACATGTTTAAGAAGATTGGATTCATAATCTGAAAGTTCGTTTTCTATTTTTTGAATTTTTTTTATGATTTTTTCAGCTTCTCGAGTATGTTTATGAATAAGAAGATATCTAATTCTTAGTAGTTCATATAAATGGATATAATCAGAAATCTTGATTAGTTCATCACACTCAAGTTCAAGATTAATTTGTTCAATTTCATTTTGTAACTGCATGATAATTGCTTCATGCCATTGTGATAATCTATTTTTTATATTAATTAACTTATTTATTTCATCTTCCATATTTATTCCAAGTCGCTCAGATAATAAAGATATGATTTCATTATTACAAGTCGTTCGATTACATTCAATTTTACTGATATGTGTAATCGAACAAATATCTCTTCCAAGTTGTTCTTGGGTCAGTTTTAATTTTACTCGATAAAATTTTATGATTTTTCCCTCAAACATAACCAATTCTCCTTTCGATGTGCTTTAAATACATTAAGTAGCCTTTATTTAGAATTGCTTATTCTTTAACGATGATCAGTTATGTTTTTTAGTCACTATGGAAGTATAATAATTTGTAACTAACTTTTAATTAAAATATTACAATTTTCGATAAATTAAGTAAATTTAGAAAAAACATAAATGTTGTTAAGTAAAGCTTAACTAGAAAATGGGTAAAAAAAGGTGGGAATTCTTGTTCTAGTTATAATTGCAAATGATGTACAGGGAGAAAATAACTAAACAATGATAGGTAAGAATGACTAGGCGAGTTTTGTTTAAAATAAGTTTAGATTGAGTTTTTAACTTATCTTACATAAAATCATTAATAGACTGCTTTTCAACTAGAATATTTTTAAACTGAGGTGAAATAATGAATTTTGAACAAATGGAATATATTGTAAATGTTGCTAATGAAAGATCTATAACAAAAGCAGCTGAAAAATTATTTATATCACCTTCAGGAATGAGTCAATCGATCACACAACTTGAAAATGAGCTTGGGATTAAAATCTTTAACAGGTCTAAACAAGGGGTTACGCCTACATTTGAGGGAAATATAGTTATTTCAAAAGCAATTGTTTTGCTTAAAACTATTAAAGAAATAAAAAATGATATTAATTATTATAAAAATACAAATCAAAACCATATGAAAATATTAACTGCACCAACTTTTTCATATTTACTTCAGGAAACACTTGTAGATTTTAATTCAAAGAACAATGATGTTACTTTTGAGTTCAAAGAGGACAATCCATCAAATATTATTCAGAATTTCAATAAGGATAATTTTGATTTTGCATTTGTTCCGGCAACAAAAGAAGAATTAAAAAAAGAAAAAAATATTTGTTATGAGCATATAACTCGGGGTCATTATTGTATTGCAGTTGGAAAAAAGTCACCATTTTATTCTTTAGAATTTGTAACGCCTAAAGATTTAGCTAATGCTAAAATAGTGATGTATAAAAATTCAGAATATAATAAGTTATTGAAAATTACAAAAATGAATCCCAAAAACGTAGTTCTTACATCCAATAGAACAGGTCTTATTTTTCAATTAATTAAAGAAAGCCAGGCAATATTTTATCTTTATAATTTTACAATAAAAAATCGTCCGGTCGTTTTAAACGGTGATATTAAAGTCATTCCTTTAAAAGAAGAAGGTTTATTTGAACTTGATTTTTGGTTAATGTATTTGGAAACAAAAGGTTTATCACCTATAGCTAATGAATTTATTGAGGAATTTAAAAATCATTTGAATAATTAGTAAATAAGAAGAGTGGTAAGCACAAGCCATAATATAATCCAAAAAGGGGATGTCCTAATTAGTATAAACTGATTTGGACATCCCCTTTTATATACAAAAGTAATAATTTATTTTGAGAAACTCTCAGTAAGGTTCATTACTGTAAGGATAGTATGAAATTAAAATAAAAGAAGACATAAAGCATGCCATCTTTGAATCAGAAAAAAATAGATTAATGAAATTGTGGTATATTTAAATGATACTAGTAAATTTTGAGGTTAAATTAAATGGAAAAAATTAAATTAAAGGATATCATACCTTATTTTCTAATGTTCCCAGCTATATTGGTTGGAATTTTAGCAATGATATCAAATGGTGTATCTTCAAGTGTTTGGATGCAAAATATCATCATCTGGATAGTAGGATCCATTTTAGGCTGTGTTTTTTTAACGAAAACAAAGCATAAACAATACGATAAATTGATTGATCGACGACCTATTATCATTATAGCTTTATTGATAGCGCCATTTTGGTTTGATGGCTTTGATGGTATTCATCGATGGATCCAATTTGGACCACTAAGTTTTTATATAGCAAGTATTGTATTGCCATTATTATTGATTTATTTATGGAAACTGGTAGGGAACAAACAGTATGTTTATGTAATTGGACTAAACTTTATTGTTCTAGTCATATTGCTTCTTCAACCTGATGCAGGTCAAGTGACAGCATTCGCATGCGCTACTTCTATACTCCTTTGGCACAAAATGAATAATAAGTTACTAGAGTTATTTAACTTAATAATGACAACTACTATTGTTATCCTGTCTTGGATATTTATTGATGATTTAGCACCCGTACCTTATGTAGAGGACATACTATTTTTAGTTAAAGACATGGGGGTAACGTGGTTCGTAATCGGTCTAATGTCTCTTATATTGTTATTATTTCCATTCTTCTTTAATGGGAAAAAATCGACTATGTCACTTACATTAGGCGTTTATTTTCTAGTGATGATGATTGTAACCTTTTTTGGACATTTTCCAATGCCAATTATGGGATACGGAATATCGCCGCTGATCGGGTATTTAGTAGCTATTACGTCTCTTAATAAAATTAAGAGATGACATATATTCTTTTTTGTTATCAGATAGTTTCATCATGCACAGTTTCAAATATAGAAACAGAGTTTTTAAGTGATAAAAGTAAGGGGAATCTATAATTAGTTAACTTACGAGTTAATTAAAGATCAAAAGCTGCATAATTGCAGTTTTTTTTGTTTTAATAATTGCAATGTAAATAGTAGTCGTCGATATAAATTTGGTGATTTTTCTTTCGATGGTGACATTTTTCATAAAGTAAACGATTGGATTTTCTTCATAGTAAAAAAGTAAGGAGAAAGGGATACATCGTAATACTTTTTTCCTGATATTCACGAATATATAACTGAATATTCATAATATATTGTAAAAAATATTTTAGTGTACTATGATTAAATGTAAGCGAATACATATGCCGTTGCTCATTCCTTCCTTTTTCGGATTGAATCCCGCTCGGTATACCTTGTTCGGGAGGAAATGAAGTGTACAGTAAGGATACTATTTACATTATTGGTGATTCAAAGACCGCATCTAATAATCCAATCATGCAGCAATTTAATGCTTTCTTTATTGGATTGGTTGTTGATCGAACGTCTCATTTAATCGTTGATGCTGATTGTTCAGCTACGATTTCTTTGACTTCATCTTTTGTGAAACAATTATTCGTCGGACATTCAGTATTAGATCTGGACACTGTCGTCAATGAAATTAATACACGTTACTTTGGTTCGTCACAGAAAGCTTTGATCGTCGCGTTTAAAAATGCACAGATTAAATACAAGCAAATCATTGAGTCATAATGCTGCTTTATCTATTAGCGTAGATGAAATCCAGCTATTAGCAGGGCATGCCCTTTCTAATAGTTGGATTTTCATTTTTTATAACATAAAGGTGATTATTTATTTTCCTTTATTAGATTGATAGTTTAATAAGTTACATCAGGAATAACTAAGGCTTCACCGAAGATGAACAAGAAGTCTTCGTTAAAATATGGAGAGGAGCTTTAACATGAAAAAGACAAAAAAATGGGTATTGAGCTTATGTGTAACAGGTACGTTACTATCAACAATGACATTCCAAGCATTTGCAAATTCACCGGAGGAACTTCATCCTGGTGAAACTGCATATGTAGATGTATCAGTTTCAACTCAGTGGACAACGAATGGTAGATTCCAAGTTAGAGATATTGATGCACCTTCTTTAAGCAATCCAGTTGATCCGTGGAAATGGTCAGCAAATATGCAGGATAGCGAGGTTCGTCGCTGGCTTACAGGTAAACTTGAAACACAAGCGGTGTATGGATCGAAAGTAGTAATTCTACAGGAAGTTGGTGACTGGGTGCAAGTAGCAGTAGAAGGTCAGCCTACTCCACGAAATCCTTTAGGATATCCAGGATGGATGCCAAAGAGGCAGTTAACAACGGATGATCGACTAGAAAATTTAAATGATGCGCCATTTATTATGGTATCTAGTCCAACAGCTTGGTTGTATGACGGAAAAGCATTACAACATAAGTTTATGGAAGTTAGCTTCAATACACGCTTACCTGTCATTAAAGATTTTGGAAATGTCGTTATGGTCGCAACGCCAGATGATGGAAATAAGTTTATTAATAAAGAAGATGTTGCAATCTATCAAAACGAAAACGAGTTTCCGGAAGCAACTCCTGAAGAATTAATCAAAACTGCGAAAAAATTCCTTGGCTTACGCTATTTATGGGCAGGTGTTTCAGGTTTTGGATTTGATTGCTCTGGATTCACTTATTCGATTCATAAGGCATATGGTATAACGATTCCACGAGACTCAGGCCCACAATCTAAAAACGGTAAAGTAGTTAATAAGGATGAGATTCAACCTGGCGATCTATTATTCTTTGCGTCGAATAATGGGACTGGTTCTGTTCATCACGTCTCAATGTATATTGGTGACGGACTAATGATTCATGCGCCTAACGCTTCTAAGAACGTTGAAATTATTCCTTTAAATACTCCAGGTTATATTGAGGAGTTCTCAGGAGCGCGACGTTACTGGGAACAGTAATAGAATGTAAGTTAGAAAGGCTCTTTTTTAGAGCCTTTTTTTGTTTTGAAGAAGGACATGAAAGCTAAAAAAGTAATGTCTAAACTAATTTTAACTAAAACATCAAATAAAAAATTCTACTTTTCGAAGTATTTTTTATATGGTAGTTGAAAATCAATCTAGATGTTATATAAAAAAACCTCTAAGTAAAAGAAGTTACATCATTTTTAAAGTTTTTTTTAACATTAATGCGTTTTTGAATTAGAAAGGTATTATCAGATTTATTATTTTAAAAACATAAATTCATTGAATACGTAAACTGAAATTAGGCTCGATTTATACAGTTTTGAAAAGAATTTTTAAAAAATTACGTTTACAAATTCAAATTGAAGTAGTATATTAACCAACATAATAAAAAATTAATGACCTATGATCGCTTAATCTATTTAGAGCGGGGGAACCAAATTTGTGCAAATGCACTTGGGGTGAATCCTTGAGAAAGGTAGGGCTACTCTATAAAGCCCGAATCCGACAGCTAACCTCGTCAGCGTGTTAAGAGAAGGTTCCTATTTGTTCGTTAAAAGACACTAGGTATCCTTGTGTCTTTTTTGTGTTCAAAAGGATTTTCGACCATAGTCACAATATAGATCAGTATTAGAACCTTTATCAAGGTTTATTAAACTAGTTGAAGCAAAAGAGCCAAGTAATTATATCCAAATTGTCATACCGCAATTTATTCCAAAAAAATGGTGGCATAACCTTTTACACAATCAAACAGATCTATTACTTCGATTATGGCTAATTAGACAGAAAGAAGTTGTCATTACTACAGTGCCTTATCATTTAAGAAAGTAGAGAAAAAACAGCATGGAGTTTATTCCATGCTGTTTCTATTTACTAAAAAATGCAATATCATTTCATTAGCCGTCCAAATTGCTTGTAAAAGACTAATTTATATAATATTGCAATTCAGATGTAAGAAATTTGATAAAGTGTTTTTCTATTTTAGTAGGTTGTCTATTCTTTGTGTAAATTAACCCGAGAGAAACATTTATAGGTTCATAGTTCAAAATATCAACCTCAATAATTTTCCCTTCTAATAAATAAGTGTTATTTTTTATAGCAAAGTCAGGAGCAAAAGTGATGGCCATGCCTGATGAAACTGTTCTTGACAGTTCTTCTGTTTGGTTCGAAGAAAATAATATATTCATTTTTCCAAATGTATTTTGAAAATGATTAGTGAACCATTTTATATAATCCCCGTTATACAGAACAATATCTTGTTGTAGAAGTTCTTCTGGCGTGATTGTTCTTTTTAAGGCAAACGGTGAATCACTACTTACATAAACCTTCATGGTCCCTTCGAGAATTTGCTCTAAATGTAAATTCTCTATATTTTTTAATAAATCCTCGTATATACAAATTAAGCCGATTTCAGCTTTATTCTGTTGAATATATTCAACAGTCAGTTCAGTAATATTTTCTGACATTTCAACAGTTAAATTAGCGTATAAATTCTTAAATTCCATTAATGGTTTTAGTAAATGAGTCATGAAAGCTGGAATAGTAGATACGCGAAGGTTACCAGAATGTATATCTAATATTTTTCTAGCCTCATCAATTAATTCACCATATTTTAACAAAACTTCATTTGCTTTATGAATAATGATAGAACCTTCATTTGTTTGTACGACACCAGAGCGAGATCGTTCAAATATTTTAACTCCTAGTTCTTCTTCAATCTTCTTAATATCTTGACTAACGCCAGATTGGCTTATATGAAGATTCTGCCCAGCTGTAGAAAATGATCCCGTTTTAGCGACTTCAACAAGTACTTCTAATTTTTGTATGTGCATACTGTGACCACCTTTTTTACATAAACCCTAAATAAGTAATTAAGTTTAATAATGAAAATCCCTCTAATTTTATGTATTAAAATTTGTGAACAACCTATTACAAATCCTAATTTTACTTAAGAACTTCTGAGTAATACAATTAACTCAAATAATTCTTAATTTTCAAAAAATAGAAAGGGTGATGTTTTAACTCTGTATTCTTTACATTATGTTCTCTCAATTCCCTATGTTTTGCAAGCGTTTTCTTTTTGTTCGCACTATAAATAAAGTTGTTGGAAATATGTAAAATCTAATCATTACAAAAGTTTTTTCACTATTTTCTTGTTAACGAATATTTTTTTAAAATTGATGCTTTTAAACAGTTAAAGTTAAACAAACTACTAGTAAAGATGTTGAATTTGAGCGGAATACAACTATTCACAGAAATCATAAATAGGGTCGTTTTACAGATTTAATTCATTTATAGAGGTGGAAAACAAATGTCAAAAAAGTTTATGTTCACAAAAACAGTACCTGTGGCACTTACATTATTGTTAAGCACTACCATGACAGATGCCGCAACCTATACTACTCCATTACCAGCGACAAAAATAACAACACAAAAGAATAGTTCAGTATATAAAGAATTAAACTTTGCAGATAAGCAAGATTTTGTAGATGCACATAAAGGATTTATTGCACCACTAAACAATAAACCGATAAAAAATGCAAATGGGACAGTTATTTGGGATAGTAATCGATATTCGTTTATAAAAGAGGACAAATTTGCGGCTGCAACAGTTAACCCAAGTTTATGGAGACAAGCTCAATTACAAAATACTTCAGGTCTTTTTAAGGTAGTTGATGGCGTTTATCAAGTTCGTGGACTAGATTTATCAGTCATGACGATTGTTGAAGGAAAAACAGGCTTAATTGTTTTGGATACAATGTCGACAGTTGAAACTGCTAAAGAAGCGATGGAATTATATTTTGCACATAGACCAAAAAAACCTGTAAGTGCAATTGTGATCAGTCATAGTCATGCAGATCATTTTGGTGGCATTAAAGGAGTTGCTGGGTATGCAACAGATCCTAAAAAGGTTCCAATCGTTGTGCCGAATGGATTTAATGAAGAAGCATTAAGTGAAAATGTTCTTTTAGGGAATATCATGTCCCGACGTGCAGGTTATATGTTTGGTAATCTATTACCAGCTAATGAGAAAGGATTTGTTACAGCAGGTATTGGACCAGGTTTAAGTACAGGAACGTTTAGTTATATGCAGCCAACTATTGAAATAAAGGACGATGTCCAAACAATGCAAATAGATGGTCTTACTTTTGAATTTTTATTAACTGTTCATACTGAAGCTCCTGCTGAAATGCATTATTATATCAAGGATTATAAAGCATTAGTAGTAGCAGAAAATACAGGACATACATTACACAATATTTATACATTAAGGGGAGCAAAGACAAGAGATGCCCTGAAATGGACAGAAGCACTTGATCAAACAATTGATTTATATTGTAAAGAAGATATTGATGTAATGGTAACTGCACATAGCTGGCCGTTATGGGGTAAGGACCGAGTAATCGAGCAATTAACAAAACAACGCGATATATATAAATATATTCATGATCAAACGATACGCATGGCAAACTTAGGCTACACAGCGGATGAAATCGCAGATAAGATTAAGCTTCCTAAGAGCTTAGATAAATATTGGGCTAATCGTGGATATTATGGGAATTTAAAACAAAATGTGAAGGCTGTATATAATTTTTATTTAGGCAATTTTAGTGGAAATCCATCAGATTTGGATCCACTTCCGGAAATAGAAGCTGGAGCTAAATATGTGAAGTATATGGGCGGAGAAAAAAATGTATTGAAATTAGCGAAAGCAGACTATAGCAAAGGCGAATATAGATGGGTAGCTGAAGTATTAAAACATGTGGTGATGTCGAACCCGAAAAATACTGAAGCAAAAAACTTACTTGCTAATGCTTACGAACAATTAGGCTATCAAGCAGAATCTTCAGTATGGCGTAACTTCTATCTTACTGGTGCACAAGAGCTAAGAAAAGGCGTTGTAAAAGATGACTCAAAACGTCCGAATCCTATGAATTTAGACATGCTGATGAATATGCCAGTTGAAGATTTTATGAATTTCTTCTCAATCAAACTGAATGGAACAAAAGCAGAAGGTAAACAGTATGCATTTAATGTGTCATTAACAGATTTAAAAACGAATTACTCAATCAATGTAGGTAATTCAGTTCTAAACTATAAAAAAGATCAGCAAGCTACAAATCCTGACGCTACATTAACAGTTGATAAAGTAACATTCTATTTAATTGCGCTTGGTTTGGCTGACATGGATCAGATGGAAGCTGCTGGTAAGATTTCCATTTCAGGAAATAAACAAAAATTTAAAGAACTATTGTCACTAATGGACAAGTTTGACCCATGGCCAAATATCGTAACACCTTAATGAAGATGAATCTTTAGGTCATAAAATGTAATCGCTTTATTTATAGGCTCTGTTAATCAAAATGGTTAAGCAACTTGTAACGGTAACAGAGTCTTTTTTTAAAAACTATTTTTAGGAGGTCTTTTTATGCAAACAGCTGTAAAAGTATTGGAATTTCCACTTTATATTGATGGGAAATGGACACCTGCAGTAAGTGGTGAAACTTTTAATGTGAAAAATCCGGCAACTGGTGAAGTAATTGCTAAGGTTGCTAAAGCTGGAAAACAGGATACAGAAGTTGCAATTGCTTCTGCTCGTAAAGCTTATGATTCAGGTGTATGGGCTAAAAAATCCCCTAAAGAAAGAGCGCAAATTTTAATTAATTTTGGAAATAAAATAGTAGAGAACTCTCAGGAACTAGCTTTCTTGGAAGCAATTAGTTCAGGCGCAACTGTAAGAAGGATTTCAAATCTTGATATTTTATATTTAGTAGATTTACTTCAACAAACTGCTAAATTTACGATGGAATATCCGTTTGTAGAATCATTACCAGTTATCCCATTTCCAGGACCAAGCAATAATCAGGTTTGGCGTGAATCAATCGGTGTTGTAGCAGCAATTACGCCTTGGAACCTTCCTATGCTTTTAGCGATGTGGAAAATTGCACCTGCTCTTGCAATGGGAAATTCGATAGTTGTAAAACCGGCATCTAATACACCACTTTCTACGCTAAAACTTGCTCAGTTAGCAACTGAAGCTGGAGTTCCAGCAGGTGTGTTCAATGTTGTATCGGGACCTGGGGCTACAGTTGGTGAAGTATTGGCTACTCATCCACACGTAGATAAAATTGCTTTTACTGGATCAACAGAAGTAGGTCGCCACATTATGCAAATGGCATCGGAAACAGTAAAACGAGTTACTTTGGAATTAGGTGGTAAATCACCATCGATCGTTTTACCAGATGCTGATTTAGATATCGTGATTCCAGGAAGCTTATTTGGATTCTGTCTACACTCTGGACAACTTTGTGAATCTGGCACACGTCTATTAGTACATGATTCTATTTATGATGAAGTTGTTGATCAATTAGGAAAATTGGCTTCTTCGATTACGATTGGAAATCAGCTCGATATGGCAAACGGAATGGGTCCTATGGCTTCTGAGCAGCAACTTAACACAGTTTTATCATATGTTGAAGCTGGAATTAAAGAAGGTGCCCGCTTAGTATGTGGTGGAAAACGTTTAACGGGTGAAGGCTATGATCATGGCTATTTCATTGAACCAACTATTTTCGCAGATGTAGACAATAAAATGAAAATTGCTCAAGAAGAAATTTTCGGCCCTGTTCTTTGTGTGATTCGTTACTCCACGATTGAGGAAGCAATTGAAATTGCGAATGATACGATCTTTGGATTAGCTGCGGGAGTCTGGTCGAAGGACGTTAACAAAGCACTTCAAGTTTCACGTGAATTAAAAGCAGGGACTGTTTGGATTAATGACTGGCACATGCTTAGAAGTGATGCACCATTTGGTGGATATAAACAAAGCGGTTTTGGACGCGAGCTTGGAAAATATGCATTAGATGAATACACACAAGTAAAACATGTTCATGTTTCATTAACACCGGAACTAAGTCAAAAACCATGGTATGGAATTTTACTATAAGAAAAATAGATTCATAATTTAATGTTTATAAAAAATTATAGAAAAGAGTGATCCTATGGTAACGTCATTTTTTCAGTTTTCAGTTCGAACAGTTGTAAATAGTGGTGTAGGAGCACGCTCATTGTTACCTGAAATGATTAAAGATCTTGGCGGTAAAAGAGCGGTTCTTTATGTAGATAAAGGAATTACGCAAGCTGGAATCACAGATAAAATTAAGGAATTGTTCGAGGTTGTTCCTGGAGCGGTTCAGTTAGTTGGTGTCTTTGAGGATATCGAGCAAGATGCAAAAGGGGCAATTATTAACCGAGGTGCTAAATATTTTAAAGAATGTAACGGAGATGCATTAATTGCTGTTGGTGGTGGTAGTGTTTTAGACACAGTAAAAGCAATAAAATGGATGCTTCATAATAAAGTCGATGATATTCGTAATGAACTTCTTGTTGGAAATATCATGCAATTTTGGCCTGAAGCGGAGTACATTGCAATTCCTCATGTTGCAATTCCAACTACTGCTGGAACTGGAGCAGAGGTATCACCAGTAGCTGTCGTATTGAATGAAATTGCTGGAATTAAAACAAATATACTAAATCCATTTATTAGTGCGGATATGGCAATACTAGATCCTGAACTAACTGTTGGATTACCACCAAAAATTACAGCATTTACAGGTTTTGATGCATTAACTCATGCTGTCGAAGCATATTTTTCTCCTCAATCGAATCCAATGGCAGATGCATATGCACTTCAATCGATTCGAATGATTGTAGAAAATCTTCAAACAGCCGTTCATAAAGGACAAGATATAGTTGCAAGAGCAAATATGTTAATGGCTAGTACAATGGCAATCTCTGCTTTTTGTTTAACAATCAATGCAGTTCCAGTTCATAATATTGCTCATGTGTTTGGGGCAAAATTCAATATTCCACATGGACTAGCAAATGCAGTGTTATTACCAAGTGTAATGGAAACTATGGCACCTTTCTATTTAAGAAGAATTCATGGATTTGCCGACGCACTTGGAATTAGTAACCTGCCAGAAAAACCTGAAGATTGTCTGAAAGTCGTAGTTGCATTCATTCAAAACTTAAGAACGAAAGTGGGACTACCTGATACATTTGCTGATTTTAATGTGAATGTTGATAATATGGCATACATAGTCGCAATGGTTCACAGTGATCCGACTGGCTTATTTTATAAAATTCCACCAGAAGTAATTGCTAAAGTTTCAAATGAAGTTGCTGGAACTAGTTTAGGAGTTTCATAATTTAAATGAAGGGCACCATCATTGGATGGTGCCTCAACATGTAGAAAAAGTGTATATGAATAAAAAGTTGGTGATTAGTTATATGGAGTTTGACTTTTATCTTGTTAACGATTGTATTGATAGGGGAGGAAGCAATATGACTTGGAATTTAATTACAAGTTTGAAAAAAAGTGTAGAAAAATACCCAAATCGAAATGTAATTTCATTTGCAGGTAAGGATATAACATATTCCGAACTAAATAAACAAGTTGACTGTGTAGCTTTTAACTTAGCTGCTAATGGAATCAATAAAGGTGATAAAGTTGCATTAATATTAGGGAACTGTCCTGAGTTTGTTATTTCTTATTATGGAATTCTACGTGCAGGCGCAGTAGTTATACCGATTAATCCAATTTATACAAAGGATGAAATTTCATATATATTATCTAATTCTGAAGCAAAAGCTGTCATTGCAAATTTTGAATTGGAAGCGATAATTGATTCACTTAAAATGGAATGTAAACAAATAGAAATATTGTACTATGTTGGATCGAATAAAGCTGAATTTAATTGGGAGCAGTTGATCGAATTTAGGTTAAAAGATTATGAATATCCATTAATTACAGAAGAGGATCTTGCCGTAATTTTATATACTTCTGGAACAACAGGAAAACCAAAAGGTGCTATGTTAAGTCACAGAAATATGGCTTCAAATGCAGAGTCAATTGTTAAACTAGTGGAGTTTCAAAAAGAAGATCGCATTTTAGCAGTTCTTCCTATGTTCCATATATTTTGTCTATCTGTCTGTATTAATGCGCCTATTATGAGTGGAGCGAATATTGTAATTGCACAGAAGTTTATTCCAAATGAAATCATTCATACTATTTTTAATGAGAAAGTATCATTATTTGTGGGTGTACCGACAATGTATAGTTTCTTATTTCAATTAAAAGATTATACAGCTGAACATTTTAAAACAATTCGTGCCTGCTTATCGGGTGGTGCCCCATTGCCAGATGAATTAATTCAAAGATTTGAAGAAAAATATCAAGTTACTATTCTTGAAGGATTTGGTTGTACAGAAACAGCACCCGCTACAGCCTTTAATCCAATAAATGGTAAAAGAAAAAGGGGTTCCGTTGGAATTAATATTCCAAATGTATACAATATGATTGTCGATCCAAATGGAGATGAGTTACCAAGAGGTGAAGTTGGTGAGTTAATAGTTAAAGGACCAAATGTTATGTTGGGTTATTTAGGTATGCCAGAGGCTACATCTTTTGCTATAAAGAATGGTTGGTTCCATACTGGTGACTTAGCAAAAATGGATGAGGATGGCTATATTTTTATCGTTGATCGAATGAAGGATCTGATAATTGTAGGCGGTTATAATGTGTATCCTCGAGAAGTAGAAGAAGTACTATATCAACATCCAGCAGTAGTAGAAGCAGCAGTAATTGGGATTACAGACCCAGTTTTTGGAGAACAAGTAAAAGCTTTTGTTGTATGTAATGATGAAAGTGTATCAGCTGCTGAATTAATACAATTCTGTAGTGTTAAATTAGCAAAATATAAAGCACCTAGAGCTATTGAAATCATCTCTGAATTACCTAAAAATAGTACAGGGAAAATCTTACGTAGAGCAATACGCGAATCAGTAGAAATGCACGCTAAGTCAAATTAAATTCAACCTAATTTTTTGAACAAATCATATTCCTACCATGTAATGAACAGTGGTTTGATCATTGTTTGGCTGTCAATTGGGATGACAAATGAATTAGCTCAAACTCTTTGTAAAAAGGGTTTGGGCTTTTTTATATTAAGTTAATTGTATTGTGTTTTCAATTCATCTTTATAACATTAAAAATGAAATTGGTAATTATTGTTGTAAACTTAAATATAACATTTTTTCAAAATATTATATTTGGGTTTGTAAATTTTCAATTGAAGATAGAATTGAGCTTTAAAAACAAAACTCTTAAAATTTTACTCTAAAAAAATAGAATTAATTTATTTTGAAATAACTTAAAACTATTTTCCCTCTATTTTTTAATTTTTAAAATCATCTTCAACAGCAGAATTCCCCCAAGTTTATTTATGAATCTTTTTAAATTTGATTCAAATTCCTTCAGATTTCTATAATTATTTTTTTATTCTACAATTTACTGCAATTTCTGCTAATAATGATTCTATTATTATTGGGTTAAACAGAATAATTTATCATATATTCCCCCAATTTACGCCAAATACAAGCTTAAGTAGAATAAGACTTATAGAAATAAGTGTTAAGAAAATTCTCAATACTTAAATTTTTATTAATGAAAATGATTGAGCAAGTAATCTCCAATAATAGATTGCTCAGTCAAGGGGGGACAACATGAAGTTTAGAAGAAGGTTTTTGAAAAAAATTTCTTATTTGACAGTCTTCGGCCTTGTCATGTCAAACATGACATTTGTATTAGCTGAAGAAAATTCGCAACAAAACCCATTCATTGCAAAAAATACAGAACCAGAATCAGGTATATTTGTAACAAATGGTAAAGGTAACCCTAATTCAGCTAATTTAACAAGTGAAGAGATTGAGAGATTAAAAGAAAAAGGTGAAAAATCGATCGAGGCTGCAATTGCTAGGGACAAGAAAAAGAAACTAGCAGATATGGAAAAGCTTGCGAAATTAGAAGCTCATAATCCAGAAGAGATGGTTTCGGTTATTGTTCAATTGAAGGGCCAAACTGTATCCGAAATGACAGCCGAAGAAAATGTTGGTGTTAATCAACAGTCTTTAAGTAATGCAAAAGATATGATTCAAGAAGACATAGATGCGACAAAAAACAAAATTAAGAACAAACTTTCTGGTAGTAAATCAAAGAATTTAAAATTTAAACATGAGTTCGAAAACGTATTTAAAGGTTTTAGTATTAAAGATATTAAGTATGAAGATATCGACTATATTAAATCCTTGCCAGATGTAAAAGCAGTTACATTACAACAAACATTTACTCCTGCGGTTAATCAACAGCATGACTTGACAGGAATCAAAAATCTTTGGAATGGTTCTACTTTAGGAAAACCTATCGGTTATCAAGGGGAAGGCATGGTTATCGCGATTGTTGATACGGGAGTTGACTATACTCATGAAGCATTCCCAGATCCTAAAGATATGAGTAAAGCAAGAATTAAAAAAGGGAAATTTACTCGTCCAGATGGATCAACTTCTCTGAAAGTAGTAGACGGCTACAACTGGGCTGATCAAAATGACGATATCATCCCACGTGTGGAAGATCCAAATAATGCAACTAGCTCACATGGTGTACACGTAGCAGGAATTGCGGCTGGATCTGGCCCTGTCATTCAAGGAGTTGCACCTGAAGCTCAAATTATTGCAGAAAAAGTGTTCTCAGACAAACAAGCTGGTGCATTAACAGAAGATATTATTAAAGGGGTTGACCATGCTTCAGCCTTAGGAGCAGATGTAATCAACATGAGTTTAGGTTCATCTTCTTCTTTCGATACAAGAGACCCTAATGATCCATTAGGGATTGCGATTCGAAATGCAACAGACGAGGGACATGTTGTCGTAGTAGCAGCAGGAAATGCGTCTAATGCCTATGCAGATCGATCTGGTGGTTTGGGTGAAACAATTAAAATTGGACAAACTCCTGATTTAAATAAAATTGGTAACCCAGGTGTTTATCCAGATTCATTTACAGTTGCAGCAGCAAATAACATAGTATCTAAACATACGTATAAATTTCATACAGACGAAGTTGATTTTGATATTACTGGAGAAGGTCTTGATGACTGGAATTGGCCAGCAGATAAAAACAAAGAGTATTCTTTAGTTTCTCTAGGAAAAGACAGTAGTGGAAATGAACGTATTGGAATACCTACAGATTACGATGGTTTAGATGTGACTGGTAAGGTCGTATTAATTAAGCGCGGAACAATAAGTTTTGCAGAAAAAGTAGCACATGCGAAACAAAAAGGTGCCGTAGGAGTAATCGTTTATAACTCAAGTTCTACTCAACCAGCTCCAGAACCTCAAGGCTTTGGATCAATTCCTTTTTCATTTATTAGTTATGATGATGGAAAAGCATTAGAAGATAAACTTACTTGTGGTGGTGGTGGTATTGATATAGGGCCACTTAGTACATGTGGTGGGGGACCAGTTATTGGCCCGTTAGATGCTACAACTCAAAAGTCAATTAAGTTTAAAATTAATGATGAGACTGTAGGCTCAGCATTCGCTGAATCGAACCCAGGGCAACCAACAGATTTCACATCCTGGGGAACTACTAGTGATTTATTATTAAAGCCAGAAGTAATGGCTCCTGGACATGCGATTTATTCGTCAGTTAGAACAGCAGATACAACTAAACATAATGCATATGAGAATGAAGATGGAACGTCTATGGCAGCTCCTTATGTAGCTGGAGCTGTTGCTGATGTTATGCAAGCTTTGATCGAAAAAGGATTTAAACCTGGAACAAGAAAGTTTGCACAATTAACAAAGAATTTAATCATGAATACATCTATTCCAGCCAAAAGAGATTATGTCAATTCGAACAATTCAATTGACCGAATTGATTATATGACAGAATACCAACCTAGAAGACAAGGAGCAGGTATGATTCGTCCGGATCTAGCTGTGAAATCTCCTGTTGTTGTCACAGGCTCAACTGAAACTGGAAGCATTAGTTTAAAAGAAATTGATAAAGACACTATATTTACATTAACTGCTTCAAATCTTTCAAATAAATCTGTTACGTACAAATTAAATGGAAATGTGATGACGGATGTTTTAAAAGACTCGCTTAATACAAATTCAGATAACATTCGTAGTCGATATTTGGATGATGCAAAAGTATCATTTGATTTAAAGGAAATTACAATCCCAGCAAATTCAACTAAGACCGTGAGTGTTACATTATCTTTAACAGATGCTACAGTAAAAAACACGTTTGTTGAGGGCTATATTTATTTAACACCGACAGATTCAAGCAACCCAACTTTAAACGTTCCATATAATGGTTTTTATGGCAATTGGGATGAGCCAAAAGTTATCGATACGCAAGATACAACTGATGTATGGACTCAGTCAGGATTTGGAACACAATTAGCAATTCAAACAGGTCCTTTTTATTTTGGATACGAGGAGGTATTCGGTAAGCCACAAACACCGGCTCAAATCGCTTTAGGTGACAAGTTTTATGCTTTTGGTCCACAATTCTCCCCAGTACCTGCGCTTGCTTTGCTTCGAAGCGCGCGTAACTTAAAAATAGATGTTGTTGATAAAGAACATAATCTTGTGACACACATGGCAGATGAACAATGGTTTGCAAAAGGTGATCCTTATTCAGGTGGTCTTCCCTCTTTACTTTCAGCAGATTGGGTTTGGTATGCACATAAACAAGGAATTCCAATGCCAGATGGGCAGTATTACTTTGCGGTTACAGCAACAGCAGATGCACCAAATGCAAAACCACAACCAACAGTTTATATTCCGATGTATAAGGATACTGCAGCACCGACTTTAAATTTATTAAGATCAGCAGATTATGATGAAAAAACAAATCCGGAAGTGACGAATAAAGATAGTTATACTGTGCGCTGGACTATGGATGATGGAGAAGCTGGTGAAGTTGACGGTAGTGTATTTTTAGCCGTGAATGGAAGCGAGCCATTTACTAATTATAAATCAGATGTTAAGCAAAATGCTGACGGCACATATGAATTAAACGTACCAGGACTAAATGAAGGTCTTAACATCATCACTATTTCGCCAATTGATAAAGTTGGAAATTATGGTGAAAGTCGTACCGTTATCGTTAATAAAACAAGTAACCATGTTTGGATTGATATGTATTCAGCTACTTTAGGAGACAAAGTTCCAAGTATGTACTGGACTGCTAACGTAAAACCTGGCGATAATTTTAGTTTGAATTTTAATGCAGTTGGACGTACAGGTGCTGTGAAAAAAATTCAAGCAGTCCTTTTAAAGAATTATTACGATAATAATTCGATTGTTGGAAATCCGATCGATCTTGATCTAAATCAAGTGCTGACGGAAAAACCTGCATATGGAGAATACAGTGAGTATTCGATTAAAGGACAATATACCGTTCCAACTGATTTACCTGCAGGAGAATACGTTGTGAAATATGTATGCTTGGCTGAAGGTGAGCAATGGAATGATGCAGAGGTTCCAGCTATTGGTATCGAGACATTTGTAGATACAGAGGCACCAAGCATTTCATTGAATGCGAGTAAAATGAAGGCATTCGTAGAAAATAGTGGAGATCCTGTTTCTCTAATGCTTAATACGACAGCGAAAGATGAAATAGCAAATTCAAGAGGCTATAAAGTAGAAGTTGCTGTTGATGGTGGAATTAAAAAATCAATGGGAAGTATTACAACTTTAGATAGATCTGAACAAACGTTCCGATATCCAGTTGTGTTAGAAAATGGAGATCACTCTATCGAACTGACAACTACCGATTATATGGGAAATGCAAGTTCAATGACGTTTGAAGTTACTATTGCAGTTGATAAAGTGACAGTGCAAAATAATGGTACAAACACTGAACTTCCGATTGATGTTGTTCCATATAAAGATGCAAGTAGAAATCCAGAAATAAAACTTAATTACAATAAGACTTACCATGTAGAAAATTTCGATCCATGGGTTGCAGGCTATCTTGTAACGCCTTATGGTAACAATAAAACATGGTCAGCAAATCCAGATTTAGCACCAATTTTATTAGTTGGAAATCAACAAAGAAAAGCGGCAACATCTTATTACCCTAATGCAATACCAGACTGGGACTTACCATTAGGAGATGTATATGCCTTTAATAATCCTGTCGGTTATAATGACCCAGGTAGTATACCTGAAGGCGAAAGTACGTTCCCAGTAACTATGATTGACTATTTAGGTCACGAGACGACGATCCAAGTTCCTGTCATCAAAAATTCGTATATACCAAAAGTGAAATTTGACGATGCGATTATTGATTCAACTGGTACGGCAACATTCTTTACTTATGATTCAACATATGATGTAAAAGGGTCGGTAACAGCGGTTGGAATGAATTTCTACGCTGAATGGGTCGATTGGAATCGAGCAGTAGCGGGAGAAAATAAATTCTATAAAAACTTATTTAATCCAACTTCAGAATGGAGAAGTGGTCCATATGACGATGGCTTAAACGAAGAAACTGGTGGAAATATCCCAGCAGGATATAACAATGAACCTGGTGTGAAATCATTCAGTATGCCAACAGGAGAGTTAAAACCTGGAGTAAACTATTTTGAAATAGATGGTGGAAGTACAATCGGTGAGAATCCTAGTCACCCATTTGCAGGGAACCATCCATTAGTTTTCAATGTGGTAATCTATCGTCTTGGTGCAGCAGAGGGTGCAGATCAACCTTTAGCAACAAAAGCAGCTGAACAGTTAAATTGGGACAAGATAAAAGGTGGTAACACAGATCAAACGAATGTGACGACTAATTTAGTGCTACCTTTATATGATAAAAATAATCAAGCAGAAATTAGCTGGGAAAGTAGTGATCCAACCATTATCACAAACGCTGGTAAGGTATATCGAGCAGATAAAGATAAGAATATCACTATAACTGCTACTGCAACTGTAGGCGGTGCTACTGCAGTTAAAACTTTCAACCTAACAGTGAAAGCGAAAACTCAAAATGATTCACAAGCTGTTGCTGAAGATGCTTCATCAATAACTTGGGATGTTATTCGAGAAGGTAACAAAGAGCAAGGTGATGTATCAGAAGCTTTATCATTACCAACTAGAGGATCAAATGGTTCAGTAATTACATGGACTTCTGATGATCAAAAGCATATTACGAATCAAGGTCGCGTGTACCTACCGTTATTTGACGAAGATGATGCACACGTGGAACTTGTTGCAAAATTCACACGAAACAGCGGTACATTCTACAAAACGTTCCATTTAACAGTCCTAAAAGATACACAAAACATAGAACGAACAAAAGTACTGCGAGTATCTCAAGGGTTAACAACTGAAAAATTACTTGGTGAAAACACAAGCGATATGGAGGTCACGAAGGATTTAACGTTCCCGACAACTTTTGGAAATGACGGTGTCGAAATTCGATGGGAATCGGATATGCCAGACGTCATCTCAAATGACGGAAAAGTGACAAGACCTGCCCAAAATCAGTACGTTCCAGTATTCGCATATATAAAATTAGGTGATGCAAGAATTGGAAAAATGTTTTATTTCTTTGTAAGAAGTCAAGATACGAATGATGAACCGGCAGTTGTCGCAGCAAAGTCATCAGTTGTTTGGAATTTGATTAAGCAAAATAATACTGATCAAAATTCAGTCACTTCTAATTTGAATTTACCAACACAAGGTACTAATGATACAAGTATTACTTGGTCTTCTAGTGATGCTTCTGTTATAAAAGAAGATGGAACAGTAATTCGTCCATATTTTGAGGATGGAAATCGTTCAATCACATTAACAGCAACAATTACTAAAGGTAAAGCGAGCACGACGAAAGAATTTTCACTGGTTGTATTAAAACGAAATTATGTAGAAACTACAATCAATTCGATTGATGACAATGACACTACAATTTCTGGTACAGCTCAACAAGATGCAAAAATTACAGTGAAAAATAAAGATAGTATTGTCGCAACAGGTAAAGTAGATTCTGAAGGTAAATATATAATTCAAATTAGTCCTCAAAAAGCAGGAACAGTCTTAACAATACAAGTACAGGGTATGACAGGATATCAAAAAACATTATCAACTACCGTATTAGATCGTACAGCTCCAAATGCGCCAATAATCGAAACAGTTGATAACAATGATAATGATATAACTGGTACAACTGAAGCAAATGCATTGATCATTATTAAGAAAAATGATGAGATTATCGCAACTGGAAAAGCAGATTCTAAAGGAGCGTATCGAATTAAAATAAGTAAACAGAAAGAAGGTACAGTTCTATCAGTTTATGCCAAAGATAGCGAAGGAAATCAAAGTGCTGCAGCTAAAACAACAGTAATAGATCATAAAAAAAATAAACAGTACTAATTTCATATTGCTAAAATGGTATGATATTAAAGAAAAAGCTGTTCAATTGTAAAAGCAATAAGTAAAGGTTGAATTACGATGACTTTTTATGCAATTGATAAAGCTGGAAATAAAAGTAATACTGTAAAAAAACAATAAAAATAAAACAATTTAATTTAATTTTTTAAACATAAGATGTCTCAAATGAATCATTCCTTCATTTGGGACATTTTTTCATTTTCAATTTTTTCTAGTTCAGAGAGAAATCGAAATCGCCATCTTAATAACTTTGTGTCTCATAAATCATATGATCAATCAATTTAAATTTTCACGAATAGAATTTCCACATTTAGGAAAATTAATAAAGTATTATGCTTTGAAAGGAGATGTAAGAATGAATCAATCATTAACTGAACTTGAAGTTGAAAACCTCCGTCATATTATCGGAGGACATAGTACAATTGCTACTAAATTAGAAACATATGCAGAGCAATGTGCTGATCCTGAATTAAAAGCAATGCTACAAAGAGATGCTCAATCTGCAAGACAAGCACGTCAACAACTACTATCGTTCTTAGGGTAAGGAGGAAAGACAATGTTACAGGATAAAGATATGGTCAATGATTACTTAGCAGGAATTAATGCAAGTTTAACGGGTTATGCAGGATTTATAAACGAATCAAATAATCCAGAATTAAGACAAACTTTAATACAACTTAGAAACCAAGATGAAGCACGTCAAAGAACTTTATACAATTATGCGCTAAATAAGGGCTACTATAAACCAGCAGAACCTGCACAACCAGAAGTCGTTCAACAAATTAAATCTGAGTTATCTTCTAATCAATAATCAGATATTTAAAGAATTGTGATTCCAGTACTTTATTAATGAAAATAGGAAAAAAGTTCAAACCATATTTTGGTTTGAGCTTTTTTTATTGAATCTTTTAATGACAATTGAACTATGTGGGATTTCTGTCTAATACATCTAGATTATCTTTTCATTAATTAAGAGGACTTAGACAGTTTTAATGGAATGTTTACCTAATTAAAAAAACATTTAACGATGACATAATATAGTGAGGTATCATAATGAACCAGATTCTTTTATATGAATTTCTCAAACTAATGGAAGTGAAAAATTGGAATAAAGCAGATTTAGCGAAACATTCAGGGATTCATATTAGTGATATCAGTAGAGTTTTTAATAATAAAAAACCTCTATCTTTGCATTATTTGGATGCTCTGACCAAAACATTTGGTCTTGATGAAGGAACTTTTTATGGATTATATACTCAACTGTGTTTTAATCAAAATCGATACTTAGATAAACGCAGAAGTGTAGCTTTTATTTATAAATGTGCTATTAATGGTTTTAAGGAAGAACTGGAATTTATGATTACGGTTATGTTAGAGGAAAAGTCAAAAACAATTCGCACAAAAAATCTACAAAATTTATTTCAAATCGCTGAAAAGCTATTTTTGGAAGGAAAAGAAAAAGAAGCATTACCTTTGTATGAAATCATTATTCACCATATGCCAGATTCAATATCTGAAGAAGTAGCGATCAGTTATTTTAGAAAGTATTATGTAAATAGATTAACAGAAGAAGGGCCATCTACACTCGTTCATGTTTTAGAATATGTAAGCTATATGCCAGCTGATTTTCAAGAATTAACATTTTTATGGATTACTGCAACTTATTATATGTTAAAAGATTGGGACAAGGTTTTCCATTACGCGAAGCGTCTAGAAAAAATTGCCAAGCTTGATCAACATTATGGCTATGCTCTCGTTTATCAAGGATTTGCTTTAACAAGATTAAGTCATTCATTAAAAGAAGTATTAAATATAATAGAAAAATATGAAAAGGTGAATCAATATTTTTCAGACATTGCAATTGGCAATCGATTTGTTGCAAGGATTGATTTTGGTGAATTACAGTATGCTGATGAATATTATGAATGGTTAAAAGATAGAGAAGATCTGTCTGTAGGATTACCTAGAATCATAGAGGCATATGTGAAATTGGGAAAATTTGAATGTGCATGTCAGCTATTAAAAAGGCATGAAAAAGAGATTTTTGAAATGGAGAATAGTTCAAATCTATATCAGCAGCAATTATATTTAGATTACTGCTATGCTACTGCTCTCTTAAAATGTGAAATAGAAGATTACGAGAATGGATTAAATGAATTAATTGATGTTGCTATAAAAGTGAAAAATGCTGGAATACTTGAGAAATTTAAAAAATGTCTTCTGGCTATTTGGCATTATAGAGGACATTTAACAGATGGCCTAGATGGCAAATATATGCAAATGTTAAGCGATGAAAAAAATAGTGATTACAAAGAAGTTACGCAAGTGTAGAGCTGATTACAGCTCTTTTTTTGTTGGAGTTGTCGAAGTTTGACGAAGAGTTTTTCGGTAATTGATAGAATTTTGAGAAAAATAAATACTGTCAAATCTCCTTATAATCAAGTCAGAAAGATAATTAATGCAAGAAGGGGAGAGAAGAATGAATCGTTTTATAAAAGGGACAGCAATATTAACTTTAAGTACTGGAGTTTTATTTAACTCAATACCAGTAAAACCGCAACAATCAATTGTAAAAGCAGCTTCAACTGCTTCTATTGAAGAAATCCTTTCAAAATTAACGGTTGAACAACGAGAGGCTCTTCAAAAATTAAAAGCTACTAGTCAAGAAGGCTTACAATTACCTGATTCGGTAGATTTAGAGAGTACAGATAACTTATCAGTTATTGTTGAGTTTAAAGACAAACCAGCAAAAGTTGCAGTAATTGAAGAAGCAACAAATGGAAATAGTCTATCTATTTCAGAAGCTGAACAAAATGCAAGAGAAGCACAAGAAACATTTAAAAATGACCTTGAATCTATTTATAAAGAAGATTTAAGTGAAAATAAAAATGTATTCAAAATCAAACTAAAGTATAATAGCTCACTAAACGGAGTATCTATGGAGCTTCCTGCAAATAAAGTGAAGTCATTATTAAAATCAAAAGTTGTAAAAGCAATATGGCCTAATCAGGTTATTAAAGTTGAACCACCTACTAAAACAGAAAGCAATACAGAAGCAAAAAAAATAGCAAATGAAGTATTCCCAGGAATTAATCAGTTACATGATGAAGGATTTACTGGAAAAGGGATTAAGGTAGGTGTAATAGATACTGGTATTGATTACAATCATCCTGATTTAACAGACGCATACAAAGGATACCGTGCACAAAAAGGAGTAGACCCAAAATCCATTTCGCCAAGCGCAGTAAAAGGATGGGATTTTGTAGATAATGATGCAGATCCAATGGAGACTACATATGATGATTGGAAGAAATCTGGATTAGCAGAAACTGATCCTCTTACAGGGTCAACTTTTTATACAGAGCATGGTACCCATGTATCTGGTATCATCGCTGGAAATGGAAAAAATAATGCAGATTACGCAGTAACAGGTGTAGCACCAGACGCTGACCTTTATGTTTATCGTGTTTTGGGAGAATTTGGTTCTGGTTCAACGGAGAGTGTTTTAGGTGGAATTGATAAATCGGTTGCAGATGGAATGGACGTCATTAATTTATCGCTTGGAAATTCAAGTAATGACCCAGAGAATATTGAAAGTATCGCAGTAAATAATGCTGTGCTTTCAGGTGTAACAGCAGTTGTAGCTGCTGGAAATGCTGGAGATAGATCGTATACATTAGGTGCTCCAGGAGCTTCAGCTTTAGCGATTACAGTTGGTGCCAACGATACGAAAACTGAGATTGCAACATCTAAAGGAACTTTCCATGGTACTGTAGATGTTAAAGCAGATATGAAACTATTAGGTAAAGGTTTTGGAGACAATGAAGAGAGTCTTTCAGGAAGTAATTATTCAATTGTTCAAGTTCCAAATTCCGGCACAGAAGCTGACTATAAATCAATTGATGTAAAAGGTAAGATTGCATTAGTAAACCGCGGAGTTATTGCACTGGTAGATAAAATAAAATTTGCTAAAAATCATGGTGCAATTGCAGTAATATTAGTCAATAATGTACCAGGTGAAGGATTTATTCCAACATATTTAGGATCAAGCTATGGATTAGTCCCAACATTCTCAATGTCTTATGAGCAAGGAAGTGAACTTACGTCAAAACTTGATACAACTTCACTGTTCTCTTTTGATGAAATGGGGAAAGTAGTAGACGAAGGTAGCAAATTAGCTTCTTTCAGTTCTCGTGGGCCAGCTCGTATCACATATGATATTAAGCCTGAAGTTACTGCACCGGGTGTTGCTGTATTCTCAACTGTACCATCTTACATGCATGGGGCTGATCAAGTTGGTAAATATGAATATGCATATGATAATTTGTCTGGTACTTCAATGGCTACGCCAAATGTAGCTGGTGTTGCAGCATTATTATTACAAGCAAATCCAAACTTAACTCCTGCACAAATTAAAGAAACATTAATGAACACAGCAGATCCTTTAAATGGAAATTATAGTGTTTTTGAAACTGGAGCTGGTCAAGTAGATCCATATGAAGCAATTCATTCAAAAACAAGAATTGAAATAATGGATGAGACAAAAGGTAGTTATGATAAAAAAGGAAATCTAAAAACGATTAAAGACTTAACAGGCGCACTTTCATTCGGGGTATTTGCTCCAGCTGGAACAAATATTAGCGATCAACGCTCATTGAACATCTATAACAATAGTAATCAAGCAAAAACATATGATGTAAAAGTTAGTTTCCAAACAGAGCGTCGAGGGTCGTTAGATGCTGATGATAATGGGGTAATGATTGTTACAGATAAATCAATTAAAGTTGATGCCAATTCGAAAAAGAAATCAACTGTTGCCATTACAGTTCCGAAATCAGCAAAATTAGGTATTTACGAAGGATTTGTAACATATACAAATCAAAATAATCCAGATGAAACGTTCCAAGTTCCTTTTGCAATTAAAACAGTTGAAGAAGGAATTAATTCACTTACGATGAGTCCACAAGCATTTACTCAAGTATTTGATTCAGCTTATAGTGGTCAGTTAATTTATACAAATGCAATAATGAGTATCAAATCTCATATGCGCACACTTGATGTTGTGCTTGTAGATGGTAATACAGGAAAAGATTTAGGTTTTGTTGGTACGATTAATGGCTTAGGAATGGATGAAAATATTACTTATGGTATTTCTAAAATATTTAATGGATATTACTACAAGTTTACTGGTGATGATGATCAACCAATTGCATATAATCAAGATTTAGCAAAACCTGGTTATTATAAGCTAAAGATTATTGGTACAAATGATGCAGGAAAAACATTCTCACAAGATGCACCTTTCTATTTTGACAACACCGCACCGAAAATGACAGTAAATAGTTCTGATGTAGTTGAATATAAGAACGGTCAAACAAGTGTCACAATTTCTGGATCTGTTTATGATAAAGAAACGGAAGAAATGCATAAGCTTGGAATGAGTTTTAACCAAGGAAGTACAAAAGTATATTATCAAGATCAATTAGGTGGAAGAGCGGTTTCTGTGCCTGTAAATCCAGATGGTACGTTCACGGCTACGATTCCGACAAACCCAACAAGGGCTATGTTACTATCATTCTATTCTATGGATGCAGCTTCGAATAAAACGTTTAAAGAAGGTAGAGAGATTTTTGTAACACGCGATGATGTTACATATGGTTTTATACAACCTGAAAAACGTACTGCAAAGATGGGTGAAACAGCTCATGCAACGTTGACTTTAAATAAAGCTAGTGGTGTAAAACAAGTTGTGTATAAATTCTATCATTATACAAATGTGGCAACGATGAACATTACACCACACTCTAGCGTTGCAGATAAAGTAAACGTTACTGTTACAGATAAAGCAATTAGTAGTGGTTCAAATACTTCTGAAGCAACGGTAACAATTACATCAAAAGATGGGGTTACACCTTTAGCTGGAGAATTAAAACTAGCAGACGTAGAATTTAAAATGGGAAATGTGTATACGCCATTTCCAGCTATGTTCCCGGCTTATATGTCGAGTGTTACAGTTACAGATACGAATAATACATCAAAAGTAGTTCCAAGTGGAAACCCATCGATTTTCTACATGGAAAATACGAGTTCATTATTTCGTGGAAGTAAAGGTGCCGAGGCTTTCTTAGGTCCAACTGGATCCGCAACACAATCAATTGATTATTCAAAATTAGGCGTTAACGTAAAAGCAACAAGTTCAAATGGAACAGTTTACAATGGGAAAAACAATTCTTCAGTTGTTTTCGAAATCCCAAATTTACCATTAACTGACGATCAATATGAGTTTACAATTGATTTCCCAGGACACTTTACAGTTCACAAAGACTTTACTATTGGATTCCATGAAGATGGAAAAGTCACGAATCAAAATCTTTACTATAAATTAAATCCAGCAATCGCAGGGGATGTAAATAAAGATGATGTAATTGATGTATTGGATGCGATCTATTTACAAACTTATTGGGGAACGAATAAACGAGCAGCGGATATCAACTTTGATGGTGTTGTTGATGTAAAAGACATGGCATTTGTAGAAAAGAATTATTTAATGCAAAATCCTACAATTAACAATGCGCCAACGCCTAAGAAAAAATATAAATCACAGACATTAGAAACTGTGAAAAGTTCACTTGGGATTCAATAAAAGATCAGGAACAACTACTAATCATGTAGTTGTTCTTTTTTATTTCAATGATCATTCATGACAATTGGTTTTGAAAAAAGTTCCAAATTGAACCAGAAATTGAAATTTATGTATATCACTTTAGACAATCGTAAACCATAAGTTTAGTAAATTGACATCTAACAATTTTGACCTGATTCTTTTCTATTAGAAATTCGGTCAACATTCAATTGGATAAGGAGAACTATATGAGGAAGACAATTGCTGATTTATTAATCGAATCTTTACTGCAAGCAGGTGTTAAACGAATTTATGGTATAGTGGGAGACTCACTTAATGCAGTTTTGGATTCCATTCGAAAATCTAAAAAAATAGAGTGGATTTCAGTTAGACATGAGGAAGTTGCTGCTTTTGCAGCTGGTTCAGATGCTTTATTAAGCGGAAGTATTGCTGTATGTGCAGGAAGTAGTGGACCTGGAAATCTCCATTTAATTAATGGACTGTATGACTGCCATCGAAGTCGTATACCAGTTCTTGCAATTGCAGCACATATACCTAGTGTTGAAACTGGTGGGGAGTATTTTCAACAAACAAATCCTGAGCAATTATTTAAAGAATGTAGTCATTATTGTGAGACAGTCACAAGGCCAGAGCATATGCCTCGCTTGGCTACGATTGCAATGCAACATGCCATATCTCGTAAAGGGGTGTCAGTACTTGTTTTGCCAGGTGATATTGCAGCACTAGAAGATAAGGAATCGATCCCGGAACAAGTGATTCATGTTACGACACCTGTCATTAGGCCATCTAAACTAGAGTTAGAACGACTAGCAGACTATTTAAATGAAGATAAAAAAATTACACTACTTTGCGGAGCAGGATGTGAGGGTGCGCATTCACTTTTAATGCAGCTTTGTGAAAAGTTAAAATCTCCGATGGTAATTGCACTTAGAGGGAAAGAGCATCTTGAATATGACAATCCATATAATGCCGGGTTAACTGGATTAATTGGTTATTCATCTGGATATCATGCCATTATGGATGCTGATATATTGTTAATGCTTGGAACAGATTTTCCATACAGACAGTTTTATCCAAAGGATGCAATCATCTTACAAGTAGATATAAGAGCAGAGCATCTAGGAAGAAGAGCAATGGTTACCTATGGTTTATGCGGTGATGTGTCTGAGACAATACAATCATTATTACCTCTATTAAAAGGAGAGCGAGATTCAGACCATTTAAATAAGTATGTATCTGCATATGAAAATGTACGAAAAGATTTAGATAGTTTTGCAATTGGTAAACCAGGACGGAAGCCCATACATCCACAATATTTAACAAAGGTAATTAGCGACCTAGCAAGTGAAGATGCAATCTTTACATGTGATGTTGGTACGCCTACGCTTTGGTCTGCAAGATATCTACGTATGAATGGTAAAAGAAGATTACTTGGTTCGTTTAATCATGGGACAATGGCAAATGCACTACCTCAAGCGCTTGGTGCTCAAGTTGCAAAGTCGTCAAATCAAGTGATTGCTTTATGTGGAGATGGTGGATTGTCCATGCTAATGGGAGATTTATTAACATTACATCAGCATCACTTGCCAGTAAAAGTAATCGTTTTTAATAACAGTGCTCTAAGTTTTGTAGAACTTGAAATGAAAGCAGCTGGATATTTAGAGACAGGAACTAGTCTATCAAATCCTAATTTTGCAAATGTTGCTTTGGCAATGGGAATTGAAGGCATTCGTGTTGAGGATCCGGCTGAATTACAATCTGCATTACAACGTGCCTTTGATCATAATGGACCATTTTTGGTAGATGTAGTTGTAAATCGTCAAGAGTTAGCTATGCCGCCAAAAGTAACCTTAGAGCAAGCACATGGTTTTACATTATGGACGCTTAAAGCTGTTTTAAACGGTCATGCAGATGATGTCATAGATCTTGCGAAAACGAATTTATTAGATCGCTTTCATTTATAGAAAAGAATCTTTTTGACTGTCTAATAAACTTTAGACAGTCTTTTTCATTTGTTGAAAAATTGAATTAAAAAAAGCCGATTTCCTTTTCTTAGGAAACCGGCTTCACTTTATAGAGAAGGGGAAGTATGCATTCTTTTGGATTTTACATTAAATAATATTAATTAATGCCTACTGCACTGAATGAATTTTTAACTGAGCTAACTTCAGCAGAAGTTGCACCATATAAATCTGATGCTGCTTGAACTACTGCTGCACGTGCTTGGCTGAAAGTTGAAGATGCAGTTAAGTAGACAGTATTTGCACGATAGTAAATTGCAGCTAATTTATCATTTCCAATTCCCGCTACAGTTACGCCGTAATGAGTGCCACCTTTTGCTAATAGGTAAGCTTGTTTATTGATGATTCCGCTGTTTGTATGAACGCCACCATTATCACTAGTTCCAGTATAACGTTTAGAGTAATGATCAGGGTCACCATATTTTGTAGGATCACTCATAGAACGTAAAGCATCATTTGCAATAGAAGGAGTATAGATATCTTCACCGATTTCATAATCAGGATTGCTGTTCGCATAAAACTCAACTAATGTACCAAAAATATCTGAAATTGCTTCATTTAATGCGCCAGATTCATTTTGATAAATTAAATCTGAGCTTGTATCTGTAACAGCATGTGTTAACTCATGTGCTACTACGTCAACTGAACCAGATAATGGGATAAATGTAGAGCCATCTCCATCACCGTAAACCATTTGCGTACCATTCCAAAATGCGTTATTGTATCTGCTACCATAGTGAACGCTAGATTTTAATGCGCCACCATTTCCATCATAAGAATTACGTCCGAAAACATTTTTATAATAATCATAAGTTTTACCCGCATAGTAATGAGCGTCAACAGCGGCTCTATCATATGAAGCATTTAAAAGTGTGTCAACACTTGACCATAAAGATCCAGACAGACGAGTTCGATTAGCAGCATCGTATGTGAAAACGCCATTTCCTCTCGTATTATCTTGTAAATAATAATAAGATCCAGAAAGTAACATGTTTAACGTTTTCGAATCTCCAAGTACGCCATAACCAGTTCCAGTTGTATTTGTTCCAGTTAATGTCCCACCACCTGGTTTAGCAGCAGCGGTAACCGTTTTTTGATCTTGATTACCATGTGCTTCATCAAGATCATTGTATTTATTTAAAATTTTACCCGTTGATGCTTCTATAAAATAGTTATAATTACCAGGCTTTGGAGATAAGAAATTTAAATTTACAAGGTAAGCGTATGTAGCTTCATCCCCAGTAGAGTAAACAACTAAATCAGCTGTCGGTGATTTTTCATATTCAGGAATAAAACCAAGATCTTCTTCTGCAATTGAGATTGACTTATTCTCGTTTACTTTCTTTTCTGATTTCAGTCCCTTTTTTGTGTCAAGTTCAGGTAAAACTGTTCCAGAAAATGTAGTTAAGACACCATCTTCGTTAACAACTGCTGCTTGAGTTGAACCCCATACTGGTACACCATTATACACTTGTTGCAACTTAATTGAAGTGTAACCAAGTTTGTCTTTTGCTTTTGATTTAACAGTGAATGATTCAGAAGCACTTTTAGAGCCTAATTTAAATTTGTCTTTGTTGCCGTTTACATAGTCAAAAACAATCGACTCAGCACTTTTTGAAGATGGCTTTGTTAAATTACCTGATACGAATTCAGGAGATCCAACTTTCTCATTGTACTTATAATTTGATAAGACATTTTTTGGTTCTGCAAATGCAGATGAAACTGATAATGAACTAACCGCTAATCCAAAAGATAATCCAATTGCCAATGTTTTTTTGTTCACTAAAATTCCTCCTATGGTTAACATTTTTGACTCAGGACACCATCGTAACATCATAATTTACATTGTTCAAACAATTTTTAATATTAGGAATATTGTAAAAGTATGTCGTAAAACAGATACATTTTACATGTGTAAATTGTTTCATCCCTTAAATAGTCACGAAATAGAAAAGGTTAATTTGGAATACTTGAGCAATTAGTTCTATTTTAAAGGGGGGTAATACACAAGTGATATATCAGTGAGTACAATAGAGGTACTATTAAAAATGGTAATAATTTACCAATTAAAAATAGTTAATATAAATTGAAGATATGATATTTAGACAGTTTCAGTATTTGAAATCTCTAAAATCTACAATTTTTGCAAATGGGTAAGTACAGTTAGCATGCTATTTATTACTTTCACATCTAGTAATCGCTTTTTGTTTGGAAAGTATTTACTAGAAGTTAATTATAAAATCTTAAAATCTTAAAATAAGAGTTAGATCAATTTTAGTAGAATAAATCCAAATTTTAATTTATTAAATGATTAAGTCCACTAATTAGTAGATTCGCCGTTTCTAAACATTTTTAACATCATAGATTACAAAGAGATGATAGATGATTGTTCGTTTTTATTTTTGTTTCATGTGAATGAAAGGAGTGGTCTACAATTAAAATTGCATTAATTTGTACAGAAATGTTTCCTGTACCTCCTGTTGGTGGAGGGGCAATACAAGTACTAATTGATGGTGTTACACCTCACTTAAATGCCCACCATGAATTGACTATTTTCGGAATTACACATCCCGATCTACCAGAACGGGGAGTCGTGAATGGGGTTGAATATATCCGTGTACCAAAACAGAATTATGTATTTAATATAGGAATTGAACTTTCTAAAAAGAGAGAGAAACATGAAGTGTACGATTTAGTCCATGTTTTTAACCGGCCTCGTGATTTACTAGTTTATAAGAATTCCATGCCAGAGAGTCGCTTCGTTTTAAGTCTCCATAATGAAATGTTTAAAGAAGGTAAAATTTCCTTCGAGATGGGGAATTTAGTGATTCAAGCAGTAGATCGAATCATGACAATTAGTGAATATATAGGACAAACAGTCATTGAACGCTTTCCACACGCCAAAAATAAAATCAAAGCTGTTTATTCTGGCATCGATTTGAAAAGGTATAAACCTTATTGGGATAAAGAAGTACAGGAGAAAAGAAAAGAGTTAAGACAAAAATATGGGGTAGAAGATAAAAAAGTTGTTTTATTCGTTGGACGATTGAGTGCAGTAAAAGGTCCAGATGTTTTAATTGAAGCAATGAAGAAAGTAATTAATAAATATAGTAATTCTGTACTAGTCATAGTTGGGAGTAAATGGTTCAGTGAAGATCGAATAGATGAATATGGTTTGAAAATTAGAGAACAAGCTGAATCATTAGGTAAGGATAAAGTGATTTTTACTGGATTTGTTCCACCAAATGACATTCCAACACATTTTTTAATTGGAGATGTTTTTGTGTGCAGCTCACAATGGCAAGAACCTTTAGCAAGGGTTCATTATGAAGCGATGGGGACAGGCTTACCAATCATTACTACAAACAGAGGTGGAAATGCAGAAATTATCGAGCATATGAAAAATGGCTATGTAATAGATGATTACACAAACTCGGATGCTTTTGTTGAAGCCATTTTGTTCTTATTTTCAAATCTGGAAGCAAAAAATAAATTGGCAAAAGAAGGACGAGCTTTCGTGGAATCCAACTTTGAATTTTCGCATGTATCTCAGCGGTTAGAAAATTTGTATACTGCTGCGATCAATCATCATAAAGAAGCAGAAGTCTAGGAGACAGTTTTTGCAGTTGTAAAAACTCATTAAAACTTTTAGTATAAAAAATATTAATAAAGTATAAAATAATCATTCAATTGAATTGGATAGAATTAAATTTCATCCTCCTTGGAATGATTTAAAGCTCAAACATCTAACCATTAGAGTTTGAGCTTTTTTATTTTGGATTTTTATTTATTATTTTTAGAGCCCAGCATTCCGTAATCTTTTATTGTTAAATCAACCTTATAATGAATGCTTGCTTTACTGAAATCTTCATCCCAATGATTTTTTATTTTATTCCAAAGCCTCGGTTCTTGAATTCTTAACTGATTTCCGAATCCAACAACATCTACCTTTAATTCCTTTTGAGTTTTTTTTATTACATTTTCAACTATTCTTTGCACTTCTATTTCAGCTGCTTTTTCTATATGTTTAACATTTTTATTATTGAATGCTTCTTTAAGATGTGGATTCCAATATTCTGCAATTCTGCCTTCAGATTCAATTGATACATCGAATGAAATATCCTTGCCTTTAACATGTGGCTTAATTTTACTTTTCATTGATCCTATCTGATAATATGTTGGCTTATCTTCTTCCTTCAGATATGCTTTCACATAACCACCTTTACCTTCTCCAGTTAACCAATTAATTCCTTCTACTTCTTTTTTATTTAAAAAACCAATCATTTTAGAAGTGCTACCAATTACAGCTGCCCCATTAAATGACACTTCACCAGAAGTAGAATCTAACATTTGTAAAAGAAAGCTAGAGCCTGAATTAATACTACCCCATATTTTCATTAGCGTAGTATCCGTTAAAACTTCTGTCGTAAATGATTGTGTTGCAATTTCTGCTATTCGTAGTGCTGGAATCACATTTTGTTCTTTTGTTTCGAGCGTTTGATCTGCTCGGCCTTTTGCAATAAATACGTGTGTACTTCCTCGAATATCTATATCTCTATAATATAAATCTGCTATTTGTCTTAATGGGGTTTCACGAGCGATTTCTTCACTAATGATAACTGTTTTTTGATGCGGTCCAAAAATGATACCTTCTCTCTGTAATGTTGTTTTCCATCCGGCAGGTTCTAGCGAATTTGCGACTGCAGACACATTAATATAAGGCTTTTGCTGTGAGGTTGACCCACCAGCCTTTTTAGCCATTGCTTCAGGTACAACATACTGAAGGGTAGATTTTATTTGTTGATCTTGATCTTTATCAATAGATGAACCAACAATAATGTTAAGCTCCTCAATTGGCTTATTACTCCAACAACCAGTTAATAAAACTAAAATTGATAGTAACATAAAAGACAACAGTAGAGTTTGATTAAATTTTCCCATTTACTTTTTCCTTCACAAATGAAACAAATAATAAAAATATAGTTAAGGCACCAAATGTATAAAATGAAAAATTACCTAATAGATCGCCCATTTTAAAGACACCATTTATGTCCTCTGGAATCATAGCAATTAAGTATATCAAAGGAATGATAAGGAATAAAAAAGGATGGAAACTTTTTTTATTAAATATTTGGGCCATACCAAGTGCTGCTGCAAAAAATGATACGATAAATGTGGCGAAGATTTGCATAATCCATATAACAAGTAAAATTGAATCAAATCTTTCAAAAAATAAGCCTGTTATTTCATAGCTTCGGACAAATGTGAGTACTGGCCATGTTTGAGATACGACACCAGCTACCGAAAACGATCCTACTACTGATATAACTGTAATCGTATAGAATATTAAAGGAATCCCAATACCAAAAATTGTTGCTTTCGAAGCGTTTTTTTTCTCCTTCATAAACATAAATATCACTAGAAAGATTTCGAATCCTGCAAATGAAAGAGAAGTTGTCGTCAATCCCTTTAATACAGGTTTAATACCCATTCCTAACACAGGTCGTAGATTATCAATCTCAAATATCCCAATTCCTAAAAAAATAACGAGCAAAAAACATAAAACTGTGATTGGAAAGATAATCTCTAACATTCGAGCGATTGAATTGACTCCACCGATCACTAAATATAGACCAATCCATAAAAATGGCATCATAACTGCCCACGTCGGAGTTCCTTGAAGTAAATATAACATTGTAGTTTCAGCCATCGAGCGTACTTCAAAAGCAGAAAGGCAAATATAATAGATGATGATAATCATACTGATTATGATGCCAAACCATTTTCCAACAAGTTTTTGACTAAATTGATATAATGTTTCGTTCGGAAATTTTTTGCAAAGTCTGACAATCAATAATGCAATCAAAATAATGAACAATCCACTCAATATAATGCCAATCCATGCATCAGGAGTACCTACTTTTTCGGTTAATGTTCTAGGTAATGTTAAAATACCGGCTCCTAGTATGAAATTGGCTAGAAACATTACTACTTGATAGGTAGATATTCGATCTACAGGATTTGAGTTCATAAAAGTTTAACCCTCCATTCTATTGATTACTTCTCTCTAATCGAATTTTTTGATTGTAAATTTTTTGGCCGACGTTTCATCAAGAATAATGGGCCTCTTATAATGAAATCTTTCCAATCTGTAAAGCGAAATGGAGCAGAAGGGCTTAAATATGGAACGCCAAAGCTTTTTAGTTTGACTACATGGCTGCAAAGTAAAAGTGAAAATAGGACGACCCCATACAATCCGAATACACTAGCGAATAACATTGAAATGAAGCGGAGCATTCGAAGTGCAATGCCAACATTATATTGTGGCAAAGTAAATGATGATATCGCTGTAACAGCTACAACGATTACCATAATAGAACTAACAATCCCAGCTTCTACGGCTGCTTCACCAATGATTAATCCGCCAACAATACCAAGTGATTGACCGATTGGTTTTGGTAATCGTAATCCAGCTTCTCTTAGAACCTCAATTGAAACTTCCATGATTAAAGCTTCAATCAAAGGAGGAAATGGTACGCCACCTCTAGTTACAGCGATGTGAAAAACAAGCTTAGTAGGAATTAATCCTTGATGAAACGATATAAATGCAATGTATAATGATGGGGCAAATAAAGAAATAAATGAAGCGACAAATCGTAGAATTCTAATTAAAGTCGCTGCAATCCATCTTTCATAATAATCTTCAGGTGATTGTAATAACATCTGAAATGTGACTGGAACAATTAATGCAAAAGGTGAACCATCTAAAATAAGTGCTACTCTTCCTTCCATTAATGCACTCATCACTCGGTCCGGTCTCTCAGTGCTTTGTACTTGTGGGAACGGACTTAAATAGTTATCCTCGATGAGTTGTTCAATATATCCGGAATCTGGGACAGCATCAATT
This sequence comes from Gottfriedia solisilvae, assembly GCF_002128405.1. GTDB lineage: Bacteria > Bacillota > Bacilli > Bacillales > Bacillaceae_G > Gottfriedia > Gottfriedia solisilvae. The sequence continues at coordinate 572,635 of NZ_NETJ01000003.1, forward strand.
TTAATTCTTTTTATTCTTTTCTTTACTTCTTCAATTAATTGAGGTTCAGCAATGCCTTCAATATACACAATAACGAGCTCTTTTTTTGAAACCTCGCCGACTTCAAACCCTAGAATTGATAAATTTTGATTTCTTCCGCTACGTCGCAGTAGGGCAGTATTATCACATAAGTGCTCAACAAACCCCACTCGGGGTCCACGAACTAGAGCTTCCGAGTCTGGTTCATCAATAGCTCTTGATTTAGTTGATGCTTCACCTAATAAAAAGCATTCGGACAAACCATCTACTAATAAACAAATTGCGCCGAATAAGACACCCGATTTTAAATCATCAATTGTGTGCACTTCCTTCAAAGTACACACAGTCAAAGATTGATTCCTAATATACTTACTTAAACGCTCACTTTGCTGTTCGATGTCATCTTCTAATTGCTGCTTAGTGGCTAAAGATGTTAATCCTAACATCAATCCACCCATGATATGAGTTTGAATTAATTCAATATCACAAAGACCATCGATGAAAACAACCGCAACTTGAACAGTTGTATCACCTAATTGAAATTCACGAAATTTCACATCAGAATTATGGCCGATTTCTTTTTTGATAACTTTTAAATCGTAAGTAAGATTACCCGATAAACTTTTATCTGACGATGTAGGATTATTTGGTGTATTTTGCTCTTGTTCTTGCTCTTGATTAAATTTGGATCTCCACCGTTTCATTTTTTATCACTCTTTCTCCATTAAATGAACCCATTTAAAAAATTTCCATAATGAAAAAGGAACTATAAAAGTAATAAAAGCTTGGATAAAAATCATGTAATCAGGAATGAAAGAAAGCAATTTTTTAAGCATTATTTGTTCCCCCAAAATGAGTAATAAAATATAAAGGTATTATTTCCTAAAGTTGGTAAATTAACCATTTTAGTTATAGTTCATTACTTAAAATGTTTTTCATTTCTGATTATGAGAATTTCACTAGTTATCTTTGAATGATAATAGTCACGGTGAAGAGTCAGGCACTTGTAGAATGATTTTTCATATCGTATAGAAATCGACCGAGGGGGTAAAACGATGGCTTGGCAACAAAATCTACAATATTTAATTGGAAGACCAGTAGGCGTATCATTAATGAATGGTCAAGGTATATCGGGTATATTATGTAACGCATACGGCGGAGAAATTTATGTAATGGAATACTTATACCAAGCGCAATTTGCAATGAAACATTATCCATTTCAAATGGTTCAGGATATAAACTCATTTCCTAATTGTTAAAAGATAAAGATATTGATGTAAAGAGCAAATACTAGGATATTAACGGGATCCCGTCAATAGTACGATAATGTAATTAGATAAAAAAATAGAAGACCAAATCGCTTAGGATATGGTCAGTTTTTTTATTGAGTTAAAAAAGGATAATAGAAAAGAGGGAATAATGGTAACGCCGTTTAAAGACTTGGACTTACAAACTTTTTTGGAGAAAGAGAGATAGGGGTCACCAAAAAGTAGTAGATTTTCACTATTTAAGAGTATAGCTTTTTAAACATTCTAGGTATTAAAAAAGTTTTTAAAGAGTCCTTATAAAAATAACAAGATTGGAACGGAAGGTGCTCGACTCCTATGGGAGATGCGGGACAGCTGAGACCCCACAGACGCGAATGCGTCGAGGAGGCTCAGCGCACGCCCCATGGAAAGCGAGCATCCTGGAGTGGAAATCAACGCATTTTCTTTTTTCGTTAAAGTAGAAGGGGCGTCTCTTAGACAAATAGTCTTATGAGACAGCCCCTATTTTTAAATGTTAATTATATAGTTATATAATTTTTTTGCTAATTGCAGTAAGTTAAATTTTCGGTCTGTTTCTAGTTAAGTTTTAATATTTTTATAGTCTTTAAACCAGTCTGTAAATTTAATTAACCCTTCCTCGATAGAAGTTTGAGGACGATATTTTATGTCATTTACTAATTGTTCAATATCAGCATATGTTTCAAGAACTTCTCCGGGGTTCATTGGCAATAACTTTAAAATTGCTTTTTTGCCTAATTGCACTTCAATTAACTGAATAAAATAGTCTAATTTTACAGGTTTATGATTACCGATATTATAAATTTTATAGTACGAATCAGATTCCTTCGGTGGACCATTATTTATAATCCGCATGACTGATTCTACAACATCATCAATATACGTAAAATCTCTTTTCATATTTCCATAATTATACACTTCGATCGGCTGTTGATTGATGATGGCATTAGAGAATTTAAACAATGCCATATCGGGTCTACCCCAAGGTCCGTAAACTGTGAAGAAGCGTAGTCCAGTAGTAGGAAGTTTAAATGTATGACTGTAAGTATATGCCATTAATTCATTCGCTTTTTTTGTAGCAGCATATAAACTGATTGGATGGTCTACTCGGTCATAAATTGATGAGGGAATGTGTTTATTATTTCCATAAACTGAACTTGATGATGCATAGATCAGGTGACTGATTTTGTGGTGTTTACAGCATTCTAGAATATTTGCAAACCCAACTAGATTCGATTGAATATAAGACTCGGGATTTTCGATGCTATATCGAATTCCTGCTTGTGCTGCTAAATTGATAACAATCTCAAATTGATATTGTTCAAATAGACTTTCTACTAATTCTTTATTGTCTATTGAACCTTTCACAAAATGGAACTTTTGGTATTTCTTTAGCATATTTAATCTATCATATTTTAATGTTACATCGTAATAATCATTTATATTATCGATACCTATTACTTGGCAACCTTCCTCTAATAAGCGACGAGATAGATGAAATCCTATGAAACCTGCACAACCAGTAATAAAAATGAGTCTATTAGTATTCTGTATGATTTGAATTACCTCCTTACCTAATAACCGATAACATATCATATGTAGTTTAAAGGACGAGGTTCTACCGCTTGGAAAAATATGCAAATAACTATGAAATCACATTTTAGGCTGTGAAATTTTTTTATTAAAAGGATTTAGCCCTCACAACACTTGTACAAATTCATATTATTAGATTAGGTCTATACTGACTTAGTGCTCAGAGAGATGAGTAAAATAAAAACATTTCACCTTTGAAATGTTCATTTTTTAATGGGCATTAAATAAGTAGGAGGGAGAATTTGGAAAATTTAATAATTGAACCATGGGATGTCGACGAACTAACTCATGAGTTTTACGTACCTGAGTATATAGAAGCGATTGGCATAGAAGTGTTAAAGGAATATGATCTTCAAGTTAACAGTATGCAAGTTGTTACAACAAAACCAGATAAAGGTGGAGCAATTTGGAAGATAGAGACAAACGCTGGTCCAAAAAGTTTTAAGCTTTTACACAGAAGACCAACTAGAAGTATGTTTAGTTTGGGTGCTCAAAAGTATTTGGTTGAAGTACAAGAGGCTAGAGTTCCAGCTATCATTAGAACAAAAAATGGTGAGGAATATGTAGAAGCAGGTGGGAAATTATGGTTTGTGGCAGAGTGGATTGAAACGTTAGCTCCAGTGTCAAAAGATTTAGTTGGGGCAAAACAGCTATGCTACGCATTAGGGGAATTCCATCGTTTAAGCAAAGGCTACGTTCCACCTAGTCAAGCTGAAGTAGCATCAAGATTACACAAATGGCCAAAAAGTTATGAAAAAATATATTCAAAAATGAATTGGTTCCGAACAGTAGCATTAGCTTATGAAGAAATGCCAGCAAGTCAGGCGTTATTAAATGTAGTTGATATGTTTCAGGAACAAGCAGCAAAAAGTATTGAAGATCTAAATCAATCTCAATATTTTGAGATGGTAAATGAAGGTAATGCAAATTGGGGATTAGTTCATCAGGATTATGGTTGGTCAAATGGTCAAATGGGACCAAATGGTATGTGGATCATCGACCTTGATGGAGTAGCATATGACTTACCTATTCGTGATTTAAGAAAGTTAATATCTGGAACAATGTCGGATTTATTTGGATGGGATGCTACTTGGGTTCGAGAAATGATTCAGTCCTATCATGAAGCGAATCCTATTTCTCCAGAGTTATATGAGGTACTAATGATTGATTTCTCATTACCAAATGAATTTTATAAAAATATTAAAGAAGTTCTATATGAACCAGAACTATTCTTAACTGAAACAACAATTCAATTAATTCAATCGATTGTTGATCTGGAGCAGTCAAAATGGGCTACTTTAAATGAAATAAGAAATGACTGGAGTGATAAATCATGAAGATATTAATGGTTTGTACTGAGAATCTTCCGGTACCTCCAGTTTTAGGTGGAGCGATTCAAACCTATATTTCAGGAAGTTTACCTTATTTAAGTAAAAGTCATGATATAACAATTATGGGAATAAATGACCCAACACTACCAGATGAGGAAATAATTGATGGAGTGAAATATATTCGTGTTCCTGGAAAAGTACTTGAATTGTATCGTGAAGGTGTCGTTGAATATATAAATTCAAATCAATTCGATTTAATTCACATTTTTAACCGACCTCGATTGGTTTTGCCAATTCGAAAAGTTGCTCCTAATGCAAAAATAACTTTGAGTATGCATAACGATATGTTTAATCTTGGTAAAATCGATCCAGAAGAAGCTAAGTTGGTAATTGAAGAAGTTTCCAATATTGTAACTGTCAGTGACTATGTAGGGAATGTAATTCGCGAACTTTATCCTGAGGCTTCTAATAAGATTAGAACAATTTATTCCGGAGTAGATTCTGATAGATTTTTACCTGGAAATAATTCGAAAATGAGTGGAATTAGAGATACACTTAGACGAGAATATGGTTTAGAGAATAAAACAGTCATTTTATTTGCGGGCAGACTTTCTGAAAATAAAGGAGTAGACCGTTTAATTAGAGCTCTACCACAGCTATCGAAAACATTTAAAGATTTAGCATTGGTCATAGTAGGGAGTAATTGGTTTAGTCAAAATAATGTAACAGATTATGTAGCATATATAAGAGCCATCTCAAAAAAACAGGAAGTTCCAGTCGTTACAACAGGATTCGTTTCACCATTTGAAATGCAAAACTGGTTTGCTGTAGCTGATATATTTGTTTGTACTTCTCTTTGGCAAGAACCACTTGCTAGAGTTCATTATGAAGCAATGGCAGCAGGACTTCCTATTGTAACAACAGCAAGAGGTGGTAACCCAGAAGTTATTATACCTGGTGAAAATGGATTAATTGTTGAAAATCCAGAAGACCCTAGTGAATTTGCAACAAAGATTACAGAGATTTTATCGAATAAATCATTAATGAGAAGCATGAGTAACAGAGGAAGAGAACTAGCAGTTTCTAAATATACCTGGAGTCGAGTAGGAAATGAGATTTTAGACGTATGGAATAGATCAGAATTTGTTTCTACTGTTACTTCGGAGCAGTTAGAACAATATGAATCTAAATTAGTCTTTAAAACAGCAGCTCCTGTACAAACGAACAAAAACATTCCTACAGTATCTGAGGAAAACCAAGTTAACGAGAATAACGAAATTAAAGAAATCAAGATTGAAAAAGAACTAGAAACAGTGGGTAAACAGCCTATCCAGGAAAGAGTCATAGAAACAGTGGCTAAACAGCCTATTCAGGAAAAAGTCATAGAAACAGTGGGTAAACAACCTATCCAGGAAAGAGTCATAGAAACAGTTGCAATGATGCAATCTTTCGAGGAAAAAATCTTAGAAGCATTAGTAAAGCAATCTATTCGAAGCAATAAGGTACAAGGGAAGCAGACTGTTCAAATTAGAGATGTAACGAATGTTAACCCAAGAACATTAAGAAAAATCAGAAGCATAACAGATCGAGTGATTGCAAATACGAACGCGGTTGTCGAAGTGATAGATGTTAATACAATGAAAGAAACAAGAAATGAACTAAATACACAAATTAACCATCAAAAAGGACTAAGAAAAATTTCGAGTGTTACGGAACAGCATAATAAGAAGTTTATTTCTTAGAAAATAAAAAGAGCTTGTAATCTTACATGCTCTTTTTAGTATGTTTTAAACAGTTAACATTCTATTTTGATTATGGTCGATCATGCCATTTTATGATAATAGGAAGAATGTACATATAGTAAATAAATAGAAGAATGACTATTACGGCCATTGGCCAACTTTTTTTGAGCATAAATATCACCTCATTACCTTTAGTATGCAAATTTTTTTACATAAATATTCAATTCATCTAGTTTTAAGATGGAGGATTAACAAGTATATTTCAGTTGTAAATGCAAATACCCTACTAAATTTATTACATAGTAGGTGATTGAAATAGTAGATTATTTGTCCATATATGAGAAACGTCTACTAGGTATACATTGAACTTTCAATATTAATAGGCTTATATGGTGTCCAAAATTCCAAATTCACATATACAGTATTATTGAACAAAGATTTGGAGGCAACCATAGATGAAAATCCGAAAGGCTATTATTCCCGCCGCCGGTCTCGGGACTCGTTTTTTGCCGGCAACGAAGGCACAGCCGAAGGAGATGCTACCAATAGTTGATAAACCAACTATTCAATATATTGTTGAAGAAGCAGTTGCATCAGGTATTGAAGAAATCATAATTATTAGTGGTAGGGGAAAAAGATCCATTGAGGATCATTTTGATAAGTCTTACGAGCTTGAAGAAGCTCTACTACGTAAAAACCAATTAGAAGAATTAAAGGAGATTCAGAAAATATCAAACATAGTCAAAATCTTTTATGTCCGTCAAAAGGAGCCAAAAGGTTTAGGTGATGCAATATTATGTGCAAGAAGCTTCATTGGTGATGAACCATTTGCTGTATTGTTAGGTGATGACATTGTGTTGTCATCAACCCCGTGTCTAAAACAAATAATAAATGTATTTGAAAAACATAATAGCTCAGTAATTGCTGTTCAAGATGTAGCTGATGAAGATGTTAGTAAGTATGGCATTATTAAACCAAAAAATATAGAAAATGAAGATGATTTGTTTCAAATTGACTATTTAGTAGAAAAACCGAAAATAGAGATTGCGCCATCAAATTATGCTATTATGGGTCGATATATTCTAACTCCGGAAATTTTTGAAATACTATCGAGACTTCCTGTTGGACAAGGATGTGAATTGCAGCTAACGGATGCCATCAATGAATTGAATAAAGAACAAAAGGTCCTGGCATATAACTTTGAGGGAAGACGCTATGATATTGGTAATAAAATTGGATTTATTATGGCAACGATTGATTTTGCAATTCATAGAGATGAAATAAAAGAGGAAGTCATTGCATTCTTAAAAGACATAATTGAAAAAGAATACTCCCTAAATAGGGGGAATGAATAAAATGAAAATTGCTATTTTAGGTACGGGCTATGTAGGTTTGACGACTGGTATTTGTTTGTCTGAAATAGGCCATTACGTTACATGTATCGATATAAACGAGCAAAAAATAAAGAATCTTCAAGTTGGAATCTCACCGATTTACGAACCAGGACTAGACGAACTACTTGTTAAAAATGCTTTAGAAGAAAGATTATTTTTTACATCGTCATTTAGCGAAGGTTTAGAGTCAGCTGAGATCATCATAATTGCTGTTGGAACACCACAAAGAAATGATGGTGCTGCCGATCTATCATATCTAGAAGGTGCTGCTGTTCATATTGGAACACATATTCAACCTAATACAGTTGTTGTTATTAAAAGTACAGTTCCAGTTGGCACGAATGAATATATTAAAGATTTAATTCAAAAAAACTGTCCAAAAGAGATATCGTTTGAAATTGTTTCTAATCCTGAATTTTTAAGACAAGGTTCTGCTATTAAAGACACAATGAAAGCCGATCGCATCGTAATAGGAAGTGAAAACGAACAAGCTAGAGAGAAGATAAAAGAGATGTACAAACCGTTAAATGTGCCGTTTATCATGACTAATATACGAAGTGCAGAAATGATTAAATATGCTTCTAATGCCTTCTTAGCAAGTAAAATCAGCTATATTAATGAAATTTCTAACTTATGTGAAGCAGTTGGAGCAAATGTTGAAGATGTTGCAAAAGGAATGGGTAAAGATTTTCGAATTGGTGAAGCATTTTTACATGCAGGGATTGGGTATGGTGGATCGTGTTTTCCAAAGGATGTAAAAGCATTACTTTATACTGCCAAGTTAAATGGTGTAAACTTTGGATTTTTAAATGAGGTTATTGCAATAAATGATCATCAACATGAGTTGCTCGTTGAGAAAGCCTTAAAACGTTTTGGTTCATTAGCCGGGAAGAAAATCGCATTATTAGGTTTATCATTTAAACCAGAAACGGATGATATGAGAGAGGCTCCTTCTATTAAAATATCGCGTGCTTTACTGTCATTAGGTGCAAAAGTCAGTGCTTATGATCCGGTTGCAATTGAAAATGCAAAACATATATTAGGTGAAACGATAGAATATTCATCATCTGTTAAGGAAGCGGTGAATAACGCAGATGCAGTGTTCATTGTTACTGAATGGAATGAGTTTAAAGAATTAGATTTAAAGAGTGTAACAGAGAGCATGAAAAATCCAATTATTTTTGATGGTAGAAATTGTATTTTAGATTCTAAGTTAAGAGACTGTGGAACAGTAGAATACTATCCTATTGGAAAACCATCGATTTTGATAAACGTAATGTAAATTCATAAGACTAAAAAAACTAAAACGACTACTCAAACAGTTTAGATCTCTTGGTTTTTGTAGTTTGTTTACAAGTAAAAACGACTTCTAATAGAAAGAAGTCGTTTTTATTTTCAATATTTTTTAAGGAATGTTTTTAATGGGACGATATATTTTTTTTAAAAACTTTTTCAAAAGTAGTGGAAGGATTTTTTTTCGACGGTTGACGAGTCTACCAACAATCGCTTTTTTTTCTTCTTTTGAAACCATCCAATCTTCAGGAATACATTCAACAATTTCTTCTAATAAAAGGACTGGAACAGTTTGAATAATATTTAAATGTTTTTTAAACTCTTTCTCATCTTCAATAAAGCCCACCATTAATTGGTGTGTAGCACTCTTCATAATTTTCTGAGGCAAATTTTCTATTTCCGGAATTAACCAACTGTAAGAACCAAAAACCTCTGCATGATCAATAATCCATAAATGATAGTTATTCGAGTCTTCCTCATGCAAAAGAATATTTTTTCGTGTGCGGTCTTCATTATAAAGCCAGTAATCAAATAATATGATTCCTGCAAGACTTCTAGCATTTACGATATGTTGAATTGTTGAAACTTGATGGCCATCCTTGCAGTTCGGTACATATAATGAAGCAAATTGATACTGAGAATTATTGATAACTTCTTCCGTTAAATCAGGAATTTTAGATGAGAATTCAACTGGAATTTGGACGATTTGAGCGAATGGAATAGGCAAATCTAAATATCTAGCTATGCAATATGCAATCCATTCATTGGGTAATGCTTTTTCGAAACCATTGTGAAAGTACTTAACAACATAGTCTCTTCCATCATTAAAAGTAATTAAATACGAGTTCGATTTACCTTCAAGTTTTTTGACAAAGGAGACTGGCTCAATCATCGTACTTCACCTCATTATCTTTATGCCCAATTTGTAAAAGTATTTGAAGATAAATATCGGCAACTTTTTCGATTGCAAAATGTCGATCTACGTGCCTTGTTGCTGCTTTGGACATTTTTTCATGATGAACTGGATTATCTAAAACGGAATAAATTTTCTTAACAGCGTCTTGCACATCATGGCCACGATACAATTTTCCAGTTTTTCCGTTCATAACAAGTTCCGATATTGGCATAATGTTTGAAGCAACAACTGGAACACCACATGCCATGGATTCTATAAATGTATTTCCAAATGATTCTGATTTAGTTGTAGCTAAAGAACATCCTCCAGATTGAAGCACTTTTGCATAAACATGAGGCATTTGTTGATAGGGAATGACTGGGAACCATTTAATGATATCAGTCAGATTCTCTTCCTTCCATGTCATGGCAAATTCCTCTCTTTGTACACTTTGTGCGCCACCTATCAACCATATTTCAATATCAGTCCGTTCACTTTTAATTGCTTTCGCTATTTCTACGAGCATTGGCCAATTTTTGCGCTTATCAACTCTACCAATCCAACAAACAACTTTTTTATCCTTAGGTAGAAGCGGTTCGTTTTCAAAATCTATTTCATTTTCCACTAATGGACGAAAAAAAGACGTGTCGACGCCATTGTAGATGACATTGATCGGGATGTTATCAGTTAAGATAGAAACTAATCTTTTTTGATAATTAGAAGGAACAATAATGGAAACAGGCTCAATTGTTCTAAACTTTTTTAAATGTGGCTGTAGTTTAATTAATTCTGGTGTCCGAGCTTCGACAATAACAGGACCATGATAATTTGCTTTTTGAATCCATTTATAAGCGGCCCCCGTATCTACTACAATGATTGCATCATAAGCATTATTTTTTATGATATTAATAATTTTATCTTCATCTTTCGTTAAATAAACAGTAGCGACATCTTCCATAATGTGAAGTCCACCGTGGTCTGTTGTGTAAAGGAATTCGGTTTCAATTCCATATTTTTTAAAATAAATTGCCCGGTTTCTCCAACCAGCATTTACTCCTCCAACTGTTAAAAGGCGCCAGATTACAAGGACTTTCAAATTTTTCCCTCCTCATTTAACTGGTTTCATATGATCTATGACTGAACAGTACCAGTATTCGATTTAAGTTTCCTGAATGTTTTCAAACTATATTCTTGTTAACCATTTGTGGTTGAGCAATTCTCTACACACGGTTGGCTATTAAATTGTAAAGAAGTCCTAATTTATTTAATTCAATTTTTATTTATTTGTAAGGGCATGTGACTAAAAAAAAGAAATTTAATCAACGAATGTACTATGTTTCTATCATTATTAAAAAAAAGAAGAGGGTTAAAGAATAGGTTGAATAATAGTCTGAAAATTAAAAATGTATTTGTTTTATGTATGAATTATGATAATGTATAAATAATAAGTGAAGGATAAACTGCAAAATTAATTGTGAATGAAGTTAAAACTTCAAAGATGGAAGGATTATGATCATGGAACAAATTTCATTTAAATTGTTAGTGAAAGAAAAATTTTCTCAACTTTCACCTGGACAAAAGAAAGTGGCTAATTATATGATTGAGCATTTGGAAGAAAGTGCCTTTAAAACTGCTTATCAAATTGGTAAAGAGGCAGATGTTAGTGAAACAACTGTCATAAGGCTTTCTTATGCGTTAGCGTTTGAAGGGTTTAGTGATATGCAAATTAATATTCAAAAACACTTTCTTCAAATGAATAAATCAGATATCACAAATGGGGAAATCAAGAAAGAGGAACAACATAACGAAGATACATTTTCAAAAGTAATTGAAAATGAAGTAAATATTTTAAGAAATTTATTGGAACCATCAAATGTACAAGAAGTATGGAAAGCTGTTGATGCATTAATGAATGCTGATCAAATTTTAATTGTTGGTCATCGAATTTCACATGTTGCTGCATATTGGTTTTCTAGTACGTTAAGCTCTTTAAGAGAAAATGTTTATTTATGTACGCCGGCAGGAGACTTTTACGAAAAATTTAGTAATTTAACGAAGCAATCAGTTGTTGTTGCATTTTCTTTTCCGCGATATGCAAAAGACACCCTCACGATATGCGAATGTACAAAAGAGCATGATATTCAACTGATTTCGGTGACCGATCGATTATTGTCTCCTATCGGGCGAATTGCTGATATTGTCTTAACAACTGAAGAAAACGTTGAGAGTGGAACAAATTCGATTGCATCAGTCATTAGTTTATTAGATTTAGTCATTGCAGGAATTTATAAGAAAGATCGAAAAAAAGTTCAATCATATCAACAGAAATTAGAAAAGCTTTATTCAAATTATGAGGTATTTATTGAATAAAGCTTTTCATGAAGGAGGCTATTAAAATATGAATCCAATTAAATATATTGATCTACATAAAAACGCCATTCTAGAAACATATCATGACTTACATTCGCTAGCCGAACCGAGTTGGGGGGAAGAAAAAACCTCTAAATATATTAGAAATAGATTAGTAGAAGCGGGTTTCCATGTTAAGACTTTTCAAGCTCATTATGGGTTGATTGCTGAACTAAAAGGGGAATTAGAAACAGTCGTTGCGGTTAGAGCAGATATGGATGCTTTAGTACAAGAAGTAGAGGGAGTTGTAAGAGCTAATCATTCTTGTGGACACGATGCACATAGCACAATGGTACTTTTCACTGCACTTGCACTCGCAACAAGTGGTATAAAGCCAAAACATACGATACGGTTTATATTTCAACCTGCTGAAGAAAAAGGTGAGGGAGCACTTCAAATGATGGAAGACGGGGCTTTAGAGAATGTCATTTCATTATTTGGTATTCACGTTCGTCCAAAGTCGGAGGTTCCATTTTTACATGCATCACCTGTCATTATTCATGGGTCTGCTGAAACAATCAGAGGTACATTTAAAGGTCGTCAAGCACATGCCTCTCGTCCACAAGATGGAATTAATGCAATTGAAATGGCTACTTTACTTGTCATGAAATTAAAGGCAATAAAAATTGAAACTGACACACCTTTTTCAATAAAAATGACGCAGCTTCAAACAGAAAATGAAGCATCAAATGTCATACCTGAAACAGCTACATTTACTCTTGATGTACGTGCGCAAACAAATGAAGTGATGGAACTATTAAACGAAACTGTTACTTATATTTTTAGCGAAATCATAGATGAGACTAAGGGGACAATGACTTGGTCAATGGAAGAATTTGTACCAGCGGCCGTTTTACATGAAGGTGCAACGGAGATTGTCGCAAGAGCAATTGCTGATATTCTTGGTGCTAAAAATGTAGTTCCTAAGTGTATCTCTAATGGTGGTGAGGATTTCCACTTTTATACAAACAGATACCCTAACATTGCTGCAACAATGATTGGATTAGGATGTGATCTAAATTTTGGTCTACATCATCCACAAATGAATTTTAATTTAGATGCACTTCATTATGGTTCCAAAATATTAGTTCAATCAGTGTTAATAGCATTAGAAGAAGGCACGACTTCAATCTAAAAAAGAGGTGTAATGATGCAAAATGGAACAAATATTTCTCAACAGAGTTTGAAAACAAACATTGCCCCAAATCATTTAGATCGTAAATTAAAAACGAGACATCTTTCTATGATCGCGATTGGAGGAACAATTGGTACAGGATTATTTTTGGCAAGTGGATCAATTATTCATACTGCTGGACCTGGTGGGGCGTTAACAGCCTATTTAATTGCTGGTATAATGGTTTACTTTTTGATGACAAGCTTAGGAGAAATGGCAGCATTAATTCCAATCACTGGTTCATTTAGTACGTATACATCAAGATTTGTTGATCCTGCTTTAGGCTTTGCGGTTGGATGGAACTATTGGTATAACAATGCAATAGTTGTTGCACTCGAACTGGCCGCGTCTGCCATTATTATGAAATATTGGTTTCCATCAGTCCCTGGAATCGTATGGAGTATGATTTTCCTTTTTCTGATTTTTGGTTTAAATATTTTAACTGTAAAAGGGTACGGAGAATCAGAATTTTGGTTTGCGATTATTAAAGTAATTACAATAATTATCTTTATTGCTGTAGGACTTCTTATGATATTTGGCATCATGAATGGACATACTTCAGGATTTGATAACTTTACGAATGGTGAGGCTCCATTTAAAGGAGGATTTCTATCAATCATTAGTGTGTTTATGGTGGTCGGATTTGCTTTTCAAGGAACAGAATTAGTTGGGATTGCTGCTGGTGAAAGTGAGAATCCGAGAAAAAATATCCCTAAGGCAATCAAACAAATTTTCTGGCGTTTGCTTTTATTTTATGTCCTTGCGATTTTTGTTATTGGGTGCCTAATTAGCTACAATGACCCACAACTATTAAGCTCTGATATTGAAGATATTGCGGTGAGTCCTTTTACACTTGTATTTAAAAATGCTGGAATTGCTATGGCTGCATCAGTCATGAATGCTGTTATTTTAACGTCTGTATTGTCAGCTGGAAATTCCGCATTGTATGGTGCATCAAGGGTAGTGTGGGTTCTAGCAAAGGAAAGGAAGGCACCTGCATTTCTAAAAAAAGTAAATTCTAATGGCATTCCTACAAATGCAATCTATTTATCTACAATCATTGGGATGGCTGCTTTTCTTACTTCACTTTTTGGTGAAGGGACAGTATATACATGGTTATTGAATGCTGCTGGATTATCTGGTTTTCTTTCTTGGTTAGGAATTTCAATTACACATTATCGTTTTCGAAAAGCATACATAGCGCAAGGAAGAAAATTAAGTGATTTACCATATGTATCAAAATGGTATCCATTTGGGCCAATTGTAGCAACGATTCTTTGTGTCATCGCAATACTTGGTCAAAATTATTCTGCATTCACTGGTGCACAAATTGATTGGTATGGTATTTTAGTTTCTTATATTGGCTTACCATTGTTTTTATTAGCTTATTTTGGTTATAAAATCTTGAAAAAAACAAAAATGGTTCCTTTAAAACAAGCAGACTTTAGTCAAGAATAATAAAAAAATCAAAAGGGGGATCTTCATGACTAAGACAAATCAGATTACTATTCGTTCCCTACAATTTATTGAAGAACTTGAAGAAGTTAGAAAACTAGAATCCTCAATTTGGGGAGAGAATGATTCAATTCCAACACATCAAACGTTAACTGCTGTAAAGAATGGCGGACTTGTTTTAGGTGCCTACGATGATCAGAAACTAGTTGGATTCCAATATAGCTTTCCTGGATTCGATGGTAATTCACTTTATCTTTGTTCACATATGTTGGGGATCGATAAGGCATATCGAAATAAAGGGATTGGAAACCTACTTAAAATTGCACAACGCGAAGAAGCGCTTGAACTTGGTTATTCTCTTATCACATGGACTTATGATCCGTTAGAAAGCGTGAATGGTTATTTAAATATTGCTAAGCTTGGTGGGATTTGTAGTCATTATGTTGAGAATTGTTATGGAAAGATGGATGATCTACTTAATAATGGTATTCCATCAGACCGTTTCCTTGTAGAATGGCATATCAGAAATGATACAAATAATGGTAAGCAATTAGATGACATTGAATTAAATCAAGTGATACTTGAGTCAATTATACAGTGGAACGAAAACGAAGAAGGATTTCCGGTGCCAAGTAAACAATTAGCGAAGATAGAGAAAAAGCTAGCATTTGTTGCTATTCCGAAAGATTTTCGATCAATAAGAGATCATAATCTTCAACTTGCACAAGAGTGGAGAATGATAACGAGATCTGTATTTACAAAGTTATTTTCAAATGGTTGGAAGGTCATTGATTTTCATAAGAATAACAAGACCGAATTACCCGTTCAATTTTATGTATTAAGTAAATAGAATAGGAGAGTTTTATCTATGAAAATTAAACAAGTCATTTTACGCCATATGAAGCTAGATTTATTACATCCATTTACAACTAGCTTTGGAACTGAATATGACCGAGAATTCATTTTAGTTGAAGCAATTAGTGAGGATGGAATTTCAGGTTGGGCTGAATCAGTTGCGATGTTAGACCCTTTATATAATGAGGAAACGGTAAAAACAAATCGTCATATACTTGAAGATTATTTAATTCCGATTGTATTAAATAATGAAATCTCTCATCCTAATGAACTATCTGAAAAATATTTTGCTCATATTCGTGGGAACTATATGGCAAAGTCGGCAATTGAAGGTGCAGTTTGGGATTTATATGCTAAGCAGGAAAATATTTCGCTTTCAAATGCATTAGGTGGAACAAAAAAAGAAATTGAAGTTGGAGTTAGTATTGGGATTCAAGACAGCATAGATGCAACAATAAATATAATACAATCACGTTTAGAAGAAGGCTATAAGCGGTTTAAATTAAAAATCAAGCCAGGCTGGGATGTTGAATTAATAGATAAAGTACGTAAAGTCTATCCGGATATTCCATTAATGGCTGATGCAAACTCGGCTTATACTTTAGCTGACCTTGAGCATCTTACAGCATTAGACCAATACAATTTAATGATGATCGAACAACCATTAGCTTATAATGACATTATTGATCATGCTGAACTTCAAAATAGAATGGAAACAGCTATTTGTCTTGATGAAAGCATCCATTCATTAGAGGATGCGCGGAAAGCTTTAAAACTAGGAAGTTGTAAAATTATTAATATCAAAGTTGGAAGAGTCGGCGGTTTAACACAAGCAAAGAAAATTCATGATTTATGTCTTGAGAATGGAATACCTTTATGGTGCGGTGGGATGCTAGAATCTGGTATTGGAAGAGCACATAATATTGCAATTACCTCCTTACCAAACTTCATCTTACCTGGCGATACAGCCGCGTCTTCACTATACTGGGCAGAAGATATCATTAAACCAGAGGTAACAGTAGAAAATGGCATCATTAAGGTTCCAAGCTCTCCTGGGATTGGATATGAGCCAGATATTGAAAAAATTAATAAGTATACAATCTCAAAAAAATATTTGTAGCATAAAAAAAAAAGGGTTAAAAGTCTATAAACTTCTAACCCTTGTTTTATTTTAGTTTTTCTTCGCTTTATCCTTTGTTCGGTCTTTTATCTCTTTTTTTAATGTTTGGAATTCCTTTTCATAGTATTTTTCATTATGCTCTAATATCCCATTTCCATAACGAACTTGCTCGTATGCATGTAGAAGGTCTTGATGATGTTGGAATTCAGCACGTTGAAACCATTCATTTAAGGTCTCGTGTTCATGCCTACCAAGATCGTGTTTGAGTGCAAATTTTTGAAGTTGGAATATTAATTTACGAATATGATCTGATGGGGCAGAATAATTGAAAAAACGTTTTATTATTTTTGTGTTTTCTTTAAATGATAGTTGGTCAATTTCTAGTGGTGATTGTTGTAAAGTTTGTTCAACTTTTATGAATTTAAACTTATATAAATAAACGCCAATCATGATACATATTAGAATGAAAATAATCAGCCAAGACCAAGAAGGTATATCGGATATGATGATGTTATCTTTTTGTGTCTGTGGTAGTTTATCTAGATTTTGCCTTAGTTCTTCTTCTTCTCCCTTTAGTTTAGGTTGAAGCTGAATTTTTTCTAAGAGATTGAATAAAGGCGCTGCCATAAAGCCTACTAAACCCAGTAAACCATCGAGTAATTTAAAAATTCCCCATTTCACCGTAGGAATAAAGACTGTTACAATTGAAGCTAAAATTACCGCAATTGAAAGGGCTCCGAATAAGCCATGCACATTTTTTAGCGCATCTTTATGAACCGCTTGCTGTAAAAAACGTCCAAAGCTAAAAAGGACTGTAAAACCAATCGAAATCCCATACAGCACATTCATATATGAATAATTTACAATCCAACCATAAAATAATATGAAAAGGCCACTGCAATAGAATAGAACTTGAAATTTATGTCGTTCTTCGATCCAAAGCGATGAATCAATTGAGAATGATTTCATACGGAAAAATAGAAAACAAGCACATGCGATCGCTGTAATTTGATTGAATCCGAGAACATATCCGATTCCACCTGCAACGATTCCAGTGAGGAAAGGGATTAATTGTGTTACTTGTTTTTGCTGTAGAATGAAAAATAAACTGATATTTCCTACCAAACATACACTAAGAAAGCTAAATAAAGGTGGAAGTTGATTTGATGAGAAATTAAATAAGCATAAAAGAAAATATACATATAAGCATTCTAATGAAAAATAATAATTAGGAAGTATACGGTTAATCATAATGTACCTCTCATTTTCCTCTTACTTGAAACAAAACGATCGTCAAAGTGGTACGATTGAAGGATGTTGTTCATCATCCTGAAGATAATAAACTTTTTGACCTCTTTTTTGCATTTGTGCGAAATAGCGATCACCCTCACGCCCAAATGGGCCACATAGGATTACGACAGGTGATTTTAGTTGTTGTTTCTCTACAAAATGTAATAGTTTTGAAATCGGTTGAGTACTTCTTTCGCGATTTATACGAGCAAGTATTTCAAAGGTTTTTCCTAATTGAGTTGATCCCCCACCTACTGGCAAGTGATAAACTGGAACCCCACTTTCCATGTTCAAATTCAGAACAATTTCGTATTCAATATTCTTCAAGGTAGCGTATCTAGCCATATAAGCTATATTACTAGCAATTGAATCAAGATTTTCTATCACATTCATACGATAATTCGGTAAGTCTATATCTCGTAAATTAATAATAAAAGTCCATGAGTATTCAGCAGTCCTCTCAAATACCTTCGTTTGTAAGACTTGAGCCTTTGCACTTTGTTTCCAATGAATTCGTTGGAAAGGATCAGAATAAACATAGTCTCTAGTACCAATTGGTGCCAACACATCCTCGAACATACTTGAAGAAGATGAAAAGTAACCATATGATTTTGTAGCGATCAACTGTTCAATTTTAGGTACAGGAATTAAATTAGGATATATGACAATTTCTTGATGCAAAAAAGGGATACATAATAGTTCCACATAGCCTACTCCAAAGAAATTCGTAACAGTGATTTCCAGTGACTTCACTCTAGTAACGCCTCTTTTTACAGCATTTAGTGGAAGCGAAACTTGTACACTTTCTTTCCCCTTAATTTGAAAAGGTATAGTCAGCTCTAAATCTCTTTTATCTGAACTTGAGCTTGAATGTAAATTAGGGGCTTCAATAATTGGTTCCAATTTTATCCGAAGAGTTGCATGGATGATTGGTAATCTACTAAGTTGAGTGAATTTAAGTGGAAGTTTAAATTCTTCTCCAACAGAAACTTTAATTGATTCTTTGTTATTTTCAATAACAAGATGATCTGCAACATGTTGTAAATAATATTTGCCCATCCAGCTCATGACAATTAAGAGAGTGCCTAAAAACATTAATAAATATGAAGATTGATAGAAATTGATAATCAGAAAGAAGATACCAATTACAGATAATCCATCTAATGAATTTCTTCCAAAGACTTCTTTTTTCCAAATCATTATTTATTCGCTCCAGCTTCAACAGGTACAGCTACATTTTTTAAAATAGAATCCATCACTTGGACATTATTCTTTTTCAAAGAGCCTTCCAACGTTAATACTAAGCGGTGCGCCAACATATAAACAGCAACATCCTTTACATCTTGGGGAGTTACATATGTTCTATTATTTATAAATGCTCGGCCTTGAGCGCATCTCATCAATGCAAGTGTTCCACGGGGACTTACACCCATTTGAATATCCTCGTGTTGGCGAGTTTCCTGAACAATACTTAAAATATAATCTTCAACCTCATCGGAAATATGTATATTTTTAACTTCCTCTTTGATTTGAGTAATTTCATCTAAAGTAAATATTTGATTCAAACGTGAAAAAGGAGAATTTGTTCGATGTGTCTGCATCATTTTCTTTTCCTCTTCAAAAGTAGGGTAATCAAGTTTGATTTGCATGAAGAATCGGTCCATTTGCGCTTCTGGTAATGCGAATGTACCTTGCTGAGATTCAATAGGATTTTGTGTAGCAATTACAATAAATGGTGTTGGAAGTGAAATCGTTTCGCCATCGATTGTAACTTGGCGCTCTTCCATCACTTCGAGTAGACTTGATTGCGTTCTAGGGGTAGCGCGGTTAATTTCATCAGCTAATAATATATTTGTCATTACAGGGCCAATTCTAAGTTGGAATTCTTGATGTTTTGGATGAAAGAATTGAATTCCTGTAACATCACTAGGTAATAAATCGGGTGTGAATTGAATTCTCTTAAATAATCCGTTGATCGTTTTAGCGAAGCTCTTTGCTAACTGAGTTTTTCCTGTACCTGGAACACTTTCTAGTAAAATATGTCCATCATTAATAAGTGCAATAAATATCATTTCTACAACTTCATCTTTACCGATTATTACTTTACCTATTTCGCTTTTTAGCTGTGATAACTTTTTTGAAATATTCATTTTACTCTCCTTTAATCTACTTGATCGTATCTTCAATACAGTGTTGAACATTATACAAAATATTCCAATTCTTATAACTTAAATATATTGTAAAGGTATTTTGAAAGGTAGTCTATTTAAAAAGTTTTTTTGAATTCGAGGGACAGAATATTAAAATACATTAATTTAACTAGAATTTGAGTAATATATAATGATTGAAAATATTTCTTAAAAGTTGTACATTTTAAATTGGTAAAAAAATTGGAATTTCTTGCCGATAATAATATTGATTCATCTAGAGGATGGAAGTATATATTGAAGAATCAATTCGTACAGTTCAAATCGCATAAAAGTTAATTCAGTTAAGTAATCTTCCATTTTTTTATAAAATTATTGTCAGAATTTTATTGGAGCGAAGATCATATGAACAACCCTATTAATTGTGAAAGATGCTTTTCTTTAACGGTTCAAAATGGAAAAAGTAAACTATGTCAAAAGTGTCAGAAGATAGACAATGCTTGGTTAGAGATTGTATTAGATTATCTAAGAAAAAGAGAAAATCGAACTGCTACGATTGTGCAAGTTTTGAATGCTACACTTGTGAATGAAGAGTGGATCTATGATTGGGTTAGACAAGGGAAAATATTGCAGAGGCATTTTCCGAATATTGGATTACCGTGTCCAAAGTGCGGTGAGAATTTGACTGATGGTGTTTCGTTATGTCCAAGCTGTTCGGGTAGTTTTGTAAAGGGCTTGGAGGAAGTAAAGGAAATTGAAGGACTTCAAGGAGATAAACATACAGCTACTTATTTTAAAAGAAATGAGTAATGGTTAGAAGAGTCTATTGTAGGCTCTTTTTTTTGTTTTAGGGTCTGTCTGGGAAAGAAGTGTGTTGAATTCCACTACAGGTGCTCGCTTTCCATGGGGTGGGCGCTGAGCCTCCTCGGTGCGTTCGCACCTGCGGGGTCTCAGCTGTCCCACATTTCCCATAGGAGTCGAGCACCTTCCGTTACATTCACCTTCTTGAGTAGCCTTCAATTATTTTAAAAGATTTTGAAAAAGAAGAGAGTTAAATTATTGATTCAATCTTTTCATTTTCTATAAATGTAATTTCATGTATTTACATCAAATACTTCTTCAACTATACCTACTACTATGAAGAATACCACCCCGACAATGTCGCAATGTCTCTTGAGATGTTATTTTTATAAAAAGCTGCTTCATAGACATTTTGTCAAAAAGAGCAAATTTAAGTTGCAATCACTAGATTTCATTAATTAACGATTCTATGGGGAAAGTTTATATTTGTATAACAATGGAAGTTTAGTAGTTTTGGATAAAAATTAGAATATTCTCTACAATATTAGTTTTAAAAATTCTAAATTAACAGTTAATTATTATTCTAAGATTATTACTTTAATTTTTTGAATATTCGCCGATACATTTAAATGTAAAAGTAGATAGATATTGTTGTAATTAGGGGGAAGTATGGATGAAATGGACAATTGGTCGAAAACTAATATTTTCATTTATTCTAATATTAGTTATTATTTTAACGCTTAGCGCTTTTTCAATAACAAGTACATTTAGACTAAACAATAATACAAAAGAAGTAAGTGAAGAAGTTTTACCAAAGGTAGAGTTGATTGGTGAAATCAATTATATTGCAGAACATATTTTAAGTACGACTCAAAAGCATATGTTAAGTGATGATGAGTCTTACAAAAGAAAATATGAGTACGAATTGGAAGGTCAATATAAATTAATTGATCAGGCTTTTTCTGAATATAAAAAATTACTAGAAACAAAAGAAGAAAAAGCATTATTCGAAAAACTACATATTGAATGGGATGATTTTGTAGAAAAGAATGCAGAAATTCTTGAGTTAAGTAATAAGATGGATACAAAAAATGCTGTTTTGACATCATTTAGTGGAACAGCTCTATTTGATAAAATGCATACTGACTTAGATGCATTGATTATAATGCACCAAAAACAAGGTAAGCAAATTAATGAAGATAGTAATAAAGAATTTACAAATGTTACTTACACAACTTTAATTAGTGTAATTGTTGCGTTTGTACTGACTATTTTAATCGCAGTTGTGTTAATCAGAAGTATTAGAAAACCTTTAACAAAATTATCGACGCAAGTGAAGGAAGTTGCAGAAGGTAATCTTATACTAGAGCCTTTAGATATTAAAAATAAAGATGAAATTGGTGAATTAGCAAGTAATGTTAATACAATGACAGCTAATTTAAAAGAACTAATTGAAAGTGTTGTTTATAATTCACAATTAGTTGCTTCAACATCAGAGGAATTGTCTGCAAGTGCAGAAGAAACAAGTAGGGCTTCTGAGCAAATTACAAGCTCGATTATTAACATTGCAGAAGGTGCTGAACAACAAGAAAAAAGTAGTTTAGAAGCATTTACAGTTGTAAAAGAAATTTCAACAGGAATGGAACAAGCTGCTTCATCAATTCAAACAGTAGCGGAAAATTCGCTTTCTACTTCTGAAAAAGCAGTTTATGGAAATAAAGTTTTAGTAAAAACAGTTAATCAGATGAACATGATTCATGATACGGTAAATAACACATCAAATATTGTTAATTCACTTGGCGAAAAGTCCGATGAGATTGGTAAAATTGTTACAATCATCACCGAAATTGCTGAGCAAACGAATTTATTAGCGCTTAATGCTGCAATCGAAGCTGCGAGAGCTGGCGAACAAGGTAAAGGATTTGCAGTTGTTGCAGATGAGGTTAAAAAACTAGCTGAACAATCTAGATCAGCAGCAGGACAAATTTCTGGTTTAGTAGGATTTATCCAAAATGAAGTCAAAAAAGTAATTACTTCAATGAATGAAGGTTCAATTGAAATTAAAAACGGTATTGACCTTGTGTCTGAATCAGGCGAAAACTTCAATCATATCGTTAAAATGATTGAAGAAGTATCTGCACAAACTCAAGAAGTTTCTGCAATATTTGAGCAAATTAATGCAAGTTCACACAGTATCATTAGTATAGTAGAAAGAACTTCAGAAATTTCAGCAGAGGCATCAGGGCAGTCACAAAGTGTGGCAGCTGCAGCTGAACAACAAAACGCTTCTATGGAAGAAATGTCTGCATCAGCAGATATTCTAAGTAAAATGGCTGAAGAGTTACAAGATACAGTTAAAACCTTTAAAGTATAATAAACATCACAGTCACTCATTTTCAAATGGGTGACTTTTTTGCGTAGATTTAAGCGGATTTTTGATTTAATAGCTTTACGAAAAATAAAAGAGGGTCGATAATAAGAAGTAACTATGAAATAAACGGTATTATTAACAAGTTACTTAATAGAAAAAAGTCTAATAAAAATAAAAAAAGAATCTACACTAGGAGAATCATCTTGAAAAAATTACTTCTTATGAGCACAATGTTACTTTTTATCCTCATTTTTATAAAGAAAGAATATTTCTCCAACGAGCCAATTCAGAATCAAGCAATACATGAAGAAAAAGAGATTAAAAAAACACCAACTACTGAGCAAAAGCCTGAAAGTGAAAAACCGATTGTATCAAAAGCAACAATTGGAGCTATTGGAGATATACTGATTCATAATGAAGTTTATGAAGATGCGAAACAAAAAAATGGTTCATATAATTTTCATAAAATGTTCAAAGAAGTTAGCGCGACAATGCAAAAGCCGGATATTCTTGTTGCAAATCAAGAAACAATGATTGGTGGGGAAAAACTAGGGTTATCAACCTATCCAGCATTTAATAGTCCATATGAAGTTGGTGATGCTTTAAAGTCTGCAGGTGTAGATGTTGTGACGCTTGCTAATAATCACTCACTTGATCGAGGAGAAGTAGCCATTAAAAGTGCAATATCTCACTGGGATCATATTCATATGCCGTATACTGGGGTTTATAAATCAAAGGCAGACCATGAAAAAATTAGAACTTTAACAAAAAATAATATTCGATTTGCTTTTCTTTCGTATACTTACGGGACAAATGGAATCCCCGTTCCAAAAGGGAAGGAATATTTAGTGAATTTGATTGATAAGAAGAAAATTCAGCAGGATGTTCAAAGAGCGAAAACAATATCAGATGTAGTTGTCGTCTCGATGCATTGGGGAAATGAATATGAAAGATTGCCAAATCAATTTCAGAAAGATTTAGCGAAGCAATTAGCCGATATTGGCGTTCAAATCGTAATTGGAAATCATACACATGTTTTACAACCACCAGCTTGGGTGACAGGTAAATCAGGTAATAAAGCTTTCGTATTATATTCTTTAGGAAACTTTTTATCAGCGCAGGATGAGTTATATGAACTAATTGGTGGGATCGCATCAATTGATGTCGTGAAAACGAAATATAAAGGTGTAGAAAAAATAGAATTAACAAATCCAAGTTTTACACCAACCTATAATTACTACTACAAAAATCAAAACTTTAAAATATTACCATTACAAAATATAAGTGAATCCTACCTTGTATATGGGGAGGGAAGATATAAGAATATCAAATCTCATATGAGAACCTATATAAAGGATTTACATTTTGTGGAGCCCGTTAAAAATTAAAGGCTCTCCTCTAATAGATTGTTGCATTTGGATTTGTATAATCAACTAACCCATTCTTAAAATAGCAAAAATGACAACCTAAATAAAAATAGAATAATAAAAGATTTAAATCACTTGTAAAATCTATTTTGAATTGTTCCATTCAAAATAGATTTTTCTTTTTTTATCGAATAAAACTCTATTTATCAAGCATTACTAAAGCAATCTCAAAAAAATAAAAAAAATTATCTTTTTTTGCAGGGTTTAATAAAAATGCTTCGTCTAATGTTATGAAGAGGAAAAGAGGTGATACAAAGTGGAGTCAGATGAGCAATTGGTAGATAGTATTTTAAACGGTAATCAACAACATTTTAGAGAACTAATTTTAAAGTACCAGTCTCGTGTGTTAGCAGTTGCCCTAAAAGTTACAAATAATCAAAAAGACGCAGAAGATATCTCGCAAGAAGTCTTTCTTCAATTGTATCGATCTCTTGGAAACTTTAACGGAGACTCTAGTTTTTCAACTTGGATTTATCGAATAACGATGAACAAAGCGATTGATTATAAACGAAAACAAGATAGGCAACTCGAACAAGAACCAGAAGATGTTATTTCATCATTACCTGAAATGAATCGTTTATCGCCAGAAGAAGCGTTATTAAAAAATCTAGATAAAGAACTAATTCATTCATATTTAATAGAATTGCCACCAGCTTATCGAGATGTATTAAAGTTATATTATTTTGACGAACTTTCATATAGTGAAATCTCAATGAAATTAAATGTTGCAGTGAAAACAGTTGAATCTCGTTTGTATCGAGCCAAACGTTTAATAAAAGACAAGCATAGAGGAGGGATCATTTGAAACACTTAACGACTGAACAACTTATTTCTTATCAATTAAAGGAGTTATCAAATAAAGAATCTCAACTTCTTGAACAGCATTTAGAAAGCTGCTCTGCATGTCAAAATGAATTAATCCTACTTGGCGAGCTTCATGAAGATTGGATGAACCCTACAAATTTAGAACTTTCAGATGAGATGTTTGAAGAGATTATGATGAAAACAGAAGAAATGAATAAAGAAGTAATAAAATCAGAGCAACATTCAAAGCTACATCATAAAAAGCGTTCGAATTCAAAATTAGTACGACTAGTTCATTTATCTCTTGCTGCAGCGGCAACGTTTTTATTTTTCCATTTTCAATTAGAAAAACAAATTACTAAGTCTAATCAACAAGTAGTTCAAACGATCGAACAAACTTCTAATTTATTAGAAAAAAGCGAAAAAGTGAATTTCACCATACCAAAAATTTGGAAAGGAATGAGTAAATAATGGAAGAAAGAACTTTAAAAAAACGTAAAATGGGGGTTTATATTTTATCCTTTTTACCTGGTCTAGGGCATTTTTATTTAGGACTAATGCAACGTGGATTGCAATTCATGCTACTTTTATTTTGCGCTATTTTTATGACACATATGGTTGAGATGTTTGCATTCTTTATTCCAATTATTGTGTTTTATAGTTATTTTGATGCGCTTCAATATCATAGTAAATACCGTGAAAATGAAGAACTAATTGATGAGCCTGTATTTAAACAAAATTTAATAAGAGTAAATAAAGCTGTAATCGCATGGATCTTTATCGGTTTTGGAGGTCTATCATTATTAGAAAACTCAGCAGATTATTTACAACTTAGTATAGATTTTAATATTCTATATAAAATCATTGTTAGCGCAGTATTTGTCATTATTGGGATTCGAATTTTAATTGGAAAACCTAAGGAGGAAGTATGAAGAACTGGAAAGTTGGCTCTATAACGGCTGGAGTCCTATTAATAGCAATTGGGATACTTTATTTTCTTCAGAATTTTATTTCTCTTCCATATACAAAACTACTACTTAATGCATGGCCAATTGCTTGTATTTTATTAGGCATCGAGATATTAGTCTTCCATTTAATTAGAAAGGAGGATTCACTTAGATTTAGTTGGTTTAGTATCATATTATTAATTTGCGTTATGTTTGCTTCAATTGCATTTAATTTTGGTCATATAGCAATAAAGCAATTAGGAATAAATTTAAAATCAACAACTGTTGATATAAATGAAGAACAAAACATTCCAAATGATATAAATGAAATCATCATAGACGCACCTGATGGAAAAGTGAATGTTCTTGGTACAAATTCACAAGCTTTAAAAGTAAATGGTAGTATGAGAATTCCAACTGACAATAAAAAGGATCAGAATGGTCAGCTTGAAGATTACTTCTCTATTAAAAAGCTTGGTAACAAATTATATGTAAAATGTGAAGAAGACAAGTATTCATTCATAACATTTCATGATTCAGAAGCTAAATTAAACATAGAATTACCAAAAGACATTAGTACAAAGATAAACGTTGATAATGGTTCTATTGATTTACAAAATAAATCAAATAAAACAGAAGTAGAAATTGATGATGGCGAAATGAAACTAGAAGACGTTTCTGGTTACTTAATTGCGAATGCAAATAATGGATCAATTTCAATACGAAATGTGGAGTTAAGTGATAACAGTAAGATAACAGCAGATGATGGTGCTGTTGATATTGAAAACATTAAAGGAAAATTAGATGTAAAAGTTGCAAATGGATCAATCACAGTAAATAAAGCAAATGTAACAGAAGAGAGTCAAGTTACGACAGAGGATGGTAATATTTCAATAATGAATATTGTTGGATCAATCGACATGACCTCAAGTCAAGGTACAATCAAGCTTAGTCAAGCAAACTTAAAGGATCGTAGTAAGATTACAACAGAGGACGGAAATTTAGATATAGACGATTTTATTGGTGAGCTTTATGCGCAAACAAGTAATGGTTCAATTACAATTGATGAAGCTAATTTAATAGGTAATAGTCAGATTACTTCAGAAGATGGTAATATTCAATTGAATATGAGAAAACAGCAGGATGTTACAATAAAGGCTGAAAAAGAAGATGGTTCATTTGAAGGGAACATAGGTTGGAAATCAAACAAAAATGAAGAAGAAAATCGAAAACAAACAATTATTTTAGGCGAAGGTACGAATCAATTATTTATAAAAACATCAAATGGAAATATTATTGTTAATAAATGATAGATTATAAGGTTTAAGATTCATAATATAGATAATAAATAAAAATAAAAATAAAACCCAAGCATTTAGCTTGGGTTTTATTTTTATTTGTTTAAAGCATCAATAATTGTTTTTGTATTCCATTCCATCATTTTATAATAAGTGTCGCCTTCCTCACCAGGTTTACCTAAAGAATCAGTAAAAACTGTACCTACGATTGGCGCACCAGTTTCTCTAGATACGGTTTCCATACTTCTTGGATCAACACTTGTTTCAACAAATAATACAGGTACTTTTTTAGTATTGATTAAATCCACTACATTTTTTATTTGGCTTGGTGTACCTTGACCTTCAGAGTTAATCTCCCAAATATATCCTGATTGTAAATTGTATGCTTTACTAAAATATTTGAATGCACCTTCACTAGTAATGAGGAATCTTTTTTCCTCTGGAATTTTACTTAATGCTGTAATCGTTTCAGCATGAAGCTTTTCAAGCTTAGCAATATATTCATCTGCATTTGTTTGATAATAGTCTTTATTCTTCGGATCCTCTTTTATTAAACCATCACGTATATTTTTAGCATAGATGATTCCATTTTGAATATCTAGCCATGCATGTGGATCAGTTTCACCTTCAAGTCCATTTGATTCTAAGTAAATGGGTGTTACGTTTTTACTAACCATGTAAACTGGTGAGTTCTTATCAGATTTATTTGAGCTTTTTAATAGTTTTTTAAACCATGAATTGCCTTCCTCTAAGTTTAACCCATTATAAAATACGATATCTGCATCAGTTGTTTTCATTAAATCCTTTGGAAGTGGATCATATTCATGAGGATTTGAACCAACTGGCGCTAAACTATGAATCTCAACCTTGTCTCCACCTATATTTTTGACAATGTCATAAATAATTGAATAAGTAGTCACAACTTGTAGTTTTTTCTTATCATTATTTGAATCCTTTGAGCAAGCAGTAAATGCTAGAAGGAAAATAAGAAGTAGTGGTAATAATATTTTTTTAAATTTCAAGAATGATTCCTCCTTTGTGATTACTTATCCATCGATAAATTTGTTTTATTTTTCCTTGCTTTCATTAGCTTCCAAATTAATCCTTGAGAAGGAGAGAAGAAGAATGCCATTGCAAATAAAAATGCTGCTACAAGTACAATTGTTGCTCCAGATGCTAAATTGTAAGTAAAACTAAAGTAAAGGCCAATGACCGAACAAATTACACCGATTGAAGCCGATAAGTAAATCATGACCCATAGACGGTTTGTTAATAAATAGGCGGTCGCAGCTGGTGTAATTAACATCGCAACGACTAAGATGATTCCTACTGTTTGAAGTGATGCAACTGTAACCAGTGTTAGAAGCACCATTAAACCATATTGAATCAATTTAATCGGTAGCCCATAACTTTGAGCCATAGTTGGATCAAATGTAGATACAAGTAATTCCTTATAAAATAAGTAGACCAGACTAACGACAACGATTCCAATGCAGATTGTAATCCACATATCAGATGAACGAACCGATAATACATTACCAAATAAAATGTGATACAGGTCTGCACTACTCTTCATAAAAGTGACTAGTATAATTCCCACTGCAAACACGGAAGTAAACATAATACCAATTGCCATATCATGTTTTATGCGACTATTTTGACTAACAAATCCAATTCCAATCGCTGTAAGTAAACCAGTTGCAACGGCTCCGATAAAGAAGTTAAATCCTAGCATATAAGAAATTGCTACGCCCGGTAATACCGCATGAGAAATTGCATCTCCAATTAATGCCATCCCTCGTAGGACGATAAAACATCCAATTACTCCACAAATAATCCCTACAATAACTGATGTGAGTAGAGCCTTTTGTAAGAAATCATATTGCATGATGGCTTCTATAAAATGTAATACACTCATGATAAACTTACCTTTGCCCTTTCTTTAACATAAAAAGTTTGATTAGAATATGCTTTTGAAATGACTTCTGGATCAAGTACTTCATTTACAGTTCCATATTCTACAAGACTACGATTTAGTAATAATAAATCATCAAAATACTTTTCTGCTTTACTTAAATCATGGTGCACGACAATTATCGTTTTCCCTGAATTTCTAAGTTCTTTTAAGATTTTGATAATTGTTTCTTCACTAGTCACATCAATACCAACAAATGGTTCATCTAAAAATAAGATGTCAGTATTTTGTACTAATGCTCTCGCTAAGAATACTCGTTGCTGTTGACCACCTGAGAGCTCACCAATTTGACGATTTTTAAAATTTTCCATTCCAACTTTTCTTAAACATTCAACAGCCCAATCTTTATCTTCTTTTTTTGGTTTCTTAAAAAATCCTAGATTAGGATAAGTGCCTAATAAAACAACATCTAATACTGTTATTGGAAAATCCCAATCTATATCGCTTCTTTGTGGAACATAAGCAACAAATTTTCTGAAATTGCGAATCGACTGTCCAAAAATGTTAATAACTCCAGTGTCTCTAGGAATTAATTCAAGAATCGCTTTCATTAATGTGGATTTACCAGCACCATTTGGACCGATAATCCCTACTAATTTTCCTTTTTCAACTTCAAAGGAAACATTTTGAATAACTTGATTTCCTTGGTAGGAAACGTAAAGGTCTTTTATTACTAATGCTTTAATCAATATTAAATCCCCCTTTTTTTTACCTCGTCTATCTATTTTGCACTGGTGCAACTTTTTAAGTAAAAAAATTTGTCCTCTTAAAATTGTTGATGATAAGAAAAATATATTCGGTTAAATAAAAAACATGCGTAAAAAGTTGCGTTAAGGAAACTTTTTTATGTTTAATGAAATTTTAATTGTTCTGTATGACTTTGTAAAGCAAATAAACTCATATTTAATTAAAATTTTTAGTTTAATAGTTTATTTCATGATTTGGTAACTTTATTTTAGCTTGAATCAAGTAAGGCTCATCTATTACAATTTACATAATTAGAAAATTTAAAATTATATAAAACTAATCATTTTTTAATCTATAAAGAATCTTATGAAAATCGGATAGAAAATGTGCTAAAAGATTTTTTAAAACTAACTATCAGTGGCTTGTACTAGTATTAGATTTTCTACATAATGTTGTGTTTAATAAGTGACTGAATTAAAAATAAAGGAGAACGAATATTTGTATAAAGATAATAATCTTATCATTCGGCCGATTATAGAAGAAGATTTAAAGAGGCTTTGGGAATTAATGTATAAAGAAAAATCACCCGAATGGAAAAAGTGGGACGCACCATATTTCGAGCATAAGGCAAAAACATTTAATGAATATTATTCAAAAAGATCTGAAGAGCTGAATCAAGACGCGAAATGGGCTATTCTAATAGATGGGAAAGTAATTGGTACTGTAAGTTATTATTGGGAGCATAAACCTTCAAATTGGCTCGAAATGGGAATAGGTATTTATGATTCGGATTATTGGAGTGGCGGAGTAGGAACAAGAGCACTTCGACTATGGATCAATCACTTATTTGATACAATGCCCCTCGTTAGAGTAGGGTATACGACGTGGTCTGGTAATCATCGAATGATAAAAGTCGGAGAAAAACTAGGAATGACCTTAGAAGCAAGATTAAGAAAATGTAGGTATTATGATGGGAAATACTATGATTCTATTCGAATGGGAATTTTAAGAGAAGAGTGGGAAGAATTTATTAAAAATGAATCACAAAGAAAGAGTCAACTCAATGGTTGACTCTTTTTAGTTATTTTAAGGCAAGTGTACCGATTTTATATGGGAAAGTTTCAAGTGGATAATCTCACCACTAGCTACAAAAAGTGTGACGATATTATTTTCGACTTTATTTACGAGACCAATCTTCATTGGATCACTCCCACCATCAAATACGACAAGTTTCCCTTCTTCTTTTCTAAGCTGGTTTTCAAAAGAACGATGTAATGAAGTATGTGAAGGATTAACAGGTAGACTTTCATTTGTGAGATTATATGGAATGACTCTATGATTATATGGTGTGATCCATTTTAAATGGGAGAGGGAAATATACATTGTTTTAAACACAGGTGAGTAAAAAACCAGATAATCACTCAAAACACTGATAATGTAACCATGAAAAGTAATATTTCCTGTCACATAAATTTCAGAAAAAATACCTTTAGCATTTAATAAAATCTTTCTATAGGAGATTGATTCTAATTCCTCACCAATTGAAGGCTCAATTGGATCATCAATTTTTTCTTTTAAAATTTGACTAAGATACAACATATGAACATGCATCCAAGGGATATAGTAATATTTCATACCATTAAATATCACTAATACATCTTGACCTAAATCTGTTAAAATTCCTTCGAAAATTTGGTCTCCGGATAATTTTACTGTAACTTGTTTCCCAAGTAATGTTGCTACATCACTCACTCTAATCTCCTCCTAGAGGTAAAAACGAAATTCTTTTAATGTGCGAAGATTAATTGTACCCAATAATATAATAGAAACAGTGATACAAGTGTAGTAATAGGGATAACAATTATTGTGACGCTTATATAATCCTTCCATTTTACTTTAATTTTATTTTGTTTTAGAATGTGCATCCAAATTAATGATGCAAGTGTACCAATTGGTAATAATAATGAGCCCATATCACTTCCGATAATATTAGCGAGATAAATCGTTTTTAAAGTAACTGGATCTAAGCCCATTTCAGTTAAGGTAATTGTGCCAATCATTAGCGCAGGGTGATTATTGAATAGATTTGATAAAAGTGAAACTAAGCCACCCATAATAAAGCTTGCTTGGAATAATCCCTGGTTGACTATTGGTTCACATATGCTTACTAAAAATGAAGTTAGACCGGCATTGTGCAATCCATATATGATGACATACATAGAGAAAGCAAACAGTAAAATTTGCCAAGGTGTCTTTTTTAGAATATCGATGGGGTTTGTTCGTAAGTGGTACCATCTCCAAATTAATAGTATGAGTGAACCTAGTACAGCTACTAACTCTATTGGGATTGACAGAAAGGATGCAACAAATAATAAACATCTCATCAAAAATACAAAAGCTAGTACTTTTAACATGAATTTTGTACGTTTTCTTTTTGTCTCAACCGAGATTTTGCCCTTTAATGGATGGAAATTTTTGATGAAAAATGATTCTTCGATATCATCTGTAGAAGTTGGTAGGTTAGCAGGTAATTTTTGTTTTAAGACTAGATACATTATAAAAGACATAAATAGTAAGCCTAAAGTAGCAGGTACAAACATCATTGCCGTATGCATGTAAAGAGTCATGTGTACGATTTTTAATGCGATTAAATTGACGATATTACTAACTCCGATTGGAGTACTTGAAGCTGTAGCGATTAATGCACCACTAAGAAGATAAGGAATTTGTTGATGTGGTTTTAGTCGAAGGTTCTTTAATAAAAGAATTAATATAGGAGTAGTTATTAAAATGCTTCCATCATTGTTGAATAGTAACGTCATTAAAAAACATAATAATTGAATATACCAATATAGTCTGTATCCCGAACCTTTTGCTAAGGTTGCTAATCTTGCAGCAGACCAATGAAAAAAACCGAAGCTTTCTAATATAACCGCCATAACAATAGTTGCAATGATGGTAATTGATGCTCCGCCAATTTTACTAATGATATCAAGTAGGTCATAACCAGTTACAATTCCTGTTGCTAAAATAATCAGCGCTCCAATTGTCGCAGGCCAAGCTTCATTAATTCCTTTTGGCCTCCAAAATATGACTGCCATCGTCATGATAAATACAAATGCAGTCACTACAATTTCAAAATTCATTTTTATTCACCTTTCTTTACACGGAAGTTTTGTTTTGACACCTACTTGTCCGATTAATATACTAATATTCAATTTTATCAAACTTGTACTTAGTTACTTGTCTAATTTTCTAAGATTGTATGTTTGTCCAGATAGTATAAATACCCCATAAAGATAGTTGTCTATTATGTGAAACGCCTAGAAAAGTTGTATAAAAACCCAAAAACCAGACTAGGCAGCGGGGCTAGTCTGGTTTTTGGTAATTTTATTTCAAAATAACATTTAGTTAATCAAAACATCTTTTTCCATTTACATAATAACTATCTTCTCGAAATGTAGAAAATGCTATTTCAAATTCAGGTATTTCTAATGACTGGATATATTTTGCGATGGATGTTGAAAATAGATCTCTCGTTTCTAGGCCTCTTTCAAACCATTTTACTTCAATAAAAGGGAAAGTTTCTATGACTTTACCATCGAATATTGAAGTAGAATGAAGACATTCAAGAATAAAATTATCTGTTCCACAATCACATATTTCTGCTAATTCATCTACTAATGGTTTACTAATTTGGCAAATATCTTCTACATTAAATCCTCTAAATAATAGTTGCGGCATGATCATTACTCCTTACTTGCTATAATATGGAATTAATTATAACGAAAAAAAGTAATAAAAAGCTAATGCTATAAATGAAAATTATATAAAGTACCTGTGTTGTCTCATTAATATTAATTTTTACTAGGGAGTTTGGCACATTTTTTAGTAATCAATATTTTGTAAATTGAATGATCCAAATATCAATTTCTATAAAAAAGTAGGTTAATAAAAGAAAAAATATAATTGCTATTGATAATCATTTTCAATTGTGCTATTCTAATCTCATAAAGAAGTTTTAAGTATAAGCCATTGTTTTTAAATGTTCTTGGATTGGATCCTAATTTTGGATTCAACCCTAGAGCCCCCCAAACCCTATAGAAGAGGAAAATGTGCTAGGACATCTATTTTCCTCTTCACCCTAATTGCCTGTACAAAAACGCAGATTATCTGCGTTTTTTTGTGTGTTTGTAGAATTTTTATAAAGAGATTTTGAAGAAGATAACAACCTTTGAATTATCTAAATATTATACTAATTTATTGTTTTTAAAGTTTTAAACTTTAGAATAAAAATTTAATGTGAATCTAATATTTGTCTAAAATGTGAACGTTGTGAAAAAGGTAACATAAGGGTTGAACACTTGATATATATAGGATTAAGAAGGTTTTTGATGGGTGGAAATATGTCTAAAATGTGAACACTTATTTTTTAAGTTCAAATTGCTAATTAATTGTTTGTTTTTTTATTTAAAGTATTTTACTATAACTGTGGATATTGTTTGTCATTACAGTGACAATTTATAAACATACTTAATTAGCATTCTATTTTAGAATCGTTTTTGAACTTTTACTTAATTTAGAGGAAGGAAGAATGAAATGAAAAAATTTCTAATGAGCATCATGGTTATGATGATTGCTGTCATCATGGGCGCTTGTGAAAAAATAGCCGTTCTTGACCCAAAAGGACCTGTTGCAAAAACACAAGCAGATACAATTATTTTTTCGATGTTGATGATGTTAGGGGTATTATTAGTCGTTTATATTCTATTTATTGTCATTATTAATAAATATCGTGCTAGTAAACTACCAGAAGATTATGAGCCTCCTCACGAAGAAGGAAGTAAGTGGCTTGAAATTATTTGGACAGTGATTCCGGTTGTGATCGTAACTATTTTATCAGTCGTAACGGTAAAAACGACAACAGCTGTTGAAACTGTACCAAAAGGACATGAAAATGATAAAACGCTTGTCATTTATGCTAGTTCATCAAACTGGAAATGGCACTTCTCATATCCAGAACAAGGAATTGAAACAGTTAACTATGTGAATATTCCTACAAACAGACACGTAGAATTCCGTTTATATTCTTTCGGACCAATCACTAGTTTCTGGGTTCCGCAATTAGGTGGTCAAAAATATGCAATGAGTGATATGGTTACAAAATTGAATTTTGTTGCTTCAAGTGAAGGTTCATTCATAGGGAAAAATAGTAATTTCAATGGCGAGGGCTTTGCTGGTATGGAATTTGAAGTATTAGCAATGAGCGATAATGAATTCAATAGCTGGGTTACAGATGTAAAAGAAACAGCACCTGCGCTAACAGAAAAAGAGTTTGATAAATTACTAGAAATAGAACATTTAGGTAGAAAAACATATACTTCTACTCATTTAGAATTTAGACCAGCTCCAGAAGGTGAAAATGCTGGCCATCATCATGGTTCATCAGATAGTGAAAGTGGTACACATGACCACCACGAGATGGATATGGACATGGAGGGGGATAAATAATGGGTTTCAAATGGGATCACTTTTTTGTAACAGGTGAACCAATGATTTATGGAGCAATGGTAAGTATTGTTTTAGTATCACTTGCTATTGTAATTGGTTTAACCAAATTTAAAAAATGGGGTTATTTATGGACTGAATGGTTAACAACAGTTGACCATAAGCGAATTGGTGTTATGTATATATTATGTGCACTATTAATGCTGTTCCGTGGAGGGGTTGATGCATTATTAATGCGAGCTCAACTTGCGGGTCCAGATTTAAAAATTTTAGATGCTCAACATTATAATGAGATTTTTACAACACATGGTCTTATTATGATTCTTTTTATGGCAATGCCGTTCATTATCGGTTTAATGAACATTGTTATTCCTCTTCAAATTGGGGCAAGAGACGTAGCATTTCCATATTTAAATGCAGTTAGCTTCTGGTTATTCTTTGCTGGAGCAATGTTATTAAATGTAAGTTTCATCATCGGTGGTTCACCTGATGCAGGTTGGACAGCATATTTCCCACTAGCGGGTAAAGAATTTAGCCCGGGTGTAGGGAATAACTATTATGCAATTGCACTACAAATAGCTGGTTTAGGTACATTAATGACCGGTATTAACTTTATTGTAACAATCTTAAAAATGCGTGCACCTGGTATGACATTAATGAAAATGCCGATGTTTACTTGGAGTATCTTAATTACAAACGTAATTATTTTATTTGCATTCCCAGTATTGACAGTAGCTCTTGCTTTAATGATGTTTGATCGTATGTTTGGAGCTCAGTTCTTTACAATGGCAAATGGCGGAATGGATATGCTTTGGGCGAACTTGTTCTGGATTTGGGGACATCCTGAAGTGTATATCGTAATTCTTCCTGCATTCGGTATTTATAGTGAAATTATTTCAACCTTCTCAAGAAAAAATCTATATGGTTACAAGAGTATGGTTGTTAGTATGATCGCAATCTCAGCATTAAGCTTCGTTGTATGGGTTCACCATTTCTATACAATGGGTCAAGGCGCAATGGTAAATGGTTTCTTTAGTATTACAACAATGGCAATTAGTATACCTACGGGTGTGAAAATATTTAACTGGTTGTTCACAATGAGAAAAGGTAAAATCGAGTTTACTGTTCCTATGTTATACGCATTAGCTTTTATTCCAATCTTTACGATTGGTGGGGTAACAGGCGTAATGCTTGCGATGGCAAGTGCGGATTATCAATATCATAATACGATGTTCTTAGTAGCGCATTTCCACTATGTATTAATCCCAGGTACTGTATTTGCGGTAATCGCTGGATTCTACTATTGGTTCCCAAAAGTATTTGGATTTAAATTAGATGAAAAAATCGGTAAGATTACCTTCTGGTTTATTACGATTAGCTTTAACGTTACATTCTTCCCGTTATTCATATTAGGATTAAAGGGTATGACTCGTCGTACGTTTACTTATAGTGCAGAGTCAGGTTTTGGTCCATTAAATCTTGTTGCAACAATCGGTTCAATTGGATTAGCAATCGGATTTATCTTACTTGTTTACAATATTTATTACAGTGTACGTTATGCACCAAGAGAAACAAACGGAGACCCTTGGAATGCTAGAACATTAGAATGGTCTACAAGTAGTCCAATTGCTCCTTATAATTTTGCTGTAATTCCAACAATCGATTCATTGGATCCATTCTGGAAGAGCAAAAAAGAAGGTACATCTTTACTAAAAGGTGAGATTAAAGATATTCATATGCCAAGCAATAGTGGGATACCGTTTATTTTAGGTGCTGCGTTTATGGCATTTGGTTTCTTCTTAATATTTGAATGGTGGGTACCAACAATTATCTTCTCAATTCCAATATTGATTTGCTTAATTGCTCGTTCATTCCAACGAGATCATGGATTCCACATTCATAAAGAAGAAGTAATAGAAACAGAGAAAAAATTACGAGGTGATCAATATGAAGAGCAAGCCTCTGTATAGTTTAGGTGAAGAAAGTTCTAATCGAATTTTAGGATTTTGGTTATTTCTTGGAGCAGAAATTGCTTTATTCGGTACATTATTTGCTGTTTATTTAACATTAGCAAACAATACTGGTTCTGCACCGACTCAAAAAGAATTATTTGAAATGAATGGTGTGATGATCGAAACATTCGCACTATTAACGAGTAGTTTTACAATTGGTTTAGTTGTCAATGCAATTAAACTAAACCATAAAAAAGCATTTATGAGCTTTTTAATCATTACTTTGGCTTTAGGTGCTATCTTCCTTGGTGTTGAGATAACAGAATTTTTCACTTATGTACACGAAGGAGCTACTCTTCAAAGTAGTGGGGCACTATCTAGTTTATTTGTTCTTTTAGGAACTCACGGTGCGCACGTAACGTTCGGTATGTTCTGGGGTATTGCAATTTTAATTCAGACATATCGTGAAGGAATTACAGAAACTACAGCAAATAAAACATTTATTTACTCGTTATACTGGCATTTCTTAGACGTAGTTTGGATCTTTATCTTTAGCTTTGTTTATGTGAAAGGACTGATTGGATGAGTGCACTATTTCCAAAGCAACAAGTGGTTGGCTTCATCCAATCACTTGTGCTTACGATCATTGCATTAAGCGTATATTTTTTAGACATCCCATATAGTATTTCATTGATTATTTTAATCGTAACGGCATTATTACAAGGTGGGTTACAATTGATTGTTTTCATGCATATGGGTG
This sequence comes from Gottfriedia solisilvae, assembly GCF_002128405.1. Classification (GTDB taxonomy): domain Bacteria; phylum Bacillota; class Bacilli; order Bacillales; family Bacillaceae_G; genus Gottfriedia; species Gottfriedia solisilvae. The sequence goes on from NZ_NETJ01000003.1 coordinate 611,167, forward strand.
AGAATGAAGATAAGTCTGTATTATATCTTAATTTAGGTTATGCGATATTTGTAGCCGTAACAATCGTATTTGGTACGCTCTGGACATTGCTTTGGGGTTGGTAAATAAAGAAAAGCTCTTCTATTATAGAAGAGCTTTTTTTGCATATTAATTTGATAATTTTTTCTCTCTATCATTTGGAAGCATAAAAGCAACTAAACCTAATAAAGGTAAATAACTACATAAATTCATTACAAATGTTAAGCTTGTTGCATCTGCTATAACGCCTAGTAAAACAGCTCCTAATGCGCCCATTCCAAACGCTAAGCCCACGATTAAACCACTAACTAATCCTACTTTACCAGGTACAAGTTCTTGAGCATACACTACGATGACACTGAAAGAACTTGAACTGATGATTCCGATTAAAAATAAGATTGGAATGACTGCAATTAACGAAACATGAGGCAGTAATAATGCTAATGGGAAGGTCCCAACCAATGAAAATAATATCATATTTCGTTTTCCAAATCGATCTGCTAAAGTTCCGCCGATAAATGTACCAACTACACCAGAAATCATGAAAATAAATAAATATAATTGCGTACTTTTAATTGATAAACCATAGCTATTAATTAAGTAAAATTGATAATAATTACCGATTCCCGCAGAATACCAAGAACGAGCAAAAGTAATGAAAATCAAAAGAATAATTGCAAATTTTACAGCTTTCGTAATAGATGTACCTTCAGTTTTCACTAGAGCTTTATTCTTTTGCGGAATAAAGTTTTCGTTTAGCTTATTTCGATACCACATTGATACATATATTAATACGCAAATGCCGATTCCAGCTAAAATGGTAAACCATGCTGCTCCTTTTTGACCAAGTGGTACAAATATAAGAGCTGTAAAAATAGGAGCAAGAGAATTACCTGTATTACCACCTACTTGATAGATGGCTTGAGATAGACCTCTCTTTGAACCAGAAGCTAAATAAGCAACTTTAGAACCTTCTGGATGGAAAATAGCAGAACCAAGTCCAATTAATAATACTGATAGCAATACGACGATTAAATTCGGTGCGAAAGCTAAACAAAGCATACCAAGTAAGCTTGAAGCCATACCAATCGGAAGCAAAAATGGTGAAGGTTTTCGATCAGAAAATATCCCAAAAACGGGTTGCATCACAGAGGAAGTCATATTGAGAACGAAGGCAATGAAACCAATTTCTGTGTAGGTTAGATTCATTGTCTTTTCTAAAATCGGAAAAATAGCTGGGACTACAGCTTGCATAGAATCATTTAATAAATGACCTAAACTAATAGCAAATAAAATTTGATACATAGTACTTTGACTAACAACATTTGATTTAACCGCTGGTTGCATTAAAACCCTCCTTTCGTCTGAAATAATAATAAACTAATCTTCAAAAAATTTACATAATTTTGCCTGCAAAAACTTCCATTCAATTTATTGCAGCATTATAATAGAGGGAATGAAAGCGTAGACAAACGCTATATGGAGATTAAAATGGAAAAATACACAAGAGATTTAAAAAAATATATACTTGAACACAAAAATGATTTGAATCGTCCAGCGATGGAAGCTTATATGAAACATAATTTTCTATTTTTAGGTATTAAAGCACCTGAGAGAGTACAATTAACAAAGCAATTTATTAAAATAAACGGTGATCCAACTGAGCTGAAAATAATCAGAGAGATTTGGGATTTAGAGGGCAGAGAATTTCAATATATAGCTTTAGCCTTACTCGATCGTCAATATAAAAAAGCTGAAAAAGAGCGAATACAATTTTATGAAAGTTTAGTTGTAGATAAATCATGGTGGGATACTGTTGATACCCTAGCTGGAAGGTTAATTTGTTTTCATTTTCTTACATATCCTGAGTTGATCGAAGAATATGCAGAGAAATGGATACAATCAGAAAATATGTGGCTAAATAGAGCTGCGATCCTTTTTCAAATGAAATTTAAAGATAAAACGGATCAAGAGAGACTATTTAGATACTGTCAATTAATGTCTAATTCAAATGAGTTTTTCATTCAAAAAGCAATTGGATGGGCTTTAAGGGAGTATTCATACATAAATGGGGATGCGGTTGAAAACTTTATTCAAAACACAAATCTAGCACCATTAAGTAAAAGGGAAGGTATGAAGAATATTGATAAATTAAGGAAACAATAATCTGTCGATTTTCCGGGAAATATCTTAATAAGGTAACTACATTTATTCATTCTAAAAGTAGTCGCTTTTTGGATTAGAAGATATAAATACAGAAGTTGATTACGACAGAAGGTGAGATACTTCTAAGGGAGATGCAAAATCGACTTCACTAACATGGTATTTACTTAAACAATGTTACTAAAGTCAGGTTGAGTCAAGTGTATGAAAAAGTTATAATAAATTCATTCTTGATAATGAATACAAATTAAAGGGAATATAGGGAGAAAAAATGAGATTTAGATTATTAAAAGTCATAAAGTGCTGTCTCTGTATTTTGTTACTAACTTGTTTTTTCATTCAAAAAAATACGAAAGCTGAGGAAATTAATCTTTTTAGTGATAAGGCTATTACAATCCTTGCTGATAGTGGTGAAGTAGTTTATGAAAAAAACGCTAATGTAACTGATTTTCCGGCGAGTACAACAAAAGTAATGACTGCAATCATTATGATGGATTATGTAAAGGAAAATGAAGCAATAACGATGTCAGCAAGAAGTTTACAGGAAGAGAAAAGTAATTCACAAATTCTTTTTTCTGAAGGAGAGAAACTCGATCGTAATACTGCATTAAAGACAATGATGATTTTAAGTGCAAATGATTTAGCATACGCGATTGGGGAAACAGTTGCGGGTGATATGAATTCTTTTGTTAAAATGATGAATGAGAGAGCTAAGAAAATCGGGGCTAACAATACTCATTTTACAAATCCAAACGGTTTGCATAATGATAATCATTACACTACTGCATATGATTTAGCTTTAATCGCTAAAGAAGCTTTGAAATATCCACTAATCATTAAAGCTATGGGTACGAAAGAAGCTCATATTACCACTTCCAAACAAATGAATAAGTATATATTCAATAGAGGTAATATGTTTACAAATCCTTATTTCTTAGCAGGAAAAACAGGGTATACAAATACATCTAGGAATACCTTAATCGAAATTGATCAAAAAGATGGTCAAAAAATCATAAATATATTATTACGTTCATCGAAGCCACAGTATTTAAATGATATTAAATTATTAGATGCATATGCTTTTCCGAGAATTTATAAAAAGGTCATTGTAAAAGAAGAGGATTGGAAAAAAGAAATAAAAGTTAAAGACGATGTCATTCAAACAAAAATTAGCGAAGATTTATCGTTTTTAACCGCAAAAAATCCAAATACGAAATACGAAGTTAATGTAAAAGAAGAAAATGCGTTACCCACTTTTTATAAAAAGAATGGTCTTCATAAAAATCAAAAAATTGGAAAAGTTGAAGTTTTATCAGATGGAGAAATAGTAACAACAGCAGATTTGTTAACAGCCAAATCATACGATCGTCCAACAGTGTTCACCTTAAATACATTAGTAATTGCGGGGATTATAATCGTCTTTTTTACAATCGTATTGTTTACAAGACCAAGAAGAAAAAGAGTATATATAAAAAGTCGAACGTAATGAAACGTTCGACTTTTTTATTAAAAGAATATGTTAAGAATTTGATAAAAAATGGCTGCAACAGTTGCTGAAATTGGAATCGTAATAACCCAAGTGATTACCATTCGTTTTGCTGTGCCCCAGTTAACATCTTTTACACGTTGAGCTGACCCAACACCCATAATAGATGAAGAAATAACGTGTGTCGTACTTACTGGTAAATGTAATGCAGTAAATGTGAAAATAATTGCTGCAGAAGATAAATCAGCTGCAGCCCCATTGATTGGGCGAATCTTCATAATTTTACCGCCAACAGTTTTAATGATTTTCCAACCACCTATTGAAGTACCTAAAGCCATTGCAGTAGCACAGGCGATACGTACCCAAAGTGGAACATCTGAACCTGGTGCAACTTCATTCGATGCAATCAGGGCAATCATGATAATTCCCATTGCTTTTTGTGCATCATTCGTTCCATGAGTGAACGATTGTAATGCAGCAGTGAAAATTTGAACAATCCTAAAACCTTTATTCGTTTTTGAAAGGTTTGCACGTTTGAAGATCATAGCTAAAATTGTCATGACAATAAAACCAACAGTTATTGCAATAACCGGTGAAATTAATAAAGCTTGAATAATTTTTATGAAACCTTCAGCTTCTAATGCGTGAAAACCTTTTGCTGAAATAGCAGCACCTGCTACTGCACCAATAATTGCGTGAGAAGAACTACTTGGAATTCCATAATACCATGTTAATAAATTCCAAAATATTCCACCTAATAATGCTGCAATCACGACTACTAGTCCATTTGTACCTTCGATTGTAACTGGATCTACTATTCCTGTTGTAATCGTTTTAGCAACACCTGTAAAAATAATTGCACCAAGGAAGTTCATACCAGCTGCTAACAGAATAGCTGTCCTAGGCTTAAGTGCTTTTGTTGATACTGATGTAGCAATCGCATTTGCTGTGTCGTGGAAACCATTGATAAAATCAAAGGCTAATGCAAAGATAACAACTAGTACCGTAAGTAAAAATAAGTGTTCCATATTATTTCTCCTTACGCATTACGCATGATAATTTGTTCAAGAGTATTGGCTACATCTTGTGCACTATCAGCAATAGATTCTAACATTTCGTAAATTTCTTTATATTGGATAATTTTAATTGGATCTTTTTCATTCATAAATAATTGCTTAATTGAAGTACGTAATAACTCATCACATTGTGATTCGTAATCTTTAATTTTAATGGCATGTACACGGATTTCTAATAATTTTTTATTAGAAAGTAATTTTACAGATTCTAAAATTTCTTCAACAGCTTTATGTAAAATGTTTACGAATTTTACCATGTACTCGTCTGCACCTGTAATTGAATACATTTCAAAGCGAGCAGAACAATGCTCAAAGCCATCTAAAACATCATCCATCATCATTGCTAATTGAAGAATATCTTCACGCTCAATTGGAGTAATGAAAGTTTTGTTTAATTCAACAATTAGTGAATGAATGAATTTATCACCTTTCGTCTCATATTCTTTCATTTCTTGTGAAAATTTCTTTAAGTCGCTTGCATTCTTAATTTTAAAGTCAACGTAATATTTTGAAGATATGTGCAAGTTATCAGCAATACCTAAAAGCTTCTCAAAGAATACATCCTTTTTTTGTCCAAAAAACATTATGATTCCTCCAAATAAAACATATAGTTTATTAATTACCTTCACAATACTCAGTAATAGTATGTCTAAATTAGCAATGAAAAATGTCGAATAAAGTAAAGGCTACGTTAATAATAATAATTGGTTTTAAAAATTAATCAATTAAAAAGATATATTATATTTACAAATTTACAATATCTTTACAATTCCTTAACATAATTAATAATTAAGCTTTACTCTATTATTGACTTTATTTAAGTGATTCATTAGCATAAAATTAATTAAAAATGTACGTTTAGACTAAGGGGAGTGACGATTTGATTGAATCGGTAGTGGATGTAGAGGGGAACGTAAATCAAATAGTAAAGAAACAAAGAGTTTACTTTCATGCAGGATCTACAAAAAGTAGGGAATTTCGAATTTCGCAGCTAAAGAAACTTTACAATTCAATTGTAAAGAATGAAGAAAAAATAAAAAATGCACTACATTTAGATTTAAATAAATCCGAATTTGAAGCTTATTCTACTGAAATTGGTTTTACTTTAAAAGAAATATCTGAGGCGATTAAAAATCTTGAAAATTGGATGAAACCAATTAGAGTAAAAACTCCAATTACCCATGTAGGCACAAAAGGTAGGATTTATCGAGAACCATATGGTGTTACATTAATTATTTCCCCTTGGAACTACCCTTTTCAATTAACAATGACGCCATTAGTAGGTGCAATTATTGGTGGGAATACAGCCATCATTAAACCTTCAGAACTAACACCAAACACATCAAACATCATAGACCAAATGATACGTGAACTTTTTAATGAAGAATATGTCGCCGTTGTTCAAGGTGGTGTAGAAACGAGTACAGAATTACTTAAACAGAAATTTGATTTCATCTTCTTTACTGGTAGTGTACAGGTTGGGAAAATAGTGATGGAGGCTGCTTCAAAGCATTTAACTCCTTTAGTTCTTGAATTAGGTGGAAAAAGTCCTACGATTGTTCACCATGATGCGAATCTTAGTGTTACTGCTAAAAGAATTATTTGGGGTAAATTTACAAACGCAGGTCAGACATGTATAGCACCAGATTATATTTATGTACATGAAAAGGTAAAGAACCAACTAATACAAGCGATGAAACAAGAAATTGTTCAATTTTATGGAAATCAACCTCTTGAAAATGAAGAATATACAAAAATTGTAAGCGAAAGGCATTTTAATCGGTTAGTAAACTTTTTAAAAGATGGAAAAGTAGAACATGGTGGTCAATCAGATTCAACTTCACATAAAATTGAACCGACGATTCTTTCAGATATTTCATGGGAAGCATCAATAATGGACGAAGAAATATTTGGACCAATCCTACCGATATTAACCTATCACAACTTGGATGATGTCATAACGGAAATTAATCAACATCCTAAGCCTTTAGCGCTTTATGTATTTACAGAGAATAAATCAATATCAAATCAAATCATCGAACGAGTTCCTTTTGGCGGTGGATGTGTCAATGATACTTTATATCATATGGCTACTCCGTATTTACCGTTTGGTGGTGTTGGAGAAAGCGGTAGTGGGAGCTATCACGGTGAGTACAGTTTTAAAGCTTTTACACATGAAAAAAGTGTTCTAGTACAAACCACGAAAATTGACCTAAAGATTCGATATCATACTACAAAAAACGCTTTACGGTTTATTCGTAAATTGTTAAAATAAAAACTAAATACAACTTCGTTTTTTAGCTCCTTGCAATAAGGGGCTTTTTATGTGTCGAAAAAATTTACTTATTAAAACGACTTGTTAGATTGGACGGGAAAATGAATAATATAATCGAAATTGATGAAGTAGTTAAAGAATTTAATGATAATAAAGTCATATTACCTCTATCGTTATCTATTTATTCGGGTGAATTTTTAACGATTTTAGGACCAAGTGGTTGTGGGAAAACAACGCTTCTACGGATGATAGCTGGTTTTGAAGAACCGTCTTCAGGTGTTATTAAACTTAATGGGGGAGTCGTTAATAATTTACCTCCATATAAAAGAGACATGAATTTAGTATTTCAGCACTATGCGCTGTTTCCGCACATGAATGTTGAAAAAAATATTCAATTTGGTTTGAAAATGAAGGGGATTTCATTAGCAGAACAAAAAACTCGAGCTGAAGAAGCGATGAAATTAACACAATTAACCGAGTTTAGAAATCGTAAACCGCATCAACTTTCAGGCGGCCAACAGCAAAGAGTTGCGATTGCCCGTGCCATCGTAAACAATCCAAAAGTGTTGTTACTCGATGAGCCACTTGGAGCTTTAGATTTTAAATTAAGAAAAGATTTACAAAGAGAGCTTAAAAATCTTCAAAGAGAGTTAGGGATTACATTTATTTATGTAACTCATGATCAAGAAGAAGCTATGAGTATGAGTGATCGAATTGTTGTCATGAATAACGGGAAAATTGAGCAAATTGGTACGCCAAAAGAAATTTATCAAAACCCGGCAAGTAAATTTGTAGCATCCTTTATTGGTGAAAATAACTACTTTCATAAAGATGATCAGTTAATTGCTGTTAGACCAGAAAATATTAAAATCTCACAGTCACCTGTTGGAAAACATAAAGGAATCATCAAAGATATTGAGTTTGTTGGTACACTTAACAAAATTTATATTGAAATAAAAGGTGAAGAGAATACGGTGATCGTTTATCAAATGCCAGATCAGTCGAATCTATCTCGAAATGAAGAAGTTTACATTCATTGGAAATTGGAAGATGAGGTGATCATGTATTGAAGTTTGGAAAATACATCATTACACCTTCAATCATTTGGCTAATTGTCTTTTTTCTAATTCCATTATTGTTCATTTTTAAATTTGCATTTATGAAAAATGGAATGTATGGACAAATTGAAAACGTCATTACATTTGAAAATATAACAAAAGTTTTTGACCCATTGTATTTAAAAGTTTTATGGACAACTTTTTGGATTGCAGTCGTAACGACAATCATCACTTTATTGATCGCGTACCCTTATGCATATACAGCTACAGTTGTCAGTGAAAAATGGCAAAGGATGTTATTACTACTAATAACCATTCCTTTTTGGATTAATTTTTTAGTACGATCTTATGCACTTATTGTGATTTTTCGTTCTAAAGGTATTATTAATACACTACTATTAAAACTAGGGATTATTAATGAACCTTTACAATTACTTTATAATATGCCATCAGTCATAATGGGAATGGTCTATACATTATTACCATTTATGGTTTTACCAATATTTGTGGCAATCGAACAGCTAGACCATCGCAAGTTAGACGCAGCAAATGATCTAGGAGCGACGCCATTTCAAACATTTTTCCATGTAACCTTGCCATTAACGATGAAAGGTATTTTTGCAGGAAGTATATTAGTATTTGTCGCTTCATTTGGAATGTTTGTCGTATCTGATGTAATGGGTGGATCAAAGGTTGCTTTAATCGGAAATGTCATCCAAAATCAGTTTTTAGGAGCAAGAAACTGGCCTTTTGGATCAGCGCTTTCAATTTTCTTAGTGATTTCTTCTATTGGATTAATTGGCCTTTACTATTTAGCAACTAAAAATATAGGTGCTGAAAAAAGTGGAGGTGAGAAATAGGTGAAAAAGAAATTACTAATAGGATTTTCTACAATTGTTTTAACTTGCTTATATTTACCTATTTTGGTCTTAATTCTTTTTTCATTTAATAAATCAAGAATAAATGCCGAGTGGTCTGGTTTTACTTTCCAATGGTATATAAATTTATTTGATAACCCTCAAATTGTTGATGCGTTTATCAATAGTTTACTTATAGCGATTATTACAACGATTTTATCGACAGTACTAGGTACGATTTGTGCGTTAGCATTACATAGATATAAGTACAAATTTTCAAAGTTGATTAGTGGTCTAATTTATTTACCAATTGTTGTACCTGATATTTTAATGGGAATTGCTTTATTAATTTTGTTTACTAATTTTCATTTTGAATTAGGAAGTATGACAATCATTATTGCACATGTAACTTTTTGTATATCCTATGTTGTGATACTGCTAACGGCTAGACTATCAGGTATGTCAAAGGATTTAGAAGATGCTGCAAGTGACTTAGGAGCGACCCCGTGGCAGACATTTAGATTTATTACATTACCAGCGATTATGCCCGGCATTATTGCGTCAGCATTACTAAGCTTTACATTAAGTATTGATGATTTTGTGATTAGCTTTTTTGTATCTGGTCCAAGTTCAACTACATTACCGATTTATATTTATGGAATGGTTAAAAAAGGTGTCACACCTGAAATTAATGCGATTTCAACTATACTAATCGTAACAATCATAGGGCTAATGGTTCTATCTGAGGTATATCGTACTAAAGGGATGAACACAGAGAATACAAAGAAAAAATCTTATATAGTTTAAAATGAATAAGGAGATTATCTAAGTGAATAAATTTAAAAAAGCGGCTAGTTTACTTTTTTCCTTTGGATTAACAGGTTTATTATTGTCAGCTTGTTCAGTTGGCAAAGAAGAACTGAATATTTACAGTTGGGCAGATAATTTTGATCAAGAAGTATTAGAGTCATTTGAAAAAAAATATGATGTCAAAATTAATTATCAACAATTTGCGAGTAATGAAGAATTGTATGCAAAATTAAAGGCGGGTGGGTCTAATTATGATGTGATTCAGCCTTCAGATTATATGGTAAAATTAATGATTCAACAAGATATGTTGGAAAAATTAGATAAGGATAAAATGCCAAATCTAAGTAATATTGCTCCAGAATTTACAAACCAAGAATTTGATCCAAAAGGTGACTATTCAGTTGTTTATACTGGTGGATTAACAGGAATTGCGTATAATCCTAAATATGTAAAAGAGGAAATTGATAGTTGGGAAGATCTATGGGACCCGAAGTACAAGGGACATGTTACTTTATTAAATGATAACCGCGAAGTATTTGGAATGGGTTTAATTAAAAATGGATATTCCAATAGTTCATTAAATGAAGATGAATTATTAACTGCTTTTAATGATTTAAAAACAGTAACACCAAACCTTTTAGCATTTGATACAGATACAGTAAAACAAAAGTTTATCACGGAAGATGCTTGGATTGGTCAAGTATGGTCTGGGGATGCAGCATATATTCAAAAAGAGCTTTCAAACATTAAATGGGTTGTACCAAAAGAAGGGTCATCAAGATGGGCTGATACATTTGCGATTCCAAAAGGTTCAAAGCAAAAAAAATTAGCAGAGAAATTTATTAATTATATGTATGATCCTAAAGTTAGTGCGAAAAATTATGAGTCAATCGGATACTCTGATCCAAATATGAAAGCTGAACAATATCATTCTGAAGAATACAAAAAGAATCCTTTCATAAATGTAACGGCAGAAGAAACGAATCGTACAAATTGGATTAAAGATGTAGGAGATCAGACTGAACTTTATGATAAATATTGGACGGAATTAAAAACTGGTCAAAATTAATAAGAAGGCTATCTCTTAGAGATAGCCTTTCTTTAATTAGAAAAAATTTTGTTCAATAAAAAGCGGAATTGCTCTCTTTCAGATTGATCTAGCTTTTCAATTAGAGAAACCCATAAAACTTGTCTTGTAGCAGAAAGCTCCTCAACCATTTGGATTCCCTTGTCTGTTAATTCAAGCCAAGTTACTCTTCGATCTCTAAAATCTCTTTTTCTTTTTACTAACTCATTGCTAACCATTTTATTTATTGCTGTTGTAATCGCTCCAGATGATAAGCCAATTTGCTTACCAAGTTCCGTTGCTGTCATTTTTTTATTTTTGTATAAAAGATGTAACAATAAATATTTTGGTGAAGTTAATGAATTGGTAGATTCTTCTTCACTGGCTTTTTGCCAAGTTTTTCGAACTTGTATTAAAAGCTTCGTTAAGTCATCAACTAAAAGCTTGTCATGTTCATTTAACATATTGTACTCCAATTCCTGTATCTTCTTTTCACTTACTCATGAATAAACTTTTGTCATAAAGTTTTACGATTAGGTTACCAATTTATAGGTGATTTTGCAAGAAGCTAGTATGGTTAAAACGATTTTATAAAATTTGTCAAGTTTTGGTTGTATATTAACTATGGTAATTTGTAAATAGTATGATAAAAGACATTTGGTAGGGGTGAAGTACAGTGTTTAAGTATTTTAAGTTTAAAATAAATGATACTGTTCAATTTGCGAAGAACGATGGTCATTTCTACCGAGTAATCGGATATCGAATAGAAAAGAGTATTTATTTAAATGATGAATACAATAGCATTATATATGAACTTTTACGAGAGTTTGATGGCCTTCAGGTTGATGCTGAAGAAGATGAATTAATAAGCGTTTCAAATTTTGATGAATTTTACGGATCAATGTTTGAGAAATTAGGGACTTTTACAATTAAATTTGCGAAGAAGCAAGAAGAAATCAGTAAAGAAAAAGAAGTATTGGCTAATTCGGTCGATGAACTATTGGATAAATATAATGATTATCGTAGACTCGCAATGCTTTTTAAGGATTGTTTGTACGATTTAGCTGCTGAAAATGTACTAAATGAATTAGCGGATTATGCTGATACAAAAAAAGATTACACGCACTAAGCGTGTAATCTTTTTCCATTTGTAGTTTTAATGGATACGGACTTTGTAAAATATTTACTTTCGTATACGAGTTCCGTTACTTTTGCACAAATACCGACTGATAAAATTGTATAACCTACTTCATTCCAAGATAGGTAACTTAATGAAAAAAGAAGGATACAAGCATCAAAAATAAAGTATACTTTCCCAATAGAAATATTTGATTTCTTACTCATTAAAATCGTTAATAAATCATCTCCACCAGTCGCTCCACCGAACTTAAGGATTAAGCCAAGACCAAAACCAGCAAAAACTCCTCCTAAAATTGCGGGAATAAAAAGATGATTTTCGAATTGTAAGGTGACCGTAGATGTTTTTTCAATGATTGAATAAAAAATTGAAAAAGAAACTGCACCAATAAAGGTATTAATCAGTAATCTTTTACCGAGAAAAAATCCAGCCATTAATATAATGGGAATATCTAAAATTAATGTTGTTATTGATGGTGAAATATTAAAAGAATTTTTAACTAATAGCGCAATTCCTAGAAAACCACCTTCAGATAAATTGTTTTGAAAATGAAAATGGTATAAAGAAGTTGCTAAAATAAATGAACCGATCAAAATCATTAAGGTCTCACCCAAACGATTGTTTATCATTGTTATTTCCTCTTTTCGTAGTTAGTAGTTTAAAAAGTTCATTACTTAAACTAACTACGTACAAATAGCTTCTCGTAGTTAGTTTAAAAACTCCCTAACTACTACGCTATATGTCATTGAAGAAATAACATAATCGCCTGTCAACCATAGTTTCGCCTACCTTCAGTTTTATTTTAGAGTTCTATTCGTTCTCTAAATAAAAACTGCTAAGTGTAGGATAGATCTTTACGTTGCCAAATGCTCCTTCGAGCAATCATGGTTACACGTCCTTTTTTCCAGTTTTGTTAGAAAAAATCTAACAGATAAAACAAGTTCAAATGAACTTATTCTTAATCTTATCATATGTTGAAAAGTTTGAAAAAAGAAAAGATTTAACAAAAACTTAAAATTATAAAAAATAATGTAAAATTTATACGTGAAATTATTCACAAAATATACATAGCTTTTTCTTAAAATGGGCGTTATATTGTAGGTGTGGAGGTTGAACTAATACATATATGTGAAATTCTTCACATAATTTAAATTGATAGTGGGACGTAATTTGTTTTATATGGACAAAAACAGTCCACATTTGAAGGAGGACTACTGATGACCGTTCAAGAGAAAGAAAGAAATGACTTGGTTAACGCTTCAACTATTGTAAATGAATTAGTTATAAAAGGACAAATAGTATTAAAAGAATTTGAAAACTATGAGCAAGATGAGATTAATAAAATTGTTCATTCAATGGTACTCGCAGGATTAGACCAGCACATGAGATTAGCCAAAATGGCGCTAGATGAAACTGGAAGAGGGGTATATGAAGATAAAATTATTAAAAACTTATTTGCAACCGAATATATATGGAATTCAATTAAAAATAATAAAACGGTAGGCATTATTAATGAAGATAAACAAACAGGGATTATAGAAATAGCTGAACCAGTAGGGGTAATTGCTGGTGTAACTCCTACAACGAATCCAACCTCTACAACACTGTTTAAAGCCATTATTGCGATAAAAACTAGAAATCCAATTATTTTTGCTTTTCACCCTTCAGCTCAAAAATGTAGTCGTGAAGCAGCTAGAATAGTTCATGAAGCAGCAGTAAAAGCAGGTGCACCTAAAAATTGTATTCAATGGATTGAAGAGCCATCAATAGAAGCTACTAAAAGCTTGATGAATCATAAAGGGGTAGCACTTGTTTTAGCGACAGGTGGAGCTGGTATGGTAAAGTCAGCATACAGTACCGGGAAGCCGGCTTTAGGAGTTGGCCCTGGTAACGTACCTTGTTATATCGAAAAATCAGCAAATAAAAAGTGCGCAGTGAATGATTTAATCCTTTCAAAAACGTTCGATAATGGTATGATTTGTGCTTCTGAGCAGGCAGTCATCATAGATGAGGACATTTATGATGAAGTAAAAAATGAACTGAAGGAAAACAATTGCTATTATGTATCAAAAGAAGAGAAGAAAAAATTAGAAAGTCTTGTAATTAACGAACAAACATGTGCTGTTAATAGTGATATTGTAGGCAAATCTGCTTTTGAAATTGCAAAACTTGCAGGAATAGATGTTCCAGTGGATACAAAAATCTTGATAGCTGAATGTTTTTCCGTTGGTGAAAAAGAACCACTAACAAGGGAAAAGTTAAGTCCTGTATTAGCTGCTATTAAAGTGAAAGGATATGAAGAAGGATTTAAACGTTGTGAAGAAATGTTAGAGTTAGGTGGGTTAGGACACTCAGCTGTTATTCATAGCGAAAATGAAGAAATTCAAAGAAATTTTGGACTAAAAATGAAAGCTTGTAGAATTATTATTAATTCACCATCGTCACATGGGGGGATTGGAGATTTGTATAATGCATTTATTCCTTCACTTACGCTAGGGTGTGGTTCTCACGGTAAGAACTCAGTTTCATCAAATGTATCAACAGTACATTTATTAAATATTAAAAAGTTAGGCAGACGAAATACAAATATGCAATGGTTTAAACTGCCCCCTAAAATTTACTTTGAAAAGTATTCAACAGGGTATTTAGAAAAAATGCCTAATATTTCAAAAGCCTTTATTGTGACAGATGAAGCGATGGTCAAATTAGGTTATGTCGACATTATTAAATATTATTTAGAAAAGCGGGAAAATAATGTTCAGATTGAAATATTTTCTGATGTCGAGCCAGATCCTTCAAATCATACTGTTTTTAAAGGTGCAGAAAGAATGCAATTATTTCAACCAGATACAATAATCGCCTTCGGTGGTGGTTCTGCAATGGATGCTGCAAAAGGTATGTGGATGTTTTATGAATATCCGTCGACTTCATTTGATGGCCCAAAACAAAAGTTTCTAGATATTCGTAAACGTTCATTTCAATATCCTAAATTAGGTCGTAAGGCGAGCTTTGTCGCAATTCCAACGACTTCTGGAACAGGTTCAGAAGTCACTCCATTCGCAGTCATAACAGATAAGGAAAAGAATATAAAGTATCCATTAGCAGACTATGAATTAACGCCAGATGTAGCAATCATCGATCCTCAATTTGTATCAACTGTTCCAAAAAGCATTACTGCAGATACGGGAATGGATGTTTTAACGCATGCGATTGAAGCATATGTAAGTGTATTAGCAAATGATTATACAGATGGCTTAGCCCTTCAGGCGATTAGATTAGTATTTAACTATTTACCACGAGCATACCATGATGGATCAGATTTTGAAGCGAGAGAGAAGATGCATAATGCTTCTGCTATTGCGGGAATGGCGTTTGCAAATGCATTCTTAGGAATCAATCATAGTTTAGCACATAAAATTGGAGCAGAATTCCATATTCCACATGGGCGAGCAAATGCTATTTTAATGCCACATGTCATTCGTTATAACGCAAAAAAACCTACTAAATTTACAGCATTTCCAAAATATAAGTATTTTGTAGCTGACAAACGATATGCTGAAATCGCCAGAACCTTAGGCCTACCTTCTTCTACAACTGAAGAAGGAGTTGAAAGCTTGATTGAAGCTGTTTGCAGTTTGGCAAAAGAACTAAACATTAATATGAGTATACAGGCTCAAGGTGTGAGTGAAAATGAATTCACAGAAAAAGTATCATATTTAGCTGACCGCGCTTTTGAAGATCAATGTACAACAGCTAATCCAAAACTTCCGTTAGTAAAAGAGCTTGAAGAAGTGTATTTGAACGCTTTTATAGGCATTTAACTAAGGGAAAAATGGAGCTTACAAATTATGTAGGCTCCTTTTTTGTGGACTATACATTTGATATAATGTCTATATCGAAAGTATGGTGAGTAAAAAATGAATGGAAATAAATATGATTCATGGTGTGAAACGATCATAACCGAAAAAAATAATAATCAAACAATCGAACACTATTTAAGAAACTTCTGGCATTTTCCTAAGAAATTATTACATGAATTACGAATGGAGAAAGGCGTAAAACTAAATGGTGAACTAAAGGCTTGGAATACCTCGCTTTCTACGAATGATCGATTAGAAATCAATATCTTTAAAGAAGAAGATTACGGGGTAATACCTCAAAATCAATCGATAGAAATCTGCTATGAAGATGATCATTTATTAATAGTGAATAAACCTTTTGGTGTGGATACACATCCAAATGAGGCTGGACAATTACATACATTAGCAAATGGTGTGGCATATCATTTTGAACAATCTGGTTTAAAAACAAAGGTTCGACATATCCATCGTCTTGATAAAGATACAACTGGTGGAATCGTATTTGCAAAGCATGCATTAAGTAGTGCAGTTCTGGATGGGCTATTAAGCCAACGAAAAATAAAACGGACTTATACAGCAATTGTAAGTGGGAATGTAAAATTAAAAGAAGGTACAATTAATGAACCAATTGGACGAGATCGTCATCATCCTACAAGGAGAAGGGTTTCATTAAAGGGAGATAAAGCAATTACTCATTTTAAAAAAATCAACTATAATTCAAAGCAAAATATAACAATTTTACAGTGTCAGCTAGATACTGGTAGAACACATCAAATTCGTGTTCACTTAAGTCACTTAGGACATCCAATTATAGGAGATACATTGTATGGGAGTAAATCTAGATTGTTACAACGTCAAGCATTACATGCAAGTAATGTTCAATTAATTCATCCATTTACAAATGAACCTCTCTCAATTGATATTCCTTTTCCAGCAGACATAAGACAGATACTAAATGAGAAGTGAGATGAGTGAAGATGATTCTAGAAGTAATTGCAACAAACGTAAAAGATGCTATTGATGCACAGAAATTTGGTGCAAACCGAATTGAACTAGTTAGTGGTATTGCAGAAGGGGGATTAACTCCTAGTTATAGCACGATAAAGAATGTTATAAATAATGTTACAATTCCAGTTCATGTAATGATTCGACCACATAGTCGCTCTTTCACATATGATCAATACGACGAAGAAGTAATTTTAAGTGATATTGATATATGTAATGAACTTGGTGCTAATGGTATTGTATTTGGTGCATTAACAAAAGAAAAATCAATTGATGAAAATCTATTAAGAAAAGTATGTAATCATACAAATGGAATGAATTTTACATTTCATAGAGCAATTGATGAAGCAAATGATATAATCGCAGCCTTACATATATTGAATCAATACCCGGAAATTACACATATTCTTACATCAGGCGGAATGAATAGTGCAATTGATGGTGAAGAAGTTATTAAGCAAATGAATGATTTAACAAAACAATCAAATATTAAGATAGTAGCAGGAAGCGGGTTATCCATTTATAATGTTGCCAAGTTTATTCAACAAACGAATGTAAACGAGGTGCATTTTGGTTCTGGCGTTAGAAAGAATCAATCATCTATTGAAAAAATCGATTCTTATATGATGGAAAAACTAATTGAGCAATTGAAAGATCATAATTAGATAAAATAAAAAAGTAGTCCACTTGGAAGTGGACTACTTTTTATTTAAATGTTTATAATATTATTTACCGATGAATTGTTGAGTCCAAGTGTTTGCTCTTGAGTCATAACCAACACCAATTTGAGTTAAGTTAGGATTTAAGATGTTTGCACGGTGACCAGCACTGTTCATCCATGCAGTTACAACCTCTTGAGGAGTCTTTTGACCTTTAGCAATGTTTTCTGCTGCATAGCTATAAGAGATCCCGAATTTTTTCATCATATCAAATGGTGAACCGTAAGTTGGACTGTTGTGGTCAAAGTAGTTTTTATCAGTCATATCTTGTGATTTAATACGAGCTACTTTTGATAATTCAACATTTAAAGTAAATGGTTTTAAACCATTTTTAGTACGTTCAACATTTGTTAATTCAAATACTTTATTTTCATAAGCATTTAAAGCAGTTGAAGTTGATGGTTTTTCTGCTTCTGGTGTTGCTGGCTTTTCAGCAGGTGTTGATGGTTTAGCCGGTGTAGATGGTTTTTCAGCAACTGGTGGTGTAGTTGGTTTAGCCGGTGTAGATGGCACAGTTGGTTTTGTAGTAGAGTTATTTGAACCATTAGCTGGTTTTGATTGTGCTTCTACTTGCTGTTTAATTGCTTCCTGTAACTTAGCCATATCGATACCAAATTTTGATAAATCAATTTTACCGTTAGTAGTATTTAAGCTTGGTAGATTGAAGTAACTAAATAATATATTATTTAAATCAATATTTTGAGTGTATGGTTTTGTTTCCTTAGTTGTAATTGTATCCGCGTTTACTGCAGTTACAGGAGCACCCACTAGTAGAGTAGCAGCCAATGTTGATAATGTAATAACTTTTTTCATGTCTTATTCCTCCATTTGTTTGGTTATTGTCTCGCTGTACAAGTAATACTTTAGCATGAAAACGTATGACATAATTATGGGAAAAAATGGAGAACGAAATATGAGGGTTTTTTTGGAAAGGTAGAAAAAAGGACTTTTTGGCTAAATGCCTAATATATTAACTATCTTAGTAGATTCATAAAGTTGATCAATCAAAATAAATGCATAAAATTTCCACAAAAAAAGTGAGAAATTGCGAAAACACGAGATTTCCACATTACAATAGTGGAAGCAATATCCAATTTTGTTTTAGTTCAGTTACGATTGTAATCATTCTGTAAAATATGTATTGAGGGTGAATCAATTGAAATTGTTTGTTGATGATACAAGACCAGTTCCATACGGATTTTTACTAGCTAATTCAGCTGATGAAGCAATATCATTATGTGAACAACATCATTTTGATCTAATATCGCTAGATTTTAATTTAGGATTTAGAAAAAAGACGGGTTTAGATTTTATAAAAGAGTTTATTAATAGAGGATTATATGTTGCACATATCAATATTCATAGCGATGATCAAATCGATGTTCGTTATATTATAGAAGAAATCAATTTAGCTATTATAGAAGGAAAATTAAATAAAGAGATGATGATCACGAGGATTAGTTACTAAAAGGACACTTTCATTTAAAGTGTCCTTTTATATAGAAGAAACTATTTTAGTGATGGGTATTTTGGTGTAACAATCTGCGAATCTATTAACTTTCGTATTAGCCTATAAAACATTGTTTATGTAATAACAACATGCTTTTCAATCATGTGTTCATGATCCTGATAATATTTAGTTAAAGTAGGTAAGATTTTTATAAAGTCAGGACATGTAATATTTGATCCTTTTAAATCATTTAATGTATTTGTGCAATCATACTCTGAATAACAATTAAAATAAGAAAGAACTTCTTTTTCTACTTTGAGCATTTTTCTGATCTTTGAAAAGGAGAGAATCGGTCTAACAATTTTGAGTGGAATTGTACCAAAAGTTGATTTATCTAAATAAATAGAGAGCATTTCTTTATAAATGTCTTGAACAGGATATGGTGTTGGATCAGTAATTTGATATGTTTTATTCATTCCTACTTCTTGTTGACTTAAATAGTACACAGCATCAATTAAATAATTAATCGGTATGAAGTTGCCAGTAGCGTTATCTTTACCTAATTGCGGGATAAAGGGTAAGAATCGAAGCTTAGAAAAGAAATTCAAAATAAAATATGGCCCATCAAATTTAGAAGTTTCACCAGTTTCGGAATGTCCAACGACAATTCCAGGTCTTATAATCGTAATAGGAAGTCTGCTTTTTAATTTCTCCACTTCAATTTCTGCATAATATTTTGTTTCCTCATAGAAGTTTTTAAAGGATTGGCCCATTATTAATTCTGATTCAAGGATTTTTCCTTCTCGTTTTCCAGATACATAACTCGTACTAAAATATGTATAGCGACAAAGTTTTTTTAAAGAAAGTGCAAAATCATTTACATTTATTGTTCCATTTACATTCACTTCATATGCAATTTGTTTAGGAACAGCCAAATCATATATAGCAGCTAAATGAAATAAATCCGTCACTTCATTATGTAATTGAATTAGCTTAGTTGAATCGATTCCTAAATGTGGCTTAGTTATATCCCCCTCAATTAGTTCAATCTTTGAGAGATGTAATGATGGAAATTTTTTATGTAAATCATGTAATGTATTTTGACAATTTTCTAACATACTTGGGAGAATTAAAAGGTAAATTTTGTGAAGAGAAGAGTCTGAAGTTATTATTTTTTGAACCAAGTTTTGAGTAATAAATCCCGGGAAACCAGTAATAAAATAGGTTTTTGTGATCATAAATACCTCCTAGTAAATTGGTAACATAATAATGATATTTCGCATGAAAAGAGAATTTTCCTTTTTATTTACTTCTAATTTGTTGAAACTCAAATGATATTAAGGACAAAAAAGAAGCTCATCGGAAAGGATAAGCTTCTTTTCTAGAAGATGTTTCTTTTTAGGTTTGTAATCAACTAAGGCTTTATAATAGCTACAAACTATAAGAAAACAGCATCTTCATTATTTTACAGATTTCTTTAAGTCTTCTGCTACAAACTCTACATTTGTACCAACAACAACTTGAACGTTTTTATCATCTAATTTAATAACGCCACGAGCACCAGCTTTTTTAAGAAGTGACTCATTAACTTTTGATGCGTCTTTTACTTGTAAACGTAAACGAGTAGTACAGTTATCAATATTTACTAAGTTTTCTTTACCACCTAAACCTTGTAGGTATAAAGAATCACCAATTTCAGTTGTTACTTCGTCAGTATCAACTTCCTCGTCTTCACGACCAGGTGTTTTAATATTAAATTTAATAATTGCAAAGTAGAATACGATGAAGTAAATCACTGCAAAGACTAATCCAATTAGAATTAGTAAAATTGGTTTTTGTGAAATATTAAAGTTTAACACATAGTCAATAAAACCAGCTGAGAATGTGAAACCAGTTTTAATACCTAAAGCATTAACGATACCCATTGATAGACCAGTTAGAATTGCATGGAATGCATATAATACTGGAGCAATAAACATAAATGCAAATTCAATTGGCTCAGTAATACCAGTTAAGAATGATGTTAATGCAAGTCCTAAGAACATACCAGTTACAGCTTTACGTCTTTCTGGCTTCGCCGCAGCAATCATTGCGATCGCAGCTGCTGGTAGACCAAACATCATGATTGGGAAGAAACCAGTCATAAATGCACCCGCAGATTTATCACCAGCGAAGAATCTGTTTAAATCACCATGCACTAATTTGCCAGCTGCATCTGTAAAGTCACCTAAGTTAAACCAGAAAATTGTATTTAATACGTGGTGTAAACCTAATGGAATTAAAATACGGTTTAAGAAACCAAATACTGCAGCTCCAATTGCACCAAGATCAATAATCCAGTTACCAACTGAGTTAATTGCATCTTGAATTGATGGCCAAATATATCCAAATAAACCAGCTAAAATTAGCATAACAGCGGATGTAATAATTGGAACAAATCGACGTCCACTAAAGAATCCTAACCATTCAGGTAATTTAATAGCACTAAATCTGTTATATAGTAGACCAGCAATAACCCCGGCAATAATACCACCAAGAGCGGCCATGTTAATATCTTTATTAATAGAAGTTGCACCTGCAGTCAGTACAAAGTAACCGATTGCACCGGCTAGACCAGCAGCACCATTTCCATCTTTAGATATACCAATTGCAACACCAATTGCAAAAATTAATGCTAAATTCGAGAATATCGCATTACCGGCAGCAGCCATAAATGGGATATCAAGTAAATCAGGTTGTCCAAAGCGCAGCAGTAAACCAGCAGCAGGAAGGACAGCGATTGGTAACATTAGTGCTTTACCAATACGTTGTAAAAAACTAAGCATAATTTCTCCTCCAAATTATCAATTTTTGTTTACGCTTTCATTATAAACTCAAACTTATAAAGTTGTCTATACAACTAGTTAATATTATTCTTACATTTTCTGGAAAAATATTAAAAAATAATAGGGAAGAAAAGATTCTCCCCTATATTAAGCCATTTTATATAATTTTATGTTAATTAAAGACCTTTTAAATGACTTTGCGCTTGCGCAATTAGACGTTTAGTAATTTCTCCACCTACAGAACCATTTGAACGAGCAGTTGTATCAGATCCTAATGTAACTCCAAATTCATTAGCAATCTCATATTTAAATTGATCAAGTGCTTGTTCAACACCTGGAACTAATAATTTATTATTTGAACGTGCCATGATTTTCACCCCTTCTGTAAGTAATAACTTACATTCATATAATTTACAATTGGGGCTATATCATGCTTGGAAAATACAGTCATATTAGGATTAAGTTAACTTTTTGACTAATGCAGAGCCTTCAACTACCAATACATTTTCTTGATTATATACATTTGTTTCGAGTGATAATAACTTTTTATCATCACGTTTTTTTAATACTTTTACAGAAACAGTAATTGTATCGTTAATTTTAACTGGAGCTTTAAAGGATACTTCTTGTGATAAGTAAATCGTATTTTTACCGGGAAGTTTTGTACCAAGTACGGCAGATATAAAACTGCAGATTAACATGCCATGTGCTATTCTTTCACCGAAAATACTCTCTTTTGCAAAATCATCAATCAAATGAATCGGATTTACATCTGTTGAAATTGCTGCATATTGTTCTATCATATCGGAAGTTATTTTGACTTGAAAATTAGCTTCGTCACCAACTGAAATCGAATCAAAATGAATTTCGCGTACATTTTTTGCACTTTCAAAAATATTCATTTTGTTTCATCCTTTCTTAAGTTGAAATAACTACTATTTCAAGCAAAGGTTTGCAAAATTATAATTTTGAGAATGTGAAATCTTTAAATTGTTTCGCCCACTCATCCTGACTTTTTTGGAATTGTTGTAAATAATTTGTCCAGTTAGTAAAATTTGGAGTGTCGAAAGGTTGTTTAAATAATTGTTGGAAATATTGCTGTTGTTGGTTAGTAATTGTATTCATTGATTGGAAAAAAGCTTGATAAGGGTTTTGATTAATGTTTGACCAATAAGATTGAAATGGTGCAAATTGCTCAAATAGTTTCTTCCAAGTTTGATCATATGCATCTTGATTAATTGATGGTTTAATTTCGTTTACTAATTTAACCATTTCTTGAAATTGTTCATAAGATTTTTTTTGTTGGTTTTGTACTTGTTCATTTAAGTTTTCCCATTGTTTTGCTTGTTCTTGCAATAGTGATTCTGTCCACTGTTGAATTTGCAGTTGATTATCTAATAAATACTGAAGCATTTTTTGAAAGTTCTCAGCTGCTTGTTCCATTTGAAGATCGATTGTTTTTTCAGTCATCACGATATTCCTCCAAAAATTTATTATTGAATGCAAAAAGCATGTTCAATCTTTTTTAAATTTTTCATCAGAATTGCTAAATGGGAAAAAAGAACTTGTATAAATCGAGAAGAATGTTTGCAGCATTTGCTGATATTGAGTAAAAGAAGAGTGGCAAGTTTTTAAATACTCTTCACCAGCTTGTGTAATGGAATAAATTCGCTTAGCGGGGCCATCATTTCCATGCTCCCAACTTGATTGAATATAACTTTCTTTTTCTAATTGTCTTAATATCCGGTAAACATTGCTTGAGTCAAGCGTTGTAAATCCTAGATCGAATAGAACTTGCATTAATTTATATCCATGCATATTCCATTGCTTAAGACTCAGAAGTAGAAAGGGAACTAAAAAGTTTTTTGGTAAAGAAATTGTATCGACAGTTTCTTTTTGGTTTTTATTTTTTTTGTCTTGATCATTAGTTGTCATAAAGTAATGTCCCCCTCTATAACGTAGTAATGTAATCGTACCTTAAGTGTAATTTACACCTAGTATAATTTATTGTCAATATTTTAAGAATATATCGAATTTTAAAAACAAATTTCGACAGACACTGTAGAAAAATCACGAAAATATTGAATTGTTTGTCAATAATTTGTTTTCTATACTTAAAGATGAGTGAGGAGGATGAACTTATGTCAGATCAAAACATAACTGATCCATTAAAAATGTGGAAACAGTTATATGATGTCAACGAAAAATACTGGGGAAAAATGATGAACGATGTGGTCCAAAAAGAAGAATTTTCTGAATGGATGGGATCTGTACTAGACTTTAATCTTTATTGTAAAAAAGTCATGAATGACCAATCTAAAACATTTTTGGAAGCTTCAAACATTGCATCGAAGGAAGATATTGCGAATGTTGCAAGCTTGGTCATAAATTTGGAGCAGAAAGTTGATACGATTGACGACCATTTATTCGATCAAACTGGAAATGAATTGGATACAAATGCATTAAAAAAAGATATGACAAAATTAAAGTCTGAAACTAAAGCGATACATCAACAAATTAATGAATTGAAAACATCTTTGACAAGCATTGAGAAACTTTTACAGCAATTAACAAAAAATAAATAATTGGGTAAAAAGGAGAATGATTCATGGATTTAGTAAATCGTGTAGCGATCGTAACAGGTGGAGCAAAAGGTATTGGGAAAGCTATTGCATTTTCATTGGCGAAAAAAGGAGCCAAAGTTGTTATCAATTATAATAGCAGCGAGCAAAGTGCAAAAGCAGTCGTTGATGAACTAACATTAGAAGGATATGAAGCACTAGCTGTTCAAGCAAATGTAGCTGAATTTGAGCAAACAAAAGCACTAGTTGAGCGCACGATTGAACATTTCGGACGTTTAGATATTATTGTAAATAATGCTGGTATCACAAGAGACCGTACTTTCAAAAAGCTGAGTGAAGATGATTGGCATGAAGTAATTAACGTAAATTTAAGTAGCGTATATAATACGTGCAATGCTGCATTACCACACTTATTAGAATCTGATAATGCAAGGATTATTAATATCTCCTCAGTAATTGGTCAAGCAGGCGGTTTTGGTCAAACGAACTATTCTGCTGCAAAAGCCGGAATGATTGGATTTACTAAATCATTAGCTATTGAATTAGCAAAATCAAATATTACTGTCAATACTGTTTGCCCTGGTTTTATCGAAACTGACATGTTAAGTGAAGTCCCTGAAAATGTAAAAGAACAAATTAAAGCCAAAATTCCTAAAAGACGTTTTGGTACAGCAGATGAAATTGCAAAAGCAGTTCTCTACTTATGCCAAGACGGTGAATATATAACTGGTCAACAAATTAATGTTAATGGTGGCCTATACGTATAATTTCTCGATTTTACTAGAAAAAGGGGGAATAGTGTGTTTAGTTCACAGCGATTAGAAGCGACAACTGAATCATTTCCACAAGGGTTTAAAGAATCTTATAAAAGATTAAAAAGAACAGCTGATATTCTCATTAAAGATGGAGACCCATTAGTAGGGCAATCACCTAAAGAGGTTATTTGGACTAAAAACAAAAGTAAGCTGTATCATTACATTCCAACAGCAAAAAAAGTGAAAAAAACGCCTATTTTATTAGTGTATGCATTGATCAATAAACCTTATATACTTGATCTAACAAAAGGAAACTCATTTGTAGAATATCTAGTAAATGAAGGTTTTGACGTATATTTATTGGACTGGGGAACGTTCGCACACGAAGATCGTCATTTGAAGTTTGATGATATAGTGTATGATTATATTGCGAAAGCAGTAAAGAGAGTATTAAGGTTCTCAGGAGCTAGTGAATTATCAATCCTCGGCTATTGTATGGGCGGTACTTTAACTAGCATTTATGCTGCACTTCACGAGGATGCTCCAATTAAAAACTTAGTCTTTTTAACGAGTCCTTTTGATTTCTCTGATACTGGTTTATACGGTTCATTTTTAAATGAAAAGTACTTTGCGCTTGATAAAGCAATCGATACTTTAGGGAATATCCCACCAGAGATGATTGATTTCGGTAATAAAATGCTGAAGCCAATTACAAATTTTGTAGGTCCTTATGTAACATTATTAGATAGATCAGACAATACTGCTTTTATAAAGTCATGGCAGTTAATGCAGAAGTGGGTAGCTGATGGTATTCCTTTCCCAGGTGAAGCTTATCGCCAATGGATTCGTGATTTTTATCAACAGAACAAGTTGTTAAAAGGCGAATTAGAAATTAGAGGGAAAAAGGTAGATGTATCAAAAATTAAAGCAAATGTATTGAATATATCTGCTACAAAGGATCATATTGCGATGCCTTGTCAGGTTGAAGCATTAAACGAACATATTTCAAGTAAAGACAAACAATATGTATCAATACCTTCTGGGCATGTATCAATTATGTTTGGTCCAGCTTCGCTAAAAACAACATATCCGACAATCGGAAAGTGGCTTAAAGAACGATCTTAATAAACACAATAATTGGTTTTGAAGTAAATCTCACTTAAAAAAGTGGGATTTTTTTCTTTGTTATGACAAAAACTAATTTTTATGATGTAAGAGAAAGGAGTTAAAAGTGAATATAAAAAGCGGTTTATTATATTGGCCAACAACTTTTCATCATCATCATGTGGAGTACGGTCCATTAGAAGAGAATATAGAATGTGATTATGTAATAGTAGGTAGTGGTGTGTCGGGGGCTCAAAGTGCATATTTTTTAAGTAAGTCTGGTGCTAGTGTAGTAGTAGTAGATAAACGAAAAATAGCGCATGGGAGTACAATTGTAAATACGGGTTTAATACAATATACAAATGATAAGCCATTATTTGCTTGTATTGATTCATTTGGTAAAGAAGTCGGAGTACGCTTTTATCGCCTTTGCTTAGAAGCTGTAAAAGGTATTGAAGAAATAACAAAAAACTTAGAGATAGATGCAAATTTTATAAGAAGAAAAAGTTTGTATTTTGCAAGTGATCAAGCTGGAAAAGAAATACTCAAGGCTGAATATAAAGCATTAGTAGAAAACGGTTTTCGAGTAGAAAAATTTTCAAAAGAAGATATCAAAAATAAATATCATTTTGAAAAAGAAAGTGCATTATTTACTTCAAATGATGCAGAGTTAAATCCGTTTAAATACGTTCATGGAATCCTTCAATATGTGAAAAAGCGAGATGTTAAGGTATTTAGTGAAACCGACGTGAAAAGCTTAATCGGAACAAAGAATGGTGTTGAATTGTTTACAGATAGGCATGTTTCAATAAAAGCAAAGAAAGTAATATTTGCAAGTGGATATGAGTCATTAGAATTAAAAAAAGATAAAAACGCAGTACTTTCTTCTTCTTACGCAATTGTAACTGAAGCATTTTTAAAGAACGAGGCATGGTTTGAAAATAGTTTAATTTGGGAGACAGCAAGACCCTATTTATTTTTGCGAACGACAGCTGATGGAAGAATAGTCGTTGGGGGTTTAGATGAATATACGATAATTCCAGAACAAAGAGATGCAATGTTACATCATAAAAAGGACCAATTATTAAAAAGTTTAATTGAACTATTTCCAATATATAAAGATGTAAAGATTGAATATTATTGGACAGGTCTATTTGGCAGTACTCATACTGGCTTACCAATGATTAGGGAGTATCCAGAATATCCAAACTGTTATTTTTTAATGGGATTTGGTGGGAGTGGTATGATTTACTCATATATTTTTGCAAAAATAATATGTGATTTGGTCATAACCGGGTTCAACCCAGATGCTCATATATTTATGAAATAAGTACTAATTATGGTAATTGTGAATAAAAAGCTTGAAATAGTAAGAAAATTTAATAGGTACTAAATATACAGGAGTGTAAATTATGGGATACCTTGAAATATTATATGAATTATTTTTTGGGTATATTGCTCTTTTTATAGTCGTTAAAATACTTGGTAAAACGCAAATTAATCAAATTACGCCTTTTGATTTTATATCAGCTCTTGTACTAGGTAATATATTGGGAGATGCAATTTATGATGATAAAGCAAATCTACCGCATATATTATTTAGTATTTTTACATGGAGTGCTTTGATCTTTATTACTGAAGTGATTACCCAAAAATCGCGTCGTGCAAGGAAGGTTCTAGAAGGGGATCCGTCAATCGTTATCAAAAAAGGGATTATTCAATGGAATGAACTAAAAAAAAATCGATTAGATATCGATCAGCTATTACAATTACTTAGGGCAAAAAGTACATTTTCTGTTAACGAAGTTGCATATGCAATTTTGGAGAATGATGGTTCTATTAGTGTCTTAAAAAAGTCCAGCTATGATGTTGCAACGAAGCAAGATTTAAAAATTAATGCAGAAAAGGCGATATTGCCAATGGTCATCATCAGTGATGGCAAGATTATTGAAAGATCTCTACAATCATTGAAGAAGGATGAAAAATGGGTTCATAAAAAATTAAATGAAGCAAATTTAACTTTAAAACAAGTTTGCTTTGCAGAATGGGATTCTAAACAATTACATTTACATACGTATTAAAAAGGTAATCTGTACTATATAAATTTTTGAATCAAATATAAAGGGATGAACTAGGATGAAATATTATATCTATAATTGTTTTGGAGGTACACATTCTTCACCTTTAGCTGCAGCATATCATTTAAATAAATTACCAATGGATCGTAAGCCAACAGATAGTGAAGTCAAAAACGTATACTTATTTAATAAATTAAAGCCAAAAGATGGTGGGAAACTATATTACCATGGTGAGGATGAAAATGGAGATAAAGTATATACAGTTGCAAGACGATATACGAAAAATGTAAATGCAGCAATTGAGAGCTTAGGTATGCTTTTACTAAATAATGACGACAAAATTATTCTATCAAATACATCACCGACAGTTCCGCTCGCTATGACTTTTGGTGGATTTACATCTAGATTTTTAAAAATTGATTTTATTGGCGTACCTTTACTTGTATTAGGTGCAAAACAAACTTATATAAATTTAATTAAATTAGTAGAAAACACAAAGAATTATCAACATTTGGCTGTTGAGAAAGTAACGACATTAGATAATAAAAATTTTAATAAGAACTAAAACATGGACGTATGCAATACGTCCTATTTTTTTAATAAATCTCGAATTTGATTTTCTAATTTTTTCAATTGAAGTAATATATAATTCCTTTAATTCTTTATCAGTAATTTGTTTTGAATGGCTCTTTAGTTTGAAAAGATAATATGTCGTTGCCGCTAGGATTTCATGTAATTCTAAGGTTTCATGCCATGCTAATGTTTTCATAATGTCCCTCCTTTTGAATGCCACTCTTTATGTATTCTAAATTAGATGAAAAAAGAACAAGGGAGACATTGATCGGAAACGATGAGAATTGTATTTGTTTTGGAGTGGATGATAGTAAGTAGAGTTTGGATTTGATAATATGGAAGAAAAAGAACGGTAGGGAATATATATGTATGTTGAAAGTGTAATTCATCAATTAAGTTTCACCGTAGATACTGTAATTCAAATAATCGATTGTTTAAGCGACGACGACTTAAATGATCGACCAATGGCGAATAAAAGATCAATCGGTGAGATAGTACAACATTTATGTGAACTAATGGCAGCGGATTTATTTATAAGTAATAGTGCAACCAAAAAAGAAATGGATACATTTTATGAATCAGTAAAATGTCATACGATTGTAGAATTAAAAACTTTGTTACTGCGTGGTAGAGAGCAGCTTATCAACACTTATAATCTTTATAATGAAGAGGAACTAATGCAAAAAAAGTCATCATATTGGGGAGTAGAATATACAAGATTTGAATGGTTACTTGAAATTTTAGTCCATTTTACGCATCACAGGGCACAATTACATACATTAGTAGTTTTGAAAAATGGAGATATGCGAGTTTCTTTATTTGAAT
The DNA here is from genome assembly GCF_002128405.1 of Gottfriedia solisilvae. Lineage (GTDB taxonomy): Bacteria > Bacillota > Bacilli > Bacillales > Bacillaceae_G > Gottfriedia > Gottfriedia solisilvae. The sequence continues at coordinate 640,890 of NZ_NETJ01000003.1, forward strand.
AGTATAGGGGATGGAAAACGAAAAAAATAAAGGAGAGGGGAGAAATGGAGAATTTCCTTCAAAAATGATTACTTAGATTCCATTTCCCATCCCCACATCTTTAATCTCTTGTTTCGTGCTGTGGATGCATAAATTGCTTTCCAGGTTCTCTATCTAATTTTTTAGATTCAATGATAGCTGAATTTTCTGCTGTTGCCCATCCAATATCATTTGTTGGATGGACCCATTCATCTCCAGCCATAACAGCAGGATCAACCTCATCGGACCAATTATTTAAAGGAGAATTTGGCGAACTGTATTTACTATCACCAATGACAACACCTTTTGAATTGATAAATGGTTCCTCCATTTTGACATCGGTTCCTTTAAATGAAGGAAAGTTAGAAATATGCGGTAAAGTTTCATTCAATACCGGAGATTCAATTTTTTTGTTTTCTTTTTTTCTGTTCATTTTATCACCTCGACTTACAAATATTATTAGCTTTTAAGTGAATTCAATTCAAAAGAACAAAACAAAAGGACAATACCAAAAAAATGGTATTGTCCTTATTCATTACACTTCTAATGTGAAAAATGATGGTTTTAAGGTTTTTGGTGAAAAGAATATTAACATTGCATATGAACCGGTTCTATATTCATTCGTTTGTAAGAAATGTTCAATATCAAATGAAAGTAGTTCAACCATAGTATGTTTGTATAATTCTTTTTCATTTAAGTTAAGAGCTAAGAATTCTTTACTTAAAAATTCTGGTTGCTCAAGTATTTGTTTATATATTCTTTTTGAAAAATCATTGTCAGTACTTTCGTCCCACCACGGTTTTCGAGGTTTGTATTTATGATTTAAGTAATAATCTACTTTCATAATATCTTTTGTGATTTTTCCATTTTTAATTGAATAATGGTTTAAGAACTCATCTAACCTTTTAAATAAATCTTCGAGCTGATGGCCTATTCGTGACCAGCCACGTTCTTCCCAATATGAACCAAATAATTGGAAGAAATCAAATGGGCTTTCGAATTCATTTTCGATTAAATACTCAATAGTATTATTTGTTCTATGGTCATTCCAATATTTTTCTAGAACATCCTCTACTTGCTTAATTTTCACGATATCTTCAAAAGATAGAATATTGTTACCTAACACCTCATATGGTGCATAATCCATATATACATAGTCATGTTCATGTGCTCTTAAACGCACACCAGTTCCTCGAAGCATTTTTAGGAATCCAAGTTGAAGTTCTTCAGGACGAAGTGCAAAAACATCATTAAACGTTTGTCTAAACGATTGATAATCTTCCTCTGGTAAGCCTGCAATTAAGTCTAAATGCTGGTCAATTTTTTCGCCATCTCTAACGAGTGTTACTGTGCGACATAGTTTTTCGAAATTCTGTCTTCTCATAACAAGTTCATTTGTAGCATCGTTCGTAGATTGAACACCAATTTCAAATCGGAATAAACCTTTAGGAGCATTTTCATTAAGGAATTCAATTACTTCAGGTCTCATAATATCGCCTGTAATTTCAAATTGAAATACCGTACCCTCTACATGCTCATCAATTAAGAATTGGAACATGTCCATCGCGTAGCTTCTACTTATATTAAATGTTCGATCAACAAACTTAAATACTTTTGCACCATTTGCCATTAGATAACGAATGTCATCTTTAATCACTTCACGATTGAAATAACGAACACCTACTTCAATAGAAGATAAACAAAACTGACAATTAAATGGACAGCCACGACTTGTCTCAATATATTGAATTCTTTTACTTAAAAAAGGTAGGTCTTCTTTAAAACGATAAGGCGATGGAATGGTTGTTAAATCTAATTTTTCAGTTTGAGGTCTAACAATATTTAAGCCGTTATCTCTATAACCAATTCCAGAGATCTTCGAAAAATCTTCTCCATTGTCGATCGCTTTGATTAGGTTTTTAACTGTAATTTCGCCTTCACCAACGACAACAACGTCAACTTCCTTTACTCGATCCAACCAGTATTGAACATCATAACTTACTTCAGGTCCACCGATAAAGATCGTAACATTAGGGTCTATTTTTTTGTACATTTGAATGACTTCAATCGTTTGCTCGATATTCCAAATATAACTGCTAAATCCAACTATTTTCGGTTTCTTCTTATATAAATCAGTAATGATATTCATACTAGGATCTTTAATTGTATATTCAGCAAGCTCAATTTCATATTCCGGCTGAGCATAAGCTTTTATATATCGAATACCTAAATTCGTATGAATATATTTTGCATTTAATGTTGCTAATACGACTTTCATTTACATACCTCGTTTTTTATTTTGGCCCCACATCTGTCAACTGCTTTTTGTTTGTAGCGCGTTCATATTTACCTTACAGTTTAAATAAACAATCAAACATTTAGAATAGAGCCTTATTTTTAGTCGTCTTATTTTATCACAAATTTAAAGAATTTCTAAATGTAGATAATGGATTTAAGAATAAAGACAAAAGTTGAAAATAATGGAAGTTACGAGATTTCGGAGGAGAACGTATTCATATACGAAAACAGCCAATATTTTTATTACTGAAAATTTATAGAATCAACTACGGAATTATCACATTTGTATGATGATTTCATATAATTTACTAAATACAAAAAAGTTTCCTTAAGGAAAGAAAGGACAAAATGATGAATCGAAAAATAGTGTTTTTTACAATTTTATGTAATAAGTTTGGGGTATTGTCAAAACAAGAAGTAAAAAAAGTATTAAATCAATAAAGATTATCAAAAAAAGAATGTTGATGTAAATTATTGGAGTTTGTTCATTTAATTAGAACTATTGACAATGAAGTTGAATGCATGACATAATTTTATAAAATAGTAAGAATAGTTTGAATTTTTAAAGGCATGCCAATAGATAGTCTAACTAAATGGAGGTGTAAGAATGAGTTTATTCTTAGAACAGTGGAAGAAACTTGCAAATATTAAATGTGACTTGGCAAAGCGGGATTGGTTTTATGGTACAAGTGGGAATTTATCAATGAAGATTTCTGATGATCCGTTATTATTCCTAGTAACAGCAGATGAAAAAGATAAAAGAGCGCGATGTGATGAAGAATTTATTGTTGTTAATAACATAGGGGAGCCAGTTTTTGATACTGTATTAAAACCCTCCCTTGAAACATTAATTCATGCCAATATTTATGAAAAGACGTCTGCTGCATGTGTGTTACACGTACATACGGTTGACAATAATATTATTTCTGAACTGTTTGGAGATGAAGGGAAAGTAGAACTTGAAGATAATGAAATGATTCATATCATTACAGGTTCCTACACAAATAGCAAAATTACGATTCCTATTATTGATAATGCACAGGATATGGAAGCGTTTAAACGCTCCTATACACCATTTCTAACAAATGATTATGGAGTTGTCCTTGTTAGGAACCATGGGATAACTGTCTGGGGAAGAACGCCTCTAGAGACGAAGAAATGGTTGGAAGGAATTGAGTTCCTCATTAGCTATAAAGTTAAAATGATGATGATACAGGGCCATAAAATAAAAGCCGGAAATTAATATATGTAAAGCTAAAAATGTAATGATGGATGTATTTCATTATATTTTTAGCTTTTTTATTGGCTCCGTTAATATTAATTGTTGATTTTAGCTAAATACAATAAGAGTATGAAAGAGAATAACCTGTTCGAGAGTAATTGGAATGGAAGGTGCGAAGACTCCTATGGGAGATGCGGGAAACTTTAGACCCCGAAGGCCAAGCAAGGTATGCATGCTAAAACCACGACGTCCTGTCGTAACGCATGCATGATCCACATCGTGTGGACCCGGAGGCTCAGGGGCGTCACGCCCCACGGAAAGCGAAGTACCTTGAATGGAAATCAACATTCTTTTTTTACATAGCCTTTTTATTTAATAATTGAACTTATAGTCTAGTGTCTTGATCATTAAAATTAAAAAATTTATGAATAAAGTTGAAATGAAAAATGCAAATTTCTTGTTTAAAAAATCATACATATATATCCTGAAAATCAACAAACTTCTATATTTATTCTAAAATTTAATGTTTTATTGAATTTATGGTAAGATTATATCAAATTTAATCAATATAAGAAGGAATTCGTTGAAAGTCGTCTAATTAATAAAGTAAGAAGAACTATTATATATAATTGTAGAAAAAACCTACTAAGTAAGTAAACTTAGTAGGTTTCATCTTGTATCACTTTAGAAATATGAGATAAAATGAATAGTAGACAAAAAAATACTTTCTATTATTAAGTTTATTTATTAACAACAATCCTGCGGAAGGGAAATAGTGTAAATGAATGAATCTCAACTCAGCCATTTATTATTATCAATCTCATTAAAAAGAGAAGAAATGGTATTTTTTGCGGAAACTAGAGGTTTGAATGAACAACTTACATTAAGGGCCAGTCAAGAATTAGATGAGCTTATTATTTCATATCAGAAAAACTCTCAAGGGTTATCGAGCCGTATTTTATCATCGAAAAACCGTAATATGAAACAATAAGGTATTCATAAAATAGATAGAGTATTTAATTGGAATTAAAGGAGTATAAGTATGAATGAGACAAATAGAGATGAAATAGAGCTTTCATTAAAACTATTTATTGTATTATCTCGAGCGCATCGAAAAATAAATGACTCTGCCAATAAATCAATTGCAGAATTTAATCTAAATCCGACTGAGTTTGCTGTTTTGGAGTTATTGTACCATAAAGGCAATCAGCCACTTCAGCATATTGGTGAGAAGATTTTAATTGCGAGCGGAAGTATCACTTATGTAGTCGATAAATTAGAGAAAAAAGGGCTTGTCGTACGTAATCCATGCAGTGCTGATCGAAGAGTCATTTATGCAGAGATTACAGATAGCGGAAATACTTTAATGAATGAGATATTCCCAATACACGAACAATTCTTACATGAACAAATGAGTGATCTTTCAGACGAGGAGAAAAATTTCTTAATTCACTTGTTAAAGAAAATCGGATATCATGGAACAAATGAAAAAAGCTCACTTTAGATGAGCTTTTTTCATTGTCATTATTTCGTATTTGGGTTCGTGTTACTTGGAAGAACTAAAATTTCAACACGTCTATTTTTTGCTCTACCTTTTTGTGTATGATTACTAGCAATTGGTTTATATTCTCCATAACCCTTTGCACTAAATGATTGTGGTTTTAATTTTTTATTTTCCAACATGATTTTCATAAAGTTTACAGCACGTGTAACACTTAAATCCCAGTTGTCTTGAAACAATTCATTTTTAATCGGTACATTGTCTGTATGCCCTGAAATTATAACGCTTAAAGGTGGGTTTGAGATCAATAGATTAGAAATTTGTGTTGCAATCCTTCGTTCACTTGTTCTGACGATCGCACTCCCTGAATCAAATAAAACGTCGTTTGTAATTGTGATTAATAAGCCTTCATCAGTTAATTCAGTTTTTAGACTACTTTGAAGTTTATTATTTTTAATAAATTGGTCTACTTTTTCTTTTACTTCTTTTAGTTCTTTTTGAGTAGTTTCTCCATTACCTTTATTATCTTTTTCATTTGAACTACCTTTAGGATTTTCTTGAGGGATTGTCTCAGTCGGGTAATTCATAACGCCAGTTCCGCCATTGAAAATGGTTGTAAAGGAATCAGAGATTTGTTTAAACTTAGTTGCGTCTACACTACTTGAAGCAAATAGAACGATAAAAAGTGCTAATAATAAAGTCAGTAAATCCGCGTAAGGTATTAACCAACTTTCATCAATATGCTCCTCGTGATCTTCATGTTTTTTCTTTTTACTCATCAGCTTTCTCTCCTGAGTTGATTAACATACGCTCTTTAATTGGTAAGTATACTGCTAATTTTTGTTCAATTAATCGAGGAGGTTGACCTTCTAATACTGATAAAATACCTTCAATCATAATTTCTTTTCTTTTCACTTCTGCTTTAGATTTACGCTTTAATTTGTTTGCAAATGGATGCCACAAAACATATCCAGTGAAAATACCCATTAATGTTGCAACGAAAGCAGCTGCGATCGCATGACCTAGTAAATCAGTGTCACTTAAATTACCAAGAGCGGCTATTAATCCGATTACTGCCCCTAAAACTCCAAGTGTCGGTGCATATGTTCCTGCTTGTGTAAAGATTAATGCACCAGCATGATGACGTTCTTTCATTGCATCTATTTCTTCGTCAAGAACATCTCTAATATATTCTGGTGATTGTCCATCAATTGCTAATGTTAAGCCTGACTTTAAGAATGTATCTTCAATTTCATTTAATTTTGCTTCTAATGCTAAAAGCCCATCTCTTCTAGCTACAACAGCTAAATCAGAAAATAATTGGATGACATCTAAAACACTTTCTTTTTCTTCTTTACCAAATATAATTTTAAATAATGCGGGTATCCTTTTTAATTCACTCATCGGAAATGCGATTGCAACGGCTGCAATTGTTCCAAGAATGATAATTAAGATGGCTGCTGGATTCGCTAATACAGCAGGCGAAACTCCTTTTAATACCATCCCAACTCCAACTGCAATAAATCCTAATATAATACCTATAACCGAGCTTTTATCCATATCCCCAAAATTCCTCTCTCTCTATAAAATCTTTATGTGTTTGTAAAATTATGTCGCTAAATCTGTTTTATTGTATAAAAATGTTACTTTTCATTTAGATTTATTGTATTTATTCAAAAATAAAACGAAAAGGTCATTTAGTATCATTTTTTTTACAATAAAACTCATCTTCTATATTACTATCGGATAAAATTAATACTTATCTAGTCATACGTTAATAATTTTAAATTTTCAGAAATTAGTTTAAATTATGGTTTTTTTACTAGACTTTTTTTTATATAATAGCAATATCACACAAAATGGAGGGATAATCATGAGTTTCCAAGATTACCAATACATTAGACCAAATATAAAAAATTTCGGAGAAGACTTTAAAAAACGATTACAAAATTTTTATGATGCTTCAACAGTTTTTGAACAAGAGTTAGCAATGAATGAAATTAATGACTTAAGAAATGAATTTTCTACAATGGAAAATATTTGTGCAATTCGTCATTCTATCGATACGAATGATAAATTCTACGAAGATGAGCAAGCTTTTTTCGATGAGAATACGCCAATTGTTCAATCATATGGTCAGCAGTATTATAAAGCGTTGATTAGTTCACCTTTCAGAGAGCAATTAGAAGAAAAGTATGGTAAACAATTATTTGCATTAGCTGAGTGTGAAGTGAAAATTTTAAGTGAAGAGGTAATTCCTGATCTACAAGAAGAAAATAAATTGACGACTGAATATGGTAAATTGGTTGCCGCAGCTAAGCTACCTTTCTACGGAGAGGTGAAAACATTAGCACAAATTTCAGCTCATTTCGAGGATAAGGACAGAGAAGTAAGAAAAGTTGCTTATGATACATACTTTGGTTATTTCTCAGAAAACCAGGATAAATTTGATTTAATTTTTGATAAGTTAGTTAAAATTCGTTCTAGTATTGCAAATAAATTAGGCTTTTCTAACTTTGTTGAATTAGCATACGCTCGAATGTTAAGAACAGATTATAATGCAAGCGATGTGAAAAAGTTTAGAGACCAAGTTTATGACACGATTGTACCAATTGCTACTGAATTAAGAGAGCGTCAGGCAAAGAGAATTGGTGTTGAGCAGCTTTACTATTATGATGATAAATTCGAGTTTGTAACAGGAAACGCTACACCAAAAGGTAGTCCTGAGTGGATTATTGAAAACGGTAAAAAAATGTACGATGAATTATCAAAAGAAACAAGTGAATTTTTCCAATTCATGCTTGATGAAGATTTATTGGATTTAGTTGCGAAAGAAGGAAAGCAGGGAGGAGGCTATTGTACTTATATCCCTAATTACAAAGCACCTTATATCTTTTCTAACTTTAATGGAACTTCAGGAGATATCGATGTTTTAACGCATGAAGCAGGTCATGCTTTCCAAGTTTACGAGAGTCGTAAGTTTAATACGCCAGAGTATTATTGGCCGACATATGAAGCTTGTGAAATTCACTCAATGAGTATGGAATTCTTTACTTGGCCGTGGCAAGAAAACTTCTTTAAAGAGGATACAGAGAAATATTACTTTACTCATTTAAGTAGTGCCGTTACATTTATTAGTTATGGTGTTGCGGTTGATGAATTTCAACATGCAATCTATGAAAAACCAGAATTAACACCTGAAGAAAGACATGGTCTTTGGAAAGAATTAGAAGCAAAATATTTACCTCATCGCGTAAATGATGGCAATAGCTATTTAGAAAAAGGTGGCTTATGGCAAAGACAAGGTCACATTTACCAATCACCTTTCTATTACATCGATTATACATTAGCTCAAATTTGTGCATTACAATTCTGGAATAAAATGCATGAAGATCGTGATGCAGCGTGGTCTGACTATGTTGGCTTATGTCAATTAGGAGGCAGTAAATCATTTTTAGGTCTAGTAAGTGAAGCAAAACTTGAATCACCTTTTAATGAAGGAAGTATCGAAAAAACATTAGCACCAGTCAAAAAATGGTTAGACGGGGTTAATGATCATAACCTATAATATGAAAACTCCGATTCGCTCTTTTGAATCGGAGTTTTTTAATATGAAAAAAGAGAAAGAATGGGTACAGGTGCACCTATACTTCGTTTTTATTAAAATGGGTAACATTGCAAATCATTTTACTTTCTACCAGACCATTACCCGTTAACAATAGTCGATTTCTCTTTTTTAACTTTATTCTTCTTTTTACGTGAGAAGAATAATTCATATACTACTGGGATGAATACTAATGTTAATAAGGTAGATGAAGTTAATCCACCTATTACAGTAATGGCTAATCCTTTTGAGATTAAAGTTCCTGTTGATGTTGTCAGTGCTAAAGGCAATAATGCAGCAATTGTTGCAAATGCTGTCATTAATATCGGACGAAGACGTGTTTTACCACCTTCAATTATCGCTTCACGAAGTGGTAATTGCTTTTGATCAATATTTTGACCAATGCGATCAACTAATACAATTGCATTTGTCGTAACGATACCAATTAACATTAATAATCCAATCATTACACTGATAGACAATGGCTCGCCTGCAATAAATAGGGCAACAAATGATCCAATCGGAACAAATACTAAGGCAGAGAGAATGATAAATGGAATTCTAGCCTTACCGAAAGCAATTAACATTGTTAAATAAACTAATCCGATCGCTACACCCATAGCAACCCCTAAATCTTTAAAGGTTTGCATTGTATCGTCGCTTCCGCCACCACCTTTAAGTGATACATCAGATGGTAGGTCTATTTCTTTTTTCACACCATTTACAACGTCATTTGTTACTTTTGCGATATCTTTTCCCTTAATTTGAGCAGAAACCTTCGCATATACCTTGCCATCTAATTTTTGAATCGTAGAATAAGTTTCGACTGATTTAACATCTGCAACATCAGACAGTTTAACGGGTCCAAGTTTACCGAAGAGAGTGATCTTTTTAATATCTTCAATAGATTGTAATTCTTTATTATAAGTAATCTGTACATTTTGGTCTTTACCATCAATTTTTAATGTGCCTAAACTGATAGGGTTTGTTTGATCAGCTACCAACCCTAAAATGTAACCTGATGAGATTCCATTTTTTGATACTTTCTCTTCATCAATAGAAACAATAACTTGTTTTTGTTTTTCTGAGAAATTATTTGTTACATATTTTAAATCATCATTGTCTTTCATGTATTCTTCAACTTTTTTTGCACTTTCTTGAAGAGCCACTAAGTTATTTGAGTACAAGTTTATATCAACATTATTATTGGAAGGAGGGCCACTAGATGAATTTTCCTGTAATCCAACTTTTGCGCCTTTTACTTCTGAAGTAGCTACTTCTTCCATTTTACTTTTAGTTTCCTTAATAAAAGTATCTACATCTGCACTGTCTTTCAGGTTAATAAAGTAACTTGCTTTATTTTCAGTCTTTAATCCTGTCATAAAGTCACGACTACCAACCCCAGTAGAGATTTCTTTTACTTCATCCATATCTAAAAACATTTTTTCTATTTTTAAAGAAACATCATTTGTTTTTTCAATTGAAGTCGAGGAAGGTAACTCTAATTGAGCAATAATCGCTCTAGATGCTTCATTTGGGATAAATGTAAATCCTAGTCTGCCAACTAACGAAAATGAACCAAGAAGTAATACAATCGCTAAAACGATTACAATCCATTTACGGTTTAATGACTTTTCAATTAATTTACCATACCAAATTTGAAGCTTTTCCTCTTTTTCCTCAGGCGGTACTTTCTTAAATGAATAACGAGCAAGAATTGGCACAATTGTAATTGAAACCAATAAAGAAGCCAGTAATGAAAAGACGATCGTTAAGGCAAATGGTAAGAAAATTTTACTAGTGAAACCGCCAACTACTCCAAGTGGTAAAAATACAACGATTGTCGTAATGGTTGAAGATGTGATAGCTTTTAGAATTTCTTTCGTTGAAGAAAGAATTAATTCATTTGACATGCCTTCTTTTGATTTTCGAATTCGACGGAATATGTTCTCAATGACAACAATGCTATCATCAACTACGCGCCCAACAGCAACTGCCATCCCACCTAGCGTCATAATATTTAAAGTAATATCCAATTCTAGTAAGAAGATTGATGTTATTAATAATGATAATGGAATCGAAATAATTGCGATAAAAGTTGCTCGGACATTTCGTAAAAATAATAACACTGCAATCGAAGCAAATACTGCACCTAGCAAGCCTTCCTTTACAAGTGATTCAACAGATTGTTTTACACCTTCTGCAGAGCTATAACCTACTTTATAAGAAACTTCTTTCTTATACTTATTAAGAACACTTATCACTTTATCTGCTACTTCAACTGTATTTGCATCTTGTTTTTTTGTAATCGCCATAGAAATCGAATCTTTTTCGTTATATCGGATTAGTTCATCTTGAGAAGTTATCGATTCAATCTTAGCTACATCACTTAATAAAACTTTTGGTTGTACTGTTTGTGATTCATTAGTAGTTGTGCCAAAAGATGTAATTTGTAGTTCTAAATCTTTCAATTTTTGGATGGTATCAAGTTTTTCTTCAATTCGAATAGGAACTTTAATATCACCATCAGTTATTTTTCCAGCAGGGAATGAAAGGAATTTTGCGTTAATTTGATCTTTAACGGTTGATAAAGAAAGACCTAATTTTGCGATTTTTTCTTTATCTAATTCAATCGATAGCGAAGTCGATTTTCCCCCACCAATAGAGACACTGTTTACACCTTCGATTTTGTTTAATGCAGGAACAATTTCCTCATCTAAAACATTTTCAATATTTGAACCATCTTTTGAAAATACAGAAAGATAATAGATAGGGAAGGAGCCGAATGAAAAACGATCAACTTTTGATGTTACATTTTCAGGTAGGCCAGCTTCCTTAAGGGTTGAATTAATTTGTTGTTCAACTTTATCCATGTCTGTATTAAATGGAAATTCTAAATTAATGACAGATACACTTTCAAATGACGAGCTTGATAAAGTTTTAATACCCTCAATTGATTTAAAAGAATTTTCAAGTTTCGTCGTAATTTGTTCATTTACATCCTCTGGTGCTGTTCCAGGGTATACTACTTGAACAGAAATAGCTGGAAATTCAATATCTGGAAGCTCCTCAACCTTTAATTTTGAATAAGAGTACAACCCACCAAATATTAATAAAAATGAAATAATAAAAACGGCTACTGAATTTTTCAAACTAAATTTTGTTAAAAAGTTCATTCAATACCTTCCTTTCTAATTTGAGGTGAATAAATCAATAGTCATTTACAAAATGAATTTTTGAAGTTCACCAAATTTCAAATGCTATTTTTTACATGTGAATTTTGTCTAAAATGTAAAAATGAAAGATTACATATAATCTACAATTTTGTGAAAGGATAAAAAACGAAATTACTTAAGGGGGTGGAATGATGACAAAATCAAAAAGTGAAAAAGAACGTTTTTGGAATGAAAGAAAAACGAACCAACAACCACATGAGAAAGTAAAATCTTTTAAAGAATTGGACAAAGAAACTAAATGATATAAAATTACTCCTTTCAATTTTTTTAGTTTTGGTTTTATGTCCAAATCTGAAAAATTTATCCAATTTACTCACATTAACAAATGTAATCATAAAAAAAAGTCCCGTGATGCACACGGGACTTAAGGATGATTTGAAACGCTTATTATTTTACAAAATTCAAAAAAATGTAGAAGTATGTAAGTACGGTTTCTATTATTTAGTTATTCTCTAAAATACAACAAAACATTTACAATTTATAATCTGCTTAGTTCACTAGTCTCAACAAGACGTGGTAAATGACTATTTATGATTAAATTAAAACGTTACTGGACCACGAAATGCGTTTGTCGAACGTCATCTATTGAACAATTATTCTGCGGTTCTTACAATTTTATAGTTTTTATGGTTAACAACTGTAAGCGGTTCCATTTCTAAATCTCTAAAGTTTTCCATTATCGATATGTCTACTATGACAGAATTTTTATTCACTTTTTGAACTTTTCCTTTTAACCCTTGTTTAAACTCAATGATATTTCCAGCTTCTGCAATTTTCATGAGCGTATCTCCTAATAAAAAGTTTTCATTTTACACCTTCTATAATGCATGAAAACGGTTTAAAGGTAAAGAGAAAATTGAATATTTTTTACAATTTAGTCAATTTAAATTCAAAAATATGTTTAAAAATTACAAGAAGGGTAAAAAATGGATGTAGCACTCTTTGGAGGTTACTTTCTTGAAGAAATGGATTGAAGATTTACAGTATGATTTAGAAGAAGAAATAAAAGAATTTGTTAGCAGTAATACTTTGATTGGTGATCCAATTTTATTTTTTGATCAGATCATTGTCATTCCATTTTTTGAAATGGTCGTTCTACTAGGTGAGGGACATGCAAAAGTTCATTTTGAATGTCTTGGCACTGGGTTGGAATTAATACCAAAAGCATTTTTAGTCATAATAGATGGAGAAATTGAAGTCATTCTAGTTAAGAATGAAGATTCAAATGTATTTGTCACAGAGAAAATTTTAGACGTAACAATTTAGTTTTCATATAATAACATCTTTGATAATGTTAGAGGGAAGCATTAAAACAGTAATCAAGATTAGAACTATTATTAAAGGGTGAGAATATGGAACAAAATGAAATGTTGAATGGTATTGAACAACTTAAAAACGGTGAAATTACACAAATATTGATCAAAAAAGAAGATTTTTTAAACTTTAGACAAATTATTGTGAATCGAGAGGACTTTAAACACTTCCGAGGAATTGCTCAGCATGGTGGCGATGTAATTTATACATATATAGAAGAAGCAAGAAGTTAACAAATATTTAAAAATATATAACTTTTTAAGAAGTACTCATGAAACCAATTGCAAAAAAAAAAAGTTTTTTTGACTTTTTTCTTATTTTGCAAGGCGTTATTGGGTATTTTTTTTATGTTTCTCGGTTTGGCTCAATTGACAAAAAAATCGTTTTACACTTTATTGCACTCTTCTCCATAATTTGTTAAATTTCTCTTATTGTTTCATTCTGAGTAAGATTGTCGAAATGTTTATTTTCATATTTAGGAAACTATATATTGTGTTTGTTCTAAAAAGGTAATACAATATGTAGGTATATAACATGAGAATTTTAAATATTCATAAAATATTCTTACATATAAAATGAGGTGATCCTATGGTGATAGTTTACAGTTCAATGACGGGCAATGTTAAGCGTTTTGTCAATAAAATTAGAATGCCGTCAATTCAAATAAAAGATGGACTAAAAATCGAAGAACCTTATATTCTTGTAACCTACACTACTGGATTTGGAAGTGTTCCAGACAATGTACATCATTTTTTGGAGAAAAATTCAAATTACCTAAGAGCAGTAAGTGCAAGTGGCAATCGAAACTGGGGAGATTTATTTGCAGCCAGTGCAGATAAAATTGCCAAAACATATAACGTACCGGTCTTGTCAAAATTCGAAATGTCAGGGACAAGTCGTGATATACAATATTTTCTTGAGGGAGTGGAAAAGCTTGAGACATATTGAGCTGAATAATGAATTAACAATTAAAAAGGATGGTTTTTTTGATCTTGAAAAAGATAAAGAAGCGTTACTTTGTTTCCTAAAAGAAGTAGAAGATAGAAAAATTCAATTCTCTTCTGTTAAAGAACGCTTACAGTATATGACTCAAGAAAACTATTATTATCAGGTAGAATTAGAATACTCCCTTACTGAGATTGAAAGAATGTATGAACTAGTTTATCAAGCTGGATTTACTTTCCAATCATATATGGCAGCATCTAAATTCTTTAAGGACTATGCATTAAAAACAAACGATGGAAAGTTTTATTTAGAAGGATATGAAGATCGAATTGCGATCGTTGCTCTTTATTTAGGACGAGGCAATATTGATAAAGCATTAAATTTGGCGAAAATGATGATTCAACAAAACTATCAACCTGCTACTCCGACATTCTTGAATGCTGGTAGAAGTAGAAGAGGTGAAATGGTTTCATGTTTCTTACTTGAAATGGATGATAGTTTAAACTCAATTGGTTTTCAAATTAATACAGCAATGCAACTTTCAAAAATTGGCGGTGGCGTTGCACTGAATTTATCTAAGCTTAGAGCACGAGGAGAACAAATCAAAGAAATTGATAACGCTGCAAGTGGTGTTGTTCCTGTAATGAAGCTATTAGAAGATTCATTCTCATATGCGAACCAGCTTGGCCAACGTAAAGGTGCTGGTGCAACATATTTAAATATTTTCCACTGGGACGTAATTGAGTTTCTTGATACGAAAAAAATTAACGCCGATGAGAAAAGTCGAATTCAATCTTTATCGATTGGATTAATTGTTCCAAATAAATTCTTTGAACTTGCAGAAAAAAATGAGCCATTCTATGTATTTGCTCCTTATACGGTTTACAAGGAATATGGCATTCATTTAGATGATATTGATATAGATGAAAAATACGATGAACTTTTAAAAAATGATAAAATTAAAAAGAAAAAACTTGATTTATCAGCTCGTGATTTATTAGTTAAGATTGCGGCAATTCAACTTGAATCTGGTTATCCATACTTAATGTATAAAACAAACGCGAACAACCAGCATGCTTTAAAAGATATTGGCGAAATAAAAATGTCAAATCTGTGTACTGAGATTTTTCAATTACAAGAAACATCTGAGATCAACAATTATGGATCAGAGGATGTAATTAATCGTGATGTAAACTGTAATTTAGGTTCATTAAATATTGTGAATGTAATGGAAAATAAAGCAATTAGAGAATCAGTTCATGTTGGAATTGAAGCATTAACGGCTGTATCTGATATGACTGAAATCGAAAATGCACCTACTGTTAAAAAAGCAAATGATGAACTTCATTCTGTTGGTTTAGGTGCAATGAATTTACATGGTTACTTTGCAAAGAATGGAATTGCTTATGAAAGTGAAGAAGCAAAGGATTTTGCACGTACATTCTTTATGATGATGAACTATTACTCAATAGAAAAGAGTATGTTTATTGCAAAAGAAACGGGGAAAACATTTAAAGACTTTAATAAAAGTGAATATGCAAAAGGTACTTATTTTGATAAGTACAAAACACAATCTTTTGAACCGAAAACAGAAAAAGTAAAAGAATTATTTAATGGAATTTATATTCCGAATGAATTTGATTGGGTTACATTAAGTAAGCAAGTACAAGCATATGGTTTATACAACAGCTACCGCTTAGCAATAGCTCCTACACAATCAATTAGCTACATTCAAAACGCTACTTCTTCAGTTATGCCAATTGTAAATGTAATTGAATCTAGAACATATGCAAATTCTACAACTTACTATCCAATGCCTTATTTATCACAAAAAAGCTTCTGGTATTACAAGTCGGCTTACGATATAAATCAATACAAATTAATTGATCTAATTGCTGAAATCCAACAACATATTGATCAAGGAATCAGCTCTATATTATATGTAAATAGTGATATTTCAACCCGAGAACTAGCAAGATATTATATCTATGCTAATAAAAAAGGCTTGAAAAGTTTATATTATACGCGTACAAGAAAATTGAGTGTGGAAGAGTGTATTAGCTGTTCAGTCTAAACAATACTAAAAAGCACAAAATGTATAAAAAATAGAACGATGATATAAAAATTTAATGAGTAAGTCTATGGGAAGCTCGTATATAGAGAATGTTAATGATACTACATCTATATATTCGGGCTTTCTTTAGTGAGTAGGGGGTCATTTTAGATGAAAGCTGTAAACTGGAATAAAAAAGAAGATGATTTTAGTTTAGTATTTTGGAAGCAAAATTTATCGCAATTTTGGACTGAAGAAGAGATTGTTGTTTCGTCTGATAAGAATACATGGAATACACTTACAAAGGAAGAGCAAGATACGTTTATAAAAGTGTTAGGTGGACTAACTTTATTAGATACGAAACAAGGTGGAGAAGGGATGCCACTTATTTTAGTACACTTGAAAAATTTACAAGCAAAAAGTGTACTAGCATTTATGGGTGCAATGGAGGAAGTCCATGCGAAAAGTTATTCACATATTTTTACAACGCTTGCAACTGAAGATGAAATTGATCACCTTTTTAAATGGATCGATGAGCATCCAATCCTAACGAAAAAATCTGAGTTGATTTCTTCATATTATTTAAATTTATTAAAGCGCGACGTATCTTCAGAAGAATTATATATGGCAATGGTAGCTAGTGTATTTTTAGAGAGTTACTTATTCTATAGTGGATTTTTCTATCCGTTATACTTAGCTGGCCAAGGAAAAATGACGGCTAGTGGTGAGATTATTAACCTGATTCTACGTGATGAAAGTATTCACGGCGTATTTGTAGGTATACTTGCACAACAAATTTATGATGAATTTTCAGATGAACAAAAAGCTCGACTATATAAAGAAACAATGTCATTATTAGTTCAGTTATATGATATCGAATTGCAATATACCGCAGAAATTTATGAATCAATCGGTTTAGTGGACGAAGTAAATAAATTTATTCGTTACAATGCAAATAAGGCATTAATGAATTTAGGATTCGATGCATATTTTGATGATGAAGATATTAATCCTATTGTCTTAAATGGACTAAAAACTGATACAAAGAATCATGATTTCTTCTCTGTAAAAGGAAACGGGTATGTAAAAGCAGTTACAGTGGAAAAATTGACAGATGAGGATTTTATTTTTGAATTTTAAACATGTTGGGAAGTATGAAATATGAAGGCATTAGTTTTTAGAGAGTTTGGTTCGTCAGATGTTTTAACATATGAGGAAATCGCTAGACCAACGATTTCAGATGATGAAGTATGTATTGAAATGAAAGCTGTTGGCGTTAATTTTGCAGATATCTATCGTCGTAAAGGAAATTATCATTTGGCAGGGAATCCACCTTATATTTTAGGTTATGAAGGTTCTGGTATCATTTCTGAAATCGGATCTTCAGTAACGGGATATAAAGTAGGCGATCGTGTAGCATTTGCTGATGTACCTTATGCGAATGCAGAATATGTTGCAGCGAAAGAAACGCATATTGTACCTATCCCAGATGAAATTAGTTTTGAAATCGCAGCATCTGTTATGCTTCAAGGTTTAACAGCACATTACTTAGTCAATGACAGTTATCAAATCAAACTAGGTGATACTGCACTTGTTCATGCAGTTGCAGGTGGTGTAGGTCAATTACTTACTCAGATGATTAGATTAAAAGGTGGAGAGGTTATCGGATTAACTTCTTCAAATGAAAAAAAAGAAAAAGCACTTTCCATTGGTGCAAATGAAGTATTATTATATAACGAAGATTGGGTTTCATTAACTAAAGAATTAACGAAAAAGAAAAACGGTGTAGACGTAGTATATGAATCTGTTGGTTCGACCATTATGAATAGTTTTGAAGCAACAAAAGTTCACGGAACAGTTGTTTTTTATGGAATGGCCGGTGGAGACCCAGTTCATATTGATCCTAGAATGTTAATGGATACTTCAAAAACATTAACAGGTGGAGATTTATGGAATGTTCTTGTTTCGAAAGAAGAAAGAATAAATAGAAGTAAAGAATTGTTTAATTGGATTGCAACGAAACAAATAAATGTTCAATCCCCAACTATTTTCTCATTAAAAGATGGGAAGCTTGCTCATGAATTGTTAGAAAGTCGTAAATCAACTGGTAAAATCATTTTAACTGTTTAAAGAAATTTTTCATTTTCCTCTTATATGTAAGATAAAGGGGGAGAAAAAATGGAGCTTTGGATCAGTATGATAAAAGAAGTTGGATTTCCAATCGGAGTTACACTTTATTTACTATATCGTATAGAACAAAAACTAGATCATGTGATTTTATCCATAAAGGAATTGCCAAATCAAATGTATCATAAATAAAGAATAAAATTAGCCATTTTGCTGTTGCAGAATGGTTTTTTTATATTAAAAAAAAGAAAAAAATAGCATCAAACGATGCTATTTTTATTGTCGTCATAATTAATTGGCAATGTAATCGTAAATTCTGTTCCATTACAACTACTAGTAGCAGTAATGAATCCACCGTGATTTTGTATTAATTTTTTTGTAAGAGATAATCCAAGTCCAGTACCCTCATCTTTTGTAGAATAGAAAGCATCAAATATAAATGGTAAAACTGTCCTAGGAATACCACAACCATTATCTTTAAAAATAATCACTATTTCATCATCAATCACATGAGTTTCAATTGTAATGAGTAGATTACCGTCTTTCTTAGCGTCCAATGAATTATGGAAAAGGTTAAGAAATACTTGAACAAGTTGATTTTTATCAAAGAAAATTTTATATTTATGTAATTCTTCAGAGAGATTATACTTTATATCTACATTATTGATGACCGTTTCACTAAAAAACAATTGTTTTATGTAGTTTAAGAGAAAATCGTTTAAACAAACTGGTTCAGGCTTATATGGTGCATTTTTCGTGATCGATAAAAAGTCAGTAATGATGCCGTTTGCACGATCTAATTCAGGGATTAAAAGGTCATTAAATAATTGTTTGATTCTCTCGGGTGCTTCATCTTGAACAAATTGAAGATAACCTCTAACAGTCGTAAGTGGGTTACGTACCTCATGTGCAATACCAGCGGCAATTCTACCAGAAATGGCTAGTTTCTCGGAATCTCTAGCATCATTTAAAAAATGAAATATACCAATAACACTTTCAATTTGATTATTCATATCACGAATAATCCTTGTATTCACGATTCCATAGTTCTTATTTAAAATCTCGTGATGATAAATTTCTTTTCCTGAATAAAGCGTGTTAAGAAGTGCAATTTCCTTATCTTCAATTCTTAGTAATTCTCTTATATGTTTACCGACGTATTCATTAATATTTACTTTAAAGTCCCTGGCACATTGTTCATTATAAAACTGAATGATACCCTTGGGATCTATAAATAGAATATGATGTGGGATGGCATCAAAGATTGTTTGAAGAATTTCTTTATTTTTTAACATGAATGAAGAAAAGGTAGTTGTAATTTCATCTGGAAGTTCAGTTCCATTGAATGATAATGAATGTTTATCAATTAAATTTAAACAATTTTCTGAAAAAAATGAACCTGGTGTAATCGAAGAAATAATTTTTTCATAAATCTCTACTTTTTCCTCTAATTTAGCTACTTTAGCTTTTAGATCATTTACGGTGTCCGTATTCATTTACACTATACTCCTATTTCTACTAAAATAAGTTTAAAATAAACATAATTATATCAAATAATTCTGTTTATTTTAATTGATATTAGTAATAATTATATAATAAAAAATGTTTTATGGGAGCGGTTTATGGAAATTAAAATTGGCGTAACTGGATGGGGCGATCATGATAGTTTGTACCCTGAACGTATTCATTCATCAAAAAAACTCCGACAATACTGTAATCACTTTCCAATAGTAGAGATCGATTCATCCTATTATAGTATTATGCCAAAATCAAATTATCAAAAATGGGTGAATCATACAACGTCTGATTTTTCATTTGTCGTTAAAGCATATGGTGGAATTACTGGACACGCAAGACAGAATTATTCAAAGGAAGAACAAATAAAATTATTAAAGCCTTTTCTTGATTCAATTCAACCTTTAATTGAAAACAATAAACTAAAGGGTGTCCTCTTCCAATTTCCACCTTGGTTTAATTGTAAGAAGGAAAACGTGGAATTTTTAAGAACAATTAAAAATGAGTTAACATCTGTCCCAGCAATATTGGAATTTAGGAATCAATCTTGGTTCTTTCCACAATATGCTGATCAAACATTATCTTTTATGAGTGAAGAGGGTTGGATCCATTCAATTTGTGATGAACCTCAAGCTGGAATGGGAAGCATACCAACTGTTTTACACCCAACAAACAAAGAGCTAACATTAATTCGATTTCACGGAAGAAATGTTTACGGATGGAATCATAATGGACAAGAGAACTGGCGAGAGGTTAGATATTTATATCGATATAATCGAGAAGAACTCTGTGAGTGGGTCGATAAACTGGAAACTTTATCAAGACATACGAAAGAAGTATGTATTTTATTTAATAATAACTCAGGTGGAGATGCAGCTAATAATGCGAAGGAATTAATGAAGCTGCTTGGTATAGAATTTGGACCATCCTCAACCGAGCAGCTTGAATTATTTTAATTGGCTATTTTCTATAGGATTTTTACTTTTTGGATTTGAAAATACAAAGACAAAAGTTGATTTTAATTTGATTTACGTAATAAATAAATAGCGCTTATGTTAATCAGTAAGAATGCAACAAAGGCTAACATTGGAATCGTTATAAAACCAAATAAATTTAAGTAATCACCAGTACAAGGAACCGGTCCACATTGTGTGGCAGATTCTTTCATAGCAGGTACTTTCTGAATCAGGATATGATAAATCGAAATAAACATCCCAATCACTGATAATGGCAAGATATAAACAATGTCCCTTACTTTATTTTTATAAAACGCAATTCCGATGATAAAAACAATAGGATACATGAAAATGCGTTGATACCAACATAAGGAACAAGGGGTCCAGTGATTAATAATTGAAAATGATAAACTACCTAGTGTTGCTATAATACTCACAACCCAAGTAAAAAATAATATTGATTGATTTTTTTTCATAAACTACCTTCCTAGTATTAAAATTGTTAGTACTATCATTGTACAATCGTTTATGAAAAATGTGGAATAAAACAACACATAAAAGCTTAATTAAAGGTATAAAAAAAACCTGGAATTCTTGTCCAGGCTTTTTTTGTTCATTTTTATTTAGCGATTGCAGCGTCTAAAGCGATTTTGATCATATCATTAAACGTTGTTTGTCTTTCCTGTGCTGAAGTTTCTTCACCAGTGAAGATATGGTCACTTACAGTTAATACTGTTAATGCATCAACATTATATTTGGCAGCAATTGTGTATAAAGCAGTCGTTTCCATTTCTACTGCTAATACTCCATAATCTCCTAATTTTTGAACCATATCCATGTTTTCTCTATAAAAAACGTCTGCTGTTAATACATTACCCACTCTAACGTTTAAACCTTGATTTACTGCACCATCATATGCCTTCTTTAATAGATCGAAGCTAGCACATGGTGCATAGTCAAAACCAGGGAATGTTAGACGATTCATATTAGAATCCGTACATGTTGTCATTGCAATAATAACGTCACGAACTTTAACATCTTTTTGAATTGCACCGCATGTACCTACTCGAATTAATTTTTTTACGCCGTAACTATTAATTAACTCGTTAACGTAGATACCAATTGAAGGAATCCCCATTCCAGTACCTTGTACTGAGATTCGTTCACCTTTATATGTACCAGTAAACCCAAGCATTCCACGAACTTCATTATAGCAAGTTACATCTTCTAAAAATGTTTCTGCAATGTATTTAGCTCTTAAAGGATCTCCAGGTAATAATATTTTGTCGGCAATTGCGCCTTGTTCTGCTCCAATATGTACACTCATTGTAAAACCTCCTAAAAAATCTAAAATAGATAAACTATCTGCACTCACACTTATTTAGTTTTTACATTTCAAATAAAAAACATTCTCAATTGAACTGATACTTAAAGGAAAAAAGGTAGATCACGTAGTACTTATTAAGTATAGAATATATGAAAAACAAAATAATCCAGTTTAGATAATTTATGGGAAAGTTTTATTATTACATAAGAAACAAAATAATGAAAGAGGTTACAAAAAAAAGTCAATTTTCAATAAGTAGTGCGTATTTAGTGAGTGAATATGAAACTTCTAAGAGGAACCGAGTACAGATAAAACCAAAATAAAATTGATAGTTTTAACAATCAAAACTATATTAGAAACATCATTCAAAATTGAAAAACAAATCTATTTGGTAAGAAAACATGGTTTATGAAATGATAATATCAGATTACTTTTAAAACTATTCCAACCTAAAAATCATGAGAATTGTCCAAGTCTAATATGTTAAATATGTTAGTTCTATATATAAAGGAGACAAAGATATGAAATTTAGATATATAGCAACTTTATGCGTAGGGATATTAGTTTTTTTAATTTTAGGTAATAGTTTATTGAAAGGTAATAGTCGTTTATCTAACGGTAATAGTAAAACGAGTGAAATAAATGTACAAAAAGTAAAATGGGATTTAGGTGTCGGAAAGGATTCACAGGAAGTAAAAATTTATGCTAAGTCAATGAGTATAGCGCAGCGTGAGAAAATCAAATTTTATATTAGCTCAGATCATCTTAGTACATATAAAATTATCGAGCCTGTTTATAAAGGGAATAATCGTTTTGCATTTAAGTATCCTTTTAAAAAAACATCAACATATTATATTAGTGCTTACTTAAATGAACAAACAATCGGTACGAAGATATTTCAAGACGATAAAGAAGTTGATTTAGAGCTATACCCAACTTCAATTTTAACGATGAAACAACCAAAGTATCATGTTACATTACTGTTTAACTCGTTACAAACAAAAAAGAATAATGTCCTCACCTTTGATTTTAATCAGTTTAAAAGTCATCATCCTAGATTAAAAAATCATCAAATATATGTTGTAAGTGAAGATGGCTCATTTTTTAAATCTCTAACAAGCACTTCTAAAAAGACTAAGCTAAAATATGAATTAACCTTCCCAAAAGAAGGGATGTATGTATTATTTTATGAATTTGAACTAAACAATAAAAAAGAGAACTTTCAATATATAATAGATGTAAAAGACAAAGTAAATTAAGGAGTCAATAATGCACAACATACTTAACAATTCTAAAGTTTTCGTATTTGATTTAGATGGAACCCTATATGATGGAACAGTTCATTATGATTACTACGCAAATCTTTTATCAAAAGAAATAAGTGAAAATAAAAGGGATCTTTTTCTGAAGGATTATCAAAAAATAAAAGACATGGACCATGCTTTAACAATAGGAAAGGTATATGATTCAGAATTGGATTATATTATTACACTCGATCCAATCACGATGAAGCCGATTCAAGTACATACATGGGAAGGGCAATTAGTATCAAGAGATAAATTACCGAAAAATTATGATAAACAAAATCATTTTGATTTACCATTTATTCCTGTTGGTGATGGATGGTGGCTACCACTTGTAACTAGTTACCATTACGGTGCAAGAGATGTGTATCATTGTTATGATCGAACAAAAGAATATATGGCTACAAGTGAATTTGTTATACCTTATATAAAAGGTTTAAAAGAAGCCTTACAATCAGTTAAACATGAAAAGCATTTAGTGTTGTTGACAAATTCGGATCGAGAGGATGTTACAAGATTACTGAAACTTTTAGGTCTAACAGATCTTTTTGATTTAGAAATTACGGATGGAAAAAAACCATTAGAAACAGAGAAACATCTGAAAAATATCATAAAAGAATATAATGTATTGCCACATGAAGTTGTTTCGATTGGAGATAATTTTATGAATGAAATTTCACCTGCTTTAAAGCTAGGGATGCATGGAATCTATATTACAAATCAGCCGTTTGAGCAATTTAGTGAGACATTATTAGTTGTGAATCGGTTAGAAGATATATTTAAAACGCTGTGATCGATTGCAGCGTTTTTTTCTTTTTATTGATTTAGTTTTATGGGAAATTTAAAAAATTGTTATGTAGAATTATACATACTTTTGTTTTTACAAAGAGAAAATAATAGTAGGAGGAAGTGAAATGGACATGAAAAAGAAACGCTACTCTCTACTGCTCTGTGTATTAGTCCTTTTTACAACTTTTTTAGGTGGAGAAAAAATTGATGCTAGGTCAGTGAATTATGGATATATTACTCATCCTTTACTAGTCTATTTTTTTGATGTAGGTCAAGGTGATAGTATTTTTATGAATCTACCTAATGGAAAAACAGTGCTGATTGATGGTGGAGATGTTGAACATGGGAATGCAGTTATAAAAAAATTGAAAAAGCTACATATTGACAGAATTGATTTGTTAATCAGTACACACCCTGATATTGACCATATTGGTGGCTTGTTAAAAGTAATGAATCAAATAAAAATTAAAGCGATCTTAGATAGTGGAAAAAAGTATAATTCACATTCGTATTATCTATATAAGAAAGAAGCTTTTCAAAAAAATATTCCAATACAAATCGCAAAAACAAATGACAAAATAGAGTTAGACCCTAATGTCGATATGACTGTATTAAATAGTGGTAAACCATCTAGAACAAATAATGATAGTTCAATTGTTTTAAAAGTGGCTTATGAAGAAATTTCAATTTTATTAACAGGTGATATTGAAAGTAAGGCAGAGAAACGATTAATCAAAAATGAAAATATTGATGCACAAGTTCTAAAAATTCCACATCATGGTTCTCGTACGTCAACGTCAGAATCATTTCTATTTGCAGTAAACCCATCTGTAGCAATTCTTTCGTATGATAAATTCAACATATTCGGACATCCTCACCGATCTGTCATGAAACGATTAAGGCATTTAGGGATTAAACAATTTGCCACTGTAGATTATGGTGACATTGAATTATCAACAAATGGAAAAAAATTATATATTGAAAAAGAAGAAGTATTAGTGAATCCATAGTGGTTTGATTTGTACTTTTTCTTTTTTTATGGCTGATTTCCATATAGTTACTTTTTAAGAATGCGTTTGTTGATTACAACTCCAGGATGCTCCCTTTTCGCGAGGCGTGAGTTGAGCCTCCTCGGCTGGCCTGCCTAGTCTCAACTATCCCGCATCTCATACAGGAGTCTCGCAGCTTTCGTTGTATGCAACTTTCATTTTAAAATAGTTCTATTAAAGATATACAAAATTCACAATATAATAAACTCGTTAGGTAGTATAGACAACTAGGTGTATATATCATAAAATAAAAAAGTAAGAAAGTAATCAATCAAACTATATCGAATCCGAATGTGATTTAGGAATAAGCAAACACTATTTTCTAAAACAAACGATGATGTAGATCCCTCGGGTAAGGAGGAGGAAATGATTTGAAGTCAATTATTAATGTGAAAATTTATACTGGAAAAGATGTAATTGAAAATGGATTTATTCGGTACGAGGAGAAAATAATTTGTATCGATCAAATGGAAAAATTCGTAGAGCAAGGTGAAGAAATAGTCGATGGAGCTGGAACAATCGTAATTCCAGGTATGATTGATATTCACATCCATGGTGCATATGATGTAGATGCTATGGATGCAAATCCTAGTTCAATCTTAAAGATGAGTAAAGAAATGATGAAAGAAGGAGTTACGACCTTTTTTCCAACAACGATGACTCAATCTCATTCAAATATCAAAAATGCTTTAAGTGCTTTAAAAGAGGCAAAAGAACTTGGTGGTCACTTTGAATATATACACTTAGAGGGACCTTTCGTAAATAAGAAAAGAGCAGGGGCTCAACCCCTTGAGTATATTGTAAATCCAGATGTGGATTTATTTAAAAAGTGGCAAGACGCTGCAGGTGGACTCATTAAATTAGTTACTTATGCACCTGAAGTGGAAGGAGCAAATGAGTTAGAACAAGAACTTCAAAAAACAGGTGTTATTGGTACAGTCGGACATTCTGATGCTATTGGGGCAGATTTTGAAGGTAGAAAAATTACTCATGCAACACATTTATACAACCAAATGAGACCAATGCATCACCGTGAAGTCGGTACAGTTGGTCATGTTTTACTTGATGATCAGGTTATGGTGGAAGTAATTCCAGATGGAATACATATTCATCCGGATATGGTTAAACTTGCTTACCGTCTAAAAGGTGCGAAAAAAATTAGTGTCATCACCGATGCGATGAGAGCAAAGGGTTTAGCTGATGGTGAATATGAATTAGGTGGTCAGCCGGTATTTGTAAAGGAAAAAAGTGCAAGATTAGCTGACGGTACATTAGCAGGCAGTATATTAAAAATGGATGATGCATTTAGAAATATAATGAAATTTACAGGCTGTACCCCTGAAGAAGCAGTTCTGATGACATCGGTTAATCAAGCCGAGGAATTTGGATTAGTCAACAAAGGCGCATTAGAGGTAGGAAAAGATGCAGATTTTGTTCAAATGACGACGAAATATTATGTAATTGATACAACAAGACTTGGTAAATCTATGGATGAGGTGAAGTAAATGAACATAATCGTAGTAAAAAATGCAGAAGAAATTGCGAAAGTTGCATATGAAAAAATAGTAAAAGCTTTTGAAGGTAAACAGGAATTTACATTAGGATTGGCAACTGGAGGATCACCTCTTGGGATTTATGACCTATTCCGTCAACACAAACCAAATGTTTCACACGTAATGACAGTAAACCTTGACGAGTATGTAGGATTAGCAGAAGATGATCAAACGAGCTACCACACATATATGGCTGAACAACTCTTTAATCATCTAAATTTTAAAGAGAACCATTTACCAGATGGAAATGCAAAAGACCTTGATGAGGCATGTAAAGAATATGAAGAGTTACTAAAAAAACATCCAGTTGACTTACAGTTATTAGGATTAGGTGAGAATGGACACATTGGTTTTAATGAACCAGGTACGCCATTTAATACGCCAACACATATCGTTGAACTGACAGAATCTACTCGAAATGCTAACAAAATTTATTTCGAAAATGAAGAAGATGTGCCTACACATGCTGTAACGATGGGAATAGGATCAATTCTTCGTGCAAAAGAAGTTATCTTAATTGCATCAGGTATAAAAAAGGCAGAGGCAGTAAAAGAGATGCTTCATGGAAAAGAAGATATTGGCTGTCCTGCAACTGCACTTCAAAAACATAGCAATGTAACAATTGTAGTTGATGAAGAAGCATACTCACTTTGCGAAAAAAAATGATGTTAGATAAAAATTCGCCACTACCGATTTACTTTCAGATACAAGAGTTTCTAAGAAATAAAATTAACTCAGGGGAATGGTTACCTGGTGAACGTATTCCTTCTGAGCAAGCATTAAGTGAGATGCTAAATGTTAGCAGGATGACGATTAGGCAGGCTTTAAATAATCTAGTTAAAGAATCATTAATCAGTCGAAAACGCGGAATTGGAACATTTGTATCTGTTAAGGATGGTATTGAGGTAGAGGAATCATTAAAGTTTTTAAAAAGCTTTTCAGAAGATATATCTTCAATTGGACTAACACCAACAAATCAATTATTAGGTTTTTCAACTATGGAAGCTGATGAGTATTTAGCTGAAGTTTTATCAATTGATATTGGTTCTGAAGTTTTTAAAATAGAGCGATGTCGCCTAGCAAATGATCAACCAATTGCGATTGAAACCACATATATACCAAAAAATTTAGTTAATAGAATTGATGAGCAGGTGCTTAATCATTCTTTATATGAATATTTTGAGGTTACACTTGGTTATTCAATTGAAAAAGCGACGAAATGGATTAAAGCTTCGTTAATGTCAGAAAGTGATGCGAGTGTTTTAGAAGTAGCAGAAGATTCGCCTGCATTAGAACTGCATCAAATTACGTATATCAATGGCGACATTCCATTAGAATATGTTAGTTGTATTTATCGTGCAGACCGCTATCGATTTACAATAGATATAGAGAGAACATAATAAAGGGTGCTTTTTAAAAGCACCCTTTTTCGTTATGTTTATTTTATTTGACTTGCTATTTTTACAGCTTCAGAAACTGAAGGAACAACATAAGCAGCGTGTTTTTTTACAGCGTCATCAGCATTTTCCATTGCAAAGCTATTAGGTGTTAATTCAAACATTGAAATATCATTATAAGAATCACCGATACAAGCAATTTCTTCTGGTTTAATGTCCAATTTATCAATTAAAATTTGAATTGCAGAACCCTTACTTACATTTGCAGGAACGATATCTAAACAATTTTTTGCTGAAATAAATGAAGTTATATATTCTGGAAGTTCTTTTTGTAGTTCAGCTTGTAATTCCAGTAGATCATCATCTTCACCAATTACTACATATTTTTTAGGCGTAATACTATTTCCTAATTCTTCTTTTAATGTTTTTAATTCAACTGCTTTCATGCTTGAATTTTTTTCAATTTCATGAACAAGATCCGTTTTTTCTTCGATGTAATATGTAGTGTTATCAGCAACATACGTTAAAAATTTATTCGAAGATATCATGTCATATATTTTACCGACAACTGTTGGATGGAATGTAGCATCTAACAATGCCTCACCATCGTTTGAATAAATATAAGTTCCATTCATACTAATTCTATGAAAATTCCCTTCTAATCTTTCCATAATCTCGACGATTTCATAATCTAACCGACCAGATGCAAAACAAAGAATTACACCTTGATTTACAAGTTCTTTTAATGCCTCAACATCGTGTTCAAAGAGTTTTCCGTGGTGGAACATTGTACCGTCTAAATCACTTACAAATAATTTAATCATTGTTTTTAAGCACCTACTTGTTATATTTTTTACTTTTATATTCTATCCTACTATATTAAAGATGCAAAACATTTGAATATTTTTTGTATAAAAATTATTCTTTTAACTCAATTTTTCTTTAAACTATTTTTCTAATATTGTGTTATGATAATAAAGCTAATTTTTAAAATGGGGGTGGTATAGAGAAATGTCGGAGTTCTATACGATTAAAAAAGTTTTAAATAATAACGTTCTTATTGCTAAAAATCCGGACCACCCAGAGGTTATCCTTTTAGGTAAAGGAATTGGATTTAATAAGGCAAAAGGCGATCAAATATTAGATGGTGTTGTTGAGAAAATGTTTGTCTTAAAAGATGAACAGAAACAAAAACAGTATAAATCGTTAATTGGCATAATGGATGAAAAATTGGCTGGTACATTACAACAAGCCATTTATATCATTGCAGAGAAGACAGGAAGTACGTTAAATGAGCAAATTCACATTGGATTAACAGACCATTTAATATATGCGATTAAAAGAATTCGTGAAGGCTATATTGTTGAAAATCCATTTCTACAAGAAACAAAAGCAATGTATCCTGAATATTTTAAAATTGCCGAAGAAGTAATTGAATTAATCAATAACGAAATAGATATCAATTTACCAATCGAAGAAGTTGGATTTGTTACACTGCATATTGTAAGTAACTTATCTAAAGAGATCGTATCGGATGTAAATAAGTTTTCTCAGATCATTAAAGAATTAGTTAAGTATATAGAAGAATATTTAAAAATTGAAATTGATCGAAATAGTATTCATTACTCTAGATTAGTCCGTCATTTGCGTTTTCTAATTGACCGTATATCACATGGACAATCTTCAGATGAGTCACCAGCACTCGCCATTATTCTCAAAAAGGAATATCCCGTTTGCTATGATTTAGCATGGAAAATACTAAAATCAATTGAAAGTTCTTTAAACCAGAAAGCTAGTGAAGCAGAAGTAATTTATTTAACAATACACTTAGAAAGACTCGTCCAAAGTAAAATAAAAAAATAAAATAGTACTTTTTGCTTGTATTTTATTAAAGACGTAGATATAATGAAAGCGAAATCATAACAAATAACTGAATAAAGTACACATAATACGTGTTACTGATTCGATCAGGCATGAGTAGAAAAAATGTGAATGAATTAATCCGGGTAGGGGAAACTATATCCAGATTATGTTTCAATCACTTTTCTATCTCATGCCTTTTTGTTTTGGATAAAAGGAGGATAACAATGTTTAAGAAAATCTTTGGCGTTTTACAAAAAGTTGGTAAAGCATTAATGTTACCAGTTGCAATTCTACCAGCTGCCGGATTATTACTTGCATTTGGTAATGCATTTCAAAATCCGCAAACATTAAAGTACTTACCATTTTTAGATGCATCATGGTTCCAATTAGTTGCAAGAGTTATGGAACAATCAGGTGACATTATTTTCGGAAATCTTTCGCTATTATTTGCAGTAGGGGTTGCTGTTGGACTTGCTGGTGGTGAAGGTGTAGCAGGTTTAGCTGCTATTGTTGGTTTCTTAATTATGAATAAAACAATGAGCGTTTTCAAAGACGTTGGACAATACATTGTTTTAGACAAAGCTTTAAATATTGCAAAATTTGATGATCCATCTTATGCATTTGTATTAGGTATTCCTACATTACAAACGGGTGTTTTCGGTGGTATTATTGTCGGTATTCTTGCTGCATGGGCATATAACAAATACTTTGAAATTGATTTGCCATCTTACTTAGGATTCTTTGCTGGAAAGCGATTTGTACCAATTGCTACTGCAGCATTTTCAGTTTTACTTGGTATTTTAATGTGTTTCATTTGGCCACCAATTCAACACGGTCTAAACACATTCTCACACAATATGATTGATGCGAACTTAACATTATCAGCATTCATTTTTGGTGTAATTGAACGTTCATTAATTCCATTTGGTTTACATCATATTTTCTATGCTCCATTCTGGTTCGAGTTTGGTTCATACACTGATAAAGCAGGTCTAGTTGTACACGGAGATCAAAAAATCTTCTTCGCTCAATTAAAAGACGGTGTAGATTTAACTGCTGGTACATTCATGGTAGGTAAATTCCCATTCATGATGTTTGGTTTACCAGCGGCAGCTTTAGCAATGTATCATGAAGCAAAACCAGAAAACAAAAAAATTGCTGGTGGTATTTTAGCATCAGCAGCATTAACATCATTCTTAACTGGTATTACAGAACCAATCGAATTCTCATTCTTATTCGTTGCACCAGTATTATTCGGTATTCATGCAATCTTTGCGGGTCTATCATTCATGATCATGCAAATCTTAAATGTTAAAATCGGTATGACTTTCTCAGGTGGATTAATTGATTACTTATTATTCGGTGTTCTACCTAATAGAACAGACTGGTGGTGGGTAATCATCGTTGGTTTAGTTTTAGCAGTTATTTACTACTTTGGTTTCCGTTTTGCAATCAGAAAATGGAATTTAAAAACGCCAGGTCGTGAAGATGCTATAACAGAAGAATCAACAAATGATACACCTGCAAATGAATTACCATATGAAATTTTACAAGCTTTAGGTGGAAAAGATAACATCTCTTCATTAGATGCATGTATTACTCGTTTACGTGTTCAAGTAAATGCAAAAGATGAAGTAAATAAAGATCGACTTAAAGCATTAGGTGCTGCAGGAGTACTTGAAGTTGGAAACAATATTCAAGCAATCTTTGGACCGAAATCAGATACGTTAAAAACACAAATTAAAGATATTATGACAGGAAAAAGACCTGTAGTATCAAAAGAAGAAAATAAAGTAGTAACAAATAATCCATCAACTGATGAAGAAATTATTAATCCAATTGAAGGAGAAATCATTCCAATAACAGAAGTACCAGATCAGGTATTTTCTGGAAAAATGATGGGTGATGGTTTTGCAATTATTCCTTCAGAAGGTACTGTTGTTTCTCCTGTAGATGGTGAAATTGTAAATGTATTCCCAACTAAACATGCGATCGGTATTCTTTCAAAAGGTGGAAAAGAAATCTTAATTCACATTGGTATCGATACAGTTAAATTAAATGGTGAAGGCTTCGAAGTGCTTGTTGCACAAGGGGATAAAGTTACAAAAGGTCAACAATTAGTAAAAGTTGATTTACACTTTATTCGTGAGAATGCACCATCAACGATCACTCCTGTTGTATTTACGAATTTATCTGAAGGACAAGAAGTTGTCATTGAAAAATCAGGTAAGCAAGGTAAAGGTGAAGTTGGGATCATCAAAATTAAGTAAAATTATCGAAAAATGTTAACAAATTGAAAGGGGTTGTATAGTTGACACTATGCACCCCTTTTAATAAAATATTCTTAGTAGGCCAAATGTCTATACCAAAAATGTAAAATGTATCACAAAGGAGATAAATATAATGGAAAAAACGTTTAAAGTAACAGCAGATTCAGGAATTCATGCACGTCCAGCTACATTATTAGTAAATGTTGCAGGTAAATTTAACTCAGATATCAATCTTGAGTACAATGGCAAAACAGTTAATTTAAAGTCAATCATGGGTGTAATGTCTTTAGGAATTCAACAAGGTACTGAAATCAAAATTACTGCAAACGGTGACGACGCTGATCAAGCTTTAGCTGCAATCGAAGAAACAATGAAAAAAGAAGGCCTAGGCGAGTAATGTCTTTACATATTAATGGAATCGCAGCTTCAAGTGGTATTGCGATTGCTAAAGCATTTCGCTTAGAAAATCCTGAATTAAATATCACGAAGAAGCAAATTTCAGATGTTGATGCTGAAATTTCTCGTCTTGATAATGCAATTCAAATTTCTAATACCGAATTAGAGAAAATTCGTGATCATGCGAATGCTGAACTTGGTGAAGATAAAGCGGCAATTTTTTCTGCTCACATCCTTGTATTAAATGACCCAGAACTTGTTAACCCAGTAAAAGACAAAATTAAGTCTGAAAATGTTAATGCAGAATATGCAATGAATGAAGTAGCTTCTATGTTTGTTCAAATGTTTGAAAGCATGGACAATGAATATATGAAGGAACGCGCAGCTGATATTCGTGACGTAACGAAACGTGTAATGGCACATATTCTTGGCGTTACAATTTCGAATCCTGCGAATATTACTGATGAAGTCATTATTATCGCTGAAGATTTAACACCATCTGATACAGCACAATTAAACCGCAAATACGCTTTAGGTTTTACAACTGATATCGGTGGACGTACTTCGCATTCTGCAATTATGGCTCGTTCACTTGAAATACCTGCTGTTGTAGGTACGAAGGAAGTAACAAGCAAAATTGAAAATGGTGTAATGGTAATCGTTGACGGTTTAGACGGTCAAGTGATCGTTGACCCTTCTGAAGAAGAACTTGCTGAATATAAAGCGAAAAAAGAGAAATTCGAACTTCAAAAGCAAGAATGGGCTAAATTGAAAAACGAACCAACAGTTACAAAAGATGGACATCATGTAGAACTAGTTGCTAATATTGGTACACCAAACGATGTTGAAGGTGTAATCAATAACGGTGGTGAAGGTGTAGGTTTATATCGTACCGAGTTCCTTTATATGGGACGAGACAATTTCCCGACCGAAGAAGAACAGTTCGAATCGTATAAAACAGTTCTTGAAAGTATGGGTGAGAAACCGGTAGTTGTTCGTACATTAGATATCGGTGGAGATAAGGAATTATCTTACTTACACTTACCAAAAGAAATGAATCCATTCCTTGGATATCGTGCTATTCGTTTATGCTTAGATCAAAAAGAGATTTTCCGTACACAATTACGTGCATTATTACGTGCAAGTATTTATGGAAACTTAAAAATCATGTTCCCAATGATCGCAACTCTTGATGAGTTTAGAGCAGCAAAAGCTGTTTTAATAGAAGAAAAAGAAAAGCTTGTCGCTGAAAATGTAAAAGTTTCTGAGACAATTGAGATTGGTATGATGGTAGAAATTCCTGCATCTGCTGTATTAGCTGATGTATTTGCTAAAGAAGTAGACTTCTTTAGTATTGGAACAAACGATTTAATCCAATACACAATGGCAGCAGACCGTATGAACGAACAAGTTTCGTACTTATATCAACCATATAATCCATCTATTTTAAGATTAGTTAAAATGGTAATTGATGCTGCTAACAAAGAAGGAAAATGGGCAGGAATGTGTGGAGAGATGGCAGGAGACGCTCTTGCAATTCCATTATTAGTTGGACTTGGCTTGCATGAATTCTCTATGAGTGCAACTTCAATTCTTCCAGCTCGTAGCCAAATGGCAAAATTATCAAAAGCTGACATGGAGAAATTAGCTGAAAAAGCATTATCAATGTCAACTGCAGAAGAAGTTGTCAAATTAGTAAATGAAATTTAATTAAAAAACAACAGGGAAGCCTGTTGTTTTTTGTTTGCATGTTTTAGATAATTTGCTGATTTTCTAATAATCAAAAAGGACTCTGTTTGAACAGAAGCCTTTCATTATTAAATTAAATCCAAATTGACATTTCTTCTGCTGAGAATCGAGACGTTGGATGACCAGCTACTTTTTCTTTACCGATTGCGATTAACATTGTTGGGATATAACGAGTATCAGTTAGGAAAGCTTTTTTAAATGCATTCTCGTCAAAGCCGCCGATTGCGCATGTATTCCAACCCTTTGCAGTAGCAGCAAGAATTAATTGCATACCTGCTAATGATGAGTTAAGAATGCCTTGTTCACGATTACGTTGCTCTGTAGAGTATGCGCCTATAACGTTTGCTTTTAACTTATCTTTCGCTTCCTGTGACATATATCCTGCTTTAACAGCTGGATCAAAAACTGGATCAACATTTTTTGCTGATTCTGTATCTGCTAATACTGCAATGACACATGACGCATCTTTAATTTGATTTTGATGGTATGCAACAGGTAGTAATTTACCTTGCGCTTCTTCTCCGTGGAATACAACGAATTTCCAATGTTGTAAATTCCAAGCAGATGGTGCTTTCATTCCAGCATTTAGTAGCTCTGTTATTTCACTCTTGCTAATTTCTGTAGTTCCATCGAATGCACGAGTAGAATTACGTTTTTGAATCATATCAAAGAATTGCTCATTTTTCATGTAAGGTTTCCTCCAAAATTTATTATGTATGTTGTATCAAAATGTACTTTATTTAATATAGAGACTTACAATATTAGAGTCAACAAATACGCTCTGAATTACTCTAGAAATTGTATTTGATGCCTAAACAGTTTTATTTTTTAATGTAAAGTTTAACATTAAATGGTTTTGTAAAATGATGACAACTTTAAAATGTTTCAGCTTTTGTATTCACTAAATTTATGTTAGTTTTATGAAAGGAATAGAAAAAGGAGAGATATGAAATGAAACTAAATGATCTTCATATAGGCTTTATTGGAATTGGTGTAATGGGGAAAAGTATGGCAAAACATTTAATCAATGCTGGAGCTACTTTACATATTTATAATCGAACAAAAGAAAAGGCAATGGAATTAATAGAATTAGGTGCAAAGTGGTACGAAACGCCTAAAGAATTAGCTCCTAACTGTGATGTTATTTGTACGATGGTCGGGTACCCTGCAGATTTGGAAGAAGTTGTTTTTGGAGAAAATGGTTTTATTCAATCAGCGAAGCCAGGAACGACGTTAATCGACTTTACAACTTCAACACCTACATTAGCTAAAAAGATTGAAGAAGAAGCAATTACAAGAGGAATGAAGTCATTGGATGCTCCAGTATCTGGTGGGGATTTAGGAGCAAGAGAAGCAAAATTAGCGATCATGGTTGGTGGTGAAAAAGCAACCTTTGATGAAATGATTCACATTTTTAATGTACTTGGACAAAATATTGTATATCAAGGTAAGTCTGGAAGCGGACAGCATGTTAAGATGTGTAATCAAATCGCGATTGCTTCAGGTATGCTCGGAGTATGTGAAGCACTAGCCTATTCAAAAGCTGCTGGGTTAGATGGAGAAAAAGTATTAAGTAGTATTTCTACAGGTGCAGCAGGAAGCTGGTCTTTAAGTAATTTAGCTCCACGCGTATTAAAAGGAGATTTTGAACCAGGCTTTTATATTAAACATTTTATAAAAGATATGGGGATCGCAATTGATGAAGCAGAAAAAATGAAATTGAATCTTCCAGGACTTTTACTTGCTAAAAGTTGCTATGAAGAACTTTCTAAAAAAGGGCTTGATGAAAAAGGAACTCAGGCATTGTATATGCTATACGACCCATCACATCACGTTCAATAATTTTTACGAATTGAGGTTTACAAGTGAAGAATTTTCAACTGGCAAAGTTTTATCAAAGATTAAGTGCGTTTATTTTAGATACATTTATAGTCTCTATCTTATATGGAATCATTATCGCATTAATTACAATGAAACCGGCCAATATTTTAAATAGATTTAACGCTACTTCAGGAAATTCAACAATTGATATTTTCATTATTATGATGTTGATGATCGTATTGTTAGTGATCATTCCAAAGTTTAATAAAGGAATGACATTCGGACAAAGATTCTTGGGTATAAAAATGATAAAAGATAATTATGAAGAAACAAATATTGGGATATTTTTACTTCGTTTCATTTTTATCTTTGCGTTCTCAGTGGCATTTTTAGGGATACCATTACTTGTAAATGTGTATTTAATGTTATTTAGAAGAGACCATAAAACCATCCAAGACTTGTTATTCAAAACTAGTGTCATTCAAACTAAATAAAGAGTACCAAAATATAACTAAATTAAGAAAAAAGAGGAACAAATCGTATATGATTTGTTCCTCTTTTTTTGCTTTTTTATAAATGTGGTTGTATTAAAAAGATCTCATAGGATCCTCATTTTAACACAAAAGATTGTAACGGAAAGTGAGCATTCTGAAGTGGAAATCAACGCGTACTATTATTTTATAAATGTATAGAGAAAAGGGGCTTTCTTAGTTAAATTGACTTATGAGAGCCCCTAATCAAACTATATTGATATTTTAGTGAAACACTATCTTAAAGTAGTTATAAATGCCTCTAAACGATCACATGCTAGTTTTAATTGTTCCATTGAATATGCATATGACAAGCGAATAAAAGAATCACCATATTCAGAGAATGCTTCCCCAGGAATGACAGCTAAATTTTGCTGTTCTACTAGTTTTAGTGCAAATTCCATGGAAGGAATATTAAATTCCTTAATTGATGGAAATAAATAAAATGCACCGCCAGGCTTAATACAAGGTAAACCCATTTGTTGTAATCGATCTAACATATAATCTCTTCTATTTTGATATTCCTTTGCCATTTCAATAGGGGAATCAATACACTCGGTTAATGCACTAATTGCTGCAAATTGAGAGATTGATGTAGCGCATGATACATTATATTGATGAACCTTTAATATTTCTTGTGCTAAATAAGAAGGTGCGAATAAGAATCCAATTCTCCAACCGGTCATAGAGTGAGATTTACTCAATCCATTTATAACGATAGTTTTATCTCGCATTCCAGGAAAACTAGCAATTGATTGATGAACTGAATCAAATGTCAGCTCACTATAAATTTCATCAGATAGAATGAAAATTTCTTTTTTAGAAAGATAGGATGCTAAATTTTCAAGTTCTTCCTTTGTTAACGTTACACCTGTTGGGTTATTTGGGTAAGGTAAAACGATACATCTAGTATTTTTATTAATATATTGTTCTAAAAGTTCGGGTGTAATTTTAAACCCATGATCTGAAGTGTCAACAAATACTGGTTTTGCGCCACAAGTCGTAATAATTGGTGCATAACCAGGGTAGATTGGAGCTGGTAAAATAACTTCACAGCCCTCGGTTAAGATCGTACGAATTGCAACATCAAGAGCTTGACTTGCCCCAACAGTTACGATTACTTCGCTGGATGAATCGTATGTTAGCCCATATTTTTGCTTAACATAATTTGAAGCTGCATCTCTAAGTACAGGTAAACCAGCGTTAGGTGTATAAACTGTTTGATTAGACGAAATGGCTTCAATTGCTGCTTGTTTGATTGGCTCAGGTGTTTGAAAATCTGGTTGACCTAATGTTAATGCA
The DNA here is from genome assembly GCF_002128405.1 of Gottfriedia solisilvae. GTDB lineage: Bacteria > Bacillota > Bacilli > Bacillales > Bacillaceae_G > Gottfriedia > Gottfriedia solisilvae. The sequence goes on from NZ_NETJ01000003.1 coordinate 679,029, forward strand.
ATGACATTTTCATATTTTTCAATTTGTTGGGCAAATTTTCTAATACCAGAGATTTGTATTTGCTGTACATTATCGTTAATAAAACTTTTCATATTAAATCCCTCTACTCATATTGTTTTATATTAAAATAAATCATGCGATTGATAATATCAATGAAATTTCCTTCATTTTACCATATAATGTTTAAAAGTATGTCTGTTTATGTAATTATGTCGTTTGATTGATTCGTTAAAAGAAGGTGCTTACAAATGCTACAAATTATTGGAATGAATAAAAATAAAGTAATAGAAAGAAATATTTCACTAGAAGAAGCTAAATCTTCAAAATATACATGGTTTTGGGTGGATATGAACGAGCCAACCCAGGAAGAGATTCAATTACTAACAACTGAATTTAAATTTCATCAACTGGCAATTGAAGATTGTTTGGAGTATGTTCAAAGACCAAAGCTAGATTATTATGAAGGATATCATTTTTTAATCTTACATGAGTTACAAAAGTTAGACTTGGAAGAAACTGAAATTGATATATTTGTTAGTGATCATTTTGTTGTCACATTTCATATGCATCGAAGTCCGATTATTTCTCAAGTTTTAGAAAATGTACATACAGATCGCAGAGCCACAAAAAGTCCATTACATTTAACACATCGAATAATTGATGAATTAGTAGATAGTTACTTCCCGCTAATGTATCGTTTAGAGGATGAATTAGCCGATTTAGAAGTCGATCAAATGAAAAAACAAGTACATAATGCAGTTGAGCGTTTATATGATATTCGAACAGATTTATCCAAACTAAGAAGAACAATTTTACCAACAAGAGACTTATTATACCGAATATTAAATTCAAACCGTTTTAAAGATATTTCAGAACATCGTATTTATTTTGAAGATATCCATGATCATTTAATGAAACTATCTGATATGATTGAAGCAAATCGTGATTTAGCATCCGATATTCGTGAAAGCTATTTTTCACTAAGTTCAGAAAAAATGAATGGAATTATGAAGACTCTTACGATCATTTCTTCATTCTTCTTACCATTAACTTTTATTGTAGGTTTATACGGAATGAATTTCCATTATATGCCTGAACTGACTTGGAAATATGGATATTTATTTGTATTAGTGATTATGGGATTTGTGACTCTACTAATGTACATATTTTTTAAAAGAAAAGGTTGGTTTTAAGTCGCCGAGTGGGGATACTTGGCGACTTTTCTTATATTTTAGGAAACTTTGTAGGAATGTGGCATTCTATGTAGAAATCTTTTTTTGAATTATTTGTATTAATAATTAGAAGATTAAATAACTATGATATAATTTGTTGAAAGAAGGGTTATGGAGGTCACGGAACATGCTGCAATTAAAAGATTTATTAATACAATTTGCAATCATCATCATTCCGGTCTTTTTATATGAAATGTTCTGGTTAAGTAGATATCACAATACTAGTCCGAAACAAAATAGATTACTAGTAGGATTATTATCCCTTTTAAATATTTTTATTTGTTTACTCTATCCAATTCAAATTAGTGATAATATGGCAATTACATTTAGTATTTTATTAATGTACTCAGCTATATTATATGGTGGTAGAGTAATTGGAATCATCGTTATATTTGCTAAACCTTTATTCATGTACTTGTTATATGATATCTCAGTATTGAAATGCTTTCCGTTTGAACTCATTTCATGTATTTTACCATTGATTGTATCTCCACAATGGGTTAGTTTTTCAAGACGTAAAAAATTTGCTTTAAGTATACTGATGCCTATTTTATATGCAATCTGTATTATTTGTTTGTTGTATTATGAAGCTACTGTTAATGGGGTAAAAGAATATCAATCTGAACAAACAATCCTTTCAGTTTGTATATTTTTTACAGTTTTAACGATTACGATGTTATTCCATGTGTATCTAAGAGAGTTTTTATTTGAAAACGCAGAAATTCGAGTTCAAATGCAAAAATCTGAGAAATTAAATATGGTAAGTGAACTTGCGGCTAGTGTAGCACATGAGGTTCGAAACCCATTAACAGTTGTAAGAGGGTTTATACAATTAATTGAAAATCAAGAGAGTGGCACAAATAGAGAATATATGAAGCTAGTCTTAACAGAATTAGACCGAGCAGAAAATATTATTTCCGATTATTTAAATCTTGCAAGACCTCAAATCGAAGAGAAAAAAATTATAAACATGACTGAGCAGCTAAATGAAGTGACAACCTTAATGTCGACATATGCTTCACTACAAGGTGCATTTCTACAAGTGAATGTGACAGAAAAAATGTTTACGATTGGTGATAGAGCAAAGATTAAACAAGCCATTATTAATATATTAAAAAATGGTGTAGAAGCAATAAAGGAAACAAAAGGATATATTAAAATTGAAGCAAACATAGAAAAAATGAGAGATCGTGAATATATCCGGATTGTAGTAAAAGATAATGGAGTTGGAATGTCGAGAGGACAATTAGATCGACTAGGACAACCATTTTACTCATTAAAAGAAAAAGGAACAGGTCTAGGCTTAATGGTAACCTTCAGTATCATAGAAGCACATAAAGGTACAATAGAATATTTGAGTGAAGAAGGAAAAGGTACAGAAGTACATATTTTATTACCAGCCTATCATATGGAAGAAGAAAATACTGAGGAATTATAGAGAAGGGAGTCCTTCTCTCAGTGTGTAAACTAAGTACAAAATTTAGAACACGTGTCTGAGAGTAGGAAACCCTTCTCTTTTTTATTTATTTAATTGCTTTTGGTTTTATAAAAAAGGATTTTAAAGAGCTTTTCCAATCTTTTTCTTTCGAAGCAGCTACCATTTTTTTAGTTTCTTGCATTTCTCTAATCATTCTCATTAACTGTGCATCACGGCTAACTTCTCTTACTTGTATCTCCTCAAACATTTGTTCAAGTTTTTCATCTTTTTCTTCAATAACCGATGCCAGCTCTTGAAGTTCTTCGCTTTTTTCTTCTACAGAATGCAGTATCTTTTCAAGTTTTTGATCTTTCAAGAGATTTTGTTGAATTAACGTTTGATTTTGCTGCAAAATTAACTCATTTTGATTGGCTAAATTTGATATTTGGGACATGAATTCTTCAAACATAATTTGATTAGAGTCAGGTGCTGCATGTAAGTCAACTAATTTATGCGAATTTGCATGTACATCAATTTGTTCTAATTCCGTCTTGTTCATTGCAGTATGAAATGATTGATCTACCGTTTCATTATGATTAGTATCGTACTCACTAGTTATATCTAATTGCTCTATTGAATTCTGTAACTGTTCCTGTTGAAGTTCTATTTGTTCAACTAGAATATTCGAAGACATTTGATGAACAACTTCTTTATTGATTGAAGAAACCGAAACAATTTGCTGGGAAACTTCTTCACTAGTTTTAGAAGCTTCTATATCTGCAACAAGTTCACCATGATTAGAAGATAGGTCGAATTGATCAGTGGATTCAAAATGATTCGAATGAACCTCGTTTTGAACAGCGGTGACATGAATGTTTGATGATTCTTCAAGTTGATCATTCCTATCAACAATTTTTAGATGATCCCCGATATGATCAGCTTCAACTTTGATATTATGTAAAGAATGGTCAATTGAATTAGTGGATTCATTATTGTTTAAAGAAGCTTCAGTCATGCTAACGACTTCATTTGTATATGTGGATTCATCAATTTGACCAGAAAGATCAATATTATTTGATGCTGTTTCGATTTGAACAACGCCTTCAATAGATTGCTGAGTTGAAGGACCTACTTCATCCTCCATTAATTCTGCATTTTGTAGGTGATTTTCTAAACCATTTTGTACGGCCAAAGGAAGATTTTGATGTTTGCTATAATTCTCTAGTACTAATTGAATCAGTTTGACGTCTTGTTCTGAGTACATACGTGTATTCTGATTTTTAGTAAACTGATAAGCTTCTTTTTCTAATTGTTTACTAATTTCCCTCACTAGAGATTTACCAATTTTTAGCTTTTTAGAAATGTCCTTACTTGTTAAAATTACTGACATTTGTAATCCTCCTGAAAAATATGTGTTTTAAGAAGATTCAATAAACAGTCAAAATTTTCCTACTAATCCGTTTTAAAATAATTCTACAATCTTTAACAAAGTATTAACGTTTCTTAAAATTTGAATCAGTAAATGGTGAAAAAAAGAGAATATTAGAATGAAAATTAAAAAATACTAGGTTCAAAAGAAGGATGACACGAATATTATTCATATTTTTAAAGAGAAATCTGGCATGCTAAATAAAAAAAGATAGTTGAAAGTAAAACTATTTTCGTTGATGCTGATTTCTAAACGATTACTTTGGTTAAACTCTTAGACCATCCTTTTGACCTTTTGTGGATGAAAATGATTTGATTATTTAAAAATAATAGCGGAGTTGTCCTAGATTAGATATAAAATTGAGACTTTAAACAGATAGTGTTATTGCTTTTTTAAGACTTGTTATTTAGACAGTATTTTATGAGTGCACTTAAGATAAAGAATGAGATGGAAACGGAAGGCTGCTCGACTCCTATGGGAATAGCGGGAAGGTTGAGACCCCGGAGGCTTGCCGAGGAGGCTCAGCTCACGCCCCACGGAAAGCGAGCAGCCTGTAGTGGAAATCAACGAAATTATATTTTATAAAATATATTGTTTGAAATTAATATGTGACTTAATAAAAAGGCCGCCACATGTCAAAATGACTTATGAGACAGCCTCTTTTTAAAAGAATGAAAGACTATTTTGTCTTCTTGGATTTTTCTAATCCAGCTTCCTGTAATAAAGCTTTTTGAGCTTGCCCTTTTTTTCCAAGATAATTATGTTTAGCACCAAAGTACAAAATAAATAAAAAGGACGCTACATTAACGACTGCATCAATTTGCTCATTGTTAAAAAATTCAAAACCAAATGACTTTAATAATAATTGAAGAGAAACTAGGAAACCAGCAAGATAACGTAAAATATCTTCCATATCATTATTTTCAAACATATTAATCACCTCCTATTACCACCTTATGTAAGGCATGTACAATTGGTGAAAAAATATCATTCATTTATATCAAATAGGCAGGAATTCCGATCGAATTAGAAGTGATATAGTCATTTTTATTCTAGATGAGTAAAGAATCATTAATCTATCAAACTTTTATTTATAATTCTATTAAAAAAGTACCAAAATAAACCGATTATTTAAGTGAATAGTATCTATTAATTGTATTTACTGTTTTCAAATGGAATTGTTAGAATGAATGGTTTATATTATAAAAATTCAATTTGCACTAGTATTTATAAATAAATTCAAGTAAAGGGAAGGTTAACTGTCATGGAACAAAATCACGGAATTTTAATGGACAGCGGTACAAATGAATTAGAAATCGTAGAATTTACAATTGGCCAAAGTAAATTTGGGATTAATGTAATAAAAGTACGTGAAATCATTAATCCATTACCAATTACACCAGTGCCAAGATCTCATCCAAATGTTGAGGGGATAATTGAATTAAGAGGAGAAGTATTACCTGTCATTAATGTGGCGGATGCGATCGGTTTTCCTCCATCAAATGAGCCAGCGTATGATAAGTATATCGTAACAGAGTTTAATAAAACGAAAATGGTATTCCATGTTCATACTGTTTCTCAAATTCACCGTATTTCATGGGCTCAAATTGAAAAGCCAAATGAAATGTATCAAGGTTTAGAAACGCAAATTACCGGAGTTGTAAAACATAAAGGTGAAATGATTCTTTTATTAGATTTCGAGAAAATGGTAGTTGAAATAAATGAAGAAACTGCTATATCAAAGAAAAAGTTAAATCATTTAGAACAAAGAGAAGTATCTAAGAAGCCTATTTATATAGCTGAAGATTCACCTTTATTACGAACTTTAATTAAAGACACTTTAAAAGAAGCTGGTTACGTAAATACATTATTCTTTGAGAATGGTAAGGATCTATTTGAAGATATTTCAAGTAATATTAACAGTGGTAAGAAATTAACTGATTTTGTTAAGTTGATCATTACTGATATCGAGATGCCTCAAATGGATGGACATCACTTAACAAGAAAAATTAGAGAAGATAAAGTTTTAAGTGAGTTACCAATTATCATTTTCTCTTCACTAATTACAGATAGCTTAAAACATAAAGGTGATCAAGTAGGTGCAACAGCGCAAGTAAGTAAACCTGAAATTGGAGAACTTGTTCAATTAATTGATAAACATATCCTATAAATAAAAATGGGAATCAATATAGAACCTATTATTTAGGTATATATTGGATTCCCATTTGATATATTTATTTCATTTCTTACTAGATAATCAAAGCATGTTACTTATCAAGTTTGCCTTTATTTTTACGTATTGGTTCACTTGGAAATGTAAACGTCGAATTACTTAAAAATGCTGAAGGTCTGAATGGTTGCCCGGGGTTATTTCTTCGATGGTTATATCCAATCTTCAAATCGCTATTCGTTTTAACCTTTACGATGCCTAAGTAATGATGCAGAATTTTTTTAGCATAGCTTAAAGACATAGATACTTTTGGGTTTCGATGTGAATTTTCTAATACGCCTAAGTGTGGAAGAAGTTTAAAATCTTCTTTTAAAGGTGGGATATGAAAGAAAAAATCTCCACATGCAATTAATACATCAGATTGTTGTTTACTTGACCTGGGGTTATTTGAAAAATGCAATCCTACTTTCTTAGCAATCCCTTTTTCAATCAGTTTAAGTATAGCTTGTCTTTTTAATGAATAAAGTTCACTAGGATCTAAAGCAGTCTTAGCATGCTTATTTACAACAAATATTGCCTGAAATATTTCTTCATTTGAATAAACTGGTTTATTCAGGCTTGGTTCTTTCGGTTTCATGCTTCTGTATAACCTCCAATTAATAAATATGTTTATATTATATCCTTAGATTAGATTTTTTCAAAATTTATCAAGAAATGTTTTGCTGAATAAAAATAAAGCTAACCGTTACAGTATTCGAAACGATTAGCATTTTACCTTTATTTGCACGTCATTTATTTATTAATATGGATATGCGCCTATATTACCAGGTGTGTTTCCAGGTAAGTATGCATTAGAGTTAATTGGTGGTGGATATGGTTGTTGATATTGTGGGAATCCTCCTCCATAAGGTGGGAATTGCCCGTAAGGTGGGCATCCTCCATAAGGTGAGCATGGATAGTATGGTGGTCTAAAAGCTAATGCACCTAAAGCAAAACCTCCAGCTAATCCTCCGAGTAGAGGTAAAAGTGGAAAAAATGGGACGAAACGTTGTTCGTGTCGGTTGTAATAGTATGCTGGAGCATGACCATTTCTATATAGGTAGTGCTGATCTATATGTGGAAAATGTTGATGATACAAGTCTTAACCTCCTCTCAAGTCTTCGTTACAGTGTATGGAGTTTGTCACGAACTTGAGCAAGTACCCAAAAAATTAGGTAACCAACCTAGGTATTACTATTTATATATATTCCTCCTAAGTTGAATTACCTATTTTCACATGATAGTAAATGGAATATAGTAAGAATATAGAATAGGAAAAATGACATCATTTGAGATATTTCATCAGGATTCTTTAAATTTTTTAAAAAAGGATGCATATGATGGACACTTCTGTAAAAACAAATAAAATTCAAAATTTAGATCAAACAATGATTAACGCTTTACTAACATCTATAAATGATCTTCTTTTCATCATGAAAGTAGAAGGTGATAATTTTTTATATCATTATGCAAATGATCAAGCTATAAAACACGCAAACCTTTTTAATAGAAATTTTATTGGAAACGCCATCCAAGATGTCATGCCAAATGAAATTGCAAAGAAGCTTATTGAAAGCTATCAAATTACAAAAAGGTCAAAACAAGCTTTATGGTATAACGATCAGTTAATAATTGAAGGTAAAAAATTATATTTTGAAACAGTATTATCACCAATACTAGATGATGATGAACAATGTACATTTATAGTCAGCGTAACGAGAGATGTTACATTATGGACTGAAGAAACAAATGAAAAACTAGAAAATGAATTAAGATACCGTTCTTTATTTGAGCATAATCTTGATAGTATTCTGATGCTTGATAGTAATGGGTATATAAAACAAACAAACTTGTCCACATACCATGTATTAGGATATCGAGATAAAGAACTAAAAGGAAGACATATTTCTAGTTTGATAGATCGTAAAGACTCTGACGAACTTGATAGAGTACTTTCCTCAACTTTACTAGGTGTATCAACTGAAATTAAAAATACGGTCCTTGTAAATAAAAATGGCCATTATTTAAAAAGCCATATCAAATGTATCCCAATTATGTTAGATGACGAGATTAAAGGAATTTATTTAATTATTAGGGATACAACATCTGTAAATGAAAAAGAGAATTATTTATTCTTCTTATCACAAAGAGATCAACTGACTGGTTATTACAAGCGAGATATGTATACAAGTCTCATGAATCAAACAATACATGATAGTGAGATATTAAATAGCGGTGTTGCATTATTAATAGTAAATATAGATCGTCTTAAAATTTTTAATGAATCATACGGCTATGAAGTTGGAGATTTTATTATTGAATTAGTTTCAAAAAGAATCACATCAATTGTTGAAAAAACGACTGATAAAAGTTGTCCGCTAATTCGTCACAGCGGTGATGAATTTATGATTATTTTCGAAACGAAATCAAAAGACAACATAAAAAAGTTAGCTGAACGCATAATCGAAGGAATTAAAGTACCAATTAAAATACCGACTTATGATGAAAAACTAATTATTTCATCTACGATAGGGATTAGTTCATATCCAAAAGACGGGAATTCTAGTGATATTTTATTAAGAAATGCGGAAAGAGCTTTACTAGCGTGTAAAGAGAATGAACGTGGATCTTATTCTTTCTATGACAAAGCTTATTCTACGATTACTCAAAAGAAATTAAATCTAGAAAACTTATTAAGACAATCACTTGAAAAAGATGAGTTAGAAATTGTATATCAACCACAAATATCATTACATGATCAAAAATTGATTGGTCTTGAGGCGCTGCTTAGATGGAAGCATGATAAATTAGGTTATATACCACCAAGTGAGTTTATCCCTATTGCAGAGCAATCACATTTAATAATTGATATAGGAAATTGGGTATTTAAACAAGTTGCTAAACAAATCAAAGTTTGGCTAGATCAAGGCTTTGATGTTAAAAAAGTAGCTGTTAACTTATCTGCAAAACAATTTTATACGGGTGAAATCGAACAACATATTTCAGAATGTTTGAAAATTTATGATATTCCTGGAGAGCTTTTATCGGTTGAGATTACAGAGAGTTCAATGGTAAACCGTGAACAAACTGCATCAATTTTACAAAAGCTCAAAAACTTAAAAATTAAAATCGCAGTTGATGATTTTGGAACAGGGTACTCTTCATTAAGCTATTTAAAAGATTTTCCTGTAGATATGTTGAAAATTGATAGAAGCTTTATTCAATCGGTCGTTCAAGATAATCGAAACGCAGCCATCGTAACAACAATCATTAGCCTAGCACATTCTTTAGGTATAGATGTAATTGCTGAAGGAGTAGAAACCATTGAACAAATCGAATTTTTGAAGAAAAAACATTGCTTAAAAGCTCAAGGTTATTACTTTAGTAAACCAGTAACTCCGAGAGAGATTGAACAAGAATATTATTAATCAAAAAGGGCGTATTAAGATGAACTGTCTTAATGCGCTCTTTTTAATTCGATTGAGACTATTTCAGGAGGTGTTAAAAATCGAAATGGTAGTTTGGTTGTACCTATTCCATTCGATACGACTAAATACCGTTCAAATTGGTTAGACAAATGATATAGACCCCGATTATATTTTTTGGCATATGGAGGCATCAACATGGACTGGAAAAAAGGTACATATAACTGACCACCGTGGCTATGTCCTGAAAGCTGTAAATTGATGGGGAAGTTTTTTGTTATTGCTGCGATATCGGGTTCATGTGCAAGAACAATTGTAAACGAATCCTTCTGTATGCTATTAAGTATTTTTGTATACTCTTTATTTCCTAACATATAATCATCAAGACCTATAAAAGAAATCTTTTCATTTTGAACATAAAATGTCTTTTCTTCGTTTTTTAATAAGATAAAATCGCTACTCCTTAAGAGCGCTTCATATTGTTCGGTAAAATAGCCACCATGATCGTGATTACCATAGACTGCTAATTTTCCTCGTGTTGCTTTCATTTCTGTTAATAACGATAAAACTTCATTCTGATAAGTAAATTTTCGTATATCGCTTATTAAATCTCCCGTAAATACGATAAAATCTGGCTTCATTTTATTAACTTTCGTTACAATCTTTCTTAATTGATCTATATCTTTTTTATGACTTAAGTGTGTATCTGAGATTTGAACTATTTTTATCGTAAGTTCATGTTTTAGTTTATGAGGAATCGTATAATGCTTTGTTAACAAAACATTCGGTTCTATAAAAAGTCCATAACTGCACAAACAAATACATATCAAGATAATCTTTACAGTTTTACTAAACAATTTACCACTACCTCTTTCAATGGAAAAATAAGCTACTTATTATATTAAATAGTTTAATAGTTAAATATATTCTCAAAATAAATAAATGTTGATACACTAGAGAAAAGAGATAGGAGGAACTATATTGAAGAATAAAGTTGTCATTGTTACTGGTGGCTCAAGTGGTATGGGAAAAGCGATGGCCACACGTTTTGCGAAAGATGGCGCAAATGTTGTTATTGCTGGAAGAGATCTAGACCGTTTAAATGTAGCTAAAAGTGAGATTGAGCAATTTGACGGACAAGTTTTACCTGTCGTAATGGATGTAAGAGAACCAGATTTAGTTAAAAAAATGGTAAATGAAGTTGATACTGCCTTTGGTAGAATTGATTTTTTAGTTAACAATGCGGCGGGGAACTTTATTTGCCCAGCAGAAGACTTATCAATCAATGGCTGGAACTCAGTGATTAATATCGTATTAAATGGTACTTTTTACTGTAGCTCAGAAGTAGGTAAATATATGATTCAAAAAGGTATTAAAGGTGCAATGACAAATATTATTGCAACTTACGCTTGGGACGCAGGTCCTGGGGTCATTCATTCAGCTTCAGCTAAAGCAGGTGTTTTAGCAATGACAAGAACACTTGCAGTAGAATGGGGTAGAAAATACGGTATTAGAGTTAACGCGATTGCACCTGGACCAATTGAAAGAACTGGTGGAGCAGAAAAGCTATGGGTTTCCGAAGAAATAGCGAAAAGAACAATCAATAGTGTACCGTTAGGAAGACTAGGTACACCTGAGGAGATTGCAGGGCTTGCAGCATATTTATTTTCAGATGAGGCTGGCTATATTAACGGTTCATGTTTTACAATGGATGGAGGTCAGTCATTACATCAATATCCTTTCTAAAAAGGAGGTAGTTTATGGATCCTTTAGATGTAATCAGTAATTTAGATAAAGTCATTCCTTACTATCAGCCGATTTATGGTGCTGATACACAAAGCTGTGTTGGAATTGAAGTCGTAGGAAGAATGAACTTAGATAATATACATAGTCTAGAATTTTTCTTTTCTAATGATTTAGTTCCAGATGATTATCTACTTGAAGTAGACAATCATATTTTAATTCAGTCACTAGAAGAAGCTGTTCGATCTAATTTTAAAGGTAGTATTTTCATTAACCGTCATCCTTCAGCTTTATTAACTGATGATCCAGAAAGCTTGCTATCAATTTTCCAAGCTTATGAAGGAAAAGGGATCAAGTTAAGTAATATTGTGATTATTTTACAACATCAGTTATTCTACGGTTTTGAAAAGGAATTAAAAAATCTCATTACATATTATCAAACATATGGTATTAAATTTGCGATTAATAGTGTGAATGATAAGTTAATAAATCTTGAAAAACTTCGCTATTTATCACCTGATATTATCAAGATAGATTTTAAAATGGTGCAACAATTACACACATCATCATTTCAAGATTTATTACATTCCGTCATTCATGTTGCTAGGAAAATAGGTGCATCAATGTATTATGATGGTATCATTGATTCACTTCAATTAAGAAATGCATGGAAAAATGGTGGAAGATTTTATCAAGGAGCATATTTATGTACTCCACAACCTACGATTAAGAAACTGAATCAAGAAAGTGAACAATTAAAAACTGATATCGTGAAATATATTCGTGGGGAAAAATCAAAATTAATTGCATTAAGAGATATGACGAATTTAATTCACCAAAGAATAGAAGTTGCCATTAATAAATATCAAATTAATTCAGATTTGGATGCATTTTTGCTGAAGATTTCTAGCGAATTAAATTCATTTTGTTTTAGAATGTATATTTGCGATGAAGATGGCTTTCAACAGTCCTCTAACTTATTTAAATTGTATGGAGAGCAGTGGGAGCTACAACAGAAATATAGGGGTAGGAATTGGAGCTGGAGGCCTTATTTTTTAGAAACAATCCTAAAAATGCAGGCAAACGATCATGGCATATTATCTGATATGTATCGTGATATTGAAACTGGTGAAAAAATAAGAACTTTTTCATATCCATTGGAGAATGGTAGCTATATCTATATTGATTTAAGCTATGATTTCTTATTCAAACATAATGAATTACTTTTTTAATAAAAATGTGACTGTCTTAATTTTAAGCAGTCTGAGTCTCTTAGCTTTTCTACTTAGTTTACAAACTAAAGTGACTGTCTTATTTACGGCAGTCACTTTAGTTGTTATAGGAGATTGATTTTTACTACAAGAATCATATTTAAGACTTTTTTAGATAGGCTTGTCAACTTTTGTAAGAAAGAACCGAACGAAAATCATGGTGAAAACGATTTCAAGGATGTTACGATAATGTAGAGAATATTAGATGAATGACCTGAGGGAGGATTTAGTGTGAAGGGACTCATATCTAAAGTTCTGATCGTATCGTCCATAATGTTTTTTGCATTTCACTATATCGGAGTAGGGTAATCCATAATTCCTTATAATATCTTTCACATATTTCTATCCAAAACATGAAAAAAGACCATTCCTAAAAACTAGTTTAACTAATTTTTAGGAATGGTCTTTTTATGATTTATTTAATTTTTTCCCAAGGCAGCTTCTATTTGTTCCATCTGTACACCACGTATAACTTCATTTTGTATGATTAATGTTGGTGTCGAAAACGAATCTAGTTCAAACATCATTCTTTTTTTTGCATTTTCATCTTTTGAAACATTATATTCCACGTATGGTATATTTAATTCTTTCAAGTAATTTTTCAGAAATTCACATGGTGGACAGCCATCTTGAGTAAATAATTCAATTTGCATAAACTTTCATCCTTTTAAAAGTTATTTTTACTTAAATAATTTAATTTAATCTTAATATTACATATAAAATTGGAAGATATAAAGAATTTTGTTTTATCACTGTGTGAATCAATTAACTTTAAGCTTGTATTTATTTACAAATACAAGTATCCTTATTAGTGGACACTTACATAACTAATATCTATTGTAAAATTTTTGGATAGAAATTGTAAGAAAGTATAACCTATATTTAGGGAATGACACATGGTAGAAAGGAGTTCTAATATGTCTTTATTATCAGGAATTTTAGAACGCTTAGAAAGCTTAATACAACAATCAACGAACGGTGAAGTTGCACAGAGATTTTTTGAAGTTAATGGCGAAAGAAAATGTAGTGTAAAGTATTCAGAAAAAAATGCTTTTGAATTAGAAGTATTTAGACAAGGTGAAAAACCACAAACGTTTCCATACGATAACATCGATATGCTGGCGATTGAAATATATGAACTGATTTCTTAATAATTGTCATGAAAAAACAAGCGAAAGCTTGTTTTTTTTTGTTGTAAAACTTATTGAAATAGATAGGTCGTGCTAATCCCACTTCAAGTTGAATACATTATTATGTATTGATCATGAAAAAGGGAGGTTATGATTGTGAATGAAGATCAGTATAGATTTTATAATGTTAGTGAAAGAAACCTAAGTTTTGATCAAGTCGTTTCCAGGCTATATCATTTTGTAAAATGTGATCCAAATAAACAATACCGCCTTTCGATTGGAACCGATTCACAGGTTCATAGTAATGGAACAAAATTTATCACAGCCTTACATTTACACAGAGTTGGAAATGGGGCTTGGGGGTGCTTACATACTTGTTGGCATCAAAGGAAAATTAGAAATTTAAAAGAAAAGATATTTCTTGAAACAATGTATAGCCAAGAAATTGCATTTCTACTAACTCCATTTCATTTAGAAAAAATCTTTAGTCCACTCCACGAAAATGCTAACTCAAATAACTTTAGTTTTGAAATTCATTTAGACATAGGTACCTCAGGATTAACAAAAGAATTCATTCAAGAAATGACGTCAAAAGTTAGTGCTATGGGGATCATTCCAAAGATCAAACCAGATTCATATACAGCTTTTAGTTATGCAAATAAATTTACAAAATAATAAGTTTAAGATGAATAAACATTGATTAAAATGAAAATTAGGAGGGATTGATGAATGCAAAGTGAACAACATTTCACAGAGGACGAGTTAAATTTATTAGTAGATACTGTAATGAAGCAAAATTATGCGATTGAATTAATTTCATCTCAAATTACTGATATAGAAAATGGACTAATGGATGCTGGTGATGACCAATATGAGAGACTTATTCATTTGTATCAAAAACTTAGGGATTTGGGTTTATGAATTATCATAGAATTAAACGTATCGATAAATCTTATGATTATCGATACGTTTTTTTAATTTTATTGTATTCCTGGTGCATTGGAATGCTCCTTTAAATCTGATAAGATAGTATTTGGGACTAGTTAATCAGTGTCCTAGAATGTAAAAATGTTGTAATCGTTTGGATGATTTAGGTTAGGACGTTTATCTCTATTTCGTTAAGTTGAGATTTTCAATGATTAACAAGTCAGGTAAAGTGACTAAATTCTTTCTGTGATGGAAGATAAGAAAAGTACTTGGTGCTTTTAAAATAGGGGGACGATCTTTTGATTAGTATTGATGGACAACAATTTTTTGAACATAAAGTTGAGGAAGTTATCATATCTAGTGAAAAAGTTGCGCATGTTCAAATAGGAAACAGCCTAGAGCATGCCTTATTAGTGCTTACAAAATCAGGATACTCTTCGATTCCTGTATTAAATCCAAAATTTCAATTACAAGGATTAGTTAGCACAGCGATGATTTTAGATGGTATTTTAGGATTAGAGCGAATAGAGTTCGAACGTTTAAGTGAGATGAAAGTAGAGGAAGTAATGGGTAAAGAAATCCCATTATTATATACAACCGATACGATTGCAAAAGGGTTAGAGCTAGTCATAGATCACCCATTTGTATGTGTGGTAGACAAAGAGAATACATTTGAAGGTATTTTAACTAGAAGAGTCATATTAAAACAATTAAACAAAAACATAAGAAGATATAATAAAAAATAAAGTCAAAAAAAGTAGGTCATCAATGATTGACTTACTTTTTTTATCATGTTTCTAGTTCGAGGTGAACAATGCAAATTGATGATATTCGTTTAATGATTACTTTAGCGGAAGAAAAGAATATGAGAAAAGCGGCAGAACGATTATTTGTTTCACAACCTGCTCTAAGTCAAAGACTACAAAATTTAGAGAAACAGATGGGAAGTGAACTATTTATTCGTTCCCAAAAAGGTTTGATTATTACTGCATCTGGAGAAATAATATTAAACTATGCTAAGAGAATGGAAGAAACATATCAAAATATGCTAGAACAACTTCAAATATTAAAATCAGATATCTCCGGCACTTTAAAGATTGCAGTTTCTTCAGTAGTAGCACAGTATTGGTTACCGCCAGTATTAAAACGATATGTATCACAATACCCAGACGTCCAAGTTTCACTCTTTACTGGTTGGAGTAGTGAAATTACGAATCGATTATATGAAAATGAAGTCCATCTTGCAATTGTAAGGGGAAATCAAAATTGGTTTGGTGAAAAAGAATTGCTATTTTCGGATGAACTACTGTTGGTAGATTCAAAAAAACATGAATTAGCAGATTATAAAGAAATTGGGCGACCATTTATTCAGTTTAAGAGTAATTCTAATTACTATCAATTAATTCAATCATGGTGGTATGAACACTTTAATTCCTTACCTAAGCATGAAATAGTTGTTGACCAAATTGAAACTTGTAAACAATTCGTCTTAAACGGTTTAGGATTTGCAATTTTACCTTCTACAGTCTTACATGATGTGTTTGATGAAAATATTATCAAAACTCCTTTATTTACAAAGGAACATACTCGTTTATTTAGAGATACATACCTACTATATAATAGAGACGCAATGAAATTAAAACAAGTTGAGGGTTTTATTGAGTCAATCCGAAAAAAAATTTGAAGATACGTTCACAAAATCTTGCTTGTTAGATACTAGTTTTGATAGAGTAATCTTATTGAGATTCTTAAGGAGGCAACAAAATGAAATTAATGGATGCAAACGAAATTATTGCTTTTATTGCTAATAGTACAAAGAAAACACCTGTAAAGGTTTATGTAAAAGGTCAATTAGACAAGCTCGCGATCTCTGAATCAGTACAAGCTTTTATTTCTCAAAATTCAGGCGTATTATTCGGTGAATGGGATGATGTAAAAGTTATTCTTGAAGGGCAAAAAGAATACATAGAAGATTATGTAGTAGAATCAGATCGTCGTAACTCAGCAATTCCTTTATTAGATTTAAAAGGAATCAAAGCTCGTATCGAGCCAGGCGCATTTATTCGTGACCAAGTAACAATTGGAGATAATGCAGTTATTATGATGGGTGCTGTTATTAACATTGGAGCTGTAATTGGAGAAGGAACAATGATTGATATGAATGCAGTTCTTGGAGGACGTGCAACTACAGGTAAAAACTGTCACGTTGGGGCAGGAGCTGTTTTAGCAGGCGTTATTGAGCCACCTTCAGCAAACCCAGTTATCCTTGAGGACAATGTTTTAATCGGTGCAAATGCCGTTGTATTAGAAGGAATTAGAGTTGGAGAAGGTGCTGTAGTAGCTGCAGGTGCAATTGTAACAGAAGATGTTGCACCATATACAGTAGTTGCAGGAGTTCCAGCTAGAAAAATTAAAGATATTGACGATAAAACGATTTCAAAAACTGAAATCATTCAAGCTTTACGTAATTTAAATCAATAAGGTTATCATGTTAGTTGGATAAAGCGTAGAATAATAATTCTACGCTTTTTTTCGGAGGTGTTGTAAATGGAAACATTCGTAAAAATAAGAAGAGATTTACATCTAATTCCTGAATTAGGGTTTCAAGAATTTAAAACTCAAAGCTATTTGCTTGAATATTTATCAACCCTAAACCAAGAGCGGATGATTATTCAAACTTGGAGAACTGGTATATTTGTCAGAGTAAAAGGTACAAATCCAAGTAAGACAATTGGCTATCGAACTGATATTGATGGCTTGCCAATGAATGAAGCAACAGGATTGCCGTATGCTTCTACTCATGAAGGTAGAATGCACGCATGTGGACATGATGTACATATGAGTATTGCTTTAGGTGTTCTAACTAATTTAGTAGATCTTCCGATAAAAGACGATGTTGTGTTTATTTTCCAGCCTGCAGAAGAGGGACCTGGTGGAGCTGAACCATTACTAAAAAGTGAAGAATTTACTTCATTTAAGCCGGATCGTATTTATGGCTTACATATCGCACCGGAGTATCCAGTTGGTACGATTGCCACAAGACCGGGCATGTTATTTGCACATACTTCAGAACTATTTATCGACTTTCATGGATTAAGTGGTCACGCTGCATTTCCACATTTAACAAATGATATGATTGTTGCGTCAAGTCATTTTATTACCCAACTACAATCAATTGTTTCAAGAAATGTGAATCCATTAGATAGTGCTGTTATTACGATTGGTAAAATAACAGGTGGTACCGTTCAAAATGTAATTGCAGATCATGTGAGAATCGAAGGAACAATGAGAGCTTTAAGTGAAGAAGCAATGAAAAAATTAAAAGAGCGAATTCAAAGTCTTGTCAATGGATTTCAAGAGAGCTTTCAGTGTAAAATAGAAGTAGATTTTGGAAGTAATTACTATGGCGTCATAAATGATGAATCGATTACGAATGAATTTTTTGATTTTGCGAGACAATATGACGGTATTCAAGCAGTTGAATGTAATGTAGCAATGACTGGAGAAGATTTTGGTTATATGACAAAAGAGATTCCAGGGATGATGTTTTGGATTGGTGTTGATTCTAAGTTCGGATTACACCATCAAAAGTTAAACCCAGATGAAAATGTCATTCCACTTATCATTCAATTCATCTCTGATTTTATTGGGAAAAAAGCTTGAAAATAGTTTTCATTTAATAATTATTATTATTAAATATTGACTTTAAAAAGGTAGTTTAATATAATATCATTTGTATGATTATTAACTACATAAATTATTGGAGGTAAATATAATGGCAGAACGTTTAGTAGGTAAACAAGCTCCACGCTTTGAAATGGAAGCAGTATTACCAAACAAAGAATTTGGTAAAGTAAGTTTAGAAGAGAACATGAAAAACGATAAATGGACAGTATTATACTTCTATCCAATGGACTTCACATTTGTATGTCCAACAGAAATCGTTGCTATTTCTGATCGTTATGATGAGTTTGAAGATTTAGATGCTGAAGTTGTTGGTGTATCTACTGATACAATCCACACTCACTTAGCTTGGATTAACACAGACCGTAAAGAAAACGGCTTAGGTCAATTAAGATACCCATTAGGCGCAGATACAAACCACGTTATTTCTCGTGACTATGGCGTTTTAATTGAAGAAGAAGGTATCGCATTACGTGGATTATTTATCATTAGCCCAGAAGGCGAATTAATGTACCAAGTAGTTCACCATAACAACATTGGTCGTGAAGTTGATGAAGTATTACGTGTACTTCAAGCTTTACAAACTGGTGGACTTTGCCCAGCGAACTGGAAACCAGGTCAAGCAACTCTATAATTAATCAATAATGTAATACAAATGAAAAGGTCTAACATAATGTTAGGCCTTTTCAATACATAAGAAAGAAAAGTGGAGGCGGCTAAGCTCTGCCTCGGACAAGCCAAGCACTGAAACTTAGGTGTTTGTTACATTTTAGTCAGGAGGAAGAATAGATGAAATTACGCTCACCAATGCCAGAATTAAACGGTGCGACAGCAGTTTTAAATAAAGAAGTTCAAAAAGAGGATTTAATCGGTCAACAACCAACACTTATTCATTTTTGGTCAGTAAGTTGCCACTTATGTAAAGTAGCTATGCCAAATATTAACGCATTCCGTGATGAATATAAAGATCGTTTAAATGTTGTTAGTGTACATATGCCAAGATCTGAAGACGATTTAGATATTGATAAAATTAAAGAAGTTGCAGAAGAACATGGGATTACACAAACAATTTTAGTAGATAACCAACATACAATTACGGACGCATTTGAAAATAAATATGTTCCATCTTATTATGTGTTTGATAAAACTGGTGCATTAAGACATTTCCAAGCTGGTGAAGGTGGAATGCCGATGCTAGAAAAGCGTGTTAACCGTGTACTAGACGAAGCAGCTAAAGTTGAATAAATAAGATAGAGAGACTTTAATGAGTCTCTTTTTTTTTGTAAAAAGTATTCGATTCTATGTAAGATTCAATGGATCTGACCTTTTAATATATAATAATAAATAGATGTAATTGTCATTTATCGGTATAATAAGGAGAATAACGATTATATCGTGGAAGTTTTTTAGGAGGAAATGTTTTGGAAATACAAACGATCGCAATTTTTATATTATGGTTGTTTTTATATGCCTACATGATTATTGCTTCTATTGATTTTGGCGCAGGATTTTATGCGTTTTACGCTATTTCAAGAAAAGAAGAGCCTAAATTGATTGGATTGATAAATAGTCATTTATCATCTATCTGGGAATTGGCCACATTATTTTTTATTTTCTTCTTTGTAGGTGTAGTAGGTATATTTCCTCGAGTTGCATATTATTATGGGGTGCCTCTTTTAGTACCTGGAAGTGTAGCTATGATCTTATTAGCGATCAGGGGATCGTTTTATACGTTTCAACAATACAGTGGGAAAAAAAGCCAATATTTCTTGTTGTTATACGGAGCAACGAGCTTGTTAATACCAGTAACTTTATCTACGGTTCTAACAATATCTGAAGGCGGTTTTATTATAGAAAATGGCACAGATATTAGATTTCATCCAATAAAACTAATTACGAACTTTTATTCTTTATCTGTTATGCTATTAGCTGTATGTTCGGTATTGTTTATCAGTGCGATGTTTTTAATTTACTCTGCAAAACTAGTAAACGATTCTGAGTCCGAAATAAAATTAAGGAAATATGTTCTTGTATGGTCGGTACCAACAATATTTTCAAGTATCATCGTATTTGCATCTATGAAGCTACATAATAGTGTTCACTTTGAAAGAATGCACAATGTTTGGGAATATTTTTTAATTTCACTAATTTGTTTTGGAATTGCGATTACACTCATTATAAAAAGAAAGCGATATGGCTTAGCTTTTATATTAGTGTTGATGCAATATTTCTTTGCGTTTTTTGGCTACGGAGTCAGTCATATGCCTTTTATACTGTATCCTTATCTTAGAATTGAAACAAGTTTTGCAAAAAGTAGTTTGGCTTTCATATTAATTGTTTTCTTTGTGTTATTTCTATTGATCATTACAATTTATTTTATCTTCTTAATGATGAATAAACCGCTTTTCATGAGACTATATTTGAAAAATAATGAAAAAAATAACATATCTGAGAAATGAAAATGAAGCTCACGATTTTATTAACGGCTATCTTTATAAAGAGCATATAAAATACTAAATCTAACTTTAAATAACAAAATAAGCACGATAAAGGGGGCTCATCAGTCAATATGACTTGAAACGCCCTTTTTTAATTTATATATCGATTAAATCACTGCTTTAATATCCACAACAGGCTACAAGGGGTCATAGAGCCAGAGCAGAGTCTTATAACTATACAAGGTCACATCTAGAGCGTTAGATGCACTACTACACCCACAAATGAATGTAGAAATAAAAAATGGCAACTAATTAATCGATTAATTAGTTGCCATTTCGTATATTGTTTCATTATCGCTTGTATGATTTATACTTCCATAATAATTGGAAGAATCATTGGTTTACGCTTTGTTTTTTCGTAAAGGAATGGAGATAATGTGTCAGTAATTTCGTTTTTAATTTCAGACCATTGAGATGTTTTGCGATCCATTATTTTATTTAAATGAGCAGAAATCATTGCTTGTGCCTCATTAATTAAATCGCCACTTTCTCTCATGTAGACAAAACCACGTGAAATAATATCAGGTCCAGCAGAAATTTTAAATTCTTTCATATCAATGCTTACTACAACAATAACAAGACCTTCTTCAGAAAGGATTCTTCTGTCGCGTAAAACGATATTTCCGATATCACCGATTCCGCTTCCATCAATATACACATTGCCTGATGGTACTTTACCAGCAACCATCGCTTCATCAGAACGTAGGGCTAATACTTCACCGTTATCCATGATAAAACAGTTTTCTTCAGGTACACCACAGTCCATTGCTAGTTTAGCATGCATACGTTGCATTCTATATTCACCATGGATTGGCATGAAGTATTTTGGTTTCATTAAACGAAGCATAAGCTTTTGTTCTTCTTGTCCACCATGACCGCTTGTGTGAATATCATTTAATGAACCGTGAATTACTTCTGCGCCTGCGCGGTATAGAAGATTGATTGTACGGTTTACGCTCATTGTATTACCTGGGATTGGTGAAGATGAAAATACAACTGTATCTCCAGGGATAATTTGAATTTGACGGTGTGTACCGTTTGCAATTCTAGATAGCGCTGCCATTGGTTCACCTTGGCTACCAGTACATAAGATAACAATTTGATTCGCAGGAATTCGATTGATTTGCTGTGCATCAATAAAAGTATCTTTTGGACATTTGATATAACCTAAGTCATGACCGATGTCTATATTAGCTTCCATACTACGACCGAAAACTGCTATTTTACGACCTGTAGCAATCGCAGCTTCAACAACTTGTTGAAGACGGTGGATGTTTGAAGCGAATGTAGCAAAAATGATACGACCATCAACCTTACGGAAAATTTCATTGATCGTGTCACCAACTTTGCGTTCAGACATCGTGAAGTGAGAAACCTCACTGTTTGTACTATCAGAAAGTAAGCATAAAACGCCATCTTTTCCGATTTCAGCCATCTTTGTTAAATTAGCTGAATCTCCAACTGGTGTGAAATCAAATTTAAAATCTCCAGTATGAACAACTTGTCCTTGAGGAGTTTTAACGACAATACCATAACAATCAGGAATACTATGTGTAGTACGGTAAAACGTAACACTAGTTTTTCTAAATTTAATGATGTCATCTTCTTTAATTTCTATTAATTTAGCTTTACGTAATAAACCATGCTCTTCAAGTTTATTTTTGATTAAAGCTAAAGCAAGTTTACCACCATAAATTGGTATATTTAATTCTCTTAATAAATATGGAATACCACCAATGTGATCTTCATGTCCGTGAGTGATAAATAAACCTTTAATTTTTTCCTCATTTCGAACTAAATAGGAATAATCAGGAATTACATAGTCTATCCCTAATAGCTCATCTTCAGGGAACTTGATGCCGGCATCGATTAATATAATTTCATCTTGGTATTGTACTGCGTATGTATTTTTTCCAATTTCCCCTAAGCCACCTAGTGCGAATACGGCAGCTTGATCATTTTTAAGAAATTTCATAAGTTTACACTAACTCCAAAACTTTAAAGTTTTCACTTTGTTTTTCAAATTCAAGATGAGCACCGGTTAAAGCTTGAACAAGCTCAATATTATAATTGAAAGGTAATAATTTCGCACGAACTTCTCTTTCACTCTCTGCTTCAACATAAACCGTCTTTGTTTTTTCTCTTACAGGCGCTTCTAAAAGCACTTCCTGATAGTATACTTTAAAAATCATTTAAATCTCTCCTTGTCAATTCTCTATCTTCTCAATATTATAAGGGATTTCCATTATATTTTCATTCTTTTTATTGCATATTGCTTAAATTAGGCTCATTTTAAAAATTTATTTGAAATTATAGAGATATATTTCTTCTTTTTTAATAATTGTTTTAGCCGTTTTTTTAATTTATTTCTAAGTCTTCTTAACATTAGTTTTGCCTCCATTACTCGAAATTAAACTCGTATGTAACGAACACGGACATTGGATAAATTATGTATAGTATTTAACGAAAGTACATTTTCATACAATATAGTGGAAAAAGGAGATAAAATAAAGGTTATCTAACATATTAAGGAGAGAATGCTGTGAAGAAATTATATGTCGCCTTATTTTTACTAAGCATTATTTGGAGTACTTCATTTTTATTTATAAAGCTATTATTAAATGATATTAGCCCTGAGGGAATCGTATTTTATCGATGCTTTTTCGGGGCAATCACCTTATTAATCATCATGCTAATAAAAAAAGTAAGGATTGATTTTAAAAATTTACCTAAAACGGGCTTACTCATTGCAATATCGCTTTTTAATCATGCGATACCATGGTTATTCCTATCTTTCAGTGAAACGCATCTTCAAAGTAATGAAGCAGCAATCCTAAATGCATTTACACCTATAGCAACACTGGTAATTGGAATTTTTTTCTTCTCGCAAAAAATTGTTTCAAAACAGTGGATTGGACTTTTCGTAGGAATTATAGGATTAATGATTATGATGAATATCAAACTATCAACAATCTTTTCCAATAATATATATTATTCTTTGTTAATGATTTTTGTTACTTTCTGTTATGGGCTTGGTTCACATTTAACAAAAAAATATCTTCAAAAAATAGATGTATTAATCGTGTCATTTTTAACGCTTGGCATTTCAGCCTTTTTCGGCTTTATTTATATGGTACTTGCTGGGAAGGGTACAGTTAAACCGTTTGTAAACATTGAAGTATTCGGTGGAATTCTAGGTCTTGGCGTACTGTGTTCTGGCTTGGCATATTTATTATTTTATTATATGGTTAAAGAGGGTAGTGCAGAATTTGCGACAATGGTAACTTATATTGTTCCAGTTTTTGCGTCTATCTGGGGATTCTTCTTTTTAAATGAACCATTAACGATTAAAATGGTTGCTGGATTACTAATTGTATTATTAGGCGTGTTTATTACAAATAGTAAGAAAACTACGAAGATCAAAAACAAAAATGCAAATGCGGCTTCATAAGTAAGGAGAGAAGAATATGTCAAAACCAATCGTATTTTTTGATATAGATGGCACAATTTTAAATCATGAAAAACAGATTCCAAAGAGCACAAAAGAGGCAATTTTTGAGCTCCAAAATAGAGATGTACATGTAGCAATCGCAACAGGAAGAGCACCATTTATGTTTAAAGAGTTAAGAGAAGAATTAAACATTAATAGTTTTGTCAGCTTAAACGGTCAGTATGCTGAATTTGAAGGGGAAACAATTCATAAGCATGCTTTACATTCAGAACAGCTTCACCTATTTACAGAAAGAGCTAATGAATTAAATATCCCACTTGTTTACTTAAATAACGAAACGATGAAAGCTTCCATTGATGCACATCCACATATTCTTGAAGCTATGACTTCAATAAAAATGAATCATCCAGAAGTACAAAGTGATTTTTATCATGGTCGTGATATTTATCAAGTTCTACTTTTCTGTGAGGAACATGAAGAGACTAAATTAACAAATGGATTTGAACAATTTAATTTTATTCGTTGGCATGATTATTCTTCAGATGTATTACCGATTGGTGGATCAAAGGCAAATGGTATACAACAAATGGTTAACCATTTAGGAATAGATATGAAGAATGTATTTGCATTCGGTGATGGATTAAATGATTTAGAAATGATTGAAAATGTAGGTACTGGTATAGCAATGGGGAATGCAGTTGAACCCCTAAAAAAATTAGCTAATCATATTACTTCTAGTGTAGAAGAAGATGGTATTTTAAAAGGATTAAAGTGGGCTGGATTACTATAAATAAAAAAAGCAGAATTTCGCTAGTGCGATTTCTGCTTTTTTATTTTATCTAAACTAGTTTCTTTCCAATGGAGCGGCCCCTTCAGGAGCAGAAAAAGGATTATTTTTATTAATACGATCATAAAACATAATGCCATTTAAGTGATCAATTTCATGTTGAAAGCAAATTGCTGGTAATCCCTTTAATCGTATTTTTACTTCACCTAATCTAGTATCAAAACCTGTAACTGTAATCCTAGCGTATCTCGGAACATACCCTTGAACATCGCGGTCAACTGATAAGCAACCTTCTCCTGTAGATAAATATACTTCCTCAACAGAATGACTAATAATTTTAGGGTTTAATAAGGCATAACTGAATAAATTACCTTGTAAATCAGTTACATGTACACCAATCGCTCTTTTTAAAATGCCAATTTGGGGCGCAGCTAAACCAATCCCGGAACGTAAACTGTACTCTCTCGATATTTCAGGATCCTGACTGTTAATAACATATTCCAATAAAGAATTTGCTAAGTTGATATCTTCAATACTTGGCGGTAAATTTACTTCCGTTGATACTTCCCTTAATCTAGGGTCACCTTCACGGATAATATCTTTCATTGTAATCAAACAATCTCACTCCTTATATTGCTTCATATTAAATTATATGTAATTTGTATTGGTAATAATAGTCTAACAAATCTTCTTTAAATTGTCAGTAAAGCAAAGATTTGAACGAAATGAAAAGGAGCGAATATAAACATTCGCTCCTAAAGTTTGTGGTTATACATAAATATAGAGTGTTTTAGTAATGAAACTAAAAAATTAGTAAAGGAATGCCGCACCAACGATGATTAATAAAATGAATAGAACAACGATTAATGCGAAACCACTTCCGTAACCGCAACCGCCATATCCAGGCCCAATTCCGCCTTTACCATATCCTCCGTAACCGTACATAATATAACCTCCTTTTAAGGGTGTTTCCGCCAGTAGCGGATACTACAAAATATGAAAAAGGAGCTAAAGTGTGTGGGTATGTGACTATGTTTATTTTGAATACGCATAAAAAGTCAGAAAAGATGCATGATGAACATAATACAAAAAAAATTTCAGGTGAAAATCATGTATAAAAAAATAATCAGTTATTTAATGGTTTTATCATTTCTCCTTTTGGTGAACACAGCTTGTCAATCGCAAGCTAAACAAATAGATTCTGTTATTGAAAAATTAAATAAAATAACGGCCATGGAACAACAATTCTTCAAAGCTGGTGAGCAAATTCAAGAATTAGAAATACAAGAATTAGAATGTTACGAAAAGATATTTTCATTCAAAGTAAATGAAATTGATAAAAGGCAAACTACTGCAAAAAAGGCGATCACATTATTAAATGAAAGAAAAGGAATGATAGAAGAGGAATCAAAATTAATTCACAAGATAGACATAAAAATTGAAGAACTTCAAACAATAAACATTGAAACAAAAGATGCTGAGTTTCGAAAAGATGTGAATGAGTTCATACTAACTTGGAAAAAAAGAACAACAAAGTATGATCAATTAAATAAGAAATATCAGGAAGCAATTAAAATAGACCTTACAATATACAATTTACTATCTCAGAAAAAAGTTGAATTGAAAAATGTTAAGAATAAGACAAAGAACACAAACGTTGTTTATAAAGATGTAATAAAAATAAATGATAGACTAAATCTTTATACTCAAAAATTAAATGAACAAAGAAAAGATATATATGAAAAATATGGAAAATAAGTAAAAAATAGTAGGGTCTAACAATAAAAAGTCGTTGTAGTACAGCTTTATTTTACTTCAAAAAAATCACGGGAATTCGCTATTGAAGTATAATTAATGGGATGTTCGATTATTGTATAACAGATGGGTGTTTCATGGGTAATACAGATTGAAATTAAAGCAATATTTTTTTCGTGAAATCATGTTTAAAATAATACAACAAAATATTTGACGAGTCTGTGAACGTGCGATAAACTGTACTAGTATTGAACGTTGTACTAATGTAATACACTATAATGATAAGTACAGTTTAAAATTGTAAGTGAAATCATCTCGAACAACTTATAATTACTACCTAAAATACTAAAGTGGATATTGTTAATAAATGATAGCCTCCATAATTAAAGAAGGGTGTGGGTTTAGTGGCAACTACTACTAAGAAAGTAGAAGGAAAGGAAAAAACAGAAATGAAGAATAAACAAACTGTTTCTGAATTGATGGACCAAATGCTTCAATTTGGTGATTCAGTAGGAACTCTTCAAATTTTAAACGAAGAGGGCGAAATCGTTAATGAAGCAGCAATGCCTGAATTAACTGACGAGCAATTAAAAGAATTAATGAAGCGTATGGTATGGACACGTGTTCTTGATCAACGCTCAATTTCATTAAATAGACAAGGTCGTTTAGGTTTCTATGCTCCAACAGCTGGTCAAGAAGCTTCACAATTAGCGAGCCATTTTGCTCTTGAGAAAGAAGACTTTATCTTACCTGGTTACCGTGATGTACCTCAAATGCTTTGGCACGGTTTCCCATTATATAAAGCATTTTTATGGTCACGTGGACATTTAGTAGGAAGTCAAATTCCTGAGGATGTTAATACACTGTTCCCACAAATTATCATTGGTGCACAAATTATTCAAGCTGCAGGTGTTGCACTTGGTATGAAGTTAAAGGGGCAAAAATCTGTTGCCATTACATATACAGGTGACGGTGGTGCTTCTCAAGGTGATTTCTACGAAGGTATGAACTTTGCTGGTGCTTACAATGCTCCTGCGATTTTCGTTGTTCAAAATAACAGATACGCAATCTCAACTCCTGTTTCTAAGCAGTCAAAAGCTAAAACAATTGCTCAAAAAGCAATCGCAGTAGGTATTGCTGGTATTCAAGTAGATGGTATGGATCCATTAGCAGTTTATGCAGCTACGTCAGAAGCTCGTAAACGTGCTGTAAATGGCGAAGGTCCAACATTAATCGAAACATTAACATTCCGTTATGGACCTCATACTATGGCTGGTGATGACCCAACTCGTTACCGTACAAAAGACACTGAAAATGAGTGGGAAGCAAAAGATCCAATCGTTCGTTTCCGTAAATTCTTAGAGAAAAAAGGTCTTTGGACTGAAGAAGAAGAAAATGCAATTATCGAAGAAGCTAAAGAAGCAATTAAAGATGCAATTAAACTTGCTGACCAAGAGCCAAAACAAAAAGTAACTGACTTAATGGCTAATATGTTCGAAAACAAAACAAGTAATATAGAAGAGCAATATGCAATTTATAAAGAGAAGGAGTCGAAGTAAGTCATGGCGCAAATGACAATGATTCAAGCTATCACAGATGCATTACGCGTTGAAATGAAGAATGATCCTACTGTAGTAGTATTCGGTGAGGACGTTGGAGTAAACGGTGGTGTATTCCGTGCAACTGAAGGTTTACAAGCAGAATTCGGTGAAGAGCGTATTTTCGATACACCACTTGCTGAATCAGGAATCGGTGGATTAGCAATCGGTCTTGGTATTCAAGGATTCCGTCCTGTAGCAGAAATTCAATTCTTCGGATTTTTATTCGAAATAATTGACTCAATTGCTAGTCAAGCTGCTCGTATGCGTTACCGTACTAGTGGTCGTTTTACTTCACCAATTACGTTCCGTTCTCCATTTGGTGGAGGGGTGCACACACCTGAAATGCACGCGGATAGTTTAGAAGGACTAATGGCTCAAACTCCTGGTTTAAAAGTAGTTATTCCATCAACACCTAAAGATGCAAAAGGTCTTTTAATTTCATCAATTCGTGATAATGACCCAGTTATCTATTTAGAGCACATGAAGTTATACCGTTCATTCCGTGAAGATGTACCTGAAGGTGAATATACGATTGAATTAGGTAAAGCTGATGTTAAACGTGAAGGTAAAGATGTATCTGTATTTGCTTACGGTGCAATGGTTCACGCTGCATTAAAAGCTGCTGAAGAATTAGAAAAAGAAGGGGTTTCAGTTGAAGTTGTAGACTTACGTACTGTTCACCCATTAGATATCGATGCAATCGTTGCATCTGTTGAGAAAACTGGCCGTGCAGTTGTTGTTCAAGAAGCACAAAAACAAGCTGGTATTGCTGCAAATGTAGTTGCTGAAATTAATGATCGTTGTATCCTTTCATTAGAAGCACCAGTTGTACGTATTACGGCGGCTGACACTGTATTCCCATTCTCAGAAGCGGAAACTGTTTGGTTACCAAACCATAAAGATGTAGTTGAAGGTATTCAAAAAGTATTAAACTTCTAATAAGTGTGTAACAAAAATAGCGGAAAGGTATTTGATGAATTCATCAATACCTTTCTTACATTATAGATGAAAGTTTAAAAATATTAACTTTGTTCGGAGGTAGAAATCTGTGTCAAACTCAGTGGCAAGTCTATTTGAATTTAGATTACCAGATATCGGTGAAGGTATTCACGAAGGTGAAATTGTAAAATGGTTTATTAAAGCAGGCGACGAAGTAAATGAAGATGATATCATTTGTGAAGTTCAAAACGATAAATCAGTTGTTGAAATTCCATCACCTGTTAAAGGTAAAGTTTTAGAAGTTTTAGTAAGTGAAGGAACAGTTTCAGTTGTTGGTGACGTTTTAGTACGCTTAGATGCTCCAGGTTATGAAAACATTGCTTTCAAAGGGCAACATGCTGAAGAAGCTCCAACGACTACTCCAGTACCAGAAGCTGCTGATGCTGTTCAAGCAAAAGTACAAGAGTCTTATGAGCAAAGCGAACCAAAAACAGATGCTGCACCACTTTCTCCAGTTGCTGCAATTGAACCAAAAGCACATGTAATTGCTATGCCATCTGTACGTAAATATGCACGTGAGAAAAACGTAGATCTTCGTATCGTACCAGGTTCAGGTAAAAATGGACGTGTAACGAAACAAGACGTAGATGCATTCTTACTTGGTGGAGTAGCACCAGCTGCTGCTGCACAAACTGAAGTTGCTGTTGAAGTTGTAACAGAAGCTCCAGCTGAAAAGCAAGAAGCACCAAAAGCAATGCCAATTCCAGAAGGTCAATATCCTGAAACTCGTGAAAAAATGAGCGGAATTCGTAAAGCAATTGCTAAAGCAATGGTTAACTCTAAACATACTGCTCCACATGTAACATTAATGGACGAAGTAGATGTAACGAAACTAGTTGCTAGCCGTAAAAAATATAAAGAAGTTGCTGCTGCTCAAGGTATTAAGTTAACATTCTTACCTTATGTTGTTAAAGCTTTAACTTCAGCATTACGTAAGTTCCCAGCATTAAATACATCAATCGATGATGCTGCTAGCGAAATCATCCACAAGCATTACTATAACATCGGTATTGCTGCAGATACTGATAAAGGTTTATTAGTGCCAGTTGTTAAAGATGCTGATCGTAAAGCAATCTTCTCAATTTCAGCTGAAATTAACGAATTAGCTACAAAAGCTCGTGATGGTAAATTAGCTCCTGCAGAAATGAAAGGTGCTACATGCACAATCACTAATATCGGTTCAGCAGGTGGACAATGGTTCACTCCTGTAATCAATCACCCTGAAGTAGCTATTTTAGGTATTGGTCGCATTGCTGAAAAACCTGTAGTATTAAACGGAGAAATCGTTGTTGCTCCAGTATTAGCGTTATCATTAAGCTTTGACCACCGTATTATCGATGGTGCAACTGCTCAAAACGCTTTAAACCACATTAAACGATTATTAAATGATCCAGAATTATTATTAATGGAGGCGTAAGATAAATGGTAGTAGGAGATTTCGCAATTGAACTAGATACGGTCGTTATCGGCGCTGGTCCTGGTGGATATGTTGCAGCTATTCGTGCAGCGCAACTTGGACAAAAAGTTGCAGTTATTGAAAAAGGTAACCTAGGTGGAGTTTGCTTAAACGTTGGTTGTATTCCTTCAAAAGCATTAATTACTGCTGGTCACCGTTATGAGACTGCAAAGCATTCAGAAGAAATTGGTATCACTGCTGAAAATGTAAAAGTTGACTTTACTAAAGTACAAGCTTGGAAAAGCAGTGTTGTTAATAAATTAACTGGCGGTGTAGCTGGGTTATTAAAAGGAAACAAAGTTGAAGTAATCAAAGGGGAAGCTTACTTTAATGATGCAAACACTCTACGTGTGATCACTGAAGATTCAGCTCAAACTTATACTTTTAATAATGCAATTATCGCAACAGGTTCAACTCCAATCGAAATCCCTGGTTTCAAATGGAGCAAACGTGTAATCGACTCAACAGGTGCATTAAACTTACCTGAAATTCCAAAAAAATTAGTTGTTATTGGTGGCGGCTATATTGGTATGGAATTAGGTACTGCTTATGCAAACTTTGGTACTCACGTAACAATTTTAGAAGCTGGTGATGAAATCTTAAATGGTTTCGAAAAATCAATGAGCTCAATTGTTAAGCGTGGATTAAAGAAAAAAGGCAATGTTGATATCGTAACGAAAGCATTCGGTAAAGGCGTTGAAGAAACTGCTGATGGCGTGACTGTTAAATTCGAATCAAACGGAGAAATGAAAGAAATCGAAGCTGATTATGTATTAGTAACAGTTGGACGTTACCCTAACTCTCGTGATATGGGCTTAGAAAATATTGGTGTTGAAATTAACGAACGTGGTGTAATTGGTACTGATAAACAAGCTCGTACATCAGTTAAAAATATTTTTGCAATTGGTGATGTAATTGCTGGGCCTCCATTAGCTCATAAAGCTTCTTACGAAGGTAAAGTTGCTGCTGAAGCGATTAGTGGTTTATCAAGCGAAATTGAATACCTAGCTATTCCTGCAGTCGTATTTACTGATCCAGAATTAGCAACAGTTGGATATACGAAAAAGCAAGCTACTGATGAAGGTTTAGATGTAAATGTTGCGAAGTTCCCATTTGGTGGAAATGGTCGTGCATTATCTCTAAACGCTACAGAAGGTTTCGTACAATTAGTATCTCGTAAAGAAGATGGTGTGTTAGTCGGAGCTCAAGTAGCTGGTGTTAATGCTTCTGATATTATTTCTGAATTAGGTCTTGCAATTGAAGCTTGCATGAGTGTTGAGGATATTGCTCAAACAATCCATGCTCACCCAACATTAGGTGAAATTTCAATGGAAGCTGCTGAATTAGCAATGGGACACCCAATTCACGTATTGAAATAATCTGTCGTACTGTAGTGACATTTGCTACTACTCATCATAAAAAACCTCCTATTATTAGGAGGTTTTTTTGCATGTTAAAAGTATGTACCGCATAACGTTGTAGAAAACAACATTTTTTGGTATGTAATGGACGGTGGTGTAAAAATGCGTAAACAGTTAATGGTATTACTTATTCATCAAATCTTTTGGTTCGGTTTTTCATTTGTCATGTATTTATCAAAAAGAGATCAATTGTACGCAAAATTTATATTATTTTTAGTATTTTTTTATCAATTGTATTTAATTGCTAAATTTGTTGGAAACACAAGAAAAGCAAGTATTATGATTACTTGCTTCTATGCTAGTATATTTTTCTTTTGTCAATTGATCGTAAACTTGTTTTAATTATCTTTTATAAAAATACATGATACGTTTATTAAATAATTCAAGTTTACCTTCTATTTTTTGAGCTAAGTATCGACACAATTCATTTGCTTTTCCTTTATCACCATAAGTTGAATTCGGTAATAAAGTAATGATAATATGTTTGTCATCTTGGATTGAAACAACAAAATGATTATAACGTGAATCATTGCTTTTTAAATATAATGCATCCTGTTCATCTAGCTTTTTATTTGAAAGGCTATAAGGAAATGAAGCCCTTTCATAATTCCAGTCAACTTGTTGTCCAATTTTTGTAGACGATTGTATGTAGTCATTAATTAAGTTTTGTAATAAGTCTAAACTTGCCTCTTGATATTTTGATTTATCCATTAATTGAATGGTAGCTTGTTGAACCATTTTCTTATCCCCCTAAGTTGTATATCCAGTTAAACATCACTTTTTTTCTTTTTTATCATAACATTATTTCAAATTTTTAGACAAGTATTCGGAATGAATTTTGCTTTCTCTTCATATGTATTAATTTACAACACAAATGTGAGGAGTGGAAAATGATATGTTTGAAAAATTATATGATGATCACGAAAATGTTAGAGTAAGATTTGTTGGTTTTATAGCAAACGATGTAAGGTACGATATAGGCATTGTATATACGAACATGTTTTTTGGGAAACCACTCGTCATCTGCATGCAGTCTAGGCAATGTATTGTTCTAGATCGACAAGATGTTTCATATCCGAATCAATTAAAATTCCTTTGTAAATTGAAGAGTGATGAGGAAGCGATGAAACTTGCAGATTATTTAGCTGATTGGTTGCCACACCCTAGGATGGAAGAGAGTTACGAATAAGTTCAAAATTAATGTGTCATACTAATTACTTCGTTAATACAATGAATTATGAAATAAAAAGATTGAAAATAAAATTATTGAGTTATACTTATTTACCTATTGCGTAAATAAGTATAACACTTTATAATGAAGTTAAGTTAATTGATACAACATTATGAAAGGGGTTACAAGATGGGAACGTTCGTATGTAAATGTTGTGAGAAAACAGTAGGTCATTTCGAGGATGAAAAAGTTACGACTTTATATGTAAAAGACTGTGAGCATTGTGAACCGTCAATTGAAGAAACTTGCTAATATAATTTAAATAAGTAACGATAAAGAGGGTACTTTAAAAAGTACCCTCTAATTTTATTTTTTTAAGAATTTAAGCTATTTGGTGCTGATCTCCAATTCTAGCAGTAATAACATCACGTGATTCTTCTCTAGTTTTTACAGGAATTAATTTTGAATCATCCGTTAAATAATTTACCATTTCATTTGCATCTATTCGAGTGTTTAAGCTTGTTAAATAAGCAGAAATCATTGCAAATGGATATCTATGCATATTTAGATGAAAGA
Source organism: Gottfriedia solisilvae (assembly GCF_002128405.1). Classification (GTDB taxonomy): domain Bacteria; phylum Bacillota; class Bacilli; order Bacillales; family Bacillaceae_G; genus Gottfriedia; species Gottfriedia solisilvae. Next base: position 713,211 of record NZ_NETJ01000003.1, read on the forward strand.
TTATTTCAGGTAAAGGTCGAATACCAATACCATGTCCATAATAGTAATTACTACCCATACTTACAGTATTTTCACCTTGCCACTCCGGCGTAATAGGGTCTACTTGAGGATTTTTTATATAAACGACATCTCCAGGTACTGGTCGATCAATTTCTGCAGTACGAATAGCTAATTTTGGATCGTAATTCCATGTATATAAGTACATTCCTCGATTGAATAATTCATCAAATACTTCGTAACCGTATAAATCCAACAGAGCTTTATAGAAAACAATTACAATTGCTGTAGCACACTCAGTAGCATAAAATTGTCCATTTCTAAAAATGTCATATATACCAGCAGAAGGTCTAACACCTGGTCTTAAACGAAATCCTCCCTGTCGTGTACGAATCCAAAACATAGGATTACAATAAGCTCTCCTAAAAACTCTAAATTGCATATTACTTGCCAACAATTCTTTTGAAGCTCTAATAATATAAGAACGTAATGTTAAATCAAATGATAATTCTCGATCAGATTTATAAATATTTGAATGTCGACTGTTTGATAAATTTCTTATAATTTCTTGTAGAAGTTGCTCATTCCAATCTCCACTATCTTTTAATGAAGCATGAACAATTTTATTATTCACGACTATCATTAGGTTCACATCCTATCATAATAGCTATTTTTATAACAATTCTCTAATTATTTACCTTAGCTATCATATGCCTAATAAAAATGAATGTGATACATAATAAAAAAACTAAGGAAAGTTTTCCTTAGTTTTCAGTTTTAAACATAAATTATTTAATTACTTTTAGCATATATAAGTCTTCATCTTCAGGTCCTTGTACAGGTAGGCCTGCTTCAATATTCTTCTTAATATATATTAAATTTTCTAGTGTAATTTCTTCACCTGGCAAGAAGATTGGGATACCTGGTGGGTAAACCATAACGAATTCAGCTATTATACGTCCAACTGATTCTTCTAATGGTACCGACTCTGTTTCAGCATAAAAAGCATCCCTAGGTAATACGGCTAGATTTGGTATTGTTGGAATCGTTACATTATAGGCTTTATATTGATCTACAATAGGAAACTCTTTTACAAGAACTTCAAATGCATGGATTAATTTCTCGATATCTTCTTTACTATCTCCAGGAGTTAGTATACATAGGACGTTATATAAATCAGACATTTCTACTTCAATATTAAAACGTTCTCGTAACCAAACTTCAACGTCATGACCAGTAATGCCTAATTTTTTTACACTGATTAATAATTTCGTTGGATCAAAGTTAAATGTTGCTTCATTTCCAAGTAATTCATAGCCTGGACTGTATAAACCCTCTATATTATTAATCCTTGCCCTAGCATCATTTGCTAGTCTAATAGTTTCTGTAATCAGTTCCTCACCAATTGTTGCAAGACGTTTTCGTGCAACGTCAAGAGAGGCTAGTAATATATAAGATGTTGAAGTTGTCGTTAACATACTTAATACAGATTGCACTCTGTGGACGTTTACAATGCCTTCTTTGACATTTAAAATGGAACTTTGAGTTAGAGAGCCACCAAGCTTATGAACGCTTGTAGCAGCCATATCAGCACCAGCTTGCATAGCCGAGATTGGAAGTTCATCATTAAAATGAATATGTACGCCATGTGCTTCATCAACTAAAACAGCTATTCCATGTGAGTGAGCTAAATCTACGATACTTTTTAAATCAGCAACAAAGCCAAAATATGTAGGGTTGATGACTAAAACTGCTTTTGCATCTGGATGATTAACGATCGCTTCTTTTACAGCATTTGTTGTAATACCATGAGAAATTCCTAACTCATTATCGATTTCCGGATGAACAAAAATTGGCATCGCGCCTGAAAAAATAATGGCCGATAATACCGATTTATGAACATTTCTAGGAACAATGATTTTATCTCCAGGACCACATACGCTCATGACCATTGTCATGATAGCCCCGCTAGTACCTTGCACTGTAAAGAAAGTATAATCAGCACCAAACGCTTTTGCAGCAAGATCCTGCGCTTGTTTTATTTTACCTTTAGGATGATGTAGATCATCTAAAGGAGCAATATTGATTAAGTCGATTGACAATGCGTTATCGCCAATAAATTCCCTAAATGTTGGATCCATTCCATTCCCTTTTTTATGTCCTGGGATATGAAACTGAATAGGGTTCTTCTTTGCATGTTCTAGTAAAGAAGTAAATAACGGCGTTTCATTTTGGTTCATTTAACATACACCCCATTTATGAATAATAGTGTTTTTCGGAAGTGGTATGTTTGTAAACAAATCAAATATGTTTACTCTCATTAAGTTATAAACTGTTGTACCTTCATTTGAAAAACAAAAAAATTATATCATTCTATGAATTTTCTGTATAGAAAAAAATGCTAAACTTATGAAATATTATTCATTGAAATGAAATTATATCAATATTTAATAGAAGAATTGAATTAGAAAAATGTGATAAAATGGTAATAGTAACATGAAATAGGAGTGGGTTTACATGGATTATCAGTATCCGATACTTTACGATTGGAGTACGAATGAAACAATCGAAGTTATACAATTTTACACATCAGTGGAAAAAGCATATGAAAAAGGAATTGAACGTGAAGAATTAATGTTAGCGTATAAACAATTCAAAAAAATAGTTCCAAGTATTGCTGAAGAAAAGAAGTTGTGTGGGGAATTAGAAGAAATTTCAGGTTATTCGGCGTACAGACTAATGCAAAAAGCGAAAAGTGCTGCACCAGGAGATAAAATTAAAATGTAAATGAAAAAGGCAAATGATGTCCGAGACGATATCATTTGCCTTTTTAATGCCAATTTCTTCCATTAATTATACGATATGAAAAAATGTATTCTAATGTCCTTGTCTTATGCTTGTCGTGGCAGAGCAGTCGCCTCGACTTTTCGGGGTGTCTAGTTCCGGCTCCTTGCCCCTGAGTTATAAGCCAATGCCTATTAAAGTTAAGAAGCACCTTTTATAGTCCTTGTCTTATGCTTGTGGGGGCAGAGCAGTCGCCTCCACTTTTCGGGATGTCTAGTTCCGGCTCCTAGCTCCTCGAGACATAAGCCAATGCCTATTAAAGTTAAAAAGCAACTTTTATAGTCCTTGTCTTATGCTTGTCGGAGCTGACCAGTCGCCTCCACTTTTCGGGATGTCTAGTTCCGGCTCCTAGCTCCTGAGTTATAAGCCAATGCCTATTAAAGTTAAGAAGCACCTTTATAGTCCTTGTCTTATGCTTGTGGGGGGCAGAGCAGTCACTTCCACTTTTCGGGATGTCTAGTTCCGGCTCCTAGCTCCTCGAGACATAAGCCAATGCCTATTAAAGTTAAAAAGCAACTTTTATAGTCCTTGTCTTATGCTTGTCGGAGCTGAACAGTCGCCGCGACTTTTCGGGATGTCTAGTTCCGGCTCTTAGCTCCTCGAGACATAAGCCAGTGCCTATTAAAGTTAAAAAGCAACTTTTATAGTCCTTGTCTTATGCTTGTCGGAGCTGAACAGTCGCCTCCACTTTTCGGGATGTCTAGTTCCGGCTCCTAGCTCCTCGAGACATAAGCCAATGCCTATTAAAGTTAAAAAGCAACTTTTATAGTCCTTGTCTTATGCTTGTCGGAGCTGAACAGTCGCCTCCACTTTTCGGACTGTCGAAAAATGTGAAGAGATTGGGCATAGACTTTTGTTTTTGACATATGTATAATTAAACAACACTTATAAAAATTTATTCATTTTATACTGATTTCGTATAAAGGAAGTAAAGTGTTATAAGTATCTTTAATTGTATGAATAAGACTTTCTTTTGTAAGCGTAATGGCTTCATCTTTTGGAATTGTAATGCCACAAAGGTACTCGGATTTTTTTACATCATGGAATCTTTGGATACCTTGATGGAATTCATCTTTTTTCATTTTACTTCTTGGGTGAACATCAGGCTTCATATGGTCATAGGAAATAACAAAGTTTTTAGGTATTAACTTAAATAGTTTGTTTTTATTTTTATCAAAATTAGTTGCAATCTTTTGTTTATTTGGACTTTCGTAAATGATACCGAACAGAACAAAAAGATGTGTGCCCCAAAGGCCAAATTGAAAATGTGGAAGCATTTTGTAACCTCGTTTATTCGTTGCAAATGCGATCCAAGTGTCTTTTGGAGCATTTACTGTACGACGAGCGTGTTTTGCAATATGACCGAAGAATTCTTCTTCTGTTGAGTTGTTTAAAAAAGGAAGGATTTCTTGTTCTATTTCCTTGAATTTTGGTTGAATTTCACTTTTAATAGCATCCATTCTAGTTTCTAAGGATGAGTCAGTTGTGAAGATGTTAAAATCGCTTTCTGTAAAAAATGGTTGATTCATTTTGGACCCCCTAGTATATAGTCTTTAAATAGTATACCATGATTGTCCACAAACAAATGGGTAGAATGTTTCACTATAAAATAGTTACATTATAAGCTCAAATAACATATATTAGTAGCAAAATAAAAATCAGAAAATTTTGTTAATTAAACTGAACACATTTTGTTTTGCCAACTTATATTCTATGGAGGGATAATAATGAGACAAGTGATTAATGCGTTAAAAAGAACTGATGCTGAGAAGAGAATTCCTGTACTTAGATTAGAATTAGATTATGAATTAGCAACATTATTCGATGCAATGACAATTAACGACAATGAAGCTATGATCGAATCTAAGAAAAAATTAGAAGTACTAAGATTAGAATTAATTCGTTTAGAAGCTTAGCGAGTATTCAATTACCGAACCTTTAAATAGGTTCGTTTTTCTGTGCACACATTTCTTTCTTTAGCCCAACGATGTATCGTATGCCCACCCTCCAAAAAAGTTCCTCATTTTTTATGATTTAAATCATTTCATTAGGTTTTTTTAGGATATTATTGGTAAACTGATAAACAGAAGATATTTTATCAGTTTAGATGTAGACATTGGAGTGTTCAAAATGAAAGAAGATTGGAAAAAAATAGAGCAGTTTGCAAGGACCCTTCTGATTAATGCCACGAAAAATATAAAAAGTTCTTTATACGACTCCATTACAATTAATACAAAATCAAACGAAAATGACTTAGTTACAAATAAAGACGAAGAAATTCAAAGATATTTCTTTGAAAACATTAAAACAGAATTTCCTCATCATTCCCTACTTGGTGAAGAAGGCAAAGGTGACGAACTGAAAAATGTAAACGGTATCGTCTGGATATTAGATCCAATTGATGGGACAATGAACTTTGTTCATCAAAAACGGAATTTTGCAATTTCATTAGGGATTTATGAGAATGGAATTGGGAAAATGGGCTTTATATTTGATGTAATACATAATGAATTATATTTTGCAAAAAGAGGTGAAGGTGCTTATCTAAATGACCAAAAAATAAGCCCATTAAAAAATATCGTCCTAGAAGAGGCGATTGTTGCAGTAAATGCGATTTGGTTGACAAAAAATCGATATTTAAGTCATGAAAAATTAGGATTACTCATTAAAAAAATAAGGGGTAGTCGTTCGTACGGTTCAGCTGCACTTGAGATGGTTTATGTAGCAACAGGTAGAATAGATGCATATATTACCCCTAGATTATCACCATGGGATTTTGCAGCAGGGAAAATAATTGTAGAAGAGCTTGGCGGGATTTGTACTACTCTTAAAAATGAAGAGCTTTCTATTTTAAAAAATAGTTCAGTATTAGTAAGCAACGCATCAATACAAAATGAGTTGTTAACAAATTATATTGAGTTTCTTCCTGATCAAAAGGAAGGTAAGTTTTAAAGCTTACCTTCTCTTTTTAATTTAGCGCGTAAAATAAATCCATATCCTACTGAAAAAATCGAAGCAATCAGTGCGATAATTGCCCCAATAACGCTTTTTTCTGCTAATAAAATACCAACAAGAATTAAGAAAATGACTGATAATAGTGCTACAAATAATAGACGGTATTTAATGCTCGACATGATGAAACCTCCTGTTCCTAATCCTATTTTACTTAAAGTATATATGTATGTAAATTTGAAAAAAACAATATTTACGAAATTTTTATTTTAATTTTATATAGGATTATAAACATTTAGTTGAAAAATTATGTCATGCATGTGCTATAATGTTTTAGTTAATAATGAAAATAGATGTGGAAACATTTTAGGAGTGAATATATTTTGAAAAAAAGAGAAGATTTACGCAATATTGCTATTATTGCGCACGTTGACCATGGTAAAACAACTTTAGTTGATGAACTATTAAAACAATCTGGTACATTCCGTTCAAACGAAAATGTTAACGAACGTGCAATGGACTCTAATGATATAGAACGTGAACGTGGTATTACGATTTTAGCGAAAAACACTGCAATTCAATATGAAGGTAAACGTATCAACATCATGGATACTCCAGGTCACGCTGACTTTGGTGGAGAAGTAGAACGAATCATGAAAATGGTTGATGGTGTTCTATTAGTAGTTGATGCATATGAAGGTTGTATGCCTCAAACACGTTTCGTACTGAAAAAAGCTTTAGAACAACATTTAACACCAATCGTTGTTGTAAACAAAATTGACCGTGACTTTGCTCGTCCAGATGAAGTAGTAGATGAAGTAATCGATCTATTTATTGAATTAGGTGCAGATGAAGATCAATTAGAATTCCCAGTTGTATTCGCATCAGCGATCAATGGTACTTCAAGCTTAGATTCAGATCCAGCGAAACAAGAAGGAAATATGAATGCACTATTTGATACAATTATTGAGCACATTCCAGCTCCGATTGATAATAGTGATGAGCCATTACAATTCCAAGTTACATTATTAGATTACAATGACTATGTTGGTCGTATTGGTATTGGTCGTATTTTCCGTGGAACAATGAAAGTTGGTCAATCAGTAGCGTTAATGAAACTAGATGGATCAGTAAAACAATTCCGTATTACGAAAATGTTTGGTTTTATAGGATTAAAACGTATTGAAATTGAAGAAGCTCAAGCTGGAGATTTAGTTGCAGTATCTGGTATGGAAGATATCAACGTAGGTGAAACAGTATGTCCTGCTGAATACCAAGATGCACTTCCAATCTTACGTATTGACGAGCCAACTCTTCAAATGACATTCTTAGTTAACAACTCACCATTTGCAGGTCGTGAAGGTAAGTTTGTAACGTCTCGTAAAATTGAAGAAAGATTATTACAAGAACTTCAAACAGACGTAAGTTTACGTGTAGAAAACACTGACTCACCTGATGTTTGGATTGTTAGTGGACGTGGAGAGCTTCACTTATCAATCTTAATTGAAAACATGCGTCGTGAAGGCTACGAGTTACAAGTTTCTAAACCAGAAGTTATCATTCGTGACATTGATGGTGTGAAATGTGAGCCTGTTGAACATGTTCAAATCGATGTTCCTGAAGAGTACACTGGTTCAATTATGGAATCAATGGGTGCTCGTAAAGGTGAAATGCGTGACATGGTAAATAACGGTAGCGGTCAAGTTCGTTTAACGTTTATGGTACCAGCACGTGGCTTAATCGGATATACAACAGAGTTCTTAACATTAACTCGTGGATACGGTATTATTAACCACACATTTGATAGCTATCAACCTGCTATCCAAGGTCAAGTTGGTGGACGTCGTCAAGGTGTATTAGTTTCTATGGAAACTGGTAAAGCTTCAACTTACGGTATTATGGGCTTAGAGGACCGTGGTGTTATTTTCCTTGAAGTTGGTACTGAAGTTTATGACGGAATGATTGTTGGTGAACACAACCGTGAAAATGACTTATCAGTAAACGTAGTTAAGGTGAAACAAGCAACAAACATTCGTTCAGCAAATAAAGATCAAACTACTACAATGAAAAAACCACGTATCATGACGTTGGAAGAATCATTAGAATACTTAAATGATGATGAGTACTGTGAAGTAACACCTACATCAATTCGTTTACGTAAAAAGATTCTTGATAAGAACGAGCGTGAGCGTGTAGCGAAAAAGAAAAAATTCGCTGAGTAAGAATCAAATATTTAAAATAATTATGATATAATAAAAACCGACTAACAGATTAGTCGGTTTTTTATTAACGTTTAGGGGGATAAAGAAATTGGCTCCAAATGAATTAGACAAGTTAGAATTTGTTATTAGAAATATAATAAAAATAACGAATGAAGATTTTCAATTGTCAATGTGGATTTTATATGGATTAATTATTGTTTTAAGTATAGCGGTCTATCACTTAGGTTTTGCGAAAAAACTTAGTATCATAAAAATGTTAATCACTTATGTATTATTATGTGTAGGTTGTACATTCTTAACATTTTTAGCACTTCGAATTCCAATAGTAGAGGCATTGTTTGCAAGTGTATTTGTTTTAGGAATTTATAAAATACGATTACATCAATCAAAAAAAAATAATGCAACTACATAGTTAATTTGTTAATAGAAAGTGGGATTTTAGGATGAATTCTGTTCAGGATGCTTTATATAACTGGTTAACGATTAAAGTGATATATGATGGAAGGCCATCTGATGAAGCAGCAAAAGAGACGTATGAAATGTTTGATACGATCTTAAAAGAGGATCATAAAGTTTCTAATATTAAAATTGAAGTAATGGAGGATTTCTACTTAATCTCATTCACTCAAGGTGAAAAAGATCGAACGACTCGTTTCCCAATTGAAATGATCGATTGTTTTTTAGATCAAGTAAAAGTGAATCCTGAAAGATATTAAGAACAGACTGCTCTTAATCAATTGTTTTCTTGTTTGCAGTTCGCTTTTACTGACTTTAACCATCTAATTTAAAATACGTTATAAATATCAAAAGCCTAGAAAATATTCTAGGCATTTTTTATTTCGTGATTGTATGTATTACCATTCGTCATTATCTTTTATCGGTTTTTGAAAACGGAATTTTCCAGTAGCAATTCTTTGCTCGGTTTTTATCGTAATCCTGTCATAGCATTCTGAACAAGTGTATGTATGGATTGGTCGATTACGTAGTTTTTTAGCGATTGGTGATTCATCACTAATTGATTCTGATTTATCACAGATCATACATTTAACTCTCATGTAAAGTTTCTCTCCTTATATCTGTAACTTAAGTTAACATAATTATAACAGGTTTTAGAATATATTTTTAGAAATCAATTTAATAAGCAGGAAGTTTTTATATAAACTTTGAATTATCTTAGTATACTCTTTATTTGAAGGAGATGAAACAGTGATGGCAAACAGTATCGAGAAAGAATTGTCACCAGTATTGTTTGAAGACTGTAATAAAGAAAAAATTGTCTTATTAAGTACGATTAGTAGTGAGAAAAGCATTCCTGTAATGAACGCAATTTCATGGTTTATTGCTTTAGATGAGAAAACAATTCGTTTTGCGATCGATCAACGTTCATTAGTAGTTTCAAACGTAGAGACAAATAGTACTGTTTCGTTTAGCTTATTTTCGAATGAAACCGTCTATAACATTTTAGGTGATGCTAAAGTGTTAACAAAACAAATGCCTTCTATTCCTTTGAAATTAGCATGTATTGAAGTCAATATTAATGAAGTGAAAAATATTTTATTTTATGGTTCAAAAATTATCACAGAACCACAGTATGCAAAAACGTATGATGAAAGAGCTGCTAAAAAATTAGATGACGCTGTTTTAAATGGCTTAAGAGCGCTAGAAGTTTGATGGTAAGATAAAACGTATTCTAAAGTAGAGAGAAATTCATATAATATATAAACGGTTCGTCCATACTTCACTAGTAACCTAACTGTTTTTAAAACTTGCACTTAGAATTTAATTCAAATATTTTATTCTGTGTTATTTGAGTCAGGAGGTTAAGGATTGAGTAAAATATACGTTCTCGACACCAATGTACTATTGCAAGATCCACTAGCAATCTTTTCATTTGATGACAATGATGTAGTTGTACCTGCTGTTGTATTAGAAGAGGTAGATTCAAAGAAGAGATATATGGATGAAGTAGGTCGCAATGCTAGGTATGTTTCCAAATTAATCGATAGCTTTCGAGAACTAGGAAAATTACATGAAAGTATTCCTCTTGAAAATGGTGGTACGTTTAGAATTGAACTAAATCATCGTTCATTTCAACAGTTACAAGAAATTTTTGTAGAAAAAACAAATGATAATCGAATTTTAGCTGTGGCGAAAAATTTATCTCTCGAAGAAGAAGCGAAAGAAGATGGCAAAACAGTTATATTAGTTAGTAAAGACACATTAGTACGTGTCAAAGCGGATGCGTTAAACTTACTTGCGGAAGATTACTTAAGTGATCGAGTGGTAGAGGTTGACCATATATATACTGGCTATCTAGAGTACTACATAAATACGGAGCTACTAAATAAGTTTTATGAAAAGACTGAATTACCAGTATCTGACGTTGCGAACCACCCTTTTTATCCAAATCAATTTGTCGTATTGAAGGATGCTTTAGGTGGATCAAGTTCAGCGCTTGGTATTGTAGACCAATCGGGTACAAGGATTAAAAAATTCGTTTTTTCTAATGATCATATTTGGGGCATTCGACCAAGAAATGCGCAACAATCAATGGCGCTAGAACTACTGTTACGAGATGATATTCCACTTGTGACTCTAATTGGTAAGGCAGGGACTGGTAAAACTTTATTAGCCTTAGCAGCAGGACTAATGCAAACAGAAGATCTACAAAACTATAAAAAATTACTAGTTGCAAGACCAATTGTTCCAGTTGGGAAGGATTTAGGCTATTTACCTGGTGAGAAGGATGAAAAGCTAAGGCCATGGATGCAGCCAATTTATGATAATCTTGAATACTTGTTTAATACGAAAAAACCTGGTGAACTTGATGCGATATTAGCTGGTATGGGTTCTATTGAAGTAGAGGCACTAACATATATAAGGGGTAGAAGTATTCCAGAACAATTCATCATAATAGATGAGGCCCAAAATTTAACAAGGCATGAGGTAAAAACGATATTAACACGAGTAGGGGATAAGAGTAAAATTGTCTTAATGGGAGATCCAGAACAAATTGATCATCCGTATCTAGATGAATATAACAATGGTCTAACATATGTTGTAGAAAAATTTAAAGATCAAAAAATAAGTGGTCATGTAAAGCTCGTAAAAGGAGAGAGGTCATCAATTGCTCAATTAGCAGCAGATTTATTGTAAAGCTTTTTCTATATGAGAGTTGATGCAAAAAAATCTTCTTAAATAGTCATTCTAAAAAAACATCCTACAAATTCGTAGGATGTTTTCGTTAGAAAATAATTTTTTGTATAGATGTAATTGGTGTATCTTTATTTGAGCCATCTTTAAAATATAAATGAACTGGACCTTCTTCAACAATTCTTTTCCCATTGTTTGAAAATGCTAAATATGATTGATAAACAGTTTCAAACGATAATGTGATTGTTGATTTCTCCGTCTCAATCGTAACATTATGTTCTCGAGATTTAGGTTTACTATTATCGATAAAGTATGAAAACGGCATGACGTATGTTTTCTCAAGCCATTGTTTCTTCGTTTGAGCAAATGGGATACTTGTATCTACTCTTGCTCCTTCAATAATTTCTCGATCCCAGTGTTTTGATACACTCTTAGTGTATTTTTCATTTTCGTTTTCCGTTTCGAGTTCCCCTTTAAAAATAAGCTCAAGTTCAATTTTTCTTTCATCAAAAATCCACACACTTGGATCAATTGTTAGTGGGTGCTCGACCTCACCGGTAATTAAAAATACATCACTCATTTGTTGTCTCCCCTAAGAGTATAAAGTTTATATATAGTTTACGACTAATTCTAAGAGTAAATCAATGTATTGATATAGAAAATTGCATAGCTTAAAAATATTGATATGAAAAATTGAATTATAGAGTATAATGAATAGAACTAACATTTTATAAAAGTTAAAATGTTTCATAATCGGAAATACTTTACATACACTTAAATTGAAGTGATTTTTGTAAATTGATACACAACATGAACTTGGATGCATTTTACATATTATAATAATGACGTTTTTAAGTTGATTTTTCTTTAAAAGAACTATAATATTAAGAAGTATAGCTTGTACGGAAGCGGAGGGAGAAAATTGAGGTCTGATGCTGTAACGGATTACAAAGATAAAGCATTTGAATTATTAAAAAAAGATGCTGAAAAAATTTTAAAACTAATAAATGTACAACTTGATCATTTAACAATGCCACAATGCCCTCTATATGAAGAGGTTTTAGATACTCAAATGTTCGGTTTATCGAGAGAAATTGATTTTGCATCTCGACTTGGATTAATTGAAGTTGAGCAAGGAAAAGAACTTCTATCAGAACTAGAACGTCAATTATCTGCTTTGCATGATGCTTTTACAAATCAAAAAAATAAATAGTTAGTATGATCCAAAAGCTCAAACAATTCTTTGTTTGAGCTTTTTTGTTTTATTTTAATTGCATAAGGAATTAATCTATGAATCTATGTTACAATATTGATATTTATAAAGGGAATTTCCCAAAATAGTTGAATACATAATGTATAAAGAATTGAAGCAGGGATGATTAGCAATGTTAAAAAAATATTTAAAAAATATGGACTATATGATTATTGTTCCATTACTTATTTTATGTTTATTTGGATTAATTATGGTATATAGTGCTAGCTCTGCATTACCAACCATTCGCTATCAAAGTGAAAATTGGGCGAGCGATCATTTTTTTCGTAAACAGCTGCTTGCATTTGAAGTTGGTATGGGTGCTTTTGTTTTATTAACTTTAATACCCTCAACAATCTTTAAAAAAAGGATTATTTTATTTTTAAATCTACTAATTAGTATAGGGTTATTAGTAGCTGTATTAGCTTTTGGACAAGTGGTTAACAATGCCAAAAGTTGGGTGTTTGGGATACAACCTGCTGAATTAATAAAATTAAGTTCAATTATTTTACTAGCCGGTTGGTACTCAAAAAGACAAAAAGGGATTACAAAGAATTGGAAAATGTTATTTGCTCCTTGGTTGGTCATTTTGTTATATGTCATTTTATTACGAATGCAACCAGATACGGGCACGGCTTTACTAATCATTGCAACTTGCGCTGTCGTTTCATTTTGTAGTGGGTTTATTGTAAAAAGACTAATTCTTTTGTTTTCAGCAGGAATTATCGTCTTATATCCATTAGTAAGCTTTTGCGTTAGTTTTGGTGTTGGACTTACAGACGTCCAAGTCAATCGATTTCTAGCATTTAGAAATCCATTTGATTATGCACAAGATATCGGTTTCCAAATTGTCAATTCGTTAATAGCTTTTGCCAATGGTGGTCTTACTGGTGTGGGATTAGGTAAAAGTATTCAAAAATTAGGTTACTTACCAGAACCACATACTGATTTTATATTAGCAATTATCGGAGAAGAAACAGGTCTTATTGGTGTGATCATTGTAATCATTTGTATCTTTTTAATTGTATGGCGAGGTTTATTAATTGCACATCAATCAAATGATTCTTTTGATTCATTATTGGCTACAGGAATTTGTGCTTTAATTGCAATCCAAACATTTGTTAATATCGGTGGTGTTACATCGCTAATTCCATTGACAGGTGTTCCTTTACCATTTGTAAGCTATGGTGGTACGTCGATGATGGTGATGTTATCAATGGTAGGTATGTTAATGAATATTTCCATTCGAAATAAAATGAATAAAGAAACGTTATAAACTGTTTCTTAATGCAATCATAGATTACATTTCATTTATAATCATTTATCTTTCATGAATACAGGAGGCATTATTATGACTTATACGAAACAAATTAAAAAAGTTTTAGTTGCTAACCGTGGCGAAATCGCTATTCGTGTATTTCGTGCATGTACCGAGTTAGGTATTCGCACTGTAGGTATTTATTCAAAGGAAGATGAAGGTTCATATCACCGTTATAAAGCGGATGAAGCATATATCGTTGGAAAAGGTAAAAAACCAATTGATGCTTACCTTGATATTGAAGGGATTATTGAAATTGCAAAGAAAAATAATGTAGATGCTGTCCACCCTGGGTATGGATTTTTATCTGAAAACATTAAATTTGCACAAAGATGTGAGGAAGAAGGCATAGTTTTTATTGGTCCTCATTCAAAACATTTAGATGTTTTTGGTGACAAAATTAAAGCTAAGCAAGAAGCGTTAAAAGCAAAGCTTCCAATTATTCCAGGAAGTAATGGGCCAGTTGAAACACTTCAGGATGTTGTGGAATTTGGAGAAACTTACGGATTCCCTATTATCATTAAAGCTGCACTTGGTGGCGGTGGAAGAGGTATGCGAATTGTCCGTACTAGTTCTGGTTTAAAAGAAGCATTTGAAAGAGCAAAATCAGAAGCAAAAGCTGCATTCGGTAATGATGAAGTTTATGTAGAAAAATATATTGAAAATCCTAAACATATTGAAGTTCAGATTTTAGGTGACCATCAAGGTAATATCATTCATTTATATGAAAGAGATTGCTCGATTCAACGTAGACATCAAAAATTAGTTGAAGTTGCTCCTTGTACATCAATAACTGAAGAACTAAGACAGCGTATTTGTGAGGCTGCAGTTCAATTAATGAAAGATGTTGAGTACGTTAATGCAGGAACAGTAGAATTTTTAGTTTCTGGAAATGATTTTTATTTTATAGAAGTAAATCCTCGTGTTCAAGTTGAGCATACGATCACTGAGATGATTACAGGAATTGATATTGTACAAACTCAAATTTTAATTGCACAAGGTAATAGTTTACATAATGAAAAAGTAGGAATTCCATTACAAAATGATATTCCTAGAATCGGATTTGCTATACAAGCGCGTGTTACAACAGAAGATCCATTAAATAATTTTATGCCGGACACTGGGAAAATCATGGCTTACCGATCAGGTGGCGGTTTTGGTGTACGTTTAGATACGGGTAATAGTTTTCAAGGTGCTGTTATTACACCTTACTATGATTCGTTATTGGTTAAAGTTACAACTCATGCACTGACATTTGAAGGTGCTATAGCGAAATTAAATCGAAACTTAAAAGAGTTCCGTATTCGTGGAATTAAGACAAATATTCCATTCTTAGAAAATGTTATGCAACACAAAGATTTCTTATCTGGTGAATACAATACGTCCTTTGTTGACTCATCACCTGAGTTATTCGTTTTTGCAAAACGAAGAGACCGTGGGACTAAATTATTGAATTATATTGGAAATGTGACTGTAAATGGATTCCCTGGTATTTCGTCATCGGAGAAACCAACATTTGAAGATGTCATTATTCCAAACGTAAGTGATATCCAAATTGCTGACAAAGGGACAAAACAGTTATTAGATGAACTTGGTCCAGATGAATTTTCAAAGTGGTTAAAAAATCAGCCGAATGTTTTATTTACTGATACGACTTTTAGAGATGCGCATCAATCACTTTTAGCAACTAGAATTCGTTCGAAAGACCTGCAAGCTGTGGCAGAGCAAACATCAAAATTATTGCCAAATCTATTCTCAATGGAGATGTGGGGAGGGGCAACGTTTGATGTAGCCTACCGATTCTTAAATGAAGATCCATGGGAAAGATTATTAACGTTAAGACAACAAGTACCAAATATATTATTCCAAATGTTATTACGTGGTTCTAATGCTGTTGGTTATAAAAATTATCCTGACAATTTAGTTAAAAAGTTTATTGAAGCATCGGCACAAGCTGGAATAGATGTGTTCCGTATTTTCGATAGCCTTAACTGGATCAAAGGTATGGAGGTTGCCATTGATGCTGTTCGCGAAAATGGTAAATTAGCAGAAGCTTCTATTTGTTATACAGGAGATATTTTAGATCCTTCAAGAACAAAGTATGACTTAGCTTATTATAAAGAGCTTGCAAAGGATTTAGAATCAGCAGGTGCACATATTTTAGCCATTAAGGATATGGCAGGATTATTAAAGCCACAAGCTGCCTATGCCCTTATTAGTGAGCTTAAAGCGACTGTAGACTTACCAATCCATCTTCATACTCACGACACGAGTGGAAATGGCTTATACACATATATAAAAGCAATTGAGGCAGGTATAGATGTTGTCGACGTTGCAATTGGAAGTATGTCAGGCTTAACATCACAGCCAAGTGTAAACAGTTTATATTACGCTCTACAAGGATCTGACTTTGAGACAAACTTAAATATTAATGGTTTAGAACAATTATCAACTTACTGGGAAGGCGTGCGTAAATATTATAGTAGTTTTGAAAGCGGAATGGTGTCACCACACACAGAGGTATATCAACACGAAATGCCAGGTGGCCAATACTCAAACTTAAAACAACAAGCAAAAGCAGTAGGGTTAGGAGATCGTTTTGAAGCCGTTAAAGATATGTATGGTCGTGTAAATCAACTATTTGGTGATGTTGTTAAAGTAACACCTTCATCTAAAGTAGTAGGTGATATGGCATTATTTATGGTACAAAATAATCTTGTTGAAGATGATATTTATGAAAAAGGGGACGGAATTGATTTCCCAGATTCAGTTGTAGAATTCTTCGAAGGACAGTTAGGTCAGCCGCATGGTGGGTTCCCTAAGAGCTTACAACGTATCATCTTAAAAGGAAAAAAACCATTGACTGAAAGAGCAGGCGAAACGTTAAAACCGATCGATTTTAAAGATGTAGAAGAATATTTATTTCAAACTTTAAAACGACAAGTTACAAATTTTGATATTTTATCTTATTGTTTATATCCGAAAGTATTTATGGATTATCAAAACAATGTTGATAGCTATGGTGATCTTTCAGTACTAGATACCCCTTCATTCTTCTATGGAATGAAATTAGATGAAGAAATTAAAGTAGATATCGAACGTGGTAAAACATTGATTGTAAAATTAGTATCGATTGGTCAGGCACAACCTGATGCAACAAGAGTCATTTACTTTGAATTAAATGGTCAGCCACGTGAAGTGGTGGTTAAAGATTATTCTATTAAGTCAACCGTTGTTCAAAAAAGAAAAGGTGATTCTAGTAATCCAAATCATATTAATGGGACAATGCCAGGAACAGTCTTAAATGTTTTAGTTAAAAAAGGTGATGTTGTTGAAAAAGGACAAACATTAGCGATTACTGAAGCAATGAAGATGGAAACAACTGTACAATCTCCATTTACAGGAGTGATAAGAGATCTATTTATTACATCAGGCGAGAGTATTTCAACAGGAGACTTATTAATCGAATTAGAACAAAGATAATAAAAAAGGTATTTCTTCAGTTATTAGCTGAGGAAATACCTTTTTTTATGAAATGACTTTATTTTGATGTAATTGTGTATTGGATTTTTTACTTCTAGTACTAAGTAGGCATTGGAAGCTTAAAATCGCAAATAAGCATGAAATTAAAATGGCATGTGTTAATGCTACATAAATGTTTAAGTTTGTTAAAATGATGAATGCGCCACAAATAACTTGTAAAGTAACAATAATCGCTGATACTAACCATCCTACATAAATTCCACGTTCTTTACGATAGTGTTTATAAGCGTGAATAAAAGCGATGATGACCCAAAGAAATAAAATGAAAGCTGCTAAACGATGGCCCATCTGTACCCATTCATGAAATTGAGTTGGGAAACCATTATTAGCTCTACTGCACATTGGCCAACTCGGACAAACTAAACTTGCATTCTCATGTCTTACAAGTGCGCCAGTATAAACGACTAAATATGAGTAAATCCATAGTCCGTACGTATGAATTTTCATAGTTTTTCCAACAAAAAACGTATCTTTTTGGTAATTTCTATCACGTTCAAAAATTAATAATGTTAACATGACAACAGCAGCGAAACAGATTAATGAGATTCCAAAATGAATGGCTTTAACCGCAGGAACCTGTCCCCATACAACGGCAGCTGCTCCGATTAATGCTTGTGCTACTAAAAATACACATGAGATGATTGCTAAAAATTTCGTTTCTCTTTTATGTGGAATAATAATCCAAGCAAGCACTGCTAATAATAATACTGACATTCCTGCAAGACCTGATGCTGCTCTATGAGATAATTCAATTACTGTTTCAATCGTTAAATTATCAGGAATGATTTGACCTTTACATAATGGCCAAGATTTTCCACATCCAAGTCCAGAATTTGTCTTTGTTACGAGTGCCCCACCAAGTAAAACAATAAGAAGTACGAATGAGGTCAATAATGAAACCCCTTTTAAAACACGTAGCAAAGTATATACACCCACTTTTATAAAATAATAATTATTGTTAAAATATATCTATTAAAAAAATTATTCTGCTAATAATACTTCTATATCATATAAGATTACGACATAAAATTCAAAGATAACCTTTCATTTTAGACATAATATTTGTTTTTTCTACACGTAGGATGTATTCAATTTTAAAATATAGAAATAATTAATTTTATAATTAAATAGTATTTAGTATTGAAAAGCTTGACTGTTTACGTTAAAATTTTTTTGAAACGTACACAATTTGTTCATATATTTATCACAAATATTTCATTTGATTTAGTTTAATAGAAATAGGTTAAAATTTAATAAGGATTAAAACAAAATTATATTTGGTTAATGAAATATGAAGTTTTGTTGAAATGAGGAGGATTGACTTGGAACAATTAGCAAATAATGTTTCTAATGATAGCGAAATGGATCATCCTTCTTCTTCACTAAAGAAAGATTTACTTTCTTTAATGAAAATAGGGATCGTGAATTCTAATATACTGACAACGTTTACAGGAATTTGGTTAGCTATCCAATTAAATGGATTAGATATATTAGAAACTCTACCAAAAGCAATCTTAACGATAATAGGTTCATCGTTAATTATTGCAGGTTCTTGTGTAATCAATAACTATATTGATCGAGATATTGATCCATACATGGAAAGAACTAAAAATAGGCCAACTGTAACAGGGAATATCAAACCAAGTGTTACAATTTCTATTGGAATTATGTTACTTATCGTTGGTTTTACTTTTATGGCTTTTACTACTTTAATGGCTGTTGTATATGCATTTATTGGTGCATTTACATATATCGTACTATACACTCTTTGGACGAAACGTAATTACACGTTAAACACAGTAGTAGGTAGTATATCTGGTGCAGCACCCCCTTTAATTGGATGGGCAGCGATTGATGCGAATTTGCATTTTATTGCTTGGATGCTGTTTTTAATCATGTTTATTTGGCAACCACCACATTTTTTAGCATTAGCAATGCGTCGCTCTGAAGAATATAAAAGAGCAGGTATCCCTATGTTACCAGTGGTGTACGGATTTGAAATGACGAAACGTCAGGTGATGATCTGGGTACTTTGTTTATTACCTTTGCCATTTTACATGCAAGATCTAGGTTTACCATTTATTATTTTTGCAACAATATTGAATATAGGATGGATTGTATTAGGAATTTATTGTTATAAACAAAAGAACGATCAAAAGTTCTCAAAACTAATGTTTATTTACTCAATAAATTATTTAACACTTCTGTTCATGTCAATGATTGTGTTTACAATTTCGTTTTAGTTAGGGGTATTACGGGGGAAATTTTATCGTTTGTTTAATCTTATTTTCAAATAAGAATGAAACACTTTAAATTGAAAGAGGGGGAAGTATACTTATGAAACATTGGCGATTAGTCTCGCTAATTTCCTTGATAGCAGTGATATTGAGTGGATGTGTTGGTAATCCAAATCAATCTACATTGATTCCTCAAGGTGAAGTAGCAGAAATGCAGTACGAGCTTATGAAGCTAAGTACTATTATCATGGTATTTGTTGTTGCTGTTGTAACAGTACTTTTCCTTTATGTTGTCGTTAAGTTCCGTCATCGTAAAGGGGAAGAAGATGTAATTCCTAAGCAAGTTGAAGGTAGTCATACTTTAGAGCTTCTTTGGACTATTATTCCTGTTATCTTACTTATCATTTTAGCAGTTCCAACTGTATCACAAACTTTTAAGCTTTCTGATGAAAAACAAATCGCGAAAGATGAGAAAAAGAAAGATGCAATTGTTGTAAATGTAAACGCTCATCTTTTCTGGTGGGAATTTGAGTATCCAAAATCAAAAATTGTCACGTCTCAGGACATGATTATCCCAGTTGGTAAAAAAGTAATCTTAAACTTAAAAGGTGAAGATATTAAACACTCATTCTGGGTACCATCATTAGCAGGTAAAATTGATACAAACGTTGAAGGCACAAACAGAATGTGGTTATCAGCAGATAAAGAAGGTACATATAATGGTTTTTGTGCAGAGTTTTGTGGTCCTTCACATTCTTTAATGCAATTTAAAGTAAAAGCTGTTAGTCAAGAAGAGTATGATCAATGGTTAGTTTCGATGAAAGATCAAAAAGGTCAAGCTGTAACTGCAGATGCTAGTGAAGGAGAAAAAATCTTCCAACAAAGCTGTATCGGTTGTCATGCTGCTGATGCGAATGATACAAGACCACCAGCTGCACGTCTTGCTCCAAACTTAGCTAATTTCGGTGACCGTGAAATGGTTGCTGGTATTGCTGAAAATACTGAAGCAAACGTAAAGAAATGGTTAAAAGATCCTGAATCTATGAAGCCAGGTAACCTGATGACAGGTAAATATGGTGAACTATCAGATGACGAGATTAATGCTTTAACTGCATACTTAGAAAGCTTGAAAATTGCAAAATAATGGATGGATATGAAGCAAAGGGGGTAATACTGTGAGTTCTGTAGGGCATAAGAAACCACTTATATGGGACTATTTAACGACAGTCGACCATAAGAAAATTGCGATCCTGTATTTAATTGCAGGGGGACTATTCTTCTTAGTTGGTGGAATGGAAGCGTTATTTATTCGATTACAATTAGCAATTCCTGACAACACCTTTTTAGTAGGTGATGCATATAACCAAGTATTAACAATGCATGGTACAACAATGATTTTCTTAGCGGCAATGCCATTAATATTTGCATTCTTTAATGCAATCGTGCCTTTACAAATTGGTGCACGTGACGTAGCATTCCCGTTCTTAAACGCTTTAGGTTTTTGGTTATTTTTCTTCGGTGGAATTTTCTTAAACTTAAGTTGGTTTTTAGGTGGAGCGCCTGATGCAGGTTGGACTTCATACGCAACATTAGCTTTAGCTAGTAAATCTCATGGTGTAGACTTCTATTTACTTGGTCTACAGGTTTCAGGTATTGGTACATTAGCTGGGGGTATTAACTTCTTAGCAACAATTATAAACATGCGTGCTCCTGGTATGACTTATATGCGTATGCCACTATTTACTTGGACAGTATTTGTAACATCAGCATTAATTTTATTCGCTTTCCCAGCATTAACAATTGGTTTAGCATTATTAATGTTCGATCGCCTATTTGGTACAGCGTTCTTTGACGCTTCATTAGGTGGTAACTCAATGATCTTTGAACATTTATTCTGGATCTTCGGACATCCGGAAGTATATATTCTTGTTTTACCAGCGTTTGGTATCTTCTCAGATATCATTCCAGCATTCTCTAAGAAACGCTTATTCGGATATTCTTCAATGGTATTCGCAACAGTATTAATTGGTTTCTTAGGATTCATGGTATGGGCTCACCATATGTTCACTGATGGACTTGGTGCAGTTGCAAATGCGATCTTCGCAGTAGCAACAATGGCAATCGCAGTTCCAACTGGTGTTAAGATCTTTAACTGGTTATTAACAATTTGGGGCGGTCAAGTACGTTTTACAACAGCAATGCTTTGGTCAGTTGCATTTATTCCATCATTCGTATTAGGTGGAGTAACTGGTATCATGAATGCTGCAGCTCCTGCTGACTATCAGTTCCATGATAGTTATTTCGTAGTAGCTCACTTCCATTACGTAATCGTAGGTGGGGTAGTATTCGGTTTATTCGCTGGTGCACATTACTGGTGGCCAAAAATGTTTGGTAAAATTTTAAATGAAAAATTAGGAATTCTAACTTTCATTTTATTCTTTATTGGTTTCCATTTAACATTCTTTATCCAGCATTTCTTAGGATTAATGGGTATGCCTCGTCGTTACTTTACATATTTACCAGGACAAGGTTTAGAAACAGGAAACTTAATCAGTTCAGTTGGTGCAGCATTCATGGGTGTTGCAACTATCGTATTATTAATCAATGTAATTTACACAGCTGTTAAAGGAGAAAAAGCAGAAGGCGACGCTTGGGGTGTAGGTCGTACACTTGAGTGGGCAATTTCTTCTCCAGCTCCTGAATATAACTTTGCTCAAATTCCATACGTTCGTGGATTAGATGCTTTATGGGTAGAAAAAATGGACGGTAACGGTAATATGACGCCTGCTGAACCATTAGGTGATATTCATATGCCAAATTCATCTATTCTTCCATTCGTTATGTCACTAGGATTATTTATTGCTTCATTTGGGGCATTATATAATGATGGTTTAAAAAATCATACAGCAGTAGGTGTTTTAATCCTTGGCTTAGTGATTACGTTCGGATGTATGTTCTTACGTTCATGGATTGATGATCATGGTTATCATATTCATAAAGAAGATTTAGCGGACGAGGGGGTTAAAGCATAATGGAAATGAATCAAAAATTTACTGCTGAAACGTTCCCGCATAACCCTGAAAAAGCAACAGAAGAAGGTAAAAATAAGTTCTTAGCATTTTGGCTATTTTTAGGTGGAGAAACAGTATTATTCGCTTCATTATTCGGTACGTTTTTAGCGTTAAGAAACTCTACTGCTGGTGGAGCAAGTGCAAGTGAAATGTTCGAACCTAAATTAGTATTCATTGCTACAATGTTACTTTTAACATCTTCATTAACAAGTGTATATGCTATGTACCACATGAAAAATTTCGAGCATAAGAAAATGATGCTTTGGTTAGGTATTACACTTTTATTAGGTTTAGGTTTCTTATTATTAGAAATTTACGAGTTTAGACATTATATGCACGAATATGAGTTTACAATGAAAAGTAGTGCATTTGGTTCTGCATTCTATACATTAGTTGGAACGCACGGTGCTCACGTATTTGTTGGGTTACTTTGGATTACTACACTAATGTTAAGAAACGCTGGAAGAGGTTTAAATTTATACAATGCGCCTAAGTTCTACGTAGCAAGTTTATACTGGCACTTTATCGACGTAGTATGGATTTTCATCTTTACAGTAGTATACTTAATGGGAATGGTGGGATAAGGAATGGGTACAAATACAAACTCTCATCAAGGTCACAATCAAGTTGAATTAAAGTACCACAGACGTAAACATGCAGAAGAAATGAAGCAACAAGTTATTTCGTTCTTATTCATGATCGTTTTAACATTAGCTTCATTTGCAGCTGTAATTTACCGTGAACATATGGATTCATATTTCACAGTACCGTTTATCTTGTTATTAGCTGTAGTTCAATTAATTTTCCAACTTTATTACTTCATGCATATGAAAAATAAAGGACATAGCACAACGTCATTCTTCTTATACTCTGGATTGACAGTTGCGATCATTACACTTTTAACATTCTTAACTTTAATCTGGCTATAATGAAAAGAGGAAGTGAATATAATTCACTTCCTTTTTTTATGTCAAAATAGTGTGGTTAGGTTTGAAATATCTTAATTAATAATAATTATATTTAGACATAATTCTGTCATACTTAAATTTGAACAAATTGTTAATACTAGTATATAATTTAGTAGTATAATAGTTTGAATTGTGTATTTTTCTATTATAAAATCTAATTACTACTAAGATGCTTTCTTTTTCGACATCATTATATTAATGTAAGCAGTAGTGAGCTATAAGAGTGAATTCAAGAGATAAAGGGTGTGCATCAATGATTAATTTAAGTATGTTCGGATTCAAAGCTCTTTGGAGTCCTTACTTATTCGTATTTTTACTTTTGGTAATTGCCGGTTATTTTTATTTGATTCATAAATATCAATCAAAACATAATGTGACGGTAACAAAACAAAAAGTCTATTTTATACTAAGTATTGCTATTATTTATATTGCACAAGGTAGTCCAATTGATTTAATTGGTCATATTATTTTTAGTGCTCATATGACGGAAATGGGCTTATTGTATTTAGTTGCACCGATATTTTTGATTATCGGTATTCCTAATTGGCTATGGAAAAAAATATTAAAACCTACATTTGTAAATGTCTTTTTTACATTTTTTACAAAGCCTTTGATTGCATTAATTATTTTTAATGGTGTTTTTTCAATGTATCATTACCCATTAATATTTGATTTCGTGAAGACGGATAATGTATATCACTTTTTATTTACGAATGTATTATTCTTTATGGCTATTTTCATGTGGTTCCCAGTTATGAATAATTTAGAAGATAGACAAACTTTATCTGATATTCAAAAAATTGGTTATATGTTTGCAAATGGTATATTATTAACGCCTGCTTGTGCATTAATCATTTTTTCGGGACATCCATTCTATGCTACTTATAATGATCCTGTTTTGTGGAGTAAGGCTATGGAATTATGTGTATCTCCGGATTTATTAAAATCATTAAATATATCTGGACCAGAAGTACTGAACTTCATGTCTGCTCGAGAAGATCAGCAAGTTGGTGGCGTCATCATGAAAATTATCCAGGAAATAGTTTATGGATGGGTTATTGGTTATAACTTCTTTAAATGGGCTAAAAGAGAACAAAATGGAAATAAAATTGATCCAATCAGTAGTAATCCATTGTTGCTTAAAAAATCGTAGGGGTGGAAATTTTGAATTTACCAATTTTACCAACAATTAGTACAAGCTTTATTGTCATTAGTGCAATTTTAGTTGCAATTGGCTGGGTACTAATCGCAAAAAGAAATGTCGAAGCGCATAAAAAAGTCATGTTCTTTGCAGGAGTATTCGCTTTATCATTTTTTATCGTTTATGCTTCTAGAACAATCTTTATTGGAAACACAAACTTTGGTGGACCAGAGAGTTTAAAATTGTATTATCACATTTTTTTATTTTTCCATATATTCTTAGCTACTACTGGTGGAGTATTTGGTCTTGTATCTTTAATATCTGGTTTTAAAAACAAATTAAAGTTACATAAAAAAATTGGTCCAATTACTAGTATTATTTGGTTCTTTACTGCTATTACAGGTGTGTTTGTTTATTTCTTACTTTATGTATTATATGAAGGTGGAGAAACAACATCGGTTATTAAAGCGGTTTTAGGTTTCTAATGTAAAAAGACAAAATAAAAGAGTGAGTATTAGAAGTTTGTACTTCTATTACTCACTCTTTTTAATAATTATAGAATAATGAACTTACTAACAAGTGCGATTTGTTCTTCTGCTTTTTTCAGTAGATCTGCACTCTTATCTAATACTGCTTGAGGGAAGTTTTCACCTTCACCATACTCTACACCGTGTGGGTAGTAATACTTACCTAATAATGGAGTAAGTAATTGTATTTTACCTTTGCTAGATTCAACGTGGCCTTCAACAGAATAACCTTGTACACGTAAATAGTAAATTTCATTGCGAAGTTCAAATTTATAATCGTAAGTTACACGTTCGTAATCCCATTGACCTGCAAGGACAAAACCTAATTCTTCCATGATTTCATTTAATAATTTTACATTCACTACATGATTTTCTAAATTTGTATTTTCAAATTTCATGTTATTACCCCCTAAATTACTTAGAAAAAATCCCTACTAATATAATATTATCAATGACAATAATTAGCAATGAAAAGCTGATAAATGTATTTTAACTAATTTATATATTTTTTTGAATAATTTGGCTACAATGGATATATATAAATTAGATTACTACCGAGAAGGGAAGATAAAAATGGAAAAGCTTTTAAAACTTTTCTTTTTTACAATAAGTTTTGTAACTGTATTTATATTCAGTCCACTAATCAAAGATTGGTTTATAAATATAACGAACGTAAATCAATTTCAAAGAGTTGATGAAGTTCAAGTACCTTTGACAGAACATACTGATACGAAAAGTGCAGCTAGTTTTTCTGTTATAGAATATATCGGTAAGAGTGAACAAGATGTAATGAAAGTCTACGGTAAGCCATCAAGAAAGGTTCCTTCTCAATATGATTATGATTGGCTAATTTATGATAAAGACCCTGCAAATTACATACAATTTGGTATTTTGAATGGTACTGTAGTGACAGTATATGTTGCTGGCAATAAAGTTGATGTATCACCTTTTTTAATAGGCAGTCATTATGAAGAATCAATTGATCATGTAAATTTACATGAGAAGTTGTCTTTTTCATTATTAAATAATGAATATACATTTAAGTTATCAACAACGGATTTACATGAACGACCACTTGTTGCAGTGAATGATAGTTATGCTCAACTTTATTTTGACCGATTTACTGGAAGTTTATTAGGTGTAAGATTCCTTTCTCCTGAAACGCTAGTAAAGCAAAGACCATATGAACTAGTCTATAGTGGTAAACTAATAAGTTCAAAACCTTTAAATGAAGCCAAACAAGCTATTATAGATCGTGAAGAAGAAAAACAAATTTTTAATCTTACAAATGTTTACCGTAAAAGAATGAATTTATCAACATTAAAATGGAATAAAGAAGCTGCAAAAGTAGCATTAGGTCATAGCAAAGATATGGTAGAGAACAAATATTTTGATCACCATTCATCTTTGTATGGTAGCTTAGCTGATCGGTTAAATGATGCTGATGTTCCATATCGCTTAGCTGGTGAAAATATTTCTGCTAATTATGTTGATGGAATTGCTTCTGTTTATGGTTGGATTAACTCAAAAGGTCACCGAGTGAATATGTATAAAAAAGATTACACCACACTTGGAGTTGGAGCATATAAAAAATATTACACTCAAAATTTTATTAAATAATTAAAAATCAAGCATTAACGTTTCGTTATGTGCTTGGTTTTTTTATTTCCATACAAGCACGAAATTATTCTTCATACATAATTTTGTAATAAATGCTTTTAATTGGAGTGAGATGTATGAGAAATAATCATAACCGTCCATCTATCGAACAATTCAGGCAATTTGCCAAAGAACATCCTAAGCTAAGAGATGAAGTCAAAAAAGGGAATAAAACGTGGCAACAATTTTTTGAAGAATGGTATTTATATGGTGAAGATAGTGATGAATGGAATGCTTATAGAACAGATGGTGGAAAAGCAACATCAAAAAAAGATCAAAAGAAAGAGCAATCAGAAGAAGGATATGTAGGAAAAGTAATGTCCTTTGTTAAGAATTTAGATCCAGATCAAATCCAGGATCATTTATCAAATGTAAATTCAACTTTAAATAATATTCAGCAATTAATTTCTCAGTTTAAATCCCCAGCTCCATCTGGTCAACGTGAAGAAAAGCAAACGTCACAACCTTTTAACTTCAGACAGGATTAAGGAGGTTGAAATGAGAAAAGATGTATTAGATTTTCTACAGAGCGATGAAGAGTATATTAAATTTATTAGACAACAACCAAAATGGTATAGAAAACTTTCTCGTAATCCTGAATTAGTTGAAGACTTCAGACTTGCCTCGTTAGAGTTTTTTGGAAAAACGATACCTCAGCGTGTAGATAAATTGCAAAATCAAGTTCAAATGGCTTCATTTATGATTGATATGTTTCAAGTATTAAAAGAACAGCAAGGTCAAAGTAGTACGAGTGATTCTGATGATGCGACTGAAAATGAATAATATTTTATACTGTCATAGCTTTTTGCTACAATAAGGGTTACAAGTTTTTAAAAGGAGCAAAAGTTATGACAGAAATTTGTTTAGTTAGACATGGACAAACAGATTGGAATCTTAATCATATTATCCAAGGTAGAGAAGATATTCCATTAAATGAAACTGGAAAACAGCAGGCATATGACAGTGCACGTTTTCTTAGTGGAGAAAAGTGGGATACAATTATAACAAGTCCATTATCTAGAGCAAAAGAAACTGCAATGGCAATTGCGGAGTTTACTAATATTGATCAAATTATTGAAGATGTTCGATTTGTAGAAAGAGAATTTGGTGAGGCTAGCGGAAAACCTGTATCTGAATTTCATGATCATATCTATCATGACAATGTAGTTGGAATGGAGACAAATGAGCTTTTAATTAAACGAGCTTTTCATGCACTCCAAGATATTGCTGAAATTCATAAAGATAAAAGAATTGTGATCGTTGCTCATTCACATACAATTAAGGCAATTTTACATGCAATTGATCCTATAAAGGTTCCTTTTCAAACTGTTTTAAAAAATGCATGCGCGAATTATATTGAATATAAAGATGGTAACTGGAAGATAAAAGCATTTAATGTATCAGAACATATAAATAGCTAAGCATGTACTTTTATTTTACGAATTATTTATGGTATAGTTTATACTTGGAGGTGTAAGGAAATGTACGCAACAATTGAAACCTTGCAACTTATGACAGTATCAGAAGAAATTGCTTCTATGATCGTACAATCTGATGTTGCAGATCAGTATAGAGCTTCATATATAGCCTTAAATAATGACAGAACCGCGCAGGACATAATCCAACGCTTTACAAAGACGAAAGACTTATATGAGGATGTTCAACGTTTTGGAAAGTACCATCCTGATTATAAAGTAATTCGTAAAAATATGAGTGAAGTCAAAAGAGAACTACAATTGAATGAAACGATTGCTGCTTTTAAACAAGCGGAAGACGCGATTCAGTTGCTGTTAGATGAGACAAGCTACTTAATTGCTCAATCTGTTTCACCTTCAGTAAAAGTTCCAGCAGGCAATCCATTCTTTGTAAATACTGGTGGAGGCTGTAGTACTGGAGGCTGCGGTACAGGCGGTAAATGTGGATGTAAAACAAAGTAATATAATTACTAAGAATGACTCATTAATGATTAGTGAGTCTTCTTTTTTATTAAAGCTATTTTCTAAACAAATTGCTGTTTTTAGGATTTTAAAGGAAATAGTCAAAAGTTGATTAGAACGTAAAGTGCAAGACTCCTGTAGGAAATGTATGATAGATGAGCATCCTCGAGGCTTAGGAATCAAAGAAAAGGAGTATCCTGGAGTTGTCATCAATAAACCTATTCTTATGTCTTAACAATATGTACCCGAAAATAGCTATATCAATTATTTTCGGAATCTAGTACAGTTTATACATTCATTTCCACAACAGAACATTTTTTGATTTGGAACGTAAAAACGATGTCTAAAGATCAAGATATTCTGTTCGGCTCGGACAAATTCAATTCGATAAATTAACTTATATTGTGTTGTATACTGTTTAGAACATGTTAAAACGATGTTTTTAATAAATGCCTCGCTTTTTTCGGGGACCAGTGGTTGAATATATAAAAAGATAACGCCACAAATTAATTTATTAGAAACTTCTTTAACTTCATCATTTGAAGTTATACATAAAAGAAATTGTTCCCAAATATCATCTAGCATCTTTATTCAACCCTTTCATACGAATGAATTATGAAAGTTTCATTGCAAAAGAAAATTGGGATATGATATTCTATTTCTAACGGATTTTTTAAAGGAGAAAGTTATATGTTTGTGCAAAGACAAGGTATTATCATTTATTTACAGTCATTAAAGCAAGCAAAAATGTTACGTAAATTTGGAAATATTCACTTTGTTTCTAAGCGTTTGAAATATGTTGTCTTATACTGCAATATGGATGATATTGAACGAACAATAGAGAGATTGAAGAAATTTCATTTTGTAAAAAGAATCGAATTATCATATAAACCTTTTATCAAAACTGAGTATGAAAATGCGAAGCCAGATCATGCGAAAGAAAAGGAATATGATTATCAAGTAGATTAAAAACGATTGAATGGTAAACTTAATTTAGGAAATTACTTCTAAATTAAACACCGTTCAATCGTTTTTTAATGAATTTGAATCAATTTACTTCATTGGTGGAATAAAATGATTAAGTCTTAAAATGCCAATTAAATATTGTTGATATAATTCTATTGCGTGGAAAGAACTTGAATGCCTAATATGTAATGTAATAATTTCTTTATTTAATGTTACAGCTAGATCTTCAAATAGTTCTTCTCTTTTCGTAATTGAATTCTCTTTTAGTGTAATACCTTCTCTGCAATAATATATTGGTTGAAATTCGCCAATAGAAGTAGGGCTTAAAATAACTGCAAACGTACAGCATTTTTGATTATTTTTTTCAGATGTTAACTTAAGTAAAAATTTTACTCTATCTTTCTGAGATTTAGCTAATTCAAATAATTCATATAAATCGGAGTAACCTTCTCCAATTTCAATCATGCGTTGGATCATGATGAATCCCCCTTAAATATCTGTATTACATTGGATATGCATCACTTATTTTACAGGAATCAGACATAAAAAAAAACCCCGCATTCGCAGGGCCCCTCTTATTAAAGTGTAATCACTTAAAAGAAGGCAAAGGGAGAGGAGAAACCGGAGGAAGAACTTATGGGGAAACGTAAGTCTTCTCCGCGGTTGGCAACAACATCAACTGAGATGTTGTTAAAAATAGTTATAACCAATGAGAATGATTTTATACATTAGAAGAAGAATATGGAAAGAATTGTTTTTGTTTGTAGAAATTTATGATAGGATATTTTGAGAATTGATAAATATAGTAGGTGTAAATAATGAGAGTAGTTTCAGGTAAATGTAAAGGTTTGAGTTTAAAAGCCGTTCAAGGTACAAGTACAAGACCAACAACAGATAAAGTAAAAGAAGCGATGTTTAATATTATTGGCCCTTATTTTGAAGGCGGCACTGTTCTTGATTTATTTGGCGGCAGCGGTGGACTCTCGATAGAAGCTTTAAGTAGAGGAATGGATAAAGCAATCATTGTAGACCGAGAAATGAAAGCAATCAAGACGATTAAAGAAAATTTAGAGACATGTAAACTTTCATCGTCTGCAGAAGTATATCGAAATGATGCAGAGCGTGCGGTCAAAGCAATCATTAAAAGAGAAATGCAATTTGATTTAATCATATTAGATCCCCCTTATAAAAAGCAGCAAATTGTTTCATTGATCGAAACATTTGACGAAAAAGAATTGTTATCTAATGATGGTACAATTCTAGTAGAACATGCAACTGATGTAGAATTACCGGAAAATATCGGTCATTTTGTCAGAACAAAAGCAGAAAAATATGGAATTTGTGGTGTTTCTGTGTATCATAAAAATAAGGGAGAAATATAAGGGGGTACAACATGAAACGTATTGCAGTGTGTCCTGGTAGCTTTGATCCAATCACATTAGGACATCTTGATATTATTAAACGTGGGGCTAGGGTGTTTGATGAAGTAATTGTTGTCGTATTAAATAATTCAGCAAAAAATTCACTGTTTTCATTAGATGAACGAACAACATTAATTTCTGAAGCGACTAAATCCATAACGAATGTAACGGTAGATTCATTTAGTGGCTTATTAATGGATTACGCAAAATCTATTAATGCTTCTGCCATTTTAAGAGGACTAAGAGCAGTTTCAGATTTTGAATATGAAATGCAGATTACTGCAATGAATAAAAAATTAGTAGATGAAATTGATACTTTTTTTGTCATGACGAATAATCAATATTCTTTCTTAAGTTCTTCAATTGTGAAAGAAGTTGCTAAATATGGCGGAAATGTAAAAGATTTAGTTCCTGAATGTGTCAATATTGCATTAGAAAATAAATTTAAGAAACCTCAAGTTTAATTAAAACTGAGGTTTCTTTTTTTGTATATATATTCGATATATGATGATGAGCACGTAAATATATAAAGCGGTCAATGTAATGATTGGACCAATCACAAAAATTGAATCTATATGAAAATGTTGTTCTGTAAAGTTATTTATTACTGTGATTGTTTTATGGTTCGACCAGCTCGCCAATCGATCAACATATAATGGTTTCCAAAGTAGTACTGCAAGTATAGGGGCAATCACAGATTGTAGTAAACGACCAATCATATACGGCTTCATACTCATTTTTACTTCCGAAATAATACTTGCGACTTGTGCTTGAATCGAGAAGCCACCAAAGCCTAATATAAAGCTTGTTAAAGCAACTTGTTGTAATAATGTACTATTCGCAACATCACTCACTAATTTTGATCCTAACGTGATTTCAAATAATCCAGAAACAAAAGGAGTGGATAGGTCTTGATGGATACTTGACTTTGAAATGAAAAATGAAATGATTTTTCCGACTTGGGTTATGAAACCAACTTCAATCAAAAGCATGTTCAAAACGGAAAATACGATAATAAACCCACCAATCATGAGTAAAGTTTGGATGGAAGAGGCGATCGCATCTCCTAAAATCTTACCGATTGGTCTTTTTTCTTTCATTCTTTTTTCATGTAGTACTGTGAAAGCGTGTTTAATTCGATTTGAAGGGGTTTTTTCTCGTCTAGAATAGTTGGGTTGGTTTTTGCCGTAAAACCTCATTAACAGGCCAACAAGAGCGTTTGATAGGTAATGACTAGCAGCCAGAACAATTCCTATGTTTACATTATGAAAAAATCCAACAGATATTGCGACGAAAATAAATAATGGATTAGAAGAGTTCGTAAATGAATTTAGTCTTTCAGCTTCTAATTTTGTTAACTCTCCATCTTTGTATAATTTAGCAGAAAGCTTCGCTCCTGATGGAAATCCTGAAGCCATTCCCATCGCCCACACAAAAGCTCCAACTCCTGGAACTCTAAATAATGGCCTCATGACAGGTTCTAAAAATACACCTATAAATTGTACGATTCCAAAACAGATTAATAGCTCACTTAAAATAAAAAAGGGTAGCAAAGAGGGAAAGACGATTCCCCACCACATTTCTAAACCTCGAGTTGAACCTTTAAATGCAACATCAGGGTAAATGATAATGGTTGCGGTTAGCGTAACTAGAATGATAAAAATAATCAACGTAATAAAATGATTTTTTTTCACGAACAAACCTCCAACAAATGATTGGAACAAAATTTGATTCATCTTATATTGTCGTAAATTGAATGAATAGAAAATATGTTATTAATATATGGATCCAAAATAAAACTTGTACTATTCAATATACGTTAAATGAACTCGATTTTAGACCAATTTAGTTTATATGGAGGGGAATAAATTGAATCCGAAAATTGGTATAGCACTAGGGTCAGGTGGTGCAAGAGGTTTTGCACATATTGGTGTAATATCCGTGTTAAAAAAGCATAATATCCCCATAGATTATATTGCCGGAAGTAGTATGGGTGCACTTGTAGCAGTCTTGTATGGAGCAGGTTCTAATATAGACAGACTCTATAAAATTGCGAAAGTCTTTAAATCAAAGTACTATATTGATTATGTTGTACCTAAAATGGGATTAATTTCCGGTAATCGGGCAAAAGAACTTATTAGAGCATTATCATACGGTAGAAAAATTGAAGATTTAGATTTACCAATTGCTGTCATCGCAACTGACTTGTTAACTGGAGAAAAAATTATCTTTAGAGAAGGAGATATTGCCACTGCTGTAAGAGGGAGTATTTCTATTCCTGGTATTTTTGTTCCAGAACCATGGAATGGCAGACTTTTAGTTGATGGCGGTGTGATTGATCGAATTCCTGTATCAGTTGTAAAGGATATGGGAGCGGAGTTTATTATTGGTGTTGATGTATCACCTATAAAAGTAAGTGGTGAAGTATCAACAATTTATGATGTCATTATGCAAAGTATTGAAATAATGCAGCACGAACTTGTTAGAAACAGAGAAACAGTTTCAAATGTTATGATTCGACCAAATCTAGATCATTTTAATTCAAGGAACTTTACTGACTTAGAAAATATTATTCAAACCGGAGAAGAAGAAACAGAAAAAATGATACCAGAAATCATTCATCAGATTGAACAGTGGAAGGAGAAGTATAGTGGAGAAAAGGATCAAGATACTTAATGTATTATTAGTACTAGGAATTGTCATGATACTATTAGTTTTTATCCCACTGCCATATTATGTGACCAAACCTGGATTAGCGGAACCATTAGGCCCATATGTAAATGTTGCAGGGGCAAAAAAAGATGACGGGGATTTTATGTTAACGACTGTCTCAATGAGTAAGGCAAATATTTATTCCTATATCGGTACGTATACTAATTCTGTTCATCATCTTTACAAAGAAAAAGAAATCTTAAGTGAAGGTGAAAGTAATGATGATTACCAATTTCGTCAATTACGATATATGGAAGAATCAAAACAAGCAGCAATCGTAAATGCATACAAAGAAGCAGGCAAATCATATTCAATTAACAAAACTGGGGTTGTTATCATTTCGTTATTAAAAGATATGCCAGCTTCTAAAGTGTTAAAGTTGGGAGATATCGTGACAAAAGTGGGAGAAAAGGAGATTCATTCAGTTAATGATTTTACGAATACAATCTCATCATCACCGACGGGGACGAACTTTCAGTTTTCTATTATTCGTAATGGAAAAAATAAAAAAGTTAGTATTACATCTAAACAATTTAAAGATGAACCGAAAAGATCTGGCATTGGCGTTTCAATAGTAGAAAATATAAAGCTAAGTACCAATCCGAAAGTTGAAATTGACTCTGAGGAAATTGGTGGACCTTCAGCGGGGCTAATGTTTGCTTTAGAAATATATGATCAATTAAGTGAAGAAAACTTAGCAAAAGGACATGAAATTGCTGGTACAGGTACGCTAGATACAGAGGGAGTAGTAGGTCCGATTGGTGGTATATCTCAAAAAATCATTGCTGCGTCAAAAGCAGGGGCGGAAATCTTTTTTGCACCAAATGAAAACGGGAAAAGAAATTCAAATTATAAAGAGGCTGTAAAAACAGCTAAAGAGCATAATGTAAAAATGAAAATTGTTCCAGTAAACACATATGCAGACGCAATAGAATACTTGAAAAATTTAAAGTCTAGTTCATAACAAAAAAACTGTTTTTGAATTCATCAAACAAATCGTTGTTTGGTTAGAATGTCATAAACAGTTTTTTTTATTTTTATCATTACTATTTATTCCCTACTAAATTGGCCCGAATTTTCATCATAAATAAATGGGTAAAGTGAGTATTCAGTATGAATTAATTTTTGCTGATTTTGTATTGAAAGAATAGAAGCATACGCATGTGTAGCCTTTAAGTCTGTACTTAAAGCATTTTGGTTTACTTGATTGATGGTTGTATAAATTGGTAGGTCTATTTGTTTTTTATTTACATTCAAATAAGCTTTGCCTTTTTGTGACATCCCTAATAGACGAATATACGGAACTCGATCAGTTTCCAAAATAGCATTCATTTCTTCTTTTGAGGTATTTGTTAACAAATGAGTTAATAATCTTTGAATGCGAGTCCATGTATATCTTTTTGTTTTGATTGAAGTCATTAAGTCCTCAAAGCTTGAACATTTTAAAATCGCATCGACTACTCTTCTTTCTAATCCCTCAACAGCTTCATAAATCAGGGATAAGTCTTCAAGCTTCGTTGTCATTAATCGATATTTTAAAAAAGGAAGATAATCATTCCATGAATGTAAGATTTCGTTTTCGTTTATGTATGTTTCAATTGCGTTTTTCGTGTAGGTTGGAACAAAGTTTGAAATTGAATCATCCTCTTTTTTCAGTATTTTACGAATTGCAGTTGCACTTGCTATACTTTGGTGGCTAGCTTCTTCATCGTGATAATTTGCAGCAATCCGTTTAATCGTAGTGCCCTGCATCTTACTTGAAAAGTGTTCGATCGATTCCAAGTAATGGATACCTAAAATATTGTTTGGTAAGGAGACATCTAGTTTCGAGGTTTCCAAATTTGTTTGTAGTGCAGTACTATACGCTGAAGGGTAACTCATTCCTTTATCAAGTAATGAGCGGATGCTCGTATTGATCGAGCTGGTAAGCAGTTTCTTTTGATTGATCAATTCATAAAATGTTTCAATTTTACCTTCTTCACTGCCAAAACAAACAGTATCACAATTCAAGGAATCTAAGATTGAAATAGCACCTTTTGCAAAAAGAGTTGCATGCTGGGTAGAGTAACTATATGGGAGCTCAATGACAAGATCTGCTCCAGCTTGTAATGCAAGTTTTGCTCTGACATGCTTTGGAACCACAGCCGGTTCGCCTCTTTGTAAAAATTGACCACTCATCACCGCAATAACAACATCGGCATTTGTTGACTGTTTTGACTGTGATAAATGGTAGACATGTCCATTATGAAGCGGATTATATTCGACGATCACTCCAACAGATTTCATGAAAAACACCTCCAATATTTACAAAATATGAGAAATTATACATATAGAATAACAGTATCAAGAAATAATTCGCAACTTAAGGTGAATTGTATTGTAATTTCTTGTTGAAAATAATATATTAGATAAGTTACATATTTTCCAATATCAGAATGATTAATATGGGAAGACTAGCTTATTGT
Source organism: Gottfriedia solisilvae (assembly GCF_002128405.1). Classification (GTDB taxonomy): domain Bacteria; phylum Bacillota; class Bacilli; order Bacillales; family Bacillaceae_G; genus Gottfriedia; species Gottfriedia solisilvae. The sequence goes on from NZ_NETJ01000003.1 coordinate 749,596, forward strand.
TCACTTTTTGTAGTGTCTAGTTCTACAAGCTAGCTCTTCGGTAATATTCCATTAATCTTCGAAGTGGAAAAATCGCCACTTCTTCAAATGAATGGAGATATTCCCTTCAGAGCTGGGCGAGCTTGTTCCACTTTTCGTAGTGTCTAGCTCCAGGCGTTTGCCCCTCGAGGTCATAAGCCAATTTACAGCAAAGGTTAAAGAGCAACCTTCACTGAAAATCGTCTTATGCTTGTCGGAGCAGAGCGAACGCCTTCCGCTTTTCGTAGTGTCTAGTTCCACAAGCTAGCTCTTCGGTAATATTCCAATAATCTTCGAAGTGGAAAAATCGCCACTTCTTCAGATGAATGGAGATATTCCCTTCAGAGCTGGGCGAGCTTGTTCCACTTTTCGTTGTGTCTAGCTCCAGGCGTTTGCCCCTCGAGGTCATAAGCCAATTTACAGCAAAGGTTAAAGAGCAACCTTCACTGAAAATCGTCTTATGCTTGTCGGGGCAGAGCGAACGCCTTCCGCTTTTCTTAGTGTAAAGAAAAAATATTGACAAATGATTATAGGGATTATATAATTTTCATTGTTGCCTTGAGGTGGTTATTTATGAAATGGTCAGTGCACCAATTACAAAAATTAAGACATAAAGGTTTAAATTTAGATGAGACAATTGATGTAAGTCAATTGAAGGAACGGAATAAGGAAATTCGTGAAGTTTCGCCTATTAAAGTAACTGGACGAGTTGATTTTGGAACGAACCGATATACGTTTCATTTAACAATAACTGGATATTTAATTTTACCTTGTGTAAGAACATTAGTTGATGTAAAATATCCTTTGTCGATTACCACAACAGAAACGTTTTTTACAACATCTGAATGGAAAAGTGAAGATGAGAATTTTCACATCCTAGAGGGTGATGTGTTAGACTTAACTCCTGTGATTGAAGAGATTATCTTAGCTGAAATACCTTTGCAAGTTTTTGCTGAGGATACTGAAGGTAAAGAGACAGCTCCGACATCTGGTACAGATTGGGAAGTTAGGGAACACGTTGAAAAAGAGCAAAAAATTGACCCTCGACTTGCTGGATTAGCAAAATTTTTTGACAAAAAAGATAATTGAGAAGTACCGGATTACCGGCTTCATAACTAAAACTCACTTTAAGGAGGTGGGATCAATGGCAGTACCTGCAAGAAGAACGTCCAAAACTGTAAAAAGAAAGCGTCGTACGCATTTTAAATTAGCGGTACCTGGAATGGTTGAATGCCCAAACTGTAGTGAATTAACATTAGCACACCGCGTATGTAAATCATGCGGACACTACAAAGGAAAACAAGTACTTAGCAAATAAGCTAGTCATTTAAAGCACATAGGAAACTATGTGCTTTTTCCTTTTCTCCTTAAACTCCGAAATCCTCATATATTACCTCTTCCTGCGACGTAAGCCTGTTACCATCTAAAGATTCAATCTCTTACCTTCATCTTTTTATACTACTTACCTTATGTAAAACGTATAGTGTACTAGGGAGAATAATCGGTAATTAGAGAGAGGGATGTAATTGTCTGAAGTTATTACATATCAACGGGATAAAATAGATTATATCTTTTTGAATAGACCAAATAGTGGGAATTGCATAGACGAAACGATGGCCGATAGACTATTAGAAATCATTTACGACATTCATTATAAATCAGATAGTAAGTTAGTTGTTTTAACAGGTGAAGGATTAAAATATTTTTGTACTGGTGGTGACTTGAAGACAATTCTAAAATTTAAAGATGATCGTAAGGGGTTAGAAACATATTGTTTAAAAATGTGTGAAGTGATTTATCGAATAGCAATGTTACCTCAGATTACGATTTGTTATATTAATGGTTTTGGGTTAGGTGGTGGTTGTGAGTTGGCAAGTGCATTTGATTTTCGCTTTGCTAACCATAATGCAAAAATAGGCTTTATTCAAGGTCAGATGGGAATCCCTACTTCGTGGGGAGGTGGGACCATATTACGAGAGAAAATGAATCATCAAGAATGGATTACTCTTTTATCTTCCTCTAACATATATACTGCATATCAAGCGAAAAAACTTGGATTTATCCATGAGTTATGTAAGGATTTTATATCGTTACATAATGAAAGCTTTATTAGCTTAGCTAGAAGTATTCCAACGCATATACATCATCAAAATAAAAAAATAGTTACTAGAAAATGGGTTCAGGAAAGATTAAAAACTCGTATGGAAGAAGAAGTTATTTCAGCTCTTCCATTATGGTTTTCAGAAGAGCATATAAAAATTATTGAACAATTTACAAAAAAATTGGAAAAGTAATCTTCTACCTTTATATTTTATTGCATATGAATTATAGTAAAATCTGCTTATTGCATAAGAAATTGGAGGGGATTGCAAATGGTTGCAAATCGCCAGGATGCATGGACAAAAGAGGAGGATAACTACTTAGCTGAAGTAGTTTTAAAATCGATAAATGAAGGGTCAACTCAATTAACTGCTTTTAAAGTTGTAGCTGGAAATTTATCGAGAACAGCAGCTGCATGTGGCTATCGTTGGAATTCTTTCGTCCGAAAGTTTTATAAGGAAGAAATTGAAAATGCCAAAGTAAATAGCAAAAAACAAGCGACAAATAAAAATGAATTAAATGATGAAGTGCCAAAACCGCAAACTGAAATAGAATTACCTGAAGTAGTTTCAGGTGAAAGCGATCAAGAAGTATCTTTTGAAGCTGTGTTTCAATTTTTAGAAACTGTAAAGGAAAAAGTAGAGTCGCTTCCAGTTAGAGAAATTCAATCCCTCGAAAAGAAGTTATTAATTTCAAAACAAGAAAATGATCAATTAAAAGTTGAAAAACAACTATTGCTTGAAAAAGTAAAAGAGCTTGAGAGTGAGTATGAAAATTTATTTGAGTTTATTGACCAAAAACGAAAATTTGTAAATATTACAAGTGGAACACCTGATAAAAAGGTAAGATCTAAAAAAGAATAAAAAAACTCAACATCTCTTCATTGAGGTGTTGAGTTTTTTTTATGATTATTTCGGTTGCCAAATGACAAACTCTGAATCAGTTTCAGTGAAACCTTGTTTCTTCCAAAATTCATTTGAATTTGCTCTTGGAATCGTTTTGATTGGTTTGTTAAATGATTTAGCAAATGCGACTAATTCTTTTCCGTAACCATTTTTTTGATAATAAGGAAGTACTTCCATTTTATTAATCTCGATTATTTCTTCGTTTTCGCTTTTATGCGTGTACAAGCTCATACGAGCAATAAGAGCTTTGCCTAAATAAATACCATAAAATGGTGATTGGAACTCATTATCGATTAAGTTTGATTCAAGATCTTCCAACATAGAAAGTTCTTGTAATCCGTAACCAGAAAATTGCTGAAATTGTTCAAGTGTTTTAAAATTTATTTGTAAGCGTTCGATCTTGTTGCTCAAATGTTGCTCCCCCTTAAATTGAATGTAAATTTTTAATATTTGAAATATAATTATATTATATCGTACTATACATTTTAAAAAAAGATAGATTACATGGAAATTTATTTTGGTTAAACTAAAATTCCATTAGAATACTTAAATTGAATGGAGAAAAAAATGAAAATTGGAATTATAGGTGGCGGTGCGATTGGACTGCTTGTAGCATCGTATTTTCATCAGCAAAAACATGAAATTATGTTATATACAAGAACGGATGAACAGGCGACAATAATCAATGAATCAGGTATCTTACTATCATTAAATGAAAATATTTCTCAAATGTGTATAAACGCCAAAAAATTATCTTCACATATTGATCATTGTGACATTCTGATTATTTGTGTAAAGCAATATCATTTAGAAAAAATCAAATCAATCATAAATAATTTTAAAGGCGATACAATTTTATTCTTGCAAAATGGTATGTCCCATATTGAATATGTAAAAAAATTATCAATAAACAATTGTTTTATCGGAATTGTTGAACACGGTGCATTAAAAATGTCAATGAATGAGATCAAACATACCGGTTTAGGGACGATTAAAATTGGTCGGTTAAAAGGGAACCAAGAAGCGCTTGAAAAAGTGTTATCATTACATACGGAGGGATTTTCACTACAATTTGAGAATAATTGGTTGTATATACTACATCAGAAATGTCTTGTAAATTGTACGATAAATCCCTTAACTGCAATATTAAACATAAGAAATGGTGAGTTGATTACCAATGATTATTTTAAACAAATTAGTAAGTTATTATTTAATGAAGTTGCAAGAGTTTTACAATTAAATGAAGAAGTAGAATGGCAGAAGGTAATTGAAATCTGTGAAAAAACATCAATGAATTATTCATCAATGAATCGAGATCTTTACTTTGGCAGAGAGACTGAGATTGAAAGCATGCTTGGCTATGTAAAGAATCTTGCAATTCAAAAAAAAATAAATGTCCCAACGATCGAACTTGTGTACAATGTAATTAAAGGACTTGAGAAGAAAAAGGGGTAATTCTTATTGGGAAAATTTTTCATTTTCTTCATTTCATTTTTAATTGAATTTCCAATCGTTTCAACAATCTTTATCTATATGTTTCTAAAACTTTTTTTAAAGCATAATAAGCGTAAACTTTTGCTTTTTACTTTAGATTTAACTACAATTCTATATATTAGTTCTTTTTATTTTATGTTAAACATGTTTTTTCCAACTGCGACCGGTTGGATTTTGATTAATCTATTATTAATTATCTTATTTATTAGTATTATTCTTCAATGGAAAGCAAAAAGAGATATTCGATTTTTTAAGCTTATAAAAGGTTTTTGGAGGATTTCCTTTATTTTGTTTTTTATCCTTCATTGTATTACCTTGTTAACAGGTCTGACTTTGAGCATATCTGAATATATTGCTTAATTGGAGAACGAGAGAGGAAGTTCTTAATGCAAATTAGTAAAGTCCATTTAGCGGGTCAAAATAAATTGTTGAATGATTTTTTAAATGGAAAAGAGTCGATTTCTTCTTTCTTTGGTGCAAATCCGTTAAAAAAAGAAGAAATGGAATTCAGAATTAAAAATGTAATGAACCGATCATATAATCGTCAAGGTCTAGTAGATGCATTAGAGCTTTTCCATCAAAAACATCATGCTAGTATTGAATCACAGGAAAATATGAAAAAATTACGAAATGAAGATACGTTTGTTGTAATTGGTGGTCAACAGGCAGGATTGTTAACTGGACCTTTATACACAATACATAAAATAATTTCAATCATTCAATTAGCGAAAAAATATGAAGATGAATTGAATATTTCGGTTGTGCCTGTTTTTTGGATAGCAGGAGAAGATCATGATATTGATGAAATAAATCATATCCACACCATAGATGATCATGAAGTCAAAAAACAAACCTACTATAGTAAAGATACACATTCTTTCTCAGCTACAAAAACAGAGCTTGATCAGAAGGAAATGAAGAATTGGATACTAAAAATCGTAAAGTCATTTGAAGAAACGAATTATACAAATGATCTTTTACAAGAATTAAACAAGACGCTTGAGGAGTCTGTTACTTTTGTTGATTTCTTTGCAAAGCTATTATTTAGACTTTTTGCAAAAGAAGGTTTAGTTTTAATTGATGCAGATGATCCGAACATAAGAGCTTTAGAAGGTTTAATGTTCGAAGAAATGGTTTCAAAACAAGATATTGTTAGAAGTGTCCTAAAAGATACGAAAAGTAAATTGATTAAATCTGGATACCAAGAAACACTTCAAATTTCTGAACAGAGTATTCATCTTTTTTACCATAGTAAAGAAGGTAGACAGTTGTTGGAAGTAGGAGAAAGTGAAGGGGTTATTCAGACAAAGAACAAAAGCTATCAATTTACGAAAGATGAGCTCATTCGGTTAGCAATTGAACAACCTACGTTACTGAGCAATAATGTTGTGACACGTCCAATTATGCAGGAATATTTATTTCCTACACTTGCGTTTGTTGGTGGACCTGGTGAAATCGCATATTGGGCTGAGTTAAAAGATATTTTTGAAGTATTTAATCTAGAGATGCCTCCTGTCTTTTTAAGGCATATGTTTACAATCTTCGAACGAAATATTGTATCCGCGATGGAAGACTTTTCTCTAGGAATAGATGAATCACTTCAAATATCACTTGAGGAGAAGAAAAATTCATGGGTAAAAGCTCAAATCAGTGTTGACTATAAAGATGTCTTCGATCAAAGTAGAAAAGCATTGTTCCAATTACATGAACCTCTTCAAGAAGTAACAAAAGAAGTCGCACCGAACTTAAATGACTTTTCTAAAAAGAATTATTCGAAAATAGAAGAACAAATATTGCTTTTAGAAAGAAAAATTGAAGAATCAATCCTAAAACGACATGAAGAACAAATTGCAAAATGGAATAGAATTATTCATTCTATTTCACCAAATGGAAGGCCACAAGAACGAGTACTTAATATTTATTATTATATAAATAAATATGGCCCAGACTTTGTTCACCAACTATGTGAGTTAACGTTATCCTGGGATTATGCTCATCAAGTCGTCGAACTTTAAATAGAAAATAATTCGATCCTGCTATGTAGATAGCAGGATTTTTCGTTTTTTTAAAGAATTTCATAGAAAAGGTGGTAAGAAGTGGGGGAATGTGGTAAGTTTGTGTTAGAAAGTGGGGGGAAAGGATGTTTATCGGTGAATATCAACATAATATCGATGTAAAAGGACGTCTTATTATTCCTTCCAAATTTCGAGACAAGCTTGGTGAAACCTTCATTGTAACAAGAGGGTTGGATCAATGCTTATTTGGCTATTCAATGGCTGAATGGAGTGTAATTGAAGACAAACTGCGTACACTACCACTAACAAAAAAAGACGCAAGGGCATTTACTCGTTTTTTCTTCTCTGGAGCTATGGAATGTGAGATGGATAAGATGGGGAGAATTAATATTGCACCTACATTGCGTGGTTATGCAAAATTGGAAAAAGAATGCGTAGTAGTTGGCGTAACAAATCGAATTGAGATTTGGGATCAAACAACTTGGAATACATATATGAATGAGTCTGAGGAGTCATTTGGAGAACTAGCTGAAAATTTAATTGGATTTGACCTATAAAACCAAAAATCGTAAGTTCTAGTTCGTTTAGCGTCTTCCCACTCGAGGGACCATAAGTGTGACGCTTTTACATTTAAGATTGAGGTGAGCAACATGTTTGAGCATATTACGGTTTTATTAAGAGAAACTGTTGATTCTTTAGATATAAAAAAAGATGGTATTTATGTAGACTGTACACTTGGCGGTGGAGGTCATAGTGAATACTTGCTATCACAGTTATCTTCTAATGGAAGATTAATTGCATTTGATCAAGATGAGACTGCAATTAGACATGCGAAAGAACGTTTAAAAGAGTATGAAAATCAATTAACCATCGTAAAAAGTAATTTTAAACATATAAAAGAAGAGCTTCATCATTTAGGGATTTATGAAGTTGATGGAATTTTATTTGATTTAGGAGTTTCATCACCACAATTAGATGTTGCAGAGCGTGGTTTTAGTTTTCATCAAGATGCACCACTAGATATGAGAATGAATCAAGAACAAACATTATCGGCTTACGAGGTTGTAAATGATTGGCCATATGAACAACTTGTAAAAATATTCTTCCGATATGGCGAGGAAAAATTCTCAAAACAGGTTGCTAGAAAAATTGAAGAATTGCGTGCTAAAAAACCAATTGAAACAACGTTTGAATTAGTTGAAATTATTAAGGATGCAATCCCTGCACCTGCTAGACGTACGGGTGGACATCCAGCAAAAAGGATATTCCAAGCGATTAGAATTGCTGTAAATGATGAACTTGGTGTATTTGAAGAAGCGCTTAAGGATGCAATCACACTGATTAAACCATCTGGAAGAATTAGTGTCATTACATTCCATTCTTTAGAGGATCGAATTTGTAAAACTATTTTCAAAGAGGCGAGCTCTCTTCCACCTTTACCACCTGGATTACCGATTATTCCAGATGAGTTTAAGCCGAAATTAAAGCTTATTACTCGTAAACCACTATTACCAACTGATGAAGAATTAGAAGCAAATAAAAGAGCAAGATCTGCAAAGTTAAGAGTAGCTGAAAAATTATAAGGAGGGAAAACAATGAGTAATTTGGCAAGAAAGTTACAACAAAAACAAGTTACTGATTCGCAACTTAGACCTTCTATCAAGAAAAAAGCAAGAACGAAAAAATTATCAAAAGTAACGCCGATTGAAAAGTTCCTTTATGTTTCATTTATTTTTGCATGTTTCTTTATTGGAACGAAAATCGTAAAAACACAAGCTGCAATTTTTGATACGAATATTAAAATTCAACAAGTGAAAAATGAAGTTGCAAAAGAAAAACAACATAATTCTGAATTAAAGATGAAAATAGACGAACTGAGTACTTATGACCGAATTTGGCAAAAAGCTAAAGAATTGGGATTAAAGATCGATAGTAATAATGTGAAGTTCACAGATTCTGGCAACTAGGAGATCATATTATGAGTAAGAAAAAGAATAAGTATACGAATTTAGGAATTCGATGGTTTTTTCTTGTAACTTTAGCATTTTTTATCTCACTCATAGTAAGAATTAGTTATTTACAATTAGCAGACACAGTTGAAGGTAGAAACTTAAAAGCATTTGCAGATGAGAATTATAATACATCACAAAAAATTCCTGCAAAAAGAGGTACCATTTATGATGCAAATGGTGTTCCTCTTGCTGAAGAAGTAACTTCATATACTGTGTCTGCAGTACTAGATCCGAGTGCTTCTAAAAATTCTAAAATAAAAAGACATGTTGTTGATAAAGAAAAAACAGCAAAACAATTGTCGGTAATTTTAGATGTAGATGAGTCGGAACTATTATCAATGTTAGGGAAACCAAAATATCAAGTTGAATTAGGACCAGGTGGAAGAAATATTTCTCAAAGCAAGAAAGAAAAAATTGAGAAATTACAGCTACCTGGTATTGTTTTTACTCCTTCACAAAAACGATATTATCCAAATGGTGTGTTCGCATCTCATACACTTGGTTATACGGCAACAAATGATAATGGTGATTTAGTAGGTGAAATGGGTCTTGAAAAATCATTAAATGATGAATTGAACGAAGAGGATGGTAAAAAAAGCTTTTTACGTGATCGCAAAGGAAATATCCTTCCTTATGAAAATGAAAAAGTTGATCCACCGCATAACGGTAATGACATTTATTTAACGATTGATACGAAGATTCAGAGTTTACTAGAAGATGCAATGACTAGAGTGGATAAAGAGTATGAACCTGAGAAAATCATGGCGATCGTGTCTGATCCAAAAACGGGTAAAATCGTTGCGATGGGAAATCGTCCGAGCTTTGATCCGAATATTAATGATATTACAAACTATACAAATGACCCAGTTTCTTATGCTTTTGAAGCCGGTTCAACAATGAAAATATTTACACTTGGTGCTTCCATGAATGAAGGAGTATACAATGGTCATGAATATTTTCAATCTGGAAGATATAAAGTACCTGGTGGAGGTACTGTCCATGATGTAAATAGAAATGGTTGGGGCTCAATTACCTTTGATGAAGGAATACAGCGTTCGTCAAACGTTGGAATTTCCATTCTATTAAACGAAAAATTAGGTCCGGAACGTTTCTTGCAATATTATAAGAATTACGGGTTTACCCAAAAAACAGGGATTAATCTTCCTGGTGAATCAAGTGGACGATTAGTATACAAATATCCACTTGAAAAAACGACAACTGCTTTTGGACAAGGTTCAACAGTAACTGCCATTCAAATTATTCAGGCTGCCAGTGCAATTGCTAACAATGGAAGAATGATGAAACCTTATATTATTGATAAAATAGTTGATCATGATACGAGTAAAACAGTTAAAGATTATGATTCAGAAGTAGCTGGCAATCCAATTACGGCTGAAACAGCAAAAAATGAAAGAAAACTATTAGAAACTGTTGTAACGTCACCAAATGGTACTGGACATAATTATGCAATCAAAGGTTATACAGTTGCTGGTAAAACGGGTACGGCTCAGGTTGTTGATGAACATGGTAAATATATAAAGGGGCATGGTGAAAATCTATTTTCTTTCATCGGTATGGCTCCTGCAAATGATCCAGAGCTTGTTGTTTATGTAGCAGTTCTTCGTCCTAAATTAAAAGAAACTGAATTAGGTTCTGATCCAGTATCTGAAATATTTAGAAGTGTTACAAAAGGTGCACTTGAGTATATGAAAGTAGAACCTGCAGAAAATGCAGATATTAATGAGTTAGTTGATAAAGATAGTATTGAAATTCCAGATTTAGAAGGTCTTTCTGTAAATGAAGCAAAATCTTTAGCAACATCATTAGGCTTAAAGCCGATCTCGCTTGGAAGCGGGGATGAAGTAATTGGACAAACAATCACTTCAAAAACCCAAGTTGTAAGAGGAACAAAAATTTATTTAAGAACGAATGGCAAAAATAAAATGCCTTCTGTTATCGGATGGTCCAAAGTGGATGTAAATCGATTGAGTGAATTATTTAATTTAAAGCTTACAATAAAAGGTTCTGGTTATATTACAAGTCAAAGTATTAAGAAAAATGCAGAATTAAGAGATCGTGACTTTTTAAGTGTAGAATTAAATAAACCTCAGGAAAAGGTTGAGAAAGATAAACAAGTTAAAGTAGAGATACAAGAGTAAACTATAAAATGGACTTGGACTATTTCTAGATTGCTAGAATTAGTTCAAGGTCTATTGTATTTGGTACAAGCATATATTGAAACGAACATATTGTAGTAGAGGAGTGTTCGTTTAAATGCGAGTATCAAATGTAACCGTACGTAAACGTTTATTTTTTGTTTTTATTGGTGGTTTATTAATTTTTTCTATTATTGCGACAAGATTAGGTTATGTACAATTTGTATTAGGTGATGTTTTATCTGAACGTGCAAAAAACTCATGGAGTCGTGATATTCCATTTGAACCAAAACGTGGAGAAATCTTAGACCGTAATGGTGTTGCACTCGCAACAAATAAAAGTGCTCCTTCCGTTTTAGTCGTACCTAGACAAATTAAAGATCCAGAAATCGCGACAAAAAAACTTGCCCCTATCCTAAAAATCTCCGAGGTAAAGCTGTATAAAATTTTAACCAAAAGATCCAGCATGGAACATATTCGTACAGAAGGTATTAAAATTACAAATGAAAAAGCAAAAGAAATTAGGGATTTAAACCTAGAAGGCGTTTACATAGCTGAGGATTCAAAAAGATACTATCCATTTGGAAACTATCTTTCTCATGTACTTGGTTTTGCGGGAATCGATAATCAAGGTCTGAACGGATTAGAGCTTTATTATGATAAACAATTAAGTGGTGAAAAAGGTAGTGTTCAGTTTTATTCAGATGCAAAAGGCCATAGAATGCCAAATATTGCAGATGATTACATCCCACCTGTTAATGGGCTTAATTTAAAGCTAACGATCGACTCTCGAATTCAAACAATATTAGAACGAGAAATGAACAATGCAACTGCTCAATATAATCCTGATGCAATGATTGGGATCGCGATGAATCCAAAAACTGGCGAAATACTTGGAATGAGTAGTAGACCTGGATTTAATCCATCAAACTTTAAAAATGTTTCACCTGAAATATATAATCGTAATTTACCGGTATGGTCAAATTATGAACCAGGTTCTACTTTTAAGATTATTACACTTGCTGCTGCACTGAATGAAGGATTAGTTGATCTGAATAAAGACCAATTTTATGATGATGGAGCTGCAGAGGTTGCCGGTGCAAGATTACGATGCTGGAAAAGAGGCGGACATGGTTCACAATCTTTTTTAGAAGTTGTTCAAAATTCTTGTAACCCAGGATTTGTTGAATTAGGTAATCGTTTAGGTGAAGATAGACTTTTCCAATATATTCGTAATTTTGGGTTTGGCCAAAAAACTGGTATTGATTTACAAGGTGAAGGTACTGGGATTTTATTTAGTATGGACCGTGTAGGACCAGTAGAAGCTGCAACAACTGCTTTTGGTCAAGGTGTATCAGTAACGCCAATACAGCAAGTAGCAGCTGTTTCTGCGGCAATTAACGGTGGTATATTATATCAACCATATATTGCTAAAGAATTTGTAGATCCAGTTACGAACGAAGTTGTTAGTCGGAAAACGCCAATTGCTAAAAAAAGAGTCATTACACCAGAGACGTCTAAAAAAGTAAGACTTGCCCTTGAAAGTGTCGTAGCACAAGGTACAGGTAAGGGAGCCTTCGTTGAAGGGTATCGTGTAGGTGGAAAAACTGGGACGGCACAAAAAGTAAAAGATGGCCGTTATGATGATAATAGTTTTATTGTATCATTTATTGGGTTTGCACCTGCAGATGATCCACAAATCGTGGTTTATATTGCGGTTGATAATCCAAAGGGAACAGTACAATTCGGTGGTGTTGTAGCAGCACCAATCGTAGGAAATATTATTCGTGATAGTATGCAGGTATTAGGCGTTCCGCCAAGAAAAAATCAAATTGAAAGAGAATTTGTTTATGGAGATATTCCGACATATAAATTACCAAATTTAATTGGTTTAGAGAAAAAAGATTTGCAACAATTGCTAGATACTTTTACTATTGAATATAGTGGTAGTGGCAATGTTGTCATTGACCAAGCACCTAAAGCTGGTGTTAAGCTTAAAGAAGGCTCTAAAATCAGAATTTATTTAGGAACGAAAGAAGAAACTAAATCAAAGAAGAAAAATTGATTTAGTTCAAATGAAAGGATTTGCTATGAAACTTCATACTTTACTATCAAGATTGCAACCTTTAGTGAAAACACCAACTGAAAATCCAGAAATCACTGGGGTTGAAATGGATTCCCGAAATGTAAAACCAGGATACTTATTTATTTGTATCGATGGTTATACAGTTGATGGACATCAATATGTGAAACAAGCAGTAGAAAATGGCGCTGTAGCTATTTTGGCACAAAAACCAGTTGAAACGAATGTACCTGTTGCATACGTAAAAGATACGCTTCGTTCTATGGCTGTTGTTGGGAATATGTTTTATCATAACCCAACTCAGAATTTAAATTTAGTTGGAATTACAGGTACAAATGGTAAAACAACTACATCTTACATTATTGAAGAGATTGTTAAACACAATAAACAAAAAACTGGTGTTATTGGAACAATTGGAATGAAAATTGGTGATGAAGTATTTGAAACGAAAAATACAACACCAGATAGTTTAACACTACAATCAATGTTTGCAAAAATGGTAGACGCAAAAGTTGATACAGCAGTAATGGAAGTATCATCTCATGCATTACATTTAGGTCGAGTTCATGGTTGCGAATATGATATTGCAGTATTTACGAATCTTTCTCAGGATCATTTAGATTACCATGGATCGATGGATGAATATAAAAAAGCAAAAGGACTTTTATTTTCACAATTGGGAAATAGCTTTTCTTCTGAAAAGAGAAAGTTCGCTATTTTAAATGGTGATGATGAAGCTTCTAAGGAATATATGACGAGTACTCAAGCGAATGTCTTAACTTATGGATTAAATAAGGACTATGATTTATTCGCAGATGAGATTGAATTAACAAACTCAGGAACTAGATTTGTACTACATTTCTTACATCAACAATATGTTGTTGAAATGAAATTAATTGGTACTTTCAATGTATATAATGTGTTAGCAGCAATTGGTGCAGGTATTGCTTTAGATATTAAGGTTGAAACAATTCTAGAAGCGATCGCTACATTAGAAGGTGTTCCTGGTCGGTTCCAATCTGTTAATGCAGGGCAAGATTTCACTGTTATTGTAGATTATGCTCATACGCCAGACAGTTTAGAAAATGTATTAAAAACTGTTAAGCAATTTGCAAAAAATGATGTGTATACTGTTGTAGGTTGTGGTGGCGATCGAGATCGTACAAAACGTCCATTAATGGGGAAAATCGCAGCGGACCTTTCTACCCAAGCTATCTTCACATCAGATAATCCTAGAACAGAGGACCCAATTTTAATTTTAGAAGACATGAAATTCGGTTTGGAGCATAATAATATAACGGTAATAGAAGATCGTAAAAAAGCAATTACATTTGCGATTGAGAATGCTAAAAAACATGATATTATTGTTATTGCTGGTAAAGGGCATGAAACATATCAAATTGTAGGAACGAGTGTATCTCATTTTGATGATGTTGAAGAAGCTAAAGAGGCTATTTTGCAAAGAAGAGGATAATGTCCTCTTTTTTGTAATGCCAAAAAATATTTAATTAATAAATAATTCTATTTAAAAGAATTAAACTATTACATACTAAAGAGAGTAATTTGGAAAGGAGGGCGTATAATGCTTGAACCGTCAATTTTAGTTGCTATGATTACAGCATTTATCATTGCAGTCATTTTATCGCCTATTTTTATACCGTACTTAAGAAAACTTAAATTTGGACAGAGTATTCGTGATGAAGGTCCAAAATCTCATAAAAAGAAATCAGGAACCCCAACAATGGGTGGAATCATCATATTAATTGCCTTAAGTTTATCTGCAATTTTTATTTCAATGTACTTTGATGTATTATCGACACGAACATTTATTTTACTATTTGTAACTGTTTGTTTCGGTATTATTGGATTTTTAGACGATTACATAAAAGTAGTGAAGAAAAGAAACCTTGGTTTAACTTCGAAACAAAAATTTATCTGTCAGGTAATCGTATCAATTATTGTATTTTTTGCTATTAAATCAACCGGAGTATCTACTTCAGTAGAAATTCCAGGTACAGGATATGAAATTGATTTAGGATTTATATATGCATTATTAATAATCTTCATGTTAGTTGGAACTTCTAATGCTGTTAATTTAACGGATGGTTTAGATGGATTGGTTTCTGGTACTGCTGCAATTGCATTCGGTGCATATGCAGTGCTTGCATATAATCAACAACAACTTGATGTTGCTATTTTTTCGATTGCTGTAGTAGGTGCAGTTTTAGGATTTTTAGTATTTAATGCACATCCTGCAAAGGTCTTTATGGGTGATACAGGCTCATTGGCTTTAGGTGGCGCATTAGCTGCAATTGCAATCGTTACGAATTTAGAAATTTTACTTGTGATCATCGGAGGCGTATTCGTTATTGAAACCCTTTCTGTAATGATTCAGGTAGCGTCGTTTAAAGCGACTGGTAAAAGAGTATTCAAAATGAGCCCACTACATCACCACTATGAATTATCTGGATGGTCTGAATGGAGAGTAGTCGTTACATTTTGGTTTGTAGGGTTGCTTTTTGCATTATTAGGAATCTATATCGAGGTGTGGATGTAATTGAAAAATGTGGGGATTTTCAATCAAAAGAATGTATTAGTTTTAGGTATGGCCAAAAGCGGTTATGCTGCAAGTCAACTTTTAAAAAAATTAGGTGCAATTGTTACTGTTAACGATCGTACGCCATTTGAACAAAATGAAATTGCACAAAAACTTAAAAATGAAGGATTTAACGTAGTATGCGGGGAGCATCCTTTAAGTCTGTTAGAAAATGAACTGTACTGTATTGTGAAGAATCCTGGTATCCCTTACTCAAACCCTCTATTAATAGAAGCTGAAAAAAGAAATATTCCAATCTATACAGAAATTGAACTTGCTTATTTAATAAGTGAAGCTCCGTTTATTGGAATCACAGGTTCAAATGGGAAAACGACTACGACTACATTAGCACTAAATATGTTGGAACAAGGCAATAAACAACCATTAGTTGCTGGGAATATTGGTACAGTTGCATGCGAAGTAGCAGAAAAGGCGACAAGTAATAATATTATCGTAACAGAGCTATCTTCATTTCAATTAATGGGTATTGATGAGTTTAAACCTAAAATTTCTCTGGTAACGAATATATTTGAAGCTCATCTAGATTATCATGGTACGAAAGAAGAATATGTAAAAGCGAAAGCAAATATATTCAAAAATCAATCCGAAGATGATTTTGCAATTGTAAATTTTGATGATGAAAATGTAATGGCTATGGTGAAACATTCAAAAGCAACAATCATTCCATTTTCTTCTACTAAGGTTGTAGAAGAAGGAGCATACGTTAAAGAAGGCTCAATTTATTTTAAACAACAAAAAGTCATTGAAGTAGAGAAGATTGTTTTACCAGGAAAACATAATTTAGAAAATATCCTTGCTGCTGTGGCAATTGCAAAGCTGTTAGATGTTGATCATGCAGCGATTGAACAAGTGCTAACAACATTCACAGGGGTAGAACATAGGCTTCAATATGTAACTGAAATCAAACAACGAAAATTCTATAATGATTCGAAAGCAACAAATATTTTGGCTACTCAAAAAGCCATCTCATCTTTCCAAAAGCCAGTAATCTTAATTGCAGGTGGATTAGATCGCGGGAATGATTTTGATGATCTAATTCCATATTTTAATAATGTGAAAAACATGATTACTTATGGTCAAACGAGAGATAAATTAATTGACTCAGCAAAAAAAGCAGGAATGAAAGCAGTAAAATCGGTTGATAATGTTGAGGATGCTGTAAAAGAAGCATTCGCTCATTCAGAAGTTGGAGATATCATTTTATTGTCGCCTGCATGTGCTAGTTGGGATCAATTTAAGACTTTTGAAGAACGAGGTAATAAATTTATACAAGCAGTGCATAAGTTAAAGTAAGGCTTGTTTAATTCAAAAGTTGAGGTGTATAGAAGTGCCAACAAAGAAAAATAGTCCTGACATGATTCTAGTTCTCGTTACGTTATCATTATTAACAGTCGGTATGATTATGGTTTATAGTGCTAGTGCAATATGGGCATCTTATAAGTTTCATGATTCGTTCTTTTTTGCAAAGCGGCAATTGTTATTTGCAGGTGTTGGAGTAATTGGTATGTTTATTGTTTCAAACATCGATTATTGGTTATTTCGGACACACGCAAAAAAAATTCTAATTGTTTGTTTTATTATGTTGGTACTCGTCCTAATTCCGGGCGTTGGTTTAGTTCGTGGTGGAGCGAGAAGCTGGATTGGAATCGGAGCTTTCTCAATTCAACCATCAGAATTTATGAAACTCGGAATGATGGTTTTCCTATCAAAATATTTAGCTGAAAATCAAAAAAATATTACATCATTTAAAAAGGGTTTAATGCCAACATTAGGTCTTGTGTTCTTAGCATTTGGTTTAATTATGCTTCAACCAGACTTAGGAACTGGAACGGTAATGGTTGGTACTTGTGTCATAATCATATTTGTAGCAGGTGCAAGAATATCTCATTTTATGGGATTAGGATTAGTTGGAATCGCAGGTTTTGTAGCTTTAATTGCCTCAGCACCATACCGAATAAAAAGGATTACTTCCTTTTTAGATCCGTGGTCTGACCCGCTAGGTACCGGATTTCAAATTATTCAATCACTATATGCAATTGGTCCAGGTGGATTATTTGGTCTAGGTTTAGGTCAAAGCAGACAAAAGTTTATGTACTTACCTGAACCGCAAACAGATTTTATTTTTGCAATTTTATCAGAGGAATTAGGATTTATCGGAGGTTCATTTGTCATTTTATTATTTTCTTTCTTATTATGGCGTGGAATCCGAATTGCACTAAGTTCGCCTGATTTATTTGGTACATTCCTTGCAGTAGGAATCGTTTCAATGATTGCAATACAAGTAATGATTAATATTGGTGTTGTTATAGGGTTAATGCCTGTTACTGGAATAACATTACCGTTTTTAAGCTATGGCGGTTCATCATTAACATTGATGCTTTTAGCTGTAGGTGTATTATTAAATATTAGCAGACACGCACGATCGTAAAAGGGCCGACTCGATGGGAACAAGTACGCAGTTTTGTTTATGTCAAATTATTAGACATAAATCAAAAAAGTACTTAGAATTTCTAATTGAGTCGGTCAATTTTATTTTTCTATAAAAAAGAATTAGAAAGAATTACGTAAAGTGGTATAATAGCTACTTAACAACTTATCAATTTACATATTGTATTGATATTTAGGAGGATCTTTATGAAAATTTTAGTTAGTGGTGGGGGTACTGGTGGACATATTTATCCAGCACTTGCGCTAATTAAAGAGTTGAAAAAACAAGATTCCAATGTAGAATGTTTATATGTTGGTACAGAAAATGGACTTGAAAAAGGTATCGTAACAAAGCAAAACATACCATTTAAATCAATCGTCATCTCAGGATTTAAAAGAAGTCTATCACTTGAAAATTTTAAAACAATTTATCGTTTCTTAAAAGGTGTTTCTGATAGCAAAAAAATTATTCGTGAATTTAATCCTGACGTAGTTGTTGGTACTGGTGGCTATGTATGTGGTCCTGTAGTATATGCTGCAGCAAAATTAGGTATTCCAACAGTTATTCACGAACAAAATAGTGTGCCAGGTTTAACAAATAAATTTTTAAATCGCTATGTTACAAAGGTTGCAATTTGTTTTGATGAAGTTGCTAATCATTTTACGAAAGAAAAAGTAGTATTTACTGGTAATCCACGTGCTTCTGAAGTAATAGGAGAACCTAATCCAACAGTTTTACAGTCATTAGGTTTGGATAAAGGGAAAAGTACTGTATTAATCGTTGGTGGCTCAAGAGGTGCTAGACCAATCCATCAAGCGTTTTTAAAAAGTGTGAGTGAGCTTGGTGAAAAGAATTATCAAATGATCTATGTAACAGGTGACGCTCACTATGATGCGGTTATTCAAGAAATCAATAAAGTAGGTAATCCATCAAATGTAGTGATCAAGCCGTTTTTACACAATATGCCTGAGGTTTTAAGAGAAGTTGATTTAGTCGTTTCAAGAGCAGGTGCAACAACTCTAGCTGAATTGACAGCATTAGGTAAGCCGAGTATATTGATTCCTAGCCCATATGTAACGAATAATCATCAAGAAATAAACGCTCGATCACTTGAAAAAAATGGCGCAGCTATCGTCATTTTAGAAAAAGATTTTCAAAATGAATATTTGGTAAATGAAATTGAAAAAGTATTATTAAATCCTATCAAACTTGAAGAAATGAAACGTGCAGCTTTAGAAATAGGTGTTCCAGATGCCGCAAACAAGCTAGTAAAAGTATTAGAAGAAATAAGAAAGTAGAACCATGCACGAACAAGTTAGAAAATCTATAAATATGTATCATAGGATGCTACAAGCTAAAGGGGGAAAAGCTTAGAATGTTTGAAACTAGATTAAAGGAAATCGTCAAGGACTCGAGTCTTCTAATGAATGAGCCTTTAGCAAATCATACTACAATGAAAATAGGTGGACCTGCTGATTATTTGGTCATACCTAAAAATGTCAATGAAATAAAAGAGATCATTCAACTTGCAAAAGAAAATAATATCAATGTTACCGTTATTGGGAGAGGATCGAATTTACTTGTGTCTGATAATGGTATTGAAGGTGTTGTCATTAAAATAAGTGATTGTTTAGATCATATTGAAATAGATGGGACAAAAGTTTTAGTTGGAGCAGGTTACTCTGTCATTCGTCTTGCTACCCAGTTGAGTAGAAAAGGACTTTCGGGATTAGAGTTTGCTAGTGGCATTCCAGGAAGTGTTGGTGGAGCTGTCTATATGAACGCAGGTGCACACCAATCTGACTTTTCAAAGATTACGACTAAAGCCCATATTATATTCCAAGATGGGTCAATGGAATGGCTTACGAATGAACAACTAGAATTTTCATATCGTACGTCTGTCCTACAAAAAAAGCGTCAAGGATTTGTTTTAGAAGCTGAATTACAATTAGAAGAAGGTTCAAAAGAAGTATCTTCTGCATTAATGCAGAAAAATAAGGATTATCGCAGAGAAACGCAACCTTGGAATTTCCCATGTGCTGGAAGTATTTTCCGTAATCCCCTTCCGCAATATGCAGGGAATCTAATTGAACTAGCAAACTTAAAAGGTTACCAAATTGGTGGAGCGAAAATTTCTGAAATGCATGGAAACTTTATTGTGAATGCAGGGAACGCAACATCAAAGGATGTTCTAGAATTAATTGATTTCATTAAGAAAACTATATTAGAAAAATTTAATGTAGAACTTGAAACTGAAGTTGAAATAGTTGGTAAAAAAATGTAAGTTTCTTAAAAACAATTGAAATTATATGCTATAATTTAAGGTAGCATATAGTGACCAAGATAGAATGGCATTTTATATGCTATTCTATTTTTTATTATTCTTAAATTACATCCGATGTATAAGTAAGAAGATTGAAGTGGACTTTGATAATGGAGGCATAAACATGCAAGAAAATAAGATAATTAGTTTAGAAGACCGTGTTCCGATCTTGCGTAATAAAAAACGTAAAAAAGCAAATATACGTTTACTAATGACAATTTTATTGTTTTTTTCTTTGCTTTTATGCGTATTATATTTCCAAACATCCATTGGTTCAGAAATAAATTTAGAAATTAAAGGAAATAACCTATATACAGATAAAGAAATTCAAAAATTAGCCGATTTAAACCAAGACGATAGCTTTTTGACAATTCATTCAAAAAAGGTGATTCAAAAGCTTGAAAGTAGAAATACGATTCAATCTGCAGAGGTACATAAAAGGTTTCCGAATAAAGTAGAAATCGTCATAAAAGAATATCAACCAATCGGACAAGCAATGTTTGATGGAAAAAAACATTTACTTCTTGAAAGTGGTATGTTATTGAAGGATAATCATTCCCTAGAAAATACAACGATTCCTGAACTAAATGGATGGAGCCAAGGTGATGAACTACAAGAATTAGCGGTTGAACTATCGAAACTACCAAAAAGTATATTCCATTCAATTTCTGAAATAGATTATACCCCAAGTAAGGATGATCCTTTACTTGTTACTGTTTTTATGAATGAAGGTTACGAAGTGAAGACGACAATTAGAAAATTTTCAAACAAAATGTCTAATTATCCGATTATTTTAAAGTCAATTCCTAAAAATAAAAAAGGGGTTATTCATTTAGAAGTAGGAGCTTATTTCGCTCCATATGAAACGAATGTTACAAATGTTATAAAATAACGGTAATAACATTAGAAAACAGTACTTTTAAGCCTTTTTTATCTGTTTATGTTAGTGTAGACTAATAGATAAATAGAAATTATTGAAAAAAATTAAAAAGATTGTGAAAAATGCAAATAAAAAAGAGGGAAATCCCTTGTGAATGTTGAATAGTTTTTCATATATGTTATTTAAGAATGAATTGATGTTCGATTATAATAGATAGAGAGAAAAAGGAGGTGCCATCATGAACAGCAATGAGATCTATGTGAGTCTTGACGTTGGAACTTCGACAATTAAAGTTATTATTGGCGAACTAGTTAATGACACACTAAACATTATCGGCGTAGGTAATGTGAAATCTTCTGGCTTAAAACGTGGTTCGATAGTTGATATAGATGAAACAGTTACTTCCATCAAAAAAGCTATTGATCAAGCAGAAAGAATGGTTGGCATTCACATTGACAAAGTAATAGTAGGGGTAAGTGCAAACCAAGTTCAATTAATTAGCACAAATGGAGTAGTGGCAGTTTCTAAAGAAAATAAAGAAATTGATAATGAAGATGTTCTAAGAGTAATGGATCAGGCACAAGTTATTTCAATTCCACCTGAAAGGGAAATTATTGATGTCGTTCCTCATGAATACATTGTAGATGGCCTTTCAGAAGTAAAAGACCCTAGAGGAATGATTGGGGTTAGACTGGAAATGGAAGGTACATTAATCACTGGTTCAAGAACACTTGTACATAATATTTTACGTTGTGTTGAAAGAGCAGGGTTAGAAGTTACTGACATTTGTTTACAACCAATGGCTGCAAGTACAATTGCTTTAAAACAAGATGAGAAAAACTTAGGTGTAGCTTTAGTTGATATTGGCGGCGGTTCTACGACAATCTCTGTATTCAGAGAAGGTGTGTTAATCGCAACTTCTGTATTGCCAGTAGGTGGCGAACACATTACGAAGGACTTATCAATTGGATTAAAGACATCAACTGAAGATGCTGAAAAGATAAAAGTGAAATTTGGACATGCTTTTTATGATACTGCTTTAACTGAAGAAGTATTAAGTGTTCCAATCATGGGAAGCGAACAGCATCACCAATATAGTCAACAAGAAATATCAGATGTAATTGAAGCAAGGTTAGAAGAGATCTTCTTAATGGTTCAAAATGAACTATCAAGAATGAGGGGAAGTAATCTACCTGGTGGATTTGTATTAACTGGTGGTACTGTATCAATGACAGGTGTTATTGATTTAGCTCAAAGAGTATTTAAAAATAATGTAAGGATTGCAACTCCTGATTATATAGGCGTTCGCGAACCTCAATACATTACTGGTGTTGGACTAATAAGATATGCTTTTTATAAATCAAAAATGCGCGGTAAAAAACTTAGCTCTAATATCGCTTTCGAATCGAATGAACGAAAACCTGTAGCTGTTACAAATTCAAATACAAAACCAAAACAGCAGGATGAAGAACGTGTCATGAGTAAAGTTAAAAGCATTTTTAAGTATTTATGGGATTAATTTTGTGATGAATTTGAAATAGTAGGGGGATCAGTCATGTTAGATTTTGATACAAACTTAGATGCGTTAGCGAAAATAAAAGTAATTGGTGTAGGTGGCGGTGGAAATAATGCCGTTAACCGTATGATAGAACATGGCGTACAAGGTGTAGACTTTATCGCTGTGAATACAGATGCACAAGCACTTAATCTTTCTAAAGCAGATGTTAGAATGCAAATTGGTGGCAAATTAACACGTGGTTTAGGTGCAGGTGCTAATCCAGAGGTTGGTAAAAAAGCTGCTGAAGAAAGCAGAGAACAATTACAAGAAGCTCTTAAAGGAGCTGATATGGTATTCGTAACTGCTGGAATGGGTGGCGGTACTGGAACAGGTGCAGCACCGGTAATTGCACAAGTTGCTAAAGAACTTGGCGCATTAACTGTTGGGGTTGTAACTCGTCCATTTACATTTGAAGGTAGAAAACGTTCAACACAAGCAGCAACTGGTATTGCTGCAATGAAGGAAAGTGTTGATACACTAATTGTTATTCCAAACGATCGTCTATTAGAAATCGTTGACCGTAACACGCCAATGTTAGAAGCTTTCCGTGAAGCTGATAATGTATTACGACAAGGTGTTCAAGGTATTTCTGACTTAATCGCTGTACCTGGATTAATCAACCTTGACTTTGCTGACGTAAAAACAATTATGTCAAACAAAGGTTCTGCTTTAATGGGAATCGGTGTTGCTGGTGGAGAAAACCGTGCAGCTGAAGCAGCTAAAAAGGCTATTTCAAGTCCATTACTTGAAACGTCAATTAATGGTGCTCAAGGTGTGTTAATGAATATTACTGGTGGTACAAACTTAAGCTTATATGAAGTGCAAGAAGCTGCAGATATCGTTTCTACTGCATGTGATGCTGAAGTAAATATGATTTTCGGTTCTGTTATTAATGAGAACTTAAAAGACGAAATCATCGTTACAGTTATTGCTACAGGTTTTGAAGGAGTAGTTGCTCCTACGCCAGCTCAAAAGCAAATTCAAAGACCATCAATTTCTACACCAAGTCAATCAACTCAAACGACTGTAAAACGTGAAATGGTTCGTGAAGAAGCACCTGTTGTAGAAACTACAAAGAATATTACAAGTCTAGATGATTTAGATATTCCGGCTTTCTTACGTAATCGTAAAAAGCGCTAATCTTTCAAGCAAAACCAAGAAAAGTAGTTAGTTCTTCTTTTCTTGGTTTTTTTATTTTGTCCATTACTTTGAATGTGCTTGGCAAAAAAATAATAAAGAAGACTCCATATATGTATCTAATTCTACAATTTTTTTAGCTGTCAATAATCTGACTAAATCACATGCAAGATTGGTATGGTCTCTCCATGTAGAGTTTACTGATCCATTGTTGAAATTTATCAATGCTTTAGTTAATTACTACTCCATGATGTTCCCTTTTTAGTGGATCATGAGCTGTGCCCCCTGAAAAAATGATAGGTAGGGATGCTAAAACCACAACATCCTTCAGTAACTCATGCATGACCCACATCCTGGGGGCTTTAACCTTCCCACATCTCCGTCAGAGTCTCACACTATCCGTTGTAATCAACATCTGTCTATATTTTAAATCCAAAAAGAACCAATTTTACAGAAAAGTTCCATTAGAAAAATAATAATGCTTGTGCTTGTCCGAGCTTATCAGACATTTTCACATACGAACTTGTCGAAAAACTCTTCATTCAGAACCCCTTTTTTTGACAGACTTCTTACGATGCTCATCCTATACTTACAAATAAATGAACTATATTTTAGAGGATGGCGACAATATTGGTGATATATGGTGATCTTGTTTGGTTATTAAACTTGTTAATGGATTTTTTGATTATCCAATTGACAGGTTTAATCCTAAAGAGAAATGTATCTATTTTTCGTTCGTTTTTAGGCGCATTTATAGGTTCTATCGTTGTTTTATTAACGTTTACTCCATATGCATATGTTGTTAGTTCACCCTTTATGAAAATATTATTATCATTTTTCATTGTATTTTTTTCATTTGGAAAACAACGTATGATTACATTTTTACAATGTATCAGTATTTTCTATTTTTCTACTTTTTTACTAGGTGGAGCACTATTAGGATTACACTATTTATTTCAATCAAATTCTAATAACTTATCAAAGGCCTCATTTTATGGCGATCCCTTAAGTTGGTATTTTGTATTAGGTATGATCCCAATTGTCATTTTATTTGCTAGAAAGTCAATCAACCAGATTGCCTTTACAAAATGGAAATTAAATGAAATGTATGAAATGGAAATCGTATGGAGAAATACAACCATCCATACAAAAGGGCTAATGGACAGTGGAAATTCACTACATGAGCCACTTTCAAGAAAACCAGTTATCATTTTAGATTGTTCTACAAAAGATTTTGGACTTCCTGGAGAATTAGTTAAGTTAGTACGTGATTCAGAAAGTACATTACAAGGCAAAGACTCACTAGATGTCTTAAGTTTTTTCCAAGCATCGTTCGTACCTTATAAAAGCATTGGTCAAAGCAATCAATTACTCGTTGCTATTAAGCCGACAGTCGTTCGCTTAAAAATCAATGGAAAATGGTACTCTACGAAATCGGTCTTATTAGGATTAAGTCATGTCACTTTGTCTTCTGACAACTTATATGAATGTATCCTTCATCCAAAAATGATGCAGGGAACGATTAACGAAATCGCATAGGAGGTAGAAAATGTATCGTTTTATCTTAAAATTAAAATTAGGATTTTATAAGCTCTTAGTGAAACTTGGTTTGAAAGCCGATGAAGTTTTTTACATAGGGGGTAGTGAAGCACTTCCGCCACCTTTAACAAGAGAAGAAGAAGAAAAGCTATTACAGAAGCTCCCAAATGGTGACCTTGGTGCACGCTCTTTATTAATTGAACGAAATTTACGACTTGTCGTCTATATAGCTAGAAAATTTGAAAATACGGGTATTAATATTGAAGATTTAATCAGCATTGGTACAATCGGTTTAATTAAAGCAGTTAATACATTCAATCCCGAAAAGAAAATTAAACTAGCAACATATGCTTCTAGATGTATTGAAAATGAAATCTTAATGCATTTACGACGAAATAATAAAAATCGTTCTGAAGTGTCATTCGATGAACCACTTAATATTGATTGGGATGGAAATGAATTATTGCTTTCGGATGTATTAGGAACTGAAGATGATATTATCACTAAAGATTTAGAAGCAAATGTAGATAAATCATTATTAACGAAAGCATTAGATCAATTAAATGATCGTGAAAAGCAAATTATGGAGCTTAGATTTGGTCTTGATGGAACAGAGGAAAAAACACAAAAAGACGTTGCAGATATGCTTGGAATTTCGCAATCGTATATTTCTCGCTTAGAAAAAAGAATCATAAAAAGACTTCGAAAAGAGTTTAATAAAATGGTTTAATAGACATACCGAATAGAAGATGAGTTGTCCTCATTTTCTATTCGGTTTTTTTAATTTGAATGTAAAATGTTAAATATTTTGTAAATATGTTTTCGTGCATAAATTTTCCACCGAAGGAGATACTTACCTATAGTACAGCAACTCCAAATAGGAGGGAACATCATGACACGAAACAAAGTAGAAATATGTGGTGTAGATACTTCAAAACTTCCGGTTTTAAAAAATGATGAGATGCGTAAGTTATTTCATGCGATGCAAAGCGGTGACCGAAGTGCAAGGGAAACAATTGTAAACGGAAATTTACGACTGGTTCTAAGCGTCATACAACGTTTTAATAATCGTGGAGAATTTGTGGATGACTTATTTCAAGTGGGTTGTATTGGGCTAATGAAATCGATTGATAATTTCGATTTAAGTCAAAATGTAAAATTTTCAACATATGCTGTGCCAATGATCATTGGAGAAATTAGAAGATACTTACGCGATAATAATCCAATAAGAGTATCAAGATCACTCAGAGACATTGCATACAAGGCACTACAAGTAAGAGAGCGCCTATTAGCAGAAAATTCAAAAGAACCAACACCTGTTCAAATTGCAGAAGTATTAGGTGTAACACATGAAGAAATTGTCTTCGCATTAGATGCAATTCAAGATCCAGTATCGTTATTTGAACCTATATATAATGACGGAGGCGATCCAATTTTCGTAATGGATCAGCTAAGTGATGACAAAAACAAGGACGAGCAATGGGTAGAAGAACTTGCACTACGCGAAGGAATGAAAAGACTAAACGATAGAGAAAAAATGATCATAAGCAAAAGATTTTTCCAAGGAAAAACACAAATGGAAGTGGCAGAAGAAATCGGAATCTCACAAGCACAAGTATCAAGACTAGAAAAATCAGCAATCAAACAAATGAACAAAAATATTCAAGGTTGAATTGAAATGTGGAGCAAGCTCGCCCAGCTCTGAAGGGAATATCTCCATTCATCTGAAGAAGTGGCGGTTTATCCACTTCAAAGATTAATGGAATATTACCGAAGAGCTAGCTTGCGGAACTAGACACCAAGAAAAGCGGAGGCGACTGGTTAGCCCCGACAAGCATAAGGCGAGCCCAGATAAAGGTTGTTTTTTAACCTTTAACTGGGCTTGACTTATGACCTCGAGGGGCTAGGAGCCGGAGCTAGACATCGACACCACTTCTTTTCAAAGGAATTTAACTAATTAAAGTGGCGGTTTATTCACTTCAAAGATTAATGAAATATAACCTTAAGAGCTAGACATCAAGAAAAGTATAGGCGACAGTGTATCACCAAAAGCATCAACTAATTAAACATAAATATTCTTCCAAATCTAGATTAAATAGTCATTATACTTTAATTAGCCGATGTATTTCCGATAATAAATGTGTTAGACAATGATGAGGTATTGATCAATTCATTGTTTAACACATTTTTATTTTAAATAAAATCAATATTCGTCTCACTGCCTTCATATATTTGATAAAAAGGAAGGTGAAGAGATAGTGGCAAGAATTTCTGACTTTCAAGTAAAAGATGTAGTGAATGTTGCTGATGGTAAAAAGTTAGGTAATATTGTTGATTTAGATATTGATCAATTAAGTGGTAAAATTACATCAATTATTTTAACGAAGCCTGGTAAAGGTCTGAATTTTTTTAGTAAAGAAGAAGAAATGACGATTTATTGGAGCGATATTGTGAAAATTGGTGAAGATGTCATTCTTGTAAAATATCGTTCGACAGTAGATTTAGACGGAAATACAGTAAAACCAGTAAATTTACCTTAAAAAATATAGAGTGTTTTGTCAAAAATAATCAAAAATATGAAATCTATGGTAAAATATAGGAAACCCTAATAGTGGTTTAGATAGTAATATTTACTAAATACGTTTTGTGAGGTTCTTTAGATATGAAAGAATGTTTCATTCAATCGACTGAAAGTACTTTTAAGATACAACCTTGGGAAGACTCATATAAACATTTAGTTGCAGGTTTTACAACAAAAAATGGTGGAGTTAGTCAAGGTTGTTTCTCTTCTTTTAATGTAGGTTTACATGTAAATGATTCAGATAACCACGTAGTTAAGAATAGAGAATTACTTGCTAAAGAAATAAACTATCCAATAACGAAATGGGTTTGTTCTGAACAAGTACATGGCAATAATGTAGTGAAGGTCACAAAGGACGATCGTGGGAAAGGTGTTACTGATTACAATAGTGGCATCCCAGGTACAGATGGCTTTTATACGAATGAAGAAAATGTTTTACTTACTTCTTGTTATGCGGACTGCGTACCATTATATTTTCTTGAACCTACAAAAAAATACATTGGATTAGCGCATGCCGGTTGGAAAGGTACTGTTGGCAATATTGGTGGTATCTTAATCAATAAGTGGCTAACGGAAGAAAATATGAATGTAGAAAATATTCAAGTAGTAATTGGTCCATCAATTGGTAATTGTTGTTATGAGGTAGATGATTTTGTTATGAATAAGGTACAAGATGCATTTTCGAACAATTTACCACCTTTTATTTTGACAGATTTGCCAAATGGAAAATACTCTTTGGATTTAAAAGAAGCAAACAAACAATTGCTCATTCAAGCAGGGATCCCAAAAGAGAATATTTTAGTTACATCTTATTGTACAAGCTGTAATCCGAATACATTTTTTTCACATCGAAGAGATGAAGGGAAAACAGGTAGAATGATGAGCTTTATTGGTTGGAGGATATAGCAACATGACAATCAAACAAAATTATGAAAGAATAAGTGAGCAAATACGTTCTGCTAAGAGTCGGTCAAATCGTGACGACCAGGTTACGCTAATAGCTGTTACAAAAGAAGTTTCTGTTCATGTAGCTAAAGAGGTATTGGAGCTTGGTATAAACCAATTAGGTGAAAATCGTTTTGAAGGTTTACAAGATAAACAAGACCATATTAACACCGACGTTGTTTGGCATTTTATTGGTTCATTACAAACTAGAAAAGTAAAAGACATAATCCATCGTATAGATTATCTACATTCTTTAGATAGAATGTCATTAGCAAATGAAATACAAAAAAGAGCGAATGAACCATTAAAGTGTTTCATACAAGTAAATATTTCTGGTGAGGAATCAAAACATGGTTTATCACCTGAAGAAGCTGTTAATTTTGCTCGTGAATTAGCTGAACTGGATAAGGTATATGTTGTTGGGTTAATGACTATGGCACCTTATACAGAGGACCAGCAAGTCATAAGAAATAGTTTTAAAGGATTAAAAGATTTACAGACGAAAATTAAAGGATTAGAAATAGCAAATGTTCCATGTAATGAATTATCGATGGGGATGTCTAACGATTTTGAAATTGCGATAGAAGAAGGGGCAACCTTTATTCGCATTGGGACAGATTTAGTTGGAAAGGGAAGGTAAATAGCTATGAGTTTTATGGGAAAAGTAAGAAACTTTTTTGCAATGGATGATGAGTACGAAGATGAAGAGTATGAGTATGAGGAACAACAACCTGTTTCAAAGCATGTAAATGAAGAAGTACATCAAGAACGTAGTACTTCAAAGCAAAAATTAGTAAGTATACCAGGAGGAGCATCCTTGACGTCAAAAGTTGTATTGGCTCAGCCACGTGAATATGCAGAAGCACAAGATGTTGCAGATCACCTAAAATCTAAAAAAGCTGTTGTGATCAATCTTCAACAAATGCAAATTGATCAAGCAAAACGCTTTGTTGATTTTTTAAGTGGTACTGTTTATGCAATTAGTGGAGATATAAAAAAAATCGGAACAAATACATTCATTTGTACGCCAGATAATGTTGACATTTCTGGAACGATTACAGATATGTTATTTGAGGAAGAACAATCCATTAAAAGGTGGTAAATAGATGGACTTTATTTTATCAATCTTGTATCATGCGATACAAGTATATCAAACGATATTAGTGATTCACATCATTATGTCCTGGTTTCCACAAGTACAACAATCATCATTCGGTCGTTTTATCGGAAGAATAGCAGAACCATACTTAGAGCCATTCCGTCGAATCATACCGTCAATCGGAATGTTTGATTTCTCGCCAATTGTAGCTTTAATAACGTTGCAATTTGCAATGAGAGGTATATTTGCGCTTAGTACTTACTTCTAAAAAGAGAATCTGAAACGGTTCTCTTTTTTACTATTTATATTGTTTAGAAATTGAGGAATGCATCAATGAGTATATACGATCATTATCGAAAGGAAGAGCATGTATTTGTTGATCAAGTGATTAATTGGAAAGATCAAGTAATTGAAAGATACTCACCAAAGTTAACTGATTTCCTTGATCTAAGGGAACAAAAAATTATGAGTACCATAATCGGGAATCAATCTGAATGTATTGCAGCTTTTTTTGGTGGTCGGGAAAATAGTGAGCGAAAACGTGCACTAATTTATCCGAATTACTATTCTCCAATGGATGAAGATTTTTCGTTAGCAGCATTTAATTTAAGCTATGCAGTGAAATTTCATTCTTTATCACATAGACAAGTACTAGGAACGCTTATGTCATTAGGTATGACAAGAGCAAAATTTGGTGATATTTTATTAAAAGATGATGTTATTCAAATAATTGTTGCCGAGGAAATAGCAGTTTTTGTTCAGAATAACTTGAATTCTATAGGGAAATCGCCGATTAAATTAGAGAGAATTACATTTAATGAACTAGTTGAAATTGAAGATGACTGGCAATCGAGACATGGGACAATTTCATCACTTCGTCTAGATGTATTAATTAGTGAGTTTTATCATATATCACGCCAGAAAGCACAGGCATTAATAAAAGCTGAACACGTCAAAGTCAATCAAAAAATAATTGATTCAACTTCATTTATTTGTGGCGAAGGAGACTTACTATCTGTTAAAGGGTTTGGAAGAGGGATGCTTCTTTCAATAGATGGTATGTCAAAAAAAGAAAAATGGCGGATTCAGTACGGTGTCAAAAAATAGTCAGAAAATGTAGAAGGATATTCGTAGAAACTGTCGAAAACTAATAATTAACCTATATTTAAGAACTTACATGGAGGTGGCTTAATTGCCTTTAACACCACTTGATATTCATAATAAAGAATTTGGTAAAAGTTTTCGTGGATATGACGAAGACGAAGTAAACGAATTTCTTGACCAAGTGATCAAAGACTATGAATTAGTAATTCGAGAAAAGAAACAATTAGAAGAACAAATGTTAGACATGAAAGAAAGATTAAAACATTTTTCTACTATTGAAGAAACTTTAAATAAGTCAATTTTAATTGCTCAAGAAGCAGCAGAAGATGTAAAAGGAAATGCTCAAAAAGAAGCAAAATTAATTATAAAAGAAGCAGAAAAAAATGCTGATCGTATTATTAACGAAGCTTTAATCAAATCTCGAAAAGTTACAATGGAGTTTGAAGAGCTTAAGAAACAATCAAAAGTTTTCCGTACAAGACTTCGTATGGCAATTGAAACTCAGTTAGAAATGTTAAGTCATGAAGATTGGGATCATATTTTAGATAAAGAAACAGAAGAAATAGCAAACTAATTTTAAGAAGCCTTGACGATTTGTAAAGTTTTACATATAATTTATTAAATATTAATAGTTAATCGGTGATAGGGAAGAGTACTTCTATAAAATCTAGTTAGCGAGTCAAGGATAGTGTAAGCTTGATGTAGAAAAATAGAACGAAAATCACCCTTGAGAGCTTTTCTGAACATTAGTAAGAACAGCCGTTTCGTTCACGTTACGAATGCTAAGTGGACTATATTATTTATGTATAGTCAATTAGGGTGGTACCACGGGAAACCTTTCTCGTCCCTTTTTTGGGATGCGAAAGGTTTTTTTGTGCTCAATTTATTACCGATTAGGATTGTTTTAAACGATTCATTCCTATTCATTTAATCTTTTGATACAAGGTTTTCTTTGTCCTTACTGTATTGGATGAACAGAAACCTTACTAATAAAAGATTTAGAAGATGGATAGAATGCGTTAATGTGGAACTCGACTATTTAAAAAAGATTAAAACCATATTCAGGAGGAGTATCAAATGGAATATAAAGATACGTTATTGATGCCAAAAACAGATTTTCCAATGAGAGGGAATTTACCGCAGCGTGAACCTCAAATTCAAGAGGACTGGAATGAGAAAGATATTTATACAAAAGTAATGAAACACAATGCAGAAAAACCATCATTTATCCTACATGATGGCCCTCCATATGCAAATGGTGACTTACATATGGGGCATGCACTAAATAAAGTCTTAAAAGATTTTATTGTTCGTTTTTATAATATGAATGGCTATCGTTCGCCATACGTTCCTGGTTGGGATACACACGGATTACCAATTGAGCAAGCGTTAGCAAACAAAAAAGTAAATCGTAAAGAAATGTCAGTAGCTGAATTTCGTAAACTTTGTGAAGAGTATGCTTATGAACAAGTTGATCGTCAAAAAGAACAATTTAAGCGTTTAGGAATTTTAGGTGATTGGGATCGCCCATACATTACGCTTGAAAAAGAATATGAAGCAGAACAAATTAAAGTATTCGGTAAAATGGCGACAAAAGGCTTAATCTATAAAGGCCTTAAGCCAGTTTATTGGTCTCCATCAAGTGAATCTGCATTAGCTGAAGCAGAAATTGAATATCAAGATAAACGATCTGCTTCAATCTATGTTGCATTTGCAGTTGAAAATGGAAAAAATGTTTTAAATGGTGGAGAGAAATTCATCATTTGGACGACGACTCCATGGACAATTCCAGCTAACTTAGCAGTTTGTTTACATCCAGAACTTAGCTATGATGTAGTTGCAGTAAATGGAGACAAATTTGTAGTAGCGAGTGAATTAAGAGAATCAGTTTCAAATGAATTAGGCTGGGAAGATGCTGTTGTAGAAAATACATTTAACGGTAGCCAACTAGAAGGAATCGTTTGTAAACATCCATTATACGATCGTCAATCAGTTGTCATTCTTGGTGATCATGTAACAACTGATGCAGGAACTGGTTGTGTTCATACAGCTCCTGGTCATGGTGAAGATGACTTCCGAGTTGGTCAACAATACGGTTTAGACGTACTTTGTCCAGTTGATGAAAAAGGTGTATTAACAAAAGAAGCACCTGGTTTCGAAGGTTTATTCTATGATGAAGCAAATAAAGAAATTACAAAGGCATTAGAAGAAAAAGGTGCTTTACTAAAATTACAATTTATCACGCATTCATATCCACATGACTGGAGAACAAAAAAACCAATTATCTTCCGTGCTACAGCTCAATGGTTTGCTTCAATTGAAGCAATTCGTGATCAATTAATGCAAGCTGTACAAGATACAAACTGGTTCCCTGCTTGGGGTGAAACAAGACTATTCAACATGGTACGTGACCGTGGTGACTGGTGTATCTCTCGTCAGCGTGTTTGGGGAGTACCAATCCCAGTATTTTATGCTGAAGATGGAGAAGCAATCATTACAGAAGAAACAATTGAACATGTTTCTAACTTATTTAAAGAAAATGGATCTAACATCTGGTTTGAAAAAGAAGCAAAAGAATTATTACCAGAAGGATTTACACATCCAGGTTCACCAAATGGTAAATTTACTAAAGAAAAAGATATTATGGATGTTTGGTTTGATAGCGGCTCTTCACATCAGGCTGTGTTAACAACTCGTGAAGAATTATCATTTCCAGCTGATGTGTATTTAGAAGGTTCAGACCAGTACCGTGGTTGGTTCAACTCTTCACTAAGCACGAGTGTTGCTGTAACTGGTCAAGCGCCATATAAATCTGTAGTGAGTCATGGTTTCGTATTAGATGGTGAAGGACGTAAAATGAGTAAGTCTATCGGGAATATCGTTCTTCCTTCAAAAATTATGAATCAATATGGTTCAGATATCTTACGATTATGGGTAGCTTCTGTTGATTATCAATCTGATGTTCGTATTTCAGATGCATTAATGAAACAAGTTGCTGAAGTTTATCGTAAAATCAGAAATACATTCCGTTTCTTATTAGGTAACTTAGATGGCTTTAATGCTGAAACGGATGCATTAAAATTTGATGAACTTCGTGAATTAGATCAATACATGCTTGTGAAATTAAATGAAGTTGTAAAAACAGTTCGTGAATCTTATGAAAAATATGAATTTGCTACTGTTTATCATACGATTCAAAACTTCTGTACAACTGATTTAAGTTCATTCTATTTTGATTTATCAAAAGATGTATTATATATCGAACCAAAATCAAATAAAGATCGTTTAGCAATTCAAACTGTATTACATGAATCATTACAAGCTCTTACTCGTTTAGTTGCACCAATTTTACCTCACACAGCTGAAGAAGTTTGGACGCATATGGCCGGAACATCAGTTGATAGCATTTTCTTAACTGAAATGCCAGAAGTTAATGACTTTGGTAATACGACTGAGTTAGTAGCGAAATGGGAAAAATTCATGGATTTACGTGATGATGTATTAAAAGCATTAGAAGTTGCTCGTAATGAAAAAGTAATTGGTAAATCATTAACTGCTTCAGTTAAAATTTATCCAAATGCAGAAGTATCAGATTTATTACAATCAATTAATGAAGACTTAAAACAATTATTAATCGTATCTCAAGTTGAAGTAGCTGATCGTGATACGCAAGTTCCACAAACAGCACAAAAATTTGAAACATTAAGTATCGAAGTTTCACCGGCAACTGGTGAGACATGTGAACGTTGTTGGATAGTTACAGAAGAAGTAGGAAAAGATGAAGAGCATTCAACATTATGCCTACGTTGCGCAAGTGTAGTAAAAGAAATGTAATGTAAAAGTGTTGAACACTTGAAGAAAAGTCGAAAGTTAAACTTTCGGCTTTTTTTCATTTCAAAAAAGGAAGGAAATAATAAACTAGACTACACCTAGAGCAAATCAATTCCATTCCATTCCATAATAGTAAATTTTACCTTATTGCTTGTTTTGTTGTATGTGTGTATGTATTCCTGTATGATTATTTTGTAAACGATTACGAAAATTCAATTATTGAGGAGTACAACATGAAAAATACATTCAAAAAATTTTCTCAAACAATTTTAGGGATCGCAGTAGCTTTACCTATGATTTTAGGAGTTGGCGCAGGAAGTGCTGGAGCAACATCGGGAGCAATAGCTGTCTCTAAATTATCAATTAAAGAAAAGCCATATTTTAGTTCAAAAACAGTTGGATATTTAGCTAAAAATCAAAAAATCACTTACTCAGGTTACAATAGTTCGTTTGTAAAAATTAGTTACAAAGGTAAAACAAGATATATTCAAAAGAAATATGTGAAATATATAGCACCAACATCTACTACGCGAGCAAGTACTAGTTCATCTACTCAGCAACAAATTTTAGATTTAGTAAATACTGAGCGTGGTAAAAGCGGATTAAAACCTTTAACACTTACTAGCTACCTAAATGGAACTGCTCAACAATGGTCACAAACAATGAGTAATGCAAACAGTATGTATCATTCAACTTTATCATTCAATGGTGGGTATAAAGGTGAAAACATTGCACATGGTCAAACAACTCCATCACAAGTAATGTATGATTGGATGCACTCTGAAGGTCATAGAGCTAACATCATGAGCAAAAACTTCCAACATCTAGGTGTTGGTAAAGTAGGAACTTATTGGACGCAACAATTTACTGACTGATATAACAAAAGGCTTATGTTAATCTAATTTTTAGACTGTCTATATAGACAGTCTTTTTTATATTTGTAATAGCATTTATTTTATAATAGTGAAACCTTAAACTCAATGATTTATAAATGGGAATATCTTTATCAGTTTCCTTTAAAGGAAAAACTTTCACCTTTTATGAATGTCAGTTCTGGGAAAATTATATTTACATTCAAAAAAGGGAGTGAACAAGATGAGCAATGAAATTTACCATATAAGACAAGAGCTCGAAATGATTAAAAATGAATTGCTACATCGTTTATTTTCTGAACCAATTCATTCAAATATTGTGGAACCTCATCTTTCATTATATGAGGAAACAATGAAACATCAAGTTCTTGTTGATGATATGAAGAATGATTTATATGATATAGAGCTTGCAATACAAAAAATTGATAATGGATTGTATGGTTTTTGTGAAGTTACGGGAACACAAATTCCAATAGAGAAACTAAAAGTTCTTCCTACAGGAAGAACAATTGATGACTTTAGTTTTGTCAGAAATTATTACTGATTTGTATTTCATTGTATAAACTTGTCCCCTATGCTAAACTTTTATGAGATATCTAATAAGGTAGGGGATAAATATGGCATATATTATTGCACTAATTGTCATTTTAATTGACCAATTAACTAAACTTGCAGTATTAAAGAAGATGTATTTAGGTGAAAATATTGAAATCATTAAAAATATTTTTTACATAACATCTCACCGTAACAGAGGAGCGGCTTGGGGAATGTTACAAGGTAAAATGTTCTTTTTCTACATTATTACAATTGTATTCGTTGTAGCTGTGGTTTACTTTATTCAAAAGCATGCGAAAAATGATCGTTTATTATCTATTTCTTTAGGTCTGGTATTAGGTGGCGCGATTGGAAACTTTATCGATCGTTTCTTCCGTAAAGAAGTTGTTGATTTTATACATGTTTATATTTTTGGATATGATTTTCCTGTGTTTAATATTGCCGATTCTGCACTTTGTATTGGAGTCGTCTTATTATTTATTATTACTTTATTGGAAGAAAAAAGAGGAGTTAAGGAATGACAGTTTTTACATTTGCAGTTGAAGAAGAACAACATTTAGAAAGAATCGATACTTTTATTACAGCTCAAAATGAAGAGTGGTCTCGTTCACAAGTACAAATCTGGTTAAAAGAAGATTTTGTATTAGTAAATGGTGAAAAAGTAAAGCGAAATTACAAAGTGAAACAAGGCGATGAAATATCAGTTTCAGTACCTGATCCAAAGCCTTTAGAAATTATTGCAGAGAATATTCCACTTGAAATTTACTACGAAGATAGTGATGTTATCGTTGTCAATAAACCTCGTGGTATGGTAGTTCATCCTGCATTAGGTCATGAAACTGGTACTTTAGTGAATGCATTAATGTATCATTGCAAAGATTTATCTGGAATTAATGGCATTTTAAGGCCAGGAATTGTTCATCGAATTGATAAAGATACATCAGGCCTTCTAATGGTAGCTAAAAATGATGTAGCGCATGAAAAACTTGCAGAACAATTACGTGAAAAAACGACTGTTCGTAAATATATTGCAATCGTTCATGGTGTAATTCAGCATGAAGAGGGTACGATTGATGCACCAATCGGAAGAGATAAATCAGATCGTCAAAGTATGACAGTTACTGAAGAAAATGCTAAAGAAGCTGTAACGCATTTTAAAGTACTAGAACGATTTGAAGAGTTTACATTAGTTGAATGTCAGCTTGAAACAGGTCGTACACATCAAATTCGTGTTCATATGAAGTATATTGGTTTCCCATTAGCTGGAGATCCAAAATATGGTCCGAGAAAAACAATTGATATTGATGGGCAAGCACTTCACGCTGCAGTATTAGGATTTAAGCATCCAAGAACAGGTGAATATATGGAGTTTTCATCACCTATTCCAAAAGTAATGGAAGATGTATTAGAAAATTTAAGAAGATAACTGTTGACAACTTATGCCTAGTGAGGCATAATGAGGACAGTTGAATGAACCTTTAACACAACCCCGTGAGGTTGAGAAGGAAGCGGAATATAAAAGGGATAACTGTATCCTTTTGTGCTACCCTCTTGTCCATCGGGCAAGAGGGTTTTTGCTTCTACAAAATAAAAAGTAGGAGGTAAAGGGAAATGAACGAAAAAGCAATCATCTTAGACGAACTTGCAATTAGAAGAGGATTAACTAGAATTGCTCATGAAATGCTTGAAAATAATAAAGGCATTCAAGATGTCGTTCTAGTTGGGATTAAAACAAGAGGTGTTTTCTTGGCTCAACGAATTGCAGAAAGAATTAAGCAAATTGAAGGTAAAGAAGTAATTATGGGAGACCTTGATATTACTCTTTATCGCGATGATCTAACAACTAAGACCGAAAACAAGGAACCATTAGTGAAAGGTTCAAATGTACCGGTAGATCTAACAAACAAAAAAGTTATTTTAGTTGATGATGTACTTTACACAGGGAGAACAGTTCGTGCCGCAATGGACGCTGTAATGGACCTAGGTAGACCATCACAAATTCAACTAGCAGTATTAATCGACCGTGGACATCGTGAACTTCCGATTCGTGCAGACTATGTTGGTAAGAACATTCCAACTTCAAGTGGTGAAAAAGTAGTCGTAGCACTGAAGGAAACAGATGAACATGATAAAGTAAGCATATTTGAAAATTAAAAGTCCCTTTTAATGTGGTCCAGAGAGGCCGCCAAAGGGTCTAGTTAGTTGCTGCCTTCTTAGCAACGTATTGGACTCTTTGTGTAAATCACAAAGAGTTTTTTTTATGAAAAAATGGGGGAATCTAAATGATAAAACAGAAACCAGTTTTAGAAATCAATGAAAAACCAAGTTTGAGTCAATGGTTTTTCCTAAGTATACAGCACTTATTCGCAATGTTTGGTGCAACTGTATTAGCACCAATCTTAATCGGAATTTCTCCAGCAATCGCATTAATTTCAAGTGGGATTGGAACGATCGTTTTTGTACTAATTACAAGAGGTAGAGTACCTTCTTACTTAGGGTCATCATTCGCATTCATTGCTCCCATGAGCTTCGCTATAAAGAATCTTGGAACAGGAGCAGCATTTGTAGGAGTGTTCATCACAGGGATTGTATATGCGGTGATCGCACTTGTTATTAACAAAGTCGGCGTAAAATGGTTATTTAAAATATTACCACCAATCGTAGTAGGACCAGTCATTATCGTAATCGGCTTAGGCTTATCATCAGTAGCTGTAGGCATGGCAATGAATGGAGCAGATGGTAAATATAGTTCAACATCAATCACAATTGCATTCATCACATTAGCGATCACAATCGTAACAGCATTATTCACAAGAGGGTTCTTATCAGTCATACCAATCTTAGTCGGAATTATCGGCGGTTATATTACTTCAATCTTCTTTGGAATCGTAGACTTCTCGAAAGTCGCAAAAGCAAAATGGATCGAAATACCTGATTTCTCAGTACCATTCGTAGACTACACGCCAGAAATTACATTACAGTTACTTTTCATCTTTGTACCAGTCGCAATCGTAACAATTTCTGAACACATCGGTCACCAAGTAGTACTTGGAAATGTAGTAGATAAAGATTTAATTAAAGATCCTGGTTTAGATCGTTCACTTTTCGGAGACGCAGTGTCAACAATGATTGCAGGTCTAATCGGTGGACCAACAACGACAACTTACGGTGAAAACATTGGTGTTTTAGCCATAACAAGAGCTTACAGTGTTTACCTGTTCGTCGGTGCAGCAATCTTCGCAATGATATTCGGATTCGTCGGAAAGATTTCAGCAATCATAAGTTCAATCCCAACACCAGTAATGGGTGGTATCTCAATACTACTTTTCGGAATCATCGCTTCTAGCGGGTTAAGAGTACTGGTTGAAAATAAAATTGATTTTAGTAAACAACGTAACTTAGTAATCGCATCTGTCATCCTAGTATTAGGGATTGGCGGAGCAACAATCCATGTTGGAGATGTCTTCACACTTGAAGGAATGGCATTAGCCGCACTAATCGGAGTTTTACTAAATTTAGTCCTACCAGAAAAAATTGGTGGAGATCGAGATATTGAAATGAACAATGAAAAAGCTTCATAAACACAATTGATAGATTGGAGCACTCTAAAAACAAAAATGGTGCTCTAGATATAAAAAACGGATGAAATTCATTTAGGGGGAAGACGGATGAATCATTTATTAACCATGTCTGATTTAACAATCGAAGAAATTCAAGATTTGCTAATGGAAGCTCAAAAGTTTGCAAATGGAGAAAAAACTAGTCTAAACCGTCAGACATTTGTTGCAAATTTATTTTTTGAAAATAGTACGAGAACTCGTTTTAGCTTCGAAGTAGCCCAAAAGAAACTAGGACTTGAAGTGATCAACTTAGCAGTTGAAAGTTCAAGTATTCAAAAAGGTGAAACTTTATATGACACTGTTAAAACCCTTAAAGCAATTGGGGTAGAAGCGGTTGTCATTCGTCATACAGAAGATGAGTACTTTCAAGAAATTGAAGATGCAGGAATGCCAATCCTAAATGCGGGTGACGGATGTGGAAATCACCCGACACAATGTCTACTAGACCTTTTAACCATTAAACAAGAGTTTGGACGTTTTGAAGGATTAAAAGTAGCAATTGCAGGTGATCTAAGACATTCTAGAGTTGCCCGTTCAAATGCAGAAGCACTAACAAGATTAGGTGCGGAAGTATTCTTCGCAAGTCCTGATGAATGGAAAGACGATAAAAACTCTTATGGAACATATAAAAATTTAGATGAATTAGTTGAAGAAGTTGATGTCATGATGCTACTAAGAGTACAGCATGAAAGACATGATGCAAAGACTAATCACATAATGGAAAATTACTTACAAAAGCATGGTCTAACAATCGAGCGAGAAGCCAAAATGAAACCAACAAGCATTATCATGCATCCAGCACCATTCAATAGAGATGTAGAAATAGCGAGTGAACTAGTCGAATGCGAGCGTTCAAGAATCTTTAAGCAAATGGAAAATGGCGTTTACGTACGAATGGCTGTATTAAAAAGAGCCTTACCAACTGTATGGGGAGAGATGAAAAATGAAGTACTTGTTTAAAAACGGTGTCATCTTACAAGAAAACGGTGAATTATTAAAGCGTGATGTACTAGTAGTGAATGAGAAAATTTCAGTAATTGCTGAAACAATCATAGATCAAGAAGCAACAATCATTGAGCTTGAGGGGAAATTACTTTCACCAGGTTTTATCGACGTACATGTTCATTTAAGAGAGCCGGGCGGAGAGCATAAGGAGACAATCGAAACAGGTACAAAAGCAGCAGCAAGAGGTGGATTTACAACGATTGCAGCAATGCCAAATACTCGACCAGTACCAGATACAATTGAACATCTACAATCTTTAAATAAAAAAATTGAGGATACTGCACTAGTTAACGTACTTCCTTATGCTTCAATCACAATTCGTCAAGCTGGTGAGGAACAAACGGATTTTGAAACATTAAAAAATAATGGTGCATTTGCATTTACTGATGATGGAGTTGGCGTTCAATCAGCAGAAATGATGTACAAAGCAATGCAAAAAGCTGCAGAGTTAAATGTCTCAATCGTAGCTCATTGTGAAGAGAATACATTAATTCAAAAAGGCTGTGTACACGAAGGGAAATTCTCAAAAGAAAATGACTTAAACGGAATTCCTTCAATTTGTGAGAGTGTACAAATTGCACGTGATGTTTTATTAGCAGAAGCAACTGGTTGTCATTATCACGTATGTCATATCAGTACAAAGGAATCAGTAAGAGTAGTAAGAGATGCTAAAAAAGCAGGAATAAACGTAACAGCTGAAGTGTCACCACATCACTTAATTTTATGTGAAGATGACATTCCAGGACTTGATACGAACTTTAAAATGAATCCTCCACTAAGAGGAGCATTAGATAGAGAATCATTAATAGAGGGTTTACTTGATGGGACAATCGATATGATTGCTACTGATCATGCACCACATACACCAGAAGAAAAGGCACAAGGAATGCAGCTAGCTCCTTTTGGGATTGTAGGCTTAGAAACAGCATTCCCACTTTTAAACACACACTTTGTACAAACTGGAAAAATGTCATTAAAACAACTAATCGATTTTATGACAGTAAAACCAGCAGAAGTATTTAAGATCAACAGAGGAAAAATTGAAGTTGGCGCAGTTGCTGATTTAACGGTAATTGATTTAGAACTTCAAGAAGAAATTGATTCAACAACATTCCTTTCAAAAGGAAAAAATACACCGTTTGATGGCTGGAAATGTAAAGGTTGGCCAGTAATGACAATGGTAAAAGGCAAATTAGTATATGAAAGTGGGGAAGTAACAGTATGATGCGTCAATTAATATTAGAAGACGGAACAGTTTTTGTAGGAGAAGGATTTGGTAGCGAAGTTGAAACAACAGGAGAAATCGTATTTACAACAGGTATGACAGGATATCAAGAAGTATTAACTGACCCATCTTACTGTGGACAAATCGTAACATTTACTTATCCATTAGTAGGTAATTACGGTATCAATTTAGAGGATTTTGAAAGCATTGTACCAGCAGTACACGGATTAATCGTTAAGGAGTATGCTGAGCATCCTTCAAATTTCCGAAATAAAATGAGCTTGGATCAATATTGTAAAGATAAAGGAATCCCAGGTTTAGCAGGTATCGATACACGTATGTTAACGAAAAAGTTACGTGAAGTTGGAACAATGAAAGGGAAATTCTGCAGTATGGAAGCCAACGTAGATGAAGTTGTTGCAGAATTAACAAATACACCATTATTCACTAACCACGTGGAACGAGTTTCAACACAAAAGCCTTATAGAAGTCCAGGTAGAGGACACCGAGTAGTATTAGTAGACTTCGGTATGAAGCATGGTATTTTAAGAGAATTAACAAATCGTAAATGTGACGTAACAGTCGTACCATATAATATCTCAGCAAAAGAAATTTTCTTACTAGCTCCAGATGGAATTATGTTAAGTAATGGACCTGGAGATCCAAAAGATGTTCAAGTAGCAATCGAAATGATTAAAGAAGTAGTTGGCAAAGTACCATTATTCGGAATTTGCTTAGGTCATCAGTTATTTGCGCTAGCAAATGGAGGAGATACTTCAAAACTTAAATTCGGACATCGCGGTGCGAACCATCCAGTTAAACATTTAGAAACAGGAAAAGTAGCAATTACATCACAAAACCACGGTTATGCTGTAGAAATGGATTCAATTGAAGGAACTGATTTAGTAGTAACACATGTTGCACTAAATGATGGAACTGTAGAAGGACTTAAACATAAGAAATACCCAGCATTCACAGTACAATATCACCCAGAGGCATCACCGGGACCAGAAGATGCAAACTATTTATTCGATGAATTTATGAGCATGATGGAAGCACAGAAGAGAGAGGGGAACTTACAATGCCAAAACGCGTAGACATTAAAACAATCTTAGTAATCGGATCAGGACCAATCGTAATCGGTCAAGCAGCAGAATTTGATTATGCTGGAACACAGGCTTGTCAGGCATTGAAAGAAGAAGGATACAAAGTAATTCTTGTAAACTCAAACCCTGCAACAATAATGACGGATGTACAAACAGCAGATAAAGTATACATCGAGCCACTAACAGTAGATTTCGTTAGTCGAATCATTCGCAAAGAACGCCCAGATGCACTTTTACCAACATTAGGAGGTCAAACAGGACTTAACCTAGCGGTAGCACTAGATAATTCTGGTGTGTTAAAAGAATGTGGTGTAAAAATTTTAGGTACAACGTTAGAAGCAATTAACCGTGCAGAAGACCGAGACTTATTCAGAACATTAATGAACGACTTAAATGAGCCAGTACCAGAAAGTACAATCATCCATACTTTAGAAGAAGCATATGACTTCGTAGAAGAAATTGGTTACCCGGTTATCGTAAGACCTGCCTTTACTCTTGGAGGAACAGGCGGAGGAATTTGCCACGATGAAGAAGAGCTTAAAGAAATCGTAGCAAGTGGATTAAAAAATAGCCCAGTAACACAATGTTTATTAGAAAAAAGTATCGCTGGTTTTAAAGAAATCGAATATGAAGTAATGCGAGATGCAAATGACCATGCGATTGTAGTATGTAACATGGAAAACATCGACCCAGTTGGTGTTCATACAGGGGATTCAATCGTAGTTGCTCCTTCTCAAACATTAAGTGATCGCGAGTATCAAATGTTACGAAATGTATCACTTAAAATCATTCGCGCTTTAGGAATTGAAGGTGGATGTAACGTACAGCTTGCACTAGATCCAGATAGCTTCCAATACTATGTAATCGAAGTTAATCCACGTGTATCACGTTCAAGTGCGCTAGCATCAAAAGCAACAGGTTATCCGATTGCGAAATTAGCAGCGAAAATTGCAGTAGGCTTAACATTAGATGAGATGATTAACCCAGTTACAAAGAAAACTTATGCATGCTTCGAGCCAGCATTAGACTATATCGTATCAAAAATTCCACGCTGGCCATTTGATAAATTTGAAACGGCAAACCGTCAGTTAGGAACTCAAATGAAAGCAACTGGAGAAGTAATGGCGATTGGTAGAACACTTGAAGAGTCATTATTAAAAGCAGTACGCTCTCTAGAATTA
Source organism: Gottfriedia solisilvae (assembly GCF_002128405.1). Taxonomy (GTDB): domain Bacteria; phylum Bacillota; class Bacilli; order Bacillales; family Bacillaceae_G; genus Gottfriedia; species Gottfriedia solisilvae. The sequence goes on from NZ_NETJ01000003.1 coordinate 793,985, forward strand.
GGAATAAGTCACATCGAGCTTAACGCAGTAAAAGAACTGACTAAAGACGAAATGATTACTCGCATGGCAAAAGCTGACGATGAAAGACTATACATCGTTGCTGAAGCAATGAGAACAGGTATGACGTTAGAAGAAATACATGATATTACAAAAATTGATTTCTTCTTCTTACACAAAATTGAAAACATCATCAAAATGGAAAAAGTTATTAAAGAAAACCATTTTGAACTTGATGTACTATTAAAAGCTAAGAAAATGGGCTTCAGTGATGATTACCTAGCATTACAATGGAATGCAACAAATAAAGAAATATACGATTTTAGAAAACAAAATCAAATCATTCCGGTATATAAAATGGTTGATACATGTTCTGCTGAGTTTGAATCTACCACTCCATACTTCTACGGAACATATGAGATCGAAAATGAATCAATTGTAACTGATAAGAAAAGTGTAGTAGTACTTGGCTCTGGTCCAATACGTATCGGTCAAGGTATTGAGTTTGACTATGCAACAGTACATTGTGTAAGAGCAATTAAAGAGGCTGGATACGAAGCAATCATTATAAACAACAATCCAGAAACGGTTTCGACTGACTTTAGTATCTCAGACAAACTTTATTTCGAGCCATTAACAATTGAAGACGTAATGCATATTATCGATTTAGAAAAACCGATGGGTGTAGTCGTTCAATTCGGTGGTCAAACAGCAATTAACCTAGCAGGCAAATTAGTAGAACGTGGTGTGAAAATTCTTGGAACTTCACTTGAAGATTTAGATCGTGCAGAAGACCGAGACAAGTTTGAAGAAGCACTTCAACAATTAGGTGTTCCACAACCTCTTGGTAAAACAGCAATGACAGCAGAAGAAGCTGCAGCAATCGCTGATGAAATTGGTTATCCAGTTTTAGTAAGACCATCATACGTACTTGGTGGACGTGCTATGGAGATTGTATATCACCGTGAAGAAATTCTACACTATATGCAAAATGCAGTAAAAATCAATCCAGAACATCCAGTACTAGTAGACCGTTACTTAACTGGTAAAGAAATTGAAGTAGATGCAATCTCTGACGGAATCGATGTATATATCCCAGGTATAATGGAGCATATCGAACGAGCAGGAGTTCACTCCGGAGATTCAATCGCAGTATATCCTACACAAAATGTATCAGAAGCTGCGAAGGAAAAGTTAATCGAATATACAATCAAACTAGCAAAAGGCTTAAATATTAAAGGATTACTAAACATCCAGTTTGTTGTCACAGATAAAGATGAAGTATTCGTACTAGAGGTTAACCCAAGATCAAGTCGTACAGTACCATTCTTAAGTAAAATTACAAATGTACCAATGGCGAATATCGCAACTAAAGTAATCCTAGGTCAAACACTAGCATCATTCGGTTATGCAACAGGCTACCATCCAGAAGGTAAAGAAGTGTATGTAAAAGCACCAGTGTTCTCATTCGCTAAATTACGCTCAGTAGATATAACATTAGGCCCTGAAATGAAATCAACTGGAGAAGTAATGGGGAAAGATGTAAGTCTTCAAAAAGCATTATACAAAGCATTAATCGCTGCAGGAATGCATATCCCAACTCACGGTTCAGTGATCATTACAGTAGCTGATAAGGATAAAGAAGAAGTAGTGAATATCGCAAAACGCTTCCATGAAATTGGATTTACAGTATTCGGTACTGAAGGAACTAAAAATCATTTAGAAAACCACGGTGTACCAGTAAAAGCTGTAAACAAAATTAACGAGCATGAAGACAATATGCTAGACATGATCAAGCGTGGAGATGCGCAGTTTGTAATCAATACATTAACAAAAGGTAAAAAACCAGCTCGTGATGGATTCAGAATTCGTCGTGAATCAGTTGAAAACGGAGTAGTTTGCTTAACTTCACTTGATACAGCAAATGCAATATTATCAGTAATTGAAAGCTTAACATTCTCAACTTCTGCACTACCAAACAAAGAAATGAAGGCTGGCGTATTAATATGATAAAAAAAGAACTCATGACAATTGTCTCAAACCGAGAAATTGCCCATCAAATTGTTGAAATGACATTAAAAGGTGAACTAGTTCAGGAGATGCACTCTCCTGGGCAGTTTGTCCATATAAAAGTGACTGGTGGACTAACACCACTTTTAAGAAGACCAATCAGTATATGTCAGGTCGACAAAGAGAAAAGTGAGTTCACTATGATATTCCGCGCAGAAGGTGAAGGAACTAAGCTTTTAAAAGAAGCAAGCGTTGGACAACAGGTTGATGTATTAGGTCCTCTTGGTCAAGGTTATGATATTGAAACTCTTTCTGAAGGGGATACAGCACTACTTGTAGGCGGTGGAATTGGCGTACCTCCAATGTATGAACTTTCGAAGCAATTTAAAGCACGTGGTGTAAATGTTATTCATGTACTAGGATTTGCATCAAGCAATGTGGCTTTTTATGAAAAAGAATTTTCAGAATTAGGACCAACTTATATGGCAACAGTAGATGGAACTATTGGTACGAAAGGATTCGTAACTGATGTTATTCGTGAAGAAAAGCTTCAATTTGATCAATACTTTGCATGTGGTCCAACGGTAATGTTAAAAGCTTTACAACAGCAATATAAAGGTATGAAGGATGGTTATATATCACTTGAAGAACGAATGGGCTGTGGAATTGGTGCTTGTTTCGCATGTGTATGCCATACAGAAGATGGGTCATATCGTAAAATTTGTAGTGATGGACCAGTGTTCCAGGCTGAGGAGGTAGTTCTATGATTTCATTACAAACAAAACTTCCTGGCTTAGATTTAAAAAATCCTATAATGCCAGCTTCAGGTTGCTTTGGATTCGGTAGAGAGTTTGCAAATCTATATGATTTAAGTGTACTTGGTGCCATTATGATTAAGGCGACAACGGTTGAAACAAGATACGGAAATGAAACGCCTCGTGTTGCTGAAACGCAGGCGGGGATGTTAAATGCTATCGGTCTTCAAAATCCTGGATTAGAAAAAGTAATCAATGAGGAATTAAAATGGCTATCAAGCTATGATGTGCCAATCATTGCAAATATTGCAGGTTCAACAATAGAGGACTATGTAACAGTAGCAAGAGAAATATCAAAAGTAAGTAATGTAAAAGCATTAGAACTAAACATTTCTTGTCCAAACGTAAAATGTGGTGGGATTGCATTTGGGACTGATGCTGCAACAGCGGCTGAAGTAACAAAAAAAGTGAAAGAAGTAAGCGAAGTTCCGCTTTACGTAAAATTATCTCCAAATGTAACAAACATTGTAGAAATCGCAAAAGCAATTGAAAATGCTGGAGCAGACGGTTTAACAATGATCAATACATTACTAGGGATGAGACTAGACTTAAGAACGGGAAAACCAATTCTTGCGAATAAAACTGGTGGATTATCGGGTCCAGCTATCAAACCAGTAGCGATACGAATGATCCATGATGTTAGTCAAGTAGTCAACATCCCGATCATCGGTATGGGTGGCGTAATGAACGCAGAAGATGCACTAGAGTTTTTCTTAGCAGGAGCAAGTGCAATTGGTGTAGGAACGGCAAACTTTGTTGATCCATTTGTTTGTCCAACAATCATTGATGAACTACCAGAAGTATTAGAAAAATACGGTTATCAGTCGATCGAAGAATGTATTGGAAGGAGCTGGAAACAACATGTCATCACAAGTGGTCATCGCGCTTGATTTTTCTTCAAAAGAAGAAGTAATGAATTTTGTAAAAAAATTTCAAAAATCTCTATATGTAAAGGTAGGGATGGAACTATTTTACAAAGAGGGTCCAGCGATCATAAAGGAACTAAAAGAATTAGGACATCAAATCTTCCTAGATTTAAAGCTTCATGATATTCCGAATACAGTAAAACATGCTATGAAAAATATCGCATCTTTAGAAGTAGACATGGTAAATGTGCATGCAGCTGGTGGAACGAAAATGATGAAGGCAGCATTAGAAGGGTTAGAAGAAGGCACTCCGGCTGGTAAGAAAAGACCTTTACTAATTGCAGTTACTCAACTTACTAGCACTTCAGAAGAACAAGTAATCCATGAACAAGGACTTACATCTTTAAAGGATTCGATTAAACTATATGCTGCAATTACAGAAGAAAGTGGACTTGATGGGGTAGTTTGCTCTCCACTAGATGTAGAATTAGTCCAAGCAGCAGTTGAAGGTGATAACTTTATAACGGTGACACCTGGCATACGTTTAGCTGATAATAGTGTAGATGATCAAGTACGAGTAACTACTCCAGCGAAAGCTAGACAATTAGGAAGTAGCTATATTGTAGTAGGACGCAGTATTACAAAAAGTGAAAATCCAGTAGAAGCATATGAAGAAATATTGGCACAATGGGAGGGCGTAATAATATGAAAAAGAATATCGCAGCAAACTTATTAAGCATTGGGGCAGTAAGCCTTCAACCTGAAACTCCATTTACTTGGGCATCAGGAATCAAATCTCCTATCTATTGTGATAATCGCTTAACTCTTGGCTATCCAGAAATTCGTAAAAATATTGCATCAGGACTAGTTCAATTAATCGAAGAAAAATTTGGCACAGTTGATGTAATTGCTGGAACTGCAACAGCGGGAATTCCACATGCAGCTTGGACAAGTGATTTAATGAACTTGCCGATGGTCTATGTCCGCAGCTCTGCAAAAGGTCATGGCAAAGGAAACCAAATTGAAGGCCCAATAAAAGCAGGTCAAAAAGTTGTAGTAGTAGAAGATCTGATTTCAACAGGTGGAAGCGTAATTACATGTGTAGAAGCATTACGTGAAGCAGGTTGTGAAGTGGTAGGAGTTGTATCAATTTTCACATATAATCTACCAGCTGCAGTAGAAAAATTCGAAGCAAATGACGTAACATACTACTCTCTAACTGATTATGACACGTTAGTAGAAGTAGCTAAAGAGCAAGGCTCAATTAAAGAAGACCATGTAGCAAAACTAACTGCCTGGAGAAAAAATCCACAAGACGCTAGCTGGATGACTGTCGGCGTATAAAATAATGTAGGAACACAGCCTCAAATGGCTGTGTTTTTTTGATTAATTCCTTTATTTTTGGTCCCTGATCAGAATTTCATAGAAATTAGTTGAAAACTATTCATTTTAATTTTTATACTATTCATATAATTGTTAATGTGTATCTTTTATAGGGGGGATTTGGATGTCAGTAGAAAAGCTGTTCTTATCAAATAGTTTAAAAGAATTTCAAGGCATTAAAAAACTAGGTGATCTTACGATGAAGCAATTGTCATATGAAGAATTAGTATGGCAGCCCTCTAGTGAATCGAATAGTATTGCCATTATCGTTAAACATTTAAGTGGAAACATGATCTCAAGATGGACTGATTTTTTGACGTTAGATGGAGAGAAAACATGGCGTAATCGAGATCAGGAATTTGAGGGGACTTATTCTTCAAAGGAAGAAATGCTCGCTGCGTGGGAAAAAGGATGGGATGTAGTATTCTCGGCAATTCAAAATTTAAAAGAAGATGACATTCTAAAAACAATCACCATAAGAGGTGAAGCTCATTTTGTACTACAAGCAATACATAGACAAATTAGTCATTATGGTTATCATATTGGTCAAATTGTTTATGTAGGAAAACAAGTTAAAAATGAACAGTTTACAAGTTTAAGTATCCCTAGAGGACAATCGGAACAATATTTAAATGAGAAACTTAAAAACGTAAAACATACATGATGACTATATGAATACCTAATAAAAAATAAAAATGATCATTAAATCTACAACAAAAGTTGTAGATTTTTTAATGAATATTACAACAAAACGAGTAATTAATTTCAAACTTAATGATGAAGAAAAAAAGATCGGTGAAGAGTAAAGTAAGAATGAGGAAAGACAAAGATATCGGATGTTTGATTAGAATAGAAAGAAATATTGAAGATTTACCTTTAAATCGGAACTTAGTTTATCAATTCTTTTTTTTAATAATGAAAATAGTTAGAAAATAATGTAAAATGTTACAAGTTAGGGGGGAATATATGAAGATTTTAATTGAAACACTTAATCACTTTAAACCGTATTGGAAAATTTTACTCCTTGCTTTTGGTAGTTCTTTAATTGCTGGAGCTTTTGCCGTTATTCCACCAATTTTAACGGGAAAAGTCGTGGATGAGTTATTAGGAGATGCTAATTCACAAGTTCTTTTCTATTTAATCTTTGGAATCATGTTGGCATTTTTATGTAAAGTTGTATTTGAATCCTTACAAGAATTTATACAAGTTAAGATTGGTCTAGATGTCATTAGTGATATGCAATTACGAGCATTTAAAAAGCTTCAAAAAGCACCAATGTCGTTTTTTTCAACATCACCTCGTGGTGATATGCTATTTCGATTAACGCATGATGTAGAATCAGTACAAAATCTGAATAATACTGTTGTTCCGCGATTTATTCAACAAGTGATCGCAGCAATCGCAGCATTTGTTGCAGTTTTTCCTTTGTATTGGCCAGCTGCTGTCATCATGCTGATTGTTTTTGCAATTTATTTAGTACCTTCATTTATGATTGGAACAAAAGTACGTAAAATGGGTGCCATTTCACGAGATATGAGCGCTGATTTATATAATCATACACAAGAAAGTATTGAATCAGTTCGACTTGTTCGTACATTTCAAACACAGGAACAAGAAAATAAACGCTTAGAAGAAAAGCTTTCAATATGGAAGAGATTTGCAATCCGATTGGCTCTTTTTGGTAAATTTAATTGGAGATTAGGGAATGTTTTTAATAATGGTGCACCTGGGGTTATTATGTTGGTTGGAGGATATTCAGTATGGCAACAGGAGATTTCGATAGGGACTTTAATAGCTGTATTAGGATTTATCCCAACAATGTTTATGCCGGTGCGCTCTCTTGCTGAAAATGCACTTACAATTCAACAAGCGATTCCTGCTCTTGAGCGTATTTATGAGTATTTTGATTTACCTTCGGAGCAAACTGAATCTTTCCCTATTTTTGAAAATGTAAAAGGTGATATTGATGTTAACAATATTCGATTTGCATATCCTAATGCTACTGAAGAAGTATTAAAGGGTGTATCTTTTTCAATAAAGTCAGGGCAGCATATTGGTATAGTCGGATCTAGTGGTGGAGGAAAGAGTACATTAATCCAATTATTATTAGGATTATATGAGCCTACATCAGGTTCAATATTTGTTGATCAAAAAGATTTATCAAAACATGATTTTCAATCATTGCGCCAAAATGTTGGGGTTGTTTCTCAAGAAACGTTCTTATTAAATAGCACACTGAAACAAAATTTATTATATGCCAAACCAAATGCTACTGATGATGAACTACTACTTGCCGTTGAAGCTGCTGATTTAGGTGATTTAATAGATTCATTGCCAGAAGGATTTGAGACAATCGTCGGAGAGCGAGGTTTAAAGCTTTCAGGTGGTCAAAGACAACGTGTAGCATTAGCACGTTCGATATTAAGACATCCTCCAGTATTGATATTCGATGAAGCAACTTCATCTTTAGACGGGGAAACTGAAGAGAAGGTACAGTCTTCTCTTGAGAAATTAATTCCGGGAAGAACGACAATTACGATTGCTCATCGACTCGTTACAGTAAAGGATGCAGATTGTATCTTGCTATTAGACAAAGGTTTAATTGCTGAACAAGGTACGCATGAAGAATTACTATCATTAAAAGGGCAATATTATCAACTATATATGGCACAGTACAGTGAGCTAGATAAGGAGAGTGCCGTATGAACCAAAATAAAATAAAAAAAATAGGTGATGGAAAAAGAGTTATTCAGTTTCTAATACCTCATAAAAAATGGGTATTTGCTGATTCATTTGTTATTGCTTTAAGTCAAATTTGTGCAACTTTAATCCCAACTTTAGGTATGGGGTGGTTAGTAGATCATATCATCCCAAATCATGAAAATACATTACTTTGGGGATTAATGTGGTTACTAGTTTTTGCAGCAATACTTGATTTAATTTTAATGGTAATCGACGAGTATTTTTGTCATCATGTAGCAAAGTCAGTTACAAACTGGCAAAAATTACGCTTATTTAAGCATTTACAAATTTTACCGTATTCATATTTTCATCAATCAAAATCTGGGGAACTTCTAGCTAGAGTATCAGATGACCCGGATACGCTTCATAATTTCTTAGCATGGGAAGGATCTACTTTTATGGCATCCGTACAAGGGGTTGTCATTTATAGTGTTGTATTATTATGGATTCACCCGTACTTAATGGTTACGAGTGTAGTTTTAGGAATATTGTTTTATTGGACGTCAAATAAAGTTGGGGCTAGAACAAGGAATGCTTCTGCAAGAGCAAGAGAAGAAGCGTCACGTTATTTAGAAAGGCTACGTGAATCTGTAACAGGTATCCAGTTATCTAGAATTCTAGGTGCAACAGATTATGAGATTCAAAGTGTAGCAGATATTCGAAAATCATTTGTAAAAGAATCAATTATTGAGTTAAAAGCAAGAATGAAGTCCATTGTTGTCATCGGAAGCTACAATGGCTTCGCTTTGGCTTCGGTTTATTTTATTAGTGTTTTATTAATATCAAATGAACAAATATCAAGTGGACAAATGCTAACAGCGGGCGGTCTAGTTACCATTGCTGCAAATGAAATTCAAAGAATGCTAAGAAATTGGTTATCCGTTAGAAGAACTGGTCCAGCACTTGATCGTTCCGAAAAATTATTAGCTGAGCCAACATCTGCTTTTGAAGTACAAGAAGGAAAGAAACTAGATGTTGTGGATGGTTTAATTGAATTTAAAGATGTTAAATTCGGTTATCCAAATAAAGAAGACCTTGTATTAAATGGCTTAACATTCCAAGTAAAACCTGGAGAGGCAGTTGCCATCGTAGGACCTAGTGGTGCAGGGAAGTCAACAATTGTAGATTTATTACTAGGTTTTTATCCATTAAATAGTGGTACGATTGACATTGATGGATTATCTATCGAGCAGTCGAATGCTAAATGGGTTAGAGACTCAATTTCATTCGTCTCACAGGATGTACAGTTACGAAATGGTAGCTTAGCGGATAACATAAAGATTGGAAATGAAAAGGCGACTGATGAAGAGCTAGTCCAAGCTTTAAGAGATAGTGGTTTATCTGACTATTATGATTCATTACCAGATGGTTTACATTCTTCAATTGGAGAAAGAGGAGCACTTCTTTCAGGTGGTCAAAAACAACGATTGTCTTTAGCAAGAGCACTCGTCAAAAATTCACCAATCTTGATATTAGATGAAGCAAGCTCAGCACTTGACCCTATTACAGAATTACAAATAAATGAAGCAATTCAAAAGAGAAAATCAAAACAATCGGTAATTGTCATTTCCCATCGTCTTTCAACTGTATTAACGGCAGATCGTATTGTCGTATTAGAAAACGGTATCGTTGTTGAAGAAGGTACGCATCATGCATTATTGGAAATGGATGGAGTGTATTCTAGATTATTTAAACGTGAGGCTGAAACTGGTGAAAATGTATTGAGTGTTTAAAAAACATGTTGGAAGTGGAAGGGGTACTCAAATGAACAGTAAGATTTCTATTCAACACTATGAATCAAAAGAAGAATTACTGAAAGGTTTTCAAGTTTTAAAACAGCTACGCACACATTTAACAGAAGAATCATTTTTTGAACTATATGAAGAAATGAAGAAGGAAGGCTACAAGTTAGTTGGTTTAGAGGATCATGGTGAAACAGTAGCAGTAGCAGGAATCATTATTTTAACAAATTTTTATAATGGGAAGCATGTTTTTGTCTATGATTTAGTTTCAGATCAGCATCGTCGTTCAAATGGCTATGGCAAACAGCTACTAGATTATATTCATGAATTTGGGAAGGAAAATGGCTGCGAGCTTGTTTCACTTCAGTCAGGACTACAAAGAATTGATGCACATCGTTTTTATGAAGAAAAAATGGAATATCGAAAATTATCATATGCTTTTAGTAAGGATATCAAGTAAAAAAGTAAACCCTAGTCGGATGATTAGGGTTTACTTTTTTTATAGGCTTGTTTCTAAAAGATTGTTATGATTGTAGTTTTTGTAATAATAAAAAGAAGACATTTATTTATGCTAAAATGATGATAGTAGTGAAATTTTTTATGTAATTTTAAATGGAGGGAATACCTTGGACAAAAAAGAATTTTGGCGTTTAATAGAAGAATCAAAGAAATTCGAGAATCAAGCAGAATGGTTAACAGAGGTATTATCTCATAGAGAATCAAATGAAATATTAGAGTTTGAATTCTATTTTGAAAGTTTCATGAATGAAAGTTACCAATCTCGCCTGTGGGGTGCAGCTTATATTCTAATGGGTGGATGTTCTGACGATGCTTTTGATTATTTCAGGGGCTGGTTAATTGGTCAAGGTGAAGAAATATATCAAAAGGTTATAGAAAATCATGAGTATCTTGCAACATATATCCATGAGGAAAATCTAGATGAAGAAGGTTATCCTCAAAATGAAGAGATCCTGTCAGTTGGATTAGATGCGTATACGTTCAAAAAGACTGGAGATACAGAATGGGATGATGACATTCATGATGAAATGTTAGAAAAACTCGATAAGAAAGGACTAAAGCCTGCTGTCGACTTTGAATTTGATTGGGAAGAAGATACAGATGACTTACAAAATATGTTTCCGAAATTATGGGCAAGATTTGGCGAAAACCCACTAGGATAATATAGATGGCTAAATAAAGAACAAACGCTGATCTAATAGTAACGTATAAAAACAGTTCAAATGCGTAATTTGAGCTGTTTTTTTTAGATTTCTCTAAAAGAAAGTATGAATGTAATTATTCTTAATCCATCTAAAGTGGCCAAGTAAAAAGGGGACTTCATGGCGAAGTTCCCCTTTTTTATGGATTCATGACTATACATGCTGTTTCAACAGTTCAAGTACACTAAATAGGTAATTGTTTTCATGAATGACGAAGTGCTCTTTATAGACAGTTTTACATACAGTAATTTTTTCATCTTTTTCATTCACTTCGAAGCCTTCAACTTCAATTGATTCACTTAATCCGTATGCAAAATCATAGTATTCATTAAAGTTTGCTTTCACAATGCCAGAAACTTCTTCTTTTTGCAGATTAAATTTTGTAAATGGTTCATTCCTTTTAAGTAAAAATACATGACTAAGTTCATGATCATGGAAATTTTGCAGGTTAATAGAATTCTTAACGATTCCAAGCGGTAATACTTCTTCTATATTGACTTCAATGCCTAGTTCTTCATGAACTTCTCTAATTCCATCAGAAACTGTCTCATGTGCTAATAGATGGCCAGCGGCAGTGATGTCTAGTAAATTTGGAAAATCTTTTTTTGTTTGACTTCTTTTTTGAAAATAGATCATTGGAATCCCGTTCTCAATACTCATTAACCAACAATGAAATGTTTCATGCCAAAATCCATTTTTATGTACTTCGTCTCGAGTTGCTTCACCAATATGGTTTCCGAATTCATCAAAAATTTTAAGAGACTCTACTTGCAATGTACTTACCACCTTAACTTTTTTTAAATTAGTTAACTATTACTATTATATAAATAATTGATACTGATTGTAATATGATATAAGGTTTATTCATGTAATTTTATTTTTATAGAAATACCACCAGCGGATAGGATGGAATAAAAAAGAGAAAAGTAGATAAAAGAATGATATGGTTTATTAAAAAAGTTTATGCAGTATTAAAAAGCTATGTCTAACTGTTAAATTGAATGTAATATTTTTCTGAAAAATTTACTTTCATGCTTAATTAGGTTAATTTATTATTAGATAGTTTATAAAAGTATGTCAAAAAGAAAACTTAATGGTATTTAGACTGCTTGATGACTACATTAAATAAAAATTATTAGGTGAACAAAATGAAAATTGCATTTTTTGACTCGGGAATGGGTGGGTTAACTGTTTTAAACGAAGCGATGAATCAGTTACCCAATGAAGAATTTTTATATTTTGCAGATACTCTTCATGTTCCTTATGGTACTAAATCAAAGGAAGAAGTTAGTTCATTTGTAAAACAATCAGTAGAAAGAATTGTAAAAGAAGATGTAAAAGCACTTGTCATTGCATGCAATACAGCAACTAGTATTGCTGTTTCAGATTTAAGAGCATATTATGACTTCCCAATTATCGGTATGGAACCGGCTGTAAAACCAGCTATTGAGATGAATCGTTCAACTGGTAAAAGAGTATTAGTTCTTGCAACACCACTTACATTAAAACAAACAAAGTATCATGAATTAGTTTCTAGAATTGATGATCAAAGTATTGTTGACTCATTACCATTACCAGAATTAGTACGTTACTGTGAAGAATTGAATTTTGAAGATGCTACAATGATTGATTATTTTAAGAGTAAGTTCGCAGCGTTTGATATTAATTTATACGGAACTGTAGTACTTGGATGCACACATTATCCATTTTATAAAGAGATATTAAAGAAAATTCTACCAGAAGATATACATATAGTTGATGGAAGTGCAGGTACAGTTAAAAGGCTAATTCAATTATTAAGCCCTTCAAATCAATTAAAAGATTCTGGTGAATCAACGATTAAGTTCATGTGCTCAGATGATAATCAAGATTATATCGAAAAGATGAAGTTTGCACTAAACTTACTTCAAACTAAAAGATAAGCTTTTTAGCTTATCTTTTTTTTATTTTTTAGGCAATGTTATTTCGAAATATATACAGTGATTAAATAACAAAAAAAGAAGTAGTGATAATCACTACTTCTCTTTATATTTAATTAACTTACCAAACAAATAATCCTACAATCATGGCACTCAGCATTGAAACGCCAATACCACTTACTAATAGCTTCCACACATTTTTACCAATACTTGATGATTTATCTTCACCTAATATTGAATTAAATGTTCCATAAATCATTCCGACAGTACTAAAGTTAGCAAAAGACGTTAAGAAAGTAGTTGCAACTGCTACGGTATGTGGAGCTAGTCCATTGATGTTATCTTTTAAATCCATCATTGCGACAAATTCATTTGTCGCAAGCTTGATACCCATTAATTGTGCAACGTACATAGCGTCATGACCAGTTAGTCCTAATAGGAAAGCGAAAGGACTAAAAATAATCGAAAAGATCTTTTGGATTGTTAATCCAGTTACAAAGAATCCTAAAAAGCCATTTAAAAGTGTAGTTAAGGCTACATATCCAATTACCATCGCTAATATGACGATGACCATATTCATTCCAACAATCATACTATTTGAGATTGTTGAAAAGAAATCTTTTTTCTCTTCTTTTGTAGGGACGTATACTACATCTTCTTCTTTGCTAACTTCTACTGGATTTAACATACTTGCGATTAATAATGCATTTAAACAATTTAAAGGGATCGCAGCAAATACATAAGTAGCAGGTACCATCGTTAAATAAGCACCGATAATTGAACCACTAATACTACTCATACTCATTATTCCAAATGTCAACAAACGATTTTCTTTTAAAACGATTAATTGTTGACGGATAACAGCTAAAGCCTCTGTATTTCCAAGAAACATCATTTGAATTGAAAAGAAGCTCTCTAACTTTGGTAATCCAGATATTTTTGAAATAACCCAGCCAACTTTATCTATAATCCAAGTCAATATGCCGAAATATGATAAAATGTCAAAGAAAGTAATAATGAAAATAATAGGCAATAATGCACTAAAGAAAAAATCGACATGCTCATTAGCCATAACAGACGGGAAAGCGAATGAGATTCCATCATTTGCACATGCAATTAACCAAGTGAAAAAGGATGCAATTTTATTAATTGTCCAAGTTCCGATTTTTGTTTCTAACATGAACCAAGTAATAAGGAATTCCACTATTAATAAAATGAAAATTGACTTCCATTTCACGTTTCTCTTATTGGGAGAACATAAGAAAATAAGACCGATTACAACCAATACTCCTAGTAAATTTAATAAAAAGAACACGAAACCAACTCCTGATGATTGATATATATTATCTTCAAAATAGAAAAGCTCTTATTTTTTCACACATTCAGCCCCAAGACAGAAAGTATGTAAAATAAGAGCTTAGGAAGTTCGAATACACAATATAATTGAAAGCCTAACTGAAAAAAATAAAGAAAGGATTCATATATTAGCATTATTTCTATAAGTGCTCATTTCTAGTCATACTTCCTTGTAGTCGGGCATTTTGGCTGCCAGGTAGAAACAATCAGACCTTTTTAACTGATATTATACAAGGATAATAAATAAAGAGATTTATATTTAGAATAAACATCATTCTATAATAATAATTGCGAGGAAACAATATGTTTTTAAATGTTTTAATTGTTATATTTATATAAATAATATGAATATAAAAAAGATTACCTACATTGTTGCTATTTTAAAAAAGGAATTTGTAAATTTCCGCTCTAGGATGCTCGCTTTCCGTGGGGCGTGCGCTGAGCCTCCTCGAAAAAGGTAGGCATGCTAAAACCACGACGTCCTGTCGTATCGAATGCATGACCCACATCCTGTGGGGTCTCACCTGCCTTCGCTAATCCCACAGGAGTCGTGCGCCTTCCGCTCCAATTACTTTCTTTATCAACAGTGGGCTCTAAAAGAATATTTTTAACATTAAAATCTTTTGATTAGTTGATTTCTACTACAGTAGTCTCGCTTATTCTTTACATTAACTACTTAAAAGACGTTAATTTTGTTTATTACCCTGTTCAAAAAAATCTTTTAAAAGATTTATTCAAATATCAACTATAAACATTAACAGTGCTTATTTTTATACGTAAATTCATAGAATAGTATTGAATCATTACGTTTGAATTATTGTCATTAAGTCTAGTAGTAAGGGGATGGAATATGAAAGTTAAAGATGTATTAAGATACTTTGGGGTTAGCGTCATGTTTTTATTTGGGGCAATTTCGTTAATAAAATATGTTAAAGAAGATGAATTCTTTATGAATTTATTGATCGGTTTTACTTTAGGTATCATTCTTTTCATCGCTTCATTTCTAGTAAAAGAGGAAAATGAGAAAAAAGGAAAATCATCGTAAATGAAAAGCCACCTCTAAAATAGAGGTGGCCATAGGAAGAATAGGATAAATGGTAACCAAATTATCTATGCATTAAAGTGCACTAAGAGATTTTTACGTTTGCGTATCGTTCGTCATCCGTTATCCGTAAATATAGTAACCTGTAACACTTTATCCGTTTGCGTAGCTCCCATGAGTGTCCAATTTTTAATTCTTCCTATCCTCACAAGAAAGTCTCATTCTTGTGAGGTATTAAAAATAATCCCTGCCATCAAATGGTATATTAATAGAGAAGTTTTTTGCATCGATTAAACCAGATAATCGCGTTGCTTTACGTTCCAATTTTAAAGCTTTTTGTCGATAGTCTTCAGGATTGAAATATAGTTTTTCAACAATAATACTATCAGTTCCATACATTGGTTGAATTCGTTCTTTTTTACTTGCAAACTCTTTTGCAGATTGGACTTCTGCACGAAGTTGTTTAGCAAATTCGATCGCCTCTGTAATGGATAGCTCCATATTTTCAATCGTGATTGTATTTTCGATATTCGCTTTTTGCATTAAGTAATCTAATTTACGGAAATCAGCCCGTACTTTTGCTAAATCGCTTTCGATTTGAGTCATATTTCGAGCTAAAGTAGGAAGGGGTTGGCCTTTTTCCACTTCAACGCTTGAATTTTCTTCAAGTTCTTCTATTAGTTCTCTAATCCTTTTTGAAAGAATATGTCTAATATTTAATGCTTCAGCTAATGTAATCTGGTTCATAAAATGCTCCTTCTCTAATGAAAATAAGAATTGAGTTTTTATTATAATATTCTAATGAAAGAATAAAAAGTAAAATGCTGTTATTATTTTTATTTAATTCTTTTAAACTATAAAGTTATTCCATAATCTTCTAATAATTAGGAAGAATGTAATGTTAATTTTGTGATTTTATTTTTCTTAAACAAGAAGGGGTTCGTAGATTTGCGCTCCAGGATGCTCCCTTTCCGTGGTGCGTGCGCTGAGCCTCTTGAGGGGTCTCAGCTGTCCCGCTACTCCCAACGGAGTCTTGCACTTTCCTCTCCAATTACTTTTACATTAGAAAAAAATTTACATAAAAAATGGCAACTACTTTAAAAATCATGTAGTTGCCATTTCGTATGTCGTTTTCATATATATGCCTTTGAAAGAGAATCTGTTAACCCTAATGGAAGCAATCTTATTTCCGTAGCTTTAAAACTAACTCTTCGTCAGGAGTTACGTAGACTGTATTGTTTTGTTCGTAAATGACAAATCCTGGTTTTGAGCCATTTGGTTTCTTTACATGGCGAATTTCTGTGTAGTCGACTGGAACAGAACTGGATTGACGAGCTTTGCTAAAGTATGCAGCAATGATCGCTGCTTCTTTGATTGCAGTTTCACTTGGTTCTTTTGCACGAATGACTACGTGAGAACCTGGGATATCCTTTGTGTGGAACCAAAGTTCGTCTCTACTAGCAAGTTTGTTCGTTAAATAATCATTTTGTTTATTGTTTTTACCGACTAATAAAAGTTCACCAGTTGTTGATACATATTCATCGAGTGTTACTTTTTGTTTGCTATTCTTTTGAGGTTTTTTGGATTTTTTCTTTCTAACATAACCTGTTTCAGCTAATTCTTCTCGAATTTCTTCTAAATCACGTGGTGAAGCCGATTCGATTTGTTGTAATACGGTTTCTAAATAATCATTTTCCTCAAGTGTAAGCTTTACTTGCTCGTGTATATGAGCGACTGAATTTTTTAATTTTGTGTATTTCGTAAAATATGATTGTGCATTTTCAGAAGGTGTTTTTAATGGAGATAATGGAATGGTGATTGTTCCACCATTTTCATCATAATAATTTACGACCTCAACTTCTGTCATACCTTTTTTTAGTGCAAACATATTAGCAGTGATTAACTCACCTTGTAATTGGATTGCATCTGCTTTTTCTGTATCTACTAAACTTCTTTCAAGCTTCTTAAGTTTTTTCTTGTTTTTAGATAATTCATTTTGTAATAGTTTTTCTAAATCTCCGCTTTGCTGTTTTACTCTGTCACGTTCTGCTTTTCCAAAGTAAAAGACGTCTAATAATTCACTTAAGCTAGAGAAGGTCGTTTGCTCACCATCCAAATGAGTCATTTCAATAAAGTAAAATTGTTCTTTTGACTGTAAACGGTATAAAGAAGGAGTAAATCTCATTTCTTGAATATCATTTATTAAAGAAACGAATGATTCAAATAAGCTATCTTTATTTCGATACACAACCTCATTAGCAAATAATGGAGAAATACCAGCAAACTCTTGCACAAGTACTTGCGCTACTGGTTGGTTCTCATTAGAAATAATGTTTTGAAATTCTGCCTCAGTCATTTGAGCAAAGGGATCTTGTTTTTCTTGTTTAGGTGGTAAAACGTAACTAGAGCCAGGTTGAATGATACGATGTCGGTTAACGGCCATCGGTACATGCTTAATACTGTCTAAAATAATCTGTCTTTCATCATCAAGTAAAATAATATTACTATGTCTTCCCATTAATTCAATGATGAGTGTTCGGATTTGTTCGTCACCAATTTCATTTCTGCTTCTTACTCTAATCCTCACAATTCGTTCGCGTTCATTTTGCGAGATGCTTTCGATGATTCCTCCATTTAAATGTTTTCGTAATACCATTGTAAACATTGGTGGTTCTGAAGGTGTATCATAGTTTTGATCTGTAATATGAAATCGTGCATAACTTGGGTGTGCACTTAATAAAAGTTTATAATTTGCACCATTTGCACGAATGGTTAGTAGAACTTCATACATACTTGGTTGTACGATTTTTGAAATTCTTCCAGTTGTTAATTTTGTGGCTACCTCACTTGTCATAGCCCCTGTAAAAAGTCCATCAAAAGACATAACATCACTTCCTAATCTATCAAACACTACTAAACTTCATGTCATCTTATCAATTTATAAAAAAAGCATTTCCGAGCTAATTTGTTAAGGAATCAATTTTACATTATTTTACCTACGATTGTCACACTATTCCATTTGTACGAGCTACATTTATTTTTCATCATTATATCATTTATTTGGACGAGTCTGAATATGCTTTTATGAGAGGTAAGGGGGACAACTTACCTAATGTAAAAATTAGGGGTGACAATTACATGAATTTTTATCGGATGAGAGCGGAAGAAGTTCTAAACGTAACAAATACGAACGTTTCCTCTGGTTTAACTGATGAGGAGGCAAGAAAAAGACGAGAAACTTTTGGAGCAAATGAATTAAGAGAATCGGAGAAAACTTCCAAACTCGTTTTATTTTTAAGTCAGTTCAATGATTTTATGGTGTTCGTATTATTAGGTGCAACAATTATTTCAATTTTTTTACATGAAGTAGTTGATGCTGTTGCTATTATGGCAATTGTGTTGATTAACGGGGTCTTAGGTTATTTTCAAGAAGCAAAAGCTGAAAAATCTTTAGAAGCATTAAAAGAATTAGCAGCTCCACAAGTTCAAGTATTAAGAAATGGCCTATATAAAAAACTCCCTTCGAAAGACTTAGTTGTCGGGGATATTATAAAGTTTTCTAGCGGTGATCGAATCGGTGCAGATATTCGTATTATCGAGGCATCAAGTTTATACATAGAGGAATCAGCACTTACAGGAGAATCATTGCCAGTCCAAAAACGTTTTGAATCAATTCAATCTGAAGGGATTGGAATTGGTGATCAGGATAACATGGGCTTTATGGGGACACTCGTAACTCGAGGAAATGGTAAAGGTGTAGTTGTATCAACAGGTATGAAAACAGCTATGGGTCAAATTGCTGATTTGCTGCAAAATACAGATGCAACTGTAACACCATTACAAAGAAGACTTGAACAACTTGGGAAAATTTTAATAGTCGTTGCATTATTTTTAACTGCATTAGTTGTGTTTATTGGGGTGTATCAAGGTAACGAGTTGTATCATATGTTTTTAGCGGGTGTGTCATTAGCAGTAGCTGCAATACCTGAAGGACTTCCTGCTATTGTAACAGTTGCTCTGTCACTAGGTGTGCAGAGAATGATCAAAAAGAAAGCCATCGTAAGAAAGCTTCAGGCAGTTGAAACATTAGGTTGTGCTTCGGTTATTTGTTCTGATAAAACAGGTACAATGACTGAAAATAAAATGACTGTTACAAATATTTGGACTGGGGGATCTAGCTTCGAAGTTTCAGGAAATGGTTATGTTGTAGATGGTAAATTTACAAATAAAGAACGAACTGTTAATCCAACTTTAAATAAACAATTATTTCAAACACTAGTTTTTGGTTCGATTTGCAGTGATGCTCAATTGATTCAAAAGAAAAAAGAAATTGTTTTAGATGGTGATCCTACAGAAGGTGCAATTGTTGTAGCAGGATATAAAGCAGGAATTGACCGTGATTATGTAAATAGTCATTTTACTAGAATTCATGAAATCCCATTTGATAGTACGCGCAAAATGATGACTGTCGTTGTTAAAAATCGTGAGGGTGACCATTTTGTCATTACAAAAGGTGCACCAGATGTATTACTTTCTAAATGTGATTCTATTTTATGGCATGAACGTGAAGAAAAATTAAATACATTTAGACAAAACGCTGTTGAAGATACAATCACTTCTTATGCTAATAATGCGCTTCGAACAATTGCTATTGCTTTTAAACCAATTCATTCAAATTCAGTTTTGAATGATAGAGAGCTTGAAAGTAATTTAACTTTTATCGGATTACAAGGTATGATCGATCCACCAAGAGCGGAAGTTGCACAAGCTGTACAAGAGTGTAAAGAAGCTGGAATTCGTACGATTATGATTACTGGGGATCATAAACTGACTGCGGCTAGTATAGCAAGAAAGCTAGGAATTTTAAGAGAATCAGGAAATGTAGTAGAAGGAAAAGAATTAGATTCTCTAACTGTTGAACAAATTCAAGAATTTGTAGAAGACACTGCTGTATTTGCGCGAGTGACGCCAGAACATAAATTGAAAATTGTTAAAGCGCTTCAAGCAAATGGCCATGTAGTAGCGATGACAGGCGATGGTGTAAATGATGCACCTGCAATAAAAGCTGCAGATATTGGTATTTCAATGGGGATTACTGGTACAGATGTAGCCAAAGAGGCTTCCGCTTTAATATTATTAGATGATAATTTTGCAACAATTAAATCAGCAATCAAAGAAGGTCGTAATATTTACAGTAATATTCGTAAATTTATTCGATATTTACTCGCATCAAATGTCGGAGAAATATTAGTTATGTTGTTTGCAATGTTATTAGCTCTTCCACTACCATTAGTGCCAGTTCAAATTTTATGGGTAAACTTAGTAACAGATGGATTACCAGCAATGGCACTAGGAGTAGATTCAGCAGAAGATGATGTAATGAAAAGAAGTCCGAGATCTTTATCAGAAGGTATTTTTGCAAGAGGTTTAGGTTGGAAGATTATTTCAAGAGGCTTCTTAATTGGTTTTGTGACATTAATCGCGTTTATCATTTCATATAATCAACATCCAGAACAATTAGCGTATGCTCAAACTGTTGCGTTTTCAACATTAGTTTTAGCACAATTAATTCATGTGTTTGATTGCCGAAGTGAGCGTTCTATTTTCCATCGAAACATATTTGGAAATATGTATTTAATCGGTGCTGTTATTGTTTCTGTATTATTGATGCTTGTTGTTATCTACTATCCGCCTCTACAACCGATTTTTAAAACATTACCAATCCAATTAAGGGACTGGATCTTAATCGGTGGACTTTCAGCACTTCCAACATTTATGCTAGCAGGTGCATTATTTAAAAAGAAAAAATAATTTTTGAACAAAATGGATTACAAATTTAAAATATGTTATAATCTCTTAAGGTAGTAGAGGTATGCTCTATTACCTTTTCTCTTTTACATAATTGAAAGTTAATACATACTAAAAAATAAGAGAAAATTTCTGTATTGGAAGTGGAACAATGGTTGTAAGTATGACAGGGTATGGAAAAGCCATTTTGTCAAATGAACAGTACAAAATACATATTGAAATGAAAGCAGTAAATCATCGATACTTAGAGTCGATCGTACGTATGCCAAGACAATTATTAGCATATGAAGATTCAATTAAAAAAATCGTATCTGAGTATACTAGTCGAGGTCGAGTTGAAGTTTTTGTTACAATTGAAGGTTTGTTACAACGTACATTACAAATAGATGAAGGCTTAATTAAACAATATAAAGAAGCGATTGAAAATTTAGCAGTTGGAGAGTCAATTTATAATCCAATTGATTTATTAAAGCTTCCAGAAGTTACTACTGTAAGTGAAGTCGAACAGATTAATGATAATTTTGAACAATTATTAGTAACGACTACAAAAAATGCATGTGAGCAATTTTTTGAATCAAAATGTAAAGAAGGTAGTCAATTAAAGAAAGACTTACTTGAAAGACTATCCGCGATTGAAGAGTGTAAAAAACAGATTACCGAACAAGCACCACTTGTTATTAAAACTCATCGTGAAAAATTACTTGCGAAATTAGCAGATGTTGAATTAGCAAACGTAGATGAGCAAAGATTATTAACAGAGGTTATGATTTTTGCTGATCGTTGTGATATTTCTGAAGAATTAGTTCGACTAGCAAGTCATTTAGAACTATTTAGCGAAACATTGGAATTGAAAGAATCTATTGGAAGAAAATTAGATTTCATCGTTCAAGAAATGAATCGAGAAGTAAATACAATTGGTTCTAAAGCTAATTCATTAGAAATTTCAAAGCAGGTTGTTGAAATTAAAAATAATCTTGAAAAAATTAGAGAACAAGTCCAAAATATCGAATAAATGAAGTGAAAGATTTGTTTATAGAGTCTAATGTCCGGTAACAATGGGAATTAGAAGACTAGTTAATTGTATGGATTGACTCAAGCTCTGGGATGATATAATGGATTAACCTTTAATAATTTACTGTTTATAGATTAGAAGGGTAGGGTCATGAATGAGACATGAAAGAGGCTTATTAATCGTACTATCAGGACCATCTGGTGTAGGTAAAGGTACAGTACGAAAAGCTATTTTTGAAAACAAAGATTTAGACTTACAATATAGTATTTCAATGACAACAAGACAACCTCGTGAAGGGGAAGTACATGGTGTAGACTATTTCTTTACTACAAAAGAAGATTTCCAACAACGTATTGGAGAGAATAAATTTTTAGAATGGGCGGAATTTGTAGGTAATTTCTACGGAACGCCGATTGAATACGTTGAAAAAACTTTAAGTGAAGGAAAAGACATTTTCCTGGAAATTGAAGTTCAAGGAGCTCTTCAAGTTAAGAAAGCATTCCCAGAAGGGATCTTTATCTTTTTAGCACCTCCAAGTATGAGCGAGCTTCAAAATCGCATCGTAACTAGAGGTACAGAAACAGAAGACATCATTTTAAATCGTATGAATGCAGCTAAAGAAGAAATCGAAATGATGGATGCTTATGATTATGTAGTAGAAAATGACCAAGTTGAATTAGCTTGTGAGCGAATTAAAGCAATCATGATTAGTGAACATTTAAAACGTGAACGAGTTGCAAATTATTATAAAAGAATGATGGAGGCAGAATAAACTATGTTATATCCTTCGATTGACCGTTTATTAACTAAATTAGATTCAAAATACACACTTGTAACAGTTGCATCAAAACGTGCTCGTGAAATGCAAGTGAATAAAGATGCTCGAGTTGAAAAGCCTGTATCTGATAAATTCGTAGGTAAAGCACTAGAAGAAATCAATGCTGGACTTTTATCTTACAGAAAACTTGAAGAAATAAAAGAAGACTAAAACTTACACGTGTGACGAGGCTGTCCCAAACATTGCTATTATCTCTATATGACTGAAAGGACAACATGGTGTTAGACACTATTTCCTTCATTCATAGTGATCTAGCAGTGGTACCGGGACAGTCTTATTTTTTGTGAGCCTTAATCAATTTAATTCAAACACATTTGTGGTATCTTAGAAATAAACAATCAAAAGACCTATTTTTTGACAAATATGAAAGATAGACTAAGATTTGAAAGGGTGAAGGTGAGTTGGAACAAAAAAATATACTCCTTTGTGTTACTGGTGGTATTGCAGTATATAAAGCTGCGGCTCTTACTAGTAAACTCGTGCAAGCAGGATATAACGTAAAAGTGATGATGAGTCCTTCTGCTACAAAATTTGTGACACCATTAACGTTTCAAGCATTGTCAAGAAACGATGTATATACAGATACATTTGATGAAAAAGATAGTTCAAAAATTGCCCATATAGATTTAGGGGATTGGCCAGATTTAATCATTGTAGCCCCTGCGACAGCGAACACAATTGGTAAGCTTGCAAATGGCTTAGGTGATGAGATGATTCAAGCGACATTACTTGCTGCTACAAAACCAATATGGATTGCTCCTGCTATGAATGTA
The DNA here is from genome assembly GCF_002128405.1 of Gottfriedia solisilvae. GTDB lineage: Bacteria > Bacillota > Bacilli > Bacillales > Bacillaceae_G > Gottfriedia > Gottfriedia solisilvae. The sequence goes on from NZ_NETJ01000003.1 coordinate 817,508, forward strand.
AATATGTATCATCATCCAATTGTTCAAAAAAATATGAACACTTTAAAAGAAATTGGATGTAAATTGATTGAACCAAATGAAGGATATTTAGCATGTGGTTATGTTGGAAAAGGTAGATTAGCAGAACCAGAAGACATTACACAAGCTGTAAATGACTATTTTCAAAACGAATTTGGCATTTTAAAAGGCAAGAAAATCGTAATATCTGCTGGACCTACTCTTGAAACAATCGATCCAGTCCGTTACTTATCAAATCGTTCTACTGGGAAAATGGGTTATAGCTTAGCAGAAGTAGCCGTTTCTCTAGGAGCAGAGGTGGTCTTAGTCTCAGGACCTACAAATCTAACACCACCAGAAGGGTGTAAGGTCATTAAGACTGAGTCAGCTGCGCAAATGTATGATGCAATATTAACGGAATTTGGAAATGCGGATGTTGTGATAAAAACAGCGGCGGTTGCCGATTACACTCCTGCTGTTACTTATGATCAAAAAATGAAAAAAAGTGAGGGAGACCTTTCTATTCCTCTAAAACGAACAAAAGATATTCTCCTTTCATTAGGTCAACAAAAAACACATCAAATTTTAGTTGGGTTTGCAGCTGAAACTGAACAAGTTGAAGATTATGCAAAAGGGAAACTGTTAAAGAAAAATGCAGATATGATTGTTGCAAATGATGTTACGAAAGCTGGAGCAGGTTTTGGTACGGAAACGAATATTGTCACGATCTATCACCGAAATGGTGAAGTGAAGCCATTACCAATCATGACAAAAAAAGAAGTAGCGAAAGAAATACTACTTGAAGTACATCGCTTATTAAATGAGGAAGCAAGATGACATATGCATCAGTTTTAGTTGATGTGTCAGTAAGGCAAACTGACCGTCCATTTGATTATCTAATTCCTGATAGATGGCATGATGCAATACAACCTGGAATGAGAGTAATCGTACCTTTTGGTCCTAGAAAAGTGCAAGGTTTTGTTTTAGCAATAAAAGAAACGACAAGCTTGGATAAGGTGAAGGAAATCGAAGAGGTATTAGATGTAATGCCTGTCTTAACTGAAGAACTTTTATTACTAGGTTCCCATATTGCACAAAAAACACTTTGTTTTTTAATTTCGGCGTATCAAGCTATGCTACCAACTGCGATTAAGGCGGTTTATAAAAAGCATGTTCAAATTACTTCAGATGAAGTTTATGAGGCTCTACCAACAGAATTAGCACAATTATTTTCTGTAGTAAAAAGAAGAGAATGGACTGAGGTTGAATCTCTTGTTAGTAAAATATCAATTGTACAACGAGCTATTAAAGAAGGTTTACTTGAAATAGAATATGAAGTAAAAAACAAAGCAAATAAAAAAACAGAGCGTGTTGTTTCACTTTTAAAAGTATTAGATGAAGATTTGAAAAATATTTCATCTCCACAGCAAAAAGACATTATTGAATACTTAAGAATGAATGGCCAAACAAGTGTAAAAGAATTAAAGGAATTTCTTCAAATAACAGATTCGCCGATCAAAACTTTACAAAAGAACGAATTCATCTCGATTGAAACAATTGAAGTTTACCGAGATCCTTATGTTGGAAGTGACATTGAAAAATCGAAGCCACTACCTCTAGTAGACGAACAAAGAGTAGCTTACGAACATATTGTTTCTTCATTTAAGGAAAGGGAACATAAAATCCACTTATTACATGGTGTAACTGGTAGTGGTAAGACAGAGGTATACTTACAAACAATTCAAGAAGTTCTTTTAAAAGGAATGGAAGCCATTGTATTAGTGCCAGAAATTTCACTTACCCCACAAATAGTAGGTCGATTCAAAAGTAGATTCGGAAATGACGTTGCTGTTTTGCATAGTGGACTTTCGATCGGTGAGAAGTATGATGAGTGGAGAAAAATTCAACGAAAAGAAGTAAAGGTAGTCGTAGGAGCACGATCTGCGATTTTTGCGCCATTTGAAAATTTAGGCATTATTATAATAGATGAAGAACATGAAACAACATATAAACAAGACGAGCATCCAAGATATCATGCAAGAGATATTGCAGTTTGGAGAGGGGAATATCACAATTGTCCTGTTGTATTAGGTAGTGCAACGCCTACTCTTGAAACGTTTGCTCGTGCTCAAAAAGGTGTTTATGAACTTGAAACAATGTCAATGCGGGTAAACCAAGGTCCATTACCAGAAGTTGAAGTTGTCGATATGAGAGAACAATTACGGAATGGAAATCGAACAATGTTCTCAACTTTGTTACATGAAAAAATCATCGATCGTTTAGAGAAAAAAGAACAAATCATTTTGTTCTTAAATCGTAGAGGTTACTCTTCATTTGTAATGTGTAGAGATTGTGGTTATACGATTCAGTGTCCACATTGTGAAGTTTCACTAACTTATCATAAACATAACCATTCATTAAAGTGCCATTATTGTGGTTATGAAACTTATATGCCAAAACAATGCCCTTCTTGCCAGAGTGATCATATTCGATTTTTTGGTACGGGTACACAAAAAGTTGAAGAAGCAATCACACAAAGCTTTCCAGAAGCAAGAGTCATTCGAATGGATAATGATACAACTAGCCGTAAAGGTGCCCATGAAAAAATGCTAAAACAATTTGGGAATGGTGAGGCCGATATTTTACTCGGAACACAAATGATCGCAAAAGGTTTAGATTTCCCAAATGTAACTTTAGTTGGTGTACTGGCTGCTGATAGTTCATTACATTTACCAGATTTTAGAGCAAGTGAACGAACTTTTAGTTTACTAACGCAAGTCAGTGGACGAGCTGGACGCCATGAAAAACCTGGTGAAGTTGTTATACAAACATATTCTCCAGAGCATTATAGTATTGAATTAGCAAAAACGCAGGATTTCATTGCATTTTACGAAGAAGAAATGAAAATCAGGAGATCGTTCCATTATCCACCTTTTTATTACTTAGTATTAATCTCCATATCACATACGGACTTAATCAAAGTAGTAAAAGTAAGTGAACAAATTACAGGCTACTTAAGAGAAAACCTATCAAATCGTTCCATCGTCTTAGGACCTGTTGCATCTCCAATCGCAAAAATTAAAGATCAATTCCGATATCAATGCGTCATAAAATACAAATCAGAACCAGCACTATACGACGTACTAAACCGAATCCAACAATTCTACCAAGAAGAAACAGACAAAGGAAAACTACAAATAACAATAGACTTTCAACCGACTATGTTTATGTAACGAAAAGCGGAAGGCGTTCGCTCAGCCCCGACAAGCATAAGACAAAAACCAGTAAAGGTGCTTTTTACCTTTAATGGTTTTTGGCTTATGACCTCGAGGGTCTAACGCCTGGAGCTAGACAGAACGAAATGTGGAGGCAAATAGCCCTGCCCCGACAAGCATAAGGCAAGGACCAGATAAGGTTGCTTTTTAACCTTAACTGGGCATTGACTTATGACTCGAGGGGCAATTTGCCGGAACTAGACAGAAAGAAAAGCGGAGGCGACTGTTTAACTCCGACAAGCATAAGGCAAGGGCCAGATAAGGTTGGTTTTTAACCTTAACTGGTCATTGACTTATGACCTCGAGGAGTTAGGAGCCGGAGCTAGACAGAAAGAAAAGCGGAGTTAACCACTAGAGCTATAAACTCCAAGAATAAATAGTAAATAAGTATTCCAACAAGAAAATCGTAATAAGTTAAGGAGTTGTGAATTTGGCCATTTTAAAAATTATAGAACACCCAAATGAAGTACTTGAAACACCTTGTGCAAAAGTGACAACATTTGATAAAAATTTAGTTAAATTATTAAATAATATGTATGAAACAATGATAGCTGCTGATGGTGTAGGATTGGCAGCGCCTCAGGTTGGCATTTTGCAGCAAGTTGCAGTTGTTGATGTTGAGGATGAAAATGGAAGAATTGATTTGATTAATCCGATTGTTATGGAAACAAAAGGTGAGCAAACAGATATAGAAGGATGTTTAAGTTTTCCTAATTTATATGGAGATGTAACAAGACCTAGTTATGCAAAAATAAAAGCTCAAAATAAACGTGGAAAGTACTTTATTATTGAGGCGAGAGGATTTTTAGCTCGTGCAATTTTGCATGAAATTGACCATCTGAATGGAGTTTTATTCACTTCGAAAGTATCTAAATACTATGAAGAAAGTGAATTAGAAGGGTAGGCTATAAAAGATGACAAAAATAGTTTTTATGGGTACACCAGATTTTTCAGTACCTGTTTTAAGAAGAATCATTGAAGATGGTTATGAAGTAGTTGGTGTCGTAACTCAACCTGACCGTCCTGTTGGGCGTAAAAGAGTGTTAACGCCACCGCCTGTTAAAGTGGAGGCACTAAAGCATAACATACCGGTTTTACAACCTGAAAAAATTCGCTTGAAAGAAGAAACTGACAAGGTTCTGACATTAAATCCGGATTTAATAGTAACAGCAGCATTTGGACAAATTCTTCCAAAAGAAATACTTGAATCCCCAAAATTTGGATGTATTAATGTTCATGCTTCACTTCTTCCTGAATTAAGAGGTGGCGCTCCAATTCACTATTCAATTATTCAAGGGAAAAGTGAAACGGGTGTGACAATCATGTATATGGTTGAGAAGCTAGATGCAGGTGATATGTTAGCGAGAGTGGTTGTACCAATAGAAGAAAAAGATCATGTTGGTTCATTACATGATAAATTAAGTATCGCTGGAGCAGATTTACTATCAGAAACAGTCCCAGCTTTACTAAAAGGTGAAATCACACCCGAAAAGCAAGATGAAAGCAAAGTAACTTTTGCTTGGAATATTAAAAGAGAAGAAGAACGAATTGATTGGTCAAAATCTGGTGAAGAGATTTATAATCACGTAAGAGGTTTACACCCATGGCCAGTAGCTTATACTACATTAAACGGAGAAGTTTTAAAAGTTTGGTGGAGTGAAAAAGTTGAAGGTCATCAAAACTTAAACCCAGGTGAGATTATTGAAGTTCAAAACGACGGAATTGTTGTTGCAACAGGAAATCAAACTGCTATTAAAATAACAGACTTACAGCCATCAGGGAAAAAACGAATGGAAGCTAAGCAATATATTAATGGCGCTGGTTCGTTTATTGAACGTGGAATGAAGTTAGGAGAATAAAATGAGTAAAAATGTACGAGAGATTGCCTTAGAGGCCCTTCTTTCTGTTTATAAAAATCAATCGTATAGTAATTTATTAGTTAATAACTATATTCAAAAGAATGACTTATCATCTGCTGACTCTGGGTTATTGACAGAAATTATTTACGGTACTATTCAAAGGGATCAACTATTAGATTTTTATTTGGAACCTTATATTAAGAATCAGAAGAAATTGGAAGAGTGGGTTTATATATTAATCAAACTATCGCTTTATCAATTTCATTTCTTAGATCGTGTTCCTGCACATGCAGTTTTAAATGAAGCTGTTGAGATAGCGAAAAAACGCGGGCACAAAGGAATTGCTTCATTAGTTAATGGCGTTTTAAGAAATATACAACGTAATGGAGTACGTTCCATTAATGAAATAAAGGACAAGGTCGAGAAACTTTCGATTGAAACAAATCATCCTTTGTGGTTAATTGAGCAATGGGTAAGTGAATTTGGTGAAGATGAAACAAGAAAAATGTGTGAAGAAAATATCCTGCCACCATATCAAACCGCTAGAGTGAATAGCATGAAAGCAACTAGAGAAGAAGTCATTAGAATGCTTGAAGATGAAGGCATAGACGTTGAAGTAGGAAATCTATCTCCATTTGCAATTGAAATTCAAAAAGGTAATGTTGCTCATTCAAATGCGTTTAAAGAAGGGTATATTTCAATTCAAGATGAAAGCTCTATGTTAGTAGCGCAAGCACTAGGAGTTAATGAGGGAGATCAAGTTTTAGATACATGCGCAGCACCGGGTGGTAAATCTACTCATATAGCTGAGCTATTAAAGGGAACTGGATCAGTTACTTCATTAGATTTACACAAGCACAAAGTTAAATTAATTAAGGAACAAGCAAACCGATTAGGGCTTGAAAATATAGAAACAAAAGCATTAGACGCTAGAAAAGCACCAGAAGAATTTGAAGGAAAATTATTCGATCGTGTGTTAGTAGATGCTCCTTGTTCTGGACTTGGCGTTATTCGTCGAAAACCCGACATTTTATTAAAGAAAAATGCTACAGATGTATCAAATTTACAAAAAGTACAAAAATCTATCTTACACGAGGCTTCTAAGTTATTAAAACCAGGTGGCACACTTGTATATAGTACATGTACAGTTGGCCATGAAGAAAATTTAGATGTTGTTAATTCTTTCCTTGAAGAACATGATGATTATGAACTAGATCGTTCATTAATTGAGCATGTTCCTAATGAATTGAAAGAAGATAAAACGGTTCAAAATGGGTATATTCAACTACTACCACATTATTTTGGAACGGATGGATTTTTTATTGCAAGATTAAGAAAGAAGGTGTAACGTTGAAGTTAGAAAATACTACAAATTCAGTCAAAATAGAAAAAACACAAAAACCTTCAATTTACTCACTAAAATTGAGTGATTTAGAGGCATGGTTAATAGAGCAAAAGCAACAGGCATTCCGTGCGAAACAAATTTATAACTGGTTATATGTTAGACGAGTTGAAAGTTTTGAAGAAATGCAAAATGTTCCGAAAGAATTAAGACAACTATTAGAAGAGAATTTTACGATTACTACACTTAAAACATTAGTTAAACAAACCTCTTCAGATGGTACAATGAAATTTTTATTTGAGTTACATGACGGATATTCTATAGAAACTGTTTTAATGAGACATAATTATGGCAATTCTGTATGTGTAACGACTCAAGTAGGTTGTAGAATAGGTTGTACATTTTGTGCCTCTACTCTTGGCGGCTTAAAGAGAAATCTTGAAGCTGGTGAGATTGTAGCACAAGTATTATGTGTACAACGCGCAATCGATGAAGTGGAAGAGCGAGTAAGTTCAATTGTAGTTATGGGTATAGGTGAACCATTTGATAACTATAATGGTTTAATGGATTTCCTAAGAATCGTTAATAGTGATAAAGGTTTAAATATCGGTGCTCGTCATATTACTGTATCAACGAGTGGTATTATTCCTAAAATCTATAACTTTGCAGATGAAGGACTACAAATTAATTTTGCGATCTCGTTACATGCTCCTAATAGTGAGCTTAGATCAAAATTAATGCCAATTAATCGAGCGTATAAATTACCAGATTTAATGGATGCCGTTCGTTACTATGTTGAAAAAACAGGTAGACGAGTTACGTTTGAATATGGTTTATTCGGTGGTGAAAACGATCAAGTTGAGCATGCAGAAGAGCTTTCTACGTTATTAAAGGGAGTAAAATGCCATGTCAATTTAATCCCGGTAAACTACGTTCCAGAGCGAAATTACGTTAGAACGCCAAAGGAACAAATTTTTGCATTTGAAAAAGTATTAAAGCAAAACGGAATCAATGTTACAATTCGTCGTGAACAAGGCCATGATATAGATGCTGCTTGTGGACAGTTGCGTGCAAAGGAGCGTAAAGAGGAGACGAGGTGAAGAAATGCAGACTTTTTTTCAAACTGATACGGGGAAAGTTCGCCAACATAATGAAGATAGTGTAGGTTTATTTCGTAACGATTCAGATATCGTATTAGCGGTAGTTGCTGATGGAATTGGTGGTCATTTAGCTGGTGAAGTTGCAAGTAAGATGGCGGTTAATTTCTTCGAAGCAGAATGGAAAAATACAAGTAATTTTGAGACACCAAAAGAAGCTGAAGCTTGGCTACGCAACATCGTAAATCAATTAAATATTAACTTATTTATTCACGCAGAACAAAATGAAGAATGCAAAGGGATGGGTACAACGCTAGAAGCGGTTATTTGTACTCCTTTGTATTTTACAATTGCACATATAGGTGACTCTAGAGGTTATTTAAAAAATAGTGAAGGTTTTAAACAGATTACAGACGACCACACATTAGTGGCTGAACTAGTTAAATCTGGACAAATTTCACAAGAGGATGCTGTGATTCATCCTCGTAAAAATGTCATTACTCGAGCGCTTGGGACAGAAGAAACAGCTACTGTTGATATTAAAACATTAACATGGGAAGAAGACGATTTAATCGTTTTATGTTCTGACGGTTTATCAGATAAGGTTTCATATCAACAATTGAATGAAAAATTCTCTGATGACCATCCTATTGAAAAAATCGGGAATGAATTAATCTCACTTGCGAACGATCTTGGGGGAGAAGATAACATCACAATTGCTATTATAAAACATGAGCCAAGACATGATGAGAAGGGGTGAATGTGAACGTGATGATCGGAAGACGCCTGAATGACCGATATAAGATTTTAAAATTAATTGGTAGTGGCGGGATGGCAAACGTTTATTTAGCCCATGATATGATTTTGGATCGAGATGTTGCAGTAAAGATGTTACGGATGGATTTTTCTAATGATCCAGACTTTGTAAGACGCTTCCAAAGAGAAGCATATTCAGTTACATCACTTTCACATCCAAATATTGTGAGTTCTTACGATGTTGGGGAAGAAGAAGGTTTGCAATATATTGTAATGGAGTATGTAGAAGGTGAAACGCTTAAGGAATATATCCAACGCCATACACCGATAAAACCTAAAAAAGTTTTAAGGATTATGGAGCAGTTAACTGCTGCTATCGCACATGCACATCATTTTCAAATCGTACATAGAGATATAAAGCCACAAAACATACTAATTAATGAAGATGGCAATGTTAAAGTAACTGATTTTGGTATAGCAACTGCATCAACTGCAGCAACAATTACTCAAACGAATTCTGTACTTGGATCCGTTCACTATCTTTCACCTGAACAAGCAAGAGGTGGAGTTGCGAATAAGAAGTCCGATATTTATTCATTAGGTATCGTAATGTTTGAGCTATTAACTGGCAAATTACCATTTTCAGGGGAGAGTGCTGTATCAATTGCTTTAAAGCATTTACAAAGTGAAGTACCGCCTCCAACAACCATTAACCCAGAAATACCACAAAGTGTTGAAAATATTGTGTTAAAAGCAACTGCTAAAGATATTTTTTATCGATATGATACGGCTGATGAAATGAAGCTAGACTTACAAACAGCTCTAGATTCCGATCGATTAAATGAAAAGCCGTTTGTCATACCTGTAAATGAGGATGAAACAAAGGTAATCCCAATCATAAAAGATATACCTAATTCATCTGAAGCAGATACAGTTGTTTTGCCTATTAGTAAACCTAATAAACAAAAGGTTGATCAAGCTTCAAAAAAAGCGGCTGATCAGAAAAATAAGCGAAAAAAGAAAAATTCTTTTGCGAAATTCATTATTGGAACTTTCATCGCACTATTAATTGGTGGTTTATTAGCCATTACTTTAATTCCTGCGTTATTCCTTCCAGAAGACGTTAAGATACCAGACGTTAAGGATATGACATATGAAAGTGCAGTCACATTGTTAGCTTCACAGGGTTTGAAGATCAATGATCCAAAAGAATTGTATGATGATGAAATTGACGAAGGAAAAGTCGTAAAAACTTCACCTAATATTGGTGAGACGGTGAAAGAAAACTCTTATATTACGATTTATAAATCTAAAGGTAAGAAAAGTGGAGAAATGGAAAATCTAAAAGGTTTTCAATATAATTCACTAAAACAACGATTAGATGAAGAGTATAAATCAGTAAAAACTCATTATATCGAGAGTGAAGCAACTGAGGGAGAGATTGTCGATCAATCACCTAACGAAGGAGCAGACATCATCCAAGATGAAACTGCTTTAGATGTTTGGATTAGTAAAGGGACATCAACTATCATTCTCAGAGATCTAACCGGTTTGACGAAAAAGGATGTTGAAAATTACGCTAGCGAAAATGGGTTAAAGCTCAACTTTAAAGAAGAAGAGTCAGAAACCGTTGAAAAAGGACAAGTAATTTCTCAATCACCTTCATCATCTGCTGAGGTAGAAGAAGGAGAAACAATTAATGTTGTTATTTCTTCAGGAAAACCAAAAGAAAAAACGAAAAAAGTTACAATAAGTGTACAAGTTCCTTACACACCATCAATTCCTAATACGCCTCAAGTGGTAGAGGTTTTTATAAAGGATAAAAATAATAACGGTGTAAAACCTGCAATTACAAAAACGATCACAGAAACAACTACAATTCCTGTAGAAGTGACAATTGATCCTGGACAGACTGCTTCCTATAAAATTGTTAAAGATGGTCAAGTTATTGCAGATAGAAACGTCCCCTATCCATCGAATTAAAGAACTGTAGGAGTGAGTATATGCCAGAGGGCAAAATAATTAAAGCGTTAAGTGGATTCTACTATATAGAAACGGAAGATACCATTGTTGCTTGTCGCGGTAGAGGAAATTTTCGCAATAAGAAAATAACACCTTTAGTTGGAGATGAAGCCGTTTACTCTGTAGAAAAAAGTGGAGAAGGATATCTACTTGAGATAAAAGATAGAAAAAATGAGCTAGTAAGACCTCCAATTGCCAACGTTGATCAAGCAATTCTAGTTTTTTCAGCAGTAGAGCCTAATTTTTCACCGAATCTATTGGATCGATTTCTTGTTTTAATCGAATTTAATGAAATAAAACCACTCATTGTGATCACTAAAATAGATCTATGTAATGAAACTCAATTACAATCTGTTTTGGAATATGTAGATTATTATCGCCAAATAGGCTATGAAGTATGTTTAACTTCTTCAAAAACTGAAGAAGGCTTGGAAAAAGTACTGCCACATCTTGCGGACAAAATTTCTGTATTCGCTGGTCAATCTGGGGTTGGTAAATCAACATTACTGAATGCAATTAACCCTGAGTTAGACTTGAAAACAGGAATTATTTCCACACATTTAGGACGAGGAAAACATACGACAAGACATGTAGAATTAATTAAAATTGGCGAGGGACTTGTTGCCGATACGCCTGGATTTAGTTCTCTTGAGTTTATTGATATTGAAGCAGAAGACTTGTCTTATTGCTTTATAGAGATGAGAGAAAAAAGCCAGGAATGTAAGTTTAGAGGATGTACTCATCTAAAAGAACCAAAATGTGCTGTAAAAGAAGCAGTTGAAAATGGCGAAATCACAACAGAACGATACAACCACTATGTTTCGTTCATAGAAGAAATAAGAGACAGAAAGCCGAGGTATTAATCATGGTAAAAATCGCACCATCAATCCTATCAGCAAATTTCGCTAAACTTGGAGAAGAGATTGTAGATGTAGAACGTGGAGGTGCAGATTATATTCACGTTGATGTAATGGATGGACATTTTGTTCCGAATATAACGATTGGCCCATTAATTGTTGAAGCAATTAGACCAATCACAAAACTTCCATTAGATGTACATTTAATGATTGAAAATCCAGATCAATACATCGAACAATTTGTAAAAGCGGGTGCTGATATTATTACAGTTCATGTAGAGGCATGTGTGCATTTACATCGAACGATTCAAAATATCAAATCGCATGGAATCAAAGCAGGTGTCGTTTTAAATCCTGCAACACCAGTATCAACAATCGAACATATCATTGATGAAATTGATATGGTACTTTTAATGACTGTCAATCCAGGTTTTGGTGGTCAAAAGTTTATCCATTCAGTTGTTCCGAAAATTAAACAAGTTGCAGATATGATTAAAGAACGAAATTTATCAGTTGAAATTGAAATTGATGGTGGAGTTGATGAACATACTGCCATACTTTGTAAAGAAGCCGGTGCTACTGTATTAGTGGCAGGTTCAGCGGTATATAATAAGGAAAATCGTAAAGAAGCGATAGCGAAAATTAGAGGTTAATGCAATCATTATGATTGCATTTTCTTTTTTAGAGGTGAAAATCATTTGATCATTCATTTAATCGGGGCAGGTCCAAAATCAAATACGCTCCAAATGATCCGCAAAAGTGGTTCAGAAAGCACAATTATAGGTGTGGATAATGGGGCAGCTTATTTAATGGAAGAAGATATTCATCCAGATGCAGTTTTTGGAGATTTTGATTCATTGAGTAAAGCCGATTTAGCAGAATTAAAAAGAAAAGTACCGAATGTATTTATTTTTCCACCAGAAAAAGATTATACAGACCTAGAATTAGCACTTGAGTGGGCCATTTCAAAGCAACCTGAAAAAATATTTATACATTGTGTTACTGGCAAAAGATTAGATCACGAGTACGGTAGTATTTCATTATTAGTCAAATATAGAAAGCACTCAATTCCAATTTACATTATTGATGAACATAACGAAATTTATGTTATTGGAGAAGGTACACATCAAATCAAAAAACAAGATCAGTTTAAATACATATCTTTTTTCTCACTAGGTACTGATATAGAAAACCTAACATTAAAAGGATTTAAATATCCCCTTACCAATCATCACTTGGAATTAGGCTCATCATTATGTGTGAGCAACGAACTAGATGACAGCGTTGGGTCTATTTCTTTTAGCAGTGGCATAGCATTAGTAATAAGGAGCAAAGATTAAACAAATTCATGTCATAGTTTTCACTCATCACAAGTACAATGTAATAGGATTAATCTTTTCCTTAAGATCTGTTAGAAAGCTTGTAGGAGGGAAAGCATGAGATTTTATACGATTAAACTACCAAAATTTCTTGGCGGACTCGTTCGTGCCATGCTAAGTACATTTAAAAAAGATGTGTAAGAGCACCCTTTAAGGGTGTTTTTTATTTAGAAAAGTGGAGGCGACTGTTTAGCTCCGACAAGCGTAAGGCGAGCACGGGTAAAGGTTGCTTTTTAACCTTTAGTTGGGATTGACTTACGACCTCGAGGAGCTAGGAGCCGGAACTAG
>NZ_NETJ01000004.1 GCF_002128405.1 Gottfriedia solisilvae
GTCCTGAGCCAGGATCAAACTCTCCATAATAGTTAAGTTTAAATCTTGTATTGCTCAAAAAACTAATAATTGACGTTTTACTTCATGTTTTGTTTAGTTTTCAAAGTTCACTTTGTCGCGTCATTGGCGACTTTCTTATATTAACATCTCTTTATTTGAGAGTCAACATTATTTTTGAAGTATTTTTTATAACTTCTTTTTTGTTAATTTGTCGCGTCAACTTGGCGACGTATATTAATATAACATCATGTTTTCTTCATGACAAGTCTTTTTTACTATTTTTTTTAAAAAAAGATAAAAAAATTTTCATTAAGAAAGGAAGAGTAATAAGAGATGTCGAATTACGCATAAACTATATAGAAAAAGGAGTTTTCATTATGGAGCTACACCCAGACATTTTAATTAAATTACTCATTTCAGCCATGTTAGGTTCCATTATCGGTCTAGAAAGAGAATTAAAAAGAAAACCACTTGGATTAAAGACATGTCTTGTTATTTCTATTATGAGCTGTCTTTTAACAATCGTATCAATAAGCTCAGCTTATAATTTTCCAAGTAGTGATTTTTTAAACATCACAATGGATCCATTACGATTACCTGCTCAAATTGTATCAGGGATTGGTTTTGTCGGTGCGGGAGTAATCTTGCGCAGAGGTAATGATACGATTGCAGGTTTAACGACAGCTGCAATGATTTGGGGTGCTTCCGGAATTGGAATTATCGTAGGAGCAGGTTTTTATTTAGAGGCCTTAGCTGGCGTAGGCTTACTTATTATAAGTGTCGAGTTGATTCCATATTTAATTAGTAAACTTGGACCAAAGCGATTAAAAGAACGAGATATCATTTTAAAGATGATAGTTAACGGGATAGAGAACATAAATACTGTAATTGATCAAATTAATGCACAAGAAATTACAGTGAAAAATATTAAAATTAAAGGATTAAGTAATGACGAACATTTTGTCCAAATGAAGCTTTTAGTTTTCAATAAACGAAGAACAACTGAAATTTATTATGATATAGAACAAATCGACAACGTTAGAGGAATTGAAATAGAAAGTATTTAATAGTGATAACTTACATTTAATTGGTAAAAATAAGTGTTACGAGATAGTGATGGAGGAATGCATTTGAAAGTATTTCGTAACACACCTACCTATTTTAAATCCTATACTCTTTTAAAAGTTACATTCATCCTAATTACACTGATCGTTGTTTTTGGTGTCATTATTCACTTTGCAGAACCATTTACTTTCCCAACGGTTTGGGATGGACTCTGGTGGTCACTAGTGACAACATTTACAGTTGGTTATGGTGATTATGTACCTTTCTCTCCTGTCGGTCGTTTTTTTGCGGTTGTCTTAATTCTACTTGGTACAGGACTAGGATCCTATTACATGATTTCTTTTTCCGCACAAGCATTTAGAAATCAGGATGCCGATTTTAAAGGAACACTTACATTTTCTAAAAAAAATCACATCATAATAGTTGGATGGAATGAACGCGTAAAAAATGTCATAAAACAATTACGCGAAACGTCAAACTCCACGCATATTGTACTAATCGATGAAAGTTTAGAATTATTACCGCCCGATTTAGAAAAAGTACATTTTGTAAAAGGAAGCGCAGCAAGCGACCAAATTTTAGAAAAAGCAAATATACGATCAGCACATACCATACTAATTACCGCTGATCAAAATAAAAATGAACATGATGCCGACATGCAAACGATCTTAACGATCATAGCAGCTAAAGGTGTGACATCATCAATAAATTGTATTGCTGAAATCCTAACAAAAAATCAAGTTATCAATGCATCTAGAGCTGGAGCAGATGAAATTATTGAGGTAAATTTATTAACATCATTTGTCATGGCAGGTTCAATCGTTCATAAAGGGTATTCAGATGTACTCCTTAAACTATCAAACCAACTTGAAAATTTTACTGTTAAAATGATTGAAGTAGATCGACACATGATTGGCCAATTCTTTTATGACGTTGTAATAGAAGAGATGAACAATAACAAAATTATTATCGGCGTTGTCAGAAATAAAAACACGATGATTAGACCTGATAATACGTTGAAGATTGAAGAAAACGATTTACTTATTTCTCTAGTTTGAATTACATATATATACAAAAAAGAGCCATTTCACCTAAGGATGGCTCTTTTTTACTTAAGTTAAGTAAGATTCAACTAATTTGAGAATTTCTCTACCCTTTTTTTGATACTTTCCTGGTACATTTGCATCTGCCTCAATTGGCTCCTGGAACTGATTGATCGAAGCTGTTGCATTTCCTTCAAGCCCAATGTTATCATCTAAACCTTTATTATAAACATGGGTTAATAAGTAAGGTGTTTTAAATTGAATAACAGCACCATCCATATCTAATGATCCAGATGATACTTTAAAAGGTAAACGCAAATATTGATAACCATGATCATTTGCCATTAACAAATCAAAACTACCATGATCGAAATCCCAATTAGGTCCAATAACAAACCCGTGACTTTTTAGTTTTTCTTCAATATGGTTCAGTACAAATGTTTGATTTTCTATCTTTGATTCTAAAGGATACATTCTTTTTCTCCTCCTTTTTATAGATAGTATTTTCCAATAACGAAAAAACATGAACGTTAAATTAAAGCAAATTTTGAATAACTTATCACTTTTAGTAAGAAGAAAAAAAAAACCGCTGTTAAAAAATTAACAACGGTTTCTTCTATATTATTTCAAACGCTCTTCTAATTGCATTTTTAATTCTTCAAATCCAGGCTTACCTAAAAGTGCAAACATGTTTTTCTTATATGCTTCTACACCTGGTTGATCAAAAGGATTCACACCTAACAAGTAACCGCTCATAGCACACGCTAATTCAAAGAAATAAACCGTATAACCAAAAGTATACTCGTCTAATTTAGGTAAATTGACAACTAAACTTGGTACACCACCATCTGCATGCGCTAAAATTGTGCCTTCAAAAGCTTTTTTGTTAACGAAGTCCACAGACTTACCTGCCAGATAGTTTAAACCATCTGAATCGTTATCTTCAAGTTCAATCGTTAATTCATGACGAGCATTTTCAACATTAATGACTGTTTCAAACAAGTCACGACGACCTTCTTGAATATATTGTCCTAAAGAATGTAAATCAGTTGAGAAGTTTGCTGAAGATGGGAAAATTCCTTTTTGATCTTTTCCTTCACTTTCTCCAAACAGCTGCTTCCACCATTCACCAAAATATTGAAGTGAAGGCTCATAATTCACAAGCATCTCAATTGTTTTACCTTTGCTATATAAAACATTACGTACTACCGCATATTGATACGCTTGATTATCTTCTAACTCAGAAGAATTATATTCATTTAGTGCACTTTGAGCACCTTTCATCATTTGTTCAATATCTAATCCAGCTGCAGCAATTGGTAATAGTCCTACTGCTGTTAAAACAGAATATCTTCCGCCAACATCATCAGGAATTACAAATGTTTCATATCCTTTTTCATCTGCTACTGTTTTTAATGCACCTCTAGCTTTATCTGTTGTTGCATAAATACGAGCTTTTGCTTCTTCTGCTCCATATTTTTCTTCTAATAATTTTCTAAAGATACGGAATGCAATTGCAGGCTCAGTAGTTGTTCCTGACTTAGATATAACATTAATCGAAAAGTCTTTGTCTTTTAACAGTTCAATTAGATCATGCATGTATGTAGAACTAATATTATTACCAACGAAGAACACTTGTGGAGCTTTTCTTTCTTCCTTCGATGTTATATTGAAAAATGAATTTTGAAGCATTTCAATTGCAGCTCGAGCCCCTAAATAAGACCCACCGATTCCAATGACTAAAAGTACGTCTGAATCTGATTTAATTTTATTCGCAGCTTTTTGAATACGAGAAAATTCATCTTGATCATATTCATTCGGTAAGTCTACCCAACCTAAGTAGTCATTACCAGCACCTGTTTTTTCATGAATCGTATGATGAAATAATTTTACTGCATCTCTTAAATATGTAAGTTCATGTTCTTGAAAAAATGATTTCGCTTTTGAATAATCAAATTTGATATGAGAAGTCATTTGAAACCTCCTAAAATAATTTATACTTTACAATGTACCGAAATATAATATCCAAAGCAAGTATCTACACTTAAATATTTGTGAATTTTTTAACATTCACTCATTCGTATTGCAAATTATTTTTTGTTCATTACATAATCTCAAAAAAATGAGAGAAAATATGTTAGAAGGTAATGAAAAAGGAGGTAAACTTTAATGAGTACTCTACAACGTATTGCACTTATCTTCACAATTATTGGAGCAATAAATTGGGGGTTAATTGGTTTTTTCCAATTTGACTTAGTTGCAGCTATATTTGGCGGAGCAGATTCTGCCTTTGCTCGAATAATATACGGTATCGTTGGTATTTCAGGTTTAATTAACCTTGGCTTGTTATTTAAACCTTCTGAAGAGCTAGGTACACATCCTGAAACTAACGATGTTAGATAATACATTTATAAATTAAAAAGGAAGGGAAACCCCTTCCTTTTTAATTTGTCATATTCTCTTTTTTCATTTCAACATGGATCCATTCATTTAACTTTTTGTGCAATGTACTAAACCCATCTGGTTTTAATTCTCTTAACAGCCTTGCCGCATGTTTTAAATTCTCATCACCATTTATTCCTTGATCAAGACTTGCTCCTTTTAAAGATAAACTAATTTTCCCGGTCATCTCGTCAATAGACAGTACACGTACATTCACTGTTTGCCCGACAGAGATATAATCTCGAATATCACGAACATAGCCATTAATAATTTCGGATATATGGACTAGTCCTTGTGTTTGGTGATCAAGTGAGATAAAGGCACCATACGTCTGAATTCCAGTTACTTTTCCAGTGTAGACTTTCCCAATATTGTAGTTTTGTGCCATTAAAAACACTCCTATTTTCGTTCAATCCAAATAAATTTTAGCACACACAGTCCAACTTTTAAAGCAACTACATAAACACTTCATGGCACTTTTCTAATAAATTTGTTATTTACCCTTATTGTATTATAGTCATTTTAAAGGTTGGGCTATATCTATTATTTAAAAATTTCCTTCTTTATTTAGAATTGACGAAAAACTAAAAAAATAAAAGCGCTGTATATAGGAACATTTTGATAAATCTTTTATTCAAGTACCATTTTCTTTTAAGGTAAGTACTCGTTGAAAAGACTCACCTAAGATCCAATAAAAAGAATCTCATTTTAAAAAAAGCATTTTCTCCTTTCATTTGGACATAATAATCCAAAATCTAAGAAAGGAGTTTTGATGTTGAGTCATTCTGAAACAATCCAATCTACTTATAAAGTCTTTGGGCTGGATGTCTATTATGAACTTTATGGGTATCAAAATATCGATAAGAAAGATTCTAAGGTATTCGTATGTATCCATGGGTTTTTATCATCATGTTTTAGCTTCCGCAGACTGATACCTTTTATCGCAAAGGACCATATTGTACTCGTTATTGATTTACCTCCGTTTGGTAAAAGTGGAAAGCACCTTAACTTTACTTACTCCTACGATAATTTTGCCAATGTGGTTATTTCACTTGTAGATCATCTTAAGCTAGATAAAGTTAACTTAGTAGGACATTCTATGGGTGGACAAATATGCCTTTATGTTGCTAAGAAGAAACCTGAATTTGTAAATAAAGTCATTTTACTTTGTAGCTCGGGGTATTTAGGTAAAGCAAACCCTCATTTAATACTTTCATCTTATTTTCCTTTTTTCCATCTATACGTAAAGAGAACAATTACCAAGCAAGGAATTATGAATTCACTAAACTCAGTTGTTCATAATCAAAATTTAATTGATGAAGAAATGATAAACGGCTACAAAGAACCTTTTTTACAAGATGAAATTTTTAGAGCACTAACGAAAATGATACGGGATCGTGAAGGAGACTTAAGTCCAACTGATTTGCAAAACATCTCAGTTCCAACTCTTCTAATTTGGGGAGAAAAAGATAAGGTTGTACCGCTTGAAATCGGAAAAAGACTACATCAAGATTTAAAACAATCTATTTTAGTCACTTATCCAGAAGCTGGTCACTTAATTCCAGAAGAAATTCCGGAGCATATTTATGATCGAATCGCTAATTTTGTTTAATATATTTAAACAAAAAACAAACCTGAAGCTAATTTGCTCAGGTTTGTTTATATTTCAAATAACGGTAAAGAGACAATTGTTTTTAATCCTTGACCCTCAATATTCTTAAAAGTGATGTTCCCATTATGTTGTTCAATGATTTGCTTAACAATCGCTAGTCCAAGGCCTGTTCCACCTTCATTTCTGGATCTTGCTTTATCTACTCTATAAAATCTTTCACCTAAGTGAGAAATTTCCTTTTCTGGAACACCTTTACCTTCATCTACAATTTCAAGTACAACTTTTTTACTTTGACTTAATGTAATCGTAATTGATTTACCTGAAGGTGTATAACGAATTGAATTATCTAGTAAATTGTGAATAACCTGTTGAAAACGATCCGGGTCAACACTCGCAATAATTGATTCATCTAAATGTTTATACACAATTATGTTTTTATCTTTCAGTATCTGTGTATAAGTTTCGAGTGTATCTTCAATTAATTGGGTAAGTACATTCGGCTCTTGTCTTAAAGGAATATTTTGACCATCTAAAGTTGCTAAATCTAGTAAGTCACGAACGAGTCTTTGCATGCGGCCCGCTTCCTTTTGAATGATGCCTACATATTTCATTTGCTGTTCAGGTTTCACTACTCCATCTAGAATCGCTTCACTATAGCCCTTAACATAACTTAGCGGAGTTCTTAATTCATGAGACACGTTTGCTAAAAATTCTTTTCTATTTTCATCTTCTTTTTGTAAGGATTCTGACATTGAATTAAATGCGATCGCTAGTTTACCAACTTCATCCCCGCTATCATGCTGTATTCGTTCAGTATAATTACCGTTTGCCATTTTATATGAAATTTGTTCCATACGTGACAATGGCTTAATCATTTGTTGAATAATTCTCCTGCCTATGATTAGTATAATTACTGCAAATAAAAGTGCACTCACAAAAAAGATCCATTTCGATTGCTGAATTAAATCGGTAATACTTCTTAAAGGCAAATGTAAGTAGATAATTCCTTCAAGCTTTTCTTTTTTCACAACAGGCACAACAACTCCAATAATTTGGCGTTTAAATCTTTCTTCAAAACCTGTTTTTGTAATAACTTTCCCTTGTAACAATGTTTCTCTGTCATCTTCAGTAATAAATGATTGGTGACTTACATTATAAGGAATACATGCACTTAAATCTCGAGGATTACTTACATATAATACATTCGCATTTGACACCTTATCGAATTCTGATACAAATCTCTTAAAATCTTTTATATTACTCTCGTGATAGTGCTTTACTATATTTTTACCTTCTTGAATCAATGTAGATCTTACATATGAAACGTATAATTGTTTATATGCATATTGAAACAATAGAAAAAAGAAAATTGTTGTGCAAATGACGATTATACAAATTGTTAACCATAGCTTTTGTAAAAATGAAAATGAATATATGATGTTTTTCATCCATTCATCCCAAACTTATACCCTACACCCCAAACAGTAGAAATATAATCCGCATCTTGTCCAAGTTTAATTCTTAAAGTTTTAATATGAGTATCAACCGTTCGAGCAGTTCCAAAATAGTCGATTCCCCACACCTTCTCTAAAATCTGTTCACGACTGAAAACATAATCTTGATGTTTACTAAAAAAAAGCAGTAAATCATATTCCTTTAAGGTAAGTGATAGTTCTTTGTTAGTGACAAAAACACTTCTAGCTTTTTCGTTAATCTCTATGTTTCCTATTTTTAATAAAGTCGAACTTCCGTCATGATTCTTTGTTCTTCTAAGAACGGCGTCTACTCTTGCAATTAACTCTCCTGGACTAAATGGCTTTACAATATAATCATCTGCTCCCATTTTTAATCCATTCACTTTATCCCATTCTTCCCCTTTTGCAGTTAAAAAAATGACTGGGACTTCCCGTGTTTCTCTTATTTTCTTACAAAGAGTCCAACCATCCATAATAGGCATCATAATATCTAATATTAATAGTTCATAATTATATTGATTGATTAATTTTAATGCATCTTCTCCATTGTTTGCCTGGTGCCAACTATACCCATTATTCTCTAAATACATTCCAACTAATTGGCAAATTTCTTGTTCATCATCTACGATTAATATTTTTCTTTCATTCATTGATGATTACCCTCTCTTAATAATAATTGAAAAGGCCCTCTTCCCACTGCGGCTTCTTTAGTGATCTTCATTGTTGAAGTATTTATTTCATACAATTTGTTTAAATCATAACTCGCCACGTAAGCTGTATGTTGGTACCCGATTGCTGAATATGGATTAGAACCTACTTCTAGAAATTCTTTCTGATTTGTCATGTTCGGATTTAACTTATAAATTTGATTCGTTCCGTGAGCAATTGTAAATACCCCATCATTATTTTGAAAGAATGAAATCGGCATTAATGGTGTATGAAGAGCTTTTATAAACTCACCACTGACAGTAGAAAAAATTCTCACATCTTCGTTTTCAACTTCACCATTTCCATGTCCCCCAATATAAAGCTCAGAAGAATCCTCATTTAAATATAATCCATTTGACGTTAATGGCACTTCGATTGTTTGATCTATTTTTAAGCTATCTAGATTTATTCCTACTACTCTTTTTTCATTAAATAAACTCACAAATAGCTTATTATGAACTGGATCTTCAATCATTGAAGTAGGATTATTACCTACTTTTAGTTTTTTTACTACTTTTCCTTTTTGGCTAAAAAACGTAATTGTATTTTCTTCTCCATTAGAAACCGCAACCATCTTTTTACTATTTAAAGAAAGCATATTCGTAATCCCTTTTTCACTTTGCCAACTATTCATTTTCTCCCCGGATGAAAGTTGATATGAATCAATAATTGGATCTTCAGGATGGAAAACAGCAATTACCTTTCCATTATTAAGTAAGGCTGCTCCACTTACATCTCTATTTAAATTCCAATCAGTTATCTTTTTTAAGTTTATTTGATTTAGAAATGTTAAACTTCCTACTTTTTTATTTACTGAGATAATTAAGTCCTTCTTTTCACTAATCGCATCTAATTTATGATTCATGCAGCTCGACAGCACGAAGCTACAAAATAGTCCAATCATACAGATCCATACTTTCTTCAAGCCCATCACCACCATTACTTAACCTTATATCAACTTAAGCTTATATCATTTAACAGTCTATCTAAAAAAGAAGCTATCCTTATTGAATTCTATAATTAAAGGATAGCATTAGTATTTTATTTAGTTAACAATTACTTCTTTTTGAATATGATCGTGTAGTTCACCTTTTTCAACATGGACTTTCATAAAGTTCTTTCCGTTCGTCTTAAACGTATATTGCACTTCGTATTCACCCGGTGATACTTCTTTTGCATCAGTGTAATCATGTTTACCCTTTGCGTCTTTCCATGTTTCAATACGCACATTTGCTTTGTCTAATGCTTCACCTTCATCCGTTTGAATGTGAATTGTATATTTATTTTCTTTATTTACTTGAATCTTTTCTGTTCCCATTAAATGAATCATGATTTCGCCGTGATGATGCCCTTCTGTATGAACACTATGGTCATCTTTTGTACTACTTTTATCATTAGAAGCTGTAGCATCTGTTACTTTAAAGTCTTTTTTAGGCATTGAATGTTGATCCCTTGCAGTAATATGAGCAACAACATAAAAATCACCTGGCTCAGTAAATTTATATTTAGCTGAGTAAATGCCATCAGCACCATTTTCTGCTTCAAGCATTGCTAAACTATCTTCGCCTTGCTTACCAATTTCGAATTGAACTTCGTCTGCATCTGAAACAACTTTTTTATTTTGTGTAACTTCTGCTCGGAACGTGATCTCTTTATTAACATTTATATCAGCTGTTGGTAAAAGAATAGAAACATCTAATGGTTTTTCAACTTCTTGCTCTTTTTCTTTCCCATTTGAGCAGCCTACTGTAATCATCATACATGCAATTAATACACTAAGTACTTTTTTCATATGTATTGCCTCCTAAATTTCTTCCATAAAAAGATTAACAGATAAATGTGATGAAAATGTGATATATCATTCAAAAAAAAGAGACCTTATATAGTAAGTCTCCATTTTAAAAGAATTTATTCGTTTGACTTGTTTTTTTCATCAATTTCCATTAATCGTTTCTCTTCTTTTAAAGATGCTCTTTTAATTAAATAAAAAGTTGCAAAGGCACCAATCATAAAAATAATTAGAGAAATAACAGCAGGTATATACTCTGTTTTATCCTCCGGAAAATATAAGAATTCCATCATAGCTATATCACTCCCACTGCCAATTATACTTATTTATGGTACATAAGCATAGTAATAACCAAAATAAAAACCAATTGATTGATTTTCAATTGGTTTTTAATAAGAAGATATTCTTTTTTTAAATGAAGAAAAATCAACGATATCACCAATAGTAGCTGGTGCGGGCTTCTTCATATATTGTTTATCTTTTTCTACTAATTTAAAAATATGATAAGTTGTTAGTGCGTCATCTAATGCTTTATGATGATTCCCTGTTCCATCTTTCCCGTATTCTTTCATAGCATTCCATAATCCTGTTTGATTTTGATTGCCAAAAAAGGTCTTATACTCTAGACAAAGGTCTCTTACTTCCCCTTTAATTGGAAATGGAATATTAGCAGCATCACAGTTATGTTTTAGTACTCTCATATCCATATTTCCCCAAGTAATAACGGTCGTATTGTACCTACTAGTTGCATCATTTAGTTTTTCTGCAAGCTCCTTAAGCTGGATGCCTTGATCAACATTTTTCTGTGAAATATTTAAAAATCTTTTACATCTTGAGGATAAGGTCGGAAATTGAATTGGTTTCACAAATGAGGAATAGGTCTGGTTGATTTCTTCATTAACGACACTTACAAAACCTACTTCAATAATTTCAGGATAAAATTTAATTCCCTTCGATCGACCATCTGGCATTGTAAATTCAAAATCAATAAACAAGAACTGCTCTTTCATTTCCTCACCTCCTGAAAAAATAAATATTTTCTGATTTTTTACTATTGTCTTATATGATAAGTGATTATTCAAGTATGATATCTATTTTTCATAATATTTGCTTATTAAATTAATATATCAGCATTGTGTAAAAAATAACAAAGAGTGACCAACTAAATGAAATTTCATGTTAAAATAATATACGTTCGTTTAAATAGTATTTAACGAATTAAAAAATACGAAAGTATATAGAGGGCTATTATGAGAAAAATTATTGGTTTTATCTTTATTATAATAAGCTTTCTTGTCTTTTATTTCACATCTGAGAAAGCCTTGTTTGCATACGAGAACTCCAAAAATATTCCTAAGAAAACAGTTGAAGAACTGCCAGTCATTTCACTGTCGCAAAATAGTATTTTTTACGACCGAAATAACAAACCTTTTTACATTCCAGGTTCTGGTGAGAATAGAATTAATTTAAAAAGTAGTGAAATTCCTCAACTTGTTAAAGATATTTTTATTTCAACAGAAGATCGATACTTTTATTCTCACAAAGGGGTAGATCTTTTTGGTGTCGCAAGGGCAATGATGGTAAATGTCTCAAATAGTGGAATAGAACAAGGAGCTAGTACAATTACACAGCAGCTTGCTCGTAATCTATATTTAACACATGAACGATCAGTTGAACGAAAAGTAAAAGAAATTGAAATTTCACTTCAACTAGAAAAGCAATTTTCTAAAGATCAAATATTAACGATGTACATTAATACAATTTACTTTGCAAACCGCAACTATGGAATTGAAGCAGCAAGTAAAGCATATTTCAGTAAATCAGTTAAAGATTTAAGCTTGGCTCAAACTGCTTTTGTTTGTACAATTCCGAATAACCCAACTCTGTATGATCCATTTAAAAATTTTGATCATTCAAAGAAACGTCAGGAAAGAATTCTTGGTATTTTAAAAGAACAAGGAATTATAACAGCTAAGCAATATGACGTAGCAATTAAAGAAAAAATTAAGTTAAAAACTGATAGTAGAGTACAAGAATACCCAGATTATTATTCATATGTAGATTATGAATTAAAGAAAATACTTTCTGGACGAAAAGGTAAATTCCTAACTTCTAAATTAACAAATGCACAACAAGCAGAATTAAGAAAACTTAAGACCGTTGATGAAAGAGTCACTTATTTACAAAACCAAGGGTTAAGTATTTTTACTAGCTTAAATCCATATGTACAAGAAGCGACTGTCAAAGCTGTAAACCAAGGTACCTTATCTACTAATACTGATGGAGCAGCAGTCGTAATAAGAAATAATAGTCATGAAATTATAGCCCTTTCTGGTGGTAGAAACTATGAATCTCAAAATCTAAATAGAGCGTATCAGGATTTTAGACAACCAGGTTCTACGATCAAACCATTACTTGTGTATGCACCTTATATTGACTATCTAGGCGCAACACCAGATACAAAAGTAAGTGCTGATGAATATTGTAAAGGGACTTATTGTCCGAAGAATGATAGCGGAAAAGAATATGGGGATGTTTCTTTACGAACTGCAATGCAGAATTCATATAATACAGCAGCAGTTCGATTATATGAACAGCTTACACCAGGTGTTGCTTATCGTTATTTAGACAAATATAAATTTGAAAAAATATCAGCTAAAGACCGATACGAGTATGGCCGTGCTCTTGGTGGATACGATATTGGTATGTCTCCACTAGAAATGACAAGTGCTTATACAACATTCGGTAATGATGGCGTATATTATGAAAATAGTGCTATTCAAAGGATTACATTGAGAGATGGTACAGTTGTTTATGAAAATAATCCGTCCTCTGTCAGAGTGTATAGTTCAAATACAACGAACACGATGAGAAGTATGTTACACTCTGTCGTTCAAAACGGTACTGCACGTCGTATTAATATGCCTTTAGATTATATTGGTGGGAAAACTGGTACGACAAATGATAATACGAATTTATGGTTTATGGGATTAACTTCAAATTATACAATTGGAACTTGGATTGGGAATAAACGTCCAAACCAGCCAATCCCTAAAAATTACACTGTTCCACCTCCACAAATTATTTGGAGAGACATTGTACAAGATACAAACTTAAAATAAGTCACAAAAAAAGTAGCACTTTTGACGAATATCAAAAGTGCTACTTTTTTATTTAGGCTCTTTTCAAAAGCATCCTGGAGTTGTAATCAACTAACGCTTTCTTTTTTAGAATGGTAATGCAGTGATAAATTCAGCAAATAATGTAAAGTAAGCATATATTACGCCACTTCCTATTACCGACCAAATCGCTAATTGAAAAACGATAAAACCAATCATACCAAGCACTGTAAAGTTAACAGACTGCTTAATAAGAAATAAGATAATAAACGCAATAATCGTTACAAGAAGAACAATTGCAATATACAATATTGAGCTATTTAAGAAAACTGCTAATAGTCCACCTAAAATAAATACATATGAGAATTTTTTACTTGCCAATAAGTCTATACCCTCACGATCCTTTGAGAAGAAAAGTAAGGCAAACTGCCAAAATAAATCAGTAAGTAATTTTAACCCACATAAAACTAAAAAGATAATAAATGAAATACCTAAAAATGTTAATATTCTAATTTCCTTTTCAGGCATAATATCAGTAAGTGGTTGAAGAATACCTGATACTGATAAAAAGTTTATAGTCAATTGGAATAAATTCAATGTAATGGCGACTGTAAACAAAATAATAGATAAAAACGCAAAGTAACTTGTGTAATAAATATTTTTCATTAAATGTCTCCTTTCTTATCTACAAAGGAAATATCCCTTTTGTAGAGGATGTCTCGCGTTACTTATGAAACCTTTTATACACAACAGTAATTATTTTACCATAAGTTTATAGAAATTTAGACTTGTTTATTATATTTCTTTATTCTAAAAAGTATAAAAAAGAAAAAGGATGCTATTTCACATCTTGTGAAAAGCATCCTTTCGTTTACTATTTACGCTTATCTTTAATAGCAACTGTACATCTAGAGATACAGATTAAGTGCTCGTCTTCATCGTAGATTTTAATATCCCAAACCATTGTTGTTTTTCCTGTATGTACGGCAGTACCAACCGCAGTGACAAATCCATCACGTACTGAACGCAAATGATTTGCATTGATTTCAAGTCCAAATGCTAATTGATTTTCTTGATCAATCATAGAGAATGTACCAACACTAGCAACTGATTCTGCTAATGCCACTGATGCCCCACCATGTAAGTAACCAAATGGCTGATGTACATTTTCTGTTACTTCCATCTTCATGACAACTTTACCTTCTTCTACTGATTCAATCGACATGCCTAATGCCTTCATTAAAGTCATTTTGTCTTCCATTACTTCTCCGCCTCTCATGTTCCCACTCCTATCATACTGCTCTTTCTCTCTTATTAAAAATATTTCACATACAATAAATTCTACAAATAAACTTTATTTCCTTTACATTATAAATCCCTCTAACTCTTTACAGTTAGAGGGAATACTTATTTAATACACACCGTCAAATCTTTTTTCAGCGTATGCCTTTAAATCATTCATTTGTTTTGTTAGGATTCGCTTTGTAAACCAGCTAAAAAGAAATCCCATCATCTTTGCCATAGATGAGAACATTTCAACCTTGCACTCATAATCTAAGCGGGTTTGATTTGTTTCAACAGAAGTAAATCGATAATAAACATCTACCTGAAATGATGAGTGCTTTAAACGAATTCCAAGCTCTTTTGGTCGGTTATACGAAAGGACTTCTCCTTCGTATTCTTGAATTTTCCCACCTTCTTTTAAACGTTGTTTAAACTTTTTACCAACAGGATTTTCATAATCGAAATTCTCTTCGTGGATATTTTCCACAAAGCCTTCCATCCAATTTTTAATATGTTCGTCAGAATTCACTACTTCAAAAACAGTATTGATTGGTGCATTAATTACTAGGCTATAAACTGTTTTTTTCATAATTCATCATTCTCCATCCAAATTAATTCCTCGTTTGTTGTCTAAATACTTGTAATGCATTCTGCTCATTTAAAGTCTTTAATTCAGTCTCAGTAAACTTTCCTGACCCTTTTTTTATAACATAAACTGTTAGTCTCTTCTTTCCCCAATGCTCAAAGACATCTCCTACAGTATGATAATACAAATCCAAATGATGTCCTTTTACCGCTGCACCTTTATCAGCTACAACACCATATCCATAGCCCGGAATAAATAAGATGGTTCCGATTGGAAAAACATTTAAATCCGCTGCGATAGTTGAAAATACGTCCCGTTTTACACCAACACCTGAATACGTAATTCCATAAGATTGATCACTTGGATTCTTACCCGTAGATTCCTTTCCAGCAGTGTAGCCTGTTGCAGTTACCGTTATTTGCTTATAGCTACTCCAGTTTGTATTCTTTTCAATATTTTTCACAATAGTCGTCATTGTTTTTTCGTTAATGATTTGATTTGAATTTTCCTCTGCATAAACATGATGTAGTTGTGCAGAATGATTGAACCACTTCGTAAAATTAACTAATTGTGCATTAGAAACGATTTTAGCTGTTGAGACTAATGCAAGAATGAATAATATAGTAATAATCAATTGACTAAACAATTTTTTATTTATACGCAATGAATCATTTCACTCCTTTTCATTCTTTCATCATTCCCAAAAATAAAAAAAATATAAAAAAAACTTTCTCATTGATGAGAAAGTTAAAACATTTGATATCCATTTTTTCTTAAACTTAGAATGACTACTCCGGACATAATCGCACCAATTAAGCCACTTGATAAAATAATTACATCACCCATGCCAACTGCTAATAAATTTGTTTTTAAAATCGAAAATGCATTTGAAGTTTGTGTAAAATATTTCATTGTATTAATTTTATCTACAATCATCACAATAATAATTGGATAAATAACAACCATGAACCAGGTTGTCCTAAACAACATATTTGCTAAAAAACCAATTCCAAAAGCTAAGACAAAAAATAGTAAAATTGAAATTAGTAAAACTGGAATACTCATTTCCATCCAAAACACCCCACAATTATTCTACTTACAGTGTAAAACCTTCTGTTCTTAACGTCAATTTTTTATATATTCTTAATCATTTGATAAAACGATATGTAGTATACTGAAACTGATCTCCAGGATTCAATCCATCATGTACAGCCATTGGTTCATTTGGTGGATTTTGAATTAAATATTTAATTAATAATGAAGAGGCTGGATCTTCGAGTAATTCCTGTTCAGAGATAAATTTGGCATCTGATAGTTCTTTCTCTTGTATCGTAATTTTCGTATCATTCGCTTGTAATAAGAAAATTAACATATTATCACTGATTTCTTCGCGAATGACACCAGTTCTAACTCCTATTAAGCCGATACATGTAGCGTTCACACCTGTTTCCTCTGTTACCTCTCTTAAAACAGCCTGATCAACAGTCTCACCTTCTTTTACAAATCCAGCAGGTAATGACCAAAGATCCTTAAGTCCACTATATTTCTTCTTTACAACTAACCATCTACCAGCAGAGTCTTTAACTAAACCTGCAACAGCTAACCATACATTACCTCTTTTACTCATTGCTTTGATCCCACCTTTTCTACAAAAAAAAGCCCGACTACTGTCGAGCTTTCAGACTATTGACAAACGCTCGCTTCTCCGTTGCTTCGCCTGCTAGTGGTGCATACTACCATCTATCGTAACCTTGCTTCCACTCGGCCATGCACCTCGAAAATCAAGCGTTTAATCAGTTTGAAAAAATTTCTTATACACAATGATAGCCCGACTATTGTCGAGCTATATTTTCTTAAAGGAGATTTAATTTACCTTTTTTAAGAACTAGCATTGGGCCACCAAGTACGAATAAGTAACGGTTATCAATTACTTTTTTCATAAATGAAGCTTTCCAACCAGTTAATTTTTTACCGAATACTACACCAATTGCATCATCATGTCCTAATGAACATACAGTACCTTTAATATCTGGAGTGAATTCTTCTAGCTCGCCTTTTCCACGAACTAATACTGCTAAGTTGTGTGCAACATTGAAACCTTGTTGAATTGCAATTTGTGCAGTTGGTGGATATGGACGGTTATTCACTTCATCAATTAATAAAGCAGAATCACCTACGATAAATACATCGTCATATCCTGGAACACGCATGTCTTTTGTAACTTTTACACGTCCACGCATTGCTTCAAAGCCAGCTTGCTCAACTAAAGCATTACCACGAACACCTGCAGCCCATACTACTGTTGCAGATTTAATTTCTTCAGTTTCTTCACCTTTAGCAACGATGATTCCTTCTTCAGTACATTCTTTAATTGCTGTACCAATTTTGAACTCAACGCCTTTTTTCTCTAATTGAGATACAGCGTAGTCAACTAATTCTGGATCAAAACCAGGTAATACCATTGGAGCAGCTTCAACGCATACAATACGTACTAAATCACGGTCGATATCATATTCTTTACATAATTCTGGCACACGGTTTGCTAATTCACCAACAAATTCAATACCAGTAAATCCAGCACCACCAACAATGATAGTTAATAACTCATCACGTTTTTCAGCTGGCGTGTTATGATATTTTGAAAAACTATAGTCAATATGCTCACGAATTTGACGTGCAGCGTTAATACTTGCAATTGAAAATGCATGTTCTTTTAATCCTTTAATTCCGAAAGTTTCAGATTCGAAACCAAGTCCAATTACTAAATAGTCATAATTTAATTCACCGTGAGTAAGAACAACTTTCTTATCTTCTGGTTTAATTTCTGTTACTGTATCTTGAATGAAGTTGATTTTACTTGGATTAATCACATCTTTAATATCTAGACGTGTACGGTCATGGTGTAATGTACCTGCTGCATTTTCATGTAACCACGTAGTTTGGTAATGGTAGCTATTTTTATTTACTAAAGTAATTTCTGCCTCATTTGCAGATAATGTTTTTTGAAGTCGAGTTGCAGTAATAATACCACCGTACCCAGCTCCAAGGATTACAATCTTAGGCTTATTCATGATACTAACCATCCTTTTAATTATATTAAGTACTTTCCTACTGTTACCTAAACGAGATAACTTAGTACAATAGTGAGCAAACTTTTCTATGCGACATAACTTAGTACATTAGTGAGCAAACTATTATATAGGGAAATTTGTCAAATTATTTCGTAATAATTGTCACAAAATGTTAACAATTAGCCTATTACAATATTAAAGTTTTTTCTTAAAGATTTCAAGTATAAACTAAACGCTTGAATTCTCAAAACATTAAGTCTTATTATTTAGAAAATTTACTTTCGAATACGTATTTTTAAATTTTGCATTTGAAAAAATTCTATACCATTTTTATTCGCTTTTTTTCTTATATCTCTATAAAATATGATATTATTCTATAGAAGACATGCGTTAATGCATATATACACAAGGGGGATATTCCGTTTATGAAAGACGAAAAAGTATATGATATTACAATTATAGGTGGAGGACCAATTGGTTTATTCACTGCTTTTTATGGTGGAATGAGACAAGCTAGTGTAAAAATCATTGAAAGCTTACCACAATTAGGTGGGCAATTATCAGCACTTTACCCTGAAAAATATATTTATGATGTTGCAGGTTTTCCAAAAGTACGTGCTCAAGAATTAATCGATAACTTAAAAGAGCAAATGAAAAAATTTGAACCAACTATTTGCTTAGAGCAATCTGTACAACAAATTACTAAAAACGATGATGGCGTATTTCATTTAGTTTGTAATGATGGCTTTGAACATTATACAAAAGCAATCATCATTACTGCTGGAAATGGTGCGTTCCAACCTCGTAAGTTAGAAATTCCTGGTTCTGAACGATTTGAAAAAGCAAACTTACATTACTTCGTAGATGATATGAATAAATTTGCTGGCAAACGTGTAGTTGTATTTGGCGGTGGTGACTCTGCAGTAGACTGGTCATTAATGCTAGAACCAATCGCTGAAAAAGTAACACTAATTCACCGTCGTGATAAATTTAGAGCTCATGAACACAGTGTAGAAAACTTAATGAACTCAAAAGTTGAAGTAAAAACTCCTTGGATTCCAGTCGAAATTATTGGTAATGATCGTATCGAAAAAGTAGTTCTTCAAAATGCAAAAACTGAAGAGCGCGAAGAAATCGAAATAGACGATGTAATTGTAAACTACGGTTTCGTATCTTCATTAGGTCCAATAAAAGATTGGGGCTTAACAATCGAAAAAAATAATATCGTTGTTAATTCTCGCATGGAAACAAATATTCAAGGTATTTATGCAGCTGGTGACATTTGTACTTATGATGGAAAAGTAAAACTAATTGCATCTGGATTCGGTGAAGCTCCTACAGCAATCAATAACGCAAAAGCATATATTGATCCAAGTGCAAAATTACAACCAGGTCATAGCTCATCAATGTTCTAAAATAGAGTACATCAGACTGTCCATACAATGGGCGGTCTTTTTTTCACTAAGTATGTGATATACTGAACATACAATAACATACTTAGTGAAGAACTTCACAACAAAATGCAAACTAAAATAATTGATTACACTATATAATAGTATCAATTTAGAAAAATGATTCGTTATTTTAACTATATTTTGTAAAAATATTAACAAACGTTTTAGAACCCCAGCCTATTTCAAAATAAAACCTTCTTACAGTAGTCGTTACACTAACTGTAAAGAAGGTTTTTACTATTAACATTCTTCAGGCGTACCTGCGTTCGAAGCAGTTCTAAAGCTTGAGCCACATCCACATGATGCAATCGCATTTGGATTTTCAATTGTAAATCCGCCACCAAGTAACGATTCTTTAAAATCGATTACAACACCTTTTAAAATCGGCGCACTTTCAATATCAATTAGAAATTTGATATTTTGAAATTCTAGTTCAGTGTCATTTTCATTTTTTTCAGGATCAAATCCTAGACCATATGAAAGACCAGAACAGCCGCCACCTTTTACACCTAAACGTACATAAACGTTTTGATCTTCTTCATTTTCAAGCATTTCTTTAATTTTTAATCCTGCTTGTTCAGTCACTGTAATCATATCATTCACTCCTCTTTATAAATAATATATGCCTTCTGTTATTGTAACTGCCGGGCCTTTCATCCATACATCTCCATCCGAAGACCATGTAATTTGTAAATCTCCACCTTGCAAATGAACAGTAATTGGCTCGTCTTTATTATATTTACCTTCTTGTACCATTGCTACTGCAGCTGCGCATGCCCCTGTTCCACATGCTTGGGTAACGCCAGAACCACGTTCCCATACTACAAAATTGATTTCATTATGAGGTAAACATTCGATAAATTCAACATTTACGCTTTCAGGAAACAATTCATGCTTCTCTACATATGGACCAAGTGTAGTTAGCGGAGCATTTTTAATATCTCTGACTTCAAATACTGCATGTGGGTTTCCCATCGAAACACCAATGAATGAATGAAGCTCATCTTCAAATAATATTTGATCTTTTGCAAATTCCTGTTCCTCTCCGCTTATAGGAATTAAGGAACGCTGGAATATTGGTTCTCCCATATTAATAGTAACCAAACTAACAGCATCATTTTCAAGATGCACAATAGCCTTTACTATATTACTAATCGTCTCGATCTTAAAATTAGTATCCTTCACTAAAGCATGTTCAAAAGCATATTTAGCAACACATCTTAAACCATTTCCACAATTTTTTGCTTCAGAGCCGTCATTGTTAAATACTCTCATTTTCACATCAGCTACATCAGACGGGCAAATTAAAATCATCCCATCACTACCGATACCTGTATGAATATTTGAAACGCTAATAGCAATTGAAGAAAGATCTTCTTCCTTCAAATTTTCTTCAAACATATTTACATATATATAATTATTACCTAAACCATGCATTTTTGTATAACGAAAAGAATTCATTTTCATGACTCCTTACTATTTTTAATAATACAAGTATAAATTTTTAATGAACTGAGCACAATAAGAACATCCCCCGTTTCTCGATATAGAAACATTTTTTGAGCGATCACTAACATGTGACTGCTCATTTTTTTGTCTATTTTTTCAATCCATATTAAAACTAATAAACAACTCCATTATAACAATATTCGATTTCTTTTATATTATAGTACGCCACCAAATAGTTTATTGCTCATGCCAATATGTCTCAACACAATAAAGATAGAACCTTCCATATTATTTTGTATCCGATTAATCTAAGCCCAATATCGTTACTTTTGAATTATTTTATTATATTTCTTTATAAAATAAACATTCTTACGACTCACTGCCGATATAGGATATATAGAACATATAAATCAGCTGAAAATGGAGCTAAGTGAAATTATGACTATAACACCAACTTTTTCCCGTACTTTGAAATGCCCATGTTGTTCAAATTCTTTTTCTACTGTCAACGTTAGAATTTCATACCCAAAAACTGTCGAAGTAAGTACTGATTTCTGTGTAACATATCAAGATGAAGTCAATTCCCCTTATTTATATTACGTAAACGTTTGTAACCTATGTGGATACGCCTTTACTAAGAATAGTAGTTTGATTTCCTCAATATCTAAAGCAATCATTCAAAAGGAAGTTTCTGAAAAGTGGCGACCTCGTAGCTTTGGAGATATCCGATCGGTTGAGGATGCCATTACATGCTACAAGCTTGCAATCTATTGCTCAATACTTAAAAATGAAAAATATTATATTTTAGCTGGCTTATTATTAAGAGTTAGCTGGTTATATCGAAAGTTGAACAATCAAGTTGAAGAAGAAAGATTTATGTTAAAAACAGTTGAAGCCTATAAAAAAAGCTATGACATAGCAGAATATGTTGGAAGTGAAATGTCTGAAATTAGAGTCTTATTTTTAATAGGAGAGCTTTCTAGGAGATGTAAACTATATGAAGATGCCATTAGTCATTTTTCAAAAATTGTAGCTCATTCAAATGCTCAACTAGAAAAAGGCATTGTAGAAAAAGCGCGCCAACAATGGCAAATCACGAGAGAAGAAGCGAAGAAACATTAAATCAAAAAATTAAAATACCTCCTTTATTGGAGGTATTTTTATTCACAATAATTTTTAACCTTTAACTGTGTTAGTATTTTTCTCAAAATACAGCTCCAGTCTTAGTAATATTAACTTTTACTTTTGTTTCAAACTGAACATTTTTATAATCCTTTTCCCAGTCTAATTTCTTCCAAATGTCAGGATGAGAACTAGCAAGCTTCCTCCCTATTCCTAACGCATCGCAGTTTGCTTCCAAAAGAATACTTGTCAGTTCTTTTGCCTCTTTCGTAAGTAGAGTAGATATATCTTTGTTTAAAGAATTAACATTGGTTTTTTCTTCTAAATTATTTGAATAACTAACTAGATTGACATCTAATTCCAAGTTTATTTTACATTTTATTTTCCGATTCGCTTTGTCAATTACTAAGTCCATCTTCCTTTTTTCATCCATCACTCTAAGGGCAGTTGATCGATTACGTTTTAAATTCACTGCAACAAGTCCTTCCTTTTGTATACCGTTGGATAATAATAATAGTAAAGTGCTTTTCTCTTTCGGTATGCTATATCCAGTATATTTATCTTTATGAAAAAGATAAACGCCACCGATAGCCACTCGATCATTTTCAACTTTTTCTACAAAAGGTAACAAAAGATCTTCTCTAGAGTCTACAACTTGAGACCAAGTTGAAAAGACAGTTTCTTTCGGAATATTCGTTAAAGACTCTGATGATTTCAAGGCTTTTAATATTTCAAATGCAATTGGACTTTTTTGAGGGTTTACAGATAGAATGTCTGAAGCACTTCCTTTTGTCATTACAACCCTAGCTGTGACATACGCATCTTTTGGGCGATAAAAGATTTCTAAAAAAGGATGTATACCTTGCTTCCCTAGCTCTTCTCCAATTAGTATGATATGGGCTTTACTTACATCTATTTTTCCAGGCATCTTAAAATTGATTTCCGGTCCAACTTCTGAAGAATATTTACTTTTCGTTTCTATTAACTCATCTTTAAGATCAAATTGCCCTCCGCCTTTACTTTCAATATTTAAAATTCTTGCAGAACCTAATAATTCATTTTTATCAGTAATGTCGAAACTAACCCCATTGATAAGAGTTTTATTTACAAGAAGACTTTGATCCCAACAACCCGATAAGAATATTAATATCACACAAAGATAAATTAAAAAAATTTTTTTCAAGCATTTTCACTCCTTTTCAATGTTTTTATAAACAATGTCAAAACAAGGAGTAAAATTGGCAAAATAAAAACAACAAAATAGCTTAAATAGGTAACATACGTACTAAATTTTGTAATCATATTTTCATCAAATGGATAGATCGAAATAAGAAAGATGATGATTGCGTTTACCAAAACAGTTTTCTTATAAGACTTCTCCTTACTGATACTCTTACTTGCAAAAAATAAGTATGCGATAATGGAAGTCGTCATTGGAACAATCCAGCTTGATATGAAAATTAAATCAATCCTATCCAACATTTCATAAGATAGAGCTTTAAATAGATACAAAACCGGTTCCCGTATTTGTTTTAACTGCATTGGACTAAAACTGATGAGACAAAGAAATAAGAAGTATGTGTATAATGCGGTGACAGTTAGATTCGCGAGTGATACTGATTTTAGCAATCCTTTTTCTTTGTTAATAATAAAAGGATAAACTATCAAAACACCTTCAAAACCTAGCATAGAAATGATTGACTTATTACTACCCATCATTATATTTTTCATGCCGGAATGCCCGATCGGCAAAATGTTTTGAAACTCTTTTTCCAATCCATATGTTAAAAATGATAGCAAAATTAATAAAACTAACATAAATGTAGCTATTACAAAGAATCTTGCTATGATCGTCAATTCACTAAGCGCTAAATATATACTTGATAAAATGATAAACAATGATAAGACCCATAAAGGTGTTAATGGTAGTAGCCAAAGACTAATACAGTTTATATATAGAATGAGTGCTAGACTACCAGTCAAAATAAAATATAAATAAATGATAAAATTTAATAATTTCCCTATATATTTTCCAAATAATCTAATTGTGATTTTTGAATAATTTTCATTCGGGAATTGTTTAAATAAAAACCAATAAATAATTAGCATGATTTGAACGATTACTCCAGCAAGAATCGTTGAAATCCATCCATCACCTTTTGCTGTAGCTTGCACAACATTTGGCAATGATAATAGTCCAATGCCAACTTGACTTTGAATTAAAAAGAAGAATAATTGAAATTTAGTAATTGAATTTTTTTTAGTGATCATTTTTCTTCCACACCCTAGACATTCCTTGTTGTCTTAATTTTTTTGGCTTAGCGTCAGTTGGTCTAGTATTTAGTTTCCAAAATGGAAGTCTAATAAAAGTATCCTTTAAGTCTTCTTTTTTAAATGGCGCAATTGGAGAAAAGTATGGCATGCCAAAAGATTGTAATTTACACAAATGCATAAATATAAGCATTAACGATAGAATGATTCCAAAAAATCCAAATACCGATGCCGCAATCATAGTTGGAAAGCCTAATACTCTAGCACTTGTTCCCATTTCATTAATTGGTGCGACAAACGAGGCGATTGCAGTAAAGCCAATCACGACAATCATTGTATTTGAAACTAGATGAGCTTCTACAACAGCTGTCCCAATTACAAGTCCTCCAACAATACCAATCGTTTGCGCAATAGGAGATGGCAGACGAATTGAAGCTTCCTTTAATAATTCTAAAATGATTTGCATAGCAAATGCTTCTACTAATGGCAGGAAAGGTACAAATTCTAAAGATACACGTATAGAATATAGAATCCCAATTGGAAGGACTTCTGAATGAAATGTAACAATGGCAATATAGATAGCAGGCAAACTAATTGCAACGATAAAGCTAAAAACCCTGATAATACGAAAAAAAGACCCAATTAACCATCTATGATTATAATCATCAGGTGCCTGATAAAAAGAAAAGAATGTAATTGGTACTATGGACACCATAGGACTGCCATCAACTATCAATGCAATTTTTCCATCTAATAAATAAGAAGTAGCACGATCAGGTCGTTCAGTATTTAACACTTGAGGAAAAGGAGAATATGGATTATCTTCTATCAGTTCTTCTAAATTTCCAGTGGACTGTAGTTGATCAACCTGTATGCTTGAAATTCTTTTCATAATTTCTTCAACGAGCATACGATTAGCAAGTGAATCGATATAAACCATTGCAACTTTCGTATTTGTCATTTTTCCAATCGTAAAATATTCCACTTTGAGATCTGTATTTCTCACTCTTTTTCTTAACAATTGAATATTTGTGCTGAGACTTTCAATAAACCCGTCATGTGCACCATTTATATTTTGTTCCGTATTCGGCTCACTAATTGAGCGTCCTTGACTATCTGACACTTCCATCATAAAGCCTTCTATACAATTCTCCTTTAAGATTACACAATAACCATCTACTATCCTTTTACCTAGTGTTGATATTCTAGAAGATCTATTTAATTCTAATTTACTTAAAAATTTTAAATCAGTTGAATCGAATAGGGGATCTACAACATAGGAAAAAAGTAAATCCTTTTTCACCATAGTATCCAAATACAATAACGTTAACTTTTCACTATTTTTATTGATTTCTGTCACAATTAAATCTTCTGTATTACACAAAAATTCATTAATTTTTTCTATATTACTTTTTAAATCAACTGTTAATCTATTTTCATTATTTGCCTGTTGACCGGGGGATAATGTATCTTTAGAAAATCTCATGATGATACTCCTTATGTCTAATTAAAAATTATTCTATCCAAAATTATGTAGTTTATGAAAAATATACTTGTCTTCCATTTATATAGATAAAATAAAAAAAACATCACTATTATAGAGTGATGTTTTTTTATATCAATAAATTTTCTTCTAGAAAATTATATATATTATCAACTAGTTCTGTCGGAGTCTCCCCCGTAATAACTTCCCCTTCAACCAATGCAAAAAGTGATAAACTACATTTTCCACAGTATCCAAGGCATCCGTATTCCAATACATCTAGATTCGGATCTCGTTCAAGCTGCTCTAATGCTTTTTGGGCACCGTTTGCTAGGTTTTTAATACAAAATTCAACTAATGGTCTCAATTATTTTCACTCCTTGCTCCTCATAAAGTTACTCTTTTTTTTTTAAAAGGTCAATCATTTTAGATTTATTTAGAACAAGGTTTATTTTACAAAGTAAGGCGTTGTTATTTCACCTCAAAATATATATAATATAATTGTCGAAAATTAGAAAATTTTTTTTTATTTATTGCTAATAAAACAAAAGGGGAACAACAACTATGAAAAACCTCGTATTACTAGGTGGCGGATACGGAAATGTTCGTGTTTTATCTCGATTATTAACATCGGCCTTACCTGAGGACGTTCATATCACACTAATTGATCGGAATTCTTTTCACTGCTTTAAAACTGAATACTATGCGTTAGTTGCTGGTACAGTACCAGAGCAGCATATCAGAATTCCATTTCCAACTCATGAAAAATTAACTGTTGTATATGGGGATATTACAACAATTGATACATCAAACAAACAAGTGATATTAAACAATGGTAAAACAGTATCATATGATGATTTAGTGATTGGTCTAGGTTGTGAAGATAAATATCACAACGTACCAGGTGCACAAGAGCATACTTATAGTATTCAAACTATTGAAAACACAAGAATTGCTTATGAAAATGTAAATAGTCTCCCTCCTAACTCTGTAGTTGGTGTTGTAGGTGCTGGTTTAAGTGGTGTAGAAGTTGCAAGTGAATTAAGAGAAAGCAGAAGCGATTTAAAGATTTTACTATTCGATCGCGGAAGTAGAATTCTATCCATGTTCCCAGAAAAGCTCAGCCATTACGTTCAAAAATGGTTTGACGAGCATGATGTAAAAATCATTAGTAATTCAAATATTACAAAGGTTGAAGAGAATACTTTATTCAACCATGATGATGAAATTCATTGTGATGCTGTAATTTGGACAGCGGGCATTCAACCAGTTGAAGTTGTTCGAAATCTAGATGTTGAAAAAGACAACAGTGGAAGAATTGTGATTACAAAACATCACCATATTCCAACAGATGAACATGTATATGTAGTTGGTGATTGTGCAGCATTACCTTATGCACCGTCTGCACAGCTTGCCGAAGCACAAGCAGAGCAAATTGTTACCATCTTACACAAAAAATGGAATGGTGAACAGCTGCCAGATGAAATGCCACAAATTAAACTAAAAGGTATTATGGGATCTCTTGGTAAGAAACATGGTTTCGGCTTATTTAATGAACGCCCTCTGTTAGGCCGTGTACCAAGACTGATTAAGTCAGGTATCCTATGGTTATACAAATATCATAACGGTTGATACACCATATAGAATAAAATACTAATTTAATTTCTGTTCCAGAAAAAAAAGTAACTCTTAAAATAGAGTTACTTTTTTTTCTTTTTCTTTTTATAATGCTTTTGATTCTTAAAATCAGGAGTCAATTCTTCAGATGCTTCAGTTTGAAATCTTAAATTCCTAGTGGAGATATCCTCTGATACATTTTCATTATGGATTACATGAGTATAAACATATTTATGGAAAAAGAATTCAAATAAACCTATTCCAATTGCGGAAATTAATGATGGATAAAATAGATTGCCATCATAAGTTAACACTGACCCTATATAATAAATGAAAAAAAATGATAATCCAACATCTGCAATCGTAGCAACAATGTTATTTGATTTTGATAAAATTAGCATATCACCAAGTAAATAAGAGCTAACCCCAACAACTAGGGTTATTAAGAACACAGTTCCAAACGACATATCGTATAATACAGCCAGAACCATATATAATAAAGCAAAACTAGCTATAAATTTTATTAATAGTGCTTT
The DNA here is from genome assembly GCF_002128405.1 of Gottfriedia solisilvae. Taxonomy (GTDB): domain Bacteria; phylum Bacillota; class Bacilli; order Bacillales; family Bacillaceae_G; genus Gottfriedia; species Gottfriedia solisilvae. The sequence goes on from NZ_NETJ01000004.1 coordinate 28,127, forward strand.
AACATGCCTCAACTTAATCCCTCCTTGCACTTATTATGATAAAAAGTAATTAAACTATTCATTTGATATTTTTAAAAGTCTGTATGTCCATTAACGGTTAATCAACAAAAGACCCTTAGCTAACGCTAAGGGTCTTTTGTTTCATTCATTCATTTTATTGTTCAGTTTTATCTGAACGCATAACTTCTTTTACACTTTCAACCATACCTAAAAGTTTTGTAGCATCTGTCGGAATAACAAGTTTTGATGCAGTTCCATTTGCTACTTTTTCTAATGCTTCCATTGAACGTAATTGGACCATTTCTTTTGTAGGTGAAGCAGCTCTCCAAACATCTAATACTACTTGTTCACCGCGGGCTTTAGCTTCTGCAAGCTTAATGATTGCTTCTGCTTCCCCTTCTGCACGTAACACTTGTGACTCTTTATCTCCACGTGCTCTTTCGATCTGACTCAAGCGTTGCCCTTCAGCTTCAAGAATTTGAGATTGCTTTTCCCCTTCAGCTTTAAGAATTTTCGATTCCTTTTCACCTTGAGCGTTTAGTACTTTTTCACGACGAGTACGTTCTGCTTGCATTTGACGTTCCATCGCATTTTGAATATCAATCGGTGGAATGATATTTCGAATCTCAACACGATTAACTTTCATTCCCCATTTATCTGTTGCTTGGTCAAGTATTGCACGTAATTTATTATTTACCGTATCACGGCTTGTTAACGTTTCATCTAAATCTAATTCCCCAATTAAGTTACGCAATGTTGTTGCAGTTAGATTAGAAATCGCTGAAAGAGGGTTTGCAATTTCATACTCATGTCGAACTACGTCAGTAACTTGGTAAAACACTACTGAGTCCACTTGAATACTTACATTATCTTTCGTAATCATTGATTGTGGTGGAAAATCCACAACTGTTTCACGTAATGTTTTTTTACTTGCAACTCTTTCAATAAATGGAACGACAATATGAATACCACTCTCTAATTTACGATGAAATTTACCTAAGCGTTCAACTAAATAAACTTCAGATTGACGTACAATTCGAATGCTCGATAATAATAGTAATACGACGAATAAAACAATAATCCCTATAATAATTGGACCATATGGAATTTCAGACATAACCCACTTCTCCCCTGACTAAATATTTGTTACGTATAATGTTGCACCTTCTATTTTTGTTACAACAACCTTTTCACTTAATACTAGTGGTTCGGTCGAGCGAATAGTCCACTCATCTCCATAAACTTTTGTAGTGCCTAATGTATCATCTGTCAATTCAATGGATGATACAATTACTTCCTTTCCAATTAAAGAATTTACACCATTTTCTATCGTTTTATGTTGATGTATTCTCTTGGCAAAATTCTTTGTACTTAACCAAAGAATAAGTGCACTTATTATAAAAGTAATAAAAGTTAAGATGATCGAGCCAGTTAAATAACTTACGATTGCTGCTAAAATACACGCTATTCCAATCCATAAAAAAACAAATGTAATTGAAAACATTTCAATAATAACTAATATAACGCCAATTACAAATAAGCTAATTGCGACCATACCACCCCTCCTCCCAGTCTATATATATGCCAAATTTTGTAATTTATCTTTCACTTCTATTTTAACATGTAAATTAGTCCAATTTACATAGAATTCTTGAACATTATTAAAACCACATTAAAAAAACCTCCTTATTTGCATAAAGAGGTAACAACATTATTGTTCAATTGCTTGATACACATCTTTCAGTTTTGGATTACCTTCTCCAACAACTGTTCCATTTACTAACACGACTGGGTAGAAATATTCATCATTTCTAACTCTTTCTGCAAAATCTTCTTTTTCGTTATTATCAACATTAAAAATATCGATATATTGAAAATCAAATGCTATGTCAGGATATTTTCTTTGTAGTGCTGCTTGAAGCCATTCAAATGTTTCGATTGAAGATGGCATTCCTACACAACTTGCACAAATTACTTCAGCCCCAAAAACTTCCACTAAAATTTTATTACTCATTTTCTCCTCCTAGCATACAATAACTGTGTGTCCTAAAAATTACACAACACAAAGTACTCTGTAATAGATTTTTTCCTCTTAACTGATTATAATAAAATTAGTGAAAGGAGTCGATAAGTATGGACATGAAAGAACAAGTACAAGAAGTATTAGATAAATTAAGACCATTTCTTCTTCGCGATGGTGGAGACGTTGATTTAGTTGATATTGAGGATGGTATTGTTAAACTACGCCTTTTAGGTGCATGTGGAAGCTGCCCAAGTTCAACGATCACTTTAAAAGCTGGTATTGAACGTGCTCTATTAGAAGAGGTACCTGGTGTAATTGAAGTAGAGCAAGTATTCTAATTCAATTCATTAAAGAGAAGGGAGATTCCCTTCTCTTTTTTATTTGTAGACAAAGTACAAAAAACCAGAGTATCAGACTGATTGAAAACGCTTGTCTTTCGAGGCGCAAGCCGGATGAGGAGCGGAGTTACCTAGACGGTAATGAGCACCGCAAGAAGGTTAAGCATCGAAGAAAGCGAGCGTTTGGCGGCAGTCTGAGAGAAGGGAGATTTCCCTTCTCTTTTTTACTTTAACCAATTAATTTCTCTAATTCCTAATTTAACTATTGGCAGACCAATCATTTCATAGAAGTTACCTAAAAACGATTCAAACTCACTTGTCGTTTCCAAATAAGTGACTAGCTTACGTTCATGCCTTTTTCGATCCGCATCTGTCTTAGATAAATAATAGCCTTCAATCGTTTCAAAATAATGTACTGGGAATAGAAGTCTTGCATATAATAATCGCCAAGAAAATGTTGATAAAGGACTTTTCTTTTCATAACTATACAAAAATGAGAGTATTTTTTTTCGATAATTCCCGCCGCTGTTTTCTAAATATTCATCTCTAACCCACTCCGCTAAATCCCTAGAAGGATGATCATAAATCCATTCTGTAGGTATTTTTGCAAAATGTATTTCTTTCATTTTTCTCTCAGCCATTTTTTGATGACAAATCGTCGCAGAATCAACAATTTGAGGGGTGTCATCTAATTCTGTATCAACAACATATTGAATCGCATTCTCCGTCATTCCAAGATAGTAAGGAAACGATTCGATGAAGATTTGTTCAAAATAATTTTCAGGATGACTATTCACCTTCTTTTGCCAAAATCTTTCTAACTGCTCTAAGCGTTTCTCCCATAAAGACTTCCATTGACCAATTCTTTTTAACTGCTTTAAATCCTCGCTATACTTCTTACCACGTAAATGAAAAACTGCTAATTCTTCTCCAAAGCTCGTGCTTGTGCTTCGTTCACTTTGACGAAAACTTTTAAATAAAGAATAATTACTACCACCAATCTTACTTACATAATACCCTTGAACATTTTGAACAAATGTTGCAACTGTTTGATCACCTGTTGCACTCATAAAATCACTCAATCGTTTCATTTCCTGTAAATCATCTTCTTTTAAATTTCCAATTGGCACAAGAAAATACACCCTATTCCTCTGCCAAAACATGTAATATGACTGAACTGAAAGAAGCTCAGCTGGTTGAATTTGATAATGATGAAACAAATCTTGAATGATGTTTTGATTTCTAATAAACATCATCACTCACATCCTTTAAATTACTACTTATTAATGTATATGTCACAAACCCAAAAACCTGTACCCATACTTTCACTTTAAAACATAAACCGAATGACCCTTCACAAAAAAGGTGAAAATGACGTATAAATATAGAAAGGTGGAGGCGACTGGTTAGCTCCGACAAGCATAAGACAAAAACCAGTAAAGGTGGCTATTTACCTTTAATGGAGTTTGACTTATGACCTCGAGGAGCTAGGAGCCGGAACTAGACAATTCGAAAGGTGGAGGCGACTGGTTAGCTCCGACAAGCATAAGACAAAAACCAGTTAAGCAGGTCGAAAACCAGTTTGTTCATCATTACCAAGTAAACCTTTACTACATTTTTCATAAAGTATTGGTAAGAACTAACATAGAAAAAAAGCTATAAAGATACTCAAAACTTGAAAACATATCAAGAGTTAGATTAGGAAGAAACTATTCGAAATTTGTTTATTTAAGTGAATTAGATATATGGTTGGAGCCTTAAATGTAATTTTTTATATAAATTGAGTTCATTTTGATGATTAACATTTTTTTATAAAGGGGAATTATGTTCAATCTAGAATCATATATATTTAAACCTCTGTTTAATTAAAAAATTGGCTCTTTATCCTTGCATATTTCTAATCGTTTCAGTAGTTCATTCAATTTTAGTTACATTCCCACTAAATAAATTAATTGATAAGGAAAAGGTGATGACATGGAATTTTTAAATCACGATCTAGAGAAGACTGCACTATCATTATTAGAAAAAAGAGGTGTAACGCTTGATGATATTGCCGATTTAGTTTATTTTTTACAAAGTAAATATCATGATGATTTGTCGATGGAAGAGTGTTTACACAATGTTAAAAGGGTCTTAACAAAGCGTGAAATACAAAATGCCATCATTACCGGTATTGAGTTAGATATATTAGGTGAGCAAAATAAATTGCAGGAGCCTTTATTATCCATCATTAAGCGAGATGAAGGTTTATACGGAATAGACGAAATCATTGCTCTTTCGATCGTAAATGTTTACGGGTCGATTGGTTTTACGAATTATGGTTATATCGATAAAATGAAGCCTGGCATTTTAGAAAGATTAAATGATAAGTCCACTGGTATGGTTCATACGTTTTTAGATGACATTGTTGGCGCAATTGCGGCTGCAGCATCTAGCAGATTGGCTCATCGTGCAGCTCATAAAAACTCAGATGAACGTAAAGGTGATAAATAAAAATGGAAAAGCACTCGGCTAATAAGCTGAGTGCTTTTCCATTTTGCTACGGTCGTTTTCTTTATCAGAGATTTTATTAAATATATTGTAACCATTCTTCTAATGAGTGAACTGAATAAGTAGGTTGCTTTTCATAATCAGCTAACATTTCTTTCGTAGTTACACCCGTATGTACAAGTAAAGTATCTATACCAGTATTAATTCCAGCTAAAATATCGGTATCATAATAATCACCAACCATTAGCGTATCTTCTTTTGGCACTCCTAGTACTTTTAATGCTTGTTCCATAATAATTGATTCAGGTTTGCCAATAAAAATTGGTTTGACTGTCGTAGAAACTGCAATCACAGATGTTAATGATCCATTGCCAGGTAATAGTCCTCTTTCAGTTGGAAGTGCAATATCACCATTTGTAGAAATAAATGTGGCACCGTTTCTAACTGCAAGGCATGCTTTCGCTAATTTCTCATAATTGATATCTCGATCTAGACCACTTACAACAAAATCTGGTTGATCATCAGTTATTTTTAGGCCAACTTCCTCCAAAGCAAATGTAAGCCCCTCTTCGCCTATCATATAAACTGATGCATTTTCTTTCTGTTCTTTTATGTAATTGGCTGTTGCATTACTTGTTGTAAATACTTGTTCCTTTGTCGTAGGAATATTAAAGCGATTAAGCTTATCTGCAACTTGTTCTGGTTTACGTGTTGAGTTATTTGTTACAAATAAATAAGGAATTCCTTTTTCTTTTAATGCTTCTATAAAACGACTAGCCTCTTCAATTTGTTCTTCACCTCGGTACATGGTACCGTCTAAGTCAATTAAATAACCTTTATACTGCTTCATGTTGACACTCCTTCAATCCTTTTAAGACCTTTTATTTCTCTTTGTCGCTACTAAAGGCATTTACGACACCAAGTTCTTTATTCAAGTAATTATCCACTGCAATTGGAAATTCTTTATATGCACTAATATTTTCTGAAAAAGTAGACATGATTGTTTCGGTAATTGATGTTGTATAATCCTGTAATAAATGCTTACGAATCGGTATTAGTTTTTTAATTGCTTCTCCTAATTCTTTCGTAATTACTTTTTCATCCATTAATATATCAACAATATCATCATAACTACCAGGATCCCTCATGATGAATCCGTCAATCATTGCATTACCAATGTCTAAAATACTGTCGATAAAAAGCTGCGCCATTCTTTCAAATGCAAGCACCTCAGTTTGATTACTTGGTTTACTATTTGAATCATAATAATTAAGCATTGAGTTGATTACTTCTATTCGATCAATAATACTTTGACGATTAATAAAGTACATATGTACACTTCCTTCTCAGTTCTATCTTCTACATTTTATGAACATATATTTATTTTATAGCTAAATTCGAAAAAAATCGACATCAATGAAAGCGTTTCTGCTCGATATTTGATATAGTAGATAGGTAAATGATTGGGACCCGACAGTTAATCTGTTGAACTTTGTAGTTAAAACAGCATTATATATGTTTACTCAAATTGAAAATCCCATCAAAAATGTAAATATTTTAAGAAAAATATATTGAATGATAAAATTAGGGGGTAACAAATAATGGGTGAACGTTTTTTCTTATATGATGATGTAACTCAAGCTAAAACAAGATTTGTAAGCTTTATGGGAGATGAAGAAAGGCATGACCTTGCTTTAATTTATTCTGATCGTCACTACGGAAAAGTTATTGTATTAGACATTCAAAGTAACCGTTTTGCAATTATTGGATCAGATGATTTGAAAGAAGAAGGTTATTTAGAATTTGCTTTTGGAATCACAGAAGAAAAAGCCGCAGAGTTATTAGATTTCCTTAGTGAGATAATTTATTAATTTAGATTTTTTTGTGGATAACCTTAATCGAATTGAAAAAGAGTGGATAACAATTAAAGTTGTCCACTCTTTTTGTGATTAAGTTCTAACTTATACACAAACTAATCTCATTCTTTACACTTATCCACATTATTTTTCACTATTTAAAAAAATCTAAAAATAATTATCCACAAAAATTAAATAAAAAAATTGATGGGTACTACACCACCAATTAGTTTTTAATCTTTTTCAAGACAAAATATTTACATCCAAAATTGCAGTATTCATAAATATATTCACGCAATGTACTAATTTTAGAATCATATGGTACATTTTTTTGCGAGTCATCAAAAAATCCTCTTAAGCGCAATTGCTCATATCCCCAATCGCCTACGATATAATCGTACTTCGAAAGGATTTCTGCATATCTCGCTTTAAAAGCTTCTTCATTAAAGCCTTCACGATAGTCTTCAACAATTTCATAACAGGTATTTTGAATGCAAACCATATTATTTCTCCTTCCTTATACTCCCATAAATATGTAATCAACTTATTTGGCATACTAATTTTACAATCCTAATAAAAGGTGGTTTTAGGTATGCGCAAAATTTTAGTTTGTTTTATCACTTTATCATTTTTAGGTGGTTGTTCATTTGGTCCAAGTCAATCTAGACAATTTGAATATGAGGATACTTCTTATAAAGATGAGCAAAGAACAAATACGCCTAAAAAGTTAAATACAGCACCAATGGAACTAGGTGATGTGAACAATAAAGAAGAATCTTCTTACAAAGATTATGGCTTTTCTAGGCTACAAAAGCAAGAGGTTTCAGGTAGAGATGGCGAATATACTTTAAAAATCGATAAACAAGAAGTTGCAAAATTTATTTCTTATTTAGAAGTTAAACTCCCTTCAGTTGATGATGCTGCTACATTTGTAACTGATCAAGAAGTCTTTATCGCTTATAGTACACATGATGATCAAAACAAAGTTAGACATCAAGTTGAAAAAACTGCCCGCTCTGCTTTACCTAGTTACTATCATATTTACACATCAAATAGAGTAGAAAATTTTAATAATATTGAAGAGCTTCAAAAATATGGTGATTTAACTGACGCACAATTAGAGGAAAAAATTAAATTTTTAGCAGAAGGTTTCGACGTTGATAAACAAAGCTTACACTTCGATAAAATGTCTAATGATCCACATTAATGTCAACTTGAAAAGCACTAGTAAAAGCTAGTGCTTCTTGTATGTAGAGAGTAAAATTAGAGTTCAGACTGCCTGAAAACGCTTGTCTTTCGAGGCGTGAAGCCTGAAGAGGAGCGGAGTTACCTAAAACGGTAATGAGCACCGCATGCAGGCGAAACAACGAAGAAAGCGAGCGTTTGTCAGGCAGTCTGAAAGCACTAGCTTTAGCTAGTGCTTTTTATTATTGTGCCTGTTTAGCTGATTGAACTTGCTCATCAGCATGGTAAGATGAACGAACTAATGGTCCAGATTCACAGTGTGAGAATCCTTTTCCTAGTGCAACCTCTTTAAGCGCTGCAAATTCGTCTGGAGTGTAATATTTCTTAACTGGTAAATGATTTTTCGTTGGTTGTAAATATTGTCCAAGCGTAATAATGTTTACACCTGCAGCGCGTAAATCATCCATTGCTTCATAAAGTTGTTCATTTGTTTCTCCTAGACCAAGCATGATACTTGATTTAGTTGGAATATCTGGATTAATTTCTTTTGCTCTACGTAAAAATTCAAGAGATCTTTCATACGTTGCTCTTGCACGCACACGTGGTGTTAAATCGCGTACAGTTTCGATATTATGATTCATAATATCTGGCTTAGCGTCCATTAACATTTTTAGGTTTTCAAATTTACCACCCATATCAGAAGGTAATACTTCAATTGTAGTAAATGGATTTGCTTTTCTTACTTCTTTAACGGTTTCAGCAAATACCGCCGCTCCACCATCTCTTAAATCATCACGTGCAACTGCAGTAATAACTACGTGTTTTAAATTCATTTGTGTAACGGATTCTGCAACACGTACTGGCTCTTGTAAATCCAGTTCAGTAGGTAAGCCCGTTTTAACAGCACAGAAACGGCATGCTCGTGTACAGATTGCTCCTAAAATCATAAATGTAGCAGTTTTTCTTACTGCCCAGCATTCATGGATATTTGGACAACGAGCTTCTTCACATACTGTGTGAAGATTTTTTGAACGCATCATCTTTTTTAAATCAGTATACGATTCATTCGTGTTTAATTTTATTTTTAGCCATTCAGGCTTTCTCAAATACTCTTCTTTTTTTGATGCCATTTGAAATTCCTCCAACGTTTATCGTTTACGACATATTTCAATATCAATTCCAATATTACTATATATTACTACATTTTTCACAGAGATGAAAAACTTTCGTCTATATCTCCCTATAATTTCCATCTATGAAAGTCGCTCCTTTAACCAAACTAAAGAAGAAAATCTAATTAAGGGATGATGGTTTTGAAAAAAATAATTGTACTCTTTTGTATGGTGGTTATCTTCATAACACCATCATTTGCAGGTGCTGAGGAAATTGACCAGGCAAAGTTAGACCTGGAACGAATGTCATTATATAAAAAAGGCGAAGCATTAACTTTTATTCCATGGTACTATTTCGCAGCAATTGATACATATGAGCGAAACGTCCGAAGTGTAAGAAATGATATTCCTAAACGTGAAAATGGCGTACTTTCAATTTATATTAAGCCTGAAGACTGGAGCGGATTAGTCAATCCAGTTAAAGAAGACTCTTACCTTCCAACCATTCATTTATTTGGTGGAATAGGAATGGATGGTAATAACGATGGTAAAGCTTCAATCCAAGACGACGAAGACTTATTATTTGCATTCATACATCGTTTACATTTCTATGGACCTTCAAGGCAGTATATTAGAATGATGTTATGGGATTATTACCAAAGAGCGATTACCGTTGATATAATCGATGAATATGCACGTATATATCAATACTTTGGAAAACTCAATATTACAGGAAATGCATTCCCGCTACCAATCCGGAGTGAACATAGTTATCGAAGTACTTGGGGTGCTCCTCGTAGCTTTGGAGGACGAAGAGTACATGAAGGGACAGATATTTTCGCAAACTATGGTACGCCTGTTAGAGCAACCTGCTATGGCGTTATTGAAACAAAAGGTTGGAACCGTATTGGTGGGTGGAGAATTGGAATACGTGATTTAAATAATAACTATCATTACTATGCACATTTAGGTGGATTTAATAAAGAAATACTAAAGGGTCAGGTAGTAGAGCCAGGAACAATTATTGGCTATGTTGGCAGTACTGGATACGGTCCTCCTGGAACATCAGGCAAATTCCCTCCACATCTACATTATGGAATTTACAAGGATAATGGCTACTCAGAATGGTCTTTTGATCCATTTCCAAGGCTTCGATTATGGGAGAGACAAGATCGAATAGCACGAAGAAGTAGCTGATCAAATTAAAAAGCAGACATTGTGGTGTCTGCTTTTTATTTTTTGGCTCTGTTAATATTAATTGTTTATTTTAGCTAAATACATCAAGAGTATGAAAAGAGGATAGCCGGTTCGAGAGTAATTGGAGTGGAAATCAACATTCTTTTAACAGAGCCTATTTTTTATTAGTCGTATTAGGTGTCGTTTGATTTGGTGCAAATGGAATATAGCTTGGAACTTCCCCGTCAATAATCTCAGATGCAATTGGCACTTGTACTTTAACCTTTGTCGATTTGGAGGTAAATGGAATAATGACATTCATATTTACTTCAACATTCATGATAATTTCTACAACTGAATTATCAAATCCAAATGGCTTTACCTTTTGTGATACATTCGCAACTGCATCTCCAACTACTGAGAATCGAACAGGAATTGTCGGTCCAAGTTTTCCTAACAACACGGTGTTTGTCATGACCCCAATTGGTACGTCTATATAAAATCCTTCATTATCACTTTTCATCTTCTTTAATTCAGATTTTGATAAAGATAGAAACGAAAGATCTCCTTGTTCAACTCTTCGAATATTCTCTTCAACATTACTTGTCGTTGAACCGATTATTTTATTGATTAAATAAGTATTTGTACTAATAACTGTTTTTCCATTTTGATCAACATCGCGAATAATAATATCCTGCCCTTCCAGTTCTTTTGAAGCAGATTCATAAGCTTCATTTATGACAAGATTGGCAATCCGTTTCGTTTGCTTTTCTGAATACTTTAAAATTGTAGGAGAAAAAATCTTATCAACTTTCCAAAAGCCATAACAACCAAGGATAAATAGTAACAGGACAATGACGACATACTTATTAGGTAGCTTTTTTCGAAATGATTGTAGAACTGGAATTGATTTAAAAGAATTAGATTTAAAAACACCCTGTGATTTTTTTTTCGTAATAAATCTATTTCCTGGAACACGTTTGTGTTTAAATTTTTTCATCCGTATCCATGCCCCCCTATTAAATGGGTATGCATGTCATGGCATGTTCATTCATCTTCTCTTCAATACAAAAAAGATGTTCCATCTTACATGGAACATCTTTTATTGAAATACTCTTTGTTTTAAAGTTGTATCACATTCTGTAATCAATAAATGCAGGTCATCAAACAAATTCACTTCGTATGGAATACTTACTTCATATCCATTTTCTTCAATAATACGAATAATTGGACGATCAGATGATGCTGCATTTTGTCTGGCAACGATCCCACGACGACCATCATTTAGTTTAACAGTTAAGCCTGTAGGATAAATCGACAATGAATCTCTGAATAATCGGACTAATTTTGCGTCAAACAACTTATGACTCCCGCTGTATAAAAGCTCTAATCCTTCATGAGGTAACATCGCTTTTCTATATACCCTGTTAGAAGTAACCGCATCAAAAACATCCGAAATCGCTATTATTTTAGAGTACAGATGCATTTCTTCTCCAGATATCCCTTTTGGATAACCGCTTCCATTTATACGTTCATGATGTTGTAGTGCACAAATCGCCACAACTGAATGAATATTAGGAACTTCTCTAAGAATTTCATATCCAGCAGTCGTATGTTTTTTAATTAATTCATACTCTTCTTCAGTTAAACGTTCTGGTTTATCTAAAATCTGAATCGGTACCACCATTTTGCCAACATCGTGTAGCAGTGCCCCGAGACCTAATAAATCTAATTGGCTTTTATTTAACCCTAATTTCGTACCGATTGCTAGTGAGTACATTGTGACATTTAATGAATGCGTAAATATATACTCATCATAAGAAAATACGTCCGTTAATAGTGAAAGCATATCATTGTTATTCCTTAATTCTTTTAACAATGATTCAATTATGCCTTTTAATTGAGGAGCCGACTTTTCTAGTGAAAGCCATCTAAGGTGAAGCTCTTCATTTTTAAATTTTACAAAAGCATCTTCAATTTTTTTGGTACTCTCAATTCTAAGCTCGTCTGAAATAGTAGAGTCTAATTCTAAGCCATCAGAAAGAGGATCGTGAATGAAGACATAGGATATACCTAACTTATGTAGACGATTAATCATCATCACTGTTAAAGGAACATTAGCATTAACTAAAATTTTTCCCTGTTCATTATAAATTGGCTTCCCTAAAAGTGTGCCTGGAACAAGAGTTGAAGTCACGACAATTCTCATAGTTTTCTCCCTGATATACTTTTTATTAAATATATGGTTGCTCAGATGAGTAAATTCGTGATGTCATTTCTTAATAAGATTCTAGTTGATTTTTAGCACCTGAATAGATTTTTCTACTTTTTCTGACTATATTTTACTTTATTATACTATTTATAACGGTTAAATTTTAAAAAAATTAAGCCACTAAACGAAATTTAGTGGCTGATTTTATAACATTTTTAATAATGCTTCCCTTCCAATCATACCTTTTTGAATCCCGAGTCTTTCGGCTTCAACAGTAATTGATTCTAATGGGGCATTTAATAACTCTTCAATTGTTTTGACTCCGACTGCTCGACCGGCAATAATTTTGCGATCAAGAAGCCTCTCATTTAAAAGTGCGACATCTAAAGCCCCACACATAATATACCCTTTATCATTCATAACGACTAATAAAGTAGTTTTTGGAAGAAGGACAGTTACCGCATTAAATGTATGATCCTCAATCTTAATAGGTGTTAGTTGAATCAAGTTCACCGCTCCTTTCTCATTCTAAAATATGAGAAAAATTTAATAAATGAACCTGTCTACCATACAAATTTACATACTTTTTAGAGCCCAAAGTAACACATCTCGGATAAATTCAGGCATATAGTATTTCTTATTTTTCGCTTCACTTATTTGTGGGAAAAATTTCCCAAAAGTAAATAAATCTAATGTGCCTAACTTATAGTTTCTCGATAAATCTAACATTTCACCATTAATAAATATATCTTCACGGTAAAGATGTCTTTTTACATGCCTATTTACAATTGTGACCCCGTCGTATACCATCATCCCAATCACTTTACCTCTAAATCCAAAACCCTTCATTTTTAAATGCACTAGCTCTTTTTCTTCTCCACGGTTGATTACTTCTAGTAATTCTGATCCAGATAAATAAACTGTACATGGATTGATTGGATGTGGGCAAATACGATGAATATGACCTCTCGTCACAACACCTCTGTTTAGACCATCAAGTAAAATCCCAGCATTAATTAAACTAATATCGGCCTCTGTCCACTGCTTTAAAGAATTTGCCAAAATTCTTGGAAGTAAACTTTCTTTAAACCAGTTTGTTGGTAAGTTTTTTGAGAGTAGAGCGGTAGGTTCACTAAGAATTTCTTCGCTCATTCTCATTAAATATGCTAAATAATGGCTTGTAGGTTCATCTTGGTAATGTTTCGGTATATTATGTATTTCTATAACCGATGCAGTTTTATTGATTATTTGTTTCGTCTGTTTGTTCACAGTCAACAATACTTCACCAAGATAATTACCATGTTTGCCGGTTCCACATAATAATGTATTTTCTAGATATTCTCCGTTAGGTAGCAAATGATGTGTATGGGCACCAAGAATCACATCGATTCCCTTGAATTGTTTTGCAATCATTTGATCGATTTTTAACCCTAAATGTGAAAGTACGATAACGATATCTGACTGTTCAGTAACGATCGGGAGTATTTGTTCTAGACTTTCTATAGGGTCTTGAATACTCCAACCAAGACAATCATAAAAAACTGGATAAGAAATCGTTAATCCAATAACGCCAATTTTCAAGCCATTTCTCTCATAGATTTCATACGGCTTACTGAATGCTTTCGAATTTTCCTCTTTGATCATTAAGTTACTTACTAAAACGTCAAAACTTGCATGCTCATATAATTTTAGTAAATCCTCTTTAGCTAAAGTTATTCCTTCATTGTTACCAATCGTAACAGCATCATACTCTGCTTCATTTAATAGATTTACATTCCCTTTTCCTATAGTTGCTTCAGAAATTGGATGAAATCGGTCGACGAAATCTCCAATATCAAAGGTTAAATATTCTTCACCATTTGTTCTAGCAAGTTCCCTTTTCGATTTTAATAGCCCCACAATTGTTGGCCAAGTTTCAAAGTGACTATGAATGTCATTTGTATGGAACAATCGAATATTTAAATTTTGATTATTTGAATCCATTGTTCCACTCCTTCGTTATATATTTTCTAACATCAATTTTATACCATATATTAAAACGACTAGTCTTAACAACAAGGCAATTGTTTCTGTTTTTAATTTTTGATTGATAAAGGCACCAATCTTTCCACCAAACCATGCACCTGGTATTAATAAAAGTGCATAATAGAAGTTTATTGATCCAATCGCTAAATACGAAATAGAACTTCCAAGAGTCGTAAACATCACTACAAACATCGATGTTGCGACAGCGAGTTGTGGCGGAAAACCAAATAAAAAGGCCATCATTGGAACCAACATAATGCCTCCACCAATCCCAAATAAACCTGAGATTAGACCAATCAAAATAGATAATCCGATAGCCAATGGTAGACTATAACTATATGTATATGCTTCACCTTCATCATTTGTATATGTTCGAATAACACCTTTATATATTTCTTTTGATTTTCTATTCAGTTTAGTTGAAACAAATAGAAATGCAGAAATACAAACTAAAAGAATCCCAAAAAATAATGTAAAACGTTCAGTATTTAAAAGCGAATTTATATAAGTACCTAGCAGACTCCCAGGAACGCTTCCGATTAAAAATAAAAGACCACTCTTAAAATCAATTCTTTTTTGTTTATGGTAAGCAAGAGTTGATGAAAGTGAGGAAAATACGATTGTAACTAAAGAAGTAGCAACTGCAACATGAATCGGTACCGTCGAAAATGCAGTTAAAAACCGATCTATATTTAAAAGCATCGGAACAATAATAATTCCTCCGCCTAGACCAACTAGCGAACCGACTGTTCCTGCTACCAATCCTATACTCAGTAGTATAAGAACCTGTAATAAAATGTCCAACCCCTATTTCTCTCCTTAAGTAACGTTAGTTGTATTAATCTCTCTTTATGATAAATAATAGTTTAACACAAAAAAACTCGAATTTCTTCGAGTACTGTTGTTAGGATTCTCATTGATACTAAAATACTAATGATGAAAATCTACTTTTTAAGTATACTTAAATATTCTTTCCATGGTCCAACATCTTCTCCGTAACTCTTTGACATTACCCTGACTATTTGACTGATATGTGTCAAATCATGGACAACCCAAGTAGACAGCAATTCTCTTAGTTTAACACTGCCAAATTCAGGATGAATACCAGATAACTCAAGATGTTCTTCAGGGTCTATTAGCAGTTGTAGTTTTGCGATATTTTGAGCCCTAATTGACTTAAATTCAAGCACTCTCCCTTCAATCGACTTAGTCTGTTCTTTATTTAAGTGCGAAAAACGATCAAATAAAGGAAAATGTTTATTTTCATCTTCACCTAGAATGCATTCAATTCTTGCCATCCAATTTGTTTCCTCTGCTTCTATTAGGTGATCAATCACTTCAGAAACATTCCATGTTCCTTCACCTTCATTACTTTGTAACCATCTATTGGAAAGACCTGATAAAAAATATTCTAATGTTAGTGGGGTGCGTTCTAAAACCTCAATTGCTTCATTCAGATTAAAATTCATCTAACCACTCCATTCTTTGATAAAAACTAAATAAACTTAATTAATTATAGATTTTAATTGTCACAAATAAAACATAAATTCGATCATCCCTTTTATTACATTGGTAAATTAGATCAAAAAAAAGAAGACGAACTTAAGCAGTTCGCCTTCTTATCCTTAAAGAATATTAGCCAATTGATCCTTCCATCTAGGCCTTAGATGAAAATTATTTATTGTAAGATTTCCATATTGAATGTATCTGTATCAAGTTTATTATATTCCTTAGATGAAACAGCAAGCATGATTAACGGCAGATCTCCTTCGTTTTTAAAAGCATGCACTACATAGGGTGTAACTTTTAAAATCAAATTATCACTTGATGAAATATTGATTTCTTCCAATGTACCTGTTTCCAGATTCTTTAGTGCAACCTTTGCCTTCCCACTAACAATCACAAAATACTCTAAAGTTTTTTTATGATAGTGGTTCCCTCTAACACTTCCCTTTTCAGAATACAGCAGGTACACCTCTTCAATTTGTACATTTTCCACTAACTGACTTTTCATTACAATTTTTTTTAGACTTCCTCGCTTATCTACAAAAGGTCGAATGGAAATTAATTCAAATCCTTTCTCCAAAATAACAACTCCTTCCCACCCTATTACCGTCTTCCTTTATCTACCTGTTCCTTTAAATTTTTCTTTATTTCTTGTATACCAATCAATGGTTCTTTTTATGCCATCATGGAGGCTTATTTTAGGTTCCCATTTTAAAAGGGTTTTAATTTTAGTGGTATCAGGCTGTTGTCTCCAAACTTCATTTTCCCTATAAGGAAGTGCACCATAATTTGGTTTTTTATTTGGGGTCATTTCATTGTAAATCATGTCAACATAGTGCTTTAGCTTATAAATAGCACCACTGCCTATATTGAACATATCGTTTTTAATAGTTTCATTTTGGGCAGCCAAAATAAAACCTTCAATAATATTTTCTATATAACAATAATCCCGATATTGTTCACACGGAGTTAAATTAACATCTTTGCCATCTAAATTAGATAAAATAATATAAGGAAAGAATTTATGACTTCCCTCTTTCTCTCCAAATACACCAAAAGGCCTCAGAGTTACAATATCTATTTCATTTTCCGCAGCAATTTGGTGGGAAATAATGGAAGATGAGGCTTTAGTACTTCCATATATACTATCGGGCTCTAAATGAGAGTTCTCTTTGATAATATCCTTTTTATCACCGTACTCCATACAAGTACCTACATTAATAAATTTCTTGCACCCTACACCTTTTAAAGAATTTAACATATTCATAGTCCCTATGATATTGGTGTTAACTGCAGTTAAATAATCCTTTTGTCTAGAATCTACCCCATACGCACCAACATGAAAAATATATTCTGGCTTAATCTGTTTTACGCAATTGTCAATTGAAACGGAATCTCTTAAATCAATCAGATGGATGTTAATATCCTTTTTTAATTCTTCAATTCTCCATAAATCGGATGATTCCCTAACTATAATGGATACATCAGCTTTTTCATTTACCATTTTTTGCACGACATGAGATCCAATGAATCCATTTGCTCCAGTAATTAAAACCTTTTGATTATAAAAATAATTAGTCGCTGCCATAAATTCCTCCAAAGTTATTTTTCTGGATCAAAAGTTCTAGTGGGACTCTCCATGACTTTTAAACCTGAAAACTTATTCGGCCATTGGTCTAAATACTTTTGGTCTAACCATAGCTCTACTTCCACTTTGTTAAAACACCAATTAATACAATCCTTCTTCCATTTGTACAGGCATTCTAGTCCGATTTCATCTCTGTTAAATCCTATTAGTCCAGCATCATACACACCATAATTCTTTTCTTCTTCAGAAGTAACCGGCCTCCTGAAAATTAAAAGAGAGTTCCCACGCTTCAATTCATAAAATAAGTTATTAAAATCTATATAAAGGTTGTTATCAACGTCGGTATAAACAAGAGAATTTACTTGATAATTATTTTTAAAAATATATGAAATAAAGGAAGGTTTTAATGTCCGGTTATATTCCTCAGGGTTTCGAGTATCTTTGATACTTAATAACTCGTTGCCTTCAAGATTTGTTAAATTGATAAGAATGACATGATCTAAATTCAATTTGTAAAAGAAGGAATAGGTGCTCTCATCTAGACAGCAAATCCATAGTTGAAAATTGGGTGTATTCTTCTTTAAGGAGTTAAAAAGTGCTAAACCTTGTTCTAGGGATTCTTTGCCTATAATTGTACATAGGTTATTTTTTTCTTTATCTGCTGACGAATTTATTTTAAGGTTAAAATAATTTCTTATATGATAATCTTTTTTACTCTTTTCTTGAACGAAGTTACTGTCCACTTCTTTTATTTTATTCATCATTGCTATTGAGGCATTTATATAGGGAATATAAATATGCTTAGTGACGTCATCTCTGCAATTCATTACATAATTACAAATATCAAAGACATTGCCATCATAGTATTTAAACCCATAAAAATGGAAAAATATTATTTTTTCATTATTTATAAATATATCTTTGTCTTTTTTAATAACTGGACTTTCTATTAACCTGTAATTTATGATATAAGGAGTAAGATTGACCCCTACATTCTCAATAATACCAATATTCTGAAATCTTACCGGCCAATCATTTGCATATACCTGGTCGCTCCAACGTCCTTTTTCCCATCTGTCAAAACACCATTCTATCAGCTTCTCTCTAAACCAATGAAGGCATACCATCGAATATTCATCTCTTTTAAAACCCATAAAACCGGTATTATAGATGCCGTTCGTTTCGCCTAATATACTATGTTCCTCAAGCCATTTTTCAGCTGTTAGCGTAACAGAGTATTCTCCCCATTCGGTAAAAATAGGTTCCGGATTCGAAAAAAAGAAGGTATCTCCGTCCAGCCATACAATATGATCGATTTCTTCGAATTGGTTTAATAGATATATACATACCGACGCTTTACAGGTCCAAATATATTCCTTGTCATTTCGAGAGCTTTTTACCGAAAGTAATTCTTTGTCTTCCTTTTCAATCTCTTCCAAACTTATTATGGTTGCATTAGTTAGGTTCATTTTCTCAAATAATTTTTTTGCTTCTTCATGAAGACATATCATAAAAAAATGAAAATCTTTATCATGTTGTTCAATTGAGTTGTATAATAATAAACCTTTATAGGCGTAATCCTTACTAAAGGTTGAGCAGTAATAATGTTTCAACTGTTCAAACTCCTTTCAAGTTTAAAATTTAGTCTGCAGCGCTTAGGTATCCCTTTTATCGTTAACTATTGGTAAATAAAACGATAATCGAAAACATTCTTTTTCTTTATCGACTCTTCATTTTTAATAAATTCATCCCAAGCTGTTAAAATTACAACATGATTAACCATTGAAAGCAGTGATGATAAGTTAGGAGAATATTGAATAGGAAATCCATATACCTCTTTAAACTCTTCGTTTGCCATAGGATCATAGGCGATGATATTTTTGTACCCTTTTTGAAGCAAACCTTGAATAATAGCTTTTGCCGGTGTATCCCGAATGTCATTTGAATTTGGCTTAAATGCTAACCCGAGGATTCCTATATTTTCATTCTTTTCAACTATTCTTTCTACATCACTGACAACAAATTCTTTAATGGCTTCATTTACTTTTAGGGTACTTGTTAATAGTTCTGGTGTGTAAGAATTCTTTAAGGCCTGACTAACTAAAGCCATCGTATCTTTAGGAAGGCAGTAGCCGCCAAATCCACAACCTGGGAATACATAAGATGTCATATTAGCTGGTGCGCCACTCCATCTTCTATCAAGATGTAAGACCTGAAATGCTTTTTTTATATCAATATTTCCGATGGACCTGGCAATTAGTGACTGTTCATTTGCAAAACTGATAAGAGTTGCCAGCATCGTGTTCGATAAATACTTAATAAATTCAGCAGTATTTAAAGAAACCCGGTAAATCGGAGCATTAAAAGTGTGGTATGTCGTTTCGACTATCCGTCCACTTTTATCATCATCCTGGCCAATAACAATACGATCTGGATTCATAAAATCGTCCCAAGCATATCCTTCTCTTAAAAATTCAGGATTATTGGTTAGGCCAATTTCAACTCCAACCTTAAAACCTAAATTTTCCAGATAGGGTTTAATCCTTTCACTTGTTGTGGATGGAGGAATAGTCGATTTGATCACTAATACTTTAAACTCCGGCTTTTTTATATAGCCTGCAACATTTTTAATTGCTTCCAAGATATATCCCAAATCCGCACTACCATCCGTTTTGCTCGGTGTTCCTACACAGAGAAAGATAACTTCACTGTTGATTACAGCTTCCTGTAAATCATCTGTAATCGTAAAACCTTTATTTAAGTGCTTATTTAATTTTTCATTAAGATTAGGTTCATAAAAGGGAATCTTACCATTTCTTAATTGCTCCTTCTTCTTTTGATCAATATCAAAACCGTAAACATGATACCCTTTCTCGCTAAATCCTAAAGCCGTAGTCAATCCAACAAATCCAAGGCCAATTACAGTAATCAATGAATTTCACCTTCTTCCTTCAAAAAGCTTAGAAAGCGATTGACACCTTCAACTATTGATATTGAAGGAGAATAGTTTAAAAGTTTTCTTGCCTTTGAAATATCAGGACATCTTCTTAATGGGTTATGTGTTAGATAACTCTTTTCTTCCGATTCTTTAAATTCTATTGACTGATTAAAACCAAAATTTTCTGAGCCTGCATCCTTATATATCTGAGCTAATTCTTTGATTGAAATTTCGGGTGTATCTATTCCTATATTAAAGTAGTCAAATGGTTCATATAGTAGCGCCTTTAAATAACCAGTGATGGCATCTGTAACATAACAAAATGTTCGAGTTGGTTTTCCGTCGGAGTGCATAATCAGTTTTTTATTTTCAATAATGGCTTTTGCAAAATCAGCTGGTACCCTTTTATCATTAAGCCTCATTCCGGGTCCATAATTATTAAATGGTCTGACAATTGAAATGGGCATACCAAATTTTTCGGCATATAAGTAACATAACGTCTCTCCGAATCGTTTTGCCTCATCATAGCATGCGCGCGGTCCTATCATAGCCACATTTCCTCTATACTCCTCGGAAGTCGGAATGTAATCCGGAAATGGATCACCATAAACTTCACTGCTGGAGAAAAACAAGAACCCTTTAATGTTTTTATCCTTATAAAAATCTAACAAAGCTCTTAGTCCTATTACATTAGCATCTAAGGTTTCAAGAGGATATTTTCTATAAAAGGTTGGTGAGGCAATCGAAGCCATGTGGATAATAAAATCAACATCCTTAATTTTATTAGTATCAAATAATGAAAACTCAGTAATATCAAACATGTATAATCCAATCTTTGGATTTAATTTCTTTAAATCTTTAATCCATTTGGGTTTCCCTAGTTTAAAATTGTCAATTCCAATAATCTTTTTAATACCAAGCTGCGCTGAATAATCAGATAAAAATGACATGAAATAATAGCCTAAGAATCCGGCGCAACCCGTAATGAGGATTGTTGAATCCTTAAGTTTTTCTATTTCTGTCTGATCAAGATTTTTAAATATATATTGAAGATCTGACTGATAGATATTGTGTTTTTCATATAAATCCAAGTTATCTACCTCCACATTCATTCTTTTAAATAAAACAATTGCACCAATTACAGAGGCATAAACTAAAAACTGTTGTTCTTAATTATTTTTATCCCATATTTTCCAAGGAGCTTTACTGGACTCCCACATTTCTTGTAAATATTTCTTATCCCGCAAAGTATCCATTGGATACCAAAAACTATTATGTTTATATGCCATTAATTGACCATCTTTAGCAAGGTTTTCTAACGGCTCCTTTTCAAATATGGTTTGTTCACCGTTATTCAGGTAATTAAATACTTCTGGCTGCAATACAAAAAAGCCAGCATTTATCCAACCGCCATCTCCTGGTATTTTCTCTTGAAACTTCTCTACTTTCTGATCATTGGACAAGGATAAAACTCCAAATCTGCCCTGAGGCTGTGTAGTTGTTAATGTAGCCAACTTCCCATGTGAGCGATGGAATTCTACTAATTCCTTAATATTTACATCACTTACTCCGTCACCATAAGTCAACATAAAAGATTCATTACCAACATAATCCTGCACTTTCTTAATTCGGCCACCAGTCATTGTATTTAAACCAGTGTCAACCAATGTAACCCTCCAAGGTTCAACCGAATGCTGGTGAATAATAAATTCATTTCCCTTCTGAAAATCAAGTGTTAAATCAGAATTATATAAGTAATAATTTAAAAAATACTCCTTGATTACATGGCTCTTATACCCTAAACAGATAATAAAGTCGTTATATCCATAACTAGAGTAAAGCTTCATGATATGCCATAAGATGGGCTTTTCGCCAATCTCTATCATAGGTTTCGGCTTTAAATGGGTTTCTTCACTTATTCTTGTGCCAAACCCCCCAGCTAGAATTATGACCTTCACATTTTTCTCTCCTTTCGAGACATTCTGCTTCTTTGAATAAACATCGATTAGTTGCCGTGTCCATTTCTTAATAACATATTCTTAATTTTGAAAATTGTTTAGGCATATCCAACATTCAAAACGCATTTTAGAAAGGAGAGTTAAAATGAGGCTTACTTGAAACGGAAAAGTATTTAAGAAGGACAGGAGAGAGCTAGGGAAAACTGACATCCAAATGTTAGTGTAGTCAAAGTTATAGACAAAATTGATCGAACCGGCTTATTAAATCATGAATAATTTCACCTGGCTGTTTATTTGTTGTGTCATAGAGATAGTTTTTGTTTGGTAAAAAGTTTTCAAGTTTGTCTAATAAATATAAAGATCCTTCTATTAAATAATCATCCCCTCTTTGATTTAATCGTCTAATAATCGTTTCATCATCTGCCCGTAATACGACATAATGAATTTTTACATTTAAATCCGATAAGTGCTTATCTAACCACTCTAACTCACTGTAAACAACATAATCTATAATTACATTAATGTTATTTTCAAGGAAGTTCCTTGTTAATGAGAGAATATTTTTCCATATAATAGCTCTCATTTCTTCCCTCGGAGGTTGTATTTTTCCTCTGAACATTAATTTGATTAAGTCACCTTCTATTAATGCAGCTTCTTCTATCTCCTGGGCAAGTGCATTTGAAACTGTCGATTTACCAACTCCATATGGACCTGAAATAATATAAATGGAACTATTGTTTCTATTTTGCATATTAAGTTTCCCCTCCAGAACCTAGTTAATAGGGAATTAAGGATTTCTATAAAGACTATGCGTATACATAACATCTTGTGTAGACAAAAGCATTTTTTGTATAAAAAAGACCCCCAACCAAATTGGTTGAGAGCCCTTGAAAAATGGAAGAGAAATTATTGAGTGAATTAAAGAAGTTTAAACTGAAGCAAAATGAATTGATAATAGGAAACGAGAGGTTTCATCGAAAATGAAGATGGTATTGTTTTTCAGAACTGTCATGGGCATTAACTAACACCTTTAAAGTTAGAAATTCCATTCGTGATTACTGCAAAACAGCTGGTGTAGGATACAAAAAAGGACACATGTTTTTGACATACTCATGTTGTTCTGCTACTTGAATCAGGAGTAAGTATTAAATACGTGCCAAACTGCCTAGATCATTAAACAATCAAAATAACAGATGATATTTATCTCGATATTACCGAAAAAAAAGAAGACGAACCTAAGCAGTCCGCCTTCTTAACTTTAAAGAATATTAGCCAATTGATCCTTCCATCTCGAACTTAATCAGACGGTTCATTTCAACAGCATATTCCATTGGTAATTCTTTTGTAAATGGCTCAATGAATCCCATAACGATCATTTCTGTAGCTTCTTGCTCAGAAATACCGCGGCTCATTAAGTAGAATAATTGCTCTTCAGACACTTTAGAAACTTTCGCTTCATGCTCAAGAGAAATATTGTCGTTTAAGATTTCATTGTATGGAATTGTATCAGAAGTTGATGCATTATCCATAATTAATGTATCACATTCAATGTTTGAACGAGATCCAGCAGCTTTACGACCAAAGTGAACAATACCGCGATATGTTACTTTACCACCGTGTTTTGAAATTGACTTCGAAACAATTGTAGAAGAAGTATTTGGTGCTAAGTGAATCATTTTTGCACCAGCATCTTGGTGTTGACCTTTACCAGCAATTGCGATAGAAAGTGTAAGGCCACGAGCACCTTCACCTTTTAAAATAACTGCAGGATATTTCATCGTAAGTTTAGAACCGATGTTACCATCAATCCATTCCATTGTTGCATTTGCTTCACAAACAGCACGCTTCGTAACTAAGTTGAACACATTGTTCGCCCAGTTTTGAATTGTAGTGTAACGGCAGTAAGCATCTTTTTTAATGATGATTTCAACTACTGCAGAGTGAAGTGAGTTTGTTGTATAAACAGGAGCTGTACAACCCTCAACATAGTGTACACTTGAACCTTCGTCAGCAATAATTAGCGTACGTTCAAATTGTCCCATATTTTCAGAGTTAATACGGAAATATGCTTGTAGAGGCGTATCTACTTTTACACCTTTTGGTACATAAATAAACGATCCACCTGACCAAACCGCAGAGTTTAATGCTGAGAATTTGTTATCTGTTGGTGGGATTACTTTACCAAAGTGCTCTTTGAAGATTTCTTCATGCTCACGTAAAGCTGTATCTGTATCAGTAAAAAGAATACCAAGATCAGTTAAATCTTGTTTCATGCTGTGGTAAACTACCTCAGATTCATACTGAGCAGAAACACCCGCTAAATACTTTTGTTCTGCTTCAGGGATACCTAGTTTATCAAATGTATTTTTGATTTCTTCAGGTACTTCATCCCAAGATTTTTCTGTTTTCTCTGATGGCTTTACATAATAAGTAATTTCATCAAAGCGTAAATCAGACATGTCTCCACCCCATTGAGGCATTGGCATATCATAGAAATATTGTAAAGATTTTAAACGAAAATCTAACATCCATTGTGGTTCATTTTTCATACGTGAAATTTCTTCAACGATTTCCTTTGTTAAACCACGCTCTGAACGGAAGATTGATACGTCACGGTCATGAAACCCATATTTATAATCACTAATATCTGGTAAATTCGTAGACATCATTCATACTCCCTTCTAATAGAAGAGAGGATTAAAGCTCAGAAGATTATTCTTCTGATTTTAACCCCTTCTCCATCGCTTTCCATGCAAGTGTTGCACATTTAATTCGTGCAGGAAATTTCGAAACACCTTGCAATGCTTCAATATCATCTAATTCAACTGAATCATCGTATTCTTTTCCAAGCATCATGTCAGAAAATATATGAGAAAGATTTAATGCTTCCTCAATTTTCTTACCTTTAATTGCGTGTGTCATCATTGAAGCAGATGCCATTGAAATGGAACAACCTTCACCGTCAAAACGAGCATCAGATACGATACCATCTTCAACTTTTAAACGCAATTCAATTCGATCACCACAAGTTGGGTTATTCATGTTAACTGTTAAGTCACCATCAGAGATAGCCCCAACACCCTTATTACGAGGGTTTTTATAATGGTCCATAATCACTCGACGATACAATGCATCCAGATCTATATTACGATTAATAGACATCACTAAAGTACTCCTTCGTTTTTACTAGTCCTCTTACAAAAGCATCTACATCTTCTTTTGTATTATACAAATAAAAACTTGCTCGAGCAGTTGCAGATACTTTTAACCATCTCATTAATGGCTGTGCACAATGATGACCTGCACGTATTGCTATGCCTTCAACATCTAAAACAGTCGCTAGATCATGTGGGTGAACATCATCAATATTAAATGTTACAAGACCCGCACGATGTTTTGGACCATAGATTGTGATACCTTCTACAGAAGATAACTGTTCCAGTGCATAATCTACAATCTCATGCTCATGTTTTTCGATATTGTCCATACCGATGTCATTTAAGAAATCAATTGCTGCACCTAATCCAACTGCACCAGCAATGATTGGTGTACCACCTTCAAACTTCCAAGGTAGTTCTTTCCAAGTTGAATCTTGTAAGTCAACGAAATCAATCATTTCCCCACCAAATTCAATTGGTTCCATGTTTTCAAGAAGATGTTTTTTACCATAAAGTGCACCAATACCTGTAGGAGCACACATTTTATGACCAGATAATGCATAAAAATCACAATCTAAGTCTTGTACATCCACTTTCATATGCGGTGTACTTTGTGCACCATCAACAAGCATAACTGCTCCATTTTGGTGTGCAATTGCTGCAATTTCTTTTACAGGATTAATTGAACCAAGTACGTTTGAGACATACATGATAGCAACAATTTTCGTATTAGAATTAATTGTAGCTTTTGCTTGCTCGATACTAATCGAGCCATCTTCTTCTAAAGGTATATATTTAAGCGTTGCGCCAGTTGCCTTTGCCACCTGTTGCCATGGAATGATATTACTATGATGCTCCATATAAGAGATCACTATTTCATCTCCAGCTTTCAGGTTAGCTCTGCCATAACTAGCAGCGACTGTATTGATTGCCGTTGTTGTTCCTCTAGTGAAAATAATTTCTTCCATTGAAGAGGCATTAATGAATTTACGAACTTTTTCACGAGCTCCTTCATATGCATCTGTCGCTTTTGTTCCTAGCGTATGCACACCTCTATGAACATTGGAATTAATTTCTCGATAATAGTTAGAAACTGCCTCAATTACCTGTACAGGTTTTTGTGAAGTTGCTGCGCTATCCAGATACACTAAAGGATGTCCATTTACTTCTTGATTTAGAATAGGAAAGGCTTCACGGATTGATTTAACATCCATTACTTAACCTTCCTCTCAATTACATCAACAAGCATTTTTTTAACTTCATCAACCGGTAATTCCGAAACTACAGGTGCTAAGAATCCGTGAATAACTAAGCGCTCTGCTTCCTTCTTCGGAATACCACGACTCATTAGGTAGTAAAGTTGAGTAGGATCTACTTTACCAACTGAAGCTGCGTGTCCTGCCATTACATCATTTTCATCAATTAATAGAATTGGGTTTGCATCTCCACGAGCTTTTTCACTAAGCATTAACACACGAGAAGTTTGTTGTGCATTAGATTTAGAAGCACCGTGCTCAATTTTTCCGATTCCATTAAAGATAGAAGTTGCTGCATCTTTAGATACACCATGCTTTAAGATCCAACCTTCTGAACCTTTACCAAAGTGGATAATGCTCGTCGTAAAGTTTTGCGTTTGCTCACCACGACCAACAGTTACCATTTTCATATCTCCAAATGATCCGTCGCCAATTAGGTTCGTAACGTTTTCAAATACTGAGTTTCCATCGTTCATTAGACCAAGTGCCCACTCAATTTTACTATCACGACCAGCGTGACCACGACGTACAACATAAGCAGTTACACCTTTTGCTAATGTATCAACTGCACCGTAACGTACTTTAGCATTATCTAAAGTAATTACCTCAGTTACTACATTTACAACAGCGCCGTTTAAGTCTTGTGAAGTTGAAACATAGTTTTCTACATAAGTTACTTCACTGTTAGCGTCCGCTACAACTAACACGTGATTGTAAGCAGGTACTGTTTCTCCATCCACTACGAAAATTGCTTGAATTGGTTTTTCAAGAACAACATTTTTAGGAATGTATAAGAATGCACCACCATTTACTAATGCAGCATGTAATGCGATTAATTTGTTTTCGTCTACTTTTACAGCTTCTGTCATGAAATACTTTTTAACAAGGTCTTCATGATCTTTAATAGCTGTGTGTAAGTCAATAAATAGAACACCTTTTTCTTTTGCTTCTGTTGAAAGCGCGTGATATACAGGTGAACCATTGTATTGTACGTATACTGATTGATCAGCATCTTCGTTCATTAAAGATGTAACTGATTCTGGTAATTGATCCTTCGTTGGAACATTGCCAGTAGTTACATCAAATTCTTTACCAAAGAAATCCCATTTAGAGATATTCGTTTTATCTGGTTTTGGTAGAGAAAGTGTTTCAGCTTTAGCAAGTGCGTTTAAACGGAACTCTGTGAAGTAAGCTGGTTCATTACGCAGTGCAGAAAGCTGCTTTACTGTTTCTTGACTAAATGGAATTGTAGTACCAGTTGTCATGAGAATCCCCTCCTATCCGATTAAGCTTCTTGCCCAACTGTCTCGTCTTCGATACCTAACTCTTGTTTAATCCAGTCATATCCTTCAGCTTCTAAACGAGCTGCTAATTCAGGACCACCTGATTTTACAATACGACCTTGCATCATTACGTGAACGAAATCAGGCGTAATATAGTTTAATAAGCGTTGGTAGTGAGTGATGATTAAGCAACCGAACTCTTCTCCACGCATTTCGTTAACACCTTTAGATACTACTTTTAATGCATCAATATCTAACCCTGAATCAATTTCATCAAGAATTGCAATTTTTGGTTGAATCATCATCATTTGAAGAATCTCATTACGTTTTTTCTCTCCGCCTGAGAAACCTTCATTTAAATAACGTTGTGCCATTTCTGGATCCATTTCAAGGAATTCCATGTTTTTATCTAAAGTACGGATAAATTTCATTAATGAAATTTCATCGCCTTCTTCACGACGAGCGTTTACCGCTGAACGTAAGAAATCAGCATTTGTAACGCCACTGATTTCACTTGGATATTGCATAGCAAGGAAAAGACCTGCTTGAGCGCGCTCATCAACTTCCATTTCTAATACATCGTTGCCATCAAGCTCGATGCTTCCACCAGTAACTTCATATTTTGGATGACCCATAATAGCTGAAGATAAAGTAGATTTACCTGTACCATTTGGTCCCATGATTGCGTGGATTTCTCCACCTTTTACTTCAAGGTTTACACCTTTTAAAATTTGCTTACCTTCAATAGCAACTTGAAGGTCTTGTATTTTTAATGTAGAAGCTCCCATTGTTTACCCTCCATAATCTTAACAAATAAAATTTCTATAAAATAGAAAATGGCTATTTTAGTTCATTCTCATTTTATTCTCATTCTAATCTTAAAGCAATTAAAAAGTATTTTCAAGCAGTGTACTATTTTATTAAAAAAGTTTTATTGTCACGCTAAATTTTTTGCAAAAATAGAAATTAATAAAGATACTATATATATAGGAAATAATAATTTCAACATTAACAATTCAAGTGAGGTAAAATATGTCAAAATTAACTAAACTCTCATCTGAACAACAAAAGTATGCAATTAATCACCTTCAAAGCTTTTTCTTAAACGAAAGAGATGAAGTACTTAGCGAGTTAAGCGCATTTTTGTAATTGACTTTATCACTACAAAGCTTGGTCCCTTGTATTTTAATAAAGGTATTGAAGAATCCCAAAGATTTATGTCAGAGCGTGTAGAAGACCTTTACGCATTATTGTTAAAAGAAGATCTTGAATCGTAATATTCTCTTAAAACAATTTTTTAATCATATTCAATTTAGCTTATTCAATACTAATATAGTTGTTCGAGTTAAATTGGGTGATACGCACTTAAAAATTACTCATATATTTAATAAAATTCGCACTCTTTCATTATTAACTAAAAACCAATTTTTCATAAAACAATTTTATATGTTATTAAATGTAAAAGAACCTTATTTAGAAGGTTCTTTTGCATTCACATATCTAATTTTACTGTTGGAATATATTATAAGGTACAACGATTTCCGGCATACCCGCCGCATATGCAGCTACTTCATATTCACTAAAAATTAATTTAATGCCTTCCTGATCAAATACCCATAATCTATTTTTATCATTTAGAGATATTTCATTTGGTGACTTAATTAAAACATATCCACTATATTTATTTTGTAATTGTTGATAAGTATAATCTTGTATAGCTTTTTCCTTTCCTTTTATTAGGCTTGATAACCGAATGAGATCACCTGTTTTTAAATCAAAATTAAAGACTGTCCCAGTTGTCATCCCATGTGCGCCGCCAGTATAAACATATTCATAATAGACAACACTTAATTTTCCAGCATCATTAAAAGGAACCTTATAAGTAAATACGTACTCATAAGGTCTCCATGGACCTTGACTTGAAGTCCATTTTGCCTTCGCTTCTTTTTCGTCTGCAAGTAATTTTAATCTATGTTGATTAGCTACTTTCGCACCTTTTTGTAAAGTTGTATTTATTTTATGCTCGGCTTTTTTGCTACTCAATCCTTTTACTTGTGGATATTTAATTGGTGTATTTCTCAATTTCACTTCATACACTTGCGCTTTTTGTACAGTAGCAGGCGACAATTGTACTAGTTTACTGTTTTGTTTGACCGCTGCTTGTGAATAAGTCGGTATCACAATAGAGCTTGTCATGATACAAGTAATTAAAAATCCAATAACTTTTTTCATCTTTGCTCCTCCTTAAACCAAATATTACCTTTAGTATGAGAAATTACGGATAGATTTATTACCTTCACAAATATCCGATTCTAGATTCCCTTCTATTAAACTCATAAAAAAATGCAGATCCTTATACAAGGATCTGCACTTGTTTATATATTTAATAACTGCTTGATTTATCCTTTATTGATATTCGACAAATTCCTTCTAAGTGCATTCAAATTTAATAATTACAATCAAATCATTTATAATAAAAAGATGCATAATAGAAGATTTTATTCAGAAAGTGGGATATAAAGTGGCCAATATTTTTGTAGCAGGCAAAATACCTGAAAAAGCAGAAGAAATCTTAAAAGGAAACGACATAACTATTTTCACTGGTGAAGGACTAATCACTGAAGACGAGCTTTGCGAAAGTGTAAAAAATGCTGATGCAATTCTAAGTTTACTATCTACCCCAATTACAAAGAATGTAATCGATGCCGCGAAAAATGTGAAGATTATTGCTAATTATGGAGCTGGATTTAACAATATTGATGTTGAGTATGCTACTAGCAAAGGAATTCACGTAACAAATACTCCATTTGTTTCTACAGATGCAACTGCAGAATTAACGCTTGCTATCCTATTAGCAGTTTCGAGAAGAGTAGTAGAAGGCGATGAGTTATGCCGTACGACTGGTTTTGATGGATGGGCACCATTATTCTTTAGAGGCACTGAAGTTTCAGGGAAAACACTTGGAATCTTTGGCTTCGGTAACATTGGACAAGCAGTTGCAAAACGAGCAAATGCTTTTAATATGAAGGTATTATATACTCAACCTAGAAGGTTAAGCCCAGAGATTGAACAACAATTTAACGCAACCTATGTTTCATTTGATGACTTACTAAAAGAATCTGATTTCATTTCACTTCACTCTCCATATAAGCCTGAACTGCACCATCTATTTGGAGAAGAAGAATTTGCAAAAATGAAAAAAACTGCCTTCTTTATAAATCCAGCAAGAGGAACACTCGTAAATGAAGCAGAGTTAGTAAATGCTTTAAAAAATGGTGTGATTGCGGGCGCTGCGTTGGATGTTTTTGAATTTGAACCAACCATTACGGAAGAATTAAAAACATTATCGAATGTAGTTCTAACACCTCATATTGGAAATGCAACTTATGAAACGCGTGAAGCAATGTCTGAAGTAGCAGCTAAAAATATTATAGAAGTAATAAATGGACGAAATCCTATTTCTGCTGTAAATGA
Source organism: Gottfriedia solisilvae (assembly GCF_002128405.1). Lineage (GTDB taxonomy): Bacteria > Bacillota > Bacilli > Bacillales > Bacillaceae_G > Gottfriedia > Gottfriedia solisilvae. The sequence continues at coordinate 59,705 of NZ_NETJ01000004.1, forward strand.
AATATTTGTTAAAAACTAATCTGTACAATTCCCAATTATTATTAATAAAGATATTTGCTAAAACAAAAAAACTCTTAGCTAAATTGCTAAGAGTTTTTCTTTTGATTACTTATTCACTTACAGGTACTACAGCACCTTCATATTTTTCAATGATGAAATCTTGAATTTCTTTAGAGTGTAATACTTTTACTAATGCTTTGATCTCTTTTTTGTCTTTGTCACCTTCGCGTACTGCAATGATGTTTACATATGGAGATTCTTTACCTTCTAAAGCAATTGCATCCTTCATAGGATTTAAACCAGCATCAATTGCATAGTTAGTATTGATTAAAACAGCATCGCCTTCTTTGTTTTGATATACTTTTGGAAGTAAACCAGCTTCAACGTCAGCTTTGAATTTTAAGTTTTTAGGGTTTTCAGCAATATCTTTAATTGTAGCAGTTGTTGGGTCTACGCCTTCAGCAATTTTAATTAAACCTTCTTGTTGTAACAGGCTTAACATACGACCGTGGTCCGCAACTGAACTACTCATGATAATTGTTGCACCTTTTGGTAGATCATCTAAGCTTTTATATTTTTGAGAGTAAACACCGATTGGTTCAATATGAATTCCACCAGCATTTTCAAATTTATATCCATTTTCTTTCATTTGTGATTCTAAGTAAGGAATGTGTTGGAAATAGTTAGCATCTAATTCTTTTGATTCTAAAGCTTTATTCGGTAAAACATAATCTTGGAATTTAACGATTTTTAAATCAATACCTTCTTTTTTCAGTAAAGGTTTTGCTTCTTCTAAGATTACTGCGTGAGGTACGTTTGAAGCACCTACTACTAATTCTTTATTTCCTTTTCCACCAGCTTCGTTTTCTCCATTACCACATGCAGCTAACGATAAAGCTAATACGCCTGCTCCTAATAAACCTGTAATCTTTTTGAAATTCATGTTCTTTTTCCTCCCTAATTTGAATTAAGCTCTTTTATCTATTTTTGTTGTTATTAAATCTCCAATAAATTGAAGTATAAATACAATGATTAAGATGATGACCGTTGCCACTAAAGTTACTTCATTATTTGATCTTTGGTAACCTTCCATAAATGCTAAGTTACCAAGTCCACCGCCACCTACAACCCCAGCCATTGCCGTATAACCAACAATTGCAATTGTTGTAACAGTTAGGCCTGAGATAATAGCAGGTAACGCTTCTGGAATAAGAACTTTTAAAATAATTGTTAAAGTGCTTGCTCCCATTGCTCTTGCTGCTTCGATTACACCCTTATCAATTTCACGTAATCCGATTTCAACCATTCTTGCATAAAATGGTGCAGCTCCAATAATTAAAGCAGGTAATGCAGCTTTCGCACCAAGCATTGAACCCAGAATAAACATTGTAAACGGAATTAATAAAATGATTAAAATAATAAACGGTATTGATCTGAATATATTTACAAATCCAGCTAAAATCATGTTGATCAATTTGTTTTCTAACAGCTGGTCTTTACTTGTTAAGAATAATAGCAAACCAATAATTAACCCTAAAATAAAAGTAGCTAATGCTGCTATTACTGTCATAAATAATGTTTCTTGTGTTGCTAAGATCATTGTTTCCCAATCAACATTCGGAAAAAGTTGTGTCATATTACGCTACCTCCACTTCAACTTGCTTTGATTCTAAGTAAGAAATTGCCTCTTTGATGTTATTTAAATCTCCTACAAGTTGAATAGTTAGTGTTCCGTAAGACCCTTCAGCGGTTTGAACAATTTTTCCTTGCAAAATATTGATTTCAATATCAAAGTGCTTTACTACTTCAGATATATGGGGTTGATTAGCTTGTCCATTTTTAAATGTTAGCCTATAAGTTTTATCATTCCCATTGCTTTCTATAATTACTTGTTGATTAAGTTCCTCGTCTGTTCCTCTAACCTGCTTTACGAATTTCTTCGTAATTTCTTGTTGTGGATGAGTAAACACATCTACTACATGTCCTTCTTCAACGACTCTTCCATTTTCCATTACAGCTACTCTCTGACAAACTTTTTGAATAACATGCATTTCATGTGTAATCATAACGATTGTAATCCCTAGTTGTTTATTAATACTTGTTAGTAGTGAAAGTATTGAATCAGTTGTTTCAGGATCTAAAGCAGAAGTAGCTTCATCACATAATAATACATCTGGATTATTTGCTAATGCTCTAGCAATCCCAACACGCTGTTTTTGACCACCACTTAGTTCTGAAGGATATGCATTTTCTCTTCCTTCAAGCCCTACAAGCTTGATTAATTCTTTTGCACGCTCTACACGTTCCTTTTTTGAAACATTAGCAATTTCAAGTGGGAAAAGTATATTGTCTAAAACTGTTCTAGACCATAATAAGTTAAAGTGTTGGAATATCATCCCGATTTTCTGTCTTGATTTTCGAAGCTCTGCTGATGAACACTTTGTGATTGATTTCCCATTAACGATAACGTCACCATCTGTTGGAATTTCAAGCCCGTTTAGCATTCGTAATAACGTACTTTTCCCAGCACCGCTATATCCGATCATGCCAAAGATTTCGCCTGCTTCAATTGTTAGTGAAACATCCTTTACCGCGGTTACAGTGCCCTTTTTACTCCTATATATCTTACTTACATTATTTATTTGAATCATTCATGATTTCTCCTCTCAAACATTCTAACAACTCTCTTTTCAATTTTTTGTAAGAAATAACTTTTTTAGTCTTAAAAAACAAAAAAACCTTTCTACTCACATGAGCAGAAAGGTTTAACATAAAAAGTAATCCTTTCTCTCATCTCTCAAAGCAATTGCTTTGCAGGAATTAGCACCATTTCAATGACAAGCATTGACGGTTGCTGGGTTTCACAGGGCTCAGTCCCTCCACCTCTCTCGATAAGAGTTAACGTATCAAATATTCGGTTGTTTAATGTAATTTTCATTCTACAAACTTAGACATAAGTTGTCAACAATTTTCTAAAAGTTTTTTCTCATTCTCCACACTCGTGTATTGAAAAATTGTTTCAATGAGTAATAATAATCGATAATTCCCCTCATAAGAAGCGTCATTTAACTTTAATAATAGACCTAAGCGTTCCCTACCTAAATTTAACGATTTCCAACCATCTTTCGTTAAATTAATTCTTAACTGTGGAATAGCTCGATCTAATATTTCAATAAATGGAGCTTTCTTGCTGAATTTGATATATGATTTCTCATTAAGACAATTTAGTTCGAAAATTCGATCCTCAATCGGTAAAATTATTTGTAAATATTCTTTATTAATAAATAAATTTCTAGCTTGTCCAACCCACTCCTTAATTTCCATATCGTTAACACCTCTCCCGAATTCTTTAAAACTATTTTCTCATAGATAGATGTTATGTTCTTTACTTTTCGCTCGACAATTACCATGGATAAACGCATGTCATTCTACAACTTTCACCTTATTTCCCAAGAAATATGTCAGAAGTTGGGTAATATTTATAAGTTCAGGCTCGAAACTTTGTTGCTATAAAAAAAAGAATTCGTCGATTTCCACTCCAGGTTGCTCGCTTTCCGTGGGGCGTGCGGTGAGCCTCCTCGGCGCGCCTGCGGGGTCTCACCTGTCCCGCTACTCCCACAGGAGTCTCGCACCTTCCGTTCCAATCGTTATCTTTGCTTATAAATGAACTCTTTAAATACAAAATTTCTAAAAGAATCAATAAAAATGGCAACTAATCAGTTAATTAGTTGCCATTTAGAATAATATGTTATTTGTATCTCCAAGAGAAGAGAACACTTTTCTCTATGCATTCATCGTTTAATATACAGATTGTATTTTTTTAATAAGTCATGTAAGTACGGAACAGATTGGAAAGCGTATATTTTTTGTTTGATTTCTCCTTTATCGAAGATAAGTAAACAAGGTACACTTTCAATTTTCCAGTGCTGAGCTTCTTGTGTTAGATCATTAATATTTTGCTTAGATAATGGTAAGTTAGGCAGTATTTCATTAACGATTTCTAACATTTTTGATGCTACTTGGCAAGTACCACACATAGCGGTATATATATATAAGATTGTTGTTTCTTTTGATTCTATACGTTGCATTAATTCATTCTTTGTCCACTGGTGCATATCATTAATCCTCTTAAATTGTTCTTAAATAGTCTGTAAAAACGGAAATATCCGCTCCTAATAATACACTTGCTAAATGTTGACTTGGGGCTGTTGCAACTTCACGATAGCTTCTGTCGATATACAAATGCTCCGCTTGAGGAAATTCTCTTTTTAATAATCTTCTCAGTTTTTCTCCAGCCTCATCAGCATCAACTAGTACATAGATTTCTCTAAAATCTAACATTTCGGCTAGTTCATCTAATTTAGTTGTCCCTACAGTTCCATTTGTACAAATGATATCTACAGGTTCTTTTATAATAGACTGAATCTTTCTTTTATCAGTAGTACCTTCGACAATGATTACTTTTCTTTGATCTTCAATATTCACTGGGCATCACCTAATGTAAAGGACTCTAAAGCTTAATTCATTTATATAGTATATTCTATTTTCGTTTGTTGTTTCCTTTTTTTCATAAAAGGAAAATAAACTAACCCAAAAACAAGACAAAAAATAACATAAAAATAGTATTTTGTATTTATTAGTATACACATAAATTAAGAAAAGCGCCCATAATTGGACGCTCTTAATAGATAATTAATCTTGATTAATCATTTCTTCGTATTTTTCAGCAGACATTAACTCTTCATATTCAGAAGTGTTAGAAGCTTCAACAACTACCATCCATGCTTTTTCGTATGGAGATTCGTTTACGAATTCTGGATTATCATCTAGGCTTGAGTTTACTTCAACAACTTTCCCACTAATAGGAGCATAAAGTTCAGAAACTGTTTTTACAGACTCAACGCTACCAAATGGCTCATTTACTGTAATATCATCGCCTACTTCTGGTAACTCAACAAATACGATATCTCCAAGTTCTGATTGTGCAAAATGAGTAATACCGATATAGTACTTATTACCTTCAACTCTTACCCACTCATGTTCTTCTGAATAACGTAATTCTTTTGGAATTGACATTGTGAATCCTCCTCGATTAATTACCATAATTTATGTTATTTTATAACCAAACTTTTTCAAATACTTCTTCGTTAAAACCAACTGTCGCTTGATCTCCATTAAAAAGAAGCGGTCTTTTGATCAGTTTGCCATCAGAACTTAGAAGTTCTAGAAGCTCTTCTTCAGTTTTAGTTGGAATAACATCCTTCAAGCCAAGTTCTCGGTATTTTACACCACTTGTATTAAATAATTTATTAATAGAAATTCCACTTACTTTTAAAACATCAGCAAGTAATTCCTTTGAAGGCGGATTTAATGTAATATCAACTGCTTCCACAGTTACATTATGTTCTTTAAGCCAAGAAGCAGCTTTTCGACAAGTTCCACACTTTGGATATGTATAAAAAATGATACTCATATTAGCAACTCCTCCCATTTTCTATTTTATCACAGTAAATAAGTGAGTTAAAATAGTTCGGTTAGAAAATTCTGTTATAAATTGTCATTTATAAATATTATAACAACATTCGACAATATTAACTAGTTAAACGTTCGGTTATTTTTCAATTTATCACGATATTTTTTTCATATCCTAACCATCATTCGTATTTTCAAGACCAAATTATACTGTCAGAAATGATTTAATCTGATTTAAATTTTAGAATAACCTATATTAGTATGTCATATCTGAAGATAGATTATCCTATTTTTACCATATCATCAAATATTTATTGGGGCAGAAAGTAGTAATTCCTTTCATAAAAAAACTGCCAATCTCTTAAGAAAGGCAGTTTTTCTAAAATCTTATACTGTATAACGCTCAGCAGCTAATACACCAGCTGCGATTTCACGCTTTTTAGCAATTACGTTAATCGGCGTGTGACGAGTAAATTTACGAAGCGCAGAAGTCATCATACGTAAAGAATCGCCTGACTCAACAGCTACTAAAGTTTCTTTTGCATGAGCCTCAATTTCATTGAACGCTTCTTGACAGAATACTTGAGTATAAAGTAGTTTTTGGTTTGATTTTTCTACGCCTACTTTGTTGATTGCTTTTTCTGTACGAAGAATTGCAGATTCCATTGCATAAATATTGCTTGCAATATCAGCAATGTTTACTAAGATTTCTTGCTCTCTTTCTAATGCTTTACCGAATTTTTGAGCAGCTAATCCTGCAATCATGATACCGATTTTCTTTGCATTACGTAGTAAATGCTTTTCTTGCTCTAGTGGAGCATCTCCTACTTCTGAAGGCATAAACATCATAAGCTCTTCTTGAATTGCTTGAGCTTGTTGAAGTAAAGGTAATTCACCTTTCATAGCTTTACGTAAGAATGTACCTGGTACGATTAATCGGTTAATTTCATTTGTACCTTCAAAGATACGGTTGATACGAGAGTCACGATAAATGCGCTCAATTTCATATTCTGCCATGAAACCATAACCACCGTGAATTTGAACACCTTCGTCAGCTACATAGTCTAATACTTCTGAACCGAAGAATTTATTTAATGAACATTCAATTGCATATTCAGAAACAGCTGCCGCTACTGCTTTTGGATCTTTTGCTTGTTCCTCAGTTAATTGACTAAAGCGGTCTTCAAATAATCCTACAGTACGGTAAACTGAACTTTCATTTGCATAAATTTTCGTAGCCATGTTCGCTAATTTTTCTTGAATTAAGCTAAATTTAGCGATTGGTGTTTTAAACTGTTGACGTTGGTTTGCATAAGTTGCAGACAATTCTAAAGCACGTTTAGAAGATCCAACTGTACCTACAGCTAATTTGTATCGACCAATATTTAAAATGTTGAATGCAATGACATGGCCTTTTCCTACTTCACCTAAAAGATTTTCTACTGGTACTGCAACATCTTCTAAAATTAATGTACGAGTAGAAGATGATTTGATACCCATTTTCTTTTCTTCTGGGCTAGTTGAAACGCCTGGATAGTTTCTTTCAACGATAAATGTAGAGAAATGCTCACCATCGATTTTTGCATATACAACGAATACATCTGCAAATGCAGAGTTAGTGATCCATTGTTTTTCTCCATTTAAAATATAATGTGTACCTTCAGCATTTAATTTCGCTGTAGTTTTCGCTCCTAATGCATCTGAACCTGAACCTGGCTCTGTTAACGCGTATGCAGCTAATTTTTCACCAGTAGCTAAATCCGGTAAATAGCGTTTCTTTTGATCTTCATTACCGAATAAAACGATTGGAAGTGATCCAATTCCAACATGTGCTCCATGAGTAATTGCAAATCCACCAGCTAAAGAAAACTTCTCTGAAATTAATGAAGAACTAATTTTATCTAATGCAATGCCACCATATTCTTCTGGAATATCAGCAGCAAGTAAGCCTAGCTCACCAGCTTGTTTTAATAAACGAACAGAACGCTCGAATTCATGTTTCTCTAAATACTCTAATTCTGGTAACACTTCATTTACAACAAACTCTTCAGTTGTCTTCGCAATTAATTTATGCTCGTCAGTATAATCCTCTGGAGTAAAAATTTTATCAAAAGTAATTTCTTCTGTTAAAAAGCTTCCGCCTTTAATGACACTACCGATTGTTTTTTCCATCATTTCTTCCTCCTGTTTCGTTTTCATTTATTTTGTATTCGTTTTTTTATTAAATTAATTCAAATACCCCAGCAGCTCCCATTCCGCCACCGATACACATTGTTACTACACCGAATTGCTCTCCACGACGCTTCATCTCATGTAATAAAGATAGTGTTAATTTTGCACCAGTACAGCCAAGTGGATGTCCTAATGCAATTGCACCACCGTTTACGTTTACTTTGTTTTCATCTAAACCTAAATGACGCATTACTTGAATTGACTGTGAAGCAAATGCTTCGTTTAACTCAAATAATCCGATATCAGATAAACTTAAACCTGCTAGTTTAAGAGCTTTTGGAATTGCTTCAACTGGACCAATCCCCATCACTTCTGGTGCTACACCAGCAACTGCAAATGAACGGAATTTTAACAGTGGACTTAATCCTTCCGCTTCAGCTTTTTCACGATCCATTACTAGTACCGCTGCTGCTCCATCACTTGTTTGTGAAGAGTTACCAGCAGTCACTGATCCTCTCACATTAAATGCTGGACGTAATTTTGCTAAAATTTCAGAAGTTGTACCCTCACGTACGCCTTCATCTTGAGAAAAAGTAAATTTTTTCTCCTCTAATTTGTTATTTGAATTAATTGAACGTAGCGCAACATCAACTGGTACAATTTCATCTACAAAGCGACCTTCACGAATTGCAGCAGCTGCTTTTTGATGGCTTCGAACCGCAAATGCATCTTGGTCTTCACGAGAAATTCCATAGCGATTTGCTACTTGCTCAGCAGTGTGTCCCATACCCATATAATATTCAGGTGCATTTTCTACTAGTCTACTATTTGGACGAATTACATGTCCTGACATTGGTACTAAACTCATAGATTCAGCACCACCAGCAATCGCAGCTTCTGAGTGACCTAACATAATTCGCTCTGCAGCATACGCTATACTTTGTAAACCTGAAGAACAATAACGATTGATAGTGATAGCCGGAACTGTATTTGGTAATCCAGCAAGTGCTCCAATATTTCTTGCCATATTTAAGCCTTGTTCAGCTTCAGGCATTGCACATCCAAAAATTAAATCATCAATTGGACCATCATAATTACCAGCACGTTTTAATGTTTCTTTTACTACTAATGCTCCTAAATCATCTGGTCGAACTGTTGCAAGTGAACCTTTTTTCGATTTGCCTACAGGTGTTCTTGCACCTGCTACAATGACAGCTTCTCTCATGTTCTTCCCTCCATCTCCGATTAGTTACGTAACGGTTTTCCTTTTACAAGCATGTGCTGCATACGAGCCTGAGACTTCATTTCAGTGATTAAGCTTAAGAATGCTTCACGCTCAATGTCTAATAGATATTGCTCATCAACTTTTGTACCGAATGGAACTTTACCACCAGCAATTACATAAGCTAATTTCTTAGCAATTGTTAAATCATGCTCACTAATATATCCAGATTGATACATAGCTTGAGCACCTAATAATAATGTTGCATAGCCTGTTTCACCTACAACAGGTACTTTCTCACGTACTGGTGCACTGTAACCAGCTTCATATAATTCAAGAACTCGTTGTTTTGCTTCATAGATTAAATGATCCGCATTAAACACTTTGCGATCATTGTGATTTAAGAATCCGTTTTCAAATGCTTCTTGAGCAGATGTAGATACTTTAGCCATAGCAACTGTTTCAAACACTCGGTTTGCTAAAGTTTGTAAGTCAAACTGCACGCCTTCTGGGAATTGCTTTAATTGTTTCATATAAAGCTCTTTACTACCGCCACCGCCAGGAATTAAACCTACACCAACTTCAACTAATCCCATATAAGTCTCTGAAGATGCAACAATACTAGAAGCCGGTAAACAAATCTCTGAACCTCCACCAAGTGTCATTCCATATGGTGCTACTACTACTGGTTTATCAGAGTATTTGATTTTCATCATTGCGTTTTGGAAGCCTTTAACAACCATTTCAATTTCAAAGTAGTTATCATCTTGAGCTTCCATTAAAATCATTGCTAAGTTTGCACCAACACAGAAGTTCTTAGCTTGATTTCCAATGACTAACCCTTTGTAATTTTTTGATACTTCCTCAACTGCGAAGTTGATCATTTGTGTAATATCCATACCGATTGCGTTGCTCTTTGTATGGAACTCTAAGCAAGCAACACCATCGCCAAGGTCAATTAAACTTGCACCAGAATTTTTCTTAATGATGCGACCTTGTTCTTTTAAAGCACTAAGTTTAATTTCTTTTTCATTTCGATCTAATTGAACATATTCTCCATTATGATAGAAACTAACAGCACCATTATCTTGTTTGTAGAAGCTATCATTACCGTTATCTAACAGATCCTTAACCCAACCAGGAACAGAAATGCCTTCGCTTTCCATGCGGACTACTGATTTAGATACACCAATTGCATCCCAAATCTCAAAAGGACCTAAATCCCATCCAAATCCCCATTTCATCGCTTGGTCTATTCCAACAATATTATCTGAAATTTCACCAGTTAATTCTGCAGAGTACGCTAATACTGGACTAATAATACTCCATAGGAAGTTTCCAGCTCTGTCATCAGCGTATACAAGCGCTTTCAACTTATTTGGTAAACCTTTTACTTGTTTAACAGTTTCTGTAGATACAGTCGTTAATTTTTTTCTTGTACCATATTCAAAAGTAGCTGGATCAAGTTCTAAAATTTCTTTACCTTGCTTCAAGAAAAATCCTTGACCACTCTTACTTCCTAACCATTTACGATCCGCCATTTCCTTCATAAATTCAGGAACTTTGAATACTTCTTTTTCTTCGCCTTCTACTAAGTCATAAACATTATTTGCAACGTGGATAAATGTATCTAATCCAACTACATCTAAAGTACGGAAAGTAGCACTAGATGGACGACCGATCATCGGACCAGTAATTGAATCTACTTCACCAACGCTATATCCACCTTTAAGCATCTCACGAACTGTTACAAGTAATCCGTAAGTTCCAATTCTGTTACCGATAAAGTTAGGTGTATCTTTTGCAAGTACAACTCCTTTACCTAAAACATCTTCACCAAATTTTTTCATAAATGTAAGTACTTCATGAGATGTATGTTGTGTAGGAATTACTTCTAGTAATTTTAAGTATCTTGGTGGATTAAAAAAGTGTGTGCCTAAGAAATGTTTTTTAAAGTCTTCAGAACAATCTTCAGACATCGCTTCAATTGAAATCCCTGATGTGTTAGAGCTTATGATTGATCCCGGTTTACGAACAGCATCAACTTTTGCTAACACTTGTTTTTTTATCGCTAAATTTTCAACTACTACCTCAATGACCCAGTCAACTTCACTTAAACGACTCATGTCATCTTCAAAATTTCCAGCTTCAATTAAAGCTAAATTTTTCTTTGAGGCTAGAGGAGCTGGTTTTTGTTTTAATAATTTCTGAATAGCCGATTGACTAAAACGATTACGAAATTCTTTAGATTCAATAGTAAGACCTTTTGCAGTATCTTCCTCAGATAATTCTCTTGGGACAATATCAAGAAGTAATGTTGGAATACCTATATTCGCTAAGTGTGCAGCAATACCTGAACCCATCACACCCGAGCCGAGTACAGCGGCTTTTTTAATTCTTTGGATCATATGCATTTCTCCTCCTTGTTTCTTGAATGAATACTCATTCACTTTCAAGATAGAATTTCCCCATCGCAAATGAGCTCTACTTTCACTATATGCTAAATTCTAATTTTTCGCAATAAACAAAAAGTTCAAATTAATAATTTTTTATTTTAGCCAATCCTATTTTTACTAATAAGATTACTTTATTAGGTTAGTCTAATGAATGGAGGTGATTACTATGCGACGGAAGAGAAATCCATCTAAGGGTGGGGTCAGTGCAGCAAGTGTACAAGGGAATGCAGGCCATGGAGATCAAAAGCAGGAAAAAGGAAAACAAAGTAACAACCAGCAGTACGGACGAGAAAATATGGGTCAATAAGATTAGTTTTTTTACTAAGGTTGTTTCATAGACTAGGACGATGAAATCATTAAAATAATGTTGTTTTGTTTTTGAATTTATATTAAGGTCGATTCACAAATAATCCTGTATAAAAAGTAAAAAGAGACTGTTGAAATAAGGATCTCGGACAATCCTCTTTTCAGCAGTCTCTTTCATTTCATTATTTACTGAACATACCCTTTAATACGAAAGCTACGTTAGCTGGACGTTCAGCTAAACGACGCATAAAGTATCCATACCAGTCAGTACCATAAGGCACGTAAACACGCATGTTATAGCCCTCTTTAACAAGCTCTAATTGGCGTTCAACACGAATACCATATAACATTTGGAATTCGAACTGATCGTTAGGAATATTATGTTCTTTTACTAATTGCTTAGTATATTCAATCATCGCTTCATCATGAGAAGCAATTGCAGTAAAGTTACCGTTTAATAAGTGCATTTTAATGATTTTTTTGAAATTCTCATCCACATCTTTTTTATCTGGGAATGCGACCTCTGCAGGTTCTTTATATGCACCCTTAACAAGACGTAAGTTTGGATTTAAACTATTTAAATCATTGATATCGTTTTCAGTTCTGTATAAATAAGCTTGAATTACAGTACCGATATTTTCATACTCTGATTTTAATTGTTTAAAAATGCGAATCGTTTTTTCACAACGAGTAAAGTCTTCCATATCAATCGTTACAAACACATTGTGTTTTGTAGCAACTTCAAGAATTCGGCGCATGTTTCCTAATACAAGCTCGTCCGAAATATCAAGACCCATAGAAGTCATCTTTAATGAAAGTTGTGAATTTAACTTATTTTTTCCGATTGCTTCAATTGCTTCGATACAATGATCAGTCATTTCGTTTGCTTCTTCAACCGTATCAACGAATTCACCTAAATAATCAATTGTAACCTTTAAATCTTTTTTATTTAAATCTTGGATTACTCTAGTTGCTAAATCGATTGTTTCACCTGCAACGAATCGAGCTGCACCAAAACGAAGACCGTATTTCTTAGCCATCTTCGTTAAAAACTTATTTTTTGACATGAATAAAAAAGTATTTTTCATCAGTTGTTCCATCTCTTAACCCCCAATTTCTAAATAGTACTTCTCTCTCTATATAATACTAATGTATCATTTAATGAATATCGTTAAAACATTTTTTTAGCGAATTGTCGAATTTTGTACAAACAATAAAACGCTTACTAAATATTATATTATCATAATTTTAGTCATCAGTCATCCATACGACGCCCTAAATCTTATTACCTATTTTTTCTTGTTTGCCATTTCTTCTCGATGTTGTTCGTTTAACGTTTTGATTTCTTTAATTAAATGAATCATTTCATCCTTCGCATCTGGATATGTTTCATTCCAATGCTTCGTCAAAGGCGGCATAGATTTAGATATATATGTGTACATAATCCACTTCTCAACTTTTTCTTGCTTTTCCTCTGACCATTCTCCAAGCATTAACTCTGTATATTTTTTTATTAGCGCTTCAAATTTTTGTTCAAATTCCTTTTGCATAAAATCACCCCTCCATCATACTGCACAACTTTTTTAAAATGTTTATTCTGATACACGAAATTATATTATACATTCACAAATAATAAAAATAGATGATGCGAGAAGTTCATTAGTTTTTCTATTACGAGCATTTTCTTTTTTCACACATTGTTCATACTTTCACAATCTTTTCTTTAATATATGTCCTTATACTAAATGGTGTATTCATTTATTTAAGCAATGTATTGGAGTGATCATCTTGGAACGGGAAAGTATACAGTATTGTATCGAATTGGCACTTAAAAAAAAGAATGTATTGGATCAAAATATAAATAAATATTTAACTCGTGCAGCTTTGGCTTCTATTTACATCAGTTTTATTTTAATTGTGTGCTTAAAATTAGCAGAGATTTTCCGACTTCAAGAATCACTATTCACTTCAGTGGCATATCCTTTTGTTTTCGCCACTGCACTCGTCATGATTATTTATGGTGGTGGAGAACTATTTACTAGTAATACAATGTATTTTACGATTTCTACTTTGGCTAAAAAAACAAGTAACATTGATTTAATCAAAAACTGGACTGCTTGTTACTTGGGGAATATTTTAGGATGTTTTGTCTTCGCCATTTTGTATTATTTTACTGGTTTATCAAAGGAATTTCCAACAGATCATTTCTTAACAAATGTTGTAGATCATAAAATACACGCTTCTTTTATTCAATTGTTTTTTAAAGGTGTTTTATGTAACTGGCTAGTCTGTCTTGCTTGTTTTTTACCAACCAGATTAAAAGATGATCTTGCAAAAATGGTAATGATTTTCTTATTAGTATTTGCTTTCTTTTTTTCCGGTTATGAACATAGTGTTGCAAATATTGCCGTCTTTACTTTAGCATCAATTATGCCTCATGATATAGCATTTACTTTTAGTAATGTTTTACACAATTTAGTTCCTGTTACATTAGGAAATATTGTTGGTGGTTCTGTAGGTGTAGGTGTTAGTTATTATTATTTAAACAGTCGTAACCATGTTAATCCTAAAAAATTAAAACAAATTTCATGATTTTTTGACTAAACCTGTCTGAAAACTAACTAGACAGGTTTTTTCGTGCAAATCTATATTTAATATGGTAATAATGTGATTATATATGAAAAATTTACCTTTTTTGGTGGTGACAAATTTGAAATACAATAAATTCGTTTATTTTATCATGATCAGTTCATTTTTGTGTTTTTTACTTTTAACATTTGGATTTATAAAAGGTGCATACACAGTTTTAAATCCTCAGAAAAGCAAACTGATCGTTAGCCAAGAGAATAGCACAGAACAAAGTATTCATAAAAAAGATTCGATCATGATTGTTTCATTAGGCGATTCGATTACGCGTGGAGTTGGTGATGATGAAGGACAAGGTTATGTAAGAAGAGTAAAAGAAACACTTGAAAAAGACTACAATCAAACTTCAACAATCTCTAATTTAGCAGTAAGTGGCGCAAAAACATCAGATTTAGCTACTCAACTTAATAATAAAAGCGTACAAGAAGCTATTCGTACTGCGGATACAATTATGTTATCAATTGGCGGTAATGATTTATTTCCTGGAGCAGATCAACTAAATCAACAATTCCTAAAATCATATCGACCTGACGAAAAAACATTTCAAAAAAATCTTCAAACGATCTTTCAGCAAATACGGAAACAAAATCAATCTGCTCCTATTTATGCATTAGGTTATTACAACCCTTTCCATAATGTAGAAGGCTTAGATGCCTCTTCAAGCTTTGTTTCAAAATGGAATGAAATATTAGAACAGACTGTACTTCAGCTTGATAATGCATATGTGATTCCTACTTTTGATTTATTTTACAACGAAGAAGAAAAATATTTATACACTGATCACTTCCATCCAAACAAAGCCGGATACATTGAGATGGCAAATCGCTTATCTAAAAAAATAGGAAGCCAGCTTCGAGGTGAGAAAAATGAATAAAGTATTAAAAGTTGAAAATGTTTCAAAAATCATAAAAGGCAAAGTACTAGTTGACCAAATTTCATTCGAAGTAAACGAAGGTGAGGTCTTTGGATTTTTAGGACCTAACGGAGCTGGTAAAACAACGACCATTCGAATGTTAGTTGGGTTAATTTCTCCAACAAAAGGAAAGATTGAGGTTGCTGGCTATCAAGTCAAAACTCACTTCAAAAAAGCGATGGAAGAAATTGGTTGTATTGTTGAAAACCCTGAGCTTTATGGGTACTTAACTGGATGGGAAAATCTAGTACAGTTCGCTAGAATGTTACAGATTACTGACGAACTTAAAATCAACGAAGTAGTAAAACTAGTAAAATTAGATGAAAGAATTCATGAAAAAGTAAGAAATTATTCGCTTGGTATGAAGCAAAGACTTGGAATCGCTCAAGCTTTATTAGGAGATCCAAAGCTGCTTATTTTAGACGAACCAACAAATGGTTTAGACCCGGCTGGCATACGTGAATTAAGAGAATTTATACATATGCTTGTAAAACAACATAATATCAGTGTGTTTATTTCAAGCCACTTACTTAGTGAAATTGAAATGATTTGTGATCGAGTAGGCATTATCAATAAAGGAAAAATGGTCAGAGTATCTACAGTAAAAGAACTTGTAGAAGAAGCTGCAGAACGAGTTGAATGGAAAGTATCTCCTTTAAGTAGTGCACAAGAATTACTGACTAAGGATTCCTCAATTCAAGACCTTGTTCAAAAGGATGATGTTATACAATGTCGCATGTCACCTGAAAAAATCCATGATTATATTCAGCTTTTTATGAATGAATCAATACAAGTAAACGGCGTTCGTACAATGTCCGTAACATTAGAAGATTTATTTATGGAAATGACGGGAGGCGAAGCACTTGGCTGAATTAATAAGACTCGTCTTTAATGAAATTGAAAAAATGGTACGTAAAAAAAGAATACTAGTCATTTTTCTAATACTATCTGTCTTAATTCCGATTTTTGTTTATGCTCAGCTACAGCAAACGCAAGAAACTGTTAAACGATTGGGGACTGATGATTGGAAGGTTGCTCTCCAACAAAAAATTGTTGATCAACAAAACCGTTTGAATTCATCCGGTATTCCTGAAGAATGGAAAAGCTGGTTAAAAGTCCAAATTGATCAAGAACAATACTACTTAGATAATAATATTAATCCTACAACACCTGGTGCTCCTACATTCATTCGAGAGCTAATTGAACAAAGTATCGGATGGTTACTCCTACCTTTACTCGTAATGGTCATTACAATCGATATTGTCTCTGGTGAAAGAAGTGATGGGACAATCAAACTATTACTCACTAGGCCTGTTAAACGATGGAAGGTTTTATTAAGTAAATGTATTTCAATTTATTTATTAATTTCATTTCTAATCGTTTTATACGGATTGATGGCTTTTCTAGTTTCTGGATTTGTATTTAGCTTTAAAGGTTGGACTGTTCCTGTATTGACTGGATTTATCATAAAAAATAACAATTTAATAACTGATTCAGTTCAACTCATACCTCAATGGAAATATGTCATTATGGCATTTGGACTAGCATGGTTTGTCTGCATCATTATTGGAACATTATCGTTTATGGTGTCTGTACTTGTACGAACGACACCTGCAGCGATGGGAATTATGCTTGCGGCTTTAATTACAGGAAGTGTTTTGAGCGGACTTGCAACTTCATGGTCTGGTGCTAAATACTTCTTTAGTGTAAACCTCGGTCTAACTGATTATTTACAAGGTCAATTACCTTCAATAGAAGGACTGAATATGCAATTCTCTCTGATTAATCTATCAGTCTGGGGAATAGCTGCTTTAATCATTGCATTCATTACGTTTATTAAACAAGACATGTTAGGTTAAATAGAAGACCGTCAATCTGGCAATCTTAATGTTTGTAGACGAAGTACAATAACTAAGAGATTCAGACTGATTGAAAACGCATGTCTTTCGAGGCTCAGGAGCAGGATGAGGAGAGGAGTTACCTTTATCGGTAATGAGCACCGCAAGCAGGCGAAGCAACGAAGAAAGCGAGCGTTTGGCGGGCAGTCTGAAGGTGACACGATTTTTAGTGTCACCTTTTCTTATTATGTCACCTAAATTTACTCTTAGGTTCTACATGAATATGTGTATATTGAATACTATGTTGCTCGTGTAAAATCATTTCAATTTGATCAGTAATGCCATGACTTTTGCTTACGTCGATTCCACCATCTACTTCTATGACTACATCTGCTATTGTTGTATTCCCATACATCCTTGCTCTTAAATCGACTACTTTATATACACCCGGTACTTTTTCCACCGTTTCAGTAAACAGCACCATTTCATCTGGATCAAAGCCATCGGTTAATGAATGGGAAGCTTCATAAAAAATCTCCCAAGCTGTTTTGCATATGATTCCACCGACGATGATCGCCACAATTGGATCGATAATTGGATAGCCAAAAGATGCTCCTAATACACCTATTGTCGTTCCAAAGCTGACTAATGCATCTGATAGATTATCCTTTGCAGAAGCTTCAAGTCCTTTACTTTTAGTTTTTTTTGCAATTTTATTATTATAAAAATAAATTCCAATCATAAATATTCCAGAAGCAAAAGCAACAATCGCCGCCATACTATTCG
This sequence comes from Gottfriedia solisilvae, assembly GCF_002128405.1. GTDB lineage: Bacteria > Bacillota > Bacilli > Bacillales > Bacillaceae_G > Gottfriedia > Gottfriedia solisilvae. The sequence continues at coordinate 77,516 of NZ_NETJ01000004.1, forward strand.
GCGTTTCAAATTCTCCCTTTATTAAAAGTCTTACATTTTCTATAATGACTTGTAAACCTACTGACATCATGATGAAGGAAGCTATTAAAGTCGCAATTTGCTCCGCTCTTGAATGACCATATGGATGATCCAAATCCCTTGGCTTTCTTGCAATTTTAATCCCAATAAACACTGCTAATGATGCACCGATATCCGTCACATTGTTAAGACCATCTGCAAGTAACGCACTTGAATTTGTTCTAAAACTAACAATTACTTTAATCGCAGCTAGAATTAAATAAGCTAGAATACTTAAAAAAGCTGCCGTATCTAGTTGTTTTTGAAGACTTTTATCCATCTAAACACTCCGCTCTACTTTGAAACTTACATCTTAATTTTTCTCATTTATTTATCATTCCCATAAATGATTGTTTCCATCGTTTAGTAACTAGAAAAAATAAAACCAGACTCTATGTAATATATACACATAGAGTCTGGTATGTTTCGTTCATAAAGTCATTGAAGTTAATTTATTAAAGTGGTTTTGGGTTATAGCTAGATCCAGTTAAATCCGTTAAATCACAAACTGCTTGCCATAACTCAGGATAAAATTCAAATCGAACTGCACGCTCTAAAGCTTCAGCAGGTACACCTTTTAAGCTCTTCGTATTCATTCCAATCATTCTTCTAACAAGTTGGATATGCTGTCTGCGGAAAGTTTGGAAGCTTTCATCAAAGGCAGTCAGTTCTTGCATCAGCTGGAATAATTCAAAGTGAGTCGACGCATTTTGATGTAATTGAACTGGTGTAAGTAAGTTTTCATTTAATAAATCTACAAAAGGCTGCCAAAGCGTTGGTCCCAATTTTAAGATTTCATTAAATCCAGGTGAATCCTGACCGCTACCTCTGCCTAATGCTAGACGAATAATATGGTAATCACTTGGACTTACAGCCTTCACCATATCAAAAACTGCCGGTAAATGTTTTAGGTGATTATTAATTCGACCAAGATGATGGATCGCTCTAGTTACTTCCTTTGCACGCATATGTTGATCTGCAGCATGAATTGATTGAATGATTAATTTAAAATGCAACTCAGCAATTTGATGGATTGTTTGAAATGTTAGTTCATCAGGACAAAATAATTCAGCGTCTGGTTTTTGTAAACTTAATAACTCTTCTGTTCGGATGTATTTCTCATAATCAGTTAGTTTCTTTTGCTCTTGTGTCATTTTCATATCCCCCTAAACATATTTACGTAAAACTGCACGAACTGGACTTCCATCTGCATCGGTTAATGGTAAAGGTAACGCAATAAGCTCATAATCACCTTCACTAACACTTCGTAAGTCAATCGACTCTAATATATGGATTCCATTTTCTTGTAGCGCATGATGTGCAACTAATTCCTTACTATCAAGCGGATCTACTGATGGTACATCTATCCCTAATAATTTAATTCCATTTTCTTTTAAAAATTCTGCTACATCTTTTTCGATATGAGGTATTCTCTCTGGGAAAGCGTTATCATTTTTCCATGAATTTGTTTTAATTAATAAACGTTTTACCCCATTCAATGAAAATGCCTCTAAATCTACTTTTTTAATACTTTCAACATCTAGTAATTCAATAACTCTCGCTTCACCTACATAAAGATTTGGATCTAGGTCGATTACCTTTTTACCATTTTCATCAAAATGAAAAGGCGCATCGATATGTGTTCCTGTATGTGTACTTAATGTTAATTTACCAACATTCACTGAACCACTTTCCTCTTTAGTCCAGCTCAGTTCGAATGAGAAATTAGTATCACCGGGCCATACAGGCATTCCGTTTTGTAATCTTCTTGAGATATCAATTAAAGACATTTCATACAACTCCTAAGCAATAATTTCTCGTTCATTTTGGAATTGTTCATATTGCTTTTCCACCATGATTTTCTTTAAAATTTGTACACTATTCCAAATATCAACATAAGAAGTATAGAATGCAATTGGAGCTAGTCTAATAACATTTGGTGCACGAAAATCTGGAACAATTCCTTTCAATTTTAATGCTTTACAAATTCTTGCTGCGTCCTCATGCTCAAGACAAACGTGACCACCACGAGAAACATCGTCGAGTGGATTTCCAATCGTAAATTCAAACTCACTTAATTCTTCGTTAATTAAGTCCATTAAATATGCTGTACTTTTTAATGATTTTTCTCGAACTCTTTCAATTGTCACTTCATTAAATAGTTCAAGTGAACCAGCTAAAGGCGCCATACTTAATATATGTGGTGTTCCAATTTGATAAGCGCCAGCTGTTTGAGAAGGTGAAAACTCATGTTTCATATCAAACTGCTTTTCCTTATCTGAACCAAACCAACCCGTCAATCCAGGCATTTTACCTAAATGTTTTTCATGTACAAATAAACTGCCAACCCCACCTGGTCCACTGTTTAAATATTTATAATTACACCAATATGCAAAATCTACATCCCAATCATGAAACTGATGTGGGATTGCTCCAACTGAATGACAGCCATCAAAACCAATCAATATTCCACGGTCATGTGCTGCTTTTGTTAAGCGCCCTATATCCAGCAATTGACCACTTCGATATAAAACTGTTGGCAAAATGATTAACGCCACTTCTTCAGTCATCTCATTGATAATATCTTCTTCATTAATTGTTCTTCCATCACGGCTCTTCACTTGAATTAAATGTGTTTCCGGATCGAATCCTTTTAACTTTAATTGACTTTGAATCGCATAAATATCAGATGGAAAATTTAATTCATCAGCTAATATTTTCGTTTTATTCCCATTTGGTTGATAAAAAGTTGCAATCAACTGATGTAGATTTGTAGTCGTAGAACCTGTTACGATTACTTCATCTTCTTTTGCTCCAACTAAAGGTCCACTTAAAGCACCTAGTTTTTCTGCAAAATAATACCAAGGGTGCTCCCCTTGCATCCAGCCATCGATGGCTAATGTTTTCCAAGAAGCTAGTAAATCTAGCAAACTTTGCTCTGCTCTTCTTGAAAGAAGTCCAAGAGAATTTCCATCTAAGTAAATTGTATTAGGTTGTAGATAAAATTCATTACGATAGTTAGCTAAAGAATCTTTTTGATCTAGAATCTCAGCGAATTCTTTTGTTGCTTGAAACATCCTCTTTACCTCCTAACAATTAAATGCCTTATATACTAAAGGTATTGTAGTTTGATAACTGATGTCAATATTTTCTGAATATAATTTCTAATAAAAAAATAAGTGTCTAGAACTCTTTGTGTGTTCACAATAGTTCTAGACAACTTCATACAAAATATTATTTGTTAACAGACCATCTTATACATGTAAATCCCGCTTATTATAAAATAAGAAGGTGATAAAAGTTAATGCAATGATCAAAACAAATGAAATTATAACAAATGCTATATCAAATCCCCCACCATACATAATATTTTTCGCTTCAAAATATTTAAATGGTGACAGGTATTTCAAACTGTCTATTTTTTCATTCAAGTCAATTGCAATCGATAAAATAAATGTTAATAAGAGAATTCCTGTAGAGTATGAGGCTGCCTTTTTAGTATTTTTACTTACTGCTGCAATCGCAGTTCCGATGACTAAAAATAATAATTGTAAAATAAACATTCCAACCATTACGATGGCAATATCCCCATTCACTTGTTCACCATTACTATATTTCCCAACAAACAGCACACTTGAAATCCAAGAAACAACATTAAAGATCAATACATTCATTAGAGCACTTAACAATTTATACAATATAACACTTGTTCTAGAAATCGGTTTTACAAATATAAATTCCGCTGTTTTATCACGTTCTTCTTTTGCAATGATACTAGCTCCTAGCATCGCCGCGTGAATTGTTGCCATTAAAAATAAATAGAGTACTAGTAATCCAAAATAACCACTTGCTTTTGATAAATCAAATGCACCCGAACCTACAATTGCTTGAAATGATTTTGGCATTTCGGCAAACAATTCATTTATTTCACCATTAGCCCCAGTAGCCTTATATTTTGCCATCCCACTCGCCAATAAGAAAATAATACCAATACTCCAAAAGATAATAGATTTTCGATAAGCCTTCATTTCTCTAAGAAATATATTCATGTCTACCCTTCCTTTTAAGATCATTTATACCGCGTGTACATCTTTTTTCGTATAAATGAGATAACTAACAATGATTGAAACAAGTATGATTCCGACCGTAACAATTAAATATGCTAATTCGAACTTTGAATTAGCGATAATATACTTTGTATCAAAATATTTAAAAGGTGATAAATAACGTTTAGCCTGACTGCTATCACTAGAAACAACCATGCCGATTACAAAAAATGCGAATACTGTACCTAGTGAAACCGATAGTACTGCTTTTATTTTAGAAAAGATAACTGATATTAAAATACCCAATGTCAAAAATATAAACTGCAGGAAAAATAAAGTGATTGATACTAAAAATAATAATTTACTACTAAAAGCTGCTTCCGAAACTTGCCCCGCCATTATATAAACTGTTGCGAAGTAAAATACATTCGTAATAGCTAATGAAGTGATTCCCGCTAATAGTTTTGACGTTAATACTTTCGTGCGGGTAACTGGCTTTGTTAAAAGAAAATCTGCTGTCTTTTCACGAATTTCCTTTGAAACAATTGATGTTCCTAATACCATTGCTTGAATCGATCCACAAAGGGAGATATATAAAAAGATATAAGAATAGAAACCTAGAATAGATCCAAAACTCTCAAGCTCAAGTCCAAGTGCTTTTCTTACCCCCTCAGGATATCCCTCCAACACTTTTGAAAATTCCAAGTAATCTTTAGAAATTGCAGGAAACATTAATAAAAAGAAGATGACAATCCCCATTAAAGAACTGGTCCAAATAATCGTGGATTTCCGATAAGCCTTTAATTCATGTAAAAATATATTCATAGCTTATTCGTTCTCCTTTTCATAATAATGCATAAATATTTCCTCTAAATCCGGCTCCTCTATCCATAGATTTCTTATATCTATTTCAGCTAGTTTTCTCAATACTGTATTTATATTTCCTTTGAATAAAAAGCTAACTTCTTTACCTTTCACTTCAAGATTATTTACGCCCATCATTTGAAAGAAATTCTGATCGACTATATCAGCAGTTTCCATTTTGAAACGCTTATAATTGTTCTCCTTTAATGTACTAATCTTTTCAACCGTTACAACTCTACCTTCTTTTATAATAGCAACTCGATTACACAATCGCTGAACTTCACTTAAAATATGAGATGAAAATAAAATCGTCGCACCTTTTTTATTTTCTTCCTCCAGTAGCTCAAAAAATCTTTGTTGCATAAGTGGATCTAATCCGCTTGTTGGTTCATCTAAAATAATTAGTTTAGGCTCATGTAAAAGTCCCTGTACGATCCCTACTTTTTTCTTATTCCCTAAAGATAAATCATCAATTTTCTTTGTTAAGTCTAGATCCATTATCTCCGCTAATTCTTTAATTCTTTTCGTGCAGTCTTTTTTATAAAAGCTAGCTGAATATTTTAATAGGTCAATTACCTTCATATTGTCATAATAAAAGACTTCCGACGGTAAATATCCGATTTCTTTTTTTATTTCTGGGGCAAACTCAATACAATCCTTCCCAAAGATTTTAGCACTACCACTCGTTGGGTATATTAGGGACAGTAATGTTCGAATTGTCGTTGACTTCCCAGCACCATTTGGGCCAATAAATCCAAATATTTCGCCCTCTTCTATGGAAAAACTAATATCCGTAATCCCTCTTGAATTCACGTAAACTTTGGTTAGATTGTTAATTTCAATCGCATACATTGTTGCGCCTCCCGCATAGTTTTGTAATATCTAACACTTAATATTACAAAATCAGTATATACCTCTTTTTCTAAAATGAGAATACTTTTTGAAATAATTTTTATAGAATATTTCAAAACATGATACAATAGTAATAGTTATAATTGGAGGTAAACATTTTGGACGGCTATCAAAAAAGAACACAACTAAAAATGGAAAATATTGAACTGAGTACAATAAAATTATTATCTTTACCTATCAATGATATAAAGATTATGGATATTGCAAAATTGGCAAACGTATCTCAGGTAACAATTTACAACTACTATGGAAGTAAGGAAGCATTGCTAAAAGCGGCATTTCTAAGATTAATGGACCAGCAATATGAAGAATATAAAAAGCTTCTTTCAAGTGATATAGCATTTGAAGAAAAGATAAAAGAGATGTTACTAAGAAAGAAAGATGGAATAGATATTGTCAATCTCGAAACATTTACGTCCCTAATTCAAAAGGATGAAGAGCTTCATGCCATTGTATTAGATTTTTCGATGAACAAATCTTTTAAGTTATTACTTGGACTAATAGATGAAGGGCGAACATTAGGTGTCATTCGAAATGAATTCAGTCCGAAAACCCTGCAAATTTATATTCAAGTACTTAGTCAGGCCTTTATGAATATGGATGCGACTACATCTCAATACATTCAGCAAAAAGAAGTAATCGATGAAATTATGAACTTATTCCTATACGGAATGTTAAAACAGGAATCTTAATATAAATTAAATGAATTGGAATGTTCGTTAAAGATAGCGAAATTCTAAGTAAAGAGAAACATAGGCGCTGTAAAATATGAGAAGTATATTTTCACAATTTTAGAGTATGACTTTTAATAAATTGTAGTATTAAGGAAGGTTCTCTTAGAGTCCTCTGATTAACACATAATGATTGGAACGGAAGGTGCTCGACTCCTATGGGAGATGCGGGACAGCTGAGACCCCACAGGCGCGAATGCGCCGAGGAGGCTCGGCGCACGCCCCATGGAAAGCGAGTATCCTGGAGTGGAAATCAACACATTCTTTTTTTAAAAAAATAAAGAGGACCAAATCATATGCGATTTGGTCCTTAAATTATTTATCAAGTACTATTTCGTACCCTTAAACCGAACTCTCTGTTTTTTAATTACACCACATCTCTTTTTTTAAACACTTCTCCCGCACTAACGAGAAATAATGCCGTATAGAGTAGTAACATAAATATTGAAAATCCTATGTGCATGTCATTTACGATATTAATGCCTTGTTCATACACTGTTAAATCTGTGTGCATAAATGGTAAATACTTCGACCAATTTTTTGAGCTTAATAGTGCTGCGATAGGATCTGATGTTGCAAATAACACGATACTAATTAGTAAAGAAATACTACTCGATTTTAAAATTGTTGATAAGAAATAAGCAATTGATACGAATAGTAGGAAAGGTAATAAATTTATTAAATAATTATATACTAGACTCGTAAGAACACTTTGTTCTATTACATGATTATTAGCGTAAGTTAAAACTGGTTGTGCGCTAAAATCAAAACCATTTATAACGCATCCAATTACAAAGGAGTAAATTAGGATTGCTAATGAAAAGATGAAATACAATAATGAAAGAGTTGTAAATTTCGCATAATAGATCATTCTTCTTGTCGAAGGTTTAACTAATAGGAAATTAATTGTTTTCCATTGATGCTCTTTTGACATCATATTACTTGCAAAATATAGTAATAGAATACCGATAAAGTTTGTGATAGACGCACCTTTATTCATAAAGTCTATTACTGAATGTTGTTCATAATGTGAGATATTATGTTGAAGGCGATAATTATTTATCGCTAGTTTCTCTAGTTGCTGATCGGCAGGTTCTGAGATATCTGCAGATTTTAGTTCCTTTTCAATATTTTCATTATCTATCCTTATTTCTTCTTTCCAATCAGCCTCTTTAGAAGCCCCTACTTCCTTTCCAACAAATTCCCATCTTCCAAGTACGATGATTAGAATTAATAAGATCACTAAGGATATGATAAATGACTTTTGAACAAAAATTTTACGACATTCATTGCCAATTAAACGAATAAAATTACTCAATGACATTCCCTCCTGTCAATTGAATGAACAAGTCCTCTAAACTTTCTTTTTTCCGTGAAATATAGAATACTTCTATTCCTCCCAATACTAACTCTTTATTTAAACTAGGGATTTTTTCTTCATCAATTTCAAAAATAATCGTACGCTCGTTAATGATTTCAAATTTGTAATCTTTTTGCTGTAATACAGTTTCTATATCATTTGTTTGATTAACGATAATCTCGATTACTAATCTCCCATTTGCTTTTTCATTCATATCGATTGCTTCAACGAATTGTCCATTTTGGATAATGATTGCCCGATCACAAATTAATTCAATTTCCGATAGTAAATGACTAGATAACAGGATCGCAGTATCTTCAACTTCTGCTATTCTTTTTAAATAATCACGTATTTCTCTTACTCCAGCTGGATCCAAACCATTCGTAGGCTCGTCCAAAATTAAGATAGCTGGATTATGTAACAATGCTTGAGCTATCCCTAACCTTTGCTTCATTCCTAACGAATACGTTGAAAACTTTTTATGAATCGCACTAGAAAGTCCTAGTAAATCGATCACTTCCAACACTCGATCCTTTGTTACACCTTCAAGCATACGTGAAAAATACATTAAATTTTTAAACCCACTATAGAATGGATAAAATGCTGGTGTTTCAATCATTGCACCAACATGCTTTATAGACTCACTAAAGTTTTGGTTAATGGAATTCCCCTTGATGTAAATCTCTCCATCAGATAAGCTCATTAATCCAACGATCATACGCATTGTCGTTGTTTTACCAGATCCATTCGGACCTAGTAATCCTAAAACCTCACCCTTACATAACTCAAAGCTAATGTCCTTTATAATTTCTTTATTCTTAATTGTTTTTTTTACATGACAAAGCTCAAGAACAACTTCTTGTTTCATTTTGACTTCCTCCTACAATTTATCATCAGCACATTCATACTTGTAATGATCAGTAGTAAAAACGATTCTTCTCTTTCAATTCTACTTAAATAATGCTATCCTCAAGATGGAATTGAAAGGAGAACTTTATGAAAAGAATACCATATTACTTAGTATTTGGTTCATTTATTCCTTACTTATTAATATTCGCATTACCATTTTTACCTGTTTCTGGCGGTGTAAAAGCTGGTCTCATTCCAATCCTAGTTATTCTTGGTGAAGTTATGTTTTGGATTGGTGGAATATTAGTTGGCAAAGAAGCCATGGCTGCTTATCGAAAGAAGTTCAATCCAGCAAAATGGTTTAAAAATAAAAATAGAACTGAAAAGAACGAAAACTAAATGGCCCATTGGGAAGAGAATAAACCTCTTACTCAATGAGCCATTTTTGTATAATCGATTATTTACCGTCTAATTGTTTCCATTTATTTTGCATTACAGGTGCAGTGAAATTTCCCATTAAGTCTATTAATTCTGCTGCATCATCAGATACGACGAACAATGATAATGTATTTTCATTCATGAATCCTTCTTTAACCGCATGGTTTAATAAATTTAAAACTGGCGTAAAAAATTCATCTACATTTAATAATCCAATTGGCTTATTATGAATACCAATTTGTGCCCAACAGATGATTTCAAATAGCTCATCAAACGTACCAATTCCACCCGGTAAAGCAATAAATCCATCTGATAATTCATTCATTAATGCTTTACGTTCGTGCATAGATTCAGTTTCAATAAATTCAGATAAACCTTGATGTGCAATTTCACCCTTGAATAATCCGCTTGGCATAATTCCGATCGCATTTCCACCTTGTTTAAGAACTTCGTTTGCAATCTCTGCCATAATCCCTAACTTTGAACCACCATATATTAAATCTATATTTTTTTTAGCAAATATTCTACCTAGTTTTTTTGCTTCCAAACGATAAGAGTCTCTGTTTCCAAGATTAGAACCTGCATACACACAAATTTTTCTCATACATTATCACTTCCTTTGATGTATTTTACTTTATTTTATCATATGTTTCGATTAGGATTGTAAAGATAGAGTTAACAACCTGTTTAGGAGTTGAGTTTAATGAAGTTAGGAACCATTGGTACAAGCTGGATTACAGAAAGTTTTATTGAGGCATCAAAAGATAGTAAGCTTCTTACTTTAGCAGCTGTTTATTCAAGAAATGAAGACTCTGCACAAGCATTTGCAAAGAAACATGAAGCAAGTACATACTTTACAAATATAGAGGAAATGGCAAAAAGCACAAAGATTGAAGTAGTCTATATTGCATCTCCTAATTCATTACATTACGAACAAACAATCATGTTTTTAAAAAATAAAAAACATGTTATCTGTGAAAAACCAATTTTCTCGACAACAAAAGAATTAGATCATGCCTACCAAGTTGCTGAAGAAAATGGCGTATATTTATTTGAAGCAATTCGAAACTACCATTCTCCAAACTTCACAGTATTAAAAGATAATCTAGATAAAATAGGTCAGATTAGAAGTGCTAATCTTCATTATCTACAATATTCATCTCGTTACGATTCATTCTTAAGAGGAGAAAATCCAAATGTATTTTCACCTGAATTTTCTGGTGGAGCACTAGTAGATCTTGGTGTATATCCTCTTTATGTAGCGATTGGATTATTCGGCCAACCTACTAGTGTGGATTATACTCCCGTAAAATTGAGAAATGGTATTGATGGTAGTGGAACTTTAGTGTTGAATTATAAGGATTTCATTTGTAGTATTCAATGCTCTAAAATTTCTCAATCCTATATTCAAAGTGAGATCACTGGCGAAGTTGGCACATTCGTACTCGATAAACCTTCACCAATTTCTAAGATCACACTGATTAACAATAAAACACAAGAAACAACATCATTAGAAGTATCTCAAGTAAAGAATGATATGCTGTATGAAATACAAAATATCACTAAAATCATTCAAAATCATCTAGTTGAAGATTACAAACGTTTAAAAGAGATGAGCTCGATCGTATTAACAATTACAGAAACTGCTCGTAAGCAAAGTGGAATTGTATTCGGTGTAGAAAAAAATTAATTTTTTTCGTACCCTTGAGTTGTTTATAACAAGATTAGCTGATTTCCACACCAGGAATTTATATACAGCAATCTTAAAATACCATCACCCATTAGAGATACTATATTCTCTAAGAGGTGATGGTATTTATTTATTAAGTGATTTTAATAATCTGGCTGCGGTATTTGCAGTCCATTCTTTTTTATATTTGCTCACAATTTCAGTTAGAAGTTTCTCAGCTTCTTTATTCTTCCCATCAGTTATGAACCACCTAGCTTGCATTAAAATGACATCATCATAATACGGTGACTTTTTAAAAAACTCATTTTTCTGGTTAACAAATTCTGTAATATAAGGTCTCACATTCGTCTTTTTATTCATTCTTTGTTCAGATAAAATTAAATAGTATAGAGCGTCATCACTACTGTAATTAGTAGAATCTAAGGTATAACTTAATTTTAATTGTTCTATTGCTTGCTTATAGTTTTTATTCTGAAAATGTTTAAAACCTTTTTCATAAGATTCTACAGATTCTTTCACTACTGTGTCTGGCTTTAAAGAATTTGTTTTAGAGGTTTCTAGTTCTGATTGATTTTCCTGTTGATCAGTTTGTTTAGAGGCTGAGGCTTCCGTCAACTTTTTATTTGCCTCATTAACCTGCATTTCCATTGTTTTATTTTTATCTTCTAAATCCTTTATTTGTGCCTTTAATACATTCACATCTTTACTTGCTTTTTCTGGACGGTTTAAAATATCAATTTTTTTCAAACCAATTCCAATCATACAAAGGATCAAAATACTGATTAAAGAATACATCATTTTTTTAGACATATAATTTCTTTGTTTTTGAACTTTTTCTGAAACAACTAATTGATACTTTTGTTGAATTTGTAAAATCTCACCTGCATATTTTATCTCATCTGGAGCATTTGAAAGAAATAGGCGTGCTTGTTTTTCTTTCTTATTCGTTAGTAGCAATAGTATATATGTTTTATATATTTCAATTGGTACTTGTAAGTCTTTATGAGCATTAAAAATTTCTTGTAAAATGAGTTCAGCACTATCTAAGTTATCTTCTTTAATTAATCTTGTTGCGTGATGATACATTGAATAAATTTCTTTATATTGATCAAGAACTGATTTATTTACAGTCCCTTGAGAGACTTTTTTCCCTATCACATTGACACCTCATTACTTATCCCGTCTGAAAAATAGAGGCAATAAGCTTTTCTAATATATTACAAGTTTAACATATCTATATACTAAACATATGTATAATTTATTGGTTAAAATTTGGTAGCCTGAATTTCCATTATAGTTGTTATTAAGTGAACAAAAATAATAAAAAGCTGATTAATATAATTTATATTAAACAGCTTTTATAGTTTTCAATTATACAAAAACCCAACCAAATCCTGGTATAAAGTACCATCTTCTACCTTGGAAGATGTAAAATCCACCTGACCAATAACCTCCAGGTCCTGGCCACGGATATCCATGTCCACCATGTCCGTGTCCACCTCCATGTCCGCCGTGCCCACCTCCGTGACCACCGTGTCCACCTCCATGTCCACCGTGTCCACCTCCGTGACCGCCGTGTCCACCTCCATGTCCACCGTGTCCACTTCCATGTCCACCGTGTCCCTGACCTGGTGGGCTAGGATAACGTTCATATAAATAGTCGCTCATATGCTCACCTCCAAAATTAGAAAATATATCTTAATATCCTATGATTTAATTTTGGTAATGAGCATGTACTTTGTAATTTGATATTGTCATCTAACTCAAATTTTCATGTTGTCAACAATTGTCAATCACACCAAGCTTCATATTGAACATATAATTCCTGGCATTTTTCTTCTAAGCTTTCTTTTTCCACATGAAGTTCTTGTAGTGTATCAATACTACTTTCTACCATCATTAATTTATTTAACTCACTTATTTTTTGTTCAAATAATGCAATGTCTTTTTCAAGATCATCAATACTTCTTTGTTTTTCTTTCTTAATTGGTTTTACTTCTTTTTGTACTTCCAGTTTTGGGTATTTTTCTTTTTTATTTTTACGTAAACTCATTTTTTCTTTTGCATGCTGATAGTCTTCAATAAATTCATGGATCGCGCCATCAGCTAACCAATAAATCTTAGAAAATAACTTATTAATAAAGTAACGATCATGAGAAACAGATAAAATTGTACCTTTAAATTTTTCAAGTGCATCTTCTAACACTTCTCTTGATTCAATATCCAGATGATTTGTTGGTTCATCCACTACTAATAAATTAATATCCTGATACATGAGTTGAGCTAATCTTAGTCTCATTCGCTCTCCTCCACTTAGCTGGCCAACTTTTCTGTAAACCATATAACCATAAAACAAAAAGCCTGCTAATATATTTCGAGCTTCTCCCTCTGTAACATGGACTTCTTCTCTGAACTCTTCAAGTACTGTATGCTCTGAATTAATTGCCTCATAATGCTGTGATAAGTAACCAATTTTGACATTACTTCCTATTCTCAGTTTTCCTTCATCTACTGAAGCCTCACCAAGTATCATTTTTAATAAGGTCGATTTTCCAGTCCCATTATCACCAACAATAACCGCCCTTTCTCCATAAAATAAAGAAAAGTTAATATCCTTAAACAATACCTTATCCTGAAATGCTTTTGATAATTTCTCAGCAATTACAACATCTTTACCACTTCTACCAGCTTCTTCTAATTGAAATGCCATTTTCTTTTTTTGTAAAATAGGGCGTTTGAGTCTTTCAATTCTTTCTAATGCTTTTTCCATACTTCTTGCGCGTCTATGCAGTCCAGCATTAGGTGGATTAGCCTGATTTGCCCACTCTCTCAACCGTTTAATTGTTTCTTTCATTTTTTGAATTTTCTTTTGTTGTTCTTCATAAGCTTGAAATTCTTTTAATAGTCTCTCTTCTTTTTGAATAACGAATTGTGAGTAATTAGAATGGTAAACTGTTATTTCTCCATCTTCCAATTCCAAAATACTCGTTACAACCTCGTCTAAAAAGTAACGATCATGAGAAATTGTCATAATCGTACCTTCATATTCTTTTAAAAATGCTCCCAACCACTCAATTGCAGATAAATCTAAGTGATTCGTTGGTTCATCAAGCAATAAAAGATCAGGTTTTTGTAATAATACAATTCCTAGTCCAATCTTGGTTTTTTCTCCTCCACTTAAAGAAGCAAATTTCTTTGGTAATAAATCATTAATCCCTAAACCATTAACAATCTTTGAAAGCTCTGCTTCCATTTCATATCCACCATTTAAAGCAAATTTTTCTTGTAATACCCCATAGTTACTTAGCAATTGATTAAGTGAACGATCATCTGATATATTTGCCATCTCGATTTCTAGTTGTTTCATGTTATGTTCAATTTTTCTTAGGTCCTCAAACACTGTTAATAACACATCACGACTTGTCATTTCTTCTGGGAAAGAAGGGATTTGAGCTAAATAACCGGCCTTTAATCCTTTCTTAAAATGAATAGTCCCGCTATCTGGCGCTTCAATTCCTGTTAACAGTTTAAATATACTTGTTTTTCCGCTACCGTTCGCACCAACTAGCCCCACTCGACTACCTTGGTTTATTTGAAAAGATAAATCTGTAAAAAGTGTATTTCCTCCAAACATTTTTGAAATTTTTTCTATACTACATGCAATCATTATGATTCTCCATTCTATTCACCGTACAAATTCCATAGAAAAAAGCCATGGATCAATAAACTCATCCATGGCTCTCAATAATGATTCATTAAAGTGCGATCACACATTTAACTTATTTTATGAAGTCGTAGGAAAGAGTACGTTTCTTTATTTGAGTTGATAATTTGTTAAAAAAGGACACACGTATCCCGTTAACAGTTAAAAACGCAAATTTCGCACGACAAAAATATAAAAATTCTACCATTTGCGCGCACACCATTTGAAAACGTAACATCTTTCCTACACCTCCTTTTCGTCCTAAATTTATCTAAATTATAAAATAACTTAGCATATTGTACAATACTTAATTTATTTGGATATACTGATTTTGTGCATTAGTATTTACATAACTTTGAAAATTAACCAAAGAAATTGATAAAACTAGATAATTAATGAGGAGAAATGAAATGAAAAAATTATTACCGCATATTTATATTGAGAATTGTAAAGAAGTAATTGAATACTATCAGCAAGTTTTTGGTGGAGAAATTAAAAATACGCAAACAGGTGATGGAATAGAGATGTTCAAAGGCCATGAAGGAAAATACATTCATGCTGAACTCCATATAAATGAAGATTGCGTTATGTATTTTGCAGATGTTTTTACTCCTCTAACAAAAGGAAATAATATTTGGACTATGCTTGAAATGAGTTCTGAGGAAGAGATTCATTCTATTTATCAAACATTATCAAGAGATGGTGAAATTAAAATGGAACTTCAAGATACATTCTGGGGTGCTAGATATGCAGTTGTAACAGATCAATTCGGATTAACTTAGGAGTTAAATTTAAGTAAAGTACATGCCCCAGAATGATAAATAAAAAAAGCGAAAACCTACGATTAGGTTTTCGCTTTTTTGTTTTAAAGTTGTGTTAATATAATTGGTTCACCTTTTGTAACAACAATTGTATGCTCACATTGTGCCACTAAACTTTTATCAGGTGTTACAAATGTCCAGCCGTCACCTGATTCAATAATATGGTCAGCGTTTGCTGATACGAATGGCTCAACTGCTAACACTAATCCGTCTTTCAGTAATGCCCCGTCCATTGGATCAAAATAATTTAAAATATGCTGTGGTTTTTCGTGAAGACTTTTACCAATTCCATGCCCAGTTAAGTTTTCAATGACATTAAATCCGTTTTTACTTGCCTCATTAAATACAGCTCGGCCAATTTGATTTTGTTTAGATCCTGCCTTTGTTTTTTTCATTGCTGCCCAAAATGCATCTTCTGCAGCTTTACAAAGTTTTTCCTTTAAAAGATCACCTTTTCCAATCACAAATGAAATTCCAGTATCAGCATAAAATCCATCTAATGCTGCTGATACATCAATATTCACTAAGTCACCTTCCTTAAGTACGCGATCACTCGGAATACCATGAGCAACTTCTTCATTAACACTGATACAAGTAGTTCCTGGAAAATCATATTCTTTTTGAGGTGCTGAAGTTGCACCATGTTCATCTAATACTTTTTTGCCAATTTCATCTAGTTCTTTAGTAGTCATTCCTGCCTTCGCTTTTTCTTTCATCTCTTCTCTAGCTAAAGCAACAATGCGGCCGATTTTTCGTAAAGCTTCTAGTTCTTGTTCATTATTTATAATCATTATATTTTTACTCCTGATTCGTTATTGAAATTCGTCTATCTATATATTATGCCATAATATTACTATGTTATAGTTTTTTAAATACTTATACAATGTATTTCTTTAAATAAGCAAAAAAAAGAGGAGACCCATTTTTTTGTGGTATCCTCTATGTTATTTGATTAGTTTTTTAAAATTGTTACCGTTACAGGTGTACTTGAGTTGTTTGCACTGTCTAATTGAGAAGCAATAAAATAGACATTTCCAGATTGTAAAGTAGTTAGATTAAGATTCGTTGTAAACGTACCTTGTTCATTTACTATTACAGTATTGCTTACGGTCGTTTTACCATCAGTTACGAATATTTTAATGATAGAACCAATTTCACCCTTGCCAGAAACTGTATAGTTCGCCACGTTTTCCTGTTTAATTGAATCTAAAGCATTTAGTTCAGGAGCATTTGGTCCATTTGTATCTTTCATAAATTTTGTTACTGATTCTACACTCGTATTACCAGCAGTACTTGTTTGAATAGCTGTAACAGTGATTTCTCCACTTTGAAGGTCAGTTGTTTCGATCTCTACTTCAAAAGATCCATTTGCATCAACTTCACCAATTGAACTAACGTCTATAATACCGTCACTTAAAACAACTTCAATTTCAGAGCCAGCTTTTCCTAAGCCTTTTACTTTATAAGTTGTTTGATCTGTATTCGCAGTAATATTTGATGCCTGGAATAATGTTGGCTTATTAGGCGATTTTGTTTCTTTCGTTACATTTACTGCTACATTTTCTGTGTTTCCTGCTTTATCCACTTGTTTTGCTTGAATAGCTACTTTACCTTCAGCAAATTTTTGTACATTCACATTTAATGAATAATTTCCAAATTCATCAACAATCGTTTTTCCACTTACAATTTGCTTTCCACTTTGTAATGTAATATATACCGTCGCTTTTGGGTCACCCGTTCCAGAAACAGGAAAATCGCTTACATTATATGAATTGATAAAACCTTCGTTCTCAACTGTCAATTCTTCTAAAAATGTATCTTTTAAAATAGATACATTTTTCACTTTTCCTTTGTTACCACTCGCATCAACATTATATACAGAAAGTTTAAGTGCTCCATCTTTTAATTTTTGTGTATTAAGGAACGATTTAAAATTTCCTTTCTCATCTGTTTTCGCTTCAAAAGTAATTTGGTTATCCATACTCTTTAATTGTCCAACTACTTTTGATTTTGGTTCTGCTACCCCTTTAACCTCAAACTTCTTTTGATTAAGTTTATTAATCGTTTTTTGAACATAAACCTTCGGGATTGCAGGTGCTTTCGTATCATTTACAGCTGAATGTTTTGCTTTAAATGCTGTATGTGAAACACTAACCTCAGCATGAGCAAATCCAACCGTATATATCGCAAAGCTTGTTGCAAGCACACTACTAACTAATACTTTTTTAAAAGTTTTCATTTTATCCTCCTATTTTGCTCCATGCTCTTTTAATAGTTCTACAATTTCTTTATTGTCATTTTCAATTGCCATGGCAAGAGGGGTAATTCCTAGGTCGTCTTGAATATTTGGGTCAGCTCCGGCCTCAACCAATAATTTTGTTATTTCAACTTCACCGTATTGAACTGAAATAATTAAAGGTGTATTTCCTAAATCGTCCTTTTTATTTGGATCTGCATCTTTTGAAAGAAGTTCTTTTACTTTCTTTGAATCGCCGTTTGAAATTGCATCCATTAGAGCTTCTACTGAATTTTGGTTATCTTTTTTAACTTCATTTTGTTGATCTTTATTTTTGTCACCATTAAATGTTGACGGTCTTTCACCCGAGCAACCAGTTAGAACTATTAATAATAATGTAATTACTCCGATTACTATATTTTTTTTGTACAAAATTCTCATCCATTCTTTTATAGTCTTGATTTTTTAAGCAAATATAGGAAATAGGGAGCACCTATTAATGCTGTAACTACACCAACTGGTATTTCAATCGGTGCCAAAATTGTCCGACCAATTAAATCACTAACAATGGCGAGTATTGCACCTAATAAAGCACTGATTGGTAACACCCATCTATGATCATTTCCTACTAAAAGTCTACTTAGGTGAGGAATGACTAATCCAATAAATCCGATTGGTCCAGAAACAGCTACCGCACTACCAGCTAATACAACTGTAATGATTAATAGAAAGATTCTACTTCTCTGAACTGACACACCTAAACTCGTTGCAATATCGTCACCAAGTTGAATTGCGTTAATACGCGCAGACATCATGATTGTAATGATAATTCCAATAATAGACCATGGAAGAATCATCATTACATGCTCCCATCCTCTACCCCAGAAGCTTCCTGCTAGCCAAACGATTGATGCTTCAATTTTTTTTGACGCAAATACAATCATCCCTGTTGTAGCAGCTTGAAATAATGCATCAATTGCGATACCTGCCAATGCAAATCTTTCTTTACTAATACCATTCTTCCAAGCTACTAAATATACTAAAACGCCAGCTATGGCTGAGCCGACAAACGCAGCAAGTGGTAAATATGCAATTGGTAGAGAAGGAATAAAAAACATAGATAGCACTGCTATAAAACTAGCTCCTGCAGTTATTCCAATAATATTTGGTGCCGCCAATGGATTTTGTGTAACTGCTTGTAAAAGTGTCCCAGCTATTGCCAAGTTCATTCCGACAAATACCCCAATTAATGTTCGAGGTAATCTATACTCCCAAATAATGATGCTTTCAACAGAATCATTTGGGTGAATAAGAGCTTGAAAAGACTTCATAAATGGAATTTTAATATCACCAAATTCTACACTTAATGGAATCAGTAGGATTGTAGCCAATAAAAACATGATTAATAGAATAGCAGGTTTCTTATTTTGCATGACGATCTCCCTGCTTTCTAACTAAATAAAGGAAATATGGACAGCCGATTGCAGCTGTAAAAATTCCAACTGGCAATTCGATAGGCTGTACGATTGTTCTTGCTAGTAAATCTCCTGCTAATAATATGCATCCTCCAGTTAAAGCACTAAAAGGAATGAGATTTTTATGGTCTGGCCCTAAAATCTTCCTAACTAAATGCGGAACGATTAAACCGATAAAACCTATGCTACCTGCTACTGAAACAGAGCTCCCTGCAAGTACAACAACTAGTATCGCCATTGTAATTTTTAATAGACCTACCTTAACACCTAACCCTTTAGCCATATCATCACCAAGTTCTAGTAGGTTCATTTTTGAAGAAAGAGCCAGTGCCACAAATAAACCAATAATTGACCAAGGTGCTATTAACATTAAATGAGACCAAGTTAAGCCATTTAGCCCTCCAACTAGCCAGGTATAGACCGAAGCTGCATCTTCCCCGAGAAGAATTAAAATTCCGACAGTAATTGCATGTAAAAATGCACTTACAGCAACTCCAGCTAGTGTTAACCTAACTGGAGAAACATTTCCTTTCATGCTCAAGGTATATACTACAGCTCCTCCAAGGGCTGCACCAATAAATACTAATGGAGAGAACCATATATAAGGTAGACTGACTAAGAAATACTCAATGATTACAACCATTGTAGCTGCACCAGCTGTAATTCCTAATAGTTTTGGTTCTGCAAGCGGATTTTTTGTCATACTTTGCATTAATGCCCCACTCACGGCAAGATTTGCACCAATTAAAAATGCCATAATTGCTCTTGGCAATCGTAAATCCCAAATAATTGTTCTTGCTTTTGAACCATCATCTGACATCAAAACTTCTACTATTCTATTAAACGGCACATTTACAGTTCCATACATTAGAGAAACAATTACAAGTGAAGTACAAATGAAAAGCAATACTAAGAAAAAAAGATATTTTTTATGCACTTATTTGCTTCCTTTCAAGTTTAGTAGCGTGAAAGGATACTAGTTGCTTCCTTAACAATTAATTTTGCAGCTAATGGACCACGGCTACGAGACCAAAGATCACGATTTACTTGTACAACATGTTTATTTTTAACCGCTTTTAATTTTGGCCAAATTGGATTTTTAGAAACATCTTTTAAATCACTTTTACCAGGATCTACATATGCAACAATTAAATCTGGATCAATTGAAAGAATTTTTTCTAAATTAACTGTTTGAAAGTCTGAATACTCTCCACCACGTTCTTTATAAGCATAATTTGCTTTTAATGCAGTAAAAATAGTTCCTGAAAAAGAATTATCTTGCCAAACATTTATTCCACTTTTATTAACAAAAAATCCAAGTACGTCGATATTTTTGTCTTTTAATTTAGCTTTTGATTTATTTAATTCACTGTCAAACGAATTTACAAATGCTTTAGCTTGTGCTTTTTTCCCCATAATATCTCCTAGAGTCATTAATTGACTCATAGATTCCTTATAGCTGTTTGCTCTAAATCCAACAACTGGAGATATTTTTTGAAGTTTTGAAAGGATTGCTTTATGAAATTCATAATCTTGATCGATAATAATTAGATCTGGTTTTAAAGCTGTAATTCTTTCTAGACTTGGCGCACTTAATGTACCAACTGATTGAACACCTTTCAGTTTATTTTTTAAGTATACAGGTGTTGAGTTTGAATTCGAAATTGTATATCCAACAGGTTTAACGCCTAAAGTTAATACAGCATCAGTACCTGCCATGCTTAATGTAACAATTTTTTTAGGAATTCCTTTTAAAGTAACAACCCCTAATTCAGTTTTAAATTTTCGAGTTTTTGTTGCAGCATCAGCTGTATTCCCACTAAATGCTGAAGTAAATAATAAAATGAATGATAGCAATACAGTAAGTAATGTTGTCTGTTTTTTATGTAACATTTATTTTTCCTCCGTTTATATATATTGATAACGATAACCATTCTCAGTATAATGCTTGAATATTTAGACAGTCAATATATTTTTGTAAATATTTTGAAATATCATGTAGATTTATGTAATAATTTTAATCAATTCGTAATAGATTTGTTAAAAATCATTTCTTATTCTACTAAAGGGAACTACAAAAAAGAGCCTCAAATTGCTTGAGACTCTTTGTGAAGTACTTTTTGGCTATTTAAAAAGGGAAGTGACTGATTTCCGATTCAGGATGCTCTCCTTCTACAGGGCGGAAAGTTAGCCTTGGAATGTATATGGTACAGATGACTCTAATAAGCTTTTTATTCCTAGTTTATGAAACGGCATTAATTGATCTGCTGTTTCAATATCTATCCATTTAATTTGTAATATCTCATCAGGATATTTAATAGAAATATCACCGCCAATTATCTTTGCAGAAAAAGTAATTAATAAAGCATGATGATCCCTTTCTGGGAAAAACGCTTCATTAATAGCGACTACATTATCTACTTCTACCTCTAATCCTGTTTCCTCTAAAGTTTCCCTAACAGCTGCTTGTTTTAACGTTTCGTTTGGCTCCACTGCACCACCAGGCAATGTCCAAATTAGATTTTCATTTTGAACCATTAATACAGTATGATCATCTTCATTATAAATAAGAGAATAAACGACATTCACATTCTTCATTTTACTGTCTCCTTTTAGGATTTTTTAATATGATTTGTATCATTTAAAAAGCGAATATATCTACCTTTTTCATTTATCTCTATAAGGTGAATACCTGAATCACCTGTATAAAATCCAAATTCAGTCTCGATTGGCATTTTTAAAAAGGAGTGTAAAAGATTATTTATTACACCACCATGTGCAACGATGGCAATTCTTTTATAGGAACTTGATTGCACAATTATTCTGGAGAAGATTATTTCCATTCTCATTCGAAATTCAATATGTGACTCTCCATTTTCCACACTTTCATGAGGGTATTTTGGGATTGGTATCTTTTTCGCTTCTTCAAAAGATAAGCCTGCTAAAACACCATTATTATGTTCCATTAAATCATCTTCAAAATGTAATTCACTGCCTATTTCTTCTGCAAGAATAATAGCAGTCTCTTTCGCCCTCTTTAAAGTACTCGACCAAATTAATTCAGGAGCAAAATCGTTATGTACTCTTTTTGACATTTTTTGAACTTGTTTTATTCCTAATTCAGTTAACGAAAAATCTGCTCGCCCTTCATGAACATTTAAGATATCAGCCTCGGATTGTCCATGACGAATTAGTAATATTTCCATGCTTCCCCACCCTCTCATTTAAAGATTATTTTGAGACACGGAAAAACATTATAACACCAAATACTAAATTATCATATATTTCTGTCATCTTTAGTAAGATTCTTTCTAGAATTCCTGTTGTTAATCTTTATGAAGCATACTTTTTTTACATAAACAGTTGGAGCGGAAGGTGCTCGACTCCTGTGGGAGTAGCGGGACAGGTGAGATCCCAAAGAAACGTATGCGATGAGGAGGCTTTAGCGCACGCCCCACGGAAAGCGAGCATCCTGGAGTGGAAATTAACACAACACTTTTTTTAATAGGAAATATTAAAAATAATAACAAAGATTTAATTTTAATAACAAAAACGATTCTAATCATTAGAACCGTTCTTCAAAGTATCCTTTATTTTTCTATATGTCTCTCATACACTAAATACGAATACAATCGATATAAAATTGGAAACACCATAAAAACAGCTAAAAAGATCATCGTATCCTCTTTAATAAAAAAACTAACAATCAAAACGATTAAGGCAAAAAAAGCGAGTATATTACCTGAAAATCCATTAACTGGTTGATTATTTAAAAATAATGTCTTAACACCTTTTAAATCCTTTGCATAGCAATCTTCATGATATGGAATCACTTCAAAAAATATTGTTGCGGTTACTAAATCATCTCTTACTTTTATCTCTTTTAAACACTTATCACAATAGATTTGCTTCAGAAGAATCTCTCCTTATTAAATAATAAGCCAAGCTTTTATTTAAAATATTGAATCACTTTCCCTTTGCCTTCATCAACTTCTATCTCAGCAAAAGCACCATTGATGAAAGTAATTTGTGGAGGTTCATGACCACAATCAATATCAAATACAACTGGGATACCTAACTCTTCACTAAGTTCATTGTAAACATCTTCTATCATGTAATTTTCTACTGGTTGATTTGCTGAACTACGTCCGAATAAAATTCCTGAACAATTCTCAAACCAACCTGCTAATTTCATCTGTACCAAGGATCTTCGTAAGTCTGTTGTATTTAAATCACAGTTTTCTAAATACCAAATAACTGCCTCATCTGGTATGAATTTTTCTTTAAATGCTTGAACATCTCCATATGGAGTTCCAATTAAATGTCTAATAATATCAATACAACCACCAAGTAAACGGCCTTGAATCGTTTCTTTTTTATGGGAAACTGTTTTCCAATATGTTTCCTCAGTTAAATGAAAGACACATGGAGAAGGATCAGCATGATTCCATTCTTTTTGGTATCGTTCAGAAGAGTATTGTGTAATAACACCTTCACTTTTTGTTGATAAAACAGATTCCCACATCGCTGTCGTATCATCAGCAAATTCGCCTCTTAAATCTAATAAGTTGGTACCATGTGCAGTAGCCATACCTGTTTTCAATGTAATTGCTAAAAGAATGCTACTCGTATCGGAATAGCCTAATATCCACTTTTCTTTTACATGATCGTAATCTATAAGATGAATCATCTCAATTGCTAATTCTCCACCCCAAGGCGGAATAATCATATCAATATCATCATTTTTCATCATTTGATTAAACTCAATTGCCCTTTTTTCAGCAATGGCTGATTTAGCTTTATCTTGAGTCCAAACCGTATCACCACAAATTACTTTGTAGCCATAGTCTTCCATCCGACGACAAGCTTGCTTAAATATATTATGTAAATCTAACGGTACTCCAGATGATGGAGCTGTTACACCAATCGTTGAATTCTTCTCAAAAAACGGATATTTAATCATATGATCACCTATTTGCTTTTAGTTGATTCTATTAAAATCTAATTCTATAAACAAGACTTTTTTGTGATTTTTAGAAAAAAATACCTATTTATTGGTTCTACGATTCCTTATCGAAAGGCTCTGTTAAAAAAGAAATGTTTGTTGATTTCCGTTTCAGGATGCTCGCTTTCCATGGGGCGTGAGCTGAGCCTCCTTGGTCCACACGATGTGGACCATGCATGCGTTACGACAGGACGTCGTGTTTTTAGCATGCCTACCTTACTTGGGAGGGGTCTCACCCTTCCCGCTACTCCCATAGGAGTCTCCTTAATTATTTAATTAATTACTAGTCAAACTCCGCTTTATTATTGGATCAGTCACTATAAACGATTTCTCCATTCACAAACGTAACTTTAACGTTTAATTCTTGGTCTATTAGAACAATGTTTGCTTTTTTCCCACTCTCTAAGCTACCTACTTCATGGTCAATTTTTAGCAGTTTTGCTTGGTTAAGACTGACCATAGGTAAAATCCTTTCAAGTGGAATTTCCAAAACATCTTTTACATTTTTGAGACATTCCATTAAATTAGTTGTACTCCCAGCCAAAGAACCTGTTTCTACTGTCCTTGCAATTTTATTTTCTACTTTTACCGCTAAAGTTCCAAGGGAATATTGACCATCTGGTAAATCAGCTGCGGCCATGGAGTCGCTAATTAATAATATGTGGTCATTCCCTTTAGACTTATAAAGTAGCTTTATTGCACCAGGATGAACATGCTGCAAATCAGCAATACACTCACAATAACAATGATCATTCGTAAGGACTGCTCCAACGCAACCCGGATCACGATGATTAAATCCTCTCATTCCATTATAAGTATGAACAGCGATCCTTGCTCCCTGTTCAATTGCCTTATTTGTTATATCAAAGTCCGCATTCGTATGACCAATCGAAACATGAATTCCTTTTTCTGTTAAAAACCGTATTGCGTCAATTGCTAGTTTTTTTTCAGGAGCAATTGTCATTACTTTAATTGTATTGTTTGAAGCTTCAATTAACTCAGTCAACTCACTCAAAGAAAGTTCTCGCATAAATTTAATTGGATGTGCTCCACGATATTCTGGTGTAATATAAGGACCCTCCACATAAGAACCAATGATTTCCGCACCACTTGTTTGCCCAATTACTTCACTAACAATCTTTACAGCGTTCTTAATCTTTTCAAAATCATGGGTTAGCGTTGTTGGCAAAAATCCAGTTACCCCATGTCGGACAAGCGAAGTAGACATTTCTTGCAAAGAATGAATACTTCCATCCATTGTGTCATTGCCCGCAAGTCCATGAATATGAAGATCAATCATGCCTGGAATCGCTGCATATCCTGAGAAGTCCAAAATCTCACAAGAAGGCTTTTTTGTTGTAATGTCCATTATTTTTCCATTTTCAATTAATATATAACCGGTATCGATGACTTGTTGCTGTGTATAAACTTCTTTCGCCTTAATCGCTATCATTGCATTGCCTCCCATCTATAAAAGCATCTTACAGACTAAAGGCAACACCACAAGCGATGCTGCCTTTGTACTGATCCGAATTAAACTTGTAAGTGGCTAAATTTTTTTAATGTTAGGTAACATGCCCCATACAATCCCGCATCATTTCCTAAAGTTGAAGGAAATACTAAATCCTTCTGGTTATGGTAAATAGGCATCATTTCCTTCTTAATCACGATGTTGATATCTTGTATAAATTGTTCAGTTTGTTCAGCAATACCGCCGCCGATTATGATCGCCTCTGGATTAAGTAGATGTACTATATTTACCAAGCCTATACTTATATAAGAAATAAATCTCTTATATACCATTGAAGCAACTGGATCTTTTTCATTTACCAACTGGAGAATTTGTTCACCAGAAACATTTTCCAATATGACCCCTTGTTTCTTTTTTTCCTCAATATAATCATTTACAAAAGCAGACGTAGCAGCATAGCGTTCATAGCAGCCTCTTCGACCACATCCGCAAGTCCGTCCATTTGCGACAATAACCGTATGACCTAATTCACCAGCTAATTGATGGGATCCATTAACAATATTCCCGTCTATAATAATCGAGCTACCTATTCCAGTTCCTAGTGTTAAAAACACCACGTTTTGCTTCCCTTGAATGGCACCCTTCCACATTTCACCTAAACAAGCGCTTTTCACATCGTTTTCAACGACTACTGGTAATTCAATTGACTTAAACAAAGTTTCAGCTAATTTCATTCCAGAATAGCCTGGTAAATTATTAGAAAAGAGAATTTCACCCTTTTCATGATTAACAAGACCACAAGAGGAAATTCCGATTCCAGTTATTGCAAAATCATTTTGAAGTAATTTTACCTTCTCAATAATCAGTTCAGGAAGTAACGTTTGAATATCATGTTTAGGAGTTAGTGCTTTATCTTTAAACATCATTTGACCTTTTTGATTGATTAGACCATATTTGATAAATGTACCACCGATATCAAAACAAATAATATAATCCAACCTATACACCCCCTGTTAATTCCTTCACCTCGATGAAGTTCAAATAGTAATGTACTTGCGATAAATCAATTTCTCCTGTTCTCTCAGATGCTGCATTTGACATTCCGCAGGCACATGCCCACTTGAGTACTTCTTCAATTGAATAATCCTTCGCATGGGCGTATGTGAATCCGGCGAGCATACTATCTCCTGAACCTACTTGATGAACTGACGTCAAGGTCGGAATATTTGCCTGAAGAACTCTGCCACTACTTATTAATAGTGCACCTTGTTTTCCTAATGAAAGAAGGACGAATTTTATTCCCTTCTGACAAATGGCCCGAGCATGTAGAATCATATCCTCTAAGGTAGCATCCTTTTTTCCAATCAACTTACAAAGTTCTTCCCTATTAGGTTTTATTAAAAAGGGATTACCTTGAATTCCCTTTTCTAATGCCTCATTGCTTGTATCTAAAAGCAAGTACTTCCCTTTTTGTTTCGCCTTCGCTGCCAGCTGTCGATAAAAATCCGACGACAATCCACTTGGCAGACTGCCAGAAACTACAATGTATTGATTAGTATCAAGGATCCTATCAAAATTCTTCAAAAACTCTTCTCTTTCATTTTCCTCTATCAAAGGACCTTGTTCAAGAATTTCTGTATGACCTTCGCTTGATTCAATTGCTAAACAAAATCTTGTGTTACCCTGGATTGGTACAAATTGATTGTTCAATCCCCATTTTGGAAATTGATCAGCGATCCATTCACCGCTTTTTCCTCCTAGAAATCCTGTGCAGGTTACCTTAATTCCTAATTGTGATAATACACGAGAAACGTTTAATCCCTTTCCTCCTGCAGTTTTATCCACTATGGAAACACGGTTCACCTCATCCAACTGAAAAACTGGAAGATTGTATCGAATATCTATGGCTGGGTTTAATGTTACAGTTGCAATCATTCTACTAACCTCGATTCACGCTACCACACATTTTGATTTTATCTGCAACGACTTTTTTCATTTCAATAACTGCTTCTTGAAAATAATATCTTGGGTCATTTGCATCTGGGTGTTCATGTAAATATCCACGTAGTCCTTTTACGAAAGCCATTTTTAATTCAGTAGCAATATTTACTTTGCAGATTCCTCTCTCAATCGTTCTTTGAACTAGGTCATCTGGCAAACCTGAAGCGCCATGGAGAACAAGCGGAATATTAACTTCCCTTTGAATGGCTGCTAATCGATCGATATCTAATTTTGGTTCCCCTTTATAAAGTCCGTGAGCAGTACCAATTGCGACAGCCAGTGAATCGATTCCAGTTCGAGAAACAAACTCCTGAGCCTGCATCGGATTAGTATAAATCTGATCCCTTTCATCCACTTCTAAGTCATCTTCTATCCCACTAAGTCTGCCAAGCTCCGCTTCAACTGCTACGCCAAATGGAGCTGCATACTCCACAACTTCATGCACGATTCTAACATTTTCCTCAAAGTCATAATGCGATGCATCTATCATGACAGATGAAATGCCCATTTGGATCAAAGTCTTAATATCCTCCACTTTTTCATGATGATCGAGGTGGAAACAGATTGGAATATCGTAACTTTTTTTAGAGGCTTCCATCATACCAATTAAAAAATCCTGACCAATGTAGCGCACAGTACTTGGTGTAACAGCGATCATAACTGGGGATCGTAGCTCTTGTGCAGTTTCTAAAACAGTTTTCATCGTTTCTAAGTTATGAATATTAAAAGCTGGTACTGCGTAGCCCTTTGACTGTGCATCTAATAGAATCGCACTTCTTGAAGTAATCATGATAAATCTCCTCCATTTTTCGAATCTTTAGCATAAGGGTGGATGGTAACGCCTTTCACAACTCTATTAACAACGCCTGATGGAGATGGATTATCTGGAGAAAATCCAAGATTAATAGATTTATACATAGCAAATGTTTGAGCATATAAGATGTATGGGAAAGTAAGTAAAATATCATTATTTATCTTCGGAAGATCCACATGATAGAAAAGATCACAATGATTTACAGACATTTCATCCTTAATGGAGGATATCGCCACAACCTTTCCCCGATCTGTTTCTCGATAGATTTCTTCTAAAATATCCAAATCGTATTGTCTTGTATATGAGTGACTTGATAGGAACACAAATACAATTGTTTCTTTATCTAAAATTGATTTTGGACCATGACGGAAACCTAAGGATGTATCAAAGGTAGATGGAATCGTTCCACCTGTTAGTTCCAATAATTTTAATGAAGCTTCTCTTGCTAACCCTTCAAATACACCAGACCCTAAATAAACAACCTTTGAAAATGTTGAGGTAGCTAGTTCTTTTACACTTTTTTCACTTTCACTGATAATGGAATTTCCTGCTTGAACAAGATCATCAAGCGTTTTCTCCAATGTATGAATATGTTTAACATGAGATAGAAGTAAAACAGATAGAAGCATAGTTGTAAAACTACTTGTCATCGCAAAGCCTTGGTCATTTGCTTCTGTTGGCATATAAATGACTAAGTGATTTGAATCATTTTTCTTTTTCTCAGCTAAAAGTCCATCTGGATTACATGTAAAAATAATGCCGTAAAAATCTTTTATGATTTGCTCTCCTAAGTTAACCGCCGCTAAACTCTCTGGGCTATTTCCAGAACGCGCAAAGGAAATCATAATTGTTGGAAAGTTTTCATCTAAAAACGAATCGGGATTTGAAACAATATTCGTTGTAGCAATACTTTCTACCACTATTTTTTTGTTATTCACGATTCCTTTTAGATGCGGAAGGATGGTATCACCTACAAAAGCTGAAGTTCCAGCACCAGTCAAAATGATACGTAATTGATCATGCTGATTTTTAATACTTGTTAAAAATGAAAGAATCCGTTCTCTATGATATAAAATAATTTCCTTTGTCTCGTTCCATAATCTAGGCTGCTGGGCTATTTCCTTTGCTGTATGGCTGGCACCTACATTCATTCTCTCGAATTCACTTGATTTTAATAGCTCCATTTTTTTCCTCCTATCAAACAGTTAATGTCGTCATTACCAGTTAAATTGAAATAGATACATAAAGTATCTATTTCAGTTCTACTGTATAAGTAAATTTGTCACCTCTAGCAATAGAAATCGTGTATTCAATCACTTTGCTTTGGTCATAGGTAATACGTTTTAACATAAGACATGGCGCACCTTCATTTATGTTTAACATGTCTGATTCAACATTATTTGCACTAACTGCCATAAAGCTCTCCAATGCTCTAGAAATTTTCACATTATACTGGGAACGAAAAATTTCATACATTGGTGTCTTCTCTAATTCCTGACTAGAAAGATTTTTAAAATCTTTGACTGGAACATACGATGTTTCGTATAACATTGGATCCTGGTCAGCAAGCCTTAACCGAACAATCTTAAATACTTCTTCTTCAACCGGTAGATCCATGACTTTTGCAATTTTATTATCACAAAATACTTTCTCAAATGAAACGACCTGAGTGGTTGGAAGTTTTCCGACTTTTTTCATCTCTTCTGTAAAACTATAAAACTTAACAAGACTTTGATTATGGGTTTTTGGTGAGACATACGTTCCTTTACCATGAACCTTATAAATAAACCCTTGTTTTTCCAATTCCTGCATTGTTTGCCTAACAGTTGTCCGGCTCACTCGGTAGGAATCACATAATTCTCGTTCAGATGGAAGTTGATCATTTTCAACAAGTTCACCTGATTCGATTTTTTCTAATAAAATGTCCATTAATTGATAATACAGAGGAAGTCGAGAATCCTTTTCTACCATGATATGCTCCTTTAGGTGGTATCTTTGTCATAACCAGTTATTAATAAGTATATTATACATAATATTGAAAAAGTTACCACATTTTGCAGCAGTAGATTTTTTATAAAACTTCCTCTTTTATCTCTTTCAAATTTTCCACATATTCTTTTAATGATACGATTGCACCTGTAACTCTTGATTCCTCAGCTGCATAGGCAATCATGTGACTTTGCGCAGAAACAATTGCGGATGTTAAACTACTATTACTTTTCTGTTTTACACTATGAATAAAGTCCGCCATTATACTTGTATCTGCACCCATATGCCCTCCATCTACTGTTTCAGGATGGATCATTTCTTTTTTCCCTGAAAAATAATTGATTTCAAGCTCATTTTTTGCATCATTTCCATTAATTTCGCCTTTTGTACCCATGATTTTAAAGTTTCGGAAAGTTTCCTTTGTAAAAGCAGTCATGGTGAAGGCAACTGTCACATCATTATCAAACAATAAATTAACTACTTGATGGTCAACTACATCATTATCACAATGATACACACAGCGACCATATGGACCTTCTTGAATCGCCTTTAATCTACTTTCAATACTTGAATCTGCCGAAATGACATTTGCTGGCCAAACATCACGATCGTGTAAATACCATTTAGCAGCTGAATATGGACATTCTTTTTCCACCTTGCATCCATCCAAACAGCGATATGTTGAGCCTTCTGGAGCATTTTCCTTTTTAAAATAAGATAAACTTCCGTAAGAAGAAACACTTTGACATTCCTTACCTATTAACCAGGCTAGCATATCCATATCATGACAGCTTTTTTGAAGGATCATCGGGCTTGATTCCCCTGAATTGCGCCAGTTACCACGAACAAAGCTATGTGCTTGATGAAAATATCCAACATTCTCATTCCATTGAATAGATACAATTTCTCCGATTGCTTTTTGATCAATGACTTCTTTTAATGCTTGATAAAATGGAGCATATCGCATCACATGACATACCGTTAATAATGTATTATGTTTGCTAGCTGCTTCGGCAATTTTTAATGTCTCATGTGGAACCGGTGACATTGGTTTCTCTAGTAAAATACTATATCCTTTTTCAATTGCTTTCATAACCGGTTTAAAATGGTTCCGATCTGGACTACATATTAAGAGTGCCTCACAAAGCTGTTCTTTTTCTAAAAGCTCCGTCCAATCTTCAAATCTCATATTCTCTGGAATATTATGTGTTTCAGCAAATTTCTCTCGCTTTTCTTTATTTGGTTCAGCTACCGCAATGAATTGAATTTCATGTGGATATTGAAGAGCATACGATCCGTATGCATAAAAACCCCTGCTTCCCGCTCCGATTAAAGCTGCTTTCATCATCAGTTTCCTCCTAGCTATATTAAATCCTTTATTTTCCGCCTGTTATGGCAATTCCTTCAATAAATTGCTTTTGCAGAATCATAAATAAGATAAGCATTGGTACGATTGCTAAAAAAGATCCTGCCATTAATACCGGATAGTTTGTTAAATATTGGCCTTGCAACGAAGACAAACCTACTGATAGAGTCATAGATTCTGGTGAACTATTAACAATCATAGGCCACATTAACTCATTCCAGCTCCAAAGAGTTGTAAAAATTCCTAAAGCAACTAAACCTGGTTTTGCTAGAGGTAGCATAACGCGCCAGTAAATTTGAAAATGATTACACCCATCCAATCTAGCAGCTTCTTCTAACTCCTTTGGAAGCCCCATAAAAAACTGACGTAATAAGAATGTGCCAAATGCACTAAATAAACCAGGAACTACCACGGCTTGTAAAGTGTTTAACCATCCTAATTTCACCATAATCATATATTGCGGTAGTAAAAAAACTTGCCCTGGTACCATTAAAACAGATAATGCTACTAAAAACAGAACATTTCTACCTGGAAATTCTATCCTCGCAAATGCATAGGCAGCTAGTGAGCATAAAAATAGTTGGCCAGCTGTCCGAAGAACAGTAACGATTAAGGTGTTAAGCATAAATTTGAAAAAAGGAAGTAATGTAAAAACTTCTTTATAGTTTTCCCATTGAAAATCCTTTGGAATGATTACAGGTGGAACATGAATTGACTCCGCATAAGTCTTTAATGAAGTGAGGAACATCCAAATAAAAGGTAGGACCATCGCAACGGCGCCGACTATTAGGATGATATGGATTAGTAGTGTTTTACTTGTAAAAAGCTGTCTCGTTTTTTCCAATGGTTACTCCTCCTTTAATCATAATGAACCCATTTTTTCTGTAAAACCATTTGAATCGCAGTAATGATGAGAATAATAATGAGTAATAGAACAGCGATTGCGGCTGCATAGCCTTTATCGTTTAACACGAATGCATGCTGATAAAATAAATACACAATTGATTGCGTTTTTTCCAATGCTGTACTGCCTTTTCCAATCATCATGAAAATTAAATCAAACACTTGAAATGCCCCAATAAAGGACATAATCGTAACGAAGAAAATGACTGGAGATAGTAATGGTAGGGTTATTTTAAAGAACACCTTGATTGGACCTGCACCATCAATTTCCGCTGCTTCGTAATACGTCTTCGGTATTCCCTGCAAACCTGATAAGAAAATGACTACGTTATAGCCAATTCCACTCCAAATTGCTACTACTATGATTGAATACAATGCAATTTTTGGATCACTTACCCATTGCGGACCCTTTATCCCGATAAGAGATAAAAGATAATTAAGTAGTCCATAATCTGAATTATAGAGCCATCTCCACACCATTGCGATTGCAGCTGGCATTGTAATCACCGGTAAAAAATATAACGTTCGATAAACGGATTTCCCCTTAATTTTCTGGTTTAAGAGAACAGCTACTAGAATCGAAAGGAAAATTCCAATTGGAACTGTAAATAAAATATAAATGCCAGTATTCTTGAATGACTGTAAAAGATTAGCATCATCTACCATTCGTTTATAGTTGTCTAACCCCGTCCACTCATACTGCCCAAATGCTCCCCATTCTGTAAAACTAAAGTAAATCGTTTGAAGTATTGGCCACAGGTAAAAAACCAATAAGCCTAGCATGGTAGGTGCAATCATCAGATACGCCCAAAAGAAATCAGAACGTTTTCTTGTTTTGCTTAAGTTTGGTACCTTCAATTTTCTTCTTTTCGCGTTTACTTCAACTTGTAGAGGAATTTCCTTCACTATACTCCCTCCTTTTAAGGAAAATAAAGAGAAGAAACTACTTCTCCTCTTCATTTTTTCTAGTTATTAGATAGTGCCTCATTTGCCTTTTTCGTTAACTCTTTTACAGCATCTTCTACACTTTCTTCCTCGCTCCAAGCCTTTTTCAAAATATCAGTTTCGTACTGCCAAATTTCCCCTGTATTTTCCACGCTTGGTAAAGGTACAGAATAATCAACACCATCAATAAATGCTTTAAGATTCAAATTTGGGACAGATTGTAACCAAGCATCTTGCGTACCATTGTAAGCAGGAATAACTGTTCCTGTTTTCGCATATACTTCCGCTGCTTCTTTAGAGCCTAAAAACTGTACAAACTTCCAAGCTGCTTCTTTATGCTTTGTATTCGCCGCAATAACATTAGATAATCCATGAATCGCAACAGCACGTTGCTTTCCTTTTGGTACAACCGCGACATTTAAGTCAGGATTTTTCTTATATTCTGGAACCATCCAAGGTCCATCAAACATCATAGCGATTTTACCTGAAGAGAATAGTTCAGAAGCCGCTGTTTCCGTCATTTGTGCTTGTGTTGGAGAAAGCCCGTCTTCAATAAAGCTAATATTATATTTTAATGCCTCGATCGCTTCAGGTTGATCAAATCCAACAGACTTACCATCCTCTGAGATAATATGACCTCCATTTTGCCAAATGAAATCATAATATCCACCTTGGTTACCCATTAAAGCAGCATAGCCCCAAATACCCTTATCTTTATTTGTTAGCTTAGTAGCTACTTCTTTTAACTTGTTCCAGTCCCAAGTATCATCTGGATACGGTACTCCTGCTTCATCAAAAATCTTTTTGTTATACCATAAACCTGTCGTATCAAAATCTTTAGGAATTCCATAAACTTCTTCATCAACTGTATAAAGATCAATTAATGACTTTGGATAATTATCAAAACTATAATCATCTTTTTTAGCCATGTCACTTAGTGGAAGAATGACTTTACCTTTTGCATATTGAACAACATGCGGACCATTCATCCATAACACATCGGGTAGCGCCCCACCTGTAGCAGCTGTTTCAAGCTTTTGGAAATACTGTGCATAAGGAGTCAGCTCAGTCTTCACTTTAATATCAGGATTTTTTTCATTAAATAATTTTATAATTTCTTCAATTGCAGGGACTTGCTTCTTATCCCAAAATCCATAAGTAATCTCGACTTTTCCATCACTTGATGTTTCATCACTAGAACTACATCCTGCTAACCCTAGTAATCCAAGCGCCAAGGTTAAAATCATGATAAGCCATTTTTTCATCTCTTTTCCCTTCCTTCTTCTGAAAGTTTAATAGATTTCCAACCTAATAAAACACATCTCATCATGATGTTATTACCAGTTGTATTGTAAAGGCTTTCAAAAATGTCTTACAGTAACTTCAATTTCAGTATATGGATCAGCACCTCCTAGTAGCATCATAGTAATGACGTCATTACCAGTTGATGATAGTATAACACCTCTTTTTCAAATCCAAAATACCTTTTCATCATTTTTATCTGAAAATTAAATCGACACAATTCATCATTATTCTCAATAACATACATTTGTCTTAGTTTAATGGCTTCTCTTTTATATGAAAATGAGACTTTATTATACTTGCGTTTTTTATTCTTTCACTTATGAAAAAAACCTCTAATGTCCCATAATACACTAGAGGTTTGTTATATATATTTAAAATATTTTTCTTTGCTGGCGATCGTCTTTTACGATTTCTACTGCTTCTCTGAATCTTTGTGAATGGATGATTTCACGCTCTCTTAAAAATCTTAAAGAGTCATTTAAATCCGGATCATCTGACATATCAATAATCCATTGATATGTAGCGCGTGCTTTTTCTTCAGCTGCAATATCCTCGTATAAATCTGCAATTGGATCTCCTTTTGCTTGGATATAAGCTGCAGTAAATGGAACACCGTCAGAATTGTGGTAGAACAAAGCGCTATCATGTGATGCATAGTGTGCATCTAACCCTGCTGCTTTCATTTGGTCAGGAGTAGCATCCTTTGTTAATTTATAAATCATCGTAGCAATCATTTCCAAATGTGCAAATTCTTCCGTACCAATATCAGTTAATAGTCCTATTACTTTGTCAGGTATTGTGTATCGTTGGTTTAAATATCTTAAAGCAGCAGCAAGCTCTCCATCTGCTCCACCATATTGTTCTACCAAAAATTTAGCTAACATTGGGTTGCAAGTACTTACTTTAACTGGATATTGTAATTTCTTTTCATAGATCCACATCTGATTCTCCTCCTTCTAAACTTGCCATGGCCATGGGCCTTTGCCCCAGCC
Source organism: Gottfriedia solisilvae (assembly GCF_002128405.1). Taxonomy (GTDB): domain Bacteria; phylum Bacillota; class Bacilli; order Bacillales; family Bacillaceae_G; genus Gottfriedia; species Gottfriedia solisilvae. Next base: position 113,489 of record NZ_NETJ01000004.1, read on the forward strand.
CCAATTCTCGTCAGAGTAACTATTGCCATATTGAAAAAGTGGACCATACTTAGCTTCGAAATTAGATTGAATTTGTTTCTTATACTGTGCATACTGGTTAAATTGGTTAATTGCATTCGCATCATCTGGGTGAGTATCTAAGTATAAAGTCAATTCAACTAATACAAAATCAACTGCTTGTATTTCTTCTAATTCTTGATAGTATTCCGGCGGTAAGGAACTTGTCATCTTTTTTACCCCCTTGCTTTATAAGGATTGTCATAAAAATCATAGAAAACTTTCCAAAGTGTTCCTTTTTGCAATGCTTCCTTATAAGGAAATTGTTCTAAATTTGGTGGTTGGAATCCTAGATAAAGATGTGGTGGAGTTGAATAGTATTTCTGTCCAATTGGTGGACAAGGATCATTTGGTCCATGATAAACACTATATGCTTTAACTTGGGTAAACTGGAGATTATTATCTTTTTGATTATCGTTCAAAGTGATCACTCCTTTGAAAGTAAAAACATCAACTAATTCACTATATTCATAATTTATAAAATTAATGTGAAAGAAATGGGCTATTCATGAAATGACCTTTTATTTATCTCATAGGCAGCTCGTATACCTGATTCAACAGCTCCTTCAATCCAAGCAGGTGCTGTTGAGGTATGCTCTCCGGCAAAGTGAACTCTTCCTTCTGGCGTGTAAACATGAGGTGAGAGTTCTTTATTTTGTTCAGGTTTAAACATTGAAAATGCTCCACCAGAGTATGGATACAATGCCCAACTATGTGTGTAACCAGTAATATATTCTGTATACACTTGGTCGCCGTGTATCGTTGCCAAGTCTCTCAACGCATTCAAAATGCGATCTTGTTCTGACATACTATCCCAAATTAATGCATCATCTTCCCAAGTGTAACTAGCAAGTACTATTCCAGAACCATTCAATCCATTATGATTACTAGGATAATAAGCGAATCGAATTGGTAAATCCGTTGTAAGTTTCCCGCCAAGTATTCCTTCCTTCTCCCAAAACCTTGATTTAAATTGCAAACCTATCTTTGTAGAGGCTACATAATGGAGCTCTCGAATTGCTTTCCATTTACTATACGAAAATGAATCACGTGGGCACACTTCAATAAAGTTTAGCAAGGAGAACGGAATTGTCATAATCGCATAATCACCCGAAGTTTCAAAAGGAATATGGCTAGTATAATGATCTGAATGAATCGTAACTTGGTGATTTTCTTGCACGATTTTATTCACTTTTTGGCCAAAATATATATGTTTTTTTAATTTCTCATGAAATTTATGTGCCAATTTATCGTTTCCACCAGTAATTTCATAAAACTTAATCTCTTTCGTAAGCAAAACGATAAATTCTCTTAATATTGCTGTAAATGCAAGCTCTGGAAATCCCTCCAGCCCTACCAGCACTTTAACTTTTTCTACTGCTCCTGGAGAAAGAGGCTCGCCTACGGGGTTATAACGTAAAAAAGAGTCCATCGAATAATGATCTAACTCCTCAATGACTTTCTCCCAATTCTCTTCAGGATTTTGATTAATATAATCGATTACCGGTTTAATTGATCTTTCAATTAAAGAATCTACATTTATTCCTTTTTCATTTTCATTCACATGATACCCTAGCATATCTGGATTTTTTTCATACTTTTTTTGTATAGTTTTTATGCCATTCGCATAAATAACATCATCTGATTTACCATTAATAAATTCATTGATTTCTAGGCCGAATTTTTCTATATACGCCAAAACAAGATGATGGGTAGATGGTATTCTCATTGCACCTAGCTCAAGATATTGGTCATTAATAAATGGATTTCTTTTCGTGTAAATGCGTCCCCCTGCTCTCCCATTTGCTTCTAAAATAACAACATCATGACCAGCTTCCTCTAGTAAAGAAGCAGACACTAGCCCCGCAATCCCTGCCCCAACAATAACAATTCTTTTAGGATTGGTTGCTTTTTCTAAACCGTGTTGGATACAAGAAAGCATCTCTTCTTTTGACATAACCTTCTTAGATGTACGATTCATGTCTTCTCTCCTAAAAAAAAATTTAGTTCAAAAGAATCTTATTCACTAAAATATTTCAATAGAAGGTTTTTTTAAAATATTCATTAAAAATATTTACTTTTTCTAACAAAAACAAGGTGAATAATAAAAATTTATTACAACGCATATAAAAAGATGATTTTTTGAGAAATAAAATAGGCAATACCATATTGATACTGCCTTTCACCACTGGAAGGAGTTACTTATGAAAACTTGTTATAAAAATATAACCTAATATTACATTCGAAAGTACTGTCGCTTTTACTTGTAGAAGCTCCACCGCTACAGAATTCCATAACTGTAAAGAAGGTATGTTGTAATGTATATACGTATATCCAGAAAGATATAAAGCTGGAATCCCTAACACAATAAGCTTTGTTATATTAATATTCCAGCTCCCATTTTTCTTCCAATCAGCCAATAATTGTGGCAACCCAAGACATAAACCAATCGGAACATATAAAAATGATAATATTAATATATAGTCTGAGTAGTCATATGTCTCAGCTGCAATTTTCTGTATATGACTATTAATATATAAACAGCCTATTGTAACTCCGAACAATAAGATTAGAAACGCAATATATTTTAATGCTTTATAAAAAATCATATGATCCCTCCTTATACTATATTTATTTCTTGGTAGAGCTTGAAAGTACCTTTAAATGTGCTGCCTAAGTGAACTATAGAAACAAAAACACCTTTTGAGGACTCTTTCTCAAAAGGTGTTTTTCGTTATTACTTGTTTTATTCGGTTTCTTTTGTAGATAGTTCTTGTTTCAGTTCTTTATCTTTGATTTCAACATTTTCACTATTTTTCAGTTTTTTGATTACATCATCAATTGATTTTGCATTGGCATTTAAATAGTCTTCCTTCACTTTTTCTTTCATTTTCCCTCCTTTCATTCTTGATAAGTAGAATAATAAAGACCAATGGTGAAAATATGGTGAAAAAATTTCATTGTTCAAAAAACAAAAAAAAACACTCAAATATTAATGAGTGTTTTCTTTTTTATCTATTAAAGAGGTTATTCTTTTACAAATTCCTTCGTACTTCTAACAGTATCAATTGGACGAACCATACTTTCAATTTCAGTTCGTTTTGATTCTAAAAATGGAGGTAATGATAATTTTTCTCCTAGCGTTTCATAAGGTTCATCCCCCATGAATCCTGGGCCATCTGTTGCAAATTCAAATAAAATTTGTGGCGCAACTCTTACATATAATGATTCAAAGAAGTGACGATCTACATACCCAGAAGTTGGGAATTTGAAAGATTCGAAGCGTTTAATCCACTCTTCAAGAACAGATCGATCCTCTACACGGAATGCAGTGTGATGTACAGTTCCAAAACCTTGGATCGCTTGAGGTAAAATTGTATTATACTCAACGATTACTTGTGCACCATTTCCACCTTCTCCTACTTCGAATAAATGAACTGAACCGTCTTTATCAATCTCTTTAAATAACATAACTTTTTCTAGTACTTCTTTAAAATAGTCGAAATGGGCAGTTCGTACAAAGATCGGTCCTAATCCAGTAATCGCATACTCTAAAGGAATTGGTCCGTTTTGCCATGGTGTACCAGATTCAACACCTGTGTTGTCTTCATCTGATATTAATTGATATTGTTGATCATCAAAATCAACAAAAGATAAAGTCTTTTTACCAAATTGTGTTTTAATCCCAGTATGTTTTACTTCTAATCGATCAAAACGTTTTAACCAATATTCAATTGCTTCATCACTTGGTACACGGAATGACGTTTTTGAAATTTCGTTAGTTCCATGCACTCCTTTTGGAATACCTGGAAAATCAAAGAATGTCATATCTGTTCCTGCGCTACCTTTATCATCTGCAAAGAATAAATGGTATGTTTGAATATCATCTTGATTTACTGTTTTTTTAACTAATCTCATTCCTAATACATACGTAAAAAATTCGTAGTTTTTTTCTGCACTACTTGTAATGGCTGTTACATGATGGATTCCTTTTAAACCGTTCATATTTTTCCTCCTACTGAACATTACGTTCGATCCATTTATATTTTGTTTCATTATCCATACTTGAATACGGGTTGTAAAAAATATCTCGAATTCAAGATATCTTGAATTCGAGATAAATATATCATGAATCACTTTTTTCTGTCAAACAGTAATTTTAAACCATAACCTCTGTGAAAAAAGACGGTGATTTCACTACCCCATGTTGCTTGTTCCACAGACGTTGGTGAAACATTGCATTACGACAGTTCTTTGCGGACTTATATAAAGTCTATATCAAAAAAAGTACTACCGAATTCTAAAATGGTAGTACTTCTCTAATGATTAGTTCTATTTTAACTAATGTGAATATTCATGAACTTGTTCAAACATCTCAACACGATCCCTGCCACCATTCTTCGCAACATAAAGTGCCTGGTCTGCTTCTCTAATCAAAGATTGCATCGTTTTAATTTCGTCTCCGATCAAAAATTGCGTAGACGTTACCCCAAAACTTGACGTTACCTGTATTTCTTCATCATTTATGTTTGTCTTCCATTCAGCAATTTTCTCTCGAATATGATCAGCCATTTTATATGCTTCAAGAATATTTGTATTTGGCAAACAAATAACAAACTCCTCTCCGCCATATCGTCCTATAAGATCTGAACTCCTTAAATGATCTTTTGCTAATTTAGCAACACTCGATAATACAATATCTCCCACTTCATGACCAAAAGTATCATTAACATTTTTAAAATGATCTATGTCAAACATTACAACTGCAATATTCTCTCCCATAGCTTTTAGCTCATTATAAACCTCTTCATATCTATTCATAAAAAATGATTTATTAAATATTTGAGTTAATCCATCTATACTTGCTAGACGTTTTAATTTTTTTAGTAAATAGATCCTTTCCGTTATATTAGTGAAGGTAAGAATCTGTCCAACAGTGATGCCGTTTTTATTCAGAACTGGTGCAAAACGAATATTGTAATGGATGTTTTGGCTATTTATTAACAATTCACAATCACAAGATTGTCCTTTTTGAATTAGCTCAAATAAATAATGATGGTCACATAAAATGTCATCAATCGGTTTACCAATCATGTGTTTATTTAGAATAGGTAAAACATCCTTCATTGCATGATTATAGTCCACCACTCTATTATTTTGACTTAAAACGATTACACCGTCTTTCATACTTTCAAATACCGTATCTCTCGCTATTGGTGCTACATTAAACATTTGAAAAGTTAGCAGAGCTGAACCATGAAATAAAAAAGAAATACTCATAGAAACAGGACCTAAATCTATTCCATAAGGGCTTAATCCATTTAAATAGAAATGATTTGCAGCGATTGGCATGATCAAACCAGCTATCATCATAAATATTTGTATTTTAAACCGAAAAACAGCAGCTTTTCTTAAACGAACAAATAACATAATCATACTGATCATTAGACATAAAAATAGGAAAATTGAATGGACATAAAAAAATGGACCATACTCTAGTTTTACGATTGGAAAAGGAATTTCGCTATTTAAACTAAACGATTTGTAATATAAATGATGAAGATCATTTGTATCATGCATAAAGATTGTAACAATTGGGGGTATAAATAGAATATAGTAAATCCAATTCTTTAACCTGATTCCTATGTACTCTAAACACATCAACAAGATAAAAACTGGAATAAATGGCATTGCTAAATACTCAATCTTTAACCAAAATTTTATTTGTTCTAAAGACTTACTACACAACTCAAATACATACGAGTATGTAAAAATAGTAGATAAAATGGTTACAGCAATATATTGCTTCGCACCGGGCGCATTTTTTAGATTAAGATGAGCATATAACGATAAAAATAGACTTAATGAACCTGCAAATATAATAACCAACACATAAAATATTAATTCATGAGGCATCCTTATTTACTCCATCTGTAAAATTGAATTGAGTCTTTTATTAAAAAAACTAGTAAAACTATACCAAGTTTATAAATATATAGCTAATTATTAGATGTTAAAACAAACTTTTTGTTAAGTCTATATGCCTAGAATTATTTTTTCTCCAACTCGTGATATATTATTAAAATATCAGTGTTGATTGCTATCATTATCTTATCACATTTCATTTATTTATCATTCTTTTTTATACACAACACAAAAAGAGCTATTCCATTATTCTTGGATAGCTTTTTCTTTAAGATAATTGAGTTATCGAGGACTTCTTATGTTGATTATTAAATAAATATTTTATTTTTTAGACTTAGTAGATTATTTTCTTTTTTGCACAAGATATGTTATAGGGATATACTAAAGAACTGCCATTACATTTCCCTTCTAATTGAAATAATCGTTGATATATCAGTATTTTTTCACAAAATTCATTTTACAGAATGCTCTAACTTATTTTATAATCATTAGTATTGCTATTTTTGCAAAAATTTTACAACAAGGAGATGAAATTCATGACAGAATTTATTTCAGTACTAAATGACTATTTATGGGCCAAATTAATTGTAATTTTCTTAGTTGCAATCGGCTTATTCTTAACAGTTTATTTAGGCTTCTTACAAATTAGATTTTTCCCTGAAATGGTACGTCTATTAGGGGATGGTCGTAAGAATAAAGACAAAGACAAAAAAACTGTTTCATCATTACAGGCATTCATGATTGGGATGGCTGCTCGTATTGGTACTGGTAATATTGCCGGTGTTGCAACAGCAGTAGCATTAGGTGGTCCTGGTGCAGTATTTTGGATGTGGCTAATCGCACTGATTGGTTCTGCTTCTGCTTTCGTAGAAAGTACGCTAGCTCAGGTTTACAAAGTTAAAGATGGTGATTCTTGGCGCGGTGGACCTGCTTATTACATGGAAAAAGCTTTAGGAAATAGAAAGCTTGGCATTATCTTTAGTATTTTAATTACTTTATCTTTTGGTCTTATTTTTAATGCTGTACAAGCCAATACAATTGCTGCTTCAATTGACAATGAATTTGGCATCAGTACGTCAACTACTGCAATTGTACTTGCTATTATTACTGCTATCATCATTTTTGGTGGAGTACACTCAGTCGCAAAATTCTCTACAGTATTAGTACCAATTAAAGCTGGTGTTTACATAGTTTTAGCATTATGGGTAATGATTGCTAATTTTGATATCTTACCTAACGTTTTCGGTGCAATTTTCTCTGAGGGTGTATTTACTTTCAAACAAATGTTTGGCGGTGTAATGGGTGCTGCTGTGCTTCATGGAATTCGTCGTGGATTATTCTCGAACGAAGCAGGTATGGGTTCTGCTCCAAACGCAGCAGCTACAGCTGATGTTACTCACCCTGTAAAACAAGGCTTTATTCAAGCTTTAGGCGTAATCGTAGATACATTTATCATCTGTTCATCTACTGCTATGATCGTATTAGTTTCAGGTGTTTACAAAACTTCTGAGTTAACAGGTATTCCTTTAACACAAGAATCATTACGTGTAAGTCTAGGTGACTTTGCAGCAACATTTGTATCTATTTCTGTATTCTTATTTGCCTTAAGTACAATTATGGGTAACTACTACTATGGTGAATCAAATATCAGTTTCATGAAGAATAGCAAAAAAACAATTTACCTATATCGCTTTGCTGTAATTGGAATGGTATTATTCGGAGCATTATATAGTGCCGAATTAATTTGGTCTTTAGCTGATATCTTTATGGGACTAATGGTTTTAGTGAACTTATATGCAATTACGCGTCTATCTAAAGTTGCTAAAGCTCTCTTAATGGACTATATCGCTCAAAAGAAAAAAGGTTTAGATCCAGTCTTCCATGCAGATTCTATTTCTGAACTACCAGGTCGTGAACATTTAGAAGCTTGGGTTGATGAAAAAAAAGCTAATAAACAAATCGGATAATGTATTTGAAAAAACCATCATTGCGTAGTATTCAAACTACGAATGATGGTTTTTTTATATCTTTTAGACTTTACTGCATATTCCCGTGATATTACTAGTAGGATAAAGATATACAAAAATAATAATTTATTCGAAATAAAAAAAGTACAGACTGAATGAAATCTCCAACCCGTACTTAAGCAATCTATTTCATTCGTTTTTTGTACACCTTCATCGATATCAAGTAAAACAAAATCCCAATTCCCACTAACCATATTACTGCTGTTAAAAGGTCACCATAATTTGGTTGCCCAGCTAAAAGTGAACGCACACTTTCGGCAAGTGGTGTCATCGGTTGATTTTCGGCAAAAGCTCTAAGTTTACTACCCATGTTATTTGTTGGAACAAAGGCTGAACTGACAAACATTAGACCCATTAACAGATAAGAAAACACGCTTGCACCTTCATAAGACTTAGCCATAAGTCCGAATGCTACCGCCATCCAAGTGAAAGCGAAAATAGTAATTAGTATCATACCTATCGCTAACAACCATTCCACAAAATTAGCGTGTGGACGGAATCCCATCAGAAAAGAAATGAGAATCACAGCAGCAACTGATAATAAGTTTAATAGCAAAGTTGAGATTACATGCCCTCCTAAAATTGAAGATTTGGCGATTGGCATGGAATGGAAACGGTCAAAAATCCCTCTTGTCATATCCATATTCACCCTTACCGCTGTGTAGGAAATCCCCATTCCAATACACATTAGCAGTACACCTGGTACGATAAAATTAACATACTCTGCTTTATCCATTGTCATAGCACTACCGAAAATGTAGACAAATGCAAGCATCAACATAATAGGTGTAAGGATTGTAGTAATAATTGTATCTACACTACGAAGGGAATGCTTCATCACCCTTGTGCTCATGGTCATTGTATCACTGATTAAATGTTCTTTACTCATGTTATTCCGCCCCTTTCTTGACAGTGACAGCCAGGAAAATTTCCTCAAGTGTCGGCTGTTTTTCCACATATTCTACTTTTTTAGGAGGAAGAATTGCTTTTAGTTCTTCCATTGTTCCTTGCACGATAATTTTTCCTTCATGCAAAATGGCAATGCGGTCAGCTAATTGTTCGGCTTCTTCTAAATATTGAGTAGTGAGAAAAACAGTAATACCAGCTTTCACCATATCACGAATCACATCCCATAAAGCCAAACGTGCTTCAGGGTCAAGCCCTACAGACGGCTCATCAAGAAAAACAAGTTCAGGGGAGCCAAGCACAGTCATAGCCAAATCCAAGCGTCTTTTCATCCCACCTGAATAAGTGGCAAGAGCTCGATCACCGGCTTCCAAAAGATCAAAGCGACGCAGACTATCTTCTACTGCTTCTTTTCGATTTGGTAAATGACGAAGTTTTGCAACTAAGTCAAGATTCTCTCGTCCGCTTAAAATATCATCTACGGCCACATTTTGCCCAGTCAGGCTGATTTTCTCACGCACTTGCTCTGGATTTGTTCGAAGATTTGCACCGCAAACTTCAATCTCACCTTTATTAGTTTTGAGTAAAGTAGTTAAAATTTTAATGATAGTTGTTTTACCGGCACCGTTTGACCCTAGAAGAGCAAAAACACTGCCTTTTTTCACTTCAAAATCTACACCTTTTAAAACTTCATGATCTTTAAAAGATTTTTCAAGCCCTTTCACTGAAATTGCTGTATTACTCATAATTGTTCCCCTCCCTATATAATGCTGAAGGCGCGTTCTAAAAAGTCGCCAACAACTGGTTTTCTCTACATAGATTCTTCTACGCTTATTTTTTTTTACCCACACGATCTAAAATGCTTTTGTTCAAATTATTACGTAACTTATCATCCCATCTTTTCGCTTGTTCGATCAGTCCATTAGCGAATGCTGTCACGTCTTCACCTGTTATTTCCAAAACGTCTTTTCCATCTGCCGCACCATCTTCAAACAAGTCGATGAGATCATACTGGATTCTTAGCATATCCATGCCGCTACCGGCAGAGAAAGTCCACATATAATTGCAGATTTTTTTATAGGCTTCTGGATAGTCTCCTGGCAAAGCTTCGACACGCGCCATCATTTCTTTATATTCTTTTTTGTCATTTAGTATCTTTTTGATGAAATTTACCATTGTATTAAACCCCCTATTTATTTTTATTCGTCCATATTTTTACTTGCTGTTCTACTCTACTCTCAATTTCTTTTTTCAACTCAACTTGCTCTCCTAATTTAATCCCAGATTCTTCACCATCTAACTTTGAAAGAGACATCAACTCGTCGGCAAATGCTGCCACGTCTTCCCCAGTAACATCTAATACATGCTTACCTTCTGCTGCACTAGCTTCAAACAATTCATACAAATTGATGATTTCTTCACCAAAGCCATATCCGAAATTCCACATGTACTTTTGAATTTTTTTGAACACAAAAGCGTAATCCTTCGGTAGCGAATTTACTTTTTTCATAAATGCTTTGTATTCCTTCTTACTTTCTAAATCTCCAATGATTAACTCTATAAATTTCTTCAATTATTTCTCCCCCTTTAAGATATTAATTTTTGATGAAAGAAAATCCCATTTTCCCCAAAATTGTTTTAATTCCTCGTGTCCATCTTCGTTTAATGAATAAAACTTACGAGGCGGTCCCATTTCAGATGGTTTTTTTTCAATATTCACCAGCTTTTTCTTTTCCAGCCTAACCAAAATGGTGTAGACTGTACCTTCGACAACCTCTGTAAATCCTAGATCATTAAGGCGACGAGTAATCTCATAGCCGTAAGTATCACCTCGACTGATGATTTCCAGTACACAACCTTCTAATGAACCTTTAAGCATTTCTGTTAAATTTTCCATGGTATACACCTCCTTATATATATAAATTAAATTTCTTTTTAGTATAGCTATTTAGTAACACGGATATTCAGTATCACTGAGTAGCGATTAATAAAACTCTAAATAACTTACGGAGCAAGGGTTTAATAAGCCACCTTTTTATATAACTCTTTTCAGCTATTTAGCATTACTGATATTCTGTGTTACTTAGTAATAGTATATTGTATTACTGAGTAGTTAAAATGTGAACCTATTTTTTTAAAAAATTTTATAAACATTATCAACTATTTAGTATTACATATATTCTGTATTACTTAGTACCTGTATATCGTAACACTAAGTAGTGAAGTTGTAAAGTAGATAAGTAAAAATGTTTTTTACCCAACTATAAATATATCCATACAGTCCTCCACACCAGATATATATGCTGTAATAACTGAGAAACTTAGAATAGATCATTATTATAAATTCTTCAAAAAAAATTGGGCTATCGTAAATTTTCATTTTACGGATAGCCCATTTATCTATCATATATTTATTCATTAAAAAATTTTAAAGTAGCTTTCAACTATTAAAACCGAGTTTTTGACATAAAAAAACCACCAACAGTATGTATTGGTGGAGACGGTGGGAGTCGAACCCACGTCCAGAAATATCGGCACTTAAGCTTCTACGAGTGTAGTCAATATATTCGCATTTCGCATACTATTCAGCCCATTGACAGGCTTCCTAGTAGCTAGTCTGGTTAGTCTCTTCCTTTCCCCTCAGACGGTGAGGTCCGGCGTAGCCCACTAATGAGTGAACCCCTCTAAGCTATGCACATGGGCGATACATAGGAGGAGCCTTTAGTGCAATTAAGCAGCTAAAGAGAAATTGTTGTTTTTGCCAGTTATAGGCTTTTGCGTTTTAACGAGGCCGACCCCTCGACTCGCGACTTAAGCTCGAACTACCCCTGTCGAATCCGTAACGTCCCCATATAAAATGCACACTCGACATTATTTCAGTCTTCGTGGCTATGAGTGACTTACGAAGCACTAAACAAAAGCTTAGCTTCATAATCTATAAAATCTGCACATCATCGTGCTCATTTATGTGTTTCATTAACTTACAAACTTATTATAGCACATTCGACATCAGTTGCAATTAACAATTGTTGTTAATAGTTAAAGAGAATGGAAAAGCTTCAACTATTATCCAATTAACTTTTTTGACGATCTCGGAACGCTCGTTCAACCTCACGTTTTGCTTCTTTTTTCTTCAAATCATCGCGTTTATCAAATTGCTTCTTACCTTTACCTAACCCAAGTAATAACTTTGCATATCCATTTTTTAAATAGATTTTTAAAGGTACTAATGTGTAACCAGTTTCTTTTGTATAACCAATTAATTTCACAATTTCTTTATTATGAAGTAAAAGCTTTCTTGTACGTAATGGTTCATGATTATATCGATTACCTTGTTCATACGGACTAATATGCATATTATGAAGCCATACTTCACCGTTTTGAACACGAGCAAATGAATCCTTTAAATTAGCCTTTCCAGCACGTAATGATTTTATTTCAGTACCTTGTAGTACGATACCCGCCTCATACGTTTCTTCAATAAAATAATCATGATAAGCTTTTTTATTTTGCGCGATAACCTTACCTTCACCTTTTGGCATGTTTAAAACACCTCACTATCCTTACTTATTTTACCATAAAATGAAACTATATTCTATGTACATAGGACCGCTCTTGGTCGTAATCAAAAAGAATAAAACAGTGAACATTTCATCTGTCCACTGCTTTATTTTTTGACTGTTTTCTTACCCTTTGTTGCTGTTTATGTATGCGTTAGTTGATTACAACTTCAGGTTGCTCCCTTTCCGTTGTAATCAACTTCTGTCTTTCAAAACAACAATCTTTAAGAAAAGAGCATGCTTCTATTATCTCTTCTTATTCCCTTTTGCTACTTTATCATAGAAAGGTTTTTTCTTTTTACTTTTACTTTTTGTTGGGTTAAAACGATCATCTCGTTTGTTACGAGGTTTCCCGTTTCTGCCATTGTCTTTTTCTTCACTTGATGAAGTTGTGGTACTATCTCCTCCACGTCTACCGCGTGAACTACCACCTCTATTGCGATCAGTACTTCGATCTGTTGGTCCTCTTCCACGACCTCTACCTCGGCCACCTGAAGTGCCACCATCTCGATTCACTGGTCCTCTTCCACCACTTCGACGAGGTTTATTTGATTTCATACCAACAATTTCAAAATCAATTGCACGCTCTTCTTTATTTACATTGACTACTCGAATAGAAACCTCATCGCCAATTCTAAAGATCTTACCAGTTCTTTCCCCAACCATCGCGTAATGACGTTCATCATAATTGTAGTAGTCATCCGATAAATCAGCTACACGAACAAGACCCTCAATCGTATTTGGCAATTCAATAAACATACCGAAGTTAGTAACTGAGCTAATAATTCCTTCATACTCTTCGCCAATTTTATCAAGCATAAATTCTGCTTTTTTCAAATCATCGGTTTCGCGTTCAGCTTCTACAGAGCGACGCTCCATATTTGATGCGTGTTCAGCAATTGCTGGCAGTTTATCATCCCATTGACGCTTCGTATCATCATTCATTTGACCCTGAATTAAGTAAGTACGGATTAAACGATGTACAATTAAATCTGGGTAACGGCGAATTGGTGAAGTAAAATGCGTGTAGAACTCCGCTGCTAAACCAAAGTGACCTAAATTATCTGCTTCGTACTTCGCTTGCTTCATTGAACGTAGCATAACAGTTGAAATAACTGTTTCCTCTGGTTGACCATGTACCATTTCAAGTACTTGCTGTAATGCTCTTGGATGAACATCATTAGCAGCACCTTTTACTGTATAGCCAAATGTTGAGATGAACTCAAAGAAACGTTGTAGTTTTTCTTCTTTAGGATCTTCGTGAACACGATACATAAACGGAACATTTAACCAATGGAAATGCTCTGCTACCGTCTCATTCGCAACTAGCATAAACTCTTCAATTAATTTCTCTGCTGTCGAACGTTCACGTAAAATAATGTCTTCTGGATGACCTTCAGCGTCTACAAGAACTTTCGCTTCTTTAAAGTCAAAGTCGATTGCTCCACGATTCATTCTTCGTTTACGTAAAATGCTTGCCAAGTGCGCCATCTCTTCAAACATAGGTACCAATGGCTCATAACGCTCACGTAACTCGACATCTGCTTCATCTAGAATTTTGTTAACATCACTATATGTCATACGTTCAGTTGTCTTAATGATACTTTCGAAGATTTCGTGTTTAACGACATCACCTTTTTGGTCAATTTCCATTTCACAAGAAAGAGTAAATCGATTAACTTGTGGATTTAAAGAACAAATACCATTTGATAGTCGGTGAGGAATCATCGGAATCACTCGATCAACTAAATAAATACTTGTTCCACGATCATAAGCTTCTTGGTCAATTGGAGAATTCTCTGTTACATAATAAGAGACGTCAGCAATGTGAACGCCAAGCTTATAGTGTCCATTTTCTAGTTTTGTAACTGTAACTGCATCATCTAAATCTTTCGCATCAGCTCCGTCAATCGTGACAATTTGTTGATCTCGTAAATCACGTCGAGTACCAATATCTGCTTCATCAATATCTTCAGGAACAGCATTTGCTTGATCCATTGCTTCTTTAGGAAATTCCTGTGGTAATCCAAACTTATGAATGACTGAAAGAATATCTACACCTGGATCGTTTTTATGCCCAAGGATTTGAACAATGATTCCTTCTGCATTTTTGCCGTTTTCAGGGAATTGAGTTAGTTCTACAACTACTTTGTGCCCTTCAACTGCACCTTGTGAATTACTTCTTGTAATAAATATGTCACTACCAAAACGTTTATCGTCAGGAATCACAAATCCAAAGTTTTTCTGTGCTTGGAACGTACCAACCATTTTCGTTTGACCACGTTCAAGAATTTTTACGATTGTGCCTTCACGACGTGCATCACTTTTTTCTTTCGTAATTCTTGCTAAAACAACATCTCCGTGTAGTGCACCATTTAAGTCAGAAGGCGAAATAAATACATCCTCTGCTCCCGCTTCCTCTGGAATTACAAATGCAAAACCACGTGCGTGACCAGTAAGTTTACCTCTTACTAGATTTGATTGTTCAGGTAAACTGTATTTATTATTTCGTGAACGGACAATGAAACCCTCATCTTCTAATGTGACAAGCGCTTTAACCACTTCACGAAAATCTACAGCATCAGTTAATTGTAATTCGTCTTCTAGCCCTTGAATATTTAAAGGCTTATAGTCTTCACTTTTCATTAAAGTTAATAACTTATCTTTCCATTGTTGAAAATCTTGCATATATATTTCCCTCCTTTTCTCACCAATCCGGTTAGGGGTCTTTTATTTTAAGTTTGTCCAGAATAACATGATTCTACCAATCCAAATCATCAAGAAACGCTAAGACATCTTCATGCAATTGATCCTTCTCTTGTCCAAGCGTAATGACATGTGTTGAATTTTCATACCATTTTAATTTTTTCTGATCAGATTGAACTTCATTAAAAATAATATTTGCACTATCTGTATTAATCATTGCATCAACTCTGGATTGCACTACAAATGTAGGTGCGTAAACAGTGTCTACATTTTCACGAACTTCTTTTATTAGCCCTTGAAGTTCTTTTAATGTTTTCATTGGTGCTTTTTTGAACTCTTCCATTTCTATTTCAATTTGTTCAGGTGCTTTACCTTCTCGTTTCTTAAACTCAGCAGCGTATGCAAGAACACCTTCGTACATTATTTCTTCACTTTTTATGTACATTGGGGAACACATTGTCACAATACCATTTAATGGAACTGTGTAGCCTAGTTTCAGTGCAAAAACTCCACCTAGAGATAAACCTACTGCAGCAATTTTTTCATGACCACGGTCCTTTAAAAATTGGTAAGCTTCCATCACATCTTGCCACCAATCCTCTGGTCCAGTATGAACAAGCTCCTCTGGTGGTACACCATGCCCTTTATAATGCGGTGCATGACATGTATAACCACGTTTTTCTAAATAGCGACCTAGCATTCGAACGTCGGCTGAATGCCCTGTAAAACCATGTAATAATAAAACTCCTCGCTCTCCACCCTCAAATGTGAAAGGCTTAGGCATTGTTACTTTCATTTATACTCACTCCAAAACTGTTCTATCCTTTTTTCATTAGATTCATTTATTTTTACATCTTATATACTAATAAGTTTCAATATTCATTCTAAAATACATCTTAGAGCCAAACTTGCATTACTCTTCCTTAATAGATTACCCTTACTAGGAAGCGTTCTTTTATTTTACCTTTCATTTGCATTATTTACCAATAAAGAGTTTTTTTCTCTTTATGCTTATGATTTAATGATAATTGAGGCTATAATAACTTTGTATTTACATAAGAATCATTAGGAGGCATTTTATGTTTATTAGCGTTGACCAATTTATTAATGAGTGGACACACGAGGCAGAAGGTACTTTAAAATATTTAAACGTGTTGACTGACGATTCACTTGATCAAGCAATTGAAGAAGATCATTTTTCGCTTGGAGAACTTGCTTGGCACGTCACTGGTGCTGCTAAAGAAATCGTCTCACAATCTGGCTTAAAAATTGACCTAACAATCCAAGGCGAAATGCCTGGATCAGCAAAAGAAATTGCTGAAACATACAAAAAAGTAAGTAGTGCAGTAGTGGAAGCTGCTAAAGCTCAGTGGAATGACGAAAACTTAAAAGAAATGAAAAATTGCTTTGGTTTTGATATGCCTGTGTTTGCAATCCTTCGTATGACGCTAAATCACCAAATCCATCATAGAGGTCAAATGACTGTACTAATGAGACAAGCTGGATTAGTCGTACCAGGAATTTATGGTCCAAGTAGAGAAGAATGGGCTCAAATGAAGAAGTAACTAAAAAGTAGAAGAGACAACCATTTTAAGGTTGTCTCTTTCTTTTTGTGCTGACTATATTTCTAAATAGTTTTATAAAAAATAACACATGAAAATATAGAAAAAAAGCTGGAACACTGAATAGTGCGTAGAACATCGTTAGTTCAATACTCTGAGTAACAGCAAATATCATCGCTACAACAAATCCAGCAATTATATACATTATTAATTGAAACAAGTAAATGAACTTATTAATATGAAACATTTTTGTCAACTCTTCAATTATATAGGCAAACCCGAGTCCAAAAATCATATAGCAGGTAAATGTAATTGACAACGAAATCAAAAATCCTTCAAAAGCTCCTGTGTAACAGCACTCATAAACTCTCTCTTCTTCTGGCGTACTAGAAAACCATCCCCATGTTCCACTAATCATGATCGCGGATAAGATGACTGCATAAAATTTGTTTAGGAAATTCATATGTACTACCCCGTCTTTCATTGTGATCAAGCCAAAATAAAAAAGCCACCTTTAACAGGCAGCTAGTTTATTACAGTTTTAAATAAGTTACAGCAATTGTTAAAATGAAGAATAATACTGCTACAACAACTGTTATTCTTTGTAAAACTAATTCGAAACCACGTGCTTTTTGTTTTCCGAAAAGCTGTTCAGCTCCACCAGAAATCGCACCTGATAATCCATTACTTTTACTTGATTGAAGTAAAACAAGAACAATCATAAGAACTGAAACGATAATTAATAAAACAGATAAAAACGTATGCATTTCTTCACCTCCACAGTAAACACTGTTACTTATTATTCTACTATGAAGAACGGTTTACTTCAAGATGAGAGTACATGTTGTTCTATCCATGTTTTAACATCTAGGTAAACATCCTCTTTATTTATTTCATGTAGCATTTCGTGACGACCCTCATCGTATAGTTTCATTGTTAAATCATTACAACCTAAATTTTTATAGAGCTCGTATACTCTTTTCACTCCATCACCATTTTGACCAACAGGATCTTTACTTCCAGAAAAAATATAAATAGGTAAATTTGTTGGCGTTTTTCTTACTTCTTCTTTTCTATGGATAATCCCAACCCCATTTAAAAGCTCCCGATAAAAACTCGGTGAACAAATAAATCCACAAAAAGGATCTTTAATATAACGATCGATTTCAGCTTCATCGCGCGTTAACCAATCATATTTAGTTCTTGGAAATTTAAAATGATTATTAAAATTACCAAATGTTAAAAAATCCAATATCTTACTTCTTCCTTTTGCACCCATGATAAATGATTCAGAACCTGATAAAAATACCCCTAACTTTCTTAAAATGCCAGGATCAAACCCGGTACCTGATAAAATTAGCCCATCATATAGCTCTCCATCTAATTGAACAACTCGTCTACTTAAGTACGAGCCCATACTATGACCAAATAAAATAAGCGGAACACTCAACTCTTCTTTTATAATTTTCGTTATATAAATAATATCTTTTGCAATTTGGTCCCATGCAATTTTATCTCCAAAATAACCTAAGTCATCCTCATTCTTGGCAGTCTTTCCATGTCCTCTTTGATCATGTATATAGACTGCAATGTTTTGGTGAACTAAGTATTCAATGAATTTCTCGTATGCTCCCCCATGTTCAGCCATACCATGTACAATTTGAACGACTGCAATCGGATGATCTGGAATAAATTTTCTAACATAAATTTTCGTTCTATCTTCGGCCGAAATTAACCCTTCCCAGTTTTTCATCTTAACCCCTTCATTTCATATGTAATAAGTAACTATTTAATTTATCGTATGTTATTAAATGACCTTTTTAGCACTGATAAAACCGCAGATTAATCAGTATATATATACAATACAATCATTTTAATAGTATACCAAAAGTAACCTTTTAAGTATTCGAGAAATCCTTTATTGATTCCTTCCCATCATTTCATTATGCAGTTTAGTTCATGTCATTTTGCTTAGAATTTATCAATTAGGGAAAATTGTTAGTAATGAATATTTCTTAGTTTTTAAATGGAATAAAAGAGGTGTGGAAAATGAAAAGAGGTTTTCAAACGATATTAAGTCTTGGTTATGCCATATTAATGGTTGCTCTATTTGTCATCTTTTTCTTAAAAGGAGATACGTATCGGTATCAAATTGCAATCGGAGGTATCATATGCGGTCTCATTCCATTTGCTTTAGATAAATTTTTAAAAATCCGATTTACTTTACCATTCATTATTTCATATTTTGCTTTCTTAATCGCTTCACAATGCCTTGGTTCGATGTTAGGACTTTATTCATTAGGTTGGTGGGACACACCCTTTCTTCACTTATTAAGTGGTGCTTTAATATCCTTCTTAGCCGTCGACTTGATGGAAAAGTTTACGACTGATCAATCAAGGAGTGATATGTCTGCCTGGTTTATATTTCTCTACGTACTCTCTTTTGGTGTTTTTGGAGGAGTACTTTGGGAAATTTATGAATTTAGCGCAGACCAATTCATCGGAACAACAACCCAAGGTGGAGGAAACTTTGACACAATGACAGACCTAGTAGCAGACACAGTAGGTGCACTAATCATCGCAATTTGGGTCGCTAGGAGATCGAAAGTTAAGACAATAAAATAACTTTATAAAAAAAGAAACAGGACAAAAATTTTTGCCTGTTTCTTTTTTTATATTATGCATTTCTATTTTCTCTAATATTTTCCAAAATAGTCTGCTCGACAGTCTCGTTGAATTGATTAAGTCTGGAATTCAGAAAAAAAGCATCAATCCAACTCCATAGTAAGGAGCATACTATTAAACATAAAGAAATATAAAATAATAAGTTTACTGTATCAGTAAAAAATAAAAATATAATTGCTATTAACGGTAACATTATTGATAAAAACATTGCACTTCCATATTTATAGTCTTCAGTATAAAAACGATGTGCACCAAAAAAATGAAGACCAGCCCATAAACCCCAGGCAGCATCTTTACTTTTCATTTTTTTTAACATTTCTGACTCTAAGAAGCCAAGTTCTTCCAAAGTTAGATCTCTCTTGTTAATTTTACTGTTGAAACCACTCATAAAAATTTATTCCTTAGTTGAAGCTATTTCAGAATTCTTCTTAGCATTCTTAATTAAACGAATTTCAGAAATGATATCATTCTCAATTTTCTCATTTGTGCTTTTAACCATTCCATTTATTAGGAATAAATCAATAAATGACCATATGCCTAATCCACCTAATGTTAATAACATTGCAACAGCGGTACCAGTTTTACCTAAATAAAAGCGATGTCCCCCAAAACCACCTGTAAAAAGCCATAATAACCAAGTTGTTCCTGATGATTTTTTCTTTTTAGTCATTTCAGAACTTAAAAGTTGTAAATCTCCAGAAGATAGATCCTGTTTTTGTAAAATCGACATAAAAAATACCTCCGTTTTAAAATTTTTAACACAATTGTAAATTATACACTATATTTGTAATATTTTGCGTAGAAATAGCAAAATTCATTTATTTACCTTTCAAAACTACTTTTAAAGACACAAAAAAAGAGAAGGTAAGGGGCCTTCTCTTTTTAGTGTCTATAATGGATTATGTTTTGTTTTGCTTTGCTTAACATACATTTTTACTTTGTTGTGTCTATGATGTGATTTTTAAATTATTTACGTAAGTTGTAGAAAGATTTTAAACCTTGGTATACTGCGCTTTCGCCTAACTCGTCTTCAATACGTAATAATTGGTTGTATTTAGCGATACGGTCTGTACGAGATGCAGAACCAGTTTTGATTTGACCAGCGTTTGTAGCAACTGCGATATCAGCAATTGTGCTATCTTCAGTTTCACCTGAACGGTGAGAAACTACAGCTGTGTAACCAGCACGTTTAGCCATTTCGATTGCTTCGAAAGTTTCAGTTAATGTACCAATTTGGTTAACTTTGATAAGAATCGAGTTAGAGATACCTTTTTCAATACCTTCAGAAAGCTTTTTAGTGTTTGTAACGAATAAGTCGTCACCAACTAATTGTACTTTTTTACCTAAACGGTCAGTTAATAATTTATGTCCATCCCAGTCATTTTCATCTAAGCCATCTTCAATTGAAAGGATTGGGAAGTCGTTGCAAAGCTGCTCGTAGAAATCAACCATTTCAGCTGAAGATACGCCAGTACGGCCTTCACCTGCAAGATCGTATTTACCAGTTTCTTTGTTGTAGAACTCAGAAGACGCAACGTCCATACCTAAGAATACTTCTTCGCCAGCTTTGTAACCAGCTTTTTCGATTGCTTCCATAATTACTTCTAAAGCTTCACGGTTTGAACCAAGGTTTGGAGCAAATCCACCTTCATCACCTACAGCAGTGTTTAAGCCTTTAGAACTTAATACAGCTTTAAGGTTATGGAAGATTTCAGTACCCATACGGATTGCTTCTTTAAAGCTGCTAGCTCCAACAGGTAAGACCATAAACTCTTGGAAGTCTACGTTGTTATCAGCATGAGATCCACCATTAATGATGTTCATCATTGGTACTGGTAATTGTTTAGCGTTGAATCCACCAAGGTATTGGTATAATGGTAAACCTAATTCGTCAGCTGCTGCACGAGCTACTGCCATAGATACACCAAGAATAGCATTTGCACCTAATTTACCTTTATTTTCTGTACCATCTAATTCAATCATACGTAAGTCGATTGCAGTTTGTTCAGTTACTTCGTATCCTACGATTTCTTCTGCTAAGATATCATTTACGTTTGAAACTGCTTTTTCTACACCTTTACCAAGGTAACGTGATTTGTCTCCATCACGTAATTCAACTGCTTCATATTCACCAGTTGAAGCACCACTTGGAACTAATGCACGGCCAAAGCCACCATCTTCAGTGTAAACTTCTACTTCAACAGTAGGATTACCACGAGAATCTAATACTTCGCGAGCGTAAACATCAATAATCATTGACATAATAAAATCTCTCCTTTAAATGCGCTATACGCTTATTGTAAATCTTTTATATTAACTGTTCACTTATTAATAAGTGATTTACCAGTCATTTCGTTTGGTTGTGTTACTTTTAATAAATCTAAAACAGTAGGAGCTAAGTCTCCTAAAATTCCATCTTCACGTAAAGTAATACCTTCTTCAGTTACGATTACAGGTACTGGGTTAGTAGTATGAGCTGTCATTGGTTCACCTTCTGGTGTAATTTCTTCATCAGCATTCCCATGGTCTGCAGTGATGATCGCTTTTCCACCTTTAGCAATAATTGCATCTACTACTTCTCCTAAGCATTCATCCACAGCTTCAATCGCTTTAATCGTTGGCTCAAGTTTCCCTGAATGCCCAACCATATCTGGATTTGCAAAGTTTAAAATAATTACATCATGCTTATCGGCAGCAATCTCTTTTAAAAGAGCATCTTTCACTTCATAAGCACTCATTTCAGGTTTTAAATCGTAAGTAGCAACCTTAGGTGAATTAATTAAGATACGTTCTTCACCTGGGAACTGTGCTTCACGACCACCACTGAAGAAAAATGTAACATGTGGATACTTTTCAGTTTCAGCAATACGTAATTGAGTTAAATTATTTTGAGCTAGAACTTCACCTAAAGTGTTATCTAAGTTAGCTGGTTTAAATGCAACATAACCTTGAACCGTTTCACTAAAATGTGTTAAGCACACAAAATGAACATTCTTTGGAAACTCTGTTCCACGATCAAAATCACGGAAATCTTCATTTGTGAACACATTTGAAATTTGAATTGCACGATCTGGTCGGAAGTTGTAGAAGATAATAGAATCTTCATCTTCAACAGTTGCAACAGGTTTACCATCTTCTTTTACGATAACAGAAGGTAAAACGAACTCATCATGGATCCCATTTGCATATGAATCTTCAATTAATTCATATGGATTTGAGTAGGTAGGACCTTCACCATAGACCATTGCACGATAGCATTTTTCAACGCGATCCCAACGTTTATCACGGTCCATAGAGTAGTAACGACCTGAAATTGTTGCAAATTCACCTACACCAATTTCTTTAAATTTTGCTTCTGTTTGATCAATATACTTTTTAGCTGTTGTTGGCCCAACATCTCTTCCATCAAGAAAAGCATGAACATATACTTTTTCTAAGCCTTCTTCAGCAGCTAATTTTAATAAAGCAAACATGTGGTTAATGTGACTATGTATACCTCCGTCAGACAATAAACCGAAAATATGAAGTCCTTTACCTTTTTCTTTCGCGCTCTTCATAGCATCAATAAAAGTGTCATTTTTTTCAAATTCACCTTCACGAATAGCTTTATTCACACGCGTTAAGCTTTGATAAACGATACGTCCAGCTCCGATATTTAAATGTCCAACTTCAGAATTACCCATTTGTCCTTCTGGAAGTCCAACTGCTTCACCAGATGCAGTTAATTGTGCATGTGGATACTGATTCCAATATCTATCATAGTTTGGTTTTTTTGCTTGCGCAACAGCATTACCAAATGTTTCTTCACGCAAACCAAATCCATCAAGGATGATTAGAGCTACTGGTTTTTTACTCATTACTTAACAGCCTCCAATAAAGCAAGGAAAGAAGCTGGTTCTAGACTTGCACCACCAACTAAAGCGCCGTCTATGTCTGGTTGTGCCATATATTCTTTAATGTTTTCTGGTTTTACACTTCCACCATATTGCACTCGTACAGCTTCTGCAACATTTTCATTGTAAAGACTAGCAACAACATCACGAACAAACTTACATGATTCTTGTGCATCTTTTTCAGTTGCAGATTTACCAGTACCAATCGCCCAAATTGGTTCATAAGCAATTACTAAATTACTAACTTGATCTTCAGTAAGGCCAGCAAGATCAGCAGTTAATTGAGTACGAATTACTTCCTCAAATTTACCACCTTCACGTTCCTCTAGCGTTTCACCACAGCAAAGAATTGGTGTTAAACCATGTTCAAATGTTTTTTTAGTTTTGCTGTTAATGAATTCATCTGTCTCGCTGTAGTATTCACGGCGCTCAGAATGACCAATGATAGCATAAGTTACGTTTAAGTCTTTTAATGCAACTGGACTAATTTCTCCAGTATAAGCACCGCTATCTTTATCACTTACATTTTGTGAACCGATTTTTAAATCAGTTCCTTTTACTGCTTCTACCATTGGTGCTAGAAATAATGCTGACGCACAAACAGCTGCATCTACTTTATCAGATGCTGGCACACTATTTTTTACTTCCTCAACGAATGACATTGCTTCGCTAAGCGTTTTATTCATTTTCCAGTTACCTGCGATAATCGGTTTACGCATGTGAAACACCATCCTTACGGTTAGTAAGACATTCTATCTTACTCTATATTCTAAAATAATTCTATTCTTGTGATCTTATTTATCATTTAAAAGTGCTACACCTGGAAGTTCTTTACCTTCCATAAACTCCAATGAAGCACCGCCGCCAGTAGAAATATGGCTCATTTGATCTGCTAAACCAAATTTTTCTGCAGCTGCAGCTGAATCTCCTCCACCAATGATAGAGTAAGCGTCAGAGTCTGCTAATGCTTGAGCAACACCTTTCGTACCTTGAGCAAATTTATCGATTTCAAATACTCCCATTGGTCCATTCCAAATAACTAATTTAGAATTTTTGATGACATCAGCATAAAGAGCTGTTGTTTTTGGTCCAATATCAAGAGCTTCCCAGTCCGCAGGAATTTGATCGATATCAACAACTTTTGTGTTAGCATCTTCACCGAATTTATCAGCAATTACTACATCAATTGGCATATGGAATTTAACGCCTTTTGCTTCTGCTTTTTGCATAAATTCATTTGCTAAGTCAATTTTATCTTCTTCTAAAAGTGATTTACCAATTTCAAATCCTTTTGCTTTTAAGAATGTGTAAGCAAGGCCTCCACCGATAATTAAGTGATCTACTTTTTCTAATAAGTTTTCAATTACACCTATTTTATCGCGAACTTTTGCTCCACCAATGATTGCAGTGAAAGGACGTTCTGGGTTTGAAAGTGCCTTACCTAATACATTGATTTCTTTTTCCATAAGGAAACCAGCTACTGCTGGGATATGTTTAGCGATTCCAGCTGTTGTAGCATGTGCACGGTGAGCAGCACCAAATGCATCATTTACATATACATCAGCAAGTGCAGCAAATTCTTTAGCTAGAACTTCATCATTCTTCTCTTCACCTGGATAGAAACGAACGTTTTCTAATAATAAAACATCGCCTTCGTTCATTTTGCTGATTTCTTCTTGAACTTTTGGTCCGTAAGCTTCATCAGATTTAAGAACTTCTTTACCTAATTTTTCACCTAAACGTTTTGCAACAGCATTTAAGCGTAATTCTTCATTTACTTGCCCTTTTGGACGTCCTAAATGAGAAGCTAAAATTACTTTTGCTCCGTTTTCTACTAAATATTGAATAGTAGGAAGTGCAGCACGGATACGTGTCTCATCTGTTACTTCACCATTTGCCATTGGTACGTTAAAATCTACACGGCAAAATACGCGTTTACCCTTTACATCAATGTCACGTAAAGACTTTTTGTTCATTTTAGGTGCCTCCAGTACGTTTTTCATATTCATTCCACTATCCATTGAATTGGAAAAAAGCCAATCAGATATTGAAACTTTTCTTCTCAGAACTGACGAAACTATTCATATTTCTACAAATACGTCTTCTATTCTGTGATATTGTCACCGCAATTTTAACAGATTATGTATATTGTTGGAATTTATTTCTTGAGTATTTTTTACATTTTTGTTGGGTGATTGACCTATAGAAGATTTATTTCATATAAAAGAGGGGAGGAATATCCTCGCCCTCGTATTTATTTTTCTATTAAAATTATAGGCCTTTAGAAGCGATGTAATCTACTAAGTCAACTACACGTGTAGAGTAACCAGTTTCGTTATCGTACCAAGAAAGGATTTTAACCATGTTACCTTCCATAGTCATTGTAGATAATGCATCGATAGTTGAAGAGTTAGAACATCCGTTATAATCGATTGATACTAATGGCTCTTCAGAGTATCCTAAGATACCTTTTAATTCGCCTTCAGCAGCAGCTTTGAATGCAGCATTTACTTCTTCAGCTGTAACTTCAGCATTTAATTCTACAACAAGGTCAACTAATGATACGTTAGCAGTTGGAACACGAACAGCTCCACCGTTTAATTTACCTTTTAATTGTGGTAATACTAATGATACAGCTTTAGCAGCACCAGTTGTTGTAGGAATCATGCTCATTGCAGCAGCACGTGCACGACGTAAATCTTTATGTGGTAAATCTAAGATTTGTTGGTCATTTGTGTAAGAGTGAACAGTTGTCATCATACCACGTTTGATACCAAATTTTTCGTCTAATACTTTAGCGAAAGGAGCTAAACAGTTAGTTGTACAAGAAGCATTTGAAAGTACGTTGTGGCTAGCCGCATCATACTTATCTTCGTTTACACCCATAACGATTGTGATATCTTCGTTAGAAGCTGGTGCAGAGATAATTACTTTTTTAACTGATCCACCTAAATGTTTTTCAGCGTCTTTTTTATCTGTGAAACGTCCAGTAGATTCAACTACTACTTCTACTCCGTAATCGCTCCAAGGTAAAACTGCTGGGTCACGCTCAGCAATAACTTTGATTTCGTTACCGTTAACAACGATAGAATCACCATTTACAGTTACATCAGCGTTAACTCCACCGTGTACTGAATCATATTTTAATAAGTGTGCTAATGTTTGAGCATCTGTTAAGTCATTAATTGCAACAACCTCTACATTAGGGTTATTTAAAGCTGCACGGAAAACCATACGTCCAATACGTCCAAATCCATTAATACCAATTTTAGTTGCCATTATAATTTCCTCCTTATAGTAGGTAGAATCTAAATTTTATTATAGTTAAAGGGTACTTCCTTTAATTAACTCTCTTGCTGCGCCTTCATCTGTAACGAGAATATTTACGTGCCCTTTCTTTAAGAAAGAAGCAATTGATTTCGCTTTTGAAGATCCTCCAGCCACTGCCAATACATATGGAATATTTTTTAATTCATCAAGCTGCAAACCTATTGTTCGCACCTTGTAGACATCTTCTCCATTTTCATTAAAATAATATCCAAACGCTTCTCCAACAGCTTCGGATTCAATCAAGGTTTCTAATTGTTCAGAAGATGATTGCCTTCGTTTCGCCATTGTAAATGCTTCACCGATACCATGAATCACGATTGATGAAGAACGAATTAAATTTAAAACCTCTTTTACTTTCGGTTCTTCCATCATTGTGAGATATGCATCCTCACTTAATTCATCTGGTAAATGTAATAAACGATAATTACCTTTAGCCATTTCGGCCATTTTTGCACAAATTGTATTTGCTTGATTTCGTACTTCTTCCCCTAAACCGCCTCTAGCTGGTACAAATAAAGGATTAAGTTCTTTTGAATCTGCATTCATCATTTCAGCTACGGCAGCTAAAGTGGAACCACCAGTAACAGCAACAATATTATTTGTATCTATCCTTTGGTTTATACAGCCAACGGTTGCACGCCCCATCTCTTTTTTAACCCAAGCCAACTCATCACTATCGCCTGAAACAACTATGACTTCTTTTAGGTTAAACATATCCTTCAATTGGTCTTCGATGTTTTTCAAGCCAAATAGTTCACGCATTGGTTCTTCTAAATCGAGTAGTAAGCTTAATCCTTCTTCCGTTAATGTCATACCTGAGGAAGCAACATTAATTAATCTCTGCTCCTTTAAAAGAGCAACTTCTGATCTAAGTACTCTTTCTGTTATCCCTACGCTAACGGACAAGTTTCTGCGTCCAATCGGTTGCATAATTCGAATGTATTGTAGGATCAGGAATCTTTTTTGAATAACCGGAATTAGATCAGGTAACAATTTGTGTTGTAGCTTTAAAATATGGTTCATTTTCATCTCCTCTTTCGCAGAGTATTTCTGATGGACGGAATAGGTCCCACTATGACGTATTATGTCCCACTTGTTATAAAAAAATTACAGCGTTTTTCAACGTTGTTTTTCGATACAAGATATACTCCAGAAATGAAATAACCCTGCTACATTTACATTGTAACAGGGTTATCTATTTCTTTCAATAGATAAGCACCTATTTAATGGCATTTAATATGTCGTTTTTATGAATTTTCCCATAAGCAATGGTTTGGCCATTGATTTGAATGACAGGAATCATCAACTGATATTTCTCTAATAATTCATCATATGAATAGATATCTATTTCAGTTACTTCTATTTCATGTTCTAATCTAAGCGACTCAATTATTTCTTTTGCTTCATTACATAACCCGCAATTTTCTTTTGTAAAAAATGTTAACTTGATTGCCATGCAATTGTTCTCCTTTTAACTAAAGCGCTTTCGTTTGGAAGATCCAGGTATCCTCAATATATCTCTATATTTAGCAACTGTTCGTCTAGAAATCTCAACGCCATGCTTTTGTGATAATAGTTCTACTAACTTTTGATCTGATAAAGGCTTTTCTTTATTTTCTTCATCAACTAGTTGTTTAATAAACACTTGCACACTCGTAGAAGCAAGTTCTTCCCCATCGGCACTTACGCCTTGATGAAAAAATTGTTTCATTTCAAATAATCCAAAAGGTGTTTGTACATACTTATTTTTGCAAGTACGACTTATTGTTGATTCATGTAGTGAAAGCTCTTCAGCAATTTCTTTCAAAGTTAATGTTTTTAAAAATGCTGGTCCTTTGTCAAAAAACGCTAACTGTTTATGAAGGATACAATTCATTACTGATAGCATTGTTGATTTTCGTTCTTCAAGACTTTTCATTAACCAATTCACTTGTGTATTTTTATCCTTTAAATAGGCAGATACTTCCTTTTCATGTTGCCCGTTTAAAATTGATGAATACTCATTTAATACTTTTAACCTTGGCATAATTTTATCATTGATCAGTACAACAAATTCTTCACCAATTTTTTCGACAGATAAATCAGGCGCTACATAATTTACTTGATCTTGATAGTAATTCAATCCAGGTCTAGGTTGTAATGTGAGAATTAGATCAATTTCTTTTTGTAATTCTCCTAAACTCATTTTCAACTTCTTCGCAATTTCTTTCCAATTTTTATTTACAAACATATCAAAGTATTCATTTATAATTTGTTTGGCAATTGAAGTGTCACGATCAAGTCCGTTTAATTGAATGGATAAACACTCTTTTACAGATCTAGCGCCAACACCGGCTGGTTCAAACTTTTGTAGAATTTCAATACAAATCTGTAATTGTGAATATGGAATCCCTAGTTCATGAATAAGCTCTTCATCTGTTTCCATTAAAAAACCGTTCTTATCTATGTTATATATTAAATATTTTATAATCCGATATTCATCATGATCTAATTTCAACTCATTCAATTGACTAATTAGTTCTTCCTGCAAACTTTCTGTCTTACGAGTATACAATTCCATACCATGATCGTGAGTAGTAGTTTGCTTACTGACTTTTGTAGATGAATAATCGCTATAAGGAGTTTCAACTTCAATTAATGGATTTTCTAACGATTGCTCAAATAAAAAATCAGTTAGCTCTTGGGCATTATACTGAAGCATTGTAATGGCTTGTCGCAGTTCTTGGGTCATAGCTAGTTTTAATGATTGTTTTTGCATTAAATTCATTTCCATACTACTTCACTCCCTTAAGACTATTTTACTCGATATTTAACTTTTTCATAGTACTTGACGAATTGTTTCAATATTAAAATATAGTGAAAACGTTTACTATTTCCTGTATAGTAAAAGTATACAACTTCAAATTACGGGTGGGCTAATATGAATAGAAAAAACCAAATTTATGAAGTTTTTGTCCAACAAAGTAATGCACAAGGCTATACTGCAATTGAAATTGCTACAATGTTAAATTTAGATCGTGCAAACGTTAGCAGTGATTTAAATAAATTAGTAAAAGAGGGTTTATTAGACAAAACAAATTCTAGACCCGTTTTATTTAAGCTCCAATTGAATACGAACTCAAAAGCAAAACATCAGGTTGCTGTTCCAGGAGAGAAACCTTCTTCTGAATATAAGCACGAATATTTTTATGATGAGAATATTAGTTTAAGACCTGCAATTGAAAAAGCAAGGTCAGCCATACTATATCCGCCTAATGGAATGCATACTTTAATTTTAGGTGAAACAGGAGTAGGTAAATCTGCTTTCGCAGCTAAAATGCACGAGTTTGCAATACGATCCAATATTTTAAGTCAGGATTCCCCTTTCATTATATTTAACTGTGCCGATTATGCAAATAATCCTCAGCTTTTATTAGGTCAACTTTTTGGGGTAAGAAAAGGCGCATACACGGGAGCAACAGAACAAAAAGGATTACTTGAAAAGGCAAATAACGGTATTTTATTTTTAGATGAGATTCATCGTCTTACACCTGAAGGGCAAGAAATGTTATTTACTTTCATTGACTATAAGTTGTATAGACGACTAGGAGAGACTGAGAACGAACGTACATCAAACGTACTCATCATTTCTGCTACAACCGAAGATCCAAGCTCAACTTTATTATCTACATTTACTCGTCGAATTCCGATGGTCATTAAATTACCAGCTTTACGGGACAGAACTTATGAAGAAAGATTTACGCTTATTAAAAGATTTTTCTCAGAGGAAAGTCTTCGTTTAGGTAAAGAAATTGTTGTCAGTGCAAATACGATTCGTTCTTTTCTTTTCTATCCATGCCAAAACAATATTGGACAATTAAAAGCTGATATTCAATTAGCGTGTGCGAAAGCGTATGCAGACTTTATTACAAATCAAAACGATAAAATCCGAATTTACAGTACAGATTTAAATTGGTATGTGAAGGAAGGGTTGTTTATTGAGAAAAAAGTGAAGCATTCAATTACTCTTTTAAACGAGCATTTTGAATTTTCACCAACAAAAGGCATGATTAGTAATCCGCAAATGGATGATACTGATACAATTTATGACCGTATAGATACGAAATATGAAGAATTAAAACAGCGAGGAGTCGCACAAGATGAACTATCTTTACTAATGGAAAACGATATTGAAAGTTATTTTACACACTACTTAACTTCAATTAATCGTAAACTCTCAAGTAAAGAAAACATTCAAAAAATCATGCAACCAGAAATAGTAACTTTAACTGAAAAAGTTTTAAAATTGGCTGAAGATAAATTAAATAAAAAATTTAGCGAGAAAATTCTTGTCGCATTTAGTTTGCATATACAAACTCTCTTACAACGTATTCAGTCAAACAAGAAGATTTACCATCCAAATATAACGCAAATTCGTGATCAGTATAAAAATGAATTTTCGATTTCAATTGAATGTGTAAAAATGATTGAAGATTATACAAATGTCTCTATCCCATTTGATGAAGTTGCTTTTATTACGATGTTTTTCGTATATGGAAATGAAGACTTCAAGGAACAAAATTCAAACGTAAAGGTAATCGTTCTTGCTCATGGTAATGGAATCGCCAGAGAAATGGCATCTGTTACAAATGAGTTATTAGAAAATGATGAAGTCATTGGAATCGATATGCCATTAAGCGAACCACCTCAAGATTTTCTAGTTAGAGTTAAAGAGTATATAAAATCATTAGGTAAATTAAATGGCATTTTATTATGCATTGATATGGGTTCATTGGCATATATCGGAGACATTATAGAAGCAGAGTGTTCCATTCCAGTTCGTGTCATTCAAATGGTTAGTACTGCACATGTAATCGAAGCATCTAGAAAAGCTACTTTAGGTTATAGTTTAGATGAACTTTATCAAGATGTTCGTAATCTTACTACTTTCTTTATTAATGCACATTCAAGTAAGAAGAAACCAACTGAGTTTTACCGCTCTGTTATTCTAACTGCATGCTTGACTGGTCAAGGAAGTGCTATCGCCATTAAAAATATACTAAGTAATAACTTGTTCTATGATAAAGAGATGATAGAAATTGTGCCAATTAGCCTTTTAAATAAGGAAGAATTACAGAAAATGTTAAATGATATATCAAAAGAACGGAATATTGTTTGTATTGTTTCCAATTTTGATATTCACGTTCCTTATAATACATTTCACTTACAGGATGTCCTAAATATGAAAGCAACTAAACGGATACAAGAGTTAATCACTTATGAGGAAACATATTTAAAAATGGCTGAAACCTTGCAAGATACAATTTCTTTAAAAAATGCTAAGAACGTTATTAGTGTCATCCGACGTTCATTAAATGATATCCAAGTACAAACAGGTAGATTCTTTAAAAATGAAGATTTAATGGGAATCGTTCTTCATATGAGTTGTATGATCAATCGCATTCAAAACGAAGAACCACTAACTCCATTTAAAAACAAAGAAGATAAAATCAATAGTCACTATATGCTTTATTTAAAAATGAAAAAAATACTTCAACAAATTGAAGAAGCATGCGATATCATCATTCCAGATGATGAAATATGTTATTTACTAGAATTTTATTCACGCAATGAAGTCCCAATAACCAACTAGAAAAAAGCCACTTACTCTATATTAAGATAGAGAAAAGTGGCTTTTTATTTGGCTCTGTTAAAGAAGATTGTTGATTTCCACTCCAGGATGCTCGCTTTTTTGTGGGGCGTGCGATGATCCTCCTCGGTGCTTCGCGCCTGTGGGGTCTCACCTGTCCCGCTAATCCCACAGGAGTCTCACACCTTCCGCTTCAATCAACTTCTTAATAAACCGTTAATTTTCTTTATAAATCACAGGTTTAAAAACAACAATTATATAGAAAAATGATTTTGTTAATATTTCAACATTAAACATTAATAGAGCCTTTATCTTAAAACTTTACTAATTCAATCTCACTTGGAAGTTTTGCAGTTGTTAAAATATCTAATTCAGTTAATCTTTCAAAACAATAGGATGTACCATTTTTCAAGTGATTGTCTACTAACGCTGGATGCACCATAACCTCGACTGATCCCACTCCACTTTTAATTCGTTCAGTAATAGTTTCAAAGTAATCTAATGGAATGTCACTTCCGTAAAAGTCAGTTAATAATTGATCCGTAAAAGGTTTGATTCCATCTATAGCATGTTGTTCTGAGATTCGAACAGGCAAATCATACTTTTGGGACAATTTAGCAATAACTGGTTGAAGAACAGGAATCATGTGTACATGGTGATGGCTATCAAGATGCGTTGGTGTTAGCCCAAAAGACTGGAATCTTTGAATTTGAGCGTCCCATTCTTGTTCAACTTCATCAACACTTGCCTCTGTTGGATTTCCATACCAGTATGTTTGTTTTAGGAACACCCCATTTTGATCTACTATACCTTCTAAATCCTCAAGTAAAGGCTTTCCGGCAGTTAGTACTAAATGAACACCAAGTCCTAATGTTGGATATTTTTTAGCTAATTCAACGCCATGCTCTACTGCATACATATTCATCATCATAGTTGCTGAATTCACAATTCCATTTACATGAGCCTCAATTATGCCTAAGTTAACTCCCTTTGAATAACCAAAATCATCTGCATTAACAATTATTTTCGTCATAAGATTGCTCCTTTACCGTACGTAGGATAAAAAAAGGATGATACTCTACTAGATGAGTTACATCCTTTTTTGCAAACATCGTGTTACCTATTAATTAGCAGTTACTGTTTCATTTTTAAAGAACTGTGGTAAATGTTCTTTATGTGCTTCTAACATCTCATCTAAAATTTGTTTTGCTAAGTTATCAGATCCAACAAGTGGATTAATGCACATTGCAAGTAATGCTGTTTTGTAGTCTCCTGTTACGCCCGCTTCTGCTGCAACTCGCTCAAACGATTTAATCTGTTGAACTAATCCGCGAGCTGCGACTGGTAAATCACCCATTGTTAAAGGTTTTGGGCCGTCTTTCGTTATAACTGCACTAACTTCAACCGCGCAATCATCAGGAATAGAAGCAATCGCACCATTATTCATTGTATTAACTGGCTGTATATCACATTTATTGTTATATAAAGATGTAATTAAACGACATGCTGCATCACTATAATAAGCTCCACCACGTTTTTCTAATTGAGGTGGTTTAATATTTAAATTTGGATCTTTATAAAGTTCAAATAAATCATCTTCTAATTTTTTAACGACTTCTGCACGCGTTCCGTCTTTTTTCGCTGCTTCCAATTCTTCTTCTAGCATTACTTTTGATTGATAATAGTAACGGTGGTAAGGACAAGGGATTGCACCTAACGCTTCAATAAAGTCAGGATTCCAATCCATTGCTTTTATATTTTGCATGGTCATACTTTCAGTCGGACGAGCGAATTCACTAATTACTCTACTTGTAACATCTTCACCATCTAATAATACTTTTGTTCCATAAACCATGTGATTTAAGCCCATGAAATCAATGTGAACACGTTCAGGCTCTACACCTAATCCTTTTGCAATATTCATATGAATATGAATTGGAACATTACATAAACCAACTACTTTACGGAAATTCGTATATCGTAAAATAGCTTCTGTTAAGATACCAGTTGGATTTGTAAAGTTTACTAACCAAGCATTTGGACAAAGTTCTTCCATATCTTTTACGACATCTAAAATAACTGGAATTGTACGAAGGGCTTTAAATAATCCACCTGGACCGTTTGTTTCTTGACCGATTACTCCATATTTTAGAGGAATTCTTTCGTCTTTCATACGTGCCTCAAGTAAACCAACACGGAATTGAGTAGTAACAAAATCAGCGTCTTTTAAAGCTTCACGGCGATCAAGAGTTAAGTGAATTTCCATTGGTACTCCTGCTTTTGCAACCATGCGTTTCGCCAGATTACCAACAATCTCAAGCTTTTCTTTTCCAGCTTCAATATCAACTAACCATAATTCTCTTACAGGTAGCTCATCATATCGCTTAATAAACCCCTCAACTAACTCAGGAGTATAACTAGAACCGCCACCAATAGTTACAATTTTAATACCATTACTCATTGTCCCCACTCCTTACACACTATTTTGTATCGCATTAATACCTAGTTTTCTATACAACTTTTATAAAAGAAAAGTAGTTAGTTCAATATGGTTAACTACTTTTCTTTTTCATTATTATTCTATTATTTTTTTATTTATTTTTTCATGTAGATGAATAATCTCAGTTACTAACTCTCTCATTGTCAAAGCATTCATCAAGTGATCTTGTGCGTGAATCAATAGAATATTTAATTCTACTTTCTCTCCGCGAGCTTCACCCTGAATCAGCGAAGTTTGAGCATGATGTGCATGATTTAATTCTACTTTTGCTTCTTCAATCTTACTATGTGCTTCATCTAAATTTCCTGCACGAGCAGCTTGCATTGCTTCCATTAATGAACTTTTGGCATTTCCAGCATGTAAGATTAATTGAAACGCTGTTTGCTCAACATTCACTATAGTACTCATTTCGTATCCCCCTCAATCTATTACATTGAAGCACTTTGATTATTCGATGCCTCTTTAATTTTTCTGATGTCAATTCTCTCTTGCATTACAACAAAAGGAATATAAATTAATATCGAGATTACTAAGTTAGCAGCTGCTAGGATGGCACCAGAAATGTGACCACCAGTTGATAACCAACCACCAACAATTGCCGGTGTAACCCAAGGGATGTTTGTTGTAACAGGGTGTACTAATCCCCAAGAAATCGATAAATATGAAGTGATTGTTAATACAATTGGCGTTCCGATAAATGGAATAAACCACATTGGATTTAATACGATTGGCATACCGAAAAGTACTGGTTCGTTAATTTGGAAAATACCAGGCGCACCACCAAGTGCTATCATTTGTTTATTACGTTTTCTATTTACTAATATCATTGAGATAATTAATCCCAGTGTTGCACCAGATCCTCCTAAAAATACGAATGCATCAAAGAATGGTCCTGCCATAACATTGTATTTATCCCAATCTTGTACACCTTTTGCAGCTAAGTCGATGTTTTCATTTCCTAATGCTGTAAATAATGGTGTTGTAATTCCACCTAAAATGTTTGGTCCATGTAATCCTAGCACCCAGAAGAAGTGAATGAAGAATGCGATACCAATTGCGAATGGTAATGAATCCGCTGCATTCGTTAATGGTTTAACAAGTACAGAGTTTAACCAATCATTGAAGTATACTCCATCTGATAAGTATAATCTGAATACTAATCCTACTAAAGCGATTACGAAAATTGTTAACATACCTGGAATCAATTTTGCGAACGCCTTAGATACTGCTGGTGGAACACCATCAGGTAATTTAATAACTAATTGTTTTACTTTGGATAAACGAACAAATATTTCAGTTGCTACAATCGCTACAATAATACCTGTAAATAATGCAGTTGAGTTAGTATAAGTAGAGTTTACTAGACCCCATACACCACCAGTTGCTGTTTCACCATTTTCAAGCGTTACAGTTACTGCGCTTAAAGATTGTGGTACTAATACAAAGTATGAAGCCAGTGCAACTAACATTGCTTCGAAACCTTCATCTCCGTACGAACGGGCAAGTTTATTTGCGATCCCCACTACTGCAAATACAGTCATGAATGCAAATGTACCCCACCAAATGTCTCCACCTAAGGTTTTCCAGTTTACTCCGAAAACCGCTTCCATCATTTTATCGTAGCCTTTAATAGCACCACCTAAATTGTTTATTAATACTGCAAACGAACCGACCATTGTTATTGCAATCATTCCGATTAACGCATCACGGATCGCTAATAAATGACGTTGGCTACCAATTTTTCCAGCAGTAGGCATAATATACTTTTCTATAAAATTCATCATTTTCATAGAGCTCCTTTATTTTCAATTAATAATTCAAATATTATTTTTTTAGACTTAGAGCTAATTCTAATACAGCTTCTCCGTTCATTAATCCATAATGTACTGGATTAATAACATCTACTGGAATTCCTTTTGGTTCCGCAATCTTTTTCATTTCTGATGCTAAGTAACGTACTTGAGGACCCAATAAAAGAACATCTGCTTTTTCTAAATTTTCCTTTGCAGCATCTCCTGAAACAGCCCAAATTTTTGCTTCAATACCTTTTTCTTTTGCCGCATTTTCCATTTTTGTTACTAGTAAACTAGTAGACATTCCCGCAGAACAAGCTAATAAAATATTCATTACGATTCCTCCTAAATTTGATATTATTTGTAGCGCTTACAAAGTAGATTAAATTATTCATCTAATATAATAAACTGACTACAAACTATTTAATTTGTGTTTACACTCTTTTATATTGCAATTACCATGCCAAGTCTTTTAAAAGAACTAATTATTATTTGGAAATATTAAAAGAAGCCTATTACACCAGTAGTTCATCATTCAAAATATTCCATTAATCAAGTAAGTCATTTTAGCGATGATTATTAGTGTGTTGTCATAATACTGTGATATTTCACAAATATATCTTTAGTGTGTTATATCTATAAGTAGTGTGTCGTTTTTAAAACACACTAAATAAAGTAGTGTTTTATTGTTTAAATGAAATTAAAAAGTTAAATTTACTAAATTATACACTTTAACATAAGAAAGGTGGTATAGCCCAATGCTATACCACCTTTTTTTATTTATAGATGTGAAGTTTTTTCATGTAAAAAAATAATTTCTTCAACTAAATCCCTAGTTGTTAAACAGTTCATTAAATGATCCTGTGCATGTACAAGCAAAATATTAATAGGATATTTCTCCCCATTCGCCTCACTTTGAATTAAAGTCGTTTGAGAATGATGAGCTTTTCTTAGTTCGGCATTTGCTTCAGTTACCTTTTCGCGTGCTTCACTAAATTTTCCTTCTCTTGCAATGTACATTGCTTCCATTAATAAACTTTTAGCGTTTCCAGCATGTAATATTAGTTGGAATGCAATTTGTTCTATATTCGTGTCAGTAGTCATTTGCACTCTTCCCTTCACATCTATTAAATATTTAATGTGTTATTATTAGAAGTTTCTGTTGCTTTTTTAACTTCCATACGCTCAGCTACAACAACGAATGGTAAATAAACGATGATCGAAATAACTACGTTTACTGCTGCTAAAACAGCACCTGATACATGACCACCTGTTGCTAAATAACCACCAATAATCGGAGGAGTTACCCAAGGAATTGTTGATACAACTGGGTATACTAAATGTGAAGCAACTGCTAAATAAGAAATAATTGTTAATAAAATTGGTGTTAAAATAAATGGAATTAACCAAACTGGGTTTAATACGATTGGTAATCCGAAAATGATTGGTTCATTAATATTGAATAATGATGGTGGAGTACCTAATGCGATCATTTGTTTATTACGTCTACGGTTAACAATAAACATCGCGATCAGTAATCCAATTGTCGTACCAGATCCACCCATATAAACGAATGCATCTAAGAATGGGCCAGCTAATACTGCATATTTATCTAAGTCTGTTACATTTTTTGCGTATAAATCGATATTTTGGTTACCTAATGCTGTTAATAATGGTGTTGTAATACCACCTAAAATATTTGGACCGTGTAAACCTAATGCCCAGAAGAAGTGAACAAAGAATGCGATTGCTACTGCAAAGCCTAATGAATCTGCAGCATTTGTTAATGGTTTTACAAGTACTGAATTTAACCATTCATTAAAGAATACGCCGTCAGAAATATATAATCTAAATAATAATCCAACTAAAGCTACAATAAAAATTGTTAACATACCTGGTAATAATTTTGCGAATGCTTTAGAAACCGCTGGCGGAACACCATCCGGTAATTTAATTACTAATTGTTTTACTTTTGCTAATCTAACAAATATCTCAGTCGCAACAATCGCTACAATGATACCAGTAAATAGTGCGGTAGTATTTAATGAATTCCAGCTAATGAATCCCCAAGCACCACCAGTTGCTGTTTCTCCACCTTCAAGCGTAACCGATACTGCCGCTAAAGATTGAGGAACTAATACGAAGTAAGATGCTAAAGCAACTAACATCGCTTCAAAACCTTCATCACCATAAGAACGTGCTAGCTTATGGGCAATACCAACAACAGCAAATACTGTCATGAATGCAAATGTTCCCCACCAAATGTCGCCACCTAGTGTTTTCCAATTCGCACCAAAAATTGCTTCCATCATATTGTCGTAACCTTTAATAGCTCCGCCTAAGTTATTGATCAGAGTTGCAAATGCTCCAATCATCGTGATTGCGATCATACCAATTAACGCATCACGAATTGCTAATAAATGACGTTGGTTTCCGAACTTCGCCGCTGCCGGCATAATATACTTTTCAGCAAAACGCATCATCTTGAATACACCTTCTTTTCTCTTTAATTTTTAAACGCCCCGTTATTTCTTTAAATTTAATGCCATTTCCAATACCGCTTCACCGTTCATAAGACCATAATGAACTGGGTTAATAACATCCACTGGTATTCCCTTAGGTTCAGCTAGCTTCTTCATTTCTGAGGCAAGATAACGAACCTGAGGTCCTAGTAGTAATACATCTGCTTTTTCTAAATTTTCCTTTGCTGCATCACCTGCAACAGCCCAAATCTTAGCTTGAATTCCTTTCGCCTGTGCTGCTTGTTCCATTTTCGTAACAAGCAAGCTAGTAGACATCCCTGCGGAACATACCAATAAGATATTCATTCTCCACCTCCAAACTTAAATTTACTTATTTTTGTAACGCTTACATTTTTACATATAAAGACAAAAGATTTTATTCGTTACAAAAACAAGTGATTCATCAATTTTAATATTGCAATTACTGTGCCAATTTTCTAAAAAATCTCATTATTATTTTTTAACAAATAAAAAAACCTTGAAAAATCAAGGTTTTAATTATGAAATATATTTATCGATTCGGCTAGTATATTATCAGTGTGTAATACACCAAACACTGTGTTAATACAATTCACTTAGTGTGTTGTGATTTCGTCTCATTTTTCATGTTTCGACTACTAAGTGTGTTCCTTTTGACACAATAATCATAAATGAATTAATCTTCGACAGTTAAATGTGTTTTACAAAATTCTTTTAATTCAACTTCTTCATCTTCCTCTAAATCAAAGTCTAAATATTGATTTGTTTCAACTTCCAATAAATCATACTTAATTACTTTAGATTCTTCGCCATTAACACCAAATAACGCTTTTATGTATATACCTTTTTCATTGTATAATTCATCATCCTCAGGCACATCAATGAATAGGATAAACTCATATCTGTCACCTTCGATAATTCCAAATGGATCTTTGATTTCTTCTACAGTGTATTCTTTAATAGTTAACACACAAACATTCCCTTCAATCGTAATATTTACTATTATATACAAAAAAAGAAACAAAAAGAAAGACGCCTGCCGCAGCAGACGTCTTGATGCGTTTGAGGCGAGAGACCGGGCGACCACATTCGCGCGTTTAGCTTACGCATATCTCTCGACTTACTCAAATTAGCTCATCGCAAATAAAACTATAACATGATAAAATGCAGAAAGCAATAAAATCATAATTGGTAAATTATCCATACTATCTAAATCAATGACATAAAATGCAAAATTTTGAAGACCTTAAAATTACACAGTATCTTTTATAAACTACAAATTATGAATTACTAGTTGAATTCGATGTTCCTTTATTCTTAGTACCTTTACTTACATAAGGTTTCGCACTCGCTTTTTTCTTAGCCTTTGCTTGCCAACGATTCCAACCTTTCTTATCAGTACCTCTTCCTGTTCCGCCCTTGCCTTTAGCTTTACTCATTTATACACCTCATAATTCTAATTAATCATTTCTCATAACTTAATTTTATCCAAACTAGACTATTTCATTTCGTGTTGATATACGAATGTTCAAACATTCGATTTTAATACACATATTGTGAAAGATTCATTATAACAGTTTTTCAGATCAGTATTGTATTTTATTTGATGTAGTGTCTTTTACACTATAGGTGGTCACTTTTTTGGCAAGGCTAGCTAACTGAAAATTTACCGTAATAAAAAACCACGTGTTAGTCATCTCAGTCAAATATTCAACCAAGATGTCTATTTCACGTGGTTTTCATAAAATTAGCGCGCTCGACAGGAATCGAACCTGCGACACACGGTACCGGAAACCGTTGCTCTATCCCCTGAGCTACGAACG
This sequence comes from Gottfriedia solisilvae, assembly GCF_002128405.1. Lineage (GTDB taxonomy): Bacteria > Bacillota > Bacilli > Bacillales > Bacillaceae_G > Gottfriedia > Gottfriedia solisilvae. The sequence goes on from NZ_NETJ01000004.1 coordinate 154,386, forward strand.
CATAGTATAATGTGAATTACTCAAATTTAAAACCGTCACCCCAGTCTCAGTAGGATTACGCAAGTAGCAGCTCGACTGGTGTGCTGTAGCTTTGCTTCGAAGCTTAATCGAACGTGCTTTATCCCCTTAGCTATGCCTTAAGATTAATTATATCGTTTGAAGTTTCTTACCGCAACGGTTTAAGCTTTTTAGCTTGGAAACTTTTGTATAATCTGCAAAAAAGTAGGTGCATTGATAAAAGATCATAAGCACCTACTTTTAATTTTGTAAATTATAAATTTTCACCGTTTGATTGAATGATATCTTGATACCAGTAGAAGCTTTTTTTCTTAATTCTTTTTAGTGTTCCGTTACCTTCATTGTCTTTATCTACGTAAATATATCCGTATCGTTTTTTCATCTCTCCAGTTCCTGCACTAACTAGGTCGATTGGTCCCCAGCTTGTGTAGCCAAGAATGTCTACTCCATCTTCTATGGCTTCTGCCATTTCGATAAAGTGTGATTTTAAGTATTCAATGCGATAGTCATCGTTTATTGAACCTTCATCACTTAAAACGTCATTTGCTCCTAATCCGTTTTCTACTATAAATAATGGTTTTTGGTATCGGTCATGTAGTTGATTACAAGTGACTCGTAATCCTTGTGGATCAATTTGCCATCCCCACTCTGATTCATTTAAATATGGATTTTTTATTGATGCGAATATATTACCTTCAGCTAATTGACTTAGCACTTCAGGGTCAGTACTAGCACATCGACTAGCATAATAACTAAATCCGATATAATCAACTGTGTGATTTTTTAGGATTTCTTCATCATCTTTTTCCATTCTAATTTGTAAATTGTTTTCTTTAAAGTACCTCTTTGCATAGCCTGGATATTCACCCCTTGATTGTACATCAATGAAGAAATATGATTCGCGGTCTTTATCGATTGCTTCCCATATGTCATTTGGATGACAAGTATAAGGATACGTTGCGCCAGCCGCTAACATACAACCAATCTGTCCATTTGGAATAATCTCATGGCATGCCTTAACTGCTAATGCACTTGCTACTAGCTGGTGATGAGCCGCTTGGTAAAGAACCTGCTTTTTTTCCTCATCATCTTTAATTACAATTCCAGCTCCGATAAAAGGGGCGTGTAATAACATATTAATTTCATTAAACGTCATCCAGTACTTAACCTTTTCTTTATATCTTTCAAAGATTGTTTTTGTATAGTTCTCATAAAACTCAATCATTTTTCTATTTTTCCAGCTGCCGTACTTCTCAACAAGATTGATCGGCACATCAAAATGACATGTGGTAACGACTGGTTCAATATTATATTTTAATAGTTCATCAAAGACTTGATCATAAAATTGTAGTCCCTCTTCATTTGGAGCTGAATCGTCTCCGTTTGGAAAAATCCTTGCCCATGCAATCGAAAGTCGTAAACATTTAAATCCCATTTCTGCAAATAATGCAATATCCTCTTTAAATCGATGGTAGAAATCAATTGCTTCATGTGAGGGATAATAAACCCCATCTTTTAACTCCAATGAGTCTACATTTCCTAACATCAGTGAAAAGCGATCCTTCCCAATTGGAAGTAAATCAACTGTAGTTAATCCTTTTCCCCCTTCTAAATATGCACCTTCAGCTTGATTAGCAGCTATTGCACCACCCCAAAGAAAATTCTCTGGAAATCTCGTTTGATTAGTACGCATACTTAATGTCCTCCTACTAGATTTTTATTTTTATATTCTGCTTACACCGATATCATAATTTCTGAAATGCATTTCAGGTCAATCCCTTTCGAAAGAAAAATTTAAAATTTTCAAACAAGAGTCGTAACCACTTTTATGATAATGTAGTAATAATAGGAGTAATTCAGTTTTTCATGTTAGGAGATTGAGTTAATGTTAAATATAAAAGAGATTGCTAAAATATCAAATGTATCACCAAGCACTGTTTCTCGTGTATTAAACAACCATCCTCACGTGAACGAAGAGACAAAAAGAAGAGTCCTAAACATTATTGAACAATTTGATTACGTCCCGAATTTAAATGCCGTAAAATTAAAAAGAGGAAGAAACTTTTTAATCGGTATAATTACCCCTGAAATTAATGAGATCAGCTTACCTTACATCAATAGTTTTATTTCCATTGCAAACGAACATGGTTTTAAAACAATTACGTATAATACAAGTTATGAAAAAACAGGTGAAATAGAAGCATTGGAGGCTTTACGGAGAAAAGAGATAGATGCTCTAGTTATTACTGTTAGGGCTTCAGAATGGCGTGACATTGAACGATATTGTAAATATGGACCGATTGTTGCGTTAGAAAGAGTCGATTCAGACTTTGTCCCTTCTGTTTATTTAGACCAATATATCGGTTATTACATGGCATTGGAATATTTAATTCAAAAGGGTTATCGAAAAATTGGAAATGCCTTTGGAAGAATGAATGGATTAAATACAATTAGAAGAATTCAAGCCTATAACGATCTATTAAAGCTCAATAAAATCCCAATTAGGAAAGAGTATACCTTTACTGAAGTGTATTCTACCGCTGATGGTGAAGAAGTCGTAAATCAATTATGTAAATTAAAAGATAGACCTGATGCCATCATTTGTGCCAATGACTTCGTAGCAGCTGGTATTGTTTCAGAGGCGAAACGAAAAGGTATCAATATCCCCCGTGATTTGGCTGTCGTTGGTTTTGATAATCACTTAATGTCCAGAGTTTTAGACATTACTACAATACATAATCCAATCAAGCAGCAAGCAGAAAATGCATTTAAAAGTATCTATGAAAAACTAGAAAACACAACTCAAATTAGCGAATCTTTAGAATATAAATTAATCATAAGAAAAACTACATAATCTTTCGTTTAAAAATAGGAAAAGTCGTTAATGATGTTGAAGTATTACTTAATGAATATTTTTTAAAGTCGTTAATATTTTTTAGTCGAAAGAATACACTGAATGTAGCATCTCTTTTATTTGACCTTTTCTGACCTTAAAGGTATTATTGAATTAATCAATCTTTTGTTTCTAAGAAGGAGGAGAAAAAATGAATTTAATTCCTACAGTTATTGAACAAACAAGTCGTGGTGAGCGTGCGTATGATATTTACTCTCGTCTGTTAAAAGACCGTATCATCATGTTAGGTAGTGCAATAGATGATAACGTAGCTAACTCGATTGTCTCTCAGCTTTTATTCTTAGCTGCTGAAGATCCAGACAAAGATATTTCACTTTACATAAATAGTCCTGGTGGAAGTATTACTGCTGGTATGGCTATTTATGACACAATGAATTTTATTAAGCCACAAGTATCTACTATCTGTATTGGTATGGCTGCTTCAATGGGTGCATTCTTATTGGCTGCTGGTGAAAAAGGTAAAAGATTCGCTCTTCCAAATGCGGAAGTAATGATTCACCAACCATTAGGTGGAGCTCAAGGTCAAGCAACAGAAATTGAAATTGCTGCAAAACGTATCTTATTCTTACGTGATAAGTTAAACGGTATTCTTGCAGAGCGTACTGGTCAACCTTTAGAAACGATCGAGCGTGACACAGAACGTGATAACTTCATGACATCTGAACGTGCGTTAGAGTACGGTTTAATTGATAAAGTAATATCTAGCACTGCAACAATTAAGTAATAAGAATAGAAACTAGTCGATTTTTTTCGGCTAGTTTTTTTTTATTCTTTTTATGCTGTTTCATCATGTTACTTTCCAATTTGTTAAAACTTGAATGAAGCTCGAAAATTCGTTAAGAATAACGTTAGAGAATCGTCTCTTACATTTCAATTTAATTTGGAGGTCTAAACAGCATGGACAAAAAAAAGAAGCCCCTTCATCTTGAGGAGCAACAAAAGATCACCGCGGATTTAAACAATCTTGAACCAGGAGAGTCCGTAAATGAACATCGAACCATTGAAACGGCCAATATCATTTTAGCTGGCGAGGAAATTAAACAACAAAATAACAATCTATAAACAAGAATCCTCCAATGAACAGTTTGGGGGATTTTTGTTAGTTTCTCAGAAATGCAATTCTATCTTCTAATTCTGACTTCTGACGTAGATGATGACGGAAATGCATGTCGACCAAATCATACCATTCCCTCGCATTGAGCCAGCCGAATCCACCATGTTTAACCTTGTAATTTGAATTTATTTGATCTACAGTAGACTGCCAATATTGCATTTTTTTCTCAACTTGTTCTAGCCGACTCAAAAGGACTTCGTTACAATCTGAATTATTTGGTGGAGCATTTAACTCGTTGGGTAACTTAATTTTAATTGGAGGAAATCCTCCATTCTTAAACAAGTTCTCACCAAACTCTGATTTCCCGAGCTTTTGCTCTTCCTTTGATATTGCACATGCTTCCACTTTTTCAAGGTATTCTAGTGCAACAAGAATTAAATGGTCATACATTTGACAAATTGACCATACCCCATCTGCTGAAATATATCTTAGTTGCTCTAAAGAATAGTTTTGAAGGGCGTTTTTGAAGGTTTCGATTACTTTTACATCACTCATTTCAACACTCCTTCTTCACAATCATTACATCGTATATAAGAAAAGTTATGTATTAAATAAGTAAGAAGAACTACTTATTGTCCGGATAGCTTTCCTTCATAAACTTTACTGTATTCTCAATTAAAGACCTCAAGACATTAACATCAACATCAGCTAATTTGTTTATGTACACACATGATTTCCCAGTTGTATGCTTACCTAAATTCTTTAATAATGACTCTCGATGCGGATCATCAGGTGCAAAATATAAACTAACTTTAGCCTTACGTGGAGAAAAGGCAACTAATGGCGCATCACCTTCGTGGCCGGTTTTATATTTGTAATGATATGCACCAAATCCAATAATACTTGGTCCCCACATCTTCGCTTCATAACCTGTTACTTCAGTAAAAAGATCTAATAATTTATATGCATCTTCACGTTTTTTAGGATTTTCAACATCTTCAATAAACTCAATGACACTATTATTCGTTTCTTTCGTTTTTGGTTCATACATAGTGAGAAGCTCTCCTTTTCTTCTTGAATTGCTTGTAAATTTTTGAACTCAATATAAGTAGCTACTCTAAGATTCTTCTACAAGAAAAAAATTTTTCCTCCTACTTCAGTCAAATTACATATTGTAGCTAATATCAAAGTGGTTTATACAATTCAGCCAGGGTTCTATGAAACCTAAAAAGGACATTCAATATGAATGTCCTTCTACATTATACTTCTTCCCCAATAAACTTAATCACTTCTTGCATTGCTTCGATCTCATCGTCGCCAGTTACAGTAATGACTACTTCTTCACCAAATGGTACAGCTAAACTCATTACGCCCATAATGCTTTTTACGTTAACTTGCTTACCTTTATATGCTAACAATACTTCTGAACGAAATCTTGTTGCGATTTGTACAAATTGTGCTGCTGGACGAGCTTGAATACCAGTTTCCAGTAATACTTTCCCTCGTTTTTCTAACAAAATACGTCCCTCCCTGTCTTCTTTATTTTATTTTTATCGGCTCACCAGCTCGTAGTTTATCAGCAATTTCATCTATTTTTCTTAGTCGATGATTTATACCTGATTTACTAATTGATCCGCTTGATACCATTTCACCTAATTCTTTTAAGGTTACATCCTCGTACTCTACACGTAGTTCTGCAATTTCACGTAATTTAGGAGGTAAAATATCTAAACCAACTGAGCTTTGAATATATCTAATATTTTCAATTTGGCGGAAAGCAGCACTAATTGTCTTATTTAAGTTCGCAGTTTCACAATTAACTAGACGATTAACACTGTTTCTCATATCTCTCACAATTCGGATATCTTCAAATCGTAATAAAGCCGAGTGAGCACCAACAATATTTAAAAACTCTGTAATTTTTTCTGCTTCTTTTAAATAAGTAATATAGCCTTTTCGACGTTCTAATGTCTTTGCATTTAAACCAAATTCATTCATCAAACGACAAATTGCTTCTGTGTGTTCTTTGTATAATGAAAAAATTTCTAAGTGATAAGAAGATGTCTCTGGATTATTTACCGATCCTCCAGCTAAAAATGCCCCTCTTAAATATGAGCGTTTACAACATTTCTTTTCAATTAATTCTTTCGCAATTTCATTCGTAAATGTAAACCCTTCACCTGTAATATACAGGTCATTTAAAATGTGTTTAGCTTCTTCTTTAATGCGAACAATGTACACATTATTCTTTTTTAAACGCATCTTTTTACGAACGAGTAATTCAACGTCCACATCGTAAACACGTTTAATTAATACATATATTCTTCTGGCAATCGCAGCGTTTTCAGTTACAACATCTACAATAAATTGGCGATTTGCAAATGATAAAGAACCATTCATTCGAATTAATGAAGATAATTCAGATTTAGAACAACAATCCTTAATTTCAATTGTTGTTAATTCTTTCTTTGTCTCGGATGCAAAGGACATTTGAATCACCCCCTCCTTTTAACACATTTTAAAAATTTATTTCATTTTACCTTTTTTAACTTTAACTTTAGTTGGAATTAAGTCACATAATATTTCAGCCAGTTTTACAGTGTCATGTCTAATGACGTTATTATCATATTTAATGATTGGCTTTGTAACAACTTCAAGGTTTAATTCATTCAGTTGATCTAAATCAAATAATACTTGTTGTGATAATTCCTCATTATATCGTTTTAAAATATTAGTTGGGATTTTCCCTTCATTTACGATAATCGTGTCAATAAAGCTTGAATCCATGTGTTGATTCAATGCTTTTACATGATCACTTGCACTATAATGTAATGTTTCGCCAGCCTGCGTCATTACATTACATACATATACTTTTTTTGCTTTAGCAGAAATAACAGCCTTACCAATGTCTGTTACTAATAAATTAGGTAGAATACTTGTATATAAACTACCCGGACCGATCACAATTAAATCAGCCTTCTCTATTTCAACAATAGCCTCATTTATCGGTTCTACATTACTAGGAGATAGAAAGACTTTTTCAATCTTCTTACCGGAATAAGGTATCTTCGACTCACCAGAAACAATCGTTCCATCTTCAAGCTCTGCTTTTAAAACAACGCTCTGATTCGCAGCCGGAATGACCTTCCCTCTTACATTTAATACTTTTCTCATCTCTATAATTGCGCGATAAAAATCCCCAGTAATATCCGTCATTGCACTTAACATTAAATTCCCAAGTGAATGACCTGATAAATCTCCTGTTGTTGTAAAACGATGTTGGAATAATTCTTCTAGCATTGGTTCCACGTCTGACAACGCTGCCAGTACATTACGAACATCTCCAGGAGGTGGAATTTTCAGTTCATCTCTTAAACGTCCTGAACTTCCACCATCATCAGCTACTGTTACAATTGCAGTTATATCTACCGGATGTTTTTTTAAACCACGTACTAAAACAGACAGGCCCGTACCGCCTCCAATAATGACGATTTTTGATTGTTCGCTCGGCATTATTTGTGACTCCTTTTCTCAACATCACGATGACTAACGTTTGTATCATATTGGTCTTTAAAGTAGTTGGCTAAGTATTCTGCTAGTGTAACTGATCGATGTTGACCCCCTGTACAACCAATCGCTATGATTAATTGTCTTTTACCTTCTCTTTTATATTGAGGTAACATGAAACTAACTAAATCAATTAATTTCAACATAAATTCAGTTGTCTCGTTAAATTTCAGTACGTATGAGGAAACCTCTTTATCAAGGCCAGTCAAAGGTCTCATCGATTCAATGTAAAAAGGATTTGGTAAGAAACGAACGTCGAATACTAAATCAGCATCAATTGGAATGCCATACTTAAATCCAAATGACTCAATATTTACTGAAAAACCTTCTTGTTCATTCTGACGGAATTGCTTAATAATCTTTTCTCTTAAAGCTTTAGGCTTTAAATCTGACGTATCATATATTAACTGCGCGCGCCCCTTCACTTGAGCCAATAATGCTCGTTCCATCTCAATTCCTTTTAAAGGAGATCCTGTTGGTGATAATGGATGCGAACGACGAGTTTCTTTATATCTTGTAACTAATGCAGAATCTGTAGCATCTAAAAATAATATTTGTGGGATGATTGAAGGAGTTGTCATTAATTGATCTAATGAACTTCCTAATTGATCAAAAAATTCTCGTCCACGAAGATCCATTACAAGCGCAACTTTATCTGTTGTATGATGATCTGGATCTTTCAATAATTCTACAAACTTAGGAAGTAATGCTGGCGGAAGATTATCTACACAGAAATATCCTATATCTTCTAATGCTTGCACAACTACTGTTTTACCAGCACCTGACATTCCGGTAATAATGACCATGTTTACATGTGATCTTGTAGCCACTCTAATTCCACCCTTTCTAAGATTTATTCATTAACTTGGATTTAATCGATAGCGTAATAGTTCAAAATCTGGTGTATATACAAATGTACCGTGTAGAATTTCAGTACCTTTTAGTAGATAGTCAATAATATGAAAATCCCCTTCAGCCATTTGAAGGTTTTTTACATCATCAATTGAATGCCAACGAAGAATCCCTTCTTCACATTCATCTTGGTTTTCACCGTCAAATTCAGTAGCTAAAAATGAAAACATCATCCACTCATTAACTACTTTTGCATTTTCTTCTATAATTATTGTAAAAACACCTTTTAATTTCGGGTTTTTTAAATAGACACCGGTTTCCTCTCGATATTCGCGAACAACTGCTTCTCGAATATTTTCACCTGGCTCCATCTTTCCGCCAGGAGCAACCCACCAGTTTCTTCTAGGCTTTTGTAACAGGAGGATGTTATTTTCTTTTAACAAAACACAATGTGTAACTCTTTGCATTTTCTATACCTCACTTACAATCTTCTTACAGTTAGTTGTAACTGCCCAATCTATATTATACCTTTAAACAACTACAACAACAACTTGTAACCATGAATGATCACTTGAAATACTGAAAGGAAAATTGACATATAAAAATCCTAGTTAAAACATAATGTTATGTTCCAATCTAGGATTTAATTTAGGTTATTTTCGATAAACAAAAAAAGGGAACATGGACAAGCGCATATCCATGTTCCATATATATTAGGGGGCTCTCTGGTTGTTATCTATAATACAGTATTTATATTGCAAGAAAGTTACACCCTAATTACATATAAATTTCAGAATATTACAATTCCATTTACATTTTAACGTTTCTACCATTCGGCAAAAAAAGTAAGCTGTTTGTTGGAATCAGTTTGTTTTCGTTAACTCTTCTTTTAGTTCTTCAACATAATGTTGAACTGCTTGAGCTGCAATACTTCCATCACCAGTAGCTGTTACTACTTGACGTAATGTTTTTTCACGTACATCGCCAGCTGCAAAAATTCCAGGAACTTTTGTTTCCATTACATCATTTGTTTCAATATATCCATTTTCATTTGTGATACCTAAGTTAACAAATGGTTTTGTAAGTGGAAGCATTCCAATATAGATAAATACACCATCAGTTTTAAACTCTGATTCGTCACCGCTTTGTGTATTTACTAATGTAACTCCACTAACTTTGCCATCTGTACCATTAATTTGCTTTAATGTCGTATTCCAAATAAATGAAATTTTTTCATTTGCAAATGCACGATCTTGAAGGATTTTTTGTGCACGTAGTTCATCACGACGGTGAACAATTGTCACTTTTGAAGCAAAACGAGTTAAATACACGCCTTCTTCAACAGCTGAATCTCCACCACCTATTACTACTAATTCTTTATCTCTAAAGAACGCGCCATCACAAACAGCACAGTAAGATACTCCGCGACCGCCAAGCTCTTGCTCACCAGGAACACCGATTTTCTTATATTCTGCACCTGTTGTAATAATAATCGCACGCGCTTTATATTCTTTTTTACCTGCAATAACAGTTTTATATTCTTTACCATCAACGATTTCTTTTATATCACCATAAGCATATTCAGCACCAAACTTTTTTGCATGATCAAACATTTTGTTTGATAAATCAGGTCCTAAAATACTATCGAAACCAGGATAGTTTTCAATTTCTTCGGTATTAGCCATTTGGCCACCTGGCACTCCACGTTCCATCATTAAAGTAGACAGATTTGCACGAGATGTGTAAACCGCTGCAGTCATCCCCGCTGGTCCTGCACCAATGATAATAACGTCATAAATTTTTTCTTCCATTACTTTTCCACTCCTTGTACTTGAATAACGCTTTTACCTAGATTATTAACTAACACTATCCTATAACTAAACCACAGAAAACGACAAATCATATGCTCATGTAAAAATAAAGAAAGCTTGCCTAACACCATTTGGTATTAAAACAAGCTTCGAATGGCGCTAATGCCTTTATTTAACAAATAAGTAGATATATTATAGTTTGCTGCAATTTTCTTTTGTGATACACGTTTTTCTTCATTTTCTACAAGATAATGCGTAGCTGCTAATAAAACATTTTCATTTACTGGTAATTCTTTATACTTCAATGTTAATTCACAAATTGAGAAAAACCATAATTGAAGCTGATTTCGTAGAAGTACATAGTCATCTTCCCAATGAGTTTGAATTTTTTTCGCACCATCTATGACAATTTTTAATGATGGATGTGGTTCCATATAGCACATATTATTTAACAATACTTGCTCTATTTGTTCATCGATACCGATATGATCTAACGGTTCTAAATCTTGAAGGATTGAACTAAATTTTTGATCATAATAATATTCCTTCATAAAATAGATTAAACCCCAACGCTCACTATTAGAATTAGAGTATTTTGCTTGATACTCTGTTTCTGACATTAGTTTTTCAATTTCATTCGTTGAATGTTTTTTCTCGACCCAGGGAGCCAGCTCTTCATGGTCATCAAAAGCTTCTGACATTTCTAAATTCCAGATGCGCTCTGCAAGTTCAATTCGACCAGATCTGTATGCTGCATCACTATACATATAATAAAATTGGACCTCACGATTCGGTCTATCTATATAAAGTAAGTGAAATAGCTTAAATGCCTGTTCAAATTGTTGGAATTGATAAAACAATACACCAAGTTTATGGCGATGTTCCTCCGATATCGGAACAATATTAGACAAACTCATCAAGTATTCTTGAGCAGCCTCTTGTTCATTTAGAATTCTTTTTAACATTGTTAAATGAATAAGTGCTGAAAGGTTTCCAGGATTTTGTTCTAATACATAATGAAGTACTCTTTCGGATTCTTCATGATTCCCTAAATGTAGTTCAACTAAAGCCAAGTTATTGTATGCTGGCCAAAATTCTTGGTATTTATCCACTATATTCAGTAAAGTTGTTTTGGCAGATTTCCAATCATGGTTAGCTAAATAACTTGTTACTCTTTCTTGAAGAACAAGCAAATCATCATTTATGCTTAGATCATCATCTTCTTCACTATGGATAATATCTAAGTAATCTTCCAGTTCATCTAACTGGTCTTCATCAGTACCTATTTCTAAGTACTTTTGGGCGTAAAGATTAGCTTTTTGAAATAATCCCAACTCAAAAAATGCAAATGCTAATAAATAATACACATCTTCATTTGCAGGAAATTTATCTAATATATATTCTAAAATTGTAATAGACGTTTGGTATTGATGCATTGTTAAAAGCTTACGAGAAATATCAACTAGTACAGTCTGATTTTCTTCGTTTTCAGCAGCTTTCTTTAAATAATAAATCGCTTGGTCAGTATCGTTACTATTATAAGCTTTCATACCTTTTTCGTAGAAATAATCTTTCGGTAACGAGAACGAAACGACATTATGAAATTGATTTGTTTGATTCCCCAAATTTTCAGACATTCGATCCTCCAGTTTTTCCAGCTTATCACAGTATATCATACAAAAAGAGGAAATAGTCGTCGTCCAAATTATAAGAATTTGTATACGACGAACAATTTCCATCTTTAAAAAATTCAAAAGTAGTCCAATTTATTATTTTACATAAAACAATGAATAATGGAACCACTTTTTTTATTTTACAAATATTACCTTACTTACTAATACTACTTTTAGCATCAGGTATCGAAATGATTGTCATTGGATTCCCTCCAACAAATGCTCCTGCTGGTACATCTTTATTGACTAAAGTTGCTGCAGAAATTTTCGCTCCATCACCAATTACTACGCCAGGTAATATCGTAGTATTTGCGCCAACTAACACATTATCCCCAATTATTACTTCTCCTAAACGATATTCATTTATTAAATATTCATGTGCTAAAATCGTAGTATTATAACCAATGATTGAATTATTCCCTACTGAGATTAGCTCTGGAAACATTAAGTCTGGAGTAACTTTAAAAGCAAAAGCAGTGTAATTACCAATTTTCATACCAATTAGTCGTCTATACATCCAGTTTTTCACGCTAAAAAATGGAATATATCGTGCAGCTTCAATTACGATTACATTTCGAAAAGTTTTCCAAAATGATACTGTCTTGTAAAGCTGCCAAAGTGAGTTTTTCCCCTCAATATTGTATCTTTTTGTATTTCTCACTTTTCTTCGCTTCCTATTATTGTTAAGATATCACTCATTTTTTCTAACATATAGTCTGGATGATACGATTCTAAAAATTCTTTTCCTTTAAGTGACCATACAACGCCTGCCGTTTTCGTTCCAGCATTTTTACCACCTTCTATATCGTGGTAGTTGTCGCCTACCATAATAGTTTCCTCAGGCGTAGCATTTAGCTTTTTCAACGCTAATTGTATTGGCTCTGGATGTGGCTTCGCATTTTGAACATCGTCAATTGTAATAACAACATCAAAAAATTGTTTCAAACGACTATAGCTTAAACCCATTTCTACTACATTTCTTGCCTTCGTCGTCACAATACCAATTTTATAACCTTGTTCGTGTAATGTTTCAATCGTTTCATAAACAGTCTCATATTCTTCTACAAATTCATCGTGCATCTCAACATTAAAGCGACGATATTCTGTAATTAGCTCATCTACACGATTTTCATCAACTGTTGAAAAAGATTCCGTTAATGTTGGTCCCATAAATGGAATAACATGCTCACGTTTATATTTTCCAGGATAAAACTTCTCTAATGTATGCATGAATGACGCAATAATTAGTTCGTTTGTGTTGATCAATGTACCATCTAAGTCAAATAATAATGTTGTAATTTTCATTAGATTTCCCTCTCTAACTGCTACTATTTCATTTCTGCGTTCAAGCTAGTTTCGGATTTCTTACTAACCTTACCTATTATTCTTGCTACAAAGCATGTAACAATTAATGCAACAAAGAATCTTATGGCAAATAAATACCATACTGGAATGCCTAATGGGATAAAGATCAGTGTATCTTCAATTACCGCATGACATGCCACTAAAAACAAGAATACTAAATATAAATCCTTCTTTGATACGCCATCTTCTTTTACTGCCTGAATCATAACACCAGCACCAAAAGCTAATCCGAAAAATAAACCTGCTGCCAATGTAACACCAGCCTTAGATTCTACACCTAGTAATTTTGTAAAAGGTGATAAGAATTTTGTAATGTAGTTCATCCAGCCTAAATCTTTTGCAAATTGAATCACTACCATCAAAGGAATAACGATAATAACTAACTTATAAATGCCAAGAGCAGATGCAATAATGGCTGTTTTTATTAACTCCATACCACTAATGTTTGCTACCTCTGCAACTGCTATTCCCTTATGAACAATTTCAGTTCCACCTGGCCAGAAGAAATGCAAACATAATGCAGATATGATTGCGAAACCTACCCTCACAAAAACTACAAAGGAAGCTCGAATCCCTACCGCGGTTGCTACACTCGTTTCTATGAATAAATTATGAGAGAAACTTAGCATAACTGCCAAAATTAAGGCTTCCTTCATCGTTAAATCCATTGGAAGCATCGCGCCAATCGCGGCATATAAATTTAATACATTACCTAAAACTAAAACGATTGCTGCATCACCTTTTAAACCGATAAAACTCATTAATGGTTCAAGAAGGTTAACAAACCAGTCCATGAGACTCGTCTCTTTCACGATCGTTAAAATGAATGAAATTGGAAAGATAATTTTCCCCATCTTCCAAGATGTCAACAAACCTACTTTTAACCCATTTTTCAATGTTTCCAAAACGAATCCCCCCTCACCCGATATTTCTATTGATTATGCATCTAAATAACGATCATTAGATAATCCTTTAACCCTGCGATAAACAAGAACAATAATCGCAAACACAATAATTAATACAGAAATAAACTGAGCCATTCTAATTGTATCTGTTAACATTAAGCTATCTGTACGAAGACCCTCAATAAAGTATCGACCAACTGAATACCAAATTAAATAAGTTAAGAACATTTCACCACGTCTTAGATTTACCTTTCTTAAAGACAATAATAAGATAATTCCTAGCAAGCTCCACATTGATTCATATAAGAATGTTGGGTGGTAGTAAGCACCATCAATATACATTTGATTAATAATCCAAGTTGGTAAATGTAGACCCTCTAAAAATGAACGAGTAACTTCTCCCCCATGAGCCTCTTGATTCATAAAATTTCCCCAGCGTCCAAGCATTTGTCCAACAAGAATGCTAGGAGCTGCAATATCAGCTAATTTCCAGAATGATATACCTTTTTTCTTTGAAAAAATATAACTAGCAATAAATGCACCAATTAAACCACCGTGTATAGCCAAGCCACCATTCCATATTTGTGGAATCTCATTTAAATGCTTAGAATAATAATCGAATTCAAATAATACGTAGTAAATTCTTGCCCCTAATATTGCAGATGGAACTGCAATTAATACGATATCCATAAAAGTTTCTTCATGAACCCCGCGGCGTTTCCCTTCACGAATGGCTAACCATAAACCTAATAAGACACCTATACCTATTAATACCCCATACCACTTAATAGAAAGAGGTCCTAGCTCAAAAAACACCTTATCTAATGGTTGTATATTTGATTCCATCTATTTTTTCCCCACTTCATTTTTATATTAAATCGTTTAGATCATCTAAATTTGTATTATTACCGCCCTTTATTACCTTTTCTAAGCGATCAGCAAATTGTTGAGCTGCATTAACACCCATATTTTTCAATCTAAAATTCATTGCTGCAACCTCAATAATAACAGCTAAGTTTCGACCAGGACGAACAGGTAAAGTAATTTTTGAAATGTCTGTATCTAAAATTCTTAGCTTTTCATCATCTAAACCGACTCTATCGTATACTTTTTGTGAATCCCATATTTCTAAATCAATATTTAACGTTATTCGTTTATAAGTACGGACTGAACCTGCTCCAAACAGTGTCATCACATTAATAATACCTAGTCCACGAATCTCTAATAAGTGCTCAATTAATTCCGGAGAAGAACCGATTAAAGTATCTTCATCAGTTTGACGGATTTCAACTGAATCATCAGCAACTAAGCGATGACCTCGTTTTACTAATTCTAGTGCGGTTTCACTTTTACCAACACCACTTTTACCAGTAATTAATACACCAACACCATAAATATCAACTAATACACCGTGTAATGCAGTTGTTGGTGCTAATTTAGCTTCTAAATAACTAGTCAGTCTGCTATATAATTTAGTCGTCTTACTACCAGAACGTAAGATTGGAACCCCTGTTTCTTCACCTGCTTCAATTAATTCTGTAGGAATTTCAAGCCCACGGGACACGATAATACAAGGTGTATCCTCTGCACAAAGTTTTTTTAATCTGTCTTCTTTTTGCTCGTCCGTTAAACTTTCATAAAATGTTAGCTCAGTCATCCCCAATAACTGTACACGATCAGATGGGTAGTATGTAAAAAACCCTGCAACTTCAATTCCAGGCCGAGATAAATCAGTCGTATTAATGGACCTTTTTAATCCTGCGCTACCACTTATTACATCTAATTTAAAATGCTCAACTATATCCTTCGTACGTAACTTACCCATTCATGAGCCTCCTAGATTATAAATTTCGTTTTTCATATCAATTTATAAATTTATCTTTTCATATTGTACCATTTTTAAAGTTGGTGGGAAAATGTCGAGAAATAGTAGTTATATTTTTATAAAGCAAAGTTGTGTAGGAATTTTCTACTTTTAATATGAAGGAGCTATTAATGTTTATTTTTTAACAATAGCCTAATTGAAAGAAATAAGTTTTGCTAATTGCCTTTGCTCATATACAAAAACATTAAAACGATGCCGATATTAATATTGTTAACAAAATAAAATGATAGAGGTGGAATTATGTTTAAGAAATGGACTAATGGAGTATGTTCTTTCCTACTTGCAGTTACTTTTTTTATGCCGTTTTTTACTAACGTAGTAGCTCATGCAGAAGAAGTAAATCTCGTTGAAGATCGATTAACACTATCTGAAAACGAAATAACAATCACACCTGGTGAATCAAAAGAAATTATCCTTACTTATATAAATGATCTTGGCGAAAAAGAAGACGTGACAAAGAGTCCTGAATTGAAAGTTGAAAATATTGATGAACTTGTAAAATTCGAAAACGGTCTTATTACTGCTGGGGAAGACATTGGCACAACAGAATTACAATTCTCTTATAAAGATTTTAATGTTTTATTAACGATAAACGTTGAAGACAAAGTCGAATTAGAAAGTATCAAAATTGATTTAAAAGAGTTTAAGTTAGCTGTAGGTAAAACTCTTCCATTAAAGGTTTATGGATATTATTCGGACGGTTCAAAGGAAGTTATAAAAGATAATTTGACTTGGCAAAGCTCTAATACTTCAGTTGCTACTGTTAAAGATGGAATTGTAACTGCAGTGAAAGAAGGAAAAAGCAATGTAATCATTACTGTTTCTTATGAGGAGTTTAGTGCAAAATCAGAAGGTAAAGTTTTTGTACAATCACCAGTGAAAATCAAGAACATTATTGCTAACCCTTCAAAATTGAAATTACAGCAAGGTGATAAGCAGTCAATTACAATTTTTGCAGTTTATACAGATGGAACAAAAAAAGATATTACTAAAGATGTAAAATATAAAATTGGAAATACAAAAATTGTTACCTTCTCAGACGGCAAAATTGTCGCAAAAGCTAAAGGTGCTACAAGCATTAAAGCTAGCTATCAAAATTATTCAGCGAATATTACAGTTGTCGTTGAGAAAAAAAAGAAGCATGATGACGATGATAAGAAGCATGACGATGACAATCACCATAAAGGTAAACATGGTAAATAATCATTCCCATTCATTTTGAAAAAAACTCTTTATTGAATTTTCTTCAAAAGTAAAAAGCTCCCAAAAAGGGAGCTTTTATTTGCGTTCAGATGTTTTTTTGTTTTTTGGATCAAATACAAAATACTGTATTAACATACTAAATGTACTAATCAAAATTGACGCTAATATTGCTGTACCAAATCCATTAACCCTGATTGCATCTCCAAGGATATAATCCGTCATTTCTAATGTAATCGCATTGATAATAAACAGGAATAAACCAAGTGTAAAAATCGTTACGGGTAATGTGATAAATATTAATATTGGTCTAATGATCGTATTTAATACAGATAAAACTAGTGCAGCAACGACTGCTGTTGGTATATTTGCTACATAAAAATCTGGTTGAAGAAAACCAGCTACTACAATAAAAACTAAACTATTAATTGCTAATGAAAATAACCATCTCATAAAATTTACACTTCGCCTTCTTTTGGAACAATAAAAATCCAAACTAAGTAAACTAAAAATATAGCACCAAATCCGATAAAAAATAATAAAACAAAAAGTAATCGTATTAATGTACTATCAAAATTAAAATATTGACCCAAACCACCGCATACTCCTGCAAGCATTGAGTCTTTAGAAGATCGATATAATTTTCTCACAGTAATCTCCTCTCTAACTATCCAGCCTCTATTTATATAAAAATTATTATAATAAATACTTTATAATTTATTCTATGCCAAAACAAACAAAAAGAATGTCCAAAAAACGAAAACTAGCATATCAAATCCTTTTTGGGTTCTTTTTATCAGAAAACTGCTCACTTACACATACAAAAACAAAGAGGAGAATGTAGTTTCCCCTCTTTGTTTTTCATTACTTTTTTATGATTCCATTAATGCCATTCTTTGTTCCATTCGGCTTTTGTCTCGATCAAGAACTGCTTTTAAATACTTCCCTGTATGAGAAGCTTCTACTTTGCAAAGTTCCTCTGGTGTACCAGTTGCAACAATCGTTCCACCTTTGTCTCCACCTTCTGGCCCCAAGTCAATCAGATGATCGGCTGCTTTAATGACATCTAAGTTATGTTCAATAACAAGAACCGTATCCCCATTTTCTACTAATCTTTGTAGTACGACTAGTAGTCGTGAAATATCATCTACATGTAATCCTGTTGTCGGTTCATCTAAAATATATAATGTTCGACCATTGGTACGCTTATGAAGTTCAGAAGCAAGTTTTACACGTTGTGCTTCCCCTCCTGATAACGTTGTCGCTGGTTGTCCAAGTGTAATATATCCTAAACCTACATCATTTAATGTCTGAAGTTTTCGTTTGATTTTTGGGATATTCTCGAAAAATACAACTGCATCTTCAACAGTCATATCTAATACTTCTGATACAGATTTATCTTTATATTTCACTTCTAACGTTTCTCGGTTGTATCGTTTCCCATGACATACTTCACAAGGTACATATACATCCGGTAGGAAATGCATCTCAATTTTAATGATTCCATCTCCGCGACAAGCTTCACATCTTCCACCTTTTACGTTGAAGCTGAATCGACCTTTTTTATATCCTCTGACTTTTGATTCATTCGTAGACGCATATACGTCACGAATATCATCAAATACGCCAGTATATGTCGCTGGGTTCGAACGTGGAGTACGACCAATTGGTGACTGATCAATATCAATTACTTTTTCTAATTGCTCAATCCCTTTAATTTCTTTATGTTCTCCCGGACGAACCTTTGAACCATTTAATTTTTGAGCTAATGATTTATATAGTATTTCATTAATTAAAGTACTCTTTCCAGAACCAGACACTCCTGTTACAGCAACAAATGTGCCTAATGGGAATGAAGTTGAAACATTTTTTAAATTGTTTTCTTTTGCACCGACGATTTTAATTTCACGACCGTCACCTTTTCTTCGTTCAAGAGGTACGGGAATAAACTTTTCACCTGATAAATATTTACCAGTTAATGAGTTTTTATCTTCCATTACTTCTTTTGGCGTACCTTGAGAAATGATTTGTCCACCATGAACACCAGCGCCAGGTCCAACATCAATTAAATAATCTGCCGCTAACATTGTATCTTCATCATGTTCAACTACAATCAGTGTATTTCCAATATCGCGCATATTTAATAGTGTAGAAATTAAGCGATCATTATCTCGTTGATGTAACCCAATTGACGGCTCATCTAAAATATAAAGAACACCTGTTAATCTTGAACCGATTTGCGTTGCCAAACGAATACGTTGTGCTTCACCACCGGATAATGTACCAGCTGCTCGATTTAAAGTTAAGTAGTCTAATCCTACGTTAACAAGAAATCCTAATCTCTCCTTAATTTCTCTAAGGATTAGGTTAGCAATTTGTTCTTGTTTCGGAGTTAAGTTTAGGGTATCAAAGAAGTCAAATGCTTCTTTAACAGACATCTTTGTTACTTCACCTACATGTAACTCACCAATAAATACAGCAAGTGCTTCTTTTCTTAGTCTATGTCCTTTACATGTTGGACAGCTCTGCACACCCATGTATTTTTCCATTTGCTCACGAATATAATCAGATGTTGTTTCTTTGTAACGTCTTTCAACATTTGAAATAACACCTTCAAATTCAATCATTGCTTCACGAACATGACCTTGTTCATTATCATATCTGAAATAGATTTGTTCTCCGTCACTACCATAAAGTATTTTGTCTCTTTGGTGTTTCGGTATATCTTTATATTGGATATCCATATTGATTCCATAATGATTACATACACTTTCAAGAAGTTGTGGATAATACATAGAACTGATTGATTCCCACGGTGCAATTGCATTTTCTTTTAAGGTAAGTTCTTCATTAGGGATGACTAAACTTAAATCAACTTCCAATTTTGTACCTAAGCCATCACATGAATGACATGCTCCAAATGGGCTGTTGAATGAGAACATTCTTGGCTCAAGCTCTCCAATTGAAAAACCACAATGTGGACAAGCATGATGTTCACTGAAAAGAAGCTCTTCTTCTCCAATTACATCAATAATAACTCGGCCTTCTCCTAGCTTTAATGCAGTTTCAAGTGAATCAGCTAGTCGAGATGCTACTCCATCTTTAATCACAATTCGGTCAATTACAACTTCAATTGAATGCTTCTTATTTTTTTCTAATTCTATATCATCCGATACGTCATAAAGTTCCCCATCTACACGTACACGAACAAAGCCTTCTTTTTTAATCTCTTCAAATACTTTTACATGTGTACCTTTACGACCAGAAATAACTGGAGAAAGCACTTGTATTTTTGTACGCTCAGGATATTCCATCACACGATCAACCATTTGCTCTACTGTTTGAGATGTAATTTCAATTCCATGAGTTGGACAGATTGGTGTACCAATTCGAGCATATAGTAGACGTAAATAATCATAAATCTCCGTTACAGTACCAACTGTTGAACGAGGATTTCTACTTGTCGTCTTTTGATCAATCGAAATGGCCGGAGATAGACCCTCAATCGAGTCTACATCCGGTTTATCCATTTGGCCTAAAAATTGACGAGCATATGCAGATAATGACTCTACATATCTTCGTTGTCCTTCTGCGTATATTGTGTCAAAAGCTAGTGAGGATTTTCCCGATCCAGATAATCCAGTAACGACAACAAGTTGATTACGCGGAATCGTCACATCAATGTTTTTAAGATTGTGTGCCCGAGCCCCTTTAATAATAATTTCATTCATACTCTTCAAGTTCCTCACCTCTCAGCCTTTAACTCTAGTATTAAGTCACGTAGCTCAGTTGCTCTTTCGAAATCAAGCGCCTTTGCAGCATCTTTCATTTCCATTTCTATAGATTGAATGAATAGATGACGTTCTTTTTTGTTCATTTTCGAATACTTAGCTTGAATACCATTTTCATAAACTTCTTCATCCTCTGCGACAGAAGTTGCTCGAATGACATCACGTACTTGTTTAATAATTGTTTTTGGTGTAATACCATGTTTTTTATTGTAATCTTCTTGAATTTCACGTCTACGTTTTGTTTCTGTAATTGCAATATTCATTGAATTTGTCATCTTATCCGCATACATAATAACATGACCATTTGAGTTCCTCGCAGCACGACCAATTGTCTGAATCAATGAACGTTCAGAACGAA
This sequence comes from Gottfriedia solisilvae, assembly GCF_002128405.1. Lineage (GTDB taxonomy): Bacteria > Bacillota > Bacilli > Bacillales > Bacillaceae_G > Gottfriedia > Gottfriedia solisilvae. The sequence goes on from NZ_NETJ01000004.1 coordinate 175,779, forward strand.
GGAACCCTTCTTTATCTGCATCTAAAATCACAACTAAAGAAACCTCTGGAATATCAATACCTTCTCGCAATAAGTTGATCCCGATTAATACATCGTATTTACCTAATCGAAGGTCACGAATAATCTCAATTCGCTCCAATGTTTTGATTTCTGAATGTAAATAATTTACTTTGATCCCGATTTCTTTCAGATAATCAGTTAAATCTTCACTCATTTTTTTCGTAAGAGTTGTAATAAGTATTCTTTCATTTTTTGCGATTCGTTGGTTTACTTCTTCAATTAAATCGTCAATTTGACCTTCAATTGGTCGAACATCAATTGTCGGATCTAATAGACCAGTAGGACGAATAATTTGTTCTACTTTTTCTGGACATAAATCAAGTTCATATGGTCCAGGTGTTGCCGTAACATAAATTGTTTGCTGAACCTTATCTTCAAACTCTTGGAATCGTAAAGGACGATTATCAAGTGCAGATGGAAGACGGAATCCATGGTCAACTAATACTTGCTTACGCGCCTGGTCTCCATTAAACATACCTCTGATTTGAGGCACAGTTACATGTGACTCATCTATTACCATTAAGAAATCTTCTGGGAAGTAATCTAATAAAGTATACGGTGTTGAACCTGGTGGCCTTAATGTTAAATGACGTGAATAGTTTTCTATTCCTGAACAGAAGCCCATTTCATTCATCATTTCTAAATCGTATCTTGTTCTTTGCTCTAATCTTTGCGCTTCAAGTAATTTACCGTTCTCCCTCATTACTTTTAAGCGTTCTTCTAATTCAACTTCAATATTTTTAATGGCAATCTTCATTTTTTCTTCACGTGTTACGAAGTGAGATGCAGGGAAAATTGCTACATGATCTCGATCGCCTAAAATTTCACCAGTCAGTGCATCCACTTCTCTAATTCTCTCAATTTCGTCTCCAAAAAACTCCACGCGAATACAATGTTCGTCTCTTGACGCAGGGAATATTTCCACAACGTCACCACGAACTCGAAATGTACCACGAGAGAAATCAATATCATTTCTCGCATATTGAATATCTACTAATTTATGCAATAACTCATCTCTACTGATTTCCATGCCAGTACGAAGAGAACAAACTAACTCGCGATATTCCTCTGGAGAACCTAAACCGTAAATACAAGAAACACTGGCTACGATAATGACATCATTCCGTTCAAATAATGAAGATGTGGCTGAGTGACGTAGTTTATCAATTTCATCATTTATACTTGAATCTTTTTCAATGTAAGTATCCGTTTGAGGTACATACGCTTCCGGTTGAAAGTAATCATAGTAACTAACAAAATATTCAACAGCATTATTCGGAAAAAATTCCTTTAACTCACTATATAATTGACCAGCAAGTGTTTTATTATGGGCAAACACTAATGTTGGTTTTCCAATTTCTTTAATAACATTTGAAATCGTAAATGTTTTTCCCGTACCTGTTGCACCTAGTAACACTTGATGCTTTTTACCATTTCTAACCCCGTCTACAAGCTCTTTAATTGCATTTGGCTGATCGCCTTGAGGTGTATAATTAGAAACTACTTCAAAATTTTGCTGCTCCATCGTCCCCGCCTCCATTTCCAAAACAAACCTATCCTTCTATTTTACCACATTTTTTCAAAAATCAATCAAAAACAGAACAAATGTACCTTATATTTTCAATTAATATTCATGATTGTCCTCGAAATGTAAAATACAAGCCTCTTAAACTAGAACGTACATTCCTTCATCCATTTTATTTATAAGCTACTTTCGTTGTGAAAGCAAATAAAAAAAACTAACCTAGTCCTTTACGGAACTAGGTTAGTCTACTAGCGCACATTAAATTCATATAACTCTAACTTTTTCAGAAGCTGTTCTTTATTTTCTTGCGTATTTTTAACTTTAATTGCACCTTCATAAATTGTTTTTCCAGTAGCTAAATCAAAAATATATATTGAACGATCTTCACCATTTTCTCTATTTGCAATCGTATACAACTTGCCATCAATTATTTTATTACCAGAAAAAGAGACTCCACTTTCTATCGAAATAACTGTTGGCTCACCTTCAATTTTTTTGCGTTCTAAACTATATTTTAATACCGTTACGTTTTGATCATTATGGCTGATAAAGTAAAGCATATTATCACTCTGAAATAATTCGCTTTGCTTGCTCATTTCTAATTGTTCTTTTGTTAAATTTAATTTGTCTTCCTTACCTGTTTCTAAATTCCATATGTGCATTGCACTATGAAGTTCTTCGCTTAATACTTCTCCGTCTTCTTGATTCGTGGTTTTCATTTTTACTTGTTTATAAACATAATACTTTTTTGATTTTGTAAAATCTATTTCGGATGGGTTAGTATATTCTGTATGAATAGTAGCTTCTGCATCTTTGTCTATAGTAATCTGTTTACTATCAATCATTTGTTTTTTATTTATACTAATTCGATAAATATAACGTCCATTTTCTCCATAATTCTTGTTTTGAAATGTAGTAACAACTAATTCTTTGCCGACTAGCTGAACATCTTCAATTCCTATATATGAATACTCTTCTTCATTAGGAATATTTACTTTAAACTTAAAGCGATCTTTACTTTGTAGATCTAAACCGTCTATATATAATTTGTAATCATTATTTCTCGCTTCAAAATTTACATTCTTTCCTCTTACATCTGCATACCAAACATAATCTTTATCTAAATAAAAGTTAGACTCATTATTTTTCCCACGCATAAAATTTTTCTCTTCATTTTGTAAAGTATTTAGTTTTTCTAGACTATATGTTTTGCGATTAATTACATCAAATATTGAGTTATCATTTTTGTACTCACTACCTTTTGTGGTAATGTCTACACTTCTATTAAAATTATTTTCAAATAGATTCCCCTGAATCTCTAAATTATCAGCAGCGCTCGTTTCCCCTTGCTCTGTACTAATATAGAAAACAGGACGATTACTTTCTGATGTGGCAACCTTTGTATAAAACACTCCAAGGCTGATTGTTGTTACGGCTGCAATAACAGCCAGATTTCGATATCGTTTCATTTTTACTCCCCCTTACACCGAAACTTTATTCTGTAGCAAGTACTTACTTAACATGATTGAAATAGCTGTGATCAAACCGATTAAACCTAACTCAATATAAAATACTTCGTTTGGATAAAGTGAAAAGCCATTATTAGGCATTAAAACTAGCTCATTAATTAGAATAGGTGATATAAGAACAATCACAATAAATGCTGCATATAAAATTCCCATCAAAATTCCTTTCCATCTAAAGCTACGCTCTAATAAAATCACTGTGAAAATCGCAAATATAGATACTAAACCAACACCATACGATAATAAAAACTGAATAAAGTTACTTGGTAATACTGTTGTAAACAACATATTATTTAAGATTAAATCTACTGTACTAACCTTACTTAGTAATTCACTAGGAACACTATTTTCAAATATTGTTATTTCAATTGGAAGTAAAATAAATTGGTAAGCGATTAAGCTTAATACCATGATTAAAATTGTGCTTGCTTTTGCAAAATAGATCGTCATTCTTGATGTTGGGACCATAAATAGACGATAAATAAATGTGTTTTTACCAAAATAATCTCTATACCAAATCATAAAAATATAAAGGAGCATTAACGCCACACAAATCGCTATTGGTGCTACGAAGAAAATATTATTTGTCACATGATGAAAACTAATAGTGCCATTTACCGAAATAAATTCTTCTAACGCTTTGCTTGAACTAGCATATTTAGCTTGTTCTGCTCGATTTAAGTAATCAGATTTTGCTATGAAAATACTCACAAACTGTGAAATTGCAGTCAAAACTAGTAATCCAATATATAATTTGATAAAACGGTTAATTTCAAAATTTACTAATTTGATAAATCGATTCATGATTGATACACCTCTCTCATTACGTCAATCACTGACTTTCCTTCTTCCAATCGTAATTCTTCTGTATAAAATTCTTTTAAGATTTCACCATTGTCCAATAAGATGACCTTATCTAATAAGTGTTCAATATCATTAATTTCATGGGTTGTAATAATAACACCACGATCTTCTATTAAATGACTCGTGAACACTTTAGCAATTTGCTCTCTACTAAACATATCAATACCAGAAAATGGTTCATCCATTAGAACATAATCTACGTCTAACCCAAGTCCAAATAATAAATTTGCTTTTGCTGCATTCCCTTTAGATAACTCACCTAATTTTTCATCTAAATTTAATCTGAAAAATCCAAGTAATTCTTTTGCACGTTCTTGATTCCAATTTACATAAAAATCCTGCATGAATTGGATTGCTTCGCCAACTGTAAAACTTGGAAGCATCGTTAAAGTATCAGGAATAAATGTAATATTTTCATACATTGAATGATGAATCTTCTTTTCATCTATTAAGATTTCACCTTGATCAATTGGAGTTAAACCCATAATTGCTTTCATCGTTGTAGACTTACCTACTCCATTAATTCCAATTAAACATGTAATTTCACCTTTATTAGCTGTAAAATTGATATTTCTTAGAACATGTTTTCGTCCGAATTTTTTAGAAACATTACTTACTTTTATCATTTAGACTCTCCTTCCTCATGGTTAGTCTGCTTCAATTCATAATTTTTCTTAACCATTTCTAGTAATTCCTCAACTGGGACATTGATGACTTTAATCGAATCAACAAACTCATTAACTGCTTCCATAATTAACTCATTTCGTATTCCCTTTAATATTTCAACATCTGTCGTTATTTTACTTGGGTAATTTTTTTCAGTCGTTATCAATCCTTGTTCCTCCATTTCCTTGTACGCTTTTTGTACAGTATTTGGATTTATATTAAATTGAACAGCGAGTTCTCTTCTTGATGGTATTTCTTGTCCAGCTTCTAGTAGTCTCTTAGCAATTTGTTGTTTAAAATGCCTAACTACCTGTAAATATACTGGCTCTCTATTGTTCACAATAAACTCCATCAGCCCACCTCCTATAATCATCATTCCAATTTCAAGTGTGTGTACTACTTGGTTCATACACCGTATACGTGTACTATACAGTTAATACACTAAACTTGTCAAACAAAAATTCAAAAAAAAATACCAACCTTATTTAGAAATGCTTCTAAAATGGTTGGTATTCTATCAATCCTAAGTTATCTATATTTCCTTGAATTCACTAAATACATTATTAACGTACTGAACAATATGATTAAAAATAAAATCATGACATATGAATTCAATTGTATATTTTCAACAATTACCCAGCTTATATACGAGGTGAGGAGCATAATCTCTAAGTTCATTATAGACATCATTCTGACAGCCATTTGATATTGTTTTTCAGCATTTTCTTCAGTAATTTCTACAATATAATTAAACTTATGTGGTATGTGCTGAGTTCTTGTATTTAGTATATAAATTAAGATGCTGACTCCCAGTAGTATGAAGATACTTTCTTTTGGCCCCCAATAGTCTACCTCTCCCAAATAGTTGAAATGCATCGGAATTTGATCTAGTAATTTCGCATAATTAACTAGTAAATATATTGCCGTTCCCCCCATTATAAAAACTGAAATAATATTAATCCAATTTTGCAGAGGCGTTCTTTGTATATTTAACCTTGGTCTACTCTCCATGTTTAGTCCCTCTCTTTCCATTTCACTATTTATATTCTATTTGCCTTCCGATCCTTTCTAACTACTAAAAAGTAGAAGAAAATACTGGGGAAAGGAAACTGAATCATTCCAACTAGTCCCCAAAGCCACGAAGAACGATTTCGCTTTTTAGCATTCGTAAACAATAGGATGCTTTGTGATATTAAAATGATAAAAACTAAAACCAATATAATTATATTTTCAACTGTCCATTCCATTGATCTACCACTCGCTTTCGATTTTCTTTTTATCTCTCATAAAAATTAATGGTATTGCTATAAACCCCAGCACTTGTATGATAATTAGATTCATCGGTGTTTGAAGTGAAAGAAGGATTGCTCCGACAAAAAGACTACAAGCTACACAAATAAACAAAATTAATTCCTTCACATAAGACGACCTTTTTTGTTGCTGATGCAAAGAAATTTTTTGAGTGATGGTATTTAACGTTGGGATCTCAACTTCAGTTAATTCATCGATTTGCTTCATTGCTGATAACAGTTCATCTGTTTCTTTACTCATCCTGCATTAGCTCCTTTCTTAATTCCTTCATACCATTATGAATTCTTGATTTAACCGTACCTTCACGTATGTTCATCATTTTGGCGATTTCTTCATTTGTGTATCCGTAGTAGTGCTTTAATAAAATTGCAGTACGAACTTCAGATTTTAATTTATTAAATCCTTCCATTACATCACCCCATTCAAAACCTTTATAGGAAAGCTGCCATTTTAATGAACGGGACAAATTCTCTGTTTCAGTTTTTTGCCAAAACCACTCGCGCTTTTTTCTTCTTTGCTGATCTAAATAAAGTCTAGTGGCAATTGTAATTAACCATGTAGAGAACTTAGACTGACCGTTATATTTTTGAATATGATCGAAACCCTTTAGCATCGTATCCTGCACGAGGTCTTCAGCTGTCTGTGGATCGAGTGTCATTTTTAATACATATTTATATAAAAAGGAATAGTATGTTTGAAATAACTCTGCAAATGCTTCCTGATTACCCTCTTGGGCGAGTTTGACGACTTCTAATTCTTCGAAAGAATCCATTCCTTCCTCCTTCCACCAAGCAATAGATGATTCATGTTTAATTTGATTACAAAGGTTATACGTTTATCTTCTACAAATCGTTCATTTTTCTTATTAAATTTTTTTTGTGATTCGTTAACATTGTTCTTTTTAACATAAGATTAGGCTCCGATGCCTCAACTGACCAGCGAAAAATCCACAAACAAGGAGATTTTTTGAAACAAAAAATAAAACCCTATCTAATGTTAGATAAGGTTTCATTTTTATTATAAGATTATTTTGGTCGTTCAATTGTAAAAATTTCACCGATCTTAGCATAATGGTCTCCAGCTAAACGGCTGACTGCCTTTAAACCATTTGAGTCAATTCGTCCATTTTCATAAATAGCTTCATCGATATGATAATGTACAATTTTGCCAATTAATAAATCACAGGCTTCATTATTCGTTCCTAAAGGAATTGCCTGTTCTAGTTTGCATTCTAAACGAATTTTCGCTTCTTTGACACCTGGCACTGATATTTTCACACTATCTACTGGCGTTAAGCCCGCTAATTGAACTTCACTTTCGTTAGGAGGTAATGCTGCTGCTGTTTTGTTGATTGCTTCAACATTTAGTTCATCGACAATGTGAACTACAAATTCGTTTTTCTCAATGGCATTTCTTGCAGTATCCTTTTGTTTACCCGCTTGTCGTTGTACTGAAATAGATATCATAGGTGGATTTGCCGTTATGATGTTGAAATAACTGAATGGTGCACCATTTAAGATCCCATCACTTGATTCTGTTGTGACAAAAGCAATCGGTCTCGGAATAATACCACCAATTAAAAACTTGTAATTATCACGTTCACTCAAATCTGTTGGAGAAAAAGATTTCATGAATTCACCTCTTAAAAGTTTTTTTCGTACCATTCTGCTGCTTTTTCGATTTCAGTTCTTGTTAAGCTATGACCATTATTTTCCCAATGCGTTTCTACTGTAGCACCTGCCCCCTGTAATAAAGAAGCTAACTCTTCTGTTTCTTGAGGTAGACAAATTGGATCATTTTTTCCTGCACCAATAAAGACTGAAATATTCTTCATTTCTGGTAAATCTAGATTTCGAATCGGTACCATCGGATGTAACAACATAGCACCCTTCAATGCATCTTCATAATGGAATAGTAAGCTTCCGGCAATGTTAGCTCCATTAGAGTAACCGATCGCAATGACATGATTCGGATTAAAATCATAGTCAGTTGAGGCTTGATCGATAAATTCTTTAAGCTCTTTTGTACGGAATACTAAATCCTCTTCATCAAATACTCCTTCAGCTAATCGCTTGAAAAATCTTGGCATACCATTTTCACTTACATTTCCTCTAACTGATAGAATTGAAGCTTCATCATCAATCATACCAGCAATTGGAAGCAGGTCATGTTCATTTCCTCCTGTACCATGTAGTAATAGAAAAGTTGGCTTACTCGGATTCGTCCCTTTAATGAATATGTGTTTCATTTAAATTTCTCCCTTCACTTCTCTGATATTGATTGGTTGCAAATGATTTTCGATGCTTTCACGGTTTACTTCCTGCCATTTAGGAAGCATTAGCTTTTCCCCTAAGCTATCTTTCGGTTCATCAATCATAAAGCCTGGAGGATCAGTTGCAATTTCAAATAATAGTCCGCCATGCTCACGGAAATAAATTGCATGAAAATAATTTCTATCTTTTATTTCAGTTACACCATATTGATGATCATGAATCTTATGCTGCCAATTTACATGTTCTTCATCATTACTTGCACGCCAAGCGATATGATGTACTGTTCCAACACCCATCACACCTCTTCCAACTGGTGCAAGCTCGATATCTATGATATTACCAATTTCGCCACTTGCTTTAAAACGCAAGTAATTTCCTTCTTGGCCCAAGCTCTCTAATTCCATTACATCTTCTAATAACTCGGCAGTTTTATGTGGAGCACCAGAATATAAAACCGCTCCGCCAAAACCTTTTATTGCCACCTCTTTCGTTACACCGTTAAATTCCCATGAATTTGTTGCACCTGTTTCTCTTTCAACTAGCTCTAAATGTAAGCCGTGTACATCTTCGAACTGTAAAAAAGTTTCACCAAATCTTGTTACTTTTTTCGTTTCAATATGAAAAGATTTTAATCGGTTTTCCCAAAAATCTAATGAGTTTGTTGGAATTAAAAATGTGGTAATCCCTACCTGGCCACTTCCTACTTTCCCTTTATATGCGTTTGCCCAGGGAAAAAACGTCATAATCGTTCCTGGATCTGCATCTTCGTTACCAAAGTAAAAATGGTATGTTCCTGGATCATCAAAGTTAATTGTTTTCTTTACAAAACGTAACCCTAAAATACCAGCATAGAAATCCATGTTTTCTTGTGGATCGCCAACAATGGCAGTTATATGGTGTATACCTTTCATTTTTTCCATTTTTTCTCTCCCTTTCTAAATTGTGATTATTTATTTAGTTTTCTTAATAAGTTAAGCAATTGTTTTTGTTCATCTTCGGTAAGTTTGCTAAATTGGTTTTGTTGAAAGTGTTCTTGCGTCGGAACAATTTCTTCATACATTTTTTCACCAAGTTCAGTTAACGAAAGATATTTATTCTTCCATTCAACCTCCCTCTGAATCCAGTTCATCTCTTCCATCTTTTTCAACAAATGAGTTACATTTCCCTTTGTTACGACTAATTTATCTGCTAATTCTTGCTGTGTAATTCTCTTATTTCTGCCAACATGTACGATTACATCAAATTGAGCAGTCGTTAAGTCCCATTTCTTTAGGTTTTGATTAGACTCTCTAACATTTTTAAGATAGAAACGCGCTAATCGAAACCATAATAATATTGCTAAATTTTTTGATTTATTTGAAGAAAGTTCATGATTATCTTTCATAGTAACCACCTCTAAGATCGATCTTGTTATCAGTTTAATATTAAACTGATAACAAATCAAGTAAAATCTTTTATAAATTTATTATGTTTGTTTCCTTTTATTATTATGACTTGTAATGTTCGCGTACACATTAAAATACATATTAATGGAAGCGGTAAATACTTAGTAGGGGTGATGTCATGTCCAACCTTTTTGTTTCACGTTCATTAGATGAAATTCTTTTTTGGTCAAGAATTATGAAAGAGCATTCATTATTTCTCAAGCTTGGATTTAATTGTGATGATACCGAACTCATAAATGAAGCAGATCACTTTTATAAATTATTTGAAGCAATTGAAACGAAAGCTCAAAATTTCACCATGCAATCAGATCCTCGACAAATACAACAATTTAATATAGAAGTTCATAATGCTGCTTCCATGATATGGGCCTTTAAGCGAAAAATACTGGGGCTCATTATAACTTGTAAAATATCAGGTAATAATTTTCCGCTGCTAGTTGACCACACAAGTAGAGAAGCTGCATACTTCGCAACTCGTTTAAAGGAATTAAATGAAGGGAAACTAAAACCACAGCCTGCAGCCATTATTAGAGAGAATGTATTCTTCCTAAGAATTATGGCAGATCATGCAAAGTTTATTGGACATCTTTTAGATCCTTCAGAAAGAAAACTAGTAGAACAAGCACGAGATTTTAGTCATGATTTTGATCAATTACTATTTCAAGCAGTCGATTTAGAAGCGATGCAACCGCAATCTGAAACTGTTCCACTAATCGATAAATTACTTGATGAAAATCGAGTTTCAGTAAAATCTCTTAGAGACTTTAAAAAATCCGCTCGTGATCTAATTGAAGCATGTAAAATTAAGAGTATTATTCATCCACTTTTGGCAGACCATGTGTTTAGGGAAGCTGAAAGATTTTTACAAATTATAGACTTGTTTGAAGCAGAGCTCACTGGAACAAATACACAAAGTATTGAAGATATCGCAAACCATGGTTTTTAAAGACTAGATTTCATATAAGGTTAGTAAAAAAAGCAAAAAGATAACTCTTTTTGCTTTTTTTGTTTATGCTCTTCATTTATTTACTAATGTAATAATTTATCTATATCTTTATTGTCCTTAAGTAGGTACACCTTATGGTTGTACTGCTTAAGCATATTTAATATATCTGGTTTATATAGCAATTCAAAATTATGATTCCACTTATACATTTTCCTTAACATCTTCAATGTCGGCTTATAGTTCGCTTTCTCTATATTTAATCTTTGTAAGATAAATCTTTTGAGAATTCTATACTTCCTTTTCTTCTTTGAAACATCTAAAAGCAAAATCATGTCTGCAAGTTCGAAGCTCTTTTTAACCCATTCATAATGGACCCCTTCAACAATCCAATAATCTTGACCAATGATATTCTGAAAAATAGCATCTCGATCGTCCATACTATTTCTTATATCTCCATTACTAGTTCTTTTCCAAACTATGTTATCCAATTCGTAATAAGGAATAGATAAAATATTTGATATATTTTTTGCTAAAGTTGTTTTTCCACTACCTACTGAGCCAATTATATGAATTCTTTTCGGCTTATTTTTCATGCATGTTACTCCCAATAAGTTGCATTAGATTATTTTGAAAATTTATATAATTTTAATTATGAATGAAATTACTAAAAAAATCCAAAATAATATTTGAGCTTTATAGAAATTTATTAAAAAGGAGATAACAAAGTGAAAAAACAATTCCTTAAAATGGCAGCAATGTTTCTATGTTTAAGTTTAATAATAGTACCTTTAAAATCATACGCAGAAACTGATTCTCGAGTGCAATCAAAATGTATGAGTAAGTCAGCCGTCCAACTTAAAGACGATATGCGAAAACTTTGGACGGATCATGTTATTTGGACTAGTAACTACATCACTAGTGCTGTTTCCGAAGCACCGGATCAAGAAAAAGTATTAGCAAGATTATTACAAAACCAAAAAGATATCGGCAATGCAATTAAAACTTACTACGGTGTTGCTGCTGGCGATCAACTTGCAAAGTTATTAACTGACCATATTCTAATAGCTGGTAAAATAGTTGAAGCTGGAAAGAAAAATGATATGAATACATTAAATAGCTTAAATGCTGAATGGTTTAAAAATGCAGACGAAATTGCTAATTTTTTAAGCAAAGCAAATCCGCATTGGAACAATAAAGAATTAAAAGATCTGTTGTATACCCATTTAAAAATGGTTACTGAAGAATTAATTACAAGACTGAAAATGGATTGGGAAGGAAATGTAAGAGCCTTCGACCATGGCTTGAATCACATTTACAAATTGTCTGATGTACTTTCTGAAGGCATAATCAAGCAATTTCCGACTAAGTTCAAAAACTAAACAAACGTTTGATTAAAGACTGTGTAAACAAAAAGATGAACCCATTTTTCGGATTCATCTTTTTTGGTCTTTATAGACTTTTCATTCTCTCCATTACTTTTCTCTTTTTATATAACATTCTTCCTACTTCACCAACATCTTCTATTGCCTGTTTATTTACATATGCACCGAATACTAATCCCGCAATTGGAACCATTTGAAATAACTTCTTCCATCCCATATTATCTCGATAAGTAAAAAACACTTCTCTCCACCCTTCAATTTGAGAAAAAGCCTTTTTCCCTTCGACATTTGTTAATTCCTCTAATATCGCTTTCTTACCTACAATATCAGAGGAAGTAAATTGAAGACATTTAATGATGAAAATTCTTTCTTCCTGATCATTCGGATCATATCCATATGAAATTGCAATTTCTTGAAGTGTTTTTAATGTAAGCCCTAATAAAATAGGAACATCGATTGCAAGTGTGAAGATTCCACCAAAACCAGTTGTAGCACCTTGTACTTTTGCAAATTGTTTCCGACTCATAACAAATGCACTTGCAGCTTTGTCCATTTGTTCAATTGATAACTGATTCACATTTTCTAATTCCGTTAACTCTTCGACGGAAAGTTCTTTACTCATTTTAGCAAGTGTAGACGGAACGCTAACTAAATACTGCCCACCAGCATTTACATATTTTGAAAGTTCATCTAAAATACTACCGATTTTATCGTGAATAAATTTTGGTGTGATCTTATCTAAAATCATAAATGGAATTCTGCCTATTTTCTCCCAAAAAAATAAGTTCTTTTGATCTTTTTCCCACTTTTCAATTTCTTTTAGTTGCGCTAATAAATACTCTTTATTTTCCATAAAATCTCCTATCATTCCGACTAATATAGTATCACTATAAAGCTTTGTTCAATATAAAGTAAATGATCCAGAGGCTATTTCATTTTTTTGAAAGGCTGTTTTTGTATACATTGTTGCTATATAAGAATGCTTTAGTTGATTAGTATCAAAAAAAACTACAATCTTTTAGTAAAGAGTTTTTGAAAAAGACTTATTCAAATTCAATTATAGAATAATAATTAATTCGAATTGAATATAATTTATAATAGGAGTTTTTTAAAATTAGACGAACACCACAAATTCTCACAAACAAAATAGCACCCCCGAGTGGAATCTTGATTTCAGAGCCCTCGAATTTCAATAAATAAAAATTGTTTACCTTCAGAAATCTAAAGTTGGATAAGTAAAGATTTATTAAGGAATTATATTGGGGAGGAGTTTAAAATAATTTTTACATTTAAATAAAAAGATCTATTAGTTAGGAGGAATATATGGAACTGTCTTTATTATTAGAGTATGGATGGGTTTTACTAATTTTGATTCTGTTAGAAGGATTGTTATCTGCAGATAATGCCTTAGTTTTAGCAGTAATGGCTAAGCATCTACCAGAGGATCAACAAAAAAAGGCTATTAATATTGGGTTACTTTTAGCGTTTATCTTTAGAATCGGTGCTATATTTATTATTTCATTTCTTTTTCATGTTTGGCAGGTTCAAGCGATCGGCGCTGCATATTTAATCTTTATTGCTTTAAAACATTTATTCAAAAAACATGATGATGGAAAAGATCAAAAAGGAAAAAGCTATCGAATGACCATCGCTCAAATATCATTAGCAGATATCGCATTCGCGATCGATTCTATTTTAGCAGCAGTTGCACTAGTTATTGATTTACCAGATACAAAAATGGGTGAAATTGGTGGTATGGATGGAGCAAAATTTATCGTCATTATCATTGGTGCCATTGCAGGCTTAATTGTTATTCGATTTGCTGCCGGATTCTTTGTTAAGATATTAACGAAACGACCTAAACTTGAAACAGCCGCTATGTTATTGGTTGGTTGGGTTGGGGTTAAATTAGTCATGCATACACTAGCGCACCCTACAGTACACATACTGTCTCACGATTTTGTTGAAGGACCAATATGGAATACAATTTTTTGGTCAGTAATGCTTCTGATTGCTTTAGGTGGTTGGTTTTTATCTAAGGAAAATACAAATCAAACGAATGAAAATAAATGATCATAAAACGAAAACGCTTGGATACATGTCTACATCCAAGCGTTTATTATTTTTTCTCTTTAATAGTGCATATATTTGATTAAGTTAACATGTTCAAGGTACGCTTTATTAAAAGCTTAACATTTACAAACCATTAAATGATTTCCATCAGGATCTTTAAAATTAAAATAATGATCATGTTTTATATCTGTTGTTAGGAGTACATTCATACTTTTCATATACTCAAATGCATTTTCAATATTGTCTGTATTAAAGTGAAAAAGTGGTGTCTTTATCACGTTTTCCTCTGAAAAAATCTTGCTGTCTAATACAATACCTGTCCCATTCATTGGAAGGATATATAAATGACCATACAATATCTCCCCATCTCTAGGTAATCCTAGTATTTCACAATACCAATGACTTGCTTCCTCAATATTTTTGACAGGAATAAAAATGGTTCCCACCTGATTAAATATAGGTTTCATGATATCCTCCCAATACATTTTTTATAAAATTTTCATTTCTATAATTGACTATTATTTTCCTCTAATTTTAATTTGAATTGCCTGATTTTCTTATCACAATAAATGTACTAGATAAATATATGATAAATTTTAAAAATACCCCAAGCGAAAAGTAAAATCCAGATAAATACGATGACTGCACCGACAAACCAATTCTTCGGCTTACCTTTCTTCATCATTTCGGCTGCCTTCGCCTCACATTCCACTATTACATTCTTTGGTATCATCTTTAATGCAAGTATGATTCCTATCGGAATTAGAATGACATCGTCTAAGTAACCAAGAATGGGGATAAAATCCGGAATTAAGTCGATTGGACTAAATGCATACGCAACAACACAAGCCGTAAAAACCTTCGCATACATTGGTACCCTTTCATCTTTACATGCAAAATAAAGAACATATATTTGCTGCTTTATTTTCTTAGCCCATTTCTTCATTTTATTAAACATTTCATTCTCCCTTGGCAACTTAAAATTTTCATATTGATCATTATTCATTTAATTTACCTCTTATAGTATATTGTTCGAGGTTTAATGCGCTTTACCTCTACTTTTTATACGATAACCATACCATCTTTGCATAGAAAAGATACTTTAGAGTGTAAAAAAACAAACCCTGTTATCGGATCAGATACAGGGTTTGTTTTTTATTCTTCTTCAATTTGTTCAAAAGGGAATTCTTGCATCGAATAAATATCTCCGTTAGCTTGGTCAATCCGAATAATCCATTCAGTTGGCACATCTATTCGTTTGGCAATATTTGCCCAAAAGTTCACTGACTTATATTCAAATTCATAAAAATCGTCTAATAGTTCTTTGTAAGAGTTAATTGTTACATTCATTTCCATCAGTCGCATAAAAGAATAATGCTTCGCTTCGAGCTTAATTGATTTTTCAATTTCATCTTCGGTAGCTTTTCCTAATATCGTACCTATTGGCGGTAAAAATTCAAAAATATTAGGTGGATATTCTTCTTCTGATTCAACCTCAGTATTTTTATCTTTAAAAAACATACGAATACGCTCCTTTTTTCAGGTTCTACTTCATTTTCTGTAAGGCGCAGACATATTATTCGTCTACCGTAAAATACAGTCCTTACATTGACTGATTTACAGTTCTCTCTTTTTGGTAATGTGTATAAAATAAAAGTAATAATGAAAAAGGAGGAAAAAACATGAGAAACTTCGTGAAACAAACTGTACAAACATATAAGGGTGGAACACTTTCTTAAAATGTAAACGGTGTGCCCCCATATATGTGTTAATGTAAATAACACAATAAAGGGGTAATTTATGCATTTTCCAGTTAAAAAGTTTTTCTCATATTACAAACCGTACTTAAAGTTGTATCTTTCCATTTTAGTCTGTGCCTTTTTCGTATCCACAATAACTTTGGTATTTCCACTGCTCGTTCGATATATTACAAAAGATGTTTTGGAAGGCAACATGTCCAGTGCACTAAATGATGTTTACTGGATTGGAGGGTTGATGTTAGTCCTAGTGATAATTCAGAACCTAGGCAATTTCTTTGTGGACTACAAAGGTCATCTAGTCGGCGCACGTATGGAACGTGATATGCGTAGTGAGCTATTTTCACATATGCAAAAGCTTTCTTTTAGTTTTTACGATCAGGAAAAAACCGGCCAGCTCATGTCTCGAATAACGAATGATTTGTTACTTCTTTCTGAGTTGTACCATCATGGTCCAGAAGACTACATCAAATATCTCGTCCGCTTTATTGGGGCGTTTGCTATTTTGTTTTTTATTAACGCACCATTAACAATCGCAGTATTCTGCTTTTTACCTTTATTAGGTGCTTTTACATTGTATTTTAATAAGGTTTTGAATCAGGCATTAAGAAGAAACAAAGAACGAATTGGAGATATAAACTCACAGGTAGAAGATAGTCTATCTGGAATCCGAGTTGTAAAATCATTTGCAAATGAAAATGTAGAGATTGAAAAGTTTAATAGAGAGAATAATCGTTTCCTCGATAGTCGAAAAGAAACATACAAGGCAGAAGCCTACTTTTACAATGGCGTTGAAACATTGCTCCAACTAATTACCATTACGGTGATAATTTTCGGTAGTACCAAAATCGTCAATAACGAGATCGATTTAGCAGATTTGATTACTTTTTTAATGTATATCAACTTCATGATTGAACCAATTCAGCGACTTACGCATATGAGCACTCAATTTCAAGAAGGTGTTACCGGTTTCCAACGATTTATGGAAATCATGAATCTAAAACCTGTGATTGAAAACAGTCCAAATGCGATTATCTTTGATGAAGTGCAAGGGAAAATTGAGTTTAAGGATGTTTCTTTCCAGTATGATGAAAATCTGGATCATATCTTAGTCAATATTTCACTCCATGTTCAGCCTGGTGAATACGTTGCTTTAGTTGGGGCGTCTGGAGCAGGAAAAACAACATTATGCTCTCTCATTCCTCGTTTTTACGATGTGACTGATGGTGAATTACTTTTAGATGGTATCAATATTCGTGATATCGACCTACATTCATTAAGAAATGCAATCGGTATTGTTCAACAAGATGTTTATTTATTTGCAGGCACAGTGATTGAAAATATCCGATATGGAAATCCAACTGCTAGTGAAGAAGAAATCATAACTGCTGCAAAACATGCCTATGCACATGATTTTATTATGAGTTTACCAAATGGTTATCACACTGAGATTGGACAACGAGGCGTTAAACTTTCAGGAGGTCAAAAACAGCGATTAAGTATCGCTCGCGTATTCTTAAAAAATCCATCAATTCTCATTTTAGATGAGGCAACAAGTGCACTTGATAACGAGAGTGAGACCTTCATTAAGGAGTCACTAGAGTCGCTCGCGAAAGGGCGTACAACGATTGTTATTGCCCATCGACTTTCCACTATTCGTAATGCCGGACGGATTCTCGTTTTAACAGATGAAGGTATTACTGAACAAGGTACACACGATGAATTGTTAACAAATGGCGGGGTATATAAACAACTATATTCCAAGCAATTTGAATAACCAATATAAGCATAATATAAAAATTGGTCACTCTTTTTCGAAATGAGTGGCCAATTTTTTAATTAAACATTATTACAATCCCAAACTCTCTATACGTGCTCTATATAAATTCGTTGTTGCTATTATACGAACAAGTCATATAAATAAAGAGGTTGCTCAATAACCCAATAATATTTGTTTATGACATTCAATAACTTTTATGTATTACTCATCTAAACCATTAATTTATATAATTTTATCAAGAAACCTATATAAAGGAGAATCATATGACATCTATTATTCATCTATTTAATATCATACCAACAACCTGTATATCAGATGTAATGAATGGATTAAATAATATGCATCCAGCAATTAAACCTTTAAAGGAGGAGCATAAGTTTGTTGGAAGAGCTTTAACTGTTCAGATTCCAGTAGGTGATAATCTATCTGTATTAAGAGCAATTAGAGAAGCCAAGACTGATGATGTAATCGTGATCGATGCTAAAGGTGATCAATACCGAGCTATCGCAGGTGACTTTGTAGTTGGCATGGCTCAGACACTTGGCGTAAGCGCAATCGTTGTAGATGGAGTTATTCGTGATATCATTGGAATTAAAAAATTAAACTTTCCAGTATTCTCTAGAGGAACAACTGTAGCGGCTAGCGGAAAAGCTGGAGTTGGTGAAATCAATATTCCAATTTCTTGCGGTGGCACCTCGGTTAGTCCTGGGGATATCATAGTTGGTGATGCTGACGGTGTAGTGGTAATTCCTCAATCCGAAGCACAAAATATATTGGAGAAATCATTAGATAAATTGAGAAAAGACGAATTAAGAGAAGAAAATATATCTGGAAATATTGAAGCTATAAAGGCTTACTTAGATCATATGCTTTCTCAGTAAATGTAAAACATTTGGTTTTTTTAATCAAATGTACTGTTTATTAATAGCATAACTACTTTAAATGTTAGAAAGAATCGTACTTTGCATTAATATCCATAAAAGAACCCTATAAAGTAGACTTTTTAAGTGTCTACTCTATAGGGTTCTATTAGTTGGATTTTTATATCTGTTTTAATTCTAATCTTCTCGCGATCATTGACAAAGCATAGTTAACGATGAAATACATGAACGATACAATGACCAGTATTGGTACTACATATGAGCCTTTTTGTGCATATATAATTTGTCCATTATGCAATACATCAGGCAGCGCGATTACGACAGCTAGTGATGTATCTTTTAGCAAAGAGATAAATTGACTTACAAGAGGCGGTACCATTCTTCTTAAGGCTTGGGGCATTATGATATAGTGTAATGTCTGAATGTAATTTAGTCCTGAAGCACGTCCTGCTTCAATCTGTCCTTTTTCAATTGAGTTTAAGCCACTTCGAATGATTTCTGAAATCATAGCTGATTCAAAAACCGTCAATGCAGCAATAGCTGCTGCTGTTATTTCCATTTCGATTCCGATTTCAGGAAGTGCAAAATAAGTAAAGAAAATAATTAGTAATAAAGGAAGGTTACGAATCGTCTCGACAATTACGGCAAACAACTGAGAAACAACCGGAATTTTCGCATATCGAAGAGTACCTACAATACCGCCGATAATGAAACTAAGAACAATTGAAATCGCAGCAACCTTTAGAGTAACCCAAAATCCTTCTAGCAGAAATCTTAAATGGTCAGTTGTATATACTTCTATGAACGGCGCTAGAAAATCCATCTATGCACCTCCTTAATTACTTCTAGCCAAGCGTTTTTCTAAAAAGGCAACGCCTAAACTTAAAGGAATCGTTATAATTAAATAAAATAACCCAACTAAAATATAGGTATCAAAGGTTGCATAAGTCATAGCAGATATGAGATCTCCTTGATACATTAAATCTCCTCCTGCTACGACTGCTAATAATGAAGAATTCTTAACTAAATTGATAAATTGATTGCCAAGAGGCGGGGTGACGATTTTAATCGCCTGCGGTAGTATAACCATTCTCATTGCCTGTCCGTATGTCAACCCTGTTGAACGGGCAGCTTCCATTTGCCCTTTTGGAACAGACAAAATCCCCGCACGAATAGCCTCAGCAATAAATGCCGCTGTGTAGATGGTCAATCCTATTGTTCCTGCAGTCATACCTCCAAAGTTTCCAACTAAGAAAGTGAAAAACACGATAACCAGTACAGGTATGTTACGAATAAATTCTACATATGCCGTGCCAACCCAGTTAAGTAGCTTGAATGGAGCAATTCGCATTACAGCAATAAGTGTTCCTAGAATAAAGCTACATATTAAAGCAATTAAACTAGCAATGATAGTTATTTTTAAACCTTCCAAAAATAAATCCATATAATTCGTCAGTATCGAGAAATCAAGCAAACGATCTCCTCCTAATTAATCAGGATGAGCAGGTCCGAAGCTTGCATGGACCACTGCACATCCTGACGAGAATCCCGATAGTTATTAATTAGTTTTTAATCCACTTATCCTTTATTTCATCGTACTTTCCTGAATCCTTTAGACTTTTTAAAGCTTTATTTAACTCATCGACAAGCTCTTTATTGCCTTTTTTTACAGCAATTCCATAAGGCTCTTCAGTGAATGTTCCCCCTACCAATTCAAAAGAAGGATCTTCTTCTGCCATACCATATAGAATTGCGTCATCTGTCGTGAGTGCATCACCCTTTCCAGACTTTAAGGCTGTAAATGCTTCAGCATAATTTTCAAATTCAAGGACTGTTGTTTCAGGAGCCTTCTCACGAATATTGATTGCAGATGTCGAGCCTTTAACCGCAAGCACCTTCGTTCCTTTTTTTAAGTCTTCAATGCTTTTCACTTTGCTTCCTTTTTTCACAAGCAATGACTGTCCGGCATCAAAATAGACATCAGTAAAATCTACTTCCTTCTTACGTTCTTCATTAATTGTCATTGTTGCAACAACAGCATCAACCTTTCCATTATTCAAAAGGCCAACCCTCGTTTTAGAAGTAACCTCTATGTACTCAGGCTTAACATCATCGCCAAACATTTCCTCTGTTAATGCCTTTGAAAGGTCGATATCAAATCCTTCTACATCACCTGTTGAAGGATTTTTCAATCCAAACAAACGAGTATCATGTTTTACGCCAAACACAATTTTTTTATCTTCTTTGATTTGAGAAAATACATCCTTGCTGCTTCCTTTAGAGTCCTTGTCCCCGCCGCAACCAGCAAGAAAACTGGCCGCCATAATTGACACAAGCGCTATTTTCATGAAATTTTTTGTTTTAAACATTTCCTTTTCCCTCCAATTAATGATTTAATATACGGCTGAGAAATAAACGAGCCCGTTCTTCACGTGGATTCTCATAAAATTCAGCCGGAACTGCTTCCTCCAATATTCGCCCTTCATCAATAAACACAATACGGTCTGCAACCTCTCTTGCGAAACCCATTTCATGCGTTACTACGACCATTGTCATACCTTCTTTTGCCAGGGCTTTCATAACATCAAGGACCTCCCCGATCATTTCTGGATCAAGTGCAGAGGTTGGTTCGTCGAACAGCATAATATCTGGCTTCATGGCAAGTCCGCGGGCAATTGCTACACGCTGTTGTTGACCTCCAGAAAGTTGGGAAGGATAAGATTCAGCTTTATCTAATATACCTACCTTATTAAGGTAACGACTTGCAGTTTCCTTAGCTTCTTTTTCGGATTGGCCCAAAACTTTCATTGGAGCAAGTGTAATATTTTCAAGTACGGTTTTATGGGGATATAAATAAAAGTGCTGAAAAACCATTCCAATATTACGTCTAAGCTTATTAACATCTGCTTTTTTATCCCCTACTGAAATTCCATTTACGGTGAGAGTTCCTTCTGAGATTGATTCCAAATGATTAATACAGCGTAACAAAGTACTCTTCCCTGATCCGGACGGACCAATTATGACAACCACCTCACCTTTATTAATTGTTAGGTTGATATCTTTTAGGACTTGAAAAGCCCCGTAAAACTTATTCACTTGATTAAATACAATCATCCCTGACCTCCTAACAAAAAAACTATTAAACTTAGAAACTCCATTCTTGTAAATTTTGAGAACTAATTAAACTATATTCATATTGTGTCCAATACATTCGTCATAGTTTTGTCCATACTTTTCTCCAACAAAAAAAGCCGCTATAGCGGCTTATGGTTTTGAAAGACTAATGTATACCTTTATTAAATAGTAAGAAAATCATTATACAAGGAACCTTTTCATTTAAATTACTTACTTTATCCTTATTTTATCTGGGTTTCTAACTAGGTAAATTCTCTTATAGCAATCTCCTGCTTTTTCAAAGCAAATGATTGTAGGATCTTTGCCATCTACTAGTATTCCAATTTGACCATTTACCATGACTAGTTTGACTTCCGCAGAGTTAGCTTCCTTCTTCGCTACACCTGTTAAGAATGCAATAACATGATTCTTGTTGGATAAAGGACGCAAGGCTGCCTTAACTTTGCCACCACCATCAGAAATAAGAACAATATCGTCTGTTAATAGTGAGATCAAAACTTCTAAATTTCCAGTCCCAACGGCTTCGATAAAACGTTTTGCTAATAAGAAATCTTCTCTAATATTTGGTTTCGTATTTTGATGATCAGCTTGAATTTTTTCTTTAATTCTACTAAAGATTTTGCGGCAATTCATTTCTGTCTTGCTTAAAATATCTGCAATATTTTTGTAATCAAATTCAAAAACCTCTCGTAGAAGAAAAACTGCTCTTTCAACAGGAGTTAGTTGTTCAAGTAGAACTAATAGTGCATATGAAATCGTTTCATCTAAAATGACTTTTTCCGCTGGATCTTCATGTGTGCCTTCTAATTTTAATTGAAGAATTGGTTCAGGTAACCATGGTCCAACATATACTTCCCTTTTCTTTCTTGTAGATTTTAATAAGTCCAAGCATCTATTTGTCATAACTTTACATAAAAAAGCTTTTATATTATTCGGTTCTTCGTTTGAAGTTTTACTCAGTTGGTGAATGGCAACAAAAGTATCCTGTACTAAATCCTCAGAGTCCTCGACTGATCCCAACATATGATAACCAATTGAAAATAAAAGTGGTTTATATTCAGAATATAGTATATCTATATCCACGAAGTCTCTTCCCTTCTGTTCTATAAATGTTGAAATGCTAATTTCTTTTCTAGTAGTTTCGTAGCATTTTTAACACTACTTAGTGACGCACTCAAAAGTATTTCTTTATCTCCTACCCAATCTCCTGCAATATACAAGCCCTCTATCCCAATTTCATCTGCTTCTACTATATTTTCTCTTGGTTTTTTTATTGCATTGGAAACGACTATCTTCGGAAGAAAACGACGCGAGACAATATAATTTCTCCACCCAGGTTGGATTACATCTAGAAAACATTCTAGTTCATATTCATCATTTTGTGCTTCAGTTTCAATCATGGAATCTAAATACTTCATCACATGTACTACAATTTGACCAGGCTCATCTGAAAGCTTTGCTACTGTTGAATGATTTGAAAAATACCATGGATTTTCCACACCTAATGCTAAATTTGTTTTAGGATTTGGAAGACCAGACATGACAAGATCTAAACAAGCTGCACGAACCGGTATCATTTGATCTACTTTTTTACGAAAAGATTCCGATGCCTTCTCACCTACAAGTTTCATTAAGTCATGTGGATTAATTGTTGAAACTATACTACGTGATTTCATCATTTGCCCATCTTTTAACGAAATTGTTAATTCAGGATATTCACCTGAAATTTTACTAGCGACTGCTTTCTTTTGAATTGTGACCCCTACTTCTTTCGCCCTACTGATCAGATTATTAACAATTGTTTGCCAACCTTCATTCAAATACAATACACTTGTTCCTCTTAATTGACTAATTGCTACACGAGCACTGATTAGTTCAGGGTTATTTGAATATGTGGATAACCGAACAAATGTATAAATTAAGTCTTTCACCTTGTTACTTGATAGTGCAGTAGATAGATACTGCTTTAAACTTATTCCATTTAAAGGGTCTAACTCCATTTTACGTATATGACGATAAAAACGGATAAATTCCATTTTCTCTTTCCACTTCAAATGGCTACCAAGAAATAAATTCACTATATCTACTACGTTCATTTTTTCATTATCTTTTCCAAACACAAATGCTCCGCCGCTTAATTTAGGCGATTTACCTGTAATATTGACTCCAACCTCATTAAATACCTCAAGTGTATCTGTAAAAAGTGCATGTGGGCCTAAATTCACATGAGCTTTTCCTAAATTATTCGAGATGCCCCTTCCACCTAAATTACCTCCTTTTTCTAGCACCAATACTTTTTTCCCCTCTTGTGCTAACAAAATAGATGCTGTTAATCCAGCTATTCCGCCACCTAATATGACAACATCCCATTTTACGCCTGTAATATCTTCTGTCGAATACATATTTCTTCACCCTTTCCTCTTATCTCATTACTTAAGACGAATAGCGCAAGGAATTTGTGACAAAACAGAAATAAAAAGAATGACGAAATTTTTTCCTGAAATTACTTTGACAGATAGAGTAATCATTGTTAGTATTACTCTATCAGATAGAATAATATGTTTTAGAAGGTGAATTATGGTTAGAAGTGATATCATACGTGGTCATTTGGACTCAATTATATTGAGGCTTATTTTTGAGAAGGATCGATATGGTTACGAAATTTCTCAAGAAATCGGCTTACGTACAAATAATCGATTCCAAATTAAAGAAGCTACTCTTTACGCCGTTTTTCAACGCCTAGAGAAAAAAGAACTAGTCGAGCCTTATTTCGGTGACATTACTCACGGTGGAAAACGAAAGTATTACAAAATTACATCATTAGGTAAAGCATATTTAAATGAATTAGCAAAAGAATGGCAGGAAGTAAAAGAAATTATTGATTTATTTATGGAGGACTTGTGATGAAAAAAATCAAAAATCATATTGAAGAATTATTTAAAGAAATTCCTAGAACACAAGAATCGGAACTAGTAAAACAAGAAATTATTCAAAACTTAGAAGAAAAAGTAATCTATTTAATGGAAAATGGTAAGGAAGAAGAAGATGCAATAAATAAAGCAATTGTTGAATTCGGAGATATAGATGAACTAAAAAAAGAGCTAGGGGTTAAGAATCCCGATCAAAAAAAGAGTAAATTAGCAAAACTAAACTTAGCTTATTCACTTTGTGGTAGTGGACTTTTAATTGCACTTTTCCTATTTATTAATTTTTACTATACACCAAATACGATATGGTTTGTTTATCCCACATTTGGTCTACTTTGGTGGCCACTTTCAATGTACTTTTATTGGCAACGAAATAAGTGAGGTGTAAATGATGAAAAATTATGTTGGATTCGCCACTGCTGGTTGTATAATGAGTATGATATTTTTTATGATCGTAAATTATATTACCTCGCCTAATACACTTTGGTTTATATATCCTTGTTTTTTCCTGTTATTATGGCCTATTAGTTTATATTTTGTATTTAAAAAATCCGCAAAACAGCTTTCATTATTTTGTAGTTTAGTACTAATTGCATTCCTTATTACTGAAAACTTAATTCATTCACCAGATTATTTATGGTTTTTCTATGCAGCTTATCCAATTATTTGGTGGCCTATATTAATGCACCTTGGAGCAAAATCAGGTTCATTACGTGTTGCAATCGTCGGTAGCTTAACAACTATAATCTACTATTCTAGTTTTAATTTTTTCGGTTCCCCAGATTACCCTTGGGCAATCTATCCTGCATTTGCTGTCATTTGGTGGCCATTAGCACTTTACCATGCAAAACGAAGAAGCTTTGTGTTCTTTTCATTCACTGCAAGTTTATTAATCAGCGTATTCTTTATTACCGTTAATATCGTATCCTCTCCAGATACAGTATGGGCTGTTTACCCAATCTTCGCAGTGATTTGGTGGCCATTAAGTATGTATTTTTATGTTTACAAAAAGAAAAGTATCTAATTGAAATTAAGAGGCTCTTTTCTAAAAGATTGTTGCTTTTTGGATATAAAACGACTATTACAAAAGTTGATTACAACGGAAGGTGCGAGACTCCTGTGGGAATAGCGGGAAGGCAGAGACCCCGGAGGCTTGCCGAGGAGGCTCAGCTCTCGCCCCACGGAAAGGGAGCAACCTGGAGTGGTAATCAACTAACGCATTCTTAAATAGCAACAATGTAAACGAAAACAGCCAATTAAAAAGAGATTCTTCAATAGAAGAACCTCTTTTTTCATTATTCAGCTTCTGAAACAAGTGTAAATCGTTGGTTAATATGTTTTGGTTTTTCGATTTCGTCTAATACTGCAATCGCATAATCTGCATAGCTAACATAACTATTACCTTTTGCATTTACAATAAAATTGTCTTTTCCTAATTGATAAGTGCCTGTTCTTTTCCCAGTTGGATCGAAATGTGCTGCTGGACTAATAAATGTCCAATTAATACTCGATTTCTGTAAGTCCTCAAGATTTTTTGTTTGGTTGGATGCAGTTGCAAAATACTCTTTAGGGAATTCAGGCGTATCAATTAAACGAGTTGTTTTTTGTTCATCTATATATAAACTTCCTGCCCCACCTACAACGATTAATCTTGTTTCATTTGTACCTTTGATTCCTTCAATTAAAACATTCCCTGCTTCCACATGAAGATGCTCTTGGCCAACTGGTGCACCATAAGCATTTACTATAACGTCAAATTGATTAAGATCGTTTGCATGTAAGTCAAAAATCTCTTTTTCTAAAACTGAATCAATTTGACCGGCTAATTTAGAAGCATTTCTTACAATCGCTGTTACCGAATGCCCTCTTTCAATGGCTTCCTTTACTATTAGATTCCCTGCTTTACCTGTAGCTCCAATAATTCCAATTTTCATCTTAATTTCCTCCTAAAGTATGTTGTTTAAAAATATTTTTATGTTGTAACCACTTTAGTTACAACGTTATCAAAAAAATAAAACAATCCGTAGTTGTAACTAATAAGGTTACAACTGCTTCAAAAAAAATTGAACTGTTTATCCAATTTTTTTAGTTAATACTGTCACTAATTCTTCCATCGTGACCTCATCCAAAATACGTTCCATAGCTTCTTGAGCTCGGTTTAAAATCAATTCAAGTACTGCTTGAATATTAGCCCCAACAGGACAATTTGGATTTGGATTTTCATGAAATTGAAAAAGTTCTCCCTCTTCCACTACTTCTACTGCATGGTATACATCTAGAAGAGAAATGTCTTTTAAAGGCCTTAGAAGTGAAGCCCCTCCTGTTCCTCGACGAACTTGAATTAAGCCAGCATTTTTAAGTTTTCCCATCACTCTTCTGATTACGACTGGATTCGTATTGACACTTTCTGCAATCCACTCAGAAGTGCAAAGTGCACTATTCTCGATCGTAACTAAGGATAAAATATGAACAGCGACGGTAAAACGACTACTGATCTTCATAGGATTCAACCTCCCGATGTAATCATTATAGTTACATCAAATATAAATGTCAATTCCATATTATATAAGTTGTATAAAGGAGCACTAGGCTCCTTTATCATGTTTCTATAAAGGCTAAGATACCTAAAATTATTATAAGTAGTCCGGCTATTTTGTTGACCCTACTTAAATGAGGTCGAATTTTATTCCTAAATAAGCTTACAACATAGCTTAAAATGATCCACCAAGAAATAGCTCCTAAAAATACGCCACTAATTAAAGTTACTGCGACTAAACTAGAGGTGGAGTCTTGTTCAAAACCTAAACCAGCAAACATCGCGACAAAGTTTAATATGGTCACTGGATTCGTAATCATTAAGACAAACGTTGAAAGAAACATTGCAAATATACTCTCACCTTCTAAATTCGCTGCAGTATTAGAAGGTTTTTTAATAAATGTTTTAATCCCTAAGTAGAATAAAAATACGCCACCAATCACCCTGAATACCAATTGTTGTTCAACTAAAAAAGAAGAAACAACTGAAAATCCAAACGCGGCGATGCTTGCATAAATTAAATTAGCAGTTGCAGCACCAAAACCTGTCACAAAACCTGCCGTTCTTCCTCTAGTCAGGATTCTTTGTATACACAATAAACCAATTGGGCCAACAGGAGCAGAAACTGAAAAACCCAAAATAAAGCTCTTTAATAATAGCATTGAAACGTTCCTCGCAGTCTAGCTTTTTAAGTTGGTTCCTTTTATTAGACTCTAATCTTCTAGAAGAAGCTTTATTTAATTAACTCATATAAAGCAATACCACCAAATATAAGGATGATAAATCCAGATAAACGGTTGATAACTGTTAACGATTTATTTGTAATCTTTTTTCTAAATAACCCTACTCCACTACTTAAAATGACCCACCATAAAGTAGAACCACAGAATACACCTATTACTAAAACAACCGCGGATAACAAATTACTATTTGAATTAGAGATCCCCAAACCTGCAAAAATCGCGATGAATGATAAAATTGTCATTGGATTTGTTAGTGTTAAAAACAAAACTGATAAAAACGCATTCCACATATTTTTCTTTTGGGTTTCAGTTTGAGTAAAGCTTGCTTTTGACATCAGTGTTTTTACACCTAAATAACAGAGAAAAATGCCACCAATTAATTGAATCCAAAAATGTTGTCCAATTAAAAAATTCGTAATTACCGTCAACCCAAACCCAGCAATTAAACCATAAATCCCATCCGCTGTTGCTGCCCCTAGACCGGAAACTAAACCCACGACTCTTCCATGTGCTAGTGTTCTACGGATACATAACACACCAATTGGACCAACAGGAGCAGCAATTGATAAACCGATTATCAAGCCTTTTAAAAAAATCGCCAATTCCATACTAACCCTCCCTACTCAATTGAAAATTTATGATTTTGTAATGGCATTCTAAACGTTTCTTTCGTTGTATCCATTACAATTGTTGTTTTTGTTCTAATGACTCCTTTAAGGCCTTTTATTTCATGACTAATGACTCGATCTAAATCTTTCGTATTTTTACTTCTTATTTTTAATAAGTAATCGTCCTCACCTGCGATGTGATGACATTCCTGTACCTCTTCTAATTGATTAATAAGTTTTAAAAATGATGCTCTGTTTTCGGGGCGTTCAAGTGATACTGCAACAAAAGCAGTAAGCTCACTCCCAACCTTTTCAGCATCAATTAATACACCAAAATTTTTTATTACGCCTTGCTCTACCAGTCGGTTTACCCTTTCTGCAGTAGCTGGTGCAGACAAACCGATTTCAGCAGCCAGATCAGCCCATTTTATTCTTGAATTATCCATCAACTGATTTATAATCTTTAAATCGTAATTATCCAATATTAAATACCTTCTTTTTATAAGTTTTATTATATATTAACTTATTTTATGAAGGTCGTTCAATGTTATTTTAATAAAAAAACTACTTCATTGATGAAGTAGTACAAATTGTAAATATTAGTCTGTCCGAATCCAAAATTTAAAGTATTTAATGAATTATTTGACTTTTATTATAATCTATTAATATACTTTTAAAACAAGTCTTTATTTTGGAGAGTGTTACAACAATGAAAATGACATTAACACGTGCTTTAGCTGAGTTAAAAATGTTAGATAAACGTATAGAAAAAACGATCAATGAAAGTCAATACATTGCGTATGAAATTGGAAATAAAGGAATTAAAGGTTTCCAGCAAAAAGATGAATTTATTACATATGCAAAAGGTCAGTATGAAAGTGTACTTAAATTAATTGATAATAGAAAAAAAATTAAAGCTGCTCTTGTAAAAGCAAATGCAGTTACAGTTGTAGAGATTGCTGGTGAAAGTATGACTTTAGCTGAAGCAATTGAGCGAAGAAATAGTATAAATCATGAAGCAGTTTTACTAAGAGTATTATCCCAACAGTTTTCAAAAGTGACGAATAAAGTTGAATTAGAAAACATTTCTGTTCAAGAGCGTTTAGATAATTTACTAGAAAGTCAATTTGGGAAAGACGGCAAGACTAAGAATGACGATACGAAAGATTTAATCGATTTGTATAATACAAAACATGCAGCAAAGATAGTTGATCCAATTGGATTACGAAATGTCATTCAGAAATATCAAGATAAGTATGATCAGTTTTCTACAGAAGTTGACTTTATCTTATCTGAAACAAATGCCAAAACAGAAATTGAAGTTCATTTAGATTAATCTAATTTCTAAATTGCTACTATTACGAAATGACTCAAAAAACTGCCCGAACGGAACGGGTTATTTCCGTATCTAATTAAGTAGATTAATATCTACAATCCTGAGACTCTATGATAAGAGAAAGAAAACGTTAAATTTTAGCGTTTAAATCTTAAAGACTAAATTGTAGCGATTAAACTTCTAACGATTAACGATTACATTTTAAATTTTTTTAAAACCCAAGAGTACTGCTTTATAGGTGTTCAGCTTCTTACCTTGTCATAGCACTTGGCTGTTCTAGTAGCTCCCCCTCAAATTGTTTTAGTTTGAGGGGTCTTTTGTGTTCAGTTTCTTTCTAAGTAAACCTAATAGGTTAACTCTACTTTAAAAGTGACAATCGTTTCGTTTTCTATTTCTTCAATCCTTCAGTATTCATTAATACGATTCTCCAACCATCAGGGTCCTCTACTGTAATACTTTTCCCAAGCCAGTAAGGATTTTCTGGTTCAACTTCTTCATATCCCATTAATTCTAATCTGTTTTTTATCTCATCTATTTCATTTTTATTCGGTATATAGAATACAAGAAGATTATCTTTTGTTGGTGCAGGACACGGACTTCCGCCAATATATTGAGTAAATTCTAGGTGATACTCCACATCGGGTAAGCCATACATGACTCCATCATACCCATCATGATTTTCAAATCCAGATACACGCTTTAATCCTAGTCCTTCACCATAAAACTTCTTAATTTCATCTAACTGATCTGTTGGTCTTGCGATTCTGAATTGCACCCAATTTTTCATTTTACTTTGGACTCCTATCTTAATAGTTTGAAGCACTCCACTCTTCGTTTAACTTTTTTGTTAATTGAGTATAGATTTTCAATTCTTGAATTAAACCATTTACTAAGTAAGATGATTCTTCAGCCAAAGCAATGCCACCTTGGATAAAATCAGTTGGATCAATGACTAGTTGTTTAGATAATACATTTGCATATAGTGCTCTAAGTACAATTCGCATATTATTCAACGCATTAATCCCTCCCTTACCACCACCAGATACAGCCATTAAAGCTACAGGTTTATCTTTAAAATGCTTACTACCTAAAAAATCCAATGCATTTTTCAATGCCCCACTCATTCCACCATGATATTCTGGTGTCGCGACAATCATTGCATCTGCATTTTCTAATTCAGCCCTTAACATTTTAATATTAGCTAATTCATTTTGATCTTCTTGTCCGTTATAAACTGGTAAAGTTAATTCACTTAAATCGATCGTCTTAATATTATATTTTTTAGAAATAATAGCTGACAGTTTACCAGTACGCCCTTCTTTTCTTGGACTACCATTAACAATGACAATATTCATAAGTCCCACTCCTCTTTTATAAGTACTTTTAGTATAGTCAATAAATAGAGTGTAATCGTCAGTCGTTTGGTAGAACTTTACTACACGTTTTGGTGTATCAACAAAATAAAAAACCTACAACTAAAGTTGTAGGTTACAGACTGAATCTCCTAGTTTTTGAACATCTTCTACAACCTAAAGGTCAAAAATGATTTTCCATATGCATTTTTTCGTATACTTTGAGGTTTTGATAAATTATCTCAAGCAATTGAACTGAAAGATGTTTCGCTTTCGCAAGTTTGAGCAAGTATCCTTGCAAATGATCGCTTTCAATAGAAGAACCTTTTTCCATATCTCTCTGCATTGAAGATTTCATATCATATCCAAGAGCATCAATTGATTTCATATGTTCATCAACAATATTCTCGTTGATTGGAGCATCATGGGCATGCATTATGTTAGCACACTCTTCAAATAATTGACGGATGATTGTCCTGCCGCCTTCACTTTCTCTGATTGGTCCAATTGGTGCTCGCATAAGGGAGGTTACACCAGACATGACCGTAATAAACATAAATTTATGCCACATATCTCGCTCGATCTGCTCACTTAATACAAAATCAGCTTTCGTACCACTAAATGCTTTCTTAATTTTATGGATGCGATCAGTGTCTTTATTCATAAATTCACCATATACAAGTCTTGCTGCCTTACTTGTTTGAACAACTTCTCCATCATGATTTAAAGTCGTTTCAATAAAACATAAACCACCAATTAAGTTACTTTCCCCAAACGCTTCTTTTAAAGTTGTTACATGTGAGATACCATTTAGTAGTGGTAAAATGACTGTATGTTCACCTACAAATGGCTTTACATCTTTAATGGCATCATGCAAATGATAGGATTTAGTTGAAAAAAGCACTAAATCGAATGTTTCGGCATTCTCACTCGCTGTGATCATCTTAGGTTGTACTATCATATCACCGTGCACACTACTGATCACTAGTCCTTTTTCCTCTAACTGTTTTTTTCGATTTGGTCGTACTAAAAAAGTAACATCTTCCCCTTTTTCTACTAAACGGCCGCCAAAGTATCCGCCTACTCCTCCAGCACCTAAAACAAGAATTCGCATCAAATCTTCCTTTCTATCAGTATATTGTTTACGTTATCAATAATCTCACGAAAAATATCGACCGCTCCTGAAATAAACCTTTTATCACCTTATTAATCTGATATTCCATTTCGAATCGCATAAAGAGCAAGCTGCGTACGATCCTGAAGTTGTAACTTTGCTAATATATTCGATACATGAGTTTTCGCTGTTTTCTCAGTAATAAATAAAGAAGAAGCAATTTCTTTATTACTCTTACCTCGTGTAATTTCCTTTAATACATCCATTTCACGTTTCGTTAGTTTGTCGTGAATAGTCTGTTCAGATTTCGATTCACTTTTACTCGTTAATGCAGAGACCAACTGTGTAGTAACCTTTGAATGAAATTGTTTTTCTCCGTCATGGATTTTCCGTATTGCTGTGACAAGCTCATCTGGATCACTATCTTTTACATAATAGCCAGCCGCTCCTGCCTCAATTGCCGGTAAAATATGATCTTGATCATAAAAACTTGTTAATATCATTACTTTAACAGGCAATCCTTCATTTTTAATTTGTTCTGTTGCTTCAATTCCATTTAACTTTGGCATTGATAAATCCATAATCACTATATCGGGATGCAATTCTTTTATTAACTGTATAGCTTCTTCCCCGTTTGATGCTTCACCAATGACCTCGATATCTTGTTGAGTATTTAAAAAAAAGATTAGTCCTCTTCTGACAACATGATGGTCGTCAGCAATTACTAATTTTATTGTCATTACGATTTCTCCCTCTTTAAAAAGGAATATTTATTATTATTTTCGTTCCTTTATTTATTTCACTTTCCACGATAAACGATCCTTCTAATACTTCTACTCGTTCTCTCATACTTTTTAACCCTAATGTAGGAATGCTTACATTTTCTGGACACACAAAACCCGCGCCTCTATCTTCAACCACCATTTTAATATTTTTACCATTACTAGATAGTTGCAAATAAATGTCCGTTTGCCCAGAATGTTTTCTACAATTATTAAATGCTTCTTGGCCTACTCGCCATAGTGTCTCTTCTATTTTGGAAGGGAGAACACTGACCCCCTTGACTTGGCTATGTACTTTTAAACCTAGCATTTCACCATAGTTAATTAAAGCGCTAACGATTCCCTTTTCTATTCCTTGCGGTCGAAGTTGCCATATTAATGCTTTCATTTCTGCCTGCGCTTCTTGAGCAATTTGTTGGATATGATGAAATGTATCTTTTACTTTTTTGTTATCTGATACATTGCCCCCAGCTTTAGCTGTTACATTAATCGAAAAGAGCAATTGGCTGACTGAATCATGTAAGTCTTTAGCTAAACGATTTCTTTCTTCGATGACTTGAATTTCCTTCACTTTTTCTGTTAGTTGAATTCTTTTAATTGCTGTTCCAATTTGTAATGCTACTGCTCCTAAGAGGTCTAACTCTTCTTGATCAAATTGTAATTTATTTGATGCTGCTACATTTAATAATCCAAATGATTCCTCTCCGGCTTGAAGTGGTACTGTCGCATGGTGAGTTACACCATTTGTATCACCCCAATTATGAATCACAGATTCTTCTAATCTTTTACATTCCATAATATTTGATGCTTTATTGAGTCTTCCTTGTACGTATTTGCTCACGCACCAGCAATCTCCACAACACATCGGCTTAACTTCCTCATTTGTTAACGCTGGTGGTAACTCATGAGAGGCGACTAATTCATAGCTACCATTTTTATCTATTAAAAAAATCCAACCAGTTTCTAAGCCTGTAATTTGAATTAATTTTGCTAATGCACAATCAAGGGTACTGTGTAAGTCAGTACCCTCGTTTAATATCTCTGCAATCTCTTTTAATACTTGTAGTTCTAATAGAAAAGATTTTTTTCTCATTACTTTATTGTTTCCTTCATACGTTTATCAAGCTGTTCTAGTACATAAGGCCACGCTTCTTCATGCTGATCTCTCGATAATTCATCAGTGAAACCGGCATGTGTTAATTTAATCAAAACGCCATTATCTTTTGAAACGAATTCTACTGTAACTACTGTTTCAGCTTTCGTTCCAGCTGTGATCCATGTAATTTCAACCTGTCGATTTTTCTCTAGTTTTAAGAACCGCCCATAATGTGGATGACGCATCTCATTAAATTCTGTTTCAAAGAAAAAGACAGAATTCACTTTTGCTTCCATAATGACGGAATCCGGTGCTGCAAACCAAATACCAAATCCTTCAGTCCAAGCATGATATAAAACGTCTATTGACACTTCCATTTCCCGTTCAACCTGCAAGCTATACGGTCTATTCGAAAGATTAGGGTAACTAACGATTTCCATCTTAATACCTCCAGATATTTATAGGCTTTTATTATTCATTTTCATTTATAATAGCAAGCACTTGATGATCTTCCCATTTCCCATTAATTCTAACGTTTTTCTTGGCAATTCCTTCTTTATGGAAACCTGATTTTTCTAATACTCTAATAGAGCCAATATTATGTGGCATTACGCCAGCCTCAATTCGGTGAAGCTTTAATTCAGTAAAAGCATAATCAACTACAAGCTTAACTGCTTCAGTCGTATAACCTTTACCATTTTGTTGCTCATCTAAAGAATAGCCAACAAAACAACTTTGTAAATCCCCTCTTAAAACTTCAGCTAGCATCGTATTTCCAATCAATTCATCAGTTTCTCTCAAATAGATACCGAAAAAATAGTACTGATCATTATCACTTTTTTCTTTATTTGATTTAATGCGTTCTCGTTGAAACTCTACTGTATAAAAACTCTCGTCTTTTATATACGTAAAGGGCTTAAAGAATACTCTATTTTTCACTTCAAAATTTAAAAGCTCTTCTGCATCATTAACATCTAGCATTCTTAAATAAACATTATTCCCTATTAATTTCACGATTATATCCCCCTCAAACAAACCAACTATATTATTATGTAAATTTTCTATCTATTATTATAATACTTATAAATTGTCTTTCCAAAGTAAAAAGCTAACCTATTTTCCCTTTGCCCATAAAACCCTTGAATCAATATGACGAACTAATCGATGGACTGACGGTTTAAATCCATTTTTTGACCAAAATCTTGAAGATTCTAGATTTGTCATTCTCCAGTCAGTCTCGCAACTTGTATAACCTAATTTCTTTGCATGAGTAAGACCATTTTGTAATAAAGCTGAGCCTACACCCATTCCTCTAGCAGACTCAACTGTCGCACCAACCACCAAACTTACACATGAATCTGGTATTAGCATATTTTCATCTGATGTTTCTGCTGGCATATAAACTTGAAAACCAACGACTTCACCTTGGTGAATGGCTAACCAAAATGTAACTGTTTCATCATCTATTAATTCAGCATACCCATCTTGATAATCAACTCTTTCTTCTATAAAACCAGGTGCGAATACTGGAGATTTAGCTTGATGCTCCATAATAACAGTCGCCAATGCTCGAATATCTTTTTCATCATCTTTAGATGCTAAACGGATTTGAAGATCTGGATGAATACGATTTGGCTCTATCCCCTCTGAAATGTCACGAATTCCGTGGACTTGTTCATATGCAAATCCTAAACGAAACCAAGTATTCAACATATTTGCATCACCGCTTGGTACCATCACGTAATGATGGAAAGAACCATTATTGACCATTTCGCTTGCAAATACAGCGTACAACTCACGGTATAATTCTTCATTTTCCCCTTGAGCAATTGCTACTCCCGCATACTGAATCCATGTATGGCGTTCACGGTTTTTATCAGTTTGAATTGTACCAATCATATAACCAACTAACAGATCGTCTTTTATTGCTGCTACGCCAATCCAACTCTTCGCAACCAATGATTCAATTGCTTTCTTTGCATACGCTATTTCTTCAAACTTAACTGGCAATTCTTTATTTACTTTTCTCTCATTTTGATGCCTTATCGCAAGTAAACTTGCTGCATCATCTATATAAGAATGTTTAAACTCTACAATTTTCATCATAAACCTCCGTAACTAAAAAAAAAAAAGAGTGTATTTCTTTCGACTCTATTAACTTCAATAAAAAGAGCACTACTTCCTGCTAAAGAAGTAATGCTCTTTTTATACTGACATAACTAGCAACAATCCCAATTGTATAGGACATTCGTAAAATTTTTATTTAATAAATCTTCTCTAGAAATAAAGAAGTTTGCAACTCCAACATCACCAAACATACAGTCAATTAAATCATCCGAATCAATTTGTAAAAGTAATATAGGGTACTCGTCTTTATTTCTAGGATCGGCCTGTGTAAAGTATGGATAGCCACCAATTCGATGACCGTCTCCTACAAACTTTTCAATATATAATTCATGTAAATCATTACAATTTTCATGCTCTATTTTTTGATCGAGTGGAATATTTTCTTCTATTATATCAAAATCAACTGAAAAAGCTGACACAGGTTGAACTACCAAATCAAATGTCATACCTGCCTCTTTTCCAATAGGAAACTCTATTTCTCTATCATCCGTCACAAATGAGAAATCTTCAATTAAATCTGTTTCATTTAATTGCTCATGATAAATCAGTTTAAAGTTATTCTGTTTAGCTGGTTCATCGAAATCAATACCATAAACGTCATCATCAGCTGATATGTAAAATTGTAGCAAACCCGAGTTTGGAAACTCGTTCATTTGTGGTATCTCTGAAAAATTTATTTGTGCAAGGAGCTTCATCGGTTCCCCATTTTCATCCTTTGGATATTCCATTTGTTTAGGAAAATACGGATCACCACAAAACTTACTTTCTGTTAAACTCGTCTTTCGAACATCAGGCTGAATGACCACTGAGTCCTTAACTGTCGACTCTATTAGATCCTTGAAGTTTAACAATTCTTTCGGTATTTCTAAACTTTTCACCATGATACACCTACCTTTTTCCATTGTTAACTTAATCATATCAATCATCGCAAAATTGACAATTGCTTTATAAAATATATTCTACTAATCTCTATCAAACACATTTCTTTAGATGAAAAAATCAGCTAATTTTTAACAGTTTTACTCACTATGTTATAATACTCAAAAACCAATTGAAAAGAGTGTTAAACATGGATATTACATTTATTGGTTGTGGCGATGCATTTAGCAAAGTATTAGGGCATAATAGTGCCTTGCTTACTTTTAATCAGACAAATTTATTAATTGATATTCCAGATTCGAACTACTATCGAATAGATAAAATGGGATTATCTTATAGTGATATTGATAACCTATATATCACTCACTTGCATGGAGATCATATTAATGGTCTTGAGAAATTAGCATACTTTAGAAAATTTATCTCTCCATTAGAGCAAAAAGATAAAACTGTGAAAAAGATTAATCTATACATACATGAAACATTGCTAGACGGTTTATGGGAAAGTGTAAAAAATGGATTAAAATACACAAATGACGGTGAAAAAAAATTAGAGGATTACTTTAATATATATACTGTAACTGACGATTTTCAAATCGACGGCGTACTATTTAACTTAATTCAAAGTCAACATGTTCCAAACATGCCTGTTTTCGGTCTCTTTGTTGAAGACGAATTTTTCTATTCAGCAGATAGCGTATATAATCACCCACTATTACAAAGCTTACTTCCAAAAGTGAAGAAAATCTTTTATGATATTCATTTCTATCCATTTCCAATTCCAGTACATGCTAGTGTTCGAGATTTTGAAAAATTACAGATTGAGGACAAGGAAAAAGTCTATGCTATGCACTATGATGATAGTAAGGTAAATACCTTGTGCATTGAAGGTATAAAGCTAGTCCAACCATTTCAAAAAATTCATATTTGATAAATATAAAAAACCACTGAATATGATTACTCAGTGGTTTTACCTTCTAACATGACAATTCTTAATGATATTCTAAGAACTCAATGCGATTTCCGAATGGATCATTCACAAAAAATCTTGTTCGACCTTCTATTGGGGGTTCTTCTTTTATTTCCATTTTTAGTGAAATCAATCTTTCTCTTAAATTTTCAATATTTGTTACGATTAAACCAGGATGAGCTTTTTTAGGAGGTATATGATCTTCTTGGATACTAATATGAACTTCTTGATGACCACAACTAAACCAACAGCCACCTCTACCTTTTAAGTTATCTGGTTTCGGTATTTCTTTCATTCCAAGAATGTCGCCGTAAAATTCCCTTGCTCTATCTTCCCCACCCTTTGGTGAAGTAATTTGAATATGATCGATGCCATTTATTTCAAAACCCATTTAATCCACCTCTTCATTCATCGTTCTATCACATTAAATTATTTTACATCTTTAGCATATCAGAACAATTAAAAATGAAAAGCATTACCTCTAATTGAAGTAATGCTTCCCATAATGAACGATTAAATTAATTTCAAACCATTTGTAATCAGATTTTTCAGTGAATTAATTTTACTTAATTCTTCTAAATCCTTTTTAAGAGGTAATACTAAATGGTTTAATTTCGGATTTACAATTGATAATTCAAGTAATTCCAAACGTAATAACCAATCTTCTTTATGTGAACGATTTAGTTCATCATGCGTATCAATTAGCTTTTTAATACAATCATCACAGAATGTATTCTTCTCTCTAATGACTCTAACTTGTTGGTATAGTTTTTCTAATTCAGTTAATGGTGCTGGCGTTTCCTCAACAACTTCTACTTCTTTTAGTGAATCATTAAAGTAAGTAGCTGGATCAGCTGCACCTGGATAAGCTGATGTAACTTTAGAACCAACAGCCATATCAAAAGTGCCCCATTCCTTTTTAAACAATTCCTTACCTTCATAAGTAACTGTGCAGTCTTCAAATGAAATTAAAGCGACTTTATCATTATTTTTGATGATATTCACAATTCTACCGGAAGCGCTTACATTGCTCAAGAATTCTAAATCAACATAGTTTCCTACAACAATACCTAAATTTTTAAGCATGTCATCGTCACATTCTTCTAATTCTATATTTCCTTTAAGAAGTCCGATTGGTGTACCAAATCCTTTTGCATGGTAATCCTTACCGTGACCCTCTAATTGTTGATGATTTACTGATAATGCAGTCTCTCCAGTTGTATTAACATAAATTGCTTCACCATTTTCATCCTTTAAAATTGCGTGAACAATTCCTGTTACACTTAAGCCTGAATTTAATTCAAATGTGGCAACACTTTTCGATTTTAACGCCTTATCTAAGCTTTCAGTACCACCAATGCGGAATGCCATTGTATTTGCTAGTTCTTCAGCACCCTCCATTAGCTCTTCAAAGCTTTTACATACAAATAGCTGTGATTGCATTTCCGTTACATTTTTTGGTTGCAACGTAGCAGCTTCTACAGTGAAAGGTAATCTCTCTACAGCATCTGTAAAGCAATGTGTACTTTCACCAACAGAAGATAATAAACCTGCGCCGTAAATTTTTGGTTGATCAACATCGCCTATTAAACCATATTCAACTGTTCTCCAAAATACACGTGAAATTTTTTCAGCTTCTGAAATTCCTACAATAGCGTTTTGTTTTTCCTCAACCAATCTTTGAGCTGCTGCTTTTTCTTCAGCAGTTGATTTTGGATCTTCCATCACAATCGTTAAGTTTCTAACTGCCTCAAATAATTCCTGCTTTTCTTTTGTAGCAAAAGCTTTTGCACCAATTGAACCAATTTTTTGTACATACTCTCTAAAAACTGGGTCAAATAAGATTGGAGCATGCCCAGCTGCTTCATGAATAATATCTGGTGCAGGTGTGTATTCGATGTTTGTAATCTTTCGGATCTCAGTAGCGATTGGTAAAATTCCATTTGCCAATAATTCAAAAAATGCAGCCCCAGGAATTAATCCATTTACAATTCCAGCACCCCATCCAATTTTAGAAAGGCACTCGTTCATTTCAGCAACATTTGGAATTTTTTCCGTTTCAATTCCAGATTGTTTTAATCCATCAACAAATGCAGCGTGCGCTTTATCTTTTAAAGCATGATGATTTTGTCGCATAACATAACGCCACACAGCATGATCAATCGGTGTGTACAGATCATAATTTTGTTCCGACAAATATTGTTTTAAATGAGGTGGTATTATTTTTGTTTCAAAAGCAGCTTCTTTCATTTCTCAGTTCCCCTTTTTTTGTTTTTCACATAATAATCTATTACCTTACTTTCTTAAAAATACCCGTTCCATCTATTCTTGCTAAAGCTTTTTTCGAGCATTTCTAAGCAAGTGTTCATCATTAAACCATTTCTACTTTTTCCAAATTACTCCTTCTTTCCCCATAATCTTTTTTTATTCTGTATAAATAGTCATACTCATCAATCAAAAACATCACTCCTTTCAAAACTAGAAAAGTGGAACCGCCGCGCTCAGGACCGACAAGCATAAGATAAAGTTCAGTAAAGG
The DNA here is from genome assembly GCF_002128405.1 of Gottfriedia solisilvae. Classification (GTDB taxonomy): domain Bacteria; phylum Bacillota; class Bacilli; order Bacillales; family Bacillaceae_G; genus Gottfriedia; species Gottfriedia solisilvae. Next base: position 216,411 of record NZ_NETJ01000004.1, read on the forward strand.
TTGCTCTTTAACCTTTGCTGGGCTTTGGCTTATGACCTCGAGGGACTAGGGCGTGGAACTAGACATCATAAAAGTGAAACCGCCGCGCTCATGACCGACTTTTAAAAACTGTCTATATTACAGGCCAAAAATAAAAAAAATCCCTACTGTTTTCACAGTAGGGACGAACATTCAAGTCGCGGTACCACCCTAGTTATTAGTACACAAATGTACTGTACTAATATCTTCATTTCATAACGGCTCTTCGCCGTCTTCCCCTCACAGATTCGTTTCGAAGAAGATGCTCCAGGACTGTAATTCATGTTGTTTTTTGTACTGATTTGCACCAACCATCAGCTCTCTGTCACAGGGAAAACATCACTACTTTGTTCCTTTCATTGCTTTACACTATTCAATTGATTTTCTTCTAAAAATAAAAAAGTCCCTACTGTCTACACAGTAGGGACGAAATGGTTAAATTCGCGGTACCACCCTAAATTATTAGTATGTAAATTAGTATACTAATATCTTCATTTCATAACGGCTCTTCACCGTCTTCCCCTCACTATTTGCTTCGAGGAAGATGCTCAAGGATTGTAATTCATGTTGTTTTTTGTACTGATTTGCACCACCATCAGCTCTCTGTTACAGGGAAAACACCACTACTCGAGTTCCTATCATTGCTTTTCGTCATTTGATTAATTACAACTTTATTCCTAAACGAAACAAATGTCAATAATTTTTTATTTTAAAAATAAAATTATATTAATATACTTAAATTCAGTTGGTCCTCTCAGATTAAAGTACCAAAAAATATATTTTATTAAATGAACAACTAACAGGACTAGCTGGACTAGTTGAATTTATAATTAAGCAAAATATACAATCGTATTCGATTCATACAAACACGGTCAGCTTTACATGGTCCGAACAGCAATCATCCTCAGTAATTACTTTCTACGGTGTCTCACAACATTTCTACTTCACAGAATCCTTACGTAACTGCTCAATACAGCTTCTCTGAATTTTATTATATTGTTATAGTTTTCAGTTTTATTCTAACAAAAATAATTCTAACTTTATCTTTAACCAAACTACGCAAAATCAATAGAAAAAGCACAATCTTGATAGATTGTGCTCATAAAATTATTTATGCAGTTACATCTCGTTTTGAAAATACATAAAAAGCTAGGAATAGGAAAACAACTAAATAACATACAAGTACGATGCATGAGAAAACCATCGTCATCCCTTCAACAAGAGGTGCTCCATCCATATATTGCATAAGATTTGTGTTTGCAAAAAGTATGTATTTTGCCCATTCATATTTCGTTGCAACGATCGTAGTAATCACATTACCCATAAATAATAAAAATATAGATAAACCAATTGCGATCGTATTGTTTCTAAAGATTGTTGAGACCATAAAAGCCATCGTAGCAAGCATAAATGTCTCAATGAAACTTAATAAATATAGCTTTGCAGAATATAGTAAACGACTTTGCTCTTCAACATGTCCATCAACATATGCTAAGTAAGATGGATTCCCATCAGCCGGTCCAAAAAGTATTAATCCTATTATTAGCGACGCACAAAATAAAACTGCTAAAAATACAAGACCAAACAGAATACTAGTTAAATATTTTGATAAAATAATTTTACTTCTAGAATATGGTCTAATTAATAACAATTTAATCGTTCCCCAATTAAATTCACTTGCTACAATATTTGCGGCTATTATAATTGTGAATAAACCGACTAGTACAATCACATCAGATGTGCTATCAATAAATGTCCAAACATTTCTCTCCTCATTCGGAGCTATATTATGTTTTATTCTATATTCATTGACCGCTATGTTTTTTTCAATAAATTTTCTATTTGGATCGTTTTTACCGGCTTCTTTTAAATCTTTTTTCAGTGAATCCGTATCTTGTTGTAGTACTTGTTTCCATTTATCATTAGTTACTTGTTGAGATTTACCTTCCGAATATTTTGTAAAAGCACCTACTACTCCTACTAAAATAATAACAAGAGCAATCATGACAAGTGTTCCCGGTCTTTTTATAATTTTTATCCATTCATTTTGTATCAATTTTATCATGGTCATATTCCCTTCTCTTAGAAATACTCAAAGTATGTATTTACAGTTAATTTCACTATCTTACATCGTTGAATTAAACATTCGTTATTTCAAGGAAACGGTCTTCTAATGTTTTTGAATTCACCTTAATTCCATATATTTTTATGCCTGCGTGCACTAATTTTTCAATAATATCTGGAACGCCTTCTCTAGATGCTTGAACATAAATATCACCTTCATTAATCTCAACACTATATTTAGACAGTACTTTTTGAGCAGCACTTATATCACTAACTTCAACAATATATGTTTGAGATTCTTCGTTAATCAGCTCATTTACCGTTTGGACACCAACGAGCTGACCTTTTTGAATAATACCAATTCGATCACACATCATTTCCATCTCAGATAAAAGATGACTAGATACAATGACAGCCATCCCTTTTTCTCGTGTTAATTTTTGCAAATAATCCCTCATCTCACGAATACCAGCTGGGTCAAGTCCATTGGTTGGCTCATCTAAAATAAGAACTTTTGGATCATGCAATAAGCATTGAGCTAGTCCCAAACGCTGCCTCATACCGAGTGAATATGTTTTGACTTTATTGCGAATCGCACTTGTTAAACCTACAAGCTCTACAACCTCATCAATTTTCTCTTTTGTGATCCCTTGTACCATTCTTGCATATTGCATTAAATTATCGTATCCGCTTAGGAATTTATATAACTCTGGATTTTCAACGATCGCACCAATATTCGCAACAGCTTTTTCAAAGTCCGTTTTTATGCTATTTCCGTTGATTATTACATCACCTTCAGTAATACTCATTAGTCCAACCATCATTCTAATAGTCGTTGTCTTACCAGCACCATTTGGACCTAAAAAGCCAAAAACTTCTCCTTCATAAATATCAAAACTTAAATCAGAAACTATTTTCTTATTTTTGATTACTTTCGTTAAACCTTTCATTTGTACAATCGATTTTCCCATGTTGTCCTCCTTTTAAGCTGTTTAACAGTATTTCAAAATAAAATAAATCCACCATACATCTTATTCTATTAAATTAATAGAAATCCTTTAAAAATGTTAAATTTTTCCTTTTTTATAATGATATGTGAACTCTATTGTATATTTTATGCACTTAATCTAGATAAAAAATCAGATTGTACAATCAAAAATGAAACAAGCGTAATATAATATACAAATGGAACAGTGAGCTAATTTTTATAAGTTCATAGACAAAAAATGGCCTCACATTAAGTCTATACCATAAAGAAGTACAGATAGAGATTATTGGAGCTTAACATAAAGTTAGACACAGCTCGTTCTTGAAACATACTTTTAAACAATTTGTCATACGATTTAACACAATTCAATACGTAATGCTCCTAAATGAAATAGTATCAACTGATGATCGATATTCACATGCCTAACTATGCGATTTTGATGGAGGATACTTGATTGGTAAACTATTTAAAATTATTTATGTATATTATTTTTTTACTTATCGCAATTTATTTGGATATAAAATTGTAACTTGTAACCCTTTTGAGCAGATAAAAGAGAAAACCAAACTGATGGTTTTCTCTTTTTTTATATCGTATTTAGTTATTGACAATATTTTTCCTTATAAAATATAATTAACTTATCATATGTTAACTAAAAATATAAATAAGTTAACATTAAGAATGGGGGATTTAAAATGCATCCAGAAAGATTGAAAATGCTTATTACTGCAGCTTTATTTGCATCGATTATTGGTATACTTGCACAAATATCTATTCCTTTACCATTTTCTCCTGTACCAATTACAGGTCAAACACTTGCAATTGGACTTGCTGCAACAATTTTAGGTAGAAAATATGGAACAATTTCAGTACTGATCTATTTAGCAATTGGTGCGATCGGAGTACCTGTATATGCGGAGTTTTCAGCTGGATTTAGTGCACTTATTGGGCCAACAGGTGGCTATTTAATTGGATTTTTACCTACTGTATTGATCATTGCTTACTATATAGAAAAAACTAGTTTCACAGTTTTACAAGTATTCGTAGCAAATACAATTGGAATGCTAGTTACATTACTATTCGGAACAATTTGGTTAAAAATCTCTCTGGATTTAGGTTGGAAAGCAGCACTAACAGGAGGATTTTACCCGTTTATCATTTTAGGTCTTGTTAAAGCATACTTAGCTTCTACAATTGGCGTAATTGTAAGAAAGCGTCTTGAGAAAGCTAATTTATTAAAAGTAGAAAGCAATATTTCAGCTTAATAAAAAAAAGAACCCTTTAATTAGGGTTCTTTTTTTATATTCATTTTTTTAATTAAACGTTTGTTTGGTTATTTCCCTATACTCCTCTCCCCTATTTATTTCTTGATAAATAAGTCGTTATCAAAAGAAAAACCACTCTAGAGTGGTTTAGTTAATCATATACATATGATATTTCAGCGCTAATATATTTAAATTTGTCAGGGCGTTGATCAGTTACAAAATCAAAAACGTAGAGTCCCTTTTCACTCTTCTTGAAAACTATGAAAATCTTCTGCCCTTCTTTCGGCTTCGCTTCACCCTTCCAATCCTTATCGGTAATTTCATCGAATTTATATGATAGTGCTGCATAGTGACCGAATAATGGCTCAATTGGATCTAAGCTTTCTGCCTCAATCTTAAAAGTGTCAGCAGTTTGTTTAAAGTACATTATGCTTCCAAGTAATGAAAGCAGCAAAATTAACTGTATGAATGACAATAATATTAGTTTCATTTTATTTTGCATATTCATCACCTCTTGCTTTTTTCGATTGAATAAAGACGATATAGAGTATAGCTGCAAGTATGATGAATACGATTGATTTACCTATGAAAGTAACAGATAATCCTGTGTAAATACCAATTACAAGAATAATAAAGGTAATAAAGCCGATGATCATGCTTCTTTTTTCTTGATGAGAAACACCAAAGAATAAACGAATACAAGAATAAGCAAATAAAATGAAGACACCAACAATCATATTAGCTAATTCGTCTTGCATACCCAAGATTGGTAATAAGAAAATGAATAGGTAAATCCAAAGATAATTTTTGATTTGCTCATTACTTCTCCATTTTCTATAAACAGTATAAACAGCTAATAAAGTGAACAATAACATTACAATGTTGAAAACTGGAAACGATAATTCTTTTTGAATTTCATGAATTACATCATAAATTACGCCCATAGTCGTCGTAATAAAGGTAGCAATCCAAATAAATGGAGTAATGAAAGGAAGTAGTACATAATCAATCACTCCCCACTCATTAAGTAGCCACAGAACAAATATTACCGCGATGATCGGAGTAACATACTGACCATCAGAAATCGTCTCAAAAAACACGATGAGTATATATCCTAAAAATGTATAGTTGAAGCTCGCATTCCAACGAGTTTTCATTTTCAATAGAAAATAAATTGAACAAAGTAATAATGGTAGCTGTAAAAGATATACATAAGATGTTCCATTACCAGCGCTATAGTTTAAACTAAATAATCCAATTCCTAAGAATAAATAATAAAACATATCATGCCTTAAAAAGTAATAATAAAGAAAGGCTAATAATGTCCAAGTAATAAGAAATATTGGGCTATCGCTAGAAAATTGATACATTTGTACAATTAAAACGAAAGCACAAGCATATCCAATTACATTTATGAAATTCAAACAATTTCCAAAAAGCTCTTTTCCCTTTTGATAACTAATAAACGCCGCTGAATGAAAAATTATTAATGTAACAAAAATAATGACTAATCTTACTGTTTGATCATAATTATTCCAGTTGCTTCCAACGAGCGCTAGTATTGAAAATGCAACTAGTAAAGCGATAAGAAAGGGTACGATATTCATTAAAAATGATTGCTTCTCACTTCTATTCCTATGATTTTCATAAGTTAAAATTCTGCTCACAGTCTCGTCATCTATTAACTCATGAGACCGCCACTCTTTTAGTTTTCCATCAATTTTATTCATTGTTTGCCCCCTGTTTGTAGTGCAAAATATATAGGCTACTTTCACATCAAAATATATCGACGTTTTATGAAACTTTAAATGTTCACTATCATTATAAGCACCAAATACTGTTTCTAGTATAAATAGTTCATAGTTTTAGATGATTAGGAGAATGAATCAAACGTTTGTTTAACTATTTAGATAAAAAAGAAAAGCCGCCCATTTCTGGAATGCTTCACTTACATGTCTTTCTCTAATCTTCACTATTCTCTATATCTATTAATCCCAAATATTCGGTCGTTCAATATTCATCGTTCGCATATAGTCCAATAATTGGCCAGTATGTACAGATTCATGATAAGCCACTCTTAGTAACATATCTCCTAAGGTACGGATATATCCCACGTCTGAACGATCTATTTTTACATTCTCAAGATCAGACACTTCTATAGATTTAATGTAGTTAATAAATTCATGTCGAAGAGGTATTGCTCTATCTAAATCATCTTGTACATTCGTAAATTCAACTAATTCGTATGGATTTTCAGGGTGTGATATACTTTTTCTATTTTGTAAAATTTGAAGATATATATATTCACTTTCTAGTACATGTCGAACCATTTCCGCACAAGTTAAAGCTTTTTCATCAGGCTTCCAATTTAACATATTAGTAGGAATTGACTGCCAAACCTTAATACTTCTACGTCTTATTTCTTCAAAATTTAGTACAATTAAATCGATTTGATTCATTAAAATCCCTCCTATTTATTATTAGTAAATTATACCATTATTTAACTCAAAATGCGAACTAACGTTCCTGTTAAAGTGAACTATTTTATGCTTTCAGTAAGTTACTACTCATAAAAAAACAGTCCTCTTTGGAGGACTGTTCTCACTATTATACCGGGTATACTCCATGCTTTTTTGTGCTTGGCGTTTCGTATGATTCCAAGTAGTATTCAAATCGTTTAATTAGTTCAGAACGTAGCTCTTCTGGTTGAATGACAACATCAACAACTAATTCTGAAGCTAATCGATAAATATCAATATCCTCAGAATACTCCTTACGTTTTTCTTGGATGAATGCAGCTTGTTCTTCTTTCGGTAAGCTTGCAATTTTGTTTGCATATACTGCGTTTACGGCAGCTTCTGGACCCATTACCGCAATTTGAGCTGATGGGAAAGCAATTACACAGTCCGTTTCAAATGCAGGACCAGCCATTGCGTATAAACCTGCACCATATGCTTTACGAACGATAACTGAAATTTTTGGCACTGTCGCGTTACTCATGCTGTATAGCATTTTCGCACCGTGTCGGATAATTCCTGCTCGTTCTACTTTTGTACCAATCATAAATCCTGGTACATCCATTAAGAATAATAAAGGAATATGGTAAGCATCGCATAAATTGATAAATTTAGCTGCTTTATCCGCTGAATCTGGGAATAATACGCCACCTTTAACTTTAGGCTGATTCGCCACAATACCAACACTTCGTCCATCAATTCTAGCAAAACCAGTTACTAACTCAGGCGCGAATAATTTTTTAATTTCAAAGAATGAATTTTCATCTACTACTCGATCGATAAATTCATAAATTGAAAATGGTACGTTTTGATTACCAGGGATAATTTCAGCTAATGATTTTTCTTTAACAACTGGGTTCTTTGCTTCTACAACAGGAGACCCTTGTTTAAAGTTTGCTGGTAAAAATGATAAATACTCTTTTACTTGTCGAATTGCATCTTCTTCTGATTCACATAAAACATCCCCACACCCTGAAACTGAACAGTGCATTCTCGCTCCGCCCATTTCTTCAAGCGTTACTTTTTCACCGATTACCATCTCAGCCATACGAGGTGATCCTAAATACATAGAAGAGTTGCCTTCAACCATGAATACAGCATCACAAAATGCTGGTATATACGCGCCACCTGCAGCCGATGGGCCAAATAATAAACAGACTTGAGGTACTTGACCAGATAGCTTAATTTGATTATGGAATATTCGCCCTGCTCCACGTCTTCCCGGGAACATAAATACTTGGTCAGTAATACGTGCACCAGCTGAATCTACAAGGTAGATCAGTGGGCACAGCATTTTTTGGCAAGTTTCTTGGATACGAATAATCTTCTCTACCGTCTTTTCACCCCAAGATCCTGCTTTTACAGTAGAATCATTTGCCATTACACAAACTGTACGACCATTAATCTTACCGATTCCTGTTATAATTCCGTCTGCTGGAAACTCATCATTTACACAATTGGCAAATAAACCATCTTCCACAAAACTATCTTTATCTACTAGCTGATTAATTCTCTCCCTAGCAAAAAGCTTACCAATTTTAGCATTGCTCTCATGATACTTTTCTTTCCCACCAGAAAGTATTTGGTCTTTTCGAGCTTGATATGTTGCTTCGTTTGACATGTGAGTTACTCTCCTTTGTATTGTGGTTGACGTTTTTCTTGAAACGCATTTAAACCTTCCATACGGTCTTCAGTATGTAGCAATCTTTCATACTCGTAAGTTTCTAATCTTAAACCTAAATCTAATGGTAGATCGAAACCAGATTGAATCGCTTTTTTTGCTGCACGTATTGCAAGCGGTCCCTTACTTGCAATTGCTTCACAAATTTCTAATGCTTTATTTTGTAATTCATCTAATTCAACAACATGCTCCAAAATTCCAATTTGCTCGGCTTCTTGTGCATTTAATCGCTTACCTGTATAGATCAATTCTTTAGCTTTTCCAAGTCCAACTAAGCGTGGTAGTCTTTGCGTTCCACCCGCTCCAGGAATAATTGCTAAAGATGTTTCTGGTAAGCCAACAATTGCATCTTTATGAGCAAGTCGAATATCGCAAGCTAAAGCAAGTTCCAAGCCTCCGCCTAGTGCAACACCATTAATAGCTGCAATTGCTGGCATTGGAAGCTTTTCAATTTTAAAGAATAGGGATCCAATCATAGCAACTGTTTCCCTAGCTTCGTTTTCAGTCATGCCTCTTCTTTCCTTTAAATCAGCTCCACTGCAAAAATAAGAAGAACCACTGCCTGTAAATAAAACTGCACGAATCTCTGATGCTTTTGATAATTTATCCATTTCATCATGAAGAGCTTCTAGTAACTCGCGAGATAAGGAATTTGCTTGTTTCGTTCGGTTAAGCGTAAATACTCTTACATGACCAATATCATTCACAAGTAAACAGGATTCCATTTAAATACTCTCCTTTGAACCATTCCATACGGAAAATAATTTACTAACTGGCGTCAAGTTCATCGCCTCAGAAATATAATTAGTCGCATGGTGAAGTTTCTTTTCATCAACGCCAGTTGAAATACCTAATCGATGAAGTAATGAAACAATATCTTCAGTTGCTACATTTCCGCTTGCACCAGGTGCATATGGGCAGCCACCTAAACCTCCAGTTGACGAATCGAATCTTTCAATTCCAAATAACAACGAAGTATAAAGATTTGCCATTGCACGACCGTATGTATCATGAAAATGCATTGCAATCTGGTCAACAGATATTTCTTTTAATAAGTCTTCCAGAAATTCATTTACTTGATATGGTGTAGCAATTCCGATTGTGTCTCCAAAAGAAATTTCATCTACACCGCACTCAACTAATTGATTAGCCATCTTAATAACCTGAACAGTATTGATATTACCTTCATAAGGACAACCAAATACTGTTGATATATATGCTCTTGTTGTTTTTTTATGTTGTTTACATTCAGTGATCATCGAACGGATTTCATTCATTGAATGCTCAATATTGGCATTTTTATTTTTCAAATTATGTGTTTCACTTGCAGAAACGAAAAAGTTAATTTCATCTGCATCAGCTTCAAACGCACTAATTAGTCCTCTTTTATTTGGGACAAGTGCTGCATAAGTAACCCCATCTTTTTTGTTAAGTTTTGTGAATAGATCAACAGAGTCACTAAGTTGAGGAATCCAGTCTGGCCTTACAAATGAAGAAACTTCAATATAAGATAAACCACTTTCTACCAATAAATCGATCCATTCAAGCTTCTTTTCTGTTGGAACAAATTGTTTCTCATTTTGTAACCCATCACGTGGTCCAACTTCCCTTAAAATAACTGATTGAGGTAGCTTCATCTATTTACTCCTAACCTAGTTTTTCAACTTGGATTAATGAGTCGCCTTCATTTACAAAATCGCCTTCTTGCACAAATACATTTACAACCTTACATTTATACGGTGCTGCATGTGGAATTTCCATTTTCATAGATTCCAAGATAACATATTCCCCGTCACTACTAATTTCGTCACCAACTGCTACTAGTAATTTCCATACGCTACCTGCCATCATTGCCGTTAAATTTTCCATTATATGAACCTCACTTTACTTTTTGATATTCACTGATAAAATTAGTCGCATAATCGCCTTCTTGGAAGCCTTTCGTAGAAAGAATATCAATTAAAAATGGCACATTCGTTTTAATTCCTTCAATACGTACACTTGATAAATACGACTGTAGTTGTTGAACTGCGTCTTTTCTAGTTTTTGAAGTAACAATTACTTTTGCTAAAAGTGGATCATAAAATGGAGATACAACCCAACCATCGTAAAGATGTGTATCAACTCTCACACCTTCAACTTCTGGAAAACTACAATGTTGAACAGTTCCAGGAGATGGGAAAAATGTTTTAGGATCTTCCGCATAAACCCTTACTTCAATTGAGTGTCCATTCATCTCAACATGATGTGGACGAATTGGAAGAATTTCACCAAATGTAATTCGGAATTGCCATTCAACTAAGTCAATTCCTGTAATTCCCTCAGTAACTCCGTGTTCTACTTGTAATCTAGTATTCATTTCTAAGAAATAAATATTTTCGTTTTCATCTACTAAAAATTCAATCGTGCCTACATTTATATATTTCATTTTCTTTGCAATTGTAAGTGCATATTCTTCAAGCTTCTTACGACCATGTGAAGAAAGAAACGGTGATGGTGCCTCTTCAACAACCTTTTGGTTTCTTCTTTGAATTGAACAGTCTCTTTCGAACAAGAATACGATATTGCCAAGTGTGTCTGCTGCAATTTGTGCTTCAATATGTCTTGGTTTTAAGATTGCTTTTTCAATAAAAACATCATCATTTGCGAAGAATTGAAGCGCTCTAGTTTGAGTTGCAACAAATTCCTTTTCAAGTTGTTCTTGATTCTCAATTAATTTCATACCAATTCCACCGCCACCACTGGAGGCTTTTAACATGACTGGATAACCAATATCGAATGCAATTTCTTTTGCTTCTTCTACCGATTGAATTGGATGAGAGTTCCCTTTGATAACAGGAATATTTAATTGCTCCATCAGTTGCCTAGCTCTAATTTTTTCACCCATCATTTCTAAATGTTCAGGCTTTGGGCCAACGAATAAGATTCCAGCTTCTGCACATTTTTTAGCAAAATCACTATTTTCTGATAAGAAACCGTAACCTGGATGAATTGCAGTTACGTTGTTTTCTTTAGCCAATTGAATAATATATTCGCCATTTAAATACGTATCTTTCGTATGATTTCCTTTAAGAGGGAAAGCCTCATCACTTAACTTAACATGCAAACTTTCCTTATCAGCCTCTGAAAAGATAGCAACAGTTTGATAACGCAGTTTTTTACATGTTTGGATAATTCTGCATGCGATTTCTCCGCGGTTTGCAATCAGTATTTTGATCATATTCTCGCTCCTTATCGGCATCCTAATTGTCTTGCAATAACGATACGTTGAATTTCAGAAGTTCCTTCACCAATTTCAAGTAACTTAGCATCACGAACTAAACGTTCTATACCATATTCCTTCATGTATCCGTATCCGCCATGAATTTGTAATGACTCATTCGCAATTTTGGAAGCGATTTCAGAAGCGTATAACTTAGCGAACGCCGCTTCTTTTGTAAAAGGTTTTCCATTATCTTTTAACCATGCAGCTTTGTGTACCATATTTCGAGCTAATTCGATTCCCATTGCCATATCTGCTAGCTTAAATTGGATTGCTTGAAAGCTAGAAAGAGGCTGGTTAAATTGTTTACGTTCTTTTGAGTAAGCTAATGCTTTATCAAAAGCCTTTTGTGCAATACCTACAGCAAGAGCTGCAATTGAAATTCTTCCACCATCTAATGTATATAAGAACTGGCCAAATCCTTTATCTGGATTGCCTAGAATATTTTCTTTTGGTACTCGTACTTCATTTAAAACGATTTGAGTCGTATTTGATGCTCGTACACCCATCTTGTCGTAAGGATCTGTAATCGTTAAACCTTCAGAATCCGTTGGTACAATAAATGCACAAATATTTTTCTTTCCTCTTTCATCAATTGAAGTATAAGCAGTAACAATAATTGTGTTTGAATACTGAGCATTGGTAATCCAGCATTTCTCTCCTGTAATAACGTACTCATCACCATCTAATACTGCTCTTGTTTGAGTTCCCCCAGCATCCGAGCCAGCATTAGGTTCTGTTAAACCAAACGCTCCAAGTGTTTTCCCTTGTGCCATTGGAACTAAGTACTTTTGCTTTTGTTCTTCCGTACCAAAATAATAAATAGGAGAAGCTCCAAGTGAAATTGTGGCTGCAAAACTTAATCCAGTTCCACCACATGCACGTCCTATTTCTTCTACAGCTATTGCATAACTAATTGTATCGCTTCCGCTTCCACCGTATTCTTCAGGAAAAGGAATACCTAACAAACCTAATTCACCCATTTTTTGGAATGTTTCAATTGGGAATCTACTATCGCGGTCATTTTCTTCTGCAAAAGGCTCAATTTCCTTCTCTGCAAAGCTTCGTACCATTTCTTGAATCAATTGCTGTTCTTTAGATAATAAAAAATCCATGTGCTAGTCACTCTCCTTTTAATAGTAAGGTACGTTTTAAAAAACGTAAGAATGCCTCCAACTGTCGGTTTTCTCAGTGGAGTCAGTTTATATCTATATTAAAAAATAATATAGTCTTACAATTGATAATATTCGATATTTTATATCAATTTCCTTTATACAAAATTCTTATAATTTCGACAAATTAAGACAAGTACTTAGTATAAGGTATTAAATATCGATATTCCTTTTTCTATAAAACAAAAACACTACCCTAAAGTAGTGTTTACTTAATATATATATGAATTTAGCAAAATAGATATTCCTTTTATTTTGTCCCTGTATAGAAATTGTTGGACCACCCTGGACAGCCTGATCATATAACATATATACACGGCTCATCAGTCCCACTATTTACAACTTCCGCTACAATAAATCTTTATTCATTTATTCCTTACATTCAATAAAATCTTTCCAATACTTTGACGACTTTCTAGTAATCTATGAGCACTCTCGGCGTCTTCTAAAGAAAATTGATGACCAATTTTAATCGTTAATTGGCCTTTTTCAATAAAGTTGAAAACTTGTTTAGCCGTATCCTTCAATAATTCAGGGCGTTCTTTTCTTGTTGTACCTAAACTAAACCCTAAAATTGATCGACAACTTGAATGCAACTGTTGTGTATTAAAATGTCCTATTTCCCCACTTGAGTTTCCAAAATGAACGAGTCGGCCATATGGTGCTAAACACTGTAAGCTTTGCTCAGATATTCTCCCGGCTATTGAATCTAGTATAATATTTGCGCCCTTACCTTCTGTTAGTTCATTAACTTTTTGAGCGAAGTCTTCATTTTCATAACAAATAACATGATCAGCACCAGCAGCTTGTGCAACTGTAGCTTTCTTTTCATTTCCAACCGTTCCTATGATTTTACCTGCACCTAAAATCTTAGCAAGCTGTATAGCTGTAGTTCCTACTCCTCCAGCTGCAGAATGGATAAGGACAGTCTCACCTTTTTCAATTCTGGCTAAATCTGCTAATAATTTATATGAAAGAAAAGATACAGTTGGACACGCTGCAGCTATATCAAATCCGACTGTTTCTGGTATATGAAATGTTAAATTTTCATTTGCTACTACGTATTCGGCATATGAGCCACCAACTGGAAATGCCGCTACTCTCTCTCCAATTTTAAATTGTGTTACTTCGTTTCCAACAGCAATAATAACACCAGCAGCATCCAATCCTGGAATAAATGGAAATTTGCCTTCCCCTTTTTTTCCGTATCTTGATTTTATATCTGCAAAATTAACACTGGCTTTTTCTACCATAATTAACACTTGCTTTGAGTTGAATGTTGGGATTTCTAAATCAACATACTTTAGTACTTCTGGTTTTCCGAACTCAGTTACAACAACTGCCTTCACGCTAATCACCTCTTCTATAACCTTTGCCTTCATTTTACAATTTGAAAGGTTGGTTTAAAAATAGCGTTTTATTATGAGGTATGATAAGAAAAACTTATTCATGACTACCTCATTTCGATTAAAATTCACCAATAAAAAAACTACCTTACCATAAAGATAAGATAGTTTTTACGATTAATCATTCATTTTAATGATGAAATTTTCTGCTGCTGCTTTAATATCTTCTTTCCCTAAAATGGCCGATACAATTGCAACACCATCTATTTTCGTTTTCATAAGGTCTGTTACATTGTCTTCATTAATTCCGCCAATCCCAACAATTGGAATTGAAATTGCTTCACGGATTACATGTAGTTCTTCTAATGAAACAGGCTTTGCATCTAGTTTTGTATTTGTAGGATATACAGACCCAATACCAACATAATCAGCACCTTGTTTTTGTGCAAGAAGTGCTTCTTCTAAAGTCGTTGCGGACACTCCAATGATCATATCTTTTCCGACGATTTCCCTTGCTACCGTGATTGGTAAATCCTCTTGACCAATATGTAGACCATCCGCTTTAATTGCAAGTGCAATATCTAATCGATCATTGATAATAAGTGGAATATTATATTTTAATGTTACTTCTTTTACCTTTAGAGCAAGTTCATAAAAGTCTAAACTACTGCAGTTTTTCTCTCTTAGCTGAACAATCGTCGTGCCACCTTTAATTGCAGCTTCAACTGACTCGATTAAATCTCTTTTCCCTAATACATCACGATCTGTAACCAGATAGAGCTTATAATCAACTTTATTTCTCAATAGACTCATTCAACTTTACCTCTGCTTAGCAATGTTTCTGCTGACATTTTAGAGATTTCATCAAATAAATTTACTTTAAATGTTCCAATTCCTTGGTCCTTTGTTAATCGTTCTTTTGCCAACTCACCACTTAACCCCATGATTGTAATACCGGCAATAGCAGCAAGGAAATAATCTTTTGTTACACCAGCGAATGTTCCAATCAGCGATGTACTCATACAGCCTGTTCCTGTTACATCCGCAAGCATTTTATCACCATTTGAAATTTTGCAAACATGATCTAATGATGCAACAATGTCAACAGCACCAGTAATCGCTACTACTGATCCTAATTTCACTGCTAAAGCTTTTGCAATTTCAATACCATTTTCTTCACTCGCAATTGAATCAACGCCTTTAATCTGCACGTTTAATCCTGCAATCATTTTAATTTCAGACATATTTCCACGTATGACCGCGAAACGAACTTCTTTTAATAAAATTGCCGCTGTCTCTGTTCGAAGAGTAGTAGCTCCTACACCAACTGGATCCAAAATAACTGGGACTCCTAGTTGATTTGCTTTTTTTCCTGCCGTGATCATTGATTGAATGGTTCTTTCGTTCAACGTACCGATATTGATGACAAGTGCTGATGCAAAGGCCAACATTTCCTCGACTTCTGCTAAATCATCTGCCATGACGGGTGAACCTCCCATTGCAAGAACCATATTTGCACAATCATTAACCGTTACATAGTTTGTAATATGATGTACCAAGGGTTTTTTACCCTTTACATCTCCAATTAACTGACTGATTTCATTAAGAACTGACATGTTTATTTCCCCCTACTTGCTGATTAGCAAATTTATTTATGACAAATTGAACGACAATATAAATCACACCAATGACAACCATACTAGGAACAGTTGCTCCTAGAAAACTATCAAATTGTACAAACTTACGATAGATACATATACCAATTACCCATATGAGCATTGCAACCCAGTCTACCCTTAAGGTTTTTCTAATCTTAGTACGCTTTAAAATAAAATAGTCAGTTAACAAAATTGCATACAAGGGTGCAAAGAAAGAACCAATTAAATATAAAAATCCTTCGTACTTTTCAATCGGAAATACGATTGCCAGTATTGTTCCTATGATTGTTAGTACGATTGCGACATGCTTTCCATTTAATTTAGGAAATACAGTTGTCAATGAAATGCCACCAGAATATGCATCCATAAAAGTGGTTGTAACTGTGGCCAATACAACGATCCCAACTGCAAACAATCCAAGATTTGCACTCATTAGGACTGCCACTGGATCAAATTCATTAAATGCTAGCGCAGCTCCGAGTCCGATTGCATACATCCATGAACTACCAATCATATAACCAACAAAACTTCCAATTGCACCTTCACGAGTTGACTTAGCAAAGCGAGTATAGTCACTTATTAACGGCAGCCATGATAGTGGCATGATAACGGATAATTCAACTGCGGCACCAAAAGACATCTCAGAAGTACCTGGTTCAAAAAGTAATTCACTATGCTTAAAAATGACGAAGCACAATACAATTGTTAGTAAAAATAATAGTGTTACTGCTACACTATTTAACTTCTTCCAAGCATTTTGACCAAAATATAACCATGTACAAATTAATAGTCCAACTACAAGACACCAAACCCAAGGCTGGTTAAAATGAAAATCAGATGTAGTTACTACATTAATTGACCTGGCTCCTGTCACAATCATAATTGCTGTCCAGCCTAGTAGCTGTAATACATTTAAAATAGAAAATAAATAACTACCATAACGTCCAAATGATATTTTAGTAGACTCCATTGCTGTTAAACGCTCTCTTGAACCAATGACACCACCTAATACAAGAAGTAGTGTACCTAGTAGATGACCGATTAATATAGCAGTCAATCCTTTTGAAAAACCTAAAGGTGCAATAAGCGCACCTGTCATAATTTCAGCGATTGAAACTGCGGCTCCGAACCAAAGTGTTGCGAAGTTCCATTTTGTTAACTTTCCAGTTAGTTTAGACATGCTGTATACCCGCCTTTTGATACATCGAATAAAAATGATGTACTGGACCTACACCTTTTCCAATTGAGAATGAATGTTGAATTGCTAGTGTTATATATTCTTTTGCTTTACTAATTGCTTCGTTTAATGGGCATTCATTCGCTAGATTAGAAGTTATGCTTGATGACAAAGTACACCCAGTACCATGAGTATTGTTAGTTGCTATTCTAGTACCCTTATAATAAGTAAATTCGTACCCATCATAGCTAACATCTGTTGCATCGTCCTCTAAGTGACCACCTTTTACAAGAACAGCTTTAGCACCTAATGAGTGAATTAAAATAGCAGCCTCTTCCATCTCTTTAAGAGTTGATATGTTTCTACCAGTTATAACTTCTGCCTCCGGAAGATTAGGCGTTATGACAGTTGCCAATGGAATCAGTTCTTGAATTAAAGCTTCTTTCGCATCTGGACTTAATAAATCATAACCACTTTTAGAAACCATAACTGGATCAACAACAATGTGCTTCGGCTTATATTGTCTTAGTTTTTCAGCAATGACTTTAATCGTATCAATTTGTGACACCATCCCAATCTTTACTGCATCAACTTCAATATCAGTAAAAATTGCGTCTAGCTGACTTGCAATCATTTCTGGTGTAATGTCTTGAACTGCAAATACCCCTTGTGTATTTTGAGCTGTCACTGCGGTAATCACACTCATACCAAACACACCATGAGCTGAAAATGTTTTTAAATCTGCTTGAATTCCAGCCCCACCACTCGAATCGGACCCCGCAATTGTCAGTACTTTTTTCAATTTCTTTCCTCCTACTTAATGAATAGACTTTTTTGATCTAACAGATAGAAGTTGTGGATTGATTTAGAAAACAAAAAAGCACAAATCCCCATAGGGACTTGTGCTCGAACAAATCAATGTTATAAATACATAAAAATATGCATTTATTCGCTCACTTTCCTACGCTGGCATTATCCAGATCAGGTTAAAGGGTCAAAGACAATTGTGTCTTAATCTCAGCCGACCATTTACGGCACCCCTAGTACTATTCAAAATATCAAATTGTAATTCTACTTCATATTAATTAATACTATTACTAAATTCAAGTAGTTAGACTTTTTTATTCCATTCTAAATAAAAGCTTTTGAAAGGATATTTACAAGCTTACACCCCACTGAGTAGACCATCTATAAAGAATCTACCCTTTTGGGTGTTTTAGTATTATTTTAAGTCCTTAACTTCATTAAGAACATCATTTAAATCATCTGCAGCTTTGTTAAGAGTATCTGCGTCAAGTGGAGAAACTTTTACACCAGCTTCAATAATGTGTAGAGGAGTTTCAACCTTTTCATAAAGATCTGCATCTTTATCTTTTACTGAGTCTTCAAATTTCTCCCAAGACTCTTCAAGTGCCTCTCCGCTTTCTTTTGCTTTTGTTTCATCATTATCAGCAACTTGCGATTTTAAATCTGTAATTGTTTGAATCATATCATCTGATCCACTTTTAATTGATTTATCTTCTTCTGTGCCACATGCAGATAAAGTTAATGATAGTGCTAAAGTCATTGATAAAACTAATTTTTTGTTAGATAACATGTTCAATTTCCCCCGAATTTTGTTTTTTTTCATTTTTTTTATTAGAAAATCTATTAAAGATTGCTACGATACATGCAATAAGCAAAAGTATGATTTGTGGTATGAAGCTCTCCCAAGTAGAATAAATTGCAAAGAAATCCACTGTTGGTATTGGTGCTTGCGTTGCTGGTAATAATCCGGATAATTGTAAACCGTGAATGCCCATACCTGTAAATTTGAAACATAAATAGAACATAAGAATACTAGATATAAGGAAAAATGGTCTCATAGGAACTTTTAAACCAACTTTTAAAATTAAGTAACTTAGAATTGCTAAAATGAGAATCCCTAATACAATGCCCGTTAACAAACTTGTTAATTTTATAGATGAAGCCATCCCTATAAAGAACAAGACTGTTTCAGTTCCTTCACGAAATACTGCTAAAAATGAAAGAATTGAAAGTGATAATAAACTGCCAGTGTTTAAAGCTTTCGTACTTTGGGTTTGAATATAAGATTGCCATTGTTTTAAATTCGATTTACTGTGAAGCCAATAACTCATATAAAGCAACATGACTGCAGCAAATACTCCGGTCCATCCTGCAATTAAGAAATTGTTACTTCCAAAAGCACCTGCTGAAAATAATAAGTTCACGATAACGCCTAATATTATACTTACACCTAATCCAGCTCCGACTCCAAACCAGATCCACTTACTTTTTTTCTCATGACCAGACTTTCTTATAAATCCTAATAAAGCTACCACAACAAGTAAGGCCTCTAATCCTTCTCTTAATAAAATTGTGATTGCATCTAACATTGTATAACTAGTTTTAGCTGCTAAAGGTGAAAGATAATCTCGCATATCTTTTATCGTTTTAGTTGCTGCTTTAATGTCAGGCGTTTTGCCGGACAGCATCGCGTACGAAGTAACCATATCTCTTTCTGCATCTGTATAAACTTTTTGGGATTGTGTTAATACTACCCCTTCAATACTAATCCAAGATTTTCTAAATTGATCAATCTCTGATTTTGCTCCAGATACATCATTTTCTTTTAAGTTTGATAATGCATTGTTTAATATTTGTATTAAATCTTCAACACTACCTGTATTCTTTATATTAATTTTGGATTCAGCAAACTGATGTGTAATGAACTTTTCATTTACTGCTTCCAATTCTTTTAAAGAAGTAACAAGTGTATCTTGATTGATTGTCTTTTGGGCTAATGAGAATTGAACCATTCCCATCGCTTCCTCAATTTTGCCATATGCTTCAATTGACTTATTTTTAATCCCATCTTCTTTGGCTAACCATTCACCATTGAATTTTTTATAGTCCTTCTCAGCAGATGCAAAGTCTCCTTTCTGAGATGCTTGTATAGCTCTTTCAATAAATACATTTGCATGAGTTAAATCTTCTTCAGGACTTGCTGCAAATATTTTAGATGGAACTAGTAATAAACAAAGTAGTAAAGGTAAAATTAATTTCGTTAAATTTTTCTTCATTTTCATTCCCCTTAAACACGAATGATAATCATTTTCAAATAGACTATATACTTAATTAGTTAGATAGTCAAAGATATTTTTTATCTAGACTAACTATAAATAATCATAAAAATTAATATTTATAAACTACTGTTAAAATTTAACATTTATATCACTTGATATGATTTAAATTAATGTGAACTAAAATATTAGTGATGAATATGAACTAATATTCATTTAATAAAATATATTAAAATATCATTTTAAGTGATAATTGAAATCTAACCCCATGATCAAGAAAGTTAAAATATAAAAAAGTTGAGGATTCCCCCCAACTTTAATTATAAAATTTATTTAGCATATAGGAATTTACTGAAAGCTATTACGTATTTCTTTTATAATAAGCAGTTCATTTTCTTGTAGATTTTGATCAAGATAGAATCTGTCTGGATGTGGATGACTGAGAAAATCATGATGAGAAATAGACCAACCGTATGCCCCTGCATAGCTAAATAAGAGAATATCACCTACTCTTAATCTAGTAATATTTACATCCCGTGCAAGTACATCATTAGGAGTACATAACTCACCTGCTACAGTAATATTCGTATTAACAAGTTCTGGGCGTTCAAATGAGTATGACCATTTTTCTACTGGAACAACCGTAAAAGGATGATTTTGTTTCCAAGCAGCTGGAAGTCTTAAATGGTGACTTCCACCTCGGAGTACACAAAAATATTGTTCATGATTTTGTTTTATATCTAATACTTCTGTCGCATAGTATCCACATGATGATGTAATATAACGGCCACATTCAAATAAAATTTGCCAGTTTTTATCTTTGTTTTTTTCTATGATTTTATGTAAAACAAGCATAAACTCTTCCCAATTAAACTGATCATGTATATCTAGATAGTTAATACCGATTCCACCGCCGACATTCATATAAGAAATGTCTAGATTAAACTCATTTTCCCAAGCTCTTGATAATGCAAAGCAATGGTCAACAAAATAGGCATGTGACATCGCATCAATATTATTAGACATAGCATGAAAATGAAAGCCACATAGATTTATATTTGGCATTGGATTCACTAATGATATTGCTTTTGGTATCTCTTTTTCATCAATACCAAACTGAGTTGGAACACCCGCCATCTTTAATTTCGCATTCGGTACCGACCTACGAAGATTTACACGTAATAAAATTGAGACACTGACTTCTCTTTGTTTCGCTATATGATTCACTACATTTAGTTCATGGAAACTCTCCACATGTAATAAAGTCACACCGTGATGGATTGCCATGTCAATTTCCTCATAAGTTTTCCCAGGACCACCAAACAAAATTGGTATATGCTGATCAACTGACCTTACTTTTTCAATCTCCCCTAATGAAGCAACTTCAAAACCACTTACATGTGGAGCTAACGTTTTAAGCAACGTTTCATCAGAGTTCGCTTTAATTGCATAGAATAGCTGACAGTTTTCTGGTAAAGTTGTCAATAATGCTTCGACGTGACTACGCAATTTTGATAAGTCATATATATAAGCACAAAGTGGTTTTTCTTGTTTCATACGATATGTTTGGACAATATTTTCAATCAACTTCCTAAACCTCCCACGAACTATATTTTCATGATTTGTTTTCTTTTCATCACAATTATTAATGTCGTTACTATACAACCTAATCCCATTACATTGCCTGCCCAATGAGTTCCTAAACTTGTTGCGATTGCCCCAATTAATAACGCTCCTAAAGGAATAAAGCCTCTGTCCATTAAGGCAATACTCAATATTCTTCCACGAAGATGATCGGGTACTTGCTTTTGTAACGTAATACGGCTTAATGTACGATAAGTTTGACTAGTTAATCCAACTAAAAACATCGCAATACCAGCTATCATCAGATTAGCTGTTCCAATAAATAAAAGTAATGAGCAGCCAAAACTAATAATTGAATAGATTAACCATTTACCTGGTTCATTAATTTCTTTACCAATTGATAACCATGTCGTACCCGCAATTGCTCCGACTGATGAAATCGAAAGTAACATACCAAACCCTTCAGGTCCTAAATGAAGCAGTTCTCTAGCAAATAGAGGCGTCATTGTCGTATAAGGAAATCCAAATATCATAGGGACAATTGCTAGAATGAGTAATGATTGTACTGACGGTTTTTCTCTAACAAATTTTACAGCCTCTGAAAAGGTAATCTTCTCTCCTTCTACTTTTCTTTTTAATGGTTGAAAGTTATTGCGAATAAGAGATAAAGAAATTAATACACTGAATGTTCCCCAAGCATTGATATAAAATATATTGGCAATATCGGTCATTCCAATTAGTATTCCTGCAATTGCTGGACCAATCATACGTGATAGATTAATAGTCATCGTATTAATGGCTATCGCACTTGCCATTGAAGACTGAGGAACAAGATTAGGTATAAAAGCATTTCGGACTGGTGGATCCATAGCCGCGAGCATGGCCCTTAAAGTCACAATGAAGGCAAATAACCAAAATGCTGGTTCCTCCTTAATGAGAAAGCCAAGTATGAATGTTAAAAACATCATCCCGATTTGTAGCCAAATTAATACTTTTCTTCGATCCATCCTATCAGCCAATATTCCAGCCGGTACACTTAGTAAAAACGTAGGAACTAAGCGACATGCATTGATAATACCTAAATGAATAGGTGAATTTGTAAACTGAAGGACTGCCCAATTTAGTGCAACTAAATCCATCCAATCGCCTACTCTAGAAACGAAACTACCAGACATGAAGATTGTGAATGACTTAGATTGAAACGCAAAGCGCGGCGTTTTTTTTATGTCTTGAACTTCAATTTGTGCCATGTAACTTACTTTACCTTTCACTTAAATTCATGAAGTGGATTAGGGACAATTGCATACGAATATCCTTTCATTTCCGGATCTAAACGCATTTTCGCAAGTGCCTTGTGTTCTACTTTTGCTTTATATAAAGCATCCCGATCACTAATGACATTTTCGGCATATTTAGCATCAGCTTCAAGCTCTTCAAACACTGAACGACATAATAGATGAATTTCGTTCCATAACGCTCTTTCACTTAATCCATAAGTTTTACAGGCTTGAAGAATTAACTCACCAAAATGATTTTGAAAGACTGTATAAAATACTTTATTATGAACTTCATTTAAATGACTCGTTACAGTTATTGATCCAGGATAAAACTCAGCTTGAAATTGGTGCTTCTCAAGCCTTTCCTTATGTATTCGTACACCACCCCAATCTCGGAATAGCAAACGAACAGGTCGACCATCTTTAAATACCATCACACTATTTTGTAGATGTCCTTCTAAACCAATTCCATATTTAACTAGAAATGTTAGAGCACCAGGAATGATCAACGAAGCGTATTCCTTGATAAACTGAGTAACAGCATCTCTAATTGAAGTTTCTTTCGTTTCTTTTGCAAACTTCTCAATTAGTTCAGCAAAAATTATCTTTTCTGAAATCGGTGACTCGGAAAATAGCGAACTACCAACAATTGCAACTTCATTCTCCTCTATAAACGACTCTATATTTTCTCGGAGTACCGCTGAGAGATTTCTATTTTTATGCTGATGATCTTCATTTATTTTAAAATTATAGCCAGCTACCTCACATACAGGAACAAAAGTTTTACTTAACCCCTTCTCCATGTTCATTACGGATTGGATTAGTCTTGTAAAGACTGTTGAATTATTAGTTGTATTTGCAGAAATAGTACGGACAGTAGAAGTCATCTGGCTATTTACTGCTACTTTTATTGCAAATGAATCCACATTCCTATTTTCAAGAGGCACTACCGTTCTAAATGATGATGTGGAGCCACTAGAAACAGTAAAATCATCAATCGGTACGATTACCTTATTTACTAATTCTTCTTCATAAATAGAAGGAATCGCATTTTCTAGCTGCCATTGATGTACTGGAACAATTACATAATCTTCAATAAGAAGATTTATGTCTCTAAATTGCTTTTTTACTGCCCTTACTAATTCAGGGTAAGATTGGAAAAGTAGTGCATTCGCATCTTCTTCATGTTCATTTACTACACACCATTCAGCATACGCTTTATTGATCGCAACAAAGTGAATTTGTGCAACTCCATCGAATTCTGGGGCAAATTGAAAAACATCATCAGGCTTCATGCCAACTTTTGTTTTTGTACCTGGGTGAAGATTATGACCTTCAATCGTTAATTGCTCGAAAAATAAGCTCGTATCAAACTGACTCATTTGTTTTTTTTGTATTAGTACCCAATCAATCGAATTAGACACACCTAATTGGTTTGCATCACTTTGTAGTTCTTTCTTCTTTCGTTCCCAATATGCGTATGACAATGCCAAGTTGGCGCTACCATTTACCAATTCATTTGCTAATTGCTCCCAAGCCATTTTAGTCCCTTCTTGATGAGCTACTTTATATCGTCGAATTAACGCTAAAAACTCCACCGAATGAGTGATTACATTAACATTATTTTCTGATACATGTAAAATATCGCCGTCAACATCAATTCGATTAAAAGCATAGGTTTTGCTGATAGGAATGACAATGCATTCATTTTGGTGAAGTGGATAAATTTTATATGTTCTTCCTTTATCTAAACCGAACGATTGTAGCTTTTGAAGTACTGTTTGCCAAAACTCATCAATTGCAGAAACATTTAATGCATAAATCGTATCAATCACATATAAATCATGAGAACCAGAAGTAAGTTCCAGAATATTTTCTCGCAACATTGAACCAACAAGTCGCTTTAATATTCCTTTTCTTCCTTTTTCAAGTGAGTTCATAAAGAGAGAAACCAAATGAGGACTATTTTTTTCTAAGAATGTTTTTATCTCCATTTCGTCATTTAATAATCGTCCATCTTGAATGGTTTTAAATGCAACTTCCAAATCATCAAAATCAAGAACTTGAGTTGAACTTGTATTCATTATTGGTTCGCCCCTTTCCAAATATCTCTCATTGGATTTTGAACCTTCATAAATGAATAAGCAGCAATATCTCCTCGAAGTCTCATTGTAGCTAAAGCTTTTAAGTTAATCATTGGTTGAAAAAATGCTTCTTCATCTGCATTTGCTTGGTCTTTGATCGTAGCGTCCTTTTTTAATTCTTTAAAAACAGATTTACTAACATTCATGACGACTTTCCAAAGTTGCTCTTCATCAATATCTAAAGCTCGAACGATGCATGTAATTAATTCTGCAAAATGATTTTGCATTACTGAATACGAAATAATACTACGCAATTGACTTTCTTGGTTTGTTACTATAGATGAATTTGGATAAAACTCTGCTTCGAATCCCTGTCTCCATAATCTTGCTGGTAAAATTCGAATGCCACCAAAATCTCTAATTAACATACGTACAAGTTCTCCGTTTCGAAAAACTGATACACTATTTTGCATATGGCCTTCCAAACTAATTCCGTATCTCACCATTAATGTTAAAAATCCAGGTAAAGCTACTTGTGCATATTTTTCAATAAATAGATTAGTAGCTTCTAAACGATCTGTTACATTATGTTTTTGCGCGAATTCTTCAATTAATTCAATAACGATTGGCTTTCCACTAATCGGTGATTCTGCTATTAATGAAGCTGCTGCCATAGGAATTTCATCCTCGTGACGAACATAATTTTCAGGATTCTCTCTTAAAATTGAAGCTAAATTAGCCTGGAGTGTTCCTAAATCATCCTCAGATAGTCCATTTCTGTCTGGTTGAAAAAATACACCTGCTTGTTCCTTTAGAACAACGAATTTTCCGTCAAACTCGCTTTCTTTCTCTTGTATAGCTTCAAGTATTTTCGAAAGAATTGGTCCATTTACAACAGAATTAGGTGAAACCGTACGAATTGCACTTGTTGTTTGTACATTCACCGCAGTTTTTATATGATGCTTTCCTTCGCCTAATTTTTGGATTGGTGCTAATGATCGGAAGGAAACTAATGATTGTGTTGAAATTCTATAATCTTCAATTGGAATGATTTTTTCTAGTTTCATTTCATCTTTGTAAAATACGTTTAAAGTATTTTCAAATTGCCATGGATGCACCGGTATTAACTCGTACTGTTCAGGATTTAATCCTTTCTTATGTAAAGTATTAAAAACAGCTAGTTGTAAACCTTCATACTCCTCGTATAAACGTCTCGTTACAGAAAGGTGATCAATCGATGATGTATGACAACTTTCCTTTTTAACTGCTACTAAAGCAACCTCAGGTGTTGCCCCCCACTCGGGTGAATATTGAATCACATCAGCAACCTGTAAACCAAACTTAGTTTTAGCTCCTGGATGCAAAGGATGACCTTCGACTACACATTGTTCATAAAAAGCTAGTGGACTGAAATACTCATTTTCTTGCTTTTGCTTCTGTACCCACTCTAACGAGGTTTCACAATTATTTTTTTCTGCTTCATTCATTAACTCTATATTTCTAACTGTAGCGCCAGTCAATGCTAATGTTAAATTGGCTACTCCATTTTGTATTTCAAGCTTAAAACGTTCATATTGTTCTACTTTTGCAACTTCTAACATTCCTTCTTGCTTTAGCAACTCTAAAAATGCAACAGGATGAGTTAGTATGTTTGTATGTTCCTGATGATCAACAATTGGGTCACCTAAAACATCAAACCTTTCTAGTGAATGGTGTTTACTTACCGCAAATTTTACTGTTTTTCCGCTAGGAAGATGAATGCATATATTCGATTCAATTCCATCAATTCTTACAACTCTATCTTCTTCAATGAGCTTCTCACGAATAAAAGCTTGAAGAAGACGTTGGAAAATACCTCTTCGTCCAGCTTTTATATTTGCAAGATAACTATTCAATAAATCAGGTTTTTCACTCTTAATAAACGCTAGTGTATTTAGCTCCTCCTGATCAAATAAAGTATGATCGATTGTTGTATTTTTGTTCTGAACATCAAGCATTTCAAATCATCCCCTAATCTTAAATTATATCATTGATAATGATAATTATTATCACCTAAAAACTCAGTTACTATAATAGTTGAAAATGATTATCAATGTCAACCTTATTAATGCCAAATTTTTCTAAATGACAATATAAAAAAGCGAAAAGTCCAGGACTTTTCGCTTACTTTTTCGCTATTTCGTTATTATCAAACTAGTACTTTTTTATCAACATGTAAGATTTGATAAAGTTCATCAAGATTTTGTATTTCAAAGGTTGGAATTAGATCAGTATCATTTTGCTTCTTATGAGGATTAAACCAGCAAGTATCTAATCCCGCTTGTTGACCGCCTTTAATATCAGCGTTTAACGAATCCCCTATTATTAACCCTGTGTTCACATTAAAATTTGGGATTCTCTCAAAAACATAATCAAAATATTCCTTCATAGGTTTCTGGAAACCAGTGTCCTCAGAAACAAAAATGTCTTTAAAGATCGGCTGTAAACCTGACGCACTTAATCTCTTATATTGTGTCAGCGAATCCCCATTCGTCACGATATAAAGATCGAAATGATTTTGTAGATTTTTTACTAATTCAAAAGCACCATCAACAAGTTGTTTACCATCTTCTAAAAACACGCGATAACTATTTTCTAGTAATGTTCCGTCAACAATATGTCCATACTCTTTTAATAAAGTTGAAAAGCGAGTATTTAATACTTCAGAGCGTTCAATAGTCCCATCTTCAAATTGCTTCCAAAGACCCTGATTGATGACTCTATAATGTGACTCAATTTCTGGTGTTAAATTCAATTGATGCTCTTCAAAAAGTAAACGTAAAGCAACTTTCTCAGCAGCACCAAAATCTAATAGTGTATCATCTACATCGAATAATAAAGTTTTATACTTATTCATGTTTATCTCCCCGTTTAATCGTATCAAAAATGATATGATCATAGATTCATTCCAGAAATATTAAGCAGCCTGTGATTTCTGTTTTTCACTCTCTCCGCTCAATTTAAATAAAATCATACCAAACATAATAACTATTACGCCAATACATTCTTTCATGGTAAATGGTACTTTCTCAAGTCCAAAAATCCCGAAAGAGTCAAATAAGACTGCAAAGAGCAATTGAGAGGCTAATGCGATTGATATTGCATACGTAGGCCCAAGATGTTTGACCCCTTGCACTAAACAAGTAACGACACCGACACCAATAAAACCACTAAACCAGTACCATGGTTTCATATTCTGAAAAACAAACAAACTCGTTCCTTCAATGATTAGACCTATGACTAAAGATGCTAAAAATCCCATTCCTAAAACAAGTGTTGTAGTGGTCTGAGACCCAGCTCTTTCGTTTACTTTACTGTTAAATATATTTTGAAGGCCGACTAACGAACCTGCAAGGATCGCCAAAAATAACCCGATAACCATTGTGATAACACCCCTAATTTCGTTTATCTTCGTAACTATTCATAAATGCTATGACCTGAAAGAGACACTAATCCTTCTCTATCCTTTATAAGGATAAAACCATCCTTACGCTCGACTAAACCATCCTTACAAAACTGTTGGATGACACGATTCATATGTCGGTAACTCGTTCCGATAAAATTTGCTACATCTTTTAAAGAAGCTGAACTTAATTGATCTTCCAGTAGCGAATCTGATTCATCGAACGATACCGATAATAGATAACTAGCTAAACGGACTTCTACAGGATGCATTAAATTAAAGCTTAAAGAATTTGATTTTATATAAAATTTTTCCGTAATGATCTCTAGTAAAAACTGTAGCAATGGTGAAAAATCTTTTCCGTATTTTTTTAGCCATTGATGATGAACGCCAATCATGTGAACTGAAGAAACTGCCTCAGCTGTATTGAGAAAATCTGTACCCCGAACGTACTCAATATCACCAATTACCTCTACCGGCTTCTTAAATGAAAGAATTAATGTTCTTCCATCTACTGAAGTCGTATAAATCTTCAGTTTCCCTTTGACGAGGAAGTATAAATACTGTGGAGAATCTCCTTGAGAACAAATAAGCTCTCCTTGATCAAAGCTATACAAAATTAAGTGTGGCATTAACTTATCATTAAAAATGGATTCGATTTGATGATTTTTTAAATAGTAGCTTAACAGCTCTTGATCCTTCAATTCCTTCATAATTTTGTTCACCTCCACACTTTCACAGTTCATTTATCTTAATAGCCTAGGATCATAACTCCAGCAATCATCATTGAGATACCTATAAATTGTAATGGTCTTTTTTTCTGCTTTACGACATCGAACCAACCAGTCAAATCCACTAAATATGTCATACATAGCTGTGCAATTAATAAAGCCGAAATCGAAATTGTTACACCAATCTTATGAATAGATGTAACATTACTGAAAATAATGATTGCACCCAACGCGCCGCTAGTCAAATATAATGGCTTTACTTTTGTTAGCATTTGCCATTTTTCGTCTTTCACAAATAATAAAATAATAAATGCTAATACAAACCCAGCAAATTGTGTAATCGTTGCTGTTTGCCAAGTACCTATATCCTGACTAATATGAGCGTTAGCTACACCTTGTAGCGTTATAAATGCGCCACCCAAAAAAGCAAATAAACTCCCTTTCATTTCCGTTCTCTCCCTAATTTTATTTTCTCTATTTATTAAAAGATATCTACATATATCTTGGAAAGGACATATGTCCTAAAAGTACATAATAAAAGGATCTTCTGTATAGAAGATCCTCCGTCAATATTACTTCATTATTTCTGTTCCTTTTATTGAATGAATCAAATGTTTAATCTCAGAAACTTTCTCTTCCTTAAATAATTCTACAATTTTACTACCAACAACTACACCATCACAATCTCGACTTAATTTTTTCACTTGTTCAGGAGTAGAAACACCAAATCCAGCGAGTACTGGTATACTACTTGATTCCTTTACACCTTTTAAAAATGCAGACAAATCTCCATTAAATTCGTTTCGAACTCCAGTTATACCTTTTACTGTAACAGTATAGAGAAAACCTCTACCTTTTTGAGCAATTTTCTGTATTCTGTCTTTCGGAGTCGTCATTGTCACTAATCGTATTAATTCAATTCCAGCACCCTCAAGTTGATCAACAATCATCCCTTCTTCCTCAATCGGTAAGTCAGGTATAATACATCCATCTATTCCTGCTAACTTACATTTTGAGACAAACTTCTCTATACCATATGCCATAATTGGATTCATATATGTCATCATGATAAGTGGTATTGAAATCATTGGGCGAACTTCTTTCAATTCATCTAATACATCTCGTAATGTAGTTCCCACTTGTAAAGCACGAATACCTGCTTTTTGTATTGTTGGACCATCGGCAACGGGATCTGAAAACGGTATACCAATTTCAATTGCAGATGCCCCAAACTCTTCAAGTAGAGCAAGTCGCTCTCCAAGCACATCTAATCCACCATCACCTGCCATTATATATGGAATAAAAAGCTTTTCTCCGTTTGATAGTCGCTTTGAAAATTGCTGTTCAATTCGGTTCATTTTAAGCTTCCCCCTTTAAAATTTCTCGAACAGTATGAACATCTTTATCACCTCTACCGGACAAACAAATGACTAGACTTTCATCCTCCTTCATACTTGCTGCTTGTTTTATCGCAAATGCTACTGCATGAGCACTTTCTAATGCGGGAATGATTCCTTCTAATTTCGCAAGCAGTTGATACGTGTATAATGCTTCTTGATCAGTGATTGATTCGTACTGAACTCTACCTATATCCTTTAAGTAACAATGCTCCGGACCAACACCTGGATAATCAAGTCCAGCCGAAATTGAATGTGCTTCTTGTATTTGGCCGTGTTCATCCTGTAGAAGATACATTAGCGCACCATGTAAAACGCCAGGAACTCCTTTTGTTAATGAAGCTGCTTGTTTATCTGTATTCACACCATGACCTGCTGCTTCAACACCAAAAAGTTGCACAGTATGATCTTCAATAAATGGATGGAACATGCCAATCGCATTACTCCCTCCGCCAATGCAAGCCACAACTGCATCTGGTAGTATATTGTTTCTAGCTAAAAACTGCTTCTTTGTCTCTTTTCCAATCACACTCTGAAAATCTCGAACCATCATAGGAAATGGATGTGGTCCCATTACAGAACCTAGTAAATAGTGCGTATCATCCACATTTGCAACCCAATAACGTAATGCTTCATTGACAGCATCCTTTAGGGTTGCACTTCCTGATTCAACACTGATTACCTTTGCACCAAGTAGTTCCATACGGAAAACATTTAGCTCTTGTCTTCTAACATCTTCAGCGCCCATGAATATGACACAATCAAGATTTAGCAAGGCACAGACCGTTGCAGTCGCTACTCCATGCTGTCCCGCCCCAGTTTCTGCAACTATTTTTCGTTTACCCATTTTGACTGCAAGTAGTGCTTGACCAATTGTATTATTGATTTTGTGAGCTCCAGTATGATTTAAATCTTCCCGTTTCAAATAAATTTGAGCTCCACCTGCGTACTTTGATAAATTCTCAGCATAATAAAGGGGTGTTTCACGACCAACATAATCTTTTAATAGTTTTTCTACTTCAGCAAAAAAACTCGGGTCCTTCTTTACGTTTGCATATGCTTCCTCTAATTCAGTAACGGCTTGAACAAGTGTTTCAGGTATATATTTTCCACCATACATTCCGAAGTGTCCCTTCAAATCGGGCAAGACATAACTTTTCATCTCAAATTCCTCCTCTTTTTACTGTATTAATAAAAGCTTCTATTTTCTTTTCATCCTTTTTGCCATCTGTTTCTACTCCACTACTTACATCAACCATCACTGGTTTCACAATTTCACTTGCTAATAAAACATTATCAATCGTCAAACCACCTGCTAAAATCAACTTTCTTTCAATGTTTTTATTATTAAGGAGATTCCAATCAAATGTTGTTCCATTTCCGCCTCTATACGGTCCAAGCGGGCTATCTACTAAAATATAATCACATGGATACTCAGCAATTTGATTAATATCTAACTCAGTTTCAATTCGAATAGCCTTTATGACTGGATATCGCAATGTTTGGCAAAACGATGGAGACTCGTCTCCATGAAGTTGTAAGTGGGTCAATCCAACCTCTTCAAAAATTGATTCTAAATTTTCCTTTGTTTCATTTACAAACACACCTATTTTGAGAATATGTTTTGGGAGTGTTTGAATGATTTCCTTAGCTTTAGATACACTAATTTGACGTTTACTTTCAGCAAAAACAAAGCCGATTGCATCAGCACCTGCTTCAATAGCGAACTGAGCTGTTTTACAATCCGTTATCCCACAGATTTTTACATTCACTGTTTTGCCCCCTTCAAATTAGGAACCATTAAATCATTCATACTAGTAGCCAAATCTCCACTTCTCATTAACGCTTCTCCTACAAGTACACCGCTCGCACCTGCATCACTGACTCTTTTCGCATCCGTATTCGTAAAGATCCCACTTTCACTTATGACATAGCTTCCAAATGAACTAATAGATGGTGCCAATCTTTCAGTTACTGCTAAATCCACTTCAAATGTTCTTAAGTTTCGATTATTAATTCCAATTATCTTAGGACCAACTTTAAATGCTTTTTCTAAATCCGCTTCATCATGAACTTCCATTAACACTTCCAAATTTTGTTGTATAGCATATCCATACAATTCACTGAGTTCAGAGGGAGTCAGGGCAGCCGCAATTAAAAGAATAATATTTGCACCATTTTCTTTTGCTAAATCTATTTGGACTTGATCAATAATGAAATCCTTACATAAAATCGGAATATCAACAGATTCTCTAACAAGTCTCAAATCATGAAACGATCCTTTAAAAAAGGTAGCGTCTGTTAAAACCGAAATTGCTGCTGCACCATTTTCCGAATAATGTTTGGCTTGTTCTGCTGGGTTTAAGTGAATATTTATATCTCCTTTGGAAGGCGAAGCCCGTTTAAACTCTGCAATCACTGATAATGTGTTTGCCTGTTCAAGCTGTTGGATAAGGGAATACGTCATTTCTTTCTGCATCTCTTTTCTTTTTAACTCTTTTAAGCCTTTTATTTCTTTCCTTTTTTCAAAAAGAATTCGCTCCAAAATCGTTTCCATTTAAATCACCTCTTTTTTGAATTTAGTAGTTTGTTCGACTAACAGACATAATTTTTCATAGGCCGCTCCAGAGTCTATACTCTCTTGCGCTTTTTTGATTCCATCTGAAATGTTTTGTACAGTACCCGATGTATAGATTGCAAGACCTGCATTTAATAAGACTGTGTCACGAAATGCTCCTCTTTCTCCTTTTAAAACGCCTAAAAGTATGTCTGCATTCACTTTCGAATCTCCCCCAATAATTGATGCATTAGGGTAGCACGTTAGGCCAACTTCTTCCGGATGTAGAGTCATTTTTTTCAGGATGCCATTTTCCAATAGGACTAAGTGATTTTGTCCTTCAAGAGAAGCTTCATCTAGATGTCCTGCGCCATTGATCACTATTGCTCTTTTTCGTCCAAGTTTTTTTAATACCTCAGCAAACATTTCTAAATAGTCCCGTCGATAAATACCTAATAATTGCGTTTCTAACTCAATTGGATTTGTCAAAGGTCCGATTAAATTAAAAATAGTAGGAATTTGCAATTCACGTCTTACTTTCATCACTTTTTTCAACTTCGGATGAACATGAGGAGCGAATAAAAAAGCGATCCCAATCTTTTCTAATAATTCTTCTGCATAATGAGATGGAATTGATAAGTGAACACCAAGCTCTTCTAAAACATCCGCACTTCCGGTTTTACTAGACATACTTCTGTTCCCATGCTTTGCTACTGGAATTCCAGAACCAGCAATGACGAATGCTGAAGTGGTACTCACGTTAAAGCTAAGTGATCGATCTCCTCCAGTTCCGCAATTATCAATGACGTTCTGAAACTTTCGTGAAAACCCAATCGTATTGTTCCTTATTGCATTTACAAGCCCTGCAATTTCATCAACT
Source organism: Gottfriedia solisilvae (assembly GCF_002128405.1). Classification (GTDB taxonomy): domain Bacteria; phylum Bacillota; class Bacilli; order Bacillales; family Bacillaceae_G; genus Gottfriedia; species Gottfriedia solisilvae. The sequence goes on from NZ_NETJ01000004.1 coordinate 250,593, forward strand.
GTTTCACCCTTCGTTTTTAAAGCTATTAAAAATGCAGCAATCTCACTATCAGATATCTCTTCATCCAAAAGCATTTGTCCAACTGCTAATTGCATTTCTTCAGACGAAAAGGATTCTTTATTTGCTAATCTTTGAAGATATTCTTTCATTGCTAAACTCCTCCTTAATTTCATTTAAAAAATTTAGTAATAACTGCTTACCTTGCTTAGTACCGATCGACTCTGGGTGAAACTGCATACCATAGATTGGATATCTTCTATGCTTAATTGCCATAATTTCTTGATCATCCATTGATGTTGCTAATGTTTCAAAATAATGTGGTAAACTGTCTTTTTGAATCACCAAGGAATGGTACCTCATTACCTCCAAAGGTTGATGTAAGTATTCAAATAAATTACTTCCTTGGTGAGTAATATTTGAGGTTTTTCCATGCTTAATGGTCCTTGCTTTTTCAATGGTGGCACCAAATACATAACCAATTGCTTGATGACCTAAACAAATACCAAGCATTGGAATTGATTCATAAAACCTTCGGATCAAATGAAGCGTTTCGTGTTTTTCTTCTGGTTTACCTGGTCCCGGTGAAAGTACAATTGCTTTTGGCTTTAACTGTTCGATTTCATTTATGCTGATTTTGTCATAACGAGCTACGTATACTTCTTCTCCAAGTTCTCCTAAAAATTGATAAAGATTGTAGGTAAATGAGTCATAATGATCAATTAGTAATATCATGATTTCCCTCCAGAAAAGCTTTCATTTTATGAATGGTTTCCTCAAACTCTTGTTCAGGTGAACTGTCATAAACAATCCCTGCACCTGCTTGAATAAAGGCTTCATTGTTTTTAAAAACGATTGTTCGAATCGCTAAAGCAAAGTCCAGATAACCATTTGCTGAAATATAACCAACTGCCCCGGAGTATACACCTCTTTTTGACTCTTCTAATTCATTAATGATTTCCATTGCCCTTATTTTCGGTGCCCCTGAAACAGTCCCCGCTGGCAAACATGATATAAATGCATCAAGTGCTGTAAATGGTTTCTTTAAAGTCCCACTAACCTCAGATACTAAATGCATGACGTATTTGTATTTTTCAATATCCATAAATTTTTCTAATCTTACCGAACCAAACTCACAAACTTTCCCAAGATCATTTCTACCTAAATCGACGAGCATTTTATGTTCAGCTAATTCCTTTTCATCTTGAATCAAATGTTTCTCAAACATCTCATCTTGTTCGACGGTCTGCCCTCTGCCCTTTGTACCAGCAATTGGGTTCGTTATCACTTGACTACCTCTAACTTTAATTAAGCTTTCTGGTGATGTACCAGCCACCACGCTAGTTCCAAAATCTATATAATACATATATGGTGAAGGGTTTTGGATTCGTAACTTACGGTAATAATCAAACGGATTCCCTTCAAAACTTGCCTTCATTCTCTGTGATAATACGACTTGAAATATATCTCCTGACTGAATATACCCCTTTGCCTTCTCGACTTTTGTCATATATTGCTCCTTCGTTACTTCAGATTCGAAGGGGGAAAATCTGAAAGGCATTTGCTTCAGGTGTATATTTTCATTCAAAATTTCTTGTTTAAGATCTTGAATTTCCCTTTCAAGCATTTCAGTAGTTGTTTCTTTTGAAAGCTTAATCCCGACAATTGATATTTGTTGCTCTAAATGATCGAAAACAATAACAACTTCAAAAAACATGAGATGAATATCCGGCAATCCGATTGTATCTTCTAAAACTTCTCCAATTTCTTCAAACTGTCGAACGATATCATAACCAACATATCCAATTCCTCCGCCTATGAAGGGTATTTGGTATTCTTCAATCGCTGTTTGATTAGGTATTAGCTCCTTTAACTTTAAAATTGGATTACCGCTGAACTCTTCTTTATGACCATTTCTATATAAAACTTCTCCTTGTTGATTCGTCCCAATTAACTCAAATACTGGACTGCGACCAATAAATGAGTATCTGCCAGCATCCTGGTGTTTAAATGAGCTTTCGAATAAAAACTTCTTTGTTCCAGATAATTTGTTAAAAAGAGATATTGGTGTAAATGTATCTCCTTGCAATGCTTCAAATATGATTTCAACTTTGTTTTGCAATGATGACATGTCATTAACCTCCTAAAAATTTACTTGTTTATAGATGGTTCTAATTGAACCAAGTGAATAAAAAAAGTCCCCTATACGCACAGAAAACTGTACATATAGAGGACGATTATTTTATACCGCGGTACCACCTCGATTGGATTAGAAAAGGTCTAATCCCACTTTTCAGATACGGGAAATGTTGTTTGTAACAATCCGATATCCTATCCTTTTAACGGTGGAAGTCCGGGCATCCCTACTATAAATTTCAAGATGCCTCTCGTAAGCCCATTCGATATAGGTTCCTGTGTTAGACTCTCACCATTGTCTAACTCTCTGTGACATTCACCAATATTTACTCTTCTTACTCAGCGATTTAACAATATGATTTTAAAAATAAATACAAAAAGGGCCCCCCGTCTTAAAAAGGACGAGAGACCCGTGGTGCCACCTTCATTAGCTGATTAACAGCTCGCTTTGTCAGTATCCAAATTATAATGAATACTCGCCTCTTGTAACGAGGAGGCTACTCGCCAAAGCCTACTACTAAACGAACGGTTCGGTTTGGAAGCTCGGAAGTCCATTCGCAATTACTTTCACACTGATTCTCACCAACCATCAGCTCTCTTTAGTTTCCGTAATTGTTACTACTCTTCGTCAACGCTAAGTTAAAATTTAATTGTCCTAATACTAATATGTGATAAAAAAAAAGTCAATGACTAGAAATAAAATAGTAAAAATATTATTCGAGCGCAAGAAACGTTTTTTGTCGATAAATTACGAAAATATATTAGTCAGATAACCATTTTCCAAATGGTTTTATTGATATTTTTGGCAACTAAAAATTCTACAAAAGGTAATGTAATCATTGATAATATTAATAATAATAATAGCAGCATTATATTAATAGAACCTAAAACTAATTTATCAATAACTGCCGCTAGAAACACGAACACCATTAAAAGAAAATAACTTATTTTAGAGCTTTTTTCTATGATTCTTTGTCCTAATTCTTCCTCTTGTAAAATACCAAATTTCTCTTCTTTCGATCCCCAAGTAATCGCTGTTAAAAACAATATTAATAAACCGCCTATCGAACCGACTTCATTAAAACCAACATCTTTTCCAATCCAAATTTTATAAATAGTAAATCCCACTACAATTAATGAAGCTATACCAGATAATAATGCTGTTATACGTCGAGTCCTCCTGATTCACTCATCCCCTCAAAACAAAATAAATCATCTACTGTAATGCCTAATGAAATGCGAGTTGTAAACTTGGATCATATTTATTATTCTCGATTGCATTGATCGTCTGTCTAATTACATGACATAAGTCTGCTAATTTCCCTTGTGAAATCTCTAATTTTTCTCTATATTCTTTGATTCTATTTATCCATGTTAACTTCACCTTCACAGTAATATATGTAAAATATGTTTTACACTGCGTTCAGACAAATAAAAAAAGATCTGTTTCACCAGACCCTTCATTTTACTATTCTAATATAATTATCTTATTGATTAAACCTAATATTAAACGTCGTTCCATCTGGACTTGATACAAAATCAATCGTGGCATTATTTCTTTTTGCGATTGCATAACAGATTGCCAATCCTAGACCTGTACCATTCTCCTTTGAAGTGACAAACGGAGTAGATATTCGATCATTTATTTCAGGAGGAATCCCTTTTCCACTATCTATAATTGATAATACGACCGTACCTTCTTTTATATACGTTTTTATAACAACCGAATCGTGTGGTTTCATCGCATCTAAAGAATTACTAACCATATTCAAAAGAAGCTGGCGAATCTCATTTTGATCAATTTTTATAGTTGGAATACTAGACAATTCTAAATGAATGAACTTATTTTCTTTTAATGCTCTTGTTTCAAGCAATGGATTTAATGTTTTTATGATCCCATTTAAATCATTAAACTCAATTTTATTTGGCTTAACTTTAGCTATATCAAGAAATTCCGAAATGATGTTATTTACGCGGTTCATCTCGTCAATCATTAACGCAAAAATATCCTTATAGTCACTTAAATCATCATTTTCTGAGATTACTTGCAAAAAGCCTTTTACAATTGTAAGTGGATTCCGTACTTCATGAGCGACCCCCGCTGCCATCTCACCAATAATTCTAATTTTCTCTATATACATCTGTTCTTCTTCATACTTTTTCTTCTCTGTTACATCCGTAAATATGGATAAAATCCCATTTTTATCAGGGATAACTCTAATTTCTACATCTCTTTTAGAGTATTCCGTAACAATTTCAAATGTCTGTATTTCCTGTTCATCATAGGCTTTATTATAATATTTATAAACATCAGTTCCGATATAGTTAGGTAGAACATCCCACATACATGCTCCTAATAGCTCTTCTTTTGGCTTCTCAATCATCGCTTCCGCAGCTTTGTTAATAAATACAAATTCCATTTTTGAGTTTAGGTAATAACAACCTTTGACCATATTCATTAGTACATCTTGCATGTCTACGTGTTTAATTAGTCTTTTCTCGTCTAGAAAAGACATATTTTCTAATGATTCCATAAAGATTGTCCTCCTCACCTATAGAATACCAACGTAGATACTAAGAAATAACGGAAGAGACTGTTGAGGAACCCAATATGTATTGTCTATCTTCCAAATTTTCAATATGTTAACTTCCTCTCAATCTAGAATAACATATTTCTAAAATTTCTGAAAATAACGTTACAGGTCATTTCTATTAATTTGATCTATTATTTTTAGTGAACTCTACTTAATTGTTAAACTTTTCACATCAAGCACTTCAAAATGCAATTTACTTTTCATGATAAGTATTCAATAAATACCACATTTTTCCTTTTAAAACTTGCAAATTAATTCTAATTAGACTATCATCTAATTAGATACTTATAAAAGTAGGTGATCAATAATGCAGTTGAATAAGATTGTCGAGTTTCATAAAGCACTAGGTGATCTAAACCGCGTTCGTATAATCGCTTTGCTTCAACAAGGTCAATTGAGTGGGCAAGAGATTGCCGGGAAGTTAGGACTAAAACCACCGACAATCACACATCATATTTCAAAACTTAGAGAAGTTGGCTTAATTAAAGAACGCAGAGATAAGAACACTATCTATTTTTCTATTAATCTAAAGATATTAGAAATGAGTGCAAAATCGATTATGACTGTCGGTACAGGAGGGAATACAAATATGGAAATGTCAGTAACGGAAGAAGAACGTTCAGCCATTATCAATAATTTCTTCACAAAAGATGGAAAATTAAAGATATACCCTGCACAAAGGAAGAAAAAACTAGTAGTCCTTGCACATATGATAAAAGGATTAGAGTTTGGGAGAGTTTATCAAGAAAAAGAGATTAATGAATATTTGAAACAATACCATGAGGACTATGCTACACTTCGACGAGAGCTCATTATGTGTCAATATATGTATCGTGAAAATAGTTTATATGAGTTAAACCCTGTTGAATTGTGGTGGTTAAGTTAATAAATGTGATACCTATTCTAAAATATGAAAAAGCCTACCTCAGAACGAATTCTAGGTAGGTTTTTTAAATATGGAACTTATAGTAAAAATTAGACATTTCGATTTAAGCTGAAATACCCTTCCCACCCTCTGGCTTGAGAGTTGCAATTCTTTCCATTCCTGTAATGATTGGTTTTGCACGTTTGATTAATATTTGTGTAGATTCAAGAGTGAGCGACTCTTGATGAGCTTGCACGCTACACCATACTTCATATACAAACACTGAATTTGGCTCATCCTCGCAAATACTTACATGATACATTTCACATTCATCCAAATTCTCCATTGATTCCGCTGCTTCCAATAAAATATTGACTAACGATTCACGTTCTCCCTCTTTTACTGTAAACTTGCCGAACAATCCAAATTTACTCATTCTTTTTCTCCTTTATGGTGTTTTTTTCATATTACTTATTTCTACAGCGAACTGACATTTACCTATTATTTCCATAAATAAATAAGTTAACATGTAGTCATTAACTAAAAGAATAAGAATTTACATTGCAAACAACACCAACCTAATGGTTAAGTCTGTAAATTTGGCGCGCAATCGATTCGATAATATAAACTACCGGTACTTGTGTAGTAATATTAGCCTCTTCAAAATACTCCTCTGTTACGTAGTATGGAATGTTAATATTAGAGATTTTTGCAATCGTCGACAGCTTGTTATTCGTAATACTAATAATGTTACTTCCCTCTTGTTTTAGCAAATTCAGATGATTAACAGTGAAAGGATTTTCTCCAGAGACTGATAATGCTATCGTTACGCTATTATTCCGAAATTTAGAATGGATTGGAAAATGTGGATCCTTTATATATAGTGAAAATTTTCCTAAACTTGAGAAATACCTTGCTCCATATTCAGCAAGAATTCCAGAGCTTCCTATTCCAATAAAGATTACATTTTCTGCATTTTGTATTTGAATGGCAGCCTCATTAATTTTTTCATCTAGATCACCTTTAATTGTCCGCTCGAAAAACTCAACAATTGAATGATGGGCACTTTTTATATAAGTTCGTTTATCTTCTTCTAAATACATTTTAAGCTTTACTTTAAATTCAGAAAATCCGTCGCAATTTAGCTTTCTACAAAAGCGTAATATCGTTGCTGTTGATACATGAGTTTCATCTGCCAACTCACGAATTCGCATGTAAGCAACCTTATCCATGTTTTGCGAAATATAATTATATAATGATGTTTCTAACTCATTGAAAGAAGCAATACTATCATTTGAAAACATTTCGTATGTATCTCCTTCTATGTAATAGGCACTTATTTTAATTGCTTATACCACTAATTTAACATAAATCACCCTATGAAACATGGTGTTACAATTTCGTCACAAATATTTTCTATTGTTATTAAAAACTAGATTCTGTTCACTTGTTTACTATCTACCTTATTGTCGTTATGATTCCATTGTAGACTACTCATACAGTTATAAATCAAAACACTTAATGATATGAAAAATATTGGGAGGTAAAGAAATGAAACAGTTTAAATTTCCTGAAGGTTTTTTATGGGGTGGTGCAACAGCTGCCAATCAAATGGAAGGCGGCTTTTATGAAGGAAATAAAGGCCTAAATATTGCCGATGTTCTTCCCGGAGGAAAAGAAAGACTTAGCATTTTACAATCTCCTGGCTTTAATTTCGAAATTGATCGAGACAAATATAGTTACCCTAACCATGAAGGAATCGACTTTTATCATCGATACAAGGAAGATATTGCTCTATTTGCTGAAATGGGATTTAAAGTGTTCCGTATGTCAATTGCATGGACGAGAATCTTTCCAAATGGAAATGAATTAACTGCAAATGAAGAAGGATTAGCTTTTTATGACCGTGTGTTTGACGAGTTACACAAATATGGAATTGAACCTGTAGTAACAATTTCCCACTATGAAATGCCTGTAAATCTTGTAAAAGAATTCGGTGGTTGGAGAAACCGCGAAGTTGTTACATTCTTTGAAAGATACGTGAATGCAATCTTTAATCGATACAAAAATAAAGTGAAATATTGGATGACATTCAATGAGATCAATAGTGGTTTAATCATGCCAATTATGGGTCTTGGTTTCTCAATCCAAAAAGAAGAAGATAAATACCAACCTACATTCCAAGCATTTCATCATCAATTTGTTGCAAGTAGCATCGCAGTTAAAGCTTGTCACGAAATTATTCCAGATGCTCAAATTGGTTGTATGATTTTATATGCACCAGTCTATTCTTATGATTCTAATCCTAAAAACGTGATGTACGCCCTGCAAGAAGAACGTTTCTTTAACTACTTCTGTGCAGATGTTCAGGTTAGAGGTGAATATCCTGCTTTTATTAATCGTTTCTTCAAAGAACATAATATTGAGATTGATATGAAGGACGGTGATCTTGAGTTAATTAAAGAAGGAACTGTCGATTATATTGGATTCAGTTATTACATGTCTAGAACAGAGATCAAAGATAAATCAGATTTAGAAAATTCACAAGGAAATCTAATTGGCGGTGTTAAAAATCCATTCCTAAAAGCAAGTGATTGGGGTTGGGAAATCGACCCAGAAGGTTTACGTATTAGCTTAAATCAATTATATGACCGTTACCAAGTTCCATTATTTGTTGTAGAAAACGGATTAGGAGCTTACGACAAAGTAGAGGAAGATGGATCAATTAACGATCATTATCGAATTGATTATCTTCGCGGACACATTAAAGCAATGGCTGAATCTATTGAAGATGGCGTTAATTTAATGGGTTATACTAGCTGGGGTTGTATTGATTTAGTCAGTGCATCATCTGGTGAATTCTCTAAACGTTATGGATTTATTTACGTTGATAAACAAGATGATGGAAGTGGTACATTAGAACGCAAAAAGAAAAAGTCCTTCTTCTGGTATAAAGATGTCATTGCTTCAAACGGCGAAAAACTATAAACATTTCTAACTATTATTTAAGTCCCAGGCATACAGGGACTTTTAGTTTGTAAACAGATTACTAAAAACTAGATATCCAGACTTTCTTGCTATTCATTTAACTTTTACCTTAATAAAGAATATATATTTGTATCAAACGGCACACCATTTTGGTATAGATAATTTCTCAATACCCCTTCTTTTTGAAAGCCCAGTTTAGTCAATAACTTTATTGAAGCTTTATTCTCAGAAAAAACGACTGCGCCAATTCGCTTTAAATCTAACTCTTCAAAGCCATAAGAAACCGCTTTGCTTACAGCCTCAGCTGCGTAACCATTACCCCAATTCTCTGGGAAAAGTGCATAGCTTAGATCCGCTCTCTTGTGCTCTTGTGACCACTCCTGAAATCCAATTGTTCCGATAATACCTTCCTTCCCTTTCAATTCAATACCCCATTTTATCCCACGTTTTTCATTGAAATTCATTGAAAAATTACGAATGATTTGTTTTACTTGGTCTGTGCTTGTTAATGGTTTTTGCCCATAATAACGCAATACTTCTTTATTTGAAAAACAATTTAATATTCCAATAGCATCATTTTCATTTAGTTCTCTCAATACTAACCGTTCAGTTTCTAGTATAGGAAACATTCTCAAACATCCTTCGCCTTAATAATATACCCCTCACAATGTTTAGCTGTTTTAGAAAAGAGTATAATATTTTATTTTTTACGTATCTTCATTTATGGTGTTTTAAAAAAGTAATCTTAATAATTGATTACTATTCTATAGCGATCCTTAACATTCCTTGTTCATTCTAATGCCCGTGCCCGTATTTTAGCTTCTCTAACATCTAGTGGGTTAAATATGAATAAATTTAAATTTTCTATATTTGGAAGAGTCTTTTTTTGAACATAATATTATAATTAGTTAAGATCCGTTTTATCAAATTACAGTAGTTGTGTTATTCATAACTTTTGAAAGGACTGTTTTTATTGAAGATCGCATTTATTGCACATGATGGTAAGAAAGCTGACTTAGTAAATTTTGCAAAAGCATATGAATCGATTTTGTCTAAGCATGAGCTATATTCTACTGGTACAACTGGTACAAGAATTATGGAACAGACAAAATTACAGTTACATCGTTTTAAATCAGGTCCACTTGGTGGAGATCAAGAAATAGGAGCATTAATCGCAAAAAATTTAATGGATATCGTTATTTTCTTTAGAGATCCGCTTACACCGCAACCACATGAGCCTGATATTTTAGCGTTACTTCGCTTATGCGATGTTTATTCAATACCTTTGGCGACGAATATGGGAACTGCAGAAATTTTAATACATGGTTTAGAGCGTGGAGATTTAAATTGGAGAACACTTATTCATGAAAAGGAAAATGAAAATAAGTGATTCTCAGTGGGAGAATCGAAAAGCCGCAATTGCGGCTTATTTTTATGGAATTGTTCATTAATTAGTTGTTTTGTACACAAATTTTTAAAAATTATAAGCCTTTTTTTTAACCTAAATTTCTTTATAGTTAAAGTTAATAATCTAGAGTTTTTTAAGTACTGTCCCAATTTATATATAAGAGAGGAATTAATATGAAAATTGATTCACCCAATATCCCAAGAGAATTACAACTGAGAAACTTTAATGATATTTTTTATGAAGAAGATCCTGAACTTGAAATGTGCGAAATAAACGACTCTGTTTTTGAAAATGAAGTTGTTGAAAGAGCAAGATTATCAAAAATGGTGATTAGAAATTGTAGGTTCAACAATACAGATTTTAGTAAAATCGATTTAATTGATGTACATTTTGAAGACTGTGATTTTTCAAACTGCAATATGAGCAAGTCTTCCATTCACAGAGTCATATTTAAGAATTGTAAATTATTAGGTGTAAATTTCACGGATTCTAGCTTTGGAAATGTACAATTTGATCAATCTGTCTTAAATTTGGCATCACTTGGAGATTCCAAGCTAGAGAAAGTAGTTTTTCAAGATGCTTCGTTAAAAAGTACAGATTTTTATGATTGTAAATTTAAAAAAGTTGATTTTAATAGATGTAATCTTGATGAAGCTAATTTTGAACAAACATCGTTAAAGGGCATTGATATTAGTTCTTCAACATTTAATGTATTAACTGTTTCAATAGAAAGTTTAAATGGATGTAAAGTATCTTCTTATCAAGCGATTCAGTTTGCGAGCTTGATGGGATTGAAGATTACTGATTAGAATATGTTTTAATGCAAAGACATAAATAAAAAAACGAGTCGCAAAAATAGCTACTCGTTTTTTAGATTTCTAAATATTGCTCAAACTTTGGTAAATATGTTAAAAAAAACAGTTCCAAAATACTAATTAAATAATTGATACGAAACTTACGAACTTTGTTTGCTAACAATTATAAAACACAATATGAATATAATAATAGTATAAAATAAATGTATATTTAATAGTAATTCGTTCATATGAAAACTCCTAACATAGCAATCTAGCTTATCGAAGTTGTTTTGCCTTAGTATATTATTATTAACGCTTTACATTTTTCCCCACTTAATCTTTAAAAATTTTATAACAGCATTTAACTTATCTTTTACTTCCATCTTCTTTATGATTTTAGAAATATGTAATCTAGTTGATCTTTCTGAGATAGCAAGCTTATCAGCTATTTGTTTACATGATAAACCTTCTGCAACTAAATTTATGACCTCGTATTCTTTATTTGTTAATAATTTCTTTATATTTATTGCTTTTACAGGTTTATTTTGAAGTGAATTTATTTTTAATCTACTATAATCTTGTATTAATAATTTTAAATACCGATTTTCGATGAATATATATCCTAATGCAACTTGCTTAATTGCTTGAACAAGTTCATCCTCTTCCAGCTTATTCGATAATATTCCCTTCACGCCTAATTCTACTAGCTTCTTAATTTCATTTATTTCTATCTTATTATTAATCGTCATAATTCTAGTTGAGCCATCCGTAGATAATAGCAGTTTTACTTTATGCAGCATTGATTCTTTTGAAACTTTTGTAATAAATATTGTGTTTTGATACTGTTTCTCCATTAAATTTTCAAATTCTATCATCTCTATTTTTAAGTTATAGCAATCTAAAATTCTACAGACCCCAAGAACAATTAATGAATTCTCTACTAGTATTACAGTATTATGTTTATAAATGCGATCTGTTTCTACTTTTGTTATCATTTGCTCCTCCCTTTATCGGAATTTCAAAAGTTTCTTTTATTCGAATCTCAACTAGTGTAGATTTGATGAAGAACTCTCTCCTTCCATTTATTTTCTATCCATCTCAATATATTTACCCTACAAATTCTGAAAACAATATTACCTAACAAGCATCAATTTTTATCCAATTGTGTCTTCCCCCTTTAATAACAGCATTTAAACGATCTTGGACTTGCATCTTTGCTAAAATATTAGAAACATGATTTTTTACTGTTTTCTCAGAAATATATAATCTTTCGGAGATTTGGTTGTTTGTACAACCTTCAGCTAAAAGTTTTAATATTTCATATTCTCTTCTTGTTAATAAAGTATTGATTGATTCAAGATCAACTGTATGTTTTTGTTTATATATTTTTTTATACGATTTATATTCTCTGAAAATTTCATTCGTAAAACGGTAATCAATAAATAAATTTCCTAAATGAACTTGTTTTACTGTCATCACTAAATAAACTTCATCTAAATCAGATTGCAAACATCCCTTTACACCTAAATCAACAAATGCTTCAATTTCATTCACCTTGAGTTCATCCTTTATGATGATCACTTTAGTTGAACTATCATTTTTCAAGATTGATTTAGTTTTTGTTTCCATGTCTTTACTGGCTACTTCACATATAAATATAGAATTTAGACAATCTGTTTGAAACAAATCATCAAAAAATGGAATCCTTTCAACCACTATTTGATAATATTCTAATATTCTACAAATTCCTGAAAGAAACAGTAAACTCTCCACAAATATAACAGTATTATTTTTTCGATTAATGAAGTCTGACTTAGTTGCTAGCATAACTGTCACTCCTTTTTGTGATTTCATTCAAATTTTCTATTCACCATTAATTGGATAAATACAAATCACGATAAATTAATGTTTTTTTGTGATATAAATCACAATATCCGCGTTATTGCTGTTATCACTCCTTATAATTCATACTTCTTTTACTTCACATTTTTTATCATTAAATATGACGTGTACACGTTCTTCTTAATTTATTTTGTTATCCATTTGTGTATTTCTTCACAAAACATCTTACAAAAATGAGTCTCATTGTTCACTCCTGACAGATTCTAATACATAATGATTGAATAACATTGTCAAAAAGGTAAAAAATTTTCATTCCAAACTAGCTAGTTATGAGTCCTATCACAAGTAAAATATAAAATAGTTCCGACTATATTACCACGTTTTTTTTTTACCTTATTAAAAGATAAAAAATAACAATTTAATTGAAAAAGTCCTTTTTTCACCAAATAAAGTTACTGATTTGAAATTAATCTTATTAAGATATTTCTAAGTCTATGAATAAGACAATTAAAAAAAGCAAAATATAATGAACATATAAAATAAAAACGGACATGTAAGGTGATATTTTGGAGCAAAATAAATTTAAGCATTACATAAAGTTGATCTTATTACCCATATCAGTATTTTGTTTAATAATGGCTTACATAGATAAAAATATACAAGTAGGTCTTATTGGTATTGTTCTCCAGATATTTGGATTATTAACTGATTACGCGATATATGGAAGAGAGTCAAAGGAATGATTACTTTCAACTGAACCACATTAGTGTAAGTACTATTACAATTAACCTAGACTTAGTTATTTAGAATACGAAGCATTTAAAAACCTCTAATGTTAGCATTAGAGGTTTTATATTTTCTAAATCTCTGAGATTTTTATTTAAAGTTATACAGTCCCCTACGCTTTATTGAGTGTGTAGAATGATCTCGTTACCTTACTTTTTTATAGAAATATCAGCAAGAGCAGATTCATTGAATCCTTTAACAATCAGCCATATGGCTAAAATGATTTCATTCGCTGCAACTGGCAATGCCATAATAGCACCCAAAACAGAAATTTGTTGAATGAACCCGAACATTACTAACAATGAATAGATAAAAACAACAATTGCTCCAGTAATACCTAGGCATGATATAAACCTAGGTACGAGATTTGATTGATAAAATATATAACTGTACATCAACGTATTTATACCCAACATGAATAATGGACCAAGCATAAATGTCCAGTCATGTACTGCTTTTAATAGAATGCCTGAAGTTTGATAAGCAGCTATTTCTGATGCACCTGCTGCTACAAATTCCCTGCTTAATGTTAACAATGAAAGGACACTGATTACACCAACTGTAATGATAATCGCCTCAAGAAACCTGAAGCTGACATGCCAAAGAGCGATTGTTTCATTATACTTTCGTAAAATTGGAAACATTGTTGTTGCAGTTCCGACAGCTGAAACAACCAGAAGTAACTCCATTAGTGCCCCCAGTACCACTTGGTTGGCGTGTTCAGAGCCTTTGATCAAGTAATCGGGGTCTTTGAGGATTGGATCATACAGTTTCAGACCAATTATCGCCGTAACGGCTGCAAGTAGAAACAGTACTCCCACTATTTTTGCAGATTTTCTATATGAATTCATTTTTCATCTCCACCTTTTATTAAGTTTATAAACGGTAAAGCATATCATCACCATTCTTGCTACTTGGTGTTTTCCCCATAGAAAAATACTTCTTCCAACGGTAAGTTAAAGGCATGAGCGATGCGAAAAGCAAGTTCTAGAGATGGGGAATAATTTCCCTTTTCGAGTGCCACGATGGTTTGTCTTGTTACGCCAACCTTGTCAGCTAATTGCTGTTGGGTCATTTCATCATGGTTGAAACGTAATTTACGAATGTGATTGCCAACAAGATTTTTTCCCATTTTAAACTCCTCTCCTATAATGATAGAGTTTCGTAACAGAACCGGTCACATCGGAAAGAAATCCTGAAAAAATTAAGATTATAAACATCACCTGTGAGGGCTGAAAAAGAATCAGCGATCCCATTGCAAGAAGAAAGCCAATGATAAATACAAAAAATGAATTTCGGTGTGCCTTCAATTCTATTAATTGATCTAGTTCATCTGCAAATGATGGTTCCCTTTCTCTAGTCGTAATTCTATAGATAATATTAAAAATGATACTAATAATGATGTGCGCAACGATTGAAACAATAGTCAAAATAAGGACAAAAGAACCCCAGAAGCGAAAGGTTTCGTTTAATTCCAAACCACCTTTTGGGTACCCAGGGTACATGTACAGGCAATATGATACAAAAATGAGGACGGTGCTAATTAACAAGACGATACTTTTCTTTTCTTGATAAGTCATTTATTTACACCCCCTGTAAACGCAATTTTACTTCGTGTATAGAATTGTATGCATGATGTAAAGAAAAGTTTACATAAAGTAAAATTTAAATTACATAAAAAGACAGAATAAAGCCCAATTTACGAATTATCTCCCCTTTTTTTATGAGGATTTTAGCTGATGGGAAAAAATAAAAACCCTTGAATATTCAAGGATTTTTTATTTGATGTTTACACATGCGTAGGCCTTCAGTCAGAGGTACTTAAGCTTATTGCTTAATTTGAGTTTTCCATGTCTATTTTTTACCTTATTTAAATTTCCATATGGTTAAGAGAATAGGGAAATTCTGATAGCATTATTAATTTTTATTAAGATATACATAATAAAACTGTTGACTCTCCCCTTATGGGAGGCTTTACATTATGTTTTGTAAGCTTTTGAAAGGAGTAAAACAACATGAAAAAACAAAACATGATGTTAGCGATCGTATTAACAAATTTATTTATTGTCTTTTTAGGAATTGGCCTTGTTATCCCGGTTACTCCTTCTATTATGAATGAGTTGAATATATCTGGTTCGGTTGTGGGCTATATGGTAGCAGCATTTGCTATCACTCAGCTAATCATCTCGCCGATTTCAGGTCGCTGGGTAGACCTTTTTGGACGAAAAAGAATGATTATTATAGGATTAATTATTTTTAGTTTTTCAGAACTATTATTTGGGATTGGAAAAACTGTTGAGGTTTTATTTATCTCGCGTATGCTTGGTGGTGTAAGTGCAGCATTCATTATGCCAGCAGTAACGGCATTTATTGCAGATGTCACAACGGTTGAGACACGTGCAAAAGCACTTGGCTATATGTCGGCAGCTATTTCAACAGGATTTATTATAGGACCTGGGGTTGGTGGTTTTTTAGCAGAGATTAGCTCACGCTTACCGTTCTTCTTTGCTTCAGCCTTTGCTGTATTGGCAGCCATATTATCCATTTTATTCGTTCAAGAACCAGAACGAAATCTTGAAAATATAGAAGTAAAAAGCAAAAAAGAAGGAATAAAACGAATTTTTGAACCGATGTATTTTATCTCTTTTATGGTTATATTCATTTCTCAGTTTGGATTAGCAGCCTTTGAATCATTATTCTCTCTATTTGCTGACCATAAATTTGGTTTCACACCAAAGGATATTGCCATCATGATTGCAGGCGGAGGTATTTTTGGAGCGATTTTCCAAGTTTTATTATTCGATCGTCTTACAAAATGGATCGGCGAAATTCGTTTGATACGATATAGTCTGATTCTCTCAACGATACTTGTGTTTCTAATGACTCTTGTGAACTCATACGTTATGATTTTATTTGTTACGGTAACTGTATTTTTAGGCTTTGATTTAATGCGACCGGCATTGACAACTTATTTATCGAAAGTAGCAGGCAATGAACAAGGTTTTGTTGGTGGCATGAACTCGATGTTTACTAGTATCGGTAATATAATCGGTCCAATTATTGGTGGAATTTTATTCGACATCGATTTAAACTATCCGTATTATTTTGCAACAGTTTTATTAGCGATTGGTATTGGGTTAACCCTTGCATGGAAAGAACCTGCATATCGAACAAGCTTAAGCAATCAAAAAGAGTATTCATTATGATGAAAACTAGAAGTCGTTTCTTTTACTAAGGAGGTGAAAGCAATGAAGGAAAAGCTTTACACCATTGGAGAAGTCTCAAAACTGGTGAACATTTCAATTAAGGCCCTTCGTTATTACGATAAAATCAACTTATTTAAACCTGCATATGTCGACCCGGACACTAATTATCGGTACTATAAAGACTCACAACTTCACCTTCTAGATTTAATCAAATCATTAAAATATATTGGTACACCACTAGAAGAAATGAAGGAAGTACAAGGTTTACAAAGAGATGATTTTTTCGCTTTTTTAAGCGAACAAGAACAAATTGTAAGAAAGAAAATTGAATCACTAGTAGAAATCGAAAAAATTATTGCTAATGCCAAAAAGGGATTGCAAAGGCAAATGGAATATCCTTCTCTTGGTCAGGCGTTTATTTTATATGAGGATGAATTAAAAATTTTACAAACCAAAGCTTACGGAATTGATCCGAAAAATATCTTAAATGCTTCATATAGTAAATTAAAGAAATTTGCTGCATCAACAGAAGGATTTAGAAATAATGGTTACGGAGTGATTTTTTCCTATCAACCATACAAACATATTGATGAGGTAAGTTATCAATATTTATTTACACCTGTTCTAACAAATAAACAGATATCATTGCTTACTAGTGATACAGATGTTGCCATCATTCCAAAAGGAAAATACGTATGTATCACATTTAAATCTGTTTCCATAGATGATTATTTTTTAAACTTACAAAAACTAATTCACTATGTAGAACAACACCAATTACAAGTTATCAGCGATATATATGAGTCATTAATTTACAATCATCACTCTCTTAATCAACAAGAAGAATATTTGATAGAAATGAGGGTGCGAATAAGAGAAGAATGCTTTAGTTGATTACAACTTCTGCCTGTAGTTTTTCAAACTAAAGAGCATATAATCTTTTAAAAAAGTACCTTTTTAAAAAATGAAGACACTCTGAAAGTGTCTTCATTTTTTAAATATAGTAAATACATCACTTTCGATTCTATCGAGATCTATTAAAACCTAGATATCTTGTTCCTTGAAATGCAAGCTCGCCTTTGTCTCCTTCAACAAGCATGCCGTATTCAGTATCCTTTACCATAAATTCTAGCCTATCTCCACTTTCCACTTCGAATGTTACAAAATAGCTACTATATGACGAGCTTTCCCCACCGCCATGTACTGATGTTCTTTTAGAAACAACTCTCGCGTTTACATTTAATTTTGGTGAATTGTTATTTTGATTCCATTGAGTAACACCTTTTATAATTGCAAATACAAATATGGATATAACGATTACAAATATGATTCCAATAAAAATAGGACCGAACGTAAATAAAAAATCCCCGCCTGGAGTCATTCTACCCCTCCTAGAAACCTTTTTTTCCCTATTTTAACATATGTATTGTTTATGTTGGTTATTTATAAAATTAACGTGAATCATCTTTATCTTTTTTGAAAATGAACAAACATTGTCTTTAAAATCTAATTAATAAATAATCTACTTCAAATAGCCACCAATCCTTTTTATATCAAGGCTTAGAGGCTATTTTTTACGGTATAGGTTACAAACATTATTGTTCTGGATTTAGTAACTGTTTCTTTTCTTCTGAGGTTTCAAAAGCTTTTAAAATTGATGAAAGAAGCCCTGGAAAACGGTTTTCCAAATCATCCTTTCTTAAAGAAAGAATACGCTGGGTTCCTTGTACACGAACATTCAAAATACCCGCTTCCCTTAAGGTACGAGTGTGATGTGAAAAAGTGGATTTTGCAACGGGCACTCCAATATCTCCACAAGATCTTTCACCTGCATTGTTAACATTTGAAACGATTAATAAACGAACAGGATCGCTTAGAGCAGACAGAACGTTAGATAAATGAATATCAGCGCGATCCGGGTGAAATAAAATCTTCACAATATACCTCCTTAAAATTTTTTCAAGTTTTATGATTGCATTATATCATATCGCATGATATATTTCTATTGTTCTATAAACATCGAAGTATAGAACTTAAAGCGAGGGGAAAAAATGATATCTGAAACTACAATTAATTCTATAAAGGGTAAAGAAACGCGCGTCATGAACGAAGGAATAGTTACTCTCCTGCTTGGTATATCGATTGTACTCGTTATCATGAACACAATGATGTTCAATTTAGCTCTGCCAGATGTTGCGGCAGCATATCAATTATCAGCATCTACAACCTCTTGGATCGTGACTAGTTATTCAATTGTATTTGCGATTTCATCCATTACGTATAGTCGACTAGCAGATTTTATTCCAATCCGAAGACTTTTCATAATTGGAATTCTATCTCTAAGTCTTGCTGCAATCATTGGATTGTTTAGCAATAGCTTTATTATGTTGCTAATTATCCGTATTTTTCAAGCATCTGGAGCTGGTTCAATCCCAGCATTGTCACTGATATTAATTTCACGTTATGTTCCAATAGAGCGTCGCGGAAAAGCGATGGCTATGATTTTGTCCTCAGTATCACTCGGTCTAGGTCTAGGACCTGTTGTTGGAGGAGCAATCGTAGAATATATGGGCTGGCATATTTTGTTTGTCGTAACTTCGATAACTTTACTGTTAGTTCCTCTTTTTGCGATTTTAATTCCAAAAGAGGATCCGAAAAAAGGGTCTTTCGACGTTTTAGGTGCACTATTTATTGGCGTTGGTACTACGGGACTTCTGCTTTTCTTAACTAATCATTCCTGGATCCTGCTAGGGGTTGGTCTAATTGCGCTTTTTCTATTTATCGTACGTATACGATCAGCAAAAGAACCTTTCGTGCTCCCATCACTATTCCTAAATCGCAAATATCTAATTTTAGGGGCAGTTGGTATTGCAGCGTATATCTGTAGTTTTTCAACGCTATTTTTAATGCCACAAATCCTTGTTAAACAATATAGCCTTAGCGCGATTCAAGCCGGGCTTGTGATTTTTCCAGGTTCATTTTTAGCAATGCTTGTCTCACAAAAGGTAGGACGAATCATTGATTCAAAAGGAAACAGTTCGATCATTAGATATATCCCGTTTCTTCTTTTGACATCTGTTATTTTATTCGCTCTATTTGAAGGAGTATCATTTCTTGCAATTATGTTCATTTACATGTTAATGAGTATTAGCTTCACGATCTTATCGAGTAGCATTTCGAATGAAATGTCAAGATTACTATTACCAGCACAAATAGGTTCTGGCCTTGGACTATTTCAGCTTCTTCAATTTTTCAGTGGTGCATTCGGAGTTGCTATATCGGCAAGCGCTCTAAGTTGGCAAAAGAACTTACCGGTAGCCCACGCATACAGTAATATCTATTGGGGCCTAACAATCATCGTCATTCTATCAATTGGATGTGCGATGATTTATGTCCGATCAGCTTTTCGTAAACCCATGACTTCATAGTCAAGTTTTTTCAATAAGTAGGCTAGGGGCAAGAATTAAATAATGAAATTTAGTTCTCAGTCCCTAGTGTTACTACTTATTAAAAGCAGATAGCTTATAGTATGTAATATTATCCTAATGAACTGATTTTACATATCTCTTCATAAAAAACATTCAGTAAATAGTAAAAAGTTTAGTTGGCGATCAATTCTTATTAGAAAATGACTTCCGAATAGCTCCTGTAGTTAGTTAAAAGCTTAATCAATGTACTCCATCAATGACTTTTTTCGTTTTTGGATTCACATTTAGCCAAGCAATTCCTTCATTATAGTTGCCTAAATCACGATAAACTTGGACGGTGTATGTTCCATCCTTTTCTTTTTTTGCATCAAAATGCTGATTATCCGTTAACTCGCCATATGTTTTTTTTACATAGTTTTTTGCAATTTGAATTACCATTCTTTCTTCTACTACTTTTTGTTCTTTTGTCAGTTCTGAGCTCTCTTTCGGCTTATATGTACTATCTACTTTTCCACATCCAGACAAAATGACAACAGCTGAGAGGATGATTAACATTTTTATTTTGAATCGCTTCATTTCCTCACCTCTTGTTTAAGAATTCGATAAAATAAAGTTTAGGACCTCCTCAGGTACTCTTTCTATTTTTCTATTTGAATTATTACTACTCTAGAACAAGCACTTATCTTCAAAAAAAATAGCCGCAGGTAGCGACTCATAAGAACTATTCTTTGATGGATGCAGTAACAATAAATTGGTACGTTCTAATATCAGTAGCAAATGGCTCATCTCCCATTTGTAGCAACTTACGCAAAGGAAATAAATGCGAAATCCATTGTTCACAATATTGATTTGTACTGGTAATTGAGTCAATTTCTGTAATATGATATCCTGTGCTATTAAACAGTTCTAAAATTGTGCTGCGAGTGAAAAAGCGAAGATGAGTCTGATCGAGAATTCCATTTTTCGTATAATTCCAATTACCCGCTATTAATTCTACTAGCGCTGAAATATGTCCAATGTGAGGTATACATGCTAAGATGGTACCATTTTTCTTTAAATAAGGTTTCAACTTTCCAAGTACAGCCCATGGATTTTTTAGATGCTCTAATACATCCCCAAAAATTATATGATCAAAAAATTGTTCTGGATAAGGAAGGTCAATTTTTTCAATATCACCAATTATTACATCAGTTAATTTTTGCTTAGCCTGAACTGCAGCTTCTGGAAATAACTCAATACCATATACTTTTGCATTATATTGTTGTTGTATATAGGCTCCCAGTTTTCCTTCTGAACAACCCACTTCTAATATAGTCGTGCTATTTTGAGATATCTTTTGGAATAGCTTAACGTTTAGACCTTTAAAATAGTCTGAGTGTTTATTTTCGTATAAGCCTTCATAAGAGTCTTTATCCATCCTACTCTCCTTTGATAGCTCCTTATTTCCTGTCATATATTCCTCGAGAAATGTAGTACGAGCTTTTTCAAAAGCCTCTACGTCCAAGTATCTACCACTATTGTGAATACACCATAGATCTTCCATATGAGGTACGCCAACCTCAAAACCATTCCGCTTCATTTCAAACGAATGGGATATATCGTAGAAATGAAAACCTTTAAATAAATCTTCTCTCCAAGGAATATCTGTTTGAGTAATCATCAACAATCCGTCAATTGCATCTACTGACGTGTATGACTCATGCTCGTCAACTTGATTAAAAGATAAAAGTCGGTATGTTTCTGGTATATCGATAACTTTTCCATATAAATTATCGCCTTCCCACCATTTTCCATGTTCCGGAAGTTGTTTACAGCCTACTACACCAATCATTCCAAGTTTAGGATGGTTTGAAAATAAATTAATAATATCAAATAAAATAGTTCGATTAATAAGATAAGTGTCTTGATGGAGATATATTTTATATCTAAAAGGATGTTGTAGAGCCCTATTGTATCCCTCTGCCATACTCTTCGCATCATCAATGCATAGAAAATCGATTTCATAATCTGCTGGAACTTGTAATAAGTCAATATGGGCCCTGCAATATTGATATTCTTCCGGATTGTTAACACAGGTTACAAATAAAAAACCTTTATCATTCATTAGATTCACCTGCTTCTACCGCTTTCTTGGATACTGTAAAAACTCCTCTATATCAGCTATATAAGATACGTATCTCTATCTAAATTGTATACATTCCCACAAGCAGAATAGAACAAAAAAACTAGAGTTGTATTTACTCTAGTTTATGAATTCATTATTTTTATCTTTGAAAAGCAAATTTTATTGCTTTATTGACCAGTGTGGCAGAACTAAAATTTCTTTCCACATTCTCTCCGAAAATTCACCCTATAAACACAAAAAAAGCTTGGGGACTACTCAAGCTCTGTTTGTGTGTAAAAGTATTAAAGGGAATGGGGAATTTTCAACAAAATAGTCCAGTTAGGTTTCATTACATCATTAATCAATACTAGGGTATTTTTGTATTGATTATTACTACACTTTAAATGATAATGATTTTCAATCTCATTGTCAATAGTTTTTAGTCATTTCCTACAAAACAATTTTTAAAGTAATTTAGTTTAAAGTTCTACAAATCCAACTTCCTTCGCTTCATTAGTAAAAATGAACGTAATTTAAAGTATTGACTAGAGTTTAAACCCAATTATTTTATTGCCCCAATTAATAAATATGTAAAATATCTATTCTACCAAATACTGATAGAATTTTTTATCAACCTGTAAAACTGGAAAATTCTCAGGTAGCTCTGTCATTCCGATTGTTGTAAATCCGTTCTTTTCATAAAATCTATGAGCAGCTAGAAATTGTGGGGTCGTTCCTAGATAAATTGCTTTAATTTCATTATCCTGTGCCCACTTAATTGCATTTTTTAATAAGAAACTTGCAGTATTATATTTTGCACCTCGGTAATCCTTATCTACAAACATCTTTCTCAACGCAACTTGTTGATTACCAATATCTAAAAAACTGATTGTGCCGACTACTTTATCCCCAATAAGAGCCAACCAAAAATTCCCTTTACCATTTTGATAAAAATCTCCTATAGAAAACAAATCCGGCTGGTCACTTTTTGTGATCGGAATATTGTACTCTTTTTGTTGTATATTGAGAATTAAATCTACGACTTGGTCCTGATATTCACTAGAGTATTCTTTTACAATAGGACTATTATTCATCAATTTACACCTCCAATAAGTATTTTTACTATCAACTTTGTAGCCTTTCTTTCTTACTTTTATCTCTTTAATTCACTCTAGTGAACAAAATACCCTCTTTTTTGTTCAGGTAAATTTAGATAAGCACAGTAATCATTTAATAATTAACTTATTCAAATATATCAATGTAAATTAGCATAATAAAAAGACAAGGCCGATTGGCCCTGCCTTTTATTTGACTATTACATTTCCTACCATTCCTTCATTGAAATGGTATCGACAAGTCAGTTCATATGTACCCGACATTTTCGGTTGTACGGTAATTGTTTTGGTTTGCCCAGGTTGTACTTCGGTGTCAATGTTGAGCTTTGCCACTGTGAATGTATGCTTTTTGCTACCTACATTTTTTAATAGCAACGTTGTCATTTTTCCATTCGGAATAGTGATGACTTTTGGATTAAAGTAATCATCGTTCAACTGGACCTCAATCGTATTCGCTGTAAGGGGCTGTTTTGCAAGGCTAGATGCAGCGAAAACACTAAGTGAACCTGTAGTTGTCACCGCCATAATCACCGCTAATAAAACCACCACTCCATTTAACCACTTTTTCACAGACATACAATCCCTCCTTTCCTATGTTATTGTTTTCCAATTTATGAAATATTATCATTATATTTTTGTAGCTGACTTGTTTCAGGAGCTAAATCAACTGAACACTTTATGGAATAATCACTTTTAAAAGATGCAGGTCACAAGTGACAATAATTGAGGCCAATACAAGAAATTAAAACCATGTATAGTTATTACGCCTTAATTTCTATACTCACGAATAGAAACAACAGTTTAAATGTTCTCTTTACAAATCGGTTGCGTATGTTATACTCTTCTTGGTTAATTACTAGATTAGTGATCAAAGGAGTAACCACATGATGATTCAAGATGTGTACCTTTCTATAAAACAGGGAGAAACAGCTACGAAAAAGGATAGAATACCTATTTCCTATAAGGAAACTTTGATAGGACGCACTTGGGGTAATGTCATCCCCGATATTCCTTTTACAAATCAATATATTTCTAGAAAGCATGCCTTAATTCAGTTTGATCAGGAAAACTACACTATAGTTGATCTTATGAGTAAACATGGTACTCAGGTCAATCATACTTTCATAGAAAAAAACAAACCCGTTTTCCTTCGTGATGGGGATATTATTAGTCTTGCAAGTGGTGCCGCAGTACTCACCTTTCATAACCCTTCTGAAAAGAACTTCGGAGACACACTTGATATGCCATTATTTATAGATAAACATTTAAACGAATTGAATGGCCTAACTGTGAATGTTGTTAGAAGAGAAGTATTAATTGATGGTGTTAAAATTCACCTTACAAGTAAAGACACAGAATTATTTCTATTGTTATACGAAAAAGCCAATAGTGCAGTTAGTTATAACGAAATTAAAGTAGATGTATGGCCAGAACGTCTTACAAATGAATCGGATCAGCCGGATGTAGGTCGCGAAGAAATTAATACTCTTGTATATAGATTACGGAAGAAGTTAGGTAAATACGGACAATGTATCATTTCTGTCCCTCGATTTGGATATATGTTAGATTTAGAAAGCATGTAATCTGTTTTTAATGATTACAACAAGAGAATTGTATCGTTTTAATTTATAATAATTAGGTGGATATATTAAATAAAATAGAAAAAGAGTGTAGATATGATTTTCATATTCTACACTCTTTTTTATGTTATTTTTATGTTCTAGACTTAACTTAAGAAAGTGTCGCTTTTAACTTTTTTTCTATAATTATTAATTCAATATATATTCCAATTAGAGTACTTAATACGCCTCCTAAAAGAATCATTGCACTTACATATTCTGGTAAGTTTGAAAGTAGATAAACTAGTAATGTTCCAACGATTATTAATAAAAAAATCAATTAAAATACCCCCTTATCATTTTAGAATTTAATCATTCATCTGCTTTAATTACATGAGTCCAACTTGAACTATTACTCCCTTTTTTGATGTTCATTCGAGTAACCATAAATTGACTAATCAGAGCCTATTTTTCAGTACCAAAAGGTTAAATCCCTTATCATATGTAGACAAAAATAAAGATGTTTTACTCTTATCATGGTATACCTACACGGTTTTTCACTCAATAGCACACCGATAACAAAACACTAACAATTATATTGAATTTCATAAATCAGTTATGATAGGAAATACTATCTTTGGAGGTGAAGACGCTATGAGTAAAAAATCAAGTGGAAGAGGACAAAAAGCTCCAAGTGTAAACCCACAAGGTTATGGAAAAGACGTTGAATTTTCAACT
This sequence comes from Gottfriedia solisilvae, assembly GCF_002128405.1. Taxonomy (GTDB): domain Bacteria; phylum Bacillota; class Bacilli; order Bacillales; family Bacillaceae_G; genus Gottfriedia; species Gottfriedia solisilvae. The sequence continues at coordinate 276,156 of NZ_NETJ01000004.1, forward strand.
GAGCCTAAAAGTGAGCTACAGAATTTAGCAAAAAAATCAAACAAAAAATGAATCAATAATAAGAACTGATTCTCTTTAAACGACAAAAATAACCATCATTGGGGATGAAGCGTACTCCCACTGATGGTTTATATTCATTTTCATATTTTATTTAAATCCTCATAAATACAAATTAAAAAGGATTAAGCCCTGTGCAATAAAGGGTTCAATCCTCGAAAGTAGCTTAGATTTATTTTTTATCTAACTTTATGGCTGCAGTTTAATTAAACCTTTACTAAAACTTCAGTACCATCATTAGCTTTGACATCCACTAGGACAAGCCCTTTATGTTTTCGTAATTCTTTAACCACTAATTTGAGAAGTTTTTTGTCTATTTGTGGAATGGTCAAAGTAAACTTTTTATCATCCGTGTATCCATCTTGATGATTTAACCATTTATTCATTTGATTATGAAGAATTTTAGAAGAAAGAATAGAAATACCTAAATGTAAAATGGCATATGGAACTGGGATCGTGAAGCGAGCTTCTTTAGTTTTCACTTTTAGCTTTAGCATAAGCAAGCCCTATTCAATGATGACAGAAACTATATCGCCGTTTCCAGTTTGAATATCCACAAGCTGACCATCCAATTCGTTTTCAATTGCTTCAACTATAAGATTAATGTCAATATCCTTTACATATTTTTCTGATTCAGGAATACTTGCTAAGATGCTATTTCCAGCAACTAATAGAGCCTTAACAAGTTTGATTGGAACATTGATTTTAACGTTATCATTTTCAGCAGATAGAACACGAATTTTCAATATTTTTTCTGCATAATTAGATGATTTATACGTTTGATTGCTTCCTGCTTCTTTTTCTTTTAGCACATCAATTAGTTCCGATGCTTTTTCTGCATCAATTTTTCCGTCTTTCACCATCGTTAATACTTTTGCGATTTCTTCTTTCATCATAAATTCCTCCTATTCCTCTTTTAATAACCTAATTGCTTCTTCTGTAGAAATTTCTCCATTTTCTAGCATTGCAACAACCTTTTTCTCATCTACTTCATTTTTCTTCTTTGTCTCGTAGCCAAGTGATGTGATAATGTCAGTGAGTTTACCTCTAACAGTTGGATAAGAAATACCAAGCTCTTTTTCTACCTCTTTGATGTTCCCCCTACATACCAGGAATACTTCTACAAAATGAAGTTGTTCCTTCGACAAGGAGGAAAAAGGTGAAAGCTCAAACTCATTTTCAATTGTTGTGTGGCAGTGAGTGCAATTTAGTTTTGTAATTTTTAAAGTCTTGCTGCAAACAGGGCAATTTGTAATTACTGGATAAGCCATAATCAAATCCTTTCTTTCATTTGATTAGATTATATGATGATAAATTAAAAAAGTAAACACTTAAATTTTAAAATATTTAATTTTAACTTTAATAATATTAATAACTATATTAATTATATTGATTTTATTGATTAACATTCTTAAAAAAGACTACTCCTTCTTGATTGATGACCTAAATTACATATTCGACTTGGATCACTAAGTTACTCTGTTTAACAAAATACTGTCGCTTAACGCAATAAAAAAATCGACTATAAAGTCGATCATGTCGTATAAGCATTAGTTTGTCATTAATGAATCAGGGTTCCAGCCATTACAATGAACAGAAGATTAATCGTTATTCCATGGTAGTCTATTTTCGAGTTAATCATTTTTTATCGTGATTTAAGTACCATGCTACTTTTCGTCAGTGGAATCAATTCTTTCAAATTCAATATGTTTATCGGTACGGCGGTCATATGTACCAGTTAATGCATCCATAAAGTCTTCAGTTAAGTCTACTTTCCATTCATCTCCAACTTTTACTAATTTAATTTTTACTGGTAATGTCACTTTTTCTGCAGAAGGACTTTCAACAACCTTTAAAACGTAAGGAATTGTATCAACTACATGGGACTCAATTGAATCTTTTTCTAATATTTCTTTTCTTATTTTTTCGAATGCTATATCTTGCGCTTTACGTTTGTCGATTGCTATGATCTTTACACTTATTGATGCTTGTTTATCATCTTTTTTAATTTTACCAATTTCATATTTTATTTTTTTAAACACGAACCCATTATATTTATCTTGTGTTTCCTCAAGGAAATATTCTTTTGCATCTGAATTTTTAATATAACTTGAAGCACTTTTCCAATTACCTTTTTGAATATTTTTTAAAAAAGTATTTGTACTTTTCTGAGGTGAATTGAAACTTCCATTCCAAACTATAAAACCTACTATAGTTATGATTATTGCAAATAATACAACAATTTTCTTCATTATGTTCTCCTATTTCTTCTAATGATGTCAATGAAACCTTACCTATTTTAACTTATAACTTAATAAGAAAATAGCATTTTTTAATAATTCATCCTCTAGTAATGCGATTTATCACACGCAAAAAGATGCTATACATTTTGAAACATACTTCTATGAAGCAAGGTTAGTATATTTATGAGATGCTGTTTTATTTTATTTCATTCTTACAAAAAAGATGGAAATTGCAGAAAATATTCCCCGCAATTTCCATCCCTTTTTGTACTACTATATAGAAAATACACTATTTCAAATTATTTTTATATAACTTACGAATCATTCTTATTTGACCTCGATGATTAATTTCATCTTCAAATACATGAAACCATTTAAAGTAATTTGTCGCTAAATTCCTTCCAAACTCTGACCTCTCATATAACCACTCATCTGATAGTGTATTAAATTTTTCAAATGTATCTTCTCGAATCGTATCTAAAAGGTTAATATAATAATCTGCATCATTACCTTTAATTTTCTCTCTTGCCTGTTCATCTAAATCTAAACCAGGTAACCATATCACTTCTTCCTCTTCGTTTAAATCTCTATTTTCGAAAGTATTAAGTTGATACCAATATTCAACACCTGCCATATGGGTAAGTAGCATTCCTATTGTATTACCTGTTGGAGAATGCAGATAATCTAGCTCCTCTACAGTAATATCTTTAATAGCTTCCAGCGTTGTATATCTTACGTATGTCATCATTGACTTTAATGTATTAAAATCTCCTTTAACTCCATCTTGTTCCCCAACTAATAATATATTGTTCGTATCGATCATTGTTGTAACCCCTCCCATTTTAGTCCAACCTATTAATTTCTAGATAAGTAAGTAAATCCCCTACATAAATTGAAAGTTTATTTGAGGTAACTTGTTTTAATCACTTCTTGCTGAATGTTAAATGAAGTAAAAAAGGAAGAGAAGAACTTCTCTTCCTTCTCATTGTTTTTGAACTAATCATCATTTAGCCAACATATATACTATACATCCAAACACTCTGAAGTCAGTTCTCTATTGTAGAGTTTGTTTCTCCTATATATTTTTTTAATTCTATCTCGTAAGATGAAACTAGAGAATTAAACTAGGAGTGTTCATTTTGAAAGAATTATTTAAGAAAGTATCTGCATCAATTGGTTTTACAATACTCGTAACAAGCCCGTTTATCTTTCCAATGTTGTTTTTTTTATTTGGGATGTCTACTGACGCCGACGGTACTGAGGCTGGTAATGATTTATCGGGATCTTTTTACTTTACAATGTATTTAATAGAATTTTTTATTGCAATCTTGCTGATTACATCTATTGTTACTAAACTGATTATTAATAAAAGTACAGTCTTTAAGCTTTTTAGCTGTACTGCACTATTGTTTTTATCCTTTATTTTAGAGAAATTCCCTTACACTGGTATGTATAGCTTCTTATTAATTCCATTTGGGGTTATCTTATTAATCACTATAGCAATCTATGATAATATCGATAAGTGGAAAAAGCCTTTTGTATGGTTTTTAATCCTCTTTCCATATCTCATTTTCTCACTTATGCTTTATGTTAGCTTAAGTCTTTAAGCTATATAAATTTACAATTAAACGGAATCAAACAAGCCCCTTCCAAAATTTGGCCGGGGCTTATTTTTTACTTATTGTAACTATATTCGCTTACTAATCTCTATAAATTAAGTATCACGAGTCTATTAAAAATAAAGATAATAAAAAATAATGCACAAAAAGTTAACACCCCAGCAAATAAATTTATAAATTTATTTGTTCTGTGTTTTAGAATTTTGAATAAAAGCTCATAAATTCCAATACCAATTGCACCTCCAAGTGTATTGGCCAGTATATCAGTAATGTCACTTCTTCCAATAGCTAAAACAAATTGTGTCGTCTCAAATGCCAGAGTTAAACCGAAAATTGAAAGAAGTTTTTTCATAAAAGACCACTTACTTTTAAAAATGCAAATATAGATACCTAATGGCACAAAAATCCTAATATTGTTATACACCTCTGAAAAGACAAAATCATTAAGTGGAATCATATTAATTACTCGCACTCTGTCTATTTGATCAAAAGAAAAATGTAACTTAAATAGGACTAACCAATTAAGTGCTAATAAATAAATTATGAATAATACGAATGTCAATTTTTTATTTCCCAATATATTTTCCTCCGATTCTTGTCACACCAACCTGAAAAAAAAGCTGCTTCACTACAGCTATATCTAAAACTCAATGTACTTCTAGTTGTAACCAGTACTCTCTCATTTCTTCTTCAGATGTTTCCAACAAGCGGTATTTTCATATATAGTAGGAAAAACAATTTAAAAAAAGAGTAGGATAAATCTTAAATTTTTCTTAAGTCCATTAATTGAATCACATTTCAAAACATGTTCATCAATAAGCTTTACCAAACATAGAGAGTGGTAAAGGCGAGCGTAAAAAGAATATCATGCCTTTTCGCATTATAAAAAATGACTGCATAAGCAGCCATTCGTTGTTGAACTAACATTTTTTAAACTAGTTAATATCCTCTAAGTTTCCTATCAATTTAAGTATCTTTAAAATTTGCTCCTGATCTTCTTGTGATATATTTTTTAACGTTTCCTCAGCTGCAAGACTCATTGAGGCTCTTGCTTGATTTATATCATTAATGGCATGATCAGCCACCTTTAATAATGTTGCACGTCGATCCATGGGGTCAGGCATTCTAATTAAATACTTTTCTTTTTCCAATGCATCTACAAATTGAGTAACTGTCCGTGGTTGAATACCTAATTTTAACGCAATATCACTCATTCTTATTTCTCCGGCTTCCAATACAGTAACTAGTAATCTTAGTCTAGGTCCAGTTAATACGACTGGTGTTTCATATTTACTTAAATTATTCTCAAACAAACGATGTAACTGATGAGTTGTTTTAAACAATGTTTCTAATACTTCACCTGATTTATTTTTACGTATCATTATTAAACTCCTTGACGATTCATTTTTTACTGAGCATACTCAGTATTTTGTTAAACTTCATTATTTACTGAGTTTACACAATTTATATATACTTTGTAAAAAATTTTACGTTTAAGGAGTAAATCATGGGACCAAAATTAATGAAATCTATCCAAGTCTATGAATATGGTGATATTGATGTTTTAAAATACGAAGAAGTGATTGTGCCTGCTCCTAATGAAAATGAAGTATTAGTTCGAGTTTATGCTTCGGCAGTACTTCCCATTAAGTGGAAGATTAGAAAGGGATTCTTTAAATCCTTTTTTCCAGTCAGTTTCCCATATATTCCAGGTTCTTCATTTTCGGGTGAAGTCATTGCTGTAGGCGAATCAATAAAAGAATATGAAATTGGTCAATTTGTTTTTGGTAGAAACACTAAAGGTACTTGAAGCTAGAGAGGCACACAAATTAAGTGAAACAGGTCATGGTACTGGTAGAATCATTCTTAAAATGAATGATTCTTACAAACAATAATAGAAAGAACCTCAGATTTATTAGTATTAACTTATACAATATAATTAGCTGTTATCATTTTATTTAGCGAATTTTAGTCAGCTGGTGACCGAATAACTAAGTACAATTAATTTACTGAACCTGTGTCATAGATTACTTGATAATCCATGACACAGGCTATACTTTCTTATTGATATCGATTTCCTAAATATCTTTTCCTGTACGACTTGCCTTGATCTGGAATATCAAATAAACCTTGTGCGCCCCAAACTTTATGCTCTGTTATTTTATCAATACTGCCACTTAGCTCTACCGTTTCTTCCATTTCAATATCATCATCTTTCGGAATGTCCATATCCATCGTTAAATCATCCTTTCCTTATCATCCAAAGCCGTACGATACGCATTCTAAATTAATGTGATCGACATTATAGTTTTCTTCCAATGAATATTTTTATTCCTTATTCTTCCAGTTTTTTCAATAAAAAAAGCCGCATTAGCGACTCATAATTGTGGTGAAATCCACCAAAATTCCTTTTCCTTGTTTCTTTACTTTTAGATAAATTTGTTATACTTTCCTCTTGGTATTTAAAGAAAGAAAAACTTTATATTATCCTATCCTGTTCAAGTATTAATATTGTTACATTTTTCAATTTTTCGTTTACTTTTCTTTACTCCTTTTTATTAGAGTAATAGATAAAATTTTACATCGGTCATCTAAACTTATAAGAGTAATAGATTTTATAAGGAGATGAGCAATAAATGAATGGAAGAAAGTTTATATTAGCGACATTGGCTTCACTTATGGTGTATTCAGGAGTTAGCAAAGTATCAGCACAATCTACCCCTGAGACAGAGTATTCAACCTGGTCATATAACTCAAAAAGCTTTGATCCTAAAGGTTTTGATCTGCAAGCACACCGTGGTGGACTTGGGCTTACTGTTGAGTCAACAATTGCATCATTCTCACATGCACTAGAACTCGGTGTGAGCACACTTGAGCTTGACGTGCAGATTACTGAAGATCATCAAGCTGTCATTACCCACGACCGCAAAATTTCGGGTGCCAAGTGCGCAGATATGAGACCGGCATTCGTTGGTGATACAGAATACCCATACGTAGGCAAGTACATAAAAGATCTAACCCTTGCACAAGTGCGTACACTAGACTGTGGCTCAAAAGGATTGCAACAATTCCCTGATCAGCAATTGAGCCCTGGAGCTCAGATGCCACTACTAACTGAGGTTTTCGATCTTGTTAAGCGCTACAAAGCTAACAAAGTGTGGATGAATATAGAGACGAAAGTAGAGGCTGGGGCCCCTGAGCAGACAGCTCCTCGTGAAGAATTTGTGCAAATTGTTGCTAAACAAGTTCGCGAAGCTGGGATGCTCGATCGAGTGTCAATTCAAAGTTTTGACTGGGGTGCGCTCAAGCGTATGCATGAGGTTGAACCTCACTTGCCTCTCGTTGCCCTAACCAACGGACCACAGTTCCTACAACCTGGACAGCCAGGCGCCTCACCGTGGTTGGGTAGAATTGATATTGATGACTTTGGTGGAGATCTCGTTGCTGCGGCACATTCGTTAGGAGTAGATGCTATCTCTCCAGTACATGGTTTTCCGCAAAATGGCAAAATTACTGATGCAAACTATTTACCTTACGTTACGAAGAGTATGGTTCAAGATGCACACAAGTACGGAATGAAGGTCATTCCATGGACGGTTGACGACCAGCCTACTATGCAAAAACTTATCAATGATGGCGTTGATGGAATCATCACTGACTTCCCAGACCAACTACGTGTTGTAATGGAACAGAATGATCTAAAGCTACCTAAGAGCTACTCTATTCGTAAGTAGTAGTACTTATCTCTTTAAATACTTTTTTACTAATCTCTTAAAACTATATTGTAACAAGGTTGCAGTTATAGGATTGATAGTAAAGGCACCTATCTTTTAGATGGGTGCCTTTTGTTATTTTGAATCTTTAGGGTAACCTAGCTTTTTCTTTTTTAGATGAACCTTTCGTTATTGAACTACTATGGAAGTACAATAAAAATTTCCATTCACTGTTGTGAATCTAAGTCTATGGTTGGCTAGCATGCTTTTGTTGAATTTGAAATAATAAATATTTTATGTTCTTTGCTTAGTTTTTCTAAATAACCAAGATAAGAATGATTATATTCAAAATAAAAATGGATTTTTTTACTTTCATATTGATTTCTTTCTCCTTCTTAAACACGTTATCGCAAAGTCTTTCTACTACATATTCTTATTGTTTTATTGTTATCCTTCTTTAACTATCCTGCCATTTCGTTGCATAAGAAGAACATATATATTTAAAAATAATAGAAAAAGACTGATTCAAAAATTCATGAATCAGTCTTCTTATTTTTTTAGGTCCATTCCGGAGAACTTTGACAAAATTCCGGTTAATAATGAAAAATCACAATTCTATCCAACCTCACCACTATACTTCGTTTCTTCCTCAGGGAAAATGAAACCTAGTTCATGGTGTTCTCCTTCGTATACTGCACATTGTGTAATGCGGATTTCTGAGTTGAAGTCGATTACTTCAACCTTGCAGTATGCTCGGTTGATTTGGAGTGCATTGTAGAATTCATCAACGGTGGATACGCTTTGCCCGTTTACTTTTGTTATGCTTTCGCCTACATGTATGTCCATTTTATCTGCTACTGAGTTTGGTAAAATGCCTAATACAATTAGACCTACTGTTTTTGATGTAAAGTATGATGGTGTATTGAAGTCTCTATTTTTATGAATATAGGAAATAGCTTCACGTCCAACAATTGCTAATGCAACTGTCACGAATGCGACAAACCCAACAAAGTAGCTTATAACTCCACCAATACAAATTAATAATGATAGTGTAACTATTTGTTTGCCAACCAGTTTGATTGATTCTTTTGGAACCATTCCTTTAATTAGTTGGTAGAACCCAATTCCAAAAGGTACACATAAAATTGAATAACCACTATCTCCTAATGATAGAATTGGCCACCATGCAAAATCACTCACTATTGTTCCATTTGGAATCAGTAAAAATAATGGTACGATCCAAAGTTTATTCGCTTCATGAGCACCAACTCTTTTACCACGTTTACTTTCAACAAATAATGGTGATGTATAATTCGCAGCATTCCTTTGTACTAAAACACCTTCAGCTAACAATAACAAGCTTAATAAGATTGTAACTGCTGGTAGCATTCCATTCATATCTTTTGGAACAACATTTTCTAATATGGACAGTGATGATACGCCTTTATTTAGTAATGGAATAGCAATCAGTGCTAGTCCAATTGTATATGCAGGCGACATCCAACGAAATTGTAAGGTTATTGTACATAAAATTGTTATGATACTAATCAAGACAACCATCTCAATTGGAATACTGATTCCTACAAGTAATGAAACGACTGATAATATTGCACCTAAAAATAACCCATACAATAAAGATGTCTTCCATTCAAACGAAACATTAAAAATACGTGTAGAAAAATGTTTTCGTTCTCTTTTCACACGTAAATACCCGCTAAATAATGCAGCGATAAAAAACAAATAAACAAATGGATGCAAAAATAATTTAGCAAAACCAATTAGTAATTCCGATATTACATTTGACCACATATCTTTCACCACCTTTTTAAAAATTTTATAGATTCATATATATTTATGTTATCGGTTTATATCATTTTTTTCAAAGGGAAATATATAATATACAACTAAAAAAGCACACTTTCCCCTAAAGTGTACTTTTCGACAAACATCTTCCATTCTCCTGCCTAGTATGTAGCATAGTAGCTATTTCCCGGGAATTATGTCAAAAGAGGACGAAAATCATCGCCCTCTTTCACAATCAATCCTTATTCAGATACTAATTCTAAAGCTTCCTCTAATTGAACGTCATTCTTCTCATCACGTATTTTTTCAATTAAAGATGCTTCTAATTTTTCAGAAGTTAGTTGATCAAGTTTACCATTTACAGTAATACCAACTGCTTTTTGATATTTTTTAATTGCCGCTTCTGTATCTTCACTAAAATATCCATCTTCACGTCCAGGATCATACCCTAAACCTTTTAGCATGATTTGAGCTTGTTTAATATTTTCGTTATTGTCGTCATATTTAAATGTCTTCGTTTTATCAATTGGTGTTACATAGAAATAATCAGGTTGTTTTATTTCTATATCCGGCTTAATTCCTTTTTTATGAATCCAAGTACCATCTGGTGTTAACCATTTAAACTGCGTTAACTTAATGTTACTACCATCTTTAAAGTCAAGTGTTGACTGAACTGTACCTTTACCAAATGATTTTTCACCAATTAGTTGATAATCTCCAGCTTCACTTAATGCCGCAGCTAAGATTTCCGCTGCTGACGCACTTCCTTTATCTATTAATACATTAATAGGATAAGGTTTCGCTTTGTTTAATTTTGTATAATACTTCTCACGTTGACCTTCTCTATTTTCTACTTGTAAATATGGTTCATTTTTAACTACTAATTCCTCTAGTACACCTTCGACAGCTTGTAAGTAGCCACCAGGATTACCACGCACATCTATTGTTAAGCCTTCGATATTTTGAGACTCTAGTTTATCTAATTCCTTTTTAAATTCATCAGCAGTCTTTTCATTAAATGAGGTGATGTGAATATATCCAATTTTTTCGTTATTTACATTCTTAACTGACCCAAAAACTGTGTACATTGGAATATCATCACGCTTAATGTTAAATGTGATTGGATCTGCAACACCTGGTCGTTTAATCTCTAGTGTTACATTCGTTCCTTTTTTACCACGAATTTTTAATACGGCATCATATTGTGATAACCCTTTAATACTTTTTCCATCAACTGTCAGGATTTCATCTTTTGGTTTAATACCCGCTTTTTCAGCTGGAGAATTTTTAATAGGTGATACGATGATTAGTTTTTCTCCATCCTTCGATACTTCGGCTCCAATTCCTTCAAACGATGAACCTAATGATTCATGGAATTGTTGCGCAGTTTTTCCATCCATATAGGACGAGAATGGATCATCTAAAGTCGTTACCATTCCTTGAATTGCACCTTCAGTTAATTTATCAGGATCAATTTTTTTCACATATTGATTTGCAATAATCTCGTAAGCTTTTTGTATTTTCGCAATATTTTCGTCCTCAGACGCTTTTATTTCTTTGCTTTGTGTTAAGTTTGAAACAATTGAACTTGTACTATTATTAAATGCTAATGAGCCCACTCCAATTCCAACAACGAATGTTGCTGATGCAAGTAGTGCTGATGTTTTACGATTCATATAGAACCTCCTATCCGTTCATGCTTGAACGTATCAATCTACTATTTAGTGTATGTATTGAAAAAGCATCACACAGACGTGCGATGCCTTTTCTGTTCTATTATATGATAAGCCTGTATCACTTATGTTTGCAAGTAGAACACTAATTAATAAAATTTTATTAAAAGGTTTTAATTATTTTGTCGTAAGGTGTTGTAAATATGGAGATAAATCCAATCCTAACTCATTTGCAAGTCTTTCACCTAACTGTACATTCGCACGGTAGAAGTTGCATACTGCACGAAGCTTAATCTTTTCATCAACAGACGCAATATCTGCACTAATGTTTTTAATGACAGTATCTTTCTCTTCTTTACTATATCTATTCCAAACTTCTCCTGCTTGCCCAAAGTCATTTGTTTTTTCTATTTTCTTACGAGCTGACACACCAACAAGTGGTTGATCAACTTCTACATAAGCTGGATCTTCTTTAGGTGTATCTGAATAGCTGTTTGGCTCAAAATTAATTGGATGAGTTTGTTGACCAAATGGCATATGTCCATCACGTTGATTGTTTGCTACTTTTGCAAATGGGCAGTTAATTGGTAACTGTTGATAATTTGCTCCAATACGGTATCTTTGTGTATCAGAATAAGAGAATAATCTTCCTTGTAATAATTTATCTTCAGATGGTAGCATACCAGGAACTAATACGCCTGGATTGAAACCAACAGATTCTGTTTCAGCAAAAACATTTTCAGGGTTACGATTTAAGATCATTGTTCCTACTAATTGACGTGGAATTACATCCTCAAACCAATCCTTTGTAGGATCTAGTGGGTCAAAATCAAAATCATCCATATCAGCTGGATTCAGAACTTGCACATATAAATCCCACTCTGGGAAATCTCCATTTTCGATTGAATCAAATAAATCACGGCTAGCATGGTTAAAATCATTCGCTTGAATTTCACTTGCTTCTTCCATTGAAAGGTTTTTAACACCTTGCTTAGGAATCCAACGAAGTTTTACATATACTGTGTTTCCGTATTCATTAACCCATTTAAATGAATGAACACTCGAACCTCTCATTTGACGGTAGTTTGCTGGAATTCCTTCGTCAGAGAATAAATGTACTAACATATTTGTTGTTTCTGGCGTTAAAGACCAGAAATCCCAATAACGATTACCTGTTTGAAGGTTTGTTCTTGGGTCTGGTTTTAATGCATGAACCATATCAGGGAATTTCATAGCATCACGAATAAAGAATACAGGTAAGTTATTACCAACGAAATCGTAATTTCCATCTTCAGTATAGAATTTTACTGCAAATCCACGTGGGTCACGTAATGTTTCAGGAGAATGCATACCATGGACTACTGTTGAGAAACGTGCAAATACTGGTGTTTCTGTTCCAGCATCCTGTAAGAATTTTGCTTTCGTATATTTCTTCATACTATTTTTCGTAATAAACACACCATGTGCACCTGCGCCACGTGCATGAACTACACGCTCAGGTACTCTCTCACGGTCGAAATGAGCTAACTTTTCAATCAGTTGATAATCTTCTAAAAGAGTTGGACCTCTTCGTCCTGCAGTTAATGAATTTTGGTTATCTCCAATTGGTACACCTTGATTTGTTGTTAAGCGATTATTTGTCATATTTTGTCTCCTTAATTAGAATTATTATTATTTAGTATTAATTATATGATAATTTAATTTAGAATGAAAATCAATATTAAACTATAATTATTATAAACTAGGAAAATTTTGGGAGTTTCCACCACCTCTTTACTATGTATCAACATTACTAAATGCTTATTTCTGCCTACAAGTAACCCTGTCTATTTATATCTATTTCATTGGTTTATTTTTTAGCATAAGAAATTAATGAGAACTTAAATGAACACAAAAAAAACCTATCTCCGATGTTTTGGAGATAGGTTCATAGAATAGATATTAGAAATTAATATATTTTTGTGGATCAACGGCATTTGATTTGCTAGCATTCCACTCACCTTTATGAAGTTCAAAGTGTAAATGCTGACCAAAAGAATGACCAGTGTTACCCATAAAACCAATTTTTGTACCTTTTGAGACAGATTGTCCAGTTGACACGTTAAAGCTATCTAAATGCGCATATACCGTTGTCCATACTTGTCCACCAATATTATGAGTAATAAATACGCAGTTACCATATGATGAAGAAGTATATGCTCTGATTACAACGCCATCACCCGCCGAAACAACAGGAACTGTTCCACTACCTGCTATATCAACTCCATCATGGAATCCTCCACCATCAAAAGATCTGTTACCAAATCCTGAAGAAATATAACCTGCAGCTGGTCTTGTAAAGTTTCCACTTGAAATAGGTGGCGTACTTCCCCCTCCAGAGTTCCCAGAGTTTCCTGAATTACCAGAACCACCATTTGATGGCTTGTTATCATTTTTCTCTTTCTCTCTTTCAGCTTTTAATCTTGCTTCTTCTGCAGCTTTTCGTTTTGCTTCTTCTGCTGCTTTTTTCAACGCAATTTGCTGGCTGGCTAATAACTCATCCTGCTCTTTTAAATTTAATACGTCTTCATGAGCTTCTTTTTCTTGTTCTTTTAGAGACGCCATTAAATTGTTTTGTTCATTGACTTGATTTGATAGCTGTTTATTTAAGGTTTCTAAATTCGCTAAATCTCGCTCTATTTTTGCTTGTTTGACTGTCATTTCATCTTTTTTACTGTTTACGATCTTTAAATCTAAGTTTTGCTGATTAATAATATCTTCATCTGCTTCCATGATTACTTGTACAGCACTCATTCTTTGAATTAAATCTCCGAAACTATTAGATCCTAAAATAACATCGATGTAAGATAGCATTCCGCCAGACTTTTGAAGCGATCGCATTCTATCTTTTAATAATTCTTGTCGAGACTCAATGCGTTTCTCAATAAACTTTATTTCTTCCTTCAATTTGCTAATTTCTTTTTTACCACTCTCAACTGCATCCTGTGTTTGGTTAACTTGGCGTTTTGTTTCTTTCATTTTTACGTCAAGCTGTTCAAGTTTTTTAACAACATTTGCCTGATCTTGTTGTAAATCATCAATCTTGTCTTTTGTTGCTTCTGTCTTTTCCTTAACCTCACTACGTTTCTTTTCGATACTGTCAATTTGTGTTTGGTATTTACTCTCAGCAAAAGAAACGGATGGGATGGCCCCGATGATGAAAGTACTGCTTAACACCATAATCATTACTTTCGATTTTTTATTCTCTTTCATCTAAGATCCCTCCTTATGTATATAGAAAAGCTTTAGTACCTTAATCAACTCAGCTAGACGTTAAAAATAGACACTAAAGCTCATCATTTCATTACTCTATTAAAACAATAAAACTTTTCAATGCATTTATATTATTTACGTAAGAATTTTCGAATTGACATGACACTACCCCACATACCAATAACTGCGCCGATTCCAATTAGAATAGCAGCAATTTGATAAACAAATGGTGAGAATGGAAGTAATGTAAACATTGTTCCTGCTAATTTTGGCATTAACATATTATAAACAACATTATAGCCAGTTAAGATTAATGCGATTGGTAGTATCGCTCCCATAACGCCTAGTAATAATCCCTCTAAAAGGAATGGCCAACGAATAAAGTTATTAGTTGCACCTACTAATCTCATAATCTCAATTTCACGTCTTCTTGCCATAATTGTAATTTTAATTGTGTTTGAAATTAAGAACATTGCAGTGAACAGTAGACCAACAATTAGTACTAAACCAATATTTCGACCAACTGAAACTGCATTAAACAGTTTTTGAACTTGTTTTTTACCGTATATTACTTCATCGATGTAATGTAAACCTTCAATTTTTTTCGCAACTGGTGCGATTTTATCAGGTGAATCTGTTTTTACAATATACGTATCATTTAATGGGTTTTCTTGTTCGAAAAGCTCAAACGCTTGTCCATCCTGACCCATACTCTTAATCAAATTATCTAATTCTTGATCTTTTGACGAGAATTTAACTGTCGTTACATGATCAATTTTTTTAATTTCATCTTTTAATGCTCTTTGTTGTTCTTTAGTAGCCGTTAAATCGACTAAAACACGTATTTCAACATCTTTTTCTAGAGTTGTACCAATATGGTTAACGTTTAAAATTACAGTTAAAAATACACCAACAAGCATTAAAGTAACCGCAACAGCACTAACAGATGCAAATGTCATCCAGCCATTACGTCTTAAATTTCGTAGTCCTTCACGAACATGTCTTCTCGCAGTTCTAGCTTTCATAACCGTACACTCCTCTCGCTTGGTCGCGTACAATTTTTCCGCCTTCAATTGCAATAACACGTCTCTTTAAGTTATTCACTATATCCTTATTGTGTGTGGCCATTACAATAGTTGTGCCACGATCATTAATCTCTTTAAAAATATCCATGATCTCCCAAGTAGTTTCAGGGTCAAGGTTACCTGTAGGCTCATCGGCAATAACAACTTTTGGTTTATTAACGATTGAACGAGCGATCGAAACACGTTGTTGTTCACCACCGGAAAGTTCCGTTGGTAAGAATCGAGCTTTATGCTTTAACTTAACAAGATCAAGTACTTCCATAACTCTCTTCTTTATTGTTTTCGGATTTTCTTCTATAACTTCAAGTGCGAATGCAATATTTTCATAAACAGTTAAAGTCGGTAATAATTTATAATCTTGGAAAACAACTCCGATATTTCTTCGTAATAAAGGTACTTTGCTATCCTTCATTTGTGCTAAATCAATACCATTAATTAATATCGTTCCTTTTGATGGTCTTTCTTCACGATACATCATTTTAATGAAAGTCGATTTCCCAGCTCCACTAGGTCCAACGACATATACAAATTCACCTTGGCGAATTTTTACATTAATACCATTTACCGCAAGAACACCATTAGGATACGTCTTATAAACTTCTTTTAATTCAATCATGACATTCTCCTTATAGTAATTGTTCCTTATTATTTATAGATCGAATCGGATAAGATCGATTTTATTGATGTCTTAACTTAACTTTTCACAATCTTTCTTGCTTACCGAACCATAATCTCAAATCTGTTCTAATCTACATAATTCGATATTTTTCTGCTAAGCTCCTCTATTATACCACTTAAAAATTGTCACTACTGATAAATTTATGTTACATTTTGTTTAATAGTCAATATTTATTTCGACCTATTTCTAACCACTCTTTTAATAATAGTGGTATTTGTAATATAAATGAAAAAAACAGACCAATTCTAAGTAATTAGATAATTGGTCTGTTTTTTATTTATTTATTTCTTTGTTGCTAGCCATTTTGCAACACTTTTTGCGTCATTGCCTTCAACTACACCACTCGGCATCTGTCCTCTGCCCTCATGAATGATGGTTTCAATTTCCTTTTCAGAGTACTTTGCACCAACAGTCTCTAATGATGGTCCAATTCCACCTTCAAGTTGCCCACCGTGACAGCTTGAACAGCTTTGTTTAAAAAGCTTTTCTCCAGCACTTGCTGATACAGGCTCACCCGAGTCCTTATTACCAGCATTATTATTTGAACCACAAGCTGCTACTGTTAACAGCATTCCACCAGTGACAAAAGCAAGCAATAGCTTTTTCACAAAAATCTCCCCTTTAATAATCCCAATAAAGTCTTATACTTTTAGTGTACTACTCATAGGATGTCACAACTTTTCCTTTTTATGTCAAATTTGTGAAACCTTCGCCAAGTACTTCAGTTGCATCGACTACAGTTATAAAGGCATTTCTATCAATTGATTGTACAATATCTCGTAATGTTATAAATTCTGATTGGTCTAAAACACACATTAATACAGGGCGATTTTCATTCGTGTAACCACCAACCCCACTTAATTTCGTTACACCTCTATCTAATTCATGTACGATTGCATTTGTAACTAGTTCTTCTTCAGAAGTAATAATTAATGTCATTTTTGATCTAGCAAGACCGATTTGTACTAAGTCGATTGTTTTACTCGTTACAAACAATGCGATTAATGCGTACATACCACTTTCTAAATCAAATACGATTGCCGCTGTTAATACGATTAATCCATCGATAAATGCTACACAAATACCAAGTGATAATCCTGAATATTTATGAACAATCTGAGCTGCTAAGTCTGTACCACCCGTTGATGCTTTTCCACGGAATACAATACCTAGACCTAATCCAATACAAAGTCCTCCAAAAATTGAAGCTAATAATGGGTTATCTGTAGCAGGGCTTAAGTCTTCTGTTAAAAGCACGACAAATGGTAAGAAAATTGTACCTGCTAATGTTTTTATTCCAAATTGGCGACCTAATAATACAACACCTGCAATAAATAATGGAATATTAAAAGCCCATTGTACAATTGCTGGTTTAAATCCAAGTGTACTTTTTAGAATTGTTGAAATACCACTAACTCCACCTGAAGCGATATTATTTGGTAATAAAAAGACGCTAAATGCTACCGCAATAATTGCTGAACCTAATAAAACAAAAAGATAATCGATAACCGTCTTCCCCCACCCTACATATAAAGTGGTTCCATACTTTACTTTCTTCAATGTAATCCCCCAAACTTTCTCTAGTTGATAATTTTAAATTTTGTAACCTTTTATAAGGTCTATATCTCTATTTTTTATTAATCAAAAAGGCTAAAAGCTTTCTAACATAATGAATGAAAATTTACTTTTTAATTTTTGTTAAAAAAATATAATTGCAATAATATTTAAATAATCCCCAATATAGCTAGTTGCTATCTCCCTAGAGAGAAAACATTATAAAGAGAACATCTTCAAAAAGAAGATGTTTACTTTGAAGTCTTCAGTTAAACCTCAATAAAATGGCTGTTAAGAACGCAAACTTTCCCCTGTATTCTTAACAGCCAATTTTTTTAGTCATATCAGCATTTCTACAAGACTTATCTATTTATATTAAATTTTTGAACGTAAGTAAGCATCGATAAATGGATCAAGTCCACCATCCATTACTGCTTGTACATTACCTACTTCAGCACTTGTTCGATGACCTTTAACCATTGAATATGGGTGGAATACGTAAGAACGTATTTGGCTACCCCAACCAATTTCTTTTTGCTCACCACGAATTTCATCAAGTTGAGCTTGTTGCTCATCTAATTTACGTTGATATAACTTAGCTTTCAACATTTTCATCGCTGCTTCACGGTTTTTGATCTGAGAACGTTCAGATTGACATGTAACAACTGTGTTCGTTGGTGTATGCGTAATACGAACTGCTGAATCAGTTGTATTAATATGCTGTCCACCCGCTCCACTTGCACGATACGTATCAATTTTCAAGTCTTCTGTACGAACTTCAATTTCAATTTCCTCATTGAATTCAGGCATAACTTCACATGACACAAATGAAGTATGACGGCGACCAGAAGAGTCAAATGGAGAGATACGTACTAAACGATGAACGCCTTTTTCCGCTTTTAAATAGCCATAAGCATTGTGACCTTTGATCGCTAAAGTAACACTTTTAATTCCAGCTTCATCACCTGGTAAGTAATCTAAAGTTTCCACTTTAAAGCCACGTTTTTCAGCCCATCTAGTATACATACGCAATAACATTGAGCCCCAATCTTGTGACTCAGTACCACCTGCACCTGGGTGAAGTTCTAATATTGCATTATTTTTATCATAAGGCTCACTTAATAATAATTGAAGTTCAAAATCATTTAGTTTAACCGTTAATACTTTTACTTCAGAAACTAACTCTTCAAAAAGTTCGTCATCGTTTTCTTCTTTCACTAACTCATATGTTAATTCAAGATTTTCATAGCCGTCATTTAAATCATTGAATTCATTAATGACTTCTTTTAATCCACTTACTTCACTAATAACAACTTGAGCTGCTTTTTGGTCATCCCAGAATGTTGGTTCTGACATAAATGCTTCAAGCTCGTCTAATCTACCTTGCTTTGTTTCTACGTCAAAGAGACCCCCTAAATGCTTGAAGGCGTTTCGCCATCTTTTCTAATTCTTGCTTTACTTCTACTAATTCCATTACTTACACCTCAATTAAAATTTTATGAACAATAAAAAGCAGGTAAAGACAAGTAATTAGGAAGTGTAACCATTAATAGTTACACTGATTCCCTAATAACTACTTGCCCTTGCCCCTTTTTTCATACAGTTTCTATACTATTAGATTCCTTTTCCGTGGCAGTTTTTATACTTCTTACCTGAACCACAAGGACAATCGTCATTTCGGCCAATTTCGTCGCCTTTTACAACTGGTTTTTTCTTAACTTCACCTTCATCAGTTCCTACATGAATTGCTTCACCTTGAACTGCTTCACGTTCAACATCTGCTTCAATTTCAGCCTTCATAATAATACGAGAAACTTCTTCTTCAATAGAAGCAATCATTTCTTCAAACATTGCGAAGCCTTCCATTTGATATTCGCGAAGAGGATCAATTTGTGCATATGCACGTAAATGAATACCTTCACGCAGTTGATCCATTGCATCAATATGAGCCATCCACTTGCTATCAACAGTACGTAATAAGACAACTTTTTCAAACTCGCGCATTTGTTCAACTGGTAAAAGTTCTTGTTTTTCATCGTAACGTTCAAATACTGCCTTTTGAATTAGTTCAACCATTTCATCTGGCTCAATTAAACGTAATTGTTCAACACTAATTTCATCTTCATTTAGCAATGTAGCTTCAACGAAGTCTACAATACCTTCTAAGTTCCACTCTTCTTGAAGTTGTTCATTAGGTGTATGAGCTGAAACGACACGATTAATCGTTCCTTCGATCATGCTCTTCACAATTGGTTGTAAATCATCTGAATCAATTACTTCAGAACGTTGAGCATAAATTACTTCACGTTGCTGACGTAATACATCATCATATTGTAATAATTGTTTACGAGCATCAAAGTTATTACCCTCAACTCGTTTTTGTGCAGATTCTACTGCACGAGAAACCATTTTACTTTCGATTGGTTGAGTATCATCTAAACCTAAACGGTCCATCATAATTGATAAATTATCTGAGCCAAACCGGCGCATTAATTCATCTTCCATAGAAAGGTAGAAAGTTGTAACCCCTGGATCTCCTTGACGACCAGAACGTCCACGTAACTGATTATCAATACGACGGCTTTCATGGCGTTCAGTACCAATTACTGCTAATCCACCAAGCTCACGAACACCTTCACCTAATTTAATATCCGTACCACGACCAGCCATGTTCGTTGCAATTGTAACAGCACCTTTATGCCCTGCTAATGCGATAATATCTGCTTCACGCTCATGGTTTTTTGCATTTAATACTTCATGCTTAATCCCTTTACGTTTTAATAACTGAGAAATTAATTCAGAAGTTTCAATCGCAACAGTACCAACAAGAACTGGTTGGCCAGCTTTGTGACGCTCTGCAATCTCTTCAGCTACAGCATTAAATTTACCAGTCATAGATTTATAAACTAAATCCGGCTTGTCATTACGAGCAATCGGACGGTTAGTCGGAATAACTAGTACGTTCATATTGTAAATATTGCGGAATTCTTCTTCTTCTGTTTTCGCAGTACCAGTCATACCAGATAACTTTTTGTACATACGGAAATAGTTTTGGAAAGTAATCGTAGCAAGGGTCATACTTTCATTCTGAATTTTTAAACCTTCTTTTGCTTCAATTGCTTGGTGAAGACCTTCACTGTATCGACGACCTTTCATTAATCGTCCAGTAAATTGGTCAACGATTACAATTTCACCGTCTTGTACAACATAATCAACATCATTTGTCATCGTAACATGTGCACGTAGCGCTTGATTAATATGATGGTTTAAGTTTACATTTTTTAAATCAAATAGGTTTTCAACGCCAAACGAACGCTCAGCACGAGAAATACCTTCTTCAGTTAATAATACAGATTTCGTTTTTACATCATACGTAAAATCTTGATCCTTTTGAAGCATCCCAACAAAAGCATTCGCTGCGATATAAGCTTGAGCTGATTGTTTTGCTTGTCCAGAAATAATTAAAGGAGTACGTGCTTCATCGATTAAGATTGAGTCAACCTCATCAATAATTGCATAGTTTAAAGGACGTTGAACTCGTTGCTCAGCGTAAACTACCATGTTATCACGTAAGTAGTCAAAACCTAGTTCATTGTTTGTACTGTACGTAATGTCACATGCATATGCTTCACGTTTTTCATCTGACTCCATACTATTTAAATTTAAGCCTACAGATAGACCTAAAAATTCATATAATTGACCCATTTCGCGCGCATCACGGCTCGCTAAGTATTCATTTACTGTAACAACGTGAACACCTAAACCACTTAATGCATTTAAGTAAACTGGTAAAGTAGACGTTAATGTTTTACCTTCCCCAGTTTTCATTTCTGAGATATTACCTTCATGTAATGAAATTCCACCTAGTAACTGAACAGGATAAGGTGTCATACCAAGCACACGAGTTGCACCTTCACGAACTACCGCAAAAGCTTCAACTAGAATATCATCAAGCGTTTCACCTTTTTGAACACGTGCTTTAAACTCTTCTGTTTTTGCTCTTAATTCATCATCTGATAATTTTGCATACTGATCCTGTAATGCTACTACTTGATCAACCTGCTTTTGCATTTTATTTAATTGTCGTTGATTAAGGTCAAACACCTTTTTTAACATTCCAAGCATTCGTAACGCTCCTCTATTTTAAAGTCATAAACAAATGTCTTAATTGATTAGATTTAGATACTATTTCTAATTTTATCATTAAATGAAGACAAGTGACAACCTTATGGACACAATGTACCATTAGAATTGTTTAATTCTTTCGAAAATAATCGTTTTCATTAGTATTTTCACCAATTTACGATGAGAAACTTAAATAAAACTCTGTTAAAAAAGGTTTTTGATTACCACTTCAGGATGCTCGCTTTCCGGGGCGTAAGTTGAGCCTCCTCGACGCCTTCGCGTCTGTGGGGTCTCAACTGTCCTGTTACTTCCATAGGTGTCGAGACTTCTTAAATAATTGTTTGATTGCTTAGAAAAACCCTCTTTTTAATCAACAATCTTCTAGATCAAAACATTATTTTAAAAATAAACAATAAACAAACTCTAACAAAAAAGGACTAAGCAAGAATATTCTGCTTAGTCCTATTCACTCTATTATTCTATTATTTAGCTTCAATCAATCCATAACGACCATCTTTTCTTGAATACACGATGTTCGTTTTATTCGTTTCACCATTTAAGAATACGAAGAAGTTATGGCCTAACATGTTCATTTGTAGAACTGCTTCCTCTGCATCCATTGGTTTTAAATCAAATTGCTTCGTACGAACCAATTCAATTTCATGTTCTTGATCCTCAACTGCAACTGCAGCTTCAGAAGATGTCGCAAACATATATTTTAAAGATCCTTTTTCACGAAGTTTGCGGTTTACTTTTGTTTTATGTTTTCTAATTTGACGATCTAGCTTATCAATAACTAGATCAACAGCTGCATAAAGATCAGCATGTTCTTCTTCTGCACGTAATAACATATACGTACCTGGAATAGTGACTTCAATTCTTTGCTTGTCGTGGAATACCTTTGCGTTTACTCGAGCTGTTAGATCCTCATTAAAATGACGATCAAAACGTGATAATTTCTTTTCTACGTATTCACGAATTGCTGGAGTAATTTCAATATTTTCGCCTCGGATGTTTAGCATCATATGGGTTTCCTCCTTCATCAAGCTCCAAAAATGAAAGCTGTCTATACTTATATTCTACACTAGATTGATATATTCCTTCAAAGAATATTTGTCCAATATCAGAACTTTTTTATCTTTACAAGAGATTATATTTAAAGATTTCGTTAAAGATTCACTGTATTTTTTTCCAAGTAATAAATATAGAAAAAACTTTTCCAAACCGACCATTGACACCGAGGGACTGGGCACAGTAAACAAGATAAAAACAAACAAAGGCTTACTCAATTGAGTAAGCCTTTGTGTTCCGAATCTATATAAGCAAATAATTACTTATTAACGGATATTAGATTTTAGTTACGTTAGCAGCTTGAGGTCCACGGTTACCTTCAACGATTTCGAAGCTAACTGCTTGGCCTTCTTCTAAAGATTTGTAACCATCAGCGTTGATCGCTGAGAAATGCACGAATACATCGTCTCCATCTTCGCGCTCGATAAATCCAAAACCTTTTTCTGCATTAAACCATTTTACTTTACCTTGCATTCAAATCCATTCCCTTCAGTCGAAAACTTGTGAATCTTCTCCACAATTCAACTATACATCAAAAAAGTGGAACAAGTCAAAAATAGCTTATCGCCTTTTTTTCCGACAATTCGACAAATTCTAAATTCAAGATAAAAGGGTTAAGGGGATGGGTTGAAATAAGTAATTTCCAACCTTACATTTCCCTTAACTCCTTATTTTACAAGCATTTTATACCTTAAATCGATAAGGTACCGTCGTTACAATTACACTTCGTTTGTGCAGTAAGTATGCACGAAGTAATAAACTAGATTGATTATGTAAAACATTATGCCAGTTTTTCTTTGTAATAAATTGAGGAATTAAAACAGTGATTTCAAATCCATTTTCATGTGCTTTTTGTTCCATTTGATCAATTACTTTTAATAACGGTCTAGTAATTTCTCGATATTCAGAATGAACAACAATTAGCTTTACATTTGGATTCCAAGTTTCCCACTTATCTCTCATTTGCTGTTCACTTTCTTTATCAAAAGAAATATAAACTGCGTAAACCTCATCTGCAATACCCTGTGCATACTGCATCGTACGCTCTACAACTTTTGTAATACCAGCAACTGGTACAATCATGATATTCCCTTTAATTTTATCAGGAATATCATTATTTAATCTAAGCTGATCCCCTACTGCCTCATAATGTTTTCTAATTGTTAAAAATAGATACACGATGAGTGGTAAGAAAACAAGAATTGACCAAACTTGATTGAATTTAGTTGTTAAGAAAATAATTGAAACTAATGCTGAAATTAATGCACCAACTAAATTTGTAATCATTTTTGGGAACCAATTCGCAGGCTTTTCTCTTAACCATTTAATAACCATACCTGTTTGAGAAAGTGTAAATGGTACGAATACACCGACTGCATATAATGGAATTAATTGTTCTGTTTTCCCTTGGAATGCAATAATTAAAAGAATTGATGCAACACCAAGAGTAATAATTCCATTTGAATATCCTAAACGATCTCCACGAAGTAAATACATTCTTGGCATAAATTTATCACTAGCTAAGTTATATGCAAGTAATGGGAATGCTGAGAAACCTGTATTTGCTGCCAATACAAGGATTAACGCTGTTGTTCCTTGTATGAAGTAGTAAATAATATTACGGCCAAAAATTTCTGAACCTAGTTGTGACATTACAGTTTCTTCCGCATTAGGCGTTATGCTATACCAATAAGCTAGGAACATAATACCTGAAAAAAGAACCGCTAATATTAGTCCCATCATTGTTAATGTTTTTGCTGCATTACGTTCAGATGGTTCTTTAAAATTAGGTATTGCATTCGATATGGCTTCTACACCCGTTAAAGCTGAACAACCTGATGAAAATGCTTTTAATAGTAAAAATAATGAGATTCCACCAGGTATAGTCGTTCCAATTGGTGAATGAGTTACTTGTGGTCCATTGCCAGTTATTACATTAAAGAGCCCCACAACTATGATAATTACAAGTGCAACCACGAATAAATACACTGGATACGCTAAAATAGATGCTGATTCAGTTAATCCGCGTAAATTAAGAATCGTAATAAAAATAACGAGTAAAACTGCAATAAACACTGTATGACTATGTAAGATTGGAATTGCTGACGTAATCGCATCCGTTCCAGCTGACACACTAACTGCTACAGTCAAAATATAATCGACAAGTAATGATCCACCAGCAACTAACCCTGGAATAACACCGAGATTTTGCTTAGATACGACATAAGCACCACCACCATGTGGGTAGCTAAAGATAATCTGGCGATAAGACAAAATTAATGCTAACAATAAAATAAGTACGCCAATACCGATTGGAATTGAATACCAATATGCAACAGCACCAACAGTTGCTAGCACAATTAATATTTGCTCTGGTCCATAAGCAACAGAAGACAATGCATCTGACGATAAAATTGCCAATGCCTTTGTATTAGAAAGCTTTTGCTCCCCTAATTCAGTTGTCTTAAGTGGCTTACCGATTAAGTATCGTTTTAAAATCGATAACATAAGTACACCTCTACATAATAAGTATGAAACTAAACCATTTGAGTTTATCACAAAACTAGTATAAATTGTGTTAAATTCATGAAAATAATACCAATATTTATTACACTTCACGTAAATTAATTACTATTAAGTTACCTCTATTCTTAAATAAAATACTACAAAACAAAAAGTATCCTGTTCCCACAGGATACTTTGATTTTTATTCCTTTTTATCAAAAAAAGCTGAAAGATTATTTAATGATTTATATGGGTTGATATATTGGTTGTGTACTTTTTTTTGGTCTTTTAATCCTGAAAGATCTTTCTTAATATCAGACAAAATGATATTCATAGAACGATTAATTTGATCATTCAAATCAACGATTTTGTTTATTAGTTGTCGTTCACCCTCATCCTTGGGAGGCTGAACACTAGGAAGCAGTTCATCTCTTTCATCTAATAAAGAAAAGATTTTCTCTATGATTTCATCACGATTTTCCTGAGACGGAACTATCGATGTTAGTTCTGCAAGCTGAGTAGTAACCGAAAAAAGTGTTTGGTTCACATTCATTATGCCTGTCCACCATTAGCAAACGTTTTTTGACGGTTGATTTGGATGACTTCTTTCCATGTATCACGGAATTCTGTAACAAATCCCTCAACTTCTTCAAGAATAGTAACATCATTTTTGATATTCGCTTGAATCAATTGTCGATTCAAATAATCATAAAGTTGCATTAAGTTTTGTGATACTTCTTGTTCCATATCTAAAGTTACCATTAACTCTTGAATGATGTCTTGTGCTCTTAAGATATTTTTATTTCGTTCTGCAAAGTTCTTTTGTGCAATTGCACCTTTCGCTAAGTGAATAAATTTAAGACAACCATTATATAACATCAACGTTAATTCACCTGGAGATGCTGTATTTACTGAGTTTTGTTGGTATTGTTCATAAGGGTTTTTCATTGCCATCTTTTGTCCACCTCAACGATTATTGTCCACCAAAGGATTGCATTAATTGTGCACTTTGTGCATTTGCCCTTTGCACCGCATTTTCCATTGCACTAAATTGACGATAATATCGATCTTCTATTTGAATTAAGCGGTCTTCAAAATTGCCTATACGTTTATTTAAATCTAATAAGCTTTTTCCCAAACTAAATTGTTGAGAAGAATAAAAAGCTTTACCAGCTTTTTTTGTCACATCATCAATAGCAGATTTTAAAGTGTTTTTTAATCGAACTGCAATTCCTTGATCTTTCGTATCCGTTCCAGATCCTGGTTGTGTGAATAAATTAGCTACTGCATTTGGGTCATCTTGAATGGCTTGTTTTAATTTCTTTTCATCTATAATTAATTTTCCACCTTCTAAATAATCCTTGCTTGTAGTTATACCAATTTTACTTAATAAATTTATTGAAGCACCGTCAACTGGATTACCTAATTCTAAGCGCATTTTATTTAAGACACCATTTAAAACGCCATCACCACGTAATAATCCACTAGTAGCTTTTTCTTCCCACTTTTTAATCTGCTCTTCTTTCATTGAATCTTTTTGTTCATCAGTTAAGGGTTGAAAATCTCTGTATTTTTTTTGTGTTACTCGTTCGTTAATTTTTCCGATTAATTCATTATATTTATCAACAAAAGCTTTAATATTATCAAAAACCTTATTCGTATCTGTAGTAGTTGATACAGTGATTGGTGTTGCTGAGGTTTGTTTTAAGGTATAGGTTACGTCACCAATTGTAAAAGTGTTCGATTTACGGGTTGTAGTTAGACCATTGATTTTAAAGCTTGCGTCTGAACCATTTGAAGAAGGAATT
Source organism: Gottfriedia solisilvae (assembly GCF_002128405.1). GTDB lineage: Bacteria > Bacillota > Bacilli > Bacillales > Bacillaceae_G > Gottfriedia > Gottfriedia solisilvae. The sequence goes on from NZ_NETJ01000004.1 coordinate 303,343, forward strand.
AAGTTATTTGAAGCATCAGATGTAAATCCAATCGCTTGCATAAAATTCTTTGTTCCAGCTCCAGCACCTGATTCATTTATTTTCACATTTGCTCCTGAGCCAGTCGCTTTATTAGTAAACACTATTTTTTGAGTTGCAGAATCATAAAATGCTGAAACACCAACGCCAGAATTGTTAATTTTTTTAATAACATCATTTAATGAATCAGTCGAACCATCAATATCAATTGAAACTGTAGACGTTGCTCCTTCAGGTGTCGTTACATCAAATTGTAATTTTTGAGCACCTGATAGCTGATAACCACCATTAAAAGTGATTGTATTTAATTTTGCAGTAGGATCAATTGCACCCCCACCACTATTTACGACTGCATTTGAAGTCCATCTTGCACTTGATGCTAATGAAGTAATTTCATCAATTGTATTCACAACATTACTAGTAGAATTACTAGAAGTTGCAGTTACAACATTTTCATTCGAACTAGAAACTGCTTTAGCATTAAATGAAGATACTAATCCAACTCCATCTGTAATTTGTTTTCTGAAATCATCCATTAATAAATTTAAATCACGATATTGTTGTGTTTGCCACTCATTTATTTGTTTTTGTGCTAAAAGTTTATTTAAAGGGAGTCTCTCAGCATCCATTAATTTTTTAACAGTTGTCTCTATATCCATTACGCCTGTAAAACCATTTAGGCGATTAACCATATTCTCACATCCTTAAATTTTCTTATCAAACATTAATCCTAAAAATTCTTCCATTGCTGCATAAAAATCTAATAGTTTTTTAGAAGGAATTTCTCGAACTACTTCTTTTGTATCTGAATCGACTAGAACTGCATAATAACTATGCGTTTTATCATGTAATTTAAATTCTAATGATGTCTGTGATGGCTCTAATAATTTGTTCATGCCATTAATAATCTTTTCCAAATCTTTCTTAGGCACAGTAATTTCGTCAGTGTCTTTTCCAATTTCTTTTAAACCATATTCTTTAACTTCTTGGCTTTGTTGCGGTACAGGGATGATTGGGACATTCTTAGCCAAAGTCGTTGTTGATACATTGTTTAACATCACGACTTCCTCCCTCATCAAATAACTTCATTTTTCTTTATATCGGTAATTTTTTTAAGAAATATAGTAATTAATTTTTTCTAATTTATTTTCTAGTATAAAAGTACTTTGTGAGTATAAAAAAATAAAAAACGCTGAAGTCAATATTACTGATTCCAACGCTTTAATTTTTCCTTAGTTATTTCAGGGATTAATTTATTTATTTTTAATTTTTTAACATTTTTAAACGTTCTTCTGCCTTTTGGTATCCATGTTCAATAGCTTTCATATAACACATCTTTGCTTTTTCTATTTGATTAGAAGCTTCATAGAATGTTCCTAAGTTATATTGAGCCAAAAATGATCCAGTGCCAACAACACAATCTGTATTATTTCGCTCACCGATTTCTAAACACTTCATGTATTCATGCTCTATATTATGAAAATATTGAATATATTTGTTTATATCACTGAAAACTAATTCCATATAGAATAGGGCGCAGACAAAATGAAAGTCAGTACTATTTATTAAATAGTTTTGTATTTTCTTTATGAGATTTAAACCTAAATCAAATTGTTTTGATGAATTAATTGAATACAAATAATCTACTATCATCAACGCAAAATAATTATCAGAATAACTAGTATTCTCATAAGATTTCCTATAGAAATTTAAAGCTAATTCATATTTGTTTTGTAATGAATACTGCTTTGCAATTTGATATAGTATATACCCGTCATTTTCATCCTCTTTTAACTCAAGTAATAATAAGGGTAAATTACGATCAGTTTTATTTGAAAGTAAGTATCCATCATGATGAATTTCTATTTCAGTATTTTTTCTGGGAAAATCTATATTTACTTGTTCATGTATTCTTCCAGTAAAATAAACACCTTTAGGTAAAATTCTAGAAACCAATGAACGAGTATATTTTATCTCTCCGTCTGAGATGGTTTTACTATTTATTATTACTTTTCCAATAACGTTTTTTTCTTTATTTTTTTCAATAAATTCTTTAAGGCTTTCTATGTTAGATGTAATATACTCATCTGCATCTAATACAATATTCCATTCAGAGCTGGATTTTTCTAATGCATAATTTCTAGCCTGTGCAAAATCGTTTGTCCATTCGTAATGATACACGTTTGCACCATATGACTCGGCAATATTAATAGTTTTGTCACTAGACCCGGTATCCACTATAATAATTTCATCAACGTGAGAATAAATACTATTTAAACATCTGCCTAGATATTCTTCTTCATTCTTTACAATCATTACTAAAGAGATTTTTGACATTCTTCTTATCCCCTTACTAACCCTTAATTAAAATTGCCATATGAGCCAATGAATTTAATTCATTTTTCTTTAATAACTCGAGGATAGTTTTTAAATATACATTAAATTTCCCTATACATTTTGAAAATGATTGAATGACATAAACAATGAGTTCGTCATTTAACTCTTTATATTTTGAGGCAATTCCATAAAGGTGTAGTTTAATCAAAGAATACTTAATTACTAAAACAATAAATTCTTCAAATATTTTTGAAGTATCCTTACCGAAACAATCAGTAAATACTTCATTTACTAAATAATTTTCCAGGATATAGTCATGATCTTTAAAATATGGATTATAATACTTTTCTTTTATACCAAAAATCATCTCGCCAAAATCATCTGGAAGTGTGTCTCCATTTATATCGAAACCTTCAGAAATTTCGTTTAAAAGCTCAATATAACGTCTACTTTCTAATCTATATAATTTTCTGATAGATAATATTTCATAACAGATTTTCGTATAAAGATCATAATTAGGTTTGATTTTCGATAATGAATTTTTTAAATTTTGGTTATTTAACGTTTCTTTAAACGAATTAATATTCTCTAAAAGCTTTTCCTCACTATTTAATTCAACAACTTCATTTAACTTACTAATCCACATACCTAAATTTATTAAACGATCATCTACACTATATCTTTTGTCTTGTAAAATAAAAATTGCAAAAGATCGAATATCCCAAAATAGTTTAAATTTATCTAGATTTGAATTAATATTATTAAAGGTAAATCCTCTTGTGTTATCATCTTTTATTGTCATCTCAAAATCAATACCTTTAGGATTTAATAAAACTAACCTTGCTATTTCCGGACATGAGAGGGATGCGCCAATCTCTAATACATTATTTACTTTATTAATCGAACGTGGAAAAATCGTACAAGTATTTGACAAGTAACTTTCGCCTAATTCACTGTGAATACGACATAACCCTGTTTCAGATAGCATAGAACAGCCATTTACTCCAATAGGAAATTCCGCATAGAATCCCTCCGAACTATTTTTCTTATTTCTTTTTATATTTTTGTTTATATCATCCTTAATTTTTTGTGAACTTAAATTCTTATATTTTTTATAAGTGTTTTTATCTATATTTATTGTCCACCCATTACAACAAGTGTCCTCACACTCCGAACCGATACACGAAAAATGTTTCATGTATTCTGGTATTAATGTTTGTTTTTGAACATTTCCCATTGATGTCATCCCCTAAAAATATTAATCTATTAATTTAATATCGAATTAACAAAGAAAGAGACTGAGAAGTTATTATTCTCAAGTCTCTTAACTTTTCTATTTTTACTATAACTCAATAATACTTTTAAATAATGGACTATAGTACTTATATTACAATTAATTTCCTACTATAAATGAACTAGTTAAGGAATATAATTTATAGCAACTACATTTGATATTTGATTATCAGGATTAATTATCTTGATATTGGTTGTTCCTGCAGGCAAGCTATATGGCACTCTAAAGCGAATACTTGTACTATTATAAAAATTCAACGGTGTTACAATCGTTCCACCAACATCCACCTTAACTCCTGAAACCATATCTTTACCATTTAAGTAAATTATAGTTCCTCCTTGAACTTGTTGAGAAGTAATGATTGTTCCAGTACTAAGCGTTAAATTAGTAATAGTAGGAGCTGGTATAGCTGGTGGTGCATTATAGGTATAACTTGTTGTTGCAGTTGTACCATCCGGATTTGTTAGTACAACTGGTACAGTACCTGCAGATGTACCTGCTGGAATTTGGATTCGAATACTACTTGATGAATAAAAGTTCACTACTGGTGCATTTTTCCCACCAACAGTTACGGTTAAACCTGAAAAGAAGTTTGTTCCATTTAAATAAATAAGTTCCCCACCAGCTAATGCTCCATTATTTGGTGTAAGACTAGTAATAGTTGGTTGTGCCACCGTATACGTATATCCCTGTGATAACGTTACACTTTGGCCATCTGGATTCGTTAAAGTAACATCTACAGCACCTATAATTGAAGAAGCTGGTACTTGAATACGAATTTTTGTTGCACTATAGTAATTTAGAATTTTTGCATCTACACCATTAAACTTAACAGTTAAACCATTGACGAAATTAGTTCCATCTATATTAATTATATCTCCGCCAATTTTTGTGCCATTATTCGGTGTAATAGCAGTAATTGTAGGTGCCGGTGGTTTAGGTGGTTCAATATAAGTATACGCATTTGCTAATGACCCACTCTGAGCATCTGGATTTGTAAGTGTAAGATCTACACTCCCTAATTGGGCTCCTGTTGGAACTTTTATTCGGATTTGCTTATCGTTATAAAAATTTAAAACTTGAGCATTTACGTTTCCTAATTTGGCAGTTATGCCACTAACAAAATTTTCACCATTTACATAAATAATATCTCCACCAATAAGATAACCTTCAATTTGACTAATACTTGTAATTACTGGTGCTTTTGCTGGTGGTGGTGCGATATAAGTAAAAGCATTAGTTAAAGTCGAACGTGTTCCATCTGGATTTTCTAATGTAATATCTACGGAACCCGCAATAGTACTAGCAGGCATTATTATACGAGCACCAATTTTAGAATAATACATATTTAATGGAATCAATTGTGTTCCTACGTATACTTTTACATTCTGATCAATATTCTTCCCAGTTAGAGTAACAATTGTTCCTCCACTTAATGGACCCTCTGCAGGAGAAATCGAATCTAACTGCACATCTGTTTTAATAGGTGGATCATAGGTGTATGCATCATTCAAAGTTAAATGAGTACCGTCTGGATTTTCTAATGAAATACTAGTTAATCCTTCTACAGTTGCTGCTGGTACTTTTATATTAAGTTGTGTACTATTTATATAATTTACCTCTGCTTTGTTAGAACCAAACATAACTTTAATTCCAGGCATGAAATATTTCCCATAAATAATTGTTGAATTCTCACCTAAAAACGGACCCTTATTTACCGTTATTGAAGTGAATTCGGGATCAGCAAAGTATGCGAAATTAATTTTCGCACTTTGATTATCATCGTTCTTAACAGTTACATCAACATTCCCTTGATTACCAGGAGGAGTAGTAACTGTAATTGTATTTTGATCCAATACATTAACATTTGTTCCCTCGTTTGAACCAAATAATACTTTTACTCCTGGACGGAAAAAATCACCTTTTATCGTGACTGTTTCTCCACCTTGAGCCTTACCTTTCGTTGGATCAATTGAAGTGACTATTGGTGCTGGGTGTTTAACCTGTAAATTACTATTTTCAATAGTATACGCTCTATTCGACCCTGCATAATCTTTATAGGTAATTGTTGAGTAATTAGCAACACTATAAGTTCCTACTTGCTGACCTTGTTTTAAACGAATTTTGTATTTTAATTGCAAAGTATTGTTTTTCAATTCTTGTATATTCCATTTTAAAGTGTTTCCTGTAACTGTAGGTTGTGGAATACTAGAATTATATGAACCTGGAACTATCTCAAATTGAGGAGAGACTGTTTCAGTTATCTCAACATCATATGCACTTGCTAAACCTATTTCTTGAACGATTGCTTTATATACGTCTGCTAACCCTACTGAACCCAGTACAAAATGGTGATGCTGCTGTGTTGTTGCCATTTCACCTAAAAGTAAATTAGGTGCGCTTGTAAGCGGGTCTTCATTTGGGCCTAATAGTGCGATCGTATAAAATACAATTCCTGCATCCTTAGCTGCTTGTGCTGCTTGTTTTGCTTCATCATACGAATTTGCTTGACCATCAGTTAATAATACGATAACAGGCTGAGCGTCAGTACGATGATTACTAAGAAGATTTATTGCTTGGTTAATAGCTTCCCCTGTATTTGTACTTCCACCCATTGCAATTGAGTCAATATAATTTTTAACGGAATTTGGATCCGTGTTTAACCCAAATGTACTTGTAGTTGAACTAAAATCTACAACACCAACTTGATGTTTTGTAAAATCGATTAAATCTACAAAACTTTTTGAAGCATCAATCATTGCTTTAAAACGATTATCTGTTTGCATACTACCTGATTTATCCATAATTAGTACAACATCATTCGGTTTTACAACATTTACTGGTGGTGTACCTGTTATATTTAATGTTACTTCTGCCTCACCATTCGACAATAGTGGTGAAGGTGTTACAGTTCGATTTGCTGTAACATAATTGGTAGCCGCTGCATTCGTAGTGCTAAATGGAAATAAAATCCCATTTATCAGCACTAAAACACTACTAATTTTCCAAATTTTACTCATAATTTCGCCCCTTCCATTAAGGAATTAGTTAGATAACCCTTCATTGAAACATGTAATTTGTACTAGTTTTTAATTCTAAAAAAAGAGCATCCCAAAATAGGATGCTCGCTCTTTTAAAGATTAACGAAGAAGTTGTAATACGCCTTGTGGTTGTTGGTTTGCTTGAGCTAGCATAGCTTGAGCAGCTTGAGTTAAGATGTTGTTCTTAGTGAATTCCATCATTTCTTTTGCCATATCAACGTCACGGATACGAGATTCCGCAGCAGTTAAGTTCTCAGCAGATGTACCTAAGTTATTAATTGTGTGCTCTAAACGGTTTTGGTTAGCCCCAAGTTTAGAACGCTCTGCAGATACAGTTTCGATAGCAGTATCAAGTTTTGCGATACCAGCTGTTGCATTTGCATTTGTATCTAATTGAACTGAACCTGTGTCAACTTTTAATGAAGCTGAATCCATTGCACCAATTTTAAGGTTTAATGTTTGTCCTGTATTTGCACCGATTTGGAAATTTAAACCTGTAGTTGCTACAGCAGGATTTCCATCAAGTAATTTTTGAGTATTGAACTCAGTTTGAGCGCTAATACGATTTACTTCATTAGCTAATTCAGTGTATTCGTTAGTGATCGCCGTACGGTCAGTTGTAACGTTTGTATCATTTGCACCTTGTACTGCTAATTCACGCATACGTTGTAAAATTGAGTGTGTTTCATTTAAAGCACCCTCAGCAGTTTGAATTAAAGAGATTGCATCTTGAGAGTTTTTAGAAGCCATTTCTAAACCGCGAATTTGTCCACGCATTTTTTCAGAGATTGAAAGACCAGCAGCGTCGTCACCAGCACGGTTAATACGTAAACCTGAAGATAATTTCTCCATGTTTTTGCTAGCTGTTGCATTGTTTGAAGTTAATTGACGGTGTGAGTTTAAAGCAGCGATATTGTGATTAATTCTCATTTTAATTTCCTCCTTGAATGTGTAGGTTCACTTCCTTGTGAACACCATTATTATTAGAACCTATTAGAAAATCTCGAGCTTCTCTTTTTAAGTTCCTTACACAAATTATATCGACGTTTTTTTTATATACTTTAGTCATTTTTGCTAATAGATTTTTCGACAAAATCTAAATTGGTACTATTATCCTAAGGGTAATTCGAACAAAACCTTAATACCACTACGTTTTTTATTTTTTTTTAAGACTTAACTTCTTAAAAATAGGTGTTTATCCTTATTTTTTTACCCTCTATTTTGTACTAACTATGTTTTTGTCACATAGACTGGTCATGAAGTAATTAAAAGTTTTGCTTCAAATATCTTGTAAAAAGGGGGAGTTACTTTGTTAAAGTTCTTGCAACGAATAGGGAAGGCATTGATGCTTCCAATTGCAGTACTACCGGCGGCTGGATTATTACTCAGGTTTGGTCAAGGAGATTTACTGGACATACCTTTTATGGCTGCAGCTGGTAATGCAGTTTTCTCAAATTTAGCTCTAATATTTGCGATTGGTGTTGCGGTTGGCTTAGCAAAAGATCAAAATGGGGCAGCCGGATTATCAGGTGCCATAGGGTATTTTATTTTAGTTGAAGGTGCGAAAGTAATTGATAAAGATATTAATATGAGTGTTCTCGGAGGTATTTTATCCGGGGTGATTGCTGGACTTTTATATAATCGTTTTAAAGAAGTAAAACTACCGGACTTTTTAGGATTCTTTAGTGGCCGCAGATTCGTTCCAATCGTGACAGCAGCAGTAATGTTTATTCTAGCTGGATTATTTGGCTATGTTTGGCCTCCAATTCAAGATGCGTTAAATACGTTCGGAAATAATATGATTGATTTAGGTGCAGTTGGAGCTGGATTATTTGGATTCTTTAATAGATTATTAATTCCGCTTGGCTTACACCATGTTTTAAATAATATTTTCTGGTTCGTTTTTGGAGACTTTAATGGCGTAACAGGTGACTTAAATCGTTTCTTTGCTAATGATCCAAGCGCGGGAATTTATATGGCAGGTTTCTTCCCTATTATGATGTTTGGATTACCTGCGGCGGCACTGGCAATTGCAACTACAGCTAAAAAAGAAAATCGAAAAGTCGTATTAGGTGCAATGATTAGTTTAGCGTTTACTTCGTTTTTAACTGGAATTACTGAACCTATTGAATTCTCATTCATGTTTTTGTCTCCAGTTTTATATTTCATCCATGCTTTATTAACTGGAAGCTCACTGTATATTGCGAATCTGTTAGACATTCATGATGGATTCACTTTCTCAGCTGGAGCAATAGATTATCTATTGAACTATGGCATCGCCACAAAACCATTACTCCTATTACTCCAAGGCTTGGTCTATGGGGTCATTTATTACTTTGTCTTTGTTTTCTTTATTAAGAAGTTTGATTTGAAAACACCTGGACGTGAGGACGAAGATACATTGGCTGAAGAAATCTCTTCAAACAACACAGGAATTGCAGAAAGTTATGTAAACGCATTGGGCGGTGCTGAAAATATCGTTTCCGTTGATAATTGTGCAACAAGATTACGATTAGAGCTTGTAGACACAAGTAAAGTAGATGAAGCAGCTATTAAAAAAGTAGGTGCGCTTGGTGTACTAAGACTTGGTTCATCTAGTTTACAAGTTATTATCGGCACGAATGTTGAATTTGTTGCAGAAGATATTAAGAAATTTTTAAAATAAAAATTTACCAAATTCAATATCTAAATTTAGAAAAAGAGTAGAAACTTTTACTAGTCTCTACTCTTTTTGATTAAAAATATTATTTATATCGATTAAACCAGTCGCAGCTTCCTGATTTTCCTTTTTAATGGATAAATATATTTCTTTCCTATGAATTTCAATATGTTTCGGCGCAGAAATTGCAAGTTTAACTTGATCTCCTTCAATTGAAGCAATGGAAATTTCAATATCGTCACCAATCATTATCGCTTCTTTAAGTTTTCTTGTTAGTATTAACATACAATTAACCCTCCTGAGCGAAAGCTGGAGATCCAACTAGTTCATGCTTCGTTTTATAGTTTGGTTGGTTTAGTACAACTTGTTTACCAATTTTATTTGATGTATTGATTACAATTGGTCCTTGTAAATTCGCAGTAGAATTAACAAATGGATCCTTAACCGTAATGATACAATATACTATTGCATCTTTTGGTTCATCTATCTTTAATACATCAATCGCATTTTGGGTTAATTCAATTTCATAGTCTGGAAATAAAGTAAACACTTCACCAATAACAAATGCTAATGTTGGCGTTTGAACAGATTGAAGAATTGAAAAAGGTGTTCCATTTTGAAGAGGTAAATTAACAAATTTCGTTTCATCTTCAAATGCAGGAATTCCGTTAGGAAAGGTTACTATATCTTCTTGTTGAACAACTAATTCTCCGTGATATTTTGTTTGAATATTCATAACTTCCACCTTATCCTTTTTGATCTATTGTAATGCCAGTATAATCTATTTTTAAATCATTCCAAGTATCCATATAAGTACTTACTTTACCAGGCGTAATATTCGTAATTGCTTTTTGAGGATTAACCTCAATCTTTGGTTTTTCATGAGTTGTCCAATTAATTTCTAGACTACCTGGATCATAAGACATTTTAAAGCTTCCATATCTAGGTAAAAAAGTGATATTAAAACCATAAACTGGATTGCTACTATTTTCTTTTGCTATATCAGAAATTGCATTCTTATTGTGTTGAACTTTCATCATTTGATCACCTTGTTGAGATACTCTTGCAAGACCATCTAACCAAGCTTGATATCCATCGTTAAAGGCATCTTCAATTCGACGACGCACACTCTTCAAATCAATATCTGCTCTTGCTTCATATGAATCCATTTCTAAAGTAGGTGATACTCTTTCAATTTGCATTTCTGCATTTTCTTGATCTATAGTTATTTCCGCTTTTGGTTGTTGAAAATCAAGAATTGGTTTCTCAATTTGTAGCCCTATTTTTGCAAAAGTAGATTCTAAACGTATTTGAGGAAAATGCATTCTTTTCATCCTTTCGCTTTCATCATTCTAAAAGAAAAGCTATCAAATAACTGATAGCTTAACGTAAAAAGTCTAATAATGATGGTTGAATAATACGCGCACCAACACCTAGTGCTGCATTGTGCACACTCTCTTGGGTTTTTAAATCTGTTATTACTTTTTCTATATCAGCATCTTCATTATCTGACATAATACGGTTTGCAATTATTTCTTGCGTACCTAAACGGTCATCAATCATGTCAATACGATTTTCCGTAGCACCGATTTTTGTTCGAGCTGTTAAAACGTTATTCAAAATTGAATCTAAATCAGAAATTCCATTATTTATTACAGTTGTATTATTAGTTTGTAAACCATTATGAAGAGCAACTAATTTATCTAGTGTCGTTTGATCAAACATATTATTTGGGTCAGTATTTACCGAAACACTTACCCCTCTAGAAACCTCTACATTAAACGGATTATACGTTGTCCCATCCGGAAATGTTCCAGTTAATGAAATTTGGCCATCAGCAGCTGTATTTACAGTCATATTAACTGGTGGCTGAGTTGTATTTAATCCATTAAAAATATACTTATCTCCAACTTGAGTATTTGCAACTGAGCCAACATGTGTAATTAGCTGTTTAATCTCAGCTGCTAAAGCTTGACGGGAACTTACACTATTTGTTTCGTTTGCCCCATTAACAGCTAGTTCTCTCATTCGTTGAAGCGACTGCGTTACTTTATCAAGTGCATCATCACTAGATTCAATCCACATATAGCCTTCTGATAAATTACGTTTATATTGTTCAACTTGCGTAACATCTGATCGATAATAAATACCTTTCATAGCAATTACCGGATCATCTGAAGGACGGCTAATTTTTTTACCTGACGCAAGCTGTTCATTGTATTTATCTAGTTTAGAATAACTAGAGCCTAAGTTTCGAAGCATATTATTGCTAATCATCGTTTGCGTAACGCGCATTAATCATTACCTCCCAACTATACCCATACCATTAATTATTTTATCAAGCATTTCATCAATTACAGTGATGTTTCGTGCAGCAGCATTATATGCATGTTGGAATTTCACCATATCAGTCATTTCCTCATCAAGTGAAACACTACTTACAGATTTTCGATGTTGATCAACCGAATCAACTAAGATGCCACTGTTTGTCATTAATCTATTTGCTTCTTGAGATTGTACACCCATTCCACCAATAATACCTTGGTAAAAAGCTGTAATACTTGTATTAGTCGTAGTACCAATAGATAAGTCTGTTCTTCTCATTACATCTGCTAATAATAAGGCATTTTTGCCGTCTCCATCACTAGTAGTTGATCCAGCAGCGATATCATTGATATTAGTGATTAGAACCTTAATATTACTTGCATTAATTGGACCAGCACTTGAACCAAAGAAGTTTCCACCATTTACATCACCTAATGTAATTCCACCTGCATGGACTGTATTAAATGTAGTCGCAAAGGTATTTGCAATATCATCTAAATTTTTTAACATTTCAGGGTATAAACCTACTTGTGCATTTGTGCTATCTAAATAACCGAATGATTTGATTAAACTATTAAGCTTACCCATCCCATTAAATTTTTCAACGTCAATTATATTATTTCCAATTGAAACAGTGTCCACTAATCCCGTCGTTGAATCATAGTTTACCTTTAGGAATTTTGGATCTGTTTTTATATCTATTCCATCAATTACACGACCAGATTCAATTACCGTTCCATCCTCAGCAACTAAATCAATCGTTGCTTTCCCTTCAGCTGTTGGTAATGAATGTCCTCCGCTTGATGAATACGTAACTTTGATATTTACTAAATTAGATAATTTATCGATTAAGCGATCGCGCTCGTCGTATAAATCATTAGGTAACATACCATGAGGTTCCACGTCAGCAATTTGGCGGTTTACGTTTTGAATTTGATTTAGAAGCGAATTAATATTTTTTGTTTCAACCTCTATTTGATTTTTTTGATCGTTTTGAACAGTTTTTAAAGAAGTAGATAAATAGTTAAACGTTTCAGCAACGGCTTTACCTCGTTCTAAAACTACTGCTCTTGCCCCTGAGTTAGATGGGTTTAATGATAAATCTTGAAGAGATTGCCAAAAACGGTCTAATGTTTTTGAAAGACCTTGTTCAGAAGGTTCATTCATAATATCTTCCATTTTTTGTAGAGCATCATTACGACTAGCATAATATCCTAATTGACTATTATCATTACGATATTGAATATCTAAAAAAGATTCTCTAATTCTTTGTATTGAAGTGACTTCAGAACCTGTTCCAATTTGACCTGGTATATATGGTCTTTCCATTCCTGGACCTGGAAAAGGTGAAGTTTGTTGCATATTCGCACGTTGACGAGTATAACCTTCAGTGTTTGCATTTGCTATGTTGTGTCCTAATACGCTTAGGGCACTTTGTTGGGTATACATACCCCTTTTCGCAGTTTCTAATCCCATAAATGTTGGGCGCATAGATTTGGAACCCCCTAATTTTATCTATATCTGTGAGTCAAATAATGTATCTATTTTTGGTGATTGTTGTTTAGAAGTCGGACCGTAATTTGGTGCTGTTTGTTTTGGTTTCAACATGGACAACGACAAAGATACAAACTGCATAGATTGATAGATAAGCTCTTGATTTAAATAATTTCTTTCTTTAAGTTCTTCTATGATTACTTTTAATTCAGATTGCATATTTAGTAGCTTAGTAGCTTCTTCATTTGAAACAACGTTCAGACAATCCGAAAGAGTAGGGAGATCCCCACTCCATTCATGTCCACTTAAAACAGCGTAAACTGCTTCAACTCTTTTCTTCTCTAAAACATCAAGTGATAATAAATATTTCGCTTCTTTATTAATGATTTCATTTAAATTTAATATGTCATTTTTCTTAATTAATTCAGTTTTTGCAACTGACAATTTATATAATTCTGTGTATTCTTCTAATTGTTGTTGGAGTGTAGTAAGTAAAAAAGATGTATTCATGCCGATCCTTCTTCCTTCTAGTTGTTAGTTCTTGCTGAAATATTGAAGCATCTTCTCGGCTACAAGTGATGGTTGTACTTTGTAGGAGCCTTCTTCAATTTGCTTTTGTATTTGTTGAATACGTTCTTCACGTTCTGACTTTAACTGAGCAGCTAATTGAAGATCTTTTGCCTGAGAGGAAATTTCTAGTTTGTCCGCACTTTTTTGTTTCGGTTTGTCATTTTCAATCTTGTTTATTTGATTTTGATATAATTGAATTCGATCAATACCTGTAGAGTTAGAGTTAATCTTCATTTTTTTCACCTCATTGTCAATCGTTTCATACCTTCTTTACATCTTATTACTTCTTATCATCAAAGAAATAAGTTGCTCTATCTCTTTTTCGTAACTCTTCAATTCTTCTTCTTTCTTCTTCAACTTTATATAAATCTTTTTTTAATCCAGTTGAACAGTCTGTGCAAATAGATCCTTTTTGAATAAGTGTTCCACATTTATCACATGGATATCCCAAATTTGGGAGGCCAGTTACACGAAGTTTTCCATTTCGGATCCATTTTATAATTAATTCTTCCACTACTTCTGTAGCAGTTACAATTTCATCTATGGTTGCTTTTCGATTTTCACTTTTACGAATAAAACTATAAACTGTATCAAATTGTTTTTGTTCAGCTTTATAACAATTTTCACATACATCTCTTAAATTTGTTTTAACAAATAAGCTATTACAAGTTGGGCAATTACGTATTTCTCCCATTCATTTCACCTCATTTTCCGATGTATCATTGTTTATATCGGCAAAATGAACCATAAAATTAAGTCATTTTTCACATGACAAATTACCAATTTTTACGCACGAATTAAAGTGAGTGAAAATACCTCGCTAGCACCATTTTGTAACAAAACGATTGCAGCATCTCCGACTGTTTTCCCAGTTGTATAGACATCATCTAAAAGTAATATCGGCACATTTTGAAATTTTTCCCCTCCGCAGAATGAAAAAATTTGTTCACGGTTCAATCGCTCAGTTCGATTTAGCTTACTTTGCCTCTCCGTATGAACCCTCTGAAGGCATCTCGTTAATTTGAACCCAGCAAGCTCCGCAAGCACTTCAACTTGGTTAAAACCTCTTTCTTGTAACCTTTCCTCACTAAGAGGAATAGGAACTATTATTTTAAACCGTTTAAAATACTTTTCATAGTATTCTTGCAAATCTGTAATAAACATTGTTGCTAATGTAACATCACCGTAAAATTTATAACGGTTCATCCAAATTTTCATTTCAGGATTGTATAGAAAAATTGAACGGTTTAATGTTAACACTTGATTAAGATTACTTTCCACAAGTTCATTACATTGGACACATATCTTTTTTTCCCCTGAAACACTACCACATCTTTCACAAACAGCTCCAACTATTTTTTCAAATTTAGCTAAACATTGAATACAAGCAGTCTCTTTACGCTTGAAGAATAATTGATGTAGAGAAAATATTTCTGTAAATTTACGATCACAGTAGATGCAAATCATTTTTTATCTAACCATCCTTTTTCAAATCCAAGTTGATTCATTTGCAATATTTGTTTTTTTGCTCGTACCATCTCTTCACTAATGCCATTATGAAAAAACATGATTTCTCCAGAAGGATAATCAATATGTCGTCCTGCTCTTCCTGAAATTTGGACTAGTGCGCTTTCCGTAAAAATTTCTTCATCAGAACCTAGTACAGCTATCTGGCTGTTCTTAATTGTCACACCACGCTCTAAAATGGTTGTTGTAATTAAAACGCTGACATCTCCATTTCGAAACGCACTGACTTTTTCATGTCTAAGTGGATCTTGACTATGAACTGATGTTGTTTTAACCGTTAGCTTTTTCACTGCTTCTTCAACAGCACTACTTATATCAATCGTTGGAATAAATAAAAAAATAGAGGAATTTGCTTTCAATATACTTTGGAGCCACTTCATTAAGGGAGCTGGTAGTTTATTGTTTTTTTGAATTGTTTTTCGCCAATTTCCAATCCATTGAAAGTCTGGAACAGGGAGTGGCTGTCGGTGATATCTTGCGGGGACCATTGCGTATTCAATTTTATCGCGGTGCGCCAAGTGTTGTTGTTTCGTTGAGGGGGTTGCTGTTAATTGGATCGTCGAACCGGTTTTTGTTCTTGCTTCATCAACTACCCAGTGCAGATGTTCTTCAATATTATATGGAAAAGCGTCAACCTCATCGATTATGAGGAGATGAAATATACGTCTAAAATTCATCAATTGGTGAACTGTGCTAATTGTGATTCGTTGCCCCTCCCATTTATCTTCACTTCCGCCGTAAAGTATAGCGATCGGTGTTTTTGGAAAAGCAGTTTGAAATCTTTTCGCTAATTCTATTACAACGTCTACACGAGGAGTTGCAATACAAACAAATTTCCCTTCTTGTAAGGCAACATCTATCGCTTCAAATAACATTTCTGTTTTTCCTGCTCCACATACTGCCCATAATAGTAAATCTGTATTGCCCTTTACTGCTTCCATCACTTTAAGTGATGCTTCTTTTTGCTGCGGGGATAGTTTTCCATCCCATTCTAAGCCACCTCTTTGATCTTCCTTTTTCATGTCTAATTCGTTTACGATCAATTTTGTACAAGTTGTCATTTTGCCCATCACGATACACTTTCGACAGTATGTACACATTGAAGAGCATCTTGCACAAAAGTGACTACAAAAATAGTTTTGTTCACGATTGCCACATCGAAAACATTGATAAGTGACCTTATTTTTTTGAACAGCTTGGATGATCTTACTCGTTGAAGGAATTTCTTGTGGATTCATTATTTGATGATAAGGGAGCTTTCTTCCGACATATAGGTATTTGTTTTGAGCAGTTTCTTGGTTCATTCGTTCGCCTTCTTTCTTAGAATTAGTTGAACTGTAACACGCATTCGTAATCAGAAGAAGATGAAGAGCTAAATTTAATTTTTACAATAAAAAAATGCCCCAATTATAGGGGCATTCCAAAGTAAAATAAATCAGATTTTTAAATTACGTACCAGCCTAATCCTAACGAACCCTCTCCAAGATGCGTTCCAATAACTGGTCCAAAATATGAAATTTCAATTTCTACATTTGGGTATTGTTCATGAAGCTGTTCTGCAATCTCTTTTGCGTCTGCTTCACGGCTTGAATGAATAACAACAGCTTTCATTTTTTCACCCTTTGAGGCAACCTCACCAAACAATTCAAATATTCGTTTCATCGCTTTCTTTTCTGTACGTATTTTTTCAAAAGCAACGATTTGTTTATTTTCAAATGTAAGGACAGGTTTTACCTGGAGTAGACTGCCAACAAATGCTTGTGCACTCGAAAGGCGTCCCCCTCTTTGTAGATGACCTAAATCACTTACCATGAAATATGCATTAATTGTTTTTTTCATTTCGTCCAATCGCTCAATGATTTCAGTAGGCTCTGCACCTTTAGCCGCCATTTGTGCAGCTTCAATCACATAAAAACCTTGAACCATGCAGCTAATTTCAGAATCATAAGCTACTACTTCTAAGTCATCAAACATTGAACCAGCTGATACAAAGCTTTGATATGTACCACTAATTCCACTTGATAAGCTGATTGCTACAACTGCGTCATATTCCTTTGAAAGCTGTTCAAATTTATTAATAATCTCACCATAAGCAGGTTGAGAAGTTTTGGGTAACTCTTCTTGTTCTCGAACTTTTAAAAAGAATTGTTCTGCTGTAATCTCAACTTCTTCTTGGTAAGATGCATCACCAAAAATAACGTTAAGAGGAAGCATGTGAATATCTAAAGAATCCCTCAGCTCTTGAGGTATATACGCCGTACTATCTGTAACGATTGCAGTTCTCATTGTTATGTCCTTTCTTGCGAATAGTAATCTAGCACTATGTATTTAATAGTTTCATTTTACACAATTTAGTATGTAAAATCATTGTAATTTATTCTCTTTACTATGAGTTATTTCGACAACTCACTTGATCAGAAGTACTTATTATACTTTAACACGATAAATGATGAAAATAAAAACAGAGCACCATAACGATACTCTGCTTTAAATATTTTCTTATTAAAACTATTTCACTTCAACCCATGAGTTACGGATCGCCGTTACTACAGCATGTGTACGATCATTTACTTCTAGTTTCTGTAAAATATTACTTACGTGGTTTTTTACAGTTTTCTCACTAATAAATAACGCTTCGCCAATTGCACGATTACTTTTTCCATCAGCTAACATTTGAAGAACTTCACATTCTCTTCTTGTAAGTAAATGTAGTGGTCGACGAAATTCTTCAACTAAGTTATGAGTAATTTTCGGATGCAAGTAGCATCCACCTTTTGTCACAACTTTAATTGCTTCAATAAGCGTATCCGAATCCATTTCTTTTAATAAATAACCTCTAGCTCCTACTTTAAGAACATGAGTTACATATGATTCATCATCATGAATTGAAAGAATGATTACTTTAGCATCAGGGTATTTTTCTAATAAAGCTTTTGTTGCTGTTACACCATTCATATTTGGCATGTTGATGTCGATAATAAATACATCTACTTGATGATCGTCCATAATTGCGACAACCTCAGTACCATCAGAACCTTCTGCAATAACATCAAAACTTTCTTCAAAATCTAGAATTCTTTTAATTCCTTCACGAAATAGTTTATGATCATCCACTATGGCGATTCTAGTTTTCATTTTATTACTCCTCTGCTATTATTCTAGTTTGTTTATATGGTAATTTTGGTAATTATTTCTAAAATATAGTATATTTTAACATATATTTACAAATTATTCGACTTAAATCTGCAAATTGGTCAATCTGAAAAATTCACTTTTATAAATTTTCAGACGTTTCTTCTTATACCTCTACTTTTTGTTCGGCATCTATTTCGATTTCTAAAGTGATTCGAATCGTTGTACCGAAATTTAATTTTGAGTCAATTTTAAAATCACCATTTAACAGTTCTACGCGTTCTTTCATTCCGACTAAACCAAAAGAATTTTCTTTTTCACCGCTTTCAATATTAAAGCCAACTCCATCATCTCTTACTAATACATTAATTTTATTTCTTAAAAATTCTATTTTAACAATGACGGTTGATGGATTCGCATGTTTACAAGCATTTTGAACTGCTTCTTGAATCAATCTGAAAATAGCTACTTCTAACTTGGTATCAAGTCTTCTTTCATTATTGCCACAATAATCGAACTGTATTGAAATATGGTTATAGTCTTCTAGTGATTTCAAATATTTACTTAAAGTTGGAATTAAGCCTAAATCATCTAATGCCATTGGACGTAAATCATAGATAATTCGTCGTACTTCACCTAAAGCACTACGTACTTGTTCCTTCATATCTCTTAATTCTTTAATCGCATCTTCTTCCGGTCTTTGACGATAGGTTTTAATTAAAAAGTCTGATCTCATTAATATATTGGCTAACATTTGAGCAGGACCATCATGAATCTCACGAGAAAGTTTTAAGCGCTCTTCTTCCTGCGCTTGGATCAGCTGAAAACCAAAAGCTTGCTTTTGTTTTGCATCTTCAAGCATTTGACTAACTTGTTGGAAGTCTGTTTTTAAATAGTTTAAGATAATTGAAATACGTGCAACTAATAACTCCGCTCTTCTTAACTGTTCAAGTAAAGTTTGTAGTCTGCGCTCCAACTCATTTCGGCGATGGATTAACACTTTTTCTTCTTTTAACGAAAGAATGTGTTGTTCTTGAATATTTTGAGCCATTTCATAAGCGTCTTTTACTTGTGACTCTGTATATCTCTTAAAATCTCCATCTACTTCCATTAGCTTTTGCCTTGCAGCTCTTACAAGATTATCCAATCTTGCAGTGTTCTCAATTTTTTCTACTACCTGTACCTTTACTTCCTCAAGTTCAATCCTCAATCTCTCATATTCTGACCGAGTGTCTTCAACAATATCAAACACCTGTGACTTACTATCAATAACAGTTGTAATCATATTATTCATAACTTCATCTAGCGTTTGCTTGTCCATTTTTCTTGTTGTCATTTACAAATCCCCCATTAGCCAAAACATTGAGCCCTGCTAATTTATGTATATGTATTCATTATAATGCAATCTTTAATATAATTGTACAAAAATTTAAACTAAACAAAAATTTAAATATATTTTGATTATACTTTATTCTCTGTTACCTAACATTGTTATTTTATAATAAGTTTTAAAAAATACAAGGTGCATCATGACATTTTTAACAAATGATTCACAAAGATTACAAAAGTATTACAAAGACAAGTGCAAAAAGGACCAGATTCTCAAATGAACCTGGTCCTTTTCTCACTTATTGATTTGTATTTTCTGATGAACTACTATCATCAACTGAATTATTTGGTGAAGGTTTATCTAAATCCAGATGAACTCGGAATTTACTCGATACCTCATTGATATTATCTTCATAAGGAACATAGTAATAGATTCCATTTATTGTATCATCATACCCTTCAATTTTTAACGTTTCGAAGTCTTTATCATTTATGTTTGGTAAGTGTTTTGCTAATGAAATCCCACCAGAAATTTTCATATTTGTACTAATGTTATCACTAAACACTTTTGCATAATCATCCATTTTAACAATTGTTTCAGGTGATTTTATTTCACTTAAAATCGATTTAATCACTTGCTGTTGACGCTCTTCACGTCCAAAATCACCACGTGGATCACGCTTACGCATTCGAGAGTACGCTAAAGCTTCTTGTCCATTTAAATGCATCATTCCTTTTTCGAAATAAAGCTTCTGACGTGGATTCGTATCTGTGTATTCCCAGAAATCGAATGGTACTTCAACATCAATACCACCAACAGCATCAACAATATTTTTAAATCCTTTAAAATCAACCGTTACATAGTAGTCGATAGGAACATTTAAGAAATCCTCAACTGTTTCAACTGTAAGTTGTAATCCACCATAAGAATACGCGTGATTGATTTTCGTTTTTTCACTATAACCAGGTATACTCACATACGTATCACGTGGAATACTCATCGTTTTAATCGTTTCTTCTTTCGGATTGAAGGTAGCAAGAATCATGGAGTCAGTACGTCCACCTTTTCCTCCAGTAGAATAATTTTCAATACCTAAAAACAGAATCGAGATTGGATCCTTTGATATTTTCACTTCGCCATCTCGTAATTTTGAACTAATTTCTTCACCATTTGTAGCTTTATTTAACTCAAGATATGTTTTAACTCCTTGATATCCAATAAATGCTAATGCAGCAATCAAAATCAATAAAAATAATCTACCTATAAAGCTTTTTTTACGTTTCCTTCTTTTTTTGGTCATTTTTCGAGACTGATTCATCTTACGAATAGACCTCCTTTAACGATAATATAAATGAACGATATGGATTAAATCATAAATTGTCATAATTGATCAAAATGTGAAAACTTCTACATGTATTTAACAATACTTTCAGATATATCGCAACTACCATTTGTAAGTTCAACCATCCACTCGGTAAAAGTATTCACTTCATTAATCTTTATCCAAAGTTCAAACTCAACTTCTTCAAGGTGATTAACTTTTTCTAAATGGTAGTTTGAGTTACGCAGAGCATGTTCAACTTTTCCTAATAATTTATAACTTACTCTTACATTTATAACCTTTACTAAAGTACGTTCTACAATTCCAACTTCGTTTAAACCTTCACTAACTGATTGACCATAAGCTCTTATTAGTCCACCAGCACCTAGTTTTTTACCACCAAAATATCTAGTTACTACTACGACTGTATCTTTTAATCCACGTTTTTTTAAAACCTCTAGCATTGGTACTCCTGCTGTTCCACTAGGTTCACCATCATCACTTGCCTTTTGGATTTCATCTTTCTCACCAATTAAATAGGCAGAACAATTGTGATTTGCATCCGAATGCTTTTTCTTAATTTCTAAAATAAATTGTTGAGCATCTTGTTCACTCTTTACTTCATTTATATAACAAATAAATCTAGATTTTTCGATTTCAATTTCATGACTACCAAAGCCACGGACTGTAAAATAATTCGGTAGCATTTATACACCAAACCTTTCAAATTAACCTTATAAAAAAGCATAGATTTTCGCAAACCATCAGCACACTTCATTATATTACTACAATTATTGATTCCCTTCCTTAAAAAACACTAATAATCGACAAATCTTAGTATTTACTGACAAGGTTTGATACAGTAACATAATAGTAAGAAGATTCTAAAAAATAAATGAAGGGAGTCATTTGAAAAAGTAAAATGAAGAAATGTAAAGATATAAAAATGATTTTTTCACAGCATCGAAAGCACGGTTTTTTAATGATTTTAATCTGTTTATGTTTCATTAATTATCCACTTCCATCCAAAGCCAGTCCTTTAGAATATGAAGAACCAATAGCTAGCAAGCAGATACCTGAAGCACCTTTAGCTAATTGGGATATGTTATTCTTCAACAATGGGAATACAATAAAATCTTCGACTACAACGACTGCTGCATCTCCAATCAAATTTTCGTATCCTAAATTTGATCAGTCACAATTGAACAATTTGAAATCAATACGATCTACCACAACCACCAAGATCCATAGTGGTAAATATTATGTATCGGGTGAATTCCTAGGAAAATTAGAAATTTATGTCGATAACAAATTATTCTTTAAAGACGAAGCGATATCAACCTCAAAGAAAATTAAGAAATCAATACTGATTACAGAGCTTTTAAACAAATCCACATCACGTGATATCCATACAATTCAATTGGTTCATTCAAATTTTCAAAGCATTCCTACTTTAAACTTCACACTAAAACCAATACAGCAAACTGTTAATTTAAATGAAAGAGATATTTCTTATAATTGGGGATATTATTCTCCAATTGGTCAAGCATTCGATTTTTTCCATCTGAATTTTATTCATTCAAGTATGTATAAACAAGGAGACTATTTTGCAACACTTTATACAGAAGATCTTGCAAGCATATTTTTCGATGAACAAAAAATTTTAGAATCAAATCCAACAAGCACTAATATGCTTAATAATGCAGTTATTGAAAATGTATCCGTTGGAGAACATATAGTGAAAACAGACTATGCTGACTCTAACGGTGGTGAAGCCGCTATTCATTCAGCAATAACACCATTTTCTAATTGGGTCGCTTATTATTTTAACAATACAAGCTCAATTGGATTACCTGTAAGTAAGCAAGTCATTACCAGTCAAAGTCCAAATATACTATTAAAGGCTAATAATGAGAGCAGTAGTACGATTCCAAGTGTCGTTGCCAAAAATTATTATAGTGCTAGGTATATTACATATAAAAGATTGCCGGCAGGAACTTATCATCTAGAATATAAATCGGGCGAAGGGGTTGGTGTTTGGCTGGATGGTAAGCAAATTGCATATGAATGGAAAGATGGCAAGAAACCTTTAAGAAAGCTCTCAGTTAATGTAAGTGATGATACGCTCTATTCAAATTCAAAGGATATACATCAACTTACAGTTCGTACTTATAACCGAAAAAGCCCACAAGACTTATTTGTGTCATTCAAACCATCTATTGAGAGTCCAGTTACACAAATAAAAACGATTGTAATTGATCCTGGTCATGGAGGTAAAGATACTGGTGCGATTGGAATTGGCGGATTAAAGGAAAAGGATGTTGTTTTAGACGTTAGTCAGCGAGTTGAGACATTATTTAATGATTTGACCCCTTACAATGTTTATTTAACTAGATCAAAGGATATTTTCATCCCATTGGATCAGCGTCCAGCTCTTGCGATTTCCAAAAAAGCACATGCATTTGTGAGCATTCACGCTAATGCAGGTAGCTCTTCTGCAAGTGGCCTTGAAACATATTATTATGGTATAAAATCATCAGCTATCAACAAAACAAATATAAATGCAGCAAAGACAAATTATCCTACTTTCTTTTCAAAGGAAAGTTCAATCACATCTGTACTTGAACCAACAGCTTCTAAAACAAACCCGTATATTACTGATAGTAAAACATTAGCAAATTTTATCCAAAAGCGAATGGTTGCATCCTATCAATTACAAGATCGCGGTGCAAAGCACGGTAATTTCCAAGTCATCCGATCAAACAATTTACCTGCAGTTTTAACTGAATTAGGGTTCATTACGAATAAAAATGATGCTAATAAATTAGGCTCTCCATATTGGAGACAAATTGCAGCTGAAGCCATTTACATGGGCATTTTAGACTTTTTCGAGTCAAAAGGTAGCGATGTGTCAAGCTATCGACTTTATTAGAAATTTCATCATTGATGTATGATTTACATTATTGTATGTAAAGATAGTAATACTATCCTAAAAGTCGACATTCAACAATTTCTATAAAATGACATGCTGAGTACTACAGTTAATGGACACACTATGGCTGTAAGGTACCCTTGTGTTAGCTTTTTGAGGCATAGTAATAAAGTTGTAACAGAAAAACAATTGATTTTTTTCTGTTAACCTATATAATTGGTATGATGTTAAATATATGTGACGTTATACATTAGGACAGGTTGCACACATTTGCAAAAGATGGCCTAAATTATTAACTGGGGTGTTTATATGGCCTTACAGAATACTCAGCAAAAACTTGAAACGGGTTATTCATTTCAAGTATTTGAATCCATTAAAAGAAAAAGTATTGTTTATTCATTTATAAAAAGATCAATGGATCTAATCCTTGCATTAATGGCATTTATCATTACTGCTCCATTCGTTTTGTTCTTTATTGCGTTAATTAAAATTGATTCACCAGGACCTGCTCTTTTCATTCAAGAACGAGTAGGATTAAACGGTAAAATCTTTAAAATATACAAATTAAGAACGATGCGATTAGATGCAGAAGTAAATGGACCACAATGGGCAAGTACAGATGATCCTCGAATCACTAAATTAGGTCACTTTCTTAGAAAGACACGCATTGATGAACTACCTCAATTTATGAACGTAATCCTTGGGGATATGAGTCTTGTTGGACCTAGACCGGAACGAGCTTTCTTTTTAGTGAAATTCAATCACGAAGTACCTGGATTCACTAATCGTTTAGCTGTTAAACCAGGTCTAACAGGTTGGGCACAAGTGAATGGTGGTTATGAATTAACACCAAAAGAAAAATTAGATTTAGATTTATACTATATTGAACACCAATCAATATTGTTAGACATTAGAATTATGTTTAAAACAATTAAAGTCGTTTTAACTGGCGAAGGTGCGAGATAGTTAAAAGAGTATAATTTTTAAAAATGACATGATTAGACAAAAAGAGAGCATAAATGCTCTCTTTTTAATTTGCCTAAAAAATGTTTTCCACAATTCTCATGCATTTTTCCACAGTTATACACATTCTGTGGATAAATAGAACTGTTTATCCACAAGTAAACTGTTTATAAGTTTGTAAAGTGTTAACAAGTTGATCTTTCTCTGATTGATCAAACTAGTTCAATCCTGGTTATGCAAATCCAACGATAGTTCTAACGTCATGTTTACTTCAGATTATTTTGACGAATTTTCTTATGTTTTCACTAAATAAACTACATTAGACCTATCCACTGTTATCATTACTTATCCACTTTATTTATCCACATCTTTATCCACATATCCATCATCATTATGTTTACAGCTATCTTTTCTTTGTATCTATCCTCGTATTGCCATAAAACTCAAACTCTATTATTACAATCATTAAAAAAATTATTTCATAAAAGTATAACGGCTCTGACAAATAATTTAGTATAATTAAGTCTACTAATTCTTAATATTAGAAAAAAATTGAAATGAGGGGTATGTTTGAGAAAAATTCTAAAGTATACTACTGCTTTTACACTTGCAGCTAGTTTACTTTCAACTAACTCAATCTATGCAGCTACAAAAAAGGAACCATTTAAAGCAAACTTCGTTAAAAAAAGCGCTCCACTACCTTTTTTAAATAACAAAAACCAAACTAGTGAAACAACATACGTCGTTAAATATAAAAGTACTGTTTCTTCATCTATACATAGAAGTGCAGGGATGAATGTTGTTAAATCATTCCCATCACTTGGCTATGATATTGTGAAAATTCAAAATGGCAAAAAACTAGCTACTGCTCTATCAGTCTATAATAAGTATGATAATGTTACGTCTGTTTCACCAAGTGTACAATATAAAGCTATGTCTACTACTGCTAATCCAAAAGAAAGTGAAGCTTATCATTTATCGCAGCTTAAAATTTCTTCTGCTCAAAAGCTGGTAGCCAAGAAGCCTATTACGGTTGCTGTTATTGACCAAGGTGTCGATACGAAACATCCTGACTTAGCAGGTAGAATTCAAGGTTCTTATAATGTAGTGAATCCTGCTACAGTTGGAGCTAGAGAATATCATGGTACACATGTCGCTGGTATTATTGCCGCAACTAAGGACAATAAATTAGGTGCATATGGCGTGAACCCGAATGCAAAAATTCTTTCTGTGAATGTATTTGATGGAAATGAGTATGTATCGGATTATACAATTTCAGAGGGAATACTGTACGCAGTTTCAAAAGGCGCTAAAGTCATTAATATGAGTCTTGGTGGATCAATGTACAGCCAATTACTTGATGATACAATCCAATACGCAGTTAGCAAAGGTGTAGTAGTCGTTGCTGCCGCTGGAAATAGTGGCATTAATGAATATAGCTATCCTGCATCATATGACGGTGTCATTTCAGTCGGTGCTACTAATGACCAACGCAAGCTAGCATCATTCTCTACTTTTGGCCCTGGTGTAGATGTTGTTGCTCCTGGGGAGTTTATTTATAGTACAATTTATGACTCAACACTTGGTAGCACATATTACTATTTAAGTGGTACTTCAATGGCAACTCCAGTTGTCAGTGGAATTGCATCTCTATTAAAAACAAAATATCCAAATCTATCATCTTATGATGTAGAGCAAATATTAGAAGAAACTGCTACTGACCGTGGCACAACTGGTTATGATATTAAGTACGGGTATGGTTTAGTCGATCCTGTAAAAGCATTATCTTATAATATAAAGAATTTAGTTTCTTATAAAAAAACATCTGATGCAGGGATTTTATCAAGCGCATCAACTGTTACTTTAACAGGAAGCGATGTAGCAACATTTAACGGTTCAATTACAAAACCACATCAAACGAATCGCTATAAAGTAAATGTTAAGAGTGGCGATGCGATTGGACTAACTTTAAAAATGGCGAATGATTATGATGATCAGCTTTCACTTCGTTTTTATGAAGGCACAAGTACAAAATCGTCAAAACCAATCGTAATTGATGAAGTACTTGCTGGAAAAACTGAAGGAACAGTTTATGAAGCAACTAAGGATGGTACGCTTGTTATCGAAGTTAGTGATAAAAACGCTAGATATAGTCTTCAAGGTAAATCTACATTTACGTTAGGCATTAAACAAAAAGCTAATACTAATGAAGATACTGCAACAAAAACGAATCCTTTACCTGTCACGCAGTTACCGTTCAATACGAATAACTTATCACTTCAACTATTTAATAAGGGCGCAACAGGCACTAAATATCTTGCATTCCAACCAACTGATGATCAATCGGTCTTAATGGGTCTTGATGCAATTCCTGGTGTAAACAGCTCGATTAATGTGTATGAAAAATCAACTTGGGATGACTATGTTGCTTCGTCTGCTACAGTACAACCATTACCTTTATTTTCAATCGATAATAATGGAAAAAGCGATGGAGAAAAAGCAGCTTATTCATTCTCAAAAGATACATCTTATGTAATTGAATTATCAAGTGCATCAAGTACTGTATTTACTTTACCAAAATATGATGAGCAACCTGGTTCAGCTGTTCCATATACAGGTTCATTAGAAAATGTTCATTTTACAATGTCTAATTTATCACTTCCAAATGATGAAGATGGATTAACAAACAGTGTGAATGTTGATGATACAAACTTCTTAACTCAAAATGTTGGTTTCGTCGACTCAAGCGATGTAGGACAAATAGTAGAGAATGCTCGTACAATTAGCCAAAATGCATCTCAAACTGCATATATTCAATCAGATAACGATGCCGATTGGTATAAATTCACGACTACGAAAAATCAATTTGTACAATTAAATTTAAATGCAAAAAAAGAACAGCAATTAACTGCATCTTTATATGCATATAACGCAGAAAAGAAAGTGTTTGAGTATATTTCATCTTCAAATAACTACTTCACAGATCGTACTTATAATGAAAATAATCAAGACATATTTACTGGACTTGATAATGGTGTAACGTATTATGTTCGTGTTTCATCTTTTAATGGTGTTACTGACTTATCTTATAAATTGTCATTAAAACCACATGGTGAAAGCGCTGATGATGATTTCGAACCAAACAATAGCTTTGAAACTGCACGTTCAATTAAGAGCTATAATGAATTAACTGGTAACTTCTCATCATCTAATGATGTTGATTATTACTACTTTAAAAATACTAGTACGAGTACAGTGTTAAAAGGCTTCGAATTTATGGCATTCCCTCTTTCTGAAGATGAATCGGGGACAATACCAAAAGTATTAACAGAAGATTTACCAATTAATATCACTGTTTACGAAGATTCAAATGGCAATAAAAAATTAGATGGAACTGAACAAGAAAAAGGTAATTTCTATCAAAACTACGGTGACTTTACAAAAGGTTCATTCCAAGCAAAACCAAACCATGGTTATTTTATAGAAGTAGCAAATGCATACACTGATATTCCAAACATTCATGAATATGGATTCCGCTTCTACTCAATGACAAGAGCTGATGAAGATGCTAAAGCAAAATATCGTTATGGTTTACCATCTATTTTGCTTCCGTTAAAATATGCTGGCTCTAGCACATATGCAGGTTATGGCTATTTAAATGCGAATGTAGCAAATGGAGATAAAGATTTCTTTAGATTTGTGAACGATAAAGCACGTACTGTTTCATTCACATTAGACATGCCGGCTCCTGGTATGAATGGAAAACTATCAATCTATGATAGTAAAGGAAAACGTCTTGCAACTTTTGACCGCTACACATTTAACGATGCTGAAGTTGGACAAATTGCTCTGAAAAAAGGTAATTATTACTTCAAAGTAGAAGAAGCAAACGGTATTGCCGACTTCGACGAGTATCAATTAATAATTAAAAAGCAGTAAAATGAAAAAGAGAAGGTAAATTACCTTCTCTTTTTTTGTACTCTCCGTTAGTTATCGTTCATAAAAAAATGCGATGTAAAGTGACGATTCACTTTTACATCGCATTCCCATTTATCATTTACAAAACTTTCACTGGTTTTACTTTACTCGTATTGCCTGCTTTATCTTTTACGTAGACTTTTAAAATAGTTGATTTCTTTTGTGCCTTTATTTTTACTGTAAAGCTTCCTGTTGATTTAGATGTAGCTTTACCAATAAGTGAACTGCCTCTATAAATTTCAACAGTTGAATATTTTTCAGCTTTTCCAATAACTTTGATCGTTTTACTTGTAACTTTGTTTACAGTTGGAATTGCTGGTGGTGTTAAATCGATTGAAAATTTAACAGTCATTGTTTTTCCCGCTGCGTCTCTTACAATTAAAGTATAGCTACCCGCTTTATTGACAACTCCACCATTTGCAAAAGCTTTACCGTTTAATGTTGCAGTTCCCTCATTAAAACGAACTGTTACAGCTTTACCATAGGACTTACCATTTGTGACACCACTTACAACAGGATTCATCTTATAGATATATGGAGAAGCAACATAACCTTTTACTTTCCCATCTATTCTAACTGGAATCCATACAAATTGATTAGAAGTGCTTGTTTGATCGTACGTAAATTCTCCATTCATAATGACTGGAGTTTGGTTTGTAAATTGCTTAATGTAAGTTGAAGTACTAGTAGGATTAGGTCTCAATTTTACTTTATCTCCTGTAACTACTACCTTTTCATTTAATTTATAAAAATAAGCTGATTGATGAAGCTCACTAGCTACAGTGTATTCTAGATTTAAAAATTTAATATTTTCAGTGCTAGTTGGATCATAATCAAAGTCAATTGTTTTAAATGGCATTTGAGCTAATGTCGTTTCTCTTATAAAGCTTTGCTCTTCGATGATTTTAAATACTTGCTCTTGATAAGCACCACTATTTCTTATACCTTTTTCTTGTATAAGTGGGCTATTCACCGGTTTAATTCCATTATAAGCCATTACTGAGAAGTACCAGTTTTCAATCATATGACGATTTGCACCTTTAATTTTCGGCATTGTTTTTAAACTGTATTTGCTGTTTAAAATGTTAACACCAATCTGAATATTATAGGCAATATCCTTTTTTAATTTTTCTGTGTCATAGCCACCATCTGTCACTTGCATGATTCCAATTCCATTATCATCAGAAATAAGTGGTTTGCCATCTACAAACTGTTTCCAACCTGATTCTTTCCAAGCAATTGCCTTTACTACTTCTGGTGGAATATCCGCATTAACAGCAGCATTCGTTAATAAACAATTGATATGTTGAAAAGAAGGATTTACATTTTGTTTTATTTGACCAAGCGTAGAACATTTAGATGACCATGTTGTATCAACAGATGCTGTTTCAGCAGATGCTGTTCCATTAAATAGACTAACGGTTAAAGCTGATAATATACCTACTTTTAGTAAGAATGATTTCATGTAACTTTCTCCAATCTATTAAAATAGTAAACAATATGAAAATATTACCATAGTTTTTAAGTTTCCAATTTTAATAGTATCATGTAATTTCTTTTTCATCACTAAAAATAAGGAAAAGTGGAATTTTTAAATCTGTCTAAAAAATTTCTGATATTAGGCGATTTCCACTCCAGGATGCTCGCTTTCCGTGGGGTGGGCGCTGAGCCTCCTCGGCACATTCGGCCTGTGGGGTCTCAGCTGTCCCACATCTCCCACAGGAGTCGAGCATCCTTCCGTTCCAATCTATCTCTATATTTACCATTTGATTATAAAAGTGTTAAGCATAATCTTTTGGAAGACGATCTACTTTAATAAATTTCTTCTTAAATGAAAAAAAAATCGAGTACAAAATCTATCCGATTTCATACTCGATTTCTATTTTCTTAAATGTTCATTTGGCATTTAATCTACTTAGATTAAATCAAAAGGCACTATTATCCTTATTTCAATTCTTGTGCCACATAGCTAGTTGAAATCCAGCCCATCATTCCATTACCGATTTGGACTTTATACCAGCTTTTTGTGTAGTCCATTTCTAGACTTCCATTTGGTAATGTCACAATGTTTATATAATCATTTAGATTAAATTGTGCAATAATATTATTTCCTGAAGTAGTTGGAGCTGAGCGAACATTTAGTCCATCTATTAGGATCCTGCCTAGGTTTTTAACTGAAACGTATCTATTATATACATCAAATTTAATCGTGTTTGTCCAATAGACAGTATCATCTATCATCAATTTAACCCAGTAGTCGTTCGTTTTTTCTAAAAGAATAAAACTTGTTCCAGTTGTGATTGTATTTACTTTTGTTGTATCCCCTTTATTGGCGAATAGGTTTAGACTGCTGTCTGCTACTGCTTGTATACCGACTGGGAATACATCACTACCTTCAGGTTTAACTGGAGCTGAAGGAATCGTTGTATTAATTTGTGCTGATTTATAATAGTTCTTATCATAAGGAAGGATTTTTTCCATATGCTGTGAGATTGCTTTTCCCCAGTTTGAGTCACTAGCATAATAAAAATTCATACCTTCACTTTTGGAGTCGATTCTTTTCCCATTTGCATCTTTTGTCGTATAACCAAGATACGCGCCATTATACTTCCAGTTATTCGGGTTCAAATAAGTCGTTTTCATTTCACGAGCAATATAAGCTATATTCTCTTTAACTGAAGTAAATTTGTATGAAGCAATGTACGCAGTGGCATCATACGATCCAAATCCAAATAAATTTGATTTACCTAAAGAGATCGCTGACGTTCCGTACCCACTTTCATGGATTGCGTGAGCAGCTAAGTAAAGTGCATTTACACCGTATTGCTTTCCAGCGTCAATAAATAATTGTCCTTGGCCAGTTAGCACACTTTTCTTACCTTTTAAGTTAACATAGGCAGCTATATAATCATTAATTTGCTTTGCTGTAACAGATGACTGAGTTCGTAAATCAACAAACTGGTAAGTATCACGGTTGATTCCCGGATCAGTTGTGACTTCTTTTAAATACGCACCAGATACAAATCCCGTTTGACCATTATAAGTAACTTTGTACCAGTTATTTGAAGCTTTATGTGTCGCAACAACTGTCGCTGACTTTGGAATAACTGTAAGGATTGCAGATGATGCGTCATATGAAGCTCTTAGATTTAATTCAGCTGTTGTTGTAAAGTTCTTATCGGGTATATCTGTTACTGTAACACCGTCACTTTTAATAAAATCACTTATATTGATATATCCCGTTTTGCCATTATAAGTAACACTATACCAATTTCCGATTTTTTTACTTGATGCCACTACAGTATCTATTGGGATTGTTACTAGCTTTCTAAACTGGCTTCCGAACGATTCGTATATATATGTTTCTTTTGTAGCTTTATAATTTGTATTTGTAAAAGTCGAGAATGTATTTACGGTTACATCTACACTATTAATATAGTAATCTTGTCCATTATAAGAAATGCGGTACCACACTTTCCCTAATTGATCAGTTGCTTTTTGTGTAGAAGCAAATCCGTTATTTCCTTCGATAGAGGCTACTTCCTGCGTATCTCCAGGAGCAATATAGTATTTAGTAAGGTTTTTTGTGAAGTAGTAGGTCGTAGGTGTCGTTTCATATTTCACTTCATTGATGTTGTTTGTAAAATCAGCAATATTGATATACCCTTTTTTGCCACCATAGGATACATAATAAAAATTACCGATTTTTTTACTTGTTGAAATGATTGTGTTTTTTGGTACGTTTACAAGTTTCGAGAAAATTGTACCGTAATATTGATATACGTATGTGTCTTTCGTTGCTTTATATTTTGTATTCTTAAATGTAGTAAACGTGTTATTAACAACATCAGTATTGTTGATGTATAAGTATTTACCTTTGTAATAAACACGGTACCAAGTTTGTCCGCTACTATTTAGGACTAATTGTGTGCTACTAAATCCATTATTACTAGCAACCGTGTAGACTTCTTTTTTCTTTGTGTCTGGAGTCGAATAAAGCTTGGCTGTTTTATTAGTAAAATAATACTTCGTTGGCTGAGTTGTGTACTTATTATATTCCTTTAAATATGTACCATCTACCCAACCAGTTTTAGTTGTATTTTTACCTTTGTATTGGTACGTATAAGAAACTTTATACCATCTATCTTGTTTTAACGTAACTGTTAAAATAGCGCCCTTTGGTATTGTAAGAAGTTTTTTATAATTCGTACCTGGTTTTTCTCTCATTACTAGATTGGAAGTATTTTGGAACTTTCCATTCATTTTTTCAATCGTAGTACTTGCCTCTGTTTTTTCGATTCCCATTGTAGGAAAAGGAATGCTAGAAGTGCCCACTAATATACCCGCTGACACCATCAGTGCTTTACTAATATTTTTCATGTAATCACTCTCCCCTTTCTCCAACCGTCATTAAGAAATAAAAGCCTTTTTACTTAAAAAAATAAGTAAAGTTGAGATTCATGTTAGTAGTTTTATAGAATAACAGTTAAATCTACAAAGTTGACTTTTACAAAAAAATTGGATAAATTATGTATATTTACCAATTATATCGGAAAAAATCGAAAAATGTTTTGGCTTATCACAAAATGTAATCAATTTGACATACTGTTTACATAAAAATAGCTCTAATAGTAAGATGCTCATCTCTTACCATTAGAACTATGCTTCTCTATGCTTTAATGCTTCGTACAGTTCAAAGTACTTTGTTTTCTTTAATACCTTGTCACTATAAGTAAAATCTCCATAACAATATGGATATCTGAAATTTTCCTTATCATTATTACATGTGTATAGCTCCGGATTTGTATCGACCATTGAAAGCGAGTACGACTTCGCAAGTGGTACCGAATGTTTCCCTCCGTGCCCTTTTACAAAATCAATATAAGATATCCCCATATTATAGCTTTGTATAATTGTCTCTAAATCTACACCTTGCTTTTTCCCATATTGATAAACATCTGCAAAATGAATAACGCCTTGCTGAATACTTTTTGAGGAGCTTTTAATACTGTCCTTAGCTAGCCCAAGTGATTCGGAAGCCTGCATTGGATCAGTTCCTTTTCCTTTTGTTTCCTGCATCATAAGACCTAGTAGTAATGGGGTATACTGCTCCAAGCCAACAGACTGCAGCTCTGAATAGATTTGTTTTTCATATTTCAAAACATCATGAAAGTAATAACGATATATAGCAAACGATCCAACGACCGTTAATAGAAATGTTAATAACAAAAGATTCTTAAGAAATTTCAACATTATAACCCTAATTCAATACCTCCATTTACTGTCTTTTTATTCATTATAACGTATATTTTCATATTAAAAAGCAATGTTAGAAAACTACATATAAATGAAATCGAATTGAGAAAAAAGTTACATTACATATTAGTAATATATCAGTAAAATGTACTATCTGTATATTGGTATTTATTAATAATTGACACTATACAGAAAAAAGAGCCATTTTTCAAAAGAAATTCTTACATTTTGAATCCAGCTATACGATTTCCTCGTGCTCTCACCTTTCTCACTTCCACAAAAGAAGTCTCGCTCCAATCTCTCTATTTTTACAAGTAAACATTGATTAAAATTGCATATTTATCCTTTTGGAAAACAAAAACATTTCATTCTTTCTACATAATTATGTCATTATGGTCAATAAAAAATGGCAACTAATTAACATTCTAATTAGTTGCCATTCATTATATTTTTGGAAAAGTTACTCCGAAGAAAAGCTATTATTTCAAAAATATAATTTTATGATTTAATTTCCTTAACTTCTTCAATACGATCCATTTTTAATTCATCATCCACTCTTGAAAAATGATACGTAATTTCAAATGACTTCGTTTTTGTTTTTCCTTTTTTATCAGTTATCTCATATGTTTCATTTGTCACGATTACCATACCTGAATCGTCTTGCTTTGAGTTTTTCATCGCAAAGCTAACAAGCTTTTGTGTTGTATTTTTCTTTTTAATTTTTTTCTGATATTCTTCTGATTCTAAAAATGCCTGACCATTTTGGTTAAATAATCCGTCAATGAATTGCTTTTCTTCTAAATTATTTGTTGATGGTTTTGATTCGGGTAAGTATCGATCAAAGAAGTCTTTAATACCTGCAAAAAATCCACCATCTTCCTCGGTCTTTTCTTCATTTTGTGTAGGTGTATTGAACAATAAATCGATGTATTTACCATTAATCGGTACTTCGTCTGTTTTGATTACTTCACCATTTAATTCTATTTCTGCGTGCACAATCGTTTGACCATTTAATAAAAACGGACCAAACTTCTCAACTTCACTTATTTTTTTACCAATATCTTTCCCATTTACGAACAACTTTGCATCTGGTTCATTCGAATAAACTTGTACATAACTAACATTAAATGTTAATTCTTGTTCTAGTTTATTTTTAGTAGCTTTTGAAAAATCTAAGTCTACTGTTTCTTCAACCTCACTATATTCACCTTGGTAAATTGCAGATAATGAATATTTACCAGGCAAAATTTTCTGATATGACTTTTCATATTCATCTTTATTTAAACGAGTCGTTTCATTATTTAATTGAAGCTCTAACTCATCAATTGGAGACGTTACTGTTAACTCAAATGGCTCCGCACTAATCGTATAAGTTTGATAGATTCCTAAGAATTTATTTCCTTTAGCAATTGTCAGCACGTGATTACCGTTTTTATCAACTAACTGAGCATTTTGAATTGCACCATCTTTTACTAAATCATCCACTTGGTTAATCAATTCAGAACTATTCATATACTCCATAAATGCTTTTACTGAATTTTCATTAAGTGTGGCACGTGTACCACCTTCCTCTAAAATATGTGAAACTTCTTTATAATTATGTTCAGAAACAGCTTTTTCGAATGATCTAACCATTCGTTCAGGTGTATACATTGATTTTACGATCAAATGCCCACTAATCAGTATGATAATGAATGCCGCAATCGAGATCATCCATTTTTTCTTATTTTGAGGCAACGATTTTTTTATTTTATGATTTCGAATACTCGTTCGAGAAATCGAAGTCTTTTCCTGCTCTCTTAGTTGATTATTCATTTATTATACTTTCCCCTTAATTCGCAAGTTAAATTTCTTTTAATTGAGTTATATTTTAAGAACCGTAGAAATAGTTCATATTTTTAAAAAGCTATTAACTATCATACTAGATTTTATTAGCATGGTAAAAAGAAATCTTTATCTTTTTTCATGTAATTTTCACTTTGGAAGTAATTGGTCTAATCAAAATTTAATAATTCAATGACAGGCTTATTGTTGCTTGGTACACTTAAAGAATGGTGAATAAAGGAGGAAGTAGCTTGAAGTCATTAGTTAATCGTAAAGAAACCATCTATTTTATATTATTATTACTAGCGAGTATACCAATGTATATTATGCTATTCGTGAGCATTGTAGGTATTTTTGTTTTAGGAATTTTAGTACTCATCCCTATTATTGCACACTTAATTTACACTGCTCATATCCGAACAAACGGTGTAAGAATTACTGAAAAGCAGTTTCCTGAGATTTTTGAACGAACTAAGGAAATTGCAAAAGAAATGGGCTTTTATATACTTCCTGATATTTATGTAATGGAGTCTGGTGGATTTCTAAATGCTTTTGCCACAAGATTTTTTGGACGAAATATGATTGTATTATATGCTGACCTATTTGAAATGAAAGAAACAGATCCAAAAGTAGTTGATTTTGTAATCGCACATGAACTTGCTCATATTAAACGAAATCATATTATTAAAAACTCTTTAATTTTACCAGGGAACTGGATTCCTTTTTTAGGTTCTGCTTATTCACGTGCATGCGAATATACATGTGACCGCATGGCAAATCATTATATTAATGATTTTGAAGCATCAACTCGAGCTCTATCAATGCTTGGAGTTGGTAGAAAGTATTACAATACAATTGATATTCAGGAATATATGTACCAAAGCAGTAGAGAAAAAGGATTTTTCATTTGGTTAAGTGAACGACTAATGTCACACCCAACATTACCAAAACGAATTTCTGCTTTGTACCGTTTTAATAATATAGAAAATAATATCGTTTTTAAAACGCCTAAACGAGTGCTGGCAGTTGGTATAATGGCTGTTGCTTTATCAATCGGTGGGGTTGTACTCATTACACTTTCAGCAGATAAACTTGTTACATTTTTTGAAGAAGTGTCACAAGAAATAGCTGAAGAAGAAGGTTTAATCGAAACTGAAATAGATCCAGATGTAGAAACTCCATTAACGCTAGCTATTTTAGATAATGACATTAATAAAGCTAAAAAATTAATCGACGAAGGTGCAGACGTAAACGAAAAAAATGATCTAGGAGAATCACCAATCATTGCAACATCTTATCTTGACACAGACTACATCGATTTAGATATGCTAAAACTGTTACTTGAAAATGGAGCAGATCCATCCATTGGTGACGAAGAGGATTATACGGTGCTACATGCGGCTGCCTCAATGTCAGATATGGAAGCAATCGATTTATTATTAGAATACAATGCTGATATTAATATAAAAGATTCATACGGACAGACGCCAATTTTCGAAACAATTTATGATGACAATGCTGTAACCTTTAAGCACTTAGTCGACAAAGGTGCGAATTTAATGATTGTGAACGTCGATGGGGATACACTCAAAGATACTGCAAAATATTACGAGGCTACAGAGATATTAAAACTATTAAACAAGTAATAAAGTAAAAAGGATATGAGAAATTCTCATATCCTTTTTTTCTATGAACCTTGTTTACTAGTCCAACTAACCCAAACATTTGAACTAGAACCAGATATCTTTTCATAATCATTTGGGCTATTTAAATTTAATCTTCTTCCATTTTGTGAAAACGAGACAATCGTTTTCTGGTTTCCTACACTTAAGCCTGCATAAATTCCCCTTGCAGCTAATGTTTCATCTGGATTTGCACTAGCTGTAATAATTGGAGCGACTGATTCAGTGACAATTTCTAAATCACCCTTATGATTTATGTATGCGTTAATGATGCCGACACTATGATGAGTTTCATTTGCGTGAAGATAGATCCCATCAGGATCAAAACGGATGACTCCGCCTCTTTGTTTGATTTGACTTTGAGGTACTTGCGAAGATAGAAAGCTGAAGCTACTAGAACCTGATACTTTTTCTGCTATGTAAAAAACAGACGTAAGTGCCATACAACTAATACCCACAATTTTAATACCTTTAAACAGTTTACGAAAAGCTAACATTCATATCAAAAACCTTTCCAAAAAGAAGAAAATTTTACCATCTCCATTCTATCATGCATTAAATCTGCTATACAATCATTATTCATTATATTGAAATTTTTTAGTAAGTTCCTAAAGTTTAGAAAGATATGCAATATAAATATGCAATTTCGTTAATTTAATAGAAACCTTTTTATAATAAAGTCGACACAAAAGTTTTCGCTCTTGGATGCTCGATTCCATAAAGCGTGTTGTAACCTAATTCCTAAAAATAAATGTGCAGTCAATTAAAGCATTTATATTTGGTATAATAGGATTGTTAAGTATATGTAAATTATATTAATAAATTAATAAAAAGGATTCCGATTGGATTGATGGGGGATTTAATGAACAGTTCGAGAAAAACATTTACATTAAATAGTAAGGTAATTCTTGCAATTTTAGTACCATTACTGACGCTACTATTTATTGAGAGTATATATAGAGAACAACTACTAAAAGTATGGATTTGGATAAAAGAATTTCCACTGAACTTTACTTTTGAATATTTAATTTTATTTGTATGTATGAATAGCTTCTATTTTTTGAAAAAAAGAGCTTATCTGTTCATGCAATCCATATTGTTTTTGATCTTTAGTTTTTTCGCGCTTGCTAGCTTAGTGAAAACGCAAAAACGGGGAGAACCGATTGTACCAAGTGATTTTTTATTGCGTAATGAAGCACTGAACATATCGCAGTATATTTCAATTGAAGGATTATACTTCACGATTGGCATACTATTGATCGTCACTTTAATCGGATTCATTGTCAGTTTTTTACTTAAAAAGGATAAAGAAAGTAAGAAAGTAAATTTTATTTCTTCTATTATATCTATACTTTTGGCTTGCTTTTTAATTGGTGGTATTCCATTCAATCTGTATTCTCATTTAAAAATAGAATCAATTGGCTGGAGCCAAAAAGTAAACTCACTGACAAATGGCAGTGTGCTTGGGTTCGTTTTAAAT
The DNA here is from genome assembly GCF_002128405.1 of Gottfriedia solisilvae. Classification (GTDB taxonomy): domain Bacteria; phylum Bacillota; class Bacilli; order Bacillales; family Bacillaceae_G; genus Gottfriedia; species Gottfriedia solisilvae. The sequence goes on from NZ_NETJ01000004.1 coordinate 342,506, forward strand.
AGTATTAATTCATCTATTAAGGAACCATCAAATTATACAAAGAAAACAATTGATTCAATTATGGAATCTTCTAAAAGCACTAAATCAAATGAAACCAACGAGCAGAAACCAAATGTTTTGTTTATCCAAAGTGAAGCATTTTTTGATCCGACCGTATTAGGTGAGAATGTGTTTAAAAATGATCCTTTACCGTATTTCCATTCACTACAAAAGGAACACACAACTGGACAGATGATTACACCAGTATATGGTGGAGGAACAATTAATACGGAATTGGAAATTTTAACAGGACTTTCAACAAACTTTATTCCTTCTGTTTCATTAGGATTTCAAAATTACATTAATAAACCAGTAAACTCCGCAGCAAGAATTGTACGTGACCAAGGTTATACTGCTACGAGTATTCACACTTATCATTCATGGTTTTATCACAGGGAAGAACTTTATCAAAAGCTAGGCTTCAATTCGTTTCAGACAAGAGAAACGTTCACAAAAGCACAGCTTTCAGATACGACAAAATTCATATCGGATACTGAAATTAGTAAACGTATCATTCAAACGATAAAAGACACACCAACGCCTGACTATATCTATTCAGTTACAATGGAAAATCATGGCCCTTACGATCAACCAAAAAAGCAATTTAATGATTCCGCTACGAATTTACCATTAGAAGAAGGAAATAAGAAGATTTTAAATACGTATGCCCATAATTTAGTAAACATCGATCATGCGCTGAAATTATTAATTGAATCACTAAAAAAATTAGATGAACCTACAATTGTTGTATTTTATGGAGATCACCTGCCAATGCTTGGTGATGAAATGAGTGTTTATTTGGATGCTAATTATATTAAGAATGCTGAAACAAAGGCTGATTATATCAAAATGCATACAGTTCCATTACTTATATGGAGTAATACGCTACAAAAACAGTCACCTATTGAGATTAGTAGTAATTTCTTAACACCATACGTTTTTGACTTAGCAAATATCAAAATGAATACGAATTTCTCATATTTAGCCGATTCCATTCATAATGGACAAACAAAAATTCTCCCTTCAAAGTTCCAAAAGAACTCGAAGGAATCAACGAAGTTTTTAATGAATTATGAGATACTACAATACGATGTCCTTAAGGGTAAGCAGTATTTGTATCAAAATGAAAACGAGTTAAAGAATCTATCCTATTTTTTAGGAAACCCAAATTTTACGGTAAAAGATGTTTCACCTAAAGTACTGAATGCTAAAGAAAGTAAGCAATTAGTTACAATCACAGGGACGGGCTTTTCAAACTTAACAAAAGTGAAAGTCAATAACCAGATGATCGGTTTGTCTTCCCGTACGCCAACAAAAATTCAGTTCTTTATTACAAAGAAATATTTTGAAAAAGCCAAGGACATTTCAATCAAAGTTTACATGAGTGATACATTGAAAAATGTAGTAGATGGACCGGAGTTAAAACTTAGCGTGAAATGAAGTAATATCAAAAAAAGTAGAGTCATGTAGACTCTACTTTTTCTTTTTAATTTGGCTTGTTAAAAAAGAATGTTGATTTCCATTCCAGGTACTTCGCTTTCCATGGGGCGTGACCCTGAGCCTCCTCGGCAAGCCTGCGGGGTCTCAAGTTTCCCGCATCTCCCATAGGAGTCTTCGCACCTTCCATTCCAATTACTCTCGAACCAACTATTCTCTTTTCATACTCTAACATTTACGAGCCTTTAATTTAAATATACGCTAGATGGAATAACCACTTCGGGCATCCCCGCTGCATAAGGTAAAACTTCATATTGACTAAAAATAAGTCTGATTCCTTTTTTATCAAAAGTCCATAGTGTGCTACGATCATTTAGTACAATCTCACTTGGTTTCGAGATAAATAATTCATAGTCGTATTGCTCGGATAAAGTATTAAAAGCAGCTTCTTTTACTGCAGTCGTCTTACCATTAATAGTTGATGTTAATTTATATAATTTCCCTGTCTTTACATCAAAATTATAACTTTGACCTGCTGTCATTCCGTGTGCCCCACCTAAGTAAGTGTAAGTATAAAAAATAATACTTAATTGATTATTCTCGTTGTATTTCACCTTATAAGAATAATCGTATTCATAGCCCCACCAATCACCAAGGCTTTCATCCCACTCTGCTTTATCTTTTGCTTCTATTGCCTTAAATTTAGTATAAGCTTTCGCAGCATTTAAACCTTTAGTTTTTAAAAACTCATTTATTTTCTTACGAGCATTTTGATCCTTAACTTTACTAATTTGTGGATATGTAACTGGTTTGTTCTTAATTTTTACTTTCGTTACAGTTACAGGTTTTACTACTACTTGTGTATTACTACTCATTTTCTCTTTTGCACCTATAGGTAATGGCTTAACTAAGGCAAAAGTTAGTGCTGCTGCTAAAAAAGCAAATAAGATTTTCTTCATTTTATATTGGTCTCCTTTAGATTGGGATAATTTTTTAAATGGAAGCATAAAAGAACATTTAGTAGTTATATATATTTGTATTATTTAAGTATTTTAACGTAAGGGTTTCATAAAACCTTATAAGAAAACATTTGAAAATCATCAACGTTCATAAACTAAAGCATAGATACCTTATATAAAATTCTTCTGATTCACCACCCTCTTCAACTTAATAAAATCTCTTCTAAAATATTCCAAATAAACTACAATACGAATTATATTACATAATTGTTACAAAATAAATACAAATATTACAAATTGTAATATTTATTTTTCCCTACTTTTATATTGGAAATCTTAATTGTTAATGAAATGTTTTCCAAGGCGGATTGTAAGCGCATACTCAAGGTTGTATACTATACTTATCTAGTAATCTATACAAGTATTCGGAGGAGAACAAATGTTAAAACAAATTCAGTTTTTCTTAGCCTCATCCAAGCTAGCAACTCAAATGCCTGGATTTCGAACTAGAACACCTTGGAAACAGCTTGCCGCTTTAATTGGTTACCCAATTCTTTTCGTACTGTCTTATGTTTACATGAGTTACCAAATGAATCACGTAGCATCAGCTCGTGACGGCGTTCTTTTAGGCATTAACAATTTCGTTGTAGTTTTATGTATGATTATCCTTCCGTTTATTCTGATTACAAACATAAAAGACATTCGAAATAAGCTACCACTATTTAAAGAAAAGAATACCGGCAGAAAAGTTGCTGGTACTGCACTTACTGTGTTTCTTTTGTTTGCGGTTATGGGTGTTTTGACTACTTCGATTAGTAAGTTTTATTCAGAGGAATTTGTTGAGAAGATTAGCGAAAGTTGATGTGTATATAAAACGGAAGATATAAGTGGATAGATAGAATTTGAACAATCTCTTCAAATTGCATTTATAAAGTAAAATATGATTTTTATCGAGTTTGATCCGTAACTTTTTATATTGGATCAAACTTTTTTTATTTAAGTTAAATTCTTTTCTTCCTACAATGTTACTACAAAATCTCTTCTCTAAATATTTCTTCAATGTTCATTATTACTTCATTATGAGTGTTTTTATTAGCACCAAGATCAAGAAACTCACCTACTTTCCCTCCAGCCGTTACCACATTAACTTTTGTTAAGTTTTTCTGTGCAGTGATTACTATTGTAGATACCAATTTACACCCTAATGAATATAAAAACTTTTCAATAACTATTACCTTACCATTATAGACACTAAAGTTGCCTATAACTTTAAAGTTTAGACTGTGGAATTTTTCAATTAATTTAAAATCATAATCTTCGAGACCAATACTAGTAAATTCTTTCTCATAATTTCTCATATTCTACCTCCTAAATTATGTTAATATTATTATTTTACTATGATTTTATAATTAAATTTTACTAAAATTACGTCAAAAAAATGTCATTGAATTAATTCAATGACATTTCTTTATCCTTAAATAAATTGTGCAGTTTGTTTTGATGTGTAGCTCCACATATTACCTGATGCAGAACCTGTAAATGTTTTATAAATACTAGTTTTAATTCTTAAATATTTATATGTTCCACTTTTTAGTTTAGACATATTTGAGACATAATTTGCATTTTCCAATGCCTTTTGTATTGCAGCTGCAGTGCCCGCTATACCTAGCGCTATACCCGCAACTGCACAAACAACCCCTGCATAGAAAATACCTATTATTGCTATGACTGTTCCGGTTGCGCCTACACTTAAAGCAGAAACGATATCTTTATACCCTCCAGAATTTTTTCTAATAAATTCATCATTTAATTGTTTATATGTCTTGTCAATATTACTTATAGTTTCAACATAAAACGTCTCTCCTGGTACTGGCATACAAATCTCTCCTTAAATTTAATTAAACATAATCAACCGGTTGTAATGTTTATAGTAATATAAGTGAAACATTTACTAATAATTTAAACCTGTTGATTAAAATTTTTCATAAATTCTTATGTAATATATAAGATTTACCATTTACTACTTTTGGTGTTACTACTTTTTACAAGTGCACTTAAATGTCTTATCTGAAAAGATAATTGAAGCACAAAAAAAGACGAAACCTCTTTTAAGGCTTCGTCATTCTCTTATTTATTTACTAATGTATAACTAGTTTTAATTGAAGTAGGTACTGTATAGTATTTAACAGCAGTACTTTTCTTGATATACAAACTATTACCTAATTTGTAACCATATTTGTCAGTTCCATAAACACCATTTTCTGCGCCTTTATAAATTGTTTTGTAGTAAGTTAGTTTACCAGATTTTAATTTGTAGATTTTCGTTGTTGCCACAGCAACTGTTTTACCAGTCATACCAGGTTTATATTCAATCTTACCCCACATTACTTTTGGTTGTAAGTTTAATTTATAAGGTACTTGCTCATAGTCACCTTTGTAGTGAGAAACTTTTAAGAAATAAGTTCCTTTTGGTAAAGTAATATTTCCAAGTGAAACATTATTGCTAGAACCAGCTTTTGTATAGAATGTTTTTAAAACTTTATTTTGACTGTTTACTAAAACTGCTTTCAATGCAGTATAAGGCGATTGTGACATGTTTAATGTTACATTTGCTGTAGCAGGCATCGTTAACTTGTACGTATCAATATCAGATTTCCAAGATAAAATTCCATTATAAGCACGCTTTAATGCGACTGGTGTTGCAGTAGTTGTTGTTTCGTTATTCTCTTTTTCAGTATAGTTATCAGCAACGAATTTTGCTTGAGTCGTGTAATATTCGTTTACATCCACATCTTCAACATCGTGTGTAACAACTAAATAGTATGTTCCAGCAGCTACACCTACAGTAAAAATATCATCAACTTCATCTGTATCGTCTGGATCAATTGTCCAATCTTCAACAATTTCAAACTTAGAATTAACTAATAAATAATTTAAAGCAACATACTGAGAATAGCTTCCACGAATTGTTAATTTACCAGTAGATGGAGTCTTAATTTTAAAAACATCATCTGCTTCAAAATCAGTAAATCCACCGTAATATTTATTAAGCACCATTGGAGTTGCAGTTTCAGGGTCATCATTAAGCTCTTTTTCTAAGTAGTCATCAGCCCAGTATAGAACTCGCATACTATACATATTTGAATTATTATCGACGGTACCACTTTCAACATACAATTTAATATAGTATGTTCCAGCAGCTAATCCTTCATAAAATGCATCAATCGATTCTTCGCCTTCTGGTAAAGACCAACTTTGTAGCATTTCATCATTTTCATTGAAAAGTTCGATAGAAGTAACGGCAGTTCTTAATAATGAAGTTTGAACTTTAATTCCTCCATCTTCATTTAATGTAAATTTGTAAAAATCAACATCTTCAGCTGTTTCAAATGTTCCATTACCATAAGCCTCATACGGCAATTCAACATCCCCAGTTGATGTAAAGCCAATATTTGTCGCAGTTTCCTTTGTACCATTTTGTTCTACTTCTGTTGTTTCAGCAGAACCGACTGTAGCAAACCCACCAATAGCTGACAAAGCAAGTGCAAAAGCAGTTACATAAGTTAATAATTTCTTCACGTTGTACTCTCCCTTTGTTGTTATTCTGATATTGAAATTTTTCTTTCCGTTTTATTTTAAGTTAAATTAAGATATTTTAATAGATTAAAATATACCTAATATGATCATTAATTTTTAACTGTATATTACTCGTATAAATACCTTTTATAGTAAATCTAAAAATGATTTTTAGTTCTATATTCCAAATAAAACTTAGTAAACAATTAAAATTTGATTATATTAAAACATACAGCCTAAAATAAAAACAACCTGTTCCAAGTTTTTAGGAACAGGCTGTTTTTTATGTATCAAAAGATGTTTATTGAGTAATCACTTCAACCGTTGTATTATAGGCCGAGTTTGAAAACACTTGAGTAGTATCTAAATAGGTTGCAAATTCTATGATATAAATTCCGGGAGGCAATTTAGTCTCAGATTTTGAAACGATTTTTCCCGTTGCGTCTCTTTCTTCTTCTCCCCAATCAACTGTTTCACCATTCACATCATATAATTCAAAAGAATATTCTCCCTGTAAATTAGCATCTAGTGCATATGATTCTATTTTTACTGTAGATTCTTCAGTTAACAGGAACGCATAATAATCAAAATCATCATTATTACTAATCGTAGCTTTAATATGATTTTTCTTATACTCTAGTATATCAGAATCCTTCGGTAAATCATTTGGTTCTTCCTCTTCTATTGTCCCTTCACCACTTAATGGCGCATAATACAAGCGATTTACATTTAACAATGTATTCGGAGATGTTAATTTTATCTTTTTATAGTAATTGATCGGTATCGCAAGGTTCATATTTTGCCCCTCAATTAAAGTAGCTACATTAATACCAATTACCTCACCAAACTTATTCACAAGCGCACCACCACTATTTCCACTACTAATTGGTGCAGTACTTTGAATGTATGGTGTTGAATCACCATCTAATTTCACAGATTTATTACTAATGATTCCCTCAGTAATTGTATTACTAATTCCTAAAGGGCTACCTAAAGCAAAACTCTTCTCACCAGTCTTAATTGAACTTGAATTACCTAATGTGACTGCTTTTAAATTAGAAACACCATTTATCTTCAATACAGCTAAATCTCGATCGGCATCAAACCCAATTACTTGATTCGTTTTAAATTTTCTTCCATCACTTAAAACAATTACAACGTAACTTGGTTCAATAATATTAGTTATAACATGGTGATTTGTTACTACAACACCATCAGATTTTGTAATTACACCACTACCAGTTTTTAACAACTTATCCTTCGCATCATATAGCTCAATATATACGATAGATGGATTTACCTTTTGAAATACTTCTTGCGTAGTTAAAGCTTTCTTAGAAACAGTAATAGTTGTCACTGCACTATATTTTGTATTAGGAAGATAAGCAGTAACCTTCGCAGAACCCTCTTTAATTCCCTTAACAGTACCAGATTGATTCACTGTAACAATCGTACTCGAACTAGACTTCCACTTTACTTTGGAAAGCTTCGTCCCCGAAACTGAAATTCCAACCTTAACGCTCTTACCAACTTCCAAACTATACTTCGTCTGTTTCATTGTTAATTTAATACCTGCTGCAGAAGCCTGTGGTGAAAAAACAGAAAAACTAAACAATAATGCACAAACACAAATCATTAACAGTTTTTTCATTTCTTTCCTCCTATGTAAGAGCGCAGTAACCTTATGATATAAACATAGATTCTTAGGATATTAGAATTTGATTATATAAGTTAAGGTTAAATTAACCTAGTGTAGGAAGATTTTACCATATAAAAACATGGTAGATATTAACAACTTCCTAACAATTTTAGGACCATAATAGTAATATTTTTTAAACCATACTTAGAAGTATGCTTAATTTTTCATGAGTAATTATTAAAATCTTATTGACTAAAAAATGAAATGGAATGCACTTCTTTATATTTTTCTATTTGTCTAATGTCTACTTTTTCAGTATCTGTAATAGCAAGAATACTACCAACAAATTTTAAATACATTCTAATCAAACATTTGCCATAGTATAAATTTCATTAATAATCTTGATATTGCAAAAAAGCTCTGCAGAGAAAACTCTACAAAGCCTTAGATTAATTATTTAGCTACTCTTGTATTAATGCTTATATATTCAAATGTTAAATATTTAATATCTTAATTAGTTGAAATATGATCGAGTTTATAATAGAAAAGCTCTAAAGAGTAATTAACTCTTTAGAGCTTTTTAACTTATTTATATTGTTGCAATATATTTTATATTATTTAGTTAAAGTTACGTTTGTAACTGTATTTCCAGCTAAGTCAGCAATATTAGAGTTAGCGAATTCAACTGTAATAACATCTGTAAGTTTGAATGCTGTAGCAGAAAGTGCTTTAATTGCTACAACTTTATTAGCTCCACCTAGAGTAAATGGAGTTGTAGTGTCAAGAGCAACTTCGCTTCCGTTTACTTTTACTTTTACTCCAGAAACTGTTCCTGGAAGTGCAGCTAAAACTTCAGAGAAATCAACAGTTAAGTTTTGTCCGTCTACTAGTGTTACTTTTGAAGCTGTTGGAGCAACATTTTCTTTAACAGCAGCAGCAACTACAGAAGTTTTACCTGCTTTAAGAGTGTTTCCATTAGCATCAGTTAAGTTTGCAACTACTAAAGTTCTGTCACCGTTAGCAGTTACGAAACCTGCTGGTAATGTGATAAGAACATTTTTCTTATCTCCAATGAAAGTTAGAGTTGTGCCAGCTGGTAATGTTTCTCCACCTAATTTGTAGTTTGCAGCTACTAGAGCAGAAGTACCCATAGCGTTATTAAATGTTGCTAAAATTTGTCCAGGTGTAGTTGTTTGAGTAGCTGTTGCAAGCTCAACAATTGCACTTGAAGCAGTAGTTCCAGTTACTGTTGCACTAAATGTAACTGAAGATGCTTTATTTAAAGCTACTGAAGTATCAGTTACTTTATCAGCAGCAAGCGTTACTGTATAAGTACCAGCAGTTAATTTTGTACCAGTTACAAATTGAGAACCAGTTAATGGAATTACGATATAGTTTTCTTCATCACCATCAATTTTTCCATTGCCATTAGCATCATAGCTGTCAGCAACAGCACCGATTGCAGATGGGCTAGCAGCTGGATGTAAAACTCCATCAGCATCAACGAATTTGATAGATAAGTCACCTGCAGCAAGTGAAGCATTTTTTACATCTTCATTATATTTAACAATTAATTTGTCATCTTTTGTAGTTGCAGATACAAATGTTGGAGCAGTTTTATCTTTTACTAGTGAAACTGAAGTAGTAGTAGCATCACCAGTTAAACTTGCTTTATCAACAAAACCTTCAACTTTAACAGTGCTATTTAAGAAATCTCCTGCAACACTTGCATTAAAGTCAACTGTAAATTTAGAAGCATCATCTGCATCTTGATGAGCAGTAGTTAAGTAAACTGGAGTTCCTGCTCCTAATGTTACTTTTGCAAATTCATTTGCTCCAGCAACACCATCAAGATCAATTGCTTTTAAATCTTCAGAGAAATCAAATGTTACTTTAGTTCCAGTTACTGAAACAGCAACAGTTGGTTTAACATTGTCAGTTGGTAATGTTAATGCAGTAGAAATTGCATTTGGACTTGTGTAGTTACCTTTAACATCTTTCGCACCAACTAAAGTTAGTGTGTTAGCTTTTCCAGCTACTAAGTTTTTAATTACAAGTTGTTTAGATCCTGCAACAAATGCATCATAGTCTGTACCAGAAGTTAATTGTACACCGTTTAAAGATACAGTTCCTTCTGTTTTTAAAGCTTCAGAGAATGTTACAACAGCTGAAGATCCATCGTAAGTTACACTTGCAATAGAAGGACCAGTTACATCATTTGCAGTAACTAATGATTTGTGTTCTCCCACAAATTTAGTAACATCGTCTCTTAATTTAACTGAGTTTTCAAGTAACTCAACAGCGTAAGTACCATCTAAAAATTCAGTTCCACCAATTACAGTTACAGTAAGAACTTTACCGTCTGCATTTAAAGAACCTTTAAGGTTAGCACCTGATACAGCAGCAGCTGAAGCTGTTCCAGTTACAGTTAAAGCAGTTGGTTTAACAATTCCAGTTGCTGCATCATATAAATCAGATGCATTTACCGCTTTGTTAAATTCAACTTGAAGAGTAGTACCGTTAATTGCAGTTTCCTTTCCAATCGCCCAACAATAAAAAACCGTCTGAACCCTTTAATATCAAGAGATTTAGACGGTTTTTCTAAAGTAATTTTATTAAGGTTAGTTTTACCATTATGGAATAGTCCCTTAATAGATGTCAAATAGTGTGAAAGTGAATAATAGTTACAAAACACGAAAAGAAAGAATAATTTGTGTGGTTAATATTAAATTTCATTTTTTTAAAGAGGAAGTCGTAAAGCATTGTTGTGTGTTTAGTATACATTTGAATACTAAAATTATTCAGCTATATGGCAGTTTAGTTGAAGAACGATGTTATAATGTAAGCATTATATTATGTTCTTATGGAGGAGGGATGGTTGAGGTGAATATACGAAAAAAAAACATTAACCCTAGATTGAAAGATAAGATTAGAAAATGTATCAATCTTTTAAATGTTGAATACAAGGAACTGGACTATACAATCGAATTTTACACAACAAGGGACCAACTGGAGAAAGAGCGAAAAAACAAACCAGATTTAGACGATAAAGCTTATAATCAGATTTTTAACGGAAAATTTGAAACTCCAGCGATTACCCTGGGAGAGAAGAAAATAATCAAGATTTTCTTATTTATGTATGACAACCCTGAAACAGATTTTGACCAATTTATCAAGCTGATAGTAAAGGTTTACCACGAGATACGTCACGCTTGGCAAAATACCAATCATCTTTATGAAAACGAACCAGAAATACTTGACATTGACGCAAACTGGGAAGAGTATGTAAGATTACCTTCTGAGAAAGACGCTTATAAGTTTGAAGAACAACAAATGAACGAGCATATGTTGAAAATATGTGAGATATTTGGGTCTGAGAAAGGGTTCAAGTATACTCTTCACAAGCCCATAAGAGATATAGTTTATTCAGAATGAATGGTTTACTGAGAACTATTTCTTATTCAATTAACGCATGCGTTAGTGAATTAACTTGATCTAAAGGAAGTACTATTATGGATACCAAAATTTTGTACTTTAAAAAATATGAAAGCGAAGTAACTTCTGATGATTATGTGAATTGGGCTATTGCAATGTTATTAAACGGTTACTCAACTTATTCATTAAATATCTTAGCATCACTTAGCGAACCACGTAATATTTTTGAAGTAGAAGAATATTTTAATAGGGCTTTTAAAGAACTAAGTTTAAGAGAACCCACACTTCAAGAATGTGTAGAAAGTTATTTAAGCCATTTAATGCGAAGAATTGTAGACAATGAAAATAATGCTATTGATATTGCTTATAATGAAGTGTATTTCATGGTACGAGATCATTTTATTAATGAGGAACTATCAGTTTGGTATGAAATTAGCGAAATGATCGATGATTACCGTTATGGTGATAACATTGGAAAAATAACAAAAGAAGTTATAATTACTAAAATTGTTGAAGAGGCTAAGAAACATATCAATTAGTAACTTGTTATGCAACTAACGCATGCGTTAGCCATCCATGAATCCTCATATTCACAACAGTGAATGGAAGTTTAAATCGTACTCCCATGGTAGTTGAAGAAGATTCCAAAATTGTTGTTGTAGTAAATGCGGTCATATATGGTTCAAATAGGATAGAAATTGTAGATATTATTTCTGCTTTTCTATCCTTCTTTTTTTTATTATACGGTATGACATTAAATAAAATATTTATGAGTATTACCTATTAAGTATTTATAAAAATTTGCCGATAAAAATATATGTATTATGTACGGTTGAATTCAAAAAAGGAGAGTATTATGGCACGTAGAAGAAGCAAGAAGCAAGAAAAAGCAATCGATGAATTATTGTCTTATTTAACTATTGGAATAGGTGTATATATCTATTATCTTACTAATTCAATATCAACTTCAGTTCTAATAACTAGTTTGCTATTTATATGTTTAATAGCATTTATGTTTATAAAGAAATCCATACGAAATGAACGTTTAAGACAATCTGGAATAAATGAAATTGATAAGATGGATGGAGTAGCGTTTGAAAAATATCTAAAAGAATTATTTGTAAAGATGGGTTACAGTGTAAAGTTGACCAGTGTCACCGGTGATTATGGAGCAGACCTTATTTTAGAAAAAAACAACAAAAAGATCGTTGTTCAAGCAAAACGTTATTCAAAATCAGTTGGCATTAAAGCAGTTCAGGAAGTAAAAAGTGCAATGTCACACTACAAAGCACGCGAAGCATGGGTTGTTTCAAATAGTTTTTATACACAAGCTGCAATTAATTTAGCGAAATCAAATAATGTAAGATTAATTGATAGAAAAGAGTTAATTGAGCAATCTCTGGCTATTAAAAACGCATCAAAGAATAAATAGATCTACATCACATTCAAATGAAGAGAGTTAAGATTTTCTTTTTCCTTATTGTACTAGACTTCGCTAGTACTGGTCATTTAGTTCATGTTACAAAAAAACTCTTGGAATAACTCTGTCCAAGAGGGTGGATTTAATCTAGTAATAAGAATTATGTCATAAATAGACGCACCTATGTTTAGATACATGTTTGGCCAAATTCACATGAACTCATCATATAGTTCTTTTCGTGCATGGTTATACAAACGAGCATAATAACGTGTTTGCTGTGGACTTTCATGACCCAAAAGTGTTTGAATATATTCAAGAGGCATTCCCTTTTGGGCTAGGTGGGCAGCGAATGTATGTCTAAGAGTATGAGGTGTTACCCTAAACCCAAGTTGCTTCGAATAGATTTCCCTGAACCTTTTCCCCACATAGTAAATCTGAATTGGTCGGTCTGCATACTTCGGACTTACAAACACATATGGAACATCATCCATTCGAGTGTCCAAATATGCTTTTAAATGTACTTCACACTCCTTTGTAAATAATACAATTCTCCCTTTTTTTCGCTTTCCTTTTTGAATCTGAATGGTTCGTTCATTCCAATAAATATCCTCTCTTCTCATATTAGAAAGTTCACTGATTCTCATCCCAGTGGCGTATAAAACCTCAATGATAGCTCTTTCCGCCAGAATACGTTTATTTACTAATTGTCTTAGTTTTGTAAGGTCGGTTAAAGATAAATAAAAGGGTTTTGATTCTTCCATCTTAATTGAAATCCCCACAGCAGGATTAGTTGAAAGAATTCCCTCTTCACAGCAATACGTAAAGAATGTTTTTAATCCTCCAAGCTTTGATGAGATTGTCTGAGGTTTATAGCCCTTTTCCGAAAGATAATATAGCCAAAGACGAATATGTTTTTTGTTTAGGGTATCGATGGACTTTCCACTGTGTTCTATTAACTGTTTCACACTCAATAAGTATAATTCCACCGATTTTGGATCTAAACAGAACTGATAATCTAATTCAAATTGATTAATACATGTTTCGCAATCCATTTTCTTCCCCCTTACCCCATATATTTTCTATACATTGAAATAATCTCCCGTTTTGGAAGACGGGCATATACCTGTGTCGTCATTAGATTTGAATGTCCTAACTCATCTGCTATAAAGGACAATTCTGCCCCTTTTGCTAATAAATCAGTTGCAAAAGTATGTCTTAGTCGATGAGGATGGAGAGTTCCTCTTAAACCCACTTCCTTGCCCAACTTTACTAAAAGTTTTCGCATTGTATCTGCTGAAAGTCGGTGAAAATCCCCATTTAAGGTCACAAAGAGGGCAGATTCGTTGTCTTTTCGAGAATCTAGGTAGCGTTCTAAAAGGAGACTACACTTTACAGAGAAATGAACTTGTCGATATTTTCTTCCTTTCCCCAAGACGAGTACAGTCCTTTTTTCGAAATCAATATTTTCCCGTTCAATATTATGAACTTCTCCAATTCTACATCCAGATGTAAGCAAAAATTCGAACAAGGCACGGTTTCTTATGTTTTCTTTCTCCATACGTTGTTGTACCTTTACTATTTCTTCCTTTTCTAGATACTTTGGGACAGGTTGCGGAAGTCGCGGAAACCATCTCGATTTGATCGGCGAACTTTCTAGATAATCTTCTTCGATACAAAATGCATAGAAACATTTTAGATCACTTATATAATTAGAAATTGTTTTTTCTTTCTTACCTTTAGATACCTTTTTAATTTTTTCTAGAATTTCATTCGATTTAAGGTTAGAAAAAAGTTCTTCTTCTTCTCTAAAAAAAGATTGCAAAAAATTTCTTCTACCCAAAATGGTACCTTTGCTATAATTCGAAACTTTCAAACTTAATAAATACTCATTCAGAACTTCTTCATTGTTTTGGTTGGGTAACGAAATAACAACCCAGTATTTTTCTGGAACTTCATCTTTCTTTAGAATCCCTTCGAATATCGTTTGAATATTAGGTGATTTCTCTAGATGGCATTTCTCCACACAAAAATTAATAAAAGAACGCATGTAAGAAATATAAATATTGACCTTTTCTTTCATACAATTAATTTTATGAACCTCCAAGTAGTCTTTTATATCATCAGAAGTGAGGGCTGAGATTTTTTCCTCTCTAGTCTCTAAAAATGATTGCAAGAACTCTCGAATATTGACAATTGTTGATTTACTTTTATTCGCTTCTTTCAGACTTAATAAAAATGAATTGAGTCGCTTTTGATTTTCATCATTAGATATTGATATATTTGTTTCCCAATACCTTTCACTTTTTTCATTCCTTATAGGCTTTGTTTCCATATACTGTTTTTCTACACAAAAACCGTAAAATGAGCTTAGTCCTACTAAATAACTACGAATTGTATTTTTCGTCCGTATCTTTCGACGTTCTTCGATTAACTTATTGATATCATTAGATGTAATTAATAAATAACTTACTTTTCTGTCCTTAAAAAATTCTTGCAAAATATACTTGTAGTTCATTATTGTTTTTGCACTTTTGTTTTCTCTCTTCAAATTTAGTAAAAACTCATTAACCACGATCTCATTCTCCGCATTACCTAACTGTACATCCACCTTCCAGTATGTTTTCATATATTTTCATTTCCTCTTTCTTATATCTGGTATCGGTCATACTGTTTTTTACGGGCATGTTCCATTAAACGTGTATAGATACGGGTACTATTAATATTGACGTGACCTAGTAATTCCTGAATATAACTTTGTGGCATATTTTTTTCTGCTAAATGTGCAGCAAAAGTATGTCGCATAGTATGAGGAACTACTCTAAATCCCAACTTTTTTGTGAACTCTTTAAAGCGTACTTCAACCGTTAGTCGACTTAGTATACCGCCACGTTGGTTACAAAATAGATATTCACTTTCAATTTTTCGATCTTGAAGATACGCTTTTAATCTTTCGGAACATTCATGAGTAAATAATACAAAGCGTTCCTTATTTCCCTTACCTTTTCGAATCCAAATTTGCCTTGTGTCCCATTTTATATCTTCTAACTTAATATTAAGTAGTTCGCTGATTCTAACTCCTGTTGTGTATAACGCTTCTACAAATGCTCTGTCTCTTTTGTTATCTCTTGTTAATTCTTGAAGTAGTGCAACTTGCCGTCTACTCAAATAATATGGAAGTGAATCATCAATCTGAGGTGTTTTTACGATAAGTGTTGGATCTTTTTTAACAATATTTTCTTCCTTGCAGTACTGGTAAAATGATTTTAGGGCGGTTAGTTTTAGATGTATTGAGCGTGGTTTTAATCCTTTTTCTTCCATTGAAGCAAGCCATGTACGTATATCAATTGGTTTCACTTCATCATATTGCTTCTTACTAAATTCAAAAAATTGTTTAAGGGAAATCTTGTAACTTCGGGTTGTTTCAGAACTAAAACGAGCTTGATAATCGTTTAGGAAAGATTGTTGAGCATCCATATTCATATTTATCTACTCCATTCTATTTTGATAAGCAGATATCATTTCTTCCGTTGGTATTTGTGAATAAATACGTGTTGTATTCAAATCGTTATGCCCCAGTTCATCCGCGATAAATTGAAGATCTGCGCCTCTTGCTAACATGTTTGTTGCAAAGGTGTGTCGACAAAGATGGGGGTATAGCTTTTGGTTTAATCCTGCCTTTTTACCAAGTTTTCTAGTAATCTCATAGATTCCTTCTGGTCCAAGTCGATTACCAAATTTATTGATAAATAACGCTTCATTTCCATCATTTGTCCTTTCACTTAAGTATTCTTTTAATACAAGTGCGCACTCTTCTGAAAAATGAACAGAACGAATCTTCTTTCCTTTTCCTTTTACTTCAGCAGTTCGTTTCTCTAAATTGACATTATGAATTGATAAGTTAGAAACTTCTGATTTACGACATCCCGAGGAAAAGAGAAATAAAATGATTGCTCGATCACGATGAGATAATTCTTCGGCAGTTAATTTCACCCTAGCATATTCTTGTTCACTTAAATAACGCGGGAGTGTTTGGGGCAATTTTGGTCTCCATCGTTTTTTAATCAGCATGGTATCCAGATATTCCTCTGCAAGACAAAATTTAAAAAATGAAGATAATGTAGAAATATACAGTTTAACTGACTTTGGTTTTTTACCTGTAGAAAACTCTTTTAAGTATCCAAAAACATCATTTGAAGTTAATAGATTAAGAGGTATAATGCAATTACTAAAAAATCGCTCTAGTATCGATCTATATTTCACTATTGTCGCTTCTGCTTTATTCTCAAGTTTTAAACTTAACAAGTACTCATTTATGATTTCTCTGGTTTTCAATGGGACAATTTCGTGTTTACTTTGCCAATATTTATTTTCCATTTTCTATTAACCTCATTTCTATTATTTTGTAAAACTTAAAAATATGATAATTACCATTGTTTACTGATATTCACTTTTTAAACAACAATTAATAAATTAATTTTAATTAGATATAATTCAACTAAAATATGCTTGGAAGTAATAGTGTTTCTTCTATTTAAACTATGAAGATCTTTTTCTAAAATTAGATAGATTATCTAAAACATTGAGGTTAGAATGAATGTTGAGGAGTTAATTTACATAGAAGCCAGACATATATTTTTCATTAACAGTAAATTAAATATATTTAGGAGACGGGCTGTAAACAATGGAAATAAAAGAGAAAATTAAAGTACTAATTGAACATGGTTATGAAAACAACTTTCTTGATTTTAAACTTAAGCAGTACCCAGCTAAAGTAACACCAGATTTAATAAAAGATGTTATGGCCATGGCTAATTCACCATTTGAAGAAGATAAGTTCATTATCATGGGGGTTAATGATGACTCTGAAGTAATTGGAATAGAAAACGATATTGAATTAGTAGATTCATCAATTTATCAAAATATAATCTTGCAATATATAGAACCTGATATAACTATAGATTACTTTAAATATATTTACGGAGACAAAATTCTAGGAATCCTAAAAATTGATCATAAAAATAACAATCAACCTTATTTAATAAAAAAAGAACTACCTACCTTAAAGATTGGAAGTTGTTTAATTAGAAAGGGGAGTCAAAATGCTCCTGCCAATAGAAGGGACTTCGATAATTTTTATATAAAAAAAGAAAAATTTGAAGTAGATATATTAGACCCGAGCCTACGTGCAGTAAATGATGAACTTGCTGTCGCTTTTCTTGAGGTCTCAATAAAGAATTATACTTCGTTACCAGTGACCATAGTAGGTGGTACTCTATACATTATGAATGAAAATAACCAACAACTTTCGAGACATTCTATTTATGGATTTGAAAATTTTATAGGTGCAGATTTTAAATTGGCACTTTCTCCAAAATCCGAAATGGTGGGGGATTTATACCTAGGCTTTGAATCATCGGATTGTCTTAGACTAAATTTAGACGAATACGGTACTACTAACCAAAAATTTCTTTTCAAATTGGTACTTTTTGATACAAATAACGGTGAGTATATTATTGAAGAAAAAGATGCTTCGGTATACGCCTTGGGTAAATTTTTATGGAAAGTTAAACAAAAGAAAAAAGGTATTGAGCAGTTATAATTTTATGCTCAATACCTTTTCTTTAATTTTTGAATCCGATGATATACACAATATAATTGACTTTTGAGTACTAGCCATTAGTGTCTTCAACAAATAGCGTTAGTTTCATAAGCCAGTGAATCTATTCTTTATTTTTTAGTGCTGCATATCCACGGTAATAGTAAAAAGTTGTCTTAATCATCATACGAAAAAGCCTATCGAATTTTCGATAGGCTTTTATCATAATTAATATTATTTTTGAACGTTTACAACTGTACCAGTTGTTAGTAAGTTACCAGCAAGGTCAGTAACGTCACCTGTATCAACAGCTTTTACAGTGATAACACTGCTAGCTAATTGTTGAGCAGTAACAGCAGTTGTTAAGTTAAGTTCAAATTTATTATCGTTAGCAACAGTTCCTACACCTTGAGTTACATTAGCTAATGATACTTTTTGACCATCAATGTAAACTTCGAAATCTGTAGTGCCAATTGTTGAATCCTTAATGTACTCGCTGAATGTTAATTCAAGAGTATCTCCATCAACTAGTTTACCAGTAGATAATACAGGTTTAACGTTTTCTGTAAACTTTTCAACGTTTGTAGTTGCGTTAATAGCAACATTGTTTTCACCAGTTACTAAACTACTTACTGTGAAGTTACGATCTCCAGTAATTCCAACTACTCCGTCTTTAATTGTTAATTTTACTAAAGTTTTATCTCCAACAAATACAGCATCTTTGAAAATAGATACTCCATCAACTGTATAGTTATTTGGATTTAAAGCAGCTGCTGACATGTTATGTGAGTACTTAACATAAACAGTGTTTAATGCAACTGTGTCTGCACCCATAAGCTCACCAGGAACGTATACATTTTGTACAGATGGTTTTGTTGTATCAGCTGAAGAGCTTAATGAGAAGTTTACTGAAATAGCCTTATCATTTTTAACTCCAGCGTTAGCAACAAAGTTAACTGGTAAAGATAATGTATAGTTTCCAGCTTCTTTGCCAGTTACTTTGATTTTTACTTTTTTGTTATCAACTAAGTCTACTTTAACATCTGTAGCTTCAGTGATAGCAGCATTATCTACAACTTTATAAATATTTTCTGGTGTTACGTAAGAACCAGTTACTTCTAAAGTAGTATCTAATGTTACAGCTTTATCAAAAGATAACACTGCGAATGTATCGTTTCCTTCTTTAACAAGAGAAGTCGCTTGTAATGTTGGAGCAGAATTTGAGAATGAAAGTACTTTAGTTACTGCAGAACCATCATTACCAACTAAATCCTCGTAACCTGAAATATTGATTGAATGTACTGCACCATTTACTACTGCTACACCAAGAGATGATTCTAATCCAGTAATTGTTAATGTATTAGTTTTAGCATCAAAAGTTTGAACAGTAGCTGCAGATGAATCATAGCCATCTACTTTAACTACAGTTTTAGCACCGATTGATTTTACTGCTTCAGAGAATTGTACTTGGATAGATCCAACAGCATTTGCAGTAATTGAAGTAATTGTTGGTACTACAACATCAGTTGCAGCATTTTTAACAGCAACTTCAATTGGAGTTGCAATTAAGTTACCAGATTGGTCTTTTGCACCTGTTACAACAACTTTGTACTCTTTGTTTGCATCAAGTGCAGTAAGAGAAATAAAGCTTTGTCCAGCAGTATGTGCAACTGTGTATACAGTTGATGTTACATCAGTTAGACCGTCATAAACTTTTACAGTTCCAATAGTACTTAATTCTTCAGTAAAGTGTACTTCAGCTTTTCCAGGAGCTGTGTATTTTACTTCAGATAATGCTGGACGTACAGTGTCACTAAAAGTTAATGTTTGTGTATATTTAGCAGTTTTAACATTAGCATCTGCTTTAGTTGCAATTTCAGATACAGTTGTTACAAACGTAGTATCATTAGCAATTGCACCTGATAATGTAACAACTACAGTTTTATTATCTTCTTGTAGTTCATAAGCTGTTGCAGTTACAGCATTACCGTCTTTGTCTTTTAATCCAACAAAAGTATAGTTACCAGCTGTTTCTGCAGCTGTTTCATTTACTTCTTTATTAAATTTAACTTGAAGTTTAGTAGCGTTAATTGCAGTTACACTAGCAACTTTTGGAGAAGCTAATTCTTCAATTTTAGCTAAAGCGTCAGCTTTCATTTTGTCAGCAGCAGCTTTGAATTCAGTTTTCTTAGCTTCTGTTTTTACTTTAGCGATTAAAGCAAGTACATCAGCGTATGCTTTTTCTACTTGTTCTTTAGTAGTTTCAGCAGTTACTGGTACTTGAGCAGCAGCTTTTAAGAAAGCGTCTACAGCAGCGATTGCTTTTGCTTCGTTTTCAGCAGCAACGATTACTGTTTGGTAGTATTTGTTGATAGCAGCTGATTTCTTAGCTACTTTAGCAGTTAAAGAAGCTTTTAATTTAGCGTCTTTTTTGCTTGTTAATTTAGCAACTTTAGCTAAAGCTGCTTTTTTAACTTTAGCAGAGTTAGAAACGTCCGCTTTAGTTTTTACTGATAATTTGTAGTATCCGTCTACCGCTTTCGTCGCGTCTTGAGCCGGAGTTAATTTTGCAGCAGCTACAGGAGCTACAGCAGATGCTACCATTGCAGCTGTTAAAGCTGTAGTAACGATTTTTTTGTTTTTGTTAAATGCCATTCTAGTGTTCCTCCCTGTGATCTTATGTAGTATTTTACTAGAATAAAAGATGCATTCTCCTACTCTAGGTATTAACTCAATTGTAGGTAAATATCTCTATCCCCTACTGTCAAATTTACAAATTTTGTAAGAATTTGACATAATTTACTAAATGGTTAACAACGCTAGTATACAACAATTAAATCGAAATTTGTACAAAAAATTTTAAATATTAGTAATAATTTTATATTACAAACTTTTCAGTTTTGTTACAAACGCTTTGTTGTACACTTAATACATCGTCATTAATAGTCATATTTGTAGTCTTTTTTTAAACTTTTTTATTAAATTCTAAAAGATAAGTCCTTTATCCTACTTTTGTCGAAAAATTTTTGTGAAATCAGTTCCCTTTTTCACTATTTTCACCGAATTCAAATTTTTTCTAGTTCGAGAAGAGCAGAACTTATGTTACATTAATAGAATAGAAACGATATAGATTACCATCTTAGGAGGGAACATCCTTGATCCAATCATTGCAAAAAATAATTGGCAATCGAAAATTAAAAGAATATGAAAAACTAGTTTCTGATATAAATGCACTTGAATCTTTCTTTGAAGATCAAACTGATGAGGCTTTACGTGAGTTTACTTATACATGGAAACAAAAAATTAATAATAATGAAGCAACGATTCATGATTTGAAAGTTGAAGCGTTTGCTTTAGTACGTGAAGCTTCAAAAAGAGTACATGGCATGCGTCACTATGATGTACAGTTAATTGGTGGTCTTTCATTATTAGATGGAAACATTTCTGAAATGCCGACTGGTGAAGGAAAAACATTAGTTTCTTCATTACCAGCTTATACACGTGCACTTGAAGGAAAAGGTGTTCATATTATTACTGTAAATGAATATTTAGCTCGTCGTGACTCCGAGCAAATTGGCCAAATTCATGAATTTTTAGGACTAACTGTAGGATTAAATATTCCAGACCTTTCAATAGAAGAAAAAAAATCTGCATATAACGCTGATATTACATATGGTATCGGTACCGAATTCGGATTTGACTATTTACGTGACAATATGGTGAGTTCACCTGAGGAACAAGTACAACGTCCGTTCAATTATGCAATCATTGATGAAATTGATTCGGTATTAATAGATGAAGCAAAAACGCCATTAATAATTGCTGGTAAAAAATCAGCACAATCACATTTATATTTACTATGTGCCAGATTTATTCGTACTTTTAAAAGAGATACGGATTATTTATATGATGAAGAGTCAAAAGCAATCGCTTTAACAGAGGATGGTATTTCAAAAGTAGAAAGAGCTTTCTCAATTGATAACTTATATGACTTAGAACATATGACTCTTTTCCATTATGTTCATAACGCTTTACGTGCTGAAGTTTTGTTTGAACGTGATGTAGACTATATTGTTCGAGATGGAGAAATTCAATTAATCGATTTATTCACTGGTCGTATTATGGAAGGCCGTTCACTTAGCAATGGTTTGCATCAAGCGATTGAGGCAAAAGAAGGATTAGAATCAACAGAAGAAAATCATACTGTTGCTTCTGTAACAATTCAAAATTACTTCCGTATGTATCCAATCCTATCTGGTATGACAGGAACTGGTAAAACTGAAGCAAAAGAATTTTTACAAGTTTATAATATGGAAGTTATTCAAATCCCTACAAATCGTCCGGTTATTCGTATTGATCATGAAGATGCGATTTTCGCTAAGACAGAGCAAAAGTTAAAAGCAGTTATTACAGATGTGAAAACGCGTCATGCAAAAGGACAACCAATATTAATAGGAACAACATCTATTCGCCAATCTGAAATTGTTGCTGAGTTATTAGAAAAGGAAAGTATCTCATTCCAATTACTAAATGCTAAGCACGTTGAAAAAGAAGCAGAAATGATCGCACTTGCTGGCCAAAAAGGAATGATTACCATTTCTACAAACATGGCTGGTCGTGGTACTGATATTTCACTTGGTGAAGGTGTTCCTGAACTAGGCGGATTACATGTTATTGGGACAGAGCGTCATGAAAGTGAACGTATTGATCTTCAATTAAAAGGTCGTGCTGGTCGTCAAGGCGATCCTGGTTCATCACAATTCTACTTATCATTAGAGGATGAATTATTTGTCCGTTACAATCATGAAAAACTAGAAAAATATGTGAAACAAGTAAAAGTAGATGAAAATGGCAAAGTACTAAATTCTACGATTCAAGAGTTTGTTTCTACAACACAACGTCTATGTGAAGGAAATCAATACTCTATTCGTGAATGGCAGCTTAAATTAGATGGCGTTGCAAATGAACACCGTCGTGTTATGTACGAATTCCGTAACAATCTACTAATTAATGATATCGATTTAGACTGGTTAACAAAACAAGTAGACCAAACAATTGAAAAATCACTGAAGATCTACTATCCAGAAAATAGTGTTGTGGAAGAATGGGATCAATTAGAAGGTAAAACTGCTCTTGAACAACTAATTCCACCACTTCGTATTGATACTGAGCATTTAGAAGATGAACAAGATGCTTGGCAAGTTGTTAGTGAAGCGCTTGCTGTTTATAAAGATCTTCTAAATAATCTTGATGAAGAATTAAAGGAATCTGTTGTGAGCTTAATGAAATATACAGCTTTAGAGATTGTTGATCAATATTGGACTGAGCATTTAGATCACTTACAAAATCTAATAGAAGGAATTCATTTAAGACAATATCAACAAGAAGACCCTATTCGTCTATATGAGTTCGACGGTTTCAAACTATTTGAAACAACTTTTTACCATATCCAACGAGAAATTTCTGTAAATCTTGCTTCGACATTTCAAGATTTAAGTAACCCAGCACTTGAGGAGGAAGAAGAACATGTTTTCATCGATTAAGCGTTTATTACAAAAAGGTAAAGACTCAACTGTTTCTTCGAATGATTTATTACACGATTCTTCTAAAGCTCTACCTGAACAAACTGAACAAGAAGCAGTGGAAGAAATTTTTCCTAAAATCTCATTTCATCCTTTAATGTATATTGAGGATGAAACTCGCTATGTTTATCAATTTTTAAATAATGAATTGCCTCCATTACAACCTAACCAATTGTCATTGTCTGCCATTGATATTGAAGTTGATGAAGAAGGTGCAATGGTAACGGCATTCATTCGAAATAGCCTAGCAAAATCTATTCTATTACAAGATGTTAACTTATTGCTTTTAAGCGAAGAAAGAGAGCTATTAGCTAGAAAAGAATTTAGCTTAGAAGAGCTTGGGGAATTACCTGCTTCTAGTAGTCGTCCTTGGCGTTTCTACTTTGAACGTGAAACACTATTAAAAGAAGAGCTTCCTAAATCAGGATTCCAATTAGCATTTGATTTAACAAAAAATGAGCATAAGTTAGACCTAGAACCAACTTGGGAAGCACAATTATCAGATGTGCAAAAAGAGGAATTAACGAAACTTGTTGCCTCATTACCTAAGCTTGGTGAAAACGAACTATGCTTACACTCAATTTCTGCTAGTTTAAAAGAGGATGGAAACTTAGCTGCAACATTATTAATTCGAAATGGATCAAAACAAGCTGTAAACCTTGAAGTATTACCATTAGAATTATTTGATGAGAACTTTGAAATCATCGCACGTGGTTCATTTACACTTGCACCACTTACTATTTTGCCGAATACAAGTAAGCCATGGACGTTTATCTTCCCGGCTAGCTTGGTTGAAAAGCAAGAATTTACTAAATGGAGTGTAAGAATTCCAAATGAACAAATGATTTAATGCAAGAAGCTAGAGAACAGTGTACTTGTTCTCTAGCTTTTTTTCATTTCATAATAATCCTCCACTAATTCTTTTATTAATAACAACTTCTCTTCTTCTGACTTCAATTCATATTCCACTTTTTGATGTATATAAATTCCAATTAATTTTGCTGCTTTACTCATCTGCTGATCAAATGTGTAATAAGAAATTGGAAGAATAACATCATCTCCATTTCGAAATCTTATTTTCGTTTGTTTTTTCGTCGGTCGATATTGATCAATTTGAATAAAGTTTAACCATTTACAGGAAGTTTGGTTTGGTGATGTTGTAGGAATCATTAGAATAGATAATGTGGGATTAACCATGAGAGGAATTTTTTTCATTGTTGGATACTTATTTTTCACTATCTCTAAATGACCTTTTACTGAGTAATGATACGTAAGTGCTGATTCATTAATAAGTGATTTTGCTGATCGTTTTGAATAAATAATTCCTTTGTTTTTATCTGTAATTTTCGTTAAATATTCTGGGTGGTCTGCAGGTTCAAGTAACATCGTTTCATATGAAATAACGTAATCTAACTTCGACATTTTTACCTCCCTTTCATACTGTTTCCTTACCTAAAATTATATCAAAGTCATGTTCATTAATTTATGACAGTTCTTTGACCAAATTAAAGTCTTCTTGGGAAGAAAATAATTTCTTTCATAAAATCACTTCATTTATCAATTTTCCTCAAAAAATACAACCCAAACATTAAGTTTCAGCTTCAAAACATAAACTTACACATTCATTCTCTTTTCATTTTTAAAGTTTACTGAGGTGAGATAAGCAATTTAATTTTATATAGTTACATCACCGCGGAATAACAATTGGCGCGCCTAAAAAGGGCGAAAAAATGAAAACTCTAAAACAAACGAACTCAGGAAGAATGAAGCCTAAATCATTTGAGGACTGCTTGATTCAATACACACCTATGGTTAAATCACTCATCAAAACACTTAGGATCTATAAAAACTACGAGGATTATTATCAAGTTGGCTTAGTTGCTTTGTGGCACGCATTTGAACATTTTAAGGAGGAAAAAGGCAGTTTTTCAAATCATGCTTATACAACGGTTCGTGGCCATTTATTAAACGAAATGACAAAAGAAAGTAAGTATGATCAACGTTTTGTTGTAGTTGATTCGTACAAAGAAGAAGTACATTATCATGACGAAGCATTTTTATTTGAGCAATTTATGAGTCACTTAGAAGGCGTTTCTTCACTACAAAAACAAATATTAATAGATCGCTTTTATTTGAGTAAATCATTTAGTGAGATTGCAATTAGATGTAATATGCCGGAAGCTAGCGTTCGGTCAAGTTATCTTTATGCTTTAAAAAGATTAAGGAAACAAAAAACACAAGATTAAGGAAACAAAAAAAGAGTAATCAATCAATTTGATTACTCTTTTACTTACGCAACAGAAATGATTAAAGACATTTCTCCGGCACCTTCGAAGTTCATTGTTAATTCGATTGGTGTTTTAATATTGTGTAGTGTAGTATTTCCTTCCCAAACTGTTGGTGGCGTGATATCCATCTCAACTCCTTGCTCTGATGCAAACGTACTTAAATTACCAGCAATCATATTCCCTAACTCACCCGTAAATGAGATCAATATTTCATTTTCTACTGGCATTCCGAACATTGCTAGTGCAAGTTGGCTAAATGTATTCGTTGGTCCTTTTAAAATCGTTTGACCCTTACAATCTCCAGTCATTCCCACAAGTACACCTAAGTGTGCTTCTACAACATTTCCATTAAGCCTTTTCGGTTCGCCTATTGTAAATGTTAATGGGATAACAGTTTTAATTGACTGAACTGCACTATTTAACAATTTAGTAATGATCATTGAATCGCTCATAATTGTCTCCTTTTATATAAAACTTTTATCCTATTTTTAACCCCATATATTTTCTATGTATTATATCGGCAACCTTTCAGGAATTTTAAAAATTTTAAAAATTAAATATAATTCTTCATACCTAGTACTTAAATCTATTAAATTCACTATATATTGATAGATTTCCTTTATTCGAGGATATTTTTACTAGATGTCGAAAAGATTTTTTCTGAAAATTTTAAATTATATTACGTAATTAACAAATTTCCCTTTATTTATCACACGAAAATAATATTATTGAAATTTTTTTAATTTATTGTGTAGTTACAAATTCCTACAATCTGTGAATGTAATTCAGTATATAATTTCTACTAGAACTAAGAATATATTAAAAAGTCGAGAAATTATCCCCCAGAAAAAGGCAAACCACTTGAAAAATTGGGACGCAAAACCACTGATCTTCTGTTCAAACGTGATATATACGACCTAGTATTATATATATTTTACTGAACAAAGATGGCAGGGTTACCTGGGTATCATATACCTTAATTTTGGGAGGTTTAATTCAATGCAAGTAGAGTTAAAGGAATATCATATTGAATCAAGCTGGACGGATTTATTATTAGAATGTATTGAGGCTGGGATTACACCTGAAGAAGTTCGCACATTTCTTTACAATTGCATTAAGGATTCATGTCAAAACTAGGTGATCTACTCTCTACTATGATATACTTTTTGTAATAGTCAAAAGATATGGAGTAGGAATATGATCGGAGAACGCATAAAGAAACTACGTTTACAACATGGAATGTCTTTAACTGAGCTTGCAGAACGCGCAGGCATCGCAAAATCTTACATAAGTTCAATTGAACGAGGCTTACAAAGCAACCCTTCAATTCAAGTGCTAGAGAAAATAGCTGGTGTCTTTAACACGACGGCCGAAAACCTTTTAAAAGAAGATGATATTGCACCAACAAAGACGATTGATTCTGAATGGATGAATATCCTTCAAGAAGCAATTAATTCGGGTATTCCAAAAGAAGAATTAATGAAGTTTATTGAGTTTAATAAGTATAAACAAGGTAAATAATCCATCAAATTTAGATATAGAACTTATATCTAGTTTGATGGATTTTTGTTGTTATTAAAAAGCAAATCTATTAAATAGATCTTTTATCATAGTAAATTCCACTAAACTCCCTTTCAAAAACACCACATATTCCATATGATAATTTGTACGCAAATTTAACTACCTGGAGATGATAAAAGATTTGAAAATGATAACTAGATTTCTCTTAAGTGCAATTATATTACTTGCTATCAATAAAAGTAACTGACCAATCTAATAAACCAGTTAGCAATGCGTCGATTTATTTCAACTCACAAGCTCCTTCTACTGGAATGATGAGTATTGTAACAACTACGACAAACCGTCAAGGACTCGCTACAATTACCCTACAAAGTTATACTGGATATCAAACTTCTGAAGTAGGTAATTATTTGGTCATCATTAAAGCATATAAAGAAGGCGTAGTTGGTAGCTTTGGAAGTACAAGTTTTACTGTGACACAATAAAAAAATGCAATGGCTAATTGCCATTGCATTTTTGATTTTATATTAGTTATAAATAGATCCAGTTACCCAATCACCATTTTCATTTTGCCATTGAATTATTACAACCCCACCAAGTACTGGTGTATTAAAGTAACTTACTCCCATAGCTGCACTACCTTCTTTAGATTTAGTTTCACTTACACCATCAGCGTTTGTGAAAGTTAATTTCCATTTGTAAACTACGTCAAATTCATTTGTATTTTCAACTTTATAAGTTCTGTTGCCATCGATAATTCCAAGATCAATAACTTTTAACTTTTGTACATCAACTTTAATTGGTGTTTCTTTATCTAAACGGCTAATTACTTTATCGAAGTTTAAGATTGCACTATCTTCAACATCTTGACCAGCTGCTGCGAATGCCGCAACCGCATTAGCTTTTAAAGTTTCAATCGTGTTATTTAATGTAGTATTTGCTCCATTAACTTGTGAAGTTAAAAATGCATTTACTTCTGTTGTAGCTGTATTTTGCTCAGCATTAATTAATGCTTGTAAATCTGCTTTTACTTTATTGATTTTCGCAATTAAGTCAGAAGTTGCTTGGCTCTTCTTTAATAAAGACTCTTCAGTTACTTTTTCAACACCTGCAGCTTGTGCCGATGTAATTGCTGTAGTTAATTGACCAGTTAACTCAGCTACTTTTTGACTAAATAAAGATTGAGTTGCAGCATTTTGTAGTGCTACGAATGCATCAAACTTTGCACCAAGAGTTGATGAATATGAGTTAAATGCATTTTGTAAACTAGCTAAATGCTCATCAAGCTTAGCTTGAATTGCAGCTTGAGTTGCGTTTGATTCAGTTTGAGCTGCTGTATTTACTTCACTTACAGCTGTATTTTTCTTTGTGTTCGTTTCATTTTGAAGCGTGTTTAATGCGTTTGCTTTTGATAGACCTAATGCAAGTCCAACTGCGTTTTGAGCTGCTTGAATTCTAGCATCTGCCCATACTCCAAATTGTGTTCCTGCATTACTGTTTGCAAATGCTACTCCAGTTGAACTTAATAATGTTGCTGCTGCAAGACCAGCTGCGATTTTCCCTTTTAATGATAATGCGTTTTTCATAAATAATCTCTCCCTAAAATTTATATTTTTTATTTTTTGTTCTTTATTGAGAACGATATTTTATGCATTTGTCACAAAATACCAATTACTACCTAATTGTTTGGAATTCCATTTACAATTGCTTGTAAATCTGCTTCTGCTTGCGTAACGATTGGATCGCCAGTTTGATTAATCACATTAATCGCATTTGTTTTTAATGTGTTAATTAAAGCGTTTAGCGTATTCGTTGCTTCTGTTAGTTGAGCAGCTAAATATGCGTTTACTTCACCTTGGGCGATATTTTGTTCATACGTAATAATTGCTTGAAGATCTGCTTTTACTTGATTAATTTTTGAAATTAAATCAGTAGTTGCTTGGCTTTTCTTTAACAGTGCCTCCTCAGTAATTTTATTTACACCAGCATTTTGCGCTGTTGAGATTGCACTTGTTAACTGAGTTGTTAATTCAGCTATTTTTTGAGTAAATGATGACTGAGTTGCAGCATTTTGTTGTGATACGAATGTATCGAATTTAGAACCAAGAGTTGATGAATATGAGTTGAAAGCAGTTTGTAAACTAGCTACATGCTCATCAAGTTTAGCTTGAATTGCAGCTTGAGTTGCATTTGATTCAGTTTGAGCTGCTGTATTCACTTCAGTTACTGCACTCGTTTTCTTTGCATTAGTTTCATTTTGAAGTGTAGTAAGTGCACTTGCTTTCGATAATCCTAATGCTGTTGTAATTGTTGTTTGTGCTGCTTGGATACGTGCATCTGCCCAAATACCAAATTGTGTACCTGCGTTACTACTTGCAAATGCAACTCCTGTAGAACCTAATAATGTGGCTGATGCTAAGCCTACTGCAATTTTCCCTTTTAATGTAAGTACTTTTTTCATTGCAAACTCTCCTTATTTATGTAATTTATATATTAGTACCGTTCTTTATAACGAACGACGAAACATATCAGTGTTCATTTTTTTCGATATTTTGAATGATGATTTCTAATACCAATGCTTTATCAAGTAAAAATTTTTTCACATGACTGTCTTGTGATTGATCAGCCATACTTTTCAATTGATTAATTGTTTTCTTCGTCTTTTCTATTTCTTCGTTTACTAATAAATGAGCGTCTTCATATGAAGGAAAATCAACTTTATGAGTATCATCACTTGGAACTAATTGTGGATCTTCATAAATTGTATTTAATTCATTATGAATATTACCAGTTACTTCCTCAACAGCTAAGTCAAAATCTCCAGTTACTTTTTGTTTTTTCACTTTATATGAATTATCTAATCTTGATTCAAGAGATGAAAGTTCTTTCTGAATATCAGATATTACTTCTTTTTGAATTTTAGATTGAGAGTTTTCAATTTCTTTTAAAGTGTTTACGTTTAAACTAGTTACTTGCTTAATGATTGCTTCTTGTTCTTTATTTAAAGCTTTCTCTTGTTCAACATTTAGTTTACTTTTGACTAGATTTATTTTTCTATCGGCCCATTGAGTAAACAGTGTTTTTACATCTGTGTTAGCATACACACTTCCCATACTTAATGCCATGGCAAGTCCAATGAATACACAAGCAAAAGCTCTTTTATAATTTAGTAGCCTCTTCATATTCCCACCTCTTAATCAATATTATTGGAGTACCAATGGTTTAGGAATACTATGGAATGGTAGTAATGAATAAACAACATATCCTTTAATGAAGTTAACTGAGATTGGTCCAACACTTGGGTCTCTACTATCTAGGCTTTCTCCCGGTGTACGATTATCTCCCATAACAAATACTGAACCATCAGGTATAGTTTGCTCTGCCAAATCAGTGGATTTGCCTAATGCTATTACTTCCGGTATTGGCTCATTATTCACATATACAATACCTTCTTGAATTTTCACTACATCACCAGCTACACCAATGATTCGTTTTACAATATCAATCCCTTGATCTGGTTGACTTATAATAGCAACATCTCCAAGCTTTGGCTCTTTATATAGTTTTGCTATTTTATTTACCAATATCAATCCACCATCTTGAAAAGTAGGATTCATTGAATTGCCACTTACTTTCGTTAATCCAATTACATTATGGAAGATAAAAAACACAAATATTAATATAATAATATATTTAATCCAGCTTACTAGTTTACTAGTAAATTTTTCAGTACTTTCATTTAATTGAACACTACTCATATTAATCTGGCTCATATGGTTCTCCTATTTGTTTAATTTTATTGATTGTCTTTATTTGAATACTCTATGGCGTGTTCTTCTTAATTTTTCGGTTTATCCTTCGATTGATCATCTTGTTCTTTTGAATCGTCAATTGATTGTTCATTCTCATTTTTTGAATCATTTAACTGATCATCAGATTTTTTATTATCTTTGTCTTTTTTTATTTCTTCCATTTGAGCTTCGGTAGATTGTTCAATTTCTTCTTTTACCTTATTTTTATCTTCACTATTCTTCTTGATTATTTCTTCCTCTAGCTCTTTCCTCTTTTGCTCGATCGCCAGTTGAATTTCCGCGTTTTTTTGTTCTGAATAAAGAACGATTTCTGAAGCAGAAGTTTCAATATCAGTTCGAATTTGTTCTATTAACTTCGCTTTCTCCACTTCAGTTTTTACGATAGCTGCCTCGGTAATCTTGTTTTTTTCTTCTGTTATTTTTGTTTGGTACCAGTTAGATAGTAAAGTAGATACATCAGCTTCACCAAAAGCAATACTTGTGGATGATACTACAATCGCACCAGCTGCTATCATACTAACAATAATTTTAGTTTTCTTTGATTGTTTTTTATGTTTTTTCTTCCGGGTAATCATTTAGTATTTACCCCTTTCATCTCATTATGTTCTTTATAATGAACAACCTCACAAGCTTCATTATATAGAACGAATTTCCTAATTACAACACCTTTATTCCAAATAAAATAAAACAAATATCGACTTTTTCAAATCATTCTTTGTAGAAAATTGATAAAAAAAGAGACCTGCCTAGGCTATTCGTACATCATTTAACCTCTCTTCATATAGGCGAAAGTCCTCATATAATTGGTGTTGTATGGGACCTAAAAAATAAAGTTCCTTAATCATAGGTCCACACCTGCAATCGTTTTTTTATATCCTACTGAATGCATATTGAATCAATTTCCCCACATTTTCTAAGAATGATTTATAATCATTCAACGTATAAATAAACTATGGGTCAATACTTGTCCATTTTTATTTAAAATATGATTGAATTATGTAGGCTCATATTTAGATTTTTAGGAGGAAGATTGTATGAAAGAAAGTTTACTAGACAATTCAAATGAACCTAGCTGGTTAGATTTGATATTAGACTGTATTGATGCGGGTATCTCGCCATCTGAAGTTCAAGCATTTCTAACACAATCATCTTCTTCTGTAAAACGAGTCTAGCTGAAAATAATTACATAATAAAATATGAAATAGTAAACCCTATCAACGTTTCCTAAGAAAGGAAACATTGATGGGTTTTTTTATTTAATTACTTTTAAATTATTCAACTTTTAAAACTTCCACTTTTCTACTATCACATTGATAGACTTGTCCCATACTATACTATATAAATAATTAAATACAATTGGAGATGTTTATTAGTTGAAAAAAATGCTTCTACTCTTCATAAGCACTTTATTATTAATAGCTGTTGTTGTAGTTCAAGTAGTTGCAATTAAAGATCCCCTAAATTTCACACCAAAAACCTCTAAAATTGCTAAATCTAAGTTAAGTAGTATTAAGTCCCTTTCGTTTAATTTACCAAATTATAGTTTCAGCAATATCAACCAAACCACACAAGTGAAAGTAACAGCTACTTATACAAATCTAACGAAAAAAGATGTAACAAATTTAGTAACATACTCTATCTCAAATAATATGATTGCAACGATTAGTAATTCAGGCCTAATTACAGCCAAAAATAACGGTTTAGCTACAGTTACAGCTACTCTAAATGGTGTAAAAGCCACTAGCACGATTACGGTCAACAGTTCTTCAGTCAAAGAACTTGTCTCATTATCTGTTATACCTAATTCAATTGACTTAAAAATCAATGAGTCCAAATCTCTAGCTGTTCAAGCGAATTATTCTGATCAATCGGTTGCAAATGTTACAACTAACAGCCAATATTCTTCCTCAAATCCAAATATTGCATCAATTAATGTTAATGGTGTCATAACAGCCATTAATCCCGGTTCTGCTACAATTTCTATTAGCTATGGAGGAAAAACACAATCTGTATTAGTAACTGTAACAGCTTTAGATACAAATCAAGTGAATGTCAAAAATTTTGGCGCAGTCGGTAACGGTAGCTCAGACGACACAGCTGCTTTTCAATCAGCTATCGATTATCTAGGTTCTAGGGGTGGAGGGAATGTGTATATTCCTGCGGGAACGTACAGTTTACGTCCAATCTATCTAAAACCATTTGTAAATATAGTCGGTGAAAATCGTGATACCGTTACACTAAAACTATCTGATACAAGTGGCTCAGGTTACTATCGTGTCATTAACATGGCAAATGATACAAAAGTACAAAATATCACATGTGATGGCAATGCGCTTAAACATCCAGATGGAATCGAGCATATGCATTGTATCTTTGCATTCGATGCGGACCGTATTGTTATTGATAACAATCGATTAAAAAATGCGGTTGCAGATGGTATCTCAATTTCAGGATCTACTGCAGCAAGTGATAATGTCACAATTTCAAACAATATTTTAGAAAATAATGGACGTTCTAATATTGTTATAGAACAAGTAAATCATTTAAAAATCTACAATAATATTAGTACAAATACTTTGGGACGACCGGCTCTACACTTCGAGCCATGGGAAGAAATGAATTTTGATGATGCGAAAATTTACAACAACACTTTTACATCAAATGCATCCAATGGTGACTACTGCGTCCAACTTGAAGGCGGAAAAAATGATAACAATTATTTTAATCATGTAGAATTCAATAATAATACCGTCAATTGTCCAACAGGCAGATTCCTAGTGATGGAGACAAATGGTGCAAAAATTTTTGATAATAAATTAAACGTTAGTCAAATTTTTGTTTGGATTAAAAATAAGGATCTCGAAATCTACAGAAATACAATCAATTCAGCAGACGGATTTAGAATCGAGGGCACTTGGGGAATAAATTCAATTAATACACAAATTTACGATAACACTGTTTCGGCAACTGGGGACGCCGTTTCTATTATAGCTGGATCAGAAAAAACAACTTTTTCAAGAAACGCATTTACAGGTAATGGTCAGGGGGCAGCCGCTTATACTTTTGCTACTGTAACAGATATCAAAGATACGTCTTTCATTGATAATACGTTTACAAATTTCGAAGTCGGAATTATTACGGATTATTATGACGTTCTAAAAATAGATGGATTACTCGTTCGCGGCAATACGTTTAAGAACACTAGTTACTATTCTCTTTATATAAAAGGGACGACAAAAAATGTGACAGTAGATCAAAACACCATCACTAATTCTTCCGGTGTTTTCATTACTGTACAAGATGGACCTATGGCGAACATATCCATTACAAATAATACGATATCAGGTGGAAAAAATGGTATTTTCCAAACTTCAAGCGGTACAAAAGGCTCCTTAAATGGATTATTGATTACAGGAAATCGCATTTCAAACACTACTGATCCAGGTGACACATGGCATACTGGTGCAGCAATTGAATTAAACAAAAACTCAACGATCCCAACAAATGTATCAATTACTAATAATACGTTAACTGCAAACGTTGTTAATAAGATTACTGTACCAAGTGTATTACTTCCTTATGTTAAAAATAATATCTTTAATTAACAAACAAATAAGACAAGCCTCGTCCCTTTTATCTTTCAGTTTAGCAATCACTTCATTTCAAAGAACAAGCGAATCCTAAATTGATTCGCTTGTTTTCATTTTAATTCACATGAAATTTATTTAATTTACTCGAAACTTATATGATATACTTTTTTATTATAGCTAAAAAGATGTGGGGTAACATGTATGATCGGAGAACGGATTAAAAAACTACGTTTACAACATGGAATGTCTTTAACGGAGCTTGCCGAACGAGCAGGTGTTGCTAAGTCTTATATTAGTTCAATCGAACGTCAGCTTCAAACTAACCCTTCTATTCAAGTACTAGATAAAATATCAGAAGTTTTTAATACAACAGCAGAAAACCTACTTAAAGAAGATGATGATGTAACCAATGTAATAGATTCGGAATGGATGACAATATTGCAGGAGGCTATTGATTCAGGAATTCCAAAAGAGGAGTTAAAAAAATTTATTGAATTTAATAAGTTTAAACAAGGTAAATGAAAAAATAGTCCATAAAAAACCTACTAAAAATTTATTGGTAGGTTTTTATGGACTATTTAGTATTAATAAACATTAGGAATAATAGGATCTCCTATTTTCATTCTAATGAAAGTTGTTTACGTAACTCATTTGAAAGTGTAAGACGGTTTTTTTCTGGCACTTGGTAATAATAAATACCTTTGATTAGTTTTCCACTTCCTTGTAGTTGTTCTTGTTCAATATTTCCACTTGCTTGACGGTACTCTCTTTGAATTTTATAAATTTCTTGTATTGTAAAATTTGTTACTAAATTGTTTTTAATCGATTTTAATATCTCATCATAACCTATTAAATTTTCTATCTTTGCTCCTTGCGTAATGACAGCTTCAATAATTTGCCGTTGTCTAGCTTCTCTTCCAAAATCACCATTCGGATCATCGTATCGCATACGAGTAAAACTAAGTGCATCGCTACCATTAAGAAAAAGGCTTCCTTTTTTAAAATGAACACCATCATTTGTAAAATCCAACGTATTATTAACCTTTACACCACCAATTGCATCTACCACATCTTTGAACCCTTCCATATTAACTTCCATATAGTAGTCAATTGGTATATTTAAGAATTTTTCAACCGTATTAACCGTCATTTGTACGCCACCAAATGCATATGCATGATTAATTTTATCTATACGATTTTTACCAACTATAAGGGTTCTCGTATCACGCGGAATACTAATTATCTTTGTTGTGTCATTGTTAGGATTAACTGTTAATAACATTAAAGAATCAGAACGTCCTCTATCACCTTCGCGTTTATCAACACCCAAAAGTAATACAGAAAACGGATCTTTTTCCACTACATTAATCGGTTCAACTCGTCTAACTGACTTCTTAATTGGTTGATAAATCACTTTAGATGTACTTACTACCTCATGATATATATACATTCCAAGTACTCCAACGATTAAAGCTAGACTGAGTAAAGTTAAACCCGCTTTTAACAAGATTTTTTTCCAATTCACGATCATATGCCCCTTTTTCACTTGAAATTTGCAAATGAAAATAACCACTCTTTTATTAAATAAGTGGCATTATCATTAGAAATTTATTCTTTATTAAGAACAACGATGTGTAAGTGAATGTATTTTTGTTTATAAATTCAAGTATTTTATTATCTCTTCAACACTTTCCGCGATAAATACATTTTTACTTGCACTTACTTCTTCTTTATTTTTAAACCCGAATCCATACGTTACAGCAATAAAGTCAATACCCACCTGTTCAGCACCAATCGCATCATGCACACTATCACCGATTAAGACTACTTTAGATAAATCATTCTGTCTTAATTCGTTCAAACACATTAATATAATGTCAGATTTACTAAGCGTATCCATGTCATCAATTCCATTTATCGAGTCAATGTATATCGATAATTCGAAATTCATTAAAATCTCTTTCGCTAAATCATCTCTTTTTAAAGTTGCTACTCCGGTCTTATATTCTTTATCTTTTAATGCTTTTAATAATTCCTTTACAAACCCATAATGTTTTGCCTCATAAAGACCTTTTTCTTTATACCTTTGTCTATAAATTTCAACAGCTTCTCTCGCTTTACTCTCAGTAAAACCACATTCGCGAATAAAAGAGTGATAAGGTGACGGACCAATAAAACTTCTTTGTTGTTCGCTTGTTAATTCTGAAACTCCCATTTTACTAGCGGTATAACTTGCACCCACCATTATTCCCTCGGAAGTATCTAATAATGTTCCATCTAAGTCAAAAATTACAGTGGAATATTTCATTTTGCCTCCAGCTCAATTAATGATGAAGTTTTATCATTTGGATCCAAATCATGATAAATAGTAGTCGTTACAAAATTTATTTCCATGTTTTTCTCAAGGAAAGCTAATTGCTTTCTAATCACTTCGTTTTTCTTCACAAGTTCTTCCATTTCAATATTATAAATCAATTCAGTAGAGTAGTAGTTTGTCGATTTATCGAGACTAAAGCCATCAAATCCAGCTAGATACACCTTGTTTACAGATAAACGGTTCAGAAGATTTAATAACATTAAACCCGCGTTATCCGATATTGTTGGATTATCAAGAAGTAAATCAGAGTAATTTACAACTAAAGAATTATTCACCTTTGATTTAGTAATATTTGAAGTAGTTATTAATAATGTATTATTTGTAATTTCTTTAATGGTATCTGCTATACCATCGAATCGTTTTAAATTACTAATAAATATAGCATCACTCTTATAACTATCTGGGTTAAAATTCACACTAACAATAAAAGGATTATACTCTTTTATAAACGCCCTTATTTTTTCTACTTGTGTTTCAACAGATTTTCCAGGTGCGATTATAAGTACTTTTTGATTAGCAATAAGCCGATTTAATGCATCAAGATTTTCTGAATCATCAATTAAATAGATTTGATGATTAATATATAAATCCTCAATATATAACTCATCATAAATATCCCTTTTTTTCAATGGAAGCTGTTTTAATATCGTATTAATGGATTTTACTGATATCGTTTGTTTATTCATTAAAAAAGAAGCGTAATTAGGGTGACAGTTATTGATCGCTGCAATAAAATATGGAACTGAATAACCCCATTGAGATTCAGATGAAAATTTACTTAGATGCTCATCAATGATTTCTAATATTGGTACCACATTATATTTTTCTTCTATGTTTTCATTAATATATTGAGTTACAAGCTCTGTACATAGATTACCTGCGCCTCTTCCCATTCCAAATACAGAAGAATCTATGATTATATTTCTCTTAGTGTGTAGCATTAATAACTCTTGAGCATTTGAAAATGATAATTGAAGATTATTATGTGAATGAAATCCTATACTAATTGATTCATCCAGATTGTGGTCAATCAGATGATACATTCTTAAAAGATCATTTTTATACATGAGTCCAAGAGTATCCACCAAATAAAAAGCGTATGGTTTTAACTTATTAACTTTTTTAATAAGTTCTAGGAGGCTTTCATCCGAATAGCTTGTAGTTCCAACCGGTTGAATAAAGACTTTATAGCCTTTCTCCATTAATATTTTGCCATAGGTTAATGCCTCTTCAATTTCTTTTTCATTCTCATGAAAGGTTAGACGAAATCCATCAATAGAAGTTCCATCGTACTCTTTAATTCTATCAATTGGAATATACGGTTGATCAATCATACCTACATAAGTAATATTTCTATTCTTCGGGCTAATAAATTCTTTAATAGTCTCGACATCATTAAAAATCGACTTATTATTAGTAAATTCAATATCTCTAACAAATCCACACTCGATAATATCAATGTTAGATATTGCTAACTTTTCAATGATCTTCTTAATGCTTTTTTGTCCAAAATTCCAATTATTAATATACCCACCATCTCGTAACGTACAATCCAGCAACCTAATATTATTCACGTTTACACCACGCATTCAAGTCGATTTTTTATGATCATTTTGACTTTTTCAAGATCTTTTGGTGTATCAACAGATAAAGTAGTTACATCAGCTTCGATAAATTTAATTTTTTGTCCATTCTCTAAAAATCTAAATTCATCAATATCTTCTGCTTCTTCAATTGGTCCCCTTTTAGACTTATTGCAAAATTCAAGTGCACTTTTAGTAAAACATTGCACACCAACAAATTTTTTATAGTTAAATTCATAAGTTCCCTTCGGATAAGGGATTGGACTTCTAGCCATATATAGTCCATATCCAAATACATCTGTCGCAATTTTTATTTTCGAAAAATCAACTGCTTCTAATGGATTCTTTAACTCTGTCATTAGATTTGATATATAAATTGAATTTGGATCAACGTCTTTTGGTAATATTTTAGAAATCGCTTGAGACTCAATTAAAGGCTCATCTCCATTTACATTCACGTAAAAATCTGCGTCAATCTTTGTAGAAACTTCATGTAGTCGATCTAGATGTGTTTTGTGACTTTCGGAGGTCATTACAGTTTTAATTCCATATTCTTCGCAGACATTTTTAATTCTTACATCATCTGTAGCTACATAAACATCAAAAAGTTCATTTACTAATTTCAACTGCTGGTGTACCCACCATATCATTGGTTTCCCACATATATCTGCTAATGGTTTCCCTTTAAATCTTGAAGAATTAAACCTAGCTGGAATAACTCCAACAATTTTCATAGCGTTTCCTCCTATTTATCGAATATTTGTTTCTTATAACGAACGAAAATATAAAAAAATAGAGTTATTTCTATTCATAACACTAATTATTTAACAAAATTAAACTGATAGTACAAGGTAAAATTCCTCCTTTGTTCGCAATAAAGAACGAACTATAAAATAAAACTAACACTTATTGATAAGTGTGTCAATTAAATAAAATAGAATTTTCAGACTTTAAAACAATCTTATAAATTGCATAAATTTGCTGTAACTGCCCTTTTATTTTAATAACTTATATAGTTTTTTCTCTTAATTCTTCTAACTCTTTATTTGTTGATAATACTTCGTCAAGATTTACTCTCTCAAATACTTCGAGCATCCCGCCTCTTGTGGCATTATAAATTTTGATTTGACTCCGTTCTGAAAATTTCTTTGCTTCCTTAAAAGCACTAATCATTCTTTTTACAGCTTCAGAAGATTGTTCTATTAATCCATAATCTTTAAAATGCTGTGCACTATTAATTGAGTAATTACAGTCAACACCCACTAAATAAATTTCACTAAATCCCATATAAACTGCTAACTGAATCATTGAATACGTAATTGAATAACCATCATAGACCACTGAATATGAATCATTACTAAATTTTGTACGATAATTTTTATGAAAAGTATTATGGTTTAAATAATTTAATGGGAATACAAAATAACCATCTAAAATATTCTTTTCTTTTGAAATCGAGTCACTAATAAATTTATTTTTTAAATCATACTTTTCAATTGAATTTTCTAGTAAATTAAAGACCTTTACATCTTGTATACCATAATAGGTGGGTCTCCAATCTGTTTCATCAAAAGATAAACAGATTGAATTCATACTAATGGTTGTTTCATTTTTTAATTTTTCAAGATCATCAATTGTTAAACTCGGCCCTGTAGCAACAATAAAGCATCTCTGGCCTTTATGTGTATTTTTAAATAATTTCATTTTTTCATATTGGCTGCTTTTATTAATATTCATCACTCGACAGAACTTTTTTATGTTGAAATAAATCCTTGGGATCAAGTGAAATCGAATATTAGATTTTGTTCTACTAATATGGTAAATAAAAAAGTATGTGAATTTATTCTTGCTTAAAGTATTGATTAATGTCACTATTTATCACCTCTTTTAAATAAAAAATTCTACCTTTTTAGTGAAAATTCTTTCTCATTCTGCAATCTTTTTAGAATGATAGAATGTTTCATTTTTACTTTCTAAGTTATTACTAAGATCTATCTTTTTTAACTTTGGAAGCTTTTCTAAAAGTCTAAAATCTGTAATATTATTATTACTTAAGTTGAGTTTTTCTAGATTCAAAAAATATTGTATGCCATCTAAATTTGAAATGTTTTTCCCACTTAAGTCTAATTCTGTTATTTTACTTAGTTCTGAAATAGATATCCATTGTTCAAGTGGATTCGAGATTATTTCTCTAATCGAACTTTCCATATTACGATCAATAAATGTAGCCACCCCAGCAATTTCAGATGTTGTATAAAATTCTAAATCGATATTTTTTGCCTCATCAATTATGTCTTGAATCGTTTTAGGCGAGATTCTATATTTACCACTTTCCAAAGACTGTTCTTCCCAACCAAAATCATTCCAATCTACCTCATCAGGTAAAATAGAATGGCACATAAAGATTACATTCGTACCTAATTCTTTAGCGATTCTCAATATTTTTTTTACGTAATCTACATCACTTAATACAATTTCATCAATACCAATAGAAGGTGCATAACCTGTATGATTAAATCCGACTAGATTATTTCTATCGCTAAATCCACCTCTCACAACTTTAAAATATTTAGAAACCAATTCTAAAATGTGGCTTTCAGTGTAACTAACATAAGGGAAAGAATAAGTAACGGGTTTTTTGAATTTTTCTTTTGTTTTAGAATGGCTTTGATTTTCTATCCATTTAAATAAAGGTTTAATTTCATGTTCTACCCAGTTATTTAATCCGAACTCATTTGAGTAATTAACAGCATTCTCATGTTTGAATCCATGATGTGCGATTTCATGACCTTTTGACTGTAAATCAATCAACATATCTATTTCTTTTTGGGTATGTTCCCTCTGTCCTTCAAAGTGATGAAAAGCATTTATATTAAAGGTAACCTTTACATCGTAAAATCCAAATAAATCTTTTCCATATTTGTACCAATCATTTATTCTAAAGCTATCATCAAATGAAAATGCTATACCAGGTTTATTAATATATGGAATGTGTTTGTCTTCACTTTTTATGTGTATATTAGAATTTTTATTTTTTATATCTTTGATTAACCTTTTCCAAAACTTCCCTTTATAATATGTTGAAATACGCTCCCTAAGATATTCTTCAATTAGTACTCTCATTTGATTCCTCACTATTCATTTATTTTAATTCTTTAGATTGCAGGCATTCCTAATTTATCCTCAACAGATACTAATCTACCTTTATTAATTTTGAATACCTTATCGCAATTTTTAATCGTACTTAATCTGTGAGCTATAATGATTAAAGTCTTTTCACCTTTCAAATCATCAATTGCACTCATAATGTCCTTTTCAGTTTCATTATCTAGAGCTGATGTAGCTTCATCCATAAAAATAATTTCAGGATTATGATATAAAGCCCTAGCAATTCCAATCCGTTGACGTTGACCTCCAGAAAGTCTAATTCCCCGTTCTCCTACCGTTGTGTCTAACTGATTTGGTTGGCCTTCTATAAAGTCTTTTAACTGAGCTTGTTCTAAAGCATTCCACACTGCATGATCGTCAATCTGATCCTTCGGTACTCCAAATGCAACGTTTTCTCTTATCGAATCATCTGTTAGAAAAATAGATTGGGGGATATATCCTATTTTTTGTTGCCATATAGATTTAATTTCACTTATATTTTCACCATCTACTAAAATACTACCTTTTTCTGGTTGAAATAGTCCAAGTATCATATCAACCAATGTAGTCTTCCCAGCACCTGACTCTCCAATGAATGCTACTGATTGACCGATTGGTATTGTTAAAGAAATATCCTTTAAAGAATACTCTTTTTGATTTGGATAACGAAAAGAGATTTCATTTAACTTTATTGAATCCGTAAACTTCCCAATATCACTCTTATTTACAGCCGGTTCTATTGTCCCTCTACTTGAATAAGTTTCATTATTTGTAAACAAATCCTCGTAAACAACTGTTAATGCAGGCTTACTAAAACGGATAGCTGTTATCATATTCATTACACGATTAATTGATGGCATCAGGCGAAATGCTGCCATTCCAAATAATGCCATTGTAGATACTATATTGGCTGTATTTTTCCCTTGAAAAATAATGACTAATACCATTATGAGTACGATCATTACTAGTATTGTTTCGATAAAAAGCCTTGGAGATTGTTCTAGCATCATTCTATATCGCTTAATATTTGCGTTTATTTGACTCTTACTAGTGTAGGCACTAACAAAATAACTTTCTTTACCAGTGACCTTAACTTCCTTGCTCGCACCAAGTCCTTGATTGACCCATTTAATCATCATTCCATCAACAACTTGTTGCTGTTTTGCTAATTTATTAATTTTTTTACGAAAAATTTTAAAAAATAGGAATACGCTTCCTCCTAAAAGGCCTGAAGCTATAATTGTTGATATAGATGTCGTATATAACAACAAACCCATTATGCAAGCAATTACTAATATTTCTGTTATTAACATAAATGCTGACATAATAATTCCTTGAAACAAATT
This sequence comes from Gottfriedia solisilvae, assembly GCF_002128405.1. GTDB lineage: Bacteria > Bacillota > Bacilli > Bacillales > Bacillaceae_G > Gottfriedia > Gottfriedia solisilvae. Next base: position 385,853 of record NZ_NETJ01000004.1, read on the forward strand.
CGGTACTTCTATGTTTACATTTCGAAGTAGATCTGCTGTATTTCTTTGTAGATGAAAGGAATAGGGTTTTGATAAATATGTTTCAAATAGTCTTTTTGATAGTTTAACTTGTTGATTGAGAACGATCCTATTTTGCACATATAGAAAGAGGAGAATATAGAGATTTTTAACAATAAAAATAAAAAGTAAAGCGATTACTGCAAAAATCATAAAAGTAGTTGTAGATTGAAAATTGAAGAATTTGTATAAATAATTGATACTAGCTTGTTCAGTTATCATAGATGGATTTGTTACTATCCCTACAAAAGGAACAATGACCCCTATACCAAAAGTTTCAAAAAGCGCGGAAACGATCATCATAAAAAATATGAGTAATAATTTTTTCTTTTCTCCTTTGTTAAATAACAAAAGTACTTTTTTCGTATTATCAATCATTTTATTCACCTTTTCCTTCTAAATGTCCGCTCTGGTCTTTTTATTCTCTTTTATGTTCATTATTTTGCCATTTTATAAATTCAAAAACTGACCTATATTCATGTAGTTTTTCAATTTCAATTCCTGATTCTTTTAGTTCCTTTACTAAATCAAGCCAATCGCTTTCTGGAATAATTGGATTTTCGGGTTTATTGGCTAACAAGTTTTTCAAATCTACTCCTAGAACCTTGGATATTTTCCCCATTACTTGTATTGAAGGATTATGATTTATTTCACGTTCAATGTTGCTCAAGTAAGACTTGGAGATATTGGCTTGTTCAGCGAGTTCGGTCAGTGTAAGTCCCTTTTTTTTACGAATCTCATAAATGTTTTTTCCAATCATTTTCTATACCTCATTCTTTCCGTCACTCAACGCCTTGTTTACTCATACTTTGTATTGTATGTTTAAGACAACTAATGACTTTGTTTTGTTCGTCTTCCAATAGATTAGAACCGGAAGGAAGACAGATCCCTGTTTCAAACAACTGCTCAGCAACATGCTCGCCTTTCGAATGGGAATAATAACGGGTATTTAGAAAGATAGGTTGAAGATGAAGCGGTTTCCACACATGTCGAGCTTCAATATTATTTTTATTAAACATTTCAATCAGTTCTTTTGCAGAAACTCCTGACTGCCCTTTATTTATCGTTAAAGTAGTTAGCCACCGATTACTACGTGTATTCTCTAACTCAGGCATAAATGTAACACCTGGTAAATGTACTAATTCTTGATAATAACGTTTGAATATTTTTCTTCTTGCTTCTACTCGCTCTTCTAAAACTTGCAATTGAGCTCTTCCAATGCCAGCTAATATATTGCTCAATCGGTAATTATAACCTGTTACACTATGCTGATAATGTTGAGCAGGATCTCTAGCTTGGGTTGCTAAAAATCTAGCTCTTTTTATAGCCTCTGCATTTTCAGATATAAGCGCTCCTCCACCAGAAGTCGTAATAATTTTATTACCATTAAAAGAAAAGATACCAAATTCACCAAATGTACCACTTGGTCTTCCTTTATATGTAGAGCCCAATGATTCAGCTGCATCCTCAATCATTGGAACACCATATTCAGTACACAAAGATACGATCTCATCCATCTTTGCTACTTGACCATAAAGGTTCACAACTATGACAGCTTTTGGTAAATTTCTTTCTAAGTAAGCTTCCCTTAATGCTCTTTCAAGTGCTTGTGGGGACATGTTCCATGTTTCTGGTTCTGAATCAATGAAAACCGGTTCTGCACCCTGGTAAATAATAGGATTAGCACTTGCTACGAAAGTAAGACTTGAGCAAAATACTTTATCACCTTTTGAAACTCCTAATAAAGAAAGAGCCAAATGAATAGCAGCCGTTCCTGAACTGACGGCAATGGCTTCACTGGCTCCCAAATAGTTTATAATTTCTTTCTCAAATTCATCTACATTAGGCCCTAAAGGAGCAACCCAATTTGTATCAAACGCATCTTGTATATACTTTTGTTCGTTACCACTCATATGTGGCGGAGATAAATAGATTCTTGATAAAGACACTTTAATATGACCACCTTTTTAGGAGATTTCTATACCCAAATCTATATTTTTTATAATTCTTGCAGGACTCCCGACCGCTGTACTATATGAAGGAATATGATGAATGACCGTTGAACCTGCCCCAACAATCGACCAATTTCCAACCTTTATTCCAGGTATGATTGTCGCCGAAGCGCCGATATGGGCTCCTTCTTCTACTAAAACATTACCCGTTAATGTCGTATTTGGTGAGAGATGAGTATAATGACCAATATTATTGTCATGCTCTATAATCGCTCCAGTATTAATAATACAGTGCTCACCAATTGTCGCATCTGCATTTATGATTGCATTTGGCATTACAACTGTTCCATTTCCAATTTTGGATGATGAGCTTACAATTGCCGATGGATGCACTACAGTAACATATTTTTCATTTTTTAAATTGATTGTATAAACGATTTGTTTTCTTATCTTATTATCACCCACAGCAATTACAACTTTGACATCATCATCTAAAAATTTTTGCAAGTAAGAGATAGGCGCATAGATGATTCCATTTTCTTGTTTTTCATCTGTATACTTTTCATCTAAAACTGCTAAAATTTCATGGTTTTTTAAAGAAGAAATCATATCTTGGATGACCTTGCTATGTCCACCATTACCTAAAATAATTATTCTCATCTTACATCACTTCATTAGATCCCGTGAATTTTTCCATTGTTACTTGGCCCTGGTGCGATATTCCTTCTTTCCTTAAAACTTTTTTAGCAGTCATCGTAAGGATTTTTAAATCTAAAAGTAGATTATGATTTTCTGCATACCATACGTCCATTTTAAATTTCTCCTCCCATGTAAGTGCATTTCTACCATTTACTTGAGCCCAACCAGTGATTCCTGGCTTCACATTATGACGAGCCATTTGTTCTTTCGTATACAAAGGTAAATATTCCATTAAGAATGGTCTAGGACCTACTAAACTCATCTCGCCTTTTACTACGTTAACCAGTTGAGGAAATTCATCTACACTATATTTCCTTAGAAATTCTCCAAATTTGGTTAAGCGTAAATCATCTGAAAGTTGATTTCCATGTTCATCTTGTAAATTTTTCATTGTACGAAATTTGTATAGATAAAATGACTCTCCATGCAATCCAGGTCGCTGTTGAGTAAAAAGTACTGGTGCCCCCATTTTGAATCTCACCAATAAGGATACTACAACTAAAATTGGAGAAAACAATATTAAGAGAGTCAGAGAAATGAATAAATCTATTACTCGTTTCATATGAACTTTACCCCTATTTTTAGTCTATTTAGTATTTACCTGTTAGTAGAACAAGTTGTTTGTATATACTTAATCATATCGTTTAAAAACTCTTTAGTTTTTATCTCACTCTGCTCATTTCCTTTTTTATAAAAATCTTCAAGTAATTCTTGAAACTGCTTTTGGGTTAAATTAATCGATTCCAATGTTACCCCTCACTTAAAAAAATTAAAAATCCGCTGCTTTAGTTAGAACCGGTTGTTTATCACTATGTTGAATTTCCAACTCTTCGTTATATCCGTTAGGATTATTCTTTTGCCATCTCCATATATCTCTACACATTGCTTCAATTCCTCTACTAGCTTTCCAACCGAGTTGAATCCTTGCTTTTGTAACATCAGCAAAACATATTGCCACGTCACCTGGACGGCGATCCTTCATTACATATGGAATACTTATACCAGAAGCTTTTTCAAATGCTTTTACCATCTCTAACACACTATATCCAATCCCTGTACCGAGATTATAAGCATTTATACCATGAATACACTGCACTTTCTCTAAAGCTCTGAGATGACCAATCGCCAAGTCAACCACATGTATATAATCTCTTATTCCTGTTCCGTCTAACGTAGGATAATCGTTTCCATATACACTTAAACTCGATAACCTCCCCACTGCCACCTGTGCAATATACGGCATAAGATTATTTGGAATTCCTTTTGGATCTTCTCCAATAAGACCACTTTCATGGGCTCCAATCGGATTAAAATATCGTAATAAAGCAATACTCCAAGACTGATCTGAATGATATAAGTCTCTTAAGATCTCCTCAATCATCAGTTTCGTGCGACCATATGGATTCTCAGCTCCTAAAATTGTTTCTTCTTTAATTGGAACCTGATTAGTTGATCCATATACCGTAGCTGATGAGCTAAATACAAGTTTCTTTACTCCATATTTTTTCATTATTTCACAGAGGTTAATTGTGCCAGTTACATTATTTTGATAATACTTAAGAGGGAAATTATTAGATTCTCCAACTGCTTTAAGCCCAGCAAAATGAATAACAGCACTAATATTATTTTCAGAAAAAATAACATCTAAAGCATCTTTATTTAATAAATCTGCTTCATAATATTTAAAATCCTTACCAGTAATTCTTCGAACGCGATTCATAGATTCTGCTTTACTATTTAAAAAATTATCTACCACCACTATTTCATAACCTGCATTTAACAGCTCTACACAAGTATGACTACCGATATAGCCTGATCCACCTGTTATTAAAATTTTCATTATTCCGTCCCCTTTAGGTTTCAACAGTTTATTACTATGAAATAAATAAAATATTAATCATATATAAAAATGCATCTCACTTAGTTATCTAATTAAGGTGCATTTTTATAAATATTATTTTCAATTAGCAAAATTTAAGGCTCCATCTAATATAGACTTTAAATAGACGTAGTAATTTTCCCAATAAACTCTCCAAGACTCTGAAGATTCTTATCCTTTTCAGAAAGAATAATTTTATTATCTACCAAGTCCAATGGCCAACTAATTCGTAAATCTGGGTCATTCCACATGATTCCATCGTCTAAGTCTCCATAAAATTTTTCTGAACACTTATAAGAAACAATTGATGGTTCAATGACCAAATACCCGTGCCCAAAATGTTCAGGGACATATAGAGATTCTTTTCGATCTCCAGAAAGATAAAAACCTCTCCACTTTCCAAAAGTTGGCGAGGTTTTTCTTAAATCGACAATTACATCAAATATTTTCCCTGTTAAGCAACGAACTAATTTAGCTTGTTCCTTTACTCTTTGAAAATGTATAGCTCTTATTACTCCCTTTTCTGAGCTAGTATAAAATACTTCTTTTAACTCATGGTCAAGTCCGTTTTCTTTAAACACTTCTTCGGAATAATCTTTAATAAAGTCGCCTCTTTCATCTTTTGCTACAAAGGGCTTAATTATATATGCACCTTTTAAATCTAACTCCTCAAATTGAAACTGTTGAATCATTAAATTAACCCCCTTCAAATTTGTTTATATTTTTACTTCCTGCAAAGCATTAATAGTTTCCTGGATATTTTGTTCAAAAGTATTTTTAATTGTAAATCCAGTATCTCTTTTTAAACTGGTTGTATCGAACCATTCCATATCATACTCCAGACCATCTTCAGGCCTTTCTCCTAGACCAATTTCAGCATTACTACCATAAATGTCTTTAATAGTTAGAAGATACTCTTTCAAAATACGAGGAGAGCCGCTTCCGATAAAATAACAAGATTCATTTGTATTTTCCTTACCTATAAGGTATAAAGCTTTGGCTGCATCTTTAATGTACATTAAATCGTATGGCTGCTCGGCCTTAGAGAAAGAAGGCTTGTTACCTTGTTGTAGTTCTTTGAGAGTGTAACTTATGATATTACCCGTAAGGTTATTGCCACCATATATATTTGACAACCTTGCCCAAACAAATGGTAAATCTAGATTTTTACATAAAACTTCTAATAAACAGTGCGTAGTATGTTTAGCAACACCATAAATAGAATTCATTGCATTTATATCGAGATTTAATATATTCTTTGCTATTTCTTCTGTTATTGTTCCTGTACATATGAATTTTTTACAATTTAATTTTTTGGCAACTACAGCACTATCACAAGCATATTGGGCATTTAACAACTGTAACTGATAATCAGCTCGATCACTACCATTTGTGCCATCCCAAGCTAAGTGGTAAAAAACGTCAATATCTCTATCACGTACTAAATCTACTAAAGTTTCAATAGAATTTAGCTCAACATATAGAATTTTTACGTTTTCTGGAAGAGTATCAATCTTTGAATCTCTGTTTCTTACTATAGCAATAACTTCTACATTATTTTTTAGTAATTCTTTAATAAGCCATGTTCCTATATAACCATTTGCCCCTGTAACGATTGCTTTTTTCATATGAGTCACCTATTCTTAATTTTTATATAATTGCGCTTATTATGTGTCATAAACTCTTCTATTTGCTCTTCCATCGTAAGAGCTATATTACCTTTACTAAGGTATGCTCTTGTCCATTCAATCGTCTTCTCAATTGCTTTTTCTATATTCCATCTCGGTTCCCATCTAAATGTATTTTTTATTTTGGAGCAATCCAACTTTAAGAAATTGGCTTCATGTACCCCACTATCGGACTGATTTACCCAAAATAAACCCTCACCCCAAATTTCACAAAATAACTCTGTTAATCTCTCGGTTGTAACACAGTCATTTTCATTAGGCCCAACATTATAGTAGTCTTCGTAATTTTTGTTTTGAAACTGCTTTTCGCAGATTAGTAAATAAGCATTAAGTGGCTCTAAAACATGTTGATATGGTCTGATAGATAAGGGATTTCTTAAAATGATATATTCTTTATTCGTTGCTGCCCTTATACAATCAGGAATTATGCGATCATTTGCGAAGTCTCCTCCTCCAATTACATTACCTGCCCTGGCAGTCGATATTGAAACATCTGTATTTAGAAAGAAAGAGTTTTTATAGCATTGTGTTATTATTTCAGAACAAGATTTACTATTAGAATAAGGATCATATCCGTTCAATACATCTATTTCTCTGTATCCCCAATCCCATTCATTGTTCTGATAAACTTTATCTGTTGTTACGTTTAATACGGATTTTACAGTTGTGCTTTCCCTTATACATTCAAGAAAGTTTACTGTACCCATCACATTTGTCTCATAAGTTAGATGAGGATCGCTATAAGAATCTCTTACAATGGGTTGTGCAGCAAGATGAATAGCTATCTCTGGTTCTGCTTCAAGGAACGTCTGCTTTAGTAATTGTAAATTTCTTACATCACCTATTATTGAATTCATTTGGCTCTCTATTCCACTAAGTGAAAATAAATTCGGATCAGTTGGTGGTTTTAAGGAATAACCCGTTACTTCTGCCCCTGCATTAATAAGCATTTTACATAGCCATGTTCCTTTAAAACCTGTATGACCGGTAACAAATACTTTTTTACCTTTGTAAAAATCCAGCATAAATATCCCACACTTTCCACGGGGCTTTCCCATTTTCCCACAAACGTTCTAAAAGTTCTTTATCACGTAACGTATCCATACACTGCCAAAAACCATAATGTCTATAAGCCTTTAATTCTCCTATGATGGCTAAAGTCTCTAAAGGTTCGTTTTCGAAAACCGTGGAATCTCCATCAATATAATCTATAACCTCAGGATTCAACACCATAAATCCTCCGTTAATCCAACCACCATCTTCTTTCGATTTTTCTTTGAATTTATTAATCTGTTCTTCTTGATCAATATCAAGCATCCCAAAGCGACCACCTGGTTGTATCGCAGTAATTGTAGCCATTTTCCCACTAGATTTATGGAATTGGACTAATCCTTGAATATCAACATTTGCTACTCCATCACCATAAGTAAGCATAAAAGGCTCATTTCCAATATATTCTTTAACTCTTTTAATACGACCGCCTGTCATTGTATTAAGCCCAGTGTCCACTAGAGTAACTTTCCATGGTTCAGTATTATTATTATGAATAATCATTTTATTTTCAGCAGTAAAGTCAAACGTTACATCAGACATATGTAGGTAATAATCAGCAAAAAACTCTTTTATTACATACTGTTTATAACCACAGCAAACGATGAAATCATTATAGCCAAATGAAGAATAGTATTTCATAATATGCCAAAGAATAGGCTTTCCTCCTATTTCAATCATTGGTTTAGGCTTTAAATGACTTTCTTCACTAATTCTAGTTCCAAAACCACCCGCTAAAATAACAACTTTCATGCTAGTTCCTCCATTCTTAACATCTATGAAATGTTAGGGTTTCTTTCAAATGAGATCACAATTTAGATAAAAAAAGAAAGGTTAGTCAACAAACTTACCTCTCTTTAAATAAAAATAGACTCTAAAAATAGAATCTGTTGTATTGATCGATTTATATATTTTATATTTAATTAAATTTGTTAAAAGTCCACTATAAGAGAAATATCTCAATGCTTTTTGTGTCCATTGATTATCTAAGATACTTTTTAAATAAGCCCTTCTAACTTTTTTCGGTACATCCTTACTAGTCATATAAGCTTGGGCAACTAGCGAAAACATTGTAACTGCATATTGGTGTTCTAAATATTGCTCGTTACTATGATATACCCTTTGTTCATATAAGTAATCGCGAAATCGCCCATAGGTTATATTCTGCATTTCAACATCTTTCATTTCAAAGCCCTTAGTTATTGAGTTAACATTCGAACGGTTATAGATATAAAGTGGTTCCTTTATAAAACTAAAACTATTCGCGTGTTTTATATATTCTAAATTAAAAAGAACATCTTCACTTCTTGTAATACTTTCATCAAACCAAATACCCTTATTTCTTATCACATCAGCTCGATAAAATTTATTCCAAACAAAATAAAGCATAAAGTTTTGACAATACTTTGCACAAACTAATAAAAAGTCTGTTTTGCTATACGTTTGATCTTCAACTTCACATTTAACAAAGTACTCTTCATCTTTTTCATTTAAATACATTTTTTGATATCCACATGTTATTAAATCTGAATTACTTTGAATGTAATTTGAATACATTTTCTGTAACATGTTAGGAGCTATTAAGTCATCAGCATCCATAAACTGGATAAACTGTCCTGTGGCATTCTTTAATCCAACATTTCGTCCAGATGCAATCGATCCATGACTTTTTTGGATAAATTTAATCCTCTCATCTTTTTCCTTGTAATTTTCGCAAATTTCAGTAGAACCATCAGTAGATCCATTATCAACTAAGATTAATTCAAAATCTTTAAAAGTTTGATTAAGAACCGACTGAATACATCGCTCTAGATACTGTTCCACTTGATAGATTGTGACAATTAGACTAATCTTTGGACTATTCATACAACCAACCTTTCAATAAGTATCTAAGTTTAAAAACTGTATAATATACAATTGGCCACTGATATTTTAAACAGTAAAAAGCCAAGCGATTGAATTTATATCTATTATTGTTTCTTAATAACTTACGAACATCCTTATCAGATATATATCGCTTTAACTCCATAATTTTATCTTTTAGTGTTAGTTTATTTCCTTTCTTTGCTACCTCAAACATAGCTCTTAAAACACCACTAAGATAAGATTCCTCTACAAAATTCCGAGAATAAGAATCGTTTATATTTAAAGATTTTATTAGTTTTAATGACTCTACATAGACCGTTTTAGCAATTTCAAATCGATTATAAAAGATTCTAGAAGTTAAACTATTTTCATATTGGACGTAATTATAATACGGAAAATCAACTAAAACTGCAGATTGGCATTCACGATAAAAATGCAAATTAAATAAGTAATCTTCGGCGATATAAAAATCATTATTAAAACTAAAATTATATTTCTGGATAACCGTATTTTTAAACCATTTATTTCCGCAGCTACCAAACAAGGGCTCACCTAACCAAATTCCCCTCAAAAAATCATCCTTTTTTTCATTCTTCAGGAATGATTTTTCTTTATATTGGTTATGTTGTAGTGGTTCTAGTTCAGTATTTACAACGTTAAAAGGCACTACGATTAAGTCATAATCATTTATACTAACTTTATTTGCAGCATCTGAAAAATAATTGTTAATATAATCATCTGCATCAATAAACGTTATGTATTTTCCGACTGCATGATTCAAACCGTGGTTACGAGCACGTGAAGGTCCTCCATTTAACAAATGGTGAACTTGAACGCGTTTATCATACTCACTGTAAAAGTCACAAATTTCACCGCTACTATCGGTCGAACCATCATTTACAAGAATTAATTCCAGGTCCTTGAAACTTTGGTTTAAAATAGAATCTACACATCGTTTAAGGTATTTCTCAGCATTATAAACAGGAATAACAATAGTTATTAGGGGTTTATTTATAAATTGCATTATAAATATCTCCTTCTAAATGTTCTTAAAAATACATCCATTATAGTTACACTTTTAAAACGAACTAGTATTCTTATTATTTTTTGTAAATTACTACGACGATTAGGTATTTCGTAAACTTCTTGTACTAATTCATTTTGTATAATTTTACTGACCATTTTTTTTCTATCTAATGAACTCATTGGGCAATCCGGCAAGTAATAATTGATGAACACAAAGGCAAATTCATATTGATAATAAAGATACATGCTTTCAATCGAATTGGTATTCGACACTTCATTAACTAGTTTTTTTAGGTTTTCATATAGTAAAGTTTGTATTTCAAACTTTTTTTGAAAATAGCTATGAATGAGGCTTCCATCGTTTTGATGGTATTCATAAAATACACTTTCCTCAAAAGAAATCCTTTTTGATTGTTTTATATATGATAGGTTAAATATTGCATCTTCACCTATGTTAAACTCCGTGCCGAAACTAATATTGTTACTTTTAATAATATCGTTTCGATATAATTTGTTGCATGGTGAATAAGCCAGACCTTTTTCTAGCAAATTAACAAACAACTCGATATACATTTTTTTAGGATCATCCAATTCTTCTTTAACTGTAAGTTCGTTTATCGTATTATTATTTTTTACATTTTTAATACCACAAACGACCAAATCAGCATTTTCATCTTCAATCCGATATAGCATTGCTTCTAAAAAGTTAACAGGCAAAGTATCATCACTATCAGTAAACTGAATATATTTCCCTTTTGCATTTTGCAGGCCGATATTGCGCGCATAACCTGGTCCATGATTATCTAAATGTAATACTCTTAATCTTTTATCTTTAGCAGCATAAGCATTACAAATTTCAGCACTGTTATCAGTTGAGCCATCGTTTATAAGAATGACCTCAAACGAAGTGAGTGATTGGTTTAGAATACTTTCAATACATCTTGATAAGTACTTTTCAGCATTGTAAATAGGGATAATTACAGTTACTAAAATATTATATTTCATAGCTTTCTTCCCTTAATAATATTTTTAGATGAAGATTCTATACTTCATCTATTAAACTAAGAACCCGTTCCATCATGACATCCATACCGAAATCATTCGCCCGTAATTTTGATATTTTGCTAAACTTTAAGAGTTGTTCATGATCCTGTGCAATTCTTATTAATATTTTATTTAAGCCTTCTTGGGAATTTTCGGTTAGTAATCCATAGTTTCCATTATCCAATATTTCTTCTGGTCCACCACATTTAGTCGATACTACTGGAAGACCTAAATATAGTGCTTCAAGTAAAACGATGCCAAAAGGTTCACTAATAGCAGAGTGTATATAAATGCTTGCCTCTCTTAAATAAACATATGGGTTCAATTGTTTTCCAAGAAAATAGACTACATCATTTACATTTAGCTCTTTTACAAGTTTTTTAAGCTTATCTTCTTCAGGTCCATGACCAATAATATGCAATCGTATCTTATTATTAATTTTATAACCCTCAGCAAATGCTCTTATTAATCTATCAATTCCTTTATCCTCATGCAATCGAGCAATTGTTATCAGGTTTATCATACTTTTATCCATAGATATATCTGGATCTTCTTTCAACTTCATAACTATTTTTTCAGACTTAATTGCATTATAGATTTTTTCAACGGGCGTTTCTGTTTTCGTTACATTTAAAAATGCCTTTTTACATTTATCAGATACAGTAATGATACGGTCATATTTGTTATAGCATTCTCTTTGTTTAAATGCGGTTATATGGCTCTCTATTCCAAAATTCTGATATTCCATATCACCATGAATCCATGCTATTTTTTTTGACTGAGGATTACGGGAGGCTGCTACAATTTTTTCAGGCATTCCTGTTTTAAACGAGATTTCGATGTCATACTCCTCACGAATCAATTTGTTATAAATGAGACTTGGACTAATGAATCGTAAAACTCTATAAATACCTTTATATTGTTTTGCAAATAAAAAAACATGCTTTACCGTCTTAGGTAACTCATGTTTAAGCTCTCCACCGTCAAATAAAGTCATTACGGTTACACTGTATTTTTTTGTATCTAGACTATTTAATATATCGAGTAAGAGTACTTCAACACCACCCATTACCATACGATCAAGTACAAATAATACCTTCTTTTTCATTACTTTAATCCTACCCTTCTTTCAATTAGGTTTTTAACTGGATAAAAACCCATGGTCAGGCGAACTAACCAATTACCAGGTAGTGATAAAATTATGATTATTTTACTTAGCAATGAAATTCTTTGGTTCAGTAATTTATGAATTGATTTTTTTTGAATACTTTTAGCTAGAACTGTAGCAGTACTCGTGTGAAGTGATGTTTTATTTAATGCATTTCCAGCGCTGATATCGAATAACATCCTACATTTTACATTTAAAATTCTTGTTTCTAATATTTCATTGTAAATTGTTAGTTGTTTTTCTTTTAAAAACTTTTTAATTTCTTCTAGTGCTTCAAGTTGATCAAACTGTTTTTCGCTAAATCCCTTTCTTAAAATACTACCATCACGCTGAATATAATAATATAAAGGTTCATCGATATATACAACTTTATTAGCCTTAAAGAACAACTTATAAGTCGTAAATACATCTTCATACATCTTTCCGATAGGATATCTAATGTCTTCAAACAATTCTTTTTTATATATTTTATCCCATGCATAATCATGTAGGTTCTTGCTAGCGATCAATTCCTCTAATGCCTGTTGAGAAGAATAATGAATTATTTTTTTTGTATTTGATAAAACTTCTCTATTTGAATATTTTCTAATGTATCCACACACTGCTATATCACATTGTGATACATTGCATAATTCATGTAACTTTTCATACATTTCCTCTTTAATATAATCATCACCATCAATAAATCCAATATAATCACCCGTTACTATGTCTAACCCTGCATTTCTAGCCGAACTTAGTCCGCCATTGGGCTTATCAATTATAATAATTCTATTGTCAATTTCAGAAAAGTTTTTGATTAATTTAAGAGTATTATCTGTTGAACCATCATTGACTACCACTATTTCTAAATCTTTGTGTGTTTGTGAAATAATAGATTCTAGACATTTTTCTATATAGTTTTCAACATTATATGCTGCTATTATTAAACTTATTTTCATCTAAACCCTCTTTTCAAACTCAATAGTTTCGCAAAGAATAAAATGATCACACTATTTTTTGTTCTTAATAATACTTTCAAAATATAAGTACTTAAATCTGGAGTGCTGCATTTCTTCAATTTATTATCTTCTCTTATCAAAACATTTTTAATAAAAGTCAATTTTTCTTTATTTGAGAACTTACAAGTTTTTTTGTATAGATCAATAAAACTTGCCATAAAATCTCTTACAATCAATCGATCCAACATAGATTGATTTTCAGATAATATATTCCAGCAATCTAACGTTCCTTTTATTTGATCTAAAAGTGAAATGCGTATTTCTAATCGATTAGGTCTAAACCGAGATACTAGACCTTCTCCTTTTTTCACCGTGTAATTTACCAAAGTTTGATTACATACTTTTACAAATTTTATCCCCTTTATGACTAATAAATTAAAGCTTAAATCCTCACCTATATCTATATCAGTTGGAAATTTAAAATTGTTATTTTTTATATAACTTGTTAGGTAAATCTTATTCCATGGAGCGTTTATCATTTCATTACTAATAAGAGACACTGCAGTTTCCCTAAATTCATATTTATTTCTAAACTGAACATTTTCTTTTAAAGGAAGTCTACTAACCATGAGTACTCCGTTGCGAACTATGTTATATCCATATAAAAGCAATTGAGTATTCTCTTCTATTTCAGATGTAATTATTTTAAAAAAGTTTTCACTGTAATAATCATCTGCATCTAGGAATGTAATATACTTTCCTCTAGCCTGTTCAATACCATAATTTCTTGCGGTGCTCACACCAGAATTTTCTCTATGGAATAGTCTTATCATTTGATTATTTAATGAAAGTTCCTTACAAATTTGAAAGCTTTGATCAGTTGAACCATCATTAACAATAATAATTTCAAGATTATCAAATTCTTGAGAGGTAATACTTTTTATCGCACGGCTAATTGTATGTTCAGCATTGTATACCGGGATTACTATTGAAAGAAATGGAACATGCATTCAATTTTCTCCTTTGTTTTTCAAACTCAAGAAATAGATCAGTCTAAAACCATTTTCTAGCTTAATTTATTGACTTCTTAACTGGCTTTATCTGATATTAACAGTGGCTCTTTCACTTTTTTCTTCTTCGCCCTTGAGGTTAAGAAAGTAAAATAAAATATAATAAAACCACAAAACCGTTCTTCTTAAATCATTTATTCCTAATCCGTATATAACCAGTGCAATGACAGCACATAATATATAAACATTTACAGAAGTGGACTTAGTTAATTTTGAAATTAATAGTATATATGCGATACCTCCCAAAATGCCTCCCTGAGTTAAAATTTGAAGAAAAGTATTATGAGCTTCGTAGCCGAAAAATACTTTAGTTCCACTAAATGAACCAGGTCCTAACCCTACGATTGGCGAATATCCCCATGCTTTTATAGCGTTACTCCAAATTACTAGCCTATTTTCTCCGTTCGAATCACCTTTAAAAAAATTACTTATTAAAGTCAAAATACTTTCGTAATTGAAAATAAAAATAATAAGAATTAGACAAAAGAAAGCTAGAATGATACTCCTTGATCTGTTTAATTTATTCAAAAATTCTAAAACCTTCAAAGTGCAAAATAAAAAGGCTGAAATTGCCCATGATGAAACCAAAGTGGAGGATGTAGTGGCTAGCCCAATTTTTATACATAACAAAATACAGAGGAGAGAAAGAAATTTAACTATTTTTCTTCTTTCTTTTCCAAATATAAACAGTCCAATAAATGGTAAAGGAGCTACAAAATAGGCAAACTGATGATAGTCATTGGCAAATGGAGAAAATATATCCGCTCCTCCATATGCTAAAGAGAAAACAGAAAAATTTCTCAGGCCGCATAAGTAAAGGAAATACAAGAACCCTACTGCAAATAAACCACCAAAATAAATAAACCGTATTAACCTATATAAATAAGAAAAACTACTCCCTTTAAAGGCTAATTCAAAAGTAAAACATAAAAATAAGATCACGATATACGCCATAAGATCAAAATGTATTAATTGTGATTTAATTTTAAAAAAAGTATTAAAACTATAGCCTATCATAATTATACTTATGTAATAGAACCAAAATAGAGTGAACATGTGATTACGTATTGATAGGAGTATAGTTTGTTGGCTATTTAGCTGAAGAATGCAAAAAAACAGTAAGATAATTTCACCAACTCCAAACATACCAAATCTTAGTGAAGTAAAACCAAAAAACAGTAACATTACCAAGATTAATATATTTTGAAAATTAAATGTAATATCCTTCTGTAGTATTAATTTATTTTCCATATACGAATTATATTTTACTTTATACATAAACTTCGACTAGACTTTCTATCACATTATCAACATCATAATCTTTAATAAATTTATAGGCGTTACTTCCCATACTTTCTAATAGCTCTCTGTTTTTAAAAAGAATTTCTATTTTTTTAGCAGTTTCAGTTGAATCGTTAACATTCACTAAATATCCATTAAAACTATCATTTATAAGATCTCTTATCCCACGTATATTTGTACCTATAACTGGCTTTTCACAAGCCATTAATTCCATAATATTTCTTGGTAAACCTTCTCGAAAAGAAGTTAGTATTCCGATGTCACAAGCAATTATCAGTTCATTTATATCTCTTCTATTACCTAGGAACCTTATATTTTCATTTAACTTTCTATTTGTAATATCTTTCTTTAAATCCTCCATTAATGGCCCATCACCGGCACAAATCACCTTGACATTTATTCCTCTCTTTTTAAGAATATCGAGAGCATTAACCATCTGCTTGTGATTTTTATTTTGATTTACTTCAGCAATCATGAGAACAACAAAATCATCTTTTGCTAAATTCAGTTTTTTTCTTGCCTCATTCTTATCGAATAATTCAAGATTATATTTGTTTAAATCCACACCAACACCATTTATCTTTTGAGTGTTCTTTACCTTAAACTTTCTAGCTCTCTCATAATCTTCAGAGTTCATTGTAATAATCGTATCAGTAAAATTAGCCATAATCTTTTCGATTGGATAATAGATACCCCAGTTTACAATTGGTGCTCCTTTATAAAAGTGAAATCCATGCACCGTATAGATCGTTTTTAGTTTAGGAAATTTCACTTTCAAAAGCCTTCCATATAATGATGCTATAGGGGTATGAACATGAACAATGTCATAATTATTCTCTGCCTGTATTCTTAACAGTTCTTTAAAGGCTTTAATGTTTATAGGATGTAATGGGTTCCTTGTAAACGGGATATCAAAAATATTAACACCCTTGTCAGTAAGATTCTTATCAACTGTTACATCTTCTGAACAGGCACAGTCTACAATATTCCCCTCTTTAATAAGTTTTTCTATATGTGGAACTAAAAAAGCGTTTATCGTTCTGCTTAGAGTCGTTATATATAGTATTTTTTTCATAATATTCACCAGCTTTGCTAAATATTAAAATATACTTACTTTGTTTTTTTCCACTAAGTCAGTTAAATATTTCAATAAATCACCTTTTAGTTCTTCACGCTGTAGTGCAAATTCTGTTACCGTTTTAATAAATCCAATTTTTTCTCCTACATCATATCTGGTACCTTCGAAGTCGTATGCATAAACATCTTCATATTGGTTCAGCCCTTTAATGGCATCGGTAAGTTGTATCTCTCCCCCAGCTCCAGGTTTCTGATTAGTTAGTATTTCAAAAATTCTTGGATTAAGGATATAGCGACCCATAATTGCAAGATTTGATGGTGCTTCCTCTTTTTTTGGTTTTTCTACTAGATTACTAACCTTATATAAACCATCGCTAACTAGATTTCCATCCACGATTCCATATCTAGAAACATCTTCGTTTGGGACCGTTTTGACACCGATAATTGACGAGTTATATTGGTCATATTGTTCAATCAATTGCTTTAAACAAGGTTTTTCAGCTTGAACAATATCATCGCCTAATAAAACCGCAAATGGCTCATCGCCTATAAACTTACGTGCACACCATATCGCATGACCCAATCCCTTAGGTTCTTTCTGACGGATATAATGAATATCAACCATTTGAGACGACTTTTGAACTTCTGTTAATAAATCAAATTTTCCATTATCAAACAGATTTTGTTCTAGCTCAAACGAATGATCAAAATGGTCTTCAATTGCTCTTTTCCCTTTTCCCGTCACAATAATAATATCCTCTATCCCTGATTCAATTGCTTCTTCGATAATATATTGAATCGTCGGTTTGTCTACAATTGGTAACATTTCTTTTGGCATTGCTTTTGTTGCCGGAAGGAATCTAGTTCCTAACCCTGCTGCTGGAATGATGGCCTTTTTTACTTTCATGAACAATTCCTCCTTTATCATTAACTAGAAATTGAAATTAGTTTACGAGATTCCACTCGATTATTCGCAATGTTTAGCAGTCGATTCTTTAGTACTTCTTTATCTTCAGTCGCGTAAGTTAAAATTAATTCATTTATTTCCTCAACTAATAGATTTGCCGTTTTTCCAATATAAATTTTTGGATATACTTGCTTTTCATGTACTTCATCTTTATTTAACAGTTCTTCAAATAGTTTCTCTCCTGGACGAATTCCAGTAAACTCGATTCCGACCTCTTCAACTGAGTTACCAGAAAGCTTAATTAAATTTTTGGCAAGCTCTACGATTTTGACTGGCTCACCCATATCTAAAATAAAGATTTCTCCTCCTCTAGCTAATGCCCCAGCCTGGATAACTAATCTTGACGCTTCTGGAATTGTCATAAAATATCTCACCATATCAGGATGGGTTACAGTTACAGGACCACCTTTTTCAATTTGTTTTTTGAAAAGTGGAATCACACTACCACGACTTCCTAATACGTTGCCAAAACGAACAGCAACGAATTTTGTACTACTATTTTTATTCATATCCTGAATCATCATTTCTGCCAATCTCTTTGTTGCTCCCATGACACTTGTTGGATTTACCGCTTTATCAGTTGAAATCATTACAAACGTTTCAACACCAGATAATTTAGCTGCATTTGCAACATTTACAGTTCCAATTAAGTTATTTTTAACAGCTTCTTCAGGATTACGCTCCATTAATGGTACGTGTTTATGGGCGGCAGTATGATATATTACATTTGGTCGATATTTCTCCATAACTAATCTCATTTTCATCTCATCTTGTAAATCAGCAATTTCAGTAACAAATTCAATCAGACTGTTTCCATACTGTTCTTTAAGGTCCATTTCAATTGTATAGATACTGTTTTCACCATGACCTAGTAAAACTAAAGTTTTTGGGTTAAATTTTGATACTTGGCGACATATCTCTGAGCCAATTGATCCACCTGCACCAGTTACTAACACGACTTTATTTGTAATTGAATCTGATATCATTTCAATATCTAATTCAATCGCTTCACGACCTAATAAATCATCAACTTGTACTTCTCTAAATTGGTTTACTGATACTTTTCCGGTCACAAGATCCTCTAACATTGGAAGAATTTTTGTTTTAGCCTTTGTCTTCGTACATTCCTGCAAAATCATATTTAACTCTTTTTTACGAAGTGAAGGAATTGCTATAATTATGTTTTCAATATTTAATTTTTTAACTGTTGATTCGACTCGTTCGACTCCACCTACAACTGGAATCCCTAAAATATGGAGATTTTGCTTTTTTACATTATCATCAATAAATGCAACAGGGAGAAGCTCTGAGTCAATATTGTTTAGTAATTGTCTAACTACCATAGTACCTGCAGCACCAGCACCAATAATAAGTGTTGGCTTTTTGTTTAAACCTTTATTATGAGATGCGTCTCTATATATTCTCCAACATAATCGTGCTCCACCTATTAACAAAATATGTAAAAACCATGTAACGGTAAGTAAACGATAGTATGTGTCAGAAATCGTAATTTCCTGTACTATAGCTGTGCAAACAATTGAATAAGTAATAGATTTTAATATAATGATAAGTTCTCCGATACTTGCATATTCCCACGCCTTTTTATATAGCTTAAATAAAAAAGAAAATAAATGATGGCTTAATAATAATGTAATGGAGCTAATGACTATCGGAGCAGTTATAATATCGATCGTTGCGTTTACTAAAAATCGACTAAAGTAAATGGATGTTAAAACAATAAAAGAATCCAAACAAATAATAAAAGAAACTCTCTGCCTGAATGTCATAAATCTCCTTCCTTTCTACTCGCTCACTTTTAAAATTTTTGAATCTTTAAGCATATTTTTAATTAACTTTTTTAAAGTTTTATTCTATAAATCGCTCACCACTTTATTAAATATTAGAAACCTTAACTCCCAGTAGGTCCACTAAAGACTTATTGAAAAATTAAAGTCCTTAACTATGCTGTCTTATAAAAAACAATATAGTTAAAGATTTTAAATAAAAATAGGCATCTAACCTGCCCTCACATCACACTTCCGACGACTTGCGTCTAAGGTTTATTTCAACCCACAGCATAACCGAGTGCCTTCATTGATAATGGTAAGAAGACATCACCAAATACTTATTAATGACTGACATTAAATTCTTAATTAAGAACAAAACGTTATAATTTTCCACTATTTTTTTCAATCAACATTTTACTTTCTATCATTTAAGATTACTCCTACTAATTTAGTACTATCAGATATGATTTTTTGTGCAAGAATAACATCATTGCTTTTGGTTTTTCCCCATTGAATGACTAATATTAGTCCATCACAATGACTAGCTATAATTTTAGAATCTGTGAATTCTAGAACTGAAGGAGAATCAATCAATACCACATCGTATTTTTCAGACGCGGCCTCGATTAATGTCCTCATTAATGTTGATCCGAGTAAATCCGCCGGATTATAAGTATCCGGACCACTAGTTAACAAGTTCAAACCTTGTATTTCAGTTTCGATAATGGCATCCTCAAACAATGTTTTACCTAACAATACGCTACTTAATCCCACATAATTGCTTACCTTAAATGAAAAATGCAAAGTTGCCTTTCTTAAATTTGCATCAATTAAAAGCACTTTTTTTCCTAGTTGTGCTAAAGAAATAGCAAAGTTTGCAACTGTAGTCGTTTTCCCCTCACCTCGATTAGGTGAAGTTATTATAAATGTTTGGCTTTGGCTTTCTTTATCCTTAATTAATGAAAGGAAATTTGTACGGATTGATCGATATTCCTCTGAAATTTTGGATCTTTTATTATTAGCTGTTACTAAGTTTACTTTGTTAGTTAAGTGAGATGACTTTCTGTTCATTATTCGCATAAGAATCCTCCCTAGTTTCTACTCTTAACATGTCACTCTTTTTAAGCGTTGTATTTTTTTTATTCATTTTAGAAATAACTCCTAAAACTGGAATTCCTATTAAGACTTCAACGTCCTGTTCTGACCTAACTGAATCGTCTAGGAAGTCTAGTAAAAAAACATAACCAACGCCTGCAATTAAACCTACTAATAATCCAAGAAGTATATTTTTCAATAAATCATCATTTATGGGGTTACTATTAATCTGCCCTTCAGATAATACCCTTGTATCTTTAAATCCTAATATTTGTGGTATTTGATTCACAAAAGCATTAGCTGTAGAATTAGCAATTTCAACTGCTAATTCAGGATCTGAATATACTACTGAAATTCTTACAATAGAAGAACCTCCAATACTTTCAGGAAATATTTGTTTACTTAACTCTTCTGCAGATACTTTTAGATCAAGATCATCAACGACATTTTGCAATAAAGACGGTTCTTTTATCATGACTAAAAGTGTATTCATCATTTCAGGTGAGGTAGCATTAACTATTAATTTGGAAGATGTCTCATATAGCGTTTTGGTAAAAAATAAACTGTATCCTCCACCTAGTGTAGAAAAGAAGATAGAAAATACAATTATGAGCCATATTCGTTTTTTTATAAGTTCTAAAATCTTTTTTAAACTTAATTCATTCTCCACATTTCCCACCACTTTTTTTAAATTTTTGTTCTTTTTAACGAACAGACAGATAAAAAAATAATGTCTGTTTGAATAATAATAGTAATAACAGTGTATGTTTAAATGATAATTCTTTATAACGAACAAGTCAAATCAATCTTTCTGTTTTTTCTGACAATTCAAGACAATATATTTAGCGTTTTAATGCTGGATAGTATCACTTATTTTTTTAATTGTTTTGTATAAAAATACTAGATAAACTACGTCTAATAATCGATTTTATAAACAACTAGTACATTTTATATCTTTAAACTTTCCTATTAATATATCCAAGCAAATATATTATTTCTATGAAGGAGGAATTCCGTTCTTAATAAAGAATATACTTAAAAAACAATATTATTAGGAGAGATTAATATAAAAACTCGAATGAATCAATTAGACTCGATTCGTGGACTTGCGGCTTTTTGTGTATTAATAAGTCACTCATTTTCTTTATTTACACTACCAGTAGTAATCGATAAACTGTTAAAAGCTACAGGGGTAATCAATGCACATGGAGCAGTAATGCTATTCTTCGTATTAAGCGGTTTTGTATTATCACTTCCATTTTTAAAAGAAGATAAGATTGAGTACACTTCATACATGATTAAAAGATTATTTCGAATTTATGTTCCTTACTTAGTCTCCATCTCATTTGCCATCATCTTATCTCAAATATTCTTATCTAATAAAATAGGAAGTGTAAGTGGCTATATTGATAGTCAATGGAAAACAGTTCTAAATGGAAAATTATTATTAGAACATATTTACTTTATCGGGAACATTCACGCTGATTCATTTAACGGTGTAATTTGGACCTTGATACACGAACTAAGAATTGCTTTAATATTTCCTTTCATAGTCATTCTTATAAAACGTTTAAACTGGAAAATAAGTATTCTACTTTGTTTTGCTTTAACTAGCATAAAAGTACTGGACATTGTATTTCAAATACAGAAATCAAATGGATTTCATAGTTCTTATATTGATACATTATCTTACATTTCTTTATTTATTTTTGGTGTTCTTTTAGCAAAACATAAAACTGATGCCATTAGTTTTTTTAAAAAGTTAACATTTATTAAAAAAGTGTTATTCTTCATGATCTCCATTCTACTTTTTAACTTTTCTGGTTTAATAATATTCGATCTACTTGTATTAACTAAGTTTAGTGTATTTAGTAAATTTGGTTTAATTATCCAAGAATATGGTATGGGATTAGGAGCTGTCGGATTTTTTATTATCGCGATTGGTTCATCAAAAGTCGAAAAAGCCTTAATGGCAAAGCCTATTTCTTTCGTTGGAAAAATTTCATTCAGCCTTTACTTATACCATCCTTTAGTTCTGTTAAGTTGTATTCACCTTTTTTATTACACATTGCCATTCTGGAGTATTTGCATAATTACAATCGTATTCTCTTTAGTAGTAGCCTATACCACCTGGAAATTTATTGAAGTTCCAAGTATGCGATTAGGAAGATCATTGGCTAAGCGAGTAAGCACCAGCCAAAGTAATAGGATAAAGTCTCAACAAATGTTAACAAAAAATCAGTAATTAATTTTTAAAAAATGTGAAAATAAACTGATCTTAGTTTGAGAGATGTTCGAACATAAAGAACCACTTCATTAATATGAAGTGGTTTTCATTCGTACTAGGTACTCGGAGTTTAGAACTCCTCTTAGAAAATTACCTATAATTAATTTTATTCACATTATCTGCACGGCTACCCAATTGGCAGATTCCTTTTTACGCAATTATTGCTTTTTTGATAACCTAATTCCATAAGATATTAATATTAAACCTAAAATAATGAGTAAAAAGTAAATAATGAAATTACTATGAATCTCTTTGTAAATATGACCTATAAATGGGATTGTTACTCCACTATATACTGATACAATACTATTTTTATCAATGATCCATGGATCCTTTACTGGATTTGCATCACCTTTAGTTGTGTAGAACAGTTGATCATTATTATTAATGATATCAATAATTCTATGTGTTACAAGAATTTGTTCATTATAGGGCATTTTGAAAGTAATAATCTCACCAGTTGTAATTTTTGTCTGTTTTGTTCGTTTTTTTACAAGTATTATCGAACCGGTTTTTATAGTAGGTTCCATCGAACCAGATAATACATAATAAACTTGATGGCCAAATATAGTTGGAGGCAAATCTTTAATCTTTGCTTCTACTATCATAAATGAGGTTATGAGTAGCATAACAACCAATAGAATATTAACTAACTTTCCAAATACTTTCATATCCCCTCAACCTTCTTTAAAGAAGTTGTTATAAAAAAGCTACAACTATACTTATTCAATTCCAGTTCCTGTCCTATTATTGTATGCATGCGACTCTATCATGTTCATAAAAACAAAAAAATAGACATTTTATCGCTCAAAATGTCTATATCTTATATGGTTTTTATTCTAAATGATACGATATATCCATAATAATTCTAGATTCTGGATTATCGCTATTAAATGGTGCTAATCCTTTTTCATATTTACCTTGCAGCGTAAATTCTCTTTCTCTATTTTTTACTAGACTTCCCAAAGGAAAACTACATTTTGAAAATTCGTCTAATGAGACTTTTTGATTTTTGTTGAGATCAAAACCAAGATCTATAAGGAATGTAGGAGTGTAGATTTGGTCACCAAATTTTATCATTTGAATGTTAATATATTGTGCTTCATTTTGATTCTTTTTTTGCAATAAAAGCCCTTTCAAAGTAATTCTCGTGATATCTTTTCTGCCTGTATTTTTCAGTATGTGTTTGATCTCATACAATGAGCCATTTTTTTCTTTTTCTTTCACATAGATTAAATCCGTTGTTTTTGTGATTTCTTTATTTGACATATCCAACTGTACAGTTGTGTACGGGCTTGTACTTACAGTGGAAGAAAAGGTGTAGTAAGCAATTGTGCTAATCAGCATGATGAGTAGTCCTGAGGTCATTAATAAGAAGCCGAGTTGTTTATTGTTTTTCTTTTTCATCAATTCACACCCTACCACACATAATATATTTGTTTTCATTATTAAATGTATTAGGTAAACGTAAATATATGTCAGTCACAAATGCTATTTTTTAAATTGAAACGGAAAGAATATACTTTTTATATATGATGGTGAACGTTTTAGTAAATCTTCACCTACAGCGATCTTTTTGCTGTTTTCTAATAAATAACCATTCATTTTTGAACCAAATCTTTTTTCTATTTCTTGATGGGCTTCTTTTAAGAAGAAGACTCTATTTTTCGTGTTATGAGCATCTGAAGCTATACAGTGAGTTAGATTGTTTTTTAGAAGTTTATTAGTGTATTTTTGAATTTTGCTTCCAAATTTGCCGACTACACTATTTGCAGTAATTTGAGTTAGCGCACCTTTTTCAACTAGTTCATATAGAAGATTAGAATTCCGATGGAACACCGCATTTCTTTCAGGGTGTGCAATGATTGGTACAATTCCATTGGAAACTAAATTATGAACTAGTTGACTTGCATTTGATGGGACAAAGCTTGAAGAAAATTCGATTAAAATATATTTTTGTTTGTCATCTAAAAATAAGTATTTACCTTGTATTAAGTCAGTTTCAAATTGACTTGTTACTCGAATTTCATGGCCAGGAGATACAACTAATGGTATTTGATGCTTTGCTAGTTCTTGATTAAACAGATCTACCGTTTCTTTTACATGCGCAACAGAAATAGAGTACTCTCCATTTTGCGTATGTGGTGTTGCAATAATTTTTTTGATACCTTGGTCTACTGCTATTGTTGCTAATTGAAGTGCATCATCCATTATTTGTGGCCCATCATCCAAGTAAGGCAAAATATGACAATGTATATCAATCATTTAGTCTTCTCCTTTAAATTTCTATGTAACTGTTATCTTTATTTATATGAATCTAATTAATTTTTAATAGCAAATATATCAATTATCATCAAAATATTTTTAAGTATAAAAAAACCAGATGCCAATAATGGCACCTGGTTTATAAAACGACTATTTTACTTCTGTACAACTACTTTTACTGGTGTACTTTCGTTACCTTGTTGATCAATTGCAATTACATATAGGACTGTTCCTATTTTTTGTCTTGGAATCTCTAATGTGAACTTTCCTTTTGAATCCGCAGTATCAGCACTAATGATTTCATCACCAATTTTTACTACTACTAAAGAATTCGCTTCAGCTGTTCCCATAATTTTTTTATCATTATCTTTTACAACTCCCTTTACAATTGGTGAATCTGGTGGAGTTGTGTCAACTACTGTTACATGCGTTACAGAACTTCTGTTTCCTGCATTGTCGACAGATACAATAGATAAAATTGTTCCTATTTTTTGTTTAGAGCTTAATATAATAGAGAAATTTCCTGATTGATTCGCTATACCTTGACCAAGAATTGTATTTCCTACTGAAACAGTGATTGTTGAGCCTGCTTCTGCTTTTCCAATTACTGTACTATAGTCTTTTATCTCAGTTACAACAGGTGCAGATGGCGCAGTAGCATCGATAACAGTTACTTCAGTCTGAGTACTTCTGTTTCCTGCTTTATCAACTGCAACGACAGTGATTACCAATCCTGCTTTTTGTTTCTCGCCAATTGAAATGTCGAAATGTCCATCTTGGTTTGTTACACCTTGACCAAGAATATGATCTCCAACATAAGCGATAATTGTTGAGCCTGCTTCTGCATTACCTGAAACATTTGTTTCAAAATCTTTCACATCATTTACAACTGGTGCAGAAGGTGGAGTTGCGTCTATTACAATTACCTCTACACTGTCGCTAACATTACCATTTTCGTCAACGGCTGTTACCTTAACCTTTGTACCTGCATCCAGCTTTGTAATATTCATTTCAAATTTACCTGTACTGTCTGCTGTAGCCTTACCAATTTCTAAATCCTCTACTTTTGCAGATACTTTAGCTCCTGCTTCAGTTGTTCCGCTAATTGTTACATCTTTATCATTTAAAGTATTAACTTGTAAGATTGGGCTAGTTGTATCTGACCCTACTAGTTCCTTTGTATCTCGTACACGAACTCGGCTACCATCTGTAAATTTACCAGACAAACCAACTGCTTCTAATGTATCGCCCACTTTTAAGTCAGGTACAGGTCCACTTTGATTTGTAATGTATCCATCTGTAAATACAAGAGTATCTCCTGATCCATCATTAATGATATAAGAATTTGCGTCATACTTAGATACTACTTTACCCTTCACTTTAACAAGAAGTCCTTGGTTTTCTTCTGATGTAGCAGCACCAGTCGTCACTTCTTTAGGTGTTATCGGGGTTGTTTTACCAACTTTTATTACATCTGTAGCAAAACTATTAAACTCAAATTCTTTATTGTTCTCAAACGTTTTGATATGGCCATAAATTCTGACTTTATCACCGACTTCTAAAGATCCTTCTGGGGCTTCTTTAAATGCCATGATACCACCTGTTTCATCTTGTACATAAAATGCATCGAAGAATACACCTGCAGCAGTCGTTACCGTTCCTTCAATCACTGCTTCTTTTTCTTCTTCAAGCTTACGCACATCACCAATTTTAGAAACCTTCGTTTCGCGATGAGCTAACCAGTTGATTGCATTTAGAGAAAATTCATTATTACCTTTAGGTTCGTATGACTCATCCATTTGTTTATCATTAAAGATATTCATTCCCGAAACGATGATACGACCTTTTTCACCGATTTCCTCAGATGCGATTAATGGAATTGCTGATCCACCTGTTTCATCTGAAATATTATCATATGTGTATCCACCTTTAATATTTCCTTCATATGTCGTTTCGTTTCCTTTTCCGAGGATGACAACTTTACCACCTTCAACAAGTGGTCCGTTATTTTCTCCGGCAAGACTAACTCCACTATAATAATCAAGGAATGCGACTCTGTCTGTAATATAATTTGAAACTAAGCCTGGGTGAATTCTTACAGCATATGGTGATACTTTTGGGTCACTCCAGAAGTTACCTGACTTACTATCATCAAATACTCCGTCATTATTAATTCTAATTTTCGTTCCAATGTCAGCAAGTAATGGATTACTAATTGTTGGATCAGAACTGTTATTACTCTTACTTGTAAGTAGTAAAGAACCACCATTCTTCACAAAATTAGCAACCGCTGTTCTTTCGTCTGCTGATAAAGCTGTTCTAGTCGCAGTAATCATTAGGACTTGAACATTACTTAGCACAGCATCTGTTAATGCTTGTTTATTTTCTACAACTGTGTAGCCTTCTTTTTGAAGTTGAACTGTATAAGATTTTAAATTATCTCTATACGTTCCGCTATCACCAGACGTATTTTCATTACCGTGATATGCATCTATTAACACCTTGATGCCTAATGGTTCTTTTATTTTTACTGGTAAGTTAAATTTAACATCACCAATATCTAGACTATCAAGTGAAGTCACAACTGCAATTATTTGATGGTCTCCGACGAGTGGCGTATTCCATGTCGCTGTTGCCGTTGCTGAACTTTTTGATAGGATTGATGAAATATTATTTGTGCCAATAAAATTGTCTTGTTTTACTTCATCATAGTAAAAATCTACTTTTAAATTGTTGATTGTTTGCGTTCCGTTATTAGCAACTGTAGCTTTTAAAGTCGCTGGATTCCCTCCAACAATAACATCGCCCACAATATCAATTCCGCTCACTTTTACATCTACTGATTGTTCTTTAGACCAAATTGGAGAAGAATAAATTCTTTCACCATCCATTTGAGTTACTTTTACAACGAACCATTGTTGTCCACTTGGAACAGTAAATGTTGGTTTCCATGTAAAATCCTTCGTCATTGGTTGAATTGAATCTACTACTTTACCACCATTTGTGATTAATTCTACCTTTGCAATACGATCATCAGATTGGTAGCTTGATGAAAGATAACTATAATCGCTATCGGTACGTGATTCTGTTACTAAATCACTACCAGAAATATTAAAATTAAGTGTTTTACTATCAACTGTTGATCCCATGTAGTAACCATTTGCTAACACATCTAATGTAAAGTTAGGATCCTCTTCCATGTAAACACGCATATTTCTCATTGAATGCATTAATGAATCTTGAGATAGATCATCCGCAACAATAACTGTACGCGCATTTGTTTGTCCCCATGAACCTTCATGGTTATCTTCACCGTAAGTTGGTGCAACATGCCATCCTAAATCTAATGTTGAATAGAACTTTTTATCAGCATTTGCATAACCGTAGTGACCTGAACCATTACCTACTTCAAGCATTGTGAACAGTTTATCTACTTTAGCATCATAAGGTTTAAAATTATTAAAAGCATTTGCTGACATATCCGGATGGTTAAACTGACCAACAATATCATCATAAGTTAGTACCCATGAATAATATTTGTTTAAGTCTTGGTACTGTTTTCCATTGATATTACGGTCAATAAAGTTTTCAGTTCCAAAAATATTTGAATGTCCCCATGTTGTAGAAGTCATTTCAAATGCCGGGAATACTACGTAATCACCGTTTTTTGTATACTGTTTTGCTAAATCCTTTGTTAATTTCCATTGTTCTCCGCCTGTACGTTCTGTCATCCCTTTACGGTCAACGTTATCTGTACCTGAAAGACTTGCATCAATATCATGCGAGTGATCAGAAAATGCAAAGAAATCATAATTATGTGCTTTACCTGCTTTTAAAGCATCCTCTGGTGTCCCTGCTCCATCGTGTGAAATATTTGTATGGTTATGTGTTGTTCCACGATAATGTTTACCACCAGTAAAACGTTTAACAACTTCAAAGGTCCATTGTTTTTCACTACTGTTCCCTTTGCTATCTTTCGCTAATACTTTTACAGTATGAATTCCGATTGAAAGATCCTGAGTTACAGCATATTTTACTTGGCTTTTATTAATTGTTGCCGCTGGAGCCTTAATTTCAGTTCCATCAACCCACAATTGAACAGTATCAACATCTACACCACTTGGGTCATTCATTAATACAGAAATTTCTGGTTGTGGCGTTTCAACTTTTGATTGATCCTGTGGTGTTTCCCCATTAAAAGATGGACCTACTAAATCATCTTTTAAAGATACTTTATGAGGTGCAGTACTTGAACCAGAAGTTACAGTTCTTCCACCTGCAATCGCCTCGATATAGTACTCAAATCCATTTGAAGGAACGTCCTTCGCTTCTAACGTAACTGTATAACGTCCTTCACTACCTTTTATCATTGGTAATGCTGTATAAGTTGTACCACCTGTTGCTCTATAGTAAACTTTCACAGATTCTGCACCATCAACAGTTGCCTCGAATTCTATATTTGTATCTTTATAGTCTTCCGTAATAGGCGTATGAGAAATATTTAAAACAGATGCAATATCGCCTTTACCTCGTGGATACAATTGGTAACCATTCGTCGCATTTGCATTTGTCGTATATTGCCCTAAAATCCCAGTAATTGTGTATGTTTTACCGATAACTAAATCAGTATCCGGCGTAATACCCGTATTACTCATTACTCTCAAAGTAGTTGCTTTATTATTTTCATCAACTAGCGTTACATTGTAATTTGGTGGTGTACTTGCCGTTGCAGATACTTTTCCAGTTAGTGTTACTAAGCTACCCTCAAGTGGCTCTGCAACAGCAAAAGTTGTTAAATCTAAAATTGTCACATCTTTTGCAACTGGTAAAGCATTACCTTCATCTATTTTTACAATACTTGTCGTATCAAATTCTGTTAAACCATTGTAATAAATGACCTTACCTGTCACACGTATTTTGTCACCTTTAACAACCTTAAACCCAGGGTCATACGAAGTACTGAATACATTAATTCCACCTGTTGCATCTTGAAGATAGAAGTTTTGCTTCTGCGTCCCAAGAATTCCATTATCAACAGTTACTACACCTTCAATTGTGTAATACTTATTCAGATTAACTGGTTTCCCAGTTGTCGAATCTGATACGCGTACATCTTTTACTGGTGTAACTTGATCTGTAACTGTTTTAGTAACTGAAACTGTAGCGCTTTCAAGTTTAATCCCTTTTGCACTGCTTGATTGCTGTGTTACATAAATTGTGTTTGGTGCATTATTGATTGTAGCTGTAAAAGCACCTGTTGCACTTACTTTTACTTCTTGATTTAATAATCTTTCAGATAGAGTAGCAGTATCATTTGGATAAATATTAATGATTGAAGATGCAACTCCAGCACCATTATTCCCAATTAGTGTACCTACACCATTACCGTCTACCATGTAACTTAATTTGGTTCCATCAATTAAAGCGCTTTCAGTCGCTTTTAAAATCTCTATTACATCGCTTTCATCTTTAGTAGTTTCAGTAGCACTTACAAATACTGAAGTTAATTCTCCAGCAGGAAAGCTCACTTCGAAACTGCCATCTGTAGAAGCAACGATTGTTGATAGTTTAGTAGTTTTTGTAACACTATCATATATATTTACAGTTGCACCGCTTGGAACAGCACTAGTTAGTCCTATTACTTTCCATTCAGTATCTTGTTTCTTCAATTGAATATTGTTTCCAATTGGTTGTAAGCTCGTGTTTGAAACCATAGGAGCTTCAGTTGGACTTGCTGTGTTTTTTGGTACAGGCGTTGCTGCAACAAAATCCTTAGCATTATCGTCCGTATCCCATGCATTTCCTTTTCCACCACCTGGAGAAACGTTTGCATATGGTCTACGTTGTGCACTTGTAGTGCTTGTAAGAGATGGATTTGTTGGACCAGTCCCTTCAAATGCATTTGTTCCACTTCCATAACCTACAAAATCAATGATATTCGCTCCAGTTGGATTGGTACCTGAAAGTGCACTATTATTGTTTACTAACGCTACTTTTCCAGCTCCACCTGCCATAGTTAAAGAACCAGTATTATCAGGAGTTGGTAAAGGCTTATCCCTTACTGTAGTTCCTGCTGCTTCTTGTACTAAAAAATAACCATGAGCTTTGATCGTTCCAGTTAAATTAGTTAATGTCCAACCACTACCAGTTGAACTAGCGTATTGAACCGACCAATTATCTAATACAACATCACTGTCAGTTGGATTATAAAGTTCAATAAAATCATTTGTATATGTTGCTCCTGTATTTCCTCCGCCACCATATACCTGACTAATTACCACATGATTAGCAATTGCTGCTTCAGCTCTATTTATTAACCCACTCGGCAAAAACGTGCTTGTTAATAATAAAGCTGACATGACCATGCTTGTCCAACGCTTAATCTTTCTTGTTTTTAACTTCATTTCATCAACATCCTTTAATAAATTTGGTGAAATATTTATTGCTTAAAAACATTTTTTTCCTTTCTCTTCACGTGTAATATATCAGTAATTTCATAAAGATATATCGCCTAGAATATTATATGAAATTTTTAAATGTAAAGAAATAAGTTTATTTTAAAATTAGTTTACATTTTCTGTAAATTTTTTATTACTACTATACAAACTCAATTATTCTATGTTTATATTAAGTTGTTTCATTTTTGATATTTAATAAATATATTCATTCTAACAGCAGACCCAATTGATCAATATAAGAATAGAATACAGGGGGATATTTCGTGCTTTATTTTTTTGGTAATCTAAAAAAAGTTATACTAAGAAAGAAATCCAATAATTTAATTTTACGCCTTATACCAATAGCTTTACTATTATTTATTGCCCTTCCACCAAACGCATCAGCACATAATTATAGTGCTAGTTTTACAAATATTAAGTTCGAAAAAGAACAAACTGAAATGACATTCACAATTGATTCAATTTCTCTTATTGAATTAATCGATGGGATTGATCCAAATAATAATTTTAAACTTGAAAAATCAGAATTAAAGAAAGAAGAACACCATTTAGAAGAAATTGTTTCTGAAAAACTTTCTCTTGATAAGAACAACGAAGAACAAACACCAACCGTTGAAAAAATGAAGAAGATAAAAAAAGAGGATGTAGAATATATAGAGTTTACAGTTCTTTTCCCTGCATTTGCACCTGGCGACACAATCAGCTTAAATGATGGATTCTACACAGGTGACTCAGGAACAACGAATTATGTAAATCTATTAACAGCTACTTATGGATCTGAAACGAGCCAAGCTGCTCTACAAGGAACAAGTAGAACATGGACAATCCTTTTAACAGAAGCTCAACAAGATCAACAATCAACCGATGGACAAGCACAAGATACAAAACAAGTAACTGATTCTAAATCTGATGAAGATACTTCTTCTTGGCTATCATTTTTCAAACTAGGCATGCTTCATATACTAACTGGATATGATCATTTATTATTTTTATTTGCATTACTACTAAGCAGGCAGTCATTAAAACAATTTATCGGAACAATCACTGCTTTCACCATTGCACATAGTATTACATTAACCCTAGCAGTTTTTGGAATTGTTGACCTACCTTCTAAATTTGTTGAATCAGTGATCGCACTTAGTATTTGTTATGTTGCTATAGAAAATATATTCAAAGAAAAGATTAACTATAGATGGGCAATTACATTTATATTTGGTTTAATTCACGGGATGGGGTTCGCAAGCATTTTAAAAGAAATGGAACTTCCCAAATCAAATCTAGCTGTAGCATTATTAAATTTCAATCTTGGAATTGAGTTTATCCAACTATGTATTGCACTTCTAATCGTGCCAATCTTATTAAAACTACAAGCTCTTACAAAATACCAAAAATATGTAAAAATAGGTTCAGTTTTCATTTTTATTCTTGGATTAATATGGTTAGTTCAAAGATTAATGTAACTGATTTACATTCAAACAATCAGTCACAATAAATTAAAAAAAGAAGCTAAAGGAAACATCATTCCTTTAGCTTTTTTAATTTACTTTAAAGCATATTTGTAACTAGCACCCTCAACAGCAGCATCATTTGCTTTGTGGTCTACTAATTCTACTTTAATTTCATAGTTTCCTACTGAAGGAAGTTTCATTTTAAATGGAACTGGATAGCCTTCAGCCATTTTTAATAGTGTTAGTGAAAGATCACTTACTTGATCAACTTCTGGTACGTATGCAATACCTTGGCTATTAGTTTTTGATTCAAGAGCATATCCTGCTAAGTAGCCAAATGTTAGATTCTTAACTGGAGCACCATCTTTTGTGATCAATACTTTAAATTTAAGCTCTGAACCTGCTGGTCTTGTAAATGTTTCAGGAAGCTTTGCATTTACAATGAACTCTTGCTCAGTGTTAAATGCTAAACTTGTACCACCTAAATTTACAGCAATAAATCCAGCTGTTGTTTGAGTTGACTTAATTGATTTAACTACATTACCAGAGCCATCCTTCACTTCACCAACAAATGTTACGGCTGGTTTAGCAGTTAAATCACTTGTTGCTTGCTCTTCAAGTGTAAGCGTTGTCACTAGTCCTTTAGAAGAAGCATTTGTTACCGTGTAACCTTCTACATTAAAGTCAGCTTTATCTACACCAGATACAAGCTCTGAAAATTGTACTGTAACAGCATCTAACTTACCATTTTTATTCATATCAAGTGTTTGTACTTTTGTAAGTGTTACAGCTTTTGCAGCAATTTTAAAGCTAACATTTACTTTCGTTGTAGCCATTACTTTACCTTTATTATCTTTTACTTTTGAAACTGTTAGAGCTGCAGTAAATGATGCAGTTCTTTTTTCAACACCTTTAATTGTTAAAAGTGCTTTATTTCCAGACAATGTAACCTTCGTTACTGTAATCCCACTGTTTTTAGCAAATGAATAGTTGTTCACTTTTACCGCAGACTTTTTATCAACTGCTTTGTTAAATTCTACAACTACTGTTTTTGTATTCACTGCAGTTACTTTTTTAACTGTTAATTTTGGTTCTTTCACTGATTTAGCACTAATTACTGAAGGCGTTAAGGCAGATGCTACTAAAGCTGCCGACAAAGATGTCATTAGTACATTACGTTTAGAAAATTTTCTTTTCATACTAATCAATCACTCCTATATGTTCATTAATTGCTAGAATATACCAACTAAGTAGATTGTATATGATAAAGAAAAAGCAGTCTACTAATATTTTTATTATTTTGAATAATTAAAATACTAATATAGTTATTTATTTCATACTTCTCTATTTAGGAAGTATGGCAAATAAAAAAGCTATTACCGTTAAAGATAATAGCTTTTTACTGTTTTTGATATTTCCAAATATTACTACTGTGCCGTCCAGAAGTTAGTCTCAAAACCAGCTAGATCATGGTATGGATACAGAGGTTTTAATTGCTTCGCTTTTGTCCATAAATCTCTTGTTTTCTCCAAAGCTTGCAAGGACTTTTTATAGTTTTCATCTACTGTAATATAATTTACGTTTCCAAGATGTTGCAATGAGTAACCTGTAATTTCTTCAAAAAATGTCTTACTAGCGTAATCTAGAGGATCACCTTTTACAATATAATTTGTAAAAATTGGTTTGAATAGCGTTTGAATCTTTTCGGTTTTCGTATGAAGTTTTTTAGATCCATTATCTAATAAGACCCCAAGCGAATTAAATGTAACTCCTTGTACAAATGGGTGGTCTTTCATTTTTTCATCCTGCACAAGTTGATAGCCTATATACTGTGCCAAATAACCCCCAAATGAGTGTCCGGTTACATAAACACTCGCACCAGCATTTTCTTTTTTATTTAAGATTTGCTTTACCCATTTATATGCTTGCTGAGCTTGTGCATCAACAACTACTGGTGAAGCATTTTCAGGTGAATCAAAACCGATTAATCTCTGATATATATCTTGTAAATTTATTCTCTTTAATCCACTAAATGCAAATAAAAGACTATTGTCTTTCATATTTTTTAGAGCAATTGCTGAAAAACCGATTTTTCCAGATGTTAATGAAACTAACTCATAATCACTTAACCGCTCATGCATTTCTGTATAAAGTGGTTCAGCAACACCTTGATGTTCAGTCAATTGCTTACCAATTTCATTTTTTAGAAAAGGTTCATAGGATAACTCTGCAGCTGTTAACATTACGCCATCTGGTAAATTTTCTAAAACACTCTCTGGTAATTTTTCTAGAACCCTTTGTTCACTGCAACCTGTTGATGTAAAAAAAGTTAATACTGCGACACAAAATAAAACAACACGATAATTCATGAACACCCTCCTTTCCGACAATCTCTCCCTCCATATTATGTCCACGACCATTCGACATGTTCATCTTTTTCCCAAAAAAGTCTAAAATTATACATGTTTTTTATTGACAGTTTTACTTTTTAAATGATATTATAAAAATTTTGTTATTTCGTTAAACAATGTTATACTTGATTTATCATAGGTTTTTCGGAGGTGGATACATTGTTCAAAATTGGCGATCAAATAATTTATCCCATGCAAGGAGCTGCAGTGATTGATTCCATTGAAGAAAAGGTCATACAGGGTGTAACACAGCAATATTACATTATCCATATGCCTTCCAGTAATATGAAGTTAATGATTCCTAAAGGGAATGTTTCAAGAACGAAAATACGATTAGTAGAAGATCACGACCACTTAGAAACTGTATTAGATGATTTTTCAAATGGTCATCCAGACGACTCATTATCGTGGAAACAAAAGTATGATGTAAATATGAAAAAACTCAAATCGGGTGAATTACTAGCTGGTGCACAAGTTGTACGTGATTTAACATTACAAAGTAAAGAAAAACCATTAAACCCAAGTGAGAAAGAAATGCTCGACACTGCAAAAAGAATGTTTGTAGGAGAATTAAGTTTGATTAAAGGTATCTCTCAACTTGAAGCGACTGAATTTATTAATGAGGCATTAAAATAAATGAAGAAAAGAGCTGAATTCAGCTCTTTTTTTATTTATCTGTTTTACGCTTGTTAAACTTGGTCACACTACTCTTATAGGGACTTCTATTTGAAGCTTAACTTACAGTTTCAACTCAACAATCTACTAGGTAGTACATTTTAGTTTTATTGGAATTACTAAAATACAAAAAAAGACTGTTAGCAAAATTGCTAACAGTCTTTCATCTCATAAGTGAGAATTATAATTTAACTACGTTTTCAGCTTGAGCGCCACGGTTACCTTGAGTGATCTCAAAGCTTACTTTTTGGCCTTCTTCAAGAGATTTGAAACCTTCGCCTTGGATAGCTGAGAAATGTACGAATACATCGT
The DNA here is from genome assembly GCF_002128405.1 of Gottfriedia solisilvae. Taxonomy (GTDB): domain Bacteria; phylum Bacillota; class Bacilli; order Bacillales; family Bacillaceae_G; genus Gottfriedia; species Gottfriedia solisilvae. The sequence continues at coordinate 422,377 of NZ_NETJ01000004.1, forward strand.
CTCCACCTTCAACTGCGATGAATCCAAAACCTTTTTCTGCGTTAAACCATTTTACTGTACCTGTGTTCATAATGCGAACCTCCATATATCCTGTTTTTTTTACACTTAATGAGTATTGTTAAGAAAAAATACACACATTATAACAGGATGAAAATTCGTCCCTTTTAACACATGAATTGAATTAACCAATTCTTATTAAGTATGTAGTTATTGTACCACAGATTTTACTGAAAAACAAATTGTGTTCTAATTTTTAAAAAATAAAGTCCTTTATTCTAATATAGTACTTTATAAAACCCTTTATTTAGAAGGTTCTGCAGCCAATATTAATCCAATTGGTAAGTTTTTCTTCATAATACTATTGAAGTATGAATGTGGTACAGGTTTATTTCCTACGTATGGAGAGATTTCAATTGTAAATCCTGGGCGTTTTTTTACTGCAACGTACCAATCTTTATAACCGCCTCCCCCACCTTTAGCAGGTGCAACTAGACTATAACCTGTTTGTTTTGAAAGTTTAGTAGCGATCGCTTTATCTCTCGTAAACTGACTACCTTTTTGATTATAGTGCCAAAAAATAATATTGCCAGAAGAATGATATGCGACTGTATTTTTAAAGTTATGTTTATTCGTAAAATCATATAAAGCCTTCACTTCTGGTTCACTTAAAGGTTTACTACCTTTATGGTTATCCGGTCCAGGTTTAGGTTTATTTCCACTAATTTTACTCCAATTTGCTGGATATTGACGATTTAGGTCAACGCCTCGAATATTTGCTTTCCAAGCCTTAAAGTTCTTGCTTCCATTATTTAATTTAATGACTTGGCTCGGGTTTTTAGCACTATTTGCACCTTCTTGTACTAACATAACCCCGTCAGGGTTCACCATTGGTACAAAGTAAATAGATGTTCTTGTTAATAGTTTTTTTACATCATAGCCATTTATTTTTGTATTTTTTTCATAAGCATTCGCATATTGATCAAGCATTTCCATTAACACATTGGTTGTCATATGCTCACGGGCATGGTGAGAAGCATTTAAACTAATCTCTTCTTTACCCGTTCCAAGTTTAATCGAATAAAGATTTCGTCCATCAACAGATTTGCCAATGATTTCTACCTTTGTAAATGAAGGATACCATGCATTTAATTCTTGTAAATCGGCAATCATTTCATTATAGCTATAGTCACCTGATGGATTTACATAATTATTGGTCTTAAGAGAAATATTGGTTTTCGTAATGAATCCAGTATTCCCGCCAACTTTTACTACATAAAAAGAATCATATTCTCCTTTAATGTCTATCCTTTGACTGGCCGGAATCTCCGCAATGATGTTTGATTTATTTACTGCATTTACAATTTTTGTAGCTCGTTTCGTCATTCCAACCTTTATTTTAACTGCTTTAATTGAAATAGTTGGCACAGGTATTTTTCCACCTGGTACTGGAACTGTATTATTTTTTTCTATATAAGCAGTTGTATTTAAGTATTGAATAATAAGGTATTGATCTTTTTCACCTATTTTTTCAAATAAAGTATTACTCTTTACAATCCCTTTATTTACTAACTTACCATTTTCATTTAGTAATAGATTTGTATTTGCCATGACTTTAAAAACTTTTTCAGTTGGATTGATCTCCCATAATGTAGCATCACGAACTTTACTTTTTAGAACAGAACCTAAAGTTTCGTTGTATTGTACAAAAAATACTTCAGTATCTTCTTTTTCAACCTTTAATAATTGATTAGCTGGAATTTGTACAGTTGATATCTCTCCAGTTTCTACATTTTGTACTGTTAGTTCAGCTACTTCTAATGTAACCACCCATTTTTCTGGAACCACTTGATCAGTGGAAGCTTCCGCAAAAACATCCTTAACCATGTTAAATGTTAAGAAAAAAACAATAAAACTTATAAATAACTTTTTCAAAACGTTTCACCTCTCTAGTTAGTAAATTACAATGTTGTCTATTAAAAACGAAAAGCCCCCTGCATAGGGAGCTTATTTATATGTCTATTATTCTTTTACTTTATGATTCTTTTTGCTCCAGCATATTTAGGTCCCCAATAACCTCCACTTAGAGAGTCAATTTTGATTCCTTTACTACTTGAAGCACTGATGAATTTATTATTTCCAACATAAATTCCAGCATGTGAAATACCAGATTTGTATGTATTGCTGAAAAACACTAGATCACCTGGCTCTAAATCATCTTTAGATACAGATTTACCAACATCGTATTGATCAGAAGAAGAACGTGGTAAACTAATTCCCGCTGCTTCCTTGTATACATAACGAGTAAATCCTGAGCAGTCAAATCCATTTGGAGTTGTGCCTCCATAAACATAATCTACACCTATATGTTGTTTTGCTTCATTTACGATATCATTACCATCCATAGTTGCGGCTGATGTTTTACTTAGAGGTTGTCCAACTAGGAATAGGAAAATTACTGAAAGTAGTATAAAACCTTTTTTCATTCTTTTCACTCCTAGACATGTATGTTTCTACTTTATATACCAATTTATCTGATAATTCGATAATATCATGTTTTTTTCTCCCTTATGTTACAGATATATTACAAGTTGTTTACTATTTATTTAAATACACCAGTAATTTACAAAAAAAGCAGCATCAATAGTCAATATTCTATTGAATCCTACTTTTTTCACTTAAATTAACTCATTTATTTCTGTTTTCATCATAAGTAATGCGTGAACTGATACTTTTTCCTTTTCAACTATGTGAAACGTATCTGTTTAGGGTATAATTACCAATAAGAATGTTACGAGTTAGGAGGCAGAGAATGCTTCAACGTGATTTAAATAAAGATGTGATTTATGAACTCTCATACTCCCTTTTTTCTAAGCTTTCTCCACAAAATATGAGAGATGCGGAGCTTGTTGAAAGTGGCTTACAGCTTTATCGACAAGGACAAGTTTATAATGTTTCAGTTAGAGACGGTAGAATTGTCGGAGTGGTAGAAGAAGCAGATCAAATTCATTTACCAATATTACATATAAATAATCATGATCAAAATGGATGTGATTGTTACGAAGCACCTCCATGCCAACATCAGATTGCGCTTTTATGCTATGCAGCAGCATCATTTTCTTTGGTCGGAGACATCATGAGGAAATTTAAGCAGTCGAGTTTGAAAAGTATCCCAAATATTATGACTGGCCGACAATTGCTTGATCAGATGAATATCATTCAAGAAGATAAACCAAAGGAAACTGTAGAATTATTTGAACAGAAATATAAGGAGTATATAGAACAACAAAGAACATCATTTTACCAAGATGTTTATTTTGTTTACCCTTTATACGAACGTTTTTATCATGGATTGTTAAATCAACAGCCTCGACAAGAAAAGGAAAAACTACAGTACCAGCTTCTAGCAGCCATATTCACGATGAATAAAATGGTGAATCAAATTGAAATTCAAAGTACGGTCTATGATAATGCCCAATTACCAAGAGAAATGACAATGCTAGAAAATCAAATAGAGGCCGTAAGTAGACAGTTGCATAATATTACTGGTGGTTCTGTTTCACATCAATATGAGGATGTGCTTAGACAACAGCTAAAAGCTTTACTATTTGATCGAAAGCTTTGTTTAATACCGAGATATAATTCATTTCGTCATGTATATAAGGAGTTATTGAATAATCAGAAGAAATTACACCAAGATTTAGAAGAATTATCGAAGCTCCCAGAGGATTACTATGTTGACTTAGGTATGGCTCAGTTTCACTTTTTATTAAAAAATGATGATGACATGCTAGCCATTTTGAAAAAATATAGTCAGAATGAACGTACTATATATAGCTTTACATATTGGATTGAAAACTTACGGAAAAATAATGAAACTGAACGTCTTTCAAAATTTTTACCTTTATATTACGAAATGCTACTACACTATCTCCAACATGGAAATGATGAATATGCAAAGAGCACTTTTGCAAAACATTTTCTATCACATTATGAATACAATAGCTTCTATACAAATCAAACGGCTGGCTTAGAAGTCGTTTACCAAGCGCTTCTTCCTTATAGTGAGATGCAGTATACAGATTATTTAATGCATAATCAGGAGTATAAGCGTTGGACTGAATTACAAATGTATTTATATTCGTATCAACCTGAACAAATAGATAAACATGATTTACAGGAAGCACATAAGCATGACCCACAATCTGTTCTTCCAATTTATCATCATATGGTTCTATATTACATTGAGCTAAAGGGTCGTTCTAATTATAAATTAGCAGTTCGATATTTAAAGAAACTGAAAACTAATTACAAGAAATTAAAGCGTATCGATGAATGGAATGATTATATTCATTATATTGAATCTCAATTTATTCGTTTACGTGCACTTCAAGAGGAATTAAGGAAAGGAAAATTAGTCAATGAAGCGACTAGCAAATCTTAGTGTTGCGGTAAAATGGGTAGAGAATAAAGGACTACTCATTTATGGGATGCAAAGTCACGGTGGCATTTTACCGGTAAGCGTATGGAAGCATCTATTGTTTCAGTGGCATGTACCTTCATACTATGGGACTTTACTACAATCAAGTCGAGTTGGACAGATTGAGGGAATTCTATTAACTCCTATTGAAGCACTGACTTTTTTCAAAGAACATCATGAGAATTCTTTAGTAGAAGTAACTTATCTTGATGAAGCAAAGGAATTTCATCAAATTATTTCGCATCTTTATCCTTCATTTCATGAAGGGCAGGTTTCCCCAAGTTTTGCTCATTATCAAGCTGGAAATGAATTATGGAGAATCGATGGTACAGAGCTTTTGGAGCCTACTGTACAGGAATTAGTATCTGCAGCAATTAAGCAACAGTTTGAGATTGGTTCAATTCACTCAAAAAAATGGGAGATTGCAAGAGGTCTATATCATAATCCTACTTACTTAAAACAACAGCTCACTCATAGTATCGATGAGGATGACTGGCATGTGAAAATCGGACTTAGAGATGATGATGTTCCATTCTCTATTCGCTTAGTACTTGAAGAACCGATGAGTGAACATGATGATTGGCATTTACGTACATATTTAATAGATGAGCGAAAAGCAATCAAACCATATGAATATAGTGGACATCCATCCCTCCATAGTAAGCATGCATCATATGCAGAATATTTAGATCGCACGTTTCAGGGTGTTGGATTACTTGTTCCTACTTTAATTGAAGACAATCAACCGAGAAGTATTCTTTCGGAGCAAAATGCTTGGACATTTTTGACAGAAGATAGTGAAAAGGTACTCTCTGCAAATATCCAAGTACTGTTGCCGAGTTGGTGGCAGGCTTTAAAGCAAAACAAAATGACGCTAAAAGCAAGCGTAAAAGGCAAGCCTACAGGAAATTCATTCTTCAATATGGAAACACTGGTTGATTTTAATTGGCGAATCTCTACAAATGGAATGGAGCTTTCTGAACAGCAGTTCCAGCAATTTGTTGAAAACCAACGAAGATTAATTCAATTTAATGGACAATGGATAGCACTCGACCCAGCCTTTATTGCACGAATGAAGAAAATGATGGAAAAAGCAGAAAAGCAGGGCTTACGATTCCATGAAGTACTGCAACACGAATTACTTCAAGGTTCTGAAAAAGTTGAGGATGACAATTCACCGTTTGCTGAAGTTGAAATTGAAGTTGATGATGTTTTCCGCGAATTAACTAAACGTCTTACATCTATTAATGATGTTCCAGATTTAGAAAAACCAGCTGGACTACAAGCAACTTTACGAGCATATCAGCAAAAAGGATTTGAATGGCTCATTCATTTAAAAAACATGGGATTCGGCGCATTACTTGCAGATGACATGGGGCTTGGGAAAACCATTCAATCGATTGCATATTTAGCATATAGAAAAGAGCACGAGGAACAACGAGGTGCCTCTTTAATCGTTTGCCCTACATCTGTGATCAATAACTGGAAACGGGAAATCGAAACTTTTTATCCTGGTTTAACGATTCATGTTCATTACGGTGGAAATCGACTAAAAGGTTCTGACCTTCTTTCAATTGTCAGAGATGTTGATATAATCATTACTTCTTATGCTTTAAGTGTGCTGGATTACGAAGACCTTAAGCAATATGCATGGAAAAGTATCATTTTAGATGAGGCTCAAAATATAAAAAATCCATCGACGAAACAATCTCGAGCAGTTCGTGGATTAAAAGCCGAGCATCGTATTGCATTAACTGGTACGCCAATGGAAAATCGCTTAACAGAGCTATGGACAATCTTTGATTTTATTAATAGAGGTTATTTAGGTACTTTAAATCGATTTGTTGGAAATTATGTCAATCCAATTGAAAAAGATCGAGATGAGGAAAAAATTAGTGCAGTTCATCGACTAATCGCACCTTTCTTACTCCGACGAACAAAACAGGATGAGGATGTAGCCTTAAATTTACCACCAAAGCAAGAGCAAAAAATGCTATGTCCATTGTCTGTTGAACAAGCAGCTTTATATGAACAAGTCGTTCAGGATAGTTTAAAGCAAATTGATACTTTAAGTGGGATTGAAAGACGCGGTCGTATTTTGTGGATGTTAAATAAACTGAAACAAATTTGTGATCATCCTTCATTGTTTTTGAAAGAATCACAACTTGTCGAATTTGAAGATCGTTCAAGCAAGGTTGAACGACTATTTGAATTAATTGATCCGATTTTAGAACAAAATGAAAGCTGTCTAATCTTTACTCAATATGTCAGAATGGGTGATATGTTAAAAGAAGCTATTCAATCAAAATTTGGAGAAGAAGTACTTTTCTTAAATGGAAGTGTACCGAAAACTGCTCGTGACCAAATGATTAATCGTTTTCAAAATGGTGAAGTAAAGATATTTATCCTTTCACTAAAAGCAGGTGGAACTGGATTAAATTTAACAGCTGCAAACCATGTAATGCACTTTGACCGTTGGTGGAATCCAGCAGTTGAAAATCAAGCGACAGACCGGGCTTACCGAATCGGACAAACAAAGTTCGTACAGGTCCATAAGTTCGTAACGATTGGTACACTAGAAGAAAAAATTGATGAAATGCTACAACGCAAACAATCATTAAATGATACGATTATAACTAGCGAACAATGGATTACTGAACTATCAATGGATGAGTTAGCAGATCTATTGGGTGTTTAATAAGTTAAAATAAAAAGGAATGACATTTTGGGGGCTGTCGACATGAGGCTCCCTTTTTTATTGTTTTAAATAGAGGATTGCGTTGATTTCCACTCCTGGCTGCTCGCTTTCCGTGGGGCGTGAGCTGAGCCTCCTCGGCCCGCCTGCGGGGTCTCAGCTTTCCCGCTTTTCCCACAGGAGTCGAGCTGCCTTCCGTTGCAATCTCGTTCTTTATTTTCAATGCACTCTAAAATATATTTAAAACAATAAATTTAAAGAAGTGATAATCTTGAATAGTCTAAATCTACAATTTATATCCTATTTGGTACCTTTTTAGTTGTATTTAACTTAAGAAAAGAGAACCAATCTTTAATAACAACAATAATGCTTTATTTGCTAAAACAATGGCGAAATGGCATGTAAATCTAACTGCTTTTAGAAAACTAGAAATCATACATTGTATTTATTTATTTATTGTTTTATTCATATATACTCATAATTAATATTATGGTAGGAGAATAGCTGGTTCGAGAGTAATTGGAATGGAAGGTGCGAAGACTCCTATGGGAGATGCGGGAAACTTGAGACCCCGGAGGCTCGCCGAGGAGGCTCAAGTCACGCTCCATGGAAAGCGAAGTACCTGGAATGGAAATCTACATTCTTTTTTAACAGAGCTTAATAATAAACAAAATAAAAAACAGACCTCTATACAGGTCTGTTTTCTAGTTATTATACCGATTGCATTTCTTGAAGGCGTTCGATATGATATTTAGCTTCTAATTTACAAGAGTAAGATGGGTCTTCCACTTTTAGCTCTTTTACTAGTTGCTCGATTTGTTGAATTTGATCTTCTGTAGGATCATCATTCAAAATTTTTGTAATATCTGCGTTCATTTTTGTAGCTAATTCTTGGTGAAACTGTTCACTATTCAAGATTGAATCTTCAACAGTTGATTGCCATGAAGCGTATTGCTCATTGTAACTTTTCCACTCAGCTAAGAAATCATCCCAGCTATACGCTTCTAAATCCCACTCTAAGTTCCTCATATATAATTCAAAAGCAGTTTTGATAGAGTTGGTAATGCTAACTTTCGTACCACGTGGTAAATCTTTGAGCATGATGTACATACCCCCGTTTTAAAATTTTTGTAAATTCTCTAAGGTGTATTTTTTGATAACATTGTTATAATACCATAAAAAGACGAATTACAACAAAATAATTTAAATTATTCTACAATTTACACGTGGTATGGCAAAATCAAGAACCGTTTTTTTGAAATAATTGGTAAGGTAAGAAATATCTTGTTATTTTAATGCAAATGTTAATTCAACTTCACATGCAACTTGACCGTCAACTGTTGCTACGCCTTTACCTTTACCAATCGGTCCGCGCATTTTCACAAGTTCAACTTCAAGTCTAAGTGTGTCACCTGGTACTACTTGCTTTTTAAATCGACAATTATCGATACCAGCAAATAATGCAAGTCTGCCTTTATTTTGCTCTAAGCTTAGTGCAGCAACTGCCCCAACTTGTGCAAGAGCTTCAACTATTAATACTCCTGGCATTACAGGAAATTCTGGAAAATGACCATTAAAAAATTCTTCATTTGCCGTTACATTTTTTAAACCAATTGCACGCTTTCCTTCTTCAAGCTCTACAATTCGATCAACTAATAAAAATGGATAACGATGTGGAATAATCTCTTTAATTGCTTGGATATCTAACATTTTATTACTCCTCCTAGATTCATTTGACTGATTCGTACAAAAAAGAAGCAAGTCTTAAGACCAGCTTCTATTTTTTATAAGTAATATACTATCTTATTTTATTATTTAACGCAATCCATTAATTAAACCGCTCATTTCATCAGCCATTGTAATTGCACGAGAGCTGAATTGATAAGCTTTTTGGGTAATAGTTAAGTCTGTCATTGATGTCGCTAAATCGACATTTGATTGCTCTAGCACGCCACCCATCGTACTTACTTGATTTGCGTTAATCGGACGAACTGTTTGTCCCGCTGTTGCTGCTTGCGAAATTCGAAACAAATTACTGCCTGCACTTTCAAAGTTTTGGGGCTTCAAAACATTTACTACGGCAAGTTGATAATTCGTTCTTGTTCCATTTTGATTTGTTACTGTCAGACCACCAGTTTCATTAAAAGAAAAGTCCTTAGCGTTACCGTCCACAATAATCGGACCATTCGTACCTAATACTGGGTGTCCTTCACTCGTAGAAAGCTGTAATTTAGAACCATCACCGTTTATTGGTAATAGTTGAAAAGATCCGTCTCTTGTATATCTAGTTTCCGTTCGACCATTTTCAGTCACATTCACTTGGAAAAATTGATTTTTTTGAACTAAAGCTACATCAAGCTTTCGTTCCGTACGTTGAATTGCACCAGCGTCCAATTGTAGTGCTGTATGAGCAAGTTTTGCACCTACTCCATAACGAACTCCAAAAGGCGTGTTTCGACCCAACTCTTGATCATAACGCGTTTGATTATCATACTGTTGAGTAAGCATTTCACTAAAGTTAGTATCACGACGTTTATACCCTACTGTGTTTACATTGGCAATATTATTACTAATTACATCTAATTGGTTCTGTAATTGTCCCATTGTATTAGATGCGATTGTTAGCATGCGATTCATAGAATTTCCCTCCTCAATTTATTTTTGGCTGTTTTCATAACATTGTTTTTATATTACTTATTCTTAATAATCAGTCTAATTTTGTTACAGATCAATCCTAAACCATTCAATGAACATTCTTAATTAACCTGTGTTTATCTTAAGCTTCCAATATCATTAGCAGCTTTTTCCATGCTTCGATCATATGCTTGTAGAACCTTTTGGTTTGCTTCGAAGCTACGATATGCTGACATAAGTTCAGTGTATGTCTGTGTAACATCAACATTTGAACGTTCAATAAATCCTTGGTTAACAGAAAAAGCAATTCGATTATTCCCAGAAGCTGTCGGAAGTGCTTGTCCACTTGTCGTTTTGAATAGACCTTCCCCTTCTTTCACTAATGTGTTTGGGTTATCAGAAAATGCGACTTTTAATTTACCTGCGTTACGTCCATTATCAATAATCGTTCCATCTTCAAGCATTTTAAAATCAGAAGATTGAACTTGAATACGTTGATTATTTTCGCCTAAAACATAAAAGCCATTATTCGTTGTTAAATAACCTTGTTGATCTAGGGTAAAATTACCGTTTCTAGTATAGCGAACAGTCCCATCTGGATTTTGAAGCTCAAAAAATAAGGCTCCTTTTGTTTTAGCAGCCGTATTAAATGGAATAACACGCTCTTGAATCGCTATATCTGTGGATTTATTTGTTTGTTGAAGATCACCTTGTGTAAACTTTGGTAGTGTTTCTTGCATGTATACCCCAGTATTCAATCCACCTAAGGTTGGACCATTTTGACTAATATTTTTACCTGGAATATCTTCTGTGTTCATTCTTTTCATTAGTAATTCTGGAAAAGAACGCAAAGAAGCTTGTTCTCCTTTATAACCAGGCGTATTAGCATTTGCTATATTGTTGGTCAAGTATTCTGTTACTCTTTGCTGTGTGATCATACCTGATGCCGCTGCATAAAAACCTCTTAGCATTAAGCTACCCCTCTCTATCTATTTAGCTTCAATATTAGAAACTAAATGACATTCCACAATAATTGATAACATATAAATCTTTCTATTCGTACGAATCTATTTTCACTTTAAATATTGCATTTTTTAATCGAACATTGAGTCATTGTATATAAGATACGCAAAATTTGATAAATTTCATCAACTCTATTATATACCTTCTCGAAACTATTTGAATGGTCCAAATAGCTTATGTCGAAAAATGTTTTCTGTTGTAAAATAGTAGCTTTGTATCAAAAATCACTGATAGTAATATTTGGTTATTAATATGAAAAAAGACATACAAAAAACAGACTGGTTTTTTGGCTTGAAACTACTTCAGTTCTATAAAGGTAAATATTTAACTATAAAAAATAGCCTGTAACTAACTTTTAGTTACAGGCTATTACTATATTGATTATTGTGAAACTGACCTTTCAGTTTCTACAGCTGCATTACTCATATCAGTTTTCATATACTTAGGTAACACAACGAAATAATACACACCAACTATTGATAAACTTAATCCGACAATTGCATGTAACCATTCAATCTTTAAAATAGCTGGATAGAATAGCGCGATTAAGCCTAATGTAATACTTTGAGATAATAGTATAATCGGTTGAATCCAACCTTGAACTCTTCCCATCATCCGCTTTTCAACAATTTTAGGGAACCAACCTCCAATTCCAATATTTACGATTGGTAATATTAGTCCAATAATGAATTGCCATAGAATGTAAGCAAGTGGTGACGTTGAGAATCCTCCTGCAATGACACATAGTCCAGATATAATAAGTCCGATGATGATCATATTTTGAAGTTGCATCTTCTTAGCTAACATTGATCCGACAATGCTTCCAAGCAAGACTCCTGTACCAAATGCAACTCCAATATAGATTAGTAATTCTTCATAGTTATCAGGAGCTAGTTTGTATTTTAAGATGAATGAAGGCATAACTGAAAATCCTCCATTAATGACACCGAATAAGAAAAATCCTGATAAAAGAGACCTTAGTAATGAGTGATTTAAAATGTATACAATTCCTTCTTTAAAATCCTTTAGGACTAATGTAAACTTCAAATCTTTTAAAGTATGGTGACCATTAGGATTTGTAATTTCTTTCGAGAGTTTGGCCACTTGGATAAGCAGCCCAGAAAGGATAAATGATATCGTATCAATGATAATAGCAGCTTCTACTCCCATTTTCCAAAATACAATTGTTCCTATCGCTCCACCAAATAGCATAAATAAACTACTAACTAATTGATTTAAACCTGCCGAGGTTGCATATTGATCCTCCGTTAAAATCCCTTGTAATAGAGAAGACTGCGCAGGTTGAAAAAATTTCGATACACCACTTCTTAAAAAGAGAATACAGAATGATAGAAATATCCAATCTTGCATGATTGTAATTAACAATACTACTGATAAAAAAGCACTTATATAATCACAGTACATAGCAATTTTCTTACGATTTAACCGATCTGCAAATACACCTACTAAGAAAAATAAAAAAAGCATCGGTAAAGTATACATCAATTCGGTTATCGTCGCATATGAAGGTTGATTAGAAAATTTTCTTAATAAATAAAGCATAAATGCTGTCATACCTACTACGGATCCTAGCTGAGAAGTGAAATTTGCTAAAAATAACCATAAGAAATTACGGTTTTTAAAAATTTGTAACAACTTAAGTCCCCCTTTTTACGCCCTTATTAATTATATACTAAATTTTCAGAATAAAAAGCGCGATTATTGTCGGACTTTCTTTAACTTTTCGCATAATCTTTTCCATAATCAACCAAAATAATAAATGTCATACAATTGCATCGTGTTGACAAGGAGTTGATAAATTGAAGATATTTTTCATTTTTTTATGTTTATTCGTATTAACAATGGGTTTACTGGCAGGTATTGATTTAATTCAGGGCACAAGTTTTTCTGAAATGTGGAGCTATATCCTAATTAGTAAAACGGAGTTGGTTGGTGAGGATTATGTGGTGATCTTTTTATTTACTGTTCCGTTTGCAGTCGCAAATGCATTACTTAAATATTTGAATAAGAAAAAAATGAAAAACCGAGCAAAAAACCCACAAAATTCAACAAGTTAAAAAATCATCAAAAAACAGCTTAGTTATTTTCTAAGCTGTTTTTTTCTTTACCTTTTTTCTGTATGATTGCAATCACTAGCAAAGCAATTGGAATAATAATTTGAAGTGGGACATGTAAATAGTATGGAACAACATCTAATCCTTCTTTATAATGTTCTAAGTAATTAGGAGCCATCCAAACCGAACTGACAACGATGATAACTGCAATTGGGTAGGTTAATACATCTCTTTTCTTCACCCTGAATAAATCAGATGCACCGATCACTGCACAAAAAAAGAAGACCGCAACTTTTATAAATCCACCTAAAACCATGACGATTACAATTAATGAATCAAGTCTTTGAATGAAATTAGCAATGTTTATATAACTAACGGCTGTTAAAATAGGATAAGTTGTCCTACCTAATACATCCACTCCTAAAATCATTATGTTAATAAGTGTCAAGGTTGTCAGTAAAAATCCTGCAAATATCATCGCAGCCATACCAACCTTTATTGCGAGCTCAGGTTTTCTTAAATGTGGCATCAGCATAGTTAACGTAATAATTTCACCAAAAGGAAATGTTACGGTTAATGGGAAAGCAGCTTGTAAAACTGGTTTCCATCCATCTTCTAAAACTGGTCTTAAATTATTGATGTGAAATAACTTTCCAACAAGCTCAAATCCTACTACTACTAAGATAATTAACATGATTATATAAAACGAAAATTCATTCACTCTTCCAAATGTTTCAAATCCTTTATATACAGCATACATAACTAAAAAACTCATTAATATGCCAATTGATATCAGTGATGTTGCGTTGTAAAGTGAAATGACTAATAACTCCTCAAAATCACGTAGAACTCGACCAGCAATATAAATAAAGTAAATAGTATAAATTAAAGCAAGGAGTATTCCTGCATATTTTCCTAAAATTTTTTGGATATAGTGAGTAAACGGTAAGTCGGGGTACATTTCATATAACTTAATATAAATATAAAACAACAGACAGCCCATGAAAAATGCAATAATTAAGCTGATCCAAGCGTCTTGCTTTGCATCTGTTGCCAAACCAATTAAAGATGAACTTCCAATTTCAAATAAAACGATCATACAAAAAAATTGAAAGCCACTTATAGATAATTTACGGTTCATCTTATTACCTTCTTTTTAATATGGGTATGTTCGCTTTCTCATACCTACATTGTTGATTTGTACGTCTACAGTTACTTTGAATTTTGCTTTCTGAAATACTTTATTCCAATCTTTTTCATGTTTTTTGAAGGCCTTTGGGTCATTTATATGAAATTTTTCACCAAAGCCGAAAACATCGCCACCTAGTTTCTGTGCTTGAGTTAAGCCATCTAAGATCATTTGTCTAACGACTTTTTCACTATCCTTTTCATATTTATCAAGTGTTTTCGCCTTATCAAAGTCATCATTACATAGCACTTCATCAATATGACCAATCGACTTTACTTTTACATGAATATTCGGTATTCCTTTTTTCATTTTTACATCTGTTTTTGTTTTCACACGAGTCACTTCCATTGAATCATATCTTTGTTTTTTACATTGGATTTGAAGATTTGTTTCTTTAATTAAATTATCTACAAATTGGACTGATCTTGCTGGTGGGCCATCAAGCCACCCTACTAATTTTCCTTTTCTAAATACACCCATTCCATTTATGACAGCATATGTTGATTTTACTTTCTCAGTATTCGCTAATGATTCTGATTCTGGTGTCTCATACGCTAACGTTACACCGTTAATGGTTGGTTCACGTCCTGGACTTGAGATAGCTGAAATGACTTCCCTCATTTGAGTTTCATGATTTTCCCCTAACAGACTAGAGGTATTTTGAATTTTTCCTGTAATTGATTTAGCAGGAAGTTTATCAAGTGGTGGTATGTTATTTAACACTCGATAAACACTATCTTTTCTAGCAATAATGACCGGTATATTTACACGGATTTTCGAATCCCTCTCAAATACATCAAAAATCCAATTTAATGATTCTTCTCTGGCTAAAGTTTCGCCAATAGCTACAAGTGCTACATGAGAGTAAATATTTGGCCTTGAAACTCTTTTTGTCACTTTACGGGCTGCCTCTGAAATTGTTCTTCCCGTTTCGACTAGAGAAATAATCGGAATCCCTTGTGCGCCTGTTTGGGTAGCAATTGCATTTGGGTTAATGATTTGAACAATCATTTCATACTCTTTTGTTTTAGGAATATAATCTAAGCCCATTGCGACAACGATTGATAATCCATTTAATTCTCTATAATTTGAACATCCACTTAACAGTAGCATCACAATAAGAACAAACATACATAATTTCTTCTTCATGGTTTATTCCCCATTACTTTGTTCTTTAATTGTTTTTGTATTACCTTGAGAAGGAACAACTAAAATTGTATCCTTCTGACTACTTAAACGAAACGGTGCGAACGGCGCAAAATAAGGCTCCCCAAAAGAACGTAAGCTACACATATGCATTAAAATAATTAATCCACCAATTAATATGCCAAACAAGCCTATATAAGCTGCAGCTATTAATAATATAAATCTTAGAATCCTTGCTGCAATTGACATGTTGTAGTACGGGATTGTAAAACTCGCAATGGCAGTGATTGATACAATGATAACCATCGATGCTGATACGAATCCGGCTTGAACTGCGGCTTGCCCTAAAATCAATGCCCCAACAATAGAGAGTGCCTGACCAACCGCTCTAGGCATTCGAATACCAGCTTCACGCAATACTTCAAAAACCATTTCCATCCCGATTGCTTCAACAATGGCAGGTAAAGGAACACCTTCCCGTTGTGCGGCTAAACTTACTAATAATACAGTTGGAATAACCGCTTGGTGAAAGGAAGTAATTGCAATAAATATTGCGGGTGCAAATAAGGCAACCCAGAAAGATATATATCGTAAAGTCCTTAAAAAAGTACCAATATATGAGCTTTGATAGTAGTCTTCTGGAGATTGAAAAAACTGTGTAAAAGTCGCCGGTAACACTAATACAAACGGTGTACCCGCAGTAAAAATCGCGACCCGCCCTTCAAGCAAATTCCCAACTACTGCATCAGGTCTTTCTGTATGTAGCATTGTTGGAAAAATGGTCTTTTGGTCGTTTTGAATATAATTTTCTATATAACTTGACTCAAGAATCTCATCAACATTTATTGCCTCTAGACGATGATTTACTTCTTTTAATAAATTCTCATCAACAACACCTTTTATATACATGATTTCAACATCTGTTCTTGTGATTTCACCTATTTTCATTGATTCAATACGAAGAGCTGGATGTTGGATCCGATTTCGAATGAGCGAAGTGTTAGTACGTAAGCTCTCTGTGAAGCTATCTTTTGGTCCTCTAATAACTGTTTGAGTAGAAGGTTCCGAAATACTTCTAGATTGAACCATTTTCGTACACGCAACTAAGAAGTTCGTATCATGATCTAAAAGAATGATTGTGTCACCAAGGAGTAGCGCTGATAAGAGATTCGTATAACTTGATTGAGATTTTAAAGTAGAAACAGAGATGATACTCTTTAAACCATTTTCTAAATCTGATAAAGACAAGTATGTTTCTTTTTCTGTATTAATTTTTACGATTTTTTCCACGATACCTTCATTGACCAATTGCTCATTCGAAATTCCATCAATATGAATAACTGCAAAAGAATACTGCATCCCTTCCCCAATTGATTCATGTCTTATCATCAAATCAGAACTGTCGCCAAAATCTTCCTTAATTCGTTTTATATTTTCTATAATATCCTTACTTAAGGAACGAGATATATTATTTTGAAATGGTATTTTCTTATTAGTTGCTGCACTGTTAGTTTCTTTATAATTAAACATTAGTTACCACCGTCCATAATTTTTATGGCTTTATATTTCTATACTTTTTCCAAATTCTTTCATTTCATGTATTGATTTCTAACCATAAGAATTTACAACATGTTCTAATTAGACTTTTTGGCATAAAAATAACCCTTGCTACATGTTGATGTAACAAGGGTTGTTTAATTTTTTTGACTGCATCCTATAGCTTCTGTGCAATTTGCAAATTGACATTAACTGGTTTTCGGCCGATTGAATAATATTGTATGTTCGTATTTTGAACTTCTTCTAAATTAAAACAATTTCGCCCATCAAATATAAGTGGCTGCTTCATTCTTGTTTCAAATTGGCTGAGTTCCGCTTGAACAATTTCATTCCATTCAGTTACGATTAGTGCGGCATCTTGATTCGAAATTGCTTCATATAAATCATTGGAATACTTCACTGAATCTCCAAACTCTCTGTTTACTTCTGGTAGAGCGATTGGATCATATACAGTGATAATAGCTCCGGCTTTTAAAAACTCTTTGATCAAAGCAATAGAGGGTGCATGGCGAATATCATTTGTATTTGGTTTAAAGCTAGCTCCTAAAATAGCTATTTGCTTATCTTTCAATGAGCCAAAATATAGTTTTGCTAATTCATATAATTTCAATTGCTGATAATCATTTATATCAATGACTGATTTAAGAAGTTTTAATTCTAATCCTTCCAATGCCGAGCTTTTTACCAATGCTGAAGTATCCTTAGGAAAACAAGATCCTCCAAATCCAATACCTGCATTTAAAAATTGAGATCCGATACGGCGGTCAAGACCCATTCCATGAGCAACTTGTTCAACATCAGCACCGACCGCTTCACAAATTGAAGAAATTTCATTTATAAAACTAATTTTTGTAGCTAAAAAAGCATTAGAAGCATATTTAATCATTTCAGCACTTCGAACACTTGTTACGAAAATTGGCAGATTGAATGACTTATATAATTCCGATACGTAAGATGCAGACTGAGGATGGTCTGCACCGATGACAATACGATCTCCGTGGAAAATATCGTGTAAGGCTGATCCCTCTCTTAAAAATTCAGGGTTTGATACAACATCTATTTTGAGTTGAGGATGTGCAAATTCTTTCAAAATTTGTTTTACAACCTCATTCGTCCCAACAGGTACAGTACTTTTAATGACCACGACTAGATCTTTTGAAGCATTAATTGCTATATCTTTTGCCACTTCTTTTAAATATGTTAGATTGGCAGTACCATCTGGTAATTCTGGGGTACCTACTGCAATAAAGATAACATCCGCTTTACGATAGGCTTGATTAATATTTGTTGTAAATTCAATCCGCTCTTGCATGATACTCTCCAATAAAGCTTCTTGTAGACCTGGTTCATAAATAGGACATATGCCTTTTTGAAGTAAATTGATTTTACTTTCATCAATATCAACGCATGTTACCTTAAAACCAATTGTCGCAAATGAAACACCTGTGGCAAGACCAACGTAACCTGTACCAGCAACAATAATTTGCTTCATGCCCCATCCCCATCCTATATCATTAATCAATTTGAACTGTTTTTTGATACCTGTTTATGACTTACTACTTCTTCAAGAAATTGAATCAAATCGTGTTTAAATTCTTCACTATCCATCGCAAAATTAATTACCCTAAGGGTTTGCTCTAGCTCAAATGCATAATCGTCCCCAATAAAGTATGTTTTACCACAGTTCAATCCTCGAGATGTGTTTGGTACTTAAATTTATGAACACGCTACCCCTAACATCACTAATTTACAGATCATTTAACCAATCTTTACAATTTCTGAATCAGAAAAACTTTACATATATCCTTCTTTATTAGGTATTTAACTACCTTCAAGTTCATCTATTCTTTACAAAACTCAAACATAGGAATTACAATTCAAATAAAAAAATCTCAAGCAAAATTGCTTGAGATTAATAACAACTAAAAAAGGATTTTATATTAGGGAGATTATGGTTCTGGATAATTTCTCAAAAAAAATCTCGGGCATAGGCCCGAGATTTTAGAATATATTATTTTAAATAACGACTAGGAATTTTATCAATGTTTTCAAGCATGATACCAGTACCTACCGCTACACATTGCATTGGATCTTCAGCAATAAAAACTGGAACTTTTAATTCTTCAGCTAGTAAAGTATCAATACCATGAAGAAGTGCTCCACCACCTGTTAAGATAACTCCACGATCAATAATATCAGCAGATAACTCTGGCGGTGTACGTTCTAAAACAGTTTTTGCAGCTTGTACAATTAAGTAAACTGGTTCACTTAAAGCACGTTGAATTTCATCAGAATACACAGTAATTGTACGAGGTAGACCAGTTACCATATCACGTCCACGAATATCGATTGATTCATTTCGTGCACCTGGGAAAACTGTTCCTACTTCAATTTTAATTTGTTCAGCAGTACGCTCACCAATTAGCAGTTTATACTCACGTTTAATATAGTTTAAAATCTCCATATCAAACTTGTCCCCTGCCATTTTAATTGAAGAGGCGGTGACGATATCTCCCATAGACAATACAGCAATATCGGTTGTCCCACCGCCAATATCAATTACCATGTTACCGCTCGGTTGGAATATATCCATTCCAGCTCCAATTGCCGCAACTTTTGGTTCTTCCTCTAAATAAACTTGTTTACCACCGCTTTTTTCAGCAGCTTCACGAATTGCTTTTTGTTCAACAGACGTAATGTTTGTTGGACAACAAATCAAAATACGCGGTTTTGACATAAACCCTTTTACATCTAATTTATTAATAAAATAACGTAGCATTGCTTCTGTAATATCAAAGTCAGCAATAACACCGTCTTTCAACGGACGAATTGCAACAATATTACCAGGTGTACGACCTACCATGCGGCTTGCTTCTTCACCTACTGCTAACACTTTTCCGCTATTACGTTCAATTGCAACTACAGAAGGCTCGTTTAAAACGATTCCTTTACCTTTTACATGTATTAAGACATTGGCTGTACCAAGATCTATCCCGATATCCTTAGAAAACATTCTTTTTGGCTCCTCCTTATTCACTATACTCATGAGCAGTTCCGAATACGTGTTATACCAAAATATAATTTTACCATAAAAGGCTGCTTTTAGTAATTAATTTATTGTGAACAGGAGGTTAAATATTTCTAATTTTGTTTTCAAGGCTCGCCAATCCCTATTTTATAACCTTTTCAACGTCTTCTTTTTGATACTTTTGCTTTGTTGCTTCTCCACCGCGTAAATGACGAATTGATTTGTGATAATCTAATATTTCTTT
Source organism: Gottfriedia solisilvae (assembly GCF_002128405.1). Lineage (GTDB taxonomy): Bacteria > Bacillota > Bacilli > Bacillales > Bacillaceae_G > Gottfriedia > Gottfriedia solisilvae. The sequence goes on from NZ_NETJ01000004.1 coordinate 442,445, forward strand.
TACCTCATTTGCCAAATCTGGATTAATTTCCGGAAGGCGTTCTGTTAAATCTTTGTGTACTGTACTTTTTGACACACCAAATTCTTTTGCAATTACACGTACTGTTTTCTTCGTCTCCACGATATATTTCCCTATCTTGATTGTTCTCTCTTTGATGTAATCGTGCACACTACTCTCCTCCTCGAATTGGATGTGAGAAGCGTGAAATGAGACTCGTTTTGACTGACTAAGCTGCTCTTTTTCCTGCTCTGACTGACCTGCTGAGGTACATTTATTTTGACTAGGTAGAAAATCCACGATCCCTCACCTCAAACACCTCTTTGATGGGTTTATAACATTGTATTAGCAAAAGCTTATAACTATGCACAATTGTCAGAAAAAAACAAGCGCCCAACACATATGGGATCTGAATCCCCTGTGTTGGGCACTTTGTGAATTACTTATAAATCATTCTTTAATTTAGTTTGAGTCAGTATTCTCTTCTGTAGAACCAGAATTTTCTTCATCTGATTCTGTATCAGAAACGTTTCCAGATGTATTCATTGTATCTGAATCTTTTGCTTCACTTTTTGTATTTTCAGCATTAATAATTGCAGATACATCTTGACCTTGATATTTCTCAGGGTTAATTGCTACACCATCTTTACGTAATTCAAAATGAACATGAATGCCATTTTCTTTACCGATTAATGATGTTCCAGCAACACCTAGAGCTTGTCCTTGCGTTACTTTAGAACCTTCTTCAACACTGATTGATTTTAAGCTTTGGTAGTAAGAAACTAAACCATTTCCATTATCTACTTCAACCACATAACCTAGTTCAGCATCTTTTTGTGCTTTTGTAACTGTACCACTTAATGCAGCTGTTACACCAAATTCTTTACCACTCTTATCAACTAAATCCATTCCTGTGTTGATTGCATAAGTTGAACCATCCACTAGAATTAAAGATTGTTGTTGTTGATCCTTTGAAGCTGAATCATCATAAAAATGACTCTTCACTTGAACTGTCGTATCCTTTGCAACAGGATATGATAGTTTTTCTTCTGTTTTTGTTACCGGTACTGCATCTGGCTCATTTGTGTCAATTGCTGTTCCAGTTTGTTTTGTTGGAGTAGGGGCATTACTATATTGATACCATAACGCACCTGTTAAAATAACTGCTGCACTCACTAAATAAATTGCTGGTACTACCCAACGCTTTCTTAACATTTTCACAACTTTTTGAGAAGTTTTTTTGTTTTGTTCCTCTCTCATCCTTATCACCTCTGCAATCATTGTCAACAGATTCCAGAAATTATATACGCAATTTAGAAAATTTTAATTCGACAAAATTCTTATTTTTCAAAATACTACCATCTAATCCACAATATATCCGTTAAATATTAACAATTGTTGCCTAGTTATACACAGATTCATACTAGTTATACACAACTTTTGTGGATAACTATGTTTATGTAAATATGAAAATGGAAGAATATTTTTCTTGCATTTTATTTTTATTCAAAATATAATCACACTACAAGCTTGTTAGACATTTTAATAATGGCTAGATCGATAAAATTAACTTTTAAATTCTGTTTATAATAAATTTCTGCAATGATGAAGAAGAGTAGACTATATGAATGTTTCAGAGAGCTGACGGTTGGTGCGAGTCAGTACGGACATATTTTTGAATGGGCTTCTGAGCAGCCAAACCGAACCACAAACTGTGCAGTAGGCTTTGGCGGACGTCTCACCGATAAAAGAGACAGGTATTCAAACTTATGTTTCGATACTGCTTTTTGTTTGTCACAAGTAGTTCAGATCCATTTGTTTTGATACTGCAAAGTGAGTCTAATACGGTATTAGACTAATTAAGGTGGCACCACGGGAGTCCTCGTCCTTTTTATAAGGCGAGGACTCTTTTTTGTGTCCAAAAAAAGGAGAGATCACACATGTTATTCAATAAAAAGAGCTTTATTACTTTCACAATATTACTTTCGCTGACATTAACAGCATGTAGCAACAAAGGAACTCAAGTTCAAAATACATCTAAAGATCAGACGCTACGATTAATGGATACTTCCGATATCGTAAGTCTTGATAGCTCACTTGCTTTAGATGGCCCTTCATTAAATGCATTAAATAGTGTCATGGAAGGTCTATATATGCCTAATGATAAAGGTGAGTATGTACCTGCAGCCGCTAAATCTCATAAAGTAAGTGAGGATGGCAAGGTTTATACATTTACTTTAAGAGATGCCAAATATTCAAATGGCGAAAAAGTAACCGCTCAAGATTTTGTTTTTGCAATGAAAAGAGCAATTGATCCAAAAACAAAAGCACAATTTGCTTACGACTTATATGATATTGAAAATGCCCAAGAAATTAATCAAGGAAAGCTTCCTGTGGAAAAACTCGGCGTGACTGCCTTAGATGATCAAACACTTGAAATAAAATTAGAGCGTGCTATTCCATATTTTATCCAATTAACAAGTTTACCTATGTATTTCCCTTTAAACGAGAAGTTCGTTAAAGAACAAGGCAATAAATACGGGTTAGAGGCGAATACAACTTTATATAATGGACCTTATGTTGTTAATAGTTGGGATCATGGTTCTGGATTTTCAATGAAAAAAAATGATCAATACTATGATAAAAAGAATGTAAAAGTAAATGAGATTGAAGTTAAGGTCATGAAAGAAACAACAACTGCAGTGAATTTATATGAAACTGGCGAACTTGATCAAGCAATTATTGATTCAAGTGTAATTGATCGTTTTAAAGACAATAGTGAATTACAAAAATTAGCAATGCCAATTATTTCTTATATAAGCTTTAATCAACAAAATCCATTATTAGCTAATAGTAAAGTACGAACAGCAATTTCAAATGCATTCAATAAAGAAGATATTAGTAATGTGTTATTAAACGATGGCTCAATCCCAACTGATCGAATTGTACCGAAAGGACTTGTAAAGGATTCAAAAGGAAATGATTTTGTCAGTTCAACGGAACATTCGTCATCAATTGAACTATCAAAAGCGAAATCACTTTTTAAAGATGCACTTTCAGAAAGTGGAAAATCTAATGTTTCACTTTCATTATTAGTTAATGATAGTAATACGTCTCGTAAAATAGGTGAGTACATTAAGTCTCAACTAGAAACGAATTTACAAGGGCTAACGGTTGATATTATTGTACAGCCCGCTCAACAGAAGTTTGAATTACGCCAACAAGGCGATTATGATTTATCTTTAGATACATGGGGAGCAGATTATCCTGATCCAACAACTTATTTAGAACTATTTACGTCTAAATCGGCTTTAAACGTACTAAATTACAGTAATAAACAATATGACGACTTATTACTCAAGGCGAACACAGTTAGCATTCAGAATGAAACAGAACGCCTTGAATTGCTTCATAAAGCTGAAGACATCTTATTAAATGATGCAGTTATCGAACCAATCTATCAAGCCGGCTATGTATACCTTCAAAAGGAATCAGTCACAGGAATTAAAGTACGACCGTTTGTTGGTTATTTCTATTACAAATATGCAAATAAGCAGTAATGAAGTTATATCATCAATTACTTGCCTAACAAAAAAACAGACCTATGGTGGTCTGTTTTTTTGTTTTGGCTCTGTTATTGGGAGTAATCAAACTTTTAAAACAAAGGCTCTGTTAAAAAAAGATGCTGATTTCCATTCCAGGTACTTCGCTTTCCATGGGGCGAGACTTGAGCCTCGGTTCCACACGATGTGGATCATGCATGTGTTACGACAGGACGTCGTGGTTTTAACATGCCTACCTTACTTGGCCTCCGGGGTCTCAAGTTTCCCGCATCTCCCATAGGAGTCTTCGCACCTTCCATTCCAATTGCTCTCGAACCAGTTATTCACTTTTCATGCACTTAATGTATTTAGCTAAAATCAACAATTAACCGCGCCTAAATACAAACAGGAGTCTGATTACGATCTAAATAAAATACATTCCATACCGCAATTATCTACTCTGTTATTTCTTTGCAGCTTCACTTAGTTCTTCAAAGTCTTTTTTATTTAACGATGTAATAGATATATCTTTATAATAGTACTTTACAATTTCATCATATAGCTTTCCTTGTTTTGCCATTTCATTTGCACCGTATTGACTCATTCCAACCCCATGACCATATCCCTTTGTTGTGATGATGATTTGGTTATCTTTTCTTTCCCATGAAAAGTCAGTTGATCGCAGCTCTAATTTTTCTCGAATTTCTTTTCCTGTTAGTATGGTCTTACCAAATGCTACTTGTTCTACTCTATTACTTTTTGTTCTAGAGATGACTTTTCCGACACTAGATTTAGAGGTAAGACTTATTCCTAGCTTTGATTCGAACTCTTTTACAGAAAACGCCTTTTTGGCTATATAATTTGGGGCCACAGAATCCCATGGACTAGCAACACTTTTTAAGTATGGTAGACTATTTTTCCAGTATTCTTCGGAATTCTCTGTATAACCATTACTTGAGGAGAAGAATGATGCTGTGATAGGTTGTCCATCGTATGTTAATATTTGACCTTCTGTAGCTTTTACAGCATCCTCAAGCTTCTTTATTTTCGAATCATAATCCGCTCCATATTTCTTTTTTAAATCGTCGCGATCCTGGAATACTTGGAATTGGACTGTATCATTTACAATCCCACCTTCATCTAATTCAGTACCCTCTTCTAAGCGTTTAACGATAAATGTCCTTGCACTTAAGCTCTGCGCCTTTAATGCTTCAGGCTCAAATATAGCAGGCATTTCTGATGCTACAACACCTAAAACATATTCTTCAATTGGAAGCTTTTCAACCTTTTTCGTTTTAGTTCGATAAACCGATATCTCTACTAGTTCATTTTTATTTTTACTAGCTGCCTCCACTTGATTCGCATTGTACTGTAATTGATCTGTTAATTTACCATCCGTCTGGCTATGAAACGGAAGAACTAGCAATGTTGGTAAAATAATTACAACTGAGCATGTTGTTAATCCTGCAGTAATTAATGTTTTAAATGATTTCATCCTTTTCCTCCTATCCATTTCCAAAAAGCATTCCCTGGCAATTTACATCTAATTGCCGTTCTAGAGCTAATTTATGAAGATGGACAAGCATTTAGAACAATTTTCGCAAGATGTTAGTATGTAAATATTATTCTTTTTCATTATTTTTAGAATATTTTATAGGATTTTTGCCTATAACTGTATAGTAGAAAGTTGATTAAAGTTTACATGCAAATAACTACATTCTTTTTCGCCATTATTCCATTCGCATGTAATAAAAAATGCCCGACTCCATGTGGGGAAACACATAGTGCCAGGCATTTCATCATTGTTTTTTAGTTTTACGCTTGTAAGTCTTTCAGTGTTTCTTCTTCAATTGCTGTGCTTGGTTCGTTTACACGTTCAATGTCCGCTCCAAGTGCAGCAAGCTTTTCATGGAAGTTTACATATCCACGATCTAAGTGTTTTAATTCTGTTACACGAGTATAGCCGTCAACTACAAGTCCAGCAAGGATTAATGATGCAGCAGCACGTAAATCAGTTGCAGCTACTTCTGCTCCTTGAAGATTGTTTGGTCCATGGATAATTGTAGAACGACCTTCAATTTTTATGTTTGCATTCATGCGTCTGAATTCTTCAACGTGCATGAAACGATTTTCAAATACTGTTTCAGTGATCATGCCTGTTCCATTAGCTCTTAATAGAAGTGCCATCATTTGAGATTGCATATCTGTTGGGAAGCCTGGGTGAGGCATTGTTTTAATGTCTACAGGTTTTAAATTATCCGTTCCAATCACTCGAAGACCTTCTTCTTCCTCGATAATTGTAACACCCATTTCACGCATTTTCGCTACAACTGAGCTTAAATGTTCTGGAACTGCATTTTCAATTAAAACATTACCATTCGTAATAGCAGCTGCAACCATAAATGTTCCCGCTTCTACACGGTCTGGAATAATATGATGAGTTGTACCAAATAATGTTGGTACTCCTTCAATACGAATTGTACCTGTACCTGCGCCACGAACTTTTCCACCCATTGAGTTGATAAAGTTAGCAAGATCAACGATTTCTGGTTCTTTTGCAGCATTTTCAATTACTGTTGTACCTTCAGCTAAAGAAGCTGCAGACATAATATTTTCAGTTGCACCAACACTTGGGAAATCTAAATAGATTTTAGCTCCTTTTAAACGGCCATTAGATTTTGCTTCAACAAAACCATTTCCAACCGTAATTTGAGCACCCATTGCCTCAAATCCTTTTAGATGTTGTTCAATTGGTCTAGAACCGATTGCACAACCACCAGGTAATGCCACACGAGCATGACCGTTCCTCGCTAATAGTGGTCCCATTACAAGAATAGATGCTCGCATTTTACGAACATATTCAAATGGTGCTTCAACATGTAAATCTTTTGAAGCATCAACTGTTACTGTATTGTTTGTGAACGCAACTTCTGTATTTAAATTACGAAGAACTTCGTTAATCGTGTAAACATCAGATAGAGTTGGTACGTCATGTATTATATTTTTTCCTTCACTAGCTAGTAGCGCTGCAGCAAGAACTGGTAAGACAGCATTTTTTGCACCTTCTACACGTACAGTGCCTTGAAGCTGTTTCCCGCCACGGACAATGATTTTATCCAAGCTTTTCCCCTCCGTGTCCTAAAATAGATCTATCAATATTCTACTGTTATAATCGGTGTTCCAATAATAATTGTTTTTGATTCATCAACATTGTTTTCACGAATTGCAATTTGTAAATTAATTTTTTTGCCATTTGCAACCAGAGCGTCATTCCACTGTTCAGTATATGCTGAGACAGAGACGAATGCCCCTTCTTTTATTTCTTCAATTTTTGTTGCTTTGAATGTCTCCAAAAAATCATTTTTTATACCCTGCAAAACACCTTCAAGTTTACCACCCATTGTCCCTTTAATACAAGTAAAAAAAGTAGGTTCTTCATTAAAAATATTTTCCAGTGATTGATCAATTAGATTTTTGGTTTCTTTTTCAGTTCGTTGGTCCCATTTAGTCCCTGTTAATTCATAAATAACATAACTACTATTGTCATTAGTAGATGTAACGACAAGTCTTTCTGTGACAAAAGTATGATTGGATACACCAATTATTTTATTTTTTTCTTTATCTATAGACCATTTAAAATTTTTAAAATTATTTTTATACTTTTTCATTACTTCTGTTGCCGAAGTATTTATTTTAGCTTCTCTTGCATATAAATTCCAATTTGTAATAGAAATGTCTTTTTTATTTAATACATCTGCAAAACGATTTAATTGACCTACTCCCGTCTCTGCCATACCGATTTTATTTATATTAAAGAACATTACTGATGCAACACTAATCGTGATTAATAATAAATAGAATATTTTTTTCATAAAAAAATCCCCCTCTCCTACTTTTCATTTTTCACAGGTAGAGAGGGGTTTATACGATGTATCGTAACACAACTTCTGACAAATTATTTCAACAAAAATGTGAGGTCTTTTGCATACTGTAAATAATTTAAGAAAAAACTACTGACTGATGAAGAAATCGTAATTGTTAACAGGACCATAAACAGTCGAATTTGGGGAACATGACCTTTTTTCATAATACTTTCCCACTTTATCGCTGTTATTGCCCACCAAGTTAAAATAATGAATATTAAATTGACAATAATAGCTAATAAAGCCTCTGTGCCAAGTAATGTTTTCATCATTTTCCCTCCTTTTTCGATAAACTAAAAAGAAAAAGTGTAGGAGTTACCCTACACTTTCAATCTTATTACATTCATTTTAAGCTTGAAAGAAATCTTTTACAATTTCTAACTGATGGAATACATCATAAGCTAAAGATGGTTTGATTCCAAGTGCAACAGTCATGATTACACAAATGATTACAACAAGGATATGCGTTTTTGGAAGAACAACTGGACGTTCTTCGCCACTTCTGAAGAATACATTTTGTAAAATGCCAAAGTAGTAAAAGTAAGAGATTACTGTCGTTAATAGTAAAATTCCACCAAGTACATAAAATCCTTTAACTGGAACAAAAGCCCCCATAAAGATATTTAATTTTCCGATGAAACCTGAAGTTAACGGAATCCCCGCTAATGACAAAACAAAAATTGTCATTGCAATGGCTAAATAAGGATTTGATTTAACAAGTCCAGCAAATGCTGAAAGCGAGTCAGAACCTCTTTGCTGTTGTACATTATAAACAATTGTTAAAATACCAATTGTCATGAAAGTATAAGCTAATAAGTAGAACCAAATACTTTCAAACATAAATGGTGAAATACTTAAAAATGCAACAAGTATATAACCGCCATGCGCGATACCTGAGTATGCTAACATACGTTTTAAATTGTTTTGTTTTAAAGCAATTGTATTCCCTATGATCATCGAAAGTGCTGCTAATACACCTACAACTGGCTGCATTACTTCAAATACTGATTTTTGCTGTTCCATCAGTAAAGCACCAGTGAAAATTGATAGGAATATACGTAAAACAATAATAAAACCGCCAGTTTTTGAAACTGTTGCTAAAAATGCTGTTACAGGTGTTGGCGCTCCTTCATAAACATCTGGTGCCCACATATGGAACGGTACAGATGCTAATTTGAATGACAAACCAACAAATACTAAAACGAATGCAATGATTAGTAAAAACTCATTACTACTAGCAACCCCTTGAGAAAGCGCTAGATTCATCTCTGTGATGTTTGTTGTACCAGTTAAGCCATAAGTATAGCTTAAGCCGAATAATGTAATAGCAGTTGAAATACCACCGTTGATTACATATTTAAGTGCAGCCTCTGAAGATCCTTCTCGTCTTTTTTGAATTCCTACTAAAATATAAGAAGAAATTGAAAGAAGCTCTAATCCAACAAATAACGTGATTAAATCACTGCTTGAAGCCATATACATAGTTCCAATTAATGCAGTAATAAATAATGTGTAGTATTCTGACTGCTCAGAGATTGTATGATCTCCTAAAGCTAGTAACAGTACTAAAATTGCGCCAATTAACAAAATTGTTTTAAAAACAAGTGAAAATGAATCAAGTTTGAATGTGCCAAATAATAAATTGACTGGTTCATGATTATATAGTGTGATAAGCCATACAAATGCTGCTACAACACTAATTAATCCTACCCAACCGATTACTTTACGACTTACGTTTTTAGGCAATACCAGTTCAAGAACTAATAGAAGAAGTGCGGCAGCTATTAGAATGATCTCTGGACCCATTGATTCCCATTGAAATTCAGATAATGCTTTCCATGTCATCTTCTATACACCTCGAATCCCTTGAATGATAAAGTCCACTGATGATAAAATCATGTCATTTACAAGAGCAGGATATACACCAAGCCCTATAATCGCAATGACTAAAATTACCGACGCGATTGTTTCACGTTTTGATAAATCAGTAAATGATGAAACGAATTCACTATTTTTTCCAAAGCTTAGTGCAAGAATTGCTCTTAAAATATAAGCCGCTGTTAAAATGATCCCTAAAGTACCTACAGCTGCAATAATTTTATGACTTTGGAATAAACCTACAAACGATAGCCATTCTCCAACAAAGCCTGATAAACCAGGTAATCCTAGTGAAGCCATACCACCGAATAATAATAATCCTGCCAATCTTGGCGTCGATTTAGCCAATCCGCTAATTTTATCAAAACTAGTTGTATCTCCACGATTTTCTAACATACCAACAAGTAAGAATAGAAGTGCAGCTATTAAACCGTGAGAAACAGATTGAAAAATTGCCCCTTGGATTCCAGCACTATTCATTGCTGCTAATCCGATGATGACAATCCCCATATGTGAAAAACTTGAATAAGCTAATACTGAACGTAAATCTTTTTGAGTTAATGCAATATAAGCTCCATAAAGTAAATTAACGACACCTATAATTGCAAGAGCTACTGACATTTTATCAAATTGGTCTGGGAAAATTCCTAATGCAAAACGAATTAAACCATATGTTCCGATTTTTAATAGGATACCCGCGTGAATAATAACAACAGCAGGATTTGCCTGTGTATGCACATTCACCATCCAACGATGGAACGGGAATAATGGTAATTTGATTGCAAAAGCAATTAATAAACAAACCAGCAGACCCATTTTTAGGTTATCTGATATTGGGCTAATTGTATCGTAACCAACCGGTATGATATTAGCTAAATCAGCATAATTTGTAGTGCCTGTTCGAGCGAATAATACAGCGATAACGAATAATAAGAATGCTGATCCTAATCCGTTGTAGATTAAAAATTGGTAACCAGCTCGCTCGCTGTCAAAACGTCCCCATCTTCCGATTAAGAAGAACATCGGTACAAGCGTTAATTCAAAAAATAAGAAGAATAATACTAAGTTTTGAGAAGCAAATACGCCATACATACCCACTTGTAGGATAAATAGCAATTGATAAAAGCTTCTTGAACCTTTATTAATTGAATACCCTGCAATGACAGAGATTAGTGAGATGACACCTGTAAGTAAGATCATTACTAATGATAATCCATCTACACCAAGTTCAAATTTAACCTCAAATAATCTAGTTGACTCTGCAAAGAATTTTCCAAACGAAAACCATTCGTATGAAATATTCCAATCTTGTAAATTAGAATGATTTTGTCCAGCAATATATGTAATTGCTGTTAAAACAAATGTTAGAACCGCTGTTGCAAGCGCCCAAAGCTTGTAAGAAGTCTTTGGCGCAAACGTTACAAGTAGTAAACCTAATAGAGGTGAGAAAACAACCCATAATAAAAATTGAGAACTCATCATAAGTTGTACCCCCCTGTCACAACTAATGTTAATAAAATAAGAGCTAGACCTAACAATGTAATGAATCCATATGTTTGGACTTGGCCACTTTGAAGTCGAGAACCGATACTACCAACTGTACTCACAATTCCTTTTACGACAGTCGCAATTCCCTCAATAACAAATCGTTCGATCGCATACATCACATGACCAATTGCAAACATTCCTTTTACAATCGTTACGTTATATAGCTCATCAACATAGTATTTGTTAAGAAGAATTTCATAGAATAACCCGTTTTCTTCTTGATCTGATTTCTTCGCTTTGCTGCCGTACATTGAATAAGCAAGCGTAATACCTGCAAGTGATACTAACGTTGCAACAATCATAATCCAAATTGGTTCATGACTATGCTCTGTTATTGTAAATGGTACATCCTCAAGTAAAAACTCATTTAAATATCGGCCAAAGAATGGTGTATTAATGTACCCTGCAAATATTGCAAGTACACCTAATAATGACATTGGAATAACCATTGACATTGGCGACTCGTGGGCACCTTTTGTTTTTTCTTCCCCAGTGAAAACTAGGAAAAATAAACGGAACATATAAAATGATGTGAAAAATGCTGCTGTTAGTGCAATGATGAATAATACATAATGTCCATTCGACCAAGCTGCAGCTAAAATTTCATCTTTACTAAAGAAGCCTGATAGTAAAGGAACACCTGTAATCGCTAATGTACCGATTAAGAATAAAGTAGACGTCCATTTCATTTTCTGACGTAGTCCACCCATTTTGAAAATATCTTGTGTATGAACAGCATGTATTACACTACCTGCCGCTAAGAACAATAATGCTTTGAAGAAAGCATGAGTTGTTAAGTGGAAAATACTTGCTGTATAACCACCAACTCCAAGTGCTAGCATCATATACCCTAATTGACTTACAGTAGAATAAGCTAATACTCGTTTTATATCTCTTTGAACTAAACCAATACTTGCTGCAAATATTGCTGTAAATCCACCAACAACTGCCACAACAGTTAAAGCTGTTTCACTTGCAATAAATATTGGATAAGAAGTTGCAACTAAGTAAACCCCTGCAGCTACCATTGTTGCTGCGTGAATTAAAGCTGAAACTGGTGTTGGACCTTCCATTGCATCCGGTAGCCATGTGTGAAGTGGGAATTGACCAGATTTACCCATTGCCCCAATAAAAATTAAAATGGCAATTAGTGTCAACATTCCTGTACTTACTTGTCCATCTTGGATTACTTTAAAGATTTGATCAAAATCAAAGCTCTTTGTTTTCCAGAATAAAAGTACCATCCCAATGAATAAGCCAACGTCCCCTATTCTTGTCATAATGAACGCTTTTTTTGCCGCTGCCTTCGCTTCTTCTTTATAAAAGTAGAAACCTACTAGTAAGAATGATCCTAATCCTACTAATTCCCAGAAAATATAAAGTTGTAGAATACTAGGTGATATAACAAGTGCTAACATCGCAAATGTAAATAACCCAAGGTAGGCAAAGAATACAGTTATACGATCATCGTCTTCCATATATGCTGTGGAATAGATATGAACTAATGTACTGACAAACGTTACGATTACTAACATTAATGCATTCAGTGCATTGACTACATATCCCACATGTACTTCAATATTACCAATAGTTAACCAAGTATATAATTCTTGTACTGTTTCCCCTTGTAGACGGTCAAATAAGACGAACAAGGAGATGATGAATGAGATTCCTGTTAAAGCTGCCCCTAATATCCCACTACTTTTCTTACCTTTTGTACCTGCTAATATAAGGATTAGAAAGGAAATTAGCGGAAGTACCGGAACTAGCCAAGCATACTGCATCATCAAATTCCACCTCCTAGTTATCTTTTCAATGAATCAGCTTCATCGATATTGACAGTTTGACGATGACGATACCAGGCAATTAGTATTGCAACGCCAACAGCTGCTTCAGCAGCCGCTACTGAGATTGTAAATAATGAGAAAATTTGTCCAGTTAATGAAGGTGTAACACCTAATTTACTAAATGCAACTAAATTAATGTTTGCTGCATTTAACATTAACTCGATACAAATTAATACGATTACTGTATTACGTTTCGTTAATGCACCGTACAATCCGATACAAAATAAAATTAGAGCTAAAAGAAGATAAGCATTAATTGGAACTGAACTCATTCCTTCGTACCCTCCTCTTTTGAATCATCAGATTTTGCTAAAATAATCGCACCAACTAAAGCGATTAATAATAAAACAGACATTACTTCAAATGGCACAACATAATTCGAAAATAATTGCAAACCAATATTTTTCGTATTATTTGTCGCTAAATCTACGTCTTGACTATCTATTGAAAGTCCATTAATTCCTAAAAATATAACTACCCCAAATGCTACAACGCCAATTAATGAAGCAATATTACGCCAATTTCTTTTTGGCTTTTCACTTTCAACATCATGCTTTGTTAACATGATTCCAAAAATCATTAGAATGGTAATTGCACCTGAGTAGATTAATATTTGTACAACGGCTACAAACTCCGCTGATAGAAGAACGTAAATCCCTGCAATGCTAATGAACGTCAAAACAAGTGAAAGCATCATATGCATAACTTTCGTTGAATTTAACATCATTACGCCGCCTAAAATTGCTGCAAGAGAAAGAAGAAAAAAAGCAACTACAAAACCACTCATGCTTTATTCTCCTTTCGAATGTTTTGGTCATTTTCATCAAGCCATTGTAAATCTTTAAATAATTCATCACGTGAATATTCAGCTAGTTCAAAGTTGTTTGTCATAATGATTGCTTCAGTAGGACAAACCTCTGTACATAAATCACATAAGATACAAATTTCAAAATTGATATCGTATGTGTCGATAATTTTTCCTTTTTTCGTAGGATCTGGATGTTTTTTACCAGTTAATGTAATACAGTCTGTTGGACAAATTGCTGAACATTGGTTACAAACGATACATTTTTCTGGATAAAACTTTTGAATTCCACGAAAACGATCTGGTAACGGAATCGATTGATTTGGATAATCATATGTTACTTTCTCGCGCGTTAAGTTTTGAAGCGTATATTTTAATCCTTTTACTAACCCAATCATGACTCACACCCCTTTAGATTGGTCTTCTAGTTTAGTAGAATAAGCTTTTCACTAAAGCTGTAATAACGATATTTGCTAATGAAACTGGTAATAATACTTTCCAACCGAACTCCATTAATTGGTCAGCTCTTAAACGTGGGAACGTTACACGGAACCAAATCAATAAGTATAGTACCGCACTAAATTTTAATGAGAACCAAACTGCACCTGGAATAAAATCTAAGAACACAATTGGTTTCCATCCACCTAAAAATAGAACTGTTATTAATGAACACATTGCAAAGAAGTAAACATACTCAGATAACATAAAGAATGCCCATCGGAAACCTGAGAACTCCGTATGATAACCTGCAACTAACTCAGATTCTGCTTCTGGCAAGTCAAATGGTGTACGATTTAATTCTGCAACTGCAGCAATTAAGAACACTATAAATGCAATTGGTTGAGTAACGATAAACCATACATTATCTTGAGCATTGACGATATCATTTAAATTTAAGCTTCCTGTTAACAAAATAACACCTAGAACACTCATTACAAGTGGAATTTCATAAGAAATCATTTGTGCTGCTGCACGCATACCACCAATAAGTGAATATTTATTATTTGATGCCCAACCTGCTGTAACAACACCTACAGTTGTTAAACCAGAAACTGCAATATAATAAAGTAAGCCGACGCCAATATCTGCAAATTGTAAGTTCTCTGTAAATGGTAAAGTTGCTAAAACCATAAATGCAGGAGCAAATGCAATAATTGGTGCAAGTAAGAATAAAGGCTTATCTGCTGCTTTCGGAATTGTATCTTCTTTCAGTAAAAGTTTTAAAACATCCGCTACTGTTTGAAGTAACCCGTATTTTCCACCTACTTGGTTTGGACCAATACGTCCTTGCATAAAACCCATAACTTTACGTTCTGATAGAATTCCAAAGGTTACGAACCCTAAAACAACAAATAGAAAAATAACGCCTAAACCTAAATAAACGAGAAAATTGATCCAAGTCGGTGTACTCTGTAGTAGATTTTCAATCATTAACCGTCTACCTCCCCAAGTACAATATCAATACCACCTAAAATAGTAATTAAGTTTGCTATGTTTTCACCCTCTAATAGTTTCGGGAGGATTTGTAAGTTATAGAAAGATGGTCGTCTAAACTTCAAACGATATGGTTCTTTTTTGCCATCACTAGCGATGTAGCAACCAATTTCTCCACGAGGAGATTCAATTCTTACATAGCCTTCACCTTTAGGAGCTTTAATGATTTTAGGTACTTTCGCTAAAATATCTCCTTCTTCAGGGAACTGTGCAACGGCTTGTTCTAAAATTTTCAATGATTCTTCAATTTCTAGCATTCTACACATATAGCGGTCCCATGCATCGCCTACAGTTCCAACTGGTACATCAAAGTCGAAACGATCGTAAATCGAATATGGTGCATCTTTACGAAGGTCATATTTTATACCAGTACAACGGAGGTTTGCACCACTTAATGAATAGTTAATAGCTTCTTCTTGTGTATAAGTACCAACGCCTTTTACACGATTAATAAAGATTTCATTTCCAGAAACAAGATCATGATAACCCTTTAACTGCTCTCTCATATATGGAATAAACTCTTCTACCTTTTCAATCCATCCCTCTGGAGCATCCCATTTCACTCCACCAACTCGCATGTAGTTAAATGTTAATCTAGCTCCACAAAGCTCATTTAATAGATTGATGATCATTTCGCGTTCGCGGAATGCATATAGAAATGGACTAACTGCACCAATATCTAGCAGGTTTGTACCCCACCAAACTAAGTGACTCGCAATTCTTCCTAATTCCATTGAAATAACGCGTAGGTATTCTGCACGTTCTGGAACCTTAATATCCATCATTGTTTCTACTGCATGGCAAATGACATAGTTATTTGTCATAGCAGAAAGATAATCCATTCGGTCTGTATATGGAATGATTTGTGTATATTGAAGATTTTCTGCGATTTTTTCAGTGCCTCGGTGTAGATAACCGATGACTGGAGTTGCTTCTTTAATGATCTCTCCATCTATCTTTAACACAAGACGAAATACACCGTGTGTACTAGGATGCTGAGGACCAACATTTAATAGCATTTCTTCCGTACGTATCATGGCTTATCTTACACCCCCTCATCAAATTGTACGTAATCTTTTCTTAACGGATATCCAACCCAAGTTTCAGGTAATAAAATACGTTCTAACTTCGGATGTCCTACGAACTCAATACCTAGTAAGTCATATGTTTCACGTTCAGGCCAGTTTGCACCTTCCCAAATCGTCGCTATACTATCAACTACTGGTTGTTCACGATCTGCTTTTACCTTTAAAGCAATACCATGCTTACGCTTATACGAATATATGTAAGAATAAACTTCCATGTATTCCACAAAATCCGTTCCATGTAATCCTGATAAATACGTGAATTCAAGTTGATCATTATATTTTAAGAATTTAGCTACTTTATAATAAGCATCTCTTTTAATTGTAAATGTTAGATCATGCTTAGAAAGGGTATTGATTGATGCTTCCTCAATAACCTCAGTTCCAAATTCTTTTTCTATTAAAGCTTTGACTTCATCAAGTAAAGGCTGATTGTGAGAAGGTTTTGCCTCTTCAACTGGCGCATTAGTGTCACCATCTGCTTTACCTTTAGCTTTCGCTGCAGCTGCTGCTTTTGCCTTTGCGATTGCAATCGCCTTTGCTTTGGCTTTTGCTGCTTCATCATCGGATCCCTCTACAGGAGCCGCTTCACCGCCATCTGCCGCTTTTTGTTTCGCTAGCGCTGCTGCTTTCGCCTTCGCTGCTGCGACTGCTTTTGCTTTTGCAGCTGCGATTGCTTTCGCCTTTTCATCATCCGTACCTTCTGATGGTGCTTCTTCTCCACCACTTGCTTTTTGTTTTGCTAATGCAGCCGCCTTTGCTTTTGCAGCCGCTACCGCTTTTGCCTTCGCTGCCGCTAAGGCTTTCGCTTTATCTTCATCTGAACCTTCTGAAGTAGACTCTGTATTTTCTGTTTCAGTCGAGCTTTCATTAGATCCCGAAGCTTCTAAAGCTTTTTGTTTTGCTAGTGCTGCCGCCTTTGCTTTTGCAGCTGCTACCGCTTTTGCCTTTGCTAATGCTAGGGCTTTTTCTTTATCTTCTTCTGAAGACTCATTTGTAAGCGCTTCACTTTTTTCTTCAGTGTTCGTTTCAGCTGCCTCATTTGCTTTCTGTTTCGCTATCTCAGCCGCTTTCGCTTTTGCCTCTGCTACTGCTTTCGCTTTTGCTTCAGCAAGTGTTTTTGCTTTATCTTCATCAGATACTTCCGAAGTTTCTGTTGATGGATTAGCTCCATCAGCAGCTTCTTTTTCAGCCTTTAGTTGTTCCATTTTACGACGTGCTGCTTCTTTTGCTTTCTCTACAGCTTCTTTCTTTAATTGTTCTTTTGATTTTTCCTCACTCATTTATTCGTCACCTGCTTCCCAGTCTTAGCTTCGTAACGAATTTTCTCTTTTAATTTATTGATACCATAAATTAGAGCTGCCGGATTCGGAGGACATCCTGGTATATATACATCAACAGGAATAATTTGATCGACACCTTTTACAACCGCATATGAATTAATATATGGTCCACCAGCTGTTGCACATGAGCCCATAGCAATAACCCATTTCGGCTCTGGCATTTGATCATAAAGTCGTTTCACAATAGGTGCCATTTTCTTTGTAACAGTACCTGAAACAATCATTACATCTGATTGACGAGGAGATGTTCGAAAGAACGAACCAAAACGGTCCAAGTCATAATGAGATGATCCTACACCCATCATTTCAATCGCACAACAAGCTAACCCGAATGTTAATGGCCATAACGAGTTACTTCTTGCCCAAGCTTTCACTTCTTCTAGTGTTGTGAAAAAAATATTCTTTTGAAGTTCTTCCATTTCAGCAACAGAAATTCCATCTAGCTTCATAACCATTTCAACACCTTCTTCTTCCAAGCATAAATAAGTCCAAGTAGTAGCATAAGAATAAAGATGATCATTTCTACAAAAGCAAAGAATCCTAATTGATCAAATGCAACTGCCCACGGATATAAGAAAACAGTTTCAACATCAAAAATTACGAAAAGTAGTGCGAAAATATAATAACCAGCATGAAAACGTACTTTTGCATCATGGAATGGTTCGATACCACTTTCATAAGTCGTTTTCTTCGCTTCAGTTGGTGCATGTGGTCTTAATATTTTTCCGATAATGGAAAGTGCAACAACCGGAAGTGCAATTCCTATAATTAAAAACACAGCAACAATCACATAGTTATTTAAATAAGCATTCACGAAACTTGTCCCTCCCCTTACTACAGAGCTCTACATTATATGTTTATTATAAATATAATGTATTTTTCATTAATTTTTATAATTCAGTTTTGTAATCGTATCCATTATAACAAATGTGACAAAAACGTGTCGATAATAATTAAGAATTATTCTAAATTTGAATAGTATTTTTAAAAAACAAAATTTACGATCCATAAATCTAAAAAATTGTATTAACTTATTAGTAAATCGTACTTTTTAAATAAAATAGGATGTTTATCAAATTTTTATATCAATATAAAAGTTATCCACAAATCCACAGAAAGTTATCAACATTTCCACAACTAACTCAATAAAAGCAAATGTCGAAAAAAAAATCTAAGTACATTCATGTGATGAGAAAAAATAAAGGAATTGTTTATGATGAAGAGATTAAGTAGACCGATACTATTATAACTTACTTCAAATCAATAAAAAAAGAGCCCATTAAGGGCCCTCTTTTTTATAAAAATTACTTATATTGTGCTACATTCAGACGGTTCATTGCTTTATGTAAAGCAAGTTCCGCACGTTTGATGTCTGTGTCAGGACGTTTTTCTTGTAAACGTTGTTCTGCACGTTTTTTTGCTTCTACTGCACGCTCAACATTAATTTCAGTTGATGCTTCAGCAGATTGAGCCAATATTGTAACGGCTTCAGGTCGAATTTCAATGAATCCGCCACTAACTGCAACAAAATCAGTTCCAGTTGGTGTTTTAATTTTAACAGGTGCTGTTGCTAACGGTGCCACAGTTGAAATGTGTCCAGGTAAAATACCAAGCTCACCGCTAGTTGCTTTCGTGCTAACGAATTCTGTTTCGCCTTCATAAGCCGGTCCATTAGGAGTGACGATACTGACTTTCATTGTCTTCATAGTTAACTCCTCCTGTCTAGCTTTGTGAGCAAATCAAGTTCTTATTATCAATCGATGAAAGAACGAGATTTCAATTAGACAAATATTATACTAGTGTTTTTGCTTTTTCTACTACTTCTTCAATGCGTCCAACTAAACGGAATGCATCTTCAGGAAGAGTATCATATTTACCTTCTAAGATCTCTTTGAATCCACTTACAGTTTCTTTAACTGGTACGTAAGAACCTTTTTGTCCAGTGAATTGCTCCGCAACGTGGAAGTTTTGAGATAAGAAGAATTGAATACGACGAGCACGAGCTACGACTAATTTATCTTCTTCTGATAACTCATCCATACCTAAGATTGCGATGATATCTTGAAGTTCTCTATAACGTTGTAATGTTGATTGAACTTGACGAGCTACTTCATAGTGCTCAGCTCCAACGATTTCTGGGTTTAACGCACGAGATGTAGATGCTAATGGATCTACCGCTGGGTAAATACCCATCTCAGATAAACGACGCTCTAAGTTAGTTGTTGCATCTAAGTGAGCGAACGCTGTAGCTGGTGCTGGATCCGTATAGTCATCGGCTGGTACGTAAATCGCTTGAATCGAAGTTACAGAACCTTTGTTTGTTGAAGTAATACGCTCTTGTAATTGACCCATTTCAGTAGCAAGAGTTGGTTGGTAACCTACCGCTGAAGGCATACGACCTAATAGGGCAGAAACCTCTGAACCTGCTTGAGTGAAACGGAAGATGTTATCGATAAAGAATAACACGTCTTGTCCTTGCTCATCACGGAAATATTCAGCCATTGTTAAACCAGTTAATGCAACACGTTGACGTGCTCCAGGTGGCTCATTCATTTGTCCGAATACCATCGCTGTTTTCTTGATAACGCCTGAGTCTTTCATTTCGTGGTATAAGTCGTTACCTTCACGAGTACGCTCACCTACACCAGCGAATACTGAAATACCGCCGTGCTCTTGTGCGATGTTGTTGATTAATTCTTGAATTAATACAGTTTTACCTACACCCGCACCACCGAATAGACCGATTTTACCACCTTTGATATAAGGAGCTAATAAGTCTACTACTTTGATACCAGTTTCAAGGATTTCTACTTTTGTAGTTAATTCTTCAAATTTAGGTGCTTGACGGTGAATTGGGTCACGACGAACGTCTTCCCCTAATTCTTCGTCTAAGTCAATGTTGTCACCTAATACATTGAATACGCGTCCTAATGTAGCGTCACCAACTGGAACCGAAATTGGTTTAGCTGTGTTAACTGCTTCCATTCCACGTACTAATCCATCAGTTGAAGCCATTGCAACTGTACGAACAGTATCGTCACCTAAGTGAAGAGCAACTTCTAATGTTAAATCAATGTTAACTTCATTTGCGCTGCCCGCTTCTTGACGAACACGTAACGCATGATAAATTTGTGGTAATTGGCCGTTTTCGAACTTAACGTCTACTACTGGTCCTAATACCTGAGTAATAATACCATTGCTCATCGCTTTTCCTCCTAGCATTGTTTCCTTAAAAGCCGAACGATTTATATGTCATTGAAGGCAGAATTAACCTAATGCTGCTGCACCGCCGACAATCTCAGTAATTTCTTGTGTAATTGCAGCTTGACGTGCACGGTTATAGTGAAGAGTAAGCTTACTAATAACTTCTTTCGCATTATCAGTCGCACTTTTCATAGCCGTCATACGAGAAGCATGTTCACTTGCTTTACTATCTAATAATGCACCGTAGATTAAGCTTTCTGCGTATTGTGGCAGTAAAACTTCTAAGATTTCATCATCAGAAGGTTCAAATTCGTAATTAGTTGTAGCTTTACCTGTGTCAATATCTGTTAAAGGTAAAAGCTTTTTCTCAGTAACTTCTTGAGAAATCTTACTTACGAAATGGTTGTAAGATAAGTATAGCTCATCAAAAATGCCATCAGAGTACATTTGAACTGTACGATTAGCAAATTTTTGAATGTCATCGAATGAAGGTTGATCAGGAATACCTAGAACCTCTTCAACGATTGGATAACCTAAACGATTAAAGTAATCACGTCCAACACGTCCTAATACAATAACAGCAAACTCATCATTTGAACGATGACGCTCTTTAATTGTATTTGTTACAGCACGTAATACATTACTATTGAATGCACCAGCTAAACCACGGTCTGAAGTGATAACAATATAACCAGTCTTTTTAACAGGACGAGTTACAAGCATCGGATGTCTACTGTTTACACCTTTCGCAATGCTACCAACTACTTCTTGCATTTTTTCCATATAAGGAACAAATTGCTTAGCATTTTGGTCAGCACGGTTTAATTTCGCAGCAGAAACCATCTCCATCGCTTTTGTGATTTGGCTTGTCTTTTTTGTTGAATTAATTTTCGTTTTTATATCGCGTAATGATGCCACAGGTTTTCACCACCTTTTGGTAAACAGTTAAAGGAAGGACGAGCTAAAGCTCGTTCCTTCAATATCAGTTATTTAAATTGCTTTCTTATTTAGAAGCAACAAAGTTCTTTTTAAAACTTTCGATCGCAGCGTTAAGGTCAGCTTCGTTTGGTAATTTACCAGTTGTACGAATAGCATCTAAAAGACCTTTAGCATTTGAATCCATCCAAGATAACATTTCTTCTTCAAAACGAGTGATGTCTTCAACTGGTACGCTGTCTAAGTGACCACGTGTTAGAGCATAAAGACTAACTACTTGTTTTTCTACTTTTAAAGGTTTGTGTAAACCTTGTTTTAAGATTTCAACTGTACGAGCACCACGGTTAAGTTTAGCTTGCGTAGCTTTATCTAAGTCAGAACCGAACGCAGCAAATGCTTCAAGCTCACGGAATGACGCTAAGTCAAGACGTAGCGTACCTGCTACTGATTTCATCGCTTTTGTTTGCGCTGAACCACCAACACGTGATACAGAAAGACCCGCGTTAATCGCTGGACGTACGCCAGAGAAGAATAAGTCAGACTGTAAGAAGATTTGTCCGTCAGTAATCGAGATTACGTTTGTTGGAATATAAGCTGAGATATCACCAGCTTGTGTTTCGATGAATGGTAATGCAGTTAATGAACCGCCACCTAACTCATCATTTAACTTAGCTGCACGCTCTAATAAGCGAGAGTGTAAGTAGAATACATCCCCTGGATAAGCTTCACGGCCTGGAGGACGTTTTAATAGTAATGAAAGCTCACGGTAAGCTACCGCTTGTTTAGATAAATCATCGTATACTACTAATACGTGTTTACCATTGTACATAAACTCTTCACCCATTGTTACACCAGCGAAAGGAGCTAAGTATAACATTGGAGCTGGAGATGAAGCAGGTGCAGTTACAACGATTGTGTAATCTAAAGCGCCATGCTTACGTAAAGTTTCAACAAGTCCACGAACTGTTGATTCTTTTTGTCCGATCGCAACATAGATACAAATCATGTCTTGGTCAGCTTGGTTAAGAATTGTATCGATAGCAACTGCTGTTTTACCAGTTTGACGGTCACCGATGATTAACTCACGTTGTCCACGTCCGATTGGTACAAGAGCGTCGATCGCTTTGATACCTGTTTGTAATGGCTCATGTACTGATTTACGTGCCATTACGCCTGGTGCTGCGTTTTCGATTGGACGAGTTTTAGTTGTTTCAATTGGGCCTAATCCATCAACTGGTTGACCTAATGAGTTTACTACACGTCCTACTAATGCTTCACCAACTGGAACTTGCATGATGCGTCCAGTACGACGAACTTCGTCGCCTTCTTTAATACCTGTGTAAGGTCCTAAGATGATAATACCTACGTTGTTTTCTTCTAAGTTTTGTGCTAGTCCCATAACGCCGTTAGAGAACTCAACTAGCTCTCCAGACATACATTGGTCAAGACCATGAGCACGAGCGATACCGTCACCAACTTGGATAACTGTACCAACATCACTAACTTCTATTTCAGTTTGGTAATTTTCGATTTGCTTTTTAATCAGCGCACTGATTTCTTCAGCTTTGATGCTCATGCATTTCACCCCTATCTACAAACTATTTTGCGATTAATTCACGTTCAATACGTACAAGCTTATTTTTTAAGCTGCCGTCAAAAATACGATTTCCAACACGAACTTTGTAACCACCAATTAATGATGAATCAATTTCGTTTTTGATTCGTATAGAATTTTTACCTAATTTCGAAGCGAATAGAGCTCCGATTTTTTCTAGTTCTTCGGAAGTCATTGCCGTTACAGAGTAAACAGTTGCATCTGCAATATTACGATTTTGATTCGCAATATTCACATACTCAGTTACTAAGTTTGGAATGATGCTTAAACGTTGGCGATCAACTAGTAAGCAAACTAGGTTAAGTACAGTTTCAGAGATTGAAGCAAACGTCTCGTTTAATACAGACTTTTTGCTTTCTTTTGTGATTCCAGGATGTTGTAGAAACTTGTGTAATTCATTGTTTTCTACATATTCCTTTTTTACAACTTGTAGGTCATGTTCAACTGTTTCTACTAAATTTTGTTCTGTTGCTAAATCAAAAAGAGCGTTTGCATAGCGTTTTGCAACTAATTCGTTACTCATTTCGCTTCGCCTACTTCTTTAAGATATTGATCAAAAATAGCAGATGCGTCTTCAGACTTCACTTCTTTTTCAAGTACTTTAGAAGCAATTAATACAGATAATGAAGCCACTTGTTGTTGAACTGATTGTACTGCAAGCTCTTTTTCACGAATAATTTCACGCTTAGCGCTTTCTTTCATGTTTTCAGCTTCAGCTTTTGCTGCTGCAACGATTTCTTCACGTTGAACATCAGCTTGTTTTCTAGCTTTCTCAAGAAGCTCACGAGCTTCTGTACGAGCTGCAACTAACTCTTGCTTTTGCTCTTCAACTAGTTTCATTGCTTCAGCATTACTTTTTTCAGCTGAATCTAGTTGATTAGCGATGTGATTTTCACGTTGTTTCATAATTCCCATTACTGGACCTAATGCATATTTCTTTAATAGTGCAAGTAGGATTACGAAGATTAATAATTGATACACGACATCGCCCCAAGCAACACCATGCCCTGCTTCAGCTAATACGAATAGTGATCCGTTTAACACAAGCCTTCACTCCCTTCAAGGGTTTCATTTAATGATTTTTTCTTTATAACATAGTTCGAGTCTCTAACTGACCGAACTTAACTTTCAAAAGGAATCTTTATAACAAGTGTCATAAAGGAAAGGCGAAGTAAATGTGAACACAAACTTCGCCATTTTTTAACTAATTGTATAATCTTACGCTTTACCGAAAGCCATGAAAGCGATAACTACTGCGATGATTGGAAGTGCCTCAACTAATGCAACCCCGATGAACATTAAAGTTTGAAGAGTTGAACGTAATTCTGGTTGACGAGCAACACCTTCTACTGTACGTGATACAATTAAACCGTTACCAATACCTGCACCTAGTGCACCTAAACCTATTGCGATTGCCGCTGCGATTAAAGCCATTTTAAATTTCCTCCTTCTTATACCTAAGAAATATATTTTTATTATAATTTTAACGAACTAACTATTTTAATGAGCAATTAATGCTCGTCCGCCACTTTATGTGACAGGTAAACCATTGTTAACATTACGAAGATAAACGCTTGGATTGAACCAACGAATACAGAGAAACCTTGCCATACTAGCATTGGTACTGCTGCAGCGATTGTCCAAAGAATACCCTCTCCTGCACTTGTTGCATAAGCATGTGTTCCCATTGTTGCAAGTAATCCTAATAAGATCTCACCTGCAAAAATGTTCCCGTAAAGACGAAGACCTAGCGTTAATGTGTTAGCTAATTCCTCAATAATCTTTAGTGGAAATAAGAATCCCATCGGCTGGAAAAATCCTTTTCCATAAGCCTTAAAGCCTCTCATTTTAATACCATAATAATGTGATAATCCAACAATAAAGATTGCTAATGATAACGTAATAACTGGGTCTGATGTAGGTGATTTCCAAACTGATTTTCCATCGACTGAAATATCGAATGGAAGGCCTAACATATTTGAAACAAATATGTACATAAGTAATGTCACACCTAATGTAAGGAAGCGACCACCAGTTTCCCAATCCATTGTACTGTTGATAATGTTTTTAACGAAATCTACTACCCATTCAATAAAGTTTTGCTTTCCTGACGGGCGAAGTTGTAAACTTCTTGCACATGTAACTGCGATGATAAAAACGATTACTGCAGCAATGGTAGTCATCAGAACATTTGTTAAAGTAAAATTTAATCCAAGTATTTCTCTAGAAAAAGTGCCGTGTTCCAATTTATTCACCTCTCTTCCTTGCAAAAGACGTATGTTGTAATGCAAAATTTATCATAATGACAAGATGTCCTGTCATTAGTCCCACCGTTAATGCCGGTATATTGACAAAATCGTCATACCGAAGGGCGATGACCATAGCTAGAGCCACCGCTGAAAGACAAATTACAGTACCAAGTGAACGAACTTTTTGTTGCTTTAAAACTCGATCAAAAAAGGTATTTATCTTTCTGTGTAGAATCCATATACAGTAAAAGCTAGTTACGATACCGAGAATATAACCTGTAAAGATTGTTTTATAATCGGTAAATGCCCATCCTAAAACTGCAAGGGCAGTAATGTATAACATATCTCGTGCGAAACGTCTAAAATGTTCTTTTTGCATGTAACTAGTCCCCTGGAGTAAATTGCTTAATTAGCTTAAGTGTGCCGTAGATACCAGTGAATAATCCTAACAATAATCCGATTATCATAAATACTGGAACAGGCCAATCAAAATATGTGTCAATCCATCTTCCGAGAAAGATTCCTATTAGAATAGATCCAACAAGTTGAGCTAGAATGGAAGACATGAGTGCCATTGCTTTAAGAGGATGTTGATTGTTGTTTTTCATAGCCAATCCCTCCACACGTCAATTTTCATTCTTTCCCAAAAAATTGCCAAAATTCTTATCATGGTTTATGATACAACAAATATTTATTAAAATCTCCACATTAAAGCTAAGTTCACAAAATGTTCACATATTCAAAATATTTAAATAGAAAGGGTTTACATTCAATAAAAACCCTTTTAAACATTCATGTTAAGCATACAATATGTTACAAAAATGTGTCAATTACTTAAATTAAAAAACTATTAAAAATAGCTTACCAATTTTTAGTCTTCTACATATATTTTAGAAACATTTACATAAGATTCTGTTGCACTCTCATATTGTTTACGTTTATAAAAGATCACAAACTTATAAATACCACTTTTTGGAAAGTTTTTTAATACCAACTCCTTCTTTATAATTCCACGCTCACTGTTCTTTTGTTGATCAATTACATCTATCAAACGAAATGTCTCTGCTTCAAACACAGCAATTTTGAATTCCTCAACTTTACTCGGTAAATATAATTCATATTTATAACTACCTTTACCTTTTCCTTTCACCCTACCAAAGTGAAATCCCATTACAGTCGGAAAATTCGGTTCTCCTTGAAGCAATAAGTAAGGCATTCGTAATGTTTCATCTGGCGTACTAATTGTAATTGCACCGTCATAGAATCCATCTTTTAAAACCTTTGTGTCCACTGTTGCATGCAACTTGATGGACTTAGAGGTGTTTGCTGGAATAGTGAAAGGTTTTGGTAATACCCATTTTATTCCGTTAACTTGTTGTTTATTTATCGTCATTACTTGTTTTTCTTTATTTGATTTATTAGAAACCCTAACAGTGAAGTCCTTCTCTATTGGAGCACTCTCTTTCTTAGTTACCCCCAAAGATAAAGAGGTAGGATAAAGTGTTGTTTCAGTTTCTAAAGCTTTATCAATATCCAATCTACCGGCACCTTGTTCATATGAATGATAGATCGTTTTATTATTCTTATATAATGGTGTTGCCGTATTCACAAGGACGCTTTTTAAATCATCCATACTCCAATTAGGATGTAATTGTTTGAGTAAAGCAGCTGCACCTGCAACATGTGGGCTAGCCATACTCGTACCCTGTAATGATAAATAACCTCCGGGAATTGTACTTTTAATTTGCACACCAGGCGCAACTAAATCTGGTTTCATTTGCCATGTCCCAGTAACTGGACCTCTTGAACTAAAATCTGCAAGCACATCGACCTTTTTTTCTTGCCCAGTCGTCGCAATCGTTTTACCCTTTTCTATTTCTTTTTGAATCGCTAATCCTACTTTTCTTGAGACAGTAGCAGCAGGTATTTTTATATTTCCTTTTATTTGTCCTACAAAATCACCATCCACATTATTAAAGACGATAACTGCTTTCGCCCCCGCTGCTTCTGCATTTTTAACCTTATCCGTAAATGTAAGCTTCCCTCTTTCTAACAATACGAATTTATTTCGAACTCTCTTCATTTCACTCTTATCTCCGTACTTTTTAAAAACGATTTTACCTTCTAAATCCCTTGCCCACTTTGAAGATCCAATCATTGGGGTAATAATTTGTTCTTTTTCTTTAATATGAATAGACGGGAAATACAAAGGTGGATAGCTCGCACCAACTGATAGAGCTTTTGCTGCAGTTGCAGGTGACCCAACTGTCCATAATCCGGGGCCAGAGTTTCCTGCTGCAGTAATTGCAAGCACGCCTTTTTCCACTGCTTTATTTAAAGCAATACTCGTTGGCCAATCCGGTCCATTCACTTCGTTGCCAAGAGATAAGTTTATAATGTCGACCTTATCCTTTACCGCACGTTCGATTGCTGCCAATACCGTTTCTGAAGTTCCTACTCCACCAGGTCCAAGTGCTCGATATGCATAGATTTGTGCTTTTGGTGCTACACCTTTTCTTTTACCGTTAGCCGCAATTACTCCTGCAACATGAGTTCCGTGGAATGTACTTCTTTCCTCAAGCCTTGTCTCCATCGGATCTTTATCTTGATCGATCGTATCGTATCCGCCACTATAATTTGATTTTAAATCTGGGTGTCGATAATCAACACCAGTATCAATTATGCCAACTTTTATTCCTTCACCTGTAATGATTCTTCCACGTTGATCTTTATAATTCTCTGCTTCATCTGCACCGATAAAAGGAATGCTTTCCTCCACATGAGCTTTGTAGGTAGTTACGAAATGAAAATCATTTACTAAAGGCATTTTTGCTATTTGAGACAGTTCCTCTAGTGAGCCAGATACGGAAAATCCATAATATGTTTCTGTAAACTTTTGCCTCACCTTTATATCAGGGTAATATTTTCCCATATATTTTAGCGCTTGCGTTAGCATCCCATCCTTAATCGAGAATAACGCTACTTTTTTCTGTTGATCATTTGCCAAAACTGCATAATTTTTCATTGGAACAAGGAAGAAAACTAGACATATAATTATTTTAAAATAATACTTTTTCATTCAATGAACTTTCTCCTTTTTAGACATTTATTTTCCTATATCATTTCTCACTACTCCTTCATTCATGTATAAAAAGGAAATTTTCTCTAAAGAAAACATAAATTTCTACTAATGATTTTAATAGTTCAACACTTGAACGATTCGAGCATTATCAATAGAAATCTATCATTATCTCAATTGGGTATGAATTATCGTTTAACTAAGAAAATAAAAAAAAGACTAACTTAACGGGTTAATCCCTAAAAGTTAGTCTACAAGCTACATATATATTTGAAACACTTCATTAATTTTTTAATTCAGCCTGGTTAAATAGTTGAAATCTTTTCTGTTTAACAATAGATTTCACTTCATTTATTACAAAGTATAAAACTGCTGCGCCTAAAATAACAATCCAAGTTTTCGTAACAACTTCATTTTGCCATACACCTAGTATCATCAAGAATGCAGGAAGTGTAATTGTAATCCAAGATTGAATCATAGCGACAATACCTGTATATCTTTCAATTTTCTTTCCTAACACTATACCTGCAAAGAATAAGTACCATAAGTAAGCCCAAAGAACCCATAACAATCCGTTCACAATATCATGAATAAGTATAAAGCTTACTAATGCATATAAAACAGACATAATTGAAACCCAAAGTGAAAACCAACCTAAGCCAGTAGCACTAAAACCTTTTAAATTAGTAAAACCATTATACAAGTAAGTAATTCCGAAGAAGAAAATACAAGCTAAATTATATAATTCCCACTTGCCATCCCCCATGTTCGTTAATAAATATAAAGGAATGATTACTTGTAATGCACCAACAAATATATTTAAAAGTGATGCACTTTTTGCATCAGCTTTATTTAATAATACAAGACTATTTAAAAATAGCGTCGCACCAGATAAAAGTAATCCTACAGTTGCCATAGCGATTCATCTAATAAGAAAGAAATGATCTTATTAAACTCAACCCTCCTAGAAATATGATTTAACTGAAAAAAAGTACAAGCGCTTGATATAAAATCAAACGCTTGGATAAATTTAATTTAAAACGATACCTACGATAATCGCTGTTAATACACTTACTAATGTTGCACCGAATAATAATTTAAGACCGAAACGAGCTACAACATTACCTTGTTTTTCATGTAAACCTTTAACTGCACCTGCGATAATACCGATTGAAGAGAAGTTAGCAAATGATACTAAGAATACAGAAACGATTCCTAATGTACGTGGGCTAAATTCTTTTGCTTGTTTACCAAGATCCATCATAGCTACGAACTCGTTCGAAACTAATTTAGTTGCCATAATACTACCTGCAGAAACAGCTTCTTTAAACGGTACACCCATAATGAACGCAAATGGAGCAAATACATAACCAAGAATTCCTTGGAATGAGATACCAAAAATCATATCAAAGATATTATTAACCGCTCCAATGATTGCAACAAAACCAATTAACATTGCCGCAACGATAATTGCTACTTTAAATCCATCTAAAATATATTCGCCAAGCATTTCAAAGAATGTTTGTTTTTCTTCTTCTTGAACTTCTAAAATATCCTCTTCAGCTGTTACTGTGTAAGGATTAATAATTGATGAAATAATAAAACCACCAAATAAATTTAAAACAATAGCTGTTACAACATATTTTGGCTCGATCATTGTCATGTAAGCACCAACGATTGACATAGATACAGTTGACATTGCCGAAGCACATAATGTGTAAAGACGATTTTTAGGTAAATGTCCTAATTGTTTCTTAACTGATATGAAAACCTCAGATTGTCCTAAAATTGCTGAAGCTACAGCATTATAAGATTCTAATTTACCCATTCCATTAATCTTACTTAAGATTAAACCAATGTATTTAATGATGAATGGTAGAACTTTTGTAAATTGTAAAATACCAATTAACGCAGAAATAAAAACGATTGGTAATAATACATTTGTGAAGAAAGGAAACGCTCCATCATTTGCTAGTCCGCCAAATACGAAATTAACACCTTCAGCAGCATATTCTAATAATTTACCGAATCCATTTGATATACCCTTAATTAAGAATAAACCAACATTTGTATTTAATAATAAGAAAGCTAAAACGATTTGAATAACTACCATGATTACTACTGGACGATATTTGATGTTTTTACGATCGCTACTAGCAATAAAAGCTAGTCCAAATACAACTAATAGCCCAATAAGTGCGATAATGTATTTCATGTTACTCTCCCCCGAGATTTTTAATTTTTATATAAGCGCTTTCAAAACGTACACAGTTTTAAACTTGTTAGATGTCAGACAAGTAAAATGCTTGTTAGATGTCAGACAACTATTAATCTACTATATATTAAACTTCTAAATCTTTCGAGCTAAATAATCCTGGTAATAACTGGTTAATTGTCGTTTCAGCGACGTCACCTTTTAAGTTTGTTAAAAATACTTTCGTGTTTTCATCACTAAATTCAGCAATAACTTGTCTGCATGCGCCACATGGAGAAACTGGTCCCTCTGTATCACCGACAATTGCTATCGCTTCAATTTTACCTGATCCTTTACCATTAGCTACTGCACTAAAAATGGCTGTTCTCTCAGCACAATTTGTAAGACCGTATGAAGCGTTTTCAACGTTACAACCAGTAAACACTGTTTGATCATTCATCAAAATTGCTGCGCCTACTTTAAATTTAGAGTAAGGAGCATATGCATTTTCTCTTGCTTTGATAGCTTCATTTATTAAAGATTGTGTATTCATCTCTTTATCACCTCTAATGAATAGTTTGGCAATTCATTTAAAAGTGTGTGAGTTTTGTCTTCGCTTTTACATATTAACAATGAATTTCAGAAAGAGCAATAACCCACACACTTTTTTGTAAATTAAATAAATTTAGAAATTAATATTAATAAGCTGTGTTTGATTCTTCACCTTGAACAATCTTAACGCCTGAGCTAGTACCAATACGAGTTGCACCAACAGATACTACATTTTCAAGATCTTTTAAGTTACGAACTCCACCAGAAGCTTTTACTCCTACGTTTGCACCAACAGTTTTACGCATTAATGCTACGTCTTCAACTGTTGCTCCACCAGTTGAGAAACCAGTAGATGTTTTCACGAAGTCAGCTCCAGCTTTAACTGATAATTCACAAGCTCTAACTTTTTCTTCGTCTGTTAATAAGCAAGTTTCAATAATAACTTTAACTAAAGCTTTACCTTTAGCAGCTTCAACAACCGCACGAATGTCTCTTTCTACTAATTCGTTATTGTTATCTTTTAATGCTGCAATGTTAATTACCATATCAACTTCATCTGCACCATTTTCAATAGCATTCTTTGTTTCAAATGCTTTTACTTCAGGAGTGTTTGCACCTAAAGGGAAACCAATAACTGTACAAACTTTTACAGTTGATTCCTTTAATAATTCACTAGCATATGAAACCCATGTAGGATTAACACATACAGAAGCAAAGCTAAATTCTTTAGCTTCCTCAGCTAATTTTGTAATTTCTTCTTTTCTTGCATCTGCACGTAATAACGTATGGTCAACTAAATTTGCGTAACTCATTCGGGTCACTCCTCAATTAATTTTTATAATTTAATGGAAATGAAAATGTCATTTCCTACTTTTAACACATTTTTGAATAACTTATTGAATATGGTTTTACTATATCACCTTCGTGAAATTTTGTAAAATATAAATTGAACTTATGTTCATGGATGGTTTTTCCTATAAAAAAACCTATATTTGATTAGTCTTTCAACTAAAAAAATATAGGTTTTTATTCATTATTTATTTCTAATAATCGCTTAGCAGTAAATTGATCTGTAATTAATATATTGGCGTATTTACCAACTAATGCGCCGTTAATCGCATCAGTTTTTTTCTCCCCACCAGCCACTAGAATGGACTTTTCCTTATTCCTTAACTCATCTAATTCAATACCGATTGTTCTGCTATTTAGTAAATTTGAATAGATTTGTCCATTTTTATCAAAAAACCGTGAGCATATATCTCCTACTGCATAAGTTTGTATATTCTGTTCTTCTTCCTCATTAAAGTATCCAACTCTAAATAACAACGCGTCTTTTTTTACAGTACCGACTGTAAATATTCCTATATTCGATTGTTTACCAAGCTCAATTAACCTTTCTATATGACGGTCTGATTCAACCATTTGTTTTACTTGTGGATTATCAAAAATGACTGGTAAAGGTAAATATCTAGGAATTGTATTAAACGCCTCAGCGAACATGTTTACTGTCTCAGATGCATATGTATTCGTTTTTGAATAACTAATTCCACCATTTAACTGAATAACTTCTACACCTTTTACAGATTTTTTCTCTAATTTTTTAGCAATGTGATACATCGTGGTTCCCCAAGTAACCCCTACAATATCACCGTCATTTACATAATCACCGAGTACATCTGCAGCTTTTTTTGTAATAATCTGTGTGACTTCACTGTAATCATCGATTGGCGAATAACAAACCTCGACTGATTGTAGATTATATTTTTTCTTTAACTCTTTTGCTAAATCATGATTGTCCTCAAGTGGGTCAATAATTTCGATCCGTACATACCCAAGTTCCTTTGCTTGCTGAAGCAATCTTGAAACAGTTGGTCGAGAGATACCTAAAGTATTGGCGATCTCTTGTTGACTAAAATCAGAATCATAATATAATCTTGCTGCATCTATTATTAAACGCTGTTTTTCTAGTGACATCCCACTTTAATCCCCTTTTTTAGCCAAAGCAATTTCCGAAACAAATTTTTAATTATTATAACTCTAATTTTAATTTATACCAACATTGTTCTTTGAGAGTTTTTCAAAATTATATAAAATAAAAAAGCTTTCCATGAAGGAAAGCCCATTTGTAGGAAACAATCATTTACTTATTGAAACGACTTGCCTTTTGAGGCGCGAAGTTACCCTAGTAGGTAATGACACCGAAACCATGTGAACCAACGCTAAAAAGCTAGCCTTTGTCGGGCAGGGTTGCGTTAATTATTTCGTACCAAATAAACGATCTCCTGCGTCCCCTAATCCAGGTACGATGTAACCATGATCGTTTAACTTTTCATCAAGTGCAGCTATGTAAATATCTACATCAGGATGTGCTTGTTGTAATATTTCAACACCTTCTGGAGCAGCAATTAAGCACATAAACTTAATGTTTTTAGCACCACGTGTTTTTAATGAGTTAATCGCCTCAACAGCAGATCCACCTGTAGCTAACATTGGATCGATTACAATGAAATCACGTTCTTCTACATCCGTAGGAAGTTTAACATAATATTCAACAGGCTTTAATGTTTCTGGATCACGATATAAGCCAACGTGTCCAACTTTTGCTGCAGGAACAAGTTGAAGGAATCCGTCGACCATTCCTAAACCTGCACGTAAAATAGGAACAATTCCTAATTTTTTACCTGCGATTACCTTTGATTTTGCAGTTGCAACTGGTGTTTGAATCTCAACTTCTTGTAAAGGAAGATCTCTAGTAATTTCAAATGCCATTAACCCTGCAACTTCATCTACTAATGCACGAAATTCTTTTGTTCCAGTATCTTTACTACGAATAAGTGTAACTTTATGCTGAATTAACGGATGATCAAAAACGTATACTTTACTCATTAATATCGCTCCTTGCAAAGACTTAGTAATATATTATCTTTAAAAAGAATACCGAAAGAGTTTAAATAATTCAAGTCACATCTTAAAATCGTTTTCATTTCATTTGCCACTTTTACAAAACACAGTCCCTATTAACATGTTCAAAAGTATATCAGAATAGTATAAAACAATGAAAATATCTCTTTAAAGTGTTAATCCTTAGATTACTTTAAAGAGATATTTTTCATTTTTATATTGCCAGTTGACTATAAGTTCAAAACTTTTTATATCATTTGATTATTTTTTGTGTTTAAATTAGGAAATTTTGTATTAATATATTTACCAACAAAAGTATCTAGACCAAATTTACCAGCATTTGTACCTGCTATAATAATAAAGATTCCTAATAAAACTAGTTGTGGATTCGTACTTGTCGTTCCACTAAATAAGAATGCGAAATTCATAACTAACCCAAAGAACATCGCTGTTTTTGTAAAACATCCAAGAATTAATCCAAGACCTACAGCAAATTCTCCAATTGGAACTAGGAAGTTAAATAAATCTATATTCGGTAAAGCAAAACTAGTTAAAAAGTCAGCCCACCAAGTTTGTACTGCTGGATGCTCGCCAGTCGCACTACCAATTGCTCCTTTTAGAAATCCTGTCGCATCAAATCCATCACCAGTTAATTTTCCCCAACCTGCAGTTATCCAAGAATAGCCTAAGTATAGACGAAGCACCGTTAACACACCGGCTGCTATATTATTTGTTCTTAAAAAATTAATAAACATATACTTCCCCTCCGTCAAATTTTATTTATTTATTTATTGATGATTACACTTATATTTTATCTAATTTAACTCTCTTTATGTGAAATATTTCACAAATTATATTGAACTTATTGTGTCTAAAATTATACAATTCCTACTATTCGAAATAAAAAAGTAGCCATTATAAATGGCTACTTTGATTGATTAATATGCAGGATATAATACGTATTTACTTGATAATGCATCAACGCGTTTGCGTGAAGTTTCAAGTACTTCTTCATTTTCATGATTTTTTAGTGTATCTGCAATAATAGAAGCTATTTCATCCATGTCTTCTAGTGTAAATCCACGAGACGTAACTGCAGCTGTACCGATACGAATTCCACTTGTTACAAATGGACTCGCTGGATCAAATGGGATTGTATTTTTGTTACAAGTAATACCCACTTCATCTAATACATGTTCTGCAACCTTTCCAGTTAATTCTAATGAACGAACATCAATTAAGATTAAATGATTGTCAGTACCACCAGATACTAATTGGATTCCTTGGGCTTTTAATGCTTCAGCTAAACGGTTCGCATTATCAACGATCGCTTGAGCATACACTTTAAAGTCTTCTTGTAAAGCTTCACCAAATGCTACTGCTTTAGAAGCAATTACGTGCATTAATGGTCCACCTTGAATACCAGGGAAAATTGATTTATCAATTGCTTTTGCATACTCTTCTTTACATAAAATCATTCCACCACGTGGACCACGTAATGTTTTATGAGTTGTCGTTGTAACAAAGTCAGCAAAAGGTACTGGATTTTGATGAAGTCCAGCAGCTACTAAACCAGCGATATGTGCCATATCAACCATTAGTAACGCTCCTACTTCATCAGCGATTTCACGGAATTTTTTAAAGTCGATCGCTCTTGGATATGCACTTGCACCTGCTACAATTAGCTTTGGCTTATGCTCGCGAGCTTTTTCTAATACAACATCATAATCAATAACTTGAGTTTCTGGGTCTACTCCGTACTCAACGAAGTTATATTGAAGTCCACTAAAGTTAACAGGACTTCCATGAGTTAAATGTCCACCATGTGATAAATTCATACCTAATACTGTATCACCATGTTTTAAAATCGTGAAATAAACTGCCATATTTGCTTGAGCACCTGAATGAGGTTGTACATTTACATGCTCTGCGCCAAAAATTTCTTTTGCACGGTCTCTAGCAATATTCTCAGCGATGTCTACGTATTCGCAACCACCATAATAACGTTTACTTGGGTAACCTTCAGCATATTTATTCGTTAATACTGAACCTTGTGCTTCCATAACTGCTTCACTTACAAAGTTTTCTGAAGCAATTAATTCAATTTTAGAACGTTGTCTTCCTAATTCTAATTGAATTGCTTCATACAATGATGGATCTTGCTTTTTTAAGTTTTCCATGGCTACATCCCCCTTTTAATAAAACACGAACATTATAAGTATAAATCAATAATATCATTCGAAAAAACGACCGAATTCCATTATATCTTACCATGATTTTCAATAGAAATAAATCTTTTATCTTTGATTCTATATAACATTTCGTCCTAGATGTTCTTAAATCCTCTTTCACGATCTATTACAAATTAATTTCTTCTTCAAGGGAATAGATCGCTCTTTCTCCCCCTATTAATTTTGGACGAGTTTTCGCTACTGAAATATGAGCTTGTCCAACTTCTTTTATACTTGTTCTTAATGGAACTGCAACATGTTTTAAATGCATTCCAATTAATGTATCGCCAATATCAATTCCAGCATCGGCTTTAATAAACTCTACTATTACAGCATTTTCTAGGTTTCTATAAGCATAAGAAGCTAGAGCACCACCTGCTGTTCGAACAGGAGTTACGGTAACTTCCTCTAATGACTGTTGTTTTGCCGTAGCTTTTTGAACAACAAGTGCTCTATTTAAATGTTCACAGCATTGAAATGCCAATTGTACTCCAGTCTCATTCTGAAACGCTTTAAGTGTTTCGAATAATACTTTTGCAACCTCCATAGTTCCAGATGTACCAATTTTTTTCCCACTTACCTCACTCGTACTACAACCAATCACCAAAATATGTTCACTAGTTAATGTAACTTGTTCCTTAAGCTCAGATAATAGCGTTGTCATTTGTTGCTTTACTAAACTCAATTCTTCCATCATATATTAGTCCTCCATCCATTAAGGTTTATTGATTTTTTGAATAAAAAAAACCGATAATCTTCAAAAGCTTTTTCGGATTAACGGCTGATTTGTTTTATTTCATTACATTTGTTTTTCGTATTCTTTAATTTTATTTACTCGATTTTCGTGACGTCCGCCCTCAAATTCAGTTGTTAACCAAATTTTTGCTATATCTCTAGCTAACCCCGGTCCAATTACTCGTTCGCCCATCGCTAGCATATTACTATTATTATGCTCTCTAGTTGCCTTCGCACTAAAAGTATCGTGTACTAATGCACATCGAATGCCTTCAACCTTATTTGCTGCAATTGACATCCCAATACCTGTTCCACAAACTAAGATACCGCGGTCAACTTCGCCATTCGCAACCATTTTAGCAACTGGAAAAGCATAATCAGGATAATCCACAGATGTACCACATTCACAACCGAAATCCTTATATTCAATACCCATTTCATCCATTAAATTCATAATTTCCTGGCGTATGTTAATTCCACCGTGATCAGATGCTATTGCTACTTTCATATGACAGTTACCCCCATAATGACTTCATGTTATATACTACTTTTTACCATTAAATATATTTCACTTCTATATTACACTATTATGTTCAGAATATGGGATACTAATTATGCTTTTAATCAGTCAATCTTTATCATTTTTTATTTACAATTTTCTTTATTAATCCTTCTAGTTCATTCAATGTATTTTCATATCTCATTAATGAACCTCCATATGGATCCGAAATTTCTCTATGATTTCCGTTCGCATACTCATGTAATGTAAATATTTTTTCTTCATGGTTAGGGTATTTCGAGACTAAGAACTGTTTATGATTCGCAGTCATTGTTAACACATGCGAAGACCAACTTAATAAATCCTCTGTCACTTGTTTTGAGGAATGATTTATTGATATACCCTTATTACTGACCGCAGTAATTGCATGCTTAGAAGCAGGCTCCCCAGGCATTGCAAAGACACCCGCAGATTTTGCTTGATGCGCATCACTCCCATAATGATTTAGAAGTGCTTCTGCCATTGGACTTCTGCAAGTATTCCCTGTACATACAAACAATATGTTTTTCATAAACTTCCTCACTTTCATTTACTCTCATGTATATATCTTTCACGTTATTTTACACATTTGAATTTACATCGTTTTCTTTTCATTTCAATCTCTCTTTAATAATAAACCATTATTCCCCATAAGTATCAAATCTTATTGCTTGTTTTATACCATGCCTTATAAATAGATAAAAGGATGAAGCCATTGTTATTCAATAGCACCATCCTTTAATAATTCATTATGTAGAAAAAAATAATAATTTAAGCCCAAATAAGAGCAAAACAGAACCACCTAGTAATTCACCAAACTTCCCTAGTTCCTGCTCTACCCTTCTACCTAGTAGTAAGCCTGCCCAGGTTAAAATTGTACTTATAATACCAAAGAGCAGAATCGTTAACCATGTTTTCGCACCAAATGTCCCAAGGCTGATCCCAACAGAAAAACTATCAACACTTACACTAAAGGCAAAGAGCAATAAACCAATTCCAGTTGGAGAAAACTTATTTTCTTCCTTACCAAATAGTGTGGAATATATCATATGGAATCCGATTCCTAGTAACAATACACCACCAAGCAGTACTGATATTCTTCCAAATTTATCTGATAGTTCATATCCTATAATCATCCCTAAAAGAGGCATAATGACATGAAATAGTCCAATGACGATACCTATATTTAAGATTTGTCTAAATTTCAGTTGAATTACACCCATTCCTAATCCAACAGAAAACGCATCTAAACCTAGTGCAGATCCCATTATCGTTAATGTAATCATTTCTTCGATTAATGTGCTACTCATGCCTTCCCTCCTAGGACTTGCTATTAAAAGATATGCAAGTCCAACCAATCATATGAGGGATATTAATAAATTTAATTCATTTTTTTACTCCGTAATGATAGAATGTCCACAAGCTTTCCACAAACGATTCATTATTGCAATTCCAATTCCTTCGTAAGGGAAAGATTCACAAAAAATAATATCCACATTCTCTTCATTAAATTGACGAATACAATCATAAAGAGATGCAGCAACAGTTGTTAAGTCTTCTCGTTTTCCACAAGCAAGTACAACATCAGCTTTATATTGGTTAATGTTTTCTTCTGTTGTTAGTATACCTACCTTTTTTCCTTCTGACTTAGCATTGTGTATAAGTTTGTGTATAAACTCCATACTCCCATTTACAAGGTGCATTTGAGCATCTGGCGCATAATGTTTGTACTTCATTCCTGGAGACTTCGGCGCTTCAGTTTCTTTCACGGTTGCAGGATCAACCTCTATATTTGAAACAACTTTTTTTATCATTTCAGGCGTAATACTGCCAGGTCTAAGAATAGTGAATACTTCTTGTGAGCAATCAATTACTGTAGATTCTAATCCTACTCCAGTACTTCCACCATCAACAATACCTGCAATCCGACCATTTAAGTCTTCAAATACATGCTTTGCTGAAGTTGGACTTGGCTTACCAGAAGTATTTGCACTCGGGGCGGCAATTGGTAAACCACTTGCTTCAATTAAAGCAAGCGCAACCGGATGATCCGGCATTCTAACCCCAACTGTGGATAAACCTGCAGTTACAAATTTGGAAACTTGCTTTTTACTTTTTAAGATAATCGTTAATGGACCTGGCCAAAAAGCCTCCATTAACTTTTTTGCACCTTCTGGAATTTCTTCGACTAACTCAGCTAGCTGATTATTGTTTGCTATATGTACGATTAACGGATTATCACTAGGTCTTCCTTTTGCTTGAAAAATCAGCTGAACTGCCTCATCTGAAAAAGCATTTGCTCCTAATCCATAAACTGTTTCTGTTGGGAAAGCAACAACTTGTCCAAGCTGCAATATTTTGGCTGCATCCACAATCTGTGGGTAAACTTTATCTTTATTCACAGAATTATCCACATTCCAACATTTCGTTTCCATGATTAACACCTCGCTTAAAAGTGAATATTAGTGTATATATTACAAATTTAGACAATACAAAATGAATGAAAAGCAAGTCTTATCCACAAATTGTGGATAAAACTTGCTAATTTGTGGACAACTTTGTGTATAGTTCTTTTTGATATACTAATACATTTTCATTCTTAATTGTATTTTGATAATGTTCCATTTCTTTAATATGAAGCGAAACATCTTCCTCTTCTGTCGGTTGAAATCCTAATAAAAGGAATAAATCCTGAACAACATTTTGCTTAGTTAACAAATAAACATGAGAGATCATTTCCTCTTTTAGTTTATCAAGAACACTTTGTAAAAAGACTACCATATGCTGTGAATAAATGGTAGGTGCAACTACTAATGATCTTAATAGTGCTTCATTTTTATACTGTTCATAACCAATGACAGCCTGAGCTGTTCCTACCTCGTCCTCCAATATAAAAAAGGATTCCTGTTGTTCTTGAAGTCCATTTGTAGAAAGTCCAGCTTGTCCTAAAAAAGAAAAAATCGTTTCAAAATCTGATGGTAAAGATGATCTTATTTTCATGAAAGAACCTCCCTAATATGCTTGTAATAACTTATGCACATAGGGAGATTACTAGAACTAAAATAATTGTTTGAACATGTGGACAAAAAAGCTTTCAACTTTAATATCTTCTTCTTGTTCGATTGTCGAGACCGCAGCTACTTCTACAGCTTCTTTATTCGATTCTTCTTGAATACTAGATTCAACTTCAGTAGACTGTTCTTTTTCATTGGATTCTTCTTTTAAATATGAAAATCCTTTACCTTCCTCTGGTTCTTCAATCTTTGTTTCCTTTTCAACTTTTTGTTGTGCTTGAAGCGAATCAACAGTTGCATCACCATTTGAAAAATCTAAGAAACATAAAGGCGGAAATAATACACACCACCAGTTTGCACCTTGTCCAGCACCTAGTTTAATTAATACAGCTTCATAGTCACCTGCTGGGTACAAAAAACTACCGTATAGCTTTGTTGGAAACTTTACTTTCTTAGAATACGTAATCGTAAATGTTTGCTTAGAACCTTCTTCTTTTAAAACACGTTGGACCGTTTTCTCTAAATCTGGAATATGGCTTTGAATGACTTTTTGTCCTTCTTCAAAGCTAGTCAAATCCTTTACCCAAGTATTAATCTGAGCATTAACTTCATCTCTTACTTTACGTTTTAATGCCTGATCTCCACTAGAATCACTATTTGCTAGAATTCGTAAACGTACCGCCTTCTTAGGAATAACAACCATTTCATTACCCTTTGCGTTTGTATCTTGAAGTGGCACTAAAACAGACGAACTGATTAATAATATAATAAATAAAGTAATTATTTTATAAGTAGTTTTCATTTTTGATTTCGCTTTATATCTTCTCATTTTATCTCCACCATCCCTCTAGGAAACAGTTTAGACAAAATGATAAATTCTTAAACACTACTATTCTATTTTTTTGTATCTGAACTTATTGCAAGCCTAACAGATTTCTTCTTAGGTTTGATTAAATCATTTTTAATATATTCAATAATGAGCTCTGCAACATTAATTCCAGTACATTTCATGATTGCTTTCATGTGAGCATTAGAGTTTACTTCACAAACTATCGCCTCATCATTCTCACCAAACAATAGGTCAATGCCAGCAAAGTCTACTCCTAAAATTTTTGCACATCTTAGTGCAAGTTCTTTTTGAGACTCAGTCGGCTCGTATGCAAATGCATCCCCACCTAACTCAGCATTGGCACGAAAATCTGTATCAGAACTACGTAGCATAGATGCGACTACACGATCTCCAACGACATATAGACGCATATCTCTACCCTTACTAGATTCAATAAACTCTTGGTAAAGATGAGGGACATATTGTAATTCATCTACTTTTTTAAGAAATTCTTCGCGATTTTGGATTAAATACACTTGCATCCCAAAAGAACCATAAGATTCTTTTAGGACAAATGGATAACCTAATTCTTGCTCAACGACATCATAAAAAGAGTAGTCTGTAACTTTACAGCTTGGATAGACTAATGGAGCATTTATCGTTTTTGGCATTGGCACTTCATATTCAGATAAAATTTGGTATGTTAATGACTTATTATCACAATTTTTAATAGCTAATGCAGAATTATATACCTTAAATCCCATAATCTCTAAATGACGAGCTAAAGCTGTATCTTTGTCCCAGTATATAATAAAATCTGGCTTTTCTTCACTGTATAATCCTTTTAAAATCGGCTTGCCCTTTTCAATAACAGGGACCAGCTCATGATGCTTTACTAATTTTGTATTTAGACCTTTACTTGCACAAATATCTTGCAAATTAAAGAATAAATCCATAAATTTTGAGGACGTAACATGTCCATTGTAAACAATCCAGCCATTTAAACTTGTCATATACTCACTCAACTTTCTTAACGAAATCATTAAAATGTAAGTTTAGTAATTCATTTCATCATATATACCATACGGTCTTTGCCGTTAATATCAAAGACAACTTCAACTTGTGCATGATTAAAGGTGTTTCTCAATATCGTTGCAACTGGTTCTCCTTGACCAATTCCTACTTCAAAAGCGACTAATGCTTTATGATTTAAAACCTTAGGTAAATCCGTTGCAAACCGACGATAAAAATCAAGTCCATCTTCACCGCCAACTAGCGCGCGATATGGCTCATGCTCCTTAACAACCTCATCTAATTGCAACCAATCCTGATGAGGTATATATGGAGGATTCGAAACGACAATATCGACTTTTTTGTTTTCATCTATAAAATAATTCAACAAATCATTATGAAGAAAATTGACATTTGCTCCTAAATGAAGTGCATTTTGCTTAGCAACCTCAATTGATTCCTCCGCAATATCAACAGTATGAACCGTAAGTTGTGGATTTTCAAGAGCCAGTGAAATAGCGATTGCTCCACTACCTGTACCTACATCAACAAGCTCTAAATGATCCGTTCGGTCCCAGAGTTTATGAATACGTTCAAGGACACCTTCAACTAATTCTTCAGTTTCAGGCCTCGGAATTAACACTTCATTATTTACAATAAATTTTCTACCATAAAAATATTCGTATCCAATTAAATACTGAATTGGTTCACCTTCAATATGTTTTTGTACCATTTCTTGAAATTGCAACAGGTGCTCTTCTTTTAAATCTTCTCTCATATTAGTCAATAATTGCGTTCGGTTGTAATCTAAAATATGCTTTAATGCTATTTCGCCCACATTTTCATCTCGTCCGTGTCTTTGTAAAAAAAGAGAAGCCCATTTTAGGGCTTCGTATATCTTTGTTGTCATTATTGACTTTGTTCCATTCTTTTTGCTTGATCATCCATAATAAGTGCATTAATGATTTCGTCAATCTTACCTTCGACGATTTGATCAAGCTTTTGAATTGTTAAACCAATTCTGTGGTCAGTAACACGGTTTTGTGGGTAGTTATAAGTACGAATACGTTCAGAACGATCACCCGTTCCAACAGCTTGTTTACGGTTTTGATCGTACTCTGCTTGAATTTCTCGTTGGAATTTATCATAAACTCTTGCACGAAGAACCTTCATCGCTTTTTCTTTATTTTTAATTTGTGATTTTTCATCCTGACATGATACAACCGTATTTGTAGGAATATGCGTTAAACGAACTGCGGACATCGTCGTATTTACTGACTGTCCTCCAGGTCCACTTGAAGCAAATGTATCTACACGAATATCTTTATCATGGATTTCAATTTCAACTTCTTCAGCTTCTGGTAAAACAGCAACAGTTGCCGTAGAAGTATGAATACGTCCACCTGATTCCGTTTCAGGTACACGTTGAACTCGGTGAGCTCCATTTTCAAATTTCAACTTCGAAAACGCACCTTTACCATTAATCATAAAGATAACCTCTTTAAAGCCACCTAATTCTGTGTAGTTACCTTCAATAATTTCTGTTTTCCAGCCATTTACCTCTGCAAATCGGCTGTACATACGGTATAATGTCGCGGCAAATAACGCTGCCTCATCTCCACCCGCTGCACCACGAATCTCAACGATAACGTTTTTATCATCGTTAGGATCCTTTGGAATTAGTAATATCTTTAATTGCTCTTCAAGCTCTTTTGATTCTGCTTCAAGTTCATTTAGTTCTTCTTTTACCATTTCACGCATATCAGCATCAAGCTTATCTTCAAGCATTGCTTTTGCGTCTTTAATCTGTTCTTTTACAGATTTGTACTGACGGTAGGCATCAACTGTTTCTTGAATATCTGACTGCTCTTTAGAGTATTCACGTAACTTCTTTGAATCATTTATTATTTCAGGATCACTTAGTAATTCATTTAATTTATCATAGCGATCTTCTACTGCTTGCAATCGATCAAACATAACTTTCACCTCGACATTTTCGTCTTAATATAGTTACTTTATAATATTTGTTGATTTTCACTCAAGGA
The DNA here is from genome assembly GCF_002128405.1 of Gottfriedia solisilvae. Classification (GTDB taxonomy): domain Bacteria; phylum Bacillota; class Bacilli; order Bacillales; family Bacillaceae_G; genus Gottfriedia; species Gottfriedia solisilvae. The sequence continues at coordinate 487,040 of NZ_NETJ01000004.1, forward strand.
TGCTCAATTTTTCATACCAATCATTATCTTTTTAAGACTATTTATCAAATAATCATATTAAATAACAAACAAGATAGTGCCAGAAAGATCTAACTTAATCGTTTTGGTTTTGGAATGCTGGTTCTGTTCGATGAGAATTTGTAGGTACTTCGTGACAGTGGCGACATCTTGGCTCATAAGATTCAGATGCTCCTACTAAAATAATAGGGTCCTCAAATAAAGCCGGCTTACCATTAATTAATCTTTGTGTTCTACTTGCAGGTGAACTACAAACCGCACATACTGCATTTAATTTTGTTACATGCTCAGCAATGGACATAATTTCAGGTACCTTTCCGAATGGTAACCCTCTAAAATCCTGATCAAGACCTGCGCAAATTACTCTTTTACCCATATTGGCTAATTGCTGAACAACGTTAAATATTTCATCATCAAAAAATTGAATTTCATCTATTGCTACAACCTCAACCTCATCTGTTACATACTTAAGAATTTGAGATGAATGTGTTAATGCATAAGCAGGTACCTTCATACCTGTGTGAGACACAACTTCAACTTCACTATATCTGTTATCAATCGATGGTTTAAATGTTACACAACTTTGTTTAGCAAACTGTGTACGACGAACACGGCGGATCAACTCCTCTGATTTACCAGAAAACATACTCCCGCAAATCATCTCTATCCAACCATTTTTTCTCATCATAAACATTAAGAGTCTCACCTTTCTAAATCAGTTCTATGTCTAATTACATTATTTTTTATCTTTAAGATCTTTCATGTAAGTATTCAATTTATTTATATAAAAATTCTTTTTATGAATTAAATTATTATGTTAAAGGACTATAAATGCGTAAAAAAAGCAGGCAAAGTAGCAATAACTCGCCTGCTTTTCATCTTTATTACCTTAAGACTTAAGACCGTATTTTTTGTTGAAACGTTCAACACGTCCTGCAGCGTTAGCAAATTTCTGACGACCAGTGTAGAATGGGTGAGAATCAGAAGAAACCTCAACTTTGATAAGAGGGTAAGTGTTACCATCTTCCCATTCGATTGTTTCGCTAGAATATTTTGTAGATCCGCTTAAGAACTTGAAGCCAGTGTTAATATCCATAAACACGACTTTCTTGTAATCAGGATGAATATTTGCTTTCATGTTTTTCATCTCCTTCCGCCCTGAAATCCTTGAAATCAGAGTTATCAAATCATGTGTATACCACATAATTTACATTTAACATACAAATGAAATTATAGCAACTAACCCGGGAGAATGCAACCCACTATTTTTCAAAAAGGATGCCTATATCTACCAACTATTTATTAGTGACTGGTGTTTTTTTACTTTCTTCTGTCATCGTATTGAAGAATTCTTCATTTGTTTTTGTTTGACGAAGCATTCTAAAATATCTTTCAACAAAATCAGGTATATCTGACATAGTCTTTCTCATTAGCCATAACTTGTCTAAATGATCTTTAGGGATTAACAGATCCTCTTTACGTGTTCCAGATCTACGTATATCGATAGCTGGGAATATTCTACGTTCAGCAAGTGAACGATCTAAATGCAGCTCCATGTTCCCAGTTCCTTTAAATTCCTCATAGATCACATCATCCATACGTGAACCTGTGTCTATTAATGCTGTAGCTAGAATTGTTAAGCTACCACCTTCTTCAATATTACGTGCTGCACCGAAAAAGCGTTTTGGACGGTGGAATGCAGCTGGGTCAATACCTCCAGATAATGTACGACCACTTGGTGGAATGACTAAGTTGTATGCACGAGCTAGACGAGTAATACTATCCATAAGAATGATAACATCTTTCTTATGTTCTACTAATCTCATAGCACGTTCAAGAACTAACTCAGCTACTTTAATATGGCTATCAGGTGTTTCATCAAAAGTTGAGCTAACAACATCACCTTTAACCGAACGTTCAATATCAGTTACTTCCTCTGGACGTTCATCAATTAGTAATACAATTAATTCAGCTTCCGGATGATTAGTTGTAATACTATTTGCAATTTCTTTTAAAAGTTCTGTTTTACCTGCTTTTGGTGGAGCAACAATTAAACCACGTTGACCGAATCCTACCGGGGCAATCATATCAATAATACGAGTTGAAAACTTCGCTGGGGTTGTTTCAAGCTTCATTTGTCTATTTGGATATAATGCAGTCAGTCCAGGGAAGTGAACACGCTCTTTTGCGTTTTCAGGATCGTCACCATTAACCGCTTCCACTTGTAGTAAACCAAAATATCTTTCGTTTTCTTTTGGTGGACGTACTTTTCCAGAAACTTTATCACCATTACGCATATCAAATCTTCTAATTTGAGATGCAGAAATATAAATGTCTTCTGAACTTGGTGAATAATTGATTGGTCGTAAAAATCCATATCCTTCAGAAGGAATGATTTCTAGTACACCTTCCATGAATAATAATCCATCTTTTTCTGCCTGTGCTTTTAAGATGGCAAATATTAATTCTTTTTTTGTCAATTTGCTGTAATACGAAATCTTCATTACTTTCGCATGTTCATACAAATCTTTTAACTTCATGTTTTCTAATGCAGAGATTGTTAAACTCATACAACACCACTCTTTACTTTTATTCAATCATATAAGGATTATCTTAATTCGGAAGGTTATTTAGAAGGTTTTTTGAAGGAAACTTACATAAAGTAACTTATTCTTTAGTGTAACCTTTTCCCCTAAAAATATTCTAAGTAATTAGAATTAATAGGTTTACTATCTATTGAGATTATAATTCGAAAGGGTTTTTTATGCCAACTATTTTTCTATCTAATAAATTAACAACTCTTTCCTTTAGAAAATAAAGGAAAGAGTTGTTATATCAGTATATTCTTAAAAGCTTAGATCTGATAAAAGAAGAATGTTAATTTCCGCTTCAGAATGCTTAATTTACGTGAGGAGTGAGCCTGAGCCTCATATCCTATCAGATTCATGCAATCTTTCGTTACAACCAACTTCTACTTTTATATTAAATAGTTCCTTACTTTATAACTAAGTTAGGTTTTTTGTTTAGGCTGTGACGACCGTCTACAAAGCGCACCGTGCCTGATTTAGCACGCATTACTAGTGAATGAGTTGTTCCTACATTCCCTTTGTATTGAACACCTTTTAGTAGTTCACCGTCTGTAACACCTGTAGCTGCAAAGATCGCGTCATCACCTTTTACTAGGTCATCCATATATAATACACGGTCTGGGTCTTCTATACCCATTCGTTTACAGCGAGCAATTTCTTCCTCATTTTGTGGTAATAACTTTCCTTGAAGTTCTCCACCTAAACATTTTAATGCAACGGCTGAGATTACCCCTTCAGGCGCGCCGCCGCTACCAAATAATATATCTACACCAGTGTGATCGAAAGCTGTGTTAATTGCTCCCGCTACATCTCCGTCATTAATTAATTTGATTCGAGCACCAGCTGCGCGAATTTCTTCAATTAACTTTTCGTGACGAGGTCTATTTAAAACTGTTGCTACCACTTCATTAATGTTTTTACCTTTAGCATTTGCCACAGCAGTTAAGTTCTCAAGTACTGTTGCATTGATGTCAATTTTCCCTACTGCTTCAGGACCTACTGCAATTTTTTCCATGTACATATCTGGAGCATGCAATAAATTACCATGATCTGCAATTGCGATAACTGCTAATGCATTCCACCCACCTGAAGCTACGATATTTGTGCCTTCTAAAGGATCAACTGCAACGTCTACTCTTGGTCCATAGCCATTTCCAAGCTTTTCACCAATGTAAAGCATTGGAGCCTCGTCCATTTCTCCTTCTCCAATCACAACTGTACCTTTCATTGGAATGGTATCGAATACGTCACGCATTGCTGTTGTTGCAGCATCATCTGCTTCATCTTTCTTACCAAGACCCATCCATTTTGCTGAAGCAAGTGCAGCAGCCTCTGTAACACGAACTAACTCCATTGATAAACTTCTTTCCACTTCAAACTCCCCCTTTGATGAAATGCGAAGTCGCACTAGCAAACTCTATGTGATAAAACGATCCATGAAAAGAGCATGCTTTCTTTTTAACTTTTGTTTTGAAACTGTAAGAGCTTTCCGTCATCATTATACAACGAAAAGTATGTATCCGTCTGATTAAATTAAAATGAAGCACAAATAAAACCGTTCATTATGCGTTTTTTAGTTGTTCTACTTCTTGCTGCGTTAACTGAACACGCCATACATTGGCACCAAGACCTACTAGTTTTTCTACTAAATCTTCATATCCTCGATCTACGTGCTCTAAACCAGTAAGCTCTGTCTTTCCATCAGCAATCAAGCCAGCGATAACCAAAGCGGCTCCGGCTCTCAAGTCACTTGCTTTCACTCGACCGCCTTGTAGTGGAGCTGGTCCAGATATAATTGCAGTGCTACCTTCAACCTTGATCGTAGCGCTCATTCGTCTCAGTTCATCTATATGTTTAAATCGAGCACCGTAGATTGTATCAGTTATAACAGCAGTCCCATTAGCTTTAGTTAATAAGACAGAAAAAGGCTGCTGTAAATCTGTAGGAAAACCAGGATATACTAATGTCTTAATATCAACTGCTTTCAAAACTTTACTTGTCCCAGTTACAATAATTTGGTCATCATTTGTATCTATTTGTATATTCATTTCTCTCATTTTTGCAATAAGTGATTCTAAATGATGTGGAATGACATTATCAACAACAACACTATCGCCTTCTTGAACTGTTGCAGCTGCTAATATAGTATATGTTCCTGCTTCAATTCTATCTGGGATAATTGTATGTGTACATCCAGAAAGTGATTCTACCCCATCTATTCGAATTACATCCGTACCTGCACCTTTGATTTTCGCACCCATGCTTGTTAATAATGTTGCTACATCTACAATTTCTGGCTCTTTTGCAGCATTTTCTATAACTGTTCTACCATTAGCTAGCACCGCTGCTAACATGATATTGATTGTTGCCCCTACACTTACTACATCTAAGTAAATTCGAGCTCCCTTTAATTCTTCTGCTCGTAAATAAATTGCACCTTGTTCGTTCGTCACTTTTGCACCAAGTGCTTCAAAACCTTTTATATGTTGGTCGATTGGTCTTGGACCTAGATAACATCCTCCTGGTAAACCAATAACTGCTTGTTTAAATCTACCTAACATTGCCCCCATTAAATAATAAGAAGCACGTAGTTTTTTAACCTTTCCACTCGGAAGTGGCATTGCGACCATATTTGATGGATCAATTATAATCTTTTCATCTGACATCTCTACTTGACCGCCAATTTCCTCTAACAGGTCACATAAAGTTTGTACATCAGAAATAGAAGGAACTCCTTCAAGTGTTACAGGTGAACTTGCTAAAATTGTTGCAGGAATTAATGCTACAGCACTATTTTTCGCACCACTAACTCGAATTGTTCCTTTTAAAGGTATACCGCCTTCTAACACAAGCTTTTCCATAGTATACTCCCTTCTAAATGAGCAGAAGAAAACAGGGAGAGATGTAAGAATAATATCTCTTCTAATTCCCTAATTATTGTCTACCTATTTTCTCCAATTTTCTATCTCTCTAATCTTAGTTTATACGAGACGTGACTTCTAATGTAAAGTCTTTTGTTTGTACATTAATACACTAATGCTCTATTACTTCTTCAATCCAAACTAGTAAATCATTCATTTTTAAATTATAAATTACTAAATTTAAAATAAAAAATTCAGAGACCTAACAATATGTATTCCAATAATTTAATGGTTTCTTTAACCTGTTTTAAGATATTCTCTATTTTATTTCGAAAACCTTCTACTACGCAATGAAGTATTCTCATAAAAAATTGCTAAAAAAGAAAACCGTCTAAATAGTTTTAGACGGTTTCATTATTTACAATATAACACAATTCATTCGAAAACTCTTTAAATTATGCTTTGTTGCTAGTACCAAACTCACGAATTTTACCAGTAACAGTAGCGATAATCGCTTCACGTCCAGGTCCGATCACTTTACGTGGATCATATTGGTTTTGATCTTTAGCGATGAATTCACGAACAGCTTTGTTAAAAGCAATTTGGTTTTCAGTATTAACGTTGATTTTCGCAGTACCACGAGCAATCGCTTTTTGAATTTGTTCAGTAGGAATTCCAGTACCACCATGTAATACTAATGGTACATTTGTTTCTTTACCAACTTGTTCCATCTCGTCGAACCCTAATTTAGGTTCACCTTTGTATGGTCCGTGAACAGATCCTAAAGCAGGAGCTAAGCAATCAATACCAGTACGTTCAACTAATTCTTTACATTCAGCAGGATCAGCATAGATGATGTCACCTACAACATGATCTTCTTGCCCACCAACTGTACCTAATTCAGCTTCTACAGAAACACCTTTTGAGTGTGCATATTCAACTACTTTTTTAGTAGTTTCTACGTTTTGCTCAAATGGATCGTGTGAAGCATCAATCATTACAGATGTGAAACCAGCATCGATTGCAGCTTTACATACGTCATAGCTTGAACCATGGTCAAGATGGATTGCAACTGGAACAGTTACTTTTAAATCAATTAATAGACCTTCTACCATTTTTACAACAGTATTAAATCCGCCCATATACTTTGCTGCACCCTCAGAAACACCAAGGATTACTGGAGATTGTTCTCTCTCAGCAGCAGTAAGAATAGCATAAGTCCATTCTAAGTTATTGATATTATATTGACCAACTGCATACTTACCTTCTTTTGCTTTATTAAGCATTTCAGTCATAGATACTAAAGGCATGATAAGCCCTCCTTCTAATCTTTTATATAAGTTAAATTTTGTACCCATAATCGTACTAACAAGAATAGATTGCAACAAATTGTTCTTTATTATGTATTTTGATAGGTACCTCTATCACTTACTAAGAATACAAAAAATGATACAAAAATACAACAGTTATCCATTAATGTTCGTATTATCTTAACATTTTAGACAATTATGTATGATATATATAGTTTTTTTACGCTATTTCCGAAAACGCTTTCAAAATGCGCAGTGTAAATAAAAAACAGATGGTCTTTTGCCATCTGCTAGTGTTATTGAAGAGATTGAGGTTGAGAAGTATGTTCTCTAACCACTTTTTTAATTTCATCAATATCAAATGGCTTCGGAAAATATCGAAGTGCTCCTAGTTTTTTAGCTTCTTCAATAATGTCTAATTCACCATAAGCTGTCATTAAAATAACTTTAATCTCTTTGTTAATCTCTTTAATACGTTTTAAAATTTCTACTCCGTCCATGCCTGGTATTTTCATATCAAGAATTACTAAGTCGGGACAATCTTTAATGACAATATCGATTGCTTGAAAACCGTTGGCAGCCTGAAAAACTTCGTAACCTTCTTTTTTGAAAATCTCATGTAGTAGTAAACGAATTCCGTACTGATCATCTACAATTAATAACTTGTTTCCCAAAATTAGTACCACCTCTCTTAACCAGATCTGACTACATGCAAAAAATACAAATTCCCCTAAATTTTTACATTCTCTTTAGAAGTCCTATTTTCCTGCATCTTTTCGTAATTTTTATAAATTATTACTTTCTGAATGATTTAATTCGATACCTACTTTACAGTATAATGGTTAGCACATACTTTTTTAAGAGGGAGTACACAAAATGTTAAAAATTTTTACAACACAACTAAATGGTGTTTTTCAAAAGATATTAAAGCAAGAAGAAGTATTTGAAGATGCTTCTCGCTTTCTAGCACAAGCAATTGTTGGCGAAGGAAAAGTTTATGTACACGGTGCAAAAGAATTTTCAGGAATCGTTTCTGAAATCAAATATGGAGAAGATACACATCAATCATTTGAACCTTTATTTGAAGAAAGCCAGATGAAATCATTATCTTCAGTCGATCGTGTCCTCTTATTCGCAAAGCAGGCAGATGATGAGGAAGTTATTCAAATTGCAAATACACTAACCAAAAACGGAATTGGCTTTGTTGTCGTTTCTACAGTAATTGAGAATGATTCATTATCAGATTTAGCTGATATTTTTATTAATTATGAACTAACGCGTAAATTAGTACCTACTGAAGAAGGCGACCGTATTGGTTTACCGACTTTATTAACAGGATTATTTATATACCATTGCTTACTTTTAACGATCAATGAAATTTTGGCCGATTTTGAATAATTTAAAAACACCCAACACAAATCAAAGTGTTGGGTGTTTCATTCATAAGATTATTTTTTATTATTTAAAGAAGCTCCAACGAAGTCTCTAAATAATGGTTGTGGTCTATTTGGACGTGAAATAAATTCCGGGTGGAATTGAGATGCCACAAACCAAGGATGATTTGGCAACTCAATAATTTCAACTAAACGACCATCAGGACTAGTACCTGAGAATACAAATCCAGCTTGTTCCATTTGTTGACGATATTCATTGTTGAACTCATAACGATGACGATGACGCTCGTAAACTACTTCATCACCATAAGCCTCGTATGCCTTCGTACCTTCAATCAGTTTACATGGGTATAAACCTAAACGTAATGTTCCACCTAAGTCTTCAACGTCCTTTTGTTCAGGTAAAAGGTCAATAATTGGGTAGTTTGTTGTTGGATCAATTTCAGCAGAATGAGCACCTTTCATGCCTAGTACATTACGAGCATATTCAATAGATGCAATTTGCATTCCTAAACAAATTCCTAAGAATGGTACGTTGTTTTCTCGAGCAAATTGAGCAGTTAGAATTTTACCTTCTACTCCTCGATCACCAAAGCCACCTGGTACAAGGATACCATCAACATCACTTAATAATTCACTTACATTATTTGTTGTAACTTCTTCAGCGTTAATCCATTTAATTTCAATTTCACTGTCAAAAGAATAACCAGCATGTTTTAATGCTTCAGCTACAGAAATGTAAGCATCTTGTAATTCTACATATTTACCTACAAGTGCAATTTTTGTTGATTTAGTTAGATTTTTAACTTTATCTACTAATGCAATCCATTCTGTCATATCTGGTTCGTTTGTTTTTATTTTTAAATGATCACAAGCAATCGCATCTAAACCTTGAGCTTGTAGAGCTAATGGAATTTCGTAAAGTGTTTCTGCATCTACACATTCAATTACATCTTTTGCATCAACATCACAGAATTGAGCGATTTTATCTTTCATTTCTTGTGGTACAGATGTTTCAGAACGTAATACGATGACATTTGGTTGAATACCAATGCTACGAAGTTCTTTTACAGAATGTTGTGTTGGTTTCGTTTTTAATTCACCAGCTGCTTTAATATATGGAAGAAGTGTACAGTGAACGTACATTACATTTTCTCGACCTACATCACCTTTAATTTGACGAATTGCCTCAATGAAAGGTAATGATTCGATGTCTCCTACTGTTCCACCAATCTCAGTAATGACAACATCAGCATTTGTTTCGCGACCTGCACGGAAAACTTTATCTTTAATTTCATTTGTAATATGAGGAATAACTTGTACTGTTCCTCCTAAATAATCTCCACGACGTTCTTTTTGAAGTACTGTAGAATACACTTTACCGCACGTAACATTATTAAATTTTGTTACATTGATATCAACGAAACGTTCATAGTGACCTAAATCTAAATCTGTTTCCGCTCCGTCATCTGTTACGAAAACTTCACCATGTTGATAAGGACTCATTGTTCCTGGATCTAAGTTGATATACGGATCAAACTTTTGAATTGTTACATTTAATCCTCTGTTTTTTAATAGTCGTCCTAATGATGCTGCAACAATCCCTTTACCAAGAGAAGAAACTACGCCACCTGTTACGAAAATATACTTTGTCATAATTGAGCCCCTTTCATTTTTTTAGCATTCGTAATTTTATTTTTCTTTAGTAGAAATACAAAGCTAAATTTATAAAAATATAATTAATAACATAATTTTATGTATGCTTTATTGTCGTCCAAAATAGGATTATTTCATGCAAGTTAACATGATTTATCTATTTAAAAACAACAAAACAAACCATCCATAAAAGGTTGATACATCAAGTTTCTCGTTAAAAAAATAAAGACGCCCCCTATATAAAATAGGGAGCGTCAAATATATTTCGTTCTTTTTTAAAGAGCCCAATAAGAATTGTACTTATTCACTATCTAAAAGTCAAGAACTTATAGTTCTTCTTCTTCATCAAGTTCTTCTAATTCTTCATCTTCATCTTCTAAATCTAAATCTTCGTCATCTAAATCTATATCTTCATCTTCATCGATTTCTTCGTCATCAAACTCATCAACAACGTCATCAACAAGATCATCATCTAGTTCATCTAACTCAACTAAATCTTCATCTTCTTCAAAATCTTCATCATCTGCAGAATCATATTCAGCAAAATCATCATCTTCTTCAAACTTTTTAGCGCGTTTCTTCTTAGGTTTTGCAACTGGTAATACTTCCTCTTCAGCTTGATCATACGGATACCAAGCACGTAGGCCCCAACGAGTTTCACCTAAACATACAAAACGACCATCGATGTTTAATTCAGTATAAAATTGAGGAAGCTTTTCTAAAAGCTCTTCTCTTGTTACACCTAATTCTGACGCCATGCGGTCTACTAAATCATAAAAAGAAAACGGTTCTTTTGTTTCAGAGAATAATTCATATGATAATTCAATTAACGATAATTCTTTTAATTGCTCTTCCGAGTATTGCTTTAAACTCAAAGGTAAGCACTCCTTTAAAAATAATATTTTTAACGTAAATTAATCACATTATGTATAAATTTTACTTTTAGTTATAAAATACATATCTTTCATTATAAACAAAAGTATATTAAATATGCTAGCACCTAGACTATATTTTTCGATATTACCCTATTTTTTAATGAAAAAATGATAAATGAGCGTCAAAAAGACGCCCATTTAATGAATAAGTTTTTACATATTTCTTCTATACTGTCCGCCAACTTCATAAAGTGCTTGCGTAATTTGACCTAAACTAGCTACTCTTACAGTATTCATTAACTCTTCAAATAGATTTCCATTTTGTCGAGCTACTTGCTTTAAACGTTCTAATGCAACATTTGCTTCCGAACCATGTTTCGTTTGGAAACCAGCTACGTGATCAATCTGTGATTGCTTTTCGTCATAACTAGCTCTTGCAATCTCCATTGAATTAATAGAATCCATTTGTTCATTTGGATTGATATATGAATTAACACCAATGATTGGAAGTTCTCCATTATGCTTTAACGTTTCATAGTATAGAGATTCTTCTTGAATCTTTCCACGCTGATATTGAAGCTCCATCGCACCTAATACGCCACCACGGTCACTAATTCTTTCAAACTCTTTTAAAACTGCTTCTTCTACTAAGTCTGTAAGTTGCTCGATAATAAATGAACCTTGAATTGGATTTTCATTTTTTGATAATCCGTTTTCTTTTTGAATAATAAGCTGGATTGCCATTGCGCGTCGAACAGACTCTTCTGTAGGCGTCGTAACAGCCTCATCGTATGCGTTTGTATGAAGAGAGTTACAGTTATCATATAAAGCCATTAAAGCTTGTAATGTTGTTCGAATATCATTAAACGCCATTTCTTGGGCGTGTAGTGAGCGTCCTGATGTTTGAACATGATATTTAAGTTTCTGACTTCTCTCAGAAGCACCATACTTCTCTTTCATCGCTACTGCCCAAATACGGCGCGCAACTCTTCCAATTACCGAATACTCTGCATCTAATCCATTGCTAAAGAAGAATGATAAGTTATGTGCAAAATCATCAATTTTCATTCCACGACTTAAGTAATATTCAACATAAGTAAATCCATTAGATAAAGTAAATGCTAGCTGTGATATTGGATTTGCTCCAGCTTCAGCAATATGATATCCAGAAATTGATACTGAATAGTAATTACGAACTTTATGATCAATAAAATATTGCTGAATGTCGCCCATCATTTTCAACGCAAACTCTGTAGAGAAAATACAAGTATTTTGACCTTGGTCTTCTTTTAGAATGTCAGCTTGAACTGTTCCACGAACTTTTTGTAATGTTGTTACTTTTACTTCTGTAAATTCCTCTACAGTTAAAATTCGTCCTAGTTCCCTTTCTTTTATTTCAACTTGCTGATGAATAGCAGTATTTAAAAACATCGCTAAGATAATTGGTGCAGGACCGTTAATCGTCATCGACACAGAAGTCATAGGATTACATAAATCAAAGCCTTTATATAATTCAATCATATTATCTAATGTACATACGCTAACGCCACTTTCACCAATCTTTCCAAAAATATCTGGTCGTGTTGCAGGATCCTCTCCGTATAGCGTAACCGAGTCAAATGCTGTACTTAGACGCTTAGCAGGATCGTTTTCGCATAAATAGTGGAAACGTTTATTCGTTCGACTTGGCGGTCCTTCTCCCGCAAATTGTCTCTTTGGATCTTCATCTTGACGTTTAAATGGGAATACGCCTGCAGTAAATGGAAAATAGCCAGGAACGTTTTCTTTTGCTACCCATCTTAATAAATCACCATAATCACGATAAGTTGGAACAGATATTTTTGGTATTTTCGTTCCAGATAAAGTCTTAGTTGTTAATTCAACTTTTATTTCTTTATCTCGAATTTTTTGTACCAGTTGATCTTGAGAATAGGCTTCTTTGATCTGTTTAAAATGGTTTAATGCTTGTTTGGATGATGGTGCTAGAGAGTCTTCAAATTTCTGTTTTAACTCTACTAAAGTTCCTTTTCCATCTTCAACATTCAATGACTCTATTTCATTCAATGTTCCTTCAATTTGATATAACTTAGAAGCTTTAATTGCTTCTGCCTCAGTATTTTGATGGTAATTCCTAACTGTTTCAGCGATTTCCCTTAAATAAAAACGACGTTTACTTGGGATAATGACATGTTGTTTTTCAACATTTCCAGGTTGAATATATGTTGTTTTCCATTGTTTATTCACTTTCTTCTCAATCTCACCTGTTAATGCTAAAAATAAGTTATTCGTTCCTGCATCATTAAACTGACTTGCAATCGTTCCATACACAGGCATTGTATCTAAATCATCATGGAATAAATGACGACTACGTTGATATTGTTTTTGAACTAAACGTAACGCATCCTCAGAACCTTGACGTTCGAATTTATTGATTGCTATTAAATCTGCAAAATCAATCATATCGATTTTTTCTAATTGTGAAGGCGCTCCAAACTCACTTGTCATCACATATAAATGAATGTCACTAAATTGAGTGATTGCAGCATCCCCTTGACCGATCCCACTAGTTTCAACAAAAATCACATCGAAGTTTGCTGATTTTAAAATTGCTAACGAGTCGCCAAGAGCATTTGAGATTTCTGACTGACTATTTCTTGTTGCTAAGCTTCTCATATAAACATTAGGATGATGGATTGCATTCATTCGAATACGATCTCCCAGTAATGCCCCACCTGTTTTACGCTTTGTCGGATCGATTGAAACGATACCAATTGTCTTCTCGGGGAACTCTTGAATAAAACGGCGAACTAATTCATCTGTTAATGAACTTTTTCCTGCGCCACCAGTTCCCGTCATACCAATTACGACGCTATTGCTAACTTCTGATTTTTCTAAAGTAGCAGCCATTTCTAAACTTGAATCTAGAGAACCTTTGTTTTCCGCTAAAGTTATGAATCTAGCAATTTCCTTATGATTTGAAGCTGTAATTTGCTGCACATTTTCAATATCCTTTAGAGGAGGAAGGAAGTCTGTACTTTGTAACATGTGATTAATCATGCCTTGAAGTCCCATTGTTCGCCCATCTTCAGGAGAATAAATTTTTGTTATACCGTATGCTTCTAACTCTTCTTGCTCACGAGGAAGAATAACTCCTCCACCACCACCAAATAACTTGATGTGTGAAGCACCTCTTTCTTGTAGTAAGTCATACATATATTTAAAGTATTCCATATGTCCACCTTGGTAAGATGAAATAGAGATACCTTGTACATCTTCTTGAATCGCTGCATTAATAATTTCTTCAACCGAACGATTATGTCCTAGATGAATAACTTCAACACCATTTTCCTGCAATAATCTTCTTATCATATTGATGGAAACATCATGGCCGTCAAATAAGCTTGATGCAGTTACAAAACGAATCTTATATTTAGCTTGATACTTTTCTACCATACTAATCAGCCTCCGTTATTATCATTACCTCATTCAGAAAGAAAACTTGGTAAAAGGCTTTTCATCCCTCATACCAAGTTAATTTCACCTTTTGTACTACATAAAAGAATTTAGAATCTTATCACGTCTTATAGCATTCTAGAGATTACTAGCTTCTGAATTTCTTGAGTACCTTCATAGATCTGTGTAATTTTCGCATCACGCATGAAACGCTCCACAGGATAATCTTTCGTGTAACCATATCCACCAAATACTTGAACTGCTTCAGTTGTCACTTTCATTGCTGTATCTCCAGCAAATAACTTCGACATAGCAGACTCTTTACCATATGGAAGCCCATTAGACTCTAACCAAGCAGCTTGATAGGTTAATAGACGAGCAGCCTCTACACCAGTCGCCATATCCGCAAGTTTAAAAGCAATACCTTGTTGAGCAATAATTGGCTTACCAAATTGTACTCGTTCTTTCGCGTAGTCAACTGATGCATCTAATGCACCTTGTGCAATACCAACAGCTTGAGCTGCAATCCCATTTCTTCCTCCATCAAGTGTTTGCATGGCAACCTTAAATCCTTGCCCTTCTTCACCTAATAGATTTTCTGCTGGAATACGGCAGTCTTCAAAAATAATTTCTGTGGTCGGAGATGAACGAATTCCTAATTTACTTTCCTTCTTCCCAACTGAAAAACCTGGTGAATCACTTTCTACGATAAATGCCGATACTCCATGTTTATTCGTAGGATCAGTAATTGCGAATACAACATAAATTTCTGCTTCTCCACCATTTGTAATGAAAATTTTCGAACCATTTAATATATATTCATTTCCTTCTTTTCGGGCAGTTGTTCTCATTCCACCAGCATCTGAACCTGATCCTGGTTCTGTTAAACCGTAGGCACCAATTTTTGTCCCCTGTGCTAGCGGTTTTAAATATTTTTGTTTTTGTTCTTCAGTTCCAAATTTATAAATAGGCCAGCTTGCTAAAGATGTATGAGCAGACAGTGTTACACCTGTTGAAGCACATACTCTAGACAGTTCCTCAACTGCAATAACATATGCTAAATAATCACTACCGATTCCACCATACTCTTCTGGAAATGGAATTCCTGTTAATCCAAGCTCTGCCATTTGATTAAAAATATTTCGGTCAAACTTTTCATGCTCATCACGTTCAGCTGCAGAAGGTGCAACCTCATTTTTCGCAAAATCCCTTACCATTTTTCGAATCATTTCATGTTCTTCACTTAGACGAAATTGCATACTTTTCTTCCTCCATTATCATTAATAGGGTAGGGTTAAGGGGAAAAGATTTTAAGAATTAGAAAAAGACATAAACCCTTTTTCTATACACAATCTCTTACCTTTTTTCCTTATTTCAGTACTTTAAGAAGCCCAATATTACAAGAATACCGTCGAAATTTGTAAGCGTTACCATAATTATTTGAATTCTGCTTTAATATGCAGTCTACATATTAAATAATTCTACAAAAACTTCAAAATCCCTTGTTATTTTTTGTAGAATTTTGAAAAATTAAAAAATAAAAAGGTTCGAAAAAGAAAGAAGTTGGGATTAGTCTATAAAAAACTAATCCCATTACCCTGTTCTTTTCTAACCAAGTGTCTTTAAACCTTCTATACCTCTATTAACACTGCGTCGCCTTGCCCACCACCACTACAGATTGCTGCGATACCCAGTCCGCCACCTTGTGCCTTTAAAGCGTGTATGAGCGTGACAATAATTCTAGCGCCACTTGAACCAATTGGATGACCAAGCGCGATTGCTCCACCATTTACATTAATTTTATCTAGTGGTAAGTCTGCAATCTTTGCACTTGCTAATACAACAGCCGCGAAAGCCTCATTGATTTCAAATAAGCTTATATCTGAAACTTTTTTATTTGTCTTTTGAAGTAGTTTTTGAATCACATAACCTGGTGTTCTTGGAAAATCCTGTGCTTCAACTGCTATTGATTCTGTTGCAAGAATTTTAGCTAAAGGCTTGTAGTTATTTAATTTAGCTTCATCCTCGCTCATTAATAATAGAGCAGATGCCCCATCATTAATGCCAGGCGCATTTCCGGCCGTTATTGTGCCATCACGGTCAAATGCAGGAGAAAGCTTTGTCAATTTTTCAATTGATGTATCTTCTCTAGGACATTCATCAACCTCTATTTTTGTGATTGCGCCTTTTCTATCTTTTATTTCTACAGAAACGATTTCATCTTTGAACTTACCAGTATTTATCGCATTTACAGCAGATAAATGACTTCTTAATGCCCATTCATCTTGCTGTTGACGAGAGATCTCTTCGATTTTTGCAACATTATTACCATATGTACCCATATGAACACCTGTAAATGAGCAAGTGAGTCCATCATACAAAACACCATCTTTTAATTCAGTGTTGCCTAATTTATTTCCCCATCTTAATGTGGATTGATAAAACGGCGTATTACTCATTGACTCCATTCCACCCGCTATTACACGTTTACTTTCTCCGGAACGAATGAGTAAATCTGACAGCATAACACTTCGCATACCTGATGCACAGACCTTATTAATTGTTTCTGTTCTTGTTTCCCATGGTAAACCCGCTTTGCGCAAAGCCTGCCTTGAAGGTAACTGGCCTTGTCCACCCTGTAAAACACTTCCCATTACGACATCATCTATTGATGAAAAAGGATGGTTTACCTCGTTTAATGCTGCTTGAATAGCAATTGCTCCTAAATCAGACGCACTAAAACTTTTTAACATCCCTCCAAAACGACCGATTGGTGTACGAACTGCACTGACAATAACTGTTTTACTCATATCAATCTACCCCCTTAGATTTTTATCTATTTCAATCTTCATTTGTCATAATCCTTTAAAAAACATACTTTTAACAAAGAAAAAGGTGTACTTTATGTACACCATTCCATTTATATTTTATGATTTTTAAAATTTATTTAGAACTTTCTTAAGAAGCTTGTGTTTGTTTTGAACCAAATATAGATAGTTCTAATAGTTCAGCTACATCAAGTGTTTGAACCTTCTCTTCCACTTCTTTCGCTTTTGTTCCATCAGATAACATTGTTAAGCAATACGGACAACCCGTTCCAATCACATTCGGACTTACCGCTAATGCTTGCTCTGTTCGTGTTACATTGATTCTATTTCCAACATGCTCTTCCATCCACATTAATCCGCCACCTGCACCACAGCACATACCGGTTTCACGTTTACGTTCCATTTCAACCAATGTTACCCCCGGTATAGCTCGCAGGATATCTCTAGGCGCTTCATAAACTTCATTATATCGACCTAAATAGCATGAATCATGGTAAGTGATGACTTGATTTACTTGATGTAATGGTTTTAATTTCCCCTCTTTTACCCATTGAGATAATAACTCAGTGTGGTGATATACCTCTACCGATAAACCAAAATCAGGATACTCATTCTTAAATGTGTTATAAGCATGAGGATCGATCGTTACTAATTTACTTACCCCTGATTTTTCTATTTCAGCAATATTATTGTTTGCAAGCTCTTGGAATAAGAACTCCTGACCTAATCGTCTTGGTGTATCACCAGAGTTTTTCTCTTTATTACCTAATATCGCAAACTTAATGCCCGCTTCATTCATTAACTTCGCAAACGCTAAAGCAATCTTTTGACTGCGGTTATCATATGAACCCATTGATCCAACCCAGAATAAGTATTCGATTTCTTCGCCCGCTTTTTGAGCTTCTTTTACTGTAGGAATGTGGATACTTTCGTCTAGCTCTCTCCAGTTCTCACGGTCCTTACGATTTAATCCCCAAGGGTTACCTTGACGTTCAATATTCGTCATAGCACGCTGAGCATCTGGCTGCATTTTCCCTTCAGTTAAAACGAGATAACGGCGTAAATCAATAATTTTATCGACATGTTCATTCATTACCGGACACTGATCCTCACAGTTACGGCAAGTAGTACATGCCCAGATTTCTTCTTCTGTTATTACATCTCCAATTAGACTTGGATTATAGTCAACCAAAGTCGCAGCTGATTCTTGTTGTCCTTTACCAGCCGCAGCAAATGCTAACTGATTTCCTTTTGTATTCGAGAAGGCAACAGTTGGAACCCACGGAGCACGTGAAGTTACAACCGCCCCTGTTTCTGTTAGATGATTTCTTAATTTTAATATCAAGTCCATCGGAGATAACATTTTTCCTGTTCCTGTTGCTGGACAAACATTCGTACAACGTCCACATTCTACACATGCATATAAATCAATTAGTTGAGATTGACGGAAGTCACTAATTTTACCAACACCAAATGTCTCTTGAGTTTCATCTTCGAAATCAATTTTCTCAAGCTTTCCAGGTTTAGTTAAACGGTTAAAAAATACATTTGCAGGACCAGCAATTAAATGCGCATGCTTTGACTGCGGTACGTACACTAAGAATGTTAAAAGAGTGATTAAATGGATCCACCATGCAACATAAAAGAATGAGATCGCTAATGGTTCGCTAATACCACCAAAAATTGTCGCGATTACAGAAGCGATTGGTTCATGTAATGTAGCTCCTTCTCCATCCCAAATTAACCCCATCCCATTGCCAAACAATGTAGATACCATTAATAAACCGATAAAGATTAATACTAAACCATTCTTCCATCCTCTTTTAAGGCGGACTAGTTTTTCAATATATCTTCTATGGAATGCCCATATAACTGCTACTAAAATTAACAAGGCAACTATTTCTTGAAAAAACGTAAATGCACCATATAAAGGACCAAGTGGCAAATGAACTCCTGGAATTAGCCCTCTTAAAATAAAATCAAGTGCTCCAGCTTGAACTAAAATAAATCCATAAAAGAACAATACGTGAATGATTCCACTTTTTTTATCTTTAAGGAGCTTTTTTTGTCCAAATACATTCACCCAAATTTTCCCGAAACGTTCTTTGAAGTTTTGTTCGAACTCTTCTTTTTTACCAAGTCTAATGTAAGCTAATCTAGTTGTAATTAGGTAAACGAATAAATATAGTGCATAACCAGTAATGGCTACGAACCCTAACGCATTTAAAAAATATAGAGCGTGATCCATGATGTATTCCTCCCCCAAATTAGGTTATAAATAAAACGCTTACTTTTTAAAAATTTATAACCATATTAATATTCTGACAATATATACTATTATTATATAATGAATGAGTATTCAGTCAATAGTTTTTCATGATAAATGAGCCCTTTTTCATATTCCGCATTTTAAATGGTCATACTATCAACACGTACAAGATAAAGGAGTTTAATCATATGTTTCTTTTTATTTGTATTATTATAGCACTGCTATTGCTTATACTCCTTGCTGGTCTAGATCTTTATTTTGGCTATAAAGCTTTTCATAAACATGAAAAACCATGTCCATTTATTAGTAGAGACAGTCATACAAAATTAATTACTGACGGAAATGTCCTTTACAAGCACCTTCTAGACGACATCAAAGAAGCGACATCCAGTATAACGATGCTATTTTACATTGTCCGAAATGATGATACTAGTGAACAATTCTTATCTTTACTTGAACAAAAAGCGCAGGAAGGCTGCCAAGTTAAACTGTTGGTTGATTGGATTGGTAGCTTCGGTCTTAAACGAAAAAGAATTAAACAATTAAAGGAAAATGGCGTAGAATTTCTTTTTAATCGACGTGCAGGCTTCCCATATACATTTTATCGATTGCAACACCGTAATCATCGG
This sequence comes from Gottfriedia solisilvae, assembly GCF_002128405.1. Classification (GTDB taxonomy): domain Bacteria; phylum Bacillota; class Bacilli; order Bacillales; family Bacillaceae_G; genus Gottfriedia; species Gottfriedia solisilvae. Next base: position 506,921 of record NZ_NETJ01000004.1, read on the forward strand.
AAAATTACAGTGATTGATTCTAAAGTAGGATACTTTGGTGGCTTTAATATTGGTAAAGAATACATAGGATTCGACGAAGAATTAGGTTATTGGAGAGATTATCATATCCGAATGACTGGTGAAGGTGTTAGAGACCTCCACGCTCAATTTTTAATCGATTGGGTAAGAAGTGGTGGAACTTACTTTCCATTTGAAGTATCGAATGAAGTCATTAAAGGGGATACAGAACACCATTTTTACTCTTCAGATTTTACTCGTATAGAATTACTTTACAAGGAACTAATAGACAATGCAGAAAAGCATATTTATATTGGAACTCCGTATTTTATTCCAACTAAGAAGCTAATGAATTCATTACTAGCAGCACTTCATCGTGGTGTCGATATTTGTGTTATGGTTCCTGAAAAAGAAGACCACAGACTTGTAAAAGAAGCTTCATTCCCTCATCTTTTACTCATTTTAGAGGGCGGGGGTAAAGTTTTTCATTATCAAAAAGGCTTTTTCCATGCCAAAGTTTTATTAATTGATGATTGTATATGTGACGTTGGCTCAGTGAATTTCGATCGTAGGAGCTTATGCATTAACGATGAGTGGAGCTGTATTTTTTCAAGTAAACAATTTATTTTAAAAATCAAAGAAATGTTTATAAAAGATTTGGAAAACACGAAAACATATCCGATTGATCATTATAAAAATACTTCATTTTTATGGAAATGTCGCAAGTTGCTTTCTAAACTGCTTTCTCCATTAATGTAAAAAAGCAATTTTGAGGTGAAAAATATGAAAATTCGCTTTGGATATGTGTCACATGCATTATCTTTATATAATTGTTCACCAGCAAAAACGCTCACTTTAACTCGTTATAAAGCAATGGAACAGAACGAAAGGTTAGATAAATTAATAGATGTTACATCCCAAAATATTAAAAATACATTTAGAGCACTTCATTATAATGTAAGTCAGCAAATCCCTTTATATAGAATGTCATCTTCTATGGTTCCGTTAGCAACTCATCCAGAAGTTGAATTTGATTATATCAATATCTTTCAAGACCAATTTAAAGAAATTGGAGAATTTATAAAAAAACATCAATTAAGAGTCAGCTTTCACCCAAATCAATTTACGCTTTTTACAAGTGATAAACAGCATATTACTGATAATGCAGTTATAGATATGGAATATCATTATAATGTTCTAGAAGCTATGGGAGTAGCTAACCAGAGTGTGATTAACATTCATGTTGGTGGTGCTTATGGAAATAAGGAGCTTGCGGTCAATCGTTTTTTTGAAAATATAAAAAAACTACCTGTTCATATTAAGAAACAAATGACACTTGAAAATGACGATAAAACATATACTACTGCTGAAACGCTAGAGATTTGTGTTAAAGAAAAAATCCCGTTAGTATTTGATTATCATCATCACATAGCAAATAACTGTGATGAGCCATTAGAAAGCTTATTACCAAAAATTTATCAAACTTGGGAGTCAACTAGCTTAACACCTAAAATACATATCTCTTCTCCAAAATCAGATAAAGAATTTCGAGCTCACTCCGATTTAATCAATATCGATTTTATCAAACCATTTTTTGATCTAGCAAAAGCAATTGGCGAGGATATTGATATAATGATTGAAGCCAAAAAGAAGGATATCGCATTGCTACAATTAATGGATGATTTATCAAAAATTCGAGGCTACAAACGAATTGATGGAGGAACTATTGAAGTTTAAAACGATTGTAAGTACTCTCCTTTCAATTAATGTATGTAGCGCGAAATTCATATTTAAAAATCAAAAAAACGCTTGGAATAGCTTCCTAGCGTTTTCTTTTGCAATCATCTCAATATTTATTTTGTCCTCGATCATGACCTTTGTTATATCTGTTATCTCGCTGGTTATTGGAATCATCTTTACGATGGTTTTGAGCATTTTGTTTACGATCATTTGAATGATGATTCCCTTTACCTATCTGATGCCATCTATTATCATTTTTCTTGTTTTTTTTTGAAGAGTCGTTCTTTTTATCATCATGGTTATGTTTATTTTCTTGCTGCTTTTTGTTTTCTTGATGATTTTTATTAGACCCATTACCTGAATTTGAATGATTCTGTTTTTCTTTATTCTTATTACCCTTTTGATCCACTTGTTTCACAACGGTTTTCGAATCATTTTTTGTTTCATGTTTTATTGTATTAAACTTATTACTCGGTTGTTTGCTTATACCGTTCTTCTTATCTTTTTTATTTTTTGCATCTTTATTTTTTGGTACCTCTTTAACTGGTTGCTCATTTTCAAAATGAGCATTACTTTGCTTGATATGATCTATTTCTTTACTTAATTTCTTTTGCTCATTACTAAATTTCTTATCCATTGAACCTGAAATCGAAACCTTTTCATCATGCTGAATAATCTCATTTTCCTCTAATTCAACAATCAGTTTTTCAGTAACATCTTTTACTGATTCTTTTTCCCAGTCCTTTAACTCAGCAATGATCTTTTTCCCTTGATCATTTTTTGCTTTCAGGGCAATAACTTTTAATTGTTTATCTAGAATCAATGAAACTTTAGCTTTAGATTCAATATTTACATAACCTGCTGCTAGTACTCTTTTTTTATTAAAATCTACAAGTACAAAAGACATTAAAATTAGGGCACTAGCAATCATAACAGGTACTAATTTAGGAATAATTTTTTTCACTTTATTATTTACGATGACTGCATAGTTAGGGAACTGAATTTCTTCACCAATTGTATATGATGACAATAATCTTTTACATTTTAAATATTCCCCATCTGGTGTAAGCACAATAACAGAATGAGAATTTATTTTTAAAACGATTCCTTTGTTCATCTTCAGTCCCCCCTTTTTAAATAACTTTGTAAATAAATATAATCATTCGCTGCAATGATGCACATGGCAATAATAAACTTTCTATGCTTCTCGAGCGTTTTACGGCTAAGTTCGACTTTACTTGTTAGTAGATTCATAGGCAGTTTTTTCTTTTTATATAGTAAGGTTAGCATTTCTTCATCAGAAGTAATTATTTCAACAACTGAGAATATATGCTCTCTCGTATCTTCATGTTTAGGTGAAACGTCTACTAAACTATCTAGGGATATCCCAAACTGGTTTAGCATTTCATTAAAGTGAATAATCTCTTCTTTGCGGTTTAATTCATCAAAATTCTTAATATATGAATCATATGCATGAAGGTCATATTCATTATGTAGTTCATCAGATTCTGATTGCGTTGCTGTAACATGCTGATGCCTAGATTCTTTTCTAAAGTAATCTATTAACTCTCTTTTAATGATTAACTTAGCAAATGATAAAAATGATGCTCCTTTTTTATAGGAGTACAAATTGATCGCCTCGTGAAAAGCATGTAAGCCAATACTGTATTCATCATCCTGCTTGGTAATATATCTCCCACAAATTGTAGAAGTAGTATTCAAAATAAATGGCTCATATTGAACGATAAAATCATCTAACTCTTTTGAAGAAGATTGTTGGATTGTTAAAACAATATCTTCAATTTTTTCTTTTCGTTTATATAGCGTCTGAAAAATTGCTAGTAACAAGACCACATCTCCTCTCAATAAATTCCTGGATTGGTTATCAAAACATAAGGCGCCACTCATTCATTAATTTAAATGAATGAGTAAGGCACCGTTTTAATGAACCTCATTACTAAAGCATATCGCATCTTTAATAATGTTTCATGTGATTTTTATAGAAAGGTTAATGGTAATTAATTACTTATTTATCTTATTTGTTATCTTTACCGTGATGACCACCATTTTCTTTCTCTTGGTGTTTCCCGTGATTCTCATGGTTTGCTTTATTTCCGTGTTTTTCGTTATGTTTCTCTTCTTTTTTAACTTCTTTTGCTGCACGTTTTTCTTCTTTTTCAGCACGTTTTGCTACGCGTTTCTCTTCTTTTTTAACTCGTTTCTCTTCTTTTTCTACTAATTTTAAAGCTTTTTTCTCAGCGTTTGGATGCTCTTTTTTAGTAGTCGGTGCAACTGCAACTTCATCATTTTTTTCTACTGTTTTTTCTTCTTCAATCACTTCATTTTTAACAGCAGTATTCTCTTGCTCTTCTACATCTTCAATTTTTGTAATTGTAGTAATAACTTCAGGTGTAGTTTCTTTAGAAGTATCAGTTGTGTTTTCTGGATATTTAATTTCGATTACCGGTGTTAGTACTGATTCGTTACCTTCTGATTTTTTCATTAACTTTTCTAACTTATCAGCAATTTTATTAAAGCTTTTTTCGATATTATTAGCGATTGCAGCTTTAGCTTTAGGGTTTTTAACTTGATCTAACACATTTGCTAAAACTAGTAAGTTATTATTTAAGTGATGTTGGATTTTAGCAATTTCTTTTTGTTCTTTTGTCAGTTTCTTTGTTTCTTTTTCTACTTCAGTCTTTTCGTCTTCTGTAGTAGTTTCTTTATCTTCTGTTGTAGTATCTGTGTTTGTTGTTGTGTCTGTGCTTGTTGTTGTATCTGTGTTTGTTGTTGTGTCTGTGTTTGTTGTTGTGTCTGTGCTTGTTGTTGTATCTGTGCTTGTCGTTGTGTCTGTGCTTGTTGTGTCATCCACAGCAGGAAGCTCAACATCAACTTCTTTTTGAGCAATTTCCATTTTTGATACAGCTTCTTTAATTGTTTCTTTCGCTAAATCCTCTTTACCTTCTTTAATTAAAACGCGTGCTTCATGAATACGCTCTCCAGCAAACTCTGCTAATAATTCAGCTTCTTTTACTTTATTAGTTGTTAGTAAAAGTTGAATTTTTTCTACTGTTGTTTTAACGAAATAAAGGAAATCACCTTTTACTAAAGATGGATCTTCTTGTTTTAATGCATCTGTTGGTAATGCTGTTTCGTTTGTATCAGCAAGTGCTGAATTTGCCATTCCTAATTGTGATAATAATAAAGCCGTTGCAGTTGTATGTACTAATAATTTTTTCATTAATTTTCTCCCCTTTTGTTTATCTCACTATATACATTCGAAAGAAGTTTTCATTTTAGGGGGGTCAAAATAAAAAAAAATAAATAAATTTGTCATTTAATGAAAAAAATTGTTTATTTCTGTGATTTTACGTTGTGGATTATCAGTTTTTCATATAGATAAAAACTGTTTAAGGCAATAAAAAAATACCATGGACTAATTTAAGTCCATGGTATTTACTATTTAACATTACATTTTTTCCGGAGCCGCTACGCCAACTAATGCTAATGCATTTTGAAGTGTTACCTGAACAGCTTTCATTAATGCAAGACGTGCTTTCGACTTATCAACATTTTCTGCATCAAGAACTTTTTCTGCATTGTAGAAGCTATGGAACGTACCCGCTAATTCAAATACATAGTTTGTAATATGATGTGGAGAACGTTTTGATGCCGCATGAGAAACAGCAGCTGGGAATTCTCCTAATTTCTTTAATAACTCATACTCTTTTTCAGATGATACAAGTCCATAATCAGCAGAACCATCAAAAACAATACCCATTTCTTCACCTTGGCGAAGGATACTACACACACGCGCGTGTGCGTATTGAGAGTAGTACACTGGATTTTCATTTGATTTTGATACAGCTAAGTCCATATCAAAGTCTAAATGCGAATCACAACCACGCATTGCAAAGAAATAACGAGTTGCGTCAACGCCTACTTCTTCCATTAAGTCACGTAACGTAACAGCCTTACCTGTTCGTTTACTCATTTTTACTTTTTGACCATCTTGGTATAATTGAACCATTTGGATAATTTCTACTTCAAGCGTATCAGCATTATATCCTAAAGCTTGGATTGCTGCTTTCATACGAGGAATATAACCATGGTGATCAGCTCCAAGTATATCAATTAATTTATCCGCTCCACGTCCTAATTTATCACGGTGATAGGCAATATCTGGTGTTAAATATGTGTACGAACCATCACTTTTAATTAATACACGGTCTTTATCATCACCATAAGTAGTTGAACGGAACCAAGTTGCTCCTTCTTCTTCATAAGTTTCGCCGCGTTCTTTTAAATCTGCAAGAGCCTCTAAAACTTTACCATTTTCATATAATGAAGTTTCTGAATACCAAACATCAAATTCTACACGGAAATTGCGTAGGTCACGTTGTAATTTTTCCATTTCTAACTTTAAACCGTACTCACGGAAAAATTTATAACGAGCTTCTTCTGGCTCGTTTACATAACGATCGCCAAATTCAGCAGCGAGTGTTTTTCCAATTTCAATAATATCTGCACCATGGTAACCATCTGCAGGCATTTCTTTTTCCATACCAAGTGCTTGCATGTAACGTGCTTCTACAGAAAGTGCAAGGTTATTAATTTGGTTTCCAGCATCGTTAATATAGTATTCACGAGTAACACTATAACCTGCTTTATTTAAAATATTACATAAAGAATCACCAAACGCAGCACCGCGAGCATGTCCTAAATGTAAATCACCAGTTGGGTTTGCTGAAACAAACTCTACTAAAACCTTCTCACCGTTTCCAAAAGTAGTTTGTCCATAACCTTGTCCCGCTTCAATGATCGTCGGTATTAAATCTGTCAGATAACTATTATCCATATAGAAGTTAATAAAACCAGGTCCAGCGATTTCTACTTTTTTAATACTAGCTTTACTTTGGTCAAAAGCATTTATTAATTCTTCTGCAATCATTCTTGGTGCTTTTTTAGCAACTCGAGCTAATTGCATTGCCATATTCGTTGAAAAGTCACCGTGAGCCTTATCTTTTGGTGTCTCTAAAACTACTTGTGGCAATTGATCCTCTGTTGCTAATTCTGCTTTTAATACTGCAGCTTCTATCTCATCTTTTAAACGACTTTTTACTTGTTCTAAAGTATTCATGTCGTAGCCTCCTTAATTGATACTGTAATGTTATACGAACCAGCATTTTCGTCACCTACAAATAACTTATACCCTAATTGAAGGACACCTTTTAATGGACCTTCTGATACTAGAAATTGACATTTTTTAGTATATGCTTTCGTGTGGAATACACCTAATTCATTTGAAAATGTACCCTCAGTAGTCTGATTGACTTTGTAAAGATGGCGCATTGTAACACCACCATTTCGAATGATTGTTACTTCACCTTTACCGATTTTCATCGTAGCTTTAACTTTTCGGTCCTCATGATTTTCATCAAATAACAAGTATGTAAGATCATCTTTTTTATAGTATAGTCCATTTGCTTGAAAACTGATCTTCTCACGTCCACTTGGATCTTTAATCAATGTCTCAAAATCAATTGAAACAGGAATTCCTAACTGTTCTTTCACTTTTACACGTCCTTTTCCACTGAACGTAACGAATCACATCCAAAAATCATCTTTTCCCATTTTAGCATAATCTAATAAAAAAAATAAAATAGGGAGGAAAAAAATATTGAAAAATATACTTTCTATTTAATTACATGGCCTGTTAAAAAATAATGTTGATTTCCGTTACAGGATGCTCGCTTTCCATGGGGCGTGAGCTGAGCCTCCTCGGCGAGCCTGCGGGGTCTCACCCTTCCCGCTACTCCCATAGGAGTCTCGCACCTTCCACTCCAATCAATCTCTTTAAATATTCTAAGTTTAAAATTCTATAAGATTTTTTTCGAAAATGTCTTTTGTAAAATATCAACAATTAACATTAATAGAGCCAATCACAAAAAAAGGCATCTTTTCGATACCTTTTTTGCGAAATTTTAGATTATCAAACACTTGTCTCTCGCTGCGTGAAAGCCTGATGAGGAGCGTTTTTACCTGAGAAGGTAATCAGGCAAGTAAGCGAAAGCATGCGTTTGGCAGACAGTCTATAGAGTTTACTAGAAATTAATGTGCTGACTCAGCTTTATCGATATGAATTAAATGTTTCTTATTTATAAATAGGAAGAAAACTGAAAGTAAAACGAAACATCCACCTACATAGAAAGGAACATGTGGATTGAACCACTCTGCCAGTTTCCCTGCTAAGTAAGGAGCAATTGCACCACCAATAAAACGTAGGAAGCTATATGCTGCTGATGCTGTTGATCTTTCAACTGGTGCTGCTTGCATAACTGCGGTTGTAATTAATGTATTGTTATTACCTAAAAATGCTCCTGCTATAATTACACTGAAAATGATAACATTATTTGTTTCAGTCCCTATTCCCATTATGATTAAAGTAATGGCGAAAAGCGTTAACATTGCATACATCGATTTAAGTGTACCGATCTTCTGTTGTAGTTTTGGTGCCATAAATACTGATGTAATTGCTAGTAATAGTCCCCAACCTAAAAATACATAACCTAAACCGTGTTCATCTAGCCCCATGAAGAAAGGTGAGAATGCTAAAAGTGTAAAGAATCCGAAATTATATAAAAATGCGGTAATCCCTAAAGTTAAAAGTGATCTATGTTTTAATGCACGGAATGGATCAAGAAAAGAAGTTTTTTTAGTATTTTTTACTACTTTTGTTTTTGGCATCATAAAGGAAAGCAATAAAAACGCGATGACCATTAAACAAGCTACACCATAAAATGGTCCTCTCCAAGAGATAGATCCAAGTTCTCCACCTAATAACGGCCCTACCGAAATACCAAGACCGATTGCTGTTTCATATAAAATAATTGATTGTGCTACACCTGATCTAGATAATGAAACTATTGCCGATAATGCAGTGGCTACGAATAATGCATTTCCTAATCCCCAACCCCCACGTAACCAAACTAGCTCCCAAATACTATTAGAATTACCACCTAGTCCTGAGAAAACTGCAATAATCATAATTCCTAAAAGAAGTGTCCATTTTATTCCTATACGAGAAGAAATATAACCTGTAATTAACATAGCAAAAGCCATTACTAAATTGTAGCTTGTAAACAATAATGTTACATCACTATGTGAAGCATGCATTTTTTCTGCAATTGCAGGCAAAATCGGATCTACTAAACCTATTCCCATGAAAGCAATAATACAAGCAAAACCTACTGCCCATATTGCCTTTGGTTGGTTTAAAAGACTAGACTTTTGTTTCGATTCTGTCTTTATGTTCTTACTTTGTGCCAAATTTGACATAACTTCTCCATCCCCCATTTTTTTTATTTTTCTAATGCTTTAAGTATTTTTTGGTACATATCATCCATATTGTTACGAATATCGTTCATCTTCTTAAGCTTTTCATCAATCATGTTTAATTGTTTAGATAAAATAGGCTCAATCTCAATCAGCTTTTCTCTTATCTTTTCATCATCTAATGTTTCCTTTGCTGCTCGATATTCTAGACGTCGTTCCTCGAAAGCATCACTTATTGAAATATATTCCTGTACTTCCTGCAAAGAAAAACCAAGCACATCGCGTACATTCATAATTTGTTTCAAACGTTCAATATGCTGATCTGTATATAAGCGAAATCCACCTTCACTTCTATCTGGCGGAGGAATCAATCCAATTTCTTCGTAATATCGAATCGCTCTCTTTGTTAATCCACACTCTTTCGCAACATCATCAATTTTATAGTGCATTATTTAAATCCCCCATTCGCAAAATACCCAACCCTTAAATTCATCACTTTTCTATATTACTCCTAACCTACCGTTAACGTCAACGTTAACTTTGTGCATTTTTCTATTTTTATCTTTCTACAAAATAGTGATTTTACTAAAAAGATTTAGAAATAATAGAACCCACAATTTACTGTGAGCGTTGTAGTCGTCGACTATTGCAAAAAATACAAAAAAAGCGATTTTCCGTCCATTATCGAACGAAAAACCGCTTCTATTTGTCTTATATTATTTAACCCATCCTAATAACATTTCGCGGATGAATTTACTTGCTGCAACTTGAGTTTGTTCAGCGTGATCATATACTGGAGCTACCTCTACTAAATCCGCACCAACTACATTAATATCACTGTTTGCAATCGCTAAGATGCTATCAATCATTTCTTTTGATGTAATACCACCAGCTTCAAGTGTTCCTGTACCAGGAGCGTGTGCTGGATCAAGTACATCGATATCAATCGTTACATATACTGGACGACCAGCAAGTGTTGGAAGAACCTTTTTCAACGGCTCAAGAACCTCGAATTTAAATAAGTTCATTCCCACTTCTTTAGCCCACTCAAATTCTTCTTTCATACCTGAACGGATTCCAAAAGAATAAACATTCGTTGGGCCAATTAAATTACAAACCTTTTTAATTGGTGTTGAATGAGATAGTGGCTCTCCTTCATATGAATCACGTAAATCAGTATGTGCATCAAAATGAATGATTGCTAAATCTGGGTATTTTTTATACATTGCTTTCATTACTGGCCAAGAAACAAGATGCTCCCCACCTAATCCTAATGGGAATTTCCCTTGAGCTAATAAGCCATCAATATAGTCTTCGATCATATCAAGACTTCTTTGTGCATTACCAAATGGAAGTGGAATATCTCCTGCATCAAAATATTTCACTTCTTCAAGTTCCTTATCTTGATATGGACTATATTCTTCTAAACCAATTGATACTTCACGAATACGTGCAGGACCAAAACGAGAGCCTGGACGAAAGCTTACAGTCCAATCCATTGGCATGCCATAGATAACCGCTTTACTTTCTTCAAAGCTTGGGTGACTCTTTATAAATACATTTCCTGAATATGCCTCATCAAAACGCATAAGACAGCCCCCTTATTTCGTAAGATCAGCTACAAATTTTGGTAGAACGAACGCTGCTTTGTGTAGCTCTTTTGTATAATATTTTGTCTCAATATCAAAGAAACGATTCTCTTCTACTTCAAGTGGATCGTGTTTTTTCGAACCAATTGTAAATGTCCACATTCCGCTTGGGTATGTTGGGATATTTGCAATGTATAAACGTGTGATTGGGAAAATTTCTCTTACATCACGTTGTACTTGCGTGATTAATTCAGGTGTAAACCAAGGGTTGTCCGTTTGGGCAACGAAGATTCCATCTTCTTTTAATGCTTTTGAAATACCAGCATAGAAACCTTTAGTGAATAAGTTTACTGCAGGTCCAACTGGCTCAGTTGAATCAACCATGATTACATCATATACATTCTCACTGTTTGCAATATGCATAAATCCATCGTCTACTTTAACTTCAACACGTGGATCTTCTAATTTCCCAGCAATTTCTGGTAAGTAAATTTTAGAGTACTCAATTACTTTTCCATCGATTTCAACTAAAGTAGCTTTTTTTACACTTGGGTGCTTTAATACTTCACGAATAACGCCACCATCGCCTCCTCCAACAACTAGAACGTTTTCTGGATTTGGGTGAGTAAATAAAGGTACGTGAGCAACCATTTCATGATATACAAACTCATCTTTTTGAGTTGTCATTACCATACCGTCTAAAATAAGCATGTTACCAAATTCTTCAGTCTCTACCATGTCAAGCTTCTGAAACTCAGTTTGCTCTGTATGTAAAGTTTTATTAATTTTAGCAGTAATTCCAAAGTTTTTTGTTTGTTTTTCAGTAAACCATAATTCCATTTAATGCATCTACCCTTCTTTATCAAGATTTAGTTTGAAACATAACACAGTAGTTTTTATCTAGTTGATTATGTTTCGTATTATCCCCACTCTTCCTAATTCCTATCGGATTTGTGTTGTTACGACTTTTTTTGCCGTACAAAAGAAAAGTATAGAGTAAATTCGATGAAATGCAAGATTTTTAAGGGGATTTAATTGATATTTTTTCTTATGAAAAATGAAAAGTTCCTCGTATAAAAAATCTCGCAATCTACCATACTATGAATATGACCAGTAACTAGTCGAAAAGGAGGGGAAAAAATGCAGACAATCACCTATTCATACCACTGGCGCTTCTTGCAAAAGGTAGGCATTCTATTAACTATCATTTCCCTTTTAGGTACAATTTTTTTTACTAGTGTTTACTTAATCGCTAGCCATACAACCAAACCATCATTATTTATTGAATCAAATTCTAACTTTTACGATTCTAATGCTACGTTAATTGGAAAAACGCAATTACTTCAAAATAGAAAGACTTTAAAAATTGCGGATGTTCCTCCAATTGTTGTCAATACGGTTTTAGTCTCCGAAGATCGGCAATTTTTTCACCATCATGGATTTGATGTAAAACGCTTGGTATCGGCTATCCTGATTAATATTTCAAAAGGTTCTTACGCCCAAGGTGCTAGCACTATAACTCAACAGTTAGCTAAAAACCTCTATTTATCCCAAGAGAAAACATTAAGTAGAAAATTAAAAGAAGCATTTATTACGATGAAGTTGGAGTCATCATACGATAAAGAAAAATTATTAGAAGCTTATTTAAACACAATTTATTTTGGCCATGGTGTTTACGGGTTAGAAACTGCTGCGAACACATATTTAGGGAAAGAAAGTAAGCAACTCTCTACTGCTGAAGCGACTTTTCTATTAAGTATTCCTGCCAACCCTTCAACGTATGATCCATATGCTCATCGTACATCTGTTAAAAAACGCCAAGCGCGTATTTTATCAGCACTTGAACAAAATGGTGTAATCGATCAAAAAACAGTAAATGAGGCGATTAAAGAGCCAATTGACCTTAAGCCGATTAATCATTCTACTAATTCACTGTTCACATCCTATTTTCAACAAAATGTGCTAAAAGAAATCTCAACGGATCTTGGACATTCAATCAATAATAATGGCAGTTCAATTTATACTACCTTTAATGCTTCAATTCAAAAAAAAGTTGAAAGTACCTTTGAGAGATTTATTAAACCAATTCCTAATTTACAAGCTAGTGTCATTGTATTAGATAGTCAGTCGGGTGAAATAATTAGTATGATTGGCGGTCGCGAGCAAGGTCAGCTTTTATTTAATCGAGCAATTTCTGCAAAAAGACAATTAGGTAGTACAATCAAACCAATTTTATACTATAGTGCACTTGTAAACGGCTTTACTCCCTCTACCAAATTAAAAAGTGAACCAACAGAGTTTAAATTTGAAGACGGTACAAAATATAGTCCCAAAAATAGTGGTAATTTATATGCCAATGATTCAATCACTCTAGCAAAAGCCATTGCAGTTTCTGACAATATTTACGCTGTAAAAACACAACAAGCCATAGGAACAGATGAATTTATGAAAACGCAAAACCTGTTTCATTTACCAAAACCAACTAAGGTAGTTCCTTCACTCGCACTTGGAACGCAGGAAGCAACATTGCTTGATATTACAAGAGCATATGCAATGATTGCTAATGGTGGTAAAGATGTTACGCCACATTTTGTGAAAGAGGTTAGATCTAAGTCTGGAAATTTAATTTATCAACCAACACAAAATTGGAAACAAGTCTTAAAAAAAGAAGAAACAATGATTCTTAAACAATTAATGAACGGAATGTTTAATACTACATTTTCTAGCTATCTACCAGTTACTGGTACTGTTATTTTACCGGAGTTATCCAAAGATTATTATGGTAAAACGGGAACAACAAAAACAGATAATTGGATGGTCGGCTTCGATTCAAAATATGTTGTTGGAGTGTGGGTTGGATATGATCATTCAAAAAAATTAACAGAGGATGAGAAAAATTTAGCGAAAGAAATGTGGGCATCAGTTATGGATTACTTACCTGATGAAAAAATAAAATCGGCAATTCCTAAGAATCTAGTAAAGGTTTCAGTAGATGAAAAAACAGGTCTTTTATATAAAGACGGCTGCAGTGGAAAGGTTAAACTATATTATCTTAAAAATACGCAACCAAAAAATAGTTGTATGAAGAAAGTATCGTTAAAAAAAGTCAAAAAACCGTGGTATTCACAGTACTTACCATAAAAAAACAAAAGACCTCACCAAATTGGTAAGGTCTTTTGTTTGTCCTAGTCCTAGCTTTGTCCAAGCTATTAATAGTTTACTGTATTTAGTCCTAAATGTAAAAAGATTATTCGACGTTTTCAGTAATTTTTTTTATATTATTTTCCAATTTGAATTTACAGAAAGTAGACTATCCTAACAGTTCAGTTTTTAATTGTTCAGAAGAATTGTTCCACATCTCTTCATTATGAGTTTTCAAGAAACCAGCTAATAATTTACGAGACTTTTCATCCATATGTTCTACCATTATTTTACGTTTCATTGCCTTATCCATCTTATTAACATGGTCAGGTAATAGTTTATAGCCTCTTCTAGCCTCTCGATCAACAGTCATATAACACCCTGTCACACCAGCATAGTATGGACCATTTTCATTGCGCTCAGTAGCTACCCACACTAACCAGTATGGCTTACCATTTGGAACTTCTTCCTCATTTGTTAGGAATTTAATTCCTTTTTCTACTGAACTACGTGCATGCATAGCGCCTACATCTACAAATACATCGTCCTCATTAATATCGATAAAGACGGGAGAAACGTTATCTAAGCTAATTGCGCCAACGCCAAATCCTCCATGCCCGCTCGTTGAGTCATTCTTTAAAATATTAAATCCTAGTGATTTCTTTTTTGGTTGTTCAGCCATTTTTCTACCTCCTAAAATCCATTACATAAATATAGGTGTAACAATAGAACTAATCCAGTGGAATACTGAAGGTATTGCAATGCCAAATATAGGTTGAATAGTATATTGATCTAAAGGAGTTAAAACTAAAATTAGAAAAACAAAAGCTCCATATTGTTCGTACTGACTCATGATCGCACGTACATTATTTGGTACAATGTCTTCAATAATTCGATAACCATCAAGCGGTGGTAGTGGAATTAGATTAAATACAAACAATACAATGTTCATTTGAATGAACATATTAAAAAATGTACTTAATGTAGTCACTAAAGCATCAGGAAACGAATCAAATACTCTAAACTTTATTAAACATAAGAAGACAATTAATCCTAATGTAGCTAACAGTAAATTACTGATTGGACCAGCTACTGTTGTTAATATACCAGCTATCCTTGGATTTTTAAAATTATTACGATTGACAGGTACTGGTCTTGCCCAACCAAAACCTAAAATTAAAATGGCAATCGTTCCAAATAAATCTAAGTGTTTTAATGGAGAAAGTGTTAATCTTCCTTGTCTTTGTGCAGTGCTATCACCAAACTTATAGGCTACATATGCGTGTGCGAATTCGTGGACTGATAAAGAAATCGCAAAAACTAATAAAACTAGTGGTAATTCTTGTAAAGGATATCGAAAAAATGTTTCCATTATTAGCCCCTCTCAGTAGATGGTATATTTATCTCTTTCTTAGAATATTTTAATGTTTTATGATGTATTGTTCAATGAGAATTGATTTAATTCGTTACGATTCCAAGCATTGAGTTATAATATAAATGACAATTAAAAGGAGGTCTAAATTATGCCATATGTAACAGTAAAAATGCTAGAAGGTCGTACTGAAGAACAAAAGAAAGCATTAGTCGAAAAAGTAACTTCTGCTGTAAGCGAAACGACAGGTGCTCCAGTAGAAAAAGTTGTCGTTTTTATCGAAGAAATGTCTAAAAACCATTACGCAGTTGCTGGTAAAAGACTTAGTGACGAATAGAAAATCTTAATTACATACAGTAAAAGAAAACGGAAGGAATCATTTCTTCCGTTTTCTTTTACGATTATCTACTTTTTGCCCCTGCAATTTCTTCTATGATTTCAATTATTTTCTTTCTTGTCTCATCAGGTTCATTATAGATTAAATCATGTGGGTAATATAATTTTGAATCAGATAGCTTTTTCCCTGTTATGCCGTCCACCAATTCTGACTTACGTGAAATCTCTTTTAACTCTCCATTAGGAAATAGTAACAGGATCGGCTTCTTCCCATCTTCCTCACCGTATCTAAAGTAATCATAAGCCTCGTCTGAAATTGTATCCTTCACTAAATAATAGTCAGGGTTAATGCCTATTTTCAAAAATAATTGATGTAGCTCAACAAGTTTTTCTGAATGAATTTGATCTTGAAAATCTACATATTTAAACAAATGACGATTTAAAAACCGCTGACATAAATCACTTAAAATTTCATCTGACTCTTCTTGCCATACTTGGAAGTAATATAATAATACAGATTCATCTAACTTTAAGTATTCATCTAACTCAACGTTTCCTTCAAATAGATTGCCAAAATGAACTGGAACGTAGTTAAAATGATAGCCTGTTTCATTTAAATACTTTGCACGTTGTAGAATTTTAAGTAAGATTGCTTCCGCACTACGAGAAACTGGATGAAAATAAACCTGCCAATACATTTGGAAACGACTAATTAAATAATGCTCCACTGCATGCATCCCAGATTTTTTGATAACAATACCATCTGGACGTGGTCTCATAACTCTTAAAATTCGTTCCATATCAAAGTTCCCATAGCTTACACCAGTGTAATACGCATCCCTTAATAAGTAATCCATTCGATCTGCATCAATTTGACTTGATATCATACTCGTCACTAATTTATTGGTTGATGTCTTTTCTATGATCTCTGAAACTTGCTTTGGAAAGTCCACTCCAACTCTTTGTAAAATGCTATTTATCTCAGTAGAACCTTCAATAATTTCTCTTGTCATTTCTTCATGGTCTAAATTAAAAATTTTTTCAAACGTATGTGAAAAAGGGCCATGACCAACATCATGCAACAAGCCCGCACAAAGCGCTAATAAACGATCTTCTTCACTCCACTCAGGTCTTCCAGAGAATACATCATCAACCATTCTTCTAATAATTTCATATACACCTAAAGAATGAGAAAATCGACTATGCTCTGCTCCATGAAAAGTAAGATATGTAGTACCTAGCTGTTTTATTCTTCGTAGCCTTTGGAATTCCTTCGTTCCAATTAAATCCCAAATCACTTGATCCCTAACATGGATATAACGATGAACTGGATCTTTAAAAACCTTTTCTTCATATAGCTTCTGAAAACGATAAGACATATGTTGGCCCCCCTTCAAACTCTTCATTATAATTGCGTGAAATAACACTTCCACTTTTATCCATTATAACAGATATATATGAAAAAACGCTCCTTACGATGAAGGAACGTTTAATTCTTACCTAGTTTTGATTTTATCTTTACAATCAATTCGTCTTCATTTGGTGCTGATAATGGACGATTATTGACAAAGCAAAATGACTTTTTGCGTCCAGGTCCGCAATATGATTGACAACCCACCTGTATTTCTGCGTCTTCATCTATTCTCTTTAAGCGAGGGACTAGTGTTTTAATATTAGTCGCCTGGCAATCGTCACATATTCTAAATTCATTTGACATGTTTTACAATCCCTTCTGTTCTTTATTGAACATACTATGCAGTATTTTACTCGTTCCAAAAAAGACATGCAAGTATTCACTTCAAATTGCACTCAAATAGTATTCTACTATTTTTTGTATAGTTTTCTATTTTTTTGTCCAAACTTCTATTAATCAGCTAAGAAATAATTTACTTTGCATAACTATTAAAGAAAGTTGAGGGGAATTTCAATGATGAAATTAAGACAAGATGCTTGGACTGAAGAAAACGATTTGTTATTGGCAGAAACCGTTTTAAGGCATGTCCGAGAAGGTAGTACCCAATTAAATGCCTTTGAGGAAGTTGGCGATATTCTAGAGCGCACTTCCGCTGCATGTGGTTTCCGTTGGAATGCTGTAGTCCGTTATAATTATGAAAAAGCACTTCAATTGGCTAAAAAATTTCGTAAAGAAAAACTTCGCCATGCTAAAGGTGAAGATGCAAAAAAGAAATTACTTTATACACCTTCTGAATCTAGTTATATACAAACTGATGTATCTAGTAATTTTGATCGGTATTTAAATGATGAACAAGATTTAGAATTTGGAGTAGAAATTGACCAAGAGTTCGGTTCTTTTGTTGAAACGAATACACTTAGCGATGTAAGTCATGAGACGACATCTGATGATCAAGTGTTGCAATCAGAGGTTGTTTCAAATGTACAAACGAATGTACCAACCGTTTCAAAAACTTATTCAAATCAAGTACCATCTTATAACACGAGAAAAGATTCAATTACTATGTTTGATGTTATTCAGTTTTTACAAGGTCTCTCTAGCAATCAAATCGGTAGTGAACGCTTAGTTCGTGAAAATGATCAGTTAAAACGAGAGATTCTTCTATTACAAGAGCGTAATACTCAATTACAGAGACAAGTAGAAAAACTTGAAACAGATGCAACTACGGTTCAAGAAGACTATGAAACAATGATGAAAATCATGAATCGAGCTAGAAAATTAGTATTATTTGAAGAGGAAGAGAAACCAGCAGCAACATCTTTTAGAATGGATAAGAACGGAAATTTAGAAAAAATTGCTGAATAGAATGTCTACCTTCTATTAAGTTAACTAGACTCTCATAAATAGAGGATACTATGAACTGCCAAAATCATAGTCCCTCTATTTTTTTATGTATGAGCTTTTATATGCAATGGAACGGAAATAAAAAAGGAGGAATTCCTAAAATAAGAATCCCTCCAATAATTATTATTCACCTAAAAACGATTTTTTAAAGAATTCTAGTTGCTTATCAAGTGTTACTGGATCACTGAATGAAGCACCGTTTCCTTCCATTTCATAAACATGATTGTTTTTCACAGCTGGAATGTTTTTATATGTGTTTGTTTTTTGGAATGCAATGTCTGCGCCTGCATACTTACTAATGATTACATAGTCTCCAGCATATTCAGGAAGAACTTCTGCTGAAACTGCGTAATAGCCATCTTTCAATGCCATTTCTTTTACTTTTTCAGGCATTTTTAAATTCATCGCTTGATATAAAATTTCTGTTCCACGTGCCCAGTTATTTCCGAAAACGTATAATTGTTTATCATAAGCTTCAAAAACAGTTACTGTAGCATCTTCACCAATTTTAGCTCGAATTTCTTCACCAGCTTTTTCTGATCTTGCTTTGAAATCATCAACCCAAGCTTGAGCTTCCTTCTCTTTGTTTAAAAGCTTGCCAATTTCAACGTGCTGACTTAAATAATCTAGTTTACCCCATGTATAAGTTACAGTTGGAGCAATTTCTTTTAATTTATCAAGATTTTTAATGTTTGATAATCCAATGATTAAGTCTGGATTTAGTTCAATGATTTTCTCTAAGTTTTCGTCAGATACTTCTGCAATATCTTTCATTTCTTCAGTAAATGTAGGATTATTTTTTGACCAAACATCCACACCTACTACATTTACACCTAACGAAAGAACATTACCTGTAAAACCTGATAATAAGATAACACGTTTAGGATTTGATGGAACTTCCACCGGACCAGTTTCTGATTCATATGTAAACGTCTTTGGCTCTTCTTTTTTAGCACTGTCTTTCTTTTCCGAACTGTTATTGCTACATGCACTAATCACTAGCATTAGGATTAGGACTAATGGGAATAAAACTTTTTTCATTTTTTATTTCTCCTTTAATTAGTTTATTGACAATAGTTTGTTTGTCCGTAGAAAATTTCTCTCAACTTCCCGAACTTGAAAACAATATAAAGCACATCATGAGACACATCTCCTCACGAATGGATATTTTGAAAATTGGATTTTAACCAAATAACATTCACTGAAGTAAAAGGTAAAATCGTTTGCATTTACTAAAATCATCTAAAATTTCCATCTAAAAAAGAAAGGTCTAATTGATAATGATTCTTATTATCGTATTAACTATAAGTTGGATTACAGTATGATGTCAATCATTTTTTAAAAAATTACATAAAAATTCAGATAGTATTATGTTGATATATGATTTTTTTTATTTGTTATGATTCATGTTAAAATAGGAAATCAAACGTAAAAAGCAAGGGGCTTACTCAATGAATCAACATTTAGAACGATTAAAGCAAAATGAAATACGTTTTATAGATGGATCAACCTTGGGACCTTCTTTTAAAGCCATTCAATCTTTTGCATTAGATGATACAATTTGTACGAAGATTGGAAAGCAAGAGTCACCTACAACAGTCCGTACATGGGTACATCATCAAACGATTGTACTTGGTATACAGGATACTAGATTACCAAACTTATCAAATGGGATTAAGTTCCTGAATGAGCATGGTTATAAGGCGATTGTTAGAAATTCTGGTGGACTAGCTGTAGTGTTAGATGAAGGTGTGCTTAATATTTCAATTCTTTTTCCTGAAGTCGAACGCAAGCTACAAATTAATGACGGCTACGAAACGATGTATGCACTTATTCAAGATATGTTTAAGGATGTAACAAGTGGTATTGAAGCAAAGGAAATTGTAGGTTCATACTGTCCAGGGGATTATGACTTAAGTATAGATGGTAAAAAATTTGCTGGTATTTCACAACGCAGAATTCGTAAAGGTGTCGCGGTACAAATCTATTTGTGCATAAATGAAAGTGGTGCAAAGCGAGCATCAATCATTAAGGACTTTTATGAAATTGCGATAAATAATAAAGAAACGAACTTTAAATATCCAAACATCAATCCGAATACAATGGCCTCTCTCTCTGAATTATTATCAATTAATCTTTCAGTTTCTGAGGTTATGAAAAGACTTCTTCAGTCGCTGATCAAACTAACCTCTACAATTGTGACGAACTCTCTCCAAGGCGATGAGATAGATTTATATAATCATCATTTACAACGTATGATTGATCGTAATGAGGAAATAGAAGCATTACAAGTAGATTTTTGAACAATAAAAAAGAGTACCTCATCGGTACTCTTTTTTTATAGTGCTTGTGCTGCAGTAATTATTGATAGTTTATATACGTCTTCACTATTACAGCCACGAGATAAATCGTTTACCGGCATGTTTAGTCCTTGTAAAATTGGGCCAATTGCTTCAAAGTTACCTAGACGTTGAGCAATTTTGTATCCAATATTTCCAGCTTCTAAGCTTGGGAAAATAAATGTATTTGCATCACCTTGAATGACTGATTCAGGTGCTTTGCTTTTCGCAACAGAAGGAACAAACGCTGCGTCAAATTGGAACTCGCCATCTAACGTTAATTCAGGCGCTAATTCTTTTGCAATCTTTACTGCTTCAGCTACTTTTTCTGTTTCAGGAGATTTAGCAGATCCTTTTGTTGAGAAACTTAACATAGCAATTTTAGGATCGATATCGAATAGTTTAGCTGTTTTTGCGCTCTCTATTGCAATTTCAGCTAAGTCTTGACTATTAGGAGCAATATTAATCGCACAATCTGCAAACACATACTTTTCATCGTCACGAACCATGATGAATACACCAGAAGTTTTTGACACGCCTTGCTTTGTCTTAATAATTTGAAGCGCTGGACGTACAGTATCTGCAGTAGAATGTGTTGCACCACTAACTAATCCATTTGCTTTGTTTGAGTAAACTAGCATTGTTCCAAAATAATTTGGGTCTAATAATGCTTTACGTGCTTGTTCCTCAGTTGCTTTTCCTTTACGACGTTCAACGAATGAAGCAACAAGTTCTTCCATATTTTCATATGTACTTGGATCTAATATCTCTACTCCCTCAAGTGCTAATCCTAAATCACTTGCTTTAGCTTTAACGTTAGCAACCTCACCAATTAAAATCGGTTTTAGTACATTTTCTTTTGCAAGACGATCAGCAGCCGATAAAATTCTTTCATCAGTTCCTTCTGGTAAAACAATCGAAATCCCTTTCCCAGCTACTTTTTGTTTAATACCTTCAAATAGATTACTCATTGTGACCTCCAAATTATCTCGGTTATTTATATGTACAATAATAAGAATAAAACCTTTTTACAATAATGAAAAATATAATATTCCGATTAAAGCGCTCTCATTTAAAATAAGTTTATTCGTAATTTTCTAACTAAAATTGACTACTGTATAATTTTGTATGTTTTTACAAAATACTTTTAATTGTAGTATGCTATATAAAAGAAAATCAATACGATAACGTTTGGGGGATTTAAAATGAGTGAAGCTGCAAAAACTTTAGATGGCTGGTATTGCTTACATGACTTTAGAAGTATGGATTGGCATGCTTTTAAGCAATTAAGCAGTGATGAGCGCCAAGTAGCAATCGCAGAATTTCAACAAGTATTTTCAAAATGGAATCATGTAGCTGATTCTGGTGAAGGTAGCCACGCAATTTATAATATTTTAGGTCAGAAAGCTGACATTATGTTTATGGTTTTACGT
The DNA here is from genome assembly GCF_002128405.1 of Gottfriedia solisilvae. Classification (GTDB taxonomy): domain Bacteria; phylum Bacillota; class Bacilli; order Bacillales; family Bacillaceae_G; genus Gottfriedia; species Gottfriedia solisilvae. Next base: position 529,021 of record NZ_NETJ01000004.1, read on the forward strand.
CCAACGATGGATGAATTATTACATATTGAAACAGAGATTAACAAAACTACTCTTTCTCAATTTATGATTCCAACATATTCATACGTTTCTGTTGTTGAGTTAAGTAATTATTTAAGCGCAGAAGATGGAGATCCATATCAAAATCCTCATGTACGCTCTAGACTTTACCCAGCTTTACCAAAAGCACAATATGTTTGTTTCTATCCTATGGATAAAAAACGTGAAGGCGAAGACAACTGGTACATGCTTCCTTCTGGAGCACGTAAAGATATGATGTATAGTCATAGTAAAATCGGTCGCGGTTATGCTGGAAAAGTTAAACAAATCATTACTGGTTCAGTTGGATTCGACGATTACGAATGGGGAGTAACTTTATTCTCAGAAGATGTACTACAATTCAAGAAACTTATTTACGAAATGCGCTTTGATGAAGTAAGTGCACGTTACGGCGTGTTCGGCTCATTCTTCGTAGGTACAATCCTTAAAGAAGACGCATTTGCTAAATACTTATATGTTTAATTGAAATGTGGAAGCGCCTCGCTCAGCCCCGACAAGCATAAGACAATGACTGGAAAAGTTGCTTTTTAACTTTTATAGGCATTGGCTTATGCTTGTCGGGGCTAGGCGCTGGAACTAGACATATAGAAAAGTGGATGCGCCTCGAGTAACTAGACAATAGAAAAGCGGAAGGCTTTCTTCCCCCAAAAAACTTCTCAAACTGAGAAGTTTTTTTATTTTGCATTTGGAAAAGATGTCATATGTTCTTCTAGATTTTAATATAGTTACAGTAGTGAACGAACTATTCAATCCTCGCTTTCCGATCTTCTATGAATACACACAATTTTATTCGGATGAGGAGGCTTTCTTATGGCTGTTATTCGTCATACAGAACAAGAGGTATTACTATTGGCTCGATTAATGCGTGCTGAAGCTGAGGGTGAAGGAAAAGAAGGCATGCTGATGGTGGGAAATGTCTGTGTTAATAGGGTATTATGCGATTGCTTAGATTTTAAAAAACTTAGAAGTATCACTGATATGGTGTATCAAAGTCCTGGTGGATTCGAAGCTGTACAAAAGTCATATTTTTATCAGCGCGCTCGTGACCAAGATATCGAATTGGCAAGAAGAGTTATAGCAGGACAGCGTTTTTGGCCTGCGAATTTCTGTTTATGGTTCTTTGAACCTTCAGGATCATGTCCACCAACATGGTACAACCAAAAATTAGCTGGAAGATTTAAGGCGCATTGTTTTTATCAACCAAGCCCTCAAGATTGTCCAAAAGTCTTTTAGTATTGAATTAAAGCCTATATTAAGGAGGTTTTTTCTTTGAGTAATCCTTTCGAATATTATCAAAATATTTATCGAGCAACACAACCTGCTCCACAACAAGGACAACAAACGGGGCAAGGGCAAGGATTTGCAGCCCCATCTGGTGGTATGATTACACAACAAGGTCAAGTTGTATCCTCACCAGCAATGTTTGAACAATCATATGTAGAAAATATCCTTAGACACAATCGGGGGAAAATTGCTACGGTTTATATGACCTTCACTGGTAATCAACAGCAAGTTTTCGTCGGGTATGTAATGGGGGCAGGTCGAGACCATATTGTACTTAGAGATGTAAATTCAAACAAAACGTTTATCTTACTTACAATTTACTTAGATTACGTTACATTTGATGAACAAATAGGTCTTCCTTACGAACTTTAAAAAAAAGTGTTCAATATAGTGCAAATCGCACTTTTATTGAACACTTTTTTTATTTCATCACTGCAATTCCTACTAAAATCCAAGCGATTAAAAATGATAAGCCACCCAAAGGTGTAATGGCACCAAGGATTTTAATACCAGAGGTACTTAATATGTACAAGCTTCCTGAGAATAACAGTATACCAATGACTGATAACCAACCAGCCCAAGTTAATTGCGGAGTTGATCCATATTTATCAATTAATAATCCAATTACGAATAGTCCTCCCGTTTGAAACATTTGATACTGGACAGCTTTTTGCCAAATTTGAAGTGATCTTTCAGAAATCTTCCCTTCAAGTCCATGAGCCCCGAATGCTCCTAATGCAATCGATACAAATGCAGATATACTACCTAATAAGAAAAATAGCTTCATACTTACTTTATCCCCCTACTATTTAAAAATCTAATAATGATCCACCTTGTTCTGACTCATCATATTTAGGCATCACAGCCATTTGAGTTTGAATAGGTTGACTAGGAATTGATTGAACAATATTACTACTGCTTAAATGACTAGAAACTTCTATACTACCTTCTTCTTCAAGCATTAACTCGCATAAAGCGCGAATACTAGCTATACGTTCACGAAATTGTCCTGGCTTTTGCGTATTTGCCTTTGCCTTTAGCAATTCATTTTCAATTTGCTGAATTACTTTTTCTACACTAATATTCAGATAAATCACCACCAAGCTTTTTTAGAACAATCCAATAAAGTTTATTATACTATGCCTTTTTTCTGAAAGCGAATACGAACCAAAATAACCACTATTATAATTGAACAGTGGTATACTAAGATAATTAATTTTTAGGAGGTAAAACATTGGAATATAAAATGATTGTATTAGACATTGATGACACGCTCTTAACAGATGAACATGTTATTTCTCCCCCCACAAAAGAGGCTTTGCTTAAAGCCCAAGATATGGGCGTAAAAGTTGTTCTTGCTTCCGGGAGACCGACCTTCGCAATGCATAAATTGGCTGAAGATCTTTTATTACATGAATACGGAAGCTATGTTCTTTCTTTTAACGGAGGCATCATTACTGATTATCGCACTAAGAATAATGTATATGAATGTACACTAACGAAAGAACAAGCACATGAACTTTATGAACTTAGTAAAAAACATGATGTATTTGTTCATACATACGTTGAGAATGATATTATCACTGAAAAAGGTAATCAATATACAGATATTGAAGGACAACTTACTGGAATGGCTATAAAAGAAGTAAATAGTTTTACAGAGCATGTGCAAAACGACGTTGTTAAACTTCTAATGTTAGAAGACCCTGAAAAGTTAGTAAAGGTTGAAAAAATACTTCAACAAGAACTTGAAGGTAAAATTAGCGTAATGCGCTCGAAGCCTTTTTTCTTAGAACTTACAAATAATGAAGTGGACAAAGGTAAAAGTTTGAATCACCTTATTCAAATTCTAGGAATTCGACAAGACGAAGTGATTGCAATAGGTGATGGCTACAATGATCTTCCGATGATTAAATTTGCTGGTCTTGGTGTAGCAATGGGAAATGCAGCAGATGAAATTAAGCAACAAGCTGATTATGTAACTTCATCTAACAATGAAGATGGCGTAGCAAAAGTAGTTGAGAAATTTATTTTCGAAAACATAAAATCGCCAATTTAACTTAATTAAAAAGGTTGTCCTAAGGGCAACCTTTTTTTGTAGAAACCGTGTAAAAATTAGATTCTCAGACTGTTTGAAAGGTTTTCTATAGACTTCTTTTTCATTTAACCTTCCAATCAATCGGTTCCATTTCAAATTCAACAAGCTTTTCGTTAATTTTTGAAAACGGCTTACTCCCAAAGAAACCTCTACTAGCTGATAGAGGACTAGGGTGATGTGATTTTAATACAAAATGATGCTCACTTGTTAAAAGTTTCTCTTTTGCTTGAGCATGTTTACCCCAGAGTACAAAAATAATCGGTCTTTCTTGTTTATTTAATTCGGTTAAAATTTGGTCAGTAAATATTTCCCAACCTTTATTCTTATGTGAGTTTGGTTCACTATCACGGACAGTAAGCACTGTATTTAATAATAAGACACCTTGCTTAGCCCAACTTTTCAAGTATCCTTCTTTCGGTATATCGAGACCTAAATCATGATGTAACTCTTTATATATATTTCTTAAAGAAGGAGGAATTTTCACACCAGGTAAAACAGAAAAACTTAAGCCGTGTGCTTGCCCTTGTTGATGGTAAGGATCTTGGCCGATTATGACTACCTTACAATCTTCATATGAACATTCATTTAATGCCTGAAAAATATGTTCTTTTTCAGGATAAACTCTTTTCTCACTATATTCGGTTTCGATAAATTCTATTAATTCTCTAAAGTATGGCTTATCAAATTCATTATTTAAGATTTTTCTCCATTCTGAAGATAATTGAAACAAAGAAATACCACCTTTCTTGACGAAATTTCCCGAGAAATAAGTCAATGATTCAATTTTTTGTTGAAACGTGTAACTTAATACCATACTTGAATAAACATGATGGCTACTAATATTTGAAATCCTACAATTAATAAGGCATATAAAGATAACTTTTTTCCTTGTTGTAAAATATACTTTATATTTACATTTAATCCAATTGCCGCCAAAGCGATAATTTCTAATAGATGACTAGATTGATTCGAAACATTTGATAACCAGCTAGGCAATACGCCTATACTATATAACACGCAAAGAGCTGCAAAGCCAATTACATACCATGGAAATTTCACCTTTAGTTTTTCATTAGTGTGATCAGTCATTGTTTTTCGTTTACTATTCGATAAAATAATGACTACTGCAACTAAGAAAATAACCCTAATTAGTTTGAAAATCGTTGCGTAATTTTTTACGTCATCATTTACTAAACTACCGCTCGCAACTACTTGTCCAACAGATTGCAACGTGCTGCCTAGTAAAGCTGCTGTAGGCAATGTTTCTGAGTGATATAGAACGGCAGCAATAAGCGGTAGGATAAACATTAAAACTGTTCCCATCAAATTGACAATTGTTACAGCCAATCCTTTTTCTTCTTGTGTTGCATGTATAGCTGGTGCAGTGGCACCTATTGCTGATGAACCACATACAGCATTCCCACTAGCCATTAAATAGCTAAAGTTAATCCCGAAGCCTAGTTTTTTACCAATCCAAATTGTAAAAATTAATACAAGCGTCATCTGGATCACAATCATTAATAATCCTTTAAAACCTAATAAATGTATCATCTGGACGCTAACTGTTGCTCCAAGCAAGAATATAGATACTTCTAACAAAGTGCTTTCTGCAAACTTTCTTCCAATTTGATAATTTGATTTGACGCCAAAAGTGTTACCAATCATTAAACCAATTAAAATTGAAAAAGTTGCTGCACCGACTGGTATGATAAACGACAATACTTGACTAATGATTGCAATCAAAAGGCATAGTATAAACCCTGGTAAAATACGTTTCATTTTCCCCATTATTTCTCTCCAAGTTTTGCCTTAATTTTATGTTCTTTATCTTTCTTTATCTAAACATGAAAAAAGAAATTCGACAAGATTCTTGTCGAATTTCTTAATTTCTACCACATATCTAAACTTCTTCATAGTTTGAAACTTCTACAATATAATGAGGTCTTCTTTTTGTTTCAAAATACGTTTTACCAATATACTCACCAATAACCCCAGTAATCAATAATTGTGTACCGCCAAAAAGCATAATTATATTTGAAATGGTATATAAGCCTGGAATTCGAACACCAATAAATAGTACTTTAAAACTCATCATAATGAAAAATATAAGACTAAAAATAATCAGCATTAGACCAAGCTTTGTTAAAAATCTTAACGGTTTCGTATGATAACTAAGAATATATTCAATACTGTTTTTTAATACATCGAATCTTTTGGTTTCAGCTTCCTTATTCATTACACGTGAAGTTACTTCATACTCAATCGTTTTTATTTTATAGCCAATCCATTTAAACATGCCTTTAGAATAACGGTTCGTCTCTGGCATACTTAATATGGCATTTACCGCTTTCCTACTTAACAAGCGAAATTGAGCATCATTTTGAAGTAGATCTGGATCTATCAATTTACTTATAAATTTTTCACCAATACTTCTTTTCGCTTTTTTCATTACACCATTTTCTAATTTTCTTTTTGCGACTACTTGATGGAACCCTTTTTTATATTCTTCAACCATTTCAAGAATCATATTTGTTGGATGATTAAAGCTACCATCCATTAGAATGACCGCATCACCTTTGGCATGCTCAAAACCTGCGCAAATAGATCCCTCTCTACCAAAAAAGCGACTAAAAGAAATATATTTCATATGTTTACTATGATTTGAAATTACTTGAAGAGCAAGTAATGTATCATCCTCGCTTCCATCATTAATGTAAATCAACTCATAGTCTTCACGGAGTAGTTTTAATGTGTTCGTTAAATTCACATGGAATTTCTCTAAACTTTCTCCAACATTATGACAGTAAATTACAACTGATACCTTCATTTAAAAACACCTACTTATCAAAAACTATTACAATTTAACTCCCACTTATGTTATAGCACATACTGACAAGATTCAATGAATTTCTCTTCTCCTTGTATTTCAAATACATTAATGAATGATTTTGCTTTTTTTAGATAGGTTGATAATATTTTGCGACTTATTATTAATTGGACCTTTCAGAACTACACCAAGTAACACAGCTAGCACAATATAGATGAATAATACTAACAGGTCACGATATACAGTTGACCATAATATGCCGCCAGTAGCTTCTCTTAATAAGCTGATTGCATAGGTAAAAGGTAAGTATGGGTTAATGATTTGAAAAAATGTAGGTGTTACTTGCACAGGATATACTCCACCCGCACCTGATATTTGTAGAACAAGAAAAATAATACTAATCCCTTTACCAACATTTCCAAATACAGAAACAAATGTATAGACAATAAATGTAAAAACAATGCTGATAAAGATTCCAAATAATATAAAATAACCTTTATTTGCTGCATATGTCCCTAAAATTAAAAAGTTACCAACAGTTACAACGATAGATTGTAAAATCGTAATTGATATAAACGTTAAAAACCTTCCAAAGTAAACTTCCCTACTTTTGTACTGCTGTTCTTCATGTACTTCTGTCGTTAACAAAGATACGAGCAATAAAGTCCCTACCCATAATGAAAGTGTCGTATAAAAAGGCGTCATACCAGTACCATAGTTGGGTATTGGATAAATTCTTTCATTTTTGATCTTAATGGGATTTGAGTAAAAATCACTTGTTTTTTCAATATCAGTGCGAAGGAAATCAATTAAATCTTCGATACTACCCTGTTTTTTTGCATCTCTAATTTTATTTGCGAGGTTTTTTATTTTTTCTTCAATCATTGGAAAATCATTAACTAATTGTTGTACTTCGCCTTTTTTCATTGATATTAGTTTTGATGTATCATTTAAGACTGCTTTAATAGCTGGTATGCTTTTTTTTGTATCATTTAAAACTGTTCGAATATTATTGATTGATGAATTCGCTAACTTGCTAATATTATTTATTTTCGGTGCAAAATCAGTATCAAATCTATTAGTTAGATTAGCAAGGCTGTCATTTATATTACTTGCATATAAGTTCATTTTGTTCAGTACATCTTGTGGAACTTCTCTCCCTGACTCAAGAGCTTCATTTACATCATTAGTTGCATCTTGAAGCCTACTTACGTTTGATTGTACTAGTTTTAAGGAATCTAGTTCATTACTTAAATCTATAGATGTACCATTGTTATATGTAGTAAGAAATTGAATCAAATCGTTCATCGTCTTGCTTGAGTTAGCCAAATGCTCTTCTAATTCGCGGGTAAATTTTAGAGCGTCAACGTTACTAATATCTTTATTTTGCATTTGATTCACGAGATTTTGAATCGTAGATGACTGATTTTGAAGTAGAAAGAGTGCTTGCTTTATAAACGGTGTAACATTTTGTATTGATTTATTAATATTTTCAAGAAAATTAGAGATATCATTTGTAAACATTTCCGCATTAGATGCAAGTTCATTGATTAACTGTAAATCTTGGTTTGCTGTTTGAATAACAGATTGAATGTTATTCATATGAATGAGTGCTTTTCTTACACCTTGCTCAATTTTTGGTAGATCCTCTTCTAATAAAAAAATCGTTTTCTCAGTTTTCTTAAGCAAAGGTAGATTTGACTGTAAATCAATGCCGATTTTATTAAATACACTTAGCACTTCAGTACTGACTGTTTTCTCGAATTTTTTTGTGATTTCGCTGGCAATTCCACTTGCTCCCTTTTCTGTATATTTAGGTGCAATAATGTTTAGCTTTTCATTTACACTATATAATAGTTCCGGTTTTTGAGGGTTATCTGTTATGACAGTGCTTATTTTTTCTGAAAAATCGCTTGGAATGATTATACTAGCATAATAAATTCCGTGCTTTACTCCTTTATTTGCATCTTCTTGATTGATAAATCTCCACCCTAATGTAGGCTCCTTCTTTAGGGCATGAACAACTTCATTACCGATGTTGATATTTTTATTTAAAACTGTAGCTCCACGATCCTCATTAACGATTGCTACTTTTAAACCTTTCGTATTCCCATAAGGATTCCAAGCAGATTTAATATTAAACCACGCATACATAGATGGTAAAAAAATAAGCCCTATAATAATCATTAAAGCTGCCCAATTCGTTACTATACGTTTCAAATCGCGTCTATAAATCTCAAGGATTGCATTCACTGACAACTCACCTAATATCTTCATTTTTTTGTAGTATGCTATATATAATTTAAAACTATGCGACTTGTTAATAATCTCGAAAACAATAAAAGACCTTCAATCTCGAATCGAAATTGAAGGTCTTTTATTATCTATTATGAATAATTAACTGTTTATCATTATTCCCATCTAAAAGTTTTTGCAGCAATTAAAAAGCTTACAATCATCCATACACATAACCAGCCAAAATCACTTGCTAAGTCACCGAAAGTAGCTCCGATATTCATAATATCACGCATGGCAGTGGATAAATGGGTGATTGGTATTGTTTTTATAATAGGTTGCAAGTATTCAGGCATATTGTTTACAGGGAAAAATACACCTCCTAAAAACATAAGCGGGAATGAGATAAATCCAGCAATTGGCCCTGCACTTTCTGGGCTTTTAGCTAAACTGGCGATAATAAAACCAATACTCATAAATGTTAAAGTCCCTAATACAACAAATAGGACAACTAAAAGAAATGATCCCCTAATGCTTACATCAAAACCATAATAGCCTATTAAAATTGTCAATATAGCTTGTAAACTATTAAGGATTAGCCTTGCTGTAATTTGGGCTGCAATAAATGTAGAAGCCTTTAAGGTCGTTCCTTGCATACGTCTTAAAACACCACGTTCTCTCCAAGACGCAATTTGCCCCGCAACCCCATTCATATTATTATTCATGATTTGCATCGCGATAATTCCAGGCACAAGAAAATCTAAATATGACAGAGTAATTCCTTCTACTCCTTTTAATGTTGTTACTACTTTCGGTGTATATCCAGCCATTTGCTTACTTGCACCATCTATATTAGCCGTAATAGTAGCAATTCCACCTTGTAATTGTCCCATTTTGCTCTCATTATAGAGAACTTGAATTTGTGCAGGGATATTTTTCTTAGAAGTAACTTGATCCTGGAAGCCTTTTTTAATCAAGATGACAAAATCCGTTTTCCCATCAGATAAAGACTTTCTCGCTTTCTCTTCATCACTTTTTTGATGAATTTTCAGAGAATTCTGCTTATTTAGTATCGAAACGATTTCCTTACTTGCTTGAGTTTTATCATAATCAATTAAGTTAACCGAATAAGTAGTTGTATTTCCATCATTAAACATTAGACCAAATATGATCATAAAGAAAAAAGGAAATAATAATGTCCATATTAAAGCTTGGCGATTACGCACATAAATTCTGAGCTGAGCTAAAGTGAGTTGGTAATAAGCCCTCATTCTTCACGTAACCCCCTTCCAGTCATGCTTAAGAATACATCTTCGAGCGTCGCAGATCTTGTTGATAAATCTGAAATAGAGATGTCTTTTTCTTTTGTATACTCTAACAATGCAATTAATGAAAATTGGAGATTACGTGTATACAATGTAACAAAATCATGATTGACTACAATATTCGTTACACTTTCCAAATGATTAAATTCATCTACTCTCTCTGGAGATTTCGTTTTAAATTCAATTGCACTTTCAGCTTCAATTGAACTGACTAAATTATTTGGCGTATCCAATGCAATCAGTTTCCCTTGATCCATAATACCAATTCGGTCCGCTAATACATGTGCTTCATCCATATAATGTGTAGATAAAACGACTGTTTTCCCACGTTCTTTTAATGTAAGAATGATATCCCATAAAGTCCTACGAGCTTGTGGATCTAGTCCAGTAGTGGGTTCATCTAAAAATATAATTTGTGGGTCATGTATAAGTGCTAATGCAATTGCTAATCTCTGTTTTTGACCACCTGATAAACCTTTGACTAAACTATTTTGTTTTTCTGTTAATAGCATCTCATCAATAAGCGGTTGTATCGGTATATGAGATGGGTAAAAGCTGGCATATAATTCGATGATTTCTTTAACCTTTAGTAGCTCGAATAAAGATGTAGATTGTAGCTGTATACCGATTTCTTGCTTGATTTTGCTAGCATCCTTACCAATTGAATGTCCAGCGATTGTAGCCGTACCGCCATCAGGTTTTCTTAGTCCAACAAGCATTTCCATTGTAGTCGATTTACCCGCTCCGTTTGGACCAAGCAAACCAAAAACTTCTCCTTTTACAACTTCAAAACTAATTCCATTTACTGCATAAAAGTCCCCGTACTTTTTTTGTAAATTTTTTACTTCAATGATTGAATCCACTTTTTCACCTCATCTAATTACATGAATTAATATTTATCGTTTTAATGAGTATAGGCACAATATTTTGCCTGTTTCAGTATAACCTCCAATATTATATTTTTGTGTCGAAATTCCCAATTATTAACAATTTTTAATGCTTTTAAAATAATATATTAATTAATATTATAGATTTAAAACTAGATTTAAAAACGATTCGCCCAAGGCTACCTTCATAGCATTTCACATAAAAATGTTACTTTTTATAACTTTATTGTAATGGCAATGTTTTAGCTCTGTAATAATTTTTGGTTACAATATGGTGGCAATTAAAAAAAATAATTAGGTGATCATATGAAAAAAGAACGAGAACAATGGTTAGATGTGGCCAAAATGATCGGGATCTTATTAGTTGTTTATGGTCATTCTTCTGAAGGTGGTCCGCAATCAATAACGTTTATTTATTGGTTTCATATGCCACTATTTTTTATGATAAGTGGATATTTATTTAAACCTGTTAATTCATTTAGTGAGCTAAAATTTTATATAAAAAAACTAGCCTTCAGATTACTTGTACCATACTGTACGTATTTACTCTTATTTAGTATGTATAAACTAATTTTGCAAGCACAAGAAGGTCCAATTCATTTATCCACCATTATTAACGAAGGAGTTTCATTGTTGATTGGTGGAAGATTTATTACTGGTATACATGGTGTCTTTTGGTATGTGACATGTTTATTTATCACTCAAATTTTATTTGCAATCACATGCTTAATGTTCAAGAAAAATCTTACACGTTTATTGGTAGTTATTTCTTGTTACTTAATCGCACACTTTGAGACAATTAATTTAGTACCGTTAATCGGAAAATCAACTTTTAATAATATTTTTATACCGTGGAATATAGACGTTGCATTTTTAGCGATTTTCTTTTTAGGTTTCGGCTACTTTGCAAAAAGATTCATCTCGTCAATTCCTAATTATATAGGTATACTAAGTATTTTCTGCAGCATAATCTTTATGAGTCTTTATCACTTAAATAAATTGGATTATCATTTAAGCTTAAAATATTTACGATACGACCACTTATATTTAGACGCGATCATTCCCATAACGATGAGTATAGCTTTACTTTATTTATGTCAGATCATGGCGAAGGTAAACATCATCAAACCATGTACAATATGCGGTAAAGAATCATTAACGATTATGTATATTCACTTGTTTGCAAACGCAGTATTTTCACAGTTTTTCGATTATGGTCCACTTTTCTTTACCATTATTGGTATAGTAGTACCATTACTATTAAAACGATTCATCATTGAAAATCAACCAACTATAAAACCACTCTTTATTGGTTTAAATGTGAAGCGAAAACGTCAATTTAAAGTAAGAACTGCATAAAAAAAAGCCCTTTTTGAAATGAACCCCAATTGTTAATTGTGTCAACAATGGGGTTCATTTCATTTTGGGCTTTTTATTTTAATGTAACATTAGCAACTGTTGAGCCAGCTTGAATTGCTCCAGATGCATTTATTTCGATATTTTCAGCAATATCTCCATTAGTGAATATAACAGGAGTTATCGTGCTTTTTGCATTTTCTTTTATGTAGTTTAGATCAAATGTTAGTAACTGATCTCCCGCTTTTACTTTTTGGCCCTCAGTCACATGAGCTTCAAATCCTTGACCTTCTAGTTTAACTGTTTCTAATCCTACATGAATTAAAACTTCCAAACCTTCATTTGAACGGATGCCAACTGCGTGTTTTGTATGGAAAACTTGAACGATTTCTCCATCTACAGGTGATACTACAACACCTTCACTTGGTGTAATTGCAAAACCGTCACCCATCATCTTTTCAGCAAAAACAGGATCTGGAACTTCTGATAAATCATTGAATTCACCAGTTAAAGGTGCTTTAATTGCAACTTCTTTCGATACTGATGTTGTAGATTCAACTGTTGATGGATTTTCATTTTCACCTGTACCAAATAATTTCTTTAATTTGTTAAACATATTACTCACCTTTTCTAATAATATTCATTCCACACTTATCATTATCTTTTCTATAAAAATAATACTAATTATCCTAACAGAAATAATAGTGTATTGCATAGTAATTATATGTAGATATCGTGAAATTTAATAAAAAGGTTTTAAATTCTTGGTTTACTCTCCATCATTTTTGTATTTTTTTGATGTGCAAAGGGACATCAATTCTTTAAAAATGGCTCTGTTAAAAAAGAATGTTGAATTCCATTCCAGGTTCTTCGCTTTCCATGGGGCGTGAGTTGAGAATTATAGGCATGCTAAAACCACGACGGCCTGTCGTGACGTATGCATGATTCACATCCTATGGGACTTCCTGCGGGGTCTCAGCCATCCCGTATCTCCTACAGGAGTCTCGCACCTTCCTTTTGTAAGCCACTCTTTTATTTATTGTTTTAAATCCAAAAAGCAACAATCTTTTAGAAAAGAATCAAAAATAAAAAAGAGATGAATCAAAAATTCACCTCTTTCTTCGTTGCAATTATTTTATTTTGTTATATACTTCGATGATTTTTTCTAATGACAATTCTGAAGTAGAAGCGTAAACAATATCAGCTTTTGATAATGACTGTTCTGAACCAACTCCAACAGCAAACATTCCTGCACCTTTAATAGAGTCAACCCCAGCTGCTGCATCTTCAATTCCAATACAAGCTTTTGGATCTACATTTAATAACTCTGCCGCTCTTAAAAAGATCTCTGGGTCAGGTTTACCTTTTTTGATTGTTGCAGCATCTACAATTACATCAAACTGTTCTTTTAACCCTAGAGATGACATTACAGCTAACGCATTTTTACTAACAGAAGCTAGTCCTAATTTTAGACCCATCTTTTTAATATCCGCTATTAATTCTTCGATTTTCGGTAGGATATCAGTAGGAGAAATATTTTGAATTAATGAAACATAATGTTCGTTTTTCTTTTCAGCTAATGACATTTTCTCATCTGCTGTAAAATCATTATGTTTATTGCCTAATGCCAGAATTTTTTCTAGTGAGTCCATACGAGATACACCTTTTAATTCTTCATTAAATTCGCGAGTAAAGGGTACTCCTACATCTTCACCTAGTTGTTTCCAAGCTAAGTAATGATATTCAGCAGTATCTGTAATTACACCATCTAAGTCAAAAATTATTGCTTGTAATTCCTTTGTCATTTTCTGCATCTCCTTTAAATCACTTTAAGCTTCATTAAAAAAATTCAGAAAGAGAATGTCTTGTTCTCTCTCTGAACAAATCGTTATTACTTTTGAATCGCTACTGTTAATTCTCCATTTTCAGGAATTGTCACTTCATTCCCATAAAGTTTTAATTGTAAAGTAGGACCAGTTTGTGTAATAACAACATTCGATTGATTAATTTCAATTGTTAAACGATGTTTACGATAGACAATTTTAAACGAGTAATTCGTCCAAGTGCTTGGAATAAATGGTGCAAAAGATAGTGTCTCATTTGCTGTACGCATTCCAGCAAAGCCCTGTACAATCGCTAACCATGAACCAGTCATACTAGTAATATGAAGCCCATCTTCAGTATCGTTATTGTAATTATCAAGATCAAGCCTTGCAGTTCGATTATACATTTCATACGCCTTTTCTTCCATTCCTAATTCTGCAGCTAAAATGGAATGTACACAAGGTGATAGCGATGATTCATGTACTGTCATTGGCTCATAAAACTCAAAGTTACGGCGTTTTTCATCCATTGAGTATTGATCATTTAGGAAGTACATCCCTTGTAATACATCAGCTTGTTTTATAAAGCAACTACGAAGAATACGATCCCATGACCAGTTTTGGTTTAATGGACGATGTTCTGGTGCTAACTGATCTACAGTCATTAAATCTTTATCAAGGAATGTATCATGTTGTACGAAAACATTCAATTCCTCATCATACGGGTAATACATTTTGTTGATTATATCTTGCCACTTTTCAATTTCTTCTTTAGTAATATTTAACCCATTTACACGGCTTTCAAACCCATTGCTCTTTAAGTGCTGAATTACTTCTAATGTATACTCCAAAGTCCAGCTAGCAATTCGATTTGTATACCAGTTATTATTCACATTATTTTCGTATTCATTTGGTCCAGTTACACCATGCATCATATATACATTTTTCTTTTTATTGTAATGCACTCGGTCAGCCCAAAATCTAGAAATGCCGGTTAATACGTCTATCCCATATTCGTTTAAATACGCTTTATCGCCAGTATAATTCACATAATTATAGATACCATATGCAATTGCCCCATTACGATGAATTTCTTCAAACGTAATTTCCCACTCATTATGGCATTCAATACCCGTGAATGTAACCATTGGATATAATGCACCTTTTAGTCCTTGCTGTTTAGCATTATGATAAGCGCCTTCTAATTGATTATGACGGTAAACTAGTAAGTTTCGTGAGACTTCCTGATTAGCAGTTGATAAATACAATGGAATTGCATAAGCTTCAGTATCCCAATACGTTGCTCCACCATATTTTTCACCTGTAAATCCTTTTGGACCGATATTTAATCGTGCATCTTCACCATAGTAAGTAGCAAATAACTGAAATAAATTAAATCGAATACCTTGTTGCGCTTCAGCATCACCACTAATCATCACATCTGCAATATCCCAACGATCTAGCCAACCTTTTTTATGGTCTGCTAGTTCTGCTTCAAAACCATATGCTATTGCTTGTTCTACTACTAATTTTCCTTTTGTAACTAATTCATTTGCATCATAGTCTCGGTCTGTCGTTACTGCGACATATTTAACAAGACTGACGGATTCGCCTTTTGGTACATTAATAACAATTGTATTATCAACGTATTCTTCTTTTTCACTTTTTAAAATTGATGCTATTTTTGCATTTTCAGTTTGTACTGTAATCCCCATCGTAGTTGCTACCTGGAATGTAGGCGAACCAAACGGATTATCTTTTGTTTTCATTTGAAGACTGCCAAAATAGTCTTCTACATTTCTATTAACTTCTACCCAGAAATCTTCATCGTAATTCGAATCCTCATTACGGATATCGCCATCTAAGTAAGGGACAAATGTAATGTCACCAGTGTAATTTTTAGCCGTAACTGTATATTTAATGACAGCTAATTCCTTCTTAGCAACAGATAAGAAACGAATTACCTCAATGTCTGTTTCCTTTTCTCCGTGAACGACTGTAAACTTACGAGTTAATACACCATGTTGCATATCTAATTCTCTATAAAACTCTTTTACAACGGCAGTATTTAGATCGAGTTCTTCTCCATCGATCAATACATTAATACCAATGAAGTTTGTTGAGTTGATTACTTTTCCAAAATAATTTGGGTACCCATTTTTCCACCATCCAACTCGCGTTTTATCTGGGAACCAAACTCCAGCCACATATGAGCCACGATGGAAATCGCCCGAATACTTCTCTTCAAAGTTTCCTCTCATTCCCATGTGACCGTTTCCTAAACTAACCATACTTTCTGCAAGACGAAACTCTTCTTTATGCAATTCTGTTTCTACAATTTTCCATTCGTTTACATCAAATAGTCTTTTCATTTTTTTCACCTATATAAATTATATTTGTTGTTAACGGTTTCATTTTTATGCAACCGCTTTCGTAAAATAGAAAAATTTTTTTGGATTACTCTGCTACAAATCCTATTATATAGCATTTTTGAAAAAAAGAAATACTTATACATAACTTGTCGAAACGTTTTCATAGATTTGTATATTGTTTAGTAATCTAGCGAATGTTTTATTTTATTCTATATAAACCAGGAAAAGTCTAAAATTTAGTTGGTCTATGATAAAATTAATAGAAATTAATACATTACATCTGAATTCAATATATTCTGAGGAGCGATTATATGACGGAAATGGTTCCTTTATTATTTAGATTATCGAGTAAAAAAATTGTCATCATCGGTGGAGGGAAAATTGCATTTCGTAAAGCGAAGACATTTGTTAAAAGTGGAGCAGCAATTACCATTATTAGCCCCCAAATCATTGAGGATTTCAAAGAATTCCCTTCTATAACACATATCAATAAAAGATTTGAAAAAGACGACATAAAAGAAGCTCATATCGTTATTACTGCAACTAATGATAAAGAGGTCAATCAATTTGTTAAAGAATGTACAACGGATTTTCAATGGTTTAATGATGTAAGTGACCAAAAAAATAGTGATTTTCATACACCCGCTGTTGTGAGAAGAGGCGAACTAATCGTTTCTGTGTCAACCTCGGGGAAAAGCCCTATCCTTTCAAAAAAGTTAAAAAGTGAACTAGAAAACTATTTTGATGATCATTATGTCGAAATAGTGAAAACTTATGCAGATGATAGAAAAAAACCAGGTATTGAGTAATTCATTTACCTGGTTCAGTTTGTAGACAAAGTACTAAACCTAAGAGATTCAGACTGTTGACTACTGTTTTTTTAATTTTGCCAACGCTTCTGCGAATGGATTATTAAATGGTTCATCATCTTGCTTATTTTGTTGTTTTAAATATTTTTGTACATCTTTTTTCGAAACCTTACTGTTTTTCTCTTTTGATCGTCTTTCTTTAAAAGTAGAAAGTTTTTCACGGTGACCACATGAACAAACGAATATTTGCCCTTCACCTTCTCCTCTTAGCTCTAATCGTTTGAAACAGTTTGGGCATCTACTATTTGTTGATTGTGAAATAGTCTTTCTATGTCCACAATCCCTATCTTGACATACAAGCATCTTCCCTCTTTTTCCATTGACTTCAAGCATCAGTTTTCCACAATCAGGACATTTCGTACTGCTCATATTATCATGCTTGAATGTTTGTTCTGTTTGCTTAATTTCTTTCACAGCATTAGAAGCAAATACTATCATGTCATTCATAAATTCGTTTTTGGATAATGTTCCTTTTGAGATTGCTTGAAGTTTTTGTTCCCACTCTGCGGTTAATGCAGGTGATTTTAACTCCTCAGGCACTAAATTTAAAAGCTGTTTCCCTTTATTTGTGATAAAAATATCCTTACCTTTTTTCTCAATTAGGAAACTACTAAATAACTTTTCAATAATATCTGCTCGCGTTGCAACAGTACCTAATCCGCCAGTTTCTCCGATTGTCTTCTTCAACTCATTACTTTCTCCAGACATGAATTGAACTGGATTCTCCATTGCACTTAATAAAGTAGCTTCATTAAAAAACGCAGGTGGTTTTGTTTGGCCCTTCGTTTCAATAAATCGAGACATTTCATAAGTCTCTTTTTGTTTAATGACTGGAAGCTTTTGCTCTTCTTTCTGATCCTGCTCTTCTTGATCTTGAAAAACTTCTTTCCAGCCAAGAGATTGTACTCTTTTCCCTTTCGCAATAAACGTTTCTTGTTCAGACTCAGCGATAACATTTGTTTGCTCATATTCAAATGGAGGAAGTAATACTGCTAAAAATCTACTGACAATTAATTCATAGATCTTATATTCTTTTGATGAAAGCTCACTAAGTATGGGTGCTTCTTCAGTTGGAATGATTGCATGATGATCAGAAACCTTTGTATCATCTACAAATGATTTATTTACTTTAATCGGCTGATTTGTAAGCTTCATAATTATTTTTCCGTACGGCTTCATATTACACGCAAGTAATCTCTCTTTTAATGTATCAACTAAATCTGAAGACAAGTAGCGAGAGTCTGTACGAGGATAAGTAACTATTTTATGATGCTCATATAGTTTTTGCATGATTGATAACGTTTCTTTAGGAGAAAAATTAAATCTTTTATTTGCCTCTCGTTGAAGCTCTGTTAAATCATACAACCCAGGTGCAAAAGTTTTTTTCTGACTAGTCGATACTTCTTTGACGATCAGTTGTTTGCCTTTTATTTTCTCTACTAGTTTTTGTAACTCTTCATTCGTTTTTATTTTTGTTTCCTTCGTTTTACTGTTTTGCCACGTAAACGTTACATTATTTGCGATTACTTGTAGTCCATAATATGTTTGCGGTTTAAATGATTTAATTTCCTTTTCTCGTTCATTAATCATAGAAAGGGTTGGAGATTGTACTCTTCCACAAGAAAGCTGAGCATTGTGCTTACATGTAAGGGCACGGGTAGCATTAATCCCAACAATCCAATCTGCTTCTGCTCTTGCTACTGCAGATTGAAATAAATTTTCATATTCTTTTCCACTTCTTAAGTTACTAAATCCCTTTTTAACCGCTTTATCTGTCGCAGAAGAAATCCACAGTCTTTTGATTGGTTTATTCACCTTAGCCATTTGTAAAATCCATCTTGCTACAAGTTCACCTTCACGCCCCGCATCTGTAGCGATTACAATATCTGTTACATCTTTTCTTAATAATTGTGTTTTTACAGATTGAAACTGTTTACTCGTTTTTTTAATGACAATTAATTTTAATTTTTCAGGAATCATTGGTAAGTCTTCTAAATTCCAAGATTTATATTTATGGTCATACCCCTCAGGATCTGCCAATGTAACGAGATGGCCCAATGCCCACGTTACTATATACTTATTACCTTCTAAATAACCATTTCCTTTGCGATGACAGTCTAGTACCTTGGCGATATCTCTTGCAACTGAAGGTTTCTCAGCTAAAACAACCGTTTTACTCATATATTACTCCTTAATATTTCACATTTTCTTTGTACTAACTTTATCATTTCTAAACGGATTATTCCAAACCCAAGCGGTCGGATCTACTTAGTTCTTATGTATAAGTGATGATTTGAAAGAAATATACTTTGTCTTTATCCACATATTTCAGTTCTTCTTCATAACTTTGTCCCTTCTAGCACATATTAACGTATATGATATTTTGGGTAATTCCAATTCATCATGTCTAAAGGTCATTTCAATTAATATGTCCAGGAGGATTTATATGAGCTATTTAATTGCGTTAGTAGGGTTAGTTGTTACGCTAGCTCTTGCATATATTGCTAGTACGAATCGGAAAATCATTAAAATTCGTCCGATTATCATAATGATTGTTGTTCAAGTTATTTTGGCCTACCTATTCTTAAAAACAGTCATTGGTATTAAAATTATTCAAGCAATTGCTAAAGTGTTCGATAAGTTACTTCTATATGCAGCCGACGGGATTAACTTTGTTTTCGGTGGGGTCGCGAATGAAGGTGCATTTGTTTTCTTCTTAAATGTACTATTACCAATTGTTTTCATTTCCGTATTAATTGGAATTCTACAATATACAAGAATATTACCTTTCATAATGAAAGGTATCGGTTTACTTTTAAGTAAAATAAATGGCATGGGAAAATTGGAATCATATAATGCCATAGCCTCCGCGATTGTCGGACAATCTGAAGTATTTATTACAGTCAAAAAACAACTAGGTCAATTAGCGCCTCATCGTCTCTATACTTTGTGTGCCTCTGCAATGTCGACTGTTTCAATGTCAATTGTTGGTGCATATATGACAATGATTGAACCACGTTATGTCGTAACTGCCATTATATTGAACTTATTCGGTGGTTTTATTATTTCATCAATTATTAATCCTTATGAAGTATCAGATGAAGAGGATATATTGGTTGTTCAAGATGAAGAAAAACAAACTTTTTTTGAAATGCTTGGAGAATACATTTTAGATGGTTTTAAAGTTGCTATTATTGTAGCTGCAATGTTAATTGGATTTGTTGCTCTGATCTCATTAATTAATAATGTTTTTGATTTAATTTTCGGTATTACATTCCAAGAAATTCTAGGTTATGTTTTTGCACCAATTGCATTCTTAATGGGTATTCCATCATCAGATATCATCAAAGCTGGTGGCGTCATGGCTACCAAATTAGTTACAAATGAGTTCGTTGCAATGGATGCATTATCAAAAGTGGCCAAAAGCTTTTCTGCAAAAACGATTGGAATTATTTCAGTTTTTCTTGTTTCCTTTGCTAATTTCTCTTCAATTGGTATCATTGCCGGAGCAGTTAAAGGATTAAACGAAAAACAAGGTAATACCGTTGCACGATTTGGATTGAAGTTACTTTACGGGGCTACTTTAGTTAGTGTTTTATCAGCGATTATTGTTAGCTTGGTTCTGACATAAGTAAAATAAGTAATTTGATGACGACAAGCATAAAGGGACGTTTCCCTTTATGCTTTTTTTGTTGGAATTTTATCATTTATACTCAGAATCACATTAAAAAGTTTACAACATAGAAACATCCTATGACAAAATTAGAAACATTTAAATCATATGATACATACATCAAGATTTTAGGAGAGTGATCTGGAATAAAGAAAGAATCCTATTGTGATAATCATGAGTGAAAGAATTAATGATGGTCATTTTTAGTTGATTATTTTTTTTGCAGAAATTTGACGTTTTATAATTCTAAAAAAATAAAGGATTTAAATAGATTAAGAGCAAATTTAGTAAGTAATTCCAATTATAAGGAGAGAGACAATGACTAATAAGATCGTATCTGTGCTTCTCGGAATGTTTTTATTCCTTTTACCGACTGCTAATGCTACTTCGTTCACTTCCAGTTTTACTGATAATGAGTTCTCTAAATATATAGATAATCTCACAATGAATACAACTGAAGCTGCTTACGGCCAAACAATCGATATTGGGCTAACGACGAAGAAAAATTTTGGACATATATCTTTATTCTTTTCAAATGGAACAAAAAAGAATGAAGTAACTTTTATAAAAACATCTGATAATTACTATTCTGGAAAAATAAAAATTACTAGCGACTTTGAAAAAGGAGTTTACCAACTTACATCTATTAAACTAGATGAACAAGATTTAACAATGTCAGATAAACTGATTAAATATTCAATTGTAGACTTACCTACTCCTACTATTGATAAACTGTCAAATAAGTCAACATCTATTAAGGGAGTATTTCTTCCTAATAGTGAAGTTCAGATTTTAAAGAATAATACGCTTTTGAAAACTTTATCTACAAATTCAAGTGGTGAATATTCTTATGCAGTAAAACCTATTAAGGCTGGAACGAAAATTACTGTAATTGGTTTAAGTAACAATATTGAAAGTCAATCTACTACAATATTAGTCTCTGATTTAATCGCACCATCTGTATCGTCTATTTCTGCAGTTTCTGACCAGTCACAATATATCACTGGTAAGTCTGAAGCCTATGCAAATGTTAAGGTTTATAACGGTACGAAGCTAATTGGTAAGGGTGTCGTGACTTCATATGGAAAATTTAACGTGAAAATCACTAAACAAAAAGCAAATGCTATTATCAAGGTCATTACAATTGATAAGAGTAACAATGAAAGTAAACCTTTATCAGTTCGTGTAATTGACCGTACAGCACCATCAGCTCCTTCGATTAAGTCTCTTAAAGAGAATGCAACGATAATTACTGGGAAAACAGAACCAAAAGCAACTGTTAAGCTATACGTTAATAATGGTTACGTTGCAAAAACAACAGCAAATAGTATTGGTACGTATTCATTTAGAGTAAGCAAGTTAAAAGCTTATGCTAGCATTAAAGTTACTTCTCAAGACTTAGCTGGAAATCAAAGTAAGCCTGCTACTATTGAGGTACAAAGCAATCAACCTATTTCAAATGGCCAGTTAATTATTATTAATACCCAATCTAATAAACTATCATATTACAATAAAGGAAAACTTGTTAAAACATTTAGTGTAGCAACTGGTAAATCATCAACTCCTACACCAACTGGTAAATTTAAAATCTTAAATAAAATTAAAAATCGACCTTGGTATAAAGAAAATATTCCTGGTGGTGATCCAAGAAATCCGCTTGGAAAACGTTGGATGGGATTAAGTGTGGGTGATTCTCCAGGAAACTCTTATGGAATCCACGGAAATAATAAGGAAAGCTC
Source organism: Gottfriedia solisilvae (assembly GCF_002128405.1). Taxonomy (GTDB): domain Bacteria; phylum Bacillota; class Bacilli; order Bacillales; family Bacillaceae_G; genus Gottfriedia; species Gottfriedia solisilvae. The sequence continues at coordinate 551,566 of NZ_NETJ01000004.1, forward strand.
AATTGGAAAATCAGTTAGCAATGGTTGTATTCGTATGCACAACAGCGAGATTGCATGGCTTTTTGAACAAATTCAAACAGGCACTACTGTTATCATTGCTAAATCTTCCAACTCTAATGGAAAAATCGCTCATTCACATGGCATTTCGATTGCTTCATAAGTTGGTCGTAACATCCAGACTGTCCGGGTATGTCTCGGCAGTCTTTTTTTGTACAAAAGTTGTACCATGTCTTCTACATTTACTGCGCTGTACCAATCATATTTTCTGATAGCATTCTATTCATTTTTCATTAATAATAATTAGTAAAAAGGAAAATTCTAGAAAGGGGCTGGTTTGTTTTGAAAAAATTTCTACCTTTATTGATTCTCGTGTTTGGCTTGTTCTATATTTTTTTCATACCTTCTGAACCAATTGGTATCAAAATTTTATTTAAATTAATTCCCATGCTATTAATTTTGTATTTTGCTTTTTCTTTGAAGCCTGTTCAGTCATCGAAGTATCGTACACTCATCATCACTGGTTTATTTTTTTGTATGATTGGTGATGGTACGTTAATTTGGTTTGTCATTGGTTTAAGTGCCTTTTTAATTGGACATCTATTTTACACAGCAGGTTTTATTTCAAGTTGGAATTACTCAAATAAACGGATGTTATCAATTATCCCTATTGCCATATATGCTTTTTTAATGTGTTCCAATATAACGGCAGCGTTAATAGATAAAGGGGATCGTGGTTTAATCATTCCAGTGATTGCTTATACAATTGCTATTTCTACGATGGTATTTACTGCTATCATGACTGGGAATAAATGGGCAATTATCGGTAGCGTTTTATTTATTATCTCTGACTCTATTCTTTCGTGGGATCTATTTGTACAAACCGTTCGTTATAATCATGAATTGATTATGATTACATACTATAGTGCGCAATTTTTAATCGCTAGAAGTATATTATCGTTAAAATCTACCGCATAATATTTTACTTTCAAATACAGAACAAACTAAAATAAACTAGTAAGCTTAATCGTTAAACTAGTAAATGTAAGCGCATTTTTACATGTAGAAAAGGAGCTATTCAAATGAAAAATGAATTAATGAATCGTTTAATTAATTATGCTAAAGTGGATACACAATCAAACGCAAGCAACAATACATGCCCTTCTACACCGGGACAATTAACATTGGGACGTATGCTAGTTGAAGAGTTAAAAGAAATTGGATTAGTTGATGTAACGATGGATGAAAATGGTTATGTAATGGCTACTTTGCCCGCTAACACTGAAAAGGACATTCCTACTATTGGATTTCTAGCTCACGTTGATACTGCTACTGACTTCACTGGTAAGAATGTTAACCCACAGATCGTTGAAAATTATGATGGTGAAGATATCGTTTTAAATGATTCACTGAATATTATCTTGTCTCCAAAACAATCTCCTGAGCTTAGCAAGTATAAAGGACATACGTTAATCACAACGGATGGCACAACACTACTTGGCGCAGATAATAAAGCTGGTATTGCTGAAATCATGACAGCAATGGCATATTTAGTACAACATCCAGAAATAAAGCATGGTCGAATTCGTGTTGCTTTTACGCCTGATGAAGAGATTGGTAGAGGCCCACATAAATTTGATGTGAAAGCATTTGATGCAAAGTATGCATACACAATGGATGGTGGTCCACTAGGAGAACTTCAGTATGAAAGCTTTAATGCCGCTGGTGCGACTATAACTGTAAAAGGTAAAAGCGTTCACCCAGGCACAGCAAAAGGTAAAATGATTAATTCAACAAAAATTGCCATGGAAATTAATCAGTCACTACCAGTAGAAGATGCGCCAGAATATACAGATGGATATGATGGTTTCTATCATTTAATCTCAATTGAAGGTGATGTTGAGGAAACGAAATTACAATACATTATCCGAGATTTCGATAAAGAAAAATTTCAACAACGAAAAGAAACATTAAACAGTATTGTTAATCGCTTAAGAGAAACTTACGGTGAAAACAGTATCTTAATAGAAATGAACGACCAGTATTACAATATGAGAGAAAAAATCGAACCAGTTAAACACGTAGTTGATATTGCTTATGAAGCGATGAAAAACTTAGATATTACACCTATTGTCGAACCAATTCGTGGAGGTACTGACGGATCTCAGCTTTCATACATGGGGCTTCCAACTCCTAATATTTTCACTGGCGGAGAAAACTACCATGGAAAGTTTGAATATATCTCAGTAGATAATATGATCAAAGCAACAAATGTCATGATTGAAGTCATTAAATTATATGAGAAAAAAGCTTAAGGCAAATCCTATTAGAATGAGAAAAAACGCATTAGTTACTACTATGCGTTTTTTTATGGTTGGCTCGGTTAAAAAAAGTTGTTGATTTCCACTCCAGGATGCTCGCTTTCCGTGGGGCGTGCGCTGAGCCTCCTCGGCGCTACGCACCTCCGGGGTCTCACCTGTCCCGCTATTCCCACAGGAGTCGAGCACCTTCCGTTCCAATCAACTTCTTAATAAATCGTTATGACTTTAGATAACTTGTTTAAAAATATTTACCTGATAGATTAAGCCTTTAACTTTTTAATAAATACTACCTTTAAATAGTTTCCTTCTTTAAAGTGCTTATTCGTTTTAAAATCATCTGGAAGTGAGTATTCCTCCATTAATTTATATTGACCACCTAATTCTTTAAAAGCGATGTCTATAAATGTTTTAAATTTATTCATCCCAAAAGAACTACAATTTGTTGATGCTACAATGACTCCATTATCTTCAGTAATTGTAATTGCCTCTTTTAGAAGATCTTTATAGTCTTTTTCCGCACTGAACGTATGTTTTTTTGATCTAGCAAAGCTTGGCGGGTCTAAGATCACCATATCAAATAAAAGGTTTTTCTTAACTGCGTACTTGAAGTAATGGAATACATCTTCAACTATGATGTCTTGTGTACTTGGATCGATGTTATTTATACTAAATTGCTCTTTAGTCTTCTGTAAACTTCTATTCGCTAAATCTACACTTGTTGTTTTTTGTGCTCCACCAATCGCAGCAAATACAGAAAATGCGCCTGTGTATGAAAATGTATTGAGCACTCTTTTTCCATAAGCGTATTTATCACGTATTAACTTACGCACTTCACGCTGATCTAGAAATACGCCTACCATCGCGCCATCATTTAAATAGATTGCAAAATGAACGCCATTTTCTTTTACGATAATTGGAAATTCGCCCTTTTCTCCCGTAACAAAATCATCTTCTTCAATGTACTGACCTTTTGCATCAAAACGTTTTTTCTGATAAATCCCTTTAAATTCAACTATTTTCGTTAAAGCGTCAATGACATAGTCTTTAAATTGGTAAATGCCTTCGCTATACCAGCTAATTACATAATAGCCATCATAATAATCAATGATCAATCCGCCAATACCGTCACCTTCACCATTAAATACTCTAAAAGCAGTTGTATCGGGATTATTGTAAAATGTGCCTCGAGTATCTATCGCAGTTTGAATTTTATCTATAAAAAATCTTGGACCAATTTCTTCATTTTGATCGAAACTAAGTAACCAACCTAAGCCTTTATTTTGCTTACCGTAATAACCTTTTCCAATAAATTGATTACGTTCATCTACTAGCTTAATAACTGTTCCTTCACTCGTTAAATCTTTACTATTCATAATGGATTCTTTTGAAATAAGTGGATATCCATTCTTATAATCTTTTACAAATTTTTGTTTCACCTTTAATTGCAGTTCATTTTTCATGCTTTCACCAGTTATTCTCATATTTTATCTCAGTATTTCCATAATCGATTTTAATTAAAATGGATAGTGAAAACATTTGATAATCATCGTTTTTCATAGTCTTTTCATTGCTTTATTTAGCATAGTATACACTTTCCATAAAGGCAATTTATTCCTTACCTTTCACTTAACATCTATTTTCTATATCAAAAGAAAAACCTTGTCCAAGTGAGACAAGGTTTTAGAGTTATTTACATTAAATATTCTGTTGAATACGTCTAGCGAAATCGACAAATTTAAACTTATCTGGTCTGTGACGAGATTGACCATACTGTAATAGTGATCCGTCATCTAAATAAACGAATGTATTCACAACAACAACCATATCATAGCCATCTAGATCTAAGTACTTTCGATCGTCCTCATTACAAGTTTGTACAACGATTTCTTTTTTTGCAAAGCCAATATTTAATGATAGTGTGTTTTCTATATAGTCAAAGATTGAGCCTTCACAAATTTCTCTTGAAAGTTTCTCTACATATTTACCGTTATAGTATTCTTTATCAAGAATAATTTTTTTCCCATCAATTTTTCTAGATCTGATTACTTTCCAGATAGATGTCTCATCATCAATTAGTAATTGTTCTTTGATAAATTTGCTGGGTTTCTTCAATTCTAGCTTTTCAACAATCGTTTCAGCTGTTCTACCAATTTGTGCTGATAGTTCTTTAAAGCTAATTAATCCAGTTACTGGAAAATTGAACTTAGCAGTATCTAAAATAAATGAACCTTTACCTTTAACCTTATTGATATAACCATTTTGTTCGAGCATTTGTAATGATTTTCTAATTGTATCCCTAGACACATCAAATTGTTCCATTAAACATTTTTCAGAAGGTATTTTACTCCCAACCGAATAAATGCCTTTTTCTATCTGCTCAATTAACTTATGGTAGATAGAAATATATTTCGCATTCATATTCATCACCTAGGAAAATTTTATTATAATCTTCCTTATTTCTCAAGAAGGTAACAGATTGACTCGTAAGGACGTAAATGAATTTCATTTAAATCCATGCTAGAATCATCATAATTCGAAATCAAAATACTTCGTTTATAGTCGGTAATATCAATGTTGTCAGGTAAATTAAATATTGTCTCGTTTGCATAGAAATTATTAATGACGATTAGTTTTTGGTTTCCTAAATTACGCGCATAAGCAAATATATTTTTATGATCCATTATAAGTGACTCATAATCGCCTTCTGCAATAATGTCATACTGCTTTCGTAGTTGGACAAGCTTTTTGTAATGATAAAAAACTGAATTTTGATCACTTAGCGCACTTTCTACATTTATTTCAATAAAATCCTTACCGGTAGGAATCCAAGGTGTTCCCGTTGTGAATCCAGCATGATTTGAGTCATCCCACTGCATTGGTGTACGAGAATTATCTCTTGATTTACTTTGTAAAATCTTAATTATGTCTGACTCTGATACGCCTTCGGATTTTAATATCTCATAGTAATTTAAACTTTCTACATCTCTATATTGTTCAATTTGATCGAATTTAGGATTTGGCATACCTATTTCTTCGCCTTGGTAAATATAAGGTGTTCCTCTTAATAAATGCATCGCAGTGGCAAGCATTTTTGCAGATTCTTTATGGTACTCCTGATCATTTCCAATACGGGAAACAATTCGTGGTTGATCATGGTTACACCAAAATAATGCATTCCAACCATTACCCTCTTGCATTCCTTTTTGCCATGAATCAAGAATATTTTTTAGTGCCATAAAATCGAAGTCCATTACAGACCATTTTTCTCCATCCTTATAATCTATCTTAAGATGGTGGAAATTGAATACCATTGATAATTCTTTTTGTTCTGGATTTGAGTATTGAATGCAGTGTTCAATTGAAGTAGAAGACATTTCTCCAACTGTTATAATATCTTCCGTTTTTCCGAACGTTTCTTTATTTAATTTTTTTAAATAGTCATGAATTCTTGGTCCGTCTGTATAGAATCTTCTACCATCGCCATTTTCATCATTTTCTAATTGATCTGGCTTTGAAATCAAATTAATAACATCTAAACGAAAGCCTTTGACACCTTTATCTATCCAAAAATTCACAATATCAAATATTTCCTTTTGAACTTGGACATTTTCCCAATTTAAATCTGGTTGTGTCTTATCAAAAAGATGTAGATAATATTCACCTGAACCTTCTATTTTCTCCCATGCAGAACCACCAAACTTTGAGATCCAATTCGTTGGTTCTTCTCCATCTTTACTTTCTTTAAAAATATAATAATCTTTATATTTTTTATCTCCTGCAAGCGCTTTTTGAAACCACTCATGCTCTGATGACGTATGATTAAATACCATGTCTAGCATGATCTCTATGTTTCGTTCTTTTGCAGCCTGTACTAATTCCTCAAAATCGTTCATTGACCCATAAGCAGGATCAATATTCCGATAATCTGCAACGTCATAACCATTATCATTTTGCGGAGATACATAAAATGGGGTAAGCCAAATGTAGTCGACACCTAATTCTTTTAAATAATCTAGTTTTTTTGTCACGCCATTTAAATCTCCAAAGCCATCTCCATTTGAATCATAAAAAGACTTTGGATAAATTTGGTATACAACACTGTTCTTAAAATCCTTCATTTTTAATAATCTCCTTGATTGTAAACTTTGAAAGGAAGGAAAAATAACTTTTCCTTCCTCTTAAATAATTATGAATTTTTTACTAGCAGTTTTTTCTTGTTAAAGATAATTGTTAAAATAAATGGAATTACAATTGCAACTAACATTGCTACTGCAAACATTCCCATATGTTTTGGTTGAATAGATAGAATACCAGGTAAGCCACCTACTCCAATTGAGTTTGCCATAACGCCAGAACCAACTGAAATAATGCCAGCAATTCCAGATCCAATCATTGCAGCTAAGAATGGATAAGCATATTTTAAGTTAATACCAAACATTGCGGGTTCTGTTACACCTAAATAACAAGAGATCGCCGCTGGAATTGAAATTTGTTTTTCTTCTTCATTTTTTCTATTTAAGTAAATAATTGCTAATACTGCAGAACCTTGAGCAATATTTGATAAAGCAATCATTGGCCATAGGTTTGTTCCACCAAGCTCACTCATTAACTGTAAATCAATTGCGTTCGTCATATGGTGTAAACCTGTAATTACTAATGGAGCATAGAAGAATCCAAATACTAAAGCAAATAACCAACCAAATGATGATGTTAATCCAGAATAAACTACATGTGAAATTGCAGAACCAACTTTCCAACCAAGTGGTCCTAAAACAATATGAGCAATTAACACTGTTGGTACAAGTGCTAAGAAAGGAACAACGATCATTGAAATTGCACTTGGAACAACCTTTCTAATACTTCTCTCTAAAAATGCTAATGTAAAACCTGCTAAAATAGCCGGAATTACTTGAGCTTGGTAACCAATCATGTCAATTTTAACGAAACCAAAGTCCCAGAATGGTGCTTCTGCCCCACCAGAAACTGCATATGCATTTAATAATTGTGGAGAAACAAGTGTAATCCCCAGAACAATCCCTAAAATTTGAGTTGTACCCATTTTCTTTGTAATCGACCATGTGATACCAACAGGTAAGAAGTGGAAGATTGCTTCACCTATTAACCATAAGAATGAATGCACACCAGCCCAAAATTGTGAAGTTTCTACAATCGTTTTAGTTCCATCTTCTAGTAACTTAATATCACCAATAATATTTCGGAATCCTAAAATTAGACCCCCAACAACAATCGCAGGAATTAATGGAGAAAAAATTTCTGCTAAATGCGCAAGTACACGTTGTAACCAAGTCATGTTTTGTCTTGCTGCAACTTTTGCATCTTCCTTAGAAGATTCATCAACACCAGCTAATTCTACAAAATCATTGTAAAACATTGATACTTCGTTCCCAATAATAACTTGGAATTGACCTGCCTGTGTAAATGTTCCCTTAACTAATTTAAGATCTTGTATCTTTTTCTCATCAGCTTTTTTTACATCTTTTAATACAAAACGCATACGCGTTGCACAATGTGTAACTGTTGCGATATTCTCTTTGCCACCGATATGTTGAAGTAATTGTTTTGCATCATCAGTATAACGACCCATTTCAATACCCCTCCTCTTATGTTTCTCTTTTTATCTATATCCTGTACGTACAAGATAAGTATATTCCTGTACGTACAGGAAAGCAAGCGTTTTTTGAAAACGCTCACAACAACTTTCATTTTTATTCAACAAATGTTTACTTCAGTTTTTAGGCAAATTTATGTAAATCGTCAATATAAGTCAGTTATATGAGTTTTATTACTATTTATGGTTCCAAAAATATTACTTTCCATTAATGAGTGCGGATTAATAGACATAACAAAAATAGCCCGATTCACCATTTACATCTAAGGAACCGAGCTTTATTTTATGAAAAACTTTCTTCTGTATAAAAATCAATCACCATACAACCTGCACCCTGTGCAACGATATTGTAAGCCGTAGTTGATTTCACTATTTGAATTGGACTATTTGGGTAATGTTTCATTCTTGATCTCGCTATATCAGATGCAATATCGAAAAAAAATGGCTTTGGAACTAATGTACCTCCACAAATGACAATATCTGGTCTTAATAAAAAAATCAGATTAGCCAGACCTATTCCAAAATAATAAGCTGCATCCTTTAACACTTCTAAGCTTAAACGATCTTCTTGTTCTAATGCATCTAAAGTTTGGTGCAAACTAATATCTTCTATATCTTCAACACAATCTTGAAGATGGGAAGACTCTCCCCGTTTAATACGTTTAATCACCTCTTCACGAATGGCAGGTAAACTGCTATAAGCTTGAAGACAACCATAAGACCCACATGAACAACGTTGTCCATGGACGTCAATGATCATATGACCAAATGCATCGTCCATTTCATTTTTATGACTGAGTAATCTTCCTTGTTGAACTACACCACATCTTATACTCATATCACTTGAAACAAATATAATATTATCTGTTTCTTTTCCATACTTTAATCGATATTCAGCTAAAGCAGCTAAATTTGTTCCATTATTAATGAAAACTGGACATTGATTTGTTTTCTCTAAGTAGTTTATGATATTTAAATCTTCCCACCCACCAGCAATAAATGAGTCAGAATTAATGATTGTTCCTTTTTCTGAATCGATTGGATCGAGTAATCCTATTCCGATCCCTAATAATTTTTCTCTACTAATATCATTTTGAACTAATAATTGATCAACACAGTTCGTTACAAAATTCAGAGTAAATTCTCCAGTACTTCCTTGATCCATCTTTAGTTTCTTAGTCTCTAAAATATTTAAATGTAAATCTAATAATAAAACAGTTGTATATAAATTTGTAATCTCTACGCCAATTATATAGTTCGACGTAGGATTTACTACGTACATTACGGGCTTTCTTCCACCGCTTGAAACACCTAACCCACTATCTATAATCAGTCCGGCTTGTACTAATTCGTCTAATAATCTCACACAAGTTGTATGTTTATAACCAGTTAGCTCAGTTAGTGTGCTTACTTTTATTGGTCCTAATTTTCGTATTAAGCTATATAAAAGCTTTAAACTTTTTAATTTTGGCGAATGTACTCCTACAAATTGCCTTAGCATCGTTTTCCTCCAAAGCTTTTTCATTATCAATATCTTACCCGATTTATACTGCAAGCATCACTTACAATCAATCAGCTTTTTTTATTTTATAAATTAAGTATAGCTATTTTAGACATTTGATAATAGTATTTTTTCTCGAAACACTTAACTTTTTACCAAAATGGTATTTAGTCCATTTACAATCAGGAAAAAATCATTTAGACTAATATTGAAAGAAATCATCTATTACATTAAATTTTTATGAATACAAATTATTAACTCATTCAAGGAGGAAATAAAAATGCATAAAACAGAACATATTTTAGAAACAAAAGAATTTATCCTAAACAAAACAAACTACCGCCCAACAGTTGGGTTAATCTTAGGTTCTGGATTAGGAACACTTGCAGATGAAATCGAAAATTCAGTTACAATCCCTTATAGCGAGATTCCTCACTTTGCTAAATCTGAAGCTGTCGGTCATGCCAATGAATTAGTAATCGGAGAATTAAAAGGACAAGCTGTAGTCGCAATGAAAGGCCGTTTCCATTATTATGAAGGCTTTACATTAGATGAAGTAACGTTCCCAGTACGCGTTATGAAAGCTCTTGGAGTTGAAAAATTAATTGTTACAAATGCATGTGGAGCAGTTAACACAAGCTTTAATCCTGGCGATTTAATGTTAATTACTGACCATATTAATCTAGTTGGAAACAACCCATTAATCGGACCAAACAACCCCGAACTAGGTACTCGTTTCCCAGATGTATCAGAAGTTTATAATAAAGAATTACGCGCGCTTGCATTAAAAGTAGCTGAAAAACAAGACGTTCAATTACAACAAGGTGTTTATGCTTGGTGGAGTGGACCTTCATATGAAACACCTGCTGAAATTCGTATGATTCGTACATTAGGTGCTGATGCTGTTGGGATGTCTACAGTACCAGAAGCAATCGTTGCTGTTCACAGTAGCATGAAAGTTCTTGGTATCTCTTGCCTAACTAATATGGCATGCGGCATTCTAGACCAACCATTAAACCATGAAGAAGTAATCGAAGTTGCAAGCATGGTACGCACTAAATTTGTAGGACTAGTAAAAGGTATTTTAGAAGAGCTTTAATTAGTAAAATAGAAGTAAAGAGGGACTATACCCTCTTTACTTTTTTAATTCGTAAATGAGGTGTCATTTTGAAAGGAATATTGTATATCATCATTGGATCTGCATGTTATGGTGTATTGTCTACATTCGTAAAACTAGCATATAATGATGGTTTTATTGTGAATGATGTTGTTGGGATTCAAATGTTTGTTGGGGCTATTTTATTGTGGTCTATTGTTCTTATAAATAAGCTTCTTAAAAAGAAGTCGACAACTCAGACATATGTAAAGCCTGCAAAAAAAGATATATTATTATTAACTGTATTAGGATCGACTACTGGATTAACAGGAATGTTTTATTATTTGTCTCTTCAATACATCACAGCCTCGTTTGCTATCGTATTACTTTTTCAATTTACTTGGATCGGCGTTTTCTTAGAGGCTTTGCTTAACCGAAAATTTCCCGAGAAAGGAAAGGTAATCTCCCTAATCCCATTAATAATTGGAACTCTTTTTGCAACAAATGTTTTTTCGGCCGGTATCCAGCAAATAAACTTGCTAGGCTTACTTTTTGGTTTGTTATCTGCCATTTCATATTCTATATTTGTTCTCTTAAGTGGAAGAGTTGCAGTACAAACTAACCCTGTTACAAAAACTGCTCTTATGATTACGGGCGGTTTTATAATATGTGCCCTTTTTCTCCCTCCTAACTTTTTTAGTGACGGAAAATTATTTGTTGAAATCACATTAAAATACGGCATCATACTAGGTTTTTTAGGTCCATTCTTCTCTACATTTATGTTTTCAAAAGGAGTGCCATTAACGGGGTCTGGCTTAGCATCTATTTTAGGAGCGGCAGAACTTCCGACCGCTGTTTTGATGTCAGCGCTTGTGTTAAAAGAATCAATTGGTACGGCACAATATATAGGCGTTTCCTTAATTTTAGCTGGTATTGCCCTTCCAGAATTATTAAAGAAAAAATCATTACAGACATCTTAAAAAACACTTCCTCTGAAGTGTTTTTTATTATATAGTTGAGTATTTTTAATAAAACTTAGGAGCAAGTTTTTTAATCAGTATTATTTATATAGTATATTTTTGACCTTTTCCCAAATAATATCTTTGTTACATTCTTAATGGAGGTGTTTTAAAATGAAGGTCAGAGACGTTATGTCAAGCAATGTAGAAAGCTGCTCTAACCAAGATTCATTACAAGCAGTTGCAAGCAAAATGGAATCTTTAAATGTAGGTGCAATACCAGTTGTTGAGAACGGTCAAGTAGTCGGTATGATTACGGACCGCGACTTGGCACTACGAGGTATTGGACATAATGGAAACGGACATGCTTCTCAAGTCATGTCTAATAACATCGTAACTATTGATGCAGATGCTAATCTTCAAGAAGCATCTAGCTTAATGGCGCAACACCAAATTAGAAGATTACCTGTTGTTGAAAACGGAAATCTTGTAGGCATGCTCTCTCTAGGTGACTTGGCCGTTCAAGATCAATCAGATGAAAGTGCTGGGGAAGCTTTATCACAAATTTCTCAAAATGATGTGCAATAAGTTTAGTTGAAAAGGCAAAAGGAACCGTAGTAATACTTTCGGTTCCCTTTGTATTCATTATTTATTCATTTGTGCAAGAAAGTCACCTAGAAGGTCATCCAAGTCTTCTTTCTCATTTTTATGCTTTGTCTGCTCTATCTCCTGCTCACTCTCCCATGTAAAGTCGTCTATATCGATACCTCTTACATCTCTTGTATCATCCTCACCCGATATATTTTCACTTGGAATTGGCTTCCACTCTAATTTAGCAGCTGCTATTTCATCATTCTGTTCATACGTATATGTCGCACCACTATTTAATGAGGTCAGCAATGATACAGTCTTGATTGGATCTGATAATAGTTGATAGACAATACTTCCTAGTAACGCTTCAGACTGTTCATGCTTTAACCAGTCTCTTTGGGCCTTATTTAATCGATTTGGAAGTGGGATTGTAATTGTCTCTTTTTGTATCGAGATTTCATCGTTCACTCCTCTCAAAGTGAACTCGGCAATTTTACTTGAGAAATTTCGTCTTTCACTTTCCTTTAAGCTTTGTAAATGTTTCAAAATGTGATTAGGTGTATCAGAAGGGATACGAAATGTAATAGGTTGTCCTCTCGTTAATTCTTTTTCCTTCTTCATAAAGTCACCTTACTTTGTCTTTGCCATTTTTTGTTCTTCACTTTGTTTTTCCCTCTGATTTCTTCTTGAAAAATCAGCTATTAGCTTGTAATAGGCATTAACCATCATCCAAATACTTTCTTTTTCATCTTCAAAGAAATCAATTTGATAGCCGTCAAGGTTATTATTTAACGCGACTAAATACTCTTTTAAGATAATTGATCCTCCACCAATAAAATAGCAAATTTCAGTTTGAGAGTTCCTCTGCCACATATTTCGTAAATGACGGTATTGTTTTTTCGCCAATTCTAATAGAATTCTATCAACAATGTCATGAACGCTTGTCCTACTTCCCTTCACCATAATATGGTTCCGGTCACTTTTCTTCGTTATAATTTCGACAACGTCTCTTCTACTATCTAACTCTATGCCATATTTTGAACGTATTTCCTCACGTATCTGCTCGAGAGATTCTGAAACACCTAGGTTAAAACCTTGTGCTTTATCGTCATCTACTTTCCTATTTTTTATGACTGCGATATCAGTAGACAGTCCTCCGATATCTTGAATGAGGATTCTTTTATCAATTAGTTCTTTATTAATAATATTTAAATGCTGGTCCATTACTAAATTAATATAAGCTGCAAATCCTTCAGGATAGATTTTCACTTCTTCAAACTTAATATTTATTTTCAGTCCTTGATACTTAGGTGTTACTAGAAACTCAACTTGGTGTACCGAGCTTAGTAAACGAGAACGATATGCAACGTCCTTCCCTTCCTTCACCTCTCTTAACGGAAGGCCTGTCCCCAATGTATAAGTAGCCTCAATCACTTGATTTGACCGTTTAAAGTTTTGTTTATTCTCATCTCTAGCAGCATCTAGTGCTAGTGCAGCGAATAACATAATTAAGGTTTGATCTTCTTCTGATTTATTACTACCTGGATCTAGCTCCGTAGCATTATTGCTTTTTGTTGCTAAGTATCCAACACGATAAATAGAATTATTATCTTTTAGAGTCGGTGAATGTACTCGAATATGTATGCCATCGTTTGGATCTTGATTATTCAATTCTTCTACTCCAATTATTGGGCGATCTTCAATATCTCTCGCAACAATATTAGGAATATTAATTTCATGTTCCATCTTTCCGAATATGCCTTTAAGTGAATCATTACCTACATCAATTGCAGCAATACGAGCGTTTACCAAATAAATCATCCCTTTCACCATGTGTTTTTACAGATAATTAATTTAATTCTGACTAAAAGGTTATCTGAGTTTATTTTAAGGGTCAATCGTATCTCTTAACTAACATGAAAATGTAAACTAGACGATTTATTTGTCATCTTGTATACAAAACCGTAAACTCATTTAAATGAAAGCATGTATATAGATTTGTATACTTGTAAACATGCATACATTTATGTGTACAACTGTTTACAATCTGTATACTTGTTTACAAAAATGTATACATCGTAGATTAGTCTAATGAATAGATCAAACTTCTTTTATGGTTACTTTTAGTTATGTTTTTTTCAATCCACTGTTTTGTGGGGCTAAGCTTGAGCCTCTTGTCCACACGATGTAGATCATGCATGCCTTACGACAAAACTTCGTGTTTTAGCATGGCTACCTTACTTGCCTTATGGGTCTTTAGCCTTCCCGCATCTCCCACTGGAGTTTTGCACCTTCCGTTATAATCAACTCCTGTCTTATTTGGTTTAAACTCTGAATGCAACAATCTTATAGATAAAAACACTTAGTTACGTTTTGTAATTTTTTACTTTTCTAGAAAAGTTTTTGTTCTTTTCTCTTTAAACTATTATAATAGTAATTGCGATTGTACTTCTTACGTACAATTGTTAATAGATAATTTAATAAAAATCCATAAGTAAAATACTTATGGTAGAGGTCGCAAACTCCCCTCTACAAAAAAATAAGGCGAAAAACAATATTTGTCGTATTGTTTTTATTTTTGTTATTCGGGATGCCCTCTTCTTTTTAATCATGTAAAGGAGAGAAGAAATATGAAAAATGAAAAAGCAATCGTTGTATTTAGCGGTGGCCAGGATAGTACGACTTGTTTATTTTGGGCAATGCAGCAATTTAAAGAAGTTGAGGCTGTTACCTTTAACTACAATCAACGTCATAAATTAGAGTTAGATGTCGCTGCAGATATTTGTAAGGAATTAAACATTCCCCACCATATACTTGATATGTCTTTATTAAATCAACTTGCACCAAATGCTTTAACAAGATCAGATATCGATATTACACATGAAGAAGGCGAATTACCTTCGACATTTGTTGATGGTCGTAATCTATTATTCTTGTCTTTTGCAGCTGTTCTAGCAAAACAAAAAGGCGCAAGACATATCATTACAGGTGTTTGTGAGACTGACTTTAGCGGATATCCAGACTGCCGTGATATCTTTGTTAAGTCATTAAATGTAACACTTAACCTATCAATGGATTATCCATTTGTGATCCATACACCACTTATGTGGATTGATAAAGCTGAGACGTGGAAATTAGCTGATGAATTAAACGCATTCGAATTCGTTAGAAATAAAACATTAACTTGTTATAATGGCATCATTTCTGATGGTTGTGGTGAATGCCCTGCTTGCGAGCTTCGTAAAGCTGGATTAGATCGTTATTTAGAAATGAAAGGAGCCTCTGAGCATGTTTGATTTTCGCATAGTTGAGAGACTCCATAAAATAGATGAACATATAAAAAAAGAAGACTTAAAATACCATCATAAACGTGTACTTGTAAATAAAGAATTTACTTTTGATGCCGCACATCACTTACATTGCTATGAAGGAAAATGTAAAAATTTACACGGTCACACATATAAAGTCATTTTTGGTATTAGTGGTTTTGTCGATGATATTGGATTAGTGATTGATTTTGGTGATATTAAAGAGATTTGGAAAGAAAAAATCGAAATTTATTTAGATCATCGTTATCTAAATGAAATGCTTCCTCCAATGAATACAACAGCTGAAAACATGGTCGTTTGGATCTTTGAGCAAATGGAAAATGCATTAAAAGATGAAACGAACCCAGCACAAGACATTAGAGTAGAGTTTGTTCGTTTATATGAAACGCCTACAAGCTACGCAGAAGCTCGTAGGGAGTGGATGATTAATGAGTAAAATTCCTGTACTTGAAATATTTGGCCCTACTGTACAAGGTGAAGGTATGGCAATTGGACAGAAAACAATGTTTATTCGTACAGCTGGATGTGATTATTCATGTAGCTGGTGTGATTCATCCTTCACTTGGGATGGTAGTGAGAAAGAGAATATTAATTGGATGACTGCCGAGGATGTTTGGAATCGTTTAGTAGAGTTAGGCGGAGATACCTTCTCACATATTACGATTTCAGGTGGTAACCCTGCCCTTCTTCCTTCTCTAGGACCTATAGTTGACTTCTTAAAAGATAAGCAGATGACGTTGGCGCTTGAGACACAGGGAAGCAAATGGCAAACATGGTTACCTTTAATAGACGAAGTGACGTTATCACCAAAACCACCAAGTAGTGGTATGAATACTGATTTTGATGTATTAACAAACATTATTCAACAACTTGAACATCATCCAAAAACTTGCTTAAAAGTAGTTATTTTTGATGAAAAGGATTTAGCATTCGCAGAAACTGTTCATCAAAAGTTTCCTCAAATCCCGTTTTTTCTACAAGTAGGAAATAGCTGGTTAAACGCAGATGATGGATCTTTATTACAACACATGTTAAATCGTTATGAGTGGCTTATAGATGAAACAATGAAATCAAAAGTGTTTAAAAATGTAAAGGTTTTACCTCAATTACATGCATTTGTATGGGGAAATAAGAGAGGAGTTTAACAAAAATGGTAGGAAGATCAAAAGGTACTTTAGAAGACGTATCGTTACTAGGGAGTAATAATACTAAATATTTATTTGAATATGACCCAGGAATTTTAGAAACATTTGATAATACTCACCCTGACCGAGATTATTTCGTTAAGTTTAATTTCCCAGAATTTACTTCACTTTGCCCAAAAACTGGTCAACCTGATTTTGCAACAATTTATATTAGCTATATTCCAGAGCAAAAAATGGTAGAAAGTAAATCATTAAAACTTTATTTCTTTAGCTTCCGTAATCATGGCGACTTCCACGAAGATTGCATGAATATCATTATGGATGACTTAATTAAATTAATGGACCCACGTTATATTGAAGTTTGGGGCAAGTTCACACCTCGTGGTGGAATCTCAATTGACCCTTATTGTAACTATGGTCGTCCTGGTACAAAATATGAAAAGATGGCTGAACATCGTATGATGAACCATGATTTATATCCAGAAAAGATTGATAATCGCTAATTCGATTAATCTTTCAATATTATAACTAGATTAATATGAAAGCTCATTTCTTATACAGAAATGAGCTTTTATTGTGTAGACAACCATTATAAATACTAACGGTTTATGGCAATCATATTAGTTTTACTTTACAATTAATGGAAAAGACATAAAAAGTGTGGTGAACCTTTTGTTTAAACTTTTATTAATTGAAGATGACTCGTCTCTTTTTAACGAAATAAAAGATCGATTATCTCAGTGGTCATATGATGTCCACGGAATATCTGATTTTAGTAAAGTGTTTCAAGAGTTTACTGAAATTAAACCTGATTTAGTCATCATTGATATACAGTTACCTAAATATGATGGATTCCACTGGTGCCGAATGATTCGATCTCATTCAAATATTCCAATTATCTTTTTATCTTCTCGGGATCATCCGTCTGATATGGTCATGTCTATGCAATTAGGCGCGGATGATTTTATGCAAAAACCGTTTCACTTTGATGTTTTAATTGCCAAAATACAAGCGACACTTAGACGTGTTTATAACTATAACACTGAGAAAATTGCATTAAAAACTTGGTGTGGCGCAACAGTCGACTATGAGAAGAATACTGTTTCAAATGAAACAGGGTTAATTGAGCTAACAAAAAATGAGATCTTTATTTTAAAGCTGTTAATAGAGCAAAAGAATAAAATCGTTAGCCGCGAAGACATCATCAATGACTTATGGGACGATAAGCGTTTTATTAGTGATAATACACTTACTGTAAATGTAAACAGATTAAGAAAAAGATTGGATGAAATTGATTTAGGTCGATTTATTGAAACCAAGGTGGGACAAGGCTATATCGCCCTTGAAGTGGAATATCAATGATTAAAAGATTTCTCTTAGAAAGATTAAGTTGGATTGCTTTATTTGTTTTTCTTCAACTTTTTTTACTATTTGTCGCATTTATTGATACAGCCATTCCTTTTACACCAATACTTTATATTGTCTTTTTATCAATTGTCATTTTTATCTTTTTTTTGGTTTTACGATATCCAAAGGAAACAAAATTTTATAGAAGCCTTATTGAACGCGAAGATAATCTTGATTTGACGGGATTAGCTGAACCAGAGAGTCCTTTTGAACATTTGGTTGAGACAAGTATTATGAATCAAACAGAACAGTTAAAAAAAGTTGCATTACATAATCAAACTGCATTAGAGCAAGAAAAGGATGAGCTTCTGTCTTGGATCCATGAAGTAAAAACACCATTAACTGCAATGCATTTAATGTTTGATCGATTACAAGACGAAAAATTAAAAACGCATTTAACTTTTGAATGGCTGCGTATTCATTTTTTACTAGATCAACAGCTTCATCAAAAAAGAATTCCCTTTATCGAAAACGACTTGTATATTGAAAAACTACAGTTAGAACCTGTCATATTTTCTGAGATAAAAACTTTACAGTCATGGTGTATACAAAAAGGGATTGGATTTGATATACAACTTGAAGAAACCGAAGTGCTAAGTGATGGAAAATGGCTTTCTTTCATTATTAGACAACTATTAACGAACGCAGTTAAATATAGTAATGCATCAGATATTATTGTTAGTAGCAAACTAAAAAATGATCATATGACTCTTACGATTAAAGACTTTGGTCGAGGTATCGATTCAAAAGATTTACCAAGAATATTTGATAGAGGTTTTACTTCTACTACTCAACATCAAGACAATGCTGCTACAGGAATGGGATTATATTTGGCGCAAAAAGCCGCACAATCATTATTAATACAAATTGATGTCAGTTCAGAATTGGCAAAAGGAACTGTCTTCACTTTAACGTTTCCAAAGCAAAATGAATTTGTAAATATTAAAAGCATGTGACAAAATTGTCACATGCTTTTATTGATTGTTCGCTTAATCAAAGGAAACAACTATGAAAAACTTCTATACTAAGTTTATCGATATAAAAGGAGTGTGGAGATGAATGAGTATTTTAGAAGCTAAGAAAATCCATAAAAGTTACGGAAATAAATTTAATAAACAAGAAGTATTAAAGAGTTTAGATATTACGATTGAAAAAGGTGAATTCGTAAGCATCATGGGAGCATCTGGATCAGGTAAAACGACTTTACTAAATGTTCTCTCTTCAATTGATAAAATTAATGGCGGAACAATCACAATCGAAGGTACCGAAATTTCTGGAATGAAAGAAAAACAATTAGCAGAATTTCGTAAAAACTATTTAGGGTTTATATTTCAAGAATATAACTTACTTGATACGTTAACAGTCAAAGAAAACATACTATTACCTTTAACAATTACAAAGGCAACTCCAGCCGAAGCTGATCAAAAGTTTGAAGCAGTTGCAAAAGAATTAGGTATCTTTGAGTTAAAAGATAAATATCCTAATGAGATTTCTGGAGGACAAAAACAACGTACTTCTGCTGCTAGAGCATTTATTCATGAGCCAAGTATCATCTTTGCCGATGAACCAACAGGCGCATTAGATTCTAAATCTGCATCAGATTTACTTAATAAACTAAGTGAACTAAACGAAAAAAGAAAAGCAACAATTGTTATGGTTACTCATGATCCTGTAGCTGCAAGCTATTGTCACAGAGTCATCTTTATAAAAGACGGACAAATTTATACTCAATTACACAAAGGCAATGATACAAGACAAAACTTCTTCAAAGACATCATGAAAACTCAAGGTGTGTTAGGCGGGGTGCAAAATGAGCATTAATCAACTCATATTCCGTAATTTAAAGAAAAACCTTAAAAACTACTACTTATATGTATTTGCATTAATATTTAGTGCAGCGCTATACTTTGCATTTGTTACTTTGCAATATGATCCTTCAATGAATGAAACAAAAGGATCAATTAAAGGTGCTGCTGCCATTAAATCAGCATCAGTTTTATTAGTAGCAATTGTATCTATTTTCCTTCTATATGCTAACAACATTTTTATTAAAAGAAGAAGTAAAGAAATTGGACTATTCCAGTTAATTGGTATGACAAAAGATAGGATTTTTCGAATTTTAACAGTTGAAAATTTTATCTTATATTTTACTTCTTTAATCTTAGGGATTCTGCTAGGTTTTTCAGTTTCAAAATTAATTATTATGATTTTATTTAAAGTTACAGGCATTAATGCGATCGCAACACTTCACTTTTCGGGTCGCGCATTAATTCAAACGGTTATTGTCTTTTTGGTCATTTATTTATTCATTATGTTAATGAATTATACCTTTATTAAAAGACAAACTATCTTATCTTTATTCAGAGTAATCTCTTTAACAGAAGGTAAAGTAAAGAAAATGTCTGTTTTCGAAATTATCATTGGAATTGTAGGGATTATCTCAATCACCTCAGGCTATTTTATTTCATCGAAGCTATTTGGCGGAGACTTTACTTCAACAATGGAGCTATTTTTAGCAATGATTTTTATTTTAGCTTCTGTTATTATCGGAACGTATTTATTCTATAAAGGCTCAGTACGATTTATATTAAATATCATCCGTAAGAGTAAGAATGGTTATTTAACAATCAACAATGTATTGTCACTATCATCAATCATGTTCAGAATGAAATCAAATGCATTATTGTTAACTATCATCACGACTGTGTCTGGATTAGCAATTGGCTTATTATCTTTAAGTTATATTTCTTATTATTCAGCTGAAAAAACAGCAGAAAATAACGTACCTAACAATTTCTCTATTTCTAATACAAAAGACGCTGATCAATTTACGGACGCTTTATCAAAAAATAATATTAAATTTACTGAAAAGAAGATTGACGTCATCCAAGTTAGTGCAAATTTAGATAGCATTTTAGAATCTAAGCTTGATGCATCTGCTATGAAAAGTTCAGATGATTTACCGATTCCAGTCATTAGTGAAAACTCGGTTAAAATGAACTTATCTGAAGATGAAACTGTTTTTACAGGCTACAATGATTTATTGCAACGCTTTATGACGTTAAAAGAAAGTGGTCACATTAAATTTAATACTCAACATGAAGAGATACCACAATCATATATAGGATTAAAGAAAGACTATATTATTTCTAATTATTTTACGAGTGGCGGTTTTCCAACTGCAATCGTTGATGATAAGGTTTTTAACAAATTAAAAGCAGATATCGATCCATCTATTCAAAGAGATTCGACAATCTATATAGGTATTGATATTAATGATGAAAAAAATCTCGTTAAAGCAAATGAAATCTTTAATCAAAATAATTTAAATGATGGGTATATGAATAGCTCTCGACTTGAAATCAGTAATGAGCAAAAACAAACAATGGGATTAATTATGTTTATCGTTGGATTTTTAGGTTTAGCATTCTTAATCACTTCTGGTTGTATTTTATACTTTAAACAAATGGACGAAAGTGTTGATGAGAAACCAAATTATACGATTTTAAGAAAGCTTGGATTCTCACGTTCAGACTTAGTTAAAGGAATTCGCTCAAAGCAAGTGTTTAACTTTGGTATTCCATTAGTCGTTGGCTTACTTCATAGCTACTTTGCAGTTCAATCTGGTTGGTTCCTATTTGGAACGGAAGTTTGGACGCCTATGATTATCGTTATGGTTCTTTATACAGTGCTATACTCAATCTTTGGTATCCTATCTGTGTTTTATTATAAAAAAGTAATAAAAGATGCCCTATAATTATCTTTTCATATATTTTCAACACAGTAAAAGCTCCAGTCATTTAAATGAACTGGAGCTTTTACTTTTTACGCTCTTTTTGGCGCTAACTCTATTGCTTGACGAATTGCTTCTTGTAAACTCTTTTCATCAGCGATGCCTTTTCCTGCAATATCAAATGCAGTTCCATGGTCAACACTAGTACGAATGATCGGCAATCCAACTGTAATATTTACACCTGCATCTAATCCTAGTACTTTTACTGGACCATGACCTTGATCGTGGTACATCGCTACAACGATGTCAAAATCTCCACGAACCGTACGGAAAAACAGTGTATCTGCTGGTAGTGGACCTACTACATTAATTCCTTCTAATGCCGCTTTTTCCACTCCAGGAATTACTTTTTCTTCCTCTTCACCATAGCCAAACAATCCATTTTCTCCTGCATGCGGATTGATACCACATACAGCTATTTTAGGATTTGTATAGCCTGCTTTTTTAAGTGTTTCATCAGCAAGTTTAATTACTTTATAAACTCTCTCTGGGTTAATCATTTTAACTGCATCAATAATTCCGACATGTGTTGTTACATGAATAACCTTTAAATTAGGTGCCGATAGCATCATTGAGAAGTCGTTTGTGTTCGTTAATTCTGCTAGAATTTCAGTATGTCCAGGATAAATATGACCACCTTTATGCAATGCCTCTTTATTTAAAGGTGCAGTACAAATCGCATCAATTTTCCCTTCATTTGCTAACTCTATTGCTTTTCTTAAAAATTCAAATGCAGCATGCCCCGCCTCTGCTGAAACCTGACCTATTGGTAAATCAGCGGGCACAAGATTCATATCTAAACAATATACCTTACCTGCTTCATACGCCGCTTCCCCGATATCTTCAATCGTGATAATCTCTAAGTTCGTATTCACAAATTGTTGAGCACGATCTAAAATTCTAGCATCTCCAATTACAATTGGTCTGCATTGTTGGTAAACTTCTTTAGTATTTAAACTTTTTAGTATAATTTCTGGCCCTACTCCTGCGGGATCACCCATTGTAATGCCAACTACTGGTAATGTACTCATTATTGTCCTCCTTTTAATTCTCTCACTGCATTAACTAAGGAATCTTCATTTCCAAAAGCGCCTGCTTTCGTAATCGCGAACAACTCGTGGTCCCCTACTAATTTCCCTAATGGAATACCTGCTTCAACTTCCTTCAACAACTCTAAGCCACTTGCTCCAATTTGAAGGCAAACATCCTTTGCGGTATCTCCACCCGTTAATACAAGTCCTGAAACAAAAGAGTAATTTTTTACAAGCTCACTTGCAATTTCACCTAACCCTTTTGAAATACGGTTACTAACTTCAGAAGGTGTTAAACCTAACTGCTTTCCAGCTTTAGCTGTATTTTCGCGATTTTCAGTACTTGAATCTACATATAATACCGCATTATATCCTTGTTCATATGTTGATACGAGCTGGTTGATATATTGATTCTTCAGTATCTTCCATTGATCACCCGTTTCAAACATTTCTAAAGGATTAACCTCGACAGCTTTCATCTCATCCATCTCTATTAATCTCTTTACTTGTTGTCTCGTCACACTTGAGAGACTACCTGATACAGCTAAAATATTCTTGTTGCTTATCGTAATTTGTTTATGACAATCAGTTGATTTAGTAAGCCCTAGTACTTTCGGTAAGAATTCAGCTAAACCAGCTGAACCAATCCAAATGACATGCTTTGAAATTTGAGATATTTTCTTAGCTATTTCTTCAAGATGATTATCCGTCGTTGCATCAAATACTAACCACTTAATACCTGCTTCTTGCCATTTTTGCAATTCAGCTTTCCATTCACTTAAATCTGTTCCTAATTCAGCAGTACTTACAAGACCAACAGTCACACCTGTCTGATTTTCAATTAATTTACAAATAGAAGACTCAGTAACAGGACATTTTGGATCTCTTGAAATTTCTGTTTCTGAAAGAGGCTTCCCATTTAAATAATGAATTCCCTTTTCAGTTGTTCTTCCGATACGTGGAAATGCTGGTGCAATAATACAAAAATCATATTCAAAAAAATCTGTTACTGCTTTAATTTCAACACCTAGATTTCCTCTTAAAGTTGAATCAACTTTTTTAAAAATGTGCTTATATTGATTGTCTTTTAAAAAGATTGAAGCCTTCCGAACAGCCTCATATGCTTCATTTTTACTTATTGCGCGACTATCGGTATCAATGATAATGGCATCACTTGTAATATGTTCGGGTGCTAATGCATTTAAATCTAAGATAACAGATGAACGTAATCCTTGTTTTACTAGCTGTACACCACTATCATTTGCTCCTGTTAAATCATCTGCAATCATTCCGATTTTATTCATGATGTACCCTGTCCTTTCTTCCTCTCGATACTAAACTATAAGCTAGTATTTATTCGACCGTATTTCCTTTTACACCGATTCGTTTTGCATACCATGCAACCACAATCGGAACTAAAATAGATGTTACGATAACAGAAGAAGCAACTAGAGCTGTTGCAGATGGTACAAAAGGTGCATACACTGCGTTCGCCGAAGCGACAGCCGCTGGTACACCTACTGCATTACCCGCTGTTGAAGCAGCCGATAATCCTGCAATACCATTACCACCAATTAGTTTATCTACAATTAATAAAGCTGTACCTGTAATTGCTACTACAGCTACCCCTAGTAAAACGCCTAAGATACCAGCTTTCCAAACGTTTTGCAAACTCATACCAGCTCCTAATGCAAATGCAAAGAATGGTACCAAAACTGGCACTGCTTTACTTAAATAATCTCGCATATCTTTATCAAGATTTCCAAGAACCATACCAACTATTAGCGGAATAATTGCTCCTACTAAGGTTTGCCAAGGAAATGCTGCAAGTCCAGCAACCCCAAGTGTAACCATTGTTAAGAAAGGTCCAGATTCTAAACTCATAATTGAGTAAGCACCAACGTCTTCTTTTTTCCCGAATTGACCCATTAAGGCCATATATAAACCACCGTTTGTATCATTCATTGAAGCAACTACTGCAAGAACTGATAAGCCTAAAAAGAATCCGCTTTCAACCATTCCGTCGCCAAATACTTTTGCTCCAACAAACCCTACTAATGCTGCTATACCTACTTTAGTTGCAAGTAAAGATCCACCTTTTTTCATAATATATGGAGTAGCTTTGAAATCAATTGTTGATCCCATACATACATAAAATACTGCTAGGATTGGTAATGCCCCCGTCATTAACGCTCCTGTAAATGATCCAAATGTCGCTCCAGCAGTTGGAAATAGTGTATTAATAATAGCACCTAATAGTAATGGAACAATCATCATTCCACCAGGAATACGGTCCAGTGTTGCTTTGATTTTCATAAAAATAATCCCCCTTGCATGTGTTCTATTTTGAAACATTAATTTTTGAAAAGCGTTTACAATTTTGATTATACTTCTAGAAAATTCTAAAAACAACACTGTTATTGTTTAAATATGAAACAATTATTGCATCTTTCTCCAAAGAGTTGCTCTGCTAATACCTAATCTTTTTGCAGCTTTTGATTGATTCATTCCCTCATCTTTTAATACTTCCTCTAATATTTGCCTTTCGATTTCTACCCACGTTTTATTTAAATCAATTCTTTGAGCCGAAGAATTAACTCCCGTAAAGCTATATCTTTCCCAAACAAGATCCCATTCTTCTATCCCAATATAATGTCCTTTTGCTAGTGCTAGTAATTCACTAATGATATTTTCTAATTCCTTTAAGTTACCTGGCCAATTGTACTCCATTAATCGATTTAGAACTTCTTCTCTTATTCCTACAAACTGTTTACCGTATATTGAATTATGATTTGCAATTAATACTCGAGCGATCTCCTCTATATCCTCAGTTCGATCACGAAGAGGTGGAATAACTAGTTGATACTCACCGAGTAAGTGGATTAGTTCTTGATGTATATTTGGATCTTTCAATAGTTGTTTAAATGTACTCTTAGAAGAACTAATCACTCTCAAGTTAGTTCCTTTTCTAAGTTCATTTGCCAATCGTTCCTGCATTTGAATTGAAAGATTTTCGATATACTCTAGATATAAAGTGTCATTAGATGGTATCTGAAGTAGACCTACCTTTGAATCAGTTCCAAATAGTTCTGTTGCTAATTTTGATTCATTAATCGAGTGACAAGCTACATGATAAAATCTCCCTCTATTACGTGAGCTAGCTGAATGAATGGCTTCTGCAAATACCGCTTTACCTGTCCCAACTTCTCCCGATAGCCATACATGATTATCTGTTTTTGCGTAGGCAATAGCCCGTTTAATTGTTTTCGTAATTACATAACTTGACCCAATAATTTGGGCGAACGAAGCAATTTGGGCAGGCATCTGAACCATATCTAACTCCGACATATAGGGTGTTTTATTAGGTTCGATATAAATGAAAACATCCTCACCATAAGGCACTGTTTTAAGATTGTATGATTTTTTCTGAATCAGTACATGTTCAAAATGAATTTTATCTGAATGAATCCCGGTAACTTTCAGTAAAAATGATAAATCCTGTGGCAACATCGTTACTTCGCCGAATAACTGCTGACATATGTCATTTAAATAAAGAACTTTCCCCTTTGGATCGCATACTAATGTTCCAGTTGGGAAGTTCTGAAGTATATGCTGGAAAAACAAAGCTTTTTCATGGCTCTTTAGATAAATATCATGTACAGATTTCACTTCTGATAACATATCCTGTATCGATTCAACACCTGATGTAATAAGGATTCCATGAAGTCCCATTTCTTGGGCCGTTTTAACTGTTACTACATCACCAAGAACGATTTGGGCTCCCTCTTTGACTGCCTTTTCAAGCTTTACTCTAACTTCCGCTTCATGGTTAATCGAGTAAATTGGAATTTCAAAATCTAATAAACTAGAAACCGTTAGAGCTCCCTGACAAATATTAGGGAAACCGATAATTGCCAACTTACTATTTGAATCCTTTATTAATGTTAAAACTCTTAGTATGTCATATCCCGAAACAGGTATATCTACAACAGGAATTGAAACATGTTTTCTAATAAAAGAGGCCGTACCACCTCGACTTATAATGACATCATAATTCTGTTCTTGAGCACTTAATACAATTGGGAGGGCAACTTCTAAATCTGCAACTTCCACATCTATTTCAAATCTATTATCTTCACCAACAACTTGTAATAAAAGATCACGAAGTCCAGGATAAGGCGCAATCCCTTTTACTTTAATTTTCATTCATTCTTCCTCCAAAAGTGTTTCTATTTGAAACAGTATGTGGAAATTATACAATAATCGTTATAAATTAACAAAATAACAGAGAATATTTGGCTAAAATTGAACCATTTCTAATTTTAAAATGATTTTTCTCTACAAAAAATTTAATTTACCGATACATTAATTCTAAGTGCAGCTTTATAATAGTTTTATGAAGAATGAAATTGATGCGGTCCAATACGAGGTGGATACTGATGAGTAAAACAATAGTAGAAAAACTAAACTTGCAAAAATATAATAAGATAGCTGTTTTACATTTACCAAGTGGTGCAAATTATTTCGAGCAATTAGCAAATTATGACACAAGCTTAGTAGAAGAATCTTATGACTTAATTTTTGCATTTGTATTTGATATGGAGTCTTTGAAGGCACTCGTAACAGAAGTCATTGAGCATAATTACTTACATAAAAATAGTTATTTATATTGTGCCTATCCTAAAAAAGATAACAAAGTATATTCAACTTATATACATCGAGACGATTTATTTGAAGGTTTGGGTGCAGATGAAGTTGGGTTTATTGGGGCAAGTAATATTAAGTTTGCTCGTATGGTAGGATTGGATGAGACCTTTACTGTTGTAGGTTTTAAAGAAGATTATCGTAGCAAAGTCCAGTCTTCTACTAAAGCAAGTCAATGTGTTGATGATTATATTGAAATGATCCCTTTCATTGAAAAGGATCTAGAAGCAAGACCAGATTTATTAACATTTTTCCAATCTCTTACTCCTGGTTATCAAAAAGATTGGGCTAGATATGTTTATAGTGCGAAACAAGAAAGCACTAAAACCAAAAGACGTGAAGAAATGAGAATGATTTTAGGTTTTGGTTTTAAAAGTGTGGATTTGTATAAACGAAATAAATAAAATAAAATCAACAAGAGTATTAGTTTTTTAAAAAATATAAAGGGTGTCTCTTGGTCAGCTTCATCGACCAAAGAGACACCCTCTATTTATGTTTCTTACCCATTATATTAAGCATATCCCTCTAAAGAGACAATATAGAAAGACAGTCTATTTTGTACCACATGTTCATTTCACAATAAGTCTACTCTATTGGATTTTTACTTTTTATATTTAATGCTACTAATTGATGCAATTTTTGTAATTCCTTTTCTTCAAAGAAAGGTTGCGCTTTATTTAAAGCAACTAGTGTACTTTCAATTAAAAATTTACGTGGAATTTTTGTATGGTTGCATTCATTATGAATAAATTCCAGTAACTCTTGGTATTTCGCCTGCTCCTCACATTGAGTGAGCTTCTTTTTCATTTTGCAAATACATTCGTTTAACTCCTGTTGAATTGTAACACTTGTCTTACAAGCAGGAATCCAATTTTTTAGTAATTCAGGCTTAATTAATTGCTCCCCAGCCAATGAAACCTCTTCAACGATTTTCACTAGTCGTTCTACACTATATTTTACTACTTGATGAACACTTAAATCTAATTCATCTGCTAGATCAGTGTACTTTATATTGTGATGTAAAATACCAATAAACATAATGGCACAATCTAATAAATAAGGCTCTTTACTTTCACCAAAAATATCTAAAAATCGAGCGTATAACCAGTTAAGCATTTTAAAATTACCTTGTTTGATAAAATGCTTTACATCTATATCGTTAATAAAGATTACTTCTTCGAAAAGAGTAAATAATTTATTATTTCTATTTGTCTGCAAGATCAATTCCATTTGTTTAATGAAAATATTTATATTTGAAGGCTCTTGACCAATAAGCAACTGATTTCGTTCTTGTTCAAGTTTTGAGTAAATCATCTGAAAAAGTGCGACTAACAAATCACTTTTGGATGAAAAATAGTTATAAAAAGTTCCTTTTGAGATACCACTGTATTCTAAAATGTCTTGTATTGATGTTGCTTGATATCCTTTTTCAATAAATAATTCATGGGCTATTTTTATGACACGCTGCTTTCTATCGTTCATTTAATCACCTTTAATTCCCAATAAATTTCTGTTTAAAACACATAGTACATTATTTTATCAAATTAAACTAGTAGAAACATTAGAGATTTTTAATTGAAACATTTGTAACAATGGTATATCATATAAACTTATATGGAAATACAGTTCAAAAAAATATACTACAGGTACAAAGGAGGGGGATTCATGGTACAGTCCATGGAAAAACGTCCACCATACGGGATTATTACAATCTTGATGATCGGGGCTTTTATTGCATTCTTAAATAATACTTTACTTAATATCGCATTACCTTCAATTATGAAGGATTTAGATGTAGAGCCTTCTACAGTTCAATGGTTATCTACTGGCTACATGTTAGTTAATGGTATCTTAATACCAACTACAGCGTTTTTAATCCAAAAATACTCAGTTAGACATTTATTCATTACGGCAATGCTTTTATTTAATATAGGTACACTTGCGGCAGGATTTGCTCATATTTTCCCTCTATTATTAACAGGACGTATGATTCAAGCTTCAGGATCAGCTATTTTAATGCCTTTGTTAATGAACGTTATGTTAACAAGTTTCCCTATCGAAAAAAGAGGAACGGCAATGGGATTCTTTGGACTTGTTATGATGGGTGCACCAGCAATTGGCCCAACATTATCGGGTTGGTTAATTGAGCATTACGATTGGAGAATGTTATTCCATTTCGTTACACCTATTGCTCTAGTCATTCTAATTATTGGCTTTTTCTTACTAAAAGATAAAAAAGAAAAAGTAGTTAGTAGCTTAGATCTTCTATCTGTATTGCTATCAAGTTTAGGGTTTGGTGGATTATTGTATGGATTTAGCTCAGCTGGAAGTAAAGGCTGGGATAGCCCGTATGTATATGTAACACTGATCGTCGGAGCAATTTCATTAGTTTTATTTATCCTTCGACAATTAAAACTTGATAAACCAATGTTAAACTTTAAAATTTATCGATATCCAATGTTTGCCTTATCTTCAGCGATTTCAATCGTTGTTACTATGGCAATGTTCTCTGCAATGATGCTTTTACCAATTTACACTCAAACACTTCGTGGAATTAAGCCATTTGATGCCGGTTTAATGCTTCTACCAGGTGCACTTTTAATGGCGATTATGTCACCAATTACAGGTAAATTATTTGATAAAATTGGTGGGAGAATACTTGCGGTCATTGGTCTAGCTATTATGACAGTAACAACTTACTTCTTAAGCAAATTAACTTTGGATACAACTTATACACACTTAATCATCTTATACTCATTACGTATGTTTGGTATGTCTATGGTAATGATGCCTGTTTCAACAAATGGATTAAATCAATTACCAAAACAATTCTATCCGCATGGTACTGCAATGAATAATACACTTCAGCAAGTATCTGGTGCGATTGGTACTGCGTTATTAGTTACAATCATGTCTAACCGTACGGAATCATATGCTAAGGATTTAGCAGCGGATGCAATGAAAAATGTAACAACTAAACCTTCACCTGAAATGTTAGCTCAAATTAAACAAGAAATTACAGCGAAAGCTATGTTAGAAGGAATTAACTTCTCGTTCTATGTAACAGTCTTCGTTGCGCTTGTGGCATTGGTCCTTGCGTTCTTTATTAAGCGAGCAACACCAGCTGAAGAAATAGTAGAACAACCAAATACAACATTAAATAAAAAACTAGCTGAAAATTAAAAAGAAAAAGTTCAACCTTTATATGGTTGAACTTTTTTGTTCTTTTACATAAGGAATCTGTCATTACTTTAAAGAATTACTTCTCCCCACCGTTTCCATATCTTCGTACGCGTAATAATGCTTGCTCTGCGTGACCTGCAAAGTTTTCAATCATGCATAGTCGTGCAGCATATTCTCCAATATAAGCTGTTGCTTCAGGGCTCACTTTTTGATAAGTTACTGTTTTAATAAATTTCCCTACCCAAAGTCCACCTGTATAACGAGCAGCGCCTTTTGTTGGAAGTGTATGGTTTGTTCCAATTACTTTATCTCCATATGCAACATTTGTTTCTGGACCTAAAAATAAGCAACCATAATTCGTCATATTTTCTAAGAAATAATTTGGATCTTCTGTTAATACCTCTACATGTTCAAATGCAAGTTTATCCGCTTCAATTACCGCCTCTTCAATGCTATCAACTAATAAGATTTGCCCATAATCTCTCCATGATACACTCGCTACATCGGCAGTTGGCAGTATTTTAAGCTGTCTTTCAATTTCTTCAAGTGTTTCATGTGCAATTCTTTCAGAAGTCGTAATTAATGCGCAAGGTGAAGTTGGACCATGCTCACCCTGACCAAGAAGATCAGTTGCAATCATCTCGCCATCTGAAGTTTCATCGGCAATCACTAATGTTTCAGTTGGACCCGTAAATAAATCAATTCCTACACGACCGTATAATTGTCGTTTAGCTTCTGCAACAAATACATTACCTGGCCCTACGATCATATCAACTGCATCTATTGTTTCAGTACCAATTGCCATAGCTGCCATAGCCTGAATTCCACCTAGTAAATAGATTTTATCTGCACCTGCCAAATACATTGCTGCAATTGTCGCATTTGGAATTTCCCCATTTATTGGTGGTGTACATGCAATCACTCGCTTCACACCGGCAACCTTTGCCGTTAGTACACTCATATGTGCAGATGCCACCATTGGGTAACGTCCACCTGGAATATAGCAACCAACACTATTCACAGGAATATTTTTATGTCCTAAAATAACCCCAGGAATATTCTCTACCTCAACGTCATGAAGCGATGCCAATTGTGCCTCAGCAAATTCACGAATATTTTTTTGTGCAAATTTTATATCTTCAATTACTTCTTTTGGTACTTCAGAGATGATTTCTTCAATTTGTTTACTCGATAAACGGAAGTATTCTGGTGACCAGTTATCAAATTTAATCGAAAACTTACGAACTGCTTCATCACCACGAGTTTCAATCTCTTTAATTGCTTCCGCTACTATTTTTGAAACTTCCAAATCATTTTTTGATACTTCCTCTTTCGATTTACCAGCTTTAATTACCTTTACCATTACAAATACCCCCTTTATTCTCTTTTGCATACGTATTTATTATTTGATAAAAGAAAACGCATTCACTTTTGAATACGTATGCAAAAACTATATGTAGAGAATATTCTAAAAATAACAAAAAGTCAACACTTTATGTTGTACTTCTTTCAATTAATTGACCTTCGATTTCTATATTTCCAGCTATGCCAGTATAATTATCAATTTCCTCCATCACATAATTTACGGTTTTTTCAACCATCTTAGATATTGGTTGTTCCCACGTTGTTAAATTATAAATTGGCCAATTCGTCATAGCTATATTATCAAAACCAACTACTTTCGTTGCTAAAGGAACTTCAATAGAATGTTTACGAAGCGCGTCTAATACACCCATAGCCATGATATCGTTCGCTACGAAAAATGCTGATGGAATCTCACCTTTTAGTACAATACTCTTTGCCGTTTGATAACCTCCTTCATAAGAATAATCAGATTCATATATTTTATATTCTACTTGGTGCTTATCTAATGTCTCAATAAAACCTTGTTCACGATCCCTACTCGTTGATGTGTTTCGATCACCTGAAATATACACCATATTTGAGCAGCCTTTTTGATGTAAAAAATTAGCTATTTGGCGACTCGCATCTAAATTATTAGTACAAACAGATAAGAAATCATTTTTTTCTGCTTTTCGATTAAACAAAACTAGTGGAATTTTACTTTTCTTAATATCATTAGTCACCTTTAAAGAAAGCATTGCATCTGTAATAATGATACCTGCAACATTATAGTTTAATAACATATCTATATCTTCTTTTTGAATCTCTTCATTATTCGTTTGAACAAATAGAATGCTATAACCTAGCTTTTTAAAAGCTGTCGTAAACTCTTTTAAAACCTGTGGATAGAAAGGATTTTCTACTCCCTTCATAACAAGCCCAATAATTCTAGTTTTTTTTGTGATTAAACTACGTGCAAATTCATTTGGATTATATCCTAATTCTTCTGCTGCAGATAAAACCTTATTACGTGTCTTCTCAGAAACAGGTGTCCCACCAAAAAACACTCTTGAAACAGAAGACTGTGAAACACCTGCAAGTTTAGCAACATCTTTTGCATTAACCCCATTTATCATGATTTATAACCAACCTTATCTTAAATTACGTATATAATGATTAATTATACTATCATTTAGGGCTAAAAAAATAGAGTGTTCAGACTACTTATTTGCATACTCTTTCTTCCTTTTAGTAAAGTAAACTTACTTATAGTAAAATAGTTTCATTACGTGGGGTGAAAAAATGAAAATTGGGATCATTGGGTTAGGCGATATTTCTAAGAAAGCTTACTTACCTGTTCTTTCAGAAAGAGAAGATCTAGAGTTGGTGCTTTGTACTAGAAATGCGAAAACGTTAAATCAATTAGCAAAAAAATACCGAATACATGAAACTGCACTGACTGTTGAAGAATTGCTTACAAAAAATATTAATGCTGCATTTATCAGCACCGCTACAGAGGCTCACTTTGGGATAGCCCAAACGCTACTTAAAAACGGAATTCATGTATACATAGATAAACCTATTTCAATGATTTATGCTGAAACAGCACAAATCGTCGAGCTTTCAAAAAAAGTAGATAAAATTGCAATGGTTGGTTTTAACCGAAGATTCATTCCAAGAGTCAAAGAGCTGAAGGAACATGGAAAACCAAGCTTAATGATTATGCAAAAAAATAGATTTGCATCACCTGACTATACTAGAAGATTTATTATAGAGGATTTTATTCATGTCGTGGACACACTTAGATATTTGATGGATACACCAGTGATTGATATAAAAATTGATTATCTAAAAAATGACGAAAAGCTTGACCATATCGTACTTCAATTAATTGGAGAACAATGTACTGCAATCGGAATTATGAATAGAAATAGCGGCGTAACAGAAGAAACAATTGAGTATATGGTCAATCAGCACAAGTTTGTAGTGAACAGTCTTGTGGAAACAACGCATTATCATAGTGATGAAGTTAATACAACCAAATTTGGCGACTGGGAGCCTACCCTATATAAGCGTGGATTTTATCAAATAGTTGACCATTTTATTGATTGTATAAGACATAATAAAACACCTAATCCTTCAATTGATGACTCATTGATTACACATGAGATATGTGAAAAAATTGTTGAGTATATTGAAAATCGTAATTAAGTTTTAGATTATAAAAGATCAATGCTTTCAATTATACGATGGTTTCTGTGGGGCTAAAGATGGTGAGTCACCGTTCGCGCAATTGCGCCTGTGGGGTCTTGCTTATCCCGCCCCACAAGAATTTCAATCAAGTCACTTCTCCGTTTATCATTTAAATAGTAAAACGATATCCTGCACCCCAAACTGTTTCAATATATTGTGGATTCGCAGGAGTTATTTCGATTTTCCCACGAATCTTTCGAATGTGTACTGTAACAGTAGAGATGTCTCCCGCTAAGTCGAATCCCCAAATCAGTTCAAACAGTTCTTCCTTACTAAAAACTCGATTAGGATGCTTTGCAAGAAAGGTTAATAGTTCAAACTCTTTTGCAGTTAGATTAACTTCCTTATTATTAACATAGACTCTCCGTGATGCTTCCTCTATAATTAACCCTCTAATTCGAATTTCTTTTTTTTCAACTGGTTTGTTGCCACTCAATCTTTCATAACGTGCTAGATGTGCCTTTGCCCTCGCTACAAGTTCACTCGGACTAAATGGTTTAATGATATAATCGTCCGCGCCAAGGCCTAGACCTCTAATTTTATCAATGTCTTCTTTTTTAGCTGATACGATTAATATTGGAATTTCTTTTACAGCGCGAACTTGACGACAAATTTCAAATCCATCTACGTGAGGTAACATTAAATCTAAAATGATTAAATCGTAATCAATTGAAAGAGCTTTGTTAAGCCCTTCCTTTCCAGATGCGACCAATTCTACGTTAAATCCATTGATCACAAGATAGTCTCTTTGAAGTTCGCCGATACTTGGATCGTCCTCAATTATTAATATCTTTTTCAATTAACTTCCCTCACTTTTTTTGGCATATTGAAGTGTGAAAAATATGCTCGTTCCTTTCCGTAATTCACTTTCTACCCAAATATCCCCACCATGTTCATGAATGATTTGTTTAGAAATAGCTAAACCAAGTCCACTTCCACCAGTTAAAGCATTTCTAGCATTATCTGCTCGATAGAATCGATCAAATATATGAGGTATAGAAGTAGGTTCTATTCCATTACCATTATCCCTTATTTCAATTTTAATAAATTCATTAGTATTTTCTATTGAGAACTCTATAATTTTCTCATGACTTTTCATATGTTTAATCGAATTCTGAATGATATTAACGAATACTCTCTTTAATTTCTCTCTATCTGCAATAACCAATTCGTGATTGTTTTCATTTATATGAAAGCGTACTTCGATACCCTGTTCTTCAAATTCCCAGCTTAGTTCCTCAATAAAATAGTTAATGTAACGTACCATATCTATTTCTTCAAAGTTAAACTGTATCTTCTTTAAATCTAATTTTGAAAATAGAAATAGATCATCAATCAAAGCGTCCATATCAGTTGCTCTATTATAAATTGTTGAAAGATAACTATCCATTTTTTGAGGAGAATCAGCGACTCCATCTTTGATGCCTTCTACATAACCTTTAATAGCTGTGATAGGCGTTCTTAAATCATGGGAAATGTTTGAAATAAGTTCTTTTCGATTTTCCTCATATTTTAACTGTAGATCTATTGATTCCTTTAGCCTCTGACGCATTTCTTCATAAGCTACACTTAGTTGTCCAATTTCATCATTTGATCTTGCTGTCACTTTGAAATTTAGGTTTCCATCTCTAATTTTTTGTGTAGCGAGCTTTAACGCAGACAAAGGTGTTACAATACTTCTCGTTACCAGGAAGTTTAATATGCCATTCGTTACAATTAATAATATAAGTAAAACACCAATTAAGATTGGAAATAAATTCTTAGATAAAGCCACGTATGGACTAACTTTCTTTATAACAAAAATGCTACCTAAATCTTTATCATTAAAATAAAAATCAAATTTTACATAAGAAAAATAATACTTACCGTAACTAATTGTATCTCTAATATGAATATTTGAAGGTTCAAATTTTGGAAGATTTTTCACACCATGGATAGATTTTAATTTATCTGTCTTATAAACAAATGAATCTCCCTTTCGAATAATAAGGGCTGACGATACGTCCTTTAACTGTTCATCATATGCCTTTAAAGTATCTTCATCTAAGAGTTGTTCAGGTTGTTTCAACGCTAAATATTTCAAATCTAAAAAAACACTTTCTTCTTGAGCCGTTATAGGTTTATGTGAATAATGATTTGCAAATAAGTGTTTGATACTACCCATATCTCCTGTTATAGCTAAAATCATTAATAACCCCGATATAATAAATAGTCCAATTGTTACGACTAACATAGCTGTATAAGATAATAACATTCTCAAACGGATTGACATGCAATCCCTCCTAAATAGATTAAACTTAAAAGAAAGGTTGTCCTTACATAGTATCATTTGTCGACTTAACTACATAGTAACCTCAAATCCTTAACTCAAGGAGAACAAGATATTAACAAATTATTAAAAGTTAATGAAATAAAAAATACAGCGCTTGTTTAGGTGAAATGGAGTTAGGCTTTACCCTATTCTGCTTCACTTAATTTACTACTTAACAATTCTCTCATTCACTAGGAATAATTAGTGTAAAACTGATGTAAAATTTTATAACAATTCATATTTATAGGCTTTATTTTTATGTACAATAATAATAGAAATTACTAGTTTACTAGGAGGAAAAACTCATGAAGAGTTTTACAAAGCAAGAGAATAGTTGGATGTTATATGATTGGGCCAATTCAGCTTATTCTATTATTATTACAACTGCTGTTTTCCCACTATTTTATAAGGCCGCAGCTACTAAAGCCGGAATGAGCGCTTCAGATTCTACTGCTTATTTAGGTTACACCATTGCAATTTCCACATTCATTTTGGCAATGTTAGGACCAATTCTTGGAACAATCGCTGATTATAAGGGCTTTAAAAAGAAGTTTTTCACCTTCTTTTTAACACTTGGTGTATCCTTTACGGCACTTCTTGCATTTATTCCTAGTGATAAATGGTTACTATTATTAATCTGCTATACGATTGCGGCAATTGGATCCGCTGGAGCAAATGTTTTCTATGATGCCTTTTTAGTAGATGTCACTACTGAGAAACGAATGAACCGAATATCGGCTCGCGGCTTTGGTTTAGGATATATTGGAAGTACAATTCCTTTTCTAATTAGCATTGCGATCATTATTTTAGCAAAACAGGAAATTCTTCCGATCACTACAACTACAGCAAGTCAAATTGCATTCTTGATTACAGCAATTTGGTGGGGGGTATTTTCAATTCCCATTTTACGAAATGTTCATCAAAATTATTTCATTGAACCCGAACAAAAACCAATTATAAATAGCTTTAAAAGGCTCGGAAAAACCTTTAAAAATATCCGACAATATCGTGCCTTATTTTTATTTTTACTTGCTTATTTCTTTTATATTGATGGTGTTGGAACCATTATTACGATGTCTACAGCTTATGGCTCTGACCTTGGAATAAGCTCAACAAATCTATTGATTATTTTATTTGTTACACAAGCTGTAGCTGCTCCATTTTCAATCCTTTTTGGAAGATTATCAGAAAAATTTTCTGGTAAAAAAATGCTTTATGTTGGAATAATCGTTTATATTATCATATGTATCTATGCATTCTTCTTAAAAACAACTATAGACTTTTGGATTTTAGCAATGCTTGTTGCAACCTCCCAAGGTGGCATTCAATCGTTGAGTCGATCCTTTTATGCAAAGCTTGTACCGAAAGAAAAATCAAATGAGTTTTTTGGTTTTTACAATATATTTGGTAAATTCGCTTCGATTATGGGGCCTTTATTAGTCGGTTTAACTGCACAAATGACAGGACGTTCAAATATGGGCGTATTTAGTTTGATTATATTATTTGTTATTGGCATCATTATTTTAACAAAGGTTTCAGAACCAAAAATTGAATTAAGCTCTTCAGAATCAATTGACCATGTTTAAAAGACTCTGATAAAAGAGTTCAGCTCAGTATGCTTACTTTTAAGTAGGGTACAGGCGGTGAGCCTCCTTGTCACTACGCGTCTGTGAGGTAAAAGTTATAATTGTTTATCAGAACATAACCAATTAAAAAAGTCTCCCAAATAGTAAATACTTATCTGGGAGACTTCTTTGCCTTATACGGGCTTTATTTTTTTGCTTCATGTACCTTTAATAACTTGCCTTTTATTGTAGTATTCTTCATCTTTTTCAACACAATTGGACCTTTATCATTTAATATTTCAACATAAGAAACAGTATCTAATATCGTGATAATACCTATATCTTGCACTGTTACACCTTCGATTTTTGCAATCGTTCCAACAAAGTCAACCGCTCTAAGCTTCTTCTTCTTACCACCATTAAAATACAATTTCATAATTTTCTTATTTAACTTTTCACTTTTAGCTTGTTTAATAGTCGGTTCGACATTCATTTTCGTTTCAAAAGCAGCAATGTTATTTTCTACTTCATCTTTTGTAGGGGCGGTCATCCTCGGAATTTCAAAACCGATATATTCTTCAATTGATGCTAAGAATCGATCTTCAAAAGGTGTAACAAACGTAATGGCTTTTCCTTTTTGTCCTGCTCGTCCAGTTCGACCAGTTCGGTGAACATAGCTTTCTTTTTCTAATGGAAGGTCATAGTTAACTACATGAGTAATATTATCAATGTCAATACCTCTTGCAGCAACATCCGTCGCTACTAGATAACGGAAGTCTCCCCTTTTAAAATCATTCATTACATGCAGTCTGTCATCTTGTTCCATTCCGCCATGAATCTTATCACAGCTATAACCTAAATCTGCTAGATGATCATACAAACTATCCACTCTATCCTTTGTTCTGCAAAAGATGATACAACTATCAGGATTTTGTACAATCATTAAATCTTTCAGCAAGGATAATTTTTGCTCTTCTTCAACTTCAAATAGTGAATGATCAATTTTATCTGTTGTAAGTCCCGTTGCTTTAATTTCAATGTTCGTAGGAGCTTTCATATACTGATTTGCGAGATTTTTTATCTCATCTGGTATAGTCGCCGAAAATAACATAGTAATCCTATTTCTAGGCATCTCGTCGATAATAGCTCCAACTTGATCAATAAATCCCATGTTTAACATTTCATCTGCTTCATCAATAACAAGATATTTAATTTGTTCTAGGCTTAATGTACCTCTTTCAATATGATCTAACACTCGACCAGGTGTGCCTACAACAACATGAGTTTTTTGCTTTAATTCTGTTTTTTGGATGGCGATCGGTTGTTTTCCATAGACTGCGACAGCTTTAATCCTCTTAAATCGACCAATATTAGTAAAATCTTCTTTTACTTGAACTGCAAGTTCTCTAGTTGGTGTTAAAATAAGTGCTTGTGGCTTATTTTCTTCCCATTTTATTAGTTCACAGATTGGTATACCATATGACGCTGTCTTACCACTACCTGTTTGCGATTTTACTACTAGATCCGTTTTATTTAACACAAGAGGTATAACCTTACTCTGAACTTCCGTAGGATTTTTAAAACCTAATTGTTCCAGAGCATTTACGATTTCATTACTTAGTTGATAATCTATAAAGCTTTTTTTCCCCATAATCTGGCCTCATTTATTTTAGAATTTATTCTTATTATTTCTGTTAAATTAGTTTATAATCTATTTTCTTTTCGTTAGGCTCGTTAAAAAAGAATTTTGATTTCCATTCCAATTACTCTCGAACAGGCTATTTTCTTTTCACTCTTCATGTATTTAGCTAAAATCAACATTTAATAATAGCAGAGCCTTTCGTTATGATGTAGTTTTAAAACAACAACCTTTTGAAAAGAACCGTAAGAGAGCTTTATCATACCATACATCAATCTATAAAATTCTAATGAAAGGCTGACTTCAAAAAAAATAAGGTTCTCCACAAGTTAGTAAACTCATGGAAAACCTATAATTTTATGAACTAGATTTTTAGTTAATTTTTAATTGTTAGCATCGAATTAAAAGCTGAACTACGTTCGTCGCATATAAGCACTAACAGTAAGAGGGGCAAAGATTATTACAATAACAGCAGCCCCAATAAGTGAGATAGATAAGTCCCAACCGGCAGTTCCAGTATTAGCAAGTTCCCTAACTGCTGTTACTAGATGAGAGATTGGGTTTATTTTTACAAACCATTGAAGCCAGTTTGGCATTGTATCAACTGGTACAAATGCATTAGACAGAAAAGTCATAGGAAAAAGAACTAGCATCGAAATACCTTGAACGCTTGAAGCTGTTCGAGCAATCACGCCAAAGAATGCGAAGATCCAGCTAATTGCCCAAGAACAAACAATTACAATAAGTCCCGCAATGATAACAGAGCCTAGACCACCTTCTGGACGATAGCCCATGATATATCCCATTGTAAACGTTAGGACAGTCGCTATTGTATAACGGATTGTATCGGCCAACAAAGCTCCTGCTAAAGGAGCAATTCTTGCAATAGGGAGTGATTTGAACCGATCAAACACTCCCTTATCCATGTCTTCTCGCAGCTGAACACCGGTTACAATGGAGGTAGTAATGACTGTTTGTACAAGTATTCCAGGGATAATGACTGGTAAATAGCTTTTTACATCACCAGAAATTGCTCCACCAAAAATATAAGTAAACATAAGAGTGAAGATGATTGGTTGAAGTGTAACATCGAATAATTGCTCGGGTGTGCGTTTAATCTTTAGCAGTCCACGGTAAGCCATTGTAAGCGAGTTCCTTACTGACTGACGAAAGCTAGTTCTGTTTTTTAGTTGACGATTGTTAACGGTACTTTGATAAGTTCGACTCATACTCTTACCTCCCCCACCTTGATTGATTCGTGGGACATCTCATAATTTTCCTTCTCAATATCATTACCAGTAATCGTTAAGAAGACCTCATCCAGTGTTGGTTTCTGAACACTTAATTCAGCCAGTTGAATATCTGTTTCACGAAGAGCAATCAGTAAATCAGTTACTTTATCAGCGTCTGCCATAGGCGCAGTAATCTTCCCGTCTTCTCGTGATATTTTAGACTGGACATTCAGCAGTCTTTCCACCGTCAGACGTGCTGTTTCGATTTCTCCAGGGTTTTGAATTGTTAAATGTAATGAAGAACTTCCAACTGACGCTTTTAGCTCATCAACAGTACCTTCTGCAACAACTCGGCCGTGATCAATAACTGCAATACGGTCAGCAAGTTCATCTGCCTCTTGTAAGTATTGTGTCGTTAATAACACTGTTGACCCATTCTTTACCAATCTGCGGATGGTATCCCACATTTGATTACGAGTACGAGGATCTAACCCTGTTGTCGGTTCATCAAGAAAAATGAGCGGTGGTTGCGCTATTAGACTAGCGGCTAAATCTAACCTACGACGCATTCCGCCTGAGAAATTTTTTAAAGGACGCTTAGCAGCTTCAGTTAATCCAAATTCCTCTAATAATTCTGCAGCCTTACGCTTTGACTCTCTACGCCCTAACCCTAGTAGTCGTGAGAAAATAACTAGATTCTCAGTAGCACTAAGTGACTCATCAACCGAAGCATACTGACCTGTCACGCCAATCAATTGCCTTACGATCTGAGCCTCTTTGATCACATCGTGCCCAAATATTTTTGCCGAGCCAGCGTCCGCACGTAATAAAGTTGCAAGCATCCTAATTGTCGTAGTCTTACCGGCCCCATTTGGACCAAGCACACCATAGATCGAACCAGCACGCACATTTAGATCTACTCCGTCTACCGCGCGATTATCACCAAATACTTTGACTAGTCCACGTGCCTCAACAGCCCAATCACCACTGTCTGGTGTGATTACTTTTTTATTTAAAAATTCCATTTTATACCTCCTCTACTTTTAAATACATAGTGATGGTATCAGTGATTTATGAATAAATTATGAACTTCAAGATACAAAGTAAAAAAGAACTCATTACTTTAATAATGAGTTCTCTTTTGAATTTTTCAGCTCTATGGAATATAGAGATTGCTAGTACTGTACTTATTTTCTAGTTTAGAACTAAGCTTTTCGTTGTACTATGTTTTAAAATTGGACTTGGTTCTCCCATACTGTATAGCTGTAAAAGGTGCATAGCTCGCGTACATGCAGTGTAAAATAATCTACGTAAACTTTCCTCACCATATACATCCTTGGAAGCGTCATAAATGATCACAGCATCAAATTCGATACCTTTAGCTAAATATGCAGGTATTATCACAATGCCTTGCTCATACTCAACCGATCCGCTCTTAACAAGCTTAATTCCCTCAATATCTTTTAAAGCCTCGAAGGCAGCCGCACTCTCCGCAGCTGATTTACATATAACTGCTATTGTATTGTAATTACGTTTCTTCAATTCTATGATCTTAGAAGTTATTTGGCGATGCAGTTCATCTCGATTTAACACTTGTGTTAATACAGGCACTTCACCGTCTCGTTCAAAAGCCGTAATCTGTTCACCACCAGGAACAAGATTCTTCGTAAATTCAACGATTGGTTTAGTTGATCGATAACTGCGAGTTAAGTTTATTGCATGTGTTTCTTCTGGCCCATATAAGCCTTTAAGTACGTGAAAATTAACCATTTCACTGGCATGGGCAAATATTGCTTGATTAAAATCACCAAGTACTGTCATCCTTGCAGCAGGAAACAGACGTTTTAAAAATTCGAATTGGAACGGTGAGTAATCTTGTGCTTCATCAACTAGTACCTGTTTAATTGATGCATTTGTCTGAAAGCCTTGAATCAACTCTTTTAAAAGTAGAAATGGAGTAGCATCTTCATAATACAATTTACCTTCATCTAGCATGTTAAACGTCAGTTGACATATATCTTCCCAGTGCTTAGGTTTATCTCCCTCTATTAACTGTTCAATCTTTGTTGAGTTTGCAAATAACTGCTTATAAACGCCCTTCATGTCAACAAAATGGAGCATTTGAACCCATTTACGCAATGGCTTTAACTTTCTTCGAACAACCATTTTGCCGAGCACCTTGTACTCTTTCTCATAATCGTCAAATGAATTATCTGCATAGCCTTCTTTTTTCTGTAAGAACTTATAGGCCTTCTGATAATCATCTTTGCTAAGAAGCTCGATTTCTTCTTCTACCCATGGCTTTTTCAGTTCATTTTTCTCTGTTTCATCTATTCGTTTATTCAACCATTCTGTCAACTTCTCAATTCTGTTGTAAAAGCGAAGTGATGTGTCGCTACTATAAAATCTTTCTTTCATTTCTTTAGCAGAGACCAACGTTTTTCCTCTAAACTTAATTCCTTTAAAGATCATTCCAGATAATTCAAGTGACTGTCTGTACGCTTTAATAAGCTCAAAAAAGCGTGTTGAAGCTTTAAACTGGATATTTGAAGTCCTAGCTTGGTAGGAAGGATCACTTGTTTTTGTTAAAACATATTCTAATTGGC
The DNA here is from genome assembly GCF_002128405.1 of Gottfriedia solisilvae. Lineage (GTDB taxonomy): Bacteria > Bacillota > Bacilli > Bacillales > Bacillaceae_G > Gottfriedia > Gottfriedia solisilvae. The sequence continues at coordinate 595,202 of NZ_NETJ01000004.1, forward strand.
TATAATTATCCTCGACTTGAAATTGATCGCTTAATCGATGGCTTAAGTATTCTTGAAATGTAACTTGCTGCATATTTTCTTCACCTAGCTCAGGTAACACTCTTGAGACATAACTGTTAAACATAGCATTTGGTGAAAATAATATGATTTGATCAGCTTTTAACCATTCTCTATATTTGTAGAGTAAGTACGCAATTCGCTGCAAGGCCGCTGATGTCTTTCCACTGCCCGCCGCTCCTTGAACTATGAGCAATCTTCCTTGATCATGTCGAATGATTTGGTTTTGCTCTTGTTGAATACTGGCAACGATACTGTGTAAATGTTTATCAGTACCCTTACCTAGTACATGTTGTAAAATCTCATCACCAATTGTAAGACTCGTATCAAACATCGATTCAATTACACCATCACGGATGATGTACTGCCACTTTTGATCCAACTCACCACGAATAGTACCCCCTGGCGTTACATATTCGGCTGGACCTGGTGGATAATCATAGTAAACACTCGAAATTGGTGCTCGCCAATCATAAATTAAAAAGTTGTCTCCACTCTCATCTGTTAGCGTAGAGACTCCAATATAGACGCGTTCTAATTCAGAATTTCCTTCTTCAGTAAAGTCAATTCGGCCGAAATACGGTACATCCTTCATTCTTCTCAGAGCTGATAACCGCTTAGATGCTTGCTTATGAGTGCTTTGGCTCACAGACAAAACTTGTGCCTGTTGTCTTAGACTGAGTATTGTCTCTAAATAATCATCAAAATTATCAGTATTAACCTTAACTTCATCCCAAAAGTTTTTGCGAATACCAACTACTTCATTTTGACGTTGGTTAGTTTCTCCTTCCATCTTGACGATTTGATCCGCAATTATATCCATGATTGTGTCGACACGATTTTGTTCCTGACGAAGTTCTTTGTTCATTCCATGCACTCCTTTAAAAAATAGAAAATGAGGGTTGACTTAAGCTTAATTATGTTGTAAACTTATAATAGGGAAACTTTACCCTACAAATAAATAATATAGTATAATCTCTATTACTCTACCACGTTTCTTCTTTTTAATCAATGCATTTTCATACTTCAAATTTAAATATCCTTTTAGTTCTTATGACTCCAAATTCTATTATTAGCCCCATACTCATTCATTATGTAAGTAGATCCTTTTTAAATTCGCATCAAAAAAAGTCCAACTAAATAAGTCAGACTTCACTACTTCATTCCTACTCTATCATTGTCAAAGCTCTCTTTTCTATCCTAAAAAACATCTTACTCTAATTTTAAATTTCTATATTCTATTCTGGACAATTCACGTCGTCGATCACGTAATTGTCTTACTGATTCAGCATTTCTTGAACGTCTTAACTTCTCAATATCAACGTCCCCTACAACAACTGTATCAATATTCGCATCACACTCTCCGACGATCCCATCTTTTGCGAACCCAATATCTGATGGAGAAAAAATGCCAGATTGAGCATACTGAATGTCTACGTTTTCTACGTGTGTTAAATTGCCCACTGTACCTGCAATACAAGTATATACCTGGTTCTCAATTGCGCGTGCTTGTGCACAGTATCGAACACGGAGATATCCTTGACGATCCTCTGTACAGAATGGGACAAAAATAATATTTGCACCTTGATCTACCGCAATCCGTGCTAGCTCTGGAAATTCGATGTCGTAGCTAATTTGAATCGCAATTTTTCCACAGTCCGTGTCAAATACTCGGATTTCATTACCTTCTGCAATCCCCCACCACTTGCGCTCGTTAGGCGTTGCGTGGAGCTTTGACTGTTTCTCAATCGTACCATCGCGTCGAAATAGATACGCCACGTTATAAATATTTTCATTTTCTTCTACGAAATGCGATCCACCAACAATGTTGACGTTATACCTTACAGCAAGTTCGGTAAAAAGTTCAATGTATTTTTCCGTGTATGTTGCAAGACGACGAACTGCTTGATCAGGGCGTTTTTCTTCAAGAAATGACATCAGCTGGGTTGTAAATAGTTCAGGAAATACTGCAAAGTCTGAACCAAAATCAGCGGCAACGTCTACATAGTACTCTATCTGTCGAGTAAAATCATTGAACGATTCAATTTTTTTCATCATGTATTGTATGGCGCATATTCTTACCGGGAAAGATGCTCGATAAACTCTTCTTGATTTAGGTAAGTAATCAATGTTATTCCATTCCATCAAAGTAGCGAAAGAATCGGATGCCTTATCGTCTGGAAGATAGCTTGTGTTAATTCGTTTTGTTGTAAACCCCTCTAATAATTGGAAGGATAAAACTGGATCATAAATGCTATGCTTCTCTACCGCTGCAACATATTCACGCGGTGTCATCTCTTTCTTATACTTATGATAATTAGGGATTCTACCACCTATGATGATGCTCTGGAGATTTAATTGGCGGGTAAGTTCCTTTCGAGCTTCATAAAGACGGTGTCCAATTTTCATACGGCGGTATTCTGGGTCTACCATTACTTCAATACCATATAAATTAGATCCATTTGGGTCATGATTTGTAATATAGCCATTGTCTGTAATGACATTCCACGTATGCTGATCATTATATTCATCAAATTCAACCATGAGACTTGAACATGAACCTACAATTTTATCTTCATATTCTACACAGAATTGACCTTCTGGAAAGATTCGTATATGACTTTCTAACTGTTCCCTTTTCCATCCCTCCATACCTGGAAAGCAGCGGCTTGATAACTTCATAATATCTGCTATATCTTCCATCCGTATGTTCCGTACAATGATTTTCTTCTCATATTTTGATATATCTGTCTCAGACATATTTTCACGTCCTTTCGTTGAAGGTGACGCTTGCTATTTTTTCAAAATAGAAGTCGCTCGAATTTACTTATACAACCGTTATGTTACCCATAAATTCCCTTTTAACATGCAACGAATCATCTTTTAACACAAAAATGACCACTCCTTTTGAGCCCTTGAACCCCGCAGTTAATATAGAGTTAGCTTGGATATAGTTTGGACTTCACCTGTAAGGAGAATCTGTCGAAAGATTTTTAGAGATAAGCTAAGTAAAGACAAGATTAAACAAAATCCCCCCGTTGTGGAAAGAATAAGTAAATTTTATAATTTAATTGTTAGAAAATTCTTAACAAAGAAGCCGGAGGGTTATTATGAAAAATAAATTTATTGCAGGTACTTTAACAGCCGCTTTGAGTGCTGTCACGATCTTTAGTAGTTTAAATATTGGACAAGCTCAGGAGTTGGACAAAAACTATGTAGTTGTCTTTAAGTCAGATACGAATCTTCCTTCTAACTATTTGGAAGTAGTTAAGGGTGCTGGTGGAAAAGTAACAAAGTCATTAGCAAAACTAGGGGTTATTGAAGTTAAATCAGATAACCCAAATTTCTTGGCTGAAATTCAAAAAAACTCAACTGTTTTAAATGCTGGTGTTGAAAATACCATATATCCTGAAGCACCAGTAGATGTTGATGTTCTTCACGAAGATTTTACTAGCAATTCTACAAACGATTTATATAACAAATATCAATGGGACATTAAACAAGTAACTAATAGCGGTGCCTCCTGGAATTTGACAGGTGGGACAGGAAAATCAACAAATGGTAAAGATATTGTAGTAGCCGTAGTAGATACAGGTATCGATTATACTCATCCTGATATCAAAAATAACTACGCTTACGGAAAGTCATTCGTTCCTGGTATAACAAGTGCAATGGATGAAGATGGACATGGAACTCATGTTGCAGGTTCTATCGCGGGCAATGGAAGAGTACTGGGTATCGGGCCTCAATTAAAGGTCGCTGCATATCGTGTATTTGGTCCAGATGGTGGAGCAGCAACATCTGATATTGCTAATGCTTTAATGACAGCAGCAGATGACAATGTTGATGTTGTCAACATGTCACTTGGGGGATACGATTGGTTCCAAAATCCTGAATATGCGACAAAAGACATCGTTGCCGATGTTCGTCTATTCAACCGTGCTATTCAATATGCAATTAAGAATGGGGTAACTGTAGTTGGTTCTGCAGGAAATGCTGGTGTGGATTTATCTAGCCCTGGCAAACTTTCTGGAGATGATAATGGAGCTACACATAGAAGCCCTAGTAGCCAAACATTAATTCGTGTAGCTGCTGGCGGACAAGAGAAAAATTTAACTTATTATTCGAATTATGGAGTAGGAAAAATTGATGTTATCGCTCCAGGTGGTGATTATGGTACAGCTTGGTTAGCTACTGGCGACAAATCACTTAGAGATCCTAATAAATTGTGTTTATCAACTGTTCCTGGTGGATATGCTTTTTATGCAGGTACATCAATGGCTGCCCCTAAAACTGCTGGTCTTGCTGGTGTAATTATTGCTAAATATGGTAAGGATGTTCTCTCTCCTTCACAAGTAAAACATATTATTCAAAGCTCAGCAGATGACTGGTTTAAACCGGGCTATGATGGTGAATCTGGATTTGGGTCGATTAATGCTGTAAGTGCTTTAAAATAATGGTTTAGTCACTAAATAGTAAAAAGGATCTGGGCTTCAGATCCTTTTTACTTAACTTAAACTTTTTGATTATTGAACTTTGTCTTTATATCCAAAGAATTAACTATATACAAGTTCTTTTTCAGTTAGACCAAGCGTCTCAGCAGTTGACGTATGAATTTCTTGTATTAGCTCTGGATGATCCATTAGTGAAATTCCATAAGAAGGAATCATTTCCTTTATTTTAGCTTCCCACTCTTTAATTTGTTCCGGGAAACATTTTTCTAATACCTCAAGCATTACATGAACAGCAGTAGATGCACCTGGTGAAGCACCAAGTAATGCAGCTATTGATCCATCAGCAGCGCTAATCACTTCCGTACCAAATTGAAGTGTTCCCTTACCGCCAGTCTCAGTATCCTTAATAACTTGTACACGTTGCCCCGCTACTACTATATCCCAATCTTCAAGTTGGGCATTTGGAATAAACTCTCGTAATTCTTCCAAACGCTTTTCGTTCGATAGCAATACTTGTTGAATCAAATATTTCGTCAATGACATTTCTTTTACACCAGCTGCTAACATAGTGAAAAGATTATTCGGTTTAACTGAACCGATTAAGTCTAGATTTGAACCAGTTTTTAAAAACTTTGGTGAGAAGCCTGCAAAAGGACCAAACAGCAATGTTTTTTTATTGTCGATGTATCTAGTATCAAGATGTGGAACAGACATTGGAGGTGCGCCAACTTTTGCTTTACCGTACACTTTAGCATGGTGTTGCTCCACAACCTCTGGATTGTTACATACCATAAATAATCCGCTTACTGGAAAGCCCCCAACCTGTTTTGACTCAGGAATACCAGTTTTTTGAAGTAAAGGTAGACTTCCGCCCCCACCACCAATAAAGACGAACTTTGCAGTATGGTAGACAATATTTCCAGTCTCCATATCCAGTACTTTTAATTCCCATGAACCGTCCTTAGTTCTTTTCAGATCTCTAACTTCATGCTGATAATTTATCTCGACGTTTTTACTTTCTAAGTGATCAAATAACATACGAGTTAATGCACCAAAGTTAACATCCGTCCCAGAGTCGATTTTTGTAGCCGCAATCGGTTCATTTGAAATGCGACCTTCCATAATCAATGGAATCCATTCTTTCAGCTTTTCAGGGTCGTCGGAAAATTCCATTCCTTGAAACAAAGGATTGTTTGATAGCGCTTTAAAACGTTTTTTCAAAAACGAAACATTTTCTTCTCCATGAACTAGACTCATGTGAGGTATTGGCATGATAAAGTCCTGCGGATTGCTGATTAGATTACTGTTTACTAGATAAGACCAAAATTGTCTTGAAAGTTGAAACTGTTCATTTATTTGTAAGGCTTTGCTAATATCTATAGACCCGTCAGATTTCTCGGATGTATAGTTAAGCTCGCACAGTGCAGCATGGCCCGTCCCCGCATTATTCCATTCGTTAGAGCTTTCTTCTCCAGCGTTTGCCAGTTTCTCAAACACTTTGATTTCCCATTCCGGTACTAGCTCTTTCAGTAATGAACCTAATGTCGCGCTCATAACTCCTGCACCAATTAAGATAACGTCAGTTTTTTCCTGTCTGTTTATCATTTTACCCACCCTTATCCCCCTATATTTGAAATAAAGAGTAGATGCACCTACCATGATGTCACAAAAATCAAGATGCCATCAATGAACGCACCATTTCCTATTTCAATTATAACTTATTAAATAGTATAACACTATTAAAATAAAACTCATAATAGTATAACACTATTAAATTAAATACTTATTATCCATTTATTACGATTATCCTTATACTAAAATATCTACTATTATCAGATAATTATATACTATTTAAAGCCGGTAAAAAAGTGAGAATCTTTTAATAGCCCTTAGAATAAACAAAAATATCCTAAATTTAGGATTTTTCATGGGAATAAGGCTTTAATTGTCATTTATCATTTATTTGATACCTTATTTTTTTGCTATATTTTTTGTACATTTACTCACTTGTTAATCTGCAGTAATTATTTTTTACTAAAAAAACCATATCAAAAAAGATATGGTTAACTTTATATATTTAATTTTAGTTTTAGGATACGACTAATCATTTGTTTTTGCATTAGTTCTCATTATCTTGATATTTAGGCATACAAATCATTGCTTTAAATAAATCTCCATCAACTTGTATGATAAACTGCCCTTTTTGTATATCAATCAGACTTTTAGCAATAGAAAGACCTAGTCCACTTCCTTGACTATTTCTTGATTCGTCTCCTCTTTTAAAACGTTCCATTAATTCATCCGCCGAAATATCATCATCACAAGCTAAAATGTTCACTTAAATTCTCTCCTATGTATGTATTTCAACATGAAACCACCCCTTTATTTTTGATGTTAACAGGATGATATCAGGAAAATATTAAGAACCACCTAATACAAATCTTAAGATTTTCTTAGGATCAATAAAAACAGCCAGCTTTTTAGGCTGGCTTGTTTAAGGTCATTCTATTTTATTGGTATAGAAGATGCAATAATATATTAGGTCGAAATCAACTCTTATACCTTTAGTCTTCTAACTAACGCTTACTTTTTTCCTTTATTGGCACCCAAACTTCGCTATATACATTTTCATAAGTACCATCATGCTTTGTAAAAGAAATTCCAGGTAGGTCGGCTATCTCATAACCTGAAGATGGCAACCATTCCGAATAAATTTTTGCGGTCGTTTCTTGAAGTGTAGCAGGGAATGGTCCTTGATTAGGGAAAATTGCCCATAAACTTTCTTCAATAGAAAGTTGTTCTAAATCAGCTAATTGATTTACCTTTGTTGTTGCAAAACCAATCATATGAGTTAAGTAACCTTTTTCTTCTAAATAATCATCATCAAAATCATAAGATACATTCAAAACTTGATGTGGATATAAATCAGCTAATTGACGCATCTCATTTCTTTGTTGTTCGGTAATCGACTGAGCTAGTTCTAGAATTGCATTATTGACACCTTCAAATTGTATTGGTACCCTTTTTGATACTCCAACTATATTAAATTTCTCTTTCTTTTCAATTTTGAATTCCATGGATATTCCTCCCCTTATATCGATAAAGAATGAAAATTTGGGAAATGATTTTTGAATTTTATTTTTTGTTACTTCTGAAGGTAAGAAGCCACACCATTCACGAAATGCTCTTGAAAATCCCTCGATTGAATGATAGCCATATTTATAGGCAACATCTGTAACCTTCGCACCGTTTATTAATTCAACATTCGCTACCGATAATCTCCTGTTTTTGATATACTCACTCAATGACATTCCTGCCATATACGAAAACATTCTTTTAAAATGATAATCAGATAGCCCAACTATTTTTGATATTTCTTTTCCGGATATTTCTTCCGTTAAATTTTTTTCGATGTAATCCATTAATTGATTGAATTCTTGTAACATTTCATTTCCCTCCTTTACAGTTACATCATATTGTAACCATTGATTTTTCACTCGATATTTTTTATACGGATTTTATCGGATTAAGATGAAAAACAGCTTAGAAATACTCTAAGCTGCTTTCGTGTTCATTTTTATCCTTTTTAAAATAACCTATGGATTAGACTAACATCTAACTTCTTAGCGGTTGATATATTTAAGAAATCATTTACTTGTGATACGGTTCATTCCGATTAATTCGATAAGCTCTATAAACCTGTTCCACCAAAATTAACTTCATTAATTGATGTGGGAATGTCATTTTTGAAAACGAAAGTGTATCATCCGCTCTTTTCATGACTGCGTCGCTTAAGCCTAGCGATCCCCCAATGACAAATGCTACCTTGCTGTTTCCGTATGTCGCTAATTGATCTATTTTTTTCGCTAGTGATTCTGATGTATGCTCTTTCCCCTTTATCGCAAGTGCAATTACATATGAATCATCAGATATTTTGTTTAGTATTCTTTCGCCTTCTTTTTCTTTCACAATTAACATGTCTGCATCACTTAAGTTCTCTGGTGCTTTTTCATCTGGAACTTCGATTATGTCCATTTTTGCATAACTTGATAATCGTTTTATGTATTCATCTATCCCCATTTTTAAATATTTCTCTTTTAGTTTTCCAACACTGATAATTGAGATATTCACATTATATCCTCACTTTACAAACAAGTTATACACAAAAGTTATCCACATACCCACAATTTCTATCCACATTTAGTGGGGGAATCTATGTTCGATACAATATATATGGCATCATTTTGACAATATTCACAGGTTGTGGATATATTTTGCGTTTTTTCGACTTTATTCAACAATGGCGTTTCACTATACTTATCCACAAAATCATCAAGTGCCCACTCAACATGTTCATCACAACTTACTATTACTTTTTCCATTTATGTTCATCTCCTTAATTTTTCACAAAAAAAATAAGGGAAAGTAAACTCTCCCCTAAAGTATACGTTCATTATTATACATACACTATATCTGTTGGTTTTTGAGGGTCTGTATGATGAAGTGCAAACTGCGTTCCAACTTCAAATCCTTTTCCCTCTAATGTTTGTGTAACAGACATTTTGGCAAGTTCTTTCATGTTATTATCTTGGCTTAAATGTGCAAGATAAATACGTTGTGTTTTATCTCCAATAACATCAGCCATTGCTAATGCTGCATCCTCGTTAGATACATGCCCCACATCGCTTAAAATACGTCTTTTAATACTCCAAGGATATTTACCCATACGTAACATTTCTACATCATGATTGCTCTCAAAAATGTACATATCAGCATTCGAAATAATGCCTTTCATACGATCACTAACATACCCTGTATCCGTTATTGTTACAAATTTTTTCCCATTATGATGAAATACGTAAAACATTGGTTCGGCAGCATCATGTGATACGCCAAATGATTCGACTTCTAAATCCCCAAATTGATGCGTCGTTTCCATATTAAAAATGAACTTTTGCTCCGTTGGAATATCTCCAATTAGATGGTTCATTGCTTTCCATGTTTTTTCATTTGCATAAATTGGGACTTGGTATCTTCTTGCGAGTACACCAAGCCCTTTAATATGATCACTATGCTCATGAGTAACAAGTATGCCAGAGACTTCTTTAATATCCCTATTAATATCCTTAAACAACGACTCCATCGCCTTACCGCTTAGCCCGGCATCAACTAAAAGCTTTGTTTGCTCCGTCCCAACGTACAACGCATTTCCGGTACTCCCACTTGCAAGTACACTAAAATGCAAACTCATACTTACTCACCACTCCACTGTAATTATTCTATCTTATTAACTTGTCCTTCTATAGCGTTCACGAAATAATCCCGTTCTTCATTTACTACCAAATGCCAAGCCGGTGCAATTACCTTAACGCCAGTCGATAACGGAATTAATGTGTAATATCCGAAATCAACTTTTGTCACTCGATCGTCTGGCTTTAACTCGTCTTTTACATAAAGATTTTCGATTGCTTTAATTGCAGGAAGAACTTCTTGTACATCTTTTTTATCTACCATGTCTTTTAAATCTTCAATATATCGTTGTCGATAAGAAACAATTTCATCATTATCATTATACTTAATTTCTACAACAGAGCTATCAATATTATAAATGAGTCGATCTTTATAACTTTGACAGAAATAGAAAGTTTTTGTACTAACATCCCTCTTGCAGAAACGATAACTATTGCCATTCCAAACATACTCTTTGACAAAATTCTCTAAGAAGAAAATTCTATTGGTTTCAGGGAGCTTTACTACGTCTTTTAATCGACTTTGAAGCACATCTTTATAAATATCGATGTCCTGTCCTTTTTGCTTTGTAATTGTTTTATCAGTGAAAATTTTGCTATTACCTACGATATATGTCTCTTTTAAGGATTCTTTAGGTAAAGCAACATATGTGATGTCATTCGCCTTTAACTGGTCTTCAATCGTAGATTCTGCGATAACATCAATTTGGTAATTGCTCTTTTTTTGATAGTATTGAATCGCTAAAAACAAGTCTAACACTAAGAATGTTAAAATAAATATTGTTTTGATTCTACTCCAATCCAACAATATTCACCCCAATTCTGCTTAGCATATCTTGATCAATCTTCTTATAGGTGTCTCCATAATGGATAATCCACACAGGCTTTAATTCTACTGCCCGACTGTAATAAGGTTGACTCATTGTTGTTTCTTTTTCACTATTAAAGATAGTTTCATATCCAATACTAATATCTTTAATTAATGATTCATTTATCGTTTTATTTTTCTTAATGACTTCCATGATTTGTGGACCAGACATTAATTCTACTTCACTTTCGTTTTTCTCCATACGATACTCAAATTTGTATAATGGACGTTTAAATGTTTGTACGTCATCTGTTCCCAACTTTGTTGATATCGTAGCATTTTTATAAACAGGTAGATTGTTTACATAAAATCTAAAGGATACTTCACTTTTATCTGGTTCAATACTCGTTAATACATAATGATCAGTCCAACCGCCATGTTGATTTATAAATCCGAAGCTTCTTTCAACTAATGAACTCGAGCTTTGGCTGTTGTCCTCTGCAGTAGTCGGATTAACAAATGTAAGCGAACGGTTTAATTGTGATACTGTCATTAATCTTGTACCATCTGTAAATGTATCGCCAGAGCTACTGCTCTCTTTTCTAACTTTTGATGGATCGTAAAAAATTGCATCCTTTAGCTTATCAATTGCAATGTCAGAAGTTAAATATTCAATCGTTTTTAATTTCACAGTTTTCTTAGGTAAATAAATAAATTTTCCAGAATCTAGCTCGAATTTCGAGCATTCAATATAATGGTCATAGTTATTTTTTACTTTTTCAACCGCTGATATTACTTCTGAATTATCAAAGATCGCTTCGTATAATACATTTAGTGACTCATTTGCAAAATAAATCTTTGTAGAATCATCTTGTTTAGTTGAAAGGCTAATAATCATTCGGTCAAAAAGAACATTTTGTAATCTTTTTGAATCTATGTTTAGCACCTTATTCAACGTTTCAATTGGAATTAAAGTTGGAAAAATAATTTCAACCTTATTTTTTCCTTTTGTAATCCCCTGATAATTTTCTAGAGACGTTTTACTCGTTATATTACTAAAACTAGATATTTCTGTTTTTTGTAATGCTCTATATAACGGTAAAATATTGTTTTGCTTCGTTGTTAAATAATGATTATTTGTTTCATGCACAATTAATTCAGTAGGCACTACTACATCCTTATATTGTTTCTTTGCACCAATCGAAACATTTTGTACATAATCATAATTGGAATTTTGCATAACATCGTATGCTGGTTGGTACGATAATAAGCTATAAGAAAGAACCAAACTGATTGCAACTAAAGTAGATAATATAATTGATTTTATATGTTCACTTTTCATTCCCACTCATCCTCTTGGTCATCAGCTACCGGAAGCGTGAAATAAACTGTTGTACCCTTTCCTTCTTCACTTTTAGCCCAAATATGACCATCATGCGCATAAATCATCTCTTTTGCGATTGCTAGTCCAAGTCCTGTGCCTCCAACTTGTCTTGAACGAGCTTTATCTACTCGATAAAAACGATCAAATATTTTTGCTAAATTATCTTTCGGAATTCCCATACCTTCATCTGTAATGCTGACAAGTATTTGATCCCTTGATTCTTTAATTCTAAAGGTAACTTTACCACCTTCTGGCGAATACTTTAATGCATTTGAAATAATATTATCTAAAACCTGCGTGATCTTATCTTCATCGATAAAAACAAATCTTGTTTTATTTAAAAACTCTCGTTTAAATGTAACTTCTTGAGATTTACTCATTTCGTGACGATCTATGATTCGATTAAATAGCTCAGTAAAGTTCACCCAATCCTTTAACAAGCGATACTCTGTACTATCTAATTTAGAAAGCTGTAATAAATCGTTAACTAATCGAATCATTCTTTCCGTTTCATCCTGGGTGACTTGTAAGAATTTAGGTGCTATATCTTTGTTCTCCCAAGCTCCATCAGAAAGTGCTTCTAAGTAACTTCTCATTGTTGTTAATGGTGTTCTTAATTCATGCGATACATTCGCTACGAATTCTCTACGTTCTTGCTCTATTTTTTCTTGCTCTGTTACATCATAAAGTACAGCAATTAAACCATTTACTTTTCCTGTATCCTTTTGGATTGTTGAAAAGCTTGAACGGATAATCATTGGACGCTTATTTTCACTATAATCAAGCATAATTGAATCTGGCTCTTCATATAAGTCGTCTAATGTATGAACCTTTTCAATGCCAAGCACTTCTAAAATAGACTGATTTAATACTGTTTCACGTGAAACATTCAACATCGCTTCAGCTGGATCATTTAATAGAATAATTTTGCCTCGACGGTCTGTTGCGATAACACCATCAGTCATATGTTCTAGTACAGATTGAAGTTTTCTTCTTTCACCCTCAGTAGACGCTCTTGCTTGTTGTAGGTTCCGTGATAGATTATTAAATGATATCGTAAGTTCACCAATCTCATCTTCGCTATAAGCCCTTAGCTTACGAGAAAAATTACCTTTTGCCATTTCTTGAGCCTGTCTTCTTATCTCTGAAATTGGCTTAGTAATTGCTTTCGCTAAAAGTATTCCTAGAATTGACGTAATAGCAACTGCAATCAGTGTTCCCGTAGAAAAAATACGATTAATTAATTCCATCCTATCGTACGTACTTTCCATTGAAGCACTTGTGTAAATGGCAGCAACTGTTTCGTCATTTTCAAATACTGGAATAACGATGATTCTCATTCGATGGCCATTCTTACGATCTAATAAAACTTTTTCGGTATTCGTACCTGCTAAGAGAGCCCTCTTAATTAGTATATCAGTCGTTCGTTTTCCGATAATTGTCCGATTGTTGGAATCTGATGTGGCAATTACCTCACTGTTTTGGTTTACAACCCTTACATCAGATATACCGATGTTTTCCCCAAAGTCTGAAACAATCTTTTGAATTTTTTCTTTTACTTCTGGATCATCAAGGGTTTTCTTTTTTTCGTACTCTATTTTAATATTATAGGCTAGCATATTTGCGCGTTCATTTATTGAATCTGAAAAGTTATTTACTAATTGTTTTTCAAGTTCTCTAGAAAAATAAACGCTGATTACTTGCATCGCAACTAATATAAGCAATATATATACAAGCACAAATTTAAATACGATTGATTGAAATAAACCTACTTTATTTTTGGCTGCCATTAATCTTGCTCCGGATCACGTAAGTAGTAGCCTACTCCTCTTCTAGTTACAATAAATAATGGATAACTTGGATTATCCTCAATTTTTTCACGTAGTCTTCTGATTGTTACGTCTACAGTTCGTACATCTCCGAAATAGTCGTATCCCCAAACTGTTTGAAGCAAGTGTTCTCGTGTCATAACTTGACCGATATGCTTCGCTAAATAGTACAGTAATTCAAATTCACGATGAGTTAATTCTATTTTTTCTCCCCGTTTTGTTACGATATACGCATTCGGATTGATGACTAGCGAGCCAATCACAACCTCAACTGACTCTTCTTTTTCAGACGATGCACCAGTCTGATGTCTTCTTAAGTTAGCTTTTACTCTGGCAAGCAATTCTCTTGTACTAAATGGTTTCGTTACATAGTCATCTGCTCCCATTTCTAAACCTAATACTTTATCTAATTCAGAGTCTTTTGCTGTAATCATAATGATCGGCATTTCATGGTTTTTACGGATTTCTCTACATACCTCTAGACCATCTCTAATTGGTAACATAATATCTAATAAAACTAAATCAGGTAGAAACTCATCTACTTTTTGTAATGCTTCATCTCCGTCGTACGCACAAACAATTTCAAAACCTTCTTTTTCAAGGTTAAATTTTAATATATCTGCAATTGGTTTTTCATCATCCACTATTAGTATTTTCTTATTCATTCCCCGCACTCCTTTTCTAGTAAGTTTAGCTGCATGCCATTTCTATTCATAGCTTTAGCAATTTCATAATAAATTAGGCAACAATTAAACGTATCTTAGCAATTTCGTTTTGTAGGATTGTCTCTATATATACAATACGACTAATAAGTTATGTGTCCTTTTTAATACACTATATTCATGTTTCATCTTAGAAAAAAAGCCCTAGCTTGTTGCTAGAGGCTTAATCTACTACTTCTATTTTAAATTAAGTAGGTTTTTTTGTAAAATCCTACCCATTTTTCATTACTATTTATTTGAAATAAATCATAAATATCCTCTATTATATGTTGGTTTAAATAAATAAAAACTACTGTAATAACAGTAGTTTTTATGATGGCTCGGGACGGAATCGAACCGCCGACACGAGGATTTTCAGTCCTCTGCTCTACCGACTGAGCTACCGAGCCAAATATATGGCGGTCCCGACCGGGATCGAACCGGCGATCTCCTGCGTGACAGGCAGGCATGTTAACCGCTACACCACGGGACCAATACAATATTTATAAATGAAAGTGACCCGTACGGGATTCGAACCCGTGTTACCGCCGTGAAAGGGCGGTGTCTTAACCGCTTGACCAACGGGCCATAATTTATGTATAAAAGATGAGCCATGAAGGATTCGAACCTTCGACCCTCTGATTAAAAGTCAGATGCTCTACCTACTGAGCTAATGGCTCGTATTAAAAATACTAAATTAAATATAGGTCATAAAATCTAATTACTAGTTATGACGACAAGATTCATTGTAACACGTAAATTAACAGTAGCGCAATACTTTTTTTAATATTTATCCAATAAAAGTAAATAAAAGCCCTTAAAAAATCAATTTTAAGGGCTTAATTATTTAATTACGCGCCGAAAACATTACGAACAATATTCGTTTGATTACGGTCAGGTCCTACTGAAAATACAGATAACGGTATTCCAACTAATTGAGACACACGTTCAACATAATGTCTTGCATTGACTGGAAGTTCGTTCAGATCTTTTACTCCAGTAATATCTTCGTTCCAACCTGGAAGCTCTTCATAAACAGGCTCACACTCTGAAAGCTGTTTTAAGCTAGCAGGGAACTCATTAATCGTTTCCCCACGGTATTTGTATG
This sequence comes from Gottfriedia solisilvae, assembly GCF_002128405.1. Classification (GTDB taxonomy): domain Bacteria; phylum Bacillota; class Bacilli; order Bacillales; family Bacillaceae_G; genus Gottfriedia; species Gottfriedia solisilvae. The sequence continues at coordinate 610,792 of NZ_NETJ01000004.1, forward strand.
CTACACAGATTTTCACTGTTTCTAGGCCAGTTAATACATCAATAGAATTAAGTGAAAGATCTGTAATACCACTTACACGTCGAGCATGACGAACTACAACACTATCAAACCAACCAACACGTCTTGGTCTTCCAGTTGTTGTACCATATTCACGACCTACTTCACGAATCGTGTTTCCAATTTCATCATGTAACTCAGTTGGGAATGCCCCTTCTCCAACACGAGTTGTATAAGCTTTACATACACCTACAACATGATTAATTTTTGTTGGTCCTACTCCAGATCCGATTGTTACTCCACCCGCTACAGGGTTTGAAGAAGTAACAAATGGGTAAGTACCTTGGTCAATGTCTAACATTACACCTTGAGCACCTTCGAATAAAACGCGTTTTCCACCATCAATTGCATCATTTAAAACAACTGAAGTATCGCAAACATATTTTTTAATTTGTTGACCAAATTCATAATATTGTTCAAAGATATCATTAATATCAAGACTATTTGAATCATACATCTTTTCGAATAAATTATTTTTTTCTTCAAGATTACGTTTTAATTTAACATAGAACTCTTCTTTATCAAGTAGATCCGCCATACGTATACCAACACGAGCAGCTTTATCCATGTAAGCTGGGCCAATCCCTTTTTTAGTTGTTCCGATTTTATTATCACCTTTACGCTCTTCTTCAAGCTCATCTTGCTTTAAGTGATAAGGTAAGATAACATGTGCACGGTTACTGATACGTAAATTATCAGTAGAAACACCTTTATCATGTAAATACGCTAGCTCTTGAACTAACGCTTTAGGATCTACAACCATTCCGTTTCCAATAACACAAATTTTTTCCGAGAAGAAAATACCTGATGGAATTAAGTGGAGTTTGTATTTTACGCCATTAAAAACAATTGTATGACCTGCATTATTACCACCTTGATATCTAGCAACTACTTCTGCCTGCTGAGATAAAAAGTCTGTAATTTTTCCTTTTCCTTCGTCTCCCCATTGAGAACCAACTACTACTACTGATGACAATGTATTGCACCTCCGAATAAAATTCGCTATTTCCGAACTAAAACCAAAACTAGTATATCAAACTTACGTTATTTGTCAATGATTCTATTCGTATTTTTCGGTTTTCACTTTTCTTCGTTCGTATTTACATGAATAAAAACTCATGTTTTTAGTTTACCCTAACAAAAAAAAATAATCACATAGAATATCTATGTGATCAAATTTAACCTGTAGGAGCATGCTCGTCGAATCTTCGCTCTAGGTTAACGAATTTATTATATTCTTTTACGAATGCCAATTGAACTGTACCTACTGGACCATTCCTTTGCTTAGCGATAATAATTTCGATAATATTTTTATTCTCAGATTCTTTATCATAGTAGTCATCACGATACAAGAAAGCAACAATATCGGCATCTTGCTCAATACTTCCAGATTCACGAATATCAGACATCATTGGACGTTTGTCTTGTCTTGATTCAACGCTACGTGAAAGCTGAGAAAGTGCGATTACAGGAACTTTTAACTCCCTCGCTAGCGCTTTAAGTGAACGTGAAATCTCAGAAACTTCTTGCTGACGATTCTCTCCGCCACCTCTACCACTACCTTGAATCAGTTGAAGATAATCAATTAAGATCATTCCCAACCCATGCTCTTGCTTCAATCTTCTACATTTAGCACGAATATCATTTACACGAATACCAGGTGTATCGTCTATGTAGATCCCTGTATTCGCCAAACTACTAGCAGCCATCGTAAGCTTATTCCAGTCTTCTTGTTCAAGATTACCAGTACGTAGTGCTTGAGCGTTTATATTTCCCTCCGCACAAAGCATACGCATTACTAATTGATCTGAACCCATCTCAAGACTAAATATAGCTACATTTTCATCTGTTTTTGTAGCAACATTCTGTGCAATATTTAAGGCAAAAGCTGTTTTACCAACCGAAGGACGGGCTGCCACAATAATTAAATCATTGGGCTGAAAACCAGCCGTCATTCGATCTAGATCTGTAAAACCAGTAGGAATCCCAGTAATTTCTCCCCGCTGATTAAATAACGTTTCTATCTTACTGAATGTATGGAAAACAACATCCTTAATATTTTGAAATCCGGATACATTTGTACGTTGGGATACTTGTAATATGTTTTTTTCAGCTTCATTCAAAATAACATCTACGGGATGTTCAGATGCATAACCTTCATTTGCGATATTTGTGGCCGTTCTAATTAATCTTCTTAATGTTGATTTTTCCTCAACCATCTTTGCATAATAATCAACATTCGAAGCTGTCGGAACAGACGCTAATAAATCATTTAAATATGACACGCCTCCTACCTCTTCTAGCAATCCTTGATTAGCTAGCTCAGAAGTTAGAGTGATGACATCTAGAGGCTCATTTCTCGAAGAAATATTTAACATTGCTTCAAATAACTTTTGATGAGCAGCTCGATAAAAATCATCTGGTAAAAGCCGTTCTGACGTTGGTATTAAAGCATCTGAATCTAACAAGACTGCTCCTAATACTGCTTGTTCAGCTTCTATATTCTGTGGCGGAGTACGATCGTTTAACAAATCACTCATTTTTTGTCCTCCAGATGCTTAAATTACTTATTGTTCCTTCACGTGTACTTTTAATGTTGCAGTCACTTCTTGATGAAGTTTAACTTTAATATTTGTCACACCAAGTCCACGAATTGCATCATTCATTTCAAATTTACGTTTATCTAGTTTAATTCCATGAACTTTCTGTAGCTCTTCAACAATTTGTTTACTAGAAATTGAACCAAAAAGACGGCCACCTTCTCCAGATTTCGCTTTTAGTTCAACAGTAATACCTTCAATTGTTTCTTTTAGTTTTTTACAATTTTCTAATTCTAAAGCAGCATCTTTTGCTTCTTTATTTTTTTGCGCATCAAGTGTTTTTACGTTACCGCCTGTTGCTTCAACTGCATAACCATTCTTAATTAAAAAGTTATGCGCGTATCCATCTGCTACATTTTTTATTTCGCCTTTTTTACCTTTACCTTTTACATCTTTTAAGAAAATTACTTTCATTTGTTTGTTCTCCCTTCGATATATTGATCAATTATTTTCAATAATTTTATTTCTACTTCTCGAATTGAAGAAGATTCTAGTTGTGCGGCTGCATTTGTTAAATGTCCACCACCGCCAAGCTCTTCCATGATGAGTTGAACATTTATATCCCCTAATGATCGGCTACTTATGCTGACAAGATTATCGTTACGCTTTGCAATAACAAAAGATGCTATTACATCCGTCATCGTTAATAAAGTATCTGCAGCTTTAGCAATTAACACCTGATCATAGTTTATATTTTCTTTACCATAACTGATCGCAAAGCCGTTCTTGTACATGTATGCCTCTTCAATCAGCTCTGATTTGCGGATATATTCATTCATATCTTGTTTTAATAAATTTTGAACAAGGATCGTATCAGCACCATTTGAGCGCAAATAAGATGCTGCATCAAACGTTCTTGCACCTGTACGGAATGTAAAACTTTTCGTATCGACAATAATACCTGCCAGTAAGGCCGTTGCTTCAAGTATGCTAAGCTTAATCTTTTTCGGTTGATATTCTAATAACTCTGTAACTAATTCAGCTGTAGAGGACGCATAAGGCTCCATGTACACAAGAATGGCATCTTTTATGAAGTCTTCCCCTCTTCGATGATGGTCAATAACAACAATTTTATCAGTTGCATCTAGTAATGACTCCACTTCTACCATCGTCGGTCTATGCGTATCAACAACTATAATTAATGTGTCCTCAGTTACTAACTCTTTAGCTTTCTCAGGCGATATGAAGCATGTCATATATTGTTCGTTTTTTGTCATTTCTTTCATCAAACGATTTACACTTCTATCTACTTCATCTTTTTTAATGACAACATAACCATTGACCTCATTATGAGTAACCATTTTTAAAATACCAACAGCTGAGCCTAACGCATCCATATCTGGTAACTTATGGCCCATAATCATTACATTCGAGCTGCTCTTCATTAAGTCTCTTAATGCATGAGAAATTACACGTGCTCTAACCCTGGTTCGTTTCTCAACTGGATTTGTTTTACCACCAAAGAACTTTACTTTCCCGTTAAGATTCTTCACTGTTACCTGGTCGCCACCACGCCCTAACGCCAGATCTAATCCAGACTGTGCAAGTTGACCAAGTTCAGGTAGATTCTCACTACCAATTCCAACCCCTACGCTTAAAGTGATTGGTAAATTTCGTTTTGTTGTTTCATCTCTGACATGATCAAGAATAGCAAACTTATTGCTTTCTAATACATTTAAGATTCCTTCATTTAATACAGCGTACAAACGATCTGAAGATACTCTTCGTAAAAATATGCCATGTTTATTGGCCCAACTATTTAATATCGTTGTCACTGTTCCATTGATAGTAGAACGTTCTTGATCATCTAAACCTTGAGTCATTTCATCGTAATTATCAAGTAGAATAACCGCGATAACTGTTCTTTGATCCTCAAACAATTTCTCCATTTGTGCTTGTTCAGTGACATCAAATAAATAAATATATCGTTCTTCTCTCTTAATAACGACTCGGTACGTTCTCTTATTAATCGTTATAACATCTTCTTTTTTCTCTTTCTTTGAAATCAAAGACATTAGACCATCTGACAAGTCATAAATATGTTTTCCGATTAACGATTGGTCGTCCAAAATATGTGTAATATATTGATTGCCCCATTCGATGTGGTACTCTTTATCATAAAGTAACACACCAATTGGCATTTTTGTAATTGCTTCATTACTTAAATTTTTCACTCTCGACATAACTGATTCAATATACATATCTAAAATGTGTCGATACTTTATTTCAATCTTTACAACTAAAAAGATAACGAATAGAAAGATGATAATAAAGATAATACCTAGCTGTGGACGTATATAAACTACAGTTCCTATTAGAAATATCGCAAGAGCAGTTAATAGATAGACGGGAATAAGAAACACCTGTTTCTTATGAAAATCTTGCATAAGTTCAGCCCCTAAATCAAATAAAATCTAACTTCTATACAAAATAAGATTATTTTTACCTATTCTGCCAATATAAAACCACAAAATAGCTTATTTCTTCATTCTATTAAAAATTCCAATTGAAATAATCCCAATTAATAAAACAAAAATCATTAACCCGTTAATCAGTAGACCTGCAATTAATATTAGAATTGGTACTGCTTTAGATAGTTTTCTAATATGACTAAAATAAAATATCGCTGCAAATCCTTGCGTAATCACTAAGATGTGTAATACATAAGATATGTTCATAATAGCTGTATAAAAGAATCCATTTGGTTTTGATCCAAAATAAGAAAGGATCGTAATAATCAAATACAACCACATAAATCCTAATGGTAACCTGAATTCTCTAAACGGCTTAAATTTAGGCGTTTTAAAACTTAATCTTCTTACGATAGGGAATGTTAATAGCTGTGTTAAAAATGCCATAGTAAAACCTAACATTAACATAATAGATGGTACTAAAACAGGCAATAACTTCAATGCTTCGGTTATAGCTTTAGCATTCTTTTCATTATAAGAAACACCTAAATCCGAAGATAAATTCTTACTTGCTTCAAGTAACTCAGTCATTCTCGTTGTAGCAATGTTTGAAATATTAATATCAAACATAAGTTGTACTATTAAGTATATTAGTACTATATGTATGAAATATAAAAATGTACTAGTTAATAAAATTTCTCCTTTACTTCTTTCCTTCCCAAGTTGATAGCCTATTGCAATACCAACTGTCGAAAACATTAATGTTCCCAAGATAAAAGAAGCTTGAGTGATGACGAGTGTAAGCCCTAATGCAACACAAATCAATAAAAGAGATTCCTTAATAGAATATTTCAAGCTAAATATGATAAATGGTAGGGGCATTAAATAAGTTAGTACAATTGAGAGAAATGGTACATATGTAATCAGTAATAGCATAATTGAATATAATGCTAATAGCACTGCCCCCTCGGTTATAAAGCGAGTTGATTTCAAAATATGGCTCCTTTCAACTAAACCAATAAAATATCGGTAAGCATACTAATACTTATTTTACCATAAATTATTAAAAAAAATGAAAAGTTCATTAGATCCCTTAAAATACAAAAAAAGTACAGCACGAGAATGCTGTACTTTTTATTATTCAGCTTATTCAGCCACGTATGGTAATAATGCCATTTGACGAGAGCGTTTAATTGCAATCGTTAATTTACGTTGGTATCTTGCTGAAGTACCAGTTACACGACGAGGTAAAATTTTACCACGCTCTGATACGAAACGTTTTAATAACTCAGTATCTTTATAGTCGATGTGTGTAATGCCGTTAGCTGTAAAGTAACAAACTTTACGACGCTTAGCACGTCCACCTTTACGTCCACCCATTGCCATCTTATTTCCCTCCTTCTTTTTGAAGAATTGTTTTTAGTAATGTTTACCGTTCAACATTACGCTATTTTTATCAAAAAGGAAGATCGTCATCAGTGATATCAATTGTTTTGCTTGTCCCACCAAATGGATCATCATTAAAGCTAGGCTTTTGTGATGGTGCTTCAAAAGGATTTCCAGCGTTAAAACCTTGGTTTTGTTGGTTCCCATTAAAAGAACCACCTTGATTGCCTGATGCATTTCTTGGCTCTAAGAATTGAACTGAGTCAGCAACAACTTCTGTTACATAAACTTTTTTACCATCTTGGCCATCATAACTTCTAGTTTGAATACGTCCTTCAACGCCAGCTAAGCTTCCTTTTTTCAAGAAGTTCGCAACGTTTTCAGCCGGTTTTCTCCAGATAACGCAGTTAATAAAATCTGCCTCTCGGTCTCCTTGCTGATTTGAGAAGGCACGATTTACCGCTAGAGTAAATGTAGCTACAGCAACCCCACTTGGTGTATAACGTAAGTCTGGATCCTTTGTTAGACGACCTACAAGCACAACACGATTGATCATCTGATTCTTACCTCCCTAAGGCATTTCAAAAATTATTATTTGTCATTTTCACGGATAACGATATGGCGAATGATATCTTCGCTGATTTTCGCTAAACGATCGAATTCTTGTACTGCTTCTGGTTGAGCAGAAACATTTACAAGCATGTAGTGTCCATCACGGAAATCGTTAATTTCATAAGCTAAACGACGTTTACCCCACTCTTTAACGTTTGTGATTTCTGCACCTTGTTCAGTTAAAACGTTGTTAAAACGCTCTACTAAAGCTTTTTGCGCTTCGTCTTCCATGTTTGGTCGAACGATGTACATGATTTCGTATTTATTCATCACAATGTCACCTCCTTTTGGTCTAACGGCCCAGTTAAGGGCAAGGAGCAATTTATATAATCACTCACGAAATAAAATTATAGCATAAAAAATCTTAGATAGCAAACCAATAAAATATTTGCTACTTTTTACACATTAAAGCGGAAATGCATTACATCTCCGTCTTGAACGATATATTCTTTTCCTTCAAGACGCACTTTTCCAGCTTCTTTCGCTAATGGCATTGAACCATAAGTTGCTAAATCTTCATATGATACAGTTTCTGCACGAATAAATCCACGTTCAAAATCAGTGTGAATTACGCCTGCACATTGAGGTGCTTTCATACCCTTTTTAAATGTCCATGCACGTACTTCTTGTACACCAGCTGTGAAATATGTCGCTAATCCTAATAAGTGATAAGCAGCTCTAATTAATTGGTCAAGACCTGATTCTTCAATACCAATTTCTTGTAAGAATGAACGCTTTTCCTCATCATCTAACTCAGAAATTTCTTCCTCAATTTTTGCACTAATTACAATAACTTGAGAACCTTCTTCCGCTGCAAAAGCTCTTACTTTTTCAACAAATTCATTTGATGATGGATCAACAATGTCATCTTCACCAACGTTAGCAATATAAAGCATTGGCTTCGTCGTTAATAAATGTAATCCCTTAACAACCTTCATTTGTTCTTCAGTAAATTCTACTGAACGAGCAGGCTTGTCACTTTCAAATGCATCTCTTAATTTTACTAAAATTTCATGTTCATAAGATGCATCTTTATCTTTTTGTTTCGCTAACTTAGCAACACGGTCAATTCTTTTTTCTACTGATTCTAAATCAGCAAGAATTAACTCTAAGTTAATCGTTTCAATATCTGAAATTGGATCTACTTTACCTGAAACGTGTGTAATATTGTCATCTGCAAAGCATCGTACTACCTGACAAATTGCATCTACTTGACGAATATGTGATAAAAACTTATTTCCTAAACCTTCACCCTTACTTGCACCTTTTACGATTCCTGCAATATCAGTAAATTCAAAAGTTGTTGGAACAGTTTTTTTCGGTTGAACTAATTCAGTTAATTTTTCTAAACGATAATCTGGTACTTCTACTACACCTACGTTAGGGTCAATTGTACAAAACGGATAGTTTGCTGATTCAGCACCAGCTTGCGTAATTGCATTAAATAATGTTGACTTTCCTACGTTTGGTAAACCTACGATACCTGCTGTTAATGCCATAGTTTCCACTCCTATACGAACTTAGTTAATCTTTCACAATTATATTGATTTCAAAAAAAAATAACAAGAAAATCCGAATATTATTTCTTACATACGAAAGGCATCTAATAAGAGCGGTAAAAAGTTCGCTCTTACTAGATACCTTTTTAATAATTTTTTTACCTATTCTTCAGCTTTAGTTAATACCTTTTTTAATTTACGAGAAAACTCTCTGCGCGGAATTAAAACACTATGTCCGCAACCTTCACATTTCAAACGGATATCCATACCCATACGGATAATTTTCCATTTATTCACACCACATGGATGTGCCTTTTTCATTTCTACTATATCATTTAAATCAAAAACCTTCTCTTCCATGCGACTATTTCACTTCCTTAAATAGTAGAATTAAGACTGTGCCTTTTCATTATTAGGTTCTGGTTGTCTATATAATACCATTTTTGGATATGGAATTTCTATGTTATTTCTTTCAAGTACCTCTTTAATCTCTTTTCGAATTGCTCTTGATATTTTAAATTGAGCCATCGGTTTTACTTCTGACGCGATTCGAATAACTACTTCAGAAGGACCAAAGCTTTGAATACCAAGATATTCTGGCGCTTTTACCATTTCTTCATATCGTTCAGGCATTTCCACTAAGTGCTCTTCAATAACTGATTGAGCATGTTCAATATCACCTTCGTATGAAATACTGATATCGACCAATGCAACTGAGTTATGCAAAGAAAAGTTAGTTACTTCAGTAATCATACCATTTTGAATGATATGCAGCTCACCTGTCGCACTTCTAATTTTTGTTGTTTTTAGACCAATCGATTGTACCGTTCCTTCGAAGGTTTGAACTCTAATATAATCGCCAACCGAAAACTGATCCTCAAATAAAATAAAGAAACCTGAAATGATATCTTTCACTAAGCTTTGTGCACCAAAACCTAATGCAACACCACCAACTCCGGCCCCTACAATTAATCCTCTAGTTTCAACTCCAAAGATAGGTAAAATCGTAAGTACTGCAATAAAAAACACAACATATGCAATGACATTTTCTAACAATCTAACTAACGTAACTGATCGCCTTTCTGATACTTGTAAAGGTCCTCTTGCTTGTACTTTTAAAAGTCGGCGAATTAATTTTCTTCCAAATTTAATCGCTAAGATAGAAACGATTATTATAACAGCTATTTTTATCGAAGAAGTCCAAAGCGTGTCCCATTGACTCTCAGTCAACATACTTTCCTTTATCTTTGCTTCTGCATCATTTAATGTATTTTTCATTTTATCCCCCTAACGCACTTTCTATTTCTTCAAAAGTTATACTAAACGAATTATGAATTTAAAACCATAAATAACTACAAATGTAATCATATAGTAATTTTATGATAAAGAAAGGTAGAATATAGTATAAATTGTTTAAATATTGCATAAACTATTACTACTCTTTTAAATGAAAAGTGGGCGATAGTATGCAATTTCCGGCAAATCCTTTTCGTAGTTTATTTAAGGATGATTATTCTGTATTTTTGGATGATGACAATGCAGTTAACCAATTTGCAGATCATTTAAGCAAATCTCTTCCTAGTATCTACACTAATGACATTGTATTTGTATGTATTGGTACTGATCGTTCAACAGGTGATTCTTTAGGTCCACTAGTCGGTACTTTATTAGGAGAATTAAATGTAAGTAGATTCCATTATTATGGTACTCTTGATGAACCAATTCATGCGTTAAATCTTTCTGAACAACTTGAAACAATAAAAAACAAGTATAAAAATCCGTTTATTATCGCTGTTGATGCATGTTTAGGCAGAGTTAAAAGCATAGGAAGTGTGCGATTATCAAATGGACCATTAAAGCCAGGAGCCGCAATGAAGAAGGATTTACCTTTGGTCGGTGAAATTAATTTAACTGGTGTCGTCAATGTAAGTGGTTTTATGGAGTTTTATGTTTTACAAAATACTAGATTAAGTCTAGTCATGAAAATGGCAAAATTTATTGCGAGATCTATCAAAGAAACAGAAAGTAAATTGACTGGCCAAACTGCACTATAATAATACTAGTTTCATAATGTAATAAATGAATTTGCACTTATTATATTTCGTTTTTCCTATGAAGAACTTTTTAGATGATGACAACTCTGGAATGTACCCCTTTCAGTGAGGAGTGAGCTAAGCCTTCTCGGATTTCCAAGCTTTCCGCGACTCAGACTCATATAGGGTAAAACTAATTCAATTGTAATCAACTTCTGTTTTTATCGTTTAAATTCCAACCATTTTAGATAATAAAATTAACTTCAAAAAAAATGGACTATAGTTTGAATGTTAAATACAAACTATAGTCCAAATATATTATTTATTTAATGATAGAAAGGATTCTTTCCAAATCTTCTTTATTAAAGAATTGGATTTCGATTTTCCCTTTATCTTTGGTTGATTTAATTTTTACAGATGTTCCAAATTTCTCTTGTAAAACATCCTCGTACTCACTGAAGAATATATTCTTATTAGGAATTTTCTTTTGTGTTTCACGTGAAACATTATCGTTTAATTCATTAACTAATGTTTCTACTTCTCTTACACTAAGATTCTTTTCAACAACCTTTAAAGCAGTTCCCTCAATTAAACCTTTACGTTTCAGGCCCAATAAAGCTCTGCCGTGTCCCATAGAGAGTGTACCAGACTCAACCATTTTTTGAACAGAGTTAGGTAAAGTCAGGATTCTAAGATAGTTTGCTATATGTGGTCTACTTTTACCTAGTTTTTTCGCAAGTTGTTCTTGTGTTAAATGTAATTGTTCAATTAAGGATTGATAAGCCTCAGCTTCCTCCAAAGGATTTAAATCATCTCTTTGTAAGTTTTCGAGTACTGCTAGTTCCATCATTTGTTCTTCAGTCAATTCTCTTACAATGACTGGAACAGTATTTAATCCCGCATTTTTCGCAGCACGATAACGTCTTTCACCAGCAACGATTTGATAGCCTTTAATACTTTTCCTAGCAATAATAGGTTGTAAAATCCCATGTTCTAAAACTGATTGCGTTAATTCTTGCATTGCATTTTCATCAAATATTTTTCGAGGTTGGTAAGGATTTGGTCTAAGTTCTTTTAGTGATATTTCTTGAACGATTTCTTCATTTTGATTATCGATATCTTGAAAAAATGCTCCGATGCCTTTGCCTAACCCTTTAGCCATTATCAATCACTTCCTTTGCTAGTTCGAGATATACTTCTGCACCTCTAGACTTTGGATCATATGTAATGATCGGCTTGCCATGACTTGGCGCTTCACTTAAACGGACATTTCTTGGAATAATTGATTTATAAACTCTATCTTGAAAATACTTTTTCACTTCTTCAATAACTTGGATACCCAAATTTGTACGAGCATCCAACATAGTAAGCAATACACCTTCAATGGCTAAATTCTTATTTAAATGTTTTTGTACTAATCGTACAGTACTTAATAATTGACTTAATCCTTCCAAAGCATAGTACTCACATTGTACTGGAATAATAATTGAGTCAGAGGCTGTCAGTGAATTTAGTGTTAATAAGCCTAGAGATGGAGGACAATCTATTAATATATAATCATAGTTTCCTTTTACAGTATCTAATGCACGTTTTAATCGTACTTCTCTAGAGATAGTAGGGACTAATTCGATTTCCGCTCCAGCAAGTTGAATTGTTGCTGGAATTATATCAAAATTAGGGATTGCGGTGCTTATAATTACACTTTTTGCTTCGACATCATCAACTAATACATTGTACACACACTGATTTACATCTGCTTTTTCAATACCAATTCCACTAGTAGCATTACCTTGAGGATCTATATCAACTAATAATACTTTTTTTCCTAAATGCGCTAAACAAGCACTTAAATTAACTGATGTTGTTGTCTTACCAACACCACCTTTTTGATTTGCAATAGAGATTACCTTAACCACTACGTAATCTACTCCTTCCACAACAAACAATTCTTATTTTCTATTCTATCACGAATACAATCATCATTGTGTTTAGATTTAAAAATGAACAAAAAAAATTCACCACTTTAGAAGAGGTGAATTTAATCATTATTTTTTAGGGATTTTAATTGTAATTTGATAGTAATCATCATGTTCTTCTTCCTGACTATCAATATCCATACCCGTTTTCGTCACCATTTGTAATGATTCACGAATCGTATTCATTGCAATTCTAACATCCTTGCTAACTGCTTTTATTTTAGGACGAGGTTTTGGTTTTTTCTCTGTAAGTAAAGCAACTACACGGTCTTCAGTTTGCTTAACATTCAATTGTTTCTCTACAATTTCTTGTAATAAACTAACTTGAAGTTGAGGTAGTTTTAAAGGAATAAGAGCCCTAGCATGACGCTCTGTAATCGTCTTATCTAACAGAGCTTGTTGAATCTCTTTAGGTAATTTTAACAGTCTTAACTTATTTGCAACTGTTGATTGCCCTTTACCTAAACGTTGAGCCAACGCCTCTTGAGTAAGATTATGTAAATCAATTAATTTTTGATATGCAACAGCTTCTTCAAATGGAGATAATTCTTCACGTTGCAAGTTTTCAATAAGTGCAACAGAAGCAGTTTCAGTATCATTAAAGGTTTTTACAATTGCAGGGATAGTGTCCCAACCTAATGATGATACCGCTCTAAAACGGCGTTCACCAGCAATAATTTCATAAAAATTAGGCTGAATCTCTCTAACAACGATCGGTTGAATAATACCATGCGTTCTAATTGTTAATGCCAATTCCTTTATTTTTTCATCATCAAAAAAGGTCCTTGGCTGGTACTGATTTGGAACAATGTCAGACACCGGAATTTGACGTATTACTTCATTACTTGAAACTGAGTCTTGGACATCATCACTTATTTCTTTTTCGGACAAGCCAAATAACTTGGATAAAGTGCTTTTCAATGTGATTCCCACCCTTTTAGAATTTCGTTCACAACAAATTAAATCTAACAAATGTTTCACGTGAAACATTTGTTAGTTTATAAAATTATTTTTCTAATGGTTCTTTACCAGGAGTACCAGGCTTACGTGGGTACTTGTTTGGCGTTTTACGTTTCTTTTCTACTATAACAATATTTCGTTCACTATCTTCTCCTGGAAGAACAAAATGATTGATTGCTTTTACTTCTCCACCAAGAGTTTTGATTGCATAATCTGCTTTATCTAACTCATCTTGACCCGCAGCACCCTTTAGGGCTACAAAATGTCCATTTGGTTTAACAAGTGGTAAACATAATTCACTTAATACTGACATTCTAGCAACAGCTCTTGCTGTAACAACGTCAAAAGATTCTCTCATACCGTCTTTTTTAGCGAATGTTTCTGCACGGTCATGATGGAATGCAACATTTTCCAATTTTAATTCCGAAGCTAAATGATTTAGAAATGAAATTCTCTTTTGTAGAGAGTCTACTATTGTTAATCGGATAGATGGGAAACATATTTTAATGGGAATAGAAGGAAATCCTGCTCCGGCACCAATATCACATAATGTCATCTCATTTGAAAAATCAAAGTAGAAGGAGGCACTAATTGAATCATAAAAATGTTTCAAATATACTTCTTCTTCTTCAGTAATAGCTGTTAAATTCATTTTATTATTCCACTCAACTAGCGTGTGAAAATATATATCAAATTGTTTTAATTGAAAATCAGTTAAATGAATGTTTTTTTCTTTTAGTGCAGCAATAAATTGTTCTTTGTTCACTAGTAATTCCCCTATCTATATTAGTTCGATATTCTTGCAATTTTTCCTTGTTCTAAATAAACAAGTAGAATTGAAATATCTGCTGGGTTTACTCCGGATATACGTGATGCTTGCCCAACTGATAGTGGACGTACTTGTTCAAGTTTTTGTCTAGCTTCTGTTGCGAGACCATTAATTGCTTGATAATCAATATTTTCAGGGATTCTCTTTAAATCCATTTTTTTCATACGTTCTACTTGATTTAATGATTTTTCAATATAACCTTCATACTTAATTTGAATTTCAACCTGTTCTTTTACATCTGGATGTAATTCCTTTTCAGAAGGAGAAAGGACGTGAATGTGTTCATAGTTCATTTCTGGTCGACGTAATAAATCTGCCGCTTTGATTCCATCTTTTAATTCACTACCGCCTACTTCTGCGATCAAACCTTGAACTTGCTCGGTTGGTCTTAACTGAGTTGTTTTTAAACGACTAATTTCTTCTTCAATATGCGCTTTCTTTTGTTCGAAATCTGCAAATCTGTCATCAGAAATTAAGCCTAACTCATGACCTATTTTAGTTAATCTTAAATCAGCATTATCATGGCGAAGTAATAGTCTGTATTCCGCTCTAGATGTAAGTAAACGATAAGGTTCATTCGTACCCTTCGTTACTAAATCATCGATTAGAACACCAATATATGCTTCAGAACGATCTAAAATCAGTTCCTTTTTATTTAAAGAACGACAAGCTGCATTAATTCCTGCAATTAGTCCTTGGCCTGCAGCTTCCTCATATCCTGAAGTACCATTAATTTGACCAGCTGTATAAAGATTTTTAATATGTTTAATTTCTAATGTTGGCCATAATTGAGTGGGTACAATCGCATCATACTCAATTGCATATCCTGTTCTCATCATTTGAACATTTTCTAATCCTGCAATTGAACGAAGCATTTTCTCTTGTACATCCTCTGGTAAGCTTGTAGAAAGTCCTTGAACATATACTTCCTGAGTGTTTCTTCCTTCAGGTTCTAAGAAGATTTGATGTCTTGGTTTATCGTTAAAACGAACTACTTTATCTTCAATTGATGGACAGTAACGTGGTCCAGTTCCCTTAATCATACCAGAGTACATTGGTGAACGGTGAAGGTTATCATCAATAATTTGATGAGTGTTTTCACTTGTATATGTTAACCAGCAAGGAATTTGATCTGTTTCAACTGCTTCCGTCTCATATGAAAATGCACGTGGAACGTCATCACCAGGTTGTATTTCAGTTTTAGAATAATCAATACTATGGCTATTTACACGTGGAGGTGTCCCTGTTTTAAAACGCACAAGCTCAATACCTAATTCCTCTAAGTGCTCAGATAGCTTAATAGCTGGTTGCTGATTATTAGGTCCACTAGAATATTTTAATTCACCAACTATGATTTCACCACGTAAAAAAGTACCAGTCGTAATAACAACTGTTTTTGATCGATAAATAGCACCTGTTTGCGTAATGACACCTGTGCATTCACCGTCTTCGATAATCAGTCTTTCAACTAATCCTTGTTTTAAAGTAAGGTTTTCAGTATCCTCAATCGTTTTTTTCAATTCGTGCTGATATGCGAATTTATCCGCTTGAGCACGTAATGCACGTACTGCAGGGCCTTTCCCTGTGTTTAACATTCTCATTTGGATATGAGTTTTATCAATATTTCTACCCATTTCCCCACCAAGTGCATCAATTTCACGTACAACAATCCCTTTAGCAGGTCCACCTACTGAAGGGTTACACGGCATAAATGCTACCATATCTAAATTAATCGTCAGCATTAATGTTTTTGCACCCATACGAGCAGCAGCAAGTCCTGCCTCACAACCAGCATGACCAGCGCCAATAACAATTACATCATAATTGCCTGCTTCAAAACTCATGTAACTTCCTCCTAACCCTTTATTTTCCTAAACAGAATTGAGAAAACAATTGGTTTATTAAACTTTCCTGTACTGTATCTCCAATAATTTCGCCTAACAATTCCCACGCTCTTGTTAAGTCAATTTGAACTAAATCGATCGGCATTCCATTTCTCATTGCTTCAGTTGCATCATTAATTGTCGATTCCGCTTGCTTTAATAATGCGATATGTCTAGCATTTGATAAATATGTTAAATCTTGCGACTCGATTTGCCCTTCAAAATATAAATCAGCAATCGCTTTCTCAAGATCTTCAATACCTTGTTCTTCTTTTAAAGATGTCGTTACAATTGTAGCATTACCAACTAATTGCTTCACTTCTTCAATATCAAGATTTTGTGGTAAATCTGTTTTATTTATGATGACAATTACATCTTTTCCGCTCATTTGATTATATAAAACACGATCCTCTTCAGTAAGTTGCTCATTATTATTTAAAACAAACAATACTAGATCGGCCAAGTTTAATACTTTTTTCGAACGCTCTACCCCAATCGCTTCAACAACGTCCTTCGTTTCTCGAATACCAGCTGTATCAATTAAACGGAGAGGAACACCCTTAACATTTACATATTCCTCTATTACATCCCTTGTTGTACCAGGAATATCAGTAACAATCGCCTTACTTTCTTGCACAAGTGTGTTTAATAGAGAGGACTTACCAACATTCGGTCTACCGATAATGACCGTAGATAGTCCTTCACGTAAGATTTTACCTTGCTTTGATGTTTCAAGAAGTCTTTGAATTTCGTTTTGAACTGTTTTTGCTTTTTCAATTAGTACTGTATTCGTCATTTCTTCAACATCATCATATTCAGGATAATCAATATTCACTTCAATATGAGCAAGAATTTCTAAGAGTGTTTGTCGTAGTCCGCTAACCATCTTAGATAATCGACCCTCGACTTGATTCATAGCAATTGCCATCGCTCGATCCGTTTTAGAACGAATTAAATCCATCACTGCTTCAGCCTGTGATAAATCAATACGTCCATTTAAAAATGCCCTTTTCGTAAATTCACCAGGTTCAGCTAGTCTGGCACCTGATGAAAGAACTAATTCTAGCACTTTATTAACAGAATAGATTCCGCCATGACAATTAATCTCTACTACATCCTCGCGTGTAAATGTTTTAGGAGCTCTTAATACTGAAACCATTACCTCTTCGACAATCGTTTCAGTACTAGGATCTACTAAATGGCCATAATGAATGGTATGAGAATCTACTATATTTAAATCTTTTTCTTTAAACAGTTTATTAGCTATTTGAACAGCCTGATCACCACTTAATCGTACGATGGCAATTGCACCTTCGCCTTTTGGTGTTGATATCGCTGTAATTGTATCAAATTCCATTAGAATATCACCTCTAGAGCATGTTATGTAATAGATAACATGTTACTTCTAAACCTATAGCATAGCATAAAGATTTTTATAATTGAATGTTTTTATATTATAACCCTACGAAAGTACAAGTAAACTTAAATGCCTAAAGAGTAAGCATCAAAAAAACCAACTAAGGTTAGCCCTTAATTGGTTTTTTGATATCAATAACTAATTGACGATATGGATCTTGACCTACTGACTTAGTAGAAATATTCGGCATGTCAGTTAGTATGTGATGTATTATTTTTCTTTCAAAAGAAGGCATTGGCTCTAACGAAACAGCCTTCCTTGTTTTTAAAACTGTCTGTGCAGCTTTTTTGGCTAATATTTCTAGTGATTCTTTACGCTTTAAACGATAATTCTCAGCATCAACTACAACATGAATTAATTGCTTTGAATGACGATTTACATAAGTTTGCACTAAAAACTGAAGTGCATTTAAAGTATTACCTCTTTTCCCGATAATAAGAGCTACTTTATCACCTTTTATAGTAAATAAAAGAGATGGCTCTTTTTTATCTTGAAAATCGTAATCAATTTGGGCTGTTTCATCTAAACATGTAACGATATTCGAAATATAGTCAAAAGCTTTTTCTACTAAAGTTTTCTTTTTTACAACTAAAACTTTAGCTGGCTTTGAACCAAATCCCAAAAATCCTTTTTTCCCATCTTCTAATACTTCAATTTCTACTTCTTCTTTTGTTGAACTAAGTTGCTGAAGTGCATTTTGAACTGCTTGTTCGATTGTTTGACCAGTAGCAGTTACTTCTCTCACTTACTAGCCCCTCCTACATTGTTTTTTTGATCTGGTGTATTACCAGTTCTATTTACAAGTAATGTTTGAACGATCATAAATGTATTACCAACTACCCAATAAAGCGCTAATGCTGATGGTAAGTTAATTGCAAATACTAAGATCATGATTGGCATAACATAAAGCATGATTTTCATTTGTTGTGCCGCAGGACCAGCCATTGTAGTAGTATTCATTGATACTTTTTGTTGAATAAATGTAGTGATCCCAGCAATAATTGGTAAAGCATAGATTGGATCCGGGTGACCTAATTGGAACCATAAGAAATCATGTGCTTTAATTTCCATTGTTCTCATAATTGCATGGTAGAAAGCAATTAAGATCGGCATTTGAATGAAAATTGGTAAACAACCAGATAGTGGGTTAACACCATGCTGTTGATATAATTTCATTGTTTCTTCATTTAATTTTTGAACTGTTTTTTGATCTTTAGAAGAATATTTTTCTCTAAGTTTTAACATTTCAGGTTGAATTGCTTGCATTGCTTTCGTACTTCTAATTTGTTTGATCATTAATGGTAATAATGCTAAACGAATTAAAATTGTTACGATAATAATTGCCATACCGTAGCTGCCACCGAAAATATTAGCTACCGTTGTAATTAGCCAAGATAATGGATAAACGAAATATTGATTCCATATCCCAGTACTTTCAGGCGTGATTGCTTGGTTTGTTTGTGAACATCCAGCTAACACTACTACTAAGAAAAGAATTGCAACTAGCATTTGATACTTCTTAGTCTTCAAACTAGTTCCTCCTTTAAGTTGTTACAATTAAATATGTAATTACTTAATTTGTTTTTTATCTGTTTTATGTTTTGAATCACGAATTTTCAGCGCTTCTGCCCTTTTTAATACGTGAATTAAACTTTTTTTAAATTCATTAAAAGGTAGTTCAGTACATGGTTTTCTTGCGATCACTACATAATCCATTTCTATTTGAAGATCATCGCTAAGTTCATGAAGAGCTTGTCTAATATAGCGCTTAATATGATTTCTTACTACAGCATTACCTAACTTCTTACTTACAGATAATCCGATTCGATATTGCTGTTGATCTTCTTTCCTTAATGTATAGATTACGAATTGTCGGTTCGCAGTAGATGTACCTTCTCGAAAAACGCGACTAAAATCTTCGTTCTTTTTTATTCTGTTTTTCTTGTTCATGTTTTACTGACACCTCTAAAGATTCCTTCAATTATCATACCAATATTTTCATAAAAAATGAGGCCTTTTTTACTTACAAAATGTGACATTTAAAGCAAAAAAAGGCCTTCTAATTAGCGAAAAAGACCACTGTTGACAGTGGCCTACGCAGATAATACTTTTCTACCTTTACGACGACGAGCAGCTAGAACTTTACGTCCATTGGCAGTGCTCATACGGCTACGGAAACCATGTACTTTACTGCGTTTACGCTTGTTTGGTTGAAATGTTCTTTTCATTATATGACACCTCCCTGAGGAATTACTGTAATAGACAGTCCTATAAATTATAAAGAATAAATGGTCAATATGTCAATGTAAGATATTAAATCATCTTTATTTTTTACAATTATATATAGAAGAATGACTGATCCCATACGTTTTCATGTTTAAAAATTTTCTTTCTTTATTTAAGTACTTTAAAAAGTTTGTCGTTTCTGTTTTAGGAGGACTAACTTTTTATCTCCAATTAACTTCTTCATTAATGATCTAGTAACAGATTACTTGATAAAAAAACTTTTACTTATATCTTTTCCCCTCCGCTCATTTATAAACAAAATAATCATCTAAAAACGAGGGTGTCGAAAGATTTTTTTCCCCTAAATTTATATGTATAAAAAAATAGCCAAAAATGAATTACTTCACCTTTTCATAAAATTGTTAAATACGCTGTGGATAAGATTTATCAACAAAATTTTTACTCACAACACTTATTGACAAGTTTTGCACAACTTACTTTTCTGTGGACAATTTTCCTAAACAAGTGGATTAGCATGTGGATAACATGAACTACTCATTGAAATACCTAAAGTTTTTTGATATCATTAATTTGTTTTCCTCTTATGGACAAGTCAATTTTAATATTTAATTGTCCACAGCTGTTAATAACTTGTGGACAGGTTTTACACTTATGCTTATTTAAAGTTATCCACATAGGTGAATACTGTCAAATAAAGTGGAATTTTGCAGATAATTGATTTAAGGCATATACAACGAAATGTATAAAAATTACAGATTGAATATAGTGCTTGTACAAAACTTATACACTGTCTTATAAGGAGGGATTATTCTTTGGAGAATATAGGGGATCTTTGGTCCAGGGTTCTATCAGAAATAGAGAAAAAGATAAGCAAGCCAAGCTTCGAAACATGGCTCAAATCAACAAAAGCATTCTCATTAAAAAACGATACTTTAACCATTATTGCGCCTAATGAGTTTGCACGTGATTGGCTAGAATCAAAGTATTCTTCTTTAATCATGGATACAGTTTTAGAAATTACTGGAGCAGAATTAGAAATTAAGTTCATCCTTCCTCAAAACCATATTGAAGAAATAGAAATGAATATTCCTGCTGTTAAAGAAAAGGTTAAATATGATGAGCCAGTTGAATTCGGACAAAGTATGTTAAATCCAAAATATACTTTTGATACGTTCGTAATCGGATCTGGAAATCGTTTTGCTCACGCGGCTTCATTAGCAGTTGCTGAAGCGCCAGCAAAAGCATATAACCCTTTATTTATTTATGGGGGTGTAGGATTAGGTAAAACCCACTTAATGCATGCGATTGGACACTATGTACTTGAACATAATCCAAATGCAAAGGTAGTTTATCTATCTTCCGAAAAATTTACGAATGAATTTATTAACTCAATTCGTGATAACAAAGCAATTGAATTTAGAAATAAATACCGCAATGTAGATGTACTACTTATTGATGATATTCAATTTTTAGCGGGAAAAGAACAAACACAAGAAGAATTTTTCCATACTTTTAATACTCTACATGAAGAAAGTAAGCAAATTGTCATTTCAAGTGACCGACCACCTAAAGAAATTCCTACACTAGAAGATCGTCTTCGCTCACGATTTGAATGGGGCTTAATTACAGATATTACACCGCCTGACCTAGAGACAAGGATCGCCATTTTACGCAAAAAGGCGAAAGCAGAGGGCTTAGATATTCCAAATGAAGTCATGTTATATATTGCAAATCAAATTGATACGAATATACGAGAATTAGAAGGTGCTCTAATACGTGTTGTAGCTTATTCTTCATTAATCAATAAAGATATTAATGCTAGTGTTGCTGCTGAGGCATTAAAGAATTTAATTACGGCTTCAAGACCGAAAACTTTATCAATTCTTGATATTCAACGTACTGTGGGTGAGTTTTTTAATATTAAATTAGAAGACTTTAAAGCTAAGAAGCGTACTAAATCAGTGGCCTTTCCTAGGCAGGTAGCAATGTATCTTTCGAGGGAGCTTACAGACCATTCTTTACCTAAAATAGGAGAAGAGTTTGGTGGTAGAGATCATACAACAGTTATTCATGCACATGAAAAGATATCAAAATTGGTTGAAACTGACTCACAACTTCAATCTCAAATTAAAGAGATCAATGAAAAATTAAATCAGTAGATACTTAAAACTGTGCATAACTTTCTAGTTTTTTTACACAGTCTATCCACATGTTGATAGACTTATTTTTCTTTACTAAATTAGGGTTATCCACAAATTAACAGGCCCTACTACTATTACTATATTATTTTATAAAATATATAAGGAGTACAAAAAATGAAATTTACAGTACAAAAAGATCATCTTGTTAAAGCTGTACAAGATGTAATGAGAGCTGTTTCATCTAGAACAACAATTCCAATTTTAACTGGTATAAAATTAGTTGTTACAAACGAAGGTTTAACTTTAACTGGTAGTGATTCAGATATTTCTATTGAATCTTATTTACCAACTATTGTAGATGATCAACAATTAGTAGATGTAAAACAACCAGGGAGTATCGTACTTAATGCTAGATACTTTAGTGACATTGTAAAAAAGTTACCTGCTGACTTTGTAGAATTAGAATCAGATAGTCATTATGTAACAACAATAAGAGCTGGAAAAACAGAATTTAGTTTAAATGGCTTTGATGCAGAAGAGTATCCATTACTTCCTCAAATTGAAGAACATGAAACAATTTCTATTTCTGCTGATCTACTTAAATTTATGATCCGTCAAACTGTGTTCGCGGTATCTACATCCGAAACACGACCAATTTTAACGGGTGTAAATTGGAAAATAGAAAATGGTGAACTGACTTGTATTGCTACTGACAGTCACCGCTTAGCTTTAAGACAAGCTAAAATTGACAATAATGCATTAACAAATGAGTTTAAAGCAAGTGTCGTAATCCCAGGCAAAAGCTTAAATGAATTAAGTAAAATTCTTGATGATAACAATGAAAAAGTTGATATCGTATTAACAGAACACCAAGCACTATTTAAAACAAAGCATATTTTATTCTTTACTCGATTACTTGAAGGAAATTATCCTGATACTTCAAAATTGATTCCAAGTGAAAGCAAAACAGAACTAACTGTAATGACAAAAGAGTTTTTACAAGCGATTGATCGTGCTTCTCTACTTGCAAGAGAAGGTAGAAACAATGTTGTCCACTTAGAAACAAAAGGTAATACACTTGTAAATATTTCTTCTTATTCTCCGGAAATCGGTAAAGTAGTAGATGAGATTGCTTGTGAAGATATAAAAGGTGAAGAGTTAAAAATATCATTTAGTGCGAAATATGTAATGGATGCATTAAAGGCTATCGAAAGTCCTGAAATCTATATTCAGTTTACAGGAGCGATGAGACCATTTTTAATCCGTACAGTTAATGATTCAAGAACATTGCAATTAATTTTACCTGTTCGCACATACTAGTTAGTAAATTCTACCTAAAAGGGGCTGACCTACAGAATGTACTAGCAACCTCCACTGTTTTGTAGAATAATTTATATTTTTTCTACTAAAGGTCTTTTGGAGAGTGCAAAGTACAAGTGGATCAGTCTTTTTTTACTGTTACAATAGAAAATATGGGATTCCTATTTTTTTTCTGTTAGAAGTTTAGTACAATTAAGAAATGGATATTTGAGGGTGATGAAAAATGAAAAATGAAAAAGTTAAAATAAATACAGAATATATTACACTTGGGCAGTTTTTAAAATTAGCGGGTGTAATCGATACAGGCGGAATGGCAAAGTGGTTTTTATCTGAACACGAGATTTTTGTAAATAATGAGCCTGAAAATAGAAGAGGTAAAAAATTAGTTGTAAATGACACTATTTCTATTACAGGAATTGGTACGTATATTATTACTTCATAAGTTCTGGGGGAATCCCATTGTATATTAAAGATTTACAATTAAAACATTTTCGTAATTACGAACAACTTCAATTAAATTTTCAAAATAACGTGAATGTTATTATTGGAGAAAATGCACAAGGTAAAACAAATTTAATGGAATCTATCTATGTGCTAGCTTTAACAAAGTCACATCGTACGAGCAACGACAAAGAAATGATACGTTGGGATGAAGAGTATGGTACAATAAAAGGTACGTTACAAAAGAAAAATCAACATGTATCACTACAACTAATCCTCTCAAAGAAAGGTAAGAAAGCGAAGCTAAACCATCTTGAACAGATGAAGTTAAGTCAATATATAGGCGTAATGAATGTCGTTATGTTCGCACCAGAGGATTTACACTTAGTAAAAGGTAGTCCACAAGTGCGTCGTAAATTTCTTGATATGGAATTAGGACAAGTATCGCCAGTTTACCTTCATGAATTAAGTCAATATCAAAGAATCCTCCAACAACGAAATTCACTACTTAGAACCTTACAAACGAGTCGGGATCGAAATTATTTAATGCTTGAAGTACTTACTGCTCAGTTAGTAAAACATGCAGTGAAAATAGTTGAAAAGCGAATTTCGTTTATCAAATTATTACAAGATTGGGCATCGCCAATTCATAGTCAGATTTCTAGAGAGACTGAAAAACTAGAAATTATATATAAACCAAGCATTAATGTATCAGATTTAACAGATTTGACGAAAATGGAAGAAGAGTACATAAAACAATTTGAAGCTGAAAAAGAGCGTGAAGTATCTAGAGGTACTACACTACTTGGTCCACATCGAGATGATTTAGTTTTTATGGTTAACGACAAAAATGTTCAGACTTTTGGGTCACAAGGACAACAGCGGACGACTGCTCTTTCATTAAAGCTAGCGGAGATTGAACTAATCAAAGAGGAAGTAGGCGAATATCCTATCCTTTTACTTGATGATGTTCTTTCAGAATTAGACGATTATCGTCAAACTCATTTATTAAATGCTATTCAAAATAAAGTGCAAACTTTTGTAACTACTACAAGTGTCGACGGCATTCAACACGAAACAATAAAGCAAGCGAACATTATAAATGTTTCACATGGAACAATTATTAGTAATGTTGATTAAGTAAATTTTACGACATTTTTTATTTAGAAATTTCTACTACGCCGCCTAAAAAGCATAGCTGAAATTTGTTAGTTCTTTTATGTAAAATAAGAAAAGTAGGTGAGTGTTCATGACAATGGATCAAAAAATGCAAGAACATAATTATGATGAAAATCAAATACAAGTTCTAGAAGGTTTAGAAGCCGTTCGTAAAAGACCAGGTATGTATATCGGATCTACAAGTGGAAAAGGTTTACATCACTTAGTATGGGAAATTGTAGATAATAGTATCGATGAGGCTTTAGCGGGTTATTGTGATGAAATTAACGTTATTATAGAAGAAGATAATAGTATTACTGTTAAAGATAACGGTCGTGGAATTCCAGTTGGTATTCATGAAAAGATGGGAAGACCTGCACTTGAAGTTATCATGACAGTGCTACATGCTGGGGGTAAATTCGGCGGTGGCGGTTATAAAGTATCAGGTGGATTACATGGTGTAGGTGCTTCAGTAGTTAACGCCCTTTCTACCATGTTAGAAGTTCATGTTCATCGTGATGGGAATATTTATTATCAACAGTTTGCAAAAGGTGTTCCAGTAGCCGATATGAGTATTGTTGGTGAAACAGAAATAACAGGTACGATTACACATTTCAAACCTGATGAAGAAATTTTTACAGAAACAACAATTTATGAATTTGATACGCTAGCAAATCGTCTACGAGAACTAGCCTTTTTAAATAGAGGTCTCCGTTTAACAATTGAAGACCGTAGAGAAAACAAACAAAAGAAAGAGTACCACTATGAAGGTGGAATCAAATCTTATGTTGAACATTTAAATCGTTCAAAAGAAGTTATTCATGAAGAACCGATTTTTGTTATTGGTGAAAAAGATGGAATAACTGTAGAGATTGCTCTTCAATATAACGAAAGCTATACAAGTAATATCTACTCATTTACAAATAATATTAATACTCATGAAGGTGGTACACATGAAGTTGGATTTAAAACTGCCTTAACAAGAGTAATTAATGATTATGGTCGTAAAAATGGATTAATTAAAGAACAAGATAGTAATTTATCAGGTGAAGATGTCCGTGAAGGATTAACTGCGATCGTATCTATTAAACATCCAGATCCTCAATTTGAAGGGCAAACAAAAACAAAGCTAGGTAATAGTGAAGTTCGTACAATCACTGAGCAAGTTTTTGGTGAGAAGTTAGATAAATTCTTATTAGAAAACCCTACTGAGGCTCGAAAAATAGTAGAAAAAGGTTTAATGGCTGCTAGAGCACGTATGGCTGCTAAAAAAGCACGTGAATTAACTAGAAGAAAAAGCGCACTAGAAGTTTCAAGTTTGCCTGGGAAATTAGCAGATTGTTCTTCAAAGGACTCTTCAATAAGCGAAATTTATATTGTAGAGGGTGACTCGGCCGGAGGAAGTGCTAAACAAGGACGAGATAGACATTTCCAAGCTATTTTACCTTTACGTGGAAAAATCATTAACGTAGAAAAAGCTCGTCTTGATAAGATTTTATCTAACAATGAAGTACGTTCAATGATTACTGCATTTGGTACTGGGATCGGTGATGACTTTGATATTGAAAAAGCTCGTTATCACAAAATTATATTGATGACGGATGCTGATGTTGATGGAGCTCATATCCGTACTTTATTGTTAACGTTCTTGTACCGATATATGCGTCAAATAATAGAGAGCGGATATATATATATTGCTCAACCACCTTTATACAAAATTCAAC
This sequence comes from Gottfriedia solisilvae, assembly GCF_002128405.1. Lineage (GTDB taxonomy): Bacteria > Bacillota > Bacilli > Bacillales > Bacillaceae_G > Gottfriedia > Gottfriedia solisilvae. The sequence goes on from NZ_NETJ01000004.1 coordinate 637,486, forward strand.
AAGGTAAGAAAGTACAATATGCCTATAATGATCGACAAATGGAAGAAATACTTTCGAATTTATCTGCTGTTCCAAAACCAGTTATCCAACGTTATAAAGGTTTAGGAGAGATGAACCCTGAGCAGTTATGGGAAACAACAATGAATCCTGAAACTAGAACTTTACTTCAAGTAAATCTTCAGGACGCAATCGAGGCAGATGAAACGTTTGAAACATTAATGGGTGAAAAAGTAGAACCAAGACGTAACTTCATACAAGATAACGCTAGATATGTTAAGAATTTAGATATTTAATAAGTAAATATGAAGGGGCTATTATGCTCCTTTTCCTACATAGAAACGTAAAATAAAGGGAGGTGCCGATGTTGAACGAAAATCAACAAATCAAAGAAATCAATATAAGTAATGAGATGCGTAATTCCTTCCTAGATTATGCAATGAGTGTAATTGTCTCGCGTGCATTACCTGATGTGCGTGACGGTTTAAAACCTGTACATCGAAGAATTTTGTACGCAATGAATGATTTAGGCATGACGGCAGAAAAAGCTTATAAAAAATCAGCTCGTATCGTTGGTGAAGTAATTGGTAAGTACCATCCTCATGGTGACTCAGCAGTTTACGAAACGATGGTACGTATGGCCCAAGATTTTAACTTCCGTTATATGTTAGTAGATGGCCATGGTAATTTTGGTTCAGTAGATGGAGACGCAGCAGCGGCAATGCGTTATACAGAAGCTAGAATGTCTAAAATATCAATGGAACTAATTCGGGATATAAATAAAAATACAATAGACTTTCAAGATAACTATGACGGTTCTGAGAGAGAACCAATTGTATTACCAGCCCGTTTTCCTAATTTACTTGTAAATGGTGCTACAGGTATTGCGGTTGGTATGGCAACTAATATTCCACCACACCAATTAGGTGAAATAATCGATGGTGTACTTGCTTTAAGTAAAGATCCTGAACTTACTACTCAAGAACTTATGGAATACGTTCAAGGACCTGACTTCCCTACTGCGGGAATGATTCTAGGGAAATCTGGGATTCGTAAAGCATATGAAACTGGTAAAGGATCTATTATTATCAGAGGTAAAGTTGAAATTGAAGAAAAAGCTAACGGAAGACAAACAATTATTGTTACTGAATTACCATATCAAGTAAATAAAGCGAAACTAGTTGAACGAATTGCTGAATTAGTACGCGATAAAAAAATTGAAGGTATTACAGATCTTCGTGATGAATCTGACAGAAATGGTATGCGAATTGTCATTGAAGTAAGAAGAGATGCAAATGCCAATGTTTTATTAAATAATTTATATAAACAAACTGCTATACAAACTAGTTTTGGTATAAATCTTTTAGCACTAGTTAACGGTGAACCTAAGGTTTTATCTTTAAAAAGCTGCTTAAAGCATTACCTAGATCATCAAATTGTAGTTATCAAACGTAGAACTAAGTTTGAATTAGAAAAAGCAGAAGCACGTGCACATATTTTAGAAGGCTTAAAAGTAGCTTTAGATCATTTAGATGCAGTAATTAGCTTAATTAGAGCTTCTCAAACAGGAGAAATTGCTAAAAATGGTTTAATGGAAACATTCTCTTTATCAGAAAGACAAGCTCAAGCTATTTTAGATATGAGATTACAACGTTTGACTGGATTAGAACGTGAAAAAATCGAAGAAGAATATCAAGAATTAATTAAATTAATTGCAGAGTTAAAAGCTATTCTTGCAGATGAAGAGAGAGTACTTGAAATTATCCGTGAAGAGTTAACGCAATTAAAAGAGCAATACAACGATAAACGAAGAACTGCAATTGTTCCTGGTGGAGTTGAAATGATTGAAGATGAAGATTTAATTCCAGTAGAAAATATCATTGTTAGCTTAACTCATAATGGATATATCAAACGTTTACCAATTTCTACTTATCGTTCTCAACGTAGAGGTGGCAGAGGTATTCAAGGTATGGGAACAAATGACGATGATTTCCTAGAACACTTACTAACTACTTCTACGCATGATACGATATTATTCTTTACAAACAAAGGAAAAGTATACCGTTCTAAAGGTTATGAAATCCCTGAATTTAGCCGTACAGCTAAAGGGCTTCCAATTGTAAACTTACTAGAAATTGATAAAGATGAAAGTATAAATGCAATCATCCCAGTCAGTGAGTTTTTAGATAACTGGTATCTGTTCTTTACGACAAAACTTGGTATTTCAAAGCGTGTTCCATTATCCGCTTTCGCAAATATCCGTACAAACGGCTTAATCGCAATCAATCTAAGAGAAGACGATGATGTAATTTCAGTCCGTTTAACAGATGGAACTAAAGATATTGTAGTCGGAACTTCTAAAGGTATGATGATTCGATTTAACGAAGAAGATGTAAGATCAATGGGAAGAACAGCTACAGGTGTTAAAGCAATTACACTTTCTGACGATGATTATGTAGTAGGGATGGAAGTAGTTGAGGAACACTTAGATATTCTTGTTGTTACAGAACTTGGTTATGGTAAACGAACTTCTCAAGAAGAATACCGTATTCAAAGTCGTGGCGGTAAAGGTCTAAAAACACTTAATGTTACAGAGAAAAACGGAAAGATGATTTCTCTAAAATGTGTAAGTGATGAAGAAGACTTAATGTTAATTACTGAATCTGGTGTAATCATTCGTATGCCAATCGAGCAAATTTCTCGACTTGGACGAGTTACACAAGGGGTAAAACTAATAAGATTAGATCAAGAAGGTCATGTTGCTACAGTAGCTATTGCTGCTAAAGAGGATGAAGAAGATCCTTCTACACTTGAAGACTCAGACGAGATCGAAACAACAGAAGAATAATACTTTAAGGTAATCCTATGACAAGATAAGAGAGAACAGATTTATTTGTTCTCTCTTTTTTAAACTGATAATACGGGGGATAACTAATGAAAGTGCGTACGGAAATGTTAAGGGAAGGCTGGATTATAAGTAAACCAGTTTTAGCAAATACAGAAACTCCTATAGTTGACGTGGGAAAACAATTAACAACTTTCGATATTGATTTAATCAGAGCTTTTCTAATAAATGAAATTGAAGTTGATATTGCACAAGAATCGAATGTTTCTGAGTCGAAAAATGATAATACTTCATTAGAATTTATAAGTATTTATCAAGAAGCTATGAAATTGTATCGTACTCACTTTGTTAGTTGGGAATCTGGGGGACCTCTAAATATAGTAGAGTTTAGAAAAATCTTAATCCCATTAATCGACTATATTGAAAATACAACGATTAAAAAAATACCAAGACCAAGTGTTACTTTAAAAGATGATAAAGATAAGATCGTTCATCACAGTTTACTATGTACACTTCTTTCTACGCTTATTGCACAAAAACTTAACTATTCAAAAGGTGATATTATTCAAGTAGGTGTATCAGCAGCTCTTTGTAATGCTGGATATGCTAAATATCATTTTAAAAGCATTCAGCAATTAGAAAATAGTCCAGATTATAAAAACCATCCAATGCATAGTTATCGTATAGTAGAAAAGGTTCAGTTCTTACGAGATCAAATGAAAATAGCTATACTTCAGCATGAAGAAAGATTAGATGGAAGTGGATATCCATTAAAGTTAAAAGCAACTCATATTAACGAATATGCTTCAATACTTGGGGCAAGTGCTTATTTCTTTAACAAAGTTTTATTTTCTAATGAGGATTTAAATGATTTTCAAATTATCGAACACTTAAATAAAGAATGCTTCGGTAAATTTCATCCAACTGTTATTGATTCTATTAATCAAATTGTTATTAATTATCAATTAGGAGATAAAGTATTATTATCTAATGGAATAGTTGGCAAAATTGTATACCAATCACGCAACGAAATAACAAGACCGGTTGTGAAAGAAGAAAACAGCGATCGAGTAATTGACCTAACTAAAGAGAGAAAAGTATTTATAGAACAAATATTAAAGTAGAAATTATTATAAGAAATTAAATATTGAAATGAAAAAATGCGTTGTTTTTGTCTAGTATTTTAGTAAAAACCCTTATAAAATAAGGGAATTTAATAGAAATAGAAAATAACGCATTTTTTTAAAAATTATTTTATAAAAACATCTTGACCAATAGCGATACCTTTGATATTATATAGAAGTCGCCAATGAGTGACACAAAATGAACTTTGAAAACTAAACAAAACATGAAGTAAAACGTCAATTATTAGTTTTTTGAGCAATACAAGATTTAAACTTAACTATTATGGAGAGTTTGATCCTGGCTCAGGACGAACGCTGG
>NZ_NETJ01000005.1 GCF_002128405.1 Gottfriedia solisilvae
CGAACACGGCAGTTAAGCTCTTCAGCGTCGATGGTAGTTGGGGGTTTCCCCCTGTGAGAGTAGAACGTCGCCTGGTAAATGAAAAACATCAGCTATTAAGCTGATGTTTTTTTGTGTTTGTTCCTATTATACTCATAACCGAGAGAGGTCCAGTGAAATTTAGGTGGCAAGTATAATGACCGAATGAAATTTTTCATATCTCACTTAAATAAATGTATACCTGAATGAACAATAACAATGGTCTTATATTTTATGGTAAAGAGTAAATAATATCATTACTAGGCAAACACCCTTCTAAGAGAGTTTACATATGTTAGATTGAACGGAGGGGAATAGATGAGAGGGAAAATTCGTAATTATTATGCAGGTGGCAACACAGCAAAAGGATTTTATAATTTCTATGACTCAGCTTTAGAGGATTTAAACAAATTATATATTCTAAAAGGCGGACCAGGAACAGGTAAATCAACATTGATAAAATCAATTGGAGAGTTCATCGTAAACAAAGGGATAAATATAGAATATTTACATTGCTCTTCAGATACCAAATCTGTTGACGGTGTTATTGTCCCGGAATTTCAAATTGGAATAGTTGATGGAACCGCACCCCATGTAATTGAACCGAAAGCTCCTGGTGTAATTGAAGAATACGTCAATCTAGGTGTCGCATGGAACTCGAAAAAATTATCAGTTCATAAAGAAGCAATATTATCTTTAAATGATGAGATTTCGAGGAAATTTCAAACTGCATATGACACATTTTCAGCTGCACTAAAGGCTCATGATGAAATTGAAGAAATTTATATATCTAATATGGACTTTCAAGAAGCTAATAAACTGACTGATGAACTAAATGAGTTATTCTTTAGTAATGATACTGTATCAAAAGAACCTAAGATAAAGCATAGATTTTTAGGCGCAGCTACTCCAAGTGGTGCAGTTGATTTTATTCAAAATTTAACAGAAGACATTGAAAAACGTTATTTTATTAAAGGTAGAGCAGGTTCCGGTAAATCTACTATGTTAAAGAAAATTGCATCAGTAGGAGAATCAAGAGGGTTTGATATTGAGGTTTATCATTGCGGATTCGATCCGAATAGTCTTGATATGGTGATAATTCCTGAAAAAAGCATAGCAATTTTTGATAGCACTGCTCCACATGAATACTTTCCAGATCGAAAAAATGATGAAATAATTGATATGTATGAAAGATGTATTACACCAGGGACTGATGAGAAATTTTCAAATGAAATTGAAAGAACGACAAAGTCCTATAAAGATAAAATGAAAGAGGCTATATCTTACTTGGCAGAAGTAAAAGTCCTTCGGGATCAGTTAGAAGCGATTTATATTGAAGCCATGGACTTTTCTAAAGTTGATCAAATTCAAAAGGAAATACTTAAAGAAATTATAAGTATAATCGAATAAAAATATATTGTTTGAAAGGGCGTAGACCACATCGGTCACGCCTTTTTAATTTTATTGTGTTGATAGCTTACTGATTTTAAGTTAATGTATAAGTAGCTTCAAAGCGGTAAGTATTTTAATAATTTGTTTAGTGAGAATTTTTTATTTCAAATTTATTAAATAGGATGCAGAAAAGAAGTAATTAGAGAAAAGAATGTGAAAATCATTCATATTCACGTAAAATAGAACATAAAAATAGAGTAAAACACGAACATTAAAATATTTTTTAAATAAAATATTCATATTTATTGAAAAAGGTAACATTAATTGTTACTATAAATATAGGAAGTTTAGCAAAACCTCATATAAAGTTGGGAATATGGCCCAAAAGTTTCTACCTAGTAACCTTAAATTACTAGACTATGAGGGGAAGTTAATCACACGTGTACGTTTATTTGTATGCGCCTAGGTAGATTATCTTTCTCATCATAGAGATAATACTACTCTAGGCTTTTTTTGTGGAAAAAATTAACAGCGATAATTTACTTGGGGGAAAATGGATGAAACCGGTAGTTGGGATCATTATGGGAAGTACAAGTGATTGGGAAACAATGAAAAATGCATGTGATGTATTAGATGAACTAAATATTAGCTATGAAAAACGAGTGGTATCAGCTCATCGTACACCAGATTTAATGTTTGAATATGCAGAAACTGCTAGAGAAAGAGGAATACAAGTAATAATTGCTGGCGCAGGTGGGGCTGCTCATCTACCGGGAATGGTTGCTGCGAAAACAACATTACCCGTAATTGGTGTACCGGTTCAATCTAAAGCTTTAAATGGCTTAGATTCATTACTATCAATCGTACAAATGCCAGGAGGAGTGCCAGTAGCAACAGTAGCAATTGGTAAAGCAGGAGCTACAAATGCTGGATTACTTGCAGCACAAATTATTAGTATTCATGAACAAGAAGTTTATCAAGCGTTAGAATCCCGTCGTGAAAACACACGAAAAGAAGTGACAGAAGGTAGTGTTTTACTATGAATAAAAAAGTAATCTTACCAGGGCAAACAATTGGCATTATCGGCGGTGGACAGTTAGGTAGAATGATGGCGCTTTCTGCAAAAGAAATGGGATATAAAATTGCCGTTTTAGATCCTACGCCAAATTCACCGTGTGGACAAATAGCTGATTTCGAGATAACTGCTGAATACTCTGACTTACAAGCAATTAGTCAGCTCGCGGAATTAAGTGACGTTATAACATATGAATTTGAAAATATAGATGTAAAAGCTTTGGAATATTTAGAAGGAAATTCATATTTACCACAAGGTAGTGAGTTATTGAAGTTAACGAGAAATAGGTTAACAGAGAAGACTGCCATTCAAAATTTAGGCATCCAGGTTGCACCTTTTCGTTTAGTAGAAAATGAGGCTCAATTTTTTGAAGCAATTTCAATAATTGGTTTACCTGCAGTTTTGAAAACAACAACGGGTGGATATGATGGAAAAGGGCAAGTCGTTATAAAATCAGAAGTAGCTTTCGAGGAAGCATTAAGTTTAATTGCTAAACAACAATGTATTCTTGAAGGGTGGGTACCTTTTGAAAAAGAATTGTCAATTATTGTCGCAAGAAATTTAAACGGGGATGTAAATACTTTCCCAATTGCAGAAAATGTTCATTTTAATCAAATACTGCATACATCATCAGTACCAGCAAACATAACAGAATCTGTAAAAAACACTGTTGATCAATATGCAGAAAAAATTGCTAGTTCATTTCATTTAGTGGGTGTTTTGGCAATTGAATTATTTGTTACAAATGATGGACAGGTTTTTGTAAATGAATTAGCTCCACGTCCACATAATTCAGGACATTATAGTATGAATGCGGGCGAGACTTCACAGTTTAATCAACATGTTAGAGCAATATGTAATTTACCTTTAGGTAGTACTGAATTATTAAAACCAGTTGTAATGGTAAACATACTTGGTGAACATGTTGAAGAAGTATTAAAAGTTATGAAGAAAGATAGCACATTAAAAGTTCATCTTTACGGTAAAGAGGAAAGTAAAAAAGGCCGTAAAATGGGACATATTAATATAATGGCAGCAACAACCGAAGAAGCAATGAAAAAAGTAGAAGAGTTAGGGATCTGGAAAAGGAACCCAGTGGAGGTAAATGTATGATTGAACGTTATTCACGCCCAGAAATGGCAGCTATTTGGACAGAAGAAAACAAATTTAAAGCTTGGTTAGAAGTTGAAATCTTAGCTTGTGAAGCGTGGGCTGAATTAGGTGATATTCCAAAAGAGGACGTAAAAGTATTACGTGAGAATGCTTCTTTTGATATCAATAGAATTTATGAGATTGAAAAAGAAACTCGTCATGATGTAGTAGCGTTTACTCGTGCAGTATCAGAAACATTAGGCGATGAGCGTAAATGGGTACATTACGGTTTAACATCTACAGACGTAGTAGATACGGCACTTTCGTATTTATTAAAACAAGCAAATGATATTTTATTTAAAGACATAGAGAATTTTATTGGAATTCTTGAAAATAAAGCAAAAGAACATAAGTATACAGTAATGATGGGACGTACTCATGGTGTTCATGCAGAACCAACTACATTCGGCCTAAAGCTTGCTCTATGGACGGAAGAAATGAAACGTAACTTAGAACGCTTCAAGCATGCTACTGAAAGTGTGCGAGTTGGTAAGATTTCAGGAGCTGTAGGAACATATGCAAATATTCCTCCGTTTGTTGAAGAATATGTATGTGAGAAATTAGGTATTCAAGCTGCACCTATTTCAACTCAAACATTACAACGTGATCGTCATGCACACTATATGTCGACATTATCTTTAATTGCAACATCAATCGAGAAGTTTGCAACTGAAGTACGTGGATTACAAAAAAGTGAAACGCGCGAAGTAGAAGAATTCTTTGCTAAAGGTCAAAAAGGTTCTTCTGCAATGCCTCATAAGCGTAACCCGATTGGTTCTGAAAATATGACAGGGTTAGCACGTGTTATTAGAGGACATATGATTACAGCATATGAAAACGTGTCACTTTGGCATGAAAGAGATATTTCTCATTCATCAGCAGAAAGAATTATCTTACCAGATGCAACAATTCTTTTAAACTATATGTTAAACCGTTTTGGTAATATCGTGAAAAACTTAACTGTTTTCCCTGAAAACATGAAACGCAATATGGATAGAACGTATGGATTGATTTACTCACAACGTGTATTACTTGCTCTAATCGAAAAAGGAATGTCACGTGAAGAGGCTTATGATACAGTTCAACCAAAAGCAATGGAAGCATGGGAAACACAAGTACAATTTAAAGAATTAGTAGAAGCTGAAGAAAAAATTACCTCATTATTAACGAAAGAGGAAATTGCTGATTGCTTCGACTATAGCTACCATTTAAGTCAAGTAGATACAATCTTTGAACGCTTAGGATTAAATTAAGATACATGCGTTTGGCTAGGGTGGATTTATTTTCGACCTTAGCCAAACAAAATAAAAATAGCTAACATTCAATTAAGTGTAGATATAAATTTATGGGGGGCAATGTTTCATGGTAGAGCAAGAATTATTGTATGAAGGTAAAGCTAAGAGAATTTATTCTACAGACAATCCAGAAATTGTACGAGTAAAGTATAAAAATTCTGCGACAGCTTTTAATGGGGAAAAGAAAGCAGAAATAGCTGGTAAAGGTCGTTTAAATAATGAGATTACTAGCTTACTATTTTCAAAGTTAATGGATTCAGGTATAGATACACATTTCGTAGAAAAAACATCAGAGCTTGAACAACTCGTTAAACGAGTAACAATTGTTCCGTTAGAAGTTGTTGTACGAAATATTGTTGCTGGTAGTTTATCTAAACGAATGGGATTAGATGAAGGTGTGGTTTTAGCTAAACCAATCGTTGAATTCTACTATAAACGTGATGACTTAGGAGATCCGATTGTAAATGAAGATCACATCGCATCACTTGAGCTAGCGAAACCTGAAGAACTTCAAACAATTAAAGAAATTGCTCTTCGTGTAAACAATATATTAGTTGATCATTTTAATGAATGTAATGTTCGATTAGTCGATTTTAAATTAGAGTTCGGTAAGTTAAATGATGGCTCAATTTTATTAGCAGACGAAATTTCACCTGATACATGCCGTTTATGGGATAAAGAGACGAACGCAAAGTTTGATAAAGATGTGTTCCGAAGAGATTTAGGGAACTTAACAGATGGATACGAAGAAATTTTAAAACGCTTAGGGGGATTATCATGTTCAAAGTAAGAGTATTCGTTACATTAAGAGAAAGTGTATTAGATCCACAAGGAAACGCAGTGAAAAACGCGCTTCATAGCATGAATTTCAATGAAGTAAATGATGTTCGTATCGGTAAATATATGGAACTTTTAATTGATAAAAATGTAGCTGATTTAGATGCTTCAGTAAAAGAAATGTGTGAAAAATTATTAGCAAACATCGTAATTGAAGATTACCGTTATGAGGTAGAGGAGGTAGTCGCACAGTGAAGTTTGCAGTAATTGTGTTTCCAGGCTCAAATTGTGATGTAGATATGTATCATGCAATAAAAGATGAATTAGGCGAAGAAGTAGAATACGTATGGCATGATTCAACTAATTTAGATGAATTTGACGGTATTTTATTACCAGGTGGTTTCTCATATGGTGATTACTTACGCTCTGGCGCAATTGCAGGTTTTGCCAATGTGATGGAAGCTGTAAAAAAGGCTGCTGCTGAAGGTAAACCAGTATTTGGAGTATGTAATGGATTTCAAATATTAACAGAAGCAGGTCTTTTACCAGGAACGCTTCGACGTAATGAGAAATTAAAATTTATGTGTGGCCAAGTAGAATTAGTTGTTGAAAACAATGAAACGATGTTTACAACTGGTTATGAAAAAGGTCAAGTGATCACTGTACCAATCGCACATGGTGAAGGAAATTACTATTGCGACAATGAAACATATGAATCTCTTAAAAATAATAATCAGATTATTTTCCGTTATCAAAATAATCCGAATGGTAGTTTAGATGATATTGCAGGTATTGTAAATGAAAAAGGAAATGTTTTAGGAATGATGCCACATCCTGAGCGTGCAGTAGATACTTTGTTAGGCAGCGCTGATGGACTTCAACTATTTCGTTCGATTGTAAGAAACTGGAGGGAAAACCATGTCGTTACTTCTTGAGCCAAACCCAATGCAAATTGAAGAAGAAAGAATTTATGCCACTATGGGCTTAACAGATGAAGAGTTCCAATTAATTAAATCAATTATTGGTCGTGGACCAAATTATACTGAACTTGGATTATTCTCTGTAATGTGGTCAGAACATTGTAGCTATAAAAATTCTAAACCTCTATTACGTAAATTCCCTATAAGCGGAGAGCACGTTTTACAAGGACCAGGTGAAGGTGCAGGTATTGTTGATATTGGTGATGAGCAAGCAGTTGTATTTAAAATTGAAAGTCATAATCATCCATCAGCAATTGAACCTTACCAAGGGGCTGCTACTGGAGTAGGTGGAATTATTCGTGATGTATTCTCAATGGGTGCACGACCTGTTGCTCTTCTGAACTCTTTACGTTTTGGTGAATTAGAAACACCTAGAGTAAAGTATTTATTCGAAGAAGTAGTGGCTGGAATCGCAGGTTATGGTAACTGTATTGGAATTCCAACTGTTGGCGGAGAAGTAAATTTTGATCCTTGTTATGAAGGAAATCCTTTAGTAAATGCAATGTGCGTTGGCTTAATTAATCATAAAGACATTAAAAAAGGTCAGGCTCATGGTGTAGGAAACACTGTTATGTACGTTGGTGCATCAACAGGTCGCGACGGTATTCATGGCGCAACATTTGCTTCAGAAGAATTATCAGATGCATCTGAAGAGAAACGTCCAGCGGTTCAAGTGGGTGATCCATTCATGGAAAAACTATTACTTGAAGCATGTTTAGAGGTTGTTCAAAATGATGCGCTTGTTGGTATCCAGGACATGGGTGCAGCAGGACTGACATCTTCATCTGCAGAAATGGCTTCAAAAGCTGGTATGGGTATCGAGATGAATCTTGACTTAGTTCCTCAACGTGAAGCGGGTATGACTGCTTACGAAATGATGTTATCTGAATCTCAAGAGCGTATGTTACTTGTTGTAGAAAAAGGAAGAGAAAATGAAATTGTAGAGTTATTCGAAAAATATGATCTACACGCTGTATCTGTTGGACGTGTAACGGATGACAAAATGCTTCGATTACTTCATAACGGAGAAGTTGTTGCAGAATTACCAGTTGACGCTTTAGCAGAAGAAGCACCAGTATATCATAAACCATCTACAGAGCCTGCTTATTATGGTGAGTTCCAAGCGATGGAAAACTATGTTCCTGAGTTGAAAGATTCAAAAGAAACATTAAAACAATTACTAGCTCAACCTACAATCGCAAGTAAAGAGTGGGTTTACGGACAGTATGACTATATGGTAAGAACAAACACTGTAGTGGCACCTGGTTCTGATGCAGCTGTAATTCGAATTCGTGATACGAAAAAAGCTCTTGCAATGACGACAGATTGTAATGCACGTTATCTATATTTAGATCCAGAAGTTGGTGGCAAAATTGCTGTTGCTGAAGCAGCACGTAATGTTATTTGTTCAGGTGCTCGTCCTCTAGCAATAACTGACTGCTTAAACTTTGGAAATCCAGAAAAGCCTGAAATTTTCTGGCAGTTAGAAAAAGCAACTGACGGCATGAGCGATGCTTGTAATGTATTAAGTACACCTGTTATCGGTGGAAATGTATCACTTTACAATGAAACGAATGGCGAAGCAGTTTATCCAACACCTGTAGTAGGTATGGTTGGATTAATTGAAGACATTGATCATATTACAACACAGCATTTTAAAACTGCTGGTGATTTAATTTATGTAATTGGTGAAACGAAAGAAGAATTTGGTGGCAGTGAGCTACAAAAGCTTTTAAATGCTGGAAAGATCTTCGGTAAAGCACCAAGTATTGATTTAACAGTTGAGTCAAAACGACAAGAACAAATTCTTGCAGCGATTCAAGCAGGTGTTGTTGCATCAGCTCATGATATCTCTGAAGGTGGACTTGGTGTTGCAATTGCTGAAAGTACATTTGGTCCAACAAGTGTAGGGGCAAATATTTCAATTGAAGGTAATGAGGTAGCTGCATTATTTAGTGAAACACAATCTCGTTTCTTACTTTCTGTTAAACCAGAGCATAAGGCACAATTTGAAGCGATGGTTGAAGCGAAATTAATTGGTACAGTTACAGAAGAAACTTCAGTTACTATCCGCAATCAACAAAATGAAACGGTTCTTCATGCTTCTGTTGAGGAATTAAAACAGTCTTGGAAAGAGGCGATCCCATGTTTGCTGAAATAAAAGGGTTAAATGAAGAATGTGGAATATTTGGAATTTGGGGGCATACTGATGCTGCCCAAATTTCCTACTATGGTCTTCACAGTCTGCAGCATAGAGGCCAAGAAGGTGCAGGTATTGTTGTAACTGATGGTCAGAAACTTGAAGGTGCAAAAGGCTTAGGTTTAATCACTGAAGTTTTCAGTAAAGGTCAATTAAATGACTTAAATGGAAAAGCAGCAATCGGTCATGTGCGCTATGCAACTGCAGGTGGTGGAGGGTATGAAAACGTTCAACCACTTTTATTTCAATCGCACACAGGCGGACTTGCACTTGCTCATAATGGAAATCTAGTTAATGCGAATAGATTAAGAAAAGATTTAGAAATGCAAGGTAGTATATTCCAAACTACATCTGATACAGAGGTTCTTGCCCATTTAATCAAACGAAATGGTTCAGCACCATTAAAAGATTGCATAAAAGCATCTTTAAATATGATTAAAGGAGCATTTGCTTATTTAGTACTAACTGAAGATGCAATGTATGTTGCATTAGATCCAAATGGATTTAGACCTTTAGCTTTAGCCAAATTAGGTGATGCTTATGTAGTAGCTTCTGAAACATGTGCTTTTGACGTTGTAGGTGCTAAATATATTCGCGATATTAATCCTGGAGAATTATTAATTATCTCTGATGAAGGAATCGAATCAGATCAATTTACTTCTACAATCGATCACACAATTTGTAGCATGGAGTATATTTACTTCTCACGTCCTGATAGCAATATTGATAATATCAATGTTCATGCTGCTCGTAAAAACATGGGAAGAGTATTGGCAAATGAGTCTCCAGTTGAGGCTGATGTTGTCATTGGTGTTCCTGATTCAAGTATATCAGCGGCTATTGGTTATGCAGAAGAATCTGGCATCCCATATGAAATTGGTTTGATTAAAAATAGATATGTTGGACGTACGTTTATCCAGCCTTCTCAGGAACTTCGTGAGCAAGGTGTAAAAATGAAGCTTTCACCAGTTCGTTCAATTGTTGAAGGTAAACGAGTTGTAATGGTTGATGATTCGATTGTTCGTGGTACGACTAGCCGAAGAATCGTACAAATGCTTCGCGATGCGGGAGCTAGTGAAGTACATGTTCGAATCGGTGCACCACCTATTAAAAACCCTTGCTACTACGGAATTGATACTTCAACTAGAGAAGAGTTAATCGCTGCTTCTAAAACAGTTGCAGAAATGTGTGAAGAAATTGGAGCAGACACACTTGAATTTATTAGTTTAGAAGGCTTATTAGGTGCTATTGGTCGAAACCATGCAGGACCAACAAGAGGTCAATGTACAGCATGCTTTACTGGATGCTATCCTACAGTGATTTATGATGAAAATGAGCTAGTACATTCTCACAATTAATAGAAATACCGTTAAGACAAATTAGAGGCGGCGAGCAAAAGTCGTCGCCTTTCTTGAATATATTTATGAGGAACGAGAGGGGAAATCATCACATGGCGAATGCATATAAACAAGCTGGTGTAGATATTGAAGCTGGTTATGAAGCAGTCAACAGAATGAAAAAACACGTTCAAAAAACAATGCGTCAAGAAGTACTTGGTGGTTTAGGTGGATTTGGAGGAATGTTCGATTTATCCAAGTTCAATTATAAGGAGCCGGTTCTTGTATCAGGAACTGACGGAGTTGGAACAAAATTAAAGTTAGCATTCCAAATGGACCGTCACGATACGATAGGCATTGATGCAGTCGCGATGTGTGTGAATGATATAGTTGTTCAAGGAGCAGAGCCATTATTTTTCCTTGATTATTTAGCTGTAGGAAAAGCAGTGCCTGAGAGAATTGAACATATTGTAAAAGGTGTTTCAGAAGGTTGTATTCAAGCAGGTTGTTCTTTAATTGGAGGAGAAACTGCAGAAATGCCAGGTATGTACCCAGAAGATGAATATGATATTGCAGGATTTGCTGTTGGGATTGCAGATAAATCTAAGTTGGTTACAGGACAAAACATTCAAGCAGGTGACATTCTTCTAGGTATTTCTTCAAATGGTATTCATAGTAATGGTTATTCGCTAGTTCGTAAAGTGCTATTAGAAAAAGGTGGATACACTCTTGATCAACACATTGATCAACTTGGACATACATTAGGTGAAGAATTACTTCGTCCTACAAAAATTTATGTAAAACCAATCTTAAATGTGCTGAAAAACTTTGAGATTAATGGAATGGCTCATATTACTGGTGGAGGATTTATTGAAAATATTCCTAGAATGCTTCCAAAAGGTATCGGTGCAGAAATTGACTATGGTTCATGGCCAATCCAACCAATTTTTGATCTTTTAGAAGAAACTGGTGAACTAAAGCGCGAAGAAATGTTTAATATTTTTAATATGGGAATTGGAATGGTACTGGCAATTAAAGAGGAAAACTTACATGACATTATTAATCTATTAGAAGAATCTGATGAAAAAGTTTTCATCATTGGTAGAACGAATGCAGGTGAAGGCGTCACTTTTGGTGGAGGTTCACTGTAATGAAAAACATTGCCGTATTTGCTTCAGGAAATGGCAGCAACTTTCAAGCAATTCTTGATGCGACTAGGAGCGGAGAATTAAACGCAACAATTCAATTGCTAGTATGTGATCGTCAAAATGCTTATTGTATACAAAGAGCAGAAGAAGCGAATATTCCTTCGTTTGTCTTTACTGCCAAACAATATGAATCAAAAGAACATTACGAAGCAGAAGTGATCTCTCATTTAAAAGAGCTAAATGTCGAATTTATCATTTTAGCAGGTTATATGAGATTGATTGGTCCGACAATTTTAGACGCATTTCCCGGGAAAATCGTTAATATTCATCCTTCATTTCTGCCTTTATTTCCTGGAAAAGACGCAATCGGTCAAGCTTTGCTTGCTAATGTCGAATCGACAGGCGTTACGGTACATTATGTTGATGAAGGTATGGATACTGGTCCAATTATTGCTCAAGAAAAGATCATAATTGATAAAGATGAAACAAAAGAATCGTTAGAAAAAAAGGTGCACGATATCGAGCATGTTTTATATGTGGATACATTAAAGAAGTTATTTAATCAATAGAATGATATTTTAATAGATAAAATGAATTCTTACATTTGGGGGCTTATAACATGAAAAAACGTGCTTTAGTTAGCGTATCAGATAAACAAGGTATCATTGAATTTGTAAGTGGATTAATAAAACAAGATTTCGAGGTTATTTCTACAGGTGGTACTTATCAATTATTAAAAGAAGCAGGCTTAGATGTGATCGGTATTTCCGAGGTTACGAATTTCCCAGAAATTATGGATGGTCGAGTAAAAACATTGCATCCATCAATACATGGTGGACTTTTAGGCGTACGTTCAAATGAAGAGCATATGCGCCAAATGAATGAGCTTGGTATTCAACCGATTGATTTAGTATGTGTAAACTTATATCCATTTAAAGAAACAATTATGAAACCTGATGTTACATTTGAAGATGCAATTGAAAATATCGATATCGGTGGCCCAACAATGCTACGCTCTGCAGCGAAAAATCATGAATTTGTATCTGTAGTAGTAGACCCAACTGATTATGATGTGATTTTAACAGAATTAGCTAATCAAAGTGTTGTTTCACTTGAAACGAATCGTCGATTAGCTGCAAAAGTATTCCGTCATACAGCGGCATATGATTCATTAATCTCAAACTATTTAACTGAGCAAGTTGGGGAAGAAAATCCTGAGAGCTATACAGTGACATATGAATTAAAGCAATCTTTACGATATGGTGAGAATCCTCATCAAAATGCAACGTTTTATCGTGCACCAATGCCAACAACTTCATCAATAGCTTATGCTACTCAATTACATGGCAAAGAACTTTCATACAATAATATTAATGATGCGAATGAAGCATTAAATATTGTGCGTGAATTTTCAAACCCAGCGGTTGTAGCTGTAAAGCATATGAATCCATGCGGTGTTGGAGAAGGAACAACAATTGAAGAAGCTTACGATCGTGCATATGCAGCAGATCCAGTATCAATTTTTGGTGGAATTATTGCGGCTAATCATGAAATCGATGGTGCAACAGCTAAAAAATTACATGAGTTATTTTTAGAGATTATTATCGCTCCTTCTTTTAGTGAAGAAGCATTAGAAATTCTTACAAGTAAAAAGAATTTACGCTTATTAACAGTTGATTTCGAAACGAAACCAACATTTGCACCTAAATTAACAACTGTACATGGTGGTCTACTTCGTCAAGATATGGATACTTTTGGTTTTGAAGATGCAACAATTACAGTACCTACAAAGCGTCAACCTACTGATGAAGAGTGGGAGAATTTAAAGCTAGGCTGGAAAGTTGTAAAGCATGTTAAATCGAATGCGATCGTATTAGCAAAAGACCATATGACAATTGGTGTGGGTGCTGGTCAAATGAATCGTGTTGGAGCTGCAAATATTGCAATTGAACAAGCTGGTGAAAACGCAAAAGGTTCTGCTTTAGCTTCTGATGCATTTTTCCCAATGAGTGATACTGTTGAAGCAGCTGCTAAAGCAGGTATTACAGCAATCATTCAACCAGGTGGATCAATTCGTGATGAAGATTCAATTAAAAAAGCTGATGAATACGGCATTACAATGGTCTTTACAGGGGTACGTCACTTTAAACATTAATAGATGAGGAGATGACAAGATGAAAGTATTAGTCATTGGTCGCGGTGGCCGAGAGCATACAATTGCTTGGAAGGTAAATCAATCAGAGAACGTAACAGATGTATTTGTTGCTCCAGGAAACGATGGAATGATTGATATAGCAAAGCTTGTCAATATTGATGAGGGTGATCATGAAGCCTTAATCGCTTTTGCTAAAGAAGAGAAAATCGATTTAACAATTGTAGGTCCTGAAGTTCCTTTAATGAATGGAATCGTAAATGAGTTTCGTAAAGAGAATTTACAGATTTTTGGACCAACAAAAGAAGCAGCGATTATTGAAGGTAGTAAAAGTTTTACGAAGGATTTAATGAAAAAATATAATATACCAACTGCTGCTTATGAAACGTTTACGAACTTTGAAGATGCAAAATCATACGTTGAAAAGATTGGTGCTCCAATTGTTATTAAAGCAGATGGATTGGCAGCTGGTAAGGGTGTAGTCGTTGCTATGACAATAGAAGAGGCAGTAGTTAGTCTTCACGATATGCTTTTAGATGATAAATACGGTGATGCAAGTGCATCTGTAGTAATTGAAGAGTATCTAGAAGGTGAAGAATTCTCACTAATGTCATTTGTTCATGGAACAAAAGTATATCCAATGGTTATCGCACAAGATCATAAGCGTGCTTACGATGGAGATAAAGGGCCGAATACCGGTGGAATGGGTGCATATTCACCAGTACCGCAAATTCCTCAATCAATCGTAGAGCAATCCTTACAAGAAATTGTCCTTCCTGTTGCTGAAGCGATGATTCAGGAAGAACGTGAATTTACAGGTATTTTATATGCAGGTCTAATGTTAACAACTGCGGGTCCAAAGGTAATTGAATTTAATGCAAGATTTGGTGACCCAGAAACAGAAGTTGTATTACCTCGTTTAGAAAGTGATCTAGCAGAAGTCATGCTAGCTATCTTAAATAATGAAGAAATTGAACTGAAATGGTCGGAGGAAGCAGTTGTTGGTGTAGTACTTGCTGCGAATGGATATCCGGAAGTACCTGAAAAAGGTGCCGTCATTAACGGACTTCAAGCAGTTAGTGATCAAACGATGATCTTTCATGCTGGTACAAAGCTTGAAAACAATGAATATGTTACAAACGGTGGAAGAGTATTAATTGTTGCCCATAGCGGAGCTTCCATTAATGAAGCATGTGACAAGGTGTATGATCAAATTAATAACATCCAATCAACTGGCTTATTCTACCGTCATGATATAGCTCATAAAGCGCTAAAAGTAAATAACTAAATAATGTACGTTTTTAATACAAAAAGGGTCGTCATTTGACGTCCCTTTTTGCATTATATAGAACTAATGTTCTTGTTTTGTCTATACATTCATAATTAGTTTTGATAAACTATTTTTATGAAGGTTGGATATATTCTTCGATAGAATCTTCCTCATTATGTTTTTCCACCATTATCATACATTTTTTACAAAATGCAGTCATAGGGCAAAAACGTAAAATTCCTTCTGCAACTTTCATTGCGCCAATTATGATTAAAATGAGTACAGAATTACTACATCTTCTTTTTGAAAGTTTTGCTGTGCCATAAGCTAATATAGTCAATCCGGCTGTAATTCGCAGTAATGAATTCATTAAACTAATATTTGGTCTCAACCTAACAATCCCCTTATAATAAGAATCAGTGACTAAATTCTATTTGAAAATCACTTATTACCATTTTTCCCTTTAATTGTTCCATTATCAGAGGAAACAATTTTCAACACTTCCTAATTTAGGGTAAGAAGGGTTACTTTTCCTTTTTAATAAGATACAATACATTTATGTTTTCTTAACCTACCTAAAACACGAAAAATAAGACAAGAATAGATAAATAAAATAAATGAAGAAATGAATGAAAATAAATCGAGGAGGAACAAAATGTACGATTATACACAATGGAATCACATATTTAAATTAGACCCTAACAAGGACATTACAGATGAAGAATTAGAACTAATTTGCGAATCGGGAACGGATGCAATACTAGTAGGTGGGACTGATGGGGTTACTTTAGATGATACATTATCACTTTTAGTAAGAATTCGTCGCTACGCAGTTCCTTGTATACTTGAAGTTTCAAATTTGGAAGCAGTGACCCCGGGATATGATTTTTACTTTATCCCAACTGTTTTAAATAGTACGGATCCGAAGTGGATTGTTGGCATGCACCAGCAAGCGATGAAGGAATTTGGTCACTTAATACATGCAGAAGAATTAGTAATGGAAGGATACTGTATATTAAATAAGAATTGTAAAGCAGCTGAGCTAACAAAGTCTGATACGGATCTTTCTATAGAAGATATCGTTGCCTATGCAGAAGTGGCAGAAACCTTACTTAAATTACCTATTTTTTATTTAGAATACAGCGGAACATTTGGACCTATCGAAGTAGTCGAAGAGGTATCAAAGGTTGTAAGTCAAACAAAGTTATTTTATGGTGGTGGCATATCGACTCAAAAACAAGCGGAAGAAGTAAGTCAATATGCAGATACAATTGTAGTTGGAAACATTATTTATGAAAATTTACAAGAGGCTTTACTTACGGTGAAAGCTGTAAAAAAAGGAGCGACAAAATAAATGAAAACAGCAGAAGAATTATTACATGGACTAAATCCAATGCAAAAAGAAGCAGTAAAAACGGTGAATGGTCCACTTTTAATTATGGCAGGTGCCGGTTCGGGTAAAACGAGAGTGCTTACTCATCGTATTGCATATTTGCTAGGAGAAAAAACTGTCGCTCCATGGAATATATTAGCTATAACGTTTACAAATAAAGCAGCTAGAGAGATGCAAGAGCGTATTTATAAACTAGTTGGTAAGGATGCAGAAGATATTTGGGTATCAACTTTCCACTCAATGTGTGTACGTATTCTTCGAAGAGATATTGATCGAATTGGGATTAATAGAAGTTTTTCTATTTTAGATACAACAGATCAACTAACTGTTATCAAAAACATCTTAAAAGAGAAAAACCTAGACGCAAAGAAATTTGATCCTCGTGCTATTTTGGGGTCAATCAGTAGCGCGAAAAATGAATTACAAACTGCGGCTGATTATTCAAGAGATGCATTTACGCCATTTGAAAAAGTAATTGGTGAAATCTACGCAGCTTATCAAGACCGCTTACGTAAAAATCATTCATTAGACTTTGATGATTTAATTATGATGACAATTACATTATTTGAGCGCGTACCTGAGGTTCTTCACTATTATCAAAGGAAATTTCAATATATTCATGTGGATGAGTATCAAGATACGAACCATGCTCAGTATAAGATTGTAAAAATGCTTGCAGAGCAATATAAAAATATTTGTGTTGTTGGTGATTCGGATCAGTCAATTTATCGCTGGCGTGGGGCAGATATCTCAAATATTCTTTCATTTGAGAAGGATTATGATAATGCCCAAGTGATTCTGTTAGAGCAAAATTATCGTTCTACTCAAACGATTCTAGATGCTGCAAATGCAGTCATTACAAACAATTCAAATCGTAAACCTAAAAAATTATGGACTGAAAATGGACAAGGAAATCCAATCCATTATTTTAGAGCTGCTTCAGAACAGGAGGAAGGCCATTTTATTGCTGGGAAACTAGCTGAATGGAAAAACCAACGCGTACATCAACTAAGCGATGTAGCCATTTTATACCGTACAAATGCGCAATCTCGTGCAATGGAGGAAGTTTTAGTCAAATCAAACATTCCTTATCGTATGGTTGGCGGAGTAAAGTTCTATGATCGTAAAGAGATTAAAGACGTTTTAGCTTATTTACGTTTTATCGCAAACCCAAATGATGAAATTAGTTTTTCGAGAATTATAAATGTACCAAAACGTGGTGTAGGTGCAGCATCTGTAGATAAGGTTATTAATTATAGTATTGCAAATGATCTTTCACTATCTGATACATTGGAGCAAATTGATTTTGTTGGTTTAAGTGCGAAAATCACAAATGCCATAGGTGAGTTCCATAAAATGACGAAAAATTGGCAGCAAATGCAGGAGTATTTATCAGTTACAGAGCTTGTTGAAGAGGTTCTTGAAAAAACTGGCTATATTCAAATGTTAAAAGATGAAAATACAATTGAATCTGCTTCACGAATTGAGAATATTGAAGAGTTCTTAACCGTAACAAATGCATTTGAAGAGAGCAGTGAAGACAAAAGTCTAGTTTCATTTTTAACTGATTTAGCCTTGGTGTCTGATATTGATCAAGCTGATAAAGAAGAAGAAGCGACTGATGAAGTTATTTTAATGACCCTACATTCAGCGAAAGGTTTAGAATTCCCAGTAGTCTTTTTAATTGGTTTGGAAGAAGGTATTTTCCCTCATAGTCGTTCTCTAATGGATGAAGAAGAGATGGAAGAGGAACGAAGACTTGCTTATGTAGGAATTACACGTGCTGAAAAGCAGCTCTATATAACGAATGCTCAAACACGTACACTTTATGGGCGTACAAGTGTGAACCAAGAATCGCGATTTATTAATGAAATTCCTGAAGAATTATTAGATCGTGCGAACAAAAAGGTTGCAACAGAACGACGCACGATCTCTAAACCTGTTATGAAAACAACAGGCGGGGAATCATTAGGATGGCGTGTAGGCGATAAGGCTTCTCATGGCAAATGGGGTACTGGTACAGTAGTTAGTGTTAAAGGTGAAGGCGAAGCGATGGAACTGGATATTGCATTTCCAAGTCCAACCGGTATAAAACGTTTATTAGCAAAATTTGCTCCAATTACGAAAGCATAGAAGGAGTGGTAACTCGTGGATCAAGGCATTATTGATAAAATTGAGAAGTTAAGAAGTGAATTAAGTCAATACAACTATGAATATCACGTATTAGATAATCCGTCTGTACCAGATACAGAATATGACATGCTACTACATGAATTAATTCGCTTAGAGGAGCAATACCCAGAACTTGTTACTGCCGATTCTCCAACTCAACGTATTGGTGGGCAGGCAATCGATTTGTTTGAGAAAGTAGTTCATACTTATCCAATGTTAAGTTTAGGAAATGCTTTTAATGAAGGTGACTTAAAAGACTTTGATCAACGTGTAAAACAGGACGTTGATCAAATTTCCTATGTTTGTGAATTAAAAATAGATGGATTAGCCGTTTCACTTCATTATGAAAATGGTATGTTCATTAAAGGAGCAACCCGCGGAGACGGAAGTGTTGGTGAGGATATTACTCACAATTTAAAAACAATCAAAGCTATTCCTTTAAAGCTTTCTGAGCCAGTAACGATGGAAGTTCGTGGAGAAGCGTTCATGCCAAAAGCTAGCTTTGAAAAAGTAAATGAACAGCGTGAGAAAAATGGGGAAGAATTGTTTGCAAATCCACGTAATGCTGCAGCTGGATCTTTAAGACAATTAGATCCTAAAATAGTAGCGAAGCGAGATTTATCTTTCTTTGTTTACGGTATTCCAAATGCTGAAGAATTTTCAATTCAAAAGCATAGTGAAGCTTTAGACTATTTACAAAAACTTGGTTTCAAAACAAATACATTTCGAAAAACATGCAATTCAATAGATGAAGTAATTGAATACATTGAAAACTGGAAAGAGAAGCGTCCAACATTACCATATGAAATCGACGGAATTGTTATCAAGGTTGATGAATATTCTACACAAAAGAAGCTTGGGACAACTGCTAAAGTACCAAGATGGGCGATTGCATTTAAATTTCCAGCTGAAGAAGTGATTACAAAGCTAGTTGATATTGAATTGAGCGTAGGAAGAACTGGCGTGGTAACACCTACAGCTATTCTTGAGCCGGTTCGAGTGGCGGGTACAGTTGTAAAACGTGCTTCATTGCACAACGAAGATTTAATTAAAGAGAAAGATATACGTATTGGAGATACAGTTGTTATTCGCAAAGCTGGAGATATAATTCCTGAAGTCGTTAATGTATTATTAGATCGTCGCACAGGCGAAGAACAGCCTTTCTCTATGCCAACTCATTGCCCTTCATGTGAGCATGAACTAGTCAGAATTGCAGGTGAGGTAGCGCTTCGTTGTGTAAACCCATTTTGTCCTTCACAAATAAGAGAAGGATTAATACATTTTGCATCCCGTGACGCAATGAATATTGATGGATTAGGTGAAAGAGTTGTTGCGCAATTATTTGAAGCGAAACTGATTACTACTTTTACAGATCTTTATAAATTAACAAAAGAACAATTATTATCATTAGAACGTTTTGGTGAAAAGTCAGCGGATAAATTAATTTCGGCAATTCATATTTCAAAAGAAAATTCATTAGAAAAATTATTATTTGGTTTAGGAATTCGACATGTTGGTGCGAAAGCAGCGAAAACATTAGCACAGCATTTCCACTCAATTGATCAATTAATGGCAGCATCTGTAGAGGAAATCAGAACGATTAATGAGATTGGTGATAAGATGGCTCAATCGATTAATGAGTATTTTTCTAAAGATGAAGTTAAAGAGTTAATAGAAACATTTAAAACGCTTGGGGTAAATACTGAATATAAAGGGATTTTAATTGAAAATATAGATACAAATTCTCTTTTTGCTGGTAAAACAGTCGTATTAACTGGTAAGCTAGAACAGATGACTAGAAGTGAAGCTAAAAAGCAGTTAGAAGCACTTGGCGCTAAAGTAGCTGGTAGTGTTAGTAAGAGTACTGATTTAGTAATTGCAGGTGAAGCAGCAGGTTCAAAGCTTGATGCAGCACGTAAGCTAAATATTGAAGTTTGGGATGAAGAGCGAATGATTAAGGAGCTTCAACCACAGTAATACTCTTTTAGCAAGCAACTAGAGGACAAAACTTCTTATTATCAATTTAATAAAAAGTCGTTCACTTAATAAATAAGAGGTGTGAGTAAATGAAAACACGAATAGGGCTACTCCTATGTTGTTTTTCTCTCATCTTATCTGGATGTTCGTTATCATTAAAGAATGAAGATAAGGTTGTACAAGAGAGCAGCAATAATAAAAAAGGGGAAGACGCAATTATACCCCGTTATTCAATTTCAAATGATTATTATAAAACGATCCTTCCGTTTAAGCCTAGTAAAACTAGAGGTGCAGTTGTATCGAATGTTGAGAACCGCCTTGATATAAATGAGTTTGAAATGGGATTAATGCGAATTGTACAAGATCAGTATTCTACAGATGATTATTTATATCAAGAAGGTCAATTACTGGAGAAAAAAACGGTTGAATCATGGTTAAAAAGAAAATATACTTCTGGCCAATTAAAAGAGGCAGAGAAGTCAGCTAGAAAAATTAATGTTAATGCTACAGTTGTTAACGATGGACTGAATCCAATTGAAAGTAATGCTAAATCTGAAGATGCGAAAGCTAAAGCAGCTCCTATCTATTTAAATCATATTTTAGAACAAGATTACTTGAAAAAAAGTGGTAAAGAAGTCAAAATCGAAGGCGTAGCAATTGGACTTGCAATGAATTCGTATTATTACTACCAGGAAGAGCATGGTTATCCTAGAGAGATGGAAATTAAAAAGGATGTCATGTTAAAACAAGGACGTGCAATGGCGCAAGAAATCTTAACTAGATTACGTAAAATGGATGAGTTTAAAGATATTCCAATTACATTTGCTATATTCCGCCAACAAAGTCAATCTTCAGTAGTACCTGGATCATTTGTTGCAAAGGCATCAGTTTCTGGAAATGAAAGTGCGATTAGTGGTTGGGATAATATAAATGAAAAATATTATTTATTCCCATCATCTGCAGCAACTGCAGATCACCGAGATGACGCAATGAAAATGGTGAATTTTAAATCAGATATAGAAAATTATTTTCCTAATTATACTGGTGTTGTAGGCACAGGATTTTATAAAGATAATGAATTAATACAACTAAAAATTGATATACCTATGCAATTCTATAGTAAGGCAGAAGTTATTGCTTTTACCCAATATGTAGCTGGGCTAATGATGGATCATTTCCCTTCATATCTAAAGGTTGAGACGAATGTGTTCTCGGCAAATGGACAAGAAGCTTTAATCGTAAAAGAGGTAGACGCGAAAGAACCTAGTGTGCATATTTATAATTAAAAGGAAGATTTCGACTCTTCCTTTTTTTTATTTTTGGCGCTAAATCTGTAAGCGTTTCCTATTTGAAGTATATATAGGAATAATGTATTATGTTATTGTGAGCTTTTTTAGAAGTTAATTTTGGCATTTAATTTTGAAAAATAGTTCAATTTTATATTTTTCAAATTGTATGCTATTTAAATTAAAGGGGGATTTATTCAATGGTTATACCTTACAAACATGAGCCATTTACAAACTTTGGCTTAGAGGAAAATCAAGAACAATACAATCAAGGATTAGCAAAAGTTTCATCTTATTTAGGTGAAAAATATCCACTTATCATTGGTGGAGAGCGTATCTTTACAGAAGAACAAATCGTTTCTGTAAATCCTTCAAATCATAAAGAAGTAATTGGTTCTGTATCAAAAGCTAGCCGTGAATTAGCTGAAAAAGCAATGCAAATTGCTGATACAACTTTTAATACATGGAAAAAAGTAAAACCTGAAGTTCGTGCTGATATTTTATTCCGTGCGGCAGCAATCATTCGTCGTCGTAAACACGAATTCTCAGCTTTATTAACAAAAGAAGCTGGTAAACCTTGGAATGAAGCAGATGCTGATACAGCTGAAGCTATTGATTTCTTAGAATTCTATGCTCGTCAAATGCTTCAATTAAAAGATGGTATTCCAGTAGAAAGCCGTCCAGGTGAATATAACCGTTTCAACTACATTCCATTAGGAGTAGGTGTTGTTATTTCTCCATGGAACTTCCCATTCGCTATCATGGCTGGTACAACAGTAGCTGCAGTAGTAACTGGTAACACAGTTCTATTAAAACCTGCAAGTACGACTCCAGTTGTAGCTTACAAGTTCCTTGAAGTATTAGAAGAAGCTGGATTACCTGCTGGAGTTGTAAACTTCGTACCAGGTAGCGGAGCTGAAGTAGGAGATTACTTAGTTGATCACCCGCGTACTCGTTTCATCAGCTTCACAGGTTCTAAAGAAGTAGGTATTCGTATTTACGAACGTGCTGCTAAAGTTAACCCAGGTCAAATCTGGTTAAAACGTGTTATCGCGGAAATGGGCGGTAAAGACACAATGGTAGTTGATAAAGAAGCTGATTTAGAATTAGCTGCTAAATCAATCGTTTCATCTGCATTTGGTTTCTCAGGTCAAAAATGTTCTGCATGTTCTCGTGCTGTTATTCACCAAGATGTGTATGATCAAGTACTTGCTCGTGCAATCGAATTAACAAACGAATTAACAGTTGGTAACCCAGAAGACCGTACAACTTACATGGGTCCTGTTAATGACCAAGCTGCATTCAACAAAGTAATGAGCTATGTTCAAATCGGACGTGAAGAAGGACGAGTAGTAACTGGTGGAGAAGGAGACGATTCTACTGGTTGGTTCATTAAACCAACAATCGTTGCTGACGTTAAAGAAGATGCTCGTTTAATGAAAGAAGAAATCTTTGGACCAGTTGTTGCATTCTGTAAAGCTAAAGACTTTGATCATGCTTTAGAAATTGCAAACAACACTGAGTATGGTTTAACAGGTGCTGTTATTTCAAACAACCGTGCAAACATCGAAAAAGCTCGTGAAGATTTCCATGCTGGTAACCTTTACTTCAACCGTGGATGTACTGGTGCAATCGTTGGATACCAACCATTTGGTGGATTCAACATGTCAGGAACAGATTCAAAAGCTGGTGGCCCTGACTACTTAGTACTTCACATGCAAGGTAAAACAACTTCAGAAATGCTTTAATACTGAATATACAAAAGGCACGATCTTCTTGGATTCAATCCAAGAAGGTCATGCCTTTTTTTGTTTTGCATATATCTAAAAGAATTTTTGGGATTTGAAACTACAAAGACAGAGGTTGATATCTACGGAAGGTGCCAGACTCATGTTGGAGATGCAGCAAGCTAAAGATCCTGCTGGTCAATCAAGATAAGCAAGGTAAAATCACGACATACTGATGTATAGTGTTCATGACTCACATCGCGTGAAGCTAGGGGGCTTAAGATAAGCCTCAAGGAAATGAATCGCCTTGGAGTTGTATTCACCAAACGCATTCTTATTAGCTATAGCTCTTATCCCTTAACTCTAACGTATGATATAATTCTATTTAGACTAAAATGAACAGAGAGAAGGGGAAGTATGCAAATTTTACAGAAAATCATTCAACTAGCTGACTCGATTCCTTTAGGAACTCGAGATGATTGGGATTCATATTTTTTAGGTCAAGCATTTATCACTTCTCTTCGTTCAACTTGTGGTAGTAGAAGGGTAGGAGCGGTTATTGTATGTGATAATCGAATCATTGCCTCTGGCTATAATGGCTATCCAAAAGGAGCTAAGCATTGTATTGATGGGGGGTGCCCTCGTTTTGCTGCTCGTGAAAAGGGCATTCTTGAAAGTGGTAAATATTCAGATGATTATCCATGTGATGCTTTTCACGCTGAGGAAAATGCAATTTATCAGCTTGTACAATCGGGTATTCAAAAAACGAAAAGTGATGAATGGACGATATACTGTACTACAGCTCCATGTAGAGCTTGTGCCAAAATGATTAATGGAGCAGGAGTTACTAGAGTTGTATATCATGAAGGTTATCCTGATGTGTATTCAATAGAATATTTTAAACAATATGGAATTGAATTAACTAGAATAGAAGTAGCTAATTAGAATTATTTTAACTATTTTAAACAAACGTTTGATTAATAGAAATGTAATGTAAATGTTTTCATTAAGTTTCCAAATATATTTTTACTTGGATTTAAGTGGAATGTTGCCCGAGACATGGGAAATTTGGTATTATCAGTATATTGTATGTTGTGCGAAATTTATGGAGGTGCAAAAATAATGTCAAAAATTACAATGGAACAAGTAAAGCACGTTGCTCATTTAGCACGTTTAGCGGTAACTGAAGAAGAAGCAGAGAAATTTTCAAAGCAACTTGGCGCAATTTTAGATTTTGCTGAGCAATTAGGTGAACTTGATACGTCAAATGTAAAACCTACTACACATGTATTAACAATGCGTAATGTGATGCGTAAGGATGAGCCTGCAAAAGGTTTAGCAATCGAAGAAGTGCTTAAAAATGCACCAGATCACCAAGATGGACAAGTTAAAGTACCGTCAATATTAGATTAAGGGGGGAATCGTAAATGTCTTTATTTGAATATACAGTTTCGGAATTACATAAGAAGTTAAAGTCAAAAGAGATTAAAGTAGAAGAGTTAGTAAATGAGTCATACGAAAGAATTTCTGCTGTTGATCAAGATGTTAAATCATTTTTAACATTAAACGAAGAGCAAGCACGTTTACAAGCAAAAGCTCTTGATGAAAAAGCATGGGACGAGTCTCGTGGTATGCTTTCTGGTATGCCAATTGGTGTAAAAGATAATATTGTAACAAAAGGTCTTCGTACAACTTGTGCGAGTAAGATTCTAGAAAACTTTAATCCAATCTATGATGCTACTGTTGTGACGAAATTAGCCCAAGCTGAAGCAATCACAATTGGTAAATTAAATATGGATGAATTTGCAATGGGTTCATCTAATGAAAACTCTGCATTTGGTGGAACTCGTAACCCTTGGAACATCGAGTATGTACCAGGCGGTAGTAGCGGTGGTTCTGCTGCTTCTGTTGCTGCAGGTGAAGTTTTATTCTCATTAGGTTCTGATACAGGTGGTTCAATTCGTCAGCCAGCTTCTTTCTGTGGTGTTGTTGGATTAAAACCTACATATGGTCGCGTATCTCGTTCTGGTTTAGTAGCATTTGCTTCGTCATTAGATCAAATTGGTCCAATTACTAGAAACGTAGAGGATAATGCACTATTATTACAAGCAATCTCTGGGTTAGATGCAAGTGATTCAACTTCTGCAAATGTTGAAGTTCCATCATTCTTAAGCTCACTTACTGGAGATGTAAAAGGTCTTCGTATTGCTGTTCCAAAGGAATACTTAGGTGAAGGTGTAGGCGAGGAAGCTCGTGCATCTGTTATGGCAGCATTAAACTTACTAGAAAGTTTAGGAGCTACGTGGGAAGAGGTTTCTTTACCTCATTCTAAATATGCTTTAGCAACTTATTACTTATTATCTTCTTCTGAAGCATCTGCTAACCTAGCACGTTTTGATGGAATTCGCTATGGTCACCGTGCTGATGATGTAGAGAATTTAATCGACCTTTACAAGAAAACTAGAGCAGAAGGCTTTGGTGATGAAGTAAAACGTCGTATTATGCTTGGAACTTATGCATTAAGCTCTGGTTACTATGATGCATACTATAAAAAAGCTCAACAAGTTCGTACTTTAATCAAAGATGATTTTGAGAAAGTATTTGAAAATTATGATGTAATTATTGGTCCTACAACACCAACTCCTGCTTTTAAAGTTGGCGAAAAAGTAAGCGACCCTATGACTATGTACGCAAATGATATTTTAACAATTCCAATTAACTTAGCTGGTGTTCCTGCAATTTCGATTCCTTGTGGTTTCCATGAAGGTCTACCTTTAGGTTTACAAATTATTGGTAAGCATTTCGATGAGTCTACGATTTACAGAGTTGCACATGCATACGAGCAAGCAACTGATTTTACAAAGCAAAGACCACAACTGTAAGGAGGCGCGGGAAAGATGAATTTTGAAACGATAATTGGTTTAGAAGTACACGTAGAATTAAAAACAAAATCAAAAATCTTCTCACCAAGCCCTAATGCGTTTGGTGCAGATCCAAATACAAATACAGGTGTAATTGACCTAGGTTATCCTGGCGTATTACCTGTGTTAAATGAAGAAGCTGTAAACTATGGCATGAAAGCTGCAATGGCTTTAAATTGTGAAATAGCGACAGAAACAAAATTTGATCGTAAAAACTATTTCTATCCGGATAATCCAAAAGCTTACCAAATTTCTCAATTTGATAAACCAATCGGTGAAAATGGATGGATTGAAATTGAAGTTGGTGGCAAGAAGAAACGTATTGGAATTACTCGTGTTCATTTAGAAGAAGATGCGGGTAAATTAAACCATACTGATGAAGGTTACTCTTTAGTAGACTTTAACCGTCAAGGCACGCCATTAATTGAAATCGTTTCTGAACCAGATATCCGTACTCCTGAAGAAGCTTATGCTTATTTAGAGAAATTGAAAGCAATCATTCAATTTACAGGTGTTTCTGACGTGAAAATGGAAGAAGGATCACTTCGTTGTGATGCAAATATTTCATTACGTCCGTTCGGTCAAGAAGAGTTTGGTACAAAGGCTGAGTTAAAGAACTTAAACTCATTTGCTTTCGTACAAAAAGGACTTGAGCATGAGCAAACCCGTCAAGAAAAGGTTCTTCTATCAGGAGGTATTATCCAACAAGAAACACGTCGTTATGATGAATCAACAAAAACGACAATCTTAATGCGTGTAAAAGAAGGTTCAGACGATTATCGTTATTTCCCTGAGCCAGATCTTGTTGAACTATACATTGATGATGAGTGGAAAGAAAGAGTGAGAAATAGCATTCCTGAACTTCCAGATGCTCGTCAAAAACGTTATGTTGAGCAATTAGGATTACCAGCATATGATGCAATGGTTTTAACTTTAACAAAAGAAATGTCTGATTTCTTCGATGCAACTGTTACGAACGGGGCAGATGCAAAATTAGCTTCTAACTGGTTAATGGGTGAAGTATCAGCATACCTAAATAAATCACAAAAAGAATTACGTGATGTTGCATTAACACCTGAAAACCTATCTAGCCTAGTGAAATTAATTACTGATGGAACAATTTCATCAAAAATAGCGAAAAAAGTATTCACTGAGTTAATTGAAAAAGGTGGCGACCCTAACGAAATCGTAAAATCACAAGGCTTAGTTCAGCTTTCTGATGAAGGCGCACTTCGTACAATCGTAATCGAAACATTGGATGCAAATCCTCAATCAATTGAAGACTTTAAAAATGGTAAAGACCGTGCGATTGGCTTCCTTGTTGGTCAAATGATGAAGGCGACTAAAGGACAAGCAAATCCACCATTATTAAATAAAATTCTGATGGAAGAAATTCAAAAACGATAATTTGAAGTCTTTCAAAAACAAAAACTACGAGTGAAAACTCGTAGTTTTTATTTTGAATTTAGCTCATTTTGATCTAAAAAAGGTTTATTTATATAGAAGTAAAAGGCTCCCATTAAAATACTACCACCAATAATATTACCTATTGTTACTGGTATGAGGTTATGGATTACACCATTAAATGAAATTGTCTCTGGGTGATCAATGACTAGAGCAATCGCAAACGTACACATATTTGCGATACTATGCTCATAACCAGAAATGAAGAAACAAAATACAAGAAGTAGCATTGTCAGTATTTTTGAAATGTCTTCTTTTAAGGTCATAGGAATAAAAAATGCTAAACAAACTAACCAATTACACAAGATACCTCTAAAAAATAGTTGGCCAGTTGGGACGTGCATCTTTTTTTCTACAACACTTAGCAAATAACTGTTAACGCTAGCATCATTAAATAGCCCGGTAAGATAAATTAATAATGCAAAGCAAGCAGCTCCTATAATATTACCTAAATAGGACAGCAACCATAATAAAAACACTTCAGACCACTTCATTTTTTTTCTAATTGCAGAATACGTAAAATAAAAAGTATTTCCAGTAAAAAGGTCTCCACCACCATACGCTATTAAAAGAATTGCAACACCAAAAGTAAATGCTGCCATGGGATATGCGAATGGGGAATGAACGACATAAAAAAAGTTACCTGATTTAAAAGCTACTATAACACCAAATCCAATAAACATGCTTGCCATACTAGCTCTCATCAGATATCTGATCACACTATTCCTATATACAGCTAATTTTTTGGCTGCTAAATATTCAACCTGTTCTAATGAGCGATTTTCCAATAATCCATACCGTTCCTTTTATATTATTTCGTTTTACAATATTAAAAATTACACATGTTAGTATTAAGTTGTTCAAAATCATATAAAATATATCAATGAAAACGATTAACTTTATTCGATGCTGCCATAGCAGTTATAATTTCCTTCTTGGTTATAGGAAAAAACAAAAAATACTTTGAAAAAATCTAAAATCTTTTAGCGTTTGAATAGAGTTTAGAAAGGTAAAAATAGTTAGAGAAATGGAAAAAGTTTACTACAAAAACGTTTTAGGTTACGATAGAGGGTAGAGGACTTAAATAAAAAAGTAGGATGGTTAATGATGAAGCGAGCAAGAATTATCTACAACCCTACTTCTGGTCGTGAAATTTTTAAGAAAAAGCTTCCTGAAGTGTTACAAAAATTCGAACAGGCTGGATATGAAACTTCTTGCCACGCAACAACAGGCGCAGGGGATGCGACAATTGCAGCACGAGAAGCATGTGAGCGGAAATTTGATCTAGTAGTAGCCTGTGGTGGGGATGGAACACTAAATGAAGTCATTAGTGGTTTGGCAGAACAAGAGTATCGACCAAAGCTAGGACTAATCCCAGTTGGGACAACAAATGATTTTGCTAGAGCAATCGGTGTAAATGTTTCAATTATGGAAGCAGCAGATGTAATAACGAAAGGTAATACAGTTCCGTTAGACATAGGAAGAGTTAATGATAAATATTTTGTTAACATACTAGCTGCAGGTAAAATAACAGAACTAACTTATGAAGTACCTAGTAAGCTAAAGACGGTTCTTGGGCAACTAGCTTATTATTTAAAAGGTATCGAAATGCTACCAAGAGTAAAGCCTACTCGTTTGAGAATTGAGTATGATGGAAAAGTATTTGATGAAGAAGCCTTCTTATTTTTATTATCAAACACAAACTCTGTAGGTGGTTTTGAAAAAATTGCTCCAGAAGCAAGTATTAATGATGGTCAATTTGACTTACTTGTATTAAAGAAATCGAATATAGCTGAAATCATTCGAGTTTGTGCACAGTTACTACGTGGAGAGCATGTACACAATGATCATGTTCTTTATACAAGAGCAAGTCACTTGAAATTTACTTCAGATGATAAATTACTTCTAAATATTGATGGTGAATATGGCGGAGATACACCATGTACGGTGGATATGTTGTATAATCATTTAGAGATTTACGTACCATAACAAGCAATAAACAGTAAATATTAGTACAAATAACCACGGTAGTTTCGTGGTTATTTCAATTTGTAGACAAAGTACTAAAACTAAGAGATTCAGACTGACTGAAAACGTTTGTCTTTCTAGGCTCAGGAGTCGGATGAGGAGTGGAGTTACCTTTGACGGTAATGAGCACCGCAAGCAGGCGAAGCAACGAAGAAAGCGAGCGTTTGGCAGGCAGTCTGAAATAACCACGGTGGTCTCGTGGTTATTTGTTTTGTATAATAGTTATTTGAATAAGTATTTGAAGGGTAGGTAAGGGACTTGTCGAAAAGAGTGTTACCTGTAGAAAAAAATCAATTTCTAGAAGTTGAATTTATTGATTTAACTCATGAAGGACATGGAGTAGCAAAGGTAGAAGGATATCCAATTTTTGTACCAAATGCGCTTCCTGGTGAAAAAGCAACAATCAAAGTGATCAAAACAAGTAAAGGCTATGCTTTTGGAAAAGTAGTTGAATTACAAAACCAAAGTCCTGTAAGAGTCGAGCCTGTTTGTTCAATTTATAACCAATGCGGCGGTTGTCAAACACAGCACATTAGTTATGAAGGACAACTCGACGCAAAATATAAACAAGTAACAGAAGTAATGAAGCGTATTGGAAAGCTTGAAGATGTCGTTATTCATCCGGTACTAGGTATGGAGAATCCTTGGAGCTATCGTAATAAAGCGCAAGTACCTGTCGGAGAACTTGAAGGTGGACTAGTTGTAGGGTTTTACCAAAAAAGGAGCCACGAAATCATTCCGATGAATGAATGTTTTATTCAAGGAAAAGAAAATGACGAAATGATTCAAGATGTAAAAGACATATGTGATGAATTAAAGATTGAGCCTTATAATGAACAAACTCATAAAGGAATTTTACGCCATATTATGGCTCGTTATGGTCATTTTACAAATGAATCAATGTTAGTATTAGTAACAAATAAAGTTAATTTTCCTAAGAAGGATGAGCTTGTTTCAAAAATTGTTGAGAAATATCCTAACATTACTAGTATTATTCAAAATGTAAATAACGAGAAAACAAATGTCATCTTAGGAAATCAAACGTTTGTTTTATTCGGAAGTGAAACAATTAAAGATAAAATCGGTGATATAACTTTTGAAATTTCCGCTAGATCTTTTTATCAGGTGAATCCAACTCAAACAAAAGTGCTTTATGATAAAGCCCTTGAATATGCAAACTTAAATGGAAATGAAACTGTGATTGACGCTTACTGCGGTATTGGTTCGATTTCATTATTTTTAGCTCAAAAAGCCAAAAAGGTTTACGGAGTTGAAATCGTTCCAGAAGCAATAGAAGATGCAAAAAGAAACGCCACAATTAATCAGATGACAAATGTTGAATTTGAAGTTGGCAAAGCTGAAGAAGTCATTCCGAATTGGTATAAGCAAGGCATAAAAGCGGAAGTCCTAGTAGTCGATCCTCCTAGAAAAGGTTGCGACGAAGCGTTATTAAATACAATTATTGATATGAAACCAAGTAAAGTCGTTTATGTATCATGTAACCCGTCGACACTAGCTCGCGATTTACGCGTATTAGAAGATGGTGGATATGAAACAGTTCAGATTCAACCGGTAGATATGTTTCCACATACTAGTCATGTAGAGTGTTGTGCGTTGTTAATTTTGAAATAGAATTTCGATGTGGCACAAAATGTTTTAGGTTAGTATAGTGACTGGAGTTGATTGTTAGGTCACTGATCCTAATATTTCCATATTACTGCTTTGTGCCCTTTTTCTTTAACAAAGGGGTTGTTGTATTATACCGTAGATACTTTTAGATTCTGGTTCAGAATGATTTAGGAGGATTTCTTTGAAAAAAGTTTTTGTAATACTATTAATTTCAAGTTTTTATATACAAGCCTCTTGCTCTAAACAAACATACGTATCATCAAACGTAACATTGGCTACAGAGAAATTTATTAGTTCAAATATGGTGAATGAAAATGGTATTTTAGCTACTTATTTAAAGGATGAGGCTTCAACCAATCCAACTCTTGCTGCTGGAAGAGAAGCACTTTCTGAATCGATTGGCTTACAATTAACTTATCTAGTCCAAAAGAATGACCGTAAAGCTTTCGAAACCTACTATCAGTCTCTAAATAAATATTTTATCTCGCAAGAAACAGGAATTGTTTATTGGAAACTTGAAAAGGATGGTTCCACTAATGTGACAACCAATGCTTTAGTTGATGATTGGAGGATTGCAGATGCATTGTTTAAAGCGGGAGAAAAATGGAATATTCAAAAGTATATTACAACTGCCAAAAACATATGCAATGCGATAAATACTTATAACAAAAATAATGGTTATATAGTAAACTTCTATGATGAACAGTATAAAAAAAGCAACGATACAGTAAGTATATTTTTTGTTGACCCAACTGCACTAAATTACATGTTAAAATACAACCTTATTGATTCTGAGACGTATAATCTCATGAATTCATTATTAAAAAATACGCCAAATGACGGAGTATTTTTTTCAGAAAATTACAATGTTATTACCAAAACTTATCAAAACGAACCTCGTGTAAATATGATTGAGCAGCTTTATATTGCTTATTTTCTAAAATTGGCTGGTATAGACTCAACTTCTTTTTACTCATTTGCGAAAGAACAGTTTATCAAAAATAAAATGCTCTTCGGTCAATATGACAGAGCTACTCGGCGACCGTTAGTTAAATATGAATCGAATGCTGTTTACGGTATGCTGATTCTTTATGCATTACAAATGAATGATCAAAAATTTGCAAAAAGTGTCTATCAGCGAATGAGAAAATTTGAAATAACGGATAAAAAAAGTCCGTATTATGGTGGATATGTTATAAAAACAAAAAATGGGTATAACACTCATATTTTTGATAATCTTTTTCCATTACTTGCCAAGCAAGAGTTGGAAACTATATACTGATAAAATGAGGGGGGACGGAATCGCCCCCCTTTTTTATCTAAAAAACGATTAATATAATCAGAGAAACGTAGATAAAAAATGTAATGAATTACTAGAAAGAGAATCGATAGGATGGGGAAAAAGAAGTGAAAAAATTAATATATTTATTAGTTTTTGTACTATGTATATCAGATTTAAATATAGTAAACGCAGAAGCTCCCAAGAATAAACATATATTAATTATATACTCTAAAGATGAACCCAAAGATACTGTACAAGTTAGAATTTTAGATAGTTTATTAGGTCACTTTTCAAATAACATTACAATTATTGAAGACAATAAACTAGATACCATAAACAAAAGTAAATTCAATTACATATTTTATATCAATCTGACTGCTAAAAGATTATCTTCCGAAGTAGGATCATTTGTTGATGATTTTAAAGGTCCTGTATTTATAATTGGAGGAAGTATCGAACAATCTTCCAAACGCTTTAATTTTATTAAAACAAATGGTGAAACGCTCATTAATTCTGTTACATTACTATCTAATCATTTAGAAATGCCTTGCTCAGAGGATCGAATCATAGTGAATATAAATCCTGACACCTCTGCTGAACTTTTACTTCTAGGAAGGAAAAAAGAGGGGGGGAATATCCCACTGTTGGTAAAAAAGAATCAGTCCTACTACTTAGGAGCTGAATCTTTATTTGATCCGATAGGTAGGGCTCTTGGAGAAATTTTGTTTTCCTTTTTTAACCAACCGTCTGAGAAGCAACTTCATAAGTATTTACGGTTAGAGGATGTCAATCCAAAAGCTGATTACGAGGTTCTCATGAAAATCGCAAAATATTTAAAAAATAAGCAGATCCCTTACATGATTTCACTTATACCTGTATATTTAAACCCTAAAACAGGTGAAGAGGTACATCTTTCCGATTCACCGCAGTTAGTAAAAACTTTACAGTATATGCAAAATAATGGAGCATCGATTATCTTGCACGGCTACAGGCACCAATACAGTAATGAAGAAACTGGTGAGGGTTTTGAATTTTGGGACGTAAAACAAAATAGACCGATTATGCAGGAGCAGAGTCAATTAGCAAAGGTGAGAGAAGACTTTAGCACTGAACAGAAATACCAAAGCTATTTAATCAAGGGAAAAGCCTATGAAAAAAAGTATATTACCGAAGCAATCCAAAGTGGTGTTCAAGAGCTTGTAACACATAAATTATATCCCCTTGCTTTTGAAGCTCCGCATTATTCTATGTCACAAATGGGGTATAAAATACTGTCTAAACATTTTTCAACTTATATTGGCCAAGTCCAACTTACCGATCAAACGTGGGAGGGAGTCTATGCGCCAATTTATGATTCCACACCCCATTTTCTTTATGGCATGAAACTATTGCCTGAGACAGTTGGATATGTTGTAGACGGTGATAAAAATTCTATAAAAAATATTAGAAGTACAGTTCTATATAACAAAGAATTCTCAGATGCCTATATTTCAGGTTACTACCATCCATATTTGGGAATTAGCAACCTAAAAAAACTTGTTAATATTATGGAGTCTGTTCCTAATGCCGAATGGTTGGACTTAAAAAACTCTGAGAACCATGTATCCGTTCCTAAAATTACTTTGACTTCATCCCACGGGAAAGTTATAGTAAAAAAATCATTTATTTCAAGTGATTATGAACGAAATTATATATTGAAAAAAATAGTATTATGGATTGGTGTCTTTTTATTACTACTATGTTTAATAGTTTATAAAATCGTATCAAAAAAAATGAGGAAAAAAACCACATCAATTGATTAGGACGTTTTTCTACGGTAAAATATGGACCGAATAATAGACAACACTTTTAGAAGTGTTGTTCTTTTTTGTTTAAGTTGATGCAAATTCGGCATTTATAAGTAGAAATTTTGCTTTATATGACGATATATATAAGGTGTATAAATTGTTTAGGTACAAAGGGGTATAATGAAAATGAATTTTTTTAAAAAAATAGTTAGATAGTACTGTTATTTTGTTGAAGTCTTATATTTTAAAAATTTCCAGTTGTTTGAAGAGTTATTGTATAGTTGAATTTTGTGACTTCTAATTCTGGAATTATGAGGTTAATTTGTTAGGAGGGATTGAAATGAAAAAATACCAAAAGTCCTCTTTATTTTGGTTACTACAAGTAATTATATTTATAGTATTTATACAATTTACTACTACTGCTCAAACAATTATTTTTACTTCAGTAATCATTTTAAGTGCTATCGTATATAGCTTATCAACAAAACGTATTTCTTTTATTTATTTTGTAGTCATTACCTTAGCTACAATCTTTTATTTTTTATTTTTAGCATTTATAGAACATTGGTCACCGGCTGAACAAGGTAAACAAATTTTACTACACTTTACTACTATGACTGTTTTATTCCTACTCTATATATCAAGTTATCATTTGAAAGATATTGTTAATGAAAATATAGAACTTACCAATAAAATGAGTGAGTTGGAAAAGTTTATAGGAAATACTAAATTACTAACTCAAAGTGAATTTGAAAATCGTGCACAAATTATTAAAAATTCAATGCAACGAAGAAATGAAACTGGATATTTAATCTCCATTGATCTTTCAAAAGTTAATAGTAATATTTCTGAAAGTATTTTACTTGATATTTCTATTTCTGCTATAAAATCAGTTCGAAATCAGTTTGATTTAGTTGGACAGTTTTCATCTAATAATATTAAAATCTTAATTCAAAATACGAACGAAGAAGGCTTAAATATAGTGAAAAATCGATTCTTTTCGAATTTTACTGAAAAGATCGATGAAAAAATTTATGACCAGTTACTGATTGAGTCAGTCAAAATATAGAAAGCGAGGTGCTATCCCTATGAGTACTTTGATTTTAATTATTGGTTTTTTAGCACTTTGCTTTTCTACTTTTATCGTTGTTCATCTTGTCGGAGTTAAGACAATGCTTTTAATTTCTTCTTTTTTGTTTATTATTTTATTAATATATTACTCTGTATTGACAATAGCTGGTTTAATTTATAGGTCTAATTCAAAGAAATTTCAAATTAAAAGTAATCAGGATATAACTCAATATCCTAGTGTTGATATTTTAATTCCTGCTCATAATGAGGGTGTTGTCATAAAAGATACTTTATCTGCAATGGCAAAGATAAATTATCAGGGAAAATTAACTGTCTATCTATTAAACGATAATTCAAGTGATGAGACTGGTGAAATTGCAGAAGAGTTCGACAAAGCCTACTATCACATTAAACATATTAAGGTGCCCCCAGGGGAACCTAAGGGGAAATCTCGTGTATTAAATTATGGATTAAGTATTTCAGATGGGGAGTATTTTTGTATTTACGATGCAGACAATCAGCCCGAACCTGGTGCTTTAACATTATTGGTTGAGGCTGCGTTATATACTAAAGATGCTGCTGGAGCAGTTGGATATGTAAAAACAATGAATGAACAAAAAAATTGGCTTACTAGAATGATTTCTATTGAATTTCAAGTATTTCAATTATTAATGCAATCTGGCAGATGGCTACTTTTTAAAACTGGTTCTCTTACAGGTACTAATATGTTAGTAAAAAGATCAGTCATTGAACAACTTGGTGGATACGATGTATACGCAATTGCAGAGGATGCAGAGCTAACCTTACGAATAACACAGAGTGGTTATTTATTGCCAATAGTACCCCAATCTGTAACTTGGGAACAAGAACCTGAAACATTAGGAGTTTACATTAAACAACGTACACGCTGGTTACAAGGGAATCTATATATACTTGAAAAGGTCTTTTCTACGCCTAGTTATTGGACGGGGAAATTAATCGTACATTCATTACATCAATTATTGGTTTATGTAGTTTTTTGGGTGTTCTTAGTATTGTCATACGGATGGTTTATTTTAGGACTATTCGGATTCATGAAAATTGAATACTCCCTACCATTATTATTTATGTGGTATGTTGCCTATACAGTTTATACATGCCAATTATTTAGTGCTCAAATATCGGAAGAAACAAATAAACCAATTAATATACTTAGCGCTTTGATCATGTATTTTACCTATGCGCAGTTATTTACTTATTTATTTGTAAGAAGCTTATTATTATATATTAAAGCGAGAATTAAC
Organism: Gottfriedia solisilvae; assembly: GCF_002128405.1. Lineage (GTDB taxonomy): Bacteria > Bacillota > Bacilli > Bacillales > Bacillaceae_G > Gottfriedia > Gottfriedia solisilvae. Next base: position 36,817 of record NZ_NETJ01000005.1, read on the forward strand.
AATAAAACAATTGGTTGGGATAAGACAACACGTTTCAAAACCCAAAAGTGAACAATATAATTAAAGTAAACAACAAGTTATTCGACACAAAATTGCTGAGATGTTAACTGAAGCGAAAGTAAATCGCGCTTATGTGAATCAATGCGTATCCTTACTAGAAAGTTGGGTATGATGTCTTGGCCGTAATAAATTTAGCGTTTGATAAGTAACTATTTTGAAAAAACCACTTTTTAATAAGTGGTTTTTTTCCTTATTATGTAGAAAATATTCACCTAGAAAAAGAGTAAAGTTTACTATACAATTATTCCAACCATTGAGAAAAAATAATTGATTAGGGAAAGGGTGAAGCGACTCATTATGATTAATAAATTGATTATTGGAATGGACGGCGGAGGAACGAAGACGAGAGTTATGGTCAAAGAACGATTAGATGGAGAAACTCTTTTTGATCAAAATTTTGGGATGTCGAATTATAATAACATCAACGTAGAAGGTCTGAGACCAGTATTTCGTGAAGTTTATGAAGAATTGGAAAATTGTTTTGGGGAACGACTGCAAGATGCCATTCTAGTACTTGGTTCTGCTGGTGTCGACCGACCAAAAGATGTTGAAATCTATTTGACTGCTTTAAGAGAAAGTGGATTCACTTGCCGATTAGAAGTGGTGAATGATGCAGAAATTGCACTTGTTGGTGGTAACGGAGATCGAAAGGATGCTTTGATGATTGCTGGAACAGGTTCTATTGTTGTGGGAGTTAATTCTAATGGGAAAATTGTGCGCTCAGGTGGATGGGGCGGATTAATTAGTGATGAAGGAAGCGGTTTTCAAATTGGTCGACTTGCGATTGCAGCTGTAATGCAAGAGTATGACAAAGTGATATCACCTACATCATTTACCGATCAGTTACTTGCTCATTTTCAGTTGAGTTCTCCAGAAGATTTTATGGATTTATTATACGTGGAAGATACACTTCCGGTTGATAAGATTGCTTCATGTACGCCAATTATACTAGAAGCATGGATACAAGGGGATCAGGCTGCTAATACGATTGTTGAAGGAGAACTAGAGAAACTAGTTCGTTTAGTTGTAGGAATCAGTCGACAAATGGGGACAGAAACATTCCGCCTCTCTGTTGCAGGTAGTTTGTTGACTAAATCATCCAAGTATTTCGGTGTGTTAAAAGATAAATTAAGTGTAGTTTTACCGCAAGTAGAGATTGCTACACCACTTCATGATCCAGTATTTGGTGCCATTATTATTGGTGCACAAATACAAGTAAATATCAATTAAGAATAGTAAGGAATGGGGACTTAGAATGCGTGAAATAGGAATTAGTGTATATCCCAATTTTTACCCTTTGGATCAAATCAAAAATTACTTGGAAAAGGCAAATTCATTTGGTTTTAAAAAAGTATTTGTTTCACTGATTTTAAATAATCATGGTTTTGAAGGTGCTCAGAATGTAAGTGCAAACACTTGGAATGAAATTCTTAATTACTGTAAAGAACTCGGTATGTCTGTGTCTGCTGATATAAATGATGAAGTGTTTAAAGAGCTTGGTTGTACATTGAATGATCTGACAGCTTTACAAAAGATGGGCATCACAAGACTCCGTATTGATGGAGGGTTTACGAGTGGAGAAGTTGCCATTCTTTCAAAAAATCTGCAGGGGATTCAAATAGAAGTAAATGCTTCGATGTCTTCTTCTAATAATATAAATGGAAGCGCTTTACGTGAGTGTCGGGAGTTTTTAGAAACTATTGAAAAAGAAGGAAACATTGGACAACTAACAGCTTGTCACAATTTTTTCCCGCTACCAGATACAGCATTGTCTTTAGAGGACATTCGCCCAATTAACAATTTGTTTGGTTCATATGGTGTACCGGTCGGAGGGTTTATTGCATCCCAACTTTCACCTAAAGATCTACACCACTTAGGTCATGGGGTTTGTACGATTGAAAAACATCGCTTTTTGCCTAGTCATATTGCCATGTTAGAGTTATTTGCAAATGGATTTAATGATGTGCTAATTGGAGACTCGTTTGCGGATCTTTCGGAGCTTTCTGAAATGGCAAGATGTTACAAACAGGATTATTTAGAGATTCCTGTTATTTTTAATCAGTATGTTCCTCAACAAACAAAACTGAAAATTCAAGAGCAGGTCCTTATTTCAAGAGTTGATCAACCCGCAAATCTAATTCGAGCGACGGATACAAGAGGAATAAATGTGCCTCCTTGTTATTGTGCAGCAAGAAATCAGTATACAATTTCTGTTTTGAATAATCGAAGTGCACAATATGAGGGTGAAGTACAAATCTCATTGAAAGAATTAGGACCATCGGTTGAGCATAATGTCATTGGATTTGTTCATCCCTTTGCAAAAGATTTATTACCTTATCTTTTGGCAGGTAAAAATAAATTTCGATTGGTAGAATATAAGTAAAAATTTTATATTCGAGGTGATGGAATGGTAAAAAGAGCAATTATTCTTGCTGCAGGTAAAGGGAGTAAAATGTTTCCTTTTAGCGAAGTTCGCTCCAAAACTACATTAAAAATCGCGGGAAAGTCATTAATCCGCTATAATATTGAATCCATTATGGCAATGGGAATAGAAGAAATCGTTGTTGTAGTAAGTGAAGAAAATCGAAGAGAATTAGAAAATTTTTTATATGATATAGAAAATATTCAATTTGTGACTGATCAAACAAATTTAGGAAGCGCAGAAAGTCTGGTTATAGGGGCAGAGCTACTATCTGATACAAATGAATTTATTGTTCTTTATGGAGATACCATCATTGAACAAAAAGATCTCGAAAAGTTATTGAAAACGAAAAATCGAGCCGTTTTGTTGAAAAAGTTAAAAGAATCAGCAAGAAATTGGGTTGGTGCGAGTATGGAAAATGGGTACGTTAAGTCCATCGGTGCGCACTATCGTGGGGACAGTATTACCCATCAATTCGCAGGTTTTCTTTTTGACGAGTTACTTCTAGATGAAGTGAAAAGAACACCAGATTATTTTCCAGATGTAAAAGTAGGTGTAGGTGCTCCAAAAGAGAGATTTCTTGAGGCTGCTCTACTGAAATCGCTTGAGAAAGATAAATTACAAGCGGTTGAATGTAGTGGTTATTTTTTTGACATTGATAAACCTTGGCATATGTTAGAAGCGAACGAATTTATGGTGAATCATTTTTGCAATGCTTTACAAGAGAACCAACTAGCAGAGGGTGCAACGATTTCAAAAGATGCAACCATTCATGGCCATGTAAAACTAGGCAAGAACTCCAGGATCGGAGACCGAGTTGTCATTCACGGTAATCTGATTGTGGGAGACAATACAGTCATTGATAACGGAGCCATTTTTAATGGTAATGCTGTGATTGGTGACCAGACAATCATTCGTAATTATTGCATCATATATAGTGGTGTTTCAATCGGTTCACATTGTATTTTTGATCATTGTGCTGAATTCCTTGGTGGATTGGTGATGGATAAGGTGTATCTTTACCATTATGGCGAGTTTTATGGTGCAATTGGCAGTCATACGGATATCGGAGCAGCAACGGTTTGTGGAACATTGCGATTTGATGATGGAGAAACTGAGCACGTTGTGAATGGACGGAAAGAAGTACCTTTACATTTTTCAAATGCTGCTTATCTTGGGGACTATTGCAGAACAGGTGTGAATACGATCATTATGCCTGGTTGTAAGATTGGTGCATATAGTGTTCTTGGTGCTGGTGCAATAATTGATAAAGATATCGAAAAAAATAGTCTAGTTTTCGTGAAACAGGATTTGATTATTAAAAAATGGAGCGAAAAGAAGTATGGGTGGTAATTTGTCCCCCTTATATATTTATGAGGTACTAAAATCAATTAAAGAAGGTATGGTACAATGGAGAACTACTATCAATATGTGACGGCAAATCTTGAAAAACTGTATACGACACAGATTCAAAAAATGGAAGAAGCTGCAACATGTATTTTTGATGCCATTCAAAATGGAGGTCGCTTCCTAGTTACTGGCTCAGGTCATTCACATATGTTTGCAGAAGAATTTTATGTAAGAGCGGGTGGATTTGCCCAAGTGTCTCCAATTTTGCCGAATGAGTTTTTTTTACACGATCATCCATTAAAAAGTACTGTAATTGAACGCGTAGAAGTATATGCGAAAGTAATCTTTGATTTATACAAAATTAACTCAAAGGATATACTTGTGATTGCATCTAATTCAGGTAGAAATGGAATGACTGTTGAACTTGCAAAAATGGCACAGGAATGTGGTGCAAAGGTAATTGCTTTTACAAATCCAAATCATCCTGTAGGTTCAAAATCCAGACACAGTAGTGGGAAATATCTTTACGACTTTAGTGATGTAGTCATTGATAGTTGTACTGGACCTGGGGATGCTGCTTTTTATGTAGAAGAAGCAAACACAGGCATGGGAGCAACTTCTACCATCGTGGGAGCTTTTGTTGCTCAAACGATTTCAATTTTATTAGCAAAAAAATACCATCAAGCTGGCTTGAAGCCACCAGTGTTTAAGAGTTCTAATGTTGATGGCGGAGATGAATGGAATAAAGAACTGTTTGCAAAGTATTATGGTGTATAACTGATTCGTAATTAGAAGATTGAATATGTACCAAATAAATAGAGCGTCCCTATCTTATGGGACGCTTTTTTTGTGTAGGTAGATTTAAAAAGATGAACCTCTCTTTCGGAATCGTGAACTTGCTGTGAAGTAATGCTTAAACAAAAGGTCGAAAAGTACCTGATAATTCAAATTTTTTAAAAAAGTGGTTAGAGCGTAGGTTTTCAGAAATTGGAATTAGTAAAATGTTCCTGTATTTCTGATAGGGCTTAAGTTGTATTATGACATTGGGAGTTTATACGTAGGTTCAAATTTATGTTCTAGTCGTGTTTGTTTGAAATTGCGAACTTTATTGGAAAAAATCAAACTGTTAAATAAATTTAGTGGAAAGTAAACTTAAGATACTAGAGCGGCATCTAGAGTGGTGAGGTAATGTATGCGAAGAGATCTAATCTTACAATATTTGTATCAAAAAGGAAAATCACTAACATCACATGAACTGGAATTAGAATTCGCCATTTCAAATCGGACTTTACGAAATGAATTGAAAGAATTAAATGTAATTGGTGAAAAGTCTGGATTTGAGATTCAGAAAAAACGTGGTGAAGGCTATTTACTTCATGTGGTAAACCAAGACCAGCTTCAAATGTATATGAAAGAAATTGAAGGAGCTTTAGCCCCAGATTTACCTCGTGTTCGTGTGAATAATATCATTATGCTTCTGCTTCAAACGACGGAGTTTCAAACTATTGACATGTTTGCTGATAGCTTAATGATCAGCAGATCGACAGTTTTTAGCGATATGATTGAAGTTGAAAAGCAAGTTCGAATTTTTGATTTAAAAGTAGAAACAAAATCACGTTACGGTGTCCGTTTACTAGGTGAGGAAACAAATTTTAGAAGGGCGTTTTCATATTTCTTAAGTCAAAAAGAAGCAGGGTTGTTGAAAAAGTCAAATTATCAAAATTTTGAAAAAGTATTTCCTTTTGTAGAAATTAGAACTGTATTGAAAGAAGAAGTACAAAATAATCAATTGAAATTAAGTTATTTTGCATTTGAGAACATTTTATTGCATATTCAAGTGCTCGCGTTTCGAGTAACACAACATAATTTTATTTTGCCTAATCAAGAAAAGAAGTTAGATGTTTCTCTCATCAAGCCATCATTTATGAATATATCCAAGAGAATTTGTGAAATTCTTTCTGAATTATATCATGTGGTTTTACCTGAGAGTGAGATTATCTATCTAGCCGCACATATAAGTGGTAAATCCAGTGTGGATGAAATTGAGGAAGCAGAAAAGATTGATTTGAATCAAAAACTTAAGAAGTGTTTAGAAAAATTAGATCAAACATTCTTGACACAGTTTTCAGGTGATCAGCAGCTTATGGATACGCTGATCATGCATATGTACCCTTTGTTAAGAAGGTTATATTTCAATTTAAAGCTGACAAATCCATTGATAGATGATGTATACAGTAGATATTCCGATGTATTCATGATTGCTTTAAATTTTTCTGAAATGATCAAGGAAATTTGGGGATTCGAACTTTCTAGTGATGAGATGGGCTACCTTACAATGCACTTAGCAGCTCATATGGAAAGAGAGAAGCAGAAGCAATTAAGTTCTTATAAAAAAATTCTATTATCCTATGGATTAGGAGCAGGGTCGGCTGATTTATTGAAAATGAAACTTGAAACCCTTTTTCAGGGAGCAATAATTGATGTCGTTGTGTATAGCGATCTACAATTTGTTGATCTAGATTCATACGATTTACTAGTTTCATCGATTTCTATTCAGTTTGACAATCTTTCAATTCCGTATATACAAGTTGCACCAATCTTAACAGAAACAGATGTTCAGAGAATTCGTCGGACACTGACAAAGTACCCAGCGAATAGAGTGAAGGAAAATGAACCAACACTATTATCTCTGTTTCATCGAGAATTGTTCTATATAGAAGAAAGCAAAGAGTCTCTTGACTATAAAGCTTTCATTAAAGAAAAAGCAAATAGTGTTGTTGAACTAGGGTTTGCAACACCTGACTATCCTGCTTTAGTAGTCGAGCGTGAAGAGAAAATATCGACGATTCTTCAAAACGGGATTGCAGCACCACATGCATTAAAGATGGTTGCGATTCAAGATTCAATAAGTGTTGTTATTTTTAAGAATCCGCCGACGATCGATGGGAAAGTAGTACAAATCTTATTTTTAATTAATTTACGTGCTGGCGAATTGTTTTTACACAAGGAGCTAAGTCGATTATTCCTACATTTAATGGATCACCCAGAAGCGAAACAAAAGGTTTTAAAATCGACTAATTTCAACGATTTTCAGTATGAAATTTCGAAAATCTTGTTTCAATACGGGTCATAATTGATAGACGTATAGGAATTAAAAACTAAAGTACGAATATTTGGGTTTAGTTGAATGATAGTTACGTAGAACATAATAAATTATGCGATATCATTTGTCCCTTTCTTATTAAATTGTAAGCGATTACGAATTAGAAGTAAGGGATGATGAACATATATCTTGGAAACTCAGCATTTTTCTGTAAAGGCATCTCACTAAGTATGGGGGGAGGTTGAAGGAAAATAAAATTGTTAGGAAGTTCGCAGATTTGATTTTGTCTACTTGTCGCACAATGATCTTGAGTTAAAAACAGATTTGAAAACTATTACTTAGGAGGAAGATAAATGAAAAGAAATAAATGGCGTTTTGGTAGAGCACTTCCAGCTTCAGTACTTGCAGCTTCAATGTTTGCTAGTAATTATAGTGGTATCGTTGCAAAAGCGGCTCCATCGGTTTCAACTCAATCGTTTACAGTAGCTCCTGTATCAACTGGTACAAGTATATATATGAATACGACACAAATCACTCGTGCAATGCCAACTGGATTAGATACAACGAAGCCAGTAAAATGGAAAACTTCTGATCCATATGTTGCTTATGTTGATCTAGTTGGTAACAAAAAGGGTGATTACAGCGGTAAGATTTTAGGAGTGTCTGGTGGTTCAGCAAAAATCACAGGTACTGGAGTAGATACGAATGGTAATCCTGCAACGGTAAATATCACGGTTACAGTCGTTGAAACGCAACAAGCTACAAATCTTGAAAAGGTTGTTTACTATTACAATGCAGGAGACCCGAATATTCCAGCAGCTCTTGCGACAACAAATTGGCAAGTAAACAATATTCCGACTCCTCCATCAGGGAAGAAATTTCCTTCTAAAAACTATGTTGGCTATGTGGATGGAGAAAATGGCGTAAAATGGTTGATTTCAAAAGATACTTTAATCAAGTCGAATGATAAAATTCTTTTGGGTGATGAGAGGCCTCATGGCGTAATTACTGGAATCGTATCAGATGCTATTACACTCTACGATCCTAACTTATCTCCGGCTGATCAAATACAATATTTACAAGGTGGAAGATATATACCTCAAACTGGTGAATCTTCAGGCTCTGGTACAAATAATAGTGGTGCGGCTGCTTCATTTAACGCAAAAGAAGTGATTACTAATATTATGCCTGATGGTAATAATGGACTTTGGGTTCTAGGTGAAAAAGGAAATGCAACACATATTGTAAGAAAACAAATGTCCCTAATGGGTAAAGCATTACTTCAAACAGAAATTTCTAGAAACTATACAGACAGATACGGATTCCAATCTGGTAATATGAGATTCAATTCGCAAGCGGATATGATTAAAGCGCTTATGACTGCTGATAAAGATGCAGCTAGAGGAAACTATGATACAGACAATGATGGTCTTTGGACGACAATGTATGCTTCTGGTGAAATCTGGAGATATAACTACATGAAAGAGCACTTTGGCGAATCTGATTCAAGAACACAGGATGCAAAAGCATCTGCTATTCGTGCAGTTGAATCAATTGTAACGCTTGGTTATATTTCTGGAACACAATTAAAAGTTACATCTAAAAACAATGTAAACGACTATGTCTATGTTGTTAACTCTTATGGTGGAAACGTACAAACAATCGATGAAGCAAAAGCGTGGCTTGCAGAGAACGAAGGAAAGCCTGTTTACGTTGATGAAAATGGTAAGTATACATTAGATCATACAAAAAAACCTGCTGCAGCTGGCTTCTTTGCTAGATCGTACAAAGTTAACACAAGTAACAATGGCGCTACACTTCCAGAAGCTGAAACTTGGGATAATGCATGGATCAAAAAGAAGGCAGGACAAGCTACAGATATAAATGGAAATACAGTTTACTATAATGTCCCAGGATCTTTCAAAAACGGAACGAATTCTGCTCTTAAAGCTTATGACACAGTTGCAGTACCTCCACGTTTAACAGAAATTTTTGCAAACCAAAACGAAGGTATGGATGCTGCTACAAAAGCATTAGACTCAGATAAAGTTGTTTACAAAGCTACAACTTCTACAGATGAATTAGTAGGTCATTATTTTACACTTGATCTAGCATATAAAGCTTTCAAAGAAGAGGATCCAGAGTTAGCAGCGTTAATCAAAAATAATATGATTAACCACACAAATGCATTAGTTCTAAACAACTATTTCCAATTGACTGTTAATGGTGAGAATCCAACGGAATCTCGTTTTAATGAAGGGACTATTCGTGGAAATGGATTAAACGTTCCAAATGCTCCAACAAGATGGGCGAATATGAATCCTGAATACCTTGATGGTAATAAGGATGCATGGGGTAGAGACGCAGACTATGAAGATGGTCCTTTAAATGCACAATTACTGTTACAAGCACTTGTAGTTGCTAAAGATTTTGGTGGGTATACTCCTGAAGAAAAAACAATCCTTAAAGCTCAAGGTATTGATGTAATTGAACCACTTGATTTTGCGAACGAATACAAAGTAATGAATGGTGTTAAAACAGAAAAAGCTAATGAACATAATGATTTCGAAGTAAGATATCCAAAAACATATAACTCAAAATCAATGCTTGATATGACTTTACAATATCTATCAAGATACTTTGGTATTGCTGCCCATAACGGTGATGATATCGGTGTAAGTGGCGTAACTCACGAATCATACATGAATTATTCTGATGAGGAAGAAGAAGCACTAGCATACTATACATTATCTCACCACGCTGATCAGTTTAACGGTGACGAAATCTTAGAAGGCATGAACCAATGGTGGACAAACGAAAAGAGAGAGAAAAACCCATTCATGACAACTTTCTACGCAGCTTCTCTAGGTGCATTGAAAGCTAAAGGGATAAATATTGGAAATGCACAAGTTGACCTTGCAGGTTCAGAATGGTACATGTCTCGTATCCCTAACAATTTCATGAACTTTGATGTATTATCGGCAAACAGAAATGATGTAACACATGTAGCACCAAATCTTATGGTTGACCAATTAATTCCACGTGATGAAGTGATGATGTCTAAGTATAACACCAACATTTTCGGAACAATGGATAGAAGAACAGTTGACTCTGGTAACAGTTTAACAATGGAATCTTCTACTGTAATTTCTATGCCTTATTGGATTACGCAAAACCCTGAAGATGCTGAATACGTAGAAAATTTAGGATCAAAAGTTACTGCACCTGTAAATAAAGGTACAGAAAGCTTAGCTTTTCCAACGAATATTGCATCTATGAATCCTCATGCTAAATATAATGCAGATACACATACATTTACGATTAACGTGGGTGACTCTGTAAAATTAGATGCTAAAACAAAGGGATATGTTAGAAATGTTTCTTGGTCTACGAATTCTTGGGATCAAGCAGGATATAACAATGGATTACCTACACAAATCAATGCTGATGCAAATGTATCTCAAGTGATCGACCTAAGAAATATCGCAACTTACGGTGATGAAGGAAACGTAAGACCAACCGATTTAAGTGTGAATGGAGAGTACTACGGTGCTTATGCAACTGCTTTAAAACCAGGAACAACTACAGTTACTGCGTATGTGATTGACGGATTCTTTAGAACTCCAGCTAAAATAACATATACAATCAAAGTTGTTGACCCTAAGAAATCGGCAGAACAAATTGCTCCTGCTCAGCTTGACAAAAATTCATTTGCATATCCAACATGGTTAAAAAATGCAATGGTTGAAAAAGGATTAAATACGGATGGAAACAAAAATATACAAATTAGTTACGAATCTTCTTCACCAGACGATGTAGCTGTGGATAGCGAAACAGGACAGGTTACGTATAAAACAAATAATCCAGCTAAAATCACTGCAACGGTTGTATACTCTGCAATGACAATAGATGGAGAGCCTAGATTTGAAACAGACAGCCACGTTATGACGTTTGAGCGTACTGTTTCTAAAAATGCGACACATAAAGTTTCGTTTAATTCAAATGGTGGATCGGCAGTTAATGCACAAAGTGCAACTTACAATACTGAAATTGCAAAGCCGGTTAATCCAACGAGAAAAGGATTTGTATTTGCTGGATGGTACCAAGATGAATCTTTGAAAACAACTTGGAACTTTACAACTGATAGAGTAGTAGAAAGTAAAACACTTTATGCTAAATGGGCGGTTGCTACACCATCAAGTTTAAAAGCTTCAAAAGCAAGTTCGACTTCAATTAAGTTAACTTGGACTGGAGTAAGTGGTGTTTCAGGTTTTGAGGTTAGTCGCGCAACAGCAAGTAATTTTTCTGGTAAAGTGACAAAAACAACTTCAAAAGCAGTATTTACAGCTACAGGACTAGTGAAAGGTAAAACTTACTACTTTAAGGTTCGTGCTTACACTGTTGTTGGGAAAGCTAAAGTTTATAGTAACTACACAACTGTTGTAAAAATCAAACTTTAATTTATTGCAGACTTTAGTAGAGTAATAGCTTAAAAGATTGTTGAAAAAAATTCTAATAGGATCTTGGTATGTTAGTTTGAACTGATATACCAAGATCTATAAATAAAGGAGTGAAGTCCTAATGAAGAACAAGTTTTTTGAAAAGAAATTTTTACCAATCGCTTCGAAAATAGGTAATCAAAGACATTTACTTGCTTTACGTGACGGTATTATGTTTGCAATGCCTTTAATGATCATTGGTTCATTCTTCATTATCGTAGCTTGGTTAGAAGCTGAATGGTATCAAAACTTTATGGCCAAAGTATTTGGAGAGAATTGGAATGCTTTTGGAGACATCGTTTATAACGGTACAATGGGGATCATCGCTTTAATTGCTGTATTTGGGGTAGCATACTCACTTGCTAGTAGTTACAAAGTCGATAAAAAGAATATTGATGGTGTTCCAGCTGGTGTTTTAGCATTAGCGGGGTATTTAATTGTTAATATCATGAGCACATTTACGGTTGATGAAGAAAGTGTTTCTGCTTGGTCACCTGATCTATTTAGTGCTCAGTACTTATTCCTTGGTTTAATTGTTGCAATTATAACTGCTGAAATTTATCGTTTTTTCTTACAAAAGAAGTTAATCATCACATTACCAGATACTGTGCCACCAACGGTTTCGCGTTCGTTTACAGCTCTTATTCCTGGATTTGTGATTATTACACTCTTCTTACTTCTTCGATATGCGTTTTCATACACTGGTTGGGAAACGTTTGCAACTTTTATCCAAGAGGTTGTTACAAAACCATTTACGATTTTAGGTTCAACTTATATCGGTACACTGATTGCTAGTTTATTAGAACACACATTATGGAGTTTTGGTATTCATGGTTCATCAATCATCACGTCCGTAATGGAGCCAATTTGGATTACAAATGCGGATGCGAACTTAGCAGCAGTAAAAGAGGGGAAAGCACTACCTCATATTATTACGTACACATTCTATGAAAATGGGATCTGGATGGGTGGATCTGGTGCTACGTTACCAGTCGCAATCTATATGATGTTTTTAGCAAAGTCGAAACTTCTTAAGAAAGTTGGACGCTTGGCAATCGGACCTTCTATTTTTAACGTTAATGAACCAATTATGTTTGGTGTTCCGATTGTTTTAAACCCATTCTTAATGATTCCGTTCATGCTTGCACCAATAGCAGTATTAACAGTTACTTATTTTGGTACGGCAATGGGCATTTTCCCACATACGACTGGTACAATTATTCCTTGGACAACTCCATATTTTATCAGTGGTTATCTTATGACTGGTGGTAAGATCATGGGTGTTGTAATGCAACTAGTTGCTTTTGCAGTTGCCTTTGCAATTTGGTTCCCATTCATTAAGATGTGGGATAAGAAAAACTTAGAAATGGAGAATGCAAGTAATAATCAAGGAGTGTCTTCTTCAAGTAGTCAAACTATTCAAGGCTGACAACTATCCTATTCATTGCTAAATCTGATCGTACGAATTGGAACACTTGATTATGAAATGCTAAAACATACGATGAATAACAAAAAGAAAATAATTACACAGTTTCGATTAAAAAGAATAGTTGCTTTTCTCATCGATGCAGTGATCATTTCAATCCTCCTTTCGATCGTTTATCGACTAACAGGATTTGCAAACTTTCCTGGTGTCTTAACTAAGATGATTGAAATAAATAGAACCATGGGTGAAACAGGAACTTCTGATGCGACTGTAAAAGTAATGTCTCTCTTTAATGAAGCATTTCTACAATCGCTTATTATCTGGTTTTGTTACGATGTCGTAACTACCCTATTATTTAGAGGATCTACAATCGGGAAAAGAATCTTTCGATTGAAACTAACGCACATCAATCACAAAAAAGGTAAACTTGCTTATGGTCTATTAGTAATTGTTAGAAGTTTCTTTAAATTTTTGTCGATGTTTCTTTTTCAAGGCGTCCCATTCTTACTATCCGTTATTAGTATATTTGCTAATCCAAAGTCGTTAGCTGCCTACGATCGAATTGCTCGATTAGTGGTTGCCGATAAAAATGTCGTTTAAAAAGTTTACTAAAGAAAGAGGAAATCATCATGAATATATTACTTTGTTGTTCTGCTGGCATGTCAACAAGTTTAATTGTTTCAAAAATGGAAAAAATTGCTGAGTCAAGAGGGATTTCAGCACGCATTTGGGCGGTTTCTGAATCGGTTGTTCGTTCAGAGTTCATCGAGGCGGATGTGTTATTGTTAGGACCACAAGTACGTTTTCTTTTGGACGAAATGGAAAGTGTCTGTGGTGAGAACAATATACCAGTTGACGTTATTGATATGTTTAGTTACGGAATGTGTGATGGTGAAGCGATTCTCGATCAAGCCATAAAATTAAATAATAAATAGTATAAAATATTGAGAAGTTTCTCTTCTTATCTATGTTGATAAAAAGTAAATAACATTAAATACTTAAAAGGTTTTTTACATGAAAAATTTGAGGCCATAAGGATATTTCCTGACAGAATTGATCATGAAAGAGAAAGGAGGTCCGTTTATGGTAAAGAATGAAACAGAAATTTTCACATTGATTTTACATGGTGGGAATGGTCGAAGTGCGGCAATGGAAGCGATTCAAGCAGCAAAAAGACAGGATATGGATTTAGCTCGTAAGAAACTAAAAGAAGCAAACGATTCTTTAAATGAGGCACATCATATTCAAACAACCCTCATTCAATCAGAGATTGGCGGAAATCCAACAGAGATTTCACTTTTAATGATTCACGCGCAAGATCACTTGATGAATGCTATGACCGTAAAAGACTTAGCAAAAGAGTTTGTTGACTTGTATGAGAGGGGCCAAAAATAATGTCAAAGAAATTTAAAATTGTGACAATAGGTGGAGGCTCAAGTTATACACCAGAACTGGTTGAAGGTATCATAAAACGATATGACAAAATACCAGTAACAGAACTTTGGCTTGTTGACGTCGAAGCAGGTCGTGAAAAACTAGAAACAGTTGGAGCGCTAGCAAAGCGTATGGTCAAAAAAGCTGGAGTTCCAATTGAGATTCACCTTTCTTATGATCGTCGTGAGGCTTTGAAAGATGCTGATTTCGTTACGATACAGCTACGTGTTGGACAATTGGCTGCCCGTGCACTTGATGAAAGAATTCCATTAAAACATGGTGTAATCGGTCAAGAAACAAATGGTGCAGGCGGTTTGTTTAAAGCACTTCGTACGATTCCAGTTATTTTGGATATTTGTAAAGAAGTTGAAGAACTTTGTCCAGATGCGTGGATAATAAACTTTACAAATCCTGCAGGTATGGTGACTGAGGCTGCGTTAAGATATTCAAATATTAAGAGATTTATTGGACTTTGTAATATACCGATTGGAATGGAAATGGGCATTGCAAAGCTTTTAAATGTAGATTACTCTCGAGTTCGTATTGATTTTGCAGGGCTAAATCATATGGTTTTCGGTTTAGAAGTTTATCTAGATGGAGTCAGTGTAAAAGAAAAAGTACTTGAAATGATCATGGATCCAGCTAATGCAAGTTTTGTAAAAAATATTGATGCAGAAGAATGGGCACCTGAATTCCTAAAAGGAATCAATGTTATTCCGTGCTCATACCATCACTACTACTACAAAACATCTGAGATGCTGGAAAGAGCATTGAAAGACTTTGAATCAAATGAAACACGTGCAGAAGTAGTGCAAAAGATTGAAGAATCTCTATTTGAAAAATATAGAGATGAAACGCTAGATATAAAACCACCTGAGTTAGAAAAACGTGGTGGTGCTTACTATTCAGACGCTGCATGTCGTTTGATTTCATCAATTTACAATGATACTCGAGATATTCAACCTTTGAACACTGTAAACAAAGGGGCAATATCAGGCTTACCATATGACGGTGCTGTTGAAGTCAGTTGCGTCATTACAAAGGATGGTCCAGTTCCGTTAACAATTGGAGAGCTACCAGTACCAGTTCGAGGATTGATTCAAACAATAAAATCGTTTGAACAGACAGCAATTGAGGCTGCAGTAGAAGGAAGTCGTGAAAAAGCGATTCTTGCATTGACGATTAATCCACTTGTTGCTAACGATAAATTGGCTGTAGCTATTGTAGATGAAATGCTTGAGGCCCACAAAGAATATTTACCAAGATTTTTTAATTGATGATTATTGATCATAAAATCGGTAGAATGAAAAAAGGCATCGTTCTTTAATGAACGTGCCTTTTTCTAATTATTCTTCAATCATATCAATTTCAATCCATATGGTGATACAAATAGATGTCACTAATATTAAAGAAAATGTCAAAACGAACATAAGATCAGCTCCTACCAAGTTTTAAATCCTTCAGAACCTGTTGGTGTATGATGATGGTGTTGCAGCATATTTCCTAAAGGAATAGAATAGGCAATTACGATTAAAACTAGTGCGATTCCAATCCATAGCCACCAATTTTCTAATATTTTAGGTGTATTTTCTACATCACTTTCAGCAATCGGAAATTCGACGAAATCTTCTTTTGTCACTGCTTTTGGTGAAGTAAATAATGATTGCAAAACAATGATGATTAGTAACATAGCAGATAGAAATAATATTGACCCACCAATAGCAACTGTTACATGATTTGATAAAATACCGTTAAACCATTCAAGAGTAGCTGGGTGATTTGCATAGTCGGTATACGCTGTTCGGCGAGGAGCACCTAAAAGTCCTAAAATATGCATTGCTGTTGACATTAATAACATACCAATAGACCATGTAATGATTTGAATAAAGGCTAATTTTTGAACAACTTTTGTTAGTTTTCTTTCCGTTAGATAAGGGATTAACCAAAATGTTAAACCAAAAAAAGTCATTGCTACAGGAGTTCCGACCGTTATATGAAAATGGCCAACAACCCAAAGTGTATTATGAATGATCTCATTTAATGAGAAGCTTGCATTGATGATTCCACCTGCTCCTCCAGGAATAAAGAAAAACATAGCTATAAATATAGAAGTAAAACGAACGTCTTTCCAAGGTAGTTTAAAAAACCAACCGAATAAGCCGGTACCACCTTTTTTTCTTCCTGTTGTCTCAAATGTTGCAAACATTGAAAATGCTGTCATTAAAGATGGGATAATAACCATAAACGTCAGGACGGTCTGTAAAAATTTCCAAAAACTTGAAATTCCAGGCTCTTGTAATTGATGGTGGAAGCCAACCGGAATTGAAAATAATAAAAATAGAATAAAGGACAATCTTGCAAGTGAATCACTAAACACTTTTCCACCAATAATTTTTGGAACAATGACATACCATGCCATGTATGCAGGTAAAAGCCAGAAATAAACTAGAGGATGACCAAAATACCAAAAAAGTGATCGGCTTAACTCGACATTAATTGTGTCAACCAAACCAAATGCCCAAGGGATGAATTGGAATAGTACAGTGACGGCTACTCCTAAACTAGCAATTACCCAAAGAACAATCGTAGCAATCGTCATAAAAGCAAATAATGGACTTAAACTTCCTTTATGTTTCTTCTTCCAAACAATATAATGTCCAATTAACGAGAATCCGTTAATCCATGTACCAACTACAAAAAGAGCTAATGCTACATAGAACCATCCACTTGCTTGTAATGGAGCGTAGAAAGTATATAAAACGGAAGCCTCTCCAGATAAGATCATAACAACAGCAAGCAGTGTACCGACTGTCATAACGATAAATCCTATCCAGGAAAATAAACGCACCTTTGGGCCGAACTCACCTAAAGTTTTACTCATTCCTGTAATGAGGAATCCGAAAATAAAGTAAGTAGTAAATACTAATGCGAGTAATACGCCGTGAGCAGTTAAAACTTGATAGTAGTCTAGCCAAGACGGTAATTCTAGTGCTTTATTTCTTATAAACACTTGTAATAGTCCACAGAATGTACCTATTAAAAAAGCAATATAGGCGACTATAATATTTGTTAAAGCTAATTTTGAGTCTTTTTTATTGATCCTATTATTCACCTTTTACCACCTCAATCGTAGTTTGCATAAATTGATGTCCAGCCCCGCAATATTCATTGCAAAGTACTAAGTAGTTGCCAGTTTTTTTAAACGTATATTCTTTTGTATTAATTCGTCCTGGCACAACCATCATATTTACGTTTGTATGAACAATTGAAAAGCTATGAATAACATCTGTACTCGTCAACTTAAAAACAATTTTTTTACCTACTGGAACTTGTAGTTTAGTAGGTTCATATCCAAATGTTTTACCAATTAATACAACCTCATACGTATCATCGTTTAGTTTATTTACACCTGGATGATCGAAGGGAGCGGTTTCCTTCACTTTGTTTGGGTCAATTAAGTCCATACCTGTTGCAGGGTGATGGTGAAATCCAAAGGCGGTTATTGCTATGATTGTTAGAAATAACACTAAGGAGGCTATGCCAAAGATTAACCAAATTTTTTCGTATTTATGTAAATGCATCTTAACACCTCTTTCAAATTAACGTTGTAAATAAAATGCGTAGAATCCAAACCAAAGTAGAAAAATGAATATACCAATTCCAAAAACGCTAATTAATGTTCCTTTTAATTGCGGATCCTTTTCTTTTTCCTGATTTTTAAGTCCCAATTTTATTCCCCCGTTTATTCATCGTTTTCTTAATCTCAGTCTCATTTCTTCGTCCCATCATAAAACAGTTGAAATGACCACTAATATTAAGATTTTCCGCCTTTAATGTAAGTGTACTTTAAATATCAAAGCGTAATAATTAGGGGATACTCTGATGTTAATTGGAAAAAATCCCTAACAAATTATCTGATATTCCCTTAGAAGTAAGAGGGTTCTTATTGATTCAAAAGTAGTGTTTGTCCAATTAAGCGAAATCAAAATCAGATAGAAGTCCCAATTTTTTATAATCAACTAGACTGTCAATTTTTTTAGGAGTATAGTAATCTTGAAAATTTCATCAATTTGCCCGATGTATTGTAGTGAATAAAGTAAGATACAGGAATATAGGACTAATTGAATGCAATGAAGGAGGGGTCACTTTGATACGTGTGCTGCTTGTAGATGATCATATTGTTGTACGAACTGGACTAGAGCTTCTGCTACATGAGAAAAATGGAATCTCAATCGTAGGAGTTGCTGCAGATGGTGATGAGGCCATTCAAAAAGCAAAGGAGTTAACACCTGATATTGTGTTAATGGATTTAAGCATGCCAAAAGGAAAAGACGGAATAACGGCAACTAGAATTTTAAAAGAATATTTACCAGAAACTAGAATACTAATTTTGACGATGCATGATAGTGATGAATACTTGTTCAGAGCAATACAGGCAGGTGCTTCTGGATATATTTTAAAAAGTGCTCCCCATGAAGAACTGCTGACTGCAATCCAATTAATATATACAGGAAACGCTTATTTAACCCCAGCTGCAACAAAACGATTAATGAATGAGTATTTAGTAAAGATGCAGCAAGAGGGACATACAAGTTCTTACGAAATTTTATCTGAACGCGAGAAAGAAATATTAGTGTGGATCGCTAGAGGATATTCCAATAAAGACATTGCTGAACAACTTGTCATCAGCGTTAAAACTGTTGAAACTCATAAAAGCAATCTTATGGAAAAGATTGGACTTCGTTCAAGGCCAGATATCGTGCGCTATGCCTTACAAAAGGGGTTGCTTGACTTTGAATAATGTTAGTTTACATTATCATTCTAAAATCATTGAACAAATCACAAAAGACAACTTTTCTCTAATTGACGATTATATCGACGACCCATCATTTCGCAATACTTTAAAACAAATACTCAAACAATTGACTGATGTAAAAATTGCACTTGATGAATCATCAATTGTAGTAGTAACTGATCATCGTGGAATCATTCAGTATGTAAATGAAAAAACATGCGAAATTACGAAATATACGAGAGATGAGTTGATAGGTCAAAATCACCGCTTAATTAGTTCAGGGTATCATTCAAAAAGTTTTTTTATGGATCTATGGAAAACAATTAGCTCGGGACAGGTTTGGCATGGTGACATCAAAAACAGAGCAAAAGATAATACCTTTTATTGGGTAAACACTACGATCATGCCTTTTTTAGATGAAAATGGAAAGCCTTATCAATATTTAGCGATTCGTAATGAGGTTACAGCCTTAAAGGAAGCTGAAGAAGAGATAAAACGAATGGTAAATCGTCTTATGTATATTCAAGAGGAGGAAAGGAAGCGATTTTCGAGTGAAATTCACGATGGAATCGGACAAAGTTTATTTGGGCTTACGATTCAATTGGATCGGTTAATCGATGATAGTGAAGTGAAACCTACAGAACTTATTAATCTTAGAAATACAGTTACTGAAATCATTGGAGAAGTGAGAGGTCTCGCTTGGAATTTACGACCGTCAGTACTTGATGATTTTGGGGCTATTCCTGCTATCAGAACATATATAGATAATTTCAAACAGTACTATGATATACAAGTGAAATTTGAGTGTAAACTTCGTAAACGATTGGAACCGAGTGTGGAAACTGCACTTTATCGGATAGTTCAAGAAGCGTTAACGAATATCGGTAAATATGCAAATGTATCTGAAGCAATTGTTGAAATATGGGAAGATGAGCAAAAATTACATGGCCGTATTACAGATTTTGGAAAAGGTTTTACACCACATTTGGACCGAACTGGAGTTGGATTATTTAGTATGGAAGAACGAGCAAGAAGTATTGGTGGTTTTCTCGAAATTTGTTCTGCGCCTGAACAAGGCACAGTGATTTCTTTTTCAATACCACTTGAATAGCTGACTTCCGCAAAGTGAACTTTAGTTAGATTCAATTGATATCAATAGTAATTGAACTTGTTAAAATTAGGGGATGATTTTGCATGGTTGAGAGAAAAAAATACAAATTAAGTTTGAATAAAAGGCTAGCTATGTTTACGACGATTCTTGCAATTATTACATATTCAATAAGTGGATTTTTCATTTACTTTTTATATGAATATGTTTCAAGTTTCGTCAGTGAGCAAATTTTCATGGTATTAACATTGATATTAGGGGTTTTTTGGTCGGGTGTATTAGCTTATTTTGCAGCTACACGATTTATCACGAAGCCGTTGCAATTACTAGAGTCGGCTGTAACTAAGGCTGCAAAAGGAGAGATTGGGGAAGACGCTCCAGTACCCAAAACTGATGATGAAATTCGGTCTCTTAGTCTAGCATTTAATGAAATGCAACGTAATATACGAGATATTGTAAGTAATATTGATATGAATTTTGAAAGTACGAAGGAAAAGGTCCTACTAATGACAGAGGGGGCAAATACAGCGGTTGAGCAATCAAGAAATATTAAGCTTACTATTTCTGAGATTTCAAATGGAACAGATTACTCTGCCAATGCAATGCAAGCAACGGCAAATTCTGTAGAGGATGTTTTGTTAATTGCCAACGAAGTGCAGGAAAAAGCTCGCAAATCTGAAAAGTTGTCTACTGAAATGGTAAATACATTAAATCATTGTAAAGCAATTGTACACTCACTTGTCAGTGATGTGCGTGAGATGGAAAAAAGCAGTGAGGAATCACTACACTCTGTAAAACAGTTAGAAAAACATACAAAGGAAGTTGAGAAAATTATTGGTTTCGTAGGTGAAATCGCAGCTCAAACAAATCTATTAGCATTAAATGCCTCAATTGAAGCCGCGCGTGCTGGAGAACATGGTCGAGGATTTGCCGTTGTTGCGGAGGAAGTTCGTAAGTTAGCAGATCAAAGTGCAGAAGCTGTTCAAGGGATTACAAATTTAATTTTAAATATTCAACATGAAGTAAAGAATGTAGTTGAATTAATCTCTCTTCAAGTAAAGTTAGCAAACGAAGAAGCTCATAAAGGAAATGAAACAAATACAGCTATTCTTACGATGACGAATTCTATCGATGAAGTTGTTCAAGCCGTAACATATATCGTTTCACTTGTTGAACAGCAATTTAATCATATTGAACAAACAGTAGGACAATCGCAAGAAGTAACTGCGATCGCAAAAGAGACATCAACTGGCGCATTAGAAGTTGCAGCTGCGGCAAAAGAGCAAACAAGTTTTATTCAGGATGTTAATAATTTAGCTGAAGAATTAGTGTCTCAGGCAGAGGAACTAAAAGAAACGATTAAGAGGTTCACTTACTAATTAATGGTTGTGTCATCTTCTTGGCACAACTTAGTACAAGAGTTTATTAATGTGACAAATCTGTCTTTCTAAAATTAACGGTAAGGTAGTTAGTTGTTCACTCTAGAGAACAGATTAGTACGATCTCTATTAGGTAAAAAAAATAATTTTATTGAAATAGCATTTTCAGTAGTAAAAAAATTAACAATAACAATGATATTAATTCGAAGGATATTATCATTTTTATTCATGAAAAAGTGGGAAGTTGGTTTAAGAGAAGGGAATATTTGCTTCTTTGAGCTTATGGATATAGGTGCTTTTTTTAATAGGCCTTGTTTATATTAATTGTTAATTTTAGTTAAATATAATAAGTGTATGAAAAGAGAATAGCCGGTTAGAGAGTAATTTGGAAAGCGAAGTACTTGGAATGGAAATCAGAAATCAACATCCTTTTTTTAACAGAGTCTTTAAGTAAATAATTCTATGAAATAGGAAAAGAAAGTGGGATATACTGGAACCTAAATCTTTTCCTTTTTTTATTTTATTTTCTCATCATATCAATTCAGGAAGTTTTATTTTGATATATTAATTTGTTGTATATTTGAGAACTAGTTTTGTAAGCGTTTTAAAAAATATAGAGGAAGATATTTAGATAACAAGAATACTAAAATAAGCCTCTCTTAAAAATTTATGGTTTTCTAGTTTGGCTTATTTCATTATATTGGGGAATTTAGTGAAAGGGTGGGGAATGATGAATCGAGACTATTTAATCAAACCATTACTTGGTCAACATTATCCTATGATCTCTCATGGGAAGGGCGTGTACTTGTTTGATAAAGAGGGAAAACGGTACATCGATGGTTCGTCCGGTGCAATTACAGTAGGTATTGGACACGGAGTCAATGAAATCATTGACGTTATGACTGAGCAAGCAAGACAAGTATCCTTTGTTTACCGATCTCAGTTTACGAGTGAAGCTGCTGAGAAGCTTGCTAAAAAAATAAGTGATATCACGCAAGGTGATTTGAACTGGACTTTTTTTGTGAACAGCGGTACGGAAGCAACTGAAACAGCTATGAAACTTGCAATTCAACATTTTCAAGAAAAAGGTATAAAAGGGAAAAACAAAATCCTTTCACGCTGGATGAGCTATCATGGCATTACAATTGGGGCTTTATCAATGTCAGGGCACCCTTTACGACGCCAAAGATTTGTTCCTATGTTGGAAGATTATCCATCCGTTTCACCACCATACTGTTATCGTTGTCCTCTTAATTTAGCTTTTCCTTCATGTGATACTGCTTGTGCATCTGAGTTGGAAACAGCGATTAATAGGATTGGTTCTGAGCATATTGCAGCTTTTATTGCTGAACCAATTATTGGGGCTGCCGGAGGAGCAATAGTTCCACCACATGGATATTATCAAAGAGTAAAAGAGATTTGTGAAAAGAATGATATTTTATTTATTGCTGACGAAGTGATGACTGGAATTGGTCGTACTGGAAAAATGTTTGCGATGGAGCATTGGGGAGTTCAACCAGATATCGTCACACTTGGGAAAGGAATGACATCTGGATATACGCCTATGGCTGCCACAATTGCGAGTGATAGAGTGATCGAGCCTATTATGAAAGGTTCAAAGCTGGTTATGAGCGGTCATACATTTAGTGCAAATCCACTGTCTGCAGCTGTTTCACTGGCTGTCATCGAATATGTCGAGAAACATAATCTAGTGAAAGCGGCTGAGGAAAAGGGAGATTATCTTAAAAAGAAACTTGAAGCTTTACAGGCGAATTCTTCAATAATCGGTGATGTAAGAGGAAAAGGTTTATTAATTGGAGTTGAATTGGAAGGTAACGTGAAATCAAGTTCTTTCATTCAAAATGCAAGCAATAAAGGTTTGCTTCTTTATCCATCGGTTGCAGGAAGAAATGGAAAAGAAGATTCAGCCTTTATGATTGCTCCACCATTAACGATAACCTATGAAGAAATTGATGAACTACTTCAGATTCTTTCCGAGAGTTTATATGAATTGGAAGCAAAACAATCGGGTTTAACCTATGCAACTAAGGGGGAATAAGATGAAACTAGTAGAAAATACGTATAAAAAGATCACAACAATTGACCAAATCCTTCAATATTTCCATGATGATATGACAATAATGGTTGGTGGATTTGGAGGAGTAGGCTCACCTCCATCCTTACTTCAAGGATTATTAGAAAGTGAAGTAAAAGATATTAATGTAATTTGTAACGATGCTGGTTTTCCAGATATCGGTATTGGGCGAATGGTGCGTAATGAAAGAGTGAAATCACTCGTTACATCACATATAGGTTCTAATCCTTTTGCCGGGAAGTTGATGACAGAAGGTAAGTTAGATGTTGAATTTTCACCACAAGGCACATTAGCGGAGCGCATTCGAGCAGGAGGAATGGGTCTTGGAGGCGTTTTAGTGGATGTTGGTCTAGACAGTATTGTAGAAAATGGGAAAGAAAAAGTAACTGTAAAAGGTAAGCAATTTCTGATTGAAGAAGCGTTAACTGCTGAGGTTAGTATTATTTTTGCAAAGAAAGCTGATCCGTTCGGTAATCTAGTTTTTGATAAGAGTGCTAGGAATATGAACCCACATATGGCTACGGCAGGAGAAATAACAATTGTAGAAGCTGAAGAAATTGTTCCTCTTGGCTCATTAAACCCAGAGGAAATCATTACACCTGGTGTATTTGTAAACTATATTATTCAATCAGAGGGAGTGAACTGGAAATGGGCGTGGGAATAGACTTTCGTCAAAAAATTGCAAAACGAGCTGCACAGGAAATTCATAATGGCATGATTGTTAATTTAGGAATTGGAATCCCATCACTTGTTCCAGATCATTTACCTGATGATGTTCACGTTATGTTTCATGCGGAAAACGGCGTAGTTGGAATAGGGCCAAGTCCGGAAAAAGGAAATGAAGACGAGAATCTTTGTAACGCGGGTGGTTTTCCAATTACGATTTTGGACGGTGCTAGTTATTTTGACAGTGCGACTGCATTTGGAATGATTCGTAGAGGTTTACTGGATTTAACAGTATTAGGTGCTTTACAGGTGAGTGAAAAAGGTGACTTGGCAAATTGGATTGTACCAGGTAAAAGGGTTCCAGGAATAGGTGGAGCGATGGACTTGGCACAAAAGGCGAAGAGAGTAATCGTTGTTATGAATCATACAGATAAAGCGGGAAATCCGAAAATCGTAAAAGAATGTAGTTTGCCTTTAACATCTAAACGTTGTGTAGATTTAATTATTACAGAAATGGCTGTTATAGAGGTTAAAAACGATCAGTTAGTGCTTAAAGAATTAATGCAGCCATATACTGTTGATGATGTAATAAAAAATACCGGAACAGAATTGGTTATTAGTGAAGATTTAAAAATATTTATGTAGAAAAGGGTGAGTACATTGAAGGATTACAAAAAAAGTATTCAAGACTATATAAATAATAATAAAGATAAGACTATCAAACTATTAGAACGGTTAGTAAAGGAAGACAGCATTTCTGGAAATGAGAGTAAAGCACAAGCTATTGTTGTAGAAAAGTTGAGAGAACTTGATTTGGATTTAGATATATGGGAACCGGCAATTGAAGAATTAAAGGATCATCCATATTTTATTTCCGCTAGAGAGAATTTCAATGGAAGTCCAAATATTGTAGCGACACTAAAGGGTACGAGTGGTGGTAAGTCTATGATTTTAAATGGACATATTGATGTTGTTCCTGAAGGGAATATTCAACAATGGACATATCCACCCTATGGTGCAATTGTAAAAGACAATAAACTTTATGGACGTGGAGCAACTGATATGAAAGGCGGTAATGTGGCCCTCATATTAGCAATTGAAGCAATTAAACAAAGCGGCATTACGCTAAAAGGTGATGTTCATTTTCAAAGTGTGATCGAGGAAGAAAGTGGCGGTGCAGGAACCTTAGCTGCAATCCTACGCGGATATAAAGCAGATGGGGTAATCATTCCTGAACCGACAAATATGAAGTTTTTCATTAAGCAGCAAGGGTCCATGTGGTTTAGATTGAAAGTAAAAGGAAAAGTAGCACATGGCGGCACTCGATATGAAGGCGTAAGCGCCATTGAAAAAAGCTTGCTGGTTATTCAGCAAATTCAAAAACTTGAACAGTTAAGAAATGATCGAATTGATGACCCATTGTACGATGGTGTACCAATTCCAATTCCGATCAACATAGGTACAATCAATGGTGGTACTTGGCCATCCTCTGTATCAGATCTTGTCACTTTAGAAGGTAGATATGGCGTGGCTCCTAATGAAAAAATGGAAGATGCTAAAAAAGAGTTTGAGAGATGGATAGAAAATCTCGGAAATCTTGATGAATGGTTTTTAGATCATCCAGTAGAAGTAGAGTGGTTTGGAGCAAGATGGGTTCCAGGTTCTGTTGAGGCTGACAATGAGTTGGTCAAAACTTTACTGCATAATTACCATCACATAACAGAACAAAAACCAATCATCGAAGCAGCGCCGTGGGGAACAGACGGAGGACTGTTTACGCAAGTTTTAGATATTCCTATGATTGTCTTTGGACCAGGAGAAACAAAGGTAGCTCATTATCCAGATGAATTCATTGATTTAGATCAAATGTTTTTAGCTGCTGAGATTATTGCTTGTACATTAATAGACTGGTGTAAGGTACAAGAACAGCATGAAGGCGAGGGAGTATATGAAAACGAAAAAGTATTATGAAATTATAAAAATGAAGCATGAGCACTTTTATTTTGAGGGAGCTTTAGATCATTTCAATGAGAGAATTCGGATTGATTATTATTTAGGGAATGTATCAAACCTGATTGAGAGAATCGAAAAGCTAGCGAAAGAATATCAGTATACTAAATTAATCATTAAAACAAGAAAAGAACATCTCTATTCTTTTTTGCAGAAAGGTTATATGATTGAAGCTTTAGTGAAAGGTTATTTTCAGGGAAGCGATGCGTTTTTTGTAACAAAATACAATAGCCTAGATAGAAGAAATAGTCTTTATTGGTCTCAAGGTGATGACATATTAGAGGCAGTTCTTAAGAGCGATAAGTTGAAAGAGAAAATCATTCCAGAAGGTTATCACCTCAGAAGAGCTGATAAAAAAGATGCAAAAAAACTCGCGAATTTATATGGTCAAGTTTTTCAGGTTTATCCAACCCCATTAAACGAAGCTGCATATGTAGAGAAAACAATGGATGAGGATACAATTTATTGGGTTTACGAAAAAGAAGGAATCATTGTAAGTGCGGCATCTGCTGAAATTGATTTTGCACAAAGAAATGCAGAGCTTACAAATTGTGCAACGTTAGTAGAGCATAGAAAACATGGTTTGATGAAAGAAATAATGAAAAAGTTAGAACAGGACTTAGTAAGTCAATCAATCTATTGTTCCTATACAATTGCACGCTCATTATCTTATGGTATGAACGCTGCTTTCCACCAGTTAGGGTACATGTATACTGGAAGAATGACAAATAATTGTTATATTTACGATAAATTAGAAGACATGAACATTTGGGTCAAAGATCTTTCAGAAATAGTCTCTTAATGTATAACTGCCGAAAATTGAGCATGATAGCGCTGAATTTTCGGCAGTAAAAGGATGGTGAGAATGATGATTTCAACAATTCCAACTAATGAAATGATTAGTGCTATATTAAACAGTATCGATGAATCGATTCATGCTGTCGACAATAATGGAATGACTATATTTTATAATCAAGTTGCAGCCGAGAATGATGGCGTTTCAGTTGAAGATGTTCTTGGGAAACATGTACTTGAAGCCTTTCCTTCATTGACGAAAGAAACGAGTACCTTACTCAAGGTATTGGAGACAAAGCAGCCAATTATACAACAGCCACAGCGATATGAGAACATAAAAGGCAAGTTCATTGATACAATTAATACAACGATTCCGATCATGCTAGATGATAATCTCATTGGTGCTGTTGAAATTGCAAAAGACTATTCGACGATTAAAAAGCTTGGAGAAAAGGTTTTAGATTTACAAGCTCGTATGAAGTCACAAACTAAACAAGGTAAAACGAAACAAGCTCATTCTTATACCATTTCAGATATATTGACTAATGACGCAGCTTTAATAGAGGTTAAAATGCAAGTTGAGAAAGTAGCTAATGCTGATTCAGCAGTACTTGTTGTTGGAGAAACTGGAACTGGAAAAGAACTATTTGTACAGTCGATTCATCATTGTTCAATTCGTTGTCAAAATCCTTTTATTGCTCAAAACTGTGCAGCTTTACCCGAATCATTGTTAGAAAGTATATTGTTTGGGACTACAAAAGGTAGTTATACTGGTGCATTAGACCGGGCAGGATTATTTGAGTTGGCTGATGAAGGAACATTATTTTTAGATGAGCTTAATTCTATGCCGTTAGAGCTTCAAGCCAAGTTATTAAGAGTATTAGAGGATGGAGTCGTTCGACGAATTGGCGATCAAAAGACTCGAAAAGTAAATGTTCGGGTCATTGCTGCGATTAACGAATCTCCTTTAGATTGTGTCCAAAATGGAACAATGCGACCAGATTTGTATTATCGTTTAAATGTTTTTTCATTGTTCATTCCACCTTTACGAGAACGAAATTTTGATATTGAGTTATTAACATCTCACTTTGTTGAGTTGTTTAATGAACGCTTCTCAAAAAATGTAAGAAACGTGGAACATACTGTATTTGAGTTATTTCATCAATACAATTGGCCAGGTAATGTACGCGAATTAAAGCATACGATTGAGCACGCGATGATTATGGCAGAGGGCCATACGCTTACAGTCAAACATCTGCCAATTCAACTTCAACAGATTAAAAAAAGTACTGACACAAAGGGAGTACAACCATTACGAATGGCGATGCAAGAAATGGAGGCTTCGCTCGTTAAACAAGCATTACTTCAAACGAAAGGTAATATTCAGCAGGCTGCAGTACTGCTTGAA
Source organism: Gottfriedia solisilvae (assembly GCF_002128405.1). Taxonomy (GTDB): domain Bacteria; phylum Bacillota; class Bacilli; order Bacillales; family Bacillaceae_G; genus Gottfriedia; species Gottfriedia solisilvae. The sequence continues at coordinate 65,367 of NZ_NETJ01000005.1, forward strand.
ATACCGCGACAAACGCTTCAGTATAAGATACAAAAACTAAATATAACTGTATAAGCCGCCAAAATATAGGCAGTTTTAGATTGTTGAAAAAACGGTTATTTCCTTGTTGCTTAACCTGCATTCGGAGCCATTATAATCAATGGTAACGCCAAGCTACATCAGGTTTTACGCTTCTAAAGGCAAGTATCCTCGATTAATCTGAACATCATTTTTTATACTTTGACGATAAAATAAGCCGCCTAAATTTAGGCGGTTTTTTATGTTTAGTTGAATATTTAAAACGGATTTATCAAATTTGAATAAGATTTCGTAAGTATGAAAAAAAAATAAAACATTTGAATAGTTAGAATTTTCAGTGTTAACGAGAGTTTATTATTTTTTTTATGTAAAGTTTGTAAAACTTTGGCACGACTCTTGCTTTATAAAAATTATAATATTCGAAAGGGGATGTACGTATGGTAAATGCAGTTTACGCTCCAAATAGACATTGGAAAGAAATCGATTTGTGGAAAGACGTTACAGAAGAACAGTGGAATGATTGGGTTTGGCAACTAACAAACACAATTAAGACATTAGATGACTTAAAAAAGGTAATTAATATTACACCAGAAGAAGAAGATGGCGTAAAAATTGCTACAAAAACGATTCCGTTAAACATTACACCATACTATGCTTCTCTAATGAATCCAGATGATCCACGTTGTCCGGTTCGTATGCAATCAGTACCTATTTCTTCAGAGATTAACAAAACAAGATTTGATTTAGAAGATCCATTACATGAAGATGAGGACTCTCCTGTGCCAGGATTAACTCACAGGTATCCAGATCGCGTATTATTTTTAGTAACAAACCAATGCTCAATGTATTGTCGTTATTGTACAAGACGCCGATTCTCTGGCCAAATCGGAATGGGTGTACCAAAAAAGCAGCTTGATGCAGCTATTAATTATATTAGTAAGACGCCACAAGTTCGAGATGTATTAATCTCTGGTGGAGACGGCTTATTAATTAATGATAATATCCTAGAATATATTTTGAAAAATTTAAGAGAAATTCCACACGTGGAAATCATTCGTATCGGGACAAGGGCGCCTGTTGTGTTCCCACAACGTATTACAGAGAATCTTTGTAATATCTTAAAAAAATATCACCCAGTTTGGCTAAATACACACTTTAATACATCAATTGAAATCACAGAAGAATCAAAACGAGCATGTGAAATGCTTGCAAATGCTGGTGTTCCTTTAGGGAATCAAGCGGTTATCTTGGCAGGAATTAACGATAGTGTACCGATTATGAAAAAGCTAATGCATGATCTAGTTAAAATTCGCGTTCGCCCGTACTATATTTATCAGTGCGATTTATCAGAAGGAATTGGTCATTTCCGTGCTCCTGTTTCTAAAGGATTGGAAATTATGGAAGGTCTACGTGGCCATACTTCCGGCTATGCGGTTCCAACATTCGTAGTTGATGCACCTGGTGGAGGAGGAAAGATTTCCCTGCAGCCAAATTATATGATTTCACAAAGTGCAGAGAAGGTAGTTCTTCGTAATTTTGAAGGCGTTATCACAACGTATCCAGAACCACAGAATTATGTTCCAGGAAGAGCAGATGCTTATTTTAAAGAAATTTATCCTGATATGGATGAAAAACGCTCTAATGCAGGTATTGCAGGATTAATGAATGAAACGAAATTCAATCTGGTACCTGAAGGGTTGCAGCGTATGGATCTTAGAAAAACATATGCAACGAATCCAGAACACGCTTCATTAAAAGATAAACGTGAAAAACGTGATGAATTAAAAGAAAAGAAATTCCAAGCACAAATGACTAAGGTACAAAGTAATGAAGAACTAGTTGGAAGTGCAAATGCAAAAGGTGATGCTGAATGAAGACATGTCAATGGTGCGAGTCCGTCAATATAAGTGAGACAACAAACACTGTATATTGGGAACTTCCAGACGGAACAAAAGCAATTGAAATTCGGGAAACACCATGTATTGAATGTCACGAATGTTATATAACGTATCAAACAGATGAAACGGTTAACGTAATTGAGGAGCAATTATTTCTAATTAATACAAAGTTGCTTGAGAAAACAATACAATTTATTGAATTATTGCAGCAGCCTAGATTATTAAAAAGAAATTATTTTGATTTCTCCAAATAGGGGATCGGAAGCGACAAACTGCTTCCGATTTTTCTCTAATTAAATGATGACTAGATAGAATCATAATTTAAGAGATGAAAATAATTGTAAGCGTTTTATAAGTGAGGTAAACAAAGGGAAATAGTTGTTTTCATAAGTCGTTTAATAAAAGAATCCTAATATTTACGAATAATTGATGATATGAAAAGAAACAATTTCAATCTTATGTTTCAAAAGTTGACTGAAAAAGGGGTAATGGAATGAAAAATTCAGTTAGTACATTAACAGTCCTTGAATCTAAGAATCAATTATCATCGGTGACAGGTGAGTTAAAACGAGGATTAAAGCCTCGACATTTAACAATGATTTCACTAGGTGGAACAATCGGAACTGGTTTATTTTTAGCAAGTGGTGGTGCCATTCACAACGCTGGACCTGGTGGTGTTCTCGTATCTTATATCGCAATTGGAATAATGGTGTATTTTTTAATGACAAGCCTTGCAGAAATGGCTACATATATGCCAGTCGCAGGATCGTTTAGCACTTACGCAACAAAATTCGTAGACCCTGCGCTTGGCTTTGCTCTTGGTTGGAATTACTGGTATAACTGGGCAATTACAATCGCTGCTGAATTAGCGGCAGTAACAATGATTATGAAATTTTGGCTCCCAGAAACGTCTTCAATTCTATGGAGTGGATTGTTTTTAGCAATCATATTTCTATTAAACTATCTCTCTGTTAAAGGTTTTGGGGAATCAGAATACTGGTTTTCATTAATAAAAGTTGTAACAGTAATCGTTTTTTTAATTGCAGGTTTCTTAATGATTTTTGGAATCATTGGTGGAGAAGCGGTCGGATTCAAAAATTTTACGATTGGTGATGCACCTTTTCATGGTGGATTTATGACAACACTTGGAATTTTTATGGCAGCGGGTTTTTCATTTCAAGGAACAGAATTATTAGGTGTTGCGGCAGGAGAAAGTGAAGAACCAAATAAGAATATACCTCGTGCAGCTCGCCAAATATTTTGGCGCATTCTTTTATTTTACGTTTTATCGATTATTGTAATTGGACTATTAATTCCCTATACAAATGAAAATTTAGCAAGTGGTGATGTTGCTGTTAGTCCTTTCACTTTAGTATTTGATAAAGCTGGAATTGCTTTTGCAGCATCAATTATGAATGCAGTGATCTTAACTGCCGTATTGTCGGCAGGAAACTCAGGTATGTATGCTTCGGCAAGAATGCTATGGGACCTTGCTCGACAAAATAAAGCACCAAAATTTCTTGGTAAATTAAATAAGCGCGGGATTCCAGTTAATGCTTTGATTGTAACTTCTGCAGTCGGAACAATCGCATTTTTAGCTTCTTTATATGGTGACGGAGTTGTATATGTTTGGCTATTAAATGCGTCTGGAATGTCTGGATTTATTGCGTGGATCGGGATCGCGATCTGTCACTATCGTTTTAGAAAAGCATTTGTAGCGCAAGGGAGAGATTTAAACGATTTACCGTATAAGGCTAAATGGTATCCGTTTGGACCATTGTTTGCGTTTGCACTATGTGGGATTGTCATTCTTGGACAAAACTATGCTGCATTTACTGGAGAATCCATCGACTGGAATGGTGTTCTTGTTTCATATATTGGTTTACCTCTTTTTCTTGCACTTTGGATCGGTTACAAACTGATAAAAAGAACTAAAATCGTTCCGATTAATGAGTGTGACTTAAATAATAACTAAAAAAGAATCTTAAATAATTAAATGACTAGAAAGTTTTGATTCTCCGACTATATATAGGATGGTGTAAAAATGAGTAAAAGAAAATTCGTTAAAATCCAAACATCAATTCCTGGACCAAAATCTATGGAGTTACTTGAACGAAGAAAAAAAGCAGTGCCAAAAGGGATTAGTAATAATTGTGAAACCTTTGTAAAGAGTGCAAGTGGAGCACTTGTAGAAGATATTGATGGTAATACATTCATTGATTTTGCGGGTGCGATTGGAACTTTAAATGTGGGGCATTCTCATCCTAGAGTAGTTAGAGCGCTTCAAAATCAGTCAGAGAATTTTATTCATACTGGTTTTAATGTCATGATGTATGAATCGTATATTCAACTTGCTGAACGCTTAGCTGAGATTTCACCTGGAAGTTTTGAAAAACAAGTTGCTTTTTTTAATAGTGGAGCAGAAGCAGTAGAAAATGCAGTGAAGATTGCGAGAAAGTATACAAAACGACAAGGAATCATTTCATTTACTAGAGGGTTTCATGGAAGAACTTTGATGACAATGACGATGACAAGTAAGGTCAAACCTTATAAGTATGGTTTTGGTCCATTTGCACCTGAGATTTATAAGGCTCCGTATCCATACGTTTATCGCCGTCCAGATCAGTTGAGCGAAAAGGAATATAGTCAATTTATGATTGAACAATTTGAACAGTTTCTTATTTCTGAAGTTGCGCCTGAAACTATTGCAGCCGTTGTAATGGAACCAATCCAAGGCGAAGGTGGTTTTATTGTTCCGGATCGTAACTTTGTGAAAAGAGTAAGAGAAATTTGTACAGAATATGGAATTTTATTTGTTGCTGATGAAATACAAACGGGCTTTGCGAGAACAGGTAAATACTTTGCAATCGAACATTTTGGAATTGAGCCGGACTTAATTACCATCTCAAAATCTATGGGTGCTGGCGTACCGATTAGTGGTGTAATCGGTAGAAAAGAGATAATGGATGTTTCTGAGAGCGGGGAATTAGGTGGCACTTACGCTGGAAGTCCTCTTGGTTGCCAGGCTGCCTTAGCTGTTCTAGATATTATTGAAGATGAAGGTTTAAATGAACGAGCTGTTATCATTGGAGATAAAGTAAATAGGAAAATGCATCAATTGGCGCAGCGTTTTGATCAAATTGGTGATATTAGAGGCATCGGCGCAATGTGTGCGATGGAAATTGTCACAAATAAAACTGATAAAACACCTGATAAAGTAGCTGTTGGGAAAATTGTAAAGGAAGCAAATAGTAGAGGACTAATGCTATTAAGTGCTGGAATATTTGGGAATGTCATTCGCTTATTAATGCCATTAACGATTACTGATGAACAACTGGAAGAAGGTCTTGATATTTTAGGAGAGTCAGTTGAAGCAGTGTTATCATCAGAATTACATTTGGAGGTAAACCTATGAGCCAAATAAAAGAAAAATACGAAATCTATCCAATGTATATAGATGGGAGTTGGGTTGGCGAAGAGCAAGGTTCATTTACAAAAGTGACAAATCCAGCGACTGGAATGGTAATAGGTGCAATTCCAACTGGTGGTACGACTGAAGCAAAACAAGCAGTTGATGCTGCTCATAGAGCTTTTAAAACTTGGTCGAAAAAGACGGCGGAAGAACGATCACATTTACTGATGAAGTGGCATCGTCTAATTGATGAGAACAAAGAAGAGTTAGCTAAGTTAATGACGCTTGAACAAGGAAAGCCTTTAAAGGAAGCACTTGGAGAGATGGATTATGCTAATGGATTTATATCTTGGTACGCGGAAGAAGGAAAGAGAATTTATGGTGAAACGATTCCAGCCTCTCAGCCTAATAAGCGAATCTTGGTAAGAAAAGAACCAGTTGGAGTTGTAGCCGCAATTACGCCATGGAATTTTCCAGCTGCAATGATTACAAGAAAAGTAGCACCCGCCCTTGCTGCAGGGTGTACAACAGTTATTAAACCAGCGACGCAAACACCACTAACAGCATTAAAGCTAGCTGAATTAGCACATGAAGCGGGGATACCAAAAGGTGTACTGAATGTCGTTACTGGTAAATCTTCAGAAATTGGTGAAGCATGGTTAAAAGATCCAAGAGTAACTAAGATTACTTTTACTGGATCAACTGAAGTCGGAAAAACGCTCATGAGAAACGCAGCGGAAAATGTTAAAAAAGTTTCATTGGAGCTTGGTGGAAATGCACCTTTTATTGTCATGGACGACGCAAATTTGCAAAAAGCAGCAGTAGGTCTTGTTCAGTCAAAATTTCGAAATGCAGGTCAAACTTGCATTTGTACGAACAGAATTTATGTTCATGAAAAAGTGGCTGAAGAATTTACAGTGCTTTTCAAGAAAGAGCTAGAAAAGTTAAAGGTAGGAAATGGATTAGATGAAGGTATCGATATCGGACCATTAATTGATCGCGATGCATTAGAAAAAGTAAAAATGTTAGTTGATGATGCGACTAAAAATGGAGGTAAAGTTGTATTTAGTGGTGAACAACCAACTGAGTTAGAAGGCTTTTATTATGCACCAACGATTTTGTCAGGTATTACAGATGATATGGCGTGTATGAAGGAAGAAATATTTGGTCCAATTGCACCAATCTCTACGTTTAAAACTGAAGAAGAAGTAATCGAAAGAGCCAATAATTCAGTATATGGGCTAGCTGCTTATGTGTATACGGAAAACCTAAGCCGTTCATTTAGAATAACAGAAGCATTGGAGTACGGAATTATCGGATTAAATGATGCATTGCCTTCAGCTGTTCAAGTTCCTTTCGGAGGGTATAAAGAAAGCGGACTCGGTAGAGAGGGCGGCCATTTTGGGATAGAAGAATTTTTAGAAGTTAAATATATTTCTATAGGGCTGGAACTATAGGGAAACGTAAATCTTTTTAAGACATAGAGTCATTGTGATTCTAATGTCTTTTTTTTTATGCTCACTTCACATTTTTGTTAGTGAGTATTTAATAATAAATTAACTAATTTCAAGTAGCAATTTGACCGAAACCACTTATAAGAAAAATAAAATTCGTGAAATCTTTCTTCAGCTCTTACTATTTGGTAAGATAGTACCTACTTAGATACGCAGGATCTCTTACGAGGTTATAAAAATCATGATAATAAAGTTTCCCATGGGGTGAAGTCGATGGATTCAACTATTCAAACTTATTTTGAGAATCTTGATTCTACTGATAAGAATCTACAATTTGAGGCATTTAACTATATTATTTCAGTTACAAAAGAAAAGGTAGATTGGTCGTACGAAGTGTGGGACAAATTAAAAGCAGATTTGACGCATAAAGGTAACCACCAAAGATCAAGAGCAGCACAGTTTCTTGCTAACCTGGCAATTAGTGATCCCGAAAAAAGAATCGTAAATGATTTCCCTAACATTTGGAAAGTAACTTACGATCCAAAATTCGTAACGGCAAGGCATACCTTGCAGACGATTTGGAGAGTGGGTTTAGCTGGTCCTGAACAAAGAGAAATGGTCATTCATCATTTATCAGATCGTTTTATAAATTGCAAAGAAGAGAAAAATTGTACTTTAATTCGCTTTGATATCATTCAGTGTTTAAAAAACTTATATGATGAGGTAGGAATTGAAGAGATAAAACATCTTGCATTGGATTTAATTGAAAAAGAAGAAGATCTTAAGTATCGAAAAAAGTATAAGACAGTTTGGAAATAAGTCATTTTCAGACTGACTGCCAAACGCTCGCTTTCTTCGTTGCTTCGCCTGCTTGCGGTGCTCATTACCGTCAAAGGTAACTCCGCTCCTCATCCGGCTTGCGCCTCGAAAGACAAGCGTTTTCAGTCAGTCTGAATCTCTGAGTTTTAGTACTTCTTTATCTATAAACTTAAAACGCATCCTCTAATAAAAGAGCATGCGTTTATTTTTTATATTCTTAGTTTGAGTTTAACTCATCATTTGTTTAATTAAGGCACGATTTCGTTGCTTAAACACATCATTATGTGATGAAACCATGGCTGCACTACTTGCATCAGGTTGAATATATTGTTTTGCTTTGTTCACTGCATTTGCAGCATCTTGAAAAGCACCAGCTATCAATTGTAGTTTACCATCATGCATTAAAATATCACCAGCAGCAAACAGTCCTTCAATAGATGTTTCACTTGTAGTATTTCCTTTAATATAGTAGTTCTGAATCATCTCAATTTGAATTTCACTATTATTTAATAATGAAGTATCTTGTTCATAACCATGGTTAATGATTACTTCGTCAATTTGTAAATGTGATATTTCATTTGTTTCATTATTAGTAAGTTCAACTTGATCAATTTCTTCATTATTTATACCGGCAATTAATTTAGTAATGGAAGTATTAAATAGACACTCAACCGAACTATTCATTAATTGAGATACGCCAGCTTCATGACCCTTTAAGGCTTCTTTACGATATGTTAAAAAGACTTTTTTAGCAATCGGTTCTAATTCATTAGCCCAGTCAATTGCTGTATTTCCTCCGCCAGATATGATAACCGTTTTATCTTTAAAGCGTTTTAATGATTTTACAGTGTAGTTTAGATTTGAAACTTCGAATCGTTCCGCACCTTCAATTTCAAGCTTTTGAGGATTTAGTATTCCACTACCAACAGCTACAATAACTGTTTTTGAAAAGTGTTTTTGTCCTGAAGACGTTTCTAAGACAAAGTAGCCTTCTTCATTTTTATTAATGGTTTCTACTTTTTCATTTAAAACAACAGTCGGATCAAACGTTAACCCCTGTTGGACGATTTGCTTTATAAACTTCTCACCAGGAATAGGTGGCTGACCGCCAACATCCCAAATCATTTTTTCTGGATATACATGAACCTTACCACCCAATTGTGGTTGGAACTCAATTATTTTCGTTTTCATTTCTCTTAATCCACTATAGAAAGCAGAGTATAGTCCAGCTGGACCTCCGCCGATTACTGTTACATCAAAAAGCGCTTCCATTGTCATTACCGTTTCACTCCAGTAAGTTTCCGTGATTGATTATCATTCTCAATAAATATAAACTATTCGCACACTTTTTTCAATATTAATTTTACGAACTATATTGACAATAATTTAGAATAAGATTATATTTACGTAGTGATACGAAACTGATAATCATTATCAGTAGATTCATAATATTCAATGAATGGAGGTCAATTTATGGTACGTCTGTATACTGATGATTTAACCATTGGCTATGGAGAGCGTTTGATTGTAAAAGACCTTAATATAAAAATACCCGATAAGCAAATTACAACAATTATTGGATCAAATGGATGTGGAAAATCGACCCTTTTGAAGGCGATTACACGTATTATTTCACATCAATCTGGAACAATTATTTTAGATGGTGAAAATATTTCGTTAGAAAATACAAAATTACTTGCTAAGAAAATGGCGATATTGCCTCAAACACCTGAGAGTGCAAGTGGATTAACAGTCGGTGAATTAGTATCATATGGCCGTTTCCCATATCAAAGTGGTTTCGGACGTTTAACAAAAAAGGATATTGAAGTGATTGACTGGGCACTTGAAGTGACTGGCACACAAGACTATAAGTATCAACCAGTTGATTCTCTTTCTGGAGGTCAACGTCAAAGAGTATGGATTGCGATGGCGCTTGCTCAAGAAACGGAAATTATTTTCCTTGATGAACCAACTACATATTTAGATATGGCTCATCAACTTGAGATACTAGAACTACTACAAAGATTAAACCGAGAACAAGAACGTACTATTGTAATGGTATTACATGATTTAAACCAAGCTGCTCGTTTTGCTGATTATATTATCGCTTTAAAAGATGGTGAAATCGTAAAAGCAGGAAATTGTGAAGAAGTAATAAATCATGAGGTACTAAAAGAAGTATTCCAGATTGATACAGAAATAGGAAGAGATCCTAGAACAAACAAACCTATGTGTATAACATATAACTTACTGTAAGGGGATAAATTGATGAAGAAATTTTTAGTGCCATTCCTACTAGTTTTCGTACTGATTATTAGTGCTTGTAGCAATAGTTCAACAGACAAAGATAAAGGTAAAAGTGCAAAAAAATCTGGAACAATTACATATGAATCTCAAAATGGTCCAGTTAAAGTACCAGCTGATCCAAAACGTGTAGTTGTACTTTCATCATTTGCAGGTAATGTAATGGCTTTAGGTGTTAACATTGTTGGTGTTGATGCATGGTCAAAAGCTAATCCACGTTGGACTGATAAATTAAAAGACGCGGAAGAAGTAACAGACGAAAGTCTAGAAAAAATTATCGAATTAAACCCAGATTTAATTATTGGTTTAGATAATGTTAAAAACATTGATAAATTAAAAGAAATTGCTCCTACAGTAGTTTATACTTATGGAAAAGTAGATTACTTAACTCAACACATTGAAATTGGTAAACTACTAAATAAAGAAAAAGAAGCTCAAGCATGGGTAGATGATTTTAAAGAACGTGCTGCACAAGCTGGTGAAGACATCAAAGCGAAAATTGGTGCTGATACAACTGTTTCTGTTATTGAAAAATTCGATAAGCAGCTTTATGTTTATGGAAATAACTGGGGACGCGGTACAGAAATTCTTTATCAAGAAATGAAATTAAAAATGCCTAAAAAGGTTGAAGAAAATGCTTTAAAGCCTGGATATTTTGCGATTTCATTAGAAGTACTTCCTGATTTTATGGGAGATTATGTGATCTTTAGTAAATTTGATCAAACAGATACTTCAGTAGAAACAACGGAAACTTATAAGAATATCCCAGCTGTTAAAAATCAACATGTATATGAAGTAAATGGAAGTGAATTCTACTTCAATGATCCACTTACTCTAGATATGCAATTAGATTTCTTTAAAGAGAAATTTCTAGCTAACTAAACTAAAAAGAGTAGGGATTCTAGTATAAAAGAATTCCTACTCTTTCATTCTATTAGAGAAAAGATGAGACATTAATGACAAAAAAAAATAAAGGTTCAATTCCATTCTTTTTTAAACTCATTTTAGGATTACTGATTTTTTTAAGCATGTTTGTAATATCGATTATATATGGAGCTGCAGATACAACTGTTAGTGACGTGTGGAAAGCTATTTTTACGAATGCAAAAAGTCAGCAAATATCAATCATTCAAGAAATTCGTTTACCCCGTGAGGTTGCAGCGATTTTTGTCGGTGCTGCATTAGCAGTTGCTGGCGCAATCATGCAAGGGATGACAAGAAATCCACTGGCTGATCCAGGCTTACTTGGATTAACTGCAGGTGCCAATGCAGCACTTGCCATTACACTTGCCTTTTTCCCTTCGCTTAATTATTTTGGGATTATGATTGCTTGTTTTATCGGTGCGGCAGTAGGTTCTCTTATCGTTTTTGGTATTGGTTCGATGAAAAAGGGAGGCTTTTCACCTTTTCGTATCGTTCTAGCTGGGGCTGCTGTTTCAGGATTTTTATATGCGATTTCAGACGGAATAGGAATCTATTTCAAAATTTCTCAGAACATCTCAATGTGGACGTCTGGAGGATTAATCGGTACATCATGGGGACAGATTAAGATTGTCGTTCCGTTTATAGTCATAGGAATTTTAATTTCACTTTTCCTATCTAGACAATTAACAATACTTAGTTTAAATGAAGAAGTAGCTATTGGTTTAGGTCAAAATATTAATAGAATCAAGGCAATTCTGTTCGTCATCATTATTTTACTTGCAGGTGCTTCAGTTGCCTTAGTTGGAAATATGGCATTTCTTGGATTAATGGTACCACATATTGTACGTGCTTTCGTTGGTACAGATTATCGTTTTATTTTGCCAATGTCAGCTATTTTTGGAGCTACATTTTTACTTTTCGCGGATACACTTGGAAGAACGATCAATATACCATATGAAACACCGGTTGCTGCAATCGTTGCGATGATTGGTCTACCTTTCTTCTTAATCATTGTTCATAAAGGAGGTAAGGAATTCTCATGATCCAACCTGCAGTCATTCGAAAACAACGAATCATTTTGATCGTACTTGCACTACTCATATTTATTACAATGGTAATTGGAATGGGAATGGGTTATTCTGCAATTCCATATAGTAGACTACTACCAACATTTTTAGGTGATGGTACGTTTAAAGAAGAATTTATTATATTTTCAATAAGATTGCCACGAATGATTATCACTTTTCTAGCTGGTATGGCACTAGCTTTATCTGGTGCAATTTTACAAGGAATCACACGAAACGATATGGCTGAGCCAGGGATTTTAGGCTTCAATGCTGGAGCAGGTGTAGCTATTACAATATTCTTTTTATACATGCCAATAGAAGCGGGATCATTCGTTTATATCATTCCAATTGTTGGGTTCTTTGGTGCATTATTAACGGCTGGAATTATCTATCTATTTTCTTATAAAAAAAATACTGGTCTTCAACCGGTACGATTAGTACTAGTTGGGATTGGATTCTCGATGGCATTATCGGGTATTATGATTGTACTGATTTCATCTGCAGAACGTGTAAAAGTAGATTTTATTGCAAAATGGTTGGCAGGGAGTATTTGGGGTACGGATTGGCCGTTTATATGGGCCTTCCTTCCTTGGCTAATTATCCTTATTCCATTTACTTTATATAAAGCGAATGTACTAAATATACTTAGCTTAAATGAGCCGGTTGCGATCGGAGTAGGGCTATCACTTGAAAAGGAACGCGTAATATTACTTTTATCAGCAGTAGCTTTAGCAGCTTCAGCAGTTTCGATAACAGGCGGAATTGCATTTATTGGCTTAATGGCTCCGCACATGGCTAAAAGTTTAATTGGTCCAAGGAATCAACTATTTCTTCCAATTGCAATCTTAATAGGTGGACTTTTGCTATTAGTAGCGGATACTGTTGGCCGTAATTTAGTTGAACCAGAAGGTATTCCTGCTGGGATCGTCGTTGCATTAATAGGTGGACCTTATTTTGTTTATTTAATCTTAAAAAAATCATAATCACATTTTGAAGAACCATGAACACAAAAGTTCATGGTTTTTTTGTAGAAGTAAGTGAGAAAAAAAGATTGGAAAATCTTGTCTTTAGAAGTTGACGAGAGGGGTTACCATAAATGAGCAAGAAGAACGATTAAGTGTTCAATTTTTTTAAGCTAGATAGGACAATCTTCCATTTTATGAAAATAGGACAAGTATACAATCATTTTTACAGTTTTTTCATATAAAGTGTAAAATAAGAAACTTTCAGGTTGTAAGACTAGTGGGTCATGATGATCGAAGAGGTGCAGTTTCCGATATTGATCTTAATCATTCGAATGATGAGTCTAGCCGAGTTTCAGGTATTGCTAGTAGTAGAATGAAAGTTGATAAATGTGATGTTCCGGATACTGCTTTTCGAAAATAGAGCATTAAACGTAGCTATGAATAGGTGTTCTGATGTTGCAAATATTAACAAGAAAAAACCACACAGTAGTAACTGGTGGTAATCTGTTAAAAAGATGATCTATTTCCCAAAAGAGACATTGTTTTATGTTACAAGCAATGCCTCTTTTTTAATGGCTAATTATTAATTCTTAACATGGTCTAATATTTAAATATGCAATGTCTCTTCGACAAAAGTCACTTTATTGTCTTTTAATGATTGGATTCTTGCTAATGATTCAACACGATATCCTCGTTCGCGAAGAAGATTACCACCTTCTTGGAAAGCTTTTTCAATAACAATTCCGAAACCAACTGCTTCGGCTTTTGCTTCTTCAACGATCGAAAGCAGTCCCAGTGCAGCCTGTCCATTTGCTAAAAAGTCATCAATAATGAGCACTCTGTCTCCTGCCTCTAACCACTTATGAGAAATTGAAATTTCATTTTCTTCTTTTTTCGTAAATGAATATACTTTAGCTGTGTAAACGTCTTGCTGCATTGTAATTGACTTCTTCTTACGAGCAAATACAAGCGGAACTTGTAATGCTAAAGCTGTCATTAATCCAGGACCAATTCCAGAAGATTCAATTGTAACTACCTTCGTAATATTTTCAGAAGAAAATAAGCGTGCAAATTCTTCTCCAATCTCTTTCATTAAAAAAGGATCCATTTGATGATTTAAAAATGCATCAACCTTTAATACATCATTTGCTAGAACGGTTCCTTCTTTTTCGATTTTATCTATTAATAACTTCACTTATTTATCCCCCTTATTAATACAAAGCTTCCGTTAAAATACACAGATCCTATACAAAAAAACTCAAAACATGTTACTCCACAAATAGATTGAGTGAAGTAACACATTTTGAGTTTTTAAAAAGTCACATGTAATATTAAACTACAAGCTGTGTTACCACTCATAGTCGGTATATTTACGGTTAACCGGTAGAAACTTGTGAGCCATATCCTCACGATTATACGAGTGAATTGATTATGAATTTAATGAAACTATAACATGTTTTCAATTGAAAGGTCTAGTTTAATCAAGGAATAACAATATTTGTCATTAAAAAAAAGGAGATCATCATTATAAAGATTATTTAGCTAGATGCATCAAGTGAATATCAATTTATGAACTTGGAAATTTGACTAATATTTCTTTGGGTTAATGTTGATTGAATATATGTGATTGGAAATCCCTCAAGATTAAGTTGGAAATCAGATATGATTAAGTCTAAATTCAAAGAAATTAGATTTTCTTGTGTAAATCCTCCTTGTTTAAGTTCTACAAATTGAATTTTGTTACTGAATGCTTGTTCAAGTCTAGACATTAGGTATTGTTGTATACCATATCCCTCACTTGTTAATAGTAATATCCTATTCTTGTTGATATTCTGCCTAAGTATGGATGCTTGAATCGTTAATGTAATCCTAGCTACAACATCATTAGTCGCTTCAAAATAGGAATATTTTCTAGTCCAATTGTTCAGTACTAGTTTAACAGTTTGATATAATTCCCGATAATTAGTTTGAACATATTGGACGATCGTGTTAGAGGGTATATTCATTTCTGTAGAGTTTATAAGTAGTGTAAAATCCTTAAATTGCTTTTGTAATGAAATAATAAATTCATTATTCATATGTAATGTAAAACCTAACTCACTTCCCAACATATCGACAAAAACATATAGCTCTTCATAAAAAGTATTTTTTTGATAATGGTATAAATTCAGAACTTCAGAATGTCCAATTTTACTATGACTGTACGAAGGTAATATAGAAATAAATAATGAGCAGGCAAGCCTCTCCTCATGAGATATTTTCAGATTGTAGTATTTTTCAATTTGGTCACAAATTTCATTTGAAACAGAAAAAAATATAGACTTTTTTATCTGATAGACCGCTTCTTTATGTAACGATAAAAGAGGTTTATGCTTTATTCGATGGATCATGGTTCCAATATAATAAACATATTTGTATGTTGTAGGTGGTGATAAAAATAATTCGTGTTTTTCAGATACTCTAGTTACGATATGCTTTAGCTCACTAACTGTATAGGTTTCAAAAAACCAAGAATTTGTATGAGAATAAAGATTATATAAGAGATCACAACAAAGTACTCTTTTTTGAAATTCTGAGCCCTCAATAAAAAGTGGTAGCCGTTTTAATGTTAAATGATAAGATTTTAATTTTTCCTCGATACGACTTAGTATTTTATATATTGAAGTGTGCTGCATATAGAGAGCTTTCCCTAAATCGCTTATAAATTTTATTTCTTTAATGAGAATGAAGCTTAATGCTTGATTTATAGTGAAATTTTTTATAAATGAAGCACGTACCTCATCAAAAGTAGAATGAGATGGCATATGTAGGTAAACGCCTTTGCCTTTTTTTATATCGATATGCCAATCAATCGGTAAGGTAGAATTTATGATTTGAATATCATTCAGAATTGTTTTTTCTGTGCAATTTAGTATATTAGCAACTTCTTTAGATTTGAACCATTTATCATGAGCACTTAAAATATCAATGATTTGATATCTACGGTTAATTGCCTTGTCCATTTTATTCACCACTTTAATAGAAAGTAATTTTAATGTGATTTCCTTCACAAGATATATCCAATTTAATGTAATTTTTTAATTTTATTTTAAGGTAATCATGTGACTTTGGACATGATAATTATTTCCTTTGTATTCGGTAAAAAAGTTTGCTCGGCGTAAGCCTCATGAAAAGGGAGCATCCTGAATTTGTTATTTACTAACATATTCTTAAATAGTATCAATATTTTGAAAACAGATAAGTGGAATTCCGTTACGCATCAAACTGTAAATTGTTTGGTGTTTTTTAGTGCTTTTGGGGGATTTTATATTATTCGAAAAATAGATAAAATTCTTTAGTGCTTATATTTTCAACAATTTTCGACATCGATATGATTAGTAAGGAGAGATTTATTTTGAATATAAAAATAAAGAAGTGGACAAGCGGTATTGCACTAATGATTGTAGCAGTATTGTTATTATGCTCTTGTTCAACAAAACAGGTTGAAACGGATAGCAAAAAAAGATTAAAAGTAGGCATTATGCTTTCATCAGTTGGATTGGGTGATCAATCATTTAGTGATGCTGCATTTTCGGGACTGATTAAAGCAAGAGAAGAGAGCGATATATTTTTTGATTATCGTGAGCCTTCGGACGATTTAAGTTTCGAGCAAGGGTTTACTGAATTGGTTAAGGAAGATTGTGAACTTGTCGTTGGACTAGGTTTTTCCGTTAAAGAAAGTTTAGAAAAAGTCGCAAAACAATATCCAAATCAAAAATTTCTATTAATAGATGAGACTTCTGAACTACCGAATGTAACTAGCCTTACTTTTAAAGAAGAAGAAGGAAGCTTTTTAGTTGGTGCAATTGCAGGTCTTACAACAAAAACGAATGTAGTCGGTTTTATTGGTGGAGAGGATGTACCACTTATTAAAAAGTTCGAAAAAGGTTTTGCTGAAGGGGTAAAAGCTACCAATCCTAAAGCAAGCGTTATGACAGAGTATGCTGGTGACTTTGGGAAGGCAGATTTAGGAGCAGAAATTGCTGGAGATATGATTAAACAAAAGAATGTAGATACATTATATGCTGCAGCGGGCTTTACGGGTGTTGGTGTATTACAAGAAGCACAAAAAAATAGTAAATATGCAATCGGTGTAGATACAGATCAGTTTTTTATTGCTGAAAAAGCAGTCGTGACTTCAATGTTAAAAAATGTAGATGTTGCGATTCAATCAGCTATTAAATCTTATATTGATGAAAATGGGAAGTTTCCAGAAAAGAATATGACATTTGGTCTAAAAGAAGATGGAGTTGGTAGTGCACCAATCCGGGTTATTACACTAGATCCAGAGAAGGAAAAAATCTTTGAGGATCTTAAACAAAAATTAGCAAATGGGGAAATAACAATTCCTTTAGATTAATAGGAATAGAGGTAAAATGATATGAAATTGCAAGGTAAAATAATTTTTAATGCAATGGTTTCTTTACTATTGTCTATGGGATTAATTGTGTATATTATCGTCCAATTAGCAGGCATGCAATCTAAAAATAATGATATTGTTCCTGCAATGATGAACATTCAACAACTTAAAAGTTCAGTAATCCTAAGCCAACAAGCTTTAAATAATTATTCTTTCTCAATGTCAGAAAGTAATCGTGCGGAAGTTGAGAACCAACTACAGGCAATTGATCAAGAAATAAAAGTATTAAATAAAGGCTTAAAGCTAGACGAGCAAAAGAGATTATTAAAAAGCATTAATAGTAAATATGAACAGTTAAAACAAAATTCTGAAACAGCAATGAATGACAAAAATAGTCCAGAAGTTAAACGTCAATCAATTAGAACACTAGGAATCTCAAATGATATTCATATGTTAGATATAGTTACGACTGAACAATATGATACGTTAACTGCAGACTTAAGTGGGAAAATTCGATTTACATGGTTGTTGGCAATTATTGGTGGTGCGACATTAACGGTGGCTGCTGCTATTTTCAGTTATTGGATGGCACGACGCATTTCAAATCCAATTAAGAAACTGAGTGGCTTAGCAGAAGAAGTAGCTAATGGAAATCTTGCCGTAGAATTAAAAGAAATAAATGGCAAAGATGAAATTGCTGATTTAAATCATTCATTTAAGCGTATGATTGAAAATCTTCGTGGAATTGTTACATCTGTTGAGGATTCAGGTGTACGAGTAGATCAATTAGCTAAAGAAATAGAATCTGATAATGATATGCTTACAGAAATTGTTAGTCAAATTGCTTCTTCGACAGAAGAGTTAACAATAGGAAGTCAAACGATTGCAGATGATCTTCAAACGACTGTTACGGTAGTAGAAGAAATGCAACGGAACTTTACCGCAACACTTAAAGGGACAAAGTTATCAGCTGAATATGGCGAGGAAGCAGTGTCGGCTATTCAAATTGGTAGCAATGCAATGAAGGATCAACAACAGGTCGTCAATGATAATCTAAAAGCAATGTCAGTAATTGAACAATCTGTACAAGAATTAGTAGAGTTCGCTTCAGAGATTACTGAAATGACGGGTATTGTATCGAATATTGCTAAACAAACAAATCTTTTGGCTTTAAATGCATCGATTGAAGCAGCTAGAGCAGGCGAAGCCGGAAAAGGCTTTGCAGTTGTTGCAGAGGAAGTAAAAAAATTAGCTGAGCAATCGACGTCTGCAACTATGAAAATATTTGATTCTGTTAGTCAAATTAAAGATGGTGTAAATAAGGTGAAAGATTCAGTAACTGAAGGACTTGAATTAGTTACACGTCAAGAGGAAGCGATGGATATTACTGTTGAGTCGTTCCAGCTTAATAGTGAAAAGGTTCAACAAATTGCCGAGCAACTGGAATCTTTAAACAAAGATATGGAAGCTTCTCAAGAATTAAGTATTAGAGTTATGGAGTCTATTGAAAATATCAGTTCAATTACTGAAGAGTCTGCAGCTGGAAGTGAAGAAATCGCTGCTTCGACAGTTGAACAACAAAAGAACTTCTTAACTGCAAGCGAAAAAGTAAAAGCTTTAAGACAAATTGCTGATGAAATGAAAAATCAATTAGAACAATTTAGACTAAGTTAATAGAGTTATATCGAAAAAACCTCACTGGATTAAGTGAGGTTTTTTCAAATACACTAGTTCTTAAAACATTTTGAACAATCTATATAGCAGAACCTGTTTGTTATTCCTTAAATAAATTTTACTTTCGAATGTCTTTACAAAAAAATAGGTAAATGGATTAGTAACAATGCCCAAGCATATTCCATATTTTGTTGTTGAGAGACTTGAAGGTTTGGGATTTTTATACTAAATATTTTTTGTCCTTTTATCTGTCCACTTTTTATGTCTTTTTGATCTTGCTCTCAAGTGAATATAATTTTGGAGGTTTTTAAAATGAATGATTTTCAAAATGAACTACAAAGATTAAACCTTGGTGAATTTCAATCTAGTGAAGTAGTACCTTGGGATCAAAACCAATATTACTTGGCTCAGGCTCGTCAATGTGGTGGCTGTGGCGGTTGCTTTAGATGCTTTAGTTGTTTCTTTTGCTTCTTTTTTACTTGCTTTAACTGTTTTAGTTGTTCCCGTTGTGGTGGCTGTGGCGGTCGCTGTGGCGGTTGCGGTCACTGTGGCGGTGGTGGTCGCTGCGGAGGTCATTAATCAATATTTTGTTTCAAAGAAAGTCCTACCCCCACGCGAGTTTATGTGGGGGTTTTACTCTTTAAGATTAGACATAAGGGTTATGAAAAATACATAGTAATATGATGAAAGTAATAAAAAATTTTATGATCAACTCACTGATAAAAGGGGTGGGAATAGGTTGTCAAAATTGAATGCTTCTACACGTCTGAAAGTGAATCGAGATACTTTTTTTATACCTGATCAAAATGGTAGTGTGTATTTTCGCAACAATATCAGTTCATTTCAAATGGAAGGTAGTACTATTTTTCAATGGATAGAAAAACTCATACCCATGTTTAATGGAGAGCACTCTTTAGGGGAGCTAACCGACGGCTTACCAGCACAATATCGAGATAGAGTGTACGAAATAGGAGAAATATTATACAAAAATGGTTTTGTTCGAGATGTTAGCAAAGATCACCCGCATCAATTAACAGAAAGTATTCAAAAAAATTACGGATCTCAAATTGAATTTTTAAATAGTTTTGGTGAATCAGGTGCTTATCGTTTTCAAATTTATCGCCAATCAAAAGTATTGGCAATTGGTACTGGAGCAATTTTAGTATCGTTAGTATCTGCATTACTCGAATCAGGATTATCTAAGTTTCATTTATTAATTACTGATATTGAAAAAACGAATAAAAAACGGATCAATGAATTAATAAAAAATGCACGGAAACAAGATGTAGAAGTCGAGGTTAAGATCATAAAGAGAAATCGCAAATCCTGGAATAAATTAGTTGAATCTTATGATTCAATCGTCTATGTCACAGAAGAGAATCAAGTCGAGGAAATTCAAACACTTAATAAGATTTGTAAAGAGGAGAAGAAGAACTTTATCCCAGCACTTTGTTTACAACAAATTGCGTTAGCAGGACCCTTAGTGAGTGTGGATTCTGAGGGGTGCTTTGAATCTGCATGGAGGAGTATTCATCAAAACGAGTTGGTCAGTAAAGAAAAGTTACAACCGTTTTCTTCAGTAGCCTCAGCAATGTTGGCGAATGTAGTTGTATTTGAATTATTTAAAGAAATAACGAAAACGAATACATCGGAAAAGATGAATCAATTTTTCCTCATTAACCAAGAAACGTTAGAAGGTAACTGGCATTCATTTTTGCCGCATCCTTTAGTAACTGATCGTGTGAAAGCGGAGATTATTCAAGACTTTGATCAAAGGGTTGAACAGAATAACAGTAAGAGTGGTAATCAAAGTAACTTATTCCTTTATTTTGGTGAATTAACATCAGAAACATCTGGTATTTTTCATATTTGGGATGAAGGTAATTTAAAGCAACTGCCATTAGCACAATGTCGTATTCAGGTTGTAAACCCACTTATTGAAGGTCCAGTAAGTCTCTTACCAAGTAGTATATGTACTGCATTAACACATGAGGAAGCTAGAAGAGAAGCTGCCTTAAACGGTATTGAGATGTATTCACTACAATTGGCGCGTGTTCTCGTAAAAAACAAAGTATCTATACCACCAAATATCGAAAATAGTTTAGTAGAAGAACAGGCAACTATTGGGATCGGAACTGGAGAAACTTTTGCTGAGTGTATTTGCCGTGGATTACAAAACTATTTATCTGAAGAGTTAAGTAACCAACAAATTAATTTTGCTAACACTCTTACGCCATTAGAGCCTGGTGCCATTGAAGATAAACAATGTCAGTATTATTTAAAATCATTAAATATAATGCAGGGGAATCCTGTCATTGCATTGGAAAAGGATCGTTTTGGATTTCCCATCGTCTGGGTTTGTACAAATGATAAATGGTATCGAAGTGTAGGTCTAAATATAACATTAGCTTTACGAGAATCCTTAAAACAGGCATTGATGGAGTCACAAAATGATCAGATTGACCTGCCTTCTCATGCTATTAGTCATTCAACTTCCATCGTATTAGATGAAAATTCACAAAGCATGGTCATTCCCAAATGTGATGAAAAAGAGAAAACTGACCTACTGAAAAATGCTATGAAAATACTAAAAGAAAATAACAAACAGCTCATAGCCATTGACTTAAAAATTGATCTATTTAATACAGAGGAACTGTCAGGAGTATATGGTGTCTTGTTACGGGAGGTGTAATTAGTTGGTTACAACCGTAGTGATTATTGGAGAAGGCTTATTAACGAAATATGTACATGAAATACTTTCTAATAAATACGAGGTCATTCTTGCCTCAAAAGTAGAGGACAGCATTCCTGAATCAGCTAGTTTAGTACTTTTATTGGATGATGCTTGGGATTCCTCTGTTCAGGAACAGGCAATTGAAAAGCTACGATTCAGCAATATTCCGTGGCTACGAAGCTTTGTTTCATTTGGTGAAGGTGTAATCGGCCCTTTAGTTCAAAAAGGAAAAGATGGCTGCTTTAAATGTGCTGATTACCGTCGTCTGATGGGTGGTCGCGATCGAAGAGAAATGAGAGAAATAGAACAGAAGTTAGCTAGAGATGGTGGGAATGAACAGGATGTATGGGCATCAAGATCCGGACTTCTTCAAATGGCTTATTTAATTGGGGCTGAAGTGGAAAGGGTGTTAGACGGGAAGGCAACTAACTTTGACAATCGAGTATTCTTGATGAATCTAAAAACAATGAAAAGCTCAAGTCACACATTTTTACCAAATCCGCTATGCCCGGTATGTGGACAGTTAGCTGATGACTCCGCTAGCTCTGCTCGTATTTCGTTAAAACCAAGCATGAAAATTAGCAATGGGAGTTTTCGTAGTCGTTCAATGGATGAATTAAAAAAAGTATTAGCGAAGGATTATTTGGATGAGCGAACTGGTTTACTAAATAACAAAATGTATGATTTATCACCACCTTTTGCAGATGTAATTGTAAACTTGCCATTGATTCAGGGAGATGAAGGAACGGCAGGGCGCACACATTCATATGAAATAAGTGAATTAACGGCAATATTAGAAGGTTTGGAACGTTATTGTGGTTTATCTCCTCGCGGTAAAAAAACTGTTGTTCATGACAGTTATCAAAATTTGAAAGATAGAGCTCTTAATCCCGAATCGGTAGGAATTCACTCGAAGGAACAGTATGAAATGAATGGTTATCCGTTTATACAGTTTGATCCGAAACGTTCTATGGATTGGGTTTGGGGCTATTCATTTTTGAAAGAAAAACCAATTCTAATTCCTGAATTACTTTCCTACTATAGTTTAGGATGTGGGCAGGGATATATATATGAAACTTCAAATGGTTGTGCATTAGGAGGAAGTTTAGAAGAGGCAATTTTTTATGGGATTTCAGAAGTGGTAGAGCGTGATTCATTTCTTTTAACGTGGTATGCAAAGATGGCTCTTCCACGTATTGACCCTTCTTCTGCAAATGATCAAGAATTAGATCTGATGGTCGAACGTATCCGTGCGGTCGGTGGATACGAACTACACTTATATAATTCAACGATGGAACATGGGATTCCAAGTATTTTAGCTATCGCAAAAAATAAAAAGGATCGTGGCTTGAATCTTATTTGTGCAGCCGGAGCTCATCTTGACCCTGTAAGGGCTGTAAAAAGCGCAGTGCACGAATTGGCTGCTATGATGTTGACGCTAGATCAAAAATTTGAGGAAAACCAAGATAAATATATGCAAATGCTCCAAAACCCTGCACTTGTACAGCAGATGGATGATCATGGAATGTTGTATGGATTACCAAAAGCCGAGGAAAGACTAAACTTTTTATTGGAAGAAAATCGTCCTTTAAAAACATTTGATGAAGAATTCAAGTGGGAAACTAAACACACTGATTTGACGGAAGATTTAAAGGAAATGCTTCAGAAGTTTCGCCAATTAAATCTAGACGTTATCGTAGTAGACCAAACTACACCGGAAATTAGAAAGAATGGCTTATATTGTGTAAAAGTACTAATTCCTGGAATGCTACCAATGACTTTCGGACATCATCTTACGCGAATTACAGGACTTGAAAGAGTGTTGAAAGTACCTGTAAAAATGGGATATGCAAAGAAACCACTTAAGTTAAAACAGCTAAATCCAAATCCACATCCGTTTCCATAGAAGGTGATGAGGGGGTAAATGATGAGTTTAGCGTCATTTCTATACAATCTACATTATGACATTGAAAAGGAGAGCCCGACAGAATGGGAAGTAGACTGGGAAGATGCCCCACTTACCTATAAGCTTTATAGAGATTTACCCACAATTCCACTATGTCACAATATACCTTTACGTCTTGAAGGTCAGGAAATAATGACAAAACCTGAACTTTTAAAAATAGGACATTATCTCTGGAATGTATACGGACTAACTCAAATTTGTCAGTCGGCATTAGCTTCAGGTTCTGATGAAGAAGTGGGTCTAATGCAGTCAAACAGAAGGTTTATTCCATCAGGTGGGGCACTATATCCAAACGAATTATATGTATATCTAAAGTGCGAGGATGTAACTGCTGGGGTATACCATTATGATGTTGCAAGGCATCATTTGGTTTTGTTACGAGAAGGGAATTTTGATTCATTTCTCTCCAACGCTTTAGGAAATAGATGTGATGTTTCGAATAGTTTTGGTGCTATTTTTATCTCGACAATGTTTTGGAAAAACTTCTATAAATATCATAACTTTTCCTACCGTCTTCAAGGAATAGACGCGGGGGTACTAATCGGACAAATTTTGGAAGTGGCAAAACGTTTTGGATTTTCTACGGGCGTATATTTTCAGTTTCTTGATCGAGCGCTCAATCATCTACTTGGGTTAAATGAACAAGAAGAAAGTATTTACGGTGTTGTGCCACTTGCATTAGAAGCTTCGAACTTATTTTCAAGCACAAATACAGTAGACTCAATAAACACTGCTACTGAATTGTGTAAAGAGCTGCCAAGGATTGAGCATCGTTATTTTATTAAGTCGAAGAAAATTTTAGCGTTTCCTAAGCTAATTCAAGTCAATGAAGCTTCAATGATCGAATCGACGGAATTATTCCGGCATATTGAAGAAAAGAAAAACATTCAAAAAGATAGTAAGCAATTTAATTTACCTAAAGTAGATAGGCTTTCCTATGATCTACTATTAATAAATAGAAAAAGATTTTCACCCGATATGGATTTTATCTCAAAAAAAGTAAGCAAAGTAGATCTGGCAACTTTACTCCATGAAGCGACAAAATCATTCTCGTATTTAAATGATTTGGATCAATCAAATAGTAATAGTAGATCTCGTCCATCATTGTATATGTGTTTGAATAATATTGAAGATATCCCAAATGGTGCTTATTATTATGATGACCTAAATCATTCGTTACGAGAGATTCAACTTGGAGATTTTAGACACCAATTACAAAATGGATTGTCTGGTACGAATGTGAATTTATTCCAAGTACCAATCTGTTTACATGTAGTTGGAGATCAGAAACATTTAAAATCTTTACTTGGTTACAGAGGGTATCGAATACAGCATATGGAAGCAGGTATGATGGTCCAACGTTTATTACTTTCTTCTACTGCATTGGGTATGGGGGGACATCCACTTCTAGGATTTGATGCAAAATTATGTGATGAAATTTATAAATTAAGTGAAGAACAAAAAACGGGTTTGATTCAAATTCCAATCGGATATTACCGTAATCGTCCTAGTATACAAGGAGGATTGCATTCTTAAGTTGTACAAAATAGTTTTGATTAATAAGTTAATGATTATCAAAAAAACACTTCTTTAGGCAAGTTCTAAAGGAGTGTTTTTTTATTTGGCTCTGTTAATATTAATTGTTGATTTTAGCTAAATACATTAAGCGTATGAAAAGAGAATAGCCGGTTCGAGAGTAATTGAAATGGAAGGTGCGAAGACTCCTATAGGATATCCGAGAAATTGATACTCCGGAGGGTAAACAAGGTAGGCATGCTAAAACCACGACGTCCTGTCGTAACGCATGCATGATCCACATCGTGTGGACCCGGAGGCTCGGGTCGTCACGCCACATGGTAAGCAAAGTACCTGGAATGGAAATCAACATTCTTTTTTAATAGAGCCTTTTATTTATATGAGAGATAAGCAGATGAGAACAACTTGTAAAATATTTGTAACATGCGGTTAAATCATTGACTATGTAGAGCAGTTTAGATATTATCATGATGGTAAATCAACAAATTCCGACTAATTTTGTCATTAACGGATAGTAAATAATTGCATCATGAAATGGGATTATGGCTTAAAATCTAAGCTTCGACTATATGGAGGAAACTAAATTGTCTAACGTAAGAAAACATCGTAGAAGAAAAAACAGAACAACTATTTTAGCTTTATCAATTACAACTGTGCTTTTAGTTGGAACAGCAACTGTAATAAATAGTCATAAGAACGAAAAAACTATGGTCATTAAGAAAAATACCCATGTAAAAACTGACATTGTAAAAAATAATGATACTCTCTCTTTTCCAGATTATGATCAAACTTCACAAAAAGATGATTCTGGATTATTAGAAGTATTAAATATTGATTCAAATCTTGTACTAGTTAATAAAAATAGAAAATTACCAGATGGCTATGAACCAGAAGACTTAGTATATCCATCAATTCCTTTAAACGGTGCAGTAAAAGAAAAAACTAGAATGAGAAGTGAGGCTGCAAAGGCATTGGAAAATCTTTTTGCTGGAGCATTAGCCGATGGAAATACGTTAACAGCTGTTTCTGGTTATCGTTCTTATGACCGACAAGTCTCTTTATATAATCAATATCTTGAAACTCGCGGAGAAGAATGGACAAAAGCATACAGTGCTTTTCCTGGAACGAGTGAACATCAAACAGGACTAGCTATGGATGTTTCTTCACCATCCTTTGGCAATGCTTTAGAAGTAGAGTTTGCTGAAACAAAAGAAGGAAAATGGTTAGCTGAGCATGCACACGAGTATGGATTTATTATTCGTTATCCTGAAAATAAACAAGATACAACAGAGTACCATTATGAGCCATGGCATATAAGATACGTTGGTGTAGATTACGCAAACTATTTATATACGAAGGATCTTGCTCTTGAAGAAGCAATGCCTTCTGAAAAGTAAAATAAAATAAATTAGGCATGTCACACAATTATGAGTGACATGCCTTTTATTGTTCAACATTAATTAATAATTGAGCAAGTTGTAAAGCTTCATTATTAAGATTCATCTTGGAGTAATAGTTGAAAAGTTCCCTTTTTGAACGCTGTATCAAATACATAAAACCAAACTGTTCAAACATGGGTAAAGCTTCCATTTTCAAGTATTGGTGATATTCATGTTCCTTGTTTTCAATTAATAAGATTTGCAGATTAAACAGATGGATATAAAGTATTTCATTTTTATGTACTGCTTTTTCTAGTCCTTCTTCTACTAAATGTAATAATTCATTTTGGGAGAGTAAATTCCCATAAAATGAGCTGCGGATATAGCCCTCCAATGAAAGTAGATATTTACTAGAATCAGGATCCTTTAATGTCATCGATTGAAAATAATACTTACTAGATAAATCATATTTCTTTCTTCTAAAATACTCATAGGCTAAATTATGGCATACTCTTGCTTTGCGCTCTGGTGAACTACATAAATCACAACTTTGAATTAAACTTTCAAATCCTTTGATTGTTTCATTGAAGTTTTCATCATCTTTGATCTGAATTAACATGAGCATCTCGGTATCAATTGCTCTAAGATAGTTATTTTGTTCTTTGAAAAATTGAAGTGCTTTTTCAGCGTAAAAATAAGACATAACAGGTAATTCAAGTGAATGGTAGGCTGCCGCAAGATGGTAATAATATTCTTTATTATTGTACTCTGATTCTTGAATTGATTTTAAAACTTGAATTGCTTTTAAATTTTCATGTTTTGCTAAATAATATATACCTAATACATGCTTTAATAGACTCGATTCATATGACGATAGTTTTTGTTCATTTTTTTGTATGTCAGTAATGATTTGGTAGGATTCATCTATTGCATGATGCATTAATAAATATCTAGCACGAAGCAACTGATAGAGATGAATATAATTAGAGATTTGAATGAGATCTTCTTGTTCGAGCTCATTATGTATCAAATCCATTTCTTCAAATAACTCCTTAATAATCACATCTTTCCACTGTTCTAAGCGCTTCTTAATATTTTTAAGTTTCAAGATTTCACTATCAATGTTAATATCAAGACGCTCTGCTAACAGAGTGATAATTTCAGGTGCGTACTCAGTTTGTAATCGTTCAATTTTACTAATATGTGTACCAGAACAAATCCCTTTACCTAACTGTTCTTGGGTCATTTGAAATTTCTCACGATAAAACTTTATGATTTTCCCCTCATACATCATAAATTTCTCCTTTTAGAAAAAACTTTATTTTTAAGTTCGAGTAATAGAAAACCAAGATTCCCCCCAGTTTAAAATGATAATCCCTAATAATTTTTAAGTTTTATCGTCCGATAGTAATTTACGAATAAAAGAAGCTACAATTATCTGTATCAAATGTCCTGATTTGACAAATTTCATGATGGAAACTTGTCGAAAGAAGGGTACAATTTAGAAAAACTTATCCAGTAATTCCCCCAATTTACGCTAACGAAAAGCTAAAGTACAATTTGATTGTAGAGTTTTCAAATTATTCGTAATTTAATTTTACACTATTAATGCATAAGTAGGAAATGCGATATCATCAGGTATTTTTAACCATTTAATAGATTTAGACTATTAAACTATTTTACTGGTATATACTTGTTTGCTTAGTTCGCGATTTACAATTTTTAGCTTAAAAAAAGTTAGTAGAAGGAGCGGTTGTTGATGTTTACTAGAAGGAAAAAAGTATTGAATGTAATGGTCACAAGTGTACTTGCTACAAGTTTTCTCGCGTCTTACGTAATGCCTCAACAAAAATCATATGCAATATCAAATTCCGCAGAATCAATCTTAAAAGAATTAACAGAAGAGCAAAGACAATCTATTAAGAGATTAACTCCACAAGAAGGCTTTATAATCGATCCAAGTTTATTATCATTAAAGGATAAAACTGCGAATGTTATTGTTGAACTTAAAACTTCAACAATTGAAGAGACTCAATCAAAATCGAAAAGTTCAGCTAAAGATAAAAAACAAAAGATTCGAGGGGAACAAGAATTTTTTAAACAACGTTTAACAGAGCTTTTCAATGAGAAAGCATCAAAACAAAAATCGAACAAGACATTCGACCAACAAGCTTCTCAATTTAATATTAAACAAACATTTGAGAATGTATTTAATGGAATGGCAATGACGATTCCAACAAATGAAATCAATACCCTTCTTCAAACAGGTGTTGTTAAACGAATTTGGAAGGATAATGAAGTTCGTTTGCCTAAAAACGAATTATCTACACTAGATAAATCAGCTGGAAAAACAATACCACCAGCGCTTCCACATATAGGAGTAGATCGATTACACAGTGAAGATCTAAAAGGACAAGGTATAAAAGTAGGTGTTCTTGATACTGGAATTGACTATAATCATCCCGATTTAAAAGATGTATATAAGGGTGGATATGATTTTGTTGATGACGATGCTGATCCAATGGAATCAACTCCCGCAGATCAAAAAGCATCAGGAATGCCCGAATCTATAGATGGAACTTCGTTTGTAACTGAACATGGAACACATGTTGCAGGTACAATTGCATCCAACCCTAAAAATGATGTGGAGTATGCAATGACAGGTGTTGCTCCAAACGTAGATTTATATGCATATCGCGTATTAGGACCTTATGGGTCAGGTTCTGATTCAGGGGTAATTGCAGGTATTGAGAGAGCTGTTGAAGATGGTATGGATGTTATTAATCTATCTTTAGGTAATAATAGTAATCATTCCTTAAGTGCTACTTCTATAGCAATAAATAATGCAGCATTACAGGGTGTAGTACCAGTAGTTGCTGGTGGAAACGCCGGTCCAAATCCTGGTACGCTAGGGTCACCAGGTTCTTCTCCACTAGCAATAACTGTTGGTGCAAGTGATGTGCCGACTGATATCCCTACGGTAACTACTAGTTTAGGAGATATTTCTGTACCAAATACGTTAATGGGACATGGTCTTGGTAAAGATTATTTAAATATAATTGATAAGGATTATGAAGTTGTAGAAGTTGGAATTGGAACTGAAGAGGATTATACAAATAAAGATGTAACTGGAAAAGTTGCCTTAATTGCTCGTGGTGATATATCGTTTGATGAAAAAATTAGACGAGCTCATGAAAAAGGAGCAGTAGCTGTATTAATTTACAACAATGTTGAGGGAGACATTCCATATTTCTTAGGTGAAAACTATGGTTATGTTCCTACATTTAAAATGTTACAGGAAGATGGAGGGAAACTCCTAGATCGTTTAAAAATGAATCCAACGGAAACTATTAAACTATCAGACTTCCAATCCAATATGAGTACTGGCGATGTGTTAGCTGATTTTAGTTCTCGTGGGCCAGTGAGTAACAATTTTGATATTAAGCCAGATGTAGTGGCACCTGGTGTATCTACATTATCAACTGTACCTGAATTTATTAATAGCCCTGAAGAAGGAACTGACTATTCAAGTGGATATGCTAGTTTAAGTGGTACTTCAATGGCTACACCACATGTAGCAGGAGTAGCTGCATTATTATTACAATCTCATCCAGGTTATACGGTAGCTGATGTAAAAGCGGCTCTTATGAATACGGCTGACCCATTAAAAGGAAGAATTTACAATGTAAATGAAGTTGGGGCAGGACGCGTAGATGCTTATGAAGCAGTTCATAATACTACATTAGTTGAAGTGCAAAACAAAACGATCACACTAGATCAAGATGGTTTTAAAAAGGAAATCGCTGATATTTCTGGTTCTCTACCATACGGAAGCATTGCACAATCAAGTGAAGACCAAAAAAGAACGACATCGATTAGTATTAAAAATTTAAGTGGTGAAAAAGAAACATATCATTCAAGAGTAGAATTTTTAACAATTGATGGAGTATCAAAAGATGCTAGTAAAAGTGGTGTTACATTAGAATTACCATCTACGATTGAAGTAAATGGAAATGATAGCATTAATATTGATGCTAATTTAATGATTCCAAATAATGCTGAGTTTGGTATTTATCAAGGATATATTCATATTGAAAATGAATCGAAAACGGCGGAATACCAAATTCCTTTCCATGTACGTTATTCAACTAGTGGTTTCGAAAATGTGACATTTTATAAACATGCTATAACAAATGATTTAAGTAACTATCATCCATATATTGAACCATTTACACCTGTAACTTTTAAATTGAATAGTCAAATGAAAACGATGGATGTGATCGTTAGCGACTTAAACGGTAAACCAATTGGATATTATGGAACATTTACTAATATGGAAGATTTAAGTGTAGATACTGAATACTTAATCTTTTTCGGTTTCTCTGGTTCAGTAAAATATTTTACAGGTGATCCAAACAATCCTTTATCTCGTGAATATGAATTACTTAAAGAAGGTAAGTATATTGTCTCCTATATCGGTACAGGAGTGGATGGGAAAACGTATAAAGTCGATAATGATATGGTAATCGACAATACGGCTCCTAAGGTTACATTTGATAAGAAAACAGGAATTAATGAAATTACGAATGAGGATTTAACAACTGAAAATAATCCAATGGATGGTAAGGATTATCATGCATATTGGGTTCATGGTAATGTTTATGATGATACGATTGATTATTTAAAGAGTAGAGGACATGACATTACGCAAGAAGCAAATAAAGTATATGCTTACCAAGATTCATTTTGGCCAACCGCAGAATTTTTCCCGACAGCTAATGGAGACTTTAAATTTGGTGTATTACCAGAAGAATATGCAAATTATCCGACGAGTATAAGAATGTATACTTATGACATCGCGACGGCAGGAAATCCGACTTTCCCAGAATTTACGATTATTAACAAAGGTGATAAGTATGCAACATTTAATACAAGTTCAAAAGGCGTAAGTCTAGGTTCAGAGTTTGTTAATACTTTTAAGGTTAATAATGCAAAAGAATTAACAAGTGCTAGTATTACAGCCGATATTCCAACTTATTATAAATTTGTGGATGTTAAACCGTCAAAACAACTAGAAGATTTAGCTAAGAAAAATAATTGGACGATTAATGTTGCAAAGCCAGAAATTATAGCAAGTACTTGGTCTAATATTTCAACATTTGGTGTAGATATTTCGGATAAAAAGACTAAATTACCGGTTTCAATTAATGGTGATGTTAATTTATTAGATATTAATTTAAAAGTAATTGATGACCATAATTATTTTGTAGAAAGCGGATTCTATTCTCAAGAATCATCATATAAAACAAATGATGGAACAAAGTTTACATTACCTACCTATGCTGATAAATTTAAATTCATCTCTCAACATTCTATGTTAGAAGGCTATTACCATGGTGAAGCTGTAAACTTAGATAATTATGATATGGATTATTCAAAGATTGGTACAAAAGTTTATGTTGTTGATAAAAAAGGTAAGAAATATAATGCTTCAATTATTGATAGAGGTTGGTTGACGATTACTGATATTCCTGCAGTTGCAGATGATTATACTTTAGTAGTCGATATTCCTGGTCATTTCCTATACACTAAAAAAATCAAAATAAGTAAAACAATTGATGGAAAAGTACAAGGTATGTACTATGACATGTACATGGACACTACTGCTGCTGGTGATGTAAATAAAGATAATGTAATTGATATTTATGACGCAAAGTTAGTTGCAAATAGTGCAGGTGAAACAGGAGTTAACCTAAAAGAAGACCTTAATAAAGATGGAGTAGTGGATATTGTAGACTTCAACTATGTAGAAAAGAATTTCATGTCGATCAATCCATATTTCCCAACATCAATTAAACCAGTGGAAAAAACAGGTAAATTAACTTTAGAAGAATTGAAGAAAATGTTTAATTAAGTAAAAGGGTGCCTTTCAACTAGAAAGGCACCCTTTTTGTAGACAAAGTATAAAAACTAAGATATCAGACTGATTGAAAACGCTTGTCTTTCGAGGCGCAAAGCCGGATGAGGAGCGGAGTTACCTTTGACGGTAATGAGCACCGCAAGCAGGCGAAGCAACGAAGAAAGCGAGCGTTTGTCAACAGTCTGTGGTGCCTTTCAACTACAAAGGCACCCTTTTTTGTTATTTAAATGATTCGATTGCATTTTTTATCAATGACGCATAAACCTTTGCGCCTTCAGGTTTTAAGTGTACACCGTCTGATTCGAAATAAGAATTATGATTTGCACTTGCTTTATACCAATCTACAACCTTTGTATTCTTTGAAAAGTTACTTGAGACTTCTTTAAAATTCTTATTAACAATTGACTCCCATTGTCTAGGTACTCGAGTATTTACAAATAGTATTTTTTTGTCACCTAAGGATTTAATTACTGAAATCATCTGTTTCTTTGTAAAAGCACCATTGGTTCCTAATTCAATGATGACTACTTCACCTAAGCTGTTCGTTTTCTGTAATTGTTGGATAATCTTAGGCGCATCAGCAAACTGTCGACCTATTTTTGCATCTGCTTTAAGCGTTGGATAAGACTTTTGCAGATAAGGTATTGCATTGATGACAACAGAATCTCCAATGATCGTAATCGATTGTTTCTTTTTCGTTGTTTTATTATTATTTGTTACCGGTTTATTTGTAGAATGACCGATTTGACTATGTTGATTTGGCTTTGATGTATGTTCATCACGATCAACGATAGGAGTTTTATGAGGTTTAGGTTTCATCTTCTCTTTTTCAACAATTTGTGAGGATTGCTTCGGTAAATTTTGAATCGCTTCGATTTCAGAACTTGCCTTTGCTCCATTTGCACCAGGAAGTGATGATATTCCAAAACTAGATATTGCAATTAAAAGAATAAAGGAGCTAATAACAATAAGATGTTTAAGGCAAATATCCTTCATTTTTAATTGGCCAGAACGTACTTTTCCCCAAATTAATTCCAATTTCCCTTTTCGAATTGGGTCTTCAATAAATCGGTAAGATAAAGCAGCAAGACCGAATATTAATATAACTTGAAATGAAACTCTTATAAAAGAGATTTCACCTGTATCAATTTTGGGTGTAAATAAGATAATGACAGGGAAATGCCATAAATAAATTCCGTAAGAACGTAAACCAACCCATTTTAAAGGTCTCATTGCTAGCGCTCGACCAATTATACTTGCTGGATGAGCAAGTGAGGCTATTAGCATAGCGGTAGAGATTGATAGTAAAAACATTCCACCCTGATAGAGGAAACTGTCGTATTGATTTGTCTTACATACCATACATATAAAAATAATTAATCCAAAAAATCCCATGATATCTAATGTTATTCGACCAGATGCTGAGATTTTATTTGTTAGCTTTCGACTTGGCCACATCATAGCCAAGGCTGCTCCAATTAAAAGAGAAAATGCTCTTGTGTCCGTTCCGTAATACACTCTGCTTGGATCACTTCCAGGTACAAATAGTAATGCCATTAACAGTGCGGAAATGATCGCTCCAGTGATTGTTACTAAGAATAGTAAACTCTTACGCTTCATAAAACGTAATCCTATTAAAATAATAATCGGCCATAGAATATAGAACTGTTCTTCGACAGCTAGGGACCAAAAATGATTGAGTAAAGATGGTGGACCAAATGATTCAAAGTATGATAAATCATGAAAAATATACCACCAATTACTGTAATAAAATACTGCCGCAATGGAATCTTGTTTTAAGCTTGAAATGAGGGATGGCTGAAATATGGAAACTGTTGCAATGACTACAAGGATTAATGTAAACATACCAGGTAACAGCCTCTTTGCTCGACGAATCCAGAAATTTTTCAAGTCTATTTTCTTAGTGATACTCCATTCTGCTATTAATAAATCAGTAATTAAATAGCCAGAAAGGACAAAAAAAACAGTTACACCAAGGAACCCTCCTGAGGTACCAGGTAAATTTAAATGATATGCAATGACAGAGAGTACAGCTAGCGCTCTAAGACCATCCAAACCGGGCATATAGCGAAATTGTTTTTTTGCTGAATTAGACATGATTGTAACCTCTGTGAATTAATACTTCGTAAATGATTGATCGATTAAGTTGCGTAGTTTTAATTTTTTTTCCTGTAATCATTGTGTTAACCATTACCAGTAACCCCTTCCCATTTTTAAATTAATATGTAAGCCATCTCTTTTTTTATAGGCTTAATTTATATTTGTAAATCGCCGAAAATAGAGCCAAATCTCAAATGAGAAAGGCTCCTAAAAGTTAAAACATCTATCTAATGTAATGGTTGCCAACTAATATATTTGCAAGAATGTTGGTCGGGATAATGAATTCAACGACGCCCATATACCCAGGAGCAACTTCATATTTATCAAATGAAATAACTAATTTGTAATCTTTATTAATATAAAAATTTTGATTTTCTTTAATGCTTACAAATGGATCAATTGAATAGTCAAGATTTGCTTCAGGTATCCAATAAATTTTACCTTCATCTTTATTCATTTGGTCAATCATTTGTTCCTTGATATTTTTGTTAATGATGTCTATATATGATTTGTCTTTAAACAGAATAGGTAATGATAATAAAATTTCTTTTTTCTTATCGATCGTATCGAATTTCATGGTAGTTGAGGATGAGGCAGCTGTATTTACAACATATCTTTCAATCGATAAAATGTCTTCATTGTCTGTTTTTACTTCATATCCACTATCAACCCCAAGATGTGCCTCTGTGGAGTTTTTCTCTAGTGATGAAATTTCTTTCTTAAATTTCTCATACAGCTTTTGATTTTCTTTTAAATATTTCTGATTTAGACTTTGCTCAAGATCTTTATTTTTTAAATTTGAAACTGATGGTACTTTTATATTTACTTTATAAGTAGGTTCGTTAACAGTATATTCAGTAAAAGTCAGTACTTTAACTACATTTCTTAATACTGGAAAATTTGATAAAGACTTCGCAAATGTTGGACTTGTATTTAAAGAAAGGACGAATACTGCTGCAGCAGTAAGCCCGGTAACTGATTTGATCGGGAAACGTCGTCTTGACTTAGAACGTTGGATTGCATTTTTAACAATCTCATCTAAATCATTAGGTAATGGTACGTTTTTATAGTCTGATCTTAATTTTTCTAATTGTTTATCCACCCAAATTAACCTCCTAAAAAGAAATTCAGTTCATTTTAATTCGGAGTAATTCTAAAGCTTTATATAATCGAGTTTTAATTGTATTTGGACTTTCTTTTAGTATTTCTGCAACTTCTTCTATTTTTAAATCTTCGAAATAACGAAGGATAATTACACTTTTATATTTTGGTGGTAGTGCTTCTAGTGATCTTTCTAAGTCGATATTTGTATAATGATCATTTATCCCTGAAGAATATGACTGGATTGTTTCTTCATCAACTACCACAAGTCTTTTTTGTTTTCGTAAAAAATCTAATGAAGTATTAATGACAATTCTATAAAACCAACTTTTTAAAGATTGTTCCTTTTTTAAATTATTTTTTGAGGAAATGGCTTTTTGTATAGAATCTTGTAATATATCAATTGCATCATTTGAGTTTTTGACATAACCATATGCTAATCGATAAAAGTCATCTTTATTATTCATGATAAAATCTACAAGTTCCTTTTCTAAGTTTGAATTCCCCTTCATGCTTAAAGAGCTCCTTTTTTTAGATACGTATCAGAAGGTATTACATAATAAAGACGTATACCTATTGAAAAAAGTTTGAAAAAAAATAAAAAAATTTAATTTTGTTCATTATTTTTTATGCTCAGGATTGAGCGGCCTAAACTAGTATAACGATGTGAAACTCATTCGTAAACAGGTTCAGAGTATTTATTTAAAAAGTTATAATAAAAAAGTTTTTTTCAGAAAAAAGCTAAGTGGTAAGTAGTTGAACGTAAAAAAATGGAATATTATTAGAAGTTTTTCCAAATCCTATTACGTAGTAGATGAATGCTCAGTAACATTTAAGTGTGTCAATTCTTTACGTAAATAGTTTTTCTGAAATAGCGAAATTTAGGGATTAAACCTAATTTTTTAAGGGTGGGTATTTATATGCTTATTTTTCAACTTGCCATTATTTTAATCGCTTCAAAAATAGCTGGGGATCTAAGTGTTCGATTAAAGCAGCCTTCAGTTTTAGGTAAGCTTTTAATAGGAATTGTTTTAGGTCCCACTGTATTAGGTATTATAGAAGATACAGAAGTGCTAAAAGAAATTAGTAATATCGGGGTTATTTTGCTAATGTTTATTGCTGGATTAGAAACTGATATAGAGGAATTTAAACGAACAGGAAAAGCATCTGCAGCTGTAGGAGTCGGGGGAATTCTAATTCCGTTTGCTTTAGGGTATTTTACAGGGATATATATGAATCTTAATCCTATTCAAGCAAGTTTTTTAGGTTTGCTACTATCAGCAACAAGCGTTAGTATTTCCGTACAAGTTTTAAAAGAGATGGATCGATTAAAGTCTCGTGAAGGAGCGACTATATTAGGGGCAGCAGTTATTGATGATATACTTGTCATCTTGGCGTTAGCGTTTTTAATGAGTTTAGCTGGTGGAGACGTAAATTTAACGAAGGTCATTTTAAAGAAAGTAATATTTTTTGTTTGCGCGATTGTTGTAGGATGGAAATTTGTACCGTTTTTTCTTAGGAAGTTTTCAAGCTTGCGAGTGACTGAAACAGTTATTTCTTCAGCACTAATCATTTGTTTTATTTATGCGTATTTAGCAGAATATACAGGAGTAGCAGCGATTATTGGATCTTACATTGCAGGAGTAGCGATAAGTGTTACTGAATTTAAGCATGAAATTTTTGAAAAGGTAGAAACGATTAGCTACTCTATTTTTGTGCCTGTATTTTTTACTTCCATTGGGGTTGCAGTACAGTTTACCGGAATTATGGATCATATAGGATTCATAATCGTGTTAAGTTTAATTGCCATTTTATCTAAATTAATAGGATCTTCGCTAGGAGCAAAAATAACAGGCTTTTCTTGGAGAAATTCTTTAGGAATTGGCTCAGCAATGGTTTCAAGAGGTGAAGTAGCATTAATTATCGCAGCAATTGGAATTGAAAATGACTTATTAAATCAAGATTTATTTGCTGTTATTGTGATTGTCATCCTTGTTACGACAATTGTTACGCCACCAATGATGAAATCATTATTTAATAAAAAGTAAATTTCATTACCATTTCATATTCAGGCTTACAACTATAGATGTTGGATACTAGGATTTCAATGTAGCATTACAATTTATTGTAATGCTTTTTAAATTGACCTTGTGATACAGAAAAAAGAAATTGATAATGGAAATAGTGATAAAATCATCAGCAAAAGCACTATTTGGAGGTTCAAGTATGAATGACATTCAATTTTCACCATTTCCTAATTTATCTACCAATCGATTAATTTTAAGACAAATGCATAATGATGATAAAAAAGCGATTTTTGCACTACGTTCTGATAAAAACGTATCAGAATTTATCGATCGACCAATAGCAAATTCAATTGATGATGCTCTAGAGTATATTGAGATGATCAATGATGGTATTGAACAAAATAAATGGATTCTATGGGCTATCACATTGAAAGACTCCGATGATTTAATTGGGACAATCTGTCTATGGAATTTTTCAACGGATCAATTAAAAGGAGAAATTGGGTATGAGCTTTCACCAATTTTTCAAGGAAAAGGTATTATGCAAGAAGCATTACAAACTGTAATAGAATTTGGTTTTGAAGATTTAAATTTACGAAGCATTGAAGGAATAGTAAATGAAAAGAATGAAAAGTCGATTCAACTTTTAGAGAAAAATCAATTTTTCAAATGTGAAGTGATTGATGAGGCGAAGTCCACTTCAATTATTTATACACTAACAAGGTAACCTCTAATATTTACATATTAATAGAATAAACTAGAAAACTTAAATAATTTTTATTTTATTTTGAATATTCTAATATAAATATATTTTGGGGTGTTTATGTATTGTCGAATTATTTATTAGGGCATATTCACCAGTAAATGTAAGTGTTTACAATACTTACTATTAAAACTTCATAGAATTTTAACTATTTTTTAAAAATATTAATTGTTTATTATAATCAATGCAAGTTATAATTTAAAGCGTTGGGAAAATAGTAATATATCACAAAATAGTTATCAGAGGGAGAAAGTGTAAATATGTCTAAACGTGTAACATTATCAAGTTCTTTCAGTAAGATCGTTGCGACAGCATTAACTTTTGCTACAATTGCGACACCGTTTACAAATGTAAAAGCTGAAGAAACATCAGCTCCTGCAGCAATTGATTTACAGATTTTAGAAACAACGGATTTACATGATAACATCATGGCTTACGATTACTACAAAGATACACCAGTATTAGATTATGGTTATACAAAAACAGCTACGTTAATTAACAAGGCTAGACAAGAAAGTGAAAATAGTCTTCTATTTGATGCTGGAGATACAATTCAAGGTAATCCAATGGCAGATTATGTAGCGAAAGTAAAAGGTTTGTCTGACACAGAAGTGCACCCGATGATCAAAGCTATGAATATACAAAAATATGATGTAGCTACATTTGGTAATCATGAGTTTAACTATGGTTTAGATTATGCTAAAAAAGTAACTGGTAAAGCAGAATTCCCATATATAAATGCAAATATTTATAATGCTAAAACTGGTGAAAATGAATTTACACCTTATGTAATCTTAGATAAAACATTTAAAGATGCAAATGGAAATGCACAAAAAGTAAAAGTTGGTGTAATTGGATTTGCTCCTCCACAAATTATGGATTGGGACAAAGACAATTTAACTGGAAAAGTAACAGCAAAAGATATGGTAAAAACTGCACAAGAATTTATTCCAAAAGTAAAAGCTGCTGGTGCTGATATCGTTGTAGCACTTGTTCACTCAGGTTGTGACGTAGCAACTGCTGGTCTAGAAAATGCAGAAAATGCTGTATACGACCTAAGTAAGGTTGAAGGAATTAATGCAATTCTTTTTGGTCATAAACACACGAACTTCCCAGGTGCTGCGGAGTTTAATGGTAAAGAAGGAATCGATAACACAATTGGAACAATTAACGGAGTACCTGCTGTAGAAGCTGGTTTCTGGGGTAACAATTTAGGTGTTATGAAACTAACTTTAACGCCAGATGAAAATGGTAAATACACAAAAGTTGAAGCAAAGGGTTCACAATTACGTCCAGTATATGATGCAACAAATAAGAAAAGCTTAGCTGACGAAGATCCTGCAATTGTAAACGCTGTTAAAGAATACCACGAAGGAACTTTAGCTTACGTTCGTGGGAAAATCGGTATGACTAGCGCACCAATGTACAGCTACTTTGCACGTGTACAAGATGATCCTACGATTCAAATTGTAAACAATGCACAAACTTGGTTTGCAAAAGACTTTATTGCTAAAAACTTACCTGAATATAAAGATGTACCAGTATTATCTGCAGCGGCACCGTTTAAATCAGGCCGTGGCGGAGCAAATGACTATACAAGTATCCAAACTGGTGAACTTTCAATTAAATCTGCGAATGATTTATACTTATTCCCGAATACATTGAAAGCAGTAGAATTAACTGGAGCACAAGTAAAAGATTGGTTAGAAATGAGTGCAGGTCAATTTAAACAAATTGATCCAGCTTCTAGCACTGCACAAGAACTAGTGGATAACACATTCCCTGGTTATAACTATGATGTAATTGATGGTGTTACGTATCAAGTAGATGTAACAAAACCTGCGAAATACAAAGCAAACGGTGATGTATTAAATGCTAATGCAAGCCGAATTGTAAATTTAGAATTTAATGGTCAACCAATTAAAGAAGATCAAAAATTTATTATCGTTACGAATAACTACCGTGCAAGTGGTGGAGGAAACTTCCCAGGCTTAAAAGGTGGAAAAGCAAAAGTAGTAATCGATACAATTGAAGAAAACCGTACTGTATTAATGAACTATATCGAAAAACAAGGTGTAGTAAACCCATCTGCAGACAAAAACTGGATGATCGCACCAATCGCTGGTAATCCGGAAGTAACTTTTAAATCTGCTACAGATGCGAAAAATGTTTTATCTGATTCTGCTCACATCACTTATAAAGGTGAAGCATCTGAATTAGGCGTAACTTGGGGATTATATGCTTACAATACAAACTTAACAGTAGACCAAGTAAGTGATTTATCAAAAACTATTTCTGGTAAAACAATTGCTAATGCAACTGTAACTGTAAAAGCAGGAGACAAGACTGTAGGTACTGGTACTGCCGATGCAAAAGGTGCATTCTCAATTAAAATTGCTCCTCAAAAGGCTGGTACGACATTAGTCATTACAGCAACTGCTGGTGCAACAACAACTTCAGTTAATGCAGTAGTTGTTAAAAAAGCAACTGATACAACAGCACCTGCTAAACCAGTTGTGAACCCAGTCTACAATAAATCAACAGTTGTAACTGGAACAACAGAGAAATATGCTTATATTACGATTAAAGTTGGAAATAAAGAAATTGCTACAGGTAGAGCTAATTCGAAAGGTGCTTTTGCGGTTAAAATTAGTGCACAACGTACAGGTACTGTTCTAAGCGTAACTGCTAAAGACGGATTAGGTAACACAAGTGCAGCAACTAATGTTGTTGTAAAGGATGGAACGCCACCGGCAGCTCCTATTATTACTCAAACAATCACTCATGGTACAACAGTGATCACAGGCAAAGGGGAAAAAGGTTCAACAGTAACAGTTAAAGTTGGATCAAAAGTAATTGCTACTGGTAAAGTAACAACACAAGGAACATTCAAAGTGAAAATTCCGAAACAAAAACGTGGAGTTACTTTATTAATTTCTTTAACTGATGCGGCGAAAAATCAAAGTGTTGTAGTAAAGAAAGTAGTTAAATAATAATCAAGAGCCGAATCCAGTGTCTATTAGACAGAAGGATTCGGCTCTTTTTTAATCTCGAAAAGGTGTTAAATATTTATTATGCCATTTTGATAAAATTAATAAAGCAATAATGGAGCCAATTAAGGTCAAACTCATATCCCACTGTGCATCCCAAATATCTCCCTGCATTCCAACAAATTGCTTCGCTTCCTTATTACCAGACCGAATAGCCGAATAAATCCACTCAATTATTTCATATAAAGCTGAAATTGATAATGAGATAGAAAGAGTTAACCAAACGATCCAATTTCTTTTTAATAACGTTTTTCGTATTAAAATTTCTCTAATCACAATGGCGATAAACCCTTTAAAAAAATGTCCAAAACGATCATAATGATTCCGACTTAAATCAAATGCATCTTTAATCCAATTAAATAAAGGAACGTCATCGTAAGTATAATGACCACCGATAAACGTCAAAATTGATAAAATTGCAATAATCACATATGAAAGATTAGTAAACTTGAACTTATGATAAACCACTAATACTACAATACATCCCACCACAGCAGGCAGTACTTCTAATACCCAAATAAAATATCCCGATGGTCTAATAACAGACCATATGAAAACAGCACTAACGATCAATAATAAAAACAAATGGACTCTCTTGTGATGGCTCTCCAACAAATCTCACTCCACGAATAACTTTAATATATACAGTATGAGAAAAATCTGCTCATTCAATACAAAACTGGATATATATAGTTAAAAGTAGTTAAAATAGGTTGTTTCAATTCTTATGACATAAAAAAGTACTAATGAGGGGAGTTGATTCGAAAAGTATTTAAATCCTGCTCTAATGAGTATAGGAGGATCACTGCAGCTCCATGAAAAAGGAGTTTCCTGGAGAGGAAATAAAGATTCTTTATTTTACAGAGCTAAATGTAGGTACTGTTAAGTTTTAATGTCGATAGTTAAATAAAAGAATGGTACTAGAGTCTATTTAGTTATAGTCTACTTTATTTAACTGACAGCAACCATTTAAAAGAAATTAGATTGAAACAAAAGGTATCCGACTCCACTGGGAGTAGCAGGAAAAGTGAGACCCCACAGACCCGAATGCGTCGAGGAGGCTCACCGCCCGCCCCATGGAAAGAGAATACCTTGGAGCAGAAATAAAGATTTTATCTATTACAGAGCTAAAAGTTTTAGGTACTGTTAAGTTTTAATGTCGATAGTAAAATAAAAGAAAGGTACTAGAGTCTAATTAGTTATAGTCTACTTTATTTAGCAGAAAGCAACCATTTAAAGAAATTAGATTGAAACGGAAGGTGCTCGACTCCTGTGGGAGTAGCGGGACAGGTGAGACCCCACAGACGCGAATGCGTCGAGGATGCTCACCGCAGTTCCGCGAAAATCGAGTATCCTGAAGCGGAAATAAATATTTATACAGAGTTAAATGTAGGTACTGTTAAGTTTTAATGTCGATAGTTAAATAAAAGAAAGGTACTAGAGTCTATTTAATTATGGTCTACTTTATTTAACAGAAAGCAATCATTTAAAAGAAATTAGATTGAAACGGAAGGTGCTCGACTCCTGTGGGAGTAGCGGGACAGATGAGACCCCACAGACGCGAATGCGTCGAAGAGGCTCATCGCCCGCCCCACGGAAAGCGAGCATCCTGAAGTGGAAATCGAGGAACTCCATCTTTCCTAAGAGAAATAGATGAGATAGAGGTTGCAAGTGTATCCTTCTATTCAAATCAAACAAAAAAAGGAAACTAATTAACATTCAAATTAGTTTCCTTTAAAAGGTTACTCATATTATTTTAAACTAACAATCTTCAAATCCTTTGACTGTAAATGCTCAATAATCTTCGGCAAAGCCTCTACAGAAGCCTCTGATTCATGCAAAAGAATGATACAACCGGAATCCGAATTACTCTTTACATATTTAAGAATTGAATTAGCATCACGGTTTTTCCAATCCTCAGTATCCTTATTCCATAGAACCATTTTATAATCATATTTTTGCATTATATCAGTAGTATACTTGTTTTTTGCTCCATACGGAGGTCTAAATAATGTAACATTTTGATGTGTAATATTCTTAATTAACTTACTTGATTGAAGTATATCATTTTCTTGTTTTTTATAAGTTAGAGTTGTAAAATCCTGATGGTTCATCGAATGACTACCAATTGAAAATCCATTTGAATGTGCATACTTAACTTGATCCGGATACTGTTTAACGTTTTGTCCAATATAGAAAAACGTTCCACCAGCCTGATTCTTTTTTAATAGATTAATAATCTTAGAAGAATATTTAGAGGGTCCATCATCAAAAGTAAGAGCCACACTTCCTTTTGGAATAC
Source organism: Gottfriedia solisilvae (assembly GCF_002128405.1). GTDB lineage: Bacteria > Bacillota > Bacilli > Bacillales > Bacillaceae_G > Gottfriedia > Gottfriedia solisilvae. Next base: position 109,200 of record NZ_NETJ01000005.1, read on the forward strand.
TATATGTTACTACATTATTTAATGTAATACTTGGAATAGTAGGTTTCGCAATAACAGGTTTTTTCGGTTTATTAATTTTTTGTATTTCTTCTTCTTTTATTTTTAGTTCATCGGCTTTAACAACACTTTCAGCCTTAACAGGTGTCTGTTCACAAAATAATGTTTTATTAATACAAGAATGACTAATATACCCTATGAGGATAGTAGAAATGAGACTAAGCATAGCAACTGCAATCCAACCGACCATTGCATAGTGGTTACGTGGGCTAGTCTCTTCCACTTTTTTTGTTTGATTTGAAGACATGTAAGGTAACTCCAATATAGATTCTAAATCAACAATGTTTTTGATCTCATGTAGTTTATTATGATATTCCTCGGAACAGATAAAATTGATTTTTTCACTCTTATCCATATAAGTACGAGTCATATAGCTACTGAACAGTCTTGTATTCTGATCAAATGAACTATGAAGAGAGAGTCTATATTTATAATTTTCTCCAATAATGGAGTCTAATAGATTAGCAGTATCATTGTCAATTTCCCAAAGTAGTTCAACTTCTTCATTAAATACTAATCTAATATGTAAAAATGATTTATCAATTGTTCGTTTGATTGATAAAAGCTCAATTAGTTTTCCTTGGTAAATTGACATGATTGCCTCCTAACTCTTGTAATCTTTTATTCTGGAACAGTTACTGACGTAGCAGGTTTTGTTGAGAAAGAAAAAGACATGCGCTCAGTAAAATCGTTAATGGTCTTCATTAACTCGTTCTTTTCATCAAGTATTTTATGATACTGTTCAACATATTTTTGATTTTCTATTTCTAAATCTCTAATTTTTTCTTCGAGGTCTTTAATTTTAATCATGTTTTGATATTGTGTTTTAGTCGAGATATCATTTAATTTATTGTACTTTTGAACTTCTTTTTCTAATTGATTTGTCATTTTTTCAAATTCATTATTGGAATTATTTTGATATTCCTTATAATCTTCAATCAATTGATCATAGCTCATTTGTTTCTTTGTAAGCTTACCTTCAACTACACTAATTTCTTTGTTTTTTTCTTGGATAATTTGATCTTTCTTCATTTGATCATGTTTTAATCGGCTAATCATTTCATTAGCAGTATATAACTGATCCTCTAAATCTTTATTTTTAAAAATTGTAAGTTGACGGTCATTTAGCATATTTTCTAATGAAATAATTAAGTCTAGTGAGACTTTATCTTGATTATCCTTTGAAAAAGGTTGCTTTTGAGTATTTGACTCTATTGCTACAGCTTCTTCTATTAAATGATCATCTGCACCTTCGGACGAGATATGCTGTACATTAATAGATGCTTCGTACTGATTTTGTTTAGAAAGAACTCCTTTTAACCAATCAATTGACTTGTTTTTTGAATCTTTGGTCATGTTTTTCGCTCCTATGACTTAAAATGAAGATTGAGTATAAACAGTAAAAAATATATTGTAAATAATGCCTTTATTAGAAAGTTTTTACTAATATTACAAAAATGTCGAAAATTCTATTATTAATTAATTTAATTGTAAAGTTATGTAACAAATTGTCAATGAAATGAAAAGAAAATAGTTCAATTGTACGGAGAGTGTCGAATGGTAATAGAATAGAATGGACTATAAATGTTAATGATGAGTTGCTATTAATGAGTAATTGGATTCTAAATAAATAGAAAATATTGTAAGTACTTACAAAGGTAAGTGTCAGTTTATAAAACTTTATGTTTTATACCGCATAATCTTGTTGTGATAAGCATCTTTTTTTGATATGTTTAAGAAAAGTGTCGTAAAATTGGATGTTTTCAGGAGACTACCTATAATATAGGAGAATTAAATGAATATAAAAGAGGATAAATATAACATTAAGTTAGTTTCCATAATAGGAAGTTTAATCATCTTAGAAATACTTGCTTCTACTTTACTTCTACATGATAGTTTAACCCATGCTGTGATAGATACAGCCTTCATCTTAGTCATTTTACTCCTAGTTGTTTTATTTTTAAAAATGAAAGACAAAGGTTCAACGGATTACCTTAAGGATCGACAAAGATTAGATCACATTTTCGATACACTTGATGTGGCGATTTGGTCTCATGATTTGAAAACAAATACATTATTAATTACACCAGGTATTGAAAACCTTTATGGTTATTCTTTAGAAAAATTCTACGAAGACTCATCATTATGGAAGAAAGTTATCCATCCAGAAGATTTATATGTACTTGATGAACGTGAAAAAATGCTTTCACAGGGAAAAGCAGTTACAAGTATTTATCGAATTATTCGTAGTGATGGAGAAGTACGATGGCTACAGGATCGAGGAATTCCAACAGTCGACGAAAAAGGGAAATTAGTAGATTTTAGTAGTGTTCTTTTTGACATTACAAACCGTAAAGAAAGTGAAGACCAATACCGAACGTTAGTTGAAATGTCACCAGACATAATTGCAGTATATAGTAGAGGTCGAATTGATTATATTAATGAAGCCGGATATAGACTTTATGGTGCGTCAAGTCATAAAGAATTAATTGGGAAACCTCCATCAAAACTAATACATCCTAATATTTTAAGACAAATTAAAGAAAACGAACTTGTAATAGATGAGCAAATAGAAAAAATGAGATTTGAATTTCAAGCACTACGCCTTGATGGTGAGAGCATTGAAGTTGAAATGACAACAATGCCGATATTCTATGAAGGACGAGCTGCGACACAAATCGTTGGTAGAGATATTTCTGATCGTAAAAAAGCCGAACAAACAATTCAACATATGGCATATTACGATGGACTTACTGGTCTACCTAATAGAAATATGTTTAGAAAGTATTTAAATGAAGTTTTACATCAAACAAAGTGTCAAAAACTTGCTATATTGTTCTTAGATTTAGATCGATTTAAAATTATCAATGACACAAAGGGTCATTCAGTTGGAGATCATTTACTACAAATAGTAGCAAACAGATTAGAGTCTGCTTTTAATAGTAAAGGCATGGTTTCTAGACAAGGTGGTGATGAATTCATCATCTTACTTGAAGAAATTGATCAAGAACAGGTAATTGAAGTTGCACAAAGTATTTTAAGTGAATTTGGTAGTCCGATAGAAATCGAGAATCTTGAATTTTTCGTCACACCAAGTATTGGAATTAGTATGTACCCAGCTGACGGTGAAGATGAAGAGACATTGATTAAAAATGCTGATACGGCAATGTATTTAGCAAAAGAGCGTGGAAAAAACAATTATCAATTCTATTCTTCTAAACTAGCTGAGCTAACATCTCGTAAATTAGACCTTGAAAAATGGTTGCGAAAATCAATGGAGAAAAACGAACTAACGCTTAACTACCAACCACAAATTGATTTGGAAACAAATAAAATTATTGGTGTAGAAGCCCTTATACGTTGGCATCATCCTGAAAATGGTATTATTTCTCCAGCTGATTTTATTCCACTTGCAGAAGAAACTGGACTCATTGTTCCAATGGGGAAATGGATTTTAAAAGAAGCTTGTACACAAAATAAAAGATGGCAAGAACTAGGATTTGATCCAATCCCAATTGCAGTGAATATTTCAGTGCGTCAAATTCAAGAGGATAATTTTGTAGAATCAGTATTACAAATATTAGAAGAAGTTGGCCTAAATCCTCGTTATCTTGAGCTAGAAATCACAGAGAGTATAATGCAGGATATTGAAAGATCTACAATTGTTTTAAATCAGTTAAAGGAAATAGGTGTTCAGATTTCTATAGATGATTTTGGTACTGGCTATTCATCTCTAAGTTATTTAAAGCATTTACCAATTGATAGCTTAAAAATTGATAAGTCATTTGTAGATGACATTATCAATCATTCAAATAAAGGTGAAATGGTAAAAACAATAATAGATATGGGACATAATTTGAACTTTAACGTTATTGCAGAAGGAATTGAAAAAGAGGAGCAGGTTATATTCTTAAAGCAGTATGCATGTAATGTAGGACAAGGTTATTTTTATAGCAGACCTTTGCCTGTTGAACAATTGGAAGAACTGTTATTAAAAAATAGAAATGAAAAAGCATTCCATTAAATTAGGATGCTTTAGAGTGTAAAAAAATTAAAATAACAGTTAAAAAGCATCCTATTCATTAGGATGCTTTTTTTTATAACTACATCTCTCTTGTAAAGGTAGTACTAGTGGATTTATTTCTTCCATATGTAAGCAGTCTCCAAATATATTCAAGTGGTCCATATTTCCACTTGGATAAGATATATTTAGAAAACTGTATTTGTAAGATGATGATGATAATTGCATATAAGGGCTGCATCCAAAGTGAAATGGAAAATGTATCTTTAATGAAAAATGAAACAATTGCCAATGTAATAATAGAATGAGTTAAATAGTTTGTAAATGCCATTTTACCAAGCGGTGCAAGGAAGGAAAGTCTTTTTTCCCATAATGGTATTTGTTGTAATCTTAATATGGTACAAACATAGAAAGTTGCTAAAAGCTTACCAGTTATGAATACGTAATAGCTTGAAGTAATTTGGTGATGAACATACTCTTGAACCATTAAAACAAAAAAAGGTACAGATGCAATTAACACTAAATATTGAACTGTCTTAATTCCTTTTAAATAAGTAGATGTGTTGGTAAATAAGCCAGCTTTTGCACTTGCCATACCTACTAAAAAAATAGGAATAAATTCAAAAGGAAATACACTTATCTCATAAGGAATGGATGTTAAGAAGAAATTCCATCTTTCTTTCATTTGCTCGATAAAATGATAATAATAATTTACTTCACCATTTTCATTTTTAAAAGCAGTAAATAGATTACTAGATGATTCGTTAGTAGAATTGTCTGACGCAAAATGAACTAACGATTCTAGGGAAAAGTATATTAAAAACAAACAACCTGCCCAAATCAACATCTTTTTTACGCTACTTTTATAGAATAATAGTAAAACAAAGCCGAGCAACGCATATGTATGTAAAATATCTCCCGCCCATAAAAATAATATATGAATCACTCCGAAAATAAGCATCCAAGCTAATCGTCTACTAAAAAACTTGTATGGCGATAACCCCTTTTTTTCAATACTCTTCATAAAATAAAATCCACTTACTCCAAATAAGAATGCAAAGATTGTATAAAACTTTGTTTGAATAAACATGTCATATATTAATCTAATAAAACGATCTATACCAACATATTCAAAATGATAGTAAAAATCAGGCATGAACATTGAAGGTATATTGACGAAAAAAATGCCAATTAAGGCAAAACCACGAATGATATCTATTGATATGATTCTTTCTTTTGTGTTCGATAATGGTAAATTCATTTTTAATCTCCTTTTAATAATTAGTTATATTATAAAGGATTACGTCGTTATTTGCTTTTTTGAAAAGTACTATACTGATAATTTTTATGAAATTGTGAGTCAGATTGTTTGTTGCTATTTTTTGTATTTGTTTCTCTTTTGTAATAAAAATCTGATGGATAATTGACATTTTATAAACATTATCATATTATGTTTGTAAATAAATAAACAAATAAAGGTTGTGTTTGGTTTTATGGAGTACGCAGAAGTTTTTTGGAATGCTAATTTGGAAGAACTTAAAAAAGGTTATATAGACGAAAATGAACATTATGTTTGTTTGTTATGCAGTAAAAAAATTGAAAAGGGAATTATTTATCAAGAAGATGGTATCTTCTATGAAGCTGAAAAGTATATGAAACTTCATATTGAAAGTATTCACGAATCAGTTTTTGATTATTTAATTCAGCTTGATAAGAAGCTAACTGGATTAACGGAGCATCAGAATCATCTTCTACGTCTTTTTTATTTAGGAAAAAGTGACGCAGATATTCAGAAGGAAACAGGAATCGGTAGTGCTTCTACAATTCGGAATCACCGTTTCGTTTTAAAAGAAAAGGAACGTCAAGCTAAGTTGTTTCTAGTATTGATGGAGCTTTTAAAAGAAAAAGATCAGCATGCTCCAAGTTTTTTACCACTGCATAAGTCTGCAAAAATGGTGGATGAAAGATATAACATTACTGAAGATGAAAGAGAAAAAAGTTTGAAGAAATATTTTCCTGAAGGAATGAATGGACCATTAAAAAAATTCCCACTGAAGGAAAAACAAAAGCTAGTAGTTCTAAGAGAGATTGTGAAACGATTTGATCCAAATAAAATCTATCATGAAAAAGAGATTAATGAAGTGCTAACAACTATCTACGATGATTATGTGATCTTAAGAAGATATTTAATTGAGTACGGTTTTATTGATCGTAAACCTGATGGTAGTCAATATTGGCTAAAAGAATAATAAAAGTGAGGTTAATAAAAATGAATCGTAAAAAAGAATTAAAGATGCAGTATAAAGAAACAAAGATTCAAGCTGGAGTTTATCAAATTAAGAATTTGGTGAATGGTAAAGTTTTTATTGGAAGTACAATGAACTTTAAAACTTTAAATGGGAAGAAATTCGAATTAGTGGCGGGTTCTTCTACAAATAAACAACTCCAAAAAGAGTGGAATGAATTTGGAAAAGATCAATTTATGATAGAAGAATTAGAAACGCTAAAAGTAAAAGAAGAACCATACTTTGATGCAAAGCGTGAATTGAAGAAACTAGAGGAGAAATGGTTAAATGAGCTTTCTCCATATGGTGAGCGAGGCTATCATACAGAAAAAATAAAATAAGGAGGGAGGTTAATGATTCAAACTGAAAAAGTGAGTACAGTAGATGTAAATACGTCTAAACAAAAACTCACATTATTACGTCCAATGGTCATATTTCTTATACCATTATTATTCAGTAATATTTTACAGTCTATTGGCCAAGTATTTAGCATGATCGTTGTGGGGCATTGGCTAGGGGAGAGTGCATTAGCAGCAATATCGGCATTCTTTCCATTATTTTTTCTATTAATATCTTTTGCGATTGGGATTGGATCTGGTAGTTCGATATTAATAGGGCAAGCATATGGCGCAAAAATGACTGAAAGATTAAAGTCAATTGTTGGTACAACGTTAACTTTTACTTTTATACTAGGTCTTGTTCTTGCAATCATAGGGAGCTTTTTTACAGAGGATATCTTAAAAGGTATGGGTACTCCTGGGGATATATTAGAGGTTAGTGTTAAATACGCCAGAATATTATTTTGGTCAATTCCAATTATGTTTTTATATACGGTATACACGACTCTCATGCGTGGGACGGGTGATTCGAAAACACCATTCTACTTCCTAGTCCTTAGTACAATATTAAATGTAGTATTATTACCGCCATTTGTATTTGGGTGGTTAGGAATTCCGAAGTTTGGCATATATGGTGCGGCGTATGCAAGTCTTGTTTCAACAGTCATAACTTTTTTAGCACTACTAGTGTATTTACAGAAAAAACAACATTTAATTCAAATAGACTTTAAATCAAGTAGATATCTGCGTATAGATAGTGGAATCCTAAAACTATTATGTAAACTCGGAATTCCGACAAGTATTAATATGATCTTTCTATCACTGTCTGAAATAGCAGTTATTACTTTCGTAAATAAATATGGGTCTGATGCAACTGCTTCATATGGAGTAGTAAATCAACTACTGAGTTATGTACAAATGCCGTTGCTCTGTATCAGCATTACTGTATCAATTTTTGCTGCCCAATCGATTGGTGCGAAGCAATATGATAGATTAAGTCAAGTTGTTAAAGTAGGTTTGATTCTTAATTATATACTTGGTGGAGTAATTATCTTATTAATGTATTTATTCACAAAACCAATTCTTCAGCTTTTTTTAACAAGTCAAACAACATTATCTATTGCAAATAGCTTGTTAATGATCACCTTATGGAGTTATTTAATACTCGGACATACATTTATCATCACTTCAACAATGCGTTCTAGTGGAACAGTTCTGTGGCCAACTATTATTAGTATCATTTCAATTTGGTTAATTGAAGTACCCGTTGCATATCTACTGTCCCATTTTACAAATTTAGGGATGAAAGGTATTTGGATTGGTTATCCGGCAGCCTTTATCGTAGGTCTTGGCTTACAATATTTATACTACCGTTTATCATGGAAGAAAAAGAGCATTACTCGTTTAGTAACATAACTCATAGTTTCATTGAATACGTTATTTAAAGTGAAAGCTAATCTTTACAGATTAGCTTTTTTTTCTAATGGAAACCTAATTATGAAAGACTTCGTTTTGTCATTTTTTGTCGTATACCTTTAATGTAATAAGTCCATACTTTTATAGATACCAACAAATGTATTTTCGTAATCATTACTACAAATTAGTAGGTGAAACATAACTTTTTGATTAGAATAATTTTCTTTCATAGACAATATGATAGGAAATTGTAGGGGGGATTTCAGATGGAGTTGGATAATGTAACGCTCAGTAGATTACTAACGAGCATGACGTTAATTTTTCATATTATTTTCGCGACGATTGGTGTAGGAATACCCTTAATGATTGCAATTGCTGAAGGTCTTGGCATATTAAAAAAAGATCCACATTATACGCTTATGGCAAGAAGGTGGGCAAGAGGTTATACCATTACAGTTGCAGTAGGTGTTGTAACAGGGACGTGTATTGGTCTACAACTATCTTTATTGTGGCCAAGCTTTATGCGAATTGCGGGCCAAGCCATCAGTTTCCCATTGTTTATGGAGACATTTGCCTTCTTTTTTGAAGCGATTTTTCTTGGTATTTACTTATATACTTGGGACAGATTTAAAAAACCAATCTATCACTGGCTCATTATTATACCTGTCATATTAGGTTCAACATTATCTGCATTTTTTATCACAACTGTTAATGCGTTTATGAATACACCTCAAGGATTTACATTACAAAACGGTGTCATTAAAACTGTAGATCCGATTGCTGCAATGTTTAATCCTGCAGCTCCGTCTAAAACACTTCATGTAATTGTTACAGCATATGTAGCTTCGGCATTGATTTTAACGTCAATTGCTGCAATCCAAATGCTAAGAGGAAAAATTACCGATTACACGAAGAAAGGTCTTCGATTAACAGCAACAATGGGATTAATTTTTGCAGTGTTGACTGGTGTAACTGGAGATATCTCCGCAAAATTTCTTGCTCATTATCAACCTGAAAAACTAGCTGCAATAGAATGGCATTTTGAAACTGAAAAGGGAGCAGACTTTGTTTTATTTGGAACGTTAGATGATGAAACACATGAAGTAAAATATGAGATTCGCATACCGAAATTATTAAGCTTTCTATCTTTTTCTGATTTTAACGCGCCAGTTACAGGTCTAAATGAGTTCCCAGAGGATGAAATACCACCTTTATATATTCACTATTTATTTGATATTAAAATGACATTTGTTGGATTGATTATTTCTATGACCTTTTTATTTGTTGCTTTTTCAATTAAGAAAAAAAATTGGATGCATAATAAATTGTTATTAACCGGATTAGCTCTTACGGGGCCTTTAGCGATGATCAATATTGAATTAGGGTGGATGATTGCTGAAATTGGTCGTCAACCGTGGATATTAAGAGGATATATGAAAGTAGCGGAAGGGGCGACTACTGCAAAAGGATTAGGCAGTATGTTTTGGTTATTTTTCGCTTTGTATTTATTCCTTGGCATATTTTGTACAATTGTCATCCGAAAAATGTTTATTCATAATCCACCTGAAGAAGAGTTAGCATATCGTAACAAAAAATGATGTAAAAAGGAGGGTGAACTATGAATACTGAATTATTAGGAATTATTGTGTTATGGACTTTTCTTTATGGATATATTATTGTAGCTTCTATTGATTTTGGAGCGGGTTTTTTCGCATACTATGGAAAAGTTACGAAGAAAGACCATCTAATTAGTAATATTATTAGTCGTTATTTATCTCCTGTTTGGGAAATAACGAATGTGTTTTTTGTTTTTTTCTTTGTCGGTATCATCGGCTTTTTTCCTAGTGTAGCGTATTACTATGGAACGGCTTTATTAATCCCTGGAAGTATTTCTTTAGTGCTATTAGCAATTCGTGGATCGTTTTATGCGTTTTCGAATTATGGTTCAAAGGAAAATAAAATATATCTTTTTCTTTACGGAGCAACTGGATTATTAATCCCTGCATCTTTATGTACGGTTCTCACAATTTCTGGTGGTGGCTATATCGTTGAAAAAAACGGTGAAGTAGAATTTCTGGCAGAAAAACTATTATCAAGTATTTATTCCTGGAGTGTCGTCATCATTGCAATCATTTCAGTACTATACATAAGCGCTACATTTTTAACGTATTATGCAAGTAAAGCGAAAGATGAAGGTGCATTAGCAATCGTTAGACAATATGCACTGTTTTGGACAGTTCCAACTATTTTATCAAGTTTCTTAGTGTTTGTTGGTTTAAGAGATAACAATCTACACTTTTACCAAAATATTATTGACCGTTATTGGTGGATGTTTTTATTATCATTAATATGTTTCTTGGTTGCTTCATTGTTAATATTGTTAAAACGCTATTATGGAGTAGCTTTTATATTTGTCATGCTACAATTCTTTTTTGCATTTTTTGGGTACGGGGCTGCACATCTGCCATATATTTTAGACCCGTATATTACAATCTATAATGGCTATACAAATGAAACATCTGGTACGATGTTAGTTATTGTATTTGTATTAGGATTACTCTTACTAGTTCCTTCGCTATTATTTTTATTTAAACTATTTTTATTTGATGCAGAGTATGTTCAAGGGAAAAAATAAAAAGGGGAGATGGAATTGCACTCTTCTAACAAACAGGAAAAGCGGCTTGTCATCTTATGTTTTATCGTAGCATTTATCATGATACTCTCGTTTATTAGTAAATTATTTCATTAAAAAAATCCTCCAATTGGAGGATTTCATTTTTGTAAACAAAGTACAAAAACTAAGAGATTCAGTCTGATTGAAAACATTTGTCTTTCGAGGCGCGAACGTTTGTCAACAGTCTTCTGAAATGATGTTTCCTTCTTTAACGATTAAAGTGCGTGTAGAGACATTTTTAGCGAATTCCATATCGTGAGTAATTACTAGTATGCTCATTCCTTCTGCTGCAAGGTTTTTCATAATAGAAGCTACTCCATTTGTTAATTCTGGATCGAGAGCGGAAGTCGGTTCATCGAAACAAAGTATTTTTGGCTGAAGTGCACATGCTCTTGCTATGGCAACACGTTGCTGTTGACCACCGGATAATTCAAAAGGATACGCATCTGCTTTTTGACTTAAACCGACTTGCTCTAATAAAGTAAGCGCTCGACGTTTAGCCTCTTCATTATTCAAGCCTAATACTAGTATTGGGGCTTCAATAATGTTTTCAAGTACTGTTTTATGTGGAAACAAATTAAAGTTTTGAAAAACAAGGCCAACATCTTTTCGAACTTTTAATAAATCTTTTTGTGATTGAATGATTTGTCCATTAAGTTGAATTGTTCCACTATCAAAGTTTTCTAGGCCATTAACGCAGCGTAGGATTGTTGTTTTACCTGCTCCGGATTGACCTAGTAAAGTGACAATTTCACCTTTATTTACTTCAAAAGAGACTTCTTTTAAAACAGTTTGTTTTCCAAATCGTTTTGTTAATGAATTTACTTTTAACATGAAAGTCCCTCCTTATTCATAATACGAAAATCGATTTTCTAATCGCTTAAAGATATTCGTTAAAATAGCGGTTAAAAGTAGATATAAAATAGAGACAAATAGTAAAGGTATTAATGAAGCACTTGTATTTGATGCGATTTTTGCGACACGTAGCATATCATCAAGCCCAACAACATAGACAAGAGCAGAATCTTTAATGAGTGTGATGACTTCATTCGATACTGGTGGTAATACTTTTTTTGTCATTTGCGGTAAGATAATTCTTTTGAAAGCTTGAGATTTGCTAAGTCCTAAAACTTCTGCAGCTTCATATTGGCCTTTATCAATTGATTGAATGCCAGCTCTAAATATTTCACCAAAATATGCAGCATAGTTTAGTGTAAAAGCTATGATAACCGTAGTAAAACGATCAAAGACTATGCCGATTAAAGGTAAGCCAAAAAATATGAAAATTAATTGTAAAAGTAGAGGTGTTCCTCTCATTACAAGGATATATGATTGTATAAATGTTCTAAGTGCTTTATTTTTTGATAATCTGCCAAGTGCGATTACAATTCCAAGTGGAATGGATAACGCTAGAGTAATCATAAATATTTCTAGCGTTACTGTAAGTCCATCCAGCATTGAAGGAATTAAGGATATGATTGTTTCCATTGCGAATGCTCCTTTATTTCAATGTGCCAAACCATTTTTGATAAATTTTGTCATACGTACCATCTTTTTTCATTGCATCAATTTGTTTATTAATTTTATTTAGTAATTCTTTATCGTCTTTTCTAACACCAATTCCGTAATCTTCTTCACCAAAATTATCTTCTAAAATTTTGTATTTACTTTCGCCTCGTTTATTCATGTAGTAACGTGCTAATGTTTCATCTGCAACAACAGCATCAACTCGTTTTGCTTCTAAGTCCATTAATGCTTGATTATTGTTTTCGTATAATACAGGTTTGCCATCTTTGAATGAATCTACTAAGTCTTTCTCTTTATTAACAGCTTCTAAAGAACTTGAACCTTCTTGAATCCCGACAATTTGATTTTTTAAATCTGATTTAGATTGAATACTTGAATTTGCTAGTGTGATAATGACTTGTCGATTACTTAAGTAAGCTTTTGAGAAGTTAACTTTTTTCTTGCGTTCGTCAGTAATTGAATAACCATTCCAAATTGTATCGATATTACCAGAGATTAATTCAGTTTCTTTCATTGACCAATCAATTGGTTGGAATGTAACTTTCATATTTTCACGTTTGAATACTTCTTTTGCTAAATCAATATCAAAACCTACAAATTTACCTTGATCATCTTTAAAACCCATTGGTACAAAAGTATCGTCTAAACCAAGGACTACTTCATTTGCATTTCTTTTTTCTTTACCACAACCTGAAACGATTAAAATTGATATCATAAGCAAAATAATTGCTGTTATATATTTGTTCTTCATTTTTCTCTCTCCTTAAAATAATATTTATTTTATATAAACAAAAAACTCCCGTCCTCTAGCTATATAGTATAGCTAGAGGACGGGAGTATTACTCACGTGGTTCCACCTCTATTTATTGATACCTCACGATACCAACCTCTTCGAGTACAGCATTTGAATGCGTACACTCTAGCACGATAACGGGTGCAAAGGATTCCGGAAACAGTCTACTACCTAAAAAGGGTTCGGTGCTCAGCTCAGAGATGTGTTCGAAATATTGTCTTATGCCCCTCGCACCAACCGGGAACTCTCTGTTTAAGAACTTAATATTTTTACTATTTCTCATCATTGCTTTAAATGGTTTATATTATAAAATTTTTATCAACTGCTGCAGTTAAAAAATCAAACTAGTTTTTGTTTTGCGATGAACAAATAATATTACAGTTTGCAAATACCTGTCAACATATTTTATTTGAATTAAATATGACCATTGTAAAACTTTTCCACAAAAACATTAGATAAATCATGTGTTTGTCGAAAGATTTTTGTTGAAAAATCATTAATATTATCTATTTTTAACCGTTATTATTTTTAAATAAGTTTTATCCAAAAATTTCAAGATTAAATCCAAATTTTTAAAAAGTAAGTAAAACTTAGGGGGAATAAAAGTGTTAAAAAAAATAATCGCATTAATCATTGCACTTTTTATTTTTTTCAGCGTAAATTCTGGCTGGACGAAAGCTGAATCAATCTATACAGATACATTTCTAAACGCTATTCCTCTAAGTTTTGACAGTTCAGATGAATTGTCAGAGTCATATACATCGGGTGTTTTAAACCAACAAGGAGATGCAAAATACTATTCAATCAATATGCAAAAAAATGGAGAATTGTATTTTAGCATGCAACAAAATCCTTCAGTTGAAATCGGTGTTACCTTATACGATGCAAGTGGTAAGGAATATGAAACGTACTATGCGGATAAAGGTGTTAAAATAGAGGAATTATTTGGTCAGGGACTAGTAAAAGGAAATTACTATATTAAGGTTTTTGTGTATGAGGGAACAGGTACAGAATTACCTTACCAATTACATGTGATGCGTTTTTATGGTGATGATGTAGAGTATGAAACAAATAACACAATCGAAACAGCGACTCCGATTAAAATTGGGCAATACTACCTCGGCTATACTGATCAATTAGATACGAGTGACTTATTTCGTTTTAAAACAAACAATATTGGTTTGATTAACATAAAAGGCACAGCTGCACTTAAATCAGATCTTAATTATAGACTTTTAGATGAGAAAGGACACTTGATCGAAGCGAAGGTTGTAAAAGCAAGTGATCAATACTCGTTTTCATCAATATTTACGAAACAGTTAAAGCCAGGAACTTATTTTATTTCCGTTTCTGGTGATAGTAGAGTTTATTCTAATGAGAAATACGAATTTGTTGCAACGTTTATTGAAAGTATAAAATTTGAAAAAGAGTCAAATAACACGCTTAAACAAGCAAATTCAATTAGTTCAAATATACAATATCATGGGTTATTAACCGAGAAATCAGATAAAGATATTTTTAAATTTTATGCTTCTACGACTAAGTATGTAAGCGTTTATTTTAATCGCCTTGAAAAGACGGCATTTAAGATTCATGTGATCAATAGTAAAGGTAGAGTCGTTAAAACGTATACAACTAAAAAAGGTAATGAATCAATCGTAAAACTTGGTGAACTGAGACTAGCAAAAGGTAGTTATTATTTAGATGTTGAATATTACGAAGGCGAAAGTGAAAACGTATTATATCAATTTTTATTGAAATAGACTTTATATCAATTATTTAAATATTTCAATATAACGTTCAGTACCGTGAATGAGTCCTCTATATGGACTCATTTTTTATGTTTAAAAAGTAATAAAATGTATTTTGTCGAATTTTATTTGTGGAAATATCGTGTAAAAAGACCGTTAATACATAAGAATTATTTTTCCATTTTTTAGGAGAAGGAATGGTTAAGTAATCTATAAAAAAATAGTAATTGGGATGTTTAGGGGGAAAGAAAATGTTTAAAAAAGTAACTGCATTACTTGTAACACTATGTTTATGTTTTAGCATGAATGTTGGATTTACTTCTGCTGAGACAATAAGCTCTGAAGTATTCAAGGATGCAACTGCATTGAACTTTGATAGCTTAGAGGAAATGTCTGAGTCGGCAACAATGGGTGTGCTTAAAAATCAAGAAGAAGTGAAGTATTATTCCATTGAGATGAAAAGAAATGGTGAATTATATTTTACAGTTCAACAAAATCCAAATGTTGAAATCGGTGTAACACTTTATGATGCAAATGGAGAAGAGTATGAAACATACTATGCTGATCAAGGCAATGAAGAAGAAGATATATTTGGACAAGGTGTAGCAAAAGGTACTTATTATGTAAAAGTCTTCGTATATCATGGCACTGGTGAAACTCTTCCTTACAAATTGGATGTACTACGTATGTATTATGATCAAATAGAAATTGAGCGAAATAATACACTTCAAACAGCAACTCCAATTAAAGTAGGAAAAGATTATCTTGGATACACTGATCAAAAAGACACAGATGATTTATATCGTTTCACGACAACTAAAGATGGTTATTTAAATTTAAAAGGTACTTTTGGAAATGATTCAGAACTAAATTACCGTCTTTTAAACGCGAAAGGTGAAGTTTTAGAGGATTGGGTTTTAGAAGAATATGATTATTATGAAATGACTTCAATATTTACTAAATTTCTAAAATCAGGTACTTATTATATATCGGTAATGCAAGAAAATGGTAAATATTCGAATGAACAATATATATTTGAAACTTTATTTATCGATAACAAACAATTTGAAAAAGAAGCAAATAACTCAATTAAACAAGCTAATGTAATTAGTGCAAATAGTGTTTATCATGGCTTATTAAACCAAAAGACAGATAAAGACTTTTATAAGTTTAATGTAGCAAAGAATAAAACAGTAGCATTCAACTTCAAACGCCTTGAAGATACAGCTTTCAAAGTGAAAGTATTAAACAGTAAAGGGAAAGTAGTGAAAACATTTACTACGAAAGTAGGGGATGAAGCCTTTGTTAAAATTGGTAGCTTAAATTTAGCAAAAGGTACATATTATCTGGATGTTGAGTACCTTCAAGGATATAGTGAGAAAGTATTGTATAATTTTTCTTTGAAATAAATATGAAATAAAATGGCTGGATTGAATTAAACGTAGGTTTTGGAACCCTGGTTAGATTGAAGGTTTAGTAAAAACAATTTATACAGTAAGGATTAATAAAATTGGTTGAAAAAAATTAAATTATTATTGATAGCAATCTTTTCAACTAGTTTATTATTAGTTATTTATAACTTCTTACCAGGAACTATTATGTATTACACCTCACTTTGGGAGTACAAAGTAAGAGATTTTGATATTTATAAAGACGATTTCCAGACGTTAGCAAACTTGGCTTATCGTGAATACAACAAAAATCAAAAAAAAGGATATTTTTTGTATATAGATGAGGTCTTTGAGATATCAAAGTTAAATTTAATTGATATGACAAGAGATGATAGTGTGATTGTGATGAGCGAAAAAGAGCGGAAATCTCTTGAGACAGTGGTAGCAGAAGCTTTTCAAGAAGGGGATGGCGGATATTTATCACTAATTAAAGTACATAAAAACCAAGTAGAATTTGAAACCGAAAATGGACTATATTCATTGGTATACAGAAAAGATAGGAATAAACCTAAATATGTCAATAACGAATACAGGAAAGGCAAGTTTAAGTTAAAGAAGATTTTAGATCATTGGTATCACGCAAGGTTTGTAGAAGATTAAGTAAGCATTCAAAAAATTGTCCACTACTTAATATAAAAAAGCTCCCTTATTAACTAAAGGGAGCTTTTCTAACTCATTAGCCAAATATTTAGCTTTTTACAGCCCATTTCAATGTAGTCGTATTCATAAATGGAACTGTATAGATACCTTTAAGCTTTGAGCTTTGGAGAACACCAATGCTTCTTTGGTAAAGTGGGATAATGACAGTATCATCTAATAATTGTTTTTCAGCATTTAAGAAGTATGTCCAACGAACATCCAAATCTGTTTCTTTATTTGCTAGATCAATGTAATTATCATAGGTTGAATTAGAATAGCCAGTTGAATTAAATCCACTATTGGATGTAAACAAGTTTAAAAACGTAGAACTATCTACATAGTCTGGCCCCCAGCCAAAGGTAATTAAATCATAGTCTTTCATATAATCTTTATCTAAAAGTTGAGAAAACGGTACAGCTTTTACATTGATGACTAAGTTCTCTAAATTCGACTCTAATTGCTGTTTAATACGTTTTCCATATAAAATACTTAGTGAAGTGTCGCTTACAAGTAAGTTTAATTTAATTGTATCTGAATTTAGTTGTGATTTCCCTTTTTGCCAATATTCTTTTGCTTTTTGGGAGTCTTTTAATAAAATTGATTGGTTAATACTAGAAAAATCAATCCCTTTATTATAACTTAAGCCTTTAGGAACTATTGTATTTAATGCAGAATTAAATGTCCCTTCTGATAATTTGGATTTATCTAGCGTTAATGCAATTGCTTTTCGTATATCAAGATTGTTTAATGCTTTATTTTTTAAATTCGTTTTTAAGTAAAAACTAGTTTGTTCCAATTGTTGCTTTAAGTCTTTTCTATTTTTAGCTGTTGAGTAAAGTGTACTGCCCAGTATAATTCGATCTAACTTACCTTTTGAATACATAGAGTACATTGTATTTTCATTTGGGATAATTGATAAGTTTACTTCTTTTATCTTTACTGCTTTTTGATCCCAATAATATGAGTTTTTAACTAGCTTAATTGATTTGTTATAGTTCCAAGTTTTTACAATAAATGGACCATTAAATAATGTTTTTGTTGCTGTTACCCCATAGTCGTCTGAATGTTTTTTAGAGAAACTCTCTTTTTGTGGATAAAAAGTTGGGAATGCAAGTAATGAAAGAAAGTAAGGTGTAGGATTTTCTAGTTGAACTTGAAGTGTTTGGTTATCAATCGCTTTTACGCCTAATTTATCAACTGGTAATATTCCATTAATAATATCGTCTCCATTTTTTATCGAACTCATTAGGAAACTATATGCTGCTGCTGTTCTAGGGTTAACTACTTTACGCCATGCATACACAAAATCATGAGCTGTAACTTGAGCACCATCTGACCATCTAGATTTTCTAAGTGAAAATGTATATGTTTTTAAATCCGAACTTACTTTATAATTAGCAACCAAACCTGGTTTTACTTCGTTTTTACTATCCAAAAAGAATAATCCTTCCATCACATCATCAAGTACATCAAATGAAGCATCATCTGTTGCGATTGTAGAATCCAAATATACTTCTGATGAAAGAGCAAGATTTAATACATCTTTCGCTGGTGATTTTTTTTGTACAACTGCATTACTTTGAATGGGCAAGATACTAAGAGATATCAAACTTGCACAAACAATTGAAACTAACTTTTTCATAAAATCCTCCTACTATACATAAAAAATTAAGAAAATTGTAACATTTTGTCACTAGGAAGATTATACTTCTAAATGGAAAATTCTAAATGGGTATATTTTCCTTTTTTAATCGAAAACTATCATAACTTGTTGCGTTCAAAATTACTAACCCTTAGCTGGAAACTAAGGGGCTATTTTTTTCTGTTCGGTTGGCAAAAATTGTACAGTATGTTGAATTATCAATATTTATTAGAATGTAGTATGATAGAATGTATGATATTTTTATACGATAGTAAGATATTCGTGAATATAGATAAAATAATCAACAAATAGTAGGAGAGCTCAATGAGAAAATTTAAGAAGGTTTATATAGAGATTACGAATATTTGTAATTTAAAATGTAATTTTTGTCCAAGCCCAACGTTAGAACGCCCTTTAAAGTTTTTGGATGAAAAAGCATTTACACATGTTGTTAATTCAGTAAAACCATATACAGATTATATTTATTTTCATTTGATGGGTGAGCCATTTTTAAATAAGCAGCTAGGACGATTTTTAGATATTAGCCATGAGAATGGTCTGAAAGTTAATTTAACGACAAATGGTACGTTAATTAATAAAGTAAAAGATTTATTAATTGAATCTAAAGGATTAAGACAAATCAATTTTTCACTTCATAGCTTTGAGGCAAATGATTTAACAAAGGATTTGCATGATTATGTAGAAAATATTACAAATTTCATTAATGAAGCAAATGAAAAAAGTGATATGATTTGTGCGATTAG
Organism: Gottfriedia solisilvae; assembly: GCF_002128405.1. Lineage (GTDB taxonomy): Bacteria > Bacillota > Bacilli > Bacillales > Bacillaceae_G > Gottfriedia > Gottfriedia solisilvae. The sequence continues at coordinate 128,558 of NZ_NETJ01000005.1, forward strand.
ATTATGGAATATGGATAGCGAAGAATTGAAGGCAAGTAATACATTAAATATCGATATCTTAAATTTATTAGAAGAGAAATTAAACTTAGATTTTTCTTTAAGTGAAAGATTACAGGAAACGCATAATATTAAATTACGTAATAATGTGTATTTAAATATGGCTGAAAAATTCCAGTGGCCAGATATGGGTAATGATATTATTGATGAAAATGTTTTCTGTTACGGATTAAGGGATCAAATTGGCGTATTAGTTGACGGAACTGTAGTACCTTGTTGCCTAGATAGTGAAGGGAAAATCCCATTAGGTAATATTTATGAAACGTCTTTAGAGGATATTTTAAATTCTGAACGTGCAAGAGCGATTTACGATGGATTTTCTAGAAGATGTGCAGTTGAAGATTTATGTAAAAGATGTGGATATGCCACAAGACATAAGAAATAAAAAAGCAAAGCGCTTTCTTTTTTTAAAAGAAAGTGCTTTTTTTATTGATTCGTTCTGTTATGAAAAAAAGTTATATTAATATCACAAATTTTATAGTAGTATAGTTTAGTCTGTTTAAAAATTTAGGAGGATTTACATTAATGAAAGATAATATTCAGCAAGTTAAAATAACAACAGCTGATCCATCAGCAATTGGTTTATTTGGATTAGCAATGGTTACGTTAGTAGCTTCAACACAAAAGCTAGGAATTACCGATGGTGTTTCTTTAGTATTACCATGGGCGATATTTTTAGGTGCGATTGCACAATTATTTGCAAGTATTCAGGATTTTAAACATAAAAATACATTTGGCGCTACTGCATTTGGTGGCTATGCATTTTTCTGGCTTGCAGTAGGCACTACTTGGTTAATTCAATTAGGATGCTTTGGTGAAACATTAGCGAAAGCAGCTGATGTTAAACAATTAGGTTTTGCATTTATTGGTTATTTAATTTTCTCTATCTTTATGACGATTGGTGCAATGGAAACTCATAAAGTATTATTTATTATTTTTGTACTGATTGATTGTTTATTTATCGGACTTTCATTAAGCACTTTAGGAATTATGGAACATGCAACACATACATTTGCTGCTTATAGTGAATTAGGTATAGCAATTATGTCATTTTATGGTTCAGCTGCAGCAGTATTAAATGTTCATTTTGGTAGAGAGTTTTTACCAGTTGGTAAGCCATTTGGTATTTTTAAGAAATAATATGTAAGAAACTAAAACCTTATCTCTTAGTTAAATGAGATAAGGTTTTTTTTCATCAATGAAGTATCGAATTTTTATTTTTGCAAAAGATAGTATAGTGTTTTTAATTTGCTTATGATAACCTAAAAAATTTGGAAGGTGGAAATTTATATGGCAACAGTTTTGTATATCACAGCACATCCACATGATAAAACTACATCATATAGTATGGCAGTTGGAAGTGCATTTATCGACAGCTATAAAGCATCTCATCCTGATGATCAAGTAGTACATATCGATCTTTATAATGAACAAATTCCAAATATCGATGCTGAAGTGTTTTCTGGTTGGGGGAAACTTCAATCTGGTGGAGGATTTGATACATTATCCACAGGAGAACAATCAAAGGTTGGCAGATTAAATGAAATTGTAACACAATTCGTTGAGGCAGATAAATATGTTTTTGTAACGCCAATGTGGAATTTTTCTTTTCCACCAGTTATGAAAAGTTATATTGATGCAGTATGTGTTGCTGGAAAAACTTTTAAGTATACAGAAAACGGTCCTCAAGGATTATTAGGGGGTAAAAAAGCATTACATATTCAAGCTAGTGGTGGGGTGTATTCAGAAGGTCCTGCAGCTGGTATGGAGATGGGGCACAGATATATTGGTGTCATTATGAGTTTCTTCGGTATTACAGATTTTAATGGTATTTTTGTAGAAGGTCAAAATGCATTCCCTGATCGTGCTGCTGAAATTAAAGAGCAAGCAATTCAAAAAGCGACACAAGCGGCGAAGGATTTTTAAGAGTTTATAAAACCGAAAGCTCACTTTTCAGTGAGCTTTTGATGTTATTCGAGAATGTGAATTGGTAAGTAGATTCTAAAAGTTGTTCCTTTACCTTCCTTACTATACACTTCGATACTCCCCTTGAATTTTTCGATGATATTATAACAAACTGTTAAACCAATCCCGGTTCCTCTTTCTTTTAAAGAATAAAAAGGTGTTCCTAGTTTTTCAATCGTTTCAGGAGACATCCCAATTCCAGTATCAATCATTTCAATTAGTGCATAGTCATTTTCTCTTGTTAAATTAATTGTAATATACCCAGGCTCAATCATTGATTCAATTGCATTTTTAACTAAGTTAACAAGAACTTGTTTAAACTCAATTGGATTAATTTTTGTGGTAAGTATTTCATTTAAATTTAGCTGAAACCCTATATTTTGGCTATTTGCCATTGAAGCCAATAAATCTGTGATATTCAGTATTTCTTGGTTTATTTCTACTTTTTGAATTGTTTCGGTTTGTGGCTTTGCAAGAGACAAATAATCATTAATAATAATTTGGGCGTATTCTAATTCTTTTAGCATTGTTTCAATATAGAATTGATCATCAGAAGTCATTGATTTCTTTTTTTGTAAAAGTTGAACAAATCCTTTAACAACTGTAATTGGATTACGAATCTCATGAGCAATTGTTGCGGCTAATTGCCCGATTGAATTTAGTTGCTTCGCTTGTTGAATTTCATTATGATATGTTTTTAATTCGATAACTTTCGTTTCAGTTTGCAAGAATACAAATAATAGTATGAACTGAATAGCTAAGAACTCTAAAATATTTCCAACTGGATCTAAGGCAATATAAGTAAATCGATTTTTTAAACTTGTAAAAGTGATTAAAAGAACAAAAGTTGGACCAATTATTACATTTAATATCCAACCGATATAAAAGGCAACACGATTATATAAAAATATTGTAAAAATAGGAATGATCGCTACAAAACTATACATTGTTGAAGTTTCAGGGTAGGTCCAAAATTTTATATACACGTATAAAGAAGCGATTGTTGTGAATAGAACCTTTGAAAATGTATTGTCCGTTTTTACAAAATGTATTAAAGCATAAATGACAATACACATTAAAATAATTTGAGTAATAAGCTCTACTGGTTGCTCCTTAAATGTTAGTGGAGACAGAATTATTCCGATTGTAAGCAGTGTAACAATTGTAGCCATGAAGATAATATAAATTCGACGACTTCTATTATTGTAGTACTCTGTATTTTTCATCATTTAATCTCCATTCTAAAATAGAAACTCATACCTTAACATTTTACACTTTTCAGAATATTATTTATAGTTAAAATTAATGTAATTTATAAGAAAATTGTAATATATTTGTTAAATCATGCTCTTAGTCAACTGGTTATTAGGAATTACTTCAATGAATGAGCTATGAAAATACTCATAATATATCTAAAGAAAAGATACATTTTTTAAAAAACGAAAAAAGCACCTTTAAAGGTGCTTTCAGTTTGTATACAAAGTACAACAACTGAGATATTCAGACTCTTTTCAATTACTACTCTCTTGAAAAGTAACGTTAATTGTGACAATTTCAGATGGATTACCTGTACGAATTGGTGGTCCCCATGTGCCAAATCCAGAAGAAACGACAAAGTGTGATAGATTCTTCTGCAGATAGCCCCAATCTAATTCGTATAGCTTACGTGTAATAAGATGATTTGGCTTAAATTGTCCGCGGTGCGTATGACCTGATACTTGTAGGTCTACGCCTAAGTTTGTTGGAATATCTAATCGATAGGGCTGGTGATCTAATAAGATAATTGGTTTTGTATGATCAATGTCTTTTAATAAATCATGTAATTCTAACCTATTTTTACTTGCTAAGTCTTTTCGGCCAACGATATAAAAACTATTTTCAACTAGTTCTTTTTCGTCTAAAAGAATGTGAATCCCTGCGTCATTTAAATGATCAACAAGTAAATCTAAATGGCCACCGTAATAATCATGATTTCCAGGTACAGCGTAAGTGCCTATTGATGGTTTTAATTTTTTAAAAGTCTCCACCATATTTTCTTCAACAAATGGCGTAATATCTTCGTCGATGATATCACCTGCGATTAAAACTAAATCAGGAGATAGTTTATTAATCTCATCGATTAAGAACGCTAATCTTTTATTTGTTACGAGTGTGCTTAAATGTAAATCAGATACTAAAACAATCGAAAGTGCTTTCGAATGTAAATTTGATTTTTCTACGTGAATATCATAATGAATGAATTGTGTATTTAATGCATTTCTTCTTCCTTTTACAATCAGAAAAACTATGGAGAGTAAAACAATCGTCCCTAAACTTATGATTAGTTTTTCAGAAGAGAGAGGCGTAAATGTTAACAATAACCAACCGATTAAATCAGAAATCAATAATATAAAGATTAAATAGTAAATAACAGCTAGCCAGTAAGCACCTATATGATGTAAAAACTTAAAAATAGGTCTTGGGAGATGCTTTTTTAATACTCTTGATAAAATATAGGCAAAAGTAAATAACCAAAAGATGGACCAATATATTAGTTTACTAACTGTATGTAACTCGTGCTTCAATATTGTATTTATATAAATCCAACCGTGAATTCCTAAATAAAAATTTATCAATAAAAAGAAAAAGGTAACGATCACAAGATTGATAATGACTCTTCTATTCATAAATAATCCTTTCATTAATTTTTTTATTTGCATTTATAGTATAAATGTTTAAATAAATAAACTCATCTTTTATGTGAGCATAGTCCCAAATATATTCAACTTATCGTTTACAATAAATGGAGAATTACATAATATGGAAATATTAGGGATAATATCGAATATTAAAGGATATTTAGAAATTTTGTCGTAATATTAAGATTGTTATCATATAGTGTAAAAACTTCAATCAGCGAGGACTAAAATCATGTTAGTTGAGAAACTTTTATTACATGTCTTAATCATATTAAGTCCAATATTAATTTACAGTATTATTTATGAAAATCATGGTTATAAGGATAAAATTTATCTTTTCGGTATGTTTCAAGCAGTGGCAGGCTTTCTTTGTATGGCGTTTCCGTATCCCGCATATGGCCTGTTTTGGGATTTACGTTATATACCATTAGCGATTGCTTTTCTATACTGTGGTTTTGGATGGGGTATGTTAACGTTTTTATCAATCCTATTAGCAAGACTCATGTTAGGTGGAGATGCAATTCTCTTTGGAATGGTTAGTGTAACTTTATCATCATTAGGGGCACTTGCTTTATCAAGATGGTTTTGGAGATTCAAACCAAAGCAAAGAATTATATTAACTGCGGCCATAGGATTTTGGCCAGCACTCGTTCAATTTTGCATTTTATTTACATATTTAATTTTAAACAACGTCAGTTTTAAAAGGGATTATCGACTATTTGGATTAATCTTAGTATTTATATTAATTGAATTAGTGGCGATCACACTAGCTGCTAAGCTAAATGAGATATTAATAGAAAAAAAGCTTTTACAAAGAGAGATTCAGCGTGCAGAGAAGTTGAACACTTTAAGTGAAATGGCTGCATCTATTGCACATGAAGTAAGAAATCCACTTACGGTCGTAAAAGGTTTCCTTCAGTTAATGCAGCAAAATAAAGATAAGCAATCTGGGGAGTACTTACCGTTAGTATTGAGCGAGTTAGGTAGGGCAGAAGGAATCATCAATGATTATTTAAACTTTGCAAAACCACAGTTTGATAAAGTTGAGGTAGTGAATCTAAAGGAAAGTGTTTCAGATGTAGTAACATTATTAGAACCATTGGCTTTGAAGCAAAATGTAAAATTAAAAGGTGAAATTTTAGTTGAACCTTTTTTACATACTGATAAAAATCAATTAAAACAAGCACTTATTAATCTTATTAAAAATGCAATTGAAGCGACCGAATCTGGCGGTTATGTCCATACGAAACTATATGATGATGGTTACAAAGCAGTCATAACGATTCAAGACAATGGTAAAGGTATGACCAAGGAACAACTTTCACGTATCGGAACATTATTTTATTCTACGAAAGAAAAAGGCACTGGAGTAGGAACAACTGTTTCAGTTCGTATTATAGAAGCCATGAATGGAACCATCACTTTTTCAAGTAAAATAAATGAAGGAACAAAAGTTACGATTAAATTACCTAAAGTAGAAATAGTGAAACCAAAGTAAAGCTAATAAAGAATGATTGTTGGGGGAAAAGGATGCCATACGATGTAAATTGTCCGTTTTGTAATCCACTACAGGATCGTGAACAAAACATCATTTTCGAAAATGAAACATGTTATTTTTTACAACATAATTTGGAGCAGGACGTTTTGGAAGGTTGTGGAGTAATCGTTCCCAAAAAACATCGTATCACTACTTTTGATTTAACATTAGAAGAATGGAACGATACTTATGAATTGTTACAAAGTGCAAAAGATTATTTAAATGAAAAATTCTCGCCGGATGGATATACTTTAGGATGGAATGTTGGTAAGGTTTCAAATCAAACGATTCCTCATTGTCATTTTCATATCATCCCAAGATATCATGATGAACCATTTGCAGGAAAAGGTGTTCGGAACTGGATTAAGCAGCCTGAAAATAAAAGAGAAAAACTCATTCAGAAAAGGTAAATATGATTTAATGTACTTTCTTCAGTATGTAGAGGAAGTACAAAAACTATGAAATTCAGTCTGAAGGTAAGTACCAAGTATTGTACTTACCTTTTTTCTTATTTCTTTATCGCAATCCATATTGTCCAACGGTCCTTTTCAATGATAGCTGTTTGATGATTCAATTTGCTTTGTATAGTTTGGATTAACATACTAAGCTCATCATTAGTTAGTTCATGCAGTATGGAACGCCCAGTTCTTTGGCGTAAATCATCACTTAATTGTTCAAAGTTTTGATAATGTCTTCTAGCTTCCCAGAGTTTTTCTTCTGTCGTGATATAAAAGCCATTCGATTCCAAAGCCTGTATCACTTTTTGCGAAGGATATCTTCGTGATGATTCTATGCTTTCCAGTTTGGGATACTTTTCAAAGAAATAACCTCTAATGTGGTTAGGGTCTCCAGGTAGTAAACAATCCTCCGGGGTTCTATCTTGAATAATGAGCAAACCATTCTTTTTTAATAATCGATTTGCTTCTTTAAAGCATGCATCTAAATCTTTCAAGTGATGAATTAAAGCTCTTTGTAAAATAATATCGAAGCTGGATGAAGCAAGATTTGTATGGTAGGCATTTCCTTGTAAAAATGCAATGTTCTCGAGTCCTTTACAATTTTCAGTGGCTCCCTTTAACATTTCCTCTGAAAAATCTACAGCCGTTACTTTAGCACCTAACATAGCCAAAGCTTTAGAATAAATACCACCACCACAGCCGATATCAACAACCATTTTACCGTTCACATCAATATGATTCTTTATAAAATCAATCCAAGATTGATCTGCTAATCTGGTGGTATAACTAAGTTTATTTTGCTCTTCATGAAAATTAATGGACATACAAGATACCTCCTTACATATGTCATAATTTGGTGATACTCTTATTATAGTTCACCTATATTTTCTGGCTAATATTGAAAAGTTATAAAGATTAATAAGTTCTCGTTATGGCGTTTATACAGGGTATATTAAGGAAATGGTATGGTTGTTTAAACTAATAGTTTGAAATGATTAGGGAGGTATGAATCGTGTCAGGTACAATTGAGCATTTTGAAAGTCTTCGTTCTGAATTCATCAACGATTATGATGCAACAAAAGGAAGTATCTTTGGACATAAAGGTTTAAAAGTGCAAGGGAAAATTTTTGCGTTTTATAATGAACCAAATCTTGTCGTAAAGTTAAAAAAAGAGGATGTTGAAGAAGCATTAAAAGTAGTAGGAACACAAAACTTTGATCCGATGGGTGGTAAACCGATGAAAGAATGGGTTGAGATTCCATATGATCAAAAGCAATGGTTTGATTATGGATTAAAAGGCATGATGTATGTAAAAAGTTTAATAAAATAAAACCTCCGAATCGGAGGTTTTATTTTATTAAACAAGCAACAATTCCTACGATTGGAATGGCGGTTACTAAAGCATAGCTAATCTTTTCAAGAGCTGAAATAAGAGGCTTTGCTTCTTCTTTTGTAGAATGATTAATTAGTAATTCTTTACTTTGTCTTCTAATTAGAAAAGCATTAATAGCCGCTACAATTAGAATTAAGATAGCAGGTATTGTACTGTTCATTGTAGAAGATTCTATTCCGTTATAGCCTAGGATGATGAACAGGATTGGTAGTGCTTCAACAACGGCTACGCCAATAAACATTTTTGATTGAATACTAGCACTCTCATCTGGTTTTACTGCTATATTCTTTAAAGCGTTACGTACAACAAAGCTAATCCCTGTCGTAGCAATGAAGCTTGCAATGATAAAATAAATTAAAGCATCCATGATGTCACCTCAAACGTTTCTAAGTTAATTATACTAGATTAATTATACAAGATTAAATAAAAGTGAAAAGGGGTATGGTGAAATGGCTGAAAGAATTGCAATCTCATGGAGTGGAGGAAAGGATTGCTGTTTGGCATTACATAGATTAATAGAAAGCAATCAAGAAGTCGCTTGTTTATTTTCAATGGTTTCTAAAAAAGATGGTCGAAATCATGCTCACGGTACACCACTTCCTTTTTTACAAATGCAGGCAGATGCACTGGGGATACCACTTATTATGATAGATTCAGCTGGTGATTATGAACAATCGATTATAAATGGATTAAGGGAAATGAAGGAAGAATTAGAGATTACGGCTGTAGCATTTGGTACTTTATATGTAGATGAAGATAAAAAATGGAATGAAGAAATCACAATAAAAAGCGGGTTAAAGCCACTATTTCCAGTTTGGATCCATAAAAATGAATCAATAATCTTGTTAGATGAATGGATAAATAGTAACTATAAAGCTATCATCTGTAGAGCAAGAGATTCGCATTTCGATGCTAATATTGTTGGACAAACAGTAACTGAAGAGCTGAAAGAGCTACTCATTCCAAAAGAAATATGTGTTATGGGTGAGGGTGGAGAGTACCACACATTTGTAGTAGATGGTCCTTTATTTACTAAAAGGCTAAACATAACGGAGTCGGAAACGATTCTAAATACTGATTTATGGTCATTGAATATTAAAGAGATGAAAATGGTAGAATAGTAAATAAGTATACTTTAGATTTTAAAAGTATATACTTTTAATACATCACTCATATATAATAGTAGAAAGAAAGATTACTAAATTAGGAGTGATCAAGATGAAATATTCATTTGAAAAGGGATTTTTATGGGGAGCGGCTACCTCTGCAACTCAAATTGAGGGCGCTGCATTTGAGGGTGGAAAAGGTAAAAATATTTGGGACCATTGGTATGAAATAGAACCAAATCGTTTTTATAATCAAGTTGGTCCAACAAAAGCGTCTAACTTTTATGTTACATATAAAGAAGATATTCAAAGAATGAAGGAAATTGGCTTTAATTCTTATCGTACTTCGATTTCATGGTCACGTTTAATTCCTGATGGTAACGGTGCAGTGAATGAAGAGGCAGTCGCTTTCTATCAATCTTTAATAGATGAGTTAATTAATCAGAATATCGAACCAATTATTGGCTTATACCATTTTGACATGCCTTTTGCTATGCAGGAAATCGGTGGGTGGGAAAGTCGCGAAGTTGTTGAAGCGTATAGTCGTTTTGCTCGTATTTGTTTTGAGTTGTTTGGAGATAGAGTGAAAAAATGGGCAACTCATAATGAACCAATCGTTCCTGTTGAGGGTGGTTACTTGTATCAGTTCCACTATCCTTGTGTAGTAGATATGAAGCGTGCTGTCCAAGTTGCTTACAATACAATGATTTCAAGTGCTATGGCAATTAGAGAGTTTCGTAAAGTAAAAGTAGAAAATGGGCAAATCGGAATTGTAATTAATTTGACACCATCTTACCCAAGAGATGCTCAAAACCAAGATGATGTGAAAGCAGCGAATATTGCAGATTTACTCTTTAACAGAAGCTTCCTAGATCCCTCAATAAAAGGAACTTATCCAGAAGAATTAATTTCATTAATAAAAGAAAATAACTTACTACCTGTTACCAATCCGGAAGATTACACACTAATGAAAGAAAATACAGTCGATTTTCTGGGGGTTAATTATTATAGTCCACGTAGAATTAAAGCAAAAGAAGCTGCTGTTGATCCATCGAAGCCAATTATGCCAGAGTCATTTTTTGATAATTATGATATGCCAGGAAAGAAAATGAATATATACCGTGGTTGGGAAATCTATGAAAAAGCTCTTTATGATATCGCAATCAACTTAAGAGACAATTATGGCAATATCCCTTGGTATGTATCTGAGAATGGAATGGGCGTTCAAGATGAAGAGCGTTTCTTAGATGAAAATGGAATTGTCCAAGATGATTATCGTATTGAGTTTATTAGTGAACATTTAAAGTGGTTACATAAAGGGATCAGCGAAGGTTCAAATTGCTTTGGTTATCACCTATGGACTTTTATGGATAATTGGTCATGGTTAAATGCATATAAAAACCGATATGGATTTTATCGAGTAGATTTAAATAATCATTTTGAACGTACGATAAAGAAAAGTGGACTTTGGTTTAAACAAGTTGCTGAAAGTAATGAACTGGTTATTGAAGATTAATAAGCTTATTTAAAGGGAGAGCAAAACAATGAAACATTATGCAGTCATTGATTTGGGCGGTTCAGCAATAAAATATGCATTAATGAAAGAGGATGGCAGCTTTGTTGAAAAAAGTTCTGTCCCGACACCAAGAGAAGGAATTGAAAATTTTATCGATGAAGTGACGAAAATAGTAAAAGAATATGATCGTAAAGTAAAGATTGAAGGGATCGCATTAAGTATGCCAGGTGCAGTAGATGTAGAAACTGGGATCATCGCTGGGGCAAGTGCCATTCCATATATTCATGGTCCAAATATTAAAGATTTATTGTTTGAAAGCACAGGATTACGTGTTGAACTAGAAAATGATGCAAATTGTGCAGGATTAGCTGAAGCATGGATTGGTTCAGCGAAAGACGTAAATGACTTTATTTGTATTGTAATTGGAACGGGTATTGGTGGAGTTGTTGTCCTTAATAAAAAAGTGCGTAGAGGGAAAAATCTCCATGCAGGTGAGTTTGGTTGTATGCTTGTTAAGGACTATATGTCCGAAACATTAGGCAGAAACTGGAGCGATGTAGCTTCAACGACGAGTTTAGTTCATGCAGTTGCAAAACGTAAAGGGATGGACTGGAAAACACTTAACGGTAAAAAGGTATTTGAACTTTTTGATCGTGGTGATGAAGAAGTTATAATAGAGGTTGAAAAATTTATTAAATACTTAGCTGTAGGTATTTTTAATGTAGCATATGTAATTGATCCAGAGAAAATATTGATTGGTGGAGCAATTAGTGCCCGTAAGGAATTAATTGAACAACTCAATGCAGTACTGGCAACAATGAGAGGGAAGCATGCAACCTTAGATATATCAGTTGAACAGTGTGCATTCGAAAATGACTCAAATTTAATTGGTGCACTGTACCATTATATGCAACAAACAGGAGTGAACATTGTAAGTGAGCAAATATAACGAAATTGCTAAGGATATTCGGCAAAAAATTTCTAATCAAGTGTATGGAGTAGGTGAAATGCTTCCAGACGAGTTTACATTAGCCGAGCAGTATGATTGTAGTAAAATGACAGTTAAAAAGGCAATGGACATTTTAGTAAGTGAAGGGTTGATTGCAAAAAGACGTGGATACGGTACGATTGTAAAAGAAGCACCTTTATTTAATGTGCATCAATTAAATCGAAATGATAAAAAGCATTTTGGCTTAACTCAAAAAGTAGGAGCTAAACGAGTAAATTCTAAAGTTTTACTATTTCAGGTAATTCCGGCATCAGATAAATTAGCTTCATTATTGAATTGTGAAACGAACAGCTTTATATACGAAATTAAGAGAGTTCGTTATATTGACGGAAAACCATTTGCCCTTGAAGAAATATATATGCCAATATCAGTTATTCAAGGTTTATCGGAGAAACATGTAAATAAATCTATTTACCAATTCATCCAAGAAGAATTAGGTTTAAAAATAAAAAGCGCTCAAAAAATCATAAGAGCGGTTAAAGGGAATGCGCTGGACATCCAGCACTTACATATTCATAAGCATGACCCAGTAATGGAAGTAGAGCAAATCGTTTTTCTAGCAGATGGGAAGGTTTTTGAATACTCCATAACACATCATGTTTATCAATTATTTGAATTTCAAACTGTCATCATAAATGAGTAGGAAGAACAGGAAGGACGAACAAAATGTCTTTCCTGTTTTTATTTTGGACTTCGCCTTGTTATGAAAGAAGATTTTTCAAGGATTTTTAAATCAAACAAACGTTTAATTAAAAAGTTAATGGGCGTGGGTATACTAAATCTAGTGGTTGAAATTGGATAGGTGAAACTACAACTGTGAATCAAGTAAGTTAATCTTAATTGTTGGAAAACATCATCCAAGAATCTAAAATAACCAACAATTCATTTTTTACTGACGCGTTAGATAAAAAATTATCATTGTGATAAAAAATTCTTATCATTAGTTGTATTTTCAGATAAAATAGAATCAGAGAGAAAAATGTGAATGGGGGAATGAACGTGAAATTTAACTTTAATGAAGAAATTAGCCGAAAGAATACTAACAGTACGAAGTGGGATTCAATTGATCAGGTATTTGGATGCACAGAAGTTCTTCCACTATGGATTGCAGATATGGATTTAGCATGTGCGCCAGCAATAGTAGAGGCACTTACTAAAAGAGCACAGCATCCTATATATGGGTATGGGCATATTCCAGAGGAATTTTTTGAAGCGGCTATCAATTGGGGTGCAAAGCGCTTTGGTACAAAGATTAATCGTGAATGGTTAACGACTGTCCCTGGTGTTGTTCCGGCTTTAAATTTAGCAATAGATGCATTCACAAAGGTTGGAGATGAAGTCATCATTCAGCCACCTGTTTATTATCCTTTCTTTAGTGTCGTGAAAAATAATGGCCGAAATTTAGTCGAAAATCCTTTGATCGAGCAAGATGGTTACTACTATATGGATTTAGATGATTTAGAAAAGAAGATTACGAGTAAAACAAAATTACTTATTTTATGTAGTCCAGCAAATCCAGTTGGTAGAGTGTGGTCAAGAGAAGAATTGAACGCATTAGTTGAAGTATGTAAAAAGCATAAAATAATTATTATTGCTGATGAAATTCACGCAGATTTAGTGTATGAAAAAGGTACGCATATTCCTTTTTACTCTATAAGTGAGGACGCTGCGAATATGAGTATTACGTTCATGTCACCAAGCAAAACATTTAATATTGCAGGATTATTTTCTTCATTAGCTGTCATTCCGAATCCGGACTTATTTACAGAATTTACCCATTCGATTCTTCGCGCGAGCTTAGAAAATTTAAATATATTTGGAATTGAAGCTGTCATTGCCGCTTATAATGAAGGCGATGAGTGGTTAGATGAGTTACTAATTCATTTAAAAGGTAATGCTGAATATATCCACAATTATTTAAAGAAGCATATTCCAGAAGTTAAAATGAAAGTAACAGAAGCAACTTATTTAGGTTGGTTAGACTTTAGAGATCTTGGCCTAACATGTGATGAACTAAATAAATTTTTAGTAAAAGACGCAAAATTGGGATGCAATGAAGGGCGTGTTTTTGGATCCAATGGTAAAGGATTCATGAGATTAAATTATGCTTGTTCTCGTAAAACTATTGAAGAAGCTATGGTACGGTTAGATCAAGCAGTTAGAAAGTTAAAGGTATGTGTTAATGAATGAGGTAGAAGTTAAGCATTCGCGACAAGTAAATGAGTGTCACAATGAATTATTAAAAATGTATATCCCAATGGTTACATTTATTGCCAATGTGATGGGTAAGCATTGTGAAGTCGTACTTCATGATTTAACAAACCCAGAAAACTCTATTGTTGCAATCGAAAATGGGGAAATTAGCGGACGTAGAGTAGGCGGTCCAATTACTGACTTAGTATTAAAAGTAATGCAAGAGGGTGCTTATAAAGAAGTTGATTTTATCACTAATTATAAAGCAAGTGTAAAAGGCAACCGTACTTGTCGATCTTCTAGTTATTTTATTAAAAATGAAACTGGGGAAATCATAGGCGTACTTTGTGTAAATGTTGATGTAACTGTGCTAGAGAACGTGAAATCTTACTTAGATGATTTCATAATGACTAGTTTTCAAAATGAAGGTCAAAAGCCTTTGAAGGTACACAACTCAGATGTTTTTGAGAATCTTCATGAAACTGTTGAGGATGTTCTAGAAAATATGATTACGAAAGTATTGGGTGACTATCACTTGTCTCCGGATAGATTATCAATTGATGAAAAACTTGATGTTGTTCGAAAATTAAATGAAGCGGGTCTATTCCTTTTAAAAGGTGGAGTAAGTGAGTTAGCTCAAAAACTAAAAGTATCTGAAGCAACGATTTACCGCTATCTTAGCAAGGTAAAATAAAAAAAGACAGAATGATAAGAGGAGATATGCGTAATTAAATTGCATATATCCTCTTTTTTATATGAGATAAACTATTGTGATATGATTGAAGTAAAGGCAGTTCATGTACATAAGAAATGGTAAAATAAAGAAAAAATAAATGTCTATTAGTAAATACTCGATGCGTTAAAGTGAGTTCATAATTTTGAAATAGAAAAATGAAATGATAGAAAATGGATAAGAATTGATATATAGCTAACTTTACTTAGGAGTGGAAAGATGAGAGATATTTCGATATTAATTGCTGATGATGAGGAGGAAATTGCAAATCTGATTGCCATCCATTTAGAAAAAGAAGGGTATCATGTTGTGAAAGTATTGGATGGACAAGAGGCTGTTCGTGTAGTCGAGACTCAATCAATCGATTTGCTGATTTTGGATATTATGATGCCGAAATTGGATGGTTATGAAGTAACACGCCGTATTCGTGAAAAGCATAATATGCCCATTATATTTTTAAGTGCTAAAACATCTGATTTCGATAAAGTTCAGGGTTTGGTAATAGGAGCGGATGATTATATGACTAAACCATTCACTCCAATCGAATTGGTTGCGCGTGTGAATGCTCATCTCCGACGTTTTATGAAGCTAAACCAGCCTAAAACAGAGAATAAAACCTGTTTGGAATATGGTGGATTAGTTATTTCCCCTGACCAACGTACGGTTACGCAATATGGCGTAAGTATTGAGCTAACCCCGAAAGAGTTTGATATTTTATATTTATTAGCGAGTCATCCGAAGAAAGTTTTTAGTGTTGAAAATATTTTTCAACAGGTATGGGGTGAAGCGTATTTTGAAAGTGGGAATACAGTTATGGTTCATATACGTACGCTTCGGAAAAAACTTGAAGAAGATATAAGAAAAGACAAATGGATTAAGACGGTATGGGGAGTAGGGTATAGCTTCAATGGTTAAAATGATGCACAGTTTTCGTTCAAAGATGGTATTGTTATTTGGTTTAAGTATGTTTTTATCAGGTATCATAACGTATCTATTCTATAAAGGACTTCAATTCTATTATCATGTGATGGTTCGTTATGAGGATCCCTTGGCACAGTTTCGTATTTTGGTAGGAAGATTCGGAGACTTTAATATCTTTTTTATCTTATTTATCTTACTATCTTTCCTGTTCTTCTTTTTACTTACTAAACCTTACTCTACTTATTTTAAAGAGATATCAAACGGCATTCATAACCTTGCTCGCGGTGATTTTAAACATAAGGTACAAATCCATTCAAATGACGAGTTTAGAGATATTGCTCAAGATATTAATTTGGCAAGTGAAAAATTGGAAGAGGCGATTTTGCGAGGAGATTATTCAGAAAGCAGTAAAGATCAACTAGTCGTAAACTTAGCTCATGATTTACGGACCCCACTTACCTCTGTTTTAGGATATTTGGATTTGATCCTAAAGGATAAGAGTTTGACGGAAGATCAAGTAAGACATTTTTTAATGATTGCCTTTACGAAATCTCAACGATTAGAAAAGTTAGTTGATGAATTATTCGAGATCACTAGAATGAATTATGGGATGATATCAGTTGAAAAAAAGCGAATCAATTTAACTGACTTACTGAATCAATTAAAGGAAGAATTGTATCCTGTACTTGAAAAGAATCATTTAATTGCTCGAATGAATAGTAAGACCAACTTACCCATTTATGGTGATGGAGATTTGATTGTCCGTGTGTTTGAGAATCTGATGACGAATGCTATACGGTATGGAAATGAAGGACAATATGTCGATTTAAACGGATTTATTGATGGAGATGAAGTGGTTGTTCAGGTTGTGAATTACGGGAATACAATCCCTCCAGATGAACTCCCGCATCTCTTTGATATGTTTTATACCGGTGACAAAGCACGAACTCAACAAGAAGATGGTACAGGCCTTGGCTTGTTTATAGCAAAGAATATCGTAGAGCAACATAATGGATCGATTACTGCAAAAAGTAACGTAATACAAACTACTTTTGAAGTTCGTTTACCACTGGAAAGTGATAAAAATAATGAAGATTAATGAAGGACAATTTCACGATTTAAGAAAAATTTAATATTTACCCTACTCTTTTTTTTAATAGTTTTACTTATTCTTTTAAGCAAAGACGAATAAGGAGGAAGCTAGTAAAAATGAAGAAGTGGGGATTTTTATTGTTTTTATTATTGTTCTTAACTTTACCTTTCATAAAAATTGGATCGTTTTTTGAACCAAAAGTAGTCATACAAAAATATAATCAAGCTGAATACAATGAAATAGAGAATGGAAGTTCTGAAAACACCTATAAAAAAGAAATCACTGATGAACAAATCTACCAGGGAAACTTGCTTTTGGTTAACAGTAAATATCCCGTTCACCCAGAAAGTATTAAATCGGATGTCATAAATTTATCTAGTCAAAATGAATTGGCAAGGGACTTTGGGGTGATCGATAACGATATCTATTTATCAGAGGAAATAGCAAGTAAATTTTCAGAGATGATTACAGCTGCAGAAAAAGAAGGGGTTCGTAATTTCTCCATAACTAGTGGCTATCGAGACTTTGAGAAACAAAATAAACTTTATCAAGAAATGGGTTCTGCTTATGCCTTACCAGCGGGCTATAGCGAACACAACTTGGGTTTATCTCTTGATGTAGGATCTACTCAAGAGAAGATGGCTGTAGCATCTGAAGGGAAATGGATAGAGAAGAATGCATGGAAATACGGGTTCATTCTACGCTATCCAAAAGATAAAACGGATGTCACAGGAATTCAATTTGAACCGTGGCATATCCGATATGTGGGTTTCCCTCATAGTGCGATTATGAAGGAAAAGAATTTTGCTTTAGAAGAATATCTAGATTATCTAAAAGAAGAGAAAGTCATCTCTGCTAAAATAAATGGGAAATCATACGAGATTACCTATTACCCCGTTTCTCAGAGCAGATCAATTAACGTAAACGATCAAATGCATTATGAGATTTCGGGTAATAATATGGACGGCGTAATTGTGACTGTGTACGATTGAAAAATATTTAATTTATGCCTAATGAAGTTAAGAGAGCATGACTAATTAATTCTTTCGCTTTTTGAACAACACATAAGATGGTTCAATTTCAAATTTGCTAGAGTCGCTTAGGTGACTCTTTTTTAATTGCAACCAAAAGGAGTTTACCAATCTTTTTATAAATACTTTAAAGCTTTTTATGCCCTATATGAATATACATGTAAAAATAATTCATTGGAGTGATTAGAATTTTGGGGAAATTAAGTTTAAGTGTTGGATGGATAACTTTATTTCTAATGGGTACCGACTTGTTTGTAGTCTCTCCATTATTACCGTATATTTCTAAAGCGTATAGTGTAAGTCCAACAACTACGGGATGGATGGTAACCACTTTTGCGGTTACATATGCATTGTCGGCTCCTTTATTTGGGTGGCTTTCAGATAAAAAGGGAAGAAGAACATTCATTACGCTTGGTTTATTGTTATTTTCAATTTCTAACGTATTGACTGCTATTGCTCCTACATTTTTATGGCTAATTGTTAGCCGAATTTTAGCTGGTTTGTCCGTGGCTGCAATTACTCCATTGATCTATGCAATCATTGGAGATATTGCACCAACAAATCGTAGAGGTACATGGCTCTCAATTGTTGTATCTGGACACTTAACAGCTCTATGGGCAGGAGCACCATTGGGCACGATATTAGAGCATTTTCTTGGTTGGCGTTCGGTATTTGTTGTAATGGCAATCATAGGAGCTATATTGTCGATAGTGAACTTCAAAGTATGGAAATATAATCCTAAAAAAGATTTTTCAAGGAACCTATTTGATGGGAATCTGCTAAGAATACTTGGTTCAGTAAGTGTTACTACCATTTGGTCAATTTCAATGTATGCACTTTATGTTTACCTAGGTGCATCACTGTACTCCGAAAATAGATTCTCATCGTCAGAAATCGCATTAGCGGTTACATTTTATGGTATGGGAGCTGTTTTAGGAAGTCTTACCAGTGGGCAATTAACTGATAAAATTGGAGAAAGACAAATTTCGATTGCTTCATTATTTTTCTTAATTCTAATACTAATTTGTATAGGCATATTCTTCTCACATGGGGCTTGGGTTTATTGCCTTCTTTTTCTATGGGCTTTAGTCGGTTATGGAGGATTTACGTCATACCAAGCAAGATTAGCTGTGGAATATCCACAACAACGTGGTATCGTTATGGCTTGGAATAATACTGCTTTGTATATCGGTATCACCATTGGATCAATGTTTGGAGGTTATGTCATTTCCAACTGGGGATATAATATCCTTCCATATGTATGTAGTATTACTGCATTCGTAAGTTTTGTGTTAAGTACCCAAAAAGTTCAGAAAGCCAGAAAGGAATCATCTTTTTCAGTTGGTACATGACCTTAGAACGTTATTACGTAATGTCACATATAATTTGTTTCCGTCGCTTCACGATTAATTATCAGTGTTTTATAATCGTAATAAAAATAATTTTAATAGAACGGAGATATGGAGATGAATTTAAAAACGGTAGAAGCAAACGGACATATAATTGCAGTAGCTCATGGTGATTCAATATTGTTAAAAGATGAACAAAGTGCTATGGATATGATGATGACGATTAGTTTTGAAAAAGGTAGTAATCGAATTTCCTTAAATAAGGAAGCAATTTCAGAAGATTTTTTCAATCTTAGTACAAAATTAGCAGGTTCAATTCTGCAAAAGTTCGTTAACTACAATATTAAGTTTGCAATTATAGGAGATTTTTCAGTTTATACTAGTAAAGCTCTGAAGGATTTCATTTATGAGTGTAATAAAGGAAATCATATATTTTTTGTTCCATCAGAACATGAAGCGATTGACAAATTATCTAATGCGAAATAATTAATAGCAGAACGAGTACTCAATCTTGCAGTTTTTTCAGTATTTACTGTAAAAGCTAAGACATGAAACGGTGCAGATAATTAAGAAAGTAAGGGAGATTCGCATGAGTAAACAACGTAATATTATTTTATACATTGGTACTTCAATTGACGGATATATTGCAAATGATGATGGTACCTTAGAATGGTTAGAAACAACAGAAGTTGAAGGAGATTCTGGATACAATTCATTGCTTGAAAGAATTGATACTGTTGTTATGGGAAAAGGAACTTATGATGTCATTCGTGGATTTGATATAGATTATCCTTACAGTACTTATAAAAATTATGTTTTTTCTAATTCTTTAAGTGGATCAGATGAATATGCTCAATTTATTAATGAAGACGTCAAAACTTTCGTTAACAATTTAAAACAAAAACCTGGTAAAGATATATGGTTAATTGGTGGCGGTCATTTAGCGCGTGAGTTTTTTAAAGAGAATTTAATTGATGAATTCCAACTTGCCATTGCACCTATTGTTTTAGGAAAAGGAATCTCTCTTTATACAGGGGATGATATTACTCAAAATTACTCATTAACGAAAGTAGAAAAATTAGGTCAACTTGCTATGCTTCACTACATAAAAAAATAATGTAATAGCTTTATACGGGCGCCACAAGTTCGTTCAGCACACTCAAAAGTCGCTAATGCGACTTTTTTTGTTTGGACTGTTTAAGTTTTAGAAGGAATCAGAAGGAATCAATAGAAGATAAAAACAGACATGAGTAATTCAAAAATGTAGGGGGTATATAAAATGTTCGAAAAGGAATCAGAAAAAAGATTTAAAGTAATTTATAAAGAAGGTAAGCTGACAGGGAATAAAATATTAGAGGATAGAGAAACAGGAATACAATACTTATTTAGTTGGGATGGCTATGCTGGAGGTATTACGCCATTGTTAGATAAGGATGGGAAACCATTAGTAAACTCAAATAAAGAGTAACAATCGACTGCTTCGGCGGTCTCTTTTTATGTTGCATGTAGTTGAATCGCAAACAGTATTAATTGTCTTTTCTCAAGTGAATGGTGTACATGGCTAAAAATATTTTAACAAGGCAAAACTTGACATGACAAATAAAGTATCGTACCTTAAATATATAAAATAAGACACCATTTGGTGTCGCTTTTAAAGAATGTAATTGTAAGAGTAAAATGAACTGGAAAACTTTCAGTCTTGTTTATACTCTTAAGTTAAATGGAAAAATCAAACTTTTAAAAATTGGAGGAATTAAAAATGGCAAAAACAAACCTGTGTCAAAGCTGTGGTATGCCACTGAAAGGAGCAAATGACTTTGGAACTGAAAAAGATGGGACACCGTCAGAAAAATTCTGTCACCATTGTTATCAAAATGGTGAATGGGTGGAGAAAGATGTTTCATTCGATGAATTTTATGCACATAGTTTAAAAAGGTTTCAAGATTCAGATATGAACAAAATTGAAAAGTTTTTTCTAAATAAAATGTACACAAAAAAATTCTTAAAAAAATTAGAGCGCTGGAGCTAAATTTTCTGTAGAGATAAGAGAATTGTTCCATCATACGGAGCATTCAAAACTAAAATATGAATTGGTTTCAATTTCAGACAGCTGCTTCGGCAGTTTTTTTGTTTGTTAAAAAACCTTGTTTTCTAAAGTAGAAATGGAGAGCATCTTTTTGGGGTTACTAGTAGGTGTATTAAGGAATTACATCAATATGGTTTATACCTGACTGTAGTCCTGTTGATATAAAAATATTATTTTTATAGGTTTCTTTGATCTTTAATGGAATAACTAAGTTGATGAAAAGGTAATAATGGTAGTAGATTTAGTCGCTTTCTAAATTAAATTTAACCGAGAGTAATTTTTTTTGGAATTTAAAGCAACCTTGAAGTTGCACGTTAAGGAATCATGTGCTACTATTAGGTTGCACGTAAAGACAAGGAGGGAAAATAAATGAATAATGATCGAATCGAAAGGGAAATTTTCATTGAGGCATCAATTGAAACGGTATGGGAGTTGGTTAATCAACCTGCATGGTGGGTTGGAGATGCACCAGGTCCTGATAAAGTACAAGTCGATGGGTCACGTATTGTAGCGGAAACATCAAAATATGGTTCTTTTCCGGTTTTAATTGAGCATACAGAAGTGCCGACATATCTTGCTTGCAGGTGGGCAAGTTCTTTTCCTGGAGAGGAACCACGAGAAGGGAATTCTACACTTGTTGAATTTATTTTAACAGCGAAGGAAGGAGGAACTTTACTTCGTGTAGTTGAAAGTGGCTTTGCTAGTCTGGAGGCATCAGAAGAGGAAAGAAGACATTTCTTTGAAGGTAATGTTAAAGGTTGGGCTCATCAACTGGAAGTGTTGAGAAAGCAGGCGGAGAAATAAAATGGAATCCACAAATAATAATGATTTTGAAGATGTTCTGATTGCGTTAGCAGACCCAACACGCCGTCAGTTACTTAACCTCATTGCTACAATGGGACAGGCGACAGCTACGACATTGGCAAAAAGGGTATCTGTTTCCCGTCAGGCAGTAGTCAAGCACTTAACAGTCTTAAACGGGGCTGAACTCGTTGCATCCAATCGCGTTGGAAGGGAAGTAAAATATTCAGTATCACCGGAAAAACTAGCAGCAACAGCGGAGTGGATGGCAAGACTAGCGACAGATTGGGATAGACGACTAGAATGGATTAAGCTCGCAGCAGAATCTAAAAACAAAACCGATTTAAATTGAATTTAGGTTCATGGAATACTACATTTGATCTGGATAAACAAAATATATCTAAAAGGATGGTTTAAAATGAATACTCAAATAATCACTAAATTAAAAATTAACAAGCCAACTAATGAAGTATTTGAAGCAATAGTAGATCCTGAAAAAATAGGCAATTTTTGGTTTTCATCTAGTTCAAAAAGATGGGAACAAAACATGACAATTACATTGAGATACGATGAGTACAATGCAGAAGGTTCTATAAATGTAATAGAAATCAAAGATCATAAAAAAATAGTGTTTTCATGGGGCGAAGAAGGTCAAGAAACGATGGTTACAATTACGCTAAATGAAGTTGACACAAATACAATTATTGAAGTAATCGAATCAGGTCTAAAAGAAGATGATCCAGAAGTTGTGGCTAAAATGATTGGACAAAAAGAAGGTTGGGTATATACGTTAACTTGTTTAAAAGCTTATTTAGAGAATGGAATCAATAGTCTGAGGGCTTCTATTATCCACTAATATTAGGTTTCTAAGTGGACAAGTTTCCAAGATTTAAACTAATTAAGACTACATTGGCGTTCTGTTTTTAAAATTGATTAATTTGAATGTTAGTTTTTGGGGAAGCCTTAGATAATTAATAAATCTAATCATTAGTCGCATTTGCGACTTTTTTTATTGTGTTAACAAGCAGTTAGGTAGAATAAGAAGTGTTATAATGAACTCATCAAATATTGAAAATGATCTTGTCAGATGTATTTTACTCTACATTATAAGTGCTGTTTTTCTCTAATGGTAATACGTTTTTATCATAATTAAGTTCAGCATTTTTAGTATGTTTATAGATTAATCTACTTTTGTTCAACAGTATTATGGGTATGATCGACAAGGAGGAGTTAACTTTATATGGATTTTGAATTATCGAGTAGAAAAAGAAGGTTTTTTGCATCATGGATTGATGGAATGGCAAGTATTGCATTGTCAAAAATAGGATTATTACTATTTGGGTTATCTAATGAGGAATTTTTGAAAAGCTATATGTTCGATAGTTTTTCCTTATTTTTGTATACAATTTTTCTAATCGTATCAATCATTGTATTGGATATAGTGATTCCCACTTATTTTTGGAACGGGCAAACCATTGGGAAAAAATTATTAAGAATAAGAGTCGTTACCGATGAAGGCGAAGATGTAGATATTAAAACTATGACAATGCGTTCAATCTTTCTTTTAGTAAGTGGTATCAATCTACCGGTCATACCTGAAGGAATGATGGTTATTTATTTAGTGGATTCATTTATGATTTTCCGTAAAGATAAAAAGACATTGCATGACCAAATTGCAAAAACGAAAGTGGTTTATTGCTAGTTCAGCTATTAGTATAACGAAATTCTTTCCGAACAACTGTATGCCTTAAAATAGCAAAGAAGATTACATAATAAGTATTTTTATTATGTAATCTTCTTTTTCTTATTTATCTTTTTTTATATAGTTCTTAAACTATTAAATAAAATTATTCAGGATATGCACTAGTATATGAATGATCGATCGGCGGGTTTGCGCCCAGTTTCAATGCAGCATCAATTGCCCAGTAAGGGTTACGTAATAATCCTCTCGCAATTGCAATTAAGTCTGCTTGATTTGTTTGGAGTGCATGCTCAGCTAAGTGCGGTTCTTCTAGCTTCCCAACCGCAATTGTTGGAATAAACGCATTTTGTTTTATTTCATTCGAAAGTGGTAATTGATAGCCTGGATATATTTCTTGTTGAAAAGACGGTACAGCTCCACCACTAGATACGTCTATCATATCAACACCATGCTCTTTAAACACTTTACACATTTGAACCATATCTTCTATTCCATAGCCATTACGATCATATTCGGTGGCAGAAACTCTCATTAATAAAGGCATATCCTCTGGCATTACACTTTTCATAGCATGAATTACATCGGTTGCAAAGCGTAATCTCTTTTCAAAGCTACCTCCATATTCATCATTACGATGATTACTTAATGGAGATAAAAACTGTTCTACCAAATAACCATGTGCAGCATGAAGCTCAATTGCATCAAATCCTGCACGAACTGCACGTTCAGTAGAATCTTTAAAGTGATTAATCATTTCTTGTATTTCATCATATGTTAGCTCTTTTGGAGGAATGTTACCTTCATAAAAAGGAATTGCTGATGGTGCAATTAGATCATCGCCAGCAGGTGCTTTTCGTCCAGAATGATTTAATTGTATGGCAATTTTTCCACCAAGCGCATGAGATTCTTGTACGAGTTTGATAAGCTTTTCTTCTTGAATATCATTATATAATCCTAAATCACGAGGATGAGTCATACCATTTGATGCAATTGCTGTAGACTCTAGCATAACAAGACCAACGCCGCCAATGATTCGTGAAAGATAATGTACATGATGCCAATTATTTACTTCTCCAGTTTTTTCTTCCGCACGGATTGTAACCATTGGTGACATTACGACTCTATTTTTTAATTCTAACCCTTTTAACGTATATGTAGAAAATAAAGAAGTCATTTTTTTATCTCCTTAGATTTTTAATAGCCTCTAATTGAAATGTAATAGCTAGAACAGAAATTGTAAATTTATATGACTTTTACTATTGTGATAATCTTTGTACTTAAAAACTCATACTCTTATTTATGTATTTTTTACTGATTTTCTTGTAAGTACCATTTTGTATATCGATTCATTCCTTCTGATAAAGAAATCTTAGGTGTGTATTGTAAATCATTTTTTATTTTATCGATATTGAGCGTATAGTCATAACTTAAAAAGCTTGCAACATGTTTTGATAAAATAGGTGGCTTACCTGTTATATTCGCTATCATTTCTGAACTCGATGAGATAAAAGAAAGGAGCTTAGGAGAGATTTTCTTTGTATTGAGCTCCTCATTTAAATAAGAATATAACAATGTAAGTGCATCAATTAGGTAGATTGGTTGATCGTTCGTAATATTATAAAATTCTCCAATAAATTGATCCTCGGCCATTAAACTTAACATAATGACGTCTACTACATTATCGACATATGTAAAATCCATTAAGATCTTGCCTTTATTAACTAGAGGGATTCCACGTTTCTTATTTGTATCTATTAGTCTGCCAAAAATCGTATGATCATATGGTCCAAATACTTGCCTAGGTCTAAGTGATATTGCAGGTAACCCTTTTAGCACGGCTTCTTTAACAATTAGATCGGCAATATGCTTCGTACTCGCGTAATAATTGGTATGACTTTGAGGCAGTTCATCATTTTCTCGCACATTTTTGCGACTTTCATTTGTAAAGTAGACACTTGGTGTAGAAAGATAAATAAATTTTTTTATGTTTGAGGATAATGAGGCGTCAACAATATTTTGTGTTCCATCAACATTTGTTTTATAAAAAAGTTCATATTGTCCATATGGAGCTGCAAGTGCAGCACAGTGAATAACAAAATCGACATCTTTTACTAATTTTGCTAATAACTGCTTATCCTCTAAATCACCTTTTACAAAAACGACATTGTCCATAGTTTTTAAAAAAATTGCCGCTTGCTCATTCCTTCCAAAAGCGATTACATCATATCCAATTTCACTTAATCTCTTAACCGTATGCTTTCCCAAAAAACCAGTTGCCCCACTAACAAATACTCTCATTGCTTCACCTCATAATGGAATGTACTACCGTTCAAAATGTATCAATTTATTACCTTGGTATGTTAATATTCCTGTTTCGTTTTCAATAAATTTACCATAAGTTAAGCCATCGACACTTAACTCAATACTTTCTCCGCTTTCAACTTCAAATGTTAGCGAGTAAGAAGTAGGACTTGGCATGATATATTGATTTCTTTTATGCTGAATAACCTTAGTTGATTTGGTTAATAGCGTAGCTGGAACAGTTATCTTAGGTTGTTTATTATTATAATTCCATTGTTTTAATACTTTTAGAAGAGTAAGAAAGATGCTGGCGAAAACAAATATAAATAGAATTGGAAAGACAAATGCAATGATCTTAAATGCATCTAAATCAGTATCAAATCCAAACATTTAGTTTCCCTCCTAAAGTTAATGCCTTTCTATCAGTTTATTAGACACTCAGAAATTAAATCAACTAATTATTTAGAAGTTTTCACTGTATGGTAATTGGTACTTAAAATAACTCTTTTTTTTACTAACTGATCCGCAATTGGGAGAACGATAAAAGGTAACTCCTATTAATCTTAGAGATGAAAAGTATTATAAGAAGCAAAACAGAACGAAATGTGACAGATCTATAAACAAAGTAAAATAATGGTTAAATTAGGTAAAAAAATACAGAGTTTTAATTGAAAAATAGTTTGATGGGGGGTAGGATAATCCTAAGATTGTTTTCTATTATCCTTTTCAAATGATTGAGAAAACCATTTTCTTGACCAATAAAGATCATGAAGGAAGGTATTACTCAGTCATAAAAATATATTTGTAGAATAAAGGAGTGATAAATAAATGGATGTTAATGAGTTGGCATTAGTTTATAAGCGTTATTACGATTCCGATTATCGAATATTTTTTGTATCTGGCCACGATGAAAAACTGATTGAAATAGTAAATGCAAAAGAATATAACGGAAATCAAAATTTTGGTACGTATGTTTTAATCGCAAAAAATAAAAAGAATAAAATTAGACTAGTATCACTAAATTATGAAGAATTAGGGATCATTGAATTCTCATTAACAGAGCTTGCTGGTGAGAAGCTACATGATTGGACGAATTATCTTAAGAGTACAATTCGTTATTTAAAAGAAGCTGGCTATCAAATTAATCACGGTATGGATCTATTAATTTGTGGCAATATCCCTAATGAAGTTGGATTATCGTCATCTACATCAATTGAAGCATTAACAGCTGTCATCATAAAATCTTTATACCGATGAAAAAACTAGTGCTAGATTGATTTAAAATATGACAGTTAAAAACAATGTTACTTTTTCTTGGTAGACCCCACTTAACGACTTTTCCTTTACTAAAAACTTCCTAAAAAAAATAATAGATTGATTTAGCGAGATTTAAAATGTGAAAAATTACACAAATTAATAATTATGTAAAAAAATATCCATATTTCACCTGAAAAATCTCGCGAAAGACTGATACACTTCTAAATAAGATAATAAACCAGTATCAAACTTTAGGACTTTATATGAAGATAAACATTTATTGATCATCATGAATTATACGAATTACAACTTTGAAAGTGTTTAAATGTCTAGCTAAAGTTTGATCATAACAATGCGACAGCGGAAGTGTACAAGGAGAAAAGTAGAAATGACGACCATTAAAGAAATTGCAGAAAAAGCAGGTGTATCCATTGCTACGGTTTCAAGGGTGTTAAACTATGATCCTGAATTATCTGTAAGTGATGACACGAAGCAGCGCGTTTTTGAAACTGCAGAAAAGCTATCGTATAGAAAAAAACCGAAAGTAAAAAAGAATATAGCAAAGATCGCACTCGTTCATTGGTATACAGAGAATGAAGAATTAGATGATTTGCATTATATGTCTATACGATTCGGTATTGAAAATAAATGTGAAGAACATGGAATTCATGTTACAAAGTTCTTTCAAGGAACTGAAAAAGGATTAGCGGAAGAACAGTTTCAAGGGATTGTTGCATTAGGTTATTTCGATGAACAACAAATTAAAACTTTGAAAAAAATATCGAAAAAAATAGTATTTGTAGATTCATCTCCTAATGAAGAAATATATGATTCGGTCGTATCTGATTATGAAAGTGCCACAAAGAAGGTATTAGACCATTTTATTTCGCACGGACACCAAAATATTGGGTATATTGGTGGTCGTGAACGTAATAAACGCCCTTTCGTTAAGGATATGTTTACGCGCGAAAAAATATTTAAAACTTACTTGTCAGAGAAAAGCTTGTTTCAGAAGGAATATGTATATACAGGTGATTTTTCAGCTGAAGAAGGATTTAATTTAATGAATAAAGCAATTCAAGATCATGTGGACAAATTGCCAACTGCATTTTTTGTTGGATGTGATACGATGGCAATTGGATGTTTAAGGGCGCTTCACGAAGCAAATATTGCAGTTCCTGATCGAGTGAATATAATAGGAATGAATGATCTAACTTTTTCAAAATATCTTTTTCCAAGTTTAAGTACAGTAAAAGTATATTCAGAACTTATGGGGGAAACAGCAATTGATCTTTTACTTGAAAGATTAATGAACAGAAAGATTCCTAAAAAGGTAGTTGTTTCAACCAAATTAATGATTAGAAAAAGTAGTTTATAATATACTAAAAGCCGTACAATTTAAATTGTATGGCTTTTTTTATATTAATTGAAAATATAAAATATTTTACTTTTAATAAATTATCTTTTTAGTATAATTAAAAATTAAAAGGAGTGTAGTGCATGAAGATAGCGTATTTAGGTCCGGAAGCAACTTTCACGCATGTTGCAGTTCAATCAGTTTTTACATCAGATGAACATATAGCATATTCGAGTATACCTGTCTGCATGGATAGCGTAGCAGAAGGGGAAGTAGATTTAGCGGTTGTACCAATAGAGAATTCAGTTGAAGGTTCGGTAACGACTACAATAGATTATCTTGTACATGAACAACCATTAAAAATGGTTGGTGAAATTATTATACCAATCAGACAGCATTTACTAATGTCAAAAGGACAGGTTCATCGATCAAAAGATATTGAGGTGATCTATTCTCATTCTCATGCTCTAGCTCAGTGCCACACGTTTTTACATAATCAATATAAGTATACAAAATTAGAACCAGTTTCTTCTACAAGTGCTGCAGCAAAATTAGTTAGCGAGCAACCTCAGGAATGTATCGCAGCCATTGCGAACGAATTTGCAGCAAAGAAATATGGATTAGAAATTGTAGCTAGTGATATTCATTCCAATTCGTATAATCATACTAGATTTATCGTATTACAAAAAGAAGGATCTAGTGTTGAAACGAATTATTTTCAAAAAAACCATACAAAAGCTACATTTGTCATCATGATGCCGGAAAATCGTGCTGGTGCGCTTCACCAAGTATTATCGGCATTTGCATGGAGACAAATAGATCTTTCCAAAATAGAGTCTCGTCCGATGAAAACAGGATTAGGTAATTATTTTTTCATTATAGATGTCGTAATGGGATATGATGATGTTTTATTACCTGGCGTAAAACAGGAATTAGAGTCACTTGGATTTTCTGTAGAAATTGTAGGGAGCTATTCAACAATTCAATTATAAAATGAAAAAGAGAAGGATATTTTCCTTCTCTTTTATATTTTTTATGTTTCTTTTATAATAGTGTACTAGCAATAATAACCTGGAGGACAATAAGGATAATACGGGTATGACGGATATCCATAACCGTAGCCATATCCATAACCTCCAGCTAAAGTTCCTAATAAAGCACCTGTTGCTAAACCTCCAACGAATCCTGGGTAAAACGGACGTCCAATTCCGAAGCCAGGACGGCCAAAACCTGGTCGACCAAATCCGCCTCCGAAAGGTCTGCGGTATTGATAATCATTATACATCTATTCAAACCCCCTTTTTCATAAACGTAACTGTTACATAGTTACACTATGCAGGTCAGACGCGGAAAGTTTGGGCGATAGAATTTTTACGAATTGTCATCCTAAAATGAATAGAAATAATTATTTTTCATTTGTAATATTGAACTTACGAATTCGGTACTGTAAGTTTTGTCTAGAGATGCCTAATATTTTTGCAGCTTTTGTAATATTCCCATTTTGCTCACTTAGCACCGTTAAGATATGTTGCTTTTCTTTATCTAATAAAGTGCTTTTTAAATTAAAATGGTCGTCTTGGTTTTCGTTATTTGTTTTTTTTGCCTGTAATTTTTCCAGGGGCTTAGTTAGATTGTTATTCATACTACTTACTTCATTAAAAAATCTTGTCGGTAAATGAAAAGAGGTAATAGTTGTTTCATTTTCAACTAAATTCATTGCACCCTCAATCATATGCTCTAGCTCGCGAATATTACCAGGCCAGTTATGTTGTAAAAAGAATTGTGCTACATGATCATCTAGCTTCGTAACTGTAAGTCCAAATAGTCGGTTGTACTTTTGAATAAAGAAATTTGCTAATAGAAGAATATCTTCTTTTCGTTCTCTTAGAGGAGGGAGGAAAAGTGATACAACACTTAAACGATAATATAAATCTTTTCGCAAGTGGTTATTAGCAATTGCTTCTATCGGGTCTTCGTTAATAGTTGCAATAATACGAACATCAAGCTCTTTTTCAGTCATATCACCGATTCGTCTGACTTTCCGATCCTGAAGTACTCTAAGTAACTTCGCTTGTAAATTAGGACTAAGGGAATTGATTTCATCCAAAAGCAATGTTCCGCCATTTGCTTCTTCAAATAAGCCAGGTTTATCGATTGCTCCTGTGAATGCTCCTTTTTTGGTACCGAAAAGAATACTCTCAATTAAAGTTTCAGGTAGTGCAGCACAGTTTTGTGAAATAAAAGGCTTAGTAGATCGATGACTAGCATTATGAATACTTTGTGCAAATAATTCTTTACCTGTTCCTGTTTCTCCAATTAATAAAACAGAAGAAGAAGTTCTTGCTGATCTTTTCGCATCATCAATGATTATTTTAAATGACGGTGATTCACCAATTAATTGTTCAAAGGTATATCGAGTATTACGATTTTGCATAATGCCATCTTGAACTGATTGTTTTAATTCGGTTACATCTCTAACCATTTCAATTGCCCCAACAATTTTATTATCTTTCATGATGGGATATGTATCATTGATTGTTGTTACTTCTTTTCCTCTATTATTAAAATATGATTGTTTAATATTTTTGCGTATTTTCCCTTTTTGAAGTGCTTCTAATAAGGTACTGGATTGATTGTTTTGAAATGTGAATACATCTAATAGGTTCTTGTGAAGTACATCTTCTTCATTCATCATTTCAATTTCCATCATTTTTCGATTATAGACAATCGTTTTTCCCTCGTGGTTTACTACATGAATACCGATGTCAATTTCTTCTAATATTAGTTGAAGTAATTCATCGACGACTAAATTTGGATCTTTATCTTTTTTCATTGAAATCTCTCTTTTCTTGGAGTGATCGAAAAACTGGAATTCTTTTCATTCGCAGAGAGGGTTGATAAACTAACAAAGGATTTGGTATTCACTCCAGTATGCAGAACGATGTATTCTAGCTGTGCATTTGCTTATAGTAAATAACGATCTCTTAGAAAAGAACCTGCGTTTTTGATATGATTATAAACGGATTTAAAATTGGTGCAAAAATTTACAGTTTATCTTTTTGCACTGCAAAGATTATATGCATATTCTAATGTAATTTGCACTTTAAGGCAAAAAAAATTTGCGCTTTATGAAAACGTTAACAGTTTTATGATGGAAAAAACATCTAAATGAGTACATTTTGTGAATTTTGAAGTTTTAGACATAATTGGCATGGAAATTGCTAAATAATTAAGTAAGACACTAAAATTAATAAGAAATAATGGAGGAAAACATATGACAACTTACTCACAAAAAATAATTGATCAAACAAATCAATTCGGCGCAAATAACTATCATCCACTACCAGTAGTTATCTCTAAAGCAGAAGGTATTTGGGTAACAGATCCAGAGGGTAATAAATATTTAGATATGTTAAGTGCTTACTCGTCTGTAAACCAAGGGCATCGTCACCCTAAAATTATCCAAGCTTTAAAAGATCAAGCTGATAAAGTTACATTAACTTCTCGTGCTTTCTATAGTGAAAACATGGGTGAGTGGTATGAAAAGGTTGCAAAGGTAACAAACAAAGAAATGATTTTACCTATGAATACTGGTGCAGAAGCTGTAGAAACTGCATTAAAAGCTGCTAGAAGATGGGCATATGATGTAAAGGGTGTTGAAGAAAACCAAGCAGAAATTATTGCTTGTATTGGAAACTTCCATGGTCGTACTTTAGCTGCAGTATCATTATCATCTGAAAAAGATTACCAACGTGGCTTTGGCCCATTCTTACCAGGAGTTAAGTTAATTCCTTACGGTGATATTGAAGCATTGAAAGCAGCAATTACACCAAATACTGCTGCACTATTAATTGAACCAATTCAAGGTGAAGCTGGAATTAACATTCCTAGAGATGGATTCTTACGTGAAGTTTCTGAAGTTTGTAAAAAAGAAAATGTATTATTCATTGCTGATGAAATTCAAACAGGTTTATGCCGTACTGGTAAAACTTTTGCATGTGATTGGGAAGAAGTTATTCCAGATATGTACATTTTAGGTAAAGCACTTGGAGGCGGTGTATTCCCAATTTCATGTGTGGCTGCTGATCGTTCAATCTTAGGTGTATTTGAACCAGGATCTCACGGTTCTACGTTTGGTGGAAATCCATTAGCTTGTGCAGTTTCTGTAGCAGCTTTAAACGTTCTAGAAGAAGAAAAATTAGCAGAACGTTCAAATGAGCTTGGAAATTACTTTATGGAAAAATTAAAAGAAATAGATCATCCTCATATTAAAGAAGTAAGAGGACGTGGATTATTTATTGGTGTTGAACTTCATGTGCCAGCACGTGTTTATTGTGAAGCATTGAAAAAACAAGGCTTATTATGTAAAGAAACACATGATACAGTTATTCGTTTTGCACCACCATTAATTATTTCAAAAGAAGATTTAGACTGGTCAATTCAACAAATTAACGAAGTATTTAGCCAATATAAAGCCACTGTATAAATGGAGCGAGAACAATGACAACTATTATCCCAGGAAATGAAAAAGAATTAGAAATTCAAAAGAAAATCAAAGAAGAAGGCAGAGAGTTAATTGAGTCTACTCAAGAAGTAATTTCTGAAGCACTTCATAAACTTGGTTATTCAAAGGAACTTTATGAATTATTAAAAGAACCTTTACGATTTTTAACAGTTCAAATTCCAGTGCGAATGGATGATGGCTCAGTGAAGATTTTCACTGGCTATCGTTCACAACATAATGATGCTGTAGGTCCTACAAAAGGTGGAATTCGTTTCCATCCAGAGGTAAATGAGGATGAAGTTAAAGCTTTATCAATGTGGATGAGCTTAAAATGTGGAATTGTTGATTTACCTTATGGTGGTGGAAAAGGTGGCATTATTTGTGATCCACGAAAAATGTCATTATATGAACTTGAGAGATTAAGTCGTGGATATGTTCGTGCAGTAAGTCAAATCGTTGGTCCAACGAAAGATATTCCTGCTCCGGATGTTTACACAAATCCTCAAATCATGGCATGGATGATGGATGAATATAGTAGAATTCAAGAGTTTGATTCACCTGGATTTATTACTGGTAAACCACTTGTGTTAGGTGGTTCAGCGGGACGTGAAGCTGCTACAGCTCAAGGTGTAACAATCTGTATCGAAGAAGCTGCTAAACGTAAAGGTATTGAATTAAAGGGTGCTAGTGTCATTATTCAAGGATTCGGAAATGCGGGAAGCTTTTTAGCGAAATTTATGATTGAAGCTGGTGCAAAGGTAGTTGGAATTTCAGATGCACTTGGCGCATTGTATGATCCAAATGGTTTAGATATTGAGTATTTATTAGATAGAAGAGATAGCTTCGGAACAGTTACAAACTTATTTACAAATGTTATATCAAATAAGGAATTACTTGAGAAACCTTGTGATATTTTAGTACCGGCTGCAATTTCTAATCAAATTACAATTGATAATGCTCATAATATTCAAGCATCGATTGTAGTTGAAGCTGCAAATGGTCCGACTACGTTAGAAGCTACTAAAATATTAACAGAGCGTGGAATTTTATTAGTTCCAGACGTACTAGCAAGTGCTGGTGGGGTATCTGTTTCTTATTTCGAGTGGGTTCAAAACAATCAAGGCTATTACTGGTCAGAAGAAGAAGTAGCAGAAAAGTTACGTGATAAGATGGTTCGTTCATTTGATAGTGTTTACCAAACTTCAGTAAATCGTCAAGTAAATATGCGATTAGCGGCTTATATGGTTGGTATTCGTAAAATGGCGGAAGCTTCTCGTTTCCGTGGCTGGGTTTAATCTTAATTTATGCTCCAGATGGAAATATTTCATCTGGGGCACTTATTATCTTAATCTATCAAAGTTTGACACAATTTAAAAAATATGAAAAAATATATTTTTTAAATTGTAATATAATTTAGAAAGAAAAATAATGTATACGCTTTCAACTGTTGTGTGAAAAAATTCGATAGAGTACTTCATAGAATAGAGTCAACTTGCTTCTATCCAATATGAGAGGAAAAATATATCCACTTCTATCAGAATATTTCAATAAATGGAAACAATTTATCAGTCAAGGGAGGTATTTTTCATGTTCCAACAAGAACAGGGGTTAAAAAAAGAGCTAAAAAGTAGACATTTGTTTATGATTGCGCTTGGGGGAATTATTGGTACAGGTTTATTTATGGGATCTGGCTTAACAATTAGTGAAGCAGGGCCAGGTGGTGCAATCGTTGCCTATTTAGTAGGTGGACTAGTAATGTATTTAACAATGCTATGTCTTGGAGAGCTTGCTGTAAGATTACCTGATGCAGGATCTTATCAAACATATGCTACTAAATATGTATCACCATCAACTGGTTATGTTGTAGGTTGGATGTCATGGTTAAACTGGTCAGTGACCATTGGTTTAGAATTAATTACAGTGAGTATGTTAATGAAGAGATGGTTCCCAGATGTATCTACATGGATATGGTGTGTAGTGTTTGGTGTACTATTATTTGCAGTTAATGCATTATCTACTAAAAGTTTCGCTGAAGTAGAGTTTTGGTTTGCTAGTATTAAAGTAGTTACAATCGTTGTATTTATTATTTTAGGTGCGGCTGTAATGTTTGGTATTGTATCTGTAGAAGGTACAAAGGCACCGATGCTTACAAACTTTACTGACCACGGTGGTTTATTCCCGAATGGGATCTTAGCAATTATTGTTACGATGGTTGCAGTTAACTTTTCGTTCCAAGGAAGTGAACTAGTAGGTATTGCAGCTGGTGAAAGTGAAGACCCAGCAAAAGCAGTACCTAAGGCTATTAATAATACTGTTTGGAGAATTCTAGTATTCTATATTTTATCAATGTTCGTTTTAGCAGGTTTATTCCCATGGGAAAAAGCTGGTTTAGTAGACAGCCCGTTTGTTGTTGTATTTGATAATATCGGCATTCCATATGCTGCAGATATTATGAACTTTGTTATTATCACAGCGGTATTATCTGTTGCAAACTCAGGATTATATGCAACTTCACGTATGATGTATTCAATGGCTCAAAAAGGGATGGTTAGTCCGGCGTTAGGTAAATTAAATAAAAAAGGTGTACCTTTAAACGCATTAATTTTCAGTATGATATTTGGATGTTTATCTCTATTATGTGGAATTTTTGCAGAGGATACAGTTTATTTATGGTTATTATCAATTGCTGGATTCGGAGCAGTGTTCATCTGGGCTAGCATTGCTTTATCAAATCTTTTAGGTAGAAAAAAATATATTCAAGAAGGTGGAAAAGTAGAGGATTTAAAATATAAAACTCCACTTTATCCATTGGTACCAATTGTTGCTTTAGTACTTAACGTCGCTGTAATGGTCAGCTTGGCGTTTATTCCTGAACAACGCATTGCTTTATACTGTGGTATACCGTTTATGATTATTTGTTTAATCTATTATCATTTTTCGGCAAAGAACAAAATTGAGAAGTTTGAACTTGAAGAAAATAAAAAGATTAGTTAATTTTCAATCAGTCTGACCACTAAAAAAGGAAGAGTAGCTCTAAGCGACTCTTCCTTTCTTTATGCTTATTTATTTTTTTCTGATTCTTCACTTGTTACAGTGATTTCATGTAAATGACCTTGGAAGCCTTGACCAGGAGTAATATCATAACCTTTCACTCGGTTGTTTACTCCATCTAATCCAAAGCGGAATAGAGTAGGGATTAATGGTACTTCTTCACTTACAAGCTCTTGCCAGTTGTTATAAACCTCTTGACGGTGGTTTTCATCAAAAGAATCAGGAGAAATACCATCTTTTAATAGTTGATCATTTTCATCATTTACCCAACGAACATAGTTAAATGGTGCATTTTTAGACCAAATTCCAGATGGATCTGGGTCAGAACCAGTTCCCCAAGCTGCTGCGAATACTTCGATTTTTGGATCATCTTTTTCAACCATTTCATAGAATGAGTTGAATTCATGTAAACGTCCATCTAATAATTGAACATCTAAACCAACATCTTTCCAAGCTTGTAGGTAGAATTGTGCTAATGGTTCCGCGATATCGCCACCACTCATAGATGCAAAGTTAATTTTGAACTCTTTACC
Organism: Gottfriedia solisilvae; assembly: GCF_002128405.1. Lineage (GTDB taxonomy): Bacteria > Bacillota > Bacilli > Bacillales > Bacillaceae_G > Gottfriedia > Gottfriedia solisilvae. The sequence continues at coordinate 165,189 of NZ_NETJ01000005.1, forward strand.
ATTTGGATCTTCACGTAATCCGTCTCCAGTTACATCTTTGTAGCCAGCTTCATCAAGTAAAGATTTTGCTTTCTTAGGATCATATTCATAACCTTTAAGGTTTTTATCAAAGTATTTCGGGAATGAAGGTGGAATAACAGATGTTGCAGGGAATCTTAGCCCTTTATAAAGTTTTTCACCTACTGATTTGTTATCAAGTGCATAAGCCATTGCTTTACGTAAACGTTTATCAGCGAATTTTGGATTATCCATTACGTTTACACCGTTTTTCGCGTCATAATGACCTAATTTAAATCCAATATAAGAGTAAGATAACTCAGTTCTACCTAGTAACTGAATATTTTTTAATGATTTTGCTTTATCATATTGATCAGCAGAAACTGAAGCAATATCAATATCACCATTTTCTAATGACGCAGTTGCAATCGTAGGGTTAACTACTTTTAATAGTACGCCATCTAATTTTGGTGCACCATTCCAATAGTCTTTAAATGCTTCGAACTCAACAGCTTCACCTGGTGTGATTTTCTTAATTTTGAAAGGACCAAATCCGATTGGTTCTTTACGAATTTGTTTAGATTCTACTAATTTATCGATTGCCACATCGCCTAGATATTTTTTAGGAAGTGGGTAAGTCCATAAACCAGTTAGTACTGATGGATTTGCTTCCTTAAACGTGATTGAAATCGTTTGTGGATCGATTACTTTAACACCAGAAATATTTTTTGCTTTTCCTGTGTGATATTCTTCCATACCTTCAATCATTGACATTTGTGTATCGTAACGTACACCAGTGTATTTAGGGCTACCAATTACTAGGTAAGCATATTCTAAATCTTCTGCAGTTACTGGATTACCATCATGCCATTTTACATTATCTTTAATTTTTAAAGTGATTACTTTTTTATCTTCACTTAATTCGTATGTAGCTGCACCATCTTGATCATATACATAGTTTTCATCTGTTGAAAGTAGCGCTTCATCAAAGAACTGTAATACTTCAGAGTCTGGTTGACCTTCATAAAATACAGTATTTAAAATACCTTCAAATGGTGTATCAGAAATTAGACCATACTTTAACACACCACCAGCAACTGCTTCTTTATCATTTTTTACTTTTACAGGAAACGCAGATGTTTCTACTTTTTCAGTAGGTTTAGCTGATGTTGGCTTATCGTCTCCACCTTTACAAGCTGAAAGAATTAACATAGAAACAGCCATTGCACTTAATACTTTTGAAAAGCTTTTTACATTTTTCATACTTTCACTCTCCTTAAAGTTGTTTAACCTCTTCTTTGCCTTGCATCAGCTGCACGCTTTAGCGCTTCACCGATAAAATTTATACTTAGCATGAGCACTAAAATCATGCCCGATGCAGGTAACCAAATCCACCATTTATTCTGTAGAACATCTGGGTTTGTTGCATATGCAACGAGTGTACCTAAGCTTGGAGTGCTTTCAGGTAATCCGAATCCTAAGAATGTAAGACCAGATTCGATCCCGATATTTCCAGCTAAGTTTAGGGTAAATGCTACAATAATCAGTGAGCTTACATTTGGTAAAAGATGAGTTAATATGATTTTCCAGTTAGGTGTTCCAAGAGCTTTTGCTGCTGCAATGTAATCCAATTCACTTTCAGACAATACTTTTGAGCGAATCAGCCTTGCTTTACCTGTCCATAAGAAAATACTCATAATTAACACGAAATTAGGAATCGTAAATTTTGGTACTACAGTTACAAATACTATGATTAACATTAATGTTGGCAGAGATAGGATAAAGTCGATGATGCGCATGACAATACCATCAACCAAACCACCAAAGTAGCCAGCTATTAATCCTAATGATAAACCTAGAATATTCGTAATGATTGTGATAAATAAACCGATTGTAAAAGAGTTTTTCGTCCCAATAATTAATTGTCCAAATACGTCACGTCCGCCATAATCAGTACCAAGCCAATGTAGTGAAGAAGGCGGTTGATAGATTGATAGGAAGTCAACCTTCGTAATTTGGTCTTGATCTAAAATAAGCGATGCACCGTAAACAGTAATTAGGATTAGACTCAAAATAATTAGTGACGCTAATGCCATTCGGTCACGTTTGAACTCTGACCAGATTACACTAAAGCCAGAGGGACTTTTTGATTTGTCTATTAGTTGTTTTTGATTTTCAAGTTTCAATTCCATTATTTTCACCTACCTTAATCGATCCGAATACGAGGATCAACTATGCTTAATATGATGTCAGAAATCAATGTTCCAAATAATGTTGCTAAGCTTGTCATAAGTACAAGTGCATTAACAACTGTAAAATCGCGAAGCATCACGGATTTAATGAAGAGCTGTCCAATTCCTGGGTAACCAAAAATTGATTCTAAGAAGATAGATCCAGCTATTAAACCAGTAATCTCGTAACCTAAAAAAGCAGCGATTGGTAAAAATGAATTTCGTAGAATATGTCTTGAATATATCTTAGATTCAGGAACACCTTTTGACTTGGCTGTTCTAACAAAGTCTTTGACCTTCGTATCTATAATTTCACTACGTAAATACTGTGAAATTCCAACAGTAGAGATTAGGGCACCGGCCATTGAAGGCAGGACAAGATGTTGAAGTTTACTCATATAATAAGCAAATGTTCCATTATCAATTTGCGGGTCAACACTACCGCCAGTAGGGAATAGATCTAAGTAAAAACCAAAAATAAATAATATGATAAGTCCAAAGATAAATAATGGTGTTGCAAAACCAATATAGTTATACCCGGTGACGAGCTTATCGGCCCAGGTATCATTCCAACGACCACTTATTATGCCGAGTGGGATCGCTAAAATATATGTAAGGATAAATACACATAGAGCAAGAAGTACAGTGTTACCAATTCGTTCTCCAATAACATCCGTTACAGCTAGTTTATGTGTGTAAGAGATTCCAAAATCACCTTTTACTACATTTTTTATCCAATTAACATATTGCACATGTACAGGATCATCTAATCCCATCTGCTTTCGAATCTCAGCGATACGTTCTGGAGATGCTTTTGGATCCAATTGTTTACCGGTAAGAGCATCACCTGGCATCGCTTTAGCGAGTGCAAAAATTAATATACTCAAAATAATCATTTGAGGAATCATAATGAGCACTCTGCGAAGTAAAAATTTCCACATATAGCTTTCTCCTTTCTATGGAAGTGCTACTCGATGAGTATCAGATATTTGTTTTAAATCATAAGGACGACCATTTGCATCAAAGTAAGAAGAAGAGTTCTTTTCATATTCATTTCGAACTTCCTGTCTAGCATTAATTTTTTCTGCTCTTACTTCCGGGCGAATATCCGGAATAGCTGCAATCAGACGTCTTGTATAAATATGTTGTGGGTTAGATAAAATATCTTCCGTTGTTCCTTCTTCAACAAGCCTTCCACGATACATAACACCAATTCGATCACATAAATGACGAATAACGCCAAGGTCATGACCAATAAATAAATAAGTTAATTTGAATTCCTCTTGTAGGTCCTGTAAAAAGTTTAGTACTTGTGCTTGTACAGAAACATCAAGGGCCGAAACTGGCTCATCAGCAACAATTAATTTTGGTTGTAAAGTTAAAGCTCTAGCTATACCAATTCGTTGACGTTGTCCACCGGAAAACTCATGTGGATATTTGAAAAGCGCTTCTGGTGGTAATCCAACCTTTTGTAAATAGTAAAGTACTTTTTCTCGCTCTTCATCAGGCGATAGTTTTTCAAAGTTCCTTAATGGCTCTGCAACTAAATCTATGATTCTTTTCTTAGGATTTAATGAAGAGTATGGATCCTGGAAGATCATTTGAATTTCTTTTCGAAATGCTCTCATTTGCTTCTTACTTAAAGAAATTAGATCATTTTGCTCGAATTCAATACTTCCGCCAGTTGCTTTTGTTAACTGTAAAATCGCCTTACCAGCAGTCGACTTACCACTACCAGATTCACCGATTAAACCATATGTTTCACCTTCTCGTAATTCAAATGAAATTCCATCGACAGCTCTAACATAATCAACAACTGTTCTGAAAACTCCACCACGTATTGGATAATGTACTTTTAAATCTTCAACCTTTAATAGAGACATTTACAATCGGTGCTCCTTTCTCATTCTTGAAATGAAAATGCTTATAACAAGAACAACGGACATAATGGTTTGGTGTTACTTCATGTAAACCCGGCTGCTCCTCGTGAGCATAAGATTGAATCCACGGAATGCGGTGACTAAATCGGCAACCCGTTCTTGGTAATTTATCTAAAGGTGGGACAGTACCCTCGATAATATGTAGTCTTTGATTTTTTGAATGAGTAGTAGGTATAGAGTTTAATAGAGAACGAGTATATGGGTGTAAAGGTTGATTGAAAATTTCTTCAACTGTTCCCGTTTCAATAATCTGACCCGCATACATTACGGCTACTCGATCAGCGACCTCAGCAACAACACTTAAATCATGTGTGATCAAGATAATACCAAGTTTTGTTTCTTTTTGAATTTCTTTCAGTAAATCCAATATTTGTGCTTGAATCGTTACATCTAGCGCAGTTGTAGGCTCGTCCGCGATTATAAACGATGGATTGCAGGCAATCGCAATAGAAATCATAACCCTCTGCCTCATACCACCAGAGAGTTCATGTGGATATTGCTTATATGTAATTGAAGGCTTTGGAATTCCAACTTGAGCAAGTAATTGTAAAGCACGTTCTTTTTTTTGTGAGGATGATAAGTTTGTATGGTAATCCAAATTTTCTTCAATTTGTTTACCGACTGTCATTAATGGATTAAGTGCAGTAAGAGGTTCTTGGAAAATCATTCCGATTTCTTTACCTCGAATTTTATTCATATTACTATCAGATAATGATAATAAGTTGCTTCCCTTATAATTGATGGAACCTTCCATCTTAGTACGTTTATTTTGATGAAGGCCTAAAATAGAAAGAGCTAAAGCACTTTTACCGCAGCCAGATTCACCAACAATTGCTAATATTTCATTTTCGTGAACAGTTAACGAAACATCATCTACAGCTGGGTAATACTGATTACTTATACGAAATGATGTTGTTAAATGCTCAATTTCCAAAAGAGGTTTTGACATTATTAGTCTCCTTTCGCGTAATTGTAAGGAAATTGTTAGTTTATTTAGAATTTTCATAAGTATAATATATATTATGCAAATGTTTCAATATTAAAACAATTGATACAACTTATAGGTATTTCGAATCATTTTTATTATTTTCTTAATTTCGACTTTGGTAAAAAATGGGTCGGAAAGATGAGGGTAACAATTAAAATCATTGAAAATTTGCGATGAATACTGGAAGAAGAGGAAGAAATAGAACTTAAATTAATTAGAAAAAATTCGTTGTAATTGGAAATAAAGTGATAGAGAGGTGATAGAGAATTAAGAAGAATCGTGTCGATTATTGATGTAATTTTGTGGAAAATATAATAGGATATATGGGGTAGGTAGGTGGAAATCCCTAGTCACTTTCACCTAGTTAGTATAGGTAATTGTGACTAGACCGTGTTGATTTACTCATAGATTAGAACAATATACTTTACATTCTATTAATAAATTGAGATAAATAGCTTTGTTGTTTTCAATCATTAAGGATGCGTTAGTTGATTACAACTCCAGGATCGCCCTTTCCGTGGGGTTTGAGCCGAGAATGGTAGGCATGCTAAAACCACGACGTCCTGTCGTAACGAATGCAAGATCCACATCTCCCACAGGAGTCTCGCACCTTTGTTATAATCAACTTCTGTCTTTATAGTTTTAAATGCAAAAAGCATCAATCTTTTTGCACTAATCATAATAAGTTGTATCATTACAATCGTATTTGATTTAAAACCAATAAAAGTCATATATTCGATACTATCAATGGATATGAAAGAGGCCAGATAAATTAAACAAATGTTTGTTTAAACGAAAAGAACATCTTTTTTACAGACAAAAACAAGTAATAATAGAAAAAACAGTGTAAGCAACAGAGAATGATGAATCATTCAATGAAGTTATACACTGTTTTCTATTAACCTAAGAATGCATTTAACATCCAAACATGTTTTGAAAGTTGTTCGCGAATTGCTAATAACATATCATGTGTGACAGAATCGTTTTCAAAATCTGTAATTTCCATGCCCTCTTTTAAATCTTCTATTAAATATTGGTAGTCATGAATTAGATCTTGAACCATTCCTTCTGCCTTCACTAATTTGTTAGCTTCGTTAATCCCAGAAGTATCTAAATACTCTCTCATAGTAGCAAGTGGTTTTCCACCAATTATTAATACACGCTCTGCTAGCTCATCAATATGTATACTCGCTTCGTTGTATAGTTCCTCGAATTTAGCATGTAAAGTGAAGAAGTCTCCTCCTTTAACATACCAGTGATAGTTATGTAATTTTACATATAACACATTCCAGTCAGCTAATTGTTTGTTTAATACATCTACAGTCGTTTTTGTGATGGACGTATCCATTTAAAATTCCTCCTCTAATAATTCAAGAGTTCATGGTGTCTACGATAATCATGTACAACCATCATATATGATATTAAGCAGAAATAGTCATGGTAATATTTGATAACTAAGTGAACAATTAGTAAAATTAACGATTTATAGAAAATAATGATCCAAAAAAAATAAAACCATCCATTATATGAATGATTTTACAAATTTTTCAATTAGAATGATCCCCTTTTTCAGCATTGGGAGGTTTAGCATCAATGAGATGTTCATCGTCCACTTGTAATGAATTTTTTAATAGCATGAAAAATGCTCCAATACCACCTAAAAGTATAATTGTAAAAATGAAGAAAATGAGGATGTCATAAATCAAAGCTTAAACCTCCTTTGATATTTTTTACTGTATTTATTTATATGAGGGAGGATCGGAGCAAATAACTATAATTCACAAAGTGTTCAATAATATTATGAATATTTTACTCAGACTGCTGACAAGCGCTCGCTTTCTTCGTTACTTCGCCTGCTTGCGGTGCTCATTACCGTAAGAAGGTAATTCTGCTCCTCGAAAGGCAAGCGTTTTCAGTCAGTCTGAATCTATACTTTTGTCTACTCATTTTGAAAACTGCCCTAGATAGAAAAAAACCCTACTCAAGAAAGAGTAGGGTAATGTGTAAATGAATGATGAAACTTAAGCAGCTTGATTCTTTTTAACATTCGCAAGAACTGGAGCTGTTGAAAGTAAAAATATTAAAATGATTGCACAAATGATAAATGATGGAACCATATACCATGCATTATAAACTAAAGAATATAATGATACTGGTGTTCCTTTTGGAGCGTATGAACCAAAAAACACGATTCCTGAAATATAGTGACAGATAAAACGGACTAGTGAACCAATAAAAGTACCTACTATAATAAAAATAGTTACAGCTGCTTTATTGCCACTCGTTAAATTAGTTTTAACTTGTTTGTAAACAATGCCAGCTAAACCTAGACCAGTAAAAGCAATGATGTAATCTAATAATATTTGGATTGGATGAACAAAATAAAAGTTGGTTACTAATTGTAGTGCAGCAAGTAATAAGCCAGTTATTAAACCTTGTTTAATTCCCCATCGAAATGCGATTAAAAAAACAGGAAGCATTGATAACGACACAGATCCACCTTGTGGTGCTTTAAATAATGGCAGTAAATCAAAAACCATTGCTAAGGCCGCACACATAGCAATTTCAACCATCATTTGTATTTTTGAATTTCTCATAAAAAATTCCCCCTTATCTCTCTTTGACAACACTCATTGTAAATGAAGCACTTTGGAATAGAGTTTGGATAACTCTTTCAATGGAAGTGTAAATTAGGGAGAGGAATGGTAAAAATAAAAAAAGTAACACTGGTAGCATGATGATCCCAGGGTTACTTTTTCATCGTGCCACATCCCTACGTTAGTATTAACTAACAGGTTCGAAGGGTAAGAATAGTTATACTATTCACTCTCAGCCTCATGGCTCCCCTTGTGGTTCATCGTACATTTAGTTGTCATTACTAAATATAGTCAATGTGTTTTAAAAATACAATCATTTTATACGATTAAAAGTTAAAAATTTTAATCATAAAAAGAAAGTAGCCCTATTGATATGGTTATATCAATGAATTATCTGTGTACTTACTAGAAGATAGTCATTATGAGTATAATTTTGTTGATTTAAAGTTAAATTATTCACTTTAGCTTTCCTTTTCTTTTTAAATTAGAAAGTGTAGAATGGAATCGAAACTAACAGCTAAATTTTGGCAAAAAGTGTAAATAATTTGAAGGAGACATCGAAATGATTCATGTATTATTTGTCTGTTTAGGTAACATTTGTCGCTCGCCAATGGCAGAGGCTGTTTTTCGTCAGATAGTGACAGAAAAAGGGTTAGAAAAACAATTTGTGATTGATTCTGCAGGTACTGGAGATTGGCATATTGGTCACCCACCACACAAGGGAACAAAGGAATTACTAGGTCAAAAAGGCATAAATTGCGATGGTATGAAAGCTCGAAAAGTGACAGATAATGACTTTAAATATTTTAGTTATATTGTTGCTATGGATGCACAGAATAAAGAGGATTTAATGAATTTAGCAAGAAATAATTCTATAGGAGAAATATCACTCCTTTCAGATTACGTACCATCTTCATTATGGAAGGAAGTACCTGATCCGTATTATACGGGAAATTTTGATGAAGTATATAACATTGTTGAGGAAGGCTGCTCACATTTACTTCAGCATATTTTAAAGCAACACCAACTAACTGTTTAGAGGAGGATGTAGAATGTCAAAACGTAACAAAGCTTTACGCAATATTCTTGTCGGAGTCGCAATTGGTGCAGGAGTTACTTTACTGAACAAAGAAAATCGTGAAAAAATTTCACGAAAAGGTAAGAGTGTAACGAAGAAATTAAATCAAATTAAAGAAGATCCAGAATTAGTAAAAGGAGCAGTTCGCTCTCAACTGAAGGTTGTTCAGAATTCTGTTGAAAAATTAGAAGATAACGTTCAACTTGTTAAAGACAAGTGGATTGAAATTAAAGACTCTACAATCAGCAAGTTTGAAACTGTTAAAGGTGCTTCAAAGGTAGTATCTGGGGACGCTGCAGAAGAAGTAGAAGAGAAAGTAGAAAATGTGATTCAAGCTGTTAATGAGCCTGTAGAAAAAAGAGTAGATCCATTTGAAGATAAAGTGGAAGATCAAGTAGAAGCGCAATTAGCTGCAACTCTTGAAGGTGTTGAAGACATTAATGAAGAGAATGCAGAAGAAGTAGAAGAGAAAGTTGAATCTGTTTTATTATCGAGTATATCTACATCAACTCCATCAAAAGAATAAACACATTGAAGGTGTAAACTTGATTAGCAAAAAGAATTTGATTGTAGCATTTGTATGGGATTTAGTGAAAAAGTGTATGGCAGACGATATTGTGTCTCGTTCAGCGGAGCTAGCATATTACTTCATGCTATCTCTTTTTCCATTTCTATTGGTTTTAACGCAGGTTATTATCTATTTACCGATATCAAATGAGGAAGTTCTTGCATTTTTAAGTCAATATGCTCCTCCAGATGCTATGGCGATTATTAGGAGTAATTTGCAATTAATAATCGGACAGTCACACGGTGGAGTATTATCATTCGGGTTAATTGCAACAATCTGGGCATCTTCTAATGCGATTAATGCAATTATTAGAGCTTTTAACGATGCATACGACGTAGAAGATAAAAGAAATTACTTTGTTACAAGAGGAGTTTCGATTTTACTAACTTTAATTATGGTGTTTGTAATCGTATTTGCTCTTTTAATCCCAGTATTTGGGAAGGTTATTGCGGAGTTCTTATTTGAGTTTTTAGGTATTTCTGACCGTTTTTTATATACTTGGAGTATTATCCGTTGGTCCTTGAGTTTTATTATTTTATTTCTAGTTTTTACCGTCCTATATTCCATAGGACCAAGTAAGGTGGTACATGTTAAAAAGGTGTTTTTTGGCTCACTATTTGCAACGCTAGGATGGATCATCTCGTCGTTTGGTTTTGCATATTATGTAGATAATTTCGGCGATTTCACTGGTCATTACGGAAGCTTGGGTGGCATTATTGTTTTAATGATTTGGTTTTATATTTCAGCCATGGTCGTAGTGATTGGTGGAGAGATTAATGCCTATTTAAAGCAAAGAAAAATACGTGTTTAACATTTTTGGGCGTAACTTCCATGAGTAGTCTTTTATTGATTAGATAAACTATAAAAGACTTCAAATAAGGGAGGGAATGTTCATGAGTAATAACAAACAAAACCATAATGATAAGTCTAACAAAAAACAAAAAAGTAGTTCTCATCCAAAACATAAAACGAGTGGTTCAGCAAACGGACATAACGATTATCATTAAGTAAAAAAGCGCAAAGTACAATGAATAGATCATCGTACTTTGCGCTTTTATTATTAATTTCTCAATAATCTTAATGAATTTAAAATAACTAAAATTGTACTACCTTCATGTCCGATAACCCCGTAAGGTAGATCAATGATTTGTAAAAAGTTTGAACAAATTAAAAAAGTAATCACTGTTAATGAGAAAATGATATTTTGCTTAACAATTTTATTCATACGCTTTGATAATGTAATGGCCTTTGAGATCTTTGTTAAGTCATTTTTCATTAATACAACATCGGCAGTCTCTAATGCGACACCAGTACCGCCACCCATTGCAATACCTACATTTGCAGTAGCTAGCGCTGGAGCGTCATTAATTCCATCACCGACCATTGCCACCTGACCATAACGATCTTTCAGTTTTTTAACGATCGTTACTTTTTCATCAGGTAAGCATGAAGCGAAGAATTCATTAATTTTGCTTTCTGCAGCTATAGCTTTTGCAGTTTGTTCAGAATCCCCAGTAATCATAACTGTTTGGACACCTAACTTATTTAAAGTTTTTAATGCATTTTTTGTTTCACTTCGTACTAAATCTTTTAAAGAGAAGATAGCGATTAAAGTGTCTTCAGTTCCTACATAAACAATTGTATTTCCTTCTTTTTCAGCATTTTCTTCAAAATGGATAAAAGGATTATGTTTTACAGTGACAAATTCTTTTTTTCCAACTCGGTATGTTGAACCATGAACGACTGCAGATACACCAAAACCAGCATGATCATCAATCTGTTCAAAAGAAGTAGATACAGTAGCCCCTTGTTTAGTAGCATAATCAACAATTGCTGCAGCAAGTGGATGAGTAGAATAACGTTCAATTGAAGCAATAATTGATAATAATTCAACACGGTCCATTTCATTAATCATTTCAAATCCAGTAACTTCTGGTTTTCCTAAAGTTAAAGTTCCAGTTTTATCAAAGGCAATCGCTTTTAAAACGGCCAATCGTTCTAAATGAATACCACCTTTAACAAGGATACCGGACTTAGCGCCATTTGAAATTGCTGATAGCACAGCAGGTGTAATCGATGCTACTAATGCACAAGGTGATGCAACTACTAATAAAATCATTGCGCGATAAAAAGTTGTTGTCCATGACCAATCTAAAAGGAAATGAGGTAAAAACATCATAATGAATACTGCGATTAAAACACCTTTTACGTAGACACCTTCAAATTGATCAATAAACTGTTGAGAAGGTGTTTTTTCACTTTGAGCTGTTTGAACAAGATTGATAATTTTTTGGAAAAGTGTTTCATCACTATGTTTCGTAATCTCTACAACTAAAGTACCTTTAATATTAATTGTACCTGCGAAAACTTCATCTTTTAAAGCCTTAACAACCGGAATGGATTCTCCAGTTAGAGCTGATTCATCTACTAATGTTTCACCTTTAATAATTTGACCGTCAGCAGGAATTCGTTCACCAGCCTTAATTAGAATCAAATCACCAAGATTTAAATGCTTGATGCTTACAACTTCCTCTAATTCTCCATTCATACGAATGGCAGTTTGAGGTTGTAAAGATAATAGAGAAGATATTTCTTGATTTGTTTTGTTTAATGTATAAGTTTCAAGTGCTCCACTTAAAGCAAAGATAAAAATTAATACTGCGCCTTCAGTCCAATATCCGATAATAGCTGAACCGATTGCTGCGAAAATCATTAGCATTTCAACATTTAGTTCTTTCTCAGCGATTGTATCCTCAATACCTTCTTTCGCTTTAGCAAAACCACCTATACAAAAAGCCAACACATATAACGAGATAGATAAAGTTGAATGCTTGTCGTTTACAAATGAAGCAATTAATATTAAAACCCCTGAAAATAAAGCGGCAATTAGTTCACCGTGCTTTGTAAGAAAATTAGATGAAGCTTCGTGATCGGCTTCATATGTACTTTGTATATTTGATACTTTTGTACTTGCTTCCATAATAATACCCCTTTCTTTTTATGCAATTGAGAAAAATAATCAAATTCACTACCCTTATAAAACGACGAAAGCTGCCGTCCTTAGGACAGCAGCATACTTTTATAAGTTGGTTTTTCCATAATATATAGTTTCTAAGTTGAAAAAGAATCATGTAGCTAGATTAAAATAATTCTTATTAAATATATATTACCATATTCCAACAAGTGTGATGAAATTATTTGCTTAAAAGTCAAAAATTAAGCAAATTTAATCAAAAAAAATTATAAATGTAGTAAGATTGACATTGGATTAGGATCTATAAACGTTCTACTATCAAATATAGAAGAGAAAGGGAGGGGAATTCTGTGACAGCTAAAAAATTTTTTACACATCCATTTGGCGTTATATCTTCAGCTATTATTACAACATTTTTATGGGGAAGTGCTTTTCCATTTATTAAGCTTAGTTACGAACATTTAGATATTGGGAAAACTGACATTTGGGAGCAAATGCTATTTGCAGGCTATCGATTCTTCTTGGCTTCGATTTTAATCTTAATATTTTTTACGCTGCTCGGTCGTAAATTAACATTTAAACGGGATACAGTGCTAATTGTTGGGAAAGTAGGGCTGTTTCAGACTTTTTTACAATATGTACTTTTTTACATTGGTCTAAGTTACTCAACAGGTGTTCAAGGATCAATTATCGCAGGAACTACTTCGTTCTTTCAACTTCTAGCCGCACATTTTATGTATAAGAATGATCGATTATCATTCAAAAAAATACTAGGTGTTACAGTTGGATTTGCTGGTGTTATTATTGTAAATATAACGAAAGGAACACTTTCGTTGCACTTAGGTATAGGTGAAATATTATTATTAATTGCGATGGCATTTGGCGGTTACGGAAATGTTTTTGCAAAGGAAGCAGCAAAAAAAGTGGACGTAGCTTATTTGACTGCTTATCAAATGATGATGGGATCGTTTGGCTTATTATTAATAGGTGGTATAGCTGCAGGCTTTTTACCGTTTCATTTTAATTTAGTAACTTTTGGTATGTTACTTTATTTATCACTTTTATCATCCGTGGGCTTTATTTTATGGAATAATGTGATGAAATATAATCAGGTTGGTAAAGTTTCAATGTATTTATTTTTAGTACCTGTTTTTGGTGTTATGTTATCATCTTTTATGCTTCACGAAGCTTTGTCTTATCTAGTATTTATTGGTTTGATGATGGTAACAGCGGGGATTATTATTGTAAATTATCAAAGAGATCAAAGGGATACTGAGATTAGTAAGAGTGCATCTTAAGATGTTATAAATCTGTATTCATATATAAATAGGAAAAACCGTCTATGTAAATAGGCGGTTTTTTGTTTGTTTACTCATAGTAAAGAGGTTTGTTGATTTACGATACAGGAGCTACAAAATTGCTTGAGTGGGTTTGGCTTAAGATTCTAAATTTGGGTAAGAAATTTTATATTTCTTGGATACTTCAATTAGTTTTTTTATTGTTTCAGGTGAGGGTGGACCATCTGGTTTCACAAAATCTTTTGTATAAGGTATACCTAATTCTTTAACAAAACGATCGAAACCTGCTGGATAAGATGTTACAAGTGTTTTTGAAGTTTCGGAAATTGTTTTAATGGTGTGGGGAATTCCACGTGGAGCAAACACATAGTCTCCTTGTTTAGCGTGAATCGTTTCATCACCAACTCTAAAAGTTAATTCACCTTCTAAAATATAAAACGACTCATCTTCTAATTCATGGATGTGTAGTGGTGGTCCACCGCCTTGTATTCCGTGACAAAGAACAATTCCAAATGCCCCATCTGTCTCTTCTCCACTAACTATAATAGAAGCGAAATTATTCAAGAAGTAATAGGTATTATCTTCTGAAATCGTACGGTGCATAATATTTGCTAGGCTATTGTTTTTGAAAGCCATACTGATAAGTCCTTTCAAATAGTTTTATATAATACATACTTAAGCTTAGTTCTACATTATTAACTTTTTTGTAAATATACCCACTTGTTTTTTGAGAATAAATAGAAACATGTGAATAAGATTTTACTCCCTTTTATATTACTTCCACAGTTAAACTGTGTAATTTCATTTTGCATACTATCGAACTTTATATTATTACTTTTACACCAATCAATTTCTAGATAGATAGAGTGTTTTCCAGGTGCTACTTCTAAGGTTAATTCTTCACCGTCTTTTATTTTACCTACCACTTTATTATCAACATAAACTTTGTAACTTCTTAATTTATTAACATATTGAGAAGTTCGTGAAATGATTATTTTTGGATTCGAATTTATATTCATATATTTCTCCTTCATTGAAAATAATGCGATTACGATAATATATCTATTCAATAGGAAAACAAAAATATCCTTTCTTTATATTACTATGCTGTTATAACGTGAAAAAAGGATGATCTATTAAGAATCATCCTCTTTTTTTGTTCAACTAAAGCATGCGTTAGCCATCCATGAGTCTTCAGATTCATCACAGTGATTCTGGTTCGATTTCCGTGTGGGTGAGGGAGAGTCAAAAGATTTGTTAATCAATCTGTTTTGTAGATTCATAGAAAAATAAATATTAGTCAATATATTCCACCCTATTGTTCAAACCATTCTGTTTTCACTATTTCGTTGGTAAATTAAGATGAAGTTGGAGGTGGTTATATGTTGGAAACAAACAAGGTTTCAAATGAATCCGTTATTGAGGGAAATAAAAGGGTGAAAAGAGCGGGTGGAAAAAAATTAAAAAAGGCGTTAAATTTTTTTAGTTTTGTTGGACCTGTTTATCTAGTATTTATAGCAATTGTATTGGTTCCTTTTATAATGGGCATTTATTATTCATTTACTGATTGGAATGGAATTACTGGACATATAAAAATGGTAGGTTTAGACAACTATAAGTATATTTTTAAGGATGATTTAGCTTTTATTGCTTCCTTTAAATTGACAGCAAAATATACTGTAATTGCCGTCATTTTAACGAATATAGTGGGGTTTGGATTGGCTTTATTAGTTACGCAGGCATTAAAGTCACGGAATATTTTGCGAACAATCTTTTTTATGCCAAATCTCATTGGTGGTTTATTACTAGGCTTTATTTGGCAATTCATATTTAATCAGGGATTAATCTCGCTTGGAAGTATATTAAAGTTAAAATTTTTAGAGACTGCGATGCTTGGGACAGCTAATGGAGCATTTTGGGCAATCGTCATAGTCGCTGTGTGGCAAGGTGCAGGCTATATTATGGTTATTTACGTAGCGGCATTGCAAGGTGTGCCAAATGATTTAATTGAGGCAGCTAAAATTGATGGAGCGAATAGATTTCAAGTTTTAAAGAAAATTACGATTCCGATGGTTGCTCCAGCGGTTACTGTTTGCTTATTTTTAACAATCTCTTGGTCTTTTAAAATTTTTGATACGAATTTATCATTGACGGGTGGTGGCCCGTTCGGATCGACAGAAATGCTAGCTTATAATATTTACAAAGAAGCATTTACGAATAATAATTTCGGAATTGGAGAAGCAAAAGCAATTGTGTTTTTCGTAGTTGTATCTGTTATTACGATTGTTCAAGTGTATTTATCTAAGAAAAGGGAGGTAGAGATGTGATGAAAAAGGAAAAGTACACATTTAATCTATTTTCGTTAGAAATTCTGGCTATCTTAATCGCATTGTTATTCTTAGTCCCTTTTTATTATGTAATTGTTAATTCATTCAAATCGTTTGCGGACATTCTTTCAAATACATCTGCTTTACCTAAGTCCTTGGATATTTCGAATTACAAAGAAGCATGGAAAATTATGCATTTTGGAAAAGCTCTTCTCAATTCGCTGATTATTACAATTGCTAGTAACTTGGTGATTGTTGTGTTTTGTTCAATGGCGGCATACAAACTGGTTAGAACAAAGAATAAAATATCAGCAGTATTGTTTTTTATATTAGTATCAGCAATGGTCATTCCTTTCCAATCGATCATGATTCCATTGATGAAAGTGGGAGATAAATTACATTTAATAGAAAGTCATTGGGGATTGGTTGTGATGTATTTGGGATTTGGCTCTGCTTTATCTATCTTTTTATATCACGGTTTTATTAAAACAATTCCAATTGAATTAGAAGAAGCTGCAATTATTGATGGATGCTCGCCCTTTATGGTTTTCTGGAAGGTAGTTTTTCCATTATTAAAACCGATTACAGTCACAATTGTAATATTAAATACACTATGGATCTGGAATGACTTTTTATTGCCGTCCCTAGTTTTAGGTGAGGAACAAAGAACTATTCCATTATCTACTTTCTATTTCTTCAGTGCCTATATGAAGCAATGGCATTTAGCATTAGCTGGCTTAATTTTAGGGGTTACTCCTCTACTAATCTTTTTCTTTGCTGCACAGAAACATATTATTAAAGGAATTACGAGTGGTTCAATTAAGTGATATTGGACTTAGAAAATATCATCAATTTTTTCCACCCAATAGGTCAATTTTAACTATCTATGTAGGAAAACTTTTACAAGTATAATGTAAACGTATTCATAATATTTTTTAAAAAAATGGGGGTTTTAAAGTGAAGATTAAAGCAATTAAAGCTGTAGCTGCACTATCAGCATCATTTGTACTATTAACTTCAGTCGGTGCAAATGGCGCATTTGCAAAAAGTACAACACAAGCAACAAGTAGTAAAAAAGTTACATTAAATGTTTTCCAATTTAAAGCTGAAATTGCAAAAGATTTTGAAGCGATGGCAAAGGATTACCATAAGGCTTATCCAAACGTAACAGTAAAAGTAACGACTGTTGGTGGAGGAGCGGATTATGGAGCAGCTCTTAAAGCGGAATTTGCAAAAGGAAAAGGGCCAGATATTTTTAACAATGGTGGATTCCAAGAAGCAGTTACATGGAAAGATAAATTAGAAGATTTATCAAAAGAACCATGGGTAAAAAACCTTTACAAAGGTACTGAAAAACCTATGACGATGAATGGTAAACTTTATGGTATGCCAATGAATACTGAAGGTTATGGTTTTATCTATAATAAAGATTTATTCAAAAAAGCTGGCATTACAACTTTGCCAAAATCAATTTCTGAATTAGAAGCAGCTAGTAAAAAGCTTAAAGCAAAAGGGATTACAGCGTTTTCTGTAGGGTATGCAGAGTGGTGGATCCTAGGTATTCATTTACTTAATATTCCGTTTGCACAACAATCAAATCCTGATCAATTCATTAAAGATGTAAATTCAGGTAAAGTAAAAATTTCAGATAATAAGAAGTTTAAAGAGTGGGTTAAATTACTAGATTTAACTGTTAAATATGGTAATAAAAATCCATTAACTACAGACTACAATAAACAAGTTACTCAGTTTGCAAAAGGTGAAGCAGCTATGATGCAACAAGGTAACTGGACTCAAACTACTATTGATGGAATTAAGAAAAACATGAAGATTGGTGTTTTACCAATGCCAATTAACAACGATAAAGCAGCGATGGATAAATTACCTGTAGGTGTTCCAAATAACTGGGTTGTAAATAAAAATTCTGCTAATAAAGCTGAAGCGAAAAAGTTCTTAAACTGGATGGTAACTTCAAAAACAGGACAAAAGTACATCGTTGAAAAATTCAAATTTATCCCTGCATTAAAAACAATTAAAGGTACAAACTTAGGACCTATTGCAGATGATATCCAAAAGTACTCTGCAGCTGGTAAAACATTAACTTGGAACTGGTTCAAGTTCCCAGATGGTGCAACGAATGATTTTGGAGCTTCAATTCAAAAGTATATTGCAAAACAATCTAGTTCGACGCAAATGCTAAAAGAATTTGATGCTACATGGAAAAGTAAATATAAGAAGTAATATAAAAAAGAAAGCTGATGAGTAGGATCATTAGCTTTCTTTTTTTCTAATTATTTAAAATTTTTAGTTTTTAATTTAATATAGAAGATAAGGTGGTGAAATATTGAAACGCGGAATACGTTTTAAATTAATTATTTTTCTTTTAGCAGCTACGATCATTCCATTTGGAATTTCAATCATATCTATTTACATTTATACAAAAAATTCAGTTGTTAATCGTTTTGTAAAAAATAATCATGTTTTAATCAACAAAAGTGGAAGTGATTTAAAAAACTACTTTGAGGAAATTAATAATATTCCTTTATCAATTTACACGAACCGTCCTTATCTAGAAGTATTAGAAAATGGTGCTACAGAGTTTATAGACAAAAATCAATTTGAAATCAATCGTAATCTACTAAACTTGTATTTTAACCGAAGAGAAATCGAACAAATGCATCTTTATATCGAACGGGGGAAAGATGATTTTTCTGTCTACAATGCAAAAGTGAGCGGAAGAGGTAAGCTCTTGAACTTTAAGGATTTCCCGATTTATAAGACATTAATGAAAGATGAGCAGTTTGTTGAAATTGAATCAACACATGACATTAAAAGCTATAATGATCTTTCTGATTTTCGAGTTAAACCTGCTAAACAAGTCATTTCATTTCATTATCGTTTAATGAATGTTACGACAGATCAGTTATTAGGTTTTCTCTCAATTGATGTTAGGTTAGATCGTATTAAAGAAATCTTTGATCGTATATATGATAAAAATCGAGAGCATTTGTATGTACTAGACGAGGATGGAAATGTATTTTACTCCTCAAACGGAAATCGTATTGGAGAAAAGTTAACCAATTCTTGGTATAAGGAAATAAATAATACGAAGGTTGAGAAAGGCCAATATGATTTTGAAGGCAAGAACAAACATTTCAAAGGTGTTTACGTTTCAGATCAAGTTAAGGCCAGCGGGAAAACATGGACAATCATAAAGAGTATTCCTTATACAAATCTTTACCAAGATGCCAATAAAATTTTAATCATTAATATAACAATTGGTGCGATTTCTGTACTTTTTGTAACGGTACTTACGATTCTCGTTTCAGTAAAATTTACGAACCCAATACATACACTCATTCGGAACATAAAACGTATTGAAGAAGGAGAGTTAGCTGTTTCTTTTGATTCACTTGGTGATGATGAATTTGGACAACTGGGTCAACACTTTACTTCAATGATTGAGAAGATAAATGATTTATACATAAAGGAGTATAAACTACAAATAGAAAATAAAACGAATCAGCTTAAAGTACTACAGTCACAAATAAATCCACACTTTTTATACAACTCATTGCAGTCAATTGGTACTTTATCTTTGAAAAATGATGGAAAAAAAGTATATAAGCTATTAACATCACTTTCAAAAATCATGAGATATAGTATGAGAAATAATGAGGATTTCGTCAGAGTAGTAGATGAAATTAATCATATTAAAGATTATCTAGCCCTACAAAATGAAAGGTATGACGGGAAGTTTGAATATAAATTGAATGTTGATGAACATTTATATTTTACGAGCATGCCGAAAATGACGTTACAACCACTAGTAGAAAATTATTTTAAGCACGGTTTTGAACGGAAACAAAACTTAGGGAAGCTAGAAATTTCGATTAGTCAATTTGATTTTGACACGATGTGTATAAAGTTAATCGATAACGGTGTTGGAGTGGATCAAAAAAAATTAGAGAAGATTCAATTTTCGCTAATGAATCAGGCGAAAAATCAAAAGGAAAGTATCGGATTAAAGAATATTAATGACCGTATCCAATTATATTACGGTGAAAAAGGTAAGTTTTTTATAGAGAGTAAACAGCATGAGCATTTCATTGTCACAATATATTTGCCACTACATGTAGATAGAGGAGCAATAGAAAATGAAAGTGTTAATTATTGATGATGAAACCCATGTAAGAGAAGGGATCAAATTATTAGCGAATTGGGATGAAATAAATACAACGGAAATATTTGAAGCTGAAAATGGAAGAATTGCTAAGGACATTATCATAAGTGAGCGTCCACAAATCATCTTTACAGATATGATGATGCCCGAATTAGATGGAAGAGAATTATTAAAGTGGATTAAGTCAGAAAAATTAACGAGTAAAATCATTGTAGTAACTGGATATGAAGACTATCAGTTTATGAGAGAAGCAATTCAAAATGGAGCTTCAGATTATTTATTAAAGCCAATCGATCCTGACACATTAAATGAAACGATTAGTAAAGTCGTTGAAGAATGGAACAAAGAAGACCAAGAGCGAAGAGAATCAATCAAACATACAAGGAAATTGGATGAAATATTACCTTTTTATCGAGATCAACATTTAAGTAATGCCATTATCGGGAACGAATACGATGGAAATCTTCTAACAGGTGTAGAGAAAACATCTATTACATCCGTTCATGTGTCCGTCATTAAATTAAGAAATTTAAAAGCGTTTATCGGTATATGGTCTGAAGAATTGTGTTATTTTGCTATTTTAAATGTTGTAAATGAAATTCTTCAAAACAAGAATGTGGGTATCGCATTTAGAAATATTCATGCAAAACAAGAGGTCTGTATGATCTATTGGGGGGAACATGTTGAAAATTTCAATAAACAGCTATCAGAAATATTAATGACAGTTGTTCCTTTTCCATTTCATATTTCCAGTAGCGGACAGTATGAAGTAGAAACATTGCAGGATGCTTACATAGAAGCAAAGCAGATTATACATGAATTCAATTTGCTTGAAATGATCGAATGTCCCGTCTATTTAAAAGCAAACATACAGGAGCAAAAAGGATTAAATGCTATCGAATTATTAAAATTACTAGATAAAATGATGGAGAAAAACGATATTTCATTTTTTGATGAAATCATAAATCGGATTGTAAATCATTTGAAAGAATTCAATTATTTCTCATACGCTCAATTAGAAAATTGGCATCAGGAATTCGAGTTATTTTTAAATAGATGGATCACGAAGAATTCAATACAAACTTTACATAAAATTAGTATCGATGCTTATTGGAATATTCGAGGACATTTCGAACTAAAAGATTTCCTACTAGCTCAAAGAGAAAGAGTTAGTTCACTTTTACATCAAATAGGACGACCAGCCAAAGAACTCAATACGATCGAAGAAATTGCTTACTATATACAAAATCATTATTCAGAAGAAATCTCTCTACAAGAGTTTTCTGAGAAATTTTATTTAAGTAGAGAATATATTTCGCGTAAGTTTAAACAAATTTACGGTGAAAATTTATCAGATTATATCGTACGAATTAGAATGAATAAAGCAAAAGAATTACTTAAATTTCCACGCTTAAAAATATATGAAATAGCAGGAGAAATTGGATACCAGGACGATAAATACTTTCGGAAAATATTCAAAAAAATGGTAGGCATGACTCCTAATGAATATCGAAAAGAATTTGAAGTAAAAGAAAGAGAGATATTTTAAAGAAGCAAAAAAGTCTCGCCACTTAAAGTCTACTAAAAAAAAGAATGTTGATTTACGTTCCAGGATGCTCGCTTTCCGTGGGGCGTGCGATGAGCCTCCTCGGCACGCCTCCGGGGTCTCCTCTGTCCCACTACTCCCACAGGAGTCGAGCACTCTGCTCCAATCAACTTCTCTTATTAATTACTTTCTGATAAATAAAGAGAAAAAATGAAGGGATATAGCCTAATTATTTAGAACTAATTAAAGTAGTCATAAAGTAGGTTTTTTTGGAGGATTAAACAATGGAACATACTGTAGAAAGAGTTTTTACGAAAGAAATATTGCATAATGCTGCATCAGGGTTCGGAATCGAGGTAGATGAGAAGCCGGTAGGTGATTTTGAAAACTATATTTTTAAAGGTCATACAAAAGATGGAATAGCTAGGGTATTGCGACTAACTCACTCCTCGCATCGTCAAAAAAATGAAATTGAAGCCGAACTTACCTTTTTAAAATATGTAAGAGAAAATGGTGCAAATGCAGCGGGTTCTTTATTATCTCTAAATGGGAATTTGGTAGAAGAACATATTGCTAGTGATGGAACTAGCTTTTTTGCAGCAATGTTTGAATGGGCTGATGGTAAATTAGTTGATCGAACAAACCCTAACGTTTGGAATGACGATTTAATGTTTAAATTAGGGAAAACGCTGGGAAAATTACATGCTTTAACTGTTAATTATCCGGTTACAAGCGCAAGAGAATCTTGGGATGAAGAAGCATATCTTCAAGTGATGTTAAATCATGAAGAATTAGGTCCACATACAAAAGTGCTATTAGAAGAAATGAGTCATTATCCAAGACAAACAAATTCGTATGGATTAATCCATAGTGATTTACACTTTCATAATTTTTTTGTGAATGATGAAGGGGAAATCACTGCCTTCGATTTTGACGATTTACAATATAATTATTTTATTTCGGATATCGCGATTGTACTTTACTATACTGCTTGGGGAAGCAAAAAGTCTTATGAAGAGAATTCTGCATACGCTAAAAAACAATTAGCTATCCTTAGAAAGGGATATGAAACTGAGTTTGTTTTAGAAGAAGAGTGGTATAGTCGAATTCCTGCATTTTTAAAGTGCAGAGATCATGTTTTATATTATGTATTAAAAATGAAATATGAAGGTAAAGAAGAACATTCACAGAGAGTAAATGAACTTTGTGAACAAATTCGTGAACGAATTGTTAATGGAAAAACGATTGTAGACTTAGGTTAATAAAAAAACTCGGAATCAGTTAGTTGACTCCGAGTTTTTATTTATTTATAAATTGCTGGGGGAGCAAATTTAGAATCTGTTTTGGAATTTATTACGAATCCATACAGCAACACCATTCATAACAATTAACATAACAAGTAGCACGATGATTCCTGCAGCTGCAACAAATTGGAATGCTTCTTGTGGACGAGAAGTCCAGTTGTAAATTTGAATTGGCATAACCGTGAATCCTGAGAAGATATCAGTTGGTACGAATGCAACATAAGAAAGGGCTCCAATAACTAATAGCGGAGCAGTTTCACCAATTGCACGTGAGAATGCTAATATACTTCCAGTTAATATACCTGGTAATGCAGTTGGGAAGACAATGCGATATATCGTTTTCCATTTTGTACTACCTAATGCAAATGAAGCTTCACGTAATTGGTTAGGAACCGAACGAATTGCTTCTTGTGAAGAAACAACAATAACAGGAAGAATGACAAGGGACATTGTTAATCCACCAGCTAAAATACTGCGTTCAAATCCAAATAAACGAACAAATACTGTTAATCCTAATAAACCGAATACGATAGATGGCACACCTGCTAAATTTGAAATATTTAATTGAATAAAACGAGTTAAAAAGTTTTTCTTTGCATATTCTTCTAAATAAATTGCTGTTCCGACACCTAAAACTAATGAAACAGGAATGACTACTGCCATTAACCACATCGTTCCATAAAGTGCAGCTTTAATCCCTGCTCTTTCAGGTATACGAGAAGCAAAGTTTGTGAAGAAATCCGGTGTTATAAATGAAAATCCTTGACTACCAATTCTGTAAAGTAAAACTGCTAATACGAATAAGCCAAACATAGTAGATAAGAAGAAAATTTGTGAGCTTATTTTATTTTTTACTAATCGGTTACCAATTTTAGCAGAAACTTTATTGTGATCGATGAAATTCATGATTATACCTCCTCTTTAAATCGTTTCGAGATAAAATGTGCAATTACGTTCATCACTAATGTAAAGATGAATAATGTTGTACCTACTGCGTAAATACTGTAGTAACCAATCGAACCGTAACCTACATCACCTTGACTGACTTGTGCAATAAATGCAGTCATCGTTTGTACTGCTTTTGTAGGATCAAACGATAGAATTGGGTTTGCACCACCAGCTACAGATACGATCATTGTTTCTCCAATTGCGCGAGAAATTCCAAGTACAAAAGATGCGATTACACCTGACATAGCTGCAGGTAAGACAACTTTTAAAGAAACTTCAAGTTTTGTTGAACCTAAGCCATATGCACCTTCACGTAGTGAATTTGGAACAGAACTCATTGCATCCTCAGATAAAGAGGTAATCATAGGGATAATCATAATACCGATTACTAGACCTGGACTTAAAGCATTGTAAATACCTAATGTTGGAATGATTTCTTTTAAAATTGGTGTAACAAATGTTAATGCAAAGAAACCATAAACAATAGTTGGTACGCCTGCTAATACCTCAAGAATTGGTTTAATTGTTCGGCGTGTTTTATCTGAAGCATATTCACTTAAATAAATAGCTGACGTTAAACCAATCGGTACAGCGACAATCGTTGCAATAAGTGACGTTAATAAAGTACCTGATATAAGTGGTAAAATTCCATAATCTGGATCAGATAATGTTGGATGCCATTCTTTACTTGTTAAAAATTCAACGATTGATACTTTTTCAAAGAAGTGAACTGTTTCTGCAAGTAAGGTAAAAACAATACCAAATGTTGTAAAGATTGCAACAAGTGCACAAACTAAAAATAGTTTTGGCATTAATTTTTCTAAGATTGTATCCATTGAAACTTTTTTCTTTTTATTTGCAGCAATCGCTTGTTGAACAGGCGAAATCTTTTTTGTTTCTAACATTTTTAAAAACCCCCTAATTTCAAGAATGAAAGAGGTAAGGCTTCATCCGGGTCCTTACCTCTCTTAAATTCAGTTAAATTTAATTATTTTTTTGCAGCTTCGTCTAACTTTTTAAGGTTATCTTCGTATTTTTCATCTTCTAAAGGTACATATCCAACTTCTTCAGCTAATGTTGGGACGTTTTCGTTTGCGAATTTTAGGTAATCAATTACTTCTGCACGCTCTAAAGATTTTTTATTTACATAAGTGAAGATTTCACGTGAAAGTGGTGCATAAGAACCGTCTTTAATTGTTTCTTCAGTTGGTTCAACAGCTTCGCCAGTTTCAGGATTTACAACTGGTACAACTTTTAATTTATCTTTGTTTTCTTCATAGTAAGCATGACCGAAGAATCCAATCGCATTTTTCTCTCCAGCTACACCAGTAACTAGAACGTTATCATCTTCTGACATTTGAGTATCTTTACGAACATCACCTTTGTCTAAGATTGCTTCTTTAAAGTAGTCAAATGTTCCTGATTCAGTACCTGGGCTAAAGAATTTAATTTCTTCTTTTGGCCAAGCAGGGTTTACATCGTTCCAAGTTTTTACTTTTGAATCAACTGCCCACATTTTAGCTAACTCTTCTACAGTTAATTTATCTACAAAATCATTATCCTTACTTACTACTACTGATAAACCATCGTAAGCTAATTCTAATTGAATATATTCAATGTTATTTTCCTTTGCGATTGCAGCTTCTTCATCTTTGATTGGACGAGATGCATTACTTAAGTCAGTTTCACCTTTTGTAAATTTCTCAAATCCTCCACCAGTACCACTGATACCAACTGAAGCATGTACATCTGGTTGAGCTGCTGTATATTCTTCAGATACTGCTTCCATAATAGGAGCAACTGTTGATGATCCATCAATTAAGATATCTCCAGATAACTGTTTGCCTGACGTGTTTTCAGTTTTATCTGTATTTCCACAAGCTGCTAATGAAAGAAGAGCTGCTGCTGATAATAATAGTAAAGGTTTTTTAATCAATTTCATTTTAAGTTTTCCCCCTAAAAGTGGTTGTTTGTTATTTCTTACATTTCCTACTATATTCCACAAAAGTTAACTAGCTTTTAACTGAACGTAAAGAATTTGTAAATGTATAACGAATGTCCCCCTTTTTATAAAAGAATTCATTACAATGACTGTAAAAATAAAAATATAGTTTATACCAAAAAAAATATAGGGGTTGAAAAAGCGTGGAGCAGGTTGTCATCGTTCAGGAAAAAAATGAAATTGAAAGTGCGCTTTTGCAAAGTAACCAATTTGACTTGTATAAAATAAGTACCTATCCATATAGAGAGTTTAAAGAAGAGGTACATTTAGGGTTTTTAAAGGGATGTCTTATTTTAAAGAAAAGCCGTATTTTAGATGAATTTATACCGATTATCTTAAGAATCAGGCGGATCACAAATGTTCCAATTATATTATTGGTAGAACAATACGATACTTTCGAAGCGGCAATTTGCATGGAAGCGGGTGCAGATGAATATGTTAAATATCCAATCCATCCTAGAGATTTATCAGCTAGAATTAAAGCCGTTATGCGCAGGAGCTATCAAGATAAAATAGAAGAAAAAGAAACAATAATACACGTTGGAAACATTTCTATTTATGTAAATAGAGAAGAAGTATATAGAAGTAATAATAGAGTAGACATAAATGCAAGAGAATTTGCGATCTTGATCTATTTAGTGAAAAAAGCAGGGCGTATTGTGACTAGAGAAGAATTAATGGAGGTTATTTCGGTATATAAAAATAAAAGGCTGATTGATATTTATATCCATGGATTACGATCTAAAATTGAAGAACTCCCGAATTTTCCTAAATATATAAGAACAATAAAAGGAAAAGGATATCGTTTTGAGCCTGTTTATTCTAATTGAAAGGGCTCGTATCAAAGCCAGTAAAAAATGCTCCTATATATAGGGGCATTTTTTTTGAAATTCACATTAACTTTACACTTTATTTATATAAGGTAAATATTGTCAAATTATACTTTAAATTAGGAGTTTATGTAATAAAATTAGGAAATGTGGTGTGAATTGGTGAAAAACGACGCAGTAAAAAACACTATAAAGAGATTCATTCAACGAGACCAAAACAAAAAAGATAATCGTAAAATAAAAGAAGCATTGTTTAGTTTTTTTAGAAAAGTTATTGTGAAAAAAGAACATGAACCAAGAACAGAAAAGGAAGATGGTAGTAATCGTAAAAAGAAGCTTGTTGAACGATTTACACTTCAGTCTCGTTTAGTTTTATTTACTGTTGGTTTAATTACTTTATCTATGTCTGTCGTATCATTGATTTCTTATCAAAAAGCCAAGGAAACAACTATTACTACAATGAATAGCAGAATTGAGCGAGAAGCTTCTATTATGAAAGAAATCTCTCAAAGCCTTCAATACAGATATATTGGAGATGAGAAAGGTTTTGAAAAAGCTATTAATAATGTTGTAAAGAATCAAATGGCAAATTTATCTCAAGACGGATTAAAAGCATCAGCGTTTTTTGTATCAGAAGAAACGAAAGAAGTGAAGGCATACAAAGCCAACTTACATAGCGACGTAAAAATACTTGATAAAGCAAAGAAAGAGATTCAAAAAAGTCAACATGGTGTTGGCCAAACAAAATTTCATGAAGTGTCTTATACATATGCGTTCGAAAAAATTAGTGAGCTAAAGGGATATTATGCAGTGGTAATTGATGATCGCTCGTTTATGTGGATGTTAGATGATATGAAAAAAATCTTTATGTTGTCAATTTTGATATGTATTTTTATGACAATCGTTATGACATACTTTGCAGTTAGAAATATCATAAAGCCGTTGGAAAAATTAAGGGATGTAATGAGGGTCGTTCGAACAGGAGATTTAACGATTAAGGTGGATACTAACTCAAATATCCCGGAAATCGTTTCATTAACAAAAAGCTTTAAAAGTATGATTGAACAAATGCGTCAAATGCTTTCGAATATAGATGCTACAACAGTTTCTTTAGTTACTACTAGTAAAGAGCTACAACATACAGCAAAGCATTCATTTCAATATACGAAGGCTTCTTTAGAAACAATGAATATTGTCAAAATGGGTGCAGAAGAAACAGCTGCTAGTTCGACTAATAATAGCAATATGTTTCTTCATATGAAAGACGAATCTTCTAGTGTATTACAAACAATGGAAAAAGTAATGGATGCATCGAAGAATATGAATCATTCAGCAATAAAAGGCGAAGAAAATGTAGCTGAATTATTAAAATCATTCCAACACATTCAACAAAAGTGTAAGCAAGTAGCCGGCACGATTCATGAGGTTTCTGGGTATAGTTCGCAAATTACAAAAGTAGTAACATGGATTCGTTCCATTGCAGATCAAACGAAATTATTAGCATTAAATGCCTCAATTGAAGCAGCGAGAGCAGGGGATGCAGGTAAAGGCTTCGCTGTTGTTGCACGTGAGGTTCAAAATCTAGCTAGCCAGTGTTCAACTGCTACTGAGGATATTGCCGAATCAGTAACAAATATGAATAATATGATGTCGATTGCAACAAAGGAATTTAATCTGCTTGCCATTGATACTGAAAATAGTACAGAAACAGTTGAAACATCTCGATTAGCTTTTAATTCCTTATTAACAACTATTACTGATATAAACTATAAAATTGAAAAAATGCATACGGAACTATCAAAATTAAAAGACACAATTCCTTTAATGGAAGAATCAACATTACATTTTGGTTCAATTTCACAACAAACATTAGCAAGTGCTGAAGAAATGTTGAATACTTCAGATGAGCAAATGAAACGAATGCAATTAACCTTTAATAATAGTCAGCAGTTAAATACAGTGGCACTTTCACTTACAGCATTAACTAAGAAGTTTATTGTAAAATAATTGGTTATTAGAAGAACCTAAATAAAAACTAGGTAGATCCTAATGCAGGAACTACCTAGTTTTTATATGAATATTTATTATTCCGCGTGGTGTAACATATATGTGTAAGTTGAGTTATAAATATGTTCTAAATCTGCATCTGTCATAAATACCAAATCCTCAGATGAAAGCCCTCTCGCTTGCTCTAAAAATCGAACCATGTTTTTACGCTCTTCTCTACTCATTGTCAACACTCCTTATTATTTTGTTGTTTCTGTTTTACCATTCTGTATTAATACAGTATATTTAATTACTAATTATTATATAACAGAATGTTCAAAAAGTGCTAGGAGAATTTATCAAAATAAATAAAAAATTTTAATCGTTACAAAAGAATTGATTTCCATTAAATTTCGTTTAAAGATATATAAAGTTACTGTGAACAGAGAATTAGTCCAAATTAATTATGTAAAGTACAATAGTCGGTACGATATAAGTTTAAAGGTATTTCTTTCTTTCATGTTAGTTTTAATGGAATTGTAGAGATATTCTCATATAAGGAAATGATGAAAGGGTTGAAAAAATGGGGATATTAAAAAAGTTAGTGATCGTGTTCTTAATTAGTTATTTTACAATTATCTCATTAACAGGCTCTTTGCCATTAAAAGCTAATGAAATATCGAAAAATACTACTGAACCAATAAAGTACATAGAAAGAATAAAACCATCAAAATCAGTTGTTACATATGCAAATCAAATATTAGAGAATAAAATCTACTTAGGGAATCAATTTCCTGTATATCAATTACAAAAAGATTTAACGTGGAAGGAAAACCCATATAATAATCGAACATGGCAACTATTTTTCCACAGTCTTGAGCATGTTGGATATTTATTGAGTGCCTATGAGTATACAAATGATGTTAAGTATTTAAAGAAATCAGAATCAATTATTAGTAGTTGGAAGAAATACAATGGAAATTCAAAAAAGGCTGCTAGTCCTTGGGCATGGTATACAAATAGCACTCCGATTAGAACAGTTTACTTAATTCAATTTGAAAAGCTATATCAAAACTCTTCTATATATAATAAGAAATTTTATAATGAAGTTTTGTCTCTAATTGAACAACATGGTAACTATTTAGCTGATCAAAAAAATTATGTTTGGGAGTCAAATCACGGGATTTTCCAGGATCAGGCATTATTAGAAATTGCGAAACTTTTCCCTGAATTATCGAAAAGTAAAGTTTGGTACGATACTGCATCGAACAGACTGATTAGACATATCGAGAAACTGATTACAAAAGAAGGGGTAACAAACGAGCATAGTATCAGTTATCAAATAGTGGTACTGGATTTATTGAAACAAATTTCGCCTCTTTTGGATGATTTAGAGTATACAAAGATTTTTGTTGAAGATAAGATTGGCATGTTAGAGGATTCGCTTGCAACACTACTGCAGCCAAATGGAACGATTCCACTTTATGGTGATTCAAAAAATAGTTATGTTGTTAATAATAATATAAATGATATAAGAGGCTATAAATTAAAATTCTTAGCATCAAATGGTACAATTGGAACAAATCCATATACAGATATATTGTATAAAGAGAGCGGAATCAGTGTTTTCAGAAATGAATCAAATCATTTTCAATCTTATTTATTTTTTGTTTCTGCTTTTCATTCAACAGTACATAAACACGCAGATGACCTTTCTTTCATTTTTATGAAAGGTAAAACAGAATTTTTTGTTGATTCAGGCTTATACAACTATGAATTAAATGATTCAATGCGAAAATATATGACGAGTACATATGCCCATAATACAATTACTGTTGATAATAAATCATATGAAATAAAGAAAGAGAACATAGATCAAGCTGTTATTCAAAACGGAGATATAGAAAGCGACTATTCATACGTTGTAGGTAAACATGAATTGTATCCTGGAGTTACAATTAACAGAGTGATGTTATATGTGAAAAATACAGATTCTATTTTAATTTTTGACAAAATGAATTCAAAAAAGATACATACATATACAAAAGTATTTAATGTTGGAGAAAATGTGAATTTCAGTCAGAAGGCTCAAAATCAATTTCTACTTTCAAGTAAAATTGAAAGTAATCAGATTGAACTCATCAATTTAGACAATAAATCTACATATCAGTCATATATTGGATCTAAGAATCCACTGGCTGGTTATAAATCAAACGTGTTTAATAAAGCTATTTCAATTCAACAAATACGTTTTTCTACAAAAGATAAAGTTGCTAATTTTAGAACGATTTTGAATGCGGAAAATGGTAAAGGAATTAGTAATTTTTATGTTACGGGAGATAATAAAATTTTAAATTTTGATTTACGTTTTAAAGACGGCACAAATCAAATAATTAATGTAAATTTATACTAAATAATAAACTCACCATTATGGTGAGTTTTTTTATTTGTTCAAGTAGGTAAAATTTCATATTCATTTTTTGGTTAAATTATCATGTTCGTTTTTATAAATATTATCTCGATATAGGTAAAATGATATGTTATTATTTATTAAGGCTTTATTAGAAATTGAATAAAATCATTTAATATATATATATCTAAGAATAAGGAGTGACACAATGGGAGAAGTTAGCAGCATGAGTAACACAGATAATATCACTCTTTCTATTAATAAAAATCATTTAAAAGAAGTAGTTGTCAGTAATTTAAGTAGTGAAATGTTAACAGAAAAGTTAAAACAAAATAATTTACCTGTTGAAGAAGATTTGCTAAAGCAAATCAATTTTAAAGAAACAGAAATAAAATTATTAGAAAATAAAATCGTAGATTTGCAAAACACTATACTAATACTAGAAAACGACCTTGAATTAAATATATTGCAAAATATAGAAACCATTATTAAACAAGAAGAGTTTTTATTAGAAGTTAATCAAGTCATTTCCAATTTAGAAATGAAAAATGAAAACTATCAAGCTAGTATTATAAAACAAACAAAAGAATTAAAAAAAATAAATGAAAAATACAATAAATTAAAGAAATCTAAACTCGGAAATATTGTCATTAAATATTGGGACATGCGTAGAAAAATTAAAAAGTAGGTGAATAGATTGAATGAACTTATTGATAGACATTTAAACAGTCTTGGTGAACTGAAGAAAAATTCGAAGATTTTATTAAATAACTTGAATTCAGATTATAAAGGGATTAGTTTTAACTTTTTTGAACAATTTGTATTTGATAAAACTGATTTTTCAAATGAAAAAAACATAACTGTTGATAAAACTGATACAGGAGTTCAGTTTACATCTACTTTAAAAAACGACGAGTTTAAATATATGTTCCTAAAAAATACTGATAAGATTGATAGAATGTTAGATTTTTTAGTATCAAATAATGTTAAGAATAGACATATTAAAACAATTGGAATCGTTGAAGGTAAATGTAATGTAGAAATCAATGTCATTGCTATCTATAAAGATGGTGTTAGATATGTTTCGAAAGCTAGATTTGATAAAACAATCAATATGAAAAATATTGTCTTAGATAATATTGACCATATTAAGTTAGCCGTTAGAATTAGTGGAAAAGGTAAATTTAATCTGCAAAGTATTACGTTCTTAGCAGAGAAGCCTAGTCTGAAACATAAATCGAATCTAAGCAAAAAGAAGAAAAAAATTAAAGATTTAAATGTAGCATTCATTGCTGACGAATTTACGACAAGATGTTTTGAACCTGAATTTAATATTATGAAAATTAAACCTGAGAACTGGTATGAAGAGCTAAAAAGTAATCAACCTGATCTCTTTTTTTGTGAGTCTGCATGGTTAGGTAATAATGGAAGTTGGACTAATAAAGTTGGGACTGGCGGTCCGAGAGATAATTCAGAATTACTGAATTTGGTTTATTGGTGCAAAGAAAATAATATTCCTACAATCTTTTGGAATAAAGAGGACCCATTCCATTTTAGTGCTTTTATCAATACAGCTTTACATTTTGATTATGTATTTACGACAGATCAAAACTCAGTAGAATTATATAAGCAAGAAGGGTTAATGAATGTATATTCCTTCCCATTTGCAGCACAACCAAAATACCACAATCCAATCGAATCATTTGAAAGAATTGAAAAAGTAGTTTTTGCTGGGGCATATTATGGTGATAAATTCCCAGAACGAACAAAAGCTATGGATAATATGATTAGCATTTCTGGTAAATATGGGATCGATATTTATGATCGAAACTATAATAACCCGAGTTCTCCTAACCAATTCCCATTAGAATTTAAAAAGCATATTGTTGGAACACTTAAAGGTGATGAAATAGATTTAGCGTATAAAGGCTATAAAATTGCTTTAAATGTGAATAGTATTATTGATTCACCTACAATGTTTGCAAGAAGGGTGTTTGAATTACTAGCTAGCAATACACCTGTTGTTAGTTCGGAATCACTTGGAATAAATAATATGTTTGGCGATTTAGTTGTTGCTTCTTCAAATTATCATGAATTAAAAGATATCATAAGTCGTTATTTTGAAGATGAGCAATTCTTTAATCAAAATCGTCTAGTATCACTTCGCCATGTACTAGAAAATCACACTTATAAAAATCGTATTCAAACTATGTTAGATGATATCGGTTTTGCATATACTAAGAGCGATGATTCCGTAGCGATGATTGGTATTGTTAGAAGTAAAGAGGATTATCAGAATCTGATGAAAATCTTTAATAAACAATCTTTAGAAAATAAAAAGTTAGTCATACTATTAGATATATTTGATGGTTATTTAGAGATTTTTAATAAAAATAATAATGGACAAGTTAAATCATTCTTAATTGATTACATCCATCATTATTCAAACATTGGTCAAATAATTGATACGTCACATGTTGCTCCTGTTCAATACGGTCATCATTATGGTGAAAATTATTTAAAAGATTTGTATTTAACGACCACTTATATTGATGATGCTATTATTGTGAAAGATCAGGGACAACCATATACTTTTGTAACAAATGGTTTATTTAATTCATCATTGATTAACAAAACATCATTAAAGTTAATAAATCCTAAAATGTTTATTAACTCTTTAGAAAACGATAGTGATTTTAAACACTGGTTTAAATATGGCGTGAGATTTTTTAATATTGATCAATTTAACTTTGCAGAGAAACGTAATGTTTCAAAAAAAACTTTGGACGAGATAAATATATAGGAGTAATTTTGGATGAAAATAGCATTTATTGGGCATGATTTAAAATTTTTAAATGATGCTATAGAATTTTTTGAACACTCACCAAATATATCGGTGAAAATTGATAAATGGGAAGGCCATGAGATTAAAGACGAGCAAGCCAGCTTGGAAATAGTCGAATGGGCTGATATTCTATTTTGTGAGTGGGGCCTAGGCAATGTTGTGTGGTATCAAAAACATAAAAAACCACATCAGAAGTTAATTGTAAGAATGCATAGATTTGAAATGAATACAATTTATCCAAGTCAATTTGATTATCATAAAATAGATAAAATAATTGCTATTTCTCCTTATGTTTATGAAGAGTTTCATCGTGTTGCTAGTATTCCTAGAGAAAAAATGACGGTTGTATATAACGGGGTACAAACTGAAAAGTTTGAGAAAGTTAAATCATCAAAAGCTAAATACAATATAGGAATTATCGGGATTGTTCCTAAATTAAAGCGATTAGATAGAGCAATCGAGATCTTTGAAGAATTATATAGAAGAAATAATAAATATCAATTATATATTAAAGGGAAACACCCAAAAGAATTCGGTTGGGTATGGAATAATCAAGCTGAACGAGAGTTTTACGAAGAAGTGTTTCGAAAGATAGAAAACTCTCCATTCAAAAAGAACGTGCATTTTGAAGGATGGGGAGATGTAACAAGTTGGTTAAAAAAGGTTGGATATGTACTTTCAGTGAGTGATTATGAAAGTTTCCATATGGCTCCAATAGAAGGAATGGCTTCTGGTGCTTTTCCAGTGGTACTAAAACGAGAAGGCGTAAACGTTGTTTTTCCAAAAGATTATATTTTTGAGACAATTGAAGATGCAATAAATTTTATTTCTGAAAATGACTTCTCAACTAATAACAATTTAAAAACATTTGTAAAGGAAAATTATTCGTTAACTAATATGTGTAATCAAATAATGGATATTTTCCTTGAAAAATGAAAAGTAGGCGAACTATTTGAAAAAGAACGTAATTATTTTAGGTAGTTGTATTACAAGAGACGCATTTAATTTTAGTAATGATCAGTACGTTATTCCACATTACTTTGCTAGAACTTCATTAATCAGTTTGATGTCTAAATCATTGCTAATAGATCAATCTAAAATCAATTTAACATCTGCTTTTCAGAAAAAATGCATTGTACAAGATATAGAAAAAAGTTTCTTCCAAATAATAAGTGAAAGTAAATTTGATTTTATACTGATTGATTTCATAGATGAACGATTTAATTTACTAAAATTAAATGATAGTCTCATTACAAAATCAAATGAATTAGTTGCGTCAGGACTGATTGATGAATATGATTTTACCGAAATTGTACGAAACGAAGACTTACTAAGTACTTGGGAAAAAAGTGCTAAGGCATTTTTCAACACTTTATTAAAATATATTCCAGCACACAAAATCATTATTCACAAAGGTGCATGGAAAACAAAGTATATAAATGAAGATGGAACGATAAGTGAATTTTCGAATCAGTTACAACAGATTGAAAAACAAAATAAATATTTATATTATTACTACCAATTTATTGAAGAGAACTTTACTGAAATGAAAGTATTAGATATGACAAATGAAGAATTGTATTGTTCCGTAGACCATAGATGGGGGCTTAGTCCTTATCATTTTGAAGATAAATACTATGAACTCTTCTTACAAAAATTAGATCAAATCGTTAAGGAAATGGATTCTAAAAACTTAGCTGACATTTTTGATGTGATTCAGAAAAAAAGTGTTGTTCTTTATGAAAATGATTTGTTTGTTCATAAACTAAACAATGTAGATGTAAATATAAACTTTGAAGATTTATCTATCGCTTATTATGTAAAGTTTAATAATGAAGTCTTATATCAGCAATGGTATGGGGAAAATAGAATATTGAATTATCACCCAACGCAAAAGGGTGAATACGAGATTGTGATATTTTTAAGAGATCCGATACATTTGGAAAACGTTAAATACTTTCAATATAAAATTAAGATTTAATTACAATACGGTCGTACTATTGTGTATGACCGTATTTTATTGAGTAGTTTTATTTTGTCTGATAACTTTAAATTTTGTAGATAAAAGTATGCAGATTATGACAGATAAAGTAAAATATTGTTAATGACAATAGTTCAAAATATTAAAATTATTTTAATTTAAGGAGAATCATCTTGTCTAGAAAAGAAAAACATTCGAAAAAAAAGATGTCGACAATTAAAAAGGTGTTATTAAGTCTTTTACTGATTTTAGTTGTTATTACTGCAGGAGTAGGTATATATGCTTACTCAATTTACAATAATGTTAACAATACATCAAAGAAAATTCACAAAGATATAAAGAAGACGGATAAGCGTAAAGAGGTAGTTAGTGTTCAAAAAAAGCAACCTTTTTCAATACTATTAATGGGTGTAGACCATCGTAAAGGTGATAAAGGTCGTTCTGATTCTATGATCTTATTGACAGTTAACCCAGAAAAGAAAACAACTAAGATGGTAAGTATTCCACGTGACACTCGAACTGAAATCGTTGGTAAAGGGAAACAAGATAAATTAAACCATGCTTATGCATTTGGT
This sequence comes from Gottfriedia solisilvae, assembly GCF_002128405.1. Taxonomy (GTDB): domain Bacteria; phylum Bacillota; class Bacilli; order Bacillales; family Bacillaceae_G; genus Gottfriedia; species Gottfriedia solisilvae. Next base: position 201,797 of record NZ_NETJ01000005.1, read on the forward strand.
GGAGTACAAATGACGGTAGATTCAGTCGAAAATTTCTTAAATGTACCGATTGATTACTATTTAGAAGTTAATATGGAAGGGTTTAGAGACATCGTAGACGCAGTAGATGGCGTTGATGTTGTAAATGATTTAGATTTTACGTACGAAAATACTCACTTTAAAAAGGGTGCAATTCACTTAAATGGGAAAGAAGCATTGAGCTTCGCACGAATGAGAAAAATGGACCCTCGTGGTGATTTTGGACGTCAATTAAGACAACGACTTGTAATTGAAGCAGTTATTAAAAAAGGTGCAAGTGTATCATCTTTAGGGAATTACCAAGACATCTTAAAAGCGATTGAAGAGAATGTCGTTACAAATTTAACGTTTAATGAAATGGTTTCAATACAACAAGATTATCGTGAGGCCGCAAGTAATATTGATAAAATTCAAATTACTGGTAAGGGTACTAAGATTGATGGTATTTATTATTTACAAGTGCCAGATGAAGAACGTAACTATGTAATAGCGGAACTTAGAAATCATTTAGACTTATCTGTTGGTAATAATGAGGAATAAAAATAGACAAAATTTTTTAAAAATGTAATTTTTTAGCAAAGTAAGTTATGATAGGTAAGTATATACTACATAATACTTACTCTTTGCATAAAAGGAGAATGAACATGACAGTAAAAGTAATGACAATTTTTGGGACAAGACCAGAGGCAATTAAAATGGCTCCACTTGTTCTTGAGTTAGCAAAGTATCCTGAACAAATCGAATCAATTGTGACAGTAACTGCTCAGCATCGTCAAATGCTTGATCAAGTACTAGAAATTTTTGAAATAACACCAGATTATGATTTAAACATCATGAAGGACCGTCAAACTTTAATTGACGTAACAACTCGTGGATTAGAAGGATTAAATAAAATCATGCAAGAAGTGAAGCCGGATATCGTTTTAGTACATGGTGATACGACTACAACTTTTATTGCTAGTCTTGCTGCGTTTTATAATCAAATCGCGATTGGTCATGTGGAAGCTGGTTTACGTACTTGGGATAAATACTCACCGTACCCAGAGGAAATGAATCGTCAATTAACAGGCGTTATGGCAGATTTACACTTTGCTCCGACAACTAAATCTGCACAAAACTTAATTGCAGAAAATAAAAAAGAAGAAACAATATATATTACTGGTAACACGGCAATTGATGCATTAAAAACTACAGTAAAAGATGAGTATTCACATCCAGTACTTGATACGGTTGGAAACGATCGTTTAGTATTAATGACGGCTCATCGTCGTGAGAACCTTGGAGAGCCAATGCGCAATATGTTTAAGGCAATTAAACGCCTTGTTGAAAAACATAATGACATTCAAGTTGTTTATCCAGTTCACATGAATCCAGTTGTTCGTGAAATTGCAAATGAAATCTTAGGTGAAGATCAACGCATTCACTTAATTGAGCCATTAGATGTAATTGATTTCCACAACTTTGCTTCTAGATCTCATTTAATATTAACTGATTCAGGTGGGGTTCAAGAAGAAGCACCTTCATTAGGCGTACCTGTTTTAGTATTACGTGATACGACAGAACGTCCAGAAGGCATCGAAGCTGGTACATTAAAACTTGCAGGAACAGATGAAGAGGTTATTTTCTCTTTAGCTGACGAACTTCTTTCAGATAGTGAAGCACATGCAAAAATGTCAAAAGCATCTAACCCATATGGAGACGGTGAGGCATCTCGTCGCATCGTAGAAGCAATCTTAAAAAACTTCAGTAAGTAACACGTGTAGCTGTAAAAAAACAGGACATTGAGTAGACAATGTCCTGTTTTTTATTTTTTTCTACTATTATAATGGTTGATCGTTGCTTTTAATCCTTCATGCAATGTGTATTTTGGTTTCCATGACAAAAGTGATTCAGCTTTTTGACAAGTTAAATAACTATATTTGATGTCACCAGGTCGTTCTTCTTCATATTCAATTTCAATTTTACGTTCAATAACATCCTCAGCGACTCTTATTAAATCATGTAGGGTTGTCGGTATATTTGTACTAATATTGCATGTATCGTTAATTGGATGCTCGCTAGCAATCAGATTTGCATTAACGATATCCTGGACGAATATGAAGTCTCTTGTTTGTTCTCCATCACCATATAAGGTAAAAAGAGAATTGTTTACAATCCGATCGACTAATATACTGATGACGCCACCCTCACCTTTAGGGTCCTGTCCAATACCGTAAACATTCGCATATCGGAAAATGGAATATGGAATCGCATATAAATCATGAAATATTTTGATATACATTTCTGGTGATAGTTTAGATGAGCCATAAAATGAAATTGGATTGGTTGAATGTTTTTCGTCCACTCCTAGATACGATGGATTCCCATAAGCAGCTGCAGAAGAAGCGTAAATTAAATTGCAGTTTTTAATTTCTTTTATTTGTCTTAATGACTCAAGGACGTTAATCGTACCAAGGATATTAATACTTGCATCTTCAATTGGATTTTGAATAGAGAACTGTACGTCAATTTGTGCTGCATGATGATTTATGATATCCGGTTGTTCTTTCAAGATGATTTCTATAAACTGTGGGTTACGAATATCCATCTCATAGAACTTTATGTCATTAGGTATATTTTCTAATTTGCCAGTTGTTAAATTATCCACAACTATTACTTCAAATCCATGGGATTTATATGCTTGTACTAAGTTAGAACCGATAAAGCCAGCTCCACCAGTAACAACTACTTTTTTCATAATGAATCTCCTCTAATTAACTTGCTGCAATTTATGTAATTCTTACAATCTATTATACATTTTACCATAATTATCAAGGATTAATCCAATCATGGTAAATAATGAAAAAGTAGTAATAGATTTGTTAGTTAAATCAAATTGCATGTTCTTAATTGTGGTGGATTTTTAAATTTTGTCATAATAAGTATTTACATTTGAAATCAAATGGTAATGGATTATCTACCCAATTTATGCTAAAATTATTTTGTTTTGTAGCATTTTGGTGAACAATGTAAATATATGATTTCTAATAAGATAGACTTTCGACTTTTGCAAGCAAAGGAGGTGCTGTCGGATATGTCATCAAAGAAACGAATACTCTTAATTTCTCAGCATTTTTATCCTGAAATTGGTAGTGCAGCAAACCGAATGAAAAATATTTATTTAGAGTTGCATGCAAAAGGTTATGATGTAAAAGTTTTAACTTTAGAGCCTAGATATCCTAGTAAAGAATTATATGAGAATGAACGATTTTGGGACAGTGATTTAAATGAGGAAGATGTTATACGAATTGAACCTCTTGTCAAAAAACATTCAACAAGTATTATTAAACGTTTATTTCTTTATTTAGAGGTTATGTTTCGTTTTATCCTCGAAATACTTCGATATAAGAAAGAAGTAGATTATGTTTTTGTCACGTCTCCACCGATATTTGTTGGAGTGGCTGGATTAATTGCAAAATGGAAATTGAAAGCACCATTAATTCTAGATATTAGAGACCTATGGCCTGAATCAATCATTGGTGTTGGAGTGTTTTCAAATAAACTACTACTATCGACTGCTTTTAAACTTGAGGATTTATTGTATCGTAAAGCAACTAAAATTTTTGTAAATAGCAGAAGCTTTATCGACTATATGAATAGCAAAAATGTTCCAATAGATAAAATATACTTTATGCCTAACTCACTTACTGAAGAAGAGCTCAGCATTGAAGTTGAGCAAAAGGCTAATGATACTAAAAAAACTGTTATTTATACCGGGAATTTAGGATTAGCACAAGATATCCAAAAGTTAATAAAAGTTGCAGAAAAGTTAAAAGATGAAGCAAATATTCAATTTACGATTGTTGGTTATGGTTATCATTTGAATGAATTAGAAAAAGTGATTAAAGAGAAGAATTTAAACAATATTAATCTTCAATCAGCTAGATCGCGAAATGATACATTACGATTAGTTGCAAATTCGGATATAGCTTATGTAAGTTTGGTTGATAAGGATGTTTTTAAAACTGTTTTACCAGGTAAAATTATCGATTATATGTGCGTAAGAAAACCGATAATTGGAGATGTTTCTGGTTATGCAAGTGATATTATTCATACGTCAAACTGTGGTATTGTTTCAAAAGAAAATAGCGTAGACGATTTAGCGGACAATATTTTGAAACTAGCAAAAGATGATGAGTTATGCCAGAAGTTAGGTCAAAATGGATATCAATATGCATATGAACAATTACGTTGGAAAACGAACATTCTTGTTTTAGAAAAAGCGATGGAGGACATCGATGAATAAAAAAGTTTGTGCATTTGTCTTTAATCATTTTACGAATGATGCACGTGTATTACGGGAATGCTCAGCACTTGTTGAAGCGGGGTACGAAGTAGATTTAATTGCATTGCATAATTTTGAAATGAAAGACTTACCTAAAAAAGAACATAGAAAAGAAGGTTTTAGTGTCATCCGAGTAAATGATCGTTTACCATTTATTTTACGATGGCCGTTTTCAATAGCTGAAGCTGTGAAAGGTATTGCAACTATTAATTTGGTGACTAAGATTTTATCTTTGGTTTTAGTCTTACTATGCTTGTATGCCTCTCCAATCGCTACAATTGTTACTGTATTGTTATTGATGATCTTTAGTCATCGTATAGTAAGAGTTGCTAGTAAAAGAGGTTATTCAATATTAGAAATGACATTATACGGCTTACGTAAAAATTATGATATTTATCATGCAAATGACTTAAATACATTACCACAAGCAATTGTAGGTGCTAAACTGTTTCGTCGTAAGAAATTAGTGTATGACTCACATGAGGTTCAATCAAGTCGTTCTGGTTATGAAAATCCTATCTTTGGAAAAATTGAAAAGTTTTTAATTAAGTTCATTGATATTATGATTCATGAGAACGATACTCGTGCTAAGTTTACTCAAGAACTTTACGATATTCCTTATCCTGAAGTGATTCATAACTATCCATTTGTATCTCATCCTGAAAAGAATCAATCAGTAAATCTACATAAATTAGTAGGTATTTCAGAAGATGAACCAATTCTTTTATATCAAGGTGGAATACAAAAAGGAAGAGGATTAGAACAAATTGTACAGGCTACACCACAATTTAAACGTGGTATTGTCGTTTTTATCGGTGATGGGAAAATAAAACCCAATTTGTTAAAACTTGTAGACGAGCTTAATTTACATGATCGTATTAAGTTTATTTCAAAAGTGCCGGTAGATGAATTATTAAACTATACTCGAAACGCGTATTTAGGCTTTCAAGTATTAAATAATATTAACTTCAACCACTATTCTGCTTCTTCTAATAAGCTTTTTGAATATATGATGAGTGGGGTTCCAGCAATTGCTTGTAGCTTCCCTGAAATTCAAAAAGTTGTAGAAGCTGAAAATACAGGAATATGTGTTGATTCACATGATCCTAATTCAATTGCAGAAGGGGTAAATTATTTATTAGATCACCCAGAGCTAAGGGATGAAATGAGTCAAAACTGTCTTGTTGCTCGTGAAAAATATAATTGGAATGAAGAAAAGAAAATCTTTATAGACATTTATCGGAAGTTATACTAATTCATGATATTTAACAATTATATGAACATAATACAATTAAGTATAAAAATATTTGAAGTATAAGTAGAATAGAGATAGAATGTAATATGGCGAAATGCTTATATTTTCACATAAAATTGTCGTTTTATGGCAATGAACTAAATCGAATGTGAGGGAATTTAAAATGAAAATTTGTACTATGGGCTTAGGATATATTGGATTACCAACATCAGCAATGTTTGCTAAATACGGAGCGACAGTTGTAGGGGTAGACCTATTTCCAGAAGTAGTGAATAAATTAAATAATGGTGAAATTCATATTGAAGAGCCAGGTTTAGGCGAAGTAGTGAAAGAAGTAGTAGAAAAAGGGAACTTCCGTGCTTCATTAACTCCTGAAGAAGCTGATGCTTTCATTATCGCAGTACCAACACCTAACAATGACGATATGTATAAATCATGTGACTTAAGTTATGTACTGAAAGCAACAGAAACTGTATTACCATTTGTTAAAAAAGGTAATGTGATTATTGTTGAGTCAACAATCGCACCACGTAGTATGGATGATCATGTTAAACCACTTGTTGAAGCAGCTGGCTTTACAGTAGGTGAAGATATTTTCTTAGTACACTGCCCTGAGCGTGTATTACCAGGTCAAATCTTACACGAATTAATTCATAACAACCGTATCGTTGGTGGTGTTACTGAGGCATGTTCAGAAGCTGGTGCTAAAGTTTATGGTTTATTTGTTGAAGGTGAAATCATTAAAACTGATGCTAAAACAGCTGAAATGTCTAAATTAATGGAAAATACTTTCCGTGATGTAAACATTGCATTAGCAAATGAGTTAACAAAAATTTGTAACGTATTAGAAATCAACGTATTAGATGTAATTCAAATGGCTAATAAACACCCACGTGTTAACTTACATTCACCAGGACCTGGTGTTGGAGGACACTGTTTAGCAGTTGACCCTTACTTCATCGTTGCAAAAGCACCTGAACAAGCTCAAATGATTAACTTAGCTCGTGGTATTAACGTTTCAATGCCTGAGTACGTAGTTAGCAATGTAAAAGAAATGGTAAGTGGAGTTGAAAATCCAAAAATCGCTGTGTTTGGTGTAACATACAAAGGAAACGTTGACGATATGCGTGAGAGTCCAGCAATGGATATTATCGATATTCTTCGCAACGAAGGTTTAGAATGTGCTGTTCATGATCCACATGTTGAATCAGACACTTTCAAATTATTATCAGCTGACGAAGCGGTAACAGACGCACACTTATTATTAGTTCTTACTGATCATGATGAATTTAAAACAATGAACACTGATGAGTTAGCTGAAAAAATGGCTAAACCAGTATTATTTGATACACGTAATTGCGTGAAAACAAATGAGGGAAAAATGCAATTCGTAAACTTTGGTAATTTATATACAGTAGTAAATTCTAAAAAGGTTATGGCATGAATTCGTTAAAAACCGTATTCTCTGAACAATTTAATAATGTATATATGATAGGTAGACTGTCTGCATATGAGCTTAAAAAGCTCTATGCAAACAGTTTTCTTGGCGGTATATGGATATTTTTAAATCCAATTATCCAAATTGCTGTATATGGTCTAACTTTTGGTCTTGGTATTCGCGGTGGTGAATCAGTTCATGGAATTCCATACTTCACATGGATGGTATGTGGACTTATACCTTGGTTCTTTATTAGTGGATCTATCATGCAAGGTTCTAATGCGATCTATGCAAGGATTAATACAGTTGCTCGGATGAATTTCCCTCTAAGCATTACGCCAACATATGTTATTGTTGCTCAATTATATACGCATGCAGTATTAATGATTTTATGTTTAGCGATTGTTTCGTTATCTGTTGGAATTAGTAACATCCACCTGTTGGAATTACTTTACTTTATTTTATCAAGTTTTTGTTTTTTAGTAGCATTGTCTTTTATTACATCAACTTTATCGACAATGATGAGAGACATTCATTTGTTAATTCAACAAACAACAAGATTGTTACTATATTTAACACCAGTTTTATGGGAACCAAGTGCGAATGCTCCTGAGTTTCTATTAAATTTAATGAAATTAAATCCATTTTATTATGTAGTAGAAGGCTATCGTTCAGCATTAATTTATGATGACACTAGCGTCTTCTTATCTCCATTAACACTTTATTTCTGGGGCTTAGTATTAGTAATGTTAGTTTTAGGAACAACATTACATGTTAAGTTTAGAAGAAATTTTGTGGACTATCTGTAAAGGTGAATGCCTATGAGTACAAAAGTTGAATTTAAAAATGTAACAAAAAAATACAAGATGTACACTAGACAAATTGATAAAATAAAAGATTTATTTACTTCAAAAGAAAGTGGAGATTTCCACTATGCTTTAAGTGATGTATCTTTTTCAGTTGAATCTGGTGAAATTGTTGGGATTATTGGATTAAATGGTTCGGGTAAAAGTACCATGTCGAATTTAATTTCAGGTGTTACGATGCCCAATGAAGGGGACGTATATGTAAATGGTACTGCTTCCCTTATTGCAATTTCTGCAGGTTTAAATGGTCAATTAACAGGATTAGAAAACATCGAACTAAAAGGCCTAATGATGGGCTTAAGTAAAAAACAAATTCAAGAAATAACGCCAAAGGTAATTGAATTTGCAGAAGTTGGGAAGTTTATTAATCAGCCAGTTAAAAACTACTCGAGCGGAATGCGTTCACGATTAGGTTTTGCAATTTCTATTAATATAGATCCTGATGTTCTAGTAATAGATGAAGCATTATCGGTTGGGGATCCAACATTTACTCAAAAGTGTTTAGATAAAATGAACGAATTTAAAGAAAATGGTAAAACGATTTTCTTCATTAGTCATTCACTTGGTCAAGTTAAATCATTCTGTACAAAGGCGATATGGGTTCATTATGGTAAGATTAAAGATTACGGTGATGTATTACCAGTAACAGCACAGTATCAAAAATTCTTAGCAGATTACCAAAAAATGACGCCAGAAGAGCGCATAAAGTTTAAAGCAGAACAATTAAAAGAAAACAATCATGGTTTATTAATGACAAATGATGTTAAAACAAAAAAAGGATTTTTTGATATTTTTAAAAAGTAAAGCGTAAGTATCAAAATATCATCATGGCTAGTTAACGATAATTTTTTTATATATGGTACTGAAATTGCACTCTTTAACTATTGAACTTATTCAAGCAACTAGCTTGTCAATAGTTAGAGTGTTTTTTCATAAAATCGCTACTTACTTGCTTAACCCGTTTTAAAAAGGAGTGAGAAGATGAGTAATACAATTTTTGGAAGAACTAAAAACATTCTAAAAAAAGCTACAAGTACAATATTTGAAAAAAGTAGAGAGAAACGATTCGAAGAAAGATGGATCATTAATTCACCATCTGTGAAAGTTGAACCTAGATTTACGTTAAAAGAATTTAACGTAAAGTATGAAAATGAAGCATTAAAAAGTGATTCCTATAGTAACCATAAAAAATTATTACTGGATTTTCCAGTGAGTAATGGTAGTAAGTATTATTTAAGACATACTGTAAAACTTGGAATTCTTTCAGATAATCCATTCTTTCATACATATGAACCAGTGGCTAAAACAAAAAGAGTTACAGATCAAAACTATCAAACGATTTCTGAAGAAACAGATTTATTATTAATTGCATTTGATTTAGAAAATTTACCAGCAGAGTGGAATGGACTAGGAAGTTCAAAATCAGATGTGGTTCGTAAGAAATTAGTTAAAATCATTCAGCATTTTAAAAGTAAGTCGAAAAAAGTTGTTTTTTATTCCTTAGATGATACGGACTTATACAAGAGACTTGAGTTAGTCATGAAGGAAGTAGACGCGGTTTTTACAATTCAGCAAAAAAACGCAGATTCGATTTTGTCTGAAAATATTAATCAAAATGTACATGTTTTAAAAATGGGAATTAACCCACTAATCCATAATCCAATTGGGACTAGACTTCACAAATATAAAAATAAGTCTGCTTTATATGAATATTGGGACCCTAAAAATACGAAGCGAAAAACGATTCTAAATACCTTTATTAACGGATCTATTAAAAGTCAAAATGAAGTAGTGCTTTATGACACGAAATTGAGCCAAAATGAATCTAACGTTTATCCAGAAGACTTACAAAAGTATTTAGCACCAAATGTAAATGAACAATATAAATACTCTTATTTGAAGTTTTTTCAGACAATCTTTTTGTATAATGAAAATAAAGAAAAATACTTTTCGTACCATCGTAATCTTCATCATTACATGGCATTAGGAAGCACATTAATTTCCAATTATCATTCTGAAATACATAATCGATTTCCAAATGTATATAATGCATATTCTGAAAGTGAAATTAAGGAAATCTTAAGTAATTATAATGATAATGATATTTATGAAAATCAAATGGCTGGCGTTCGTAACGTCTATAAACAAGATACGATTTTTGATCGTTTTCATGAATTGTGTTCAAAGTTAGAATTAGATGAAAAGATGCCGCAAAAAAGAATTGCAGTCATTACTGAAGAGAAAACAGAACATGTTCTAAGTATGTTCAGTTACCAAACATATCCATATAAAGATTTATTATTAGAATCAGAGTTAACTGAATCTAAAAAATCCCAGTATGATATGATTGCCTTCTTTAAAGATGAATACCAGTATGGAGAGTTTTATTTAGAAGATTTAGCAAATGGCTTTAAGTACACTTTTTGTGATTATATAACGAAAGATTCTTATCTTCATACTGAAGGAATTGAACATAATTATGTGAATCAAGTTAAGGATAAATATTTAACTTTATTTTGGGCTAGTTCATTTAAGGCTTCGACATTATTAAAGATAGACAATCCAATAGACGTAAAAAATGGCTACAGTATTGATCCATTTGAAGTTGAGGAAAAACCTGTACCTTTAAGCGAACCAAAAAATAAATCATATAAGCTAACAATGATTATCCCAATTTATAACAATGGATTATTTTTATTAAATAAATGTATGCAGAGTTTAAAGCGAAGCAGCATGTTTAATGAAATGGAAATTTTGCTTATAGATGATGGTTCAACCGACCAGTTTACGCCAAATATGGTGAAAAGACTAAGCAGGCAATATGATAATGTAAAGTCTTTCTTCTTTAATGACGGTGGAAGTGGTAGTGCTTCACGTCCTAGAAATAAGGGGATTGAGCTAATGACTACAGATTATGTTATCTATTTAGATCCTGATAATGAAGCGGTTTGTGACGGTTATGCAAAATTATATAAAGAAATTACAACAAATGATGTAGACTTAGTTGTTGGAAATATTTATCGCGTTTCGGATCGTGAAATGCGCTTGAACTATGTGAATGCAGTGAAGAGTGTAAATGACGGTCAAGACATGATTGAAGGAAACACGACAAAAATTCTAGTGGATTCAGGTTTTAAAGTGGCAAGTATCCAAGCTTTGATTGCTAAAAAATCATTAATTACTGAAAATAATATTATAATGGTTGAAGGAGCTGCTGGAGAGGATTCTTTATTCTTTGAAGAACTTGTTACTTATTCTAATAAAATTAAATTAGTTAATGAGGATATTCATATTTATTATGCAGAAGTTGAAGGGTCAGTAGTAAATACAGTTACTTCTAAATTCTTTAGGAAATATATGATTGTTCAACAACCTCGTGTTAACTTCCTTAACAAACATGGTTTATTGGAAGCCTATTCAGAAAAACGCTTTGAGGCCTATTTTAAAGACTGGATTTTAGAAAAATTAAAATTGGTGAAACAAAATGAAGCATTAGAATCTGTAAAGCTTACATGTGAAATCTGGGATTATTATAAAGATTATGTAAAGATTACCTATCCAGTAGTTGCAAGATTTGATGAACTAAGTAAACTTAAAGAGTATGACAAAATAATCGCTGAATACATTAATTCATAATCACTTTAGAAACAGACATGAATATACACTCTTTGCTTTGTTGTATAAGAGTAAAATAAAGAGGAAAAAATAAAAATACCTCAACAACTTGATTAACCATTTGAATGGGGGAGAAATTTTGTCTGATAATCAAAAGAAGAGCTCTGACTTTAAACTAAAACTGAAGAGATCACTTGAAATTGATCCGAAAACGGATAGTCCATTATTGATGAATTTAAAAAAGGTTGTAAGAAAATCAATTAGAACTGTGCAATTAATTAATAACGGACAGATCATTCCGGTCTTGAAAAAGAAGCTTAAAGGCGGAACGAATAAGTCAAACACGAATACTAACCGTAAAATGACGGAAATGGAAAAAGGGGAATATATTAAGTATCTAAAAGAACACAGTGATACTGGTTATTATGATGAAGTAAAACCTATTATTGATAAAATTCCTGTAAGTAATGGTAGTAGATACTATCCACAAATTAATGCAAATATTGGGATTATCGCAGATGAGTTTTTATTTAATTCCTTTAACGGTATTGCAAATTTCGTTTATATTACAAGAGATAATTACATGGAGCATGTAAACACATTAGATATATTTATCGTTGCCTCAGCTTGGAAGGGATTAAATAATGAATGGAAGGGACTTGCGAATGCAAAAAACCGTCCATTAAGAGATGAATTATTCCATATTATTGAGACATATAAATCAAATGGTATTAAATGTGTATTTTATTCTAAAGAAGATCCTGTTAACTATGATCGCTTTATTGAAATTGCTCAAAAAGCTGATTACATCTTTACGACTGCAGAGGAAGTAATAGAGAATTATAAAACTGATTGCAACAATCAAAATGTGGACGTTCTTAAATTCGGTGTAAATCCTCTGTACCATAATCCAGTAGGATTTAGAAAAAGTAGAAGAGAAAAAGAAGTGTTCTTTGCAGGGTCTTGGTATCTGAAATACCCACAAAGACAAAAAGATTCACAAACAATTTTTGATGGTGTAATCGATGCAGGATATAAATTAAAGCTAATTGACCGAAATTATAATTTATTTTTAGAACAACATTTTTTCCCGAAAAAATATGTAGATTATATTTCACCTGCAATTAATCATGAAGATTTACAGAGAATTCATAAGTTATATGATTGGTCGCTTAACTTAAACTCAGTTAAATATAGCCCAACAATGTTTGCAAACAGAGTATTTGAATTGCAAGCACTTGGTAATTTAATGCTTTCTAATTATAGTATGTCGATTAACAATAAGTTCCCTAATGTGTTTATTGTTCATGACTCAAATGAAGTTGGACATATTTTAAATGGATATACAGCTGATGAACTTTATAAACACCAAGTACAAGGAATCCGAAAAGTAATGAGTCATGAGACAACTGTTCAAAGATTAGAGAGACTATTACAATTTGTTGGCTTTCCTCATAAACCATATGAACGTTCAGTTGCAGTAGTAGTCGAAGATAAAACTGATAAAATTGAAGAAATGTTTCAGTATCAAACGTATGAAAACAAACATTTATTCAAAGCAAGTGAATTTACTGAAACAATTAAGTCTCAATATGATCTAGTTGCATTTTTCCATGAAGAAAAAGAGTATTATGAGTACTATTTAGAAGATATGATTAATGCTTTTAAATATACAAACAGTGCGTATATTACAAAAGATGGATGCTACGATGGAGAAACGCTTATAAATGGTGTTGAACATGATTATGTTTCTACGATGAAGGACAAGTATCGTACAATTTTCTGGGCAGAGCTGTTTAGCGTAAACAATTTGCTTGAAATGAATGGCGAACAAGCAATTGAAAATGGTTATAGTGTTGATCATTTTGAATTTAATAATAAAGTTAAAGTTGCTCAGGAAGGCAACAAACAATATAAGTTCTCTGTCATCATTCCAGCTTATAATAATGGAGAATACTTATTAAATAAATGTTTCTATAGCTTGCGTAGAAGCAGTATGTTTGACGATATGGAAATCATTATTGTAGATGATGGTTCAACTGATTCTTACACACCGATGATCATCAATCGTATAGCAAGAGACTATTCAAACGTCACTACTTACTTCTATAATGATGGTGGAAGTGGTACTGCTTCAAGACCACGTAATAAAGGTGTTGAATTGAGTACAACTGACTATATCACTTTCTTGGATCCTGATAATGAAGCTGTTAATGATGGATATGCTAAATTATACAAGGAAATAGTAGAAAATAATTATGACTTTGTAGTTGGTAATATTTATCGAGTATCTGATCGCGAGGTACGCTTGAATTATGTAAATGCTGTGAAGGATGTAAACAGTCAACAGTATGAAATTAAAGGGAACACGAAAAAAGTATTAGTTGATTCTTCATTTAAAGCAGCAAGTATCCAGGCGTTACTTGTTCAAAAATCATTAATAACGAATAATAATTTACAAATGGTAGTTGGTGCTGCAGGACAGGATACACTATTCTTCCATGAATTATTATTAAACGCTCAAAATGTAAAATTAATGAACCTAGATATTCATATTTACTATGCAGCAGTTGCTGGTTCGACCGTAAATACAATTACGAAAAACTTCTTTAGAAAGTTCAAAATACTAGAAGATCAAAGAATAGAAGCGTTGAAGAAGTATGAAGTTTTAGATGATTACTTAGAAAAACGCTTTGAATACTACTTCAAAAATTGGTATTTAGTAAAACTAAAGAAAATTAAAGAAACTGATGCGATGGAATCCATTGAAATTCTTTGCAGTATTTGGGATATATACAAAGACGAAGTAACCCCTATTGATCCAGAGATTATTCGTTTTTCTAAATTCGCAGAGAAGCAAGATTTTGAAGGCATCTACAATGAATATGTTTTAAAAGAAAATAATTTAGTAAATGTTTAAATTTTGAAGGAATCCTTATTAGGGTTCCTTTTTTATTTTTGTCTTTTTGAAGGCTCTGTTAAATAAGAATGTTGATTTCCATTCCAGGTACTTCGCTTTCCATGGGGCGTGACCCTGAGCCTCCTCGCTCTCAAGTTTCCCGCATCTCCCATAGGAGTCTTCGCACCTTCCATTCCAATTACTCTCGAACCAGCTACTCTTTTCATACTCTTAATATATTTAATTAAAATCAACAATTAATATTAACAGAGCCTTTTTCGATAGATCGTTGCTCTAGTGAAACTTTTTTAAACAAACCAACGTCTAATTGTGTAAGGAGGTGTTGGCTATTGAAAAAGACATACATGATTTTTTTAGTACTCTTGCTAATTATTGTTTCGGGTTGTACAAAAGTATTTGATACAGAACCACCCGAAGCGATAGCGAAAATAAATAATAAAGAAATAGCATTAAAAAGAGGGGGATACCATTGGACGACTGAGGAGGGGGCTTTAACAAAAGCAACGATTGCTGATGCTGCTTCTCCTAATCAAATTGCACAAGATCTGATTGCATCACCTGTTGAAAAAGGATCAGAGGCAACCATAGAGTTTAGTGATCATTCAAAACCGCAGCTTACATATAATTTTTGGGAAGGGGATCAATCGGGGAAATCCATCTCAATGGAAGGAAATAAAATCACATTTCCTTCTAATAGTGGTAAGTACGTCATTGAAGTGAATGCTACTTGGTCTAATGGGGATGCTTCCTATACATTTGTTATTGATGTTAAATAAAAAAGTAAAACGCCTAGAATTGAAGTCCCCCGTTGTTAGACAACACCTAACAATTGGAGGGCACTTCAATTATACCAAGCGTTTTTTTTGTAAGTAATTTTTTACTTTGTATTTTTTACCTTGTTGATATAGTAAATTGTATCTTCTAATTCAAGTGGATTATGTCCTTGTTCTTTATTAGAGTACATCTCTACAGTTAGACGGTTGTAAGTTAATGTATCTTTTAATGTATTAAGACCTCTTACAAATGGCATGAAGTGTTTTACAACGTCATGGTCACAAGCTGTATTTTGTAAGTAAAAAATATAAGGCATATAATTAATCTCTTTGAAAAATTCTAGTATATTTAATCGTGTTACGTATTTTTTAGCTGATTCCTCAGTTGGCAGAGAGGGGTGAGCAGCTTCTAAAAGTCGATTAACATGTGTTTGATAATAGTTTGGAATAATCGTTTGTGGATTATTTACTAATGCTTTTGACCCTTTAATATATCCAGCGAGTATCATTGACATAAACCCGCCACCAGAAGAACCGTAGAATAATGTATCCTCTGCTTTGACAGACATTTTTTTCATTAATTTTTCAATGACTTTAGCTATTTTTTCTAAGAAAAATGTATCATCATTACCATGTCCCCAACCTAGACTCATTTGTCCTAAATAAAGAGTTGGGTCATTATAGTAAATCATATTTGAATCAAAATGCTCAGTCCATGAATGACGTTGGAAAATCGGTGGTTTCATTTTTGCCGGATCATAAGCACCAGATCCAAATACAAGTAATTCATTTGAAGATGAGTTCGCTCTAATTAAAAACTCATATTTAACATTATCCCAATTTACAGTTAGGATAAATGGTGTACGACTAGTTAAGTCAATTTCATCAATTTTTTGGAAAGTAGTATGTATATTTTCATATTTATTGAGCATTCATTTTCACTCCTAGTACTGAAATTTAATCATATCCAAATTTAAGTATACATATAGTTTTATCGATAAATCAACGGTATCACCCATTTTCATAAAAAAGATATAAAGGATTTCATTCGAATTTTTAACTTGAAATGAAGCAGAAGAAACAATGGAAATTGACCCATTACAGAAACTTGAACTATTATAGGTGTATAAATATATATAGGCTTTTAGATGTTTGTTGATTTTGGGATTTGAATTAAAGACAGAAGTTGATTACAACAGAAGGTACGTGACTCGTGTGGGAGATGCGGGAAGGCTGAGATCCCGTATCAAGCAAGGTAGGCATGCTAAAACCACGACGTCCTGTCGTAACGCATGCATAATCCACATCTGGACTTCCCAGGAAGATCAGCTCACGCCCCACGGAAAAGGAGCATCATGGAGTTGTCATCAACTAACACATTCTAAGATGTAACACTAGATACGAAAATAGCCTTCAAAATATAAAAGTAAGGATTGAGGACCATTTTATTAGAAAATAAGTTCATTCGTTATTGGCTACCCGTTCTATTAATAGCAGGTGGTATTTTTTATTCATCATCGACACCGTATGGAGATCAGGATATAAGGCCACAATTAAATCAGTTAAATGGTATATATCATTTTGTTGGGCAATTCGATTTTGTTCAATTTACATATGCTGGCAAAGAAATCAGTATCGAACACCTAGGAAGTGCAGGGTTTGTAGAGTTCTTTATACGAAAGCTTGCCCACTTTTCAGTATTTTGTTTACTTGCTTTTTTTATAACAAGACTAGTAAGTGTTTATAGACATAAATTCTTTATAATTGGTCTATTGTTAACAATACTTTATGCTGCTTCAGATGAATTCCATCAATCATTTACGGCAGATAGAACGCCATTAATTCAAGACGTCTTGATTGATTCGAGTGGTGCCATTTTAGGTGCTTGTTTATTTTTTATCCTATATAAAAAATTTCATAAAAAGAAAGTAAATTAGAAAAGACATTGAACATATGTCAATGTCTCAGAGGATAGACAATAGTATAAAAATAGAGATTCAATCTGAATTTACAAACTTTCAAAAAAAGTAATCTTATTCGAAAAAGGATCAATGACTGTTATTTCTTTCGTATTCCACGGTGTTTTTTCGAGACCGGGTTTATTATATTTATAGCTTTTTGTTTTTAATGTTGAGTGTAGTGCTTCAATGTTATTTACTTTTACTCTAATTGCAGAGCCAGGGCTACAATCACCGTGATGTTCCGATAAATGAATCACGCAATTACCACGTGATACTTGCATATAAATTGGGAAATGACTTTCGTACTGGTGCTCCCAATCTAGTTGGAAATTTAGAAAATGTATATAAAACTCCTGAGCCTTTGCAATATCAAAAATACGAAATATCGGGGTAATGTCATGATATTCAATCAATCGTTCTTCCATTTTAAAACCTCCAAGGCGGAATTATCTAAACATAGGTCATATTCTTTAATTCTATAGATATTCCTTCCTTGTTAGGCTTAATGTCTAAATTTACTCTATTCTCAATACTAGAACCCCTGAAACCATAGTTTTTATTACAATCTGTTTTAAATGTTATTCGTAAATACTCCCGTTTGATAACAATTTGAGTTTTTCTTTATTTTTTACAAGTAGACTACCTCTTTTACGTTCGATAATTTCTTCCTTACAAAATTTATTTACCACTCTATTTAAATGTCGATAGCTTGTCCCTAAAAGTTCAGCAATTTCAGTTAGCTTAGATGATTTGATTTCATTTGCAAACGATGAATCAGCATCGTCCAATAGCGTTGATGCAAGATAACTTGCAAAACGATTTTCGACTGGGAACAATAGATTTAAGCTAGAAGAATTAGAAAATGTATATAATTTATAGCTTACGTTTTTTAGTAGAAATTTTAAGAAGTCTGGATTGTTCGATTGAGTTTCGTGTAGTAATTTATTATGAATGCCAATCAATATACTACTTTTTACAGCTTCAACATTACTTCTTACTTCAGAGTTATTGATAAATTCAACATCCCCAATTAGAGCCAACGGATTATTAAACCGCAGCAATAAAGACTTTCCGTTCGGTAAAATGATAGAAATCTTTAATTTACCTTCAACCAAAATATAAAAACGATCCAGTAACTGTCCATTGCTACAAATAATATCGCCTTGATCAAATTGAAATAATTTCATTTCTTGAATGATTGGATTCTCAAAAATATCTTCTAATTTATATTGTGTAACATATTGTTTTAATAAATCTTGGTTTACCAATTCACGCATGATAAATTCTCCCATCGATCACCAAAGGATATATTTATTAAAATATAATTGATCAAACAAAAAAAGGACATATGTCCTTTTTATTTCTTTTCAAGACTTTTGTCTTTATCGTCGTTTCAAATTCTACAATCCATTTTAGAAAAGAGCCTTTCAAAAAGATTATTCACATATGAATATTAAACAGTAAGGACAGAAGATAATAAAAGTTTTTAAAAAAGTAAAAACCTTATCGGTAGTTGATAAGGTTTAAATACATTTTATCGTTAGTTACAGTGTTATGAAGTTCGGCTCCGCGCCTGCTTGATCTACATAGCCAACTTTAACGGGGTGCATTTGAATTAATATGTAATTAGGGTCATCTGGACCTTTAATCCATTTAGATAATTCATCTGTCCACACCTTCTCTTTTGCATCTGCATTTTCTATTATTTCAGCTTTAGCAAACATTTCTACAAAATTATCGTCTAATTGATTTCCATCATGCCCGATTAGTAGGTGGACATTGGGATTGTTTTTTATATCGTCCACTTTTTTTGATTCTTTATGAGTTGCGATATAAGGGGTTAATCCTTTAAAGAAAAAAATCATAAAACAACTATGAGGAAAGTCCTCTCGTATCGTTGTGAAAATTCCTAATTGCTTTGCTTTTAGCACCTTCATTATATTTTCTTGAATCACCATAAAACTCCTTTCAACGATCGTCTACGGGTTAAACAGATACAGATTGCATCTAATAACCAGCTTTTATTCGTCTTTACATTTTATCTTTAGAAACTTGCTATCAGGCTTATCTGACTAAAGAGAGCCGCCTACTCTTTTAAGTCTTTGTTAATTGATTTTGATTTAAACCTATTTTTTTGTGTCTTTTGCATATGATAGTTGTAAGCAATATTTTTTAGGAGGTTACATATGGCTCATCGTTTGTTTTTTATTATTTCATTTATCGGTGTTCCACTATCTGTTCTTGGGAGTATCATGCACTGGAATGAGATTATATTATTTGTCATATATTGTGTAACAATTGTTGCTTTGGCAGGTATTATGGGTCGAGCTACAGAGAGTCTTGCAATTGTAGCAGGTCCACGTATTGGAGGACTGTTGAATGCGACGTTTGGAAATGCAGTTGAATTAATTATTGCTATTTTTGCATTGAGAGAAGGTTTAGTGGAGGTTGTATTAGCTTCCCTTACAGGTTCTGTAATTGGAAACTTGTTGCTTGTTGGTGGACTCTCATTTTTTGTTGGGGGATTAAAGTACAAGCGTCAAAGCTTTAATGTGTATGATGCTAGACATAATTCAGGCTTATTAATTTTTGCAGTTGTACTAGCTTTTGTGATCCCGGCTATTTTTGCGGATCGAATGAACAAAGCAGATACGATGACACTAAGTGTCGGTGTATCGATTATTTTAATGGTTTTATATTTAGCAGCTTTATATTTTAAACTTGTTACGCATCGAGGGGTATATGTAACGAAAGGACAAGAAGAAATAGAGGAGCATGAAACAGCCGAATGGGGAAAATGGAAAGCAATTTTTATTTTAGCGATTGCCACAGTAGCTGTTGGATATGTTTCTGAGAATTTAGTTCATACATTTTCAACGGTTGGAGAAAAATTTGGTTGGACAGAATTGTTTATTGGTATTATTGTAGTTGCTATTGTAGGTAATGCAGCAGAACATGCTTCTGCAATTGTTATGGCCTATAAAAATAGAGTCGGGGTAGCAGTTGAAATAGCTGTCGGTTCTTCTCTTCAAATTGCTATGTTTGTCGCACCAGTATTAGTTATACTGTCATTATTTATGGATCATAGAATGCCATTGATTTTCTCAATTCCCGAACTAGTTTCAATGGTAACATCGGTATTTCTAACGATCGCAATAATGAATGATGGGGACACAAACTGGTTTGAAGGGTTAACACTTTTAGGTGCCTATGTTATTATGGGAATCGGTTTCTATTTATTATAAAGATTGAATTGAAGGTGGTAATACTTGAGAATAACTAGGATATTATTTTACGTTATTGGGTTATTAATTTTGACATTGGGAATTAGTTTAGCAATTACAGCAGGAAAAGGTGCAAGTGCTTGGGATGCATTAGCAGTAGGTGAATCGACAACTTTTGGGTTAACAGTTGGTACATGGATTATTATTAATTCGTCTATTCTTCTATTTGTAAATGCTTTTTTACAAAAGAAGAGACCTGATTGGCTAGCTGCAATCACATTTATTTTAATTGGCAGGTTTCTTGATTTATGGTTATATATTGATTTAGAGCATATATTTGATGCGAATACATATACAAGATATCTACAATTAATTTTATCTATTTTCGCTATGACCTTAGGTATTGCGATATATTTACAAGCAAAATTCCCTTTAAGTCCGATTGATGATTTAATGATCTCTTTAAATAAACGTTTTGGCGTTAGTTTAGGAGTAGCTAAGACAATTGGTGAAGTATTTGCTTTAGTCATTGCGTTTTTGTTACATGGCCCTATTGGAATTGGAACATTATTAATCACGTTTAGTATTGGTCCGATTTTGCAACGGATTAGAATCCCAATCGAAAAACTGTATATAAAACTTATTACGTAAGAAAAAATTTTTGACATGTAATTTTGAAAAAGTGAATAATCACAAATACATATATTTACAAAATATGTTCATGCTAAGAATAAACTAATTTCTTTATACCGAAAGGGGCATGAACATGTCTAAATGGGTAAAGCCATTCATACTGTTAAATATAGTTTTTTTAGTTATTTTATTAACAAATTTACAACATACTGATGCGGCGAAACCAGAAGTAAATGTCCCAAGTTTTGCTGCAAATGTGTCGAAAGAAAATACTTATCCAAATCCATCTCAAGATTTACCAGAGTTACAACCAGGAGAATTTGCTAAGCAATTACTTAAATCCTCCAATGTAAAAATTGAAAATCCAAATCTGATTCGTATGTTTAATG
This sequence comes from Gottfriedia solisilvae, assembly GCF_002128405.1. Classification (GTDB taxonomy): domain Bacteria; phylum Bacillota; class Bacilli; order Bacillales; family Bacillaceae_G; genus Gottfriedia; species Gottfriedia solisilvae. Next base: position 223,213 of record NZ_NETJ01000005.1, read on the forward strand.
AGTCTTCAGTTGGAAGAGCTCCGTTTGCAGTTGGATATAATGCAAAGATTTTTTTAGGAGTATGGCCATTAAATTATGAATCAAATGAAACAACTGTAAATTGGCAATACAAAAAAATAAATACGAATTATCTTGATAATCGTGGTGAAAAGAACTATAAGCGCGTTAAATATTATCAAAACGCTCAACATATTATTCGTGGAGGTTTAACTTCAAAAGTACGTGATTCTGACGATGTCATCAATTTAATGATGCATAGAGCTTCAGAAAAAACTACGCTACCTTTGGCGTTTCAAACTGTTATTGGAGCTGGGACTAAGAATGAAAGAGTGTATAATGTGCCACCAAAACAACTTGGTTATTTATACACATATGCTCCAGCTGTAAATGAAAAAGGTAAAGTAACTTTTGGAGAAGTTTACTTAATTTTAAAAGGGAACAAAAAAACACTTCAAGTTAAAAATGTAGTTTCTCAAGGAATCGGTGCATGGATTCCAGTACAAGATTATGTTTCGTTTGGATATATTGCAACGTCTCAGCCAAAGTAAAATATAGATCATAATAAAGAAGGGCAGGCTTACTACTTTATAGTTTAAGTTTGTTCTTTTTTAGTTTTAATGGGGAGAGTGTCAAAATGAAATTAATTTTATCTTCGGTCCAATGGACACTTTTTATATTAGCAGGAAGTATTGTTGCTCCTATTTCAATTGCCTCCATGTACGGGTTAAACGGAATGGAAACAGTTGAATATGTACAAAGAACATTATTTGTTCTGGGGATTGCTGGGATTTTACAGGCATGGAAAGGTCACAGATTACCGATTCAAGAAGGTCCAGCAGGTTTATGGTGGAGTGTTATCACATTATATGCAGGTCTAGGGGTTATTTTATACGGGTCACATATTCAAACACTTCAAGTTATACAATTTGCATTTTTATTGAGCGGTTTGATTTTCCTAATATTAGGTTTTTTAGGTTCTATTCAAAAAATCGCTAATTTAATAACACCCGTCGTTGTCAGTACATATTTAATTTTACTTGTGGCTCAGCTAAGTGGTTCATTCATAAAAGGAATGTATGGATTAAGTAGAGTGAACAGCTCAGTTAATTTAAAAGTATTGGGTCTATCAGCTTTTATCGTTATACTTTCAATCTTTTTATCAAAACACCCGAAGCTCGGTCAGTTTTCAATCCTGATTAGTTTAATTTTAGGTTGGGTATTATTTTATGTATTCGATGTTTCAAATTCGATTCAGCATGTGGATTCCATTTTCAAAATACCAGAAATATTTGCGTTTGGAAAACCAATTTTTAAAGGAAACATGATTGTATTAATCATTGTCATTACTTTTTTATTGTTAGCAAATATGTTGGCTTCCATTAAGGTTGTACAAATAGTGATGAAAAAGCAAGGTGTTAGCTTTAAAGCAGATATATACAATTCATCTGGTAAAATGGCAGGGGTGATCCATCTGATAGGGGGCCTATTTTCTGCTATTGGTGCAGTTCCAATTTCAGGTACAGCGGGTTTTATTGAAAACACTAAACTAACAAAAAAAATGCCATTTATCTATGGGTCCATTATCATCATTATCATCAGTCTAATTTCTCCTCTTACCGCTTTTGTATCTTCAATTCCAGAAGCAGTCGGATATGCAGCAATTTTCCCTGTGTTTTCAAGCATATTGACTTTAGCCTTTAATGAGTTAAACGCTATTGAAAATAAAAAGATTGCTTATGAAATTGTAAGTGTTTCTGTTTTTATTGGCATTGGGGCAATGTTTGTGCCATTAGATTCATTCGCGTCTCTATCGCCAACTTTAGCTTCAATCTTTAGTAATGGATTGGTTTTTGGGACGATTATTGCATTGATTTTTGAGCAATTACAAAAAAGAAAATCAAATATAAAAGGATAACTAAGATTCTTAACGCTAAACAAAAAGATCCCTTTTAAGTAGTGGAAACACATTCTACTAAAAGGGATTTTTTATCATTATTTAGATAGCTTTGTCTTTTTAATTGTAAAATCTGTATTTGGATAATAGCTATTTTTCACAAGAATATTAGGTCCAAGACATTGAACAGCTGGGCAGTGACAACTTAATTCAGCAGCAGTTTTTGAAGCTGACCAAGTATCATATGCTTGTTGTAATGTATTTTCTTGTATGTTTCCTAAGTGAGGCACATCACCAAAGTCAGTTACGATAATGCTACCATCAAATATATTTACATTTAATCGTGAGCGTCCATCAGGGTCATTACGTAATGTAACATTTTTACTAGAGTATAGTTTCTGGATGATTTCTAAATCTTGTTGGTTATCACTACATGGATAAAAAGGTAATGTTCCAAAAAGCATCCACGTATCTTGGTCGCGTACATTTAATAATGTTGAAATTGCTTCTCGAAGTTCCTCTTTAGTTAGTACTTCTAAGTTACTTGCAAAATCGCTTGGATACATAGGGTGTACTTCATGACGTTGGCATTTCATCTCTTCTACGATTTGACGATGAATTTTTTCTAAATAAGGAAGTGTACGTTTATTTAACATTGTTTCAGCGGAAACCATTACGCCTGCTTCAACTAGGCGTCGGCTATTTTCAATCATATTATCAAATAGTTTTGCACGTTGTTCGTAAGTAGGCTTACGTTCCATCATGGCAAATCCTGCTTCTACAAATTCGTCAACAGTGCCCCAGTTATGTGAAATATGTAATACGTCTAAGTAAGGAATAATTTTTTCATAACGTCCAAAATCTAATGTAAGATTTGAATTGATCTGTGTGCGAACACCACGTTCATGAGCATACTTTAATAATGGTACAACATAGTTATCAACCATTTTATTTGAAAGCATCGGCTCTCCACCAGTAATACTAATACAACGTAAGTGCTCAATTTCTTCTAAACGATGTAATATTAAATCGATGGGTAATGCATTAGGATCCTTTGGTTGTAGTGTATATCCTACCGCACAATGCTCACATCTCATATTGCAGATGGTTGTCGTTGTAAATTCTACATTTGTTAGTATGTTTTTCCCATACTCTTCTACATCCATATATGCTTCCCAAGGATCATAAATAGGTGTAATTTGTTGCAATACATTTTTCATAAAAAGACTCCTTCAGGTGCTTTTGCACCTATCAGTGATAAATAGTATAAATTGATTTTTCCTCAACTATTATAAGTAAGAAAAGTGAGGATTGTATAGAAATAAATTTTAAAATATGTCGAAATGCTACGATATATAGACAGAGAAGGGTATAATAAATTGTAAAATGTAGAAGAGGAGTGTAGATTCGTGGCAAACTCAGTTGAGCAATTATCATACATTAAAGAACGTTTTCATTCAGTTATGGAAACAATTGAATCGTTAGAAGCAGAAGAAATTAGTTTAGATGAATTAGATCAATTATTATCAGTGTTAGATGATATTGAGAGTAAATGTCGTGAAGTGAATCAAGTAGATTAAAGTCCATATCAATGGGCTTTTTTTCATGAATGGAACGTTTTATACAACCGTTTATAAGAAATTGTATTATAATGAAAAGGGGAAAATTCTTTCTTTTTTATAAAGGGTTGAGGGGGAGCAGTATGCAACAGTTACAAGAAAGTATATATCAGTTAATTGTAGAAACATCAACGAACCTACCGAAGGATGTGCGTAAAGCCATTCGACAAGCAAAAGCTAATGAAAGTGCTGGTACAAGAAGTGCCATCGCATTGGAAACGATTACAAATAATATTATGATGGCTGAGGGTGACGTTTCACCGATTTGTCAGGATACTGGTATGCCTACATTTAAAGTGAAAACTCCAGTTGGTGTAAACCAGCTTGAAATAAAAAAAGCGATCTTTGCAGCAATGGAACAAGCAACAAAAGACGGAAAGCTTCGTCCAAATTCAGTTGATTCGTTGTTTGGTAAAAACAGTGGAAATAATTTAGGACCAGGCACACCTGTTATTAAATTCGAACAGCATGAAAACGATTATATTGATATTCGCTTAATCTTAAAAGGTGGCGGATGTGAAAATAAAAACATTCAATACAGTCTTCCTTGTGAATTAGAAGGTCTTGGTAAAGCAGGTCGTGATTTAGATGGAATTCGTAAATGTATTCTGCACAGTGTTTATCAAGCACAAGGACAAGGGTGTAGTGCAGGATTTATAGGAGTAGGGATCGGTGGAGACCGTACGAGCGGGTACGAACTTGCGAAGGATCAACTATTCCGTTTAACTGATGATGTGAATCCAATTGAAGAGCTTAAAGCAATGGAAGAATATATTCTAGAAAATGCAAATAAGCTTGGTGTCGGAACGATGGGCTTTGGTGGAGAAACTACCTTACTAGGTTGTAAAATTGGTGTAATCAACCGTCTACCAGCAAGTTTCTTTGTGTCTGTAGCATATAACTGTTGGGCTTTCCGTCGTTTAGGTATGAAAATTAATGCGGAGTCTGGTGAAATTTCAGAATGGATTTATCGTGATGGAGAAGAAATAAGCTTTACTAACGAAACAAATGAATCAGGTGAACAGCCGCGTGAAGTGAAATTAGTGGCTCCTATTACTGAAGAACAAATTCGCGAGCTTCGAGTTGGCGATGTAGTTTCGATTAGTGGCATGATGTACACTGGCCGTGACGCAATCCATCATCATTTAAATGACCATGATTCTCCAGTAGATTTAAATGGTCAAATTATCTATCACTGTGGACCTGTAGTTGTAAAAGACACAGACGGAAATTATCAAATTAAAGCTGCAGGACCAACAACAAGTATTCGTGAGGAGCCATATCAAGGTGATATCATGAAAAAATTTGGCATTCGCGCAGTAATTGGTAAAGGTGGTATGGGTGCAAAAACATTAAAAGCATTAGGAGAACATGGTGGTGTTTACTTAAATGCAATTGGTGGAGCAGCGCAATATTACGCACAATGTATTAAAGAAGTAAAAGGTGTCGACTTACTAGAATTTGGTATTCCAGAGGCAATGTGGCATCTTCAAGTTGAAGACTTTAAAGCGGTTGTAACAATGGATTCTCATGGAAATTCATTGCATCAAGAAGTTGATCAAGATTCTCTTCAAAAGCTAGCAACTATGGCTGAAAAAGTATTTTAATATGTATTGATAAAAAGCAATGTTATTCGATTGAATAACATTGCTTTTTTGTACCTGAGACTAAGAAAGGGAATATATAAGCATCTATTTTAGTTTTCAAAGATAAAAAGTTTATTTCTTTCATATTTCTAACGTATTTACAAATACTACAAAAAAGTGAGGTGAATGAATTGAGAAAGTTGGCAAGCTATGTTGCTTTAAGTATCGCTTTTTTCTTGGTAACACCACTATCGACGTTTGCATATAGTAATGTCCCTCAGCATTGGGGAATTGCTCGCACAAAAAATGAGGTACCTCCAGATGCCGGAGCAGCATTTAATAAGATGCTAGAAAACACAGGATCGGTCTATTTAGGCAATACATCTAAAAAGGATATTTATTTAACCTTTGATAATGGATATGAAAATGGTTTTACACCAAAATTTTTAGATGTGTTGAAAAAGCATGATGTACCAGCAACTTTTTTTATTACAGGTCATTATATTAAAACAAATCCGGAATTAGTCAAACGGATGGTGAATGAAGGTCATATTGTCGGTAATCATTCATGGAGTCACCCTGATATGACAACTATTAGTGATGATAAGATCCTGCAGGAATTAGAACAGGTGAAAATGGCATATCAAGAATTAACTGGACGAGACGATATGAAATATTTCCGTCCTGCCCGTGGCATTTTTAGTGAACGTACACTAGCAGTTGTTAACAAAGCAGGGTATGATAATATATTTTGGTCTCTTGCCTATGTAGATTGGAAAATCGATCAACAACGTGGTTGGAAATATGCTTATGATAATGTGATGAAGCTCATTCATCCAGGAGCAGTAATCTTAATGCATACTGTATCTAAAGATAACGCAGAAGCAATGGATGCAGTTATCACCGCCTTACATAAAAGAGGCTACACATTTAGAAGTTTGGATGATTTAATGATGGAACGAAGCGGATTTAATCCATATTTTTATGTTCCAAAATAAGTTGCTGTATAAAAAACATATCATTTAATACATTACCCTTAAATCCCAAAAAAGCTTGGTTAGTCCCCAAGCTTTTTTTGTCGTTCAATTTGATATTGCATTCTCTAGTTTTTTATTTATACTGAAATTTCTTCGATGGTTCAGCTTGTGCTATAATACTCAACAGAGTATTAAAGGAGGAAACGGAAAATGTGGAAGGAAGAGGTAGCATTAAAAACACCGTATCAATGGGATGAAGTTCTAAAAAGATTAGAACATGAGCCTACTTTCTCAGTCCATTCGGCAGAGAAACGCTTAAGTATTCCTTTGTATATTGACGGTGATTATGCAGTTGTAAAGGTTAAAAGGATAAGTGATGATCCGGTATTGTTTGAAATAAATAGTGGGCACCATAATAAAGAAAAAATTCTTGAAGAAGTTTATACTATTTTGCAATTGGAAACTCAATTTGAAGAATTACATCATCATTTAAGTCAGACTACCATTTCACCTCTTATAGACCAATTCGCACACACACCAATTACCGTTTCTAATGATCCTTTTGCATGTTTGATTTCGTGTATTATTCATCAACAAATTCAACGAAGCTTTGCGATACAAGTAACAAAGAGATTTGTTCGAATGTATGGAGAGCGAGTTGAAAATGCTTGGTTTTTTCCTTCTCCAGAAAAAATTGCATCTTTAACAATCGAAGAATTAAGGGATTTGCAGCTCAGCGTTCGAAAAGCTGAATATATGATCGGAATCGCAAAAGCCTGGAGTGAAGGAACTTTGAGGCATGAAGAATATAGAGACCTACCATCTGAAGAAATTGGAAAAGAGCTACTTAAACTAAAAGGAGTCGGACCATGGACGGTCGAAAACTTTCTCCTATTTGGTTTAGGAAGAAAAGACATTTTTCCAGTTGGAGATGTAGGTATTCAAATAGCACTTCAAAAACTGTTAAATTTAGATGAAAAACCTTCTAAAGAGATAATGGAATATGTAAAAGAGCAAGCTTCACCGTATGGAAGCTATGCAGCACTGTATCTTTGGAAGAGCATAGAATAATGGAGTTGTAAACAATGAGTAATCAATTAACAAATAAATTAGAGGTTGGACAAAGCTTCCCAATTACAATTAAACGGATTGGTATTAATGGGGAAGGTGTTGGATATTTCAAGCGACAAGTTGTTTTCATCAAAGGTGCTTTACCAGGTGAAGAAGTAGTTGCTGAAGTAACAAATGTACGAAATGGTTTTGCAGAGGGTAAAATTCAAAGAATACGAAAAGCATCAGCTGATCGAGTAGAACCGACTTGTAAAATTTATGATAAATGCGGTGGATGTCAAATTCAGCATGCTTCATATGAAGGTCAGCTTGGATATAAAAAAGACATCGTCGTTCAAGCGATGGAAAAGTACGCGAAGGATTTATTAGAAAAAACACCAATTAGAGAAACAATTGGCATGGATCATCCATGGAATTACCGTAACAAAAGCCAGCTTCAAACTGGACTGGAAAAAAACAAAATCATTGCTGGTTTGTATTCTCAAAACTCGCATAATGTTGTAGACATCGGCCATTGCCCAATTCAACATGAAGATTTAAATAAAGTAACTGGTAAAGTGAAGAAAATCTTAACGCGATTAAATATTCCGGTTTATAATGAACGAAAAAATAAAGGTGTAATACGTACAATTGTAGCTAGAGTTGGCTTACGTACTGGTCAAATTCAATTAGTTTTAGTTACTGGCGCAAAGGAATTTCCTCAAAAAGCTGAATTAATTAGTGAAATTAAAAAGAGAATGCCTGAAGTAACAAGCTTAATGCAAAATATTAACAATCAAATGACTTCAGTTATTTTTGGACGTGAAACTGTTTATTTAGCAGGAGAAGAAGTCATCGAAGAAAAACTTGGTGATCTATCATTCGAACTATCAGCTAGAGCATTTTTCCAGTTGAATCCAGAACAAACTGTAAAACTATACGATGAAGTGAAAAAAGCAGCGGCTTTAACCGGAACAGAAAAAGTAGTAGACGCTTATTGTGGCGTAGGAACAATTGGACTATGGCTAGCAAAAGACGCAAAAGAAATTCGTGGAATGGATATCACAAAAGAAGCCATCATTGATGCGAAACAAAATGCCTTAAGCCACGGCTTTACAAATACGCATTACGAAGCTGGACATGCAGAACAAGTTTTACCGAAATGGTTAAGAGAAGGATGGAAACCAGATGTAATCATAACTGATCCACCTAGAACTGGCTGTGATGAAGAATTTTTAAAGACGGTATTAAAGATACAACCTAAGAAATTCGTTTACGTATCATGTAATCCTTCAACATTAGCTAGAGATTTAAAGGTGTTAAGTTCAGCATATGAAGTGAAATATTTACAGCCTGTTGATATGTTTCCGCACACTAGTCATGTAGAATGTGTAGCTCAACTTGTTTTAAAGTAAGGCAGCAAGCCCTTATGGGCGCTGCCTTTTATTTCATTAATAAAGAATCTAGAAAATGATACTGTACCACTAATATTAGTAATAATGTGATTAACTAAAACGGTCAGCAACTTATGTTGGATCTAACGTTTTAAAACGTATGGGGAATGAAAGTGGAGGAAACACTTTCATTAATTGACAATCGATACACAACTAATCAATCAGTAAATAATAATTAAAAGCATAAATTTCTTACTTTATTACTTTTGAAATAAGGGGTTAACTTGGAATCCCAAAATGAGAGGATTGGAATGTAAATATGAGTAATAATTTTTGGCGTGATTTACCACGACCTTTTTTTGTACTGGCGCCAATGGAAGATGTAACGGATGTTGTTTTTCGACATGTAGTGAGTGAAGCAGCCAGACCTGATGTGTTTTTTACAGAGTTTACAAACAGTGAGAGTTATTGCCACCCAGAGGGGAAACAAAGCGTGCGCGGGCGTTTGACTTTTACAGAAGACGAACAACCAATGGTAGCCCATATATGGGGAGATAAGCCTGAATTCTTTAAGCAAATGAGTATTGGTATGGCGGAACTTGGATTTCGAGGATTGGATATCAATATGGGCTGTCCTGTACCTAATGTGGCACAGCATGGGAAGGGAAGCGGCCTGATTCGTCGTCCTGAACTTGCAGCTGAATTAATACAAGCAGCAAAAGCAGGTGGATTGCCTGTAAGTGTAAAGACAAGGCTTGGTTTCAGTGAGGTAAACGAATGGCGCGACTGGTTAACTCACATATTGAAACAAGACATTGCCAATCTTTCCATTCATCTGCGTACAAGAGATGAAATGAGCAAAGTGGATGCTCACTGGGAACTAATCCCGGAGATAAAGAAACTTCGTGACCAAGTGGCACCAAATACACTCTTGACGATCAATGGGGATATTCCTGACCGTCAAACTGGCTTAAAGCTTGCTGAACAATATGGTATAGATGGGGTTATGATTGGACGTGGTATTTTCCATAATCCATTTGCCTTTGAAAAGGAGCCAAAGGATCATAGTAGTAAGGAATTGCTCGATCTCTTAAGATTGCATCTAGATCTACATGATAAATATTCAAATTTGGTTCAGCGTTCGTTCAAGGCTCTTCATCGCTTTTTTAAGATATATGTCCGTGGATTTCGAGGGGCAAGTGAACTAAGAAATCAATTAATGAACACAGAATCAACAGACGAAGTACGTGCAATGTTGGATCACTTTGAGTCAAAGAATCTTGATGGCATAGAAGAACAGTAAGTAGAAATGGGCAATGAATCGATTTAAGATTCATTGCCCATTTTTCTTGTCTGTTAATGTTCTATTTATTTAATTGAGCTAAAATATGCGAAATTAGTTTTTCTGAAGAATAGGATAAGCCTTTAGTTTGCGAGTAAATGGCCCATATAATAGGTGTGATTAAGTAGAACTTAAAATATTCTTAATAATGATTAAATATATTTCAGTCCGTAAAGTATGTAAAATATATATTGTTACTTAAAAAATGTTTGGCTAGGGGGACAATAGTGTTATCGGATGTGGTCATTAATCAACTAAATAGACATAATATTGTTATTTTTGTAGAGAATTCACTATTTGTTTCGGGGATTCAAACAATTTTGGAAATCAATCATCTACACGCTCAAAAGATTAATATGGATGAACAGTGGTATAAACAGGATCTTTATAACTCCCTTTTGATTAGTCAAGTACCTTCGGATGAAATGGAAAAGAAAGTTCAAAAATTAATGCTTATTGATACATCGACAAAAATAATCATTATTAAAAATTCAATTAAATTTGAAGAGATTGAACGTTTTATTCATATAGGTATAAAAGGTATTAGCTTAAGTGATGTAGACGAAAAATATCTTGTTCACCTTGTGAAACGAGTTAAAGAAGGTCATATTATGATTGATGGTCGTTTTACAACTGAATTTTTTAAACAATATAGGCATTTTAAGGAGCTTAGTACTCAATTTAGTCCACCTGACGATACGTATTTAAAGGAATTATTAACAAATAGAGAGTTAGAAATTTTACATTTGCTTGTTAAAGGCTATTCAAATATACAAATTGGTGAAAATTTATTTATTTCAAATAAAACTGTAAAAAACCATGTAGCTAATATTTTACAGAAGTTACAAGTCAATGATCGATTAAATGCTGTGATTAAAGTATTGAAAAACAAATGGATCGGATTGAAATAAAAGCCTCGAATAATGAAACGAGCTGACTGTGACTCTAGGACCACTTATTTATAAGTGGTCTTTTTATTATGTAAGCACATGTATTGATAAACGAACGATGGCGCAAATTTGTTAAGTAGTACTTAAGACTTAAGTTAATTATTTTAAATAAAAAACATTTCGAATAAACGCAATAACAATCGATATAAATGATAGCCTAGTAAATTTTAATGTAACAGTTTACTACTTTTAAAAATATAAAACTACTTTCCTATAAATACATCGTAAGGAATGGTGTACAGATGACAGACCAAAATGACTACTTTTTTGAATGAGTCATTATTTGAAAATTTTTGAAATGACTTGGTTAATTTAAGAGCTTGAAGTTTTTGGATTGAAAAATCAAATGGAATAAGTGAAAGTGGCAAATAAAATAGTACATGAAGTTTAGTGAAAAAAGAATTGCTTATGTTGATTTGATGAAAGTTCTTCTATTAAATAGGAGAAAAATAATAATTTAGCACGTGTCGATTTATTTCTGAAATAATAGTTATGTGGAGTGTATGGAAGGAAAGGTAACCTTTATTAAACTTGTAACGTATTAATAAAATTGAATTGAATGCTAAAAAATTTGTTTTGAATGTACGCATCGATATACTATTGCTAAAATTCTAAAAATATAATATATTTAATATGGATATAGGGTTAATGCTCTATTCTAAATCAAAAAATGTATTAATAAATTCATATTTTTCGGTAACGAATTCTAGAATAGTATGCTAGATTTTAAAGCCACAGTAAGAAGTAGGATCACTCTGCTCTTATTGTGGCTTTTTTTATGTCAATTAAATAAAAAGAGGGGGGCTTCCTTATCGATACGCATGGAATCGACCGGAAAAGTGTTCTTTTAAAAGAATTTAGAGATACAAAAATGGATAAGGGCTTCTCCATCTTATCTAAAAATCATGATGCATATTTATTAATTGATTTACAAGGGAATATTGAATATGCCAGTGAAAATTGTGAACAACTTTTGGGCCATTCAAGTATAACCTTACAACAATCATCATTACATAAACTATTTGTAACAGAGTTTTTAGATCAAACACATACCTTTTTTAAATGTAGAGCTCAGGAGAAACTCGATAATTTTGATGCTCAGTTACAAGGAAAAGAAGGAAGGATCATTGACGTTAATATTACTGCTATGCCTATTTATTTTGAAAAGGATATGATCGGTTCGTATCTTGTCCTAAAAGATATTACGTTTGTAAAGAAACATAAACTTTCCATTGAACGGGAAAAAGAGTATCATACACTAATTAATAAATTATCTCGTTTGTCTGAAAAACACGCGATTGCTGGTCAGTTAGCTGCCGGAATTGCCCATGAGATAAGAAATCCAATTACAGCCATAAAAGGATTCTTACAATTATTAATGGGAGAAAACGATGGTAATAAATTATATTATGATATTATTTTTTCTGAGATTGATCGGATTGAAGTCATCTTAAAAGAATTAATGGTGCTTGCTAAACCTACAAAGCAAAAATATGAAAAAATACATCTTCAAGATATATTAGAGCATGTAATTACATTAATGGTTCCTCAAGCTAACTTAAACAATATTCAAATAGAAAAAGAGTTCAATTTTACAACTACGTGTATCCTAGGTGACAGTAATCAATTGAAGCAAGTTTTTATTAATTATATAAAAAATGCGATCGAGGCGATGCTTGACGGGGGAGTTTTGCGAATAAATGGAAGCATCATTGATGGTAGACAAGTTAATATCAGCATCATTGATCAAGGACCCGGCATTCCACTGGAGATTCTTAAACAAATAGGCCAGCCTTTTTTTTCAACAAAAGAAAATGGAACAGGGCTTGGAATGTTAGTCAGTAGACAGATAATAAAAGAACACAAGGGAGATATATACATAGAAAGCGATGCAAAAGGATCTTCCATCCATGTGAAATTGCCTGTATGTTCGTATTGAATCGTTAGTATTTCCTAATTTTTCATTTAAAATTGTTGTTATCCATGTATTATGGTGGTAATATATTACTTGTCTAATGTCTTGCTGTCATTAGTCATTTAATTCTGTAATTATGATGATTATAAATAAACGTTAAATAAATGTAATGGTAAATGGTGGAAACTATTTTTTTAGTCGTCTGAACTGTGGCCTAACTTCCTTTTTGTGAAGTTAGGCCTTTTTATTTTTTTTTAGGGGGATTTGAATGGTTGCAACACAAGAAGATTTGGTGTCTCTTAGCAGTATTTTTAGTAAAATCATAAAGCGTGGATTTGGAAAAGGTCCAGAAACTTGTTATGCGGTTTTAAGAGCAAACAGATTATATGTTTATATTGGTAACTTTATGACACCTTCTGAGGAAATTTTAACAAACAAACAAGAATATAACTTAGTAACGAAATACAGGTCCACAGTCATTACAAACTTGTCAGAAGAATTATTAAGGGAGGCATCAGACCTATTAGAAAATTCCTTTGAAACCCTGTATCAAGACTGGAACTATCATTCTAATTCAGGTATTTTACTATTAGTGAATAATAGTTATAATCCAGATGTTAAGATAGAAGACAGTTTTGAGAGAAAGTTATTTCAATTAGTTCGACAGGTGGGCTCAAAGTTTCATAAAATCCCAGTAGATCTTAAGGTCGTTAAGTATACTCAAAATATCTGTGCTATTGAATCGAAAGGCGTCATGAATCCACTAGATTATTTGCTAGTTGAGCAAGGGAAGTCTGAATTATTATTTACCAATGCTAGGGAAATAAAAAAAGGGTATTATCAGCATCGAGAATTATTTGAAGAAATGTTTAATCGGACAATAGAAGATTTATTTATGATGTGGGATTCTAATAGAAATAGAAGTTATTTAATATTCATATTTAACAAAGGATATACTAATTAAAGAAATAAAGATGATACTGCCTGGGCAAGCTAATGTTAGGCAGTATTTTTTTGTCTTTGTCGAAAGTGAGGTTGAAGCACTGATGTCAATGCCACTGCAACAAAAGCTAATGGAAATAAGTAGCTTAACAAGTAAATTATTAAGGAAAAATTTTGGGCGAGGACCTGTATCATGTTTTGCTTTTGCAAATTACAGGTTTCTTGTTTTTTACATACGTGGATTTATGTCTCCATTAGAATCTACTTTGCTTGAGCACGGAAATGGTGATAATGTTGATATTTCGCGATCTATCGTCATGAATACGGTAATTAATCAATTAAAGGGGATTCTTGAATTGGAATTTGAACAGGATATTGCATCCTTCTATCATGATTGGAACTATTCTCAAAATACAGGTATGATCACTGTCGAATTTGAAAACGAAATTACTCAGATTGTTGACCCGAATCAAGGTACTAATATTGAAATGAAACCTTTAATTGATGAAGTTGATAGAATTAGTATATTAGTACAAAAAAAACCTGAAAAAACAGAAGCCTACTTTATTTCACCTAAAATCTATTTAGTAAAACGAGATGGAATTTTAGTGCGAATTGAAAAAGCGTTGATTGCAAAGGGGTTTGAACAGACTTTGATGGTCACTAAGGATGAACTTGAAAAGTCATATCTACACCGTGATGGTCGCTTTGAAGAGATTTTTAGAGACTCAGTTGTAGATATTTTTGTGGATTGGGACTTTAATGAGGATAAAAGCATTATTTGTTTTGTTCTAAAGTAATGCACAAAAGAGTATAAAGCGAAATGCAGTAAAAAGGAATTCTATTAATATACTCACCATAAATTTTGGCTGAAATGCTCTAACTCGACTCTGCAAATACTCAGGATATGCTAATTGTAATGTACTTTTGCTGCCTAATTTAATCGGGGCATAGATAGCTTCATTTAATGAAAGTTCTCCTGATTTTTTTATGTGTCATAATCTCAAGCAATTTATTTTTGTCTAAACAAAGAGCCGCCTAATATAGGCGGCTCTTTGTACATAATATTTATCTGTTACATTCTCGCAGACTCTTTTAAAGTTACGTTGTTAGACTCAACTTCAGAAGCCTTTTGTTTGCGCTTGATAAAGAATGATAGTAATAAACTCACTATTCCAATTAACAGAATCACAAAGTATGCGTCATTAATTCCTTGGATAGCAGCTTCCATAATCATATGCTGTTGAGTTTCCCCTGGAGCTCCTCCAGCGGAAATTAAGTCTTTAAGATGATCTTTCGTACTATTTGTCATGACAGTAACTAGTAGAGCAGTACCTACAGCGCCAGCTACTTGTCTTATTGTGTTTGAAATAGCTGTGCCGTGTGCATTAAGGCTAGCTGGCAATTGATTTAACCCAGCAGTTTGTAAAGGCATTAGGAACATAGCCATCCCAATTCGACGAAGTGTTGACATTAAAATTAGAAAAGTATAACTAGTCGAGTCCGTCAAATCAATAAAGCCATAAGTTGAGACGATAATGATCGCAATACCGATAATGGTAAGCCATTTTGCCCCAAATCGATCGAAGAGCTTACCAACTACGGGACTGAGTAAGCCCATTAGAAGTGCTCCAGGAAACATAAGTAAACCAGACTCTAATGCAGTAAAACCACGTGCATTTTGAAGATACAGTGGAAGTAACATCATATCTGCATACATCATCATAGTGACACCAATATTTATAATGGTCGTCAAGGTAAACATATTAAATTTAAAAGCACGTAGATCAAGTAGTGGATTTTGAGAAACTAGTTGTCGCCAAGTAAATAGGACCAGCGAAATGATTCCAACAACTAGTGAAATAACCACCTCATTACTTGACCAACCAGCGTTGCCAGCTTGGCTAAAGCCGTACATTAAAGTACCAAATCCAATTGTTGAAAGAATTACACTAATAAAGTCTACCTTGGATTGGACGGTTTCCGAAACATTTTTCAGATAAATAAAACCACAAAGGATAACAATAACGGCAAAAGGAATCATACCATAAAACATTGCTTGCCAAGGGAATGTTTCAAGAACATAACCAGTTAGAGTTGGTCCTATTGCAGGGGCAAAAATAATAGCTAGACCAACCATGCCCATAGCGGATCCTCTCTTCTCAGCAGGGAAGATCGATAAAACAACATTCATGAGTAGCGGCATAATGATACCAGCACCAGCTGCTTGAATTAAACGCCCAGTTAGTAATACTGGAAAATTGGTAGCAATTGCTGAAACAATCGTTCCAACAAGAAAAATAATCATCGAACTTTGGAATAATTGACGAGTGGTAAATCTTTGCATTAAGTATGCTGTGATAGGAATTAATACCCCATTTACCAACATATAACCCGTTGTAAGCCACTGGGCTGTTGAAGCTTTAATGTCAAAATCATTCATTAATTCTGGAATGGCAACACTCATGATTGTTTGATTAAACGTTGCAAGGAAAGCACCTATGATCATAACAAACATGATGGGACCTTTTTTGATAGAGTGGTTAATCGTTGCACTCTTACTCAATTTCATTCATCCTTTCATGTCTATCCTAGATAGATTTAATTTACACTATGTTGTATAATTAACATTGTATAAATGAGATTATAATGACAATTGAACGTGATGACAATCTACAAAAAAAGTTGAAATGTAATTTACTTTACATAAATTAGTTCTCTGTTGTTTATCAGTGGAAAATACGACGTTACATTTTGAAATGTAGTATAGCAATTGTTAAGAAAGGAATGAAGAGATATGATCGAAAATAAAAAGTCTCCAACAGACCCTCGTATACTGCGTACACGACAATTAATTAAAAATGCACTTGTTGAGCTACTTGGCGAAATGGATATAAAAAAAATAACAGTTAATCGATTAGCAGAGCGAGCAACCATCAATCGCGTTACCTTTTATCTTCATTATCGCGATATTCCAGATATGTTGGAAAAAATGGCGGACGATATGATTGAGGAATTTTCAATGGTTATTAAAAATACGCCCGCAGTGGGGCATACATCATCTGGAGAGGGAAATTGGAAAATACTCGAAAATATACTTGAGCATATAGCAAAAAACGGAAATTTCTATAAGATCATTCTTGCCTCAAAGCAAATCCCGATATTTAGAGATCGTCTATTGTCGTTCTTAAAGGACATGATTGTTACGAAGATTGATGAAAGTAAAAGTCACCCATATCTTCTATCCCAAGGTATTAAAGTAGACATTTTGATTTGGTACAATTCCTCAGCTTTAATTGGTACGATTATTTCTTGGCTACAAAATGACATGCCTTATACTCCAGCGTTTCTGACCCAGCAATTTTCTTTACTTCACCTTAGGGGACTGAATAGGGAAAGTTAATAAACCTGTAAATGATTCCGTTATTGTTATAGAAACATTAGAAATAGAATAGAAATAATGAAACCAAATCTTAAAGTGATTTGGTTTTTTAGTTTGCTGATCTAATTGGGTTTGTTTATATGTAGTGCTTATCTATCTTGAACTTTTTAAACTTTGATTTTAAAGGAGAAAGGAAATTTATATAAAATCTACTATACAAGGGAGTGTGAATATGAAAAGGTATAAAGTCATTCTAACTGGAATCATCTGTTCTTTAAGTTTATTTAGTTGTGACGATACGGAAACAAAAACTGTAACCACTAAAAATCCAAATGCAGAAGAAATTTTACGACTTGATCGACACGCTGACATATTTCAATGGAAAGAGGTAATTTATCAAACCAATATTGATTGGGTAAATGAACTTAAATTGACAAAGAACAAATCAGTAGGAAAAATTACCTCAGTATCTACAAACGCTACAAATAAATCATTTAAAAATGGAATGGCAAACAACTTACCAATTGGAGCAAAAATATATAGCGCTAAAGAGAGAGAAGATATATTGATTGTTGAATTCAATGGAAGAGTCAGTTATTACTTAGCTCTTGTGGAAGGTTAGAATGTAAAAAGGAATTGTATTAAATGGAAAATAAAAGTCTTGTTTTATATATAGTGGGAATATAATACTTTCTTCTTTATGAATACGGTTTTTCTAATTTTAAAATAGATAGTTTTTCAAGAAGTCAATTGGAACGGAAGGTGCTCGACTCCTGTGGGAGTAGCAGGACAACTGAGACCCCACAGGCGCATTGCGCCTAGGAGGCTCAGCGCACGCTCCACGGAAAGCGAGCATCCTGGAGTGGAAATTGACAAACTTCCTTACCGAAAAGCATTACGAGATAGTTCTGACTGTTTATGCTCAAAAAAGAAAGTTCTAGTCTCTCTAGTGAGATGGAATTTTTTTTTGCGTAATGATATTCACCTAAAAATAATACAGGGCATACAATAATTGGGCACAGAAACATAGATGTATTTTATAAGAGGAAGTGATTAACATTTATTCATCTGTAAACTCAATTCCAAGAAATATGGGATATTCTTATTCAATCCCTCAATATCAAAGAGTTTATCCGACTCGTCATAATAATAGTGTAAATAACTCAATTAGAGTAACTGGAAAGGGAGAAGTTACTGTAAAGCCTAACCAGTCGTCTCTATTATTAGGTGTTATAGTCGATGATATGAAAGTACAAAATGCCCAACAACAGAATGCGGTCATTTCTAATCAAATCATTGAAGCACTAAAAAACATAGGGATTAATCAGCAGGATATTGAAACTTATTCATATTCCATCGATCGTATCGTTGATTTTCAAGATTCACAAGAAATATTCCGTGGATATCGTGTAAGCCATATTTTCAAGGTTATTGTTAAAGACATCGCTAGTGTAGGAAAAGTGATTGATGTTGCAACAGAAAATGGGGCAAATGTTGTGAGGAATGTATCTTTTGAAGTTTCAGACCCAGAACCTTACTATGTTGAGGCTCTACAAAAAGCCACATTAAATGCAAAAAGCAAAGCGGAAAGTATCGCTAAGTCACTAGGTTTAACCATCAATAGCGTTCCGGAATGGATAGTTGAAGAAAGTGTTCAATTACTGAGACCACAATACTCAATGCAAACAGCTGTATTGAGTGCATCGACGACTCCGATTCAGGAAGGTCAAATCAAAATTTCTGCATCGGTTCAAGCGTTGTTTAATTATATAAGTTTCTAGTGGAGATATTTTTCAAATCTAAACAGTTTGCTAGTTTCAGAAATGACTCTCTAATTATCGTTTTAAATGAGAAAAGGGAAGGATGAACTCAGCTACCCAAACCTTTTCTCTTATATTGTGATTTTAAATTTATGTTTTTAAAAAGAAGGAAACACTTCGAAAAAAGAGAACTCAATTTGAATATAGAGCGACGTGAGGTAGCCTCTAATAATGTAATGTCGTCCTCGTCTAAAACAATTATGACGTTTCTATTTCCTAATCATATAAATATTGAAAAGGGCTGATCAGTTAAAAGTGTGGACAAGTATAAGCATAATAGGGGGGAAGAAATGTTCAAGAAGCTGGGAATCGCAATTATTCATGGAATGGGGAATCAGAAGCAGGACTTCGCTGATGAAATGATCGTCTTAATTAAGAATAAATTCGCCCGAAAATTAGAATGTATCATATCAGACCCTTCCTCCTATCTAGTATTTCAACCTATACAATGGTCATCTGTCTTTGAGGAGAGGGAGGAGAAACTGTATAAAAATGTGGTTTTGGCGAACGATCTAGATTTTAAAGGACTAAGAAAGTTCACTATACAATATGTAGGTGATGTTATTGCATACCAACAAGTAGAGACCTCTAGACAAAACTATGAAAGAGTACATGAATTAATTGGTAAACATTTAAATATTATCTCAAGTAAAGCTGGAAATGATGTTCCTTTATGCGTCATTTCACATAGCTTAGGATCAGTTATTGCAAGTAATTATTTCTATGATCTGCAATATAAAAGAAATAGTGTATCGTGCATTGTCAATAAATCCTCACCTTTGGAAAAAGGACAAACTTTAACCTTATTTTATTCTTTGGGGACTGCGCTGCCACTTTGGAGTTTGCGATATCATAATTTTAACCGCCCGATCAATATTCCTTCAAGAGAGCTTCAACAATACTATCCTGGTTTGAAGGGTGAGTGGATTAATTTTTATGATAAAGATGATGTGTTAGGATATCCTTTAAGAGACGTCGATCAAACTTATCGTGACGCTGTTACTGAAGATAGACAAGTTAATATTGGTGGACTATTGACTAGTTGGAATCCATTTTGCCATACAGGATATTTTAAAGATATGGTAGTTATTGAAGAAATTGTAGAAGGATTAGTCCGAACCTGGAAACAGGTTAATAATATGGAGAAGAATTGATTTACTATATAAAACATGCTATTTATCCAAAGATAAAATAGTAATTTTGGTGACGGATTCGGTTCAGGTGAGAATCAATAGTAGATACTTTGGAGATGTCATTCGCATCTCTTTTTTTTGTATTGCTGTTTCATTCTGCAGGAGATCTTTCAGACGTGTTTAAATGATTGAACCTATTTATCCGACACATTTATATGAATGTGTTTAGTAAACAATAAATCTAGCAAATTTGATTATTGAACAGAAAAGGATACAATTGTAAAATTTGTAATGTAATAAAAAAGGGGTGTCTTTTTTTTTGCAAAAAAGATGGAAAAATTTGTTCGGAAAATAACTATCATTCCTTTCGCAAGATGTCGATTCTAATAACAATGTGGTTCTTTTTATATAAAAGAAAATTTTCGAGAAGAGCATAAAAAAAGAAAATGAGAAATATCATTATCTTGGAATTTACTAGTTTAGTAACGAAAAGTAATCATTAATATGGATTCAGTGAAGGGAGAACCTAAATGAAATTGCATATTGGCGAGTGGATATCATTTCATCAATTACAACATTTCGTACGGATACATGAAAACCTAGGTGTTCTAATCGCTTTTCTGATTCCATTTGTGGATTCTTTTTTGGGAATTATTCCACTTGGAGCAATATGCGCCACTAACGTTAATGTTTTTGGGTTTTGGACGGGATTTTTAGCAACTTACGTGGGTAGTGTTTTAGGTACTACTGGAATGTATTTCTTATTAAAAAAGACTGGTGCAAAGTGGATTGATCGCTTTATTCCTCAGAAAAAGAAAGAAAATGCTAGCATGGGATGGTTGAATAATAGTGGATTTGGTCCAGTATTCCTCTGGTTTTGTATCCCATTTTGTCCTTCTTTTATCACTAATATTTTTGCATCCATGTCTAAAATCAGACCGATTTTCTATATATCTGGTTTTACTATGGGTAAACTGGTTGCGTTGTTGCTCATTAGTTTCATTGGGCAAGATTTACATGATTTCATTGAAGAACCTATGGAAACGATTTTAGTTTTGGTTGCTATTTTAATTCTTTGGTTTGTTGGTAAAAAGGTTGAAAAGAAATTTATGACGCAGCGGGCTAATAATGAGTAAAATGACAAACGCTGCTTTAATTTAAGAAAAGATCAAAAAACATTGCCCTTTAAGCAATGTCTTTTTCTTTTGATAAAACCTAGCATATGAACCCAGTTACTTGTCGCAAGTATTTATTTTTCGCCTATATTTAAAGGCAGTGTGGTAGAACATTTTATTTCTCTTAAAGCTAAACTAGTTTGAATTCTAGTAATGCCAAGTTTGTTTAGTTTTCGAACAAAGCCCTCCAAGCCTTTTCGATCTTTATTGGCGACTTTTAATAAATAGTCATACTCCCCAGTTAATAAGTGGCACTCCAATACTTCGGGCATCGCTTCTAATGTTTTCTCCAGAACAGCTAATTCATCTGCTTGATGGATATTTGTGTTAATAAAAATAAAACAAAGTAAATCAAAACCAAGCTTTTCTTGATTTAAGATGGCGACTTGTTGTTTTATATATCCTTCACTTTCTAGTCTCTTTACTCTTGCATGTGTAGCAGGTGGGGACAAATTAACATACTTTGCTAATTCAGTATTGCTAGTTTGTGATACCGTTTGTAGCTTATCCAATATTTTTAAATCCACTTCATCTAACACTTTACTTTGGAAAGTTTCCAACTTCATCAACTCCATTTCAATTATTCCGTCATTGGCTCGATTTTTATATAAAAAATTAATTTTATTCAATAATATCATATCGAAACTTTGTTTTATTTTGAATTTTTATCATTATACAAAATAATTCAAGTGTAATGATAAAATTATGTAAAGATTGTAACTAAAAGATTAAGTTTCATTGAGGTTAAATGAATTATAGATAAAGAATTTGAGTGGAGGAATGGGATGTGCCGATATTTTATATGCTTTTGTTATTATTAACTAGTTTAATATGGGGAGGAAATTTTGTAGTTGGAAAAACACTTGTTGGTCATGCTTCTCCTATGACTTTAACAACTTTAAGATGGGCAATTGCAATTTTGTTTCTTTTTCCATTGGTATTGTGGAAAGAAAAGACGTTTTTTCCTCCGCGTAAAGCTATCTTTCCATTAATTATTATGGGAATTACAGGTGTTGCACTTTTTAATCTTTTTCAATTTTGGGCTCTGGAAAAGACATCTGCGACTAATGTAGGCTTGATCTCAACCTTAAATGCAATCTCAATCGCCATCTTTTCATCCGTATTTTTAAAGGAGAGATTAAATGTATTACAACTATTTTCTATGCTTTTATCATTTTTTGGAGTAGTACTTGTTCTGACAAAAGGTGATATAAGTTTAATATTTTCATTGAAGTTTAATGTAGGTGATGTGTTTATGCTCATCGCAGTGTGTATTTGGGGATTATACTCAGTTTGCAGTAGATGGGCAACTAAAACCGTATCACCGATAATGGCTACTTTTTATTCAGGGGTATTTGGATTGATCATTCTTATACCTTTTAATCTTACTGATTTCACGATTACAAAAGTTGATACTGTATTTGTTGGATCTATTCTATATACAGGAGTCATCTCGACAGTCCTGTGCATGATTTTTTGGAATATTGGTGTTCAAAAAATCGGTGCAATCACAGCAGGTATTTTTTTAAACTTCAATCCAATTTTCACTGCCATTTTAGCGTTTTTCATATTAGATGAAAAACTGTCCTGGATTCAGGGGATTGGTAGTGTTATCGTAATTATAGGATGTTATTTATTCACATACTTTAAAACTAATAGGATTTTAAAAAATAAAATCGTTTTAAAGGATGCAGTGTCATAAACCCAGATGAGTTATTTTTGGTATTAGAGGGTGTATGATTAATAGATTTTAAGGATAATGTGACCGCAATTGTAAAACCTAATGAAACTTTATTAATCCCAGCAGGAGTTATTCATAGAACAATAGCAAAGCAAGGAGCAGTCATTCTTTGTTTTGAAGATAAGGATGCTGATACAGTAATAGTAGAATAGTTCTTTAACTTACTGGTTATAAATGTTTGTAGATTAAGGTATAAACGGTTACTAAAGGTGATGTCATGATACATACTTACTTAGGTGAATCAATTAGTTTTGAGATCAGTTTCAAAAAGCGTAAATCCATCGGGATTTATATAGATATTTATGGGAATGTTGAAGTTCGTGCGCCAAAAGGGACAACAGAAGAGAGCATAATTAAATTAATAGAAGAAAAGTGGACATGGATTTTAGAAAGTTCAAAAGAGATGAAGGACCGTTTCGAAGGACCTCAAAAGAAAGAATATGAGTATGGTGAAAAGTTTCTTTATTTAGGAAATAGCTATCCAATTCAAATTTTTCAAGACGAAACCAAGGATCAGGACTACGTAAAGTTTAAAGACGGTACGTTACGAGTATTTGTGAAGAAACTTGAAGATGAAAAGATTAAGCAAGCTCTGAAACGATTTTATTATCAGCAGTGTAAAACATTAGTAGAAAGTGGAATCAAGTATTATCAAAGTAATTTTAAAGTAAAGCCTTCTGCTATTCGTATCACTGATAGTAAAAAAAATTGGGGAACATGTGATTCAAATCGCCAATTAACATTTAATTGGAGGCTTGCAATGGCACCCCAAAATGTGATTGAATATGTAATCGTCCATGAAATGTGCCATATGGTTCATATGAATCACGACAGATCTTTTTGGAGACTTGTGGGTAAAATAATACCGGATTATAAAGAACGTGAATATTGGCTAGCAATCTCTAATTGGAAAATGACTGTTTAGCGCCTATTTACAAAAAAATAGAAAAGTGAGATAATATAAAAAATTTCGAGGAGGGAAGTAAGTTTATGGAACCAACAAATTGCTAATATTAATTTATTTAAAAATTAATATGAATTTTGTACTGAGTGAAAATTAGCCTGATTAAATAGGTTTATTTGTTATGCTCTTTATGGAATTAAGGCAATTTAGAAGGTAACTTACTTACTAAAATCGAGATTATAATTTTATGGGATATTTCTAATTAGAAATGCCTAATCAGGACCGATATATAGGCCTGGTCTATAGTATACGGCATCAGTGTGTGCTTTTTATGCACGTGATTTGCTAAATACTGCGAAAAAAATTATATTCATGAGAATGTTAAGACTGTAAGAAGTAATCCTCTTCTTATGGTCTTTTTTGCTTTGAAAATTAAATAGTAATGAAGTTCTTCTTTATCTTGTCCATAAAATGCGTAACAAGATTATGGATGAAAGAAGGAATTTTGTATGTTTGAATTAAAATTAAATGGAATAAAAAAATTTATGGACGCTACACTTGTTCTTAAAAATATAAGCTTTGAAGCCTATGAAGGAGATAAGATCGGAATCGTAGGGGTAAATGGAAGCGGTAAGAGTACAATTCTCAAATTAATCGCAGGAATTGAACCAATGCATTATTACCCTGGATATCCTCAAACCTCGAGTTATGGATACGATGAAGGATTAATAAACATGTCTAGGGGCGCAACATGTGCTTACCTTGAACAAATGCCGGTATATCCTCAAGGTTTAAAAGTAATTGATGTATTGAACTTAGCGTTTGAGGAAATTGATTCAATTGAGTTACAAATGCGTGAATTGGAAGAAAAGATGAGGGATTTGGTAGATATAGCTTTGGAAAAAGCTTTAAAAAAATATAGTGACTTAGTTCAGCTGTTTGAGGTTAAGGGAGGATACGAACGAGAAGAAAAGTTAAGCAAGGTTTGCACAGGTCTGAAATTCGGTGAAAGCTTTTTAAATAAAAATTTTGATTTATTAAGTGGTGGAGAAAAAACGACAGTAGTGCTTGGGAAGCTCTTAATTAATGTTCCTGATATTTTATTACTCGATGAACCAACAAATCATTTGGATATGGATTCGATCGAATGGCTTGAGGGGTATTTAAAGAACTATAAAGGAATTGTATTAATCGTTTCGCATGATCGATATTTTCTTGATAATGTAGTAAATAAAATTGTAGAAGTAGAGGACATGGAAGCCATTTCCTATAAGGGGAATTATTCATCCTTTGTTAGTCAAAAAGAGGAAAATATGAGGATTCAATTTGAGCATTTTAGAGAACAACAAAAAAAGATTAACGCTATGGAAAAGACTGTGACAGATTTAAGAGACTGGGCTATGAGAGCTGATAATAACAAGTTCTTTAAAAGAGCTGCCAGTATCCAAAAGAAACTCGATAAAATCGATAGAATTGACAAACCGGTGTTTGAAAAGAAAAATATGAAATTAGATTTTAAAGCAACGGAACGATCTGGAAAAGAGACAATTAAAGCAATAGGGTTATCAAAAAGCTATGAAGATAAAGTCATCTTTAAGGATACAAATTTAATGGTTCAATTTGGTGAAAGAGTTGGACTCATCGGATCAAATGGAAGTGGAAAAACAACTTTTTTACGGATGCTTTTAGGTGAAGAACAACCAGACACTGGTGTTGTGGAGTTAGGTGCGAATGTGAAGGTGGCATATTTACCACAGAAGATAACGTTTAAAAATGAAGAATTCACTGTACTTGAATGCTTTCGAGAAGATATTTCAATAGTCGAAGGTAAAGCAAGAGAGTATCTATCAAAATTCATGTTCTATAAGAAAAGTGTCTTCAAGAAAGTAAAGAACTTATCTGGCGGTGAAAGAATTAGGTTAAAGCTTGCAATGCTGCTTTTTCAGGATATAAATTTACTAATACTTGATGAACCTACCAATCACCTGGATATAAAATCAATCGAAACATTTGAAGAAGCACTTGAAGATTTTAAAGGAACGATATTTTTTATTTCACATGATCGCTATTTTATTAACAAAATCGGAGACCGAGTGATAGCTGTTGAGAGCAATACTTTTAAGAGCTATCTTGGAAACTACGATGATTATAGAAATGAAAAGGAACAATTAATACAGCATGTACAAGAGACAAAAGAGTCACAAAAAAATAATGACAAAAACAAGAAACCCATAATTCATCATAAACCATTTAAAGATGAAGTAGTCGAGGCTAAAACTTTAGCTAAAATTGAAAGTCTTGAAACGAAAATTAAAGAGTTAGATTTAGCCATGTTAGCTGAGCAAATGGATTATGAAGAGCTTAATAAGCTTTTTTGTAGAAGACAAGATTTAAATAATGAATTAGATTCAATTATGGACTTGTGGTTGAATAGTCATGTGAATGAAAGTTGAAATGTAGGATTTAATTAAAAATGAATATAGTAAGAAGCGAAGCCTAGAGGGAAGGTTCCTCTAGGTTTTTTCTTTGGTTTACAATGAGTTTTGATTTTTAATCAATTTGAAAAAATTATATGATTTAGTAATTGTTTCAAATTGAAACAATGAATTTTATGTTTGTGCGGTAAATTATATATTCCTAGAAAAAATTAAAATTTTATTGATGAATTCGTATTCATGAGAGCTTGAGATGTGTTATATTGATACGTATAATAAATTTCCTGACAGAAAAGTTAAGATTTTTTCTGTCCGTTTTTAACATTGAATAAGCGAGAGAACATCATTCTGGTGATCTCTTTTTTCTTTGATTAATAGTTATATAGAAAGAAGTGGAGAAGTTGAAAAAGCAACATATTTATCTCATCCTATTTTGTATTATGGTAGTATGGGGATTAAATGTTATAGCCACAAAGATTTTAGTGGCAAATTTTATGCCAGTTACGATGACAGCATTTCGTGTTTTTACAGCTGGAATGAGTGTCTTTATTATTCTATTTTTATTTAAAAAAGTTCGTAAACTGACAAAAAAGGAGTTTAAATACGTCTTTTTTGCAATGTTGCTTAATGTTGTCGCACATCATTATTTTTTATCGATCGGACTATCTCAAACTTCAGCCTCTAATGGAGGACTTATTCTTGGAATGGGTCCACTTTTAACAGCATTATTATCTGTTTTCTTTTTGGGTAGTGTTTTGACTTTCGTAAGGATTTTAGGTGTGCTTTTTGGATTTGCTGGTGTTGCATTTATTGTTTTACAAAGCGGTGGAGGCTTCCATGGTGTATCTCACGGAGATTTCTATGTATTCTTAGCAATTTTGGCTCAAGCTGCAAGCTTCGTTTTAATTAAAAAGGTTTCTAGTACATTGGACCCACGCTTAATGACAGGTTATATGCTTGTGATGGGATCAATTATTTTATTTGGAATCAGTCAAATTGTTGAACCGAATGGAATGGCAAGCATGCTCCATCATTCAACTGGAATATGGGCAGTTTTCTTCTCGTCTGCAATCATTGCAACAGCGATCGGTCATATGCTTTATAACTATGCACTTGGTGAAGTTGGAACGACTGAAGCTTCTGTCTTTATAAACTTAAATCCGTTCTTTTCATTAATTGGTGCAGCACTCTTTTTAGGAGAGAAAATTGTGTTAACACAAATCATTGGATTTGTTTTAATTTTGATTGGCGTTGTGTTTGGTTCAGGAGCATTCGAAGAAATTTCACGTAAAATAAAAAGAGATCAACAGATGCATGTTTAAAAGGATGAAAATAAATTAACAGTAAAAGAGAAATCATTTTATGATTTCTCTTTTTTGTTTTTTAGTTATTTTTACTTATTGATTTTTATGAAATAGGTTAGTGAAGCAAAAAAAAATATTTTGAATTTGTCCTAATATTTTGAAAAGTGAATATATATTAATTGAGATTAATTTCAAAAGAGAGAGGGGTCATTTAAAACCTAGTTATCTTACTAGGAATAGAGAGAGAATGATAATTTGGCTACTTTTTGAAAGCGTTTTCCAGAATGTGAGAAAGGGGGGATTGAATGAACATATTATTATGTTGTGCAGCTGGGATGTCAACGAGTTTGTTGGTTACCAAAATGGAGGCTGCTGCTAAATTAGAAGGAATTGAAGCTAAAATTTGGGCGGTTAGTGCAAATGAAGTGAAAAATCACCTTGAAGATGCGGATGTCCTACTTGTAGGGCCACAAGTTCGTTACCTGCTTCCTCAATTAAAAAAGACCGGTGAGGAAAAAGGAATTCCAGTAGATGCCATTAATCCCGTTCATTATGGGATGTGTAATGGGGCAGAGGTTTTAAAATTTGCAAAGAATCTGATAGGTTCATAATTCAATATAGGGGTGATTAGTGTGGCCAAATTTACGCAAATGTTAGAAGAGAAGGTAATGCCAGTTGCTGGCAAAATTGCGGGTCAAAAACACTTACAAGCTTTACGTGATGGACTAATTTTAACGATGCCTCTCATTATTGTTGGATCTATTTTCTTAATTTTAGGTTTTATTCCAATAGATAGCTATCCACAATTTATGGCAGATACATTTGGTGCTGACTGGTTAACAAAATTACTTTATCCAGTAAATGCTACGTTTGATATTATGGCTCTAATTGCAGGGTTCGGGATTGCTTACCGACTCGCGGAACATTATAAGGTGGATCCGTTAAATGCAGGTGCAGTTTCAGTTGCAGCTTTCATTCTTTCAACTCCTTATTTTACATTGTTTACGCCAGAGGGAGCAGATGCTGCAATTCATGTTGGTGGCGTATTACCGATGGCCTTTTTAGGTAGTAAAGGATTGTTCGTTGCCATTATTATTGCCTTATTTTCAACTGAAATTTATCGCTGGGTTATCCAGAAAAATATTGTTATTAAAATGCCAGATGGTGTACCACCAAGTGTAAGTAAATCATTTGTGGCGTTATTCCCAGCATTTTTAGTCATCCTTGTTGTATGGGTTATTCGATTACTGATTGAAAAAACTTCATTCGAAACTTTACACAATGTCGTTGGAAAGCTTTTACAAGAGCCATTAGGAGCTCTAGGTGGGACTTTAGTTGGTGGATTAATTGCTGTTCTGTTAATTCAACTTTTATGGTCAACAGGTTTACATGGTGCAAGTATCGTAGGTGGAGTTATGGGACCGATATGGTTAGCAGCAACTGATGCAAACCGTTTAGCACTACAAGCTGGTAAAGAAATGCCAGAAGTTATTACTCAACAGTTTATTGATATCTTTATTTATATGGGCGGATCTGGCGCGACATTTGCATTTGCCATCATGATGTTACTATTTGCTCGAAGTCAGCATGCTAAGCAATTAGGTAGGCTATCAATTGGACCAGGTATCTTCAATATTAATGAACCAATTACCTTTGGTGCTCCTGTTGTAATGAATCCACTGTTATTAATGCCATTTATTTTAGCACCATTGGCATTAGTTGTTACAACTTATATCGGAATGACCACAGGCTTTGCGCCAAAGACTTCAGGAATTGCTATTCCATGGACTACTCCTCCTATTATTGGTGGATACCTTGCAACTGGTGGTAACTGGAGAGGTGCTGCAATGCAATTAATTAACCTTGCTGTTTCATTTGCAATCTACTACCCATTCTTTAAAATGTGGGATAAACAAAACTTTGAAACAGAAAAATCAGCAGCTAACTAAAAATAAAATACAGGAGCTTGCCCTATGGCAAGCTCTAGGTGTTTAAACAAAATAAAATTCTCAGACTGAATGAAATCGCTTGTCTTTCTAGTCGCGAAGATAGATGAAGGACGGCAACATTCAAGCTAGAAAGCGAGCGTTTTTCACCGGTCTCAGGAGAGTGCACTATGGCATGTTATTGACATTATGAATCTTTTAATCTAATAGAAGGCGGGAGTTCAGGTGACAAAAGAAGAGTTGTACAACCTTTCCTTTCAATTAATACTGCATAGTGGTAATGCTAGAAGCTTTGCAATGGAAGCTATATATGATGCAAAGGATTTACATTTCGAATTGGCTCAGGAAAAGCTTTCAGAGGCCGATCGTGAATTTAGTCAAGCACATCATTTTCAGACCCAGCTTATTCAAGCTGAAGCTGGAGGAGAGGATTTCGACATTCCGATTATTCTAATCCATGCACAAGATCATTTAATGACAGCAATGACTTTAAAAGATTTAGCAAGAGAAATTGTTGATCTTCGTAAGGATATGAATGGTCAATCATAAGGAGGTTACATAATGAGTAAATCAATTAAAATCACGACGATTGGTGGAGGGTCAAGTTATACACCAGAGCTTGTAGAAGGTTTTATTAAACGTTATGATGAACTACCATTACGTGAGCTTTGGCTTGTTGATGTAGAGGAAGGTAGAGAAAAGCTAGAAATTGTAGGTGATTTGGCTAAACGTATGTTTCAAAAAGCGGGGCTACCTGTGGAGGTTCATTTAACGTTAGATCGAAGAGCCGCATTAAAAGATGCAGACTTTGTAACAACTCAATTCCGGGTTGGCTTACTTGAAGCAAGGGCTAAAGACGAAAGAATTCCTTTGAAATATGGTGTCCTTGGTCAAGAAACAAATGGCCCAGGAGGTTTATTTAAAGGTCTTCGAACGATTCCAGTTATTTTAGATATCGTTAAGGATATGAAAGAGCTTTGTCCAGATGCATGGCTAGTTAACTTTACAAATCCTGCAGGCATGGTGACTGAAGCTGTTCTGCGTTATACAGATCACCATAAAGTAGTTGGATTATGTAATGTTCCAATTGGTATGGAAATGGGAATTGCAAAGCTTTTAGACGTAGAACATTCACGTGTTCGTATTGATTTTGCCGGGTTAAATCATATGGTTTATGGATTAGATGTGTATGTAGATGGAGTGAGTGTAAAAGACAAAGTAATCGATTACTTAACTCATCCTGAAAATTCGAGCTTTGTTAAGAATATTCAAGGATATGGTTGGGAGCCAGAATTTATCAGTGCATTAGGCGTTCTACCATGTCCATACCATAATTATTATTATAAAACGCGGGAAATGGTTGCAAAGGATCTTAAGAGTGCTGAAACTGATGGCACACGTGCTGAAGTCGTTAAGAAATTGGAAGATGATTTATTTGAACTTTACAAGGATCCGAATCTTTCAATTAAGCCACCGCAACTTGAAAAACGTGGAGGAGCTTATTATAGTGATGCTGCAGTTCGATTGATTTCATCAATTTATAATGATAAAGGTGATATTCAGCCAGTTAATACAAAAAATAATGGTTCAATTGCGAGCATTCCAAATGATTCAGCAGTAGAAGTTAGCTGTGTCATAACGAAAGATGGACCAAAGCCAATTGTTATGGGAGATTTACCAGTTGCTGTCCGTGGACTTGTTCAACAAATTAAATCGTTCGAACGAGTTGCTTGTGAAGCAGCCGTTGAAGGGGATTACAACAAGGCAATCCTTGCGTTAA
This sequence comes from Gottfriedia solisilvae, assembly GCF_002128405.1. Taxonomy (GTDB): domain Bacteria; phylum Bacillota; class Bacilli; order Bacillales; family Bacillaceae_G; genus Gottfriedia; species Gottfriedia solisilvae. The sequence continues at coordinate 254,502 of NZ_NETJ01000005.1, forward strand.
CAATTAACCCACTAGTTGCTTCAGATAAAGTTGCAAAACAAATTGTTGATGAAATGTTAGAAGCACATAAAGCACATTTACCTCAATTTTTTAATGAGGTGAAAACTCGATGATTAAACTAATTGTAAATGCTGATGACTTTGGTTATTCAAAAGGTATTAATTATGGGATTATTGAAGCTCATAGAAATGGAATCGTAAACTCTACGACGATGATGATGAATATGCCAGGTGTAAGTCATGCTGTAGATTTAGCGAAAGAAAATCCTAATCTGAAAGTTGGAATTCATCTAGTTCTCACTTGTGGAAGGCCACTATTAACAGATGTACCGACTCTTGTAGATCAAAACGGATTCTTTAAAAAAAATCGTGACATACTTGAATCAAATATATCACTTGAAGAACTTGAAAGAGAATGGACAGCACAAGTTGAAAAATTTTTAGAATCAGGGCTGACATTGACGCATATCGATAGTCATCACCATGTTCATACTGTACCTAAATTTTTACCTATTGTTCAAAAACTATCAAAAAAGTATAACCTAAGTGTAAGAAGAGTATCAGATCATGCTATAGAAGGTGTACCGCCATTTAGTGATGTATTTCTTCATGAATTCTATGGTGAAGGTGCGACTTATGACTATTTTGAGAAAATAGTAACACAAGTCCAAGATGGGCAGACTGTCGAAGTTATGTGCCATCCAGGGTATCTTGACCACGAGGTATTAAATAACTCTTCATATGCAAAAGATAGGGTTACAGAGGTTGAAATTCTAACTTCTATTAGTCTTCCAAACCAATTTGTCTTAGCTTAATCTACAAAAATATGAAAAGTATCTATAAGTATAGACAATAGTAAAAGAAGCATTTAGTTCATGTTTCTTTTGCTATTTTTTTGTTATATTAGACTGCATTTGATCTTAAAAAAAATAAAACCAGCCCTTATAAAAGAGCTGGTTTTTGTGACTTTAGACAGTAGCTGATTTATGTGTTTCTTTATTGTTACGTTGTTTTTTTGATTTTCTAAAATGTAATAATTCATATACTACTGGAATGACAATTAACGTTAATAGAGTTGAGACTGTAAGCCCACCAACAACAACTACTGCTAAACTTTGAGATACGAGACTGCCAGTTTCTGCTTTTTTAAATAATAGTGGAAGCATCGCACACACAGTTGCGACTGCAGTCATTACAATTGGTTTCATACGTGTAATCGCCGCATCTATGATTGCTTCTCTTAAAATCATGTGTTTTTCTTTTTGTTTTACGCGATCTAATAATACAATCGCATTTGTAACAACAATACCGATTAGCATAAGTGCACCTAATAGGGCTGTTGGTTCTACTGCAATTCGACTAATAACTAGACCAAGAACAGCGCCAATAGCAGCTAGTGGTAACGAGCACATAATAGCAATAGGGGCACGGAATGTTTTAAATGTAATAATCATAATTAGGAAGACTAATCCAATCGAAACAAGCATGATCATATATAAATCTGAGAAGTCTTCTGATTGCTGAGCAAGTGCTCCTCCAATATAAATGTTCACATCATCTGGAATATCCATTCCTTTTGCTTTTTTATCTCCAAAAATAACTTTGTTTATATTTAGATTAATTTCTGATAGTTTATTAGGCTTCACTTCAGCTGTTACACTTAAATAAGTATCGCCATCTTTATGAAATAGATTAGTAGGTTTTTCCACTTCTTTTAAAGTAGCTATCGATGATACGGGAACCATACCTGTTTTCGTCATGACTGGGATATTATTAATATCATTCTTTGATTTTGGTTCTAAAATCGGTTCAAGAAAAACGTTCGTTGATTTGTCATTAATCGAAACTGTCCCTAGTGGTGTACGATTTAGCATAGCAAATAGTTGCCCAGATAATTGCTCGACATTACCTTTAGTAGGATCGACATCTAATGAATAGACAGTTTTTTTGTCTTCTTGATTTGTTGTTACTTTCTCAACACCATTTATATCTACTAGTTTCGTTTTTATTTCACTTGCTGTTTTTTCTAGAGCGTTTAGATCATTTCCAACAATATCTATTGTAACTTGTGTTTTAGCACCGCCAAACATAGTAGTTGCTGCGGCAAGCAATTCTGCATCAGAATATCCATTCTTTTGAGCATTGATTTTTTTTACGATCTGATCGGTGTCCTTTTTATCTTTTAAAGTAATATAGTAAATTGCTTGTGTAGGAGAGCGGACATCTCCATATTTTGCAGCATCTTCATTACTACCTAATTGTGTGAATACGCCTTTTACTTCTTTTTGATCTAAGATGAACTTCTCTAGTTTAAGTGTATTTTCTTTTACAGTTTCTACTGGTGTATCGCTAGGATAAGTTAATGTTGTTTGTACAAAGTCTGCAGAAGAGTTATCTGTAGCACCTTTAGGCATTACAAAATAAGTACCGATCGATCCTACGAATAATAGTAATGAGACTACGATTACGACCCATTTATGATTTAACGACCAAGTAAGTAATTTTTTATATCGAACAGATGGTTTATGTTCAGGTAATTTAGCATTTTTAAGAAAGAACGCACCTAATAATGGAACAACAGTCAGTGCAACAAGTAATGAAGCTAATAATGAGTAAGTGATTGTTAAGGCGAATGGCAGTACAAAATCTTCAAGACCAGTGCTGATGATTCCAATTGGTAAAAATACTGCAACAGTCGTTAAAGTAGATGCTGTTATCGCGATTCCAACTTCTTTCGTAGCATCAATAATCATGTCTACTGAGAAACTTTCCTTTTGCATTCTTCTAAAAATATTTTCAATAACAACGATACTATCATCAACTAGTCGGCCAACTGCTACGGCTACACCGCCTAATGTTAATACATTTAATGTGATTCCAGATTGTGATAGTAAAAATAATGTTAAACATAATGAAAGAGGTATAGATACAATTGTAATCAGTGTAGAACGAATATTTCTTAAGAAGATCATGATGACTATCGTTGCAAACAATGCACCTAGTAATACTTCTTTAATCATTGCATGTACTGATGTTTTTACCATATCTGCAGTTGCAATCATAACTGAAGAGTGTAAGTTATTATATTTCTTATTTAATTCTTTTGTTGCTTCTCTTACTTCCTTCGTAATGCTTACCGCGTTTGAATGGCTATCTTTCGTTACAATTAACAATAATCCGTCCTGACCATCGACTCTTGTAATATTCTGTTCAGGCTTTTTTATTTCTACATTGGCGATTTCACTTAATTTTACATTTTCACCAACTGTGAGATTTTTCAATTTGTCGAGTTGATCAATTTTTCCAACAACATTTATATTACTAGTTTTTTCATTAATAATTTTCTCTCCAACTGATATCGTTGAATTTTGTCCACGAAGAATACCCATAACACTTTCTAATGATACTTTCTTCTGTGCCATTTTAGCATTATCAATTTTTACAGAAACAAATGATTTTTCTGTTCCGTAAGTTTGAACATTTGCTACACCTTTAATGTCTTTAAACAATGGGATTAATTTTTTATTTGCAAAATCGATATTATTTGGAGTTAATCCATCGTCAAACGTTACAGAGACGTCAGCGATCGGAATCATAGAAGTATTTAGTTGAACGATTGTCGGTTTACTTACACCTTGAGGTAAATTAATGTTACTTAAAGATTCTTGAACTTCTTGTTTTGCGTCTTTCATGATTGTACCTGATTCGAAATACAAATCAATTTTTGAAAAACCGTTACTAGTACTTGAGTAAATATGTTTCTTGCCTTTTACTCCAGTCACTGCGTTCTCAATTGGAGTTGTTACTTGTTCTTCCATTGTTTTTGAGTCAGTACCTTGCCCCATTACAATGACTGACACAACTGGTTGGTCTGCAGCTGGTAAAAATTCCATTGGAAGTTTGGCATAGCTTAAGATACCAACTAGTAAAATGAGAACTGATAAAAAAGTTATGGCCGCTTTATTGTTAAAGGCCCATTTTGTAAACCAAGACATGGAAAGCATCCCCCTTTTTTGGTAAAAATAACCAGTAGCACAAGGTGAATCGTAACACACTAATTTTAAAAACAAAATACATTTTAGTGTGAATTTACAAAATATTTACGGGCAAAAATCGACATCTACATAAATTTTTTTTGTTGCTATTCTGGTTTAATTATCTTTTAATGGCACCATTTATCAATCTACCTTACATCAATTTTGTTATTGTTTTCTTTTACAAAACACAGTTTCTGTTTTAAGGTATTAGTTATAAAAATAAAAAGGAGTGAGGATGATTGGGATTTGCAGTAGGATTAATGTCTGGAACTTCGCTAGATGGGATCGATGCAGCTTTAGTAGAATTAAAGGGTAGTGGTCTTGAGACAGAAGTAAGACTGATAGATTTTATGACAATCTCCATTGAACAAAGTTTATTAAGAGAAATTGAAGATGCCATAACCTTGAAATCTTCAAATGCACAGCATTTATGTAGTTTAAATTTTAAGCTAGGGTACGCATTTGCAAATGCTGTTAAACAAATTTGTGAAAAAAATCAGTTTTCATTAAAAGAATTAGATTTTATCGGATCACATGGTCAAACAATTTATCATCAACCTGAATTAGAGGGACAATTTATTCAATCTACTCTACAGTTAGGGGAACCAGCGGTCATTGCCTATGAAACAAGCACAAAGGTCGTTTCAAATTTCCGTGTAATGGATATGGCAGCAGGTGGGTATGGAGCACCTTTAGTTCCGTATTCTGAGTTGTTACTTTACCAAAACAAATCTAAGTCACGTTTACTTCAAAATATTGGTGGTATTGGGAATGTGACAGTTATACCTAAAAATGCAACAGTTGATCAATTGGTAGCTTTTGATACTGGACCAGGCAATATGATCATTGATGAAATTTGTAAGCGTTTTTTTTATGTTCCCTACGACGCAAACGGTGATTTGGCTGCGAAAGGTACAGTACATGAGAGATTGCTAGAAAGATGTATGAGTATACCTTATATTTTGGCTCCTATACCTAAAACTACTGGTAGAGAGTTATTCGGATCACAATTTGTAGATCAAATATTGGCAGAATTTAAAGAGGTTTCAACATATGATTTAGTGGCTACGATGACAATGTTTACAGCTAAATCAATCGCAGAAAACTATAAACAATTTATATTTCCAAAGCAGTCTATTGATGAGGTCATCGTTAGTGGTGGAGGTAGCCATAATAAAACATTATTGCGAATGCTTCAAGATTTATTAGGAAACGATTGTAAAGTATGTACCCAAGAAGATATTGGATATTCTTCAGATGCGAAGGAAGCAATTGCTTTTGCGATATTAGCGAATGAAACATTGCATGGAATTCCAAGTAATGTACCTAGTGCAACTAAAGCCGGGAGATCCGTGATACTTGGAAATATAACACCTGTACCTTATTAAAAAAGCAACTCATGAAAGAACATATAGGAGGAAATATTGTGAAAAAATTAGGTGTCTCAATTTATCCCGAACATTCAACGGTTGAAAAAGATAAAGCTTATATTAAGTTGGCTCATAAATATGGCTTTAAACGAATTTTTACTTGTTTATTATCAGTTGATGGTGATCAAGACCAAATCATGAAAGAATTTAAAGAAATTATTGATTATGCAAATAGTCTTGAAATGGAAGTAATGGTTGATATAGCGCCACGAGTATTTGGTAAATTAGGTATTTCTTATAATGACCTATCCTTTTTTGCGGAGTTAGGTGCATATGGAATTCGATTAGATCTAGGATTTACAGGAAACGAAGAATCAATTATGACATATAACCCTTATGGACTAAAAATCGAAATTAATATGAGTAATGCAACAAAATATCTTGAAAACATATTAGCGTATAAACCAAATCAATCAAATTTAATTGGATCGCATAATTTTTATCCACATCGCTACGCAGGATTAAGTTATCAACATTTTGTAAAATGTAGCGAAGAGTTTAAAAAACATGGTATCCGTACAGCGGCATTTATTAACTCACAAGCAGCAACTTATGGTCCATGGCCAGTTTCAGAAGGACTTTGCTCATTAGAAATGCATCGTAATTTATCAGTTGTAACGCAGGCAAAACATTTATTTTACTCTAATTTAATTGATGATGTCATTATTGCTAATGCATATGCTTCAGAAGAAGAATTTAAACAGCTTGCCGATTTGAATAATGATGGAAAAGACTTGTTTACTATGAGTATTAACCTTTATGATACGATTACACCTTTAGAGAAAAAAATCGTTTTAGACGAATTTCATTTTTATCGTGGAGATGTGTCAGATTATTTAATTCGTTCAACTCAATCACGCGTTAAATATAAGTCAGAAGAGTTTAAACCCACTTATACGCCTAATATTCGTAGAGGAGATATATTAATTGAAAATGAACTTTACGGTCAATATAAAGGTGAGTTACAAATAGCACTTCAAGATATGGAAAACTCAGGTAAAACAAATGTTGTTGGTCGAATTGCAGAAGAAGAAATTTTCTTATTGGATTTCTTACATCCTTGGAGCAAGTTTCAATTTAAAGAAATCAAGCTTTAATTGGATGATGATTAAAACGGTTTAGTAAAAAAACTTGAAATAAAATTTTAGAATGGATATTTTTTTAAATATTTTTTAAAATTTTATTTCAGTTTTTAAACTATTGGATTGAAATTTTATTTTAAGCAGAATATAATAAGGTAATAGAAAACGTTTTCAATATTTTGTCATTTTTATAGTTTTACAATCTAGATCTAGGAGGAATGAAAAAGATGAAAGTATTATTTGTATGTGCAGGCGGAATGTCTAGTGCAATCGTTGTAAACGCTTTAAAAAAAGAGGGCGAAAAAAATGGTTTAAACTTGGAAGTTTTAGCTGTTGGTACACAAGAGTTCGCTTCAGAAGTACAAAATGGATGGGATGTTGCTATGGTGGCACCACAAGTAAGACATCGTTTTGATAACTTTAAAGCTTCTGCAGATGAAGCAAATGTACCTTGCTCGGTAATTCCACCTCAAGCTTATAGCCCACTTGGTGGTCCAACACTCTTAAAATTAGTTCAAGAATTAGTTAAATAAGGTAATCATAATTTACTAGATTAAGGAGAAGTGAGAATGGATAAGTTTGTTGCATTTTTAGAAAACAATCTATCAACACCTATGGCAAAACTATCTGAACAAAAGCATTTACGTGCGATTCGTGATGGTGTAGTTTCTGCGTTACCGTTTATCATCTTTGGGAGCTTATTCTTAATTATCGCATTCCCTCCAGTGCCAGCTGACTCTGCAATTGCTGAATGGGCAGCAAAACATATTGCAGAAATACTAATTCCATACCGTTTAACAATGTACATAATGACCTTATATATAACTTTTGGTATTGGATATAGTTTATCTCAAAGTTATAAGTTAGACCCACTTTCTGGTGCACTATTAGCAGGTGGAGCGTTTTTATTCACAACTGGCGTAAAAATGGTTGAAGAAGTAGGATTTGTTTTACCTATGGCTAATATGGGTGGTCATGGACTTTTCGTTGGTATGATCACGTCTATTTTTGCGGTCGAAGTATTACGACTATGTAAAACGAAAAATATTACGATTAAAATGCCGGATTCAGTTCCAAGTTCAGTAGCACGTTCTTTTGAAGCACTTATTCCTGTAACAGTTGTTTTAACAGTAATGACTTTGATTACGGTTGTATTCCAAGTTGATACTCACTCACTAGTAGATAAAGCAGTTGCTCCGCTTATTAAAGCTGGGGACTCATTACCAGGTGTATTAATTCCTGTATTTTTAATTACATTCTTCTGGTCATTTGGTATTCATGGTGTGTCTGTAGTTGGTGCAGTAGCACGTCCAGTTTGGGAAGTTTATTTAGCAAACAACTCTGCAGCTGTAGCAGCGGGTAAAATTGGATCTCAGTTACCACACGTAGCTCCTGAAACTTTCTTCCAATGGTTCATCTGGATTGGTGGTTCAGGTGCAACTTTAGGATTAGTGATTGCCATGTTAATTGCTGGGAAATCTAGCTATTCTAAGGCTTTAGGAAGAACAGCAATTGTACCAAGTATTTTTAACATTAATGAACCTGTAATTTTCGGTATGCCGATTGTTTTAAATCCTGTATTAATCATTCCGTTTATGATTACGCCATTAATCGGTGCAACGATTGCTTACGTTGCAACTACTGCAGGTTTAGTTAATCCAACCTATGTAATGGTTCCTTGGACGCTACCAGCGCCAATTGGAGCTTACTTATCAACAGGTGGAGACTGGAGAGCAGTTGTTTTAGTAATCATCAACATTACATTATCAATTGTGATCTACTTACCATTCTTTAAAATGTACGATAAAAAATTATTAGCTCAAGAAAATACGGTTGAAGTATCTAATGGTGCAAATATTCCATCATAAAATTATAGTAAAGGGAGTTTGGGACAGATGCTCCAAACTTCCTTTATTTCACATTAAGAAAGTATAAATTGGCAGCGAAGAAGAATCAGTCGACGTAGAAGCAAATTCTAGGAATCAAGTATAAGTGCAACTACGCCTCTGTCTTCGCCTAAAATGCTTGCCAGTCGGCGAGTTTTCTTTATTTACTAGAATTTAAGAAAGAGGTTGAATCATGGATACAACAAAAAAAATCCATTTTTTTAGTTATAAGAGTGCTTTTCTATTTTTTATCTTTATTCTTGCTTTTAATCTTATCTTTAATCCTGTTTTTCAACTAATTGGGATGACGAAGGAATTTGCCCTTTTTATCACAAATAGTTTGGGGCTAAGCATTGGTTTAACAACTATTATTGTGTTCATTGAAGGTAAGTTTAAGAATAAGAAACAATCGTTTACATTATTTTTTTCATTACTAGTTTTCTGTACAATAACTTGTTACATTGTTGTATTTAACTCTTGATAAAATATTTTTTATAAAAGAAGGTGTACTTACTATGAATAAACGTAATGGACTAAAAATTGTAACAATTGGTGGAGGTTCTAGTTATACACCAGAATTGGTTGAAGGCTTTATTAAGCGATACGAGGAATGTCCAATCAGTGAATTGTGGTTAGTCGATATTGAAGAAGGAAAAGAGAAATTAGAAATAGTTGGGAACCTGGCAAAGCGAATGGTCGAAAAAGCCGGCGTTCCAATGGAAATTCATTTAACTTTAAACCGAAAAGAAGCATTAAAAAATGCTGATTTTGTAACAACACAAATGAGAGTTGGTCAGTTAAACGCTCGTATTAAAGACGAAAAAATACCGCTAATGCATGGCATGATCGGTCAAGAAACAAATGGTGCAGGTGGTTTGTTTAAAGGGTTAAGAACAATACCAGTACTATTAGAGATTGCAGAAGAAATGCAAAATCATTGTCCAAATGCGTGGTTAATTAACTTCACGAATCCTGCTGGGATGGTTACAGAAGCATTGCTACGTTACAGTAACCATAAAAAAGTGGTTGGCGTATGCAATGTTCCAATCAATATGCATATGACAATTGCCAAACTTTTAGATGTGGACCTAAACCGAGTTCATATAGACTTTGCTGGATTAAATCATATGGTTTATGGACTTCATGTATATGTAGATGGACAAGAAGTAACGAATAAGGTATTAGAATACCTTGCAAATCCTGAAATTCAAATGACAATGAAAAATATTGCTCCATTACCTTGGCAAAAGGAGTTTTTACTTTCTTTAGGTGTGTTACCGTGCCCATATCATAGGTATTACTATAAAACTCAACAAATACTAAATGAAGAATTAGAAGCATTTAAAACAGGTACAACTCGAGCAGAAGTAGTAAAGAGACTTGAAGATGAGTTATTTGATTTATATAAAGACGAAAATCTTTCAATTAAACCGCCTCAGCTAGAAAAACGAGGTGGGGCTTATTATAGTGATGCAGCATGTAGCTTAATTTCATCAATCTATAATGATAAAAAGGATATTCAAGTATTAAATGTCCGAAACAATGGATCGATTCAAGGAATACCAAATGAATCTGCAGTTGAAGTAAGTTGTGTTGTAACAAAACAAGGACCAATTCCAATTTCGATAGGAGAATTGCCACCTGAAATAAACGGACTTGTACAACAAATTAAATCCTTTGAACGAGTTGGTGCTGAAGCTGCGGTAACTGGATCGTATGAAAAAGCTTTATTAGCGCTAACAATAAATCCTTTAGTTCCAAGTGATGAAGCTGCAAAGATGGTATTAGATGAATTATTACAAGCACATAAAGCGTATTTACCAAAATTTTTTTAAAGGATTATTTTCTAAAAGAAAAACAACTTAGTTAAGAATAGGAGAATGAACATGAATAATGAACAAGAAATTTTTGAAATTATCTCACATGGTGGAAATGCAAGATCGTTAGCATACGAGGCTCTTGAAGCAGCTGAAAAAAATAATTTTGAAGAAGTAGATCGTTTAATCAAAGAATCACACAAGGAAATTGGTTATGCACATAAAACTCAAACAACTTTAATTCAAGCTGAGTTAAATGGTGAACCTTGTGAAAAATCTTTATTAATGATCCATGCTCAAGATCACTTGATGACAGCAATGAGCGAGCAAAAATTAATTGAACATATTATTCGTTTACATAAAAAATTAGCAGAGAAGAATTAGTTTGTAAGTTTCTATTTAAACGAAAATACGTAGATTGCTATTCATAGTGATTAATATAATAGGTTAACTTCTACGTTAGGAGGCAGCTATGAAGAAATACATAATTAGTCTTGATGGTGGAGGAACAAAATCAGAGGCAATTGCTTATGAGCTAGACGGCACGATCATTGGTCAAGGCTATTCTGGATTTAGCAATATATTAATAAATGAACAAGATGCGATAAAGCATATTATCGAAGCAATTGAAAATTGTCTATGTAACTTAGAAAAAAAGGACTGCTTATTTCTATTTTTGGGATTAGCTGGTTATGGCGGAGTTAAAGATCGGAAGCATGTAGAAAAAGCATTGTATGATAGATTTCATATTCCATTCAAAATAGTGAATGATGCACAAATCGCTCATGCGGCTTTATTGGATGGTAAAGATGGTGTTTTAACAATTGCTGGAACAGGGTCAGTCAGTCTAGGATCGAATCTAAACCGCTTCGTGACAACTGGGGGTTGGGGACATTTATTAGGAGATGAAGGAAGCGGTTATTGGATTTCAATGGAGGTTTTCAAAAAAATTACTCGTGAATTTGATGAGGGCTTACCTCTTAGTAACTTATCTCGAAAACTCTTAAACCGTTTAAAATTAAACGAAATTGATGAGATAAAACGATATATTTATTATGAAACAAAAGGTGTGATTGCTTCAAACGTTCCTTTTATTGTAGAAGAAGCTGTGATGGGTGATTTGTTTGCAAAAGAAGTATTGGAAAGAGCAGGTCAATTATTAGCAAATATAACTCTCCAAGCTTTAAAGAATTTAAGTCTTCATTCATCGCCAAGAGTTGCTATCAAAGGAAGTATATTACAGCAAGTTTCATTTGTTCAAAATGCATTCGTTGATGCAATTCGTGAAAAGCATCCTACAGTAGAATTTTGTATGAAAGACGTTTCTTCTACTTATGGGGGCTATTTATTAGCGTTGAAGGAGATTCAGAAAAGGAGCTTAAGTAATTCATAGGCTAGGTATTTATAGTGAAATGACTGAAGTAATATTCAGTAGTGGATAGAGGGTGCAAAAATGTTAGAACATTTAACAACTGAAAATCGAAATAATCGTACAGAAAACTTAGACCAGCTTTCAATTGAACAGTTTTTAACGATAATGAATGAAGAAGATCAGAAGGTAGCTTTAGCAGTAAATGAACAAATACCGGCAATATCAAATGTTGTTCAAATTGTCATAGATTCAATGCGGGTAGGTGGACGCTTAATATATGTTGGTGCTGGAACAAGTGGTCGAATTGGATTGTTGGATGCAGTAGAGTGTCCTCCTACATTTGGTACAAATCCAAGTGAAGTAATTGGATTAATTGCTGGAGGAGATTCTGCATTTATTAAAGCAGTGGAAGGCGCAGAAGATAATGAAGTTTTGGGAAAAGAAGATTTAACGAAACAATCTCTTACAAAAAATGATGTTGTGATAGGAATTGCTGCATCAGGTAGGACGCCTTATGTAATTGGTGCTCTACGGTATGCAAATGAAGTAGGGGTAAATACTGTAGCGATTGCATGTAATAAAAACTCAGAAATCGGAAAAGTAGCAAAGTATAAAATTGAAGTAGATAATGGCCCTGAAGTTTTAACTGGCTCTACAAGACTTAAAGCAGGTACTTCTCAAAAATTGATTTGTAATATGATTTCAACAGCTTCCATGGTTGGAATTGGAAAAGTTTATAAAAACCTTATGGTTGATTTGCAATTAACAAATTTAAAATTAATTGATCGAGCAAAGCGTATTATTATAGAAGCAACTGGTTGCGACTACGACACTGCAAGTAAGTATTTAATAGAATCAAAAAATGAAACGAAAGTAGCGATTGTTATGATTTTAACTGGTATGAATTATGATAATGCTATAAATAGTTTACGTAATGCCAAAGGGTTTATTAGTAAAATAGTATAAGACTATGGAGTGGAAAGTGACAATCTAGCGATTATTCTTGCTAGTATGTCACTTTTTGTATTAAAGAGATATGAGCGTTGAAATAGTGTTAAGTTTCATTAAGTCGATCTTCAGGGAAAATGCATCGTTATCGGCAACTCATTATGCTTTATGATATAATAATGAATCTAAATAATTACCAAAAAGACTAGTTAAAGGTTTTACCGTTTTAATTGTGAGATATATCTTATATGAAACACTATTCACTATGTAGAGAGAGTTGAGTTTGATTAAATGAATGCGTTAAATGGCGGATTAATCATGTTAAAGGAAATGTTACATAAACTACCTCCATCTGAGCGAAGAGCTGCTAATTATATTTTAGAAAATCCAGATAAATCCATACAATTTACAGTGTTTGAGCTTGCAGAAAAAAGCCAAACGAGTACCTCTGCTATTATAAGATTATGTCGTTCTATCGGGGTTAAAGGTTTTCAAGAATTGAAGCTTCGAATCGCAGGAGATATTATCACAACAAAAGAAACGGGATCTAGAGATATCCATTCAGGTGAATCGATTAGTACAATCATCCAAAAGATGACAAACAATAGTATTCAATCAATAAAGGATACAAGCGATATATTAAATGTAAGTGAATTAGAAGAAGCTGTATTAGCCTTAAGTAAGGCTAGAAATATATATTTCTTTGGTGTAGGTGGCTCAATGGTTGTGGCACTTGATGCACAACAAAAGTTTTTACGTATTAAAAAATATACCTCTGCTTTTGCTGACCTTCATCTATTGGCTGTCCAAATTGCTAATCATGAAGAAAATGATGTATTAGTAGGGATATCATTTTCAGGAGAAACAACTGAGGTGCAAAAAGCATTTAGACTAGCAAAAGAAAATGGTGTGAATACAATTAGTATTACTGGATTCGGTTCAAACTCTGTATCTAATTTAGCGAATATTAAATTGTTTAATTCACCAAACAAAGAAGCAACTTTTAGAAGTGGCGCAACTTCTTCAAGAATGGCTCAATTACATGTCATAGATATATTATTTATGGCCGTTGCTACTCAGGAATATGATAAAACAATTCAATATGTTGACCAAACTCGAACGGCTATTAATTCATTACAAAGCAAAAAATAAAAAAACTCCTTTATAGTTACGGAAACTATAAAGGAGTTTTTTTATTGTTGATCATCATATTGTGCTGCTTGTAAAAGTAAATCAACTATATGAACGACTTCAGTTCTATGAGCCTGTTGCTCTCTTTCGACACCAAGCTTCATTTGAAGTAAGCAACCTGGGTTTGCAGTAACAATTGTAGTTGCTTGTGAATGTTTAACTTGTTCCATCTTATAGTCTAGAATCTGCATAGACATTTCCGACTCAACAATATTATAAATTCCAGCTGATCCACAGCAACGGTCTGCATCCTTCATCTCATGATAAATAATATTTTCAATCGATTGTAAAAGAATTCTTGGAGCGGAAGCGGTTTTCATCACATTTCTTAAATGACAAGAATCTTGGTAAGTAATAATTTGAGTAGGTAGCTTTAATTTTACTTTTTTATGAAAATCTACTTCTACTAAAATTTGAGATATATCTTTTAATTTATTTTTAAATGATTGTGCGCGGTTCTTCCACATTGGATCATCTTTTAAAAGGTGATCATAATCAATAAGAAATCCACCACAACCACCTGCATTTGTAATGATGTAGTCTACTTCAAGGTTTTCAAAAGCTGCAATATTTTTTTTAGCCATTTCCTTAGCAATGTCTTTTTCACCACTATGTCCATGTAATGCACCACAGCATGCTTGGTCATTTGGAATGACAATCTCACAGCCAGCTAACTGTAAAAGCTTCATAGTGGCATTATTTGTTTCCAAGAACATAGTATCCATTAAACAACCTGAGAAAAATGCTACGCGGCTAATTTTAGATTGTATAGCTGGTAAATAATCAGGGCGTGATTTCATTTGTTTCATTGAAGGAACAGTTGGTAATACTTTTTCCATTGCTGATAAGTTATTAGGGATTAGCTTCATAACACCTGATTTTCTAGCAATTTTTTGTAATCCTGTTCGCTGATATAACCCAAGAAGTCCAACTGCTAATCTCATGCGATTTTGGTGAGGAAATAAATCTTTGAAAACAAACTTACGAACAACACGAGTAGGAAGAGAATGTTTTTTGTGTTGTGCAATGATATCTCTTGCTTCTTCTAGTAAATGACCGTATTTTACGCCAGACGGACAAACAGGCTCACAAGCGCGACATCCAAGACAAAGTTCTAGTGTACGTTCAACATCTTCATCAGGTTCGATTAAGCCATCAGTTACTGCCTTCATTAGTGCAATACGACCTCTAGGAGAATGTGATTCTTTTTGTCCCGATTCAATATAAGTTGGACAGCTTGGTAAACAAAATCCACATCTCATACAGTTTAATAACTCATCTTCATTCATTCTTACTTTAAATTGTTCTTGAAGTTTTTGCTGTTCTTGTAGTGTTGTCATTTTGACACCACCATTCGTTTTCTAGAATCTTTTGCAAATACTTTTCCGGGATTCATAATATTATGTGGATCTAATGCTGTTTTAACAGCAAGCATAGCATGAATACCTTCTTTTCCTAATTTTAATTCGAGATAGGGTGCTTTTACGATTCCTACGCCATGCTCTCCCGTTATAGTTCCACCTAATTCAATTGCTTTTTCAAAAATTTCAGCAAATGCCATTTCAACTCTTTCCATTTCTTCATGATCTCGAGCGTCAGTCGGGCAGGTAGGATGTAGATTTCCGTCACCAGCATGGCCAAATGTACAAATTTTAACTTCATACTTTTGCGCGATTTCATTTATTGCTTGAACCATTTCAGCAATTTTTGATCGAGGTACGGTTGCATCCTCTAAAATAGTTGTTGGTCTTAATTGAGCAAGTGCCGAAAGTGCTGAGCGTCGAGCTGTTCTTAAGGCAATTGCTTCGGCTTCAGTTTTTGCCACACTTACTGGGATGCATTTTTCTTTCTCACAAATGTTCTTTATCAGTTCTATGTCTCTGTTAACAACTTCTTGTGGACCATCTTGTTCAATTAATAGCACTGCTTTCACGTCAGTTGGTAAGCCAATCTGAGCAAAATTTTCTACAACCTCTAAAGTAGGTTGGTCCATAAATTCTAGTGAGGTAGGAATAATTTTGCTAGCAATAATCTTTGATACTGTTCTAGCAGCATCTTCTAAACTGTCGTAAAGAGCTAGCATTGTTTTTTTCGTTTCAGGCATAGGAATTAATTTTAAAGTAGCTTCAGTAATAATCCCAAGTGTACCTTCAGAACCAACAAATAAACGAGTAAAATCATAACCAGCTACATCTTTAGCGAGCTTTCCACCAGTTCTAATGATATCTCCATTTGCTAAAACAATTTCAAGCGCAATGACATAATCTCTTGTTACACCGTACTTTAAGCCACGTAGTCCACCTGAATTCTCATTAATATTTCCACCAATTGTAGAAATTTTCATTGAGCTTGGATCTGGTGGATAAAACAATCCTTTTTCTTCTATTGTATTGATCATATCAAGTGTAATCACGCCTGGTTGAACGGTAATCGTTAAATTTTCTTCATCGATTTCAAGTATCTTATTTAAATGCTTAAATAATAGAACGATTCCACCATTGGTTGGACATGTGCCACCACAAAGGTTTGTACCAGAACCTCTAGGAACAATTGGAATTTTATTTTCGTTACAGATTTTAATAATTTCCGATACTTCTTTTGTCGAACGAGGACTGATGATTGCATCCGGCAAGGATTGAAGATTCGGTGTTGCGTCATAGGAATAAACAAGTCTTTCCATTTTAGAATCATCAAAGTTTGCTTCACCTACAATTGCAATTAGCCTTTGAGCAATTTCTTTTGACACCATAAATATTCCCTCCCTATTATCTTATCTAAAGTATAAATAGAAATAGGTCGTATTTACTATGGAGATTTCTATAGAAAAAACACCTGTTATAGGTGTTTTTTTGTAGAATCATCCAATAGGTTAATTCCGATATAAAATTTGCTTAAATCATGGATTTCTCTTGGGTTTAAGTTGGTTAATTCAGTAATCTTATTCAGACGATAAAGAAGTGTATTGATATGAATATGCAATGAATGTGCAGTGTTTTTTAATGATTGATTATGTTTAATGTATTCTTCAATTGTAATAAAAAGTTCTTTTTCGTTAATTATAGGTGCAATCGTTCTTTCAATAAAAGTACTTTTCGTTTCGTTTGATAGATCTTGCAGAATCAAATCAATTGTGAGATCTTCATCAAATACAATTGAATTCGTTTTACTGGATACTTTTAGCGCTCGAACTGCTTGATGATATGATTTACTCAATTGTTTAGGCTGGGTTGGTTGACCTACACCAGTCGCAATTTTTAAGTGTAAGCGACTTTGTACGTAATTCAGGATAGATTCGACAAGCTTAAGATTTTGCGATTTTGTATAAGATTGCTCAACTCTACATAATACAACTAGACGATTATTTCCCCAGCGAATAAATAATTCATCACTTTGTCTGTTGTTCCAATCGAAAATAATTTGCCTTGTATCTGAAAGCTTACTTTGATGCTCCCATTCAAAAATAAGTATTTGTCTTTGAAGGGTTAAATCAATATTAAGCATTTGTGCACGCTCATAAAAAGAATCATCCCATTCATCTTGCTGGATCCAATCAAATACGAATGCTTCAAGCCCTCGTTGTGTGAGTTCGATTTGATCAGTATAGTAATTTTCACTAATTAGTAGTTCGGTCATTCGTCTCAACATTTCTCCAAAAGGGGAAATTAAATCTGGCTCACCAGTTATTCCAATTACACCGATGATTTCATTTTGAAAGAAGACAGGTAGATTGATTCCAGCCTTTACACCTTTTAATCGTTTTTCATCTTCAGTTGTGATGATAAAAGTTGTTCCTTGCTTAATGGCAATCAATGCTCCCTCGTGAAAAGTACCTGCGCGAGCTTGATCTGTACTTGCAATAATGACTCCATTAGTATTGATTATAATGATATCCTCATGGATTAGTTTTTTAACTTCATTAATTATTTTTGTAGCTAATTCATCTAAGATCATGATGTTTGTCTCCTGTCACGATAGTTAGTGTAATTATAAATAAAATGTATGTAAAATAAAACATTTCTTTAACAAGAAAAATTAGCGTAATCATAAGCTTGTGTTTACATCTCAGATACATATATTTGGAATACTACAGTGAATCTTCAACGCTTTTTTCAAGCTCAATAAATATTCTCGTAATCTAGTTTCTTCTAATAAAATATACTTTTCTCACTCAATATTAAATTTTCCATATTTCCACATTTTAGCTGATTATATAGCACACTTACTTGACATGTGATAATGTAATATCATCTACCAAAGTATGAAATGTAACAGAGATGGGGTGTGTAGTATTTCTATGATAAAACGATTTTTTAAATATTATATTCCACACAAAAAACTATTTTATATAGACTTTTTTTGTGCGGTACTTGTTGGATTAATGGAACTTGGATTTCCTCTTGCTGTCTCGTGGTTTATTGATCAGCTTCTACCTGAGGGGAATTGGAGTTTAATCATTGCGGTAAGTGTTGGACTTCTAGCACTCTATTTAATTAGTTCGGGAATGCAATTTGTTGTTAACTATTGGGGACATAAGTTAGGGATTAATATTGAGACTGACATGCGTCGAGAGTTGTTTAATCATGTACAGCGTCAGTCATTCCGTTTCTTTGATAATACAAAAACTGGACATATTATGAGCCGAATTACGAATGACTTAATGGATATCGGAGAATTAGCGCATCATGGACCTGAAGATTTATTCATTGCAATCATGACGTTTATCGGTGCATTTTGGATTATGCTTGCAATTAATGTGAAATTGGCACTAGTAGCCATCATAATTGTACCGTTTCTTGTATGGTTGATTTCATATTCGAATATGAAAATGAATGCTTCTTGGAGTCAAATGTATGGAAATATTGCAAATGTAAATTCCCAAGTGGAAGATAGTGTTTCAGGGGTTAGAGTTGTCCAATCATTTACAAATGAACAATACGAAATGAAGCGTTTCAACAAAAATAATCAATTTTTCCGTAAAACTAAATTGAGAGCTTATAAAGTAATGAGCTGGAATCTGTTAGGAATATATGTTTCAACTCGACTGATGACGCTTGCCATCTTAGTTTTTGGAGCATGGCTTAGCTTTACAGGAATATTATCTTATGGTGAGTTAGTTGCCTTCATACTGTATTTAAACATCTTATTTAAGCCAATTGATAAAATCAGTGCACTTCTTGAGCTATATCCAAAAGGAATGGCCGGGTTTAAGCGATTTACAGAACTAATGGATTCAGAACCAGATATTGAAGATGTACCAGATGCAATCGAAGTTTCTTCATTAAAAGGAGATATTCGTTTCCAAAATGTTACTTTTGGTTATGAAAACAAACGCACGATCTTAAATGATATGTCTTTTTCGATTGAAGCTGGGAAAACAGTTGCTTTTGTTGGTCCATCTGGAGCAGGTAAAACAACAATTTGTTCATTAATTCCACGTTTCTATGATGTATTAGAAGGATCAATTTCAATTGATGGAATCGATCTTCGTGAAATGACAAAGAAATCCCTGCGTTCAAATATTGGTATTGTTCAACAAGATGTTTTCTTATTTACAGGTACTTTGAGAGAAAATATTGCATATGGAAAATTAGGAGCTTCTCAGGAAGAAATAGAAGAAGCAGCTAGAAAAGCTCATCTGACAGATTTAATTGCTTCATTACCAGATGGGTATGAAACGCAAATAGGTGAAAGAGGATTAAAGCTTTCTGGTGGTCAAAAGCAAAGGTTGGCGATTGCTAGAATGTTCTTAAAAAATCCGCCAATTTTAATATTAGATGAAGCTACTTCAGCACTTGATACTGAAACGGAAGCAATTATACAAGAAGCTTTAAATGATCTAGCAAAAGATCGAACAACTCTTATAATTGCACACCGTTTAGGTACGATTAAAAAAGCTGATCGTATTCTTGTTATAACTGATGAAGGAATTGCAGAAGATGGTACGCATAAAGAGCTACTTTCTCAAGAGAATGGGATTTTTGCTAAGCTGCATGCGCATCAGCATTGATTATGATATTTTAGTTAAACTAACAAAAAAGTCGATTTCCAATTATGGAAATCGGCTTTTTTCATTGAGAATGTACTTAAAACATACATTCCTCATTCATTATTCATATAATTCTGTTTCTCCAAGTAATCTAAAACCGTCTTCGAAAATTGATGATGAGATTCTTGCGTATATTTGGCAATTGTATAAATTTGAGCTAAATTCTTTAACCCTAATTGTTCTGTCATTTCCTTTAGCTTAGGGATGTCCATGTAGCGTTTCCAACCCTTTTCATCTCTGTCCTTGTAAATTTCTAGGATTTCTTCGTTTGAATAATCATGGTACTGTTCATAATGAACTAACCCATGACGCGGAAGTCGATCACGCAATGGAGGATTTTCTTTTGGATAGCCTAAGGAATAGCCCACAATTGGCACGACATTTGGCGGTAAATTAAGAATTTCGCCAATTTGATTACAATTTGCGAGTGTAGAGCCCATATAACAAAGACCTAGTCCAGCATTCTCTGCCGCCAAAGCACAGTTTTGTGCTACCAAAGTTGCATCAATGGCACCAATCATAAAACTCATAAAATTATCAAAATGTACTGGTGCATCATTCAGTGTAAGCCATTTTCTCATTCGATTAAAATCTGCACAAAAAGTTAAAAGTATGGGAGCATCAATAACCATTGATTGATCCATATGAGCGGTATATAATTTTTTCTTCAGTTCTTTGTCTTTCGTGACAATAATGGAATAAGATTGCATATTGCCACTAGAAGAAGCGCGAATACCAGCATCTAATATTTGTTCCAACAATTCTTGACTGACATCCTTATCCTCATATTCTCGTATAGATTTGTGCCCGTGTAAAACATCGTTTAATTCCAAAACTATCACTCCCTATATAAAAGGTTTATTAGAAATAGGCTCTGTTAAAAAAAGAATGTTGATTTCCATTCCAGGTACTTCGCTTTCCATGGGGCGTGACCCTGAGCCTCCGGGGTCTCAAGTTTCCCGCATCTCCCATAGGAGTCTACGCACCTTCCATTCCAATTACTCTTGAACCAGCTATTCTCTTTTCATACTCTTAATGTATTTATCTAAAATCAACAATTAATATTAACAGAGCCTAGAATTAAAAAGAAAATCATATCCAAAGGATCGAGTAAGACTCTCTTATTTTGTTTTATTCTGAATAGTCAAATTATAGTGTAAAACTACCATAAAATCCATTTTTGTTGTAAGTTATTCTCATTTTATTAGTAGATTAATGTATAAAAGATAGTTTACTAAAGTTCCTTTTTTAATAAGATGAGCTAACTTAAAGCATGGAAACCAATGGCTGCATTTTTTGTCCGAATAGATTAACCTATTCAATTAAAAGTAAATTATTCCTACCTAAAAAGTTTTATTTTATTAGAAAAGTAAATAAAACCGATATTTCGGTCATAGAAATGACATAACTTGTTTCATAAAGTTTACAACTTTACCTTATTTGTTTATCGTTTCGAAACATTTAAAAACTACTCTTATTAAGAAATAGAGCAATTTATGAATGATAAATGGGGTAGATAATAATGTGTGGATTCATTGGGATTTTATCTTCAAGTAGGAATGATAAAATTAATAGAAAATCAATTAAAGAATATAATAGAATAATTAATCATAGAGGACCAGATGATGAAGGATATTATCATGACGAATATTTATCACTCGGATTTAAGCGATTAAGTATTATAGACATCGAAAACGGTCACCAACCATTAAATTCCTTAGATCAAAGATATTGGATTGTTTTTAATGGAGAAATTTATAAC
Source organism: Gottfriedia solisilvae (assembly GCF_002128405.1). Taxonomy (GTDB): domain Bacteria; phylum Bacillota; class Bacilli; order Bacillales; family Bacillaceae_G; genus Gottfriedia; species Gottfriedia solisilvae. Next base: position 276,072 of record NZ_NETJ01000005.1, read on the forward strand.
CATAAACAGTTAAAGAAAGAACTTGAAAAATTGGGATATCAATTTGAAACGAACTCTGATACTGAGGTACTACTGTATGGATTTATAGAATGGAAAGAAGAAGTGTTACAAAAACTTCGAGGAATGTTCTCATTCTTAATATGGGATTCTATTACACAAACCTTATTTGGAGCACGAGATCCATTTGGAATTAAACCTCTCTACTATTATGAAACAGAAAATGACATTGTATTTTCCTCTGAAAATAAAGTTATTGATAGAGTAGTAGAGGATTTAAATGGAAACTTATTAAAAATAGATGAAATTGCATTACAGCATTATTTATCATTTCAATATGTTCCAGAACCAAATACAATTTATTCCGAAGTTAAGAAAATTGAACCTGGTACTTATTTCATAAAAAAACTGCATCAAGAAATAATGATAAAACCTTATTGGAAACCATCCTTTGCTCCAGCTGTTCATTCCAAGGAAGTTTTGATCAAAGAGATTAGGGATGTACTAATAGATTCTGTAGCTATGCACATGAGAAGTGATGTTCCTGTAGGTGCATTTTTGTCGGGGGGGATTGATTCAACTGCAACCGTTGCAATTGCTCGTCAAATAAATCCTAAACTTAAAACATTCTCTGTAGGATTTGAGGATAAAGGTTTCAGTGAAATCGATGTTGCAAAAGAGTCAGCATTAGCGTTAGATGTTGAAAATATTCATCGGTTTATTTCTCCAAAAGAATATATCGAAGAATTACCAAAAATCATTTGGCATTTAGATGACCCCATAGCGGACCCAGCAGCAATCCCACTGTATTTTGTAGCTAAGGAAGCTAGAAAGCATGTAACTGTTGCACTTTCTGGCGAAGGGGCAGATGAATTATTTGGTGGCTATAATATATATAAAGAACCCAATTCTTTAAAAATGTTTGAATATCTCCCTACTAACTTAAAACGAGGGCTAAAACATTTGTCCACTATTATGCCAATTGGAATGAGAGGAAAGAGCTTTATAGAAAGAGGATGCATCCCTTTGGAAGAAAGATATATTGGGAATGCAAAAATATTTGAAGAAAATGAAAAGAAGAAAATCTATTTAAAACATGACAACTCAGTGAAATACAGTTCAATATTAGAACCTTACTATAACTTAGTTAAGAAGGAACCACTCGTCAACCAAATGCAATTTATTGATATGCATACTTGGCTAAGAGGAGATATATTAGTAAAAGCCGATAAAATGACAATGGCAAACTCAATCGAACTACGAGTTCCATTTTTAGATACTGAAGTATTTAAAGTTGCCTCTAAAATACCCGTCTCTTTAAAGATTTCCAATGGCACAACAAAGTATTTATTTAGAGAAGCAATGCGTGGAATCGTTCCTAATCATGTCATCGATCGAAAAAAACTCGGATTTCCTGTTCCAATCAGTCAATGGCTAAAAAACGAATTGTATGACTGGGCAATTAACCTTATTCATGAAAGTCAAACAGAATACTTAATTGATAAATTTTATATCATGACTTTATTAGAAGAGCATGGTCTAAATAAAAAAGATAATAGTAGAAAAATATGGACTGTATTACAATTCATGCTATGGCATCAAGTATTTATTGAAAAGAAATATACTTTTGAAGAGAAGAAGAAGGAAGTTAAATATAGTCAAATGGCATAAAAAAGATACGATATAAGCACGAGTAAAGAATGAAACTTATGATTAAGGTAAACTAAGGATTCTTATTAAACTTTGCATTTGATATGTAAAATCGATGGACTGCTTCGGCAGTCCTTTTTGATTTTAACAGATAGGAAAATGGTTGAAGTTCTGTGGACCTTTTTATATCTTACCTATTTGTTAAAGCTTATAACTTTCTACTAGTAAGGATTTTAAAAAGTTCTGATGAACTCTTCTTGTCTAATTGAACATATTTACTTTGGGCATCTATGACAAGCTCTACTTTATCTTTATTAGGACTAATCCAAAGCTCATATAAAACCGCTTTTGCCTCAGTATCTGGATTTTTAAACTGAAAAATAAATCTGTAATCGGCGATGCGTGCCATATCAACTTTTGCATTTTCCCAATCAGCTTTATCTAATATTTTTCTTACCTTTTTAACTTTCTCACTATTCTTTACAACTTTAAAATCTTCATAATGATTTGCTTCAACAATACGTTTTTCAACAATTATATTTTGTTCTTTAATTCCCATTTGGTTTGAACAACCCGTTATAAAAGTAGAGATGATGACAATTAACGTAATTAAATATTTCAAATTAATCCCCCTTATATATGAAGACATTGTTATAATTAAAATGACATTTTTTTCCTTTTATTTAAGCGTATCATAAAGAGCTATACATTTGGGGAGTAAATGTTAATGTAAACTCGGTGGAAGATTAATATATTATGTAGAACATAGTCTAAACGCAGGATGTTTTAAAATTACCATTTTTTATTTCTAAGAGTAAAGTAAAGAGAAGTTTAAAGATTGGGGCTTTTTATAATGAGATTAGATCTGTTTATTACATTTATTCTATTCGGTGCTTATACAAGCTTACTCTCAGAGATTGTAGCTGAATTCTTCAATTATTCACATATACTGATGTATGGACTCTCTGGAGGGATTATCGCTGGTTTCATTTTTCTAATGCTAAAAAATATATCTGGGATATCCCGTAAGACAATGAATATGAAATTAGCCTTAGTTATCATAATGTTTAACGGTGGTTTTTTTGGGATTTTAGGGAAATATCTTGGTCTATAAAAATACTTGTTTGTACATAATAGCCCTAGCACATACTTATCTAGTATGTGTTTTTTTAGTTTCATATTTAGTAACATAAAAACGAATTGTGAGTTTAGTATAATATGAAATATTGATAATGGATCAGATGTGAAAAACGAGGAAGTAGTATAAAAATAATAAAATACAGTATCACAATATAGAAATTACAAAATTAGTGGAGATTTTTTTCTGTATTTTATGTAATGAACTTTTGAAAATGAGGACAAATAAAATATGCGGATAGTGCTAGTTTTTTTATTAGCAACTATAGGTTGCATCTTGATGCGCCTATAACTATCTTTACTTTTGCTATGTACTCCTTCAATACTGGAAATAAGGAAAGGTGATGAATAAAATGATTTTTAGCGAACGATTAAAAAAGGAACGGGAAAAAAGAGGTTGGTCACAAACTGATCTTGCTGAAAAAATTCATGTTAGTCGTCAATCAGTTTCAAAATGGGAAACTGGTAAGAATTATCCGAGTATCGAAGTTATTATTGATTTGAGTGATCTATTCAGTATTACGATAGATGAAATGTTGAGGAGTGACGATGAATTGAAAGAAAAGGTAATTCGAGATAGTAAGAAATTGGCATATCCGAAATGGAAAATGTTCTTTGATAATGTAGTCCTAATAGGGACATTATTATTAGTAGCGAAACTAATTATTATAGGACTAAATCATTTTTTTGACACAAATATAATCATTCCAGATGGCTTACCAAAATTTCAATCCAATTTTTTACCATTAGCTTTAATGGTGATTGGGATCATTGGTTCGGAACAGTTAAAAAATAAATATGTTGATTAGTTAATGAAGGGTAGCTAAGGCTATCTTTTTTTAGTTTGTTCTGGACTCTTATTAGAAAATTAATTACAAACTTATATGATAGTTCTGTAACCAAATGTGATTTAATTAAATTATACAAATGATATTTAGGAGATTATTATGAATTCAATTTTTATCAAACTTAGCAATAGCTTATTTAAAAACAGGGTAAAGAAAATAGTAGTAATACAATTGATTTTGTTAATTCTTTTATTTATATTTTTTAGTTATTCCTTAAATTCCGGAATTGTAAATTATTTATATAACGCCTTTTTCCAAATTATTATAGCTTTTATAAACGTCCTATTTTGTATTGAACAATACATTCTGAAAAAGAAAGGAATAAGTATTACATACTTGATTTTAGCGATTCTTTTTGTGTATTCGGCAATCAAAAGTCTTAATTTATACTATTGATTAAAGAGTGATTATCACATACCTGGAGCAAAAAATATTGCAAAGATATAAGTGAATTTCATTTTTTACGTAATTAACAAATGTTTTAGTAGAAGAGTAAATGCATTCTTAAATGGAATAGGAGTAAAGATATGTTTCTAATAAAACAAGAACCTCTAGATATTGAGGATCCTCAGTTTGTATTCTTTGATGATGAAAAAAATACCATTGAATCTTTAGAAGGATTAAATAATCGTATATCAAACATAGAAAATATAAATCGCTATGTATTAACGGTCGAAGATGGTATGGAGTTAGTTCTGGATTTTGCAATTAACGATGAGTATATCTATTTTATTTATGATTATAGTAGAGAAAACACGGTTAAAGGTAATTTCAGAATCATTTTTGGTAATCCAGAAAATGATGAAAGTGGATGGGAAAAACTAAATAATGAAGGGTTATGGGTCCGAGTATATCATAATGATTGTGAGTCTTTTGAATTTTATTCCTCGGAGGAACTTTGCTTTGTTTTTTCAAATCCAAATAAACTAACAAATGATGAAATTTTAAAATTTTTAAATAAGATAGATACGAAAAAAGGAATCCCTTCTATTGATTATGTAAACGATGTCAATAATATGAGTTTTGTAGCTCATACAACATGGTGGAATCAGTTTAATAGAATAGAAAACAATGATCTGTATGTATTTATTTTATATACATTAAAGAAACTGAGCAAAAGGTACACATGTCCTTGTTGTGGCTATAAAACGTTAAGAGAGCTTAATAATTATGAAACTTGTCCTGTATGTAAGTGGATGGATGATGACATTCAATCGTATGATCCTGATATTTGTGGAGCAAATAAAGAATCTTTAAGAGAAGCTCAAATAAATTTTAAAGAAATAGGAAGAGCGTCTAAAACTTTTTTTCACTCAGAAAGCGAACCAACTACTAATTATGAAAAAGATATAAATTGGAAGCCTCTAACCGAGAAATAATTATAATGTTCAACTAACACAAGTTGAAGAATAAAGAGTTGCTACGGTAACTCTTTATTTTTATTCATACTATTTCTTTAAATTTTCTCTTTACTTTACTCTCATCTCTTTGATACAATTGCATTCCGTCTGAAAATTCGGTGTTCTATTTAAGTAGGGAGGTTAGGAAAAATGGAAACACAAGCATATGAAGAAGAACTTCAGCAGTTAAACACAATTATGAACGAAATTGACCGGCAGTTAACTAAGCTTGAAGGTGTCCCTATTTATACAGGGAGTGATGTAACAGAACAAGTATTAGAAGGGATACGAGAAACAAATCGTAGAAACCTTCGAATAGCCATAAATGAGCCATACTTTGGGCGAATGGATTTTCAAGAAGAAGGCAAGGAATCCGTTCCACTTTATATTGGGAAAATTGGTGTATCTGACATAGCGACCGAGGATCCGATGGTTATTGATTGGCGTGCACCTGTTGCTAGTATGTTTTATTCATTTACAGGAGGAGACGATCTCGCTTATTATGACTCTCCTGAAGGAATCATTGAAGGCTTAATTTATCTTAAGCGCAATATTGTAATCCGCAAAAAAAATCTCCAGCGCGTTGTAGATACATATATAAAAGGTAGCCAAAATGAATCCGTTACTGATGATTTTCTACTATATCGATTAAGCGAAAACAAAGATAATCGTTTAAAGGATATTGTTTCAACAATTCAATCCGAACAAAATGATATTATTCGTTCATCGAAAAACACTCCATTAATCATTCAAGGAGTTGCCGGAAGCGGAAAAACAACCGTTGCCCTGCATCGTCTTGCTTACCTAATTTATCAATATCGTGAAACGATACGTGCAGAAAAAATGATTATATTTGCACCAAATAATATGTTCCTCAATTACATTTCTAACGTGCTTCCTGAGCTGGGAGTAGGTGGTATTCAACAAACAACATTTACAGATTGGGCTTTAGCTATATTAGACTATGAAGTGGCTGCCAAAGATTCTTCAGAGAATCTGGATAAATGGTTCTCTACTGGTGTCGACCGTCCTAAAATAAACGAAAATACACCTGGTAAGTGGAAAGGCTCAATTCATTTTAAAGACTACATTGATCGTTGCATAGAAAGATATGAAGCATCAGCTGTTCCTGACAGAGATTTTGAACCATGGGACAAAATAAAAATCGAAAAAGAAACACTTCATCAATGGTTTAGTTACGAATACAAGCATTATCCATTGGCTAAACGAAGAGAACGTATTGTAGCGCGGATAAAAAAATGGATTGATGGTGAGCTAAAGAATATTGAAGAAACGAACATTAAAAAAGATAAAAAGAAAAAAGCAACTCAGTATCTAACTTCCTATATGAAGCAATGGCCTAAGCATACGGCTCTTTCATTCTATAAATCCCTATTTGTACTAACTGACAAATCAACACTGGCAGACAGTATTCCGGCAGAGATTATGAAGACGACTGCAATGAACTGCAAAAAGAAAGAGGTAGACCTAGAGGATCTCGCTCCGCTTGTCTATATTCACAACCGTCTGTATGGCATCGAGGCCCAGTACAAATATCATCATGTCATTATTGATGAAGCGCAGGATTTTTCACCTTTTCAAATTGGATTATTAAAGCAGATGGCACAAGGGAACTCATTTACCATCTTGGGAGACTTATCGCAAGCCATTCATGAGTATCAGGGTATCAAAAGCTGGGACGAATTCTTAGAGATTTTCAACCATGATCAAGTTAAATATTACGAATTAAGCAGGAGCTATCGTTCTACAATGGAAATTATTCACTTTGCTAATGAAATTATTTCGAAAGCAGAAATCCCTGTTAGTTTAGCTAATCCTGTATTTAGGAGCGGCGAAAAAGTAAAAATGATCCAAGTAGAAGATACGAACCGGATCAATTTGATTATCAAAACCATCGAGCAACTTCAACATAATAAAATGGATACAATTGCGATCATTGGTCGTACTGAAAAAGAGTGTGCACTGTTACATGACGCACTGACAGAAGCAGGTATGTCTGCTACCTTTATTCACTCAAAACAACGGAAATATGAGGGGGGCATTTCAGTAGTTCCGGTATACCTTGCGAAAGGACTTGAATTTGATGCTGTATTACTTATGGATGTAGACGAACAGCATTACGAAGCCACAAATCAAGATGCAAAACTACTCTATGTTGGATGTACACGTGCTCTACACGAGTTATGGGTGCTATATTCTGGGCGTAAATCTCCACTAATTGAGGACATTGATGTGCAGTTATTTACGAGTATGATTTAATTACAAAGATCCTCTGGTTGGACACATTTATTAGACGTACCTTTTCAAAAAAAGAGTCACATTGAGTGGCTTTTTTTTCATGTTAAATAGTTTCGCTTCTTGTCCAGACTGAGGAATAAGTTAAACTAGATCGTTACAAAATGGAGGATGTTTAATAGTAATCTAGAATCTTCATATATGATGTCATGAATGTTTTCAAAATTATAAGTGTGTAAGGAGGGGATTACTTTGAATCGAATTGACCAACTTATAAACGTACTAGATTCAACGTATGATAAGGAAAGTTGGTATGCTCCACTGAAAAATGCCATTGAAGGAATCACCGCAGAACAAGCCACTTGGAAACCGAACGGTGAAGCCACTAAAACAATTTGGGAGAACGTTAATCATCTCATTTATTACAAAGAGAGACTAGTGGCGAACATAGAAGGCCGTGAATGGCCTCATAATCTCGATGGTGATCAAACATTTTATCTCACAGATCAATCAAAGGAAGAACAAGATTGGAAGAAAGTCGTTGATCGTGTCGAAAAAGCTCACAATAGTTTAAGAGATTTACTAAGTAAAGCTTCTATTGAAGAGCTCGACAAAAATTCTCTTGAAAGCAAACTACTGGATATATTTCTTCATGATGCTTATCATACGGGGCAAATTATTCAAATTAGAAAAATGCAAGGTTTATGGCCGTCTCATCGTTGATCAACCGAGAATCCATGTAAATCATTTATAACCCAAAAATTTCTTTTATACATAGTAGAAAAATGCATTGCTTCTGGGCAATGCCTTTTTCTCAAAATGATTATCTAATGAAATATTTTCTCCGCCTAAACCAAATGGGCAAGTAGCCTAGTTTGCTGTTTTAAATAAATCAAAGTGTAAGATCTAAATCCCATCTTTCTTCAATTAAAAGTGTATCTTTCCACTCATCATTAGGTTTTTCTTCAGTTAATGTAAATTGGTACTTTTTATAGAGATGGCGAGCTGCTTCTAATGTGCTAACTGTCCATAAAAATACATGATCATACTTCTGTTCCCTACAAAAGCCAAGGGCTGTCTCAATTAGATTTTTCCCAATTCCCATTCCTTGATAGTTTTCATTTAGAATAAACCATCTAAGTTGTGCAATTTGATCACTGAATTTAGTAATCGCAATTGATCCTACTATTTCTCCGTTTACTTCAGCGACCCATAATTCTCCACCATCATTATTTTTGAGGAAATCTGTTAAGCCCTTCATCACGTAATATTCAAAGATTTTTCCAAATTGATATGTTGGTGACGTATATATTTTTCCGTGTAGATAAGCAACGTAACCAACATCCCCAGGTGAAAAAGGACGAATACTGACTTTAGGTTTGATAGAGCTACTTTCTGTGAAAATCGTTTCAATTGTTTCCATAGAAGTAACTAGTTTAGTAATGCTATGCTCAGATATGTTTTTGATCATTGTGTCTACACCACTGTTTGCATTTTGAACTAAGTCATTATAAATATTAATTCCATGCTCGGTTAAATAAAGACTATATTGACGCTTGTCTTTAGTAGATTGCTTTTTAATCATGATTTTTTCATCTTCAAATCGTTGAATAATACGGCTCAAATACCCACGGTCAATCCCTAAGTTTTCTTGGATTTCCGTTGCAGTACAACCGTTTCTATAATGAATTTCTGTTATGACCCGAGCTTCTGTTAATGGAAAAGGTTTATGATAAATCTTCTGGTCAATCTTACCTAATAGATTTGCATAAAATCTGTTAAACTTACGAATTTTCTCTACAAAATGAATAGACCCCACGGATAATCTCCTTAATATTTTGAATTTTATACCAATTATCTATAATATAATACGGTTAGTTGACAAAGTCAACTAACTAAATGTGTTTCTATCTCACTTTTAAAACTCAAAATCGATTATAATCATTTATATGGAAGTTTATGGTATTTAATAAAATGACTATTTTATTGGGCGTGGAGAGTGCTAGATGAATATGAATGTTATTTTTAATGAACTACCTGTATTAAAATCAGAAAAAATCGTATTAAGTAAAATCGAAGTTGACCATATTGAAGCATTATTTGCAATTTATGATAATGAAGCAGTTTTTAAGTACTGTGGTATTATTCCAAAGCATAATAAGGCAACTGTAAAAAAAATGATTGAACATTTTGAGCGTGATTTCGGAAAGAAAACGAGAGTTAAGTGGGGAATATTTACAAACGATGAGTTAGTTGGAATCATTGAAGCTTTTGATTTTAATCAAAAAGTGAATATGGTGACAATAGGATATTATTTAGCTGAAGAATATTGGGGCTGTGGAATTGCAACAGAAGCGGTAAGTGTACTACTGGCATTTTTATTTAATGAAGGAAAAGTAAACAGAATTCAGGCAGAAGTAATGCTACAAAATGAACTATCTAAAAAAGTTTTACAGAAAAATGGATTTTTAAAAGAAGGTACACTTAGACAAGCAACAATATGGTCAGGAAAAGGAATAGTAGATTTAGAAATATACAGTATATTAAAAGAGGAATATCTTAAATAAGTAGAGTTAAATAGAAGAATTTTTATCAATATCCTAATTATAAACAAGATCTCAAGATGCAAATTGAGGTCTTTTTTTTGTATTGTTTTTTTTAAATTCCACCGAAAAATCAAAAGCTTTATAAGGTAATTACATAAATTGGTAATGTTTTGAAAAAAATACTTTTACATAGACTCATAATTTTAAGGAGGATAAAATGCGGAAACAATTTTTTTTAAAAGGTCCGTTGATTTATTTCATTATTTTCGTTTTGTTTTTTTTAGACAATGATCAAATCGTAAAGGTAAGTGCTTTTTCAAATCAAGTAATCCAAATGGGCGCAGTTGGTGAAGACGTAATTGAACTTCAATCACGACTAAAATATAACGGCTATTATACAAGTAAAGTAGATGGTGTTTTTGGTTATAACACATACTGGGCTCTAAGAAACTTTCAAAATAACTTTGGACTACCAGTAGATGGGATTGCTGGTGCGAAGACAAAGGCAATGCTAGTGAAAGCAACAAAATATGAAAAAACTGGCACGAGTGCTGGTTCAAACGTACCAAGTGGGTATTCACAAAATGATATCCAGTTAATGGCAAATGCAGTTTATGGGGAATCTCGAGGGGAGCCATATATTGGGCAAGTTGCAGTAGCCGCGGTCATATTAAACCGAGTTGGAAATTCAGCTTTCCCTAACACAGTATCAGGTGTAATTTTTGAACCAGGTGCGTTCACTGCAGTAGCAGACGGTCAAATCTATTTAACGCCAAATGAAACTGCTAAGAAAGCTGTATTAGATGCAGTAAATGGATGGGATCCAAGTGATAATGCACTTTATTACTTTAATCCTAAAACTGCAACAAGTGCTTGGATTTGGAGTCGCCCACAAATTAAAACAATCGGTAATCATATTTTTTGTAGATAGGAGGTAGGTTCTATGTTGAAAGGAATATTAATTGGTGTGCTATCAATTGGTCTAATTGGAACAGCTTTTTGGGGTTATTCAGAGCACAATGAAAAAAGAGCCGTTAAGATTCAGGCAGAAAATAATTATCAACGAGCATTTCATGAACTAACTTATGAAGTAGATTTACTTCATGATAAGATTGGTGACACTTTAGCAATGAAGTCAAAAACATCATTGTCTCCTGCATTAGTAGAAGTTTGGGGTCTCACATCACAAGCACATTCAAATGTAGGACAACTTCCTTTAAGATTATTACCTATTAATAAAACAGAAGAGTTTTTAAGTAATATTGGTGATTTTAGTTATCGGACTGCTGTTCGTGACCTTGATAAGGAGCCATTAAGTGAAAAAGAGTATGATACACTTCAAAGGCTATACGAAAATTCAGCTGAAATTCAAGGTGAGTTAAGAAAAGTACAGCATTTGGTCTTTGAAGATAAATTAAGATGGATGGATGTAGAGCTTGCATACGCAAAAGAACAAAATCCAAAAAATAATGCCATAATTGACGGATTTAAATCAGTAGAAAGTAGCGTTGCTTCGTACTCGGATGCAAATATGGACCCGGCTCTTACAAATTTCAAAGTGAATCGCAATAATCTTGCGAATGTAAAAGGTGAAAATATTACGAAAAGCCAAGCTAAAGAAATTGCAAGGAAGTTTCTTGAATTGAATGGTTCGGAGAAAATAAAAGTTAGTCGTACCGGAGAAAAGCTAAAGGATCATTATTATAGTTTAGAAATTACTGATCCAAAACAGAAAAATGAAATTTATATGGATATTACGGAAAAAGGTGGCTATCCACTTTGGGTGATTAGTAATCGTGAAATAGGAAAGCAAAAAATTGATTTAAATAAAGCTTCTCTAAATGGATTGAAGTTTTTAGAGAGAAATAAATATCCAAATATGGAGCTTTTCCAAAGTTCACAGTATGACACAATCGGTGTTTTTACGTATGTTTCAAATATTAATGGTGTTAGAATCTATCCGGAATTAATTACAATGAAGATTGCGTTAGATGATGGAAGTATTGTTGGATTTTCAGCTAAAAACTATTTAGCAGCGTACACGAAAAGAAAAATTCCAGAACCTAAAATTTCGATTGAGGAAGCACGTAAAAGCGTGAATTCTAATATGAAAATAATGGAGGAAAGAAAAGCCATCATATTAAACAAGTTAAACCAAGAAATACTTTGTTATGAATTTGTTGGCATAAGGGGTAACGACACCTACCAAGTCTTTATTAATGCAAATACAGCTGTTGAGGAACAAATTAAAAAACTTAATAATGTCATAGAAAACTTTGATTAATAAGATAGAAAAACCTTAGAACTTAACTAAGGTTTTTCTTTTTTTAGGCTCTATTTATATTAATTGTTGATTTTAGCTAAATATATTAAGAGTATGAAAAGAGAATAGCCGGAAGAGAGTAATTGGAATGGAAGGTGCGAAGACTCCTATGGGAGATGCGGGAAACTTGAGACCCCGGAGGCTTGCCGAGAAGGCTCAGGTCGCACCCCATGGAAAGCGAAGTACCTGGAATGGAAATCAACATTCTTCTTTTTTAACAGAACCTTTTTTTTTTTTTTAATATCATAATGAAGTTTTATAAGAGACTTTGATTGATTAAGAATTAGAAAAGAATAAAATGAGAACTTTTGAGAACATTAACTATATGTTTTATTTGGAAAAGAAAAAAATACTCAGGACGGAACTGTATATGACAGAAATAAATCCTACAAATCGAAAATCAAAAAAAGTAAAGATTTTAAAGAATGCAATCGCAATGTGTGTTGGGGCAATTCTCGTAGCAGTGGCATTAGAAATTTTTTTAGTACCTAATGACGTTATTGATGGAGGTATTACAGGAATTTCTATTATGATTTCAAATCTAACAGGTTTACCATTAGGAATTTTTATATTTGTTTTAAATATTCCTTTTTTCTATTTAGGTTATAAGCAAATAGGAAAAACCTTTGCGTTTTCAACTATTTTCGGAATCATTGTATTATCGTATTTTACGTCAAGATTTCATCCTGTACCTCCATTTACAGACGATATACTACTTGCAACAATTTTTGGAGGAATTATTCTTGGTATTGGAGTTGGACTGGCAATTCGATATGGTGGAGCCTTAGATGGAATTGAAATACTGGCTATCATCATTAATCAAAAGATTCCCTTTTCAGTCGGTCAAATTATATTAATCTTCAACCTATTTATTTTAGGAACAGCAGGTTATGTTTTTACATGGGATAGAGCAATGTATTCAATTTTAGCCTATGTTATTGCATTTAAAACGATTGATATTGTCGTAGATGGTTTAGAACAATCAAAATCTGTTTGGATTATTAGCGACAAAAGTATTGAGATAGGTGAAGCGATACTATCAAGATTAGGTCGTGGTGTTACATATATTAATGGTGAAGGAGCTTTTTCAAGGGATGATACAAAAGTAATCTTTTGTGTTGTCACACGACTAGAAGAAGCAGAAATAAAGGATCTAGTCGATGATATTGATCCAACTGCATTTTTAGCAATTGCGGATATTGCTGAAGTAAGAGGAGGTAGATTTAAAAGTAAAGCAGCACATTAAGAAGAAAATGGATGGATTTCTTCTAAATTGGAGTTTATCAATTTAAAGTAACTGAATAAAAGACCATTTCGCATATCGTGGAATGGTTCTTTTTATGTTTTTAAAAGATTCAGCAACATTGGGTACAAGTAAAAACTATATGTAAGTTTAGTTGATTAATTGCTAAGCAATATGGAAATTTATAAATATCAACAAATTTGTGAAGAATGTCACAAAATAGACAACGAACTGACAAAAAGTAGACATATTATCTTGAGGCAAGACGAAATATCAGAAGTAAACTATAGATAAGAACATAAATGGTTAAAGGATCTAAATTGAAGTTGATTTGCTCTAACGTTGTTCTAATTATTTTAGTTAAACTTATGATACTTTGTGAAAAAGTTTCATAATAAAGGAGGAAGTATTGTGAGCGTGTTAGAACTTGCACGATTGCAGTTTGGTTCGACTACGGTTTTTCACTTTTTATTTGTACCACTTTCAATAGGTTTAGCATTTATGGTTGCATGTCTAGAGACATTATATGTTTATCGTAAAAATGAAACTTATAAAAAATTAACAAAATTCTTTGGGCACTTATTTTTAATTAACTTTGCTGTAGGTGTAGTGACAGGTATTATTCAAGAATTCCAGTTTGGCATGAATTGGTCTGAGTATTCACGTTTTGTAGGTGATGTTTTTGGTGCACCTTTAGCAATTGAAGCACTTTTAGCATTTTTTATGGAATCGACATTTCTAGGGATTTGGATATTTGGATGGGATCGTCTTCATAAGAAAGTACATTTAATGTGCATTTGGTTAGTATTTTTTGGTACGTTGATGTCTGCGTTTTGGATATTGGCGGCAAACTCATTTATGCAAGAACCTGTAGGTTTTACGATTAATAACGGTCGTGCAGAAATGAATGATTTCTTTGCACTCATTACAAATCCTCAACTTATAGTTGAGTTTCCACATACTATTGCTGGTGCCTTAGCTACAGGTTCATTATTTGTTGCAGGTGTTAGTGCATATAAAATTTTAAAAAAACAAGAAACTGAATTATTTAAAAAGGCATTTAACCTTGGAATGATCGTTGCTTTAGTTGCTGGTATTGGTATAGCGTTTAGTGGTCACTCACAGGCTAAGCATCTAATGGAGTCTCAACCAATGAAAATGGCCGCAAGTGAAGGTCTATGGGAAGATAGTGGAGATCCAGCAGGTTGGATGGTTTTTGGATTAATCGATTCGAAAAATAAAGAAAATAAGTTTGAAGTTGAGGTTCCTTACTTATTGAGTTATCTTGCTTATGAAAAATTTGAAGGTAAAGTACCTGGGATGAATACATTGCAGGCCGAATATGAGAAATTATATGGTCCAGGTAACTATATTCCGCCTGTTAATACGACATTCTGGAGCTTTAGAATTATGGCTGGAGCAGGTATGGTAATGATTCTGATGTCATGCTTGGGCTTAATGTATAGCTACCGTAAGAAGTTAGAGTCAAAGAATTACTTCCTAAAGGCAACAATATTTTTAATATCTTTACCGTTTATTGCTAACTCAGCTGGTTGGATTATGACGGAAGTAGGACGACAACCATGGACAGTCTTTGGATTAATGACAACTTCTGCTTCTGTTTCACCTAATGTTACAAAAGGTTCATTAATTTTCTCCTTAACAACATTTACAACAATGTATGCAATTTTAGCAGCGGTTTTAGTTTACCTCTTTGTTAAGGAAATAAAGAAAGGAACGGATCACGGTGTAAAAGATAATGAATCAAACGTTGATCCATTTGCAAGGGAGGCTTCAATCCTATGATTGAACTGAATGAATTATGGTTTTTACTTGTATCAATATTATTTATAGGCTTCTTTTTCTTAGAGGGCTTCGATTTTGGTGTAGGTATATCTACAAAGTTACTTGCTAAAAATGATACAGAGAGAAGAATCTTAATTAATACAATCGGTCCGTTTTGGGATGCGAATGAGGTATGGTTATTAACTGCAGGTGGTGCAATTTTTGCAGCTTTTCCACACTGGTATGCGACAATGTTTAGCGGGTACTATATTCCATTTGTATTCGTATTGATGGCATTAATTGGTCGTGGCGTCGCATTTGAATTTAGAGGGAAGGTTGACAGTCCTAAGTGGGCAAAAACATGGGATTGGGTCATTTTTTTAGGAAGTTTATTACCACCATTCTTATTTGGCGTTTTATTTACAAGTATACTACGCGGAATGCCAATTGATAAAAATATGAATATAACTGCTAGCTTTTCAGATTATGTAAATACTTATTCAGTAGTTGGCGGTGTAACAGTTACACTATTATGTTTACTTCATGGTGTGTTGTTCTTAACGTTAAAAACGGTGGGAGATCTAAGGTCTCGTGCACGAGCATTTGCTAGGAAATTAATCGTACCTGTACTTATTTCATTAATCATATTTACTGTTTTATCATATTTCGAGACTGATTTATTTACAGTTAGAGCTCATATTACATTACCACTAATTTTATGCATCGTTGTAGCATATGTACTTGCGGCATTTTTTATCTCTAAACAGAGAGATGGTTGGTCATTTGCAATGACAGGTTTAGGTATTGCATTAACAATTAGTACTTTATTTACTGCATTGTTTCCAAGAGTGATGGTGAGTTCAATAAAAAATGCATATGATTTAACTGTTTACAATGCATCTTCGGGTCCGTATTCATTAAAAGTTATGACAATCGTTTCGTGTACATTATTACCATTTGTACTCGGATACCAGATTTGGAGTTACTATGTGTTTAGAAAACGTGTAGACGAGAAGGATTTGACATATTAATGGGAAAAAATTTGCTTAAGTATAATGGAATGTCGAAATTACTCATTCTATTAGTTGTGTTAACCGTTGTACAAGGGACGGCCATAATCGTTCAAGCATATATGCTTTCAAAAGCAATTGTCGGTTTATTTAATGGGAAAAGTAGTAGCGAAATATTTTACGCTACTATTTTCTTCATTATCGCTTTTATATGTCGTTATATTATCAATTCAATAAAACAAAAGTATTCTGAACGTTTTGCTGATCTTGCTGTCAGTGAATTAAAAATGAAAGTTCTTGATAAGCTTTTTAAGCTCGGCCCTAGATTTACTAAAAAAAATGGGACTGGAAATATAGTTACATTAATAATGGAAGGATCAGTTCAATTAAAACAATATTTAGAGATTGTTCCTGCTAAAATGATTAACCTAGCAATTATTACGCCACTGGTTGTATTATATATTTTCTTTGTTGATAAACTTTCCGCCATTATTTTAATCGTTACTTTTCCAATACTAATTGTATTTATGATCTTACTAGGCTTAGCCGCCAAGAAGAAAGCAGATAAACAATGGAAGGTATATCGACTTTTATCGAACCATTTTACTGACTCATTAAGAGGACTAGAGACTTTAAAATATTTAGGGATTAGTCGTAATCATATTCATCAAATTGATCATGTGAGTGAGCGTTATCGTAAAGCTACCATGAGCACTTTAAAAGTTGCTTTTTTATCGTCATTTGCGCTCGACCTTTTTACGATGCTTTCAATTGCTACAGTTGCAGTATTTTTAGGGTTGCGATTAATTGAAGGTGAAATACTTTTTAGTCCAGCACTAACAATTTTAATTCTTGCACCTGAATATTTTTTACCTGTACGTGAAGTAGGAACGGATTATCATGCAACTCTGAATGGTCAAGAAGCAGGTAAAGCGATGCAAGCTGTTTTAGAGGAACATGAATTTACTGATTCTATAGATACAACGATTGAAGATTGGAAAAGTCATAGTTTTCTTAAATTAAAAGATATTACGGTAGAAATTGATAAAGATACTCCAGTCGTATTGAAAGATATAAACGTGAGTTTTAATGGCTTTCAGAAAATAGGAATTGTAGGTGAAAGTGGTTCGGGCAAATCGACTCTTATTGATTTGATTGGTGGATTTCTAGAACCTTCAAAAGGCGAGATAAATATTTCAGGTAAAGACTTTTCACACCTGCAATTAAAAGATTGGCAAAAACAATTACTATATATTCCACAACACCCCTATATTTTTTCTAAAACTTTAAGCGAAAATATTCGTTTTTATCAACCGAATGCGTCAATGGAAGAAGTAATAAAAGCATGTGAAGAGGCTGGTTTATCATCATTATTAAACGAATTACCTAACGGTTTAGAAGAGAAAATTGGAGAAGGTGGAAGGAGTTTAAGCGGTGGTCAAAACCAGCGTATAGCGCTAGCGAGGGCATTTCTAGAAAAGAGGCAAATCCTACTTCTAGATGAACCCACAAGTCATCTTGATATTGAAACAGAGTTTGAGTTAAAAAAAACAATGCTTACTTTGTTTGAAAATAAATTAGTCTTCTTAGCAACACATAGACTTCATTGGATGAAGGATATGGATCTGATACTAGTTATGAAAGAAGGTAATTTAGTAGAAGTTGGTACACATAAAGAATTAATGACTAAAAATGGGCACTACTGTCACTTAATTACTAGTTAGAAGGGAAAATGAATGTTTAATAAAAATGGTTGGGTATTACCATATATAAAAGAAAATCGGCGCTTATTTTTGGTGGTAATCGTCATCAGCGCAGTAACTGTTTTTTCGGCTGCTGCCCTTATGTTTATGTCAGGCTTTTTAATTTCAAAAGCGGCAACGAAACCAGAAAATATTCTAATGATATATGTTCCAATTGTTGCGGTCCGAACATTTGGTATTTTAAGGTCAGTATCAAAATATATTGAAAGATTAATTGGGCATCATACAATTTTAAAAATTTTATCTCGAATGAGAACAAGATTATTTAGTGTTCTTGAACCTTCTGCACTTAAGATTAAATCAAAGTTTAAAACAGGTGATATTTTAGGGATATTAGCCGATGATATAGAATATTTACAGGACATTTATTTAAAGACAATATTTCCAGGAATGGCTGCACTGTTTATTTATGCAATTTCGATAATTGCTCTAGGCTTTTTCTCCATTCCATTTGCAATATTAATAGGTTTTGTGTCATTTGTATTAATCGTGATACTTCCCTTTATTTCGTTACTAGTGGAAAAAGCTAGAACGCAAAAGATTAAAAGTGAAAAGAACACTCTATACAAAAGTCTTACCGATGCTGTAATGGGGATTAGTGATTGGATGTTTAGTGGCCTTCAATCAAAATACATTCGAGAATTTGAGTATGGTGATGAAGTATTAAGAAAGCTTCAATTACAAGAAAAAGCTTTTAGAAGAAAACGAGATTTATTAGCTCAAATGATAGTAGGGATCCTTGTTTTACTAATGTTATATTGGGTCGGAAATGAGAGTCATGTTGGAGATATGCCAAGAACTTTAATCGCTGCATTCGTTTTAGTTCTTTTTCCTTTAACTGAGGCATTTATTCCATTATCTAATTCAGTTGCAAGTATGACTATATACAATGACTCAATTAATCGTTTAGAGAGTATTGAGGAAAATCAAATAGAATCTACTTCACTAGCGTTTACCGGGGAAATGAGTGAACAAGTAAATATATTGTTTGAGGATGTTAGCTTTGAATATCTTGAGGGAGAAAGTATCTTACATCAGATCTCATTTAAATTGGAACCAAATACAAAAACAGCATTATTAGGCCCGAGTGGCTCAGGAAAATCAACCATTTTAAAACTAATTGAAGGTGTAGAAGTACCAAATGAGGGAAGCGTTACACTTAATGAAATAAAGAGTGATTTATATGGAGAAAACATAGCCAAGGTTGTGTCAGTACTTAATCAAAACCCGTATTTATTTGATACAACAGTATTGAACAATATACGGTTAGGGAATCCAAAAGCTAGTAATGAAGAAGTAAGAAGAGTGGCTAAAATGGTAGAGCTTCATGATTATATAGAATCCCTTCCACATGGATATGATACGCCAATGCACGAAACTGGAATGAGGTTTTCGGGAGGTGAACGACAACGAATCGCCTTAGCAAGAATCTTACTTCAAAATACGCCAGTTGTCATATTGGATGAACCAACTGTTGGATTAGATTCAATTACAGAAAGAAAATTACTCAATACTATTTTTCATGTGTTAGAAGGTAAGACAGTTCTTTGGATCACC
Organism: Gottfriedia solisilvae; assembly: GCF_002128405.1. Taxonomy (GTDB): domain Bacteria; phylum Bacillota; class Bacilli; order Bacillales; family Bacillaceae_G; genus Gottfriedia; species Gottfriedia solisilvae. The sequence continues at coordinate 295,587 of NZ_NETJ01000005.1, forward strand.
CATCATTTAATCGGTGCAGAAATGGCAGATAATATTTTGTTCTTAGACAAAGGCAAAATAATGATGAATGGAACACATAATGAGCTTTATTTGAATGAAGATAGATATCGTAAGCTATTTGATCTTGATCGTCCATATAGTGGGAATGATTGAAGTCAGTAATAGTTAACTGATTTGCAGACTTAAATTGCGCTAATACCCCAAGGTGGTTCTTCGCCTGCTATAAGTATAGGGCATCTAGATTGGAAATCTGTTAAACAATTAGACGAAAAAAACAAAAAAGATGATCCTTCCTACATTAAGGATCATCTTTTTCATTGTGACGAGTGACCTAGAGTGAGATACGAGCGAGGAGGGTCGGTTGTTTATCCACAATAAGGGAGAGGATTATTAATCATTCTTTACACATAAAAAAGACCAAATTTTTATATTTTGGTCTCGGTTATTCAGGAGGAATAAAAGTCATGTCAGCTGCATCCTGAATTTCATCATCAATAACCTTTGCGGATCCTAATATCTCAAGAATACTACCAAACAATTGTATATTATCTGCAAGAAGCAAATTCTTGTGTATATTGATGATTCTATTTGGGTCAGTCGCGAATAATTCTTTAGTGACCCCAATCGCACTTGCAAACTGTCCAATCGTACCAATTAAAAGTCCAGACAAAATTTCATTTTTACCTTCAAATTCAGCTTGAGAATTTGGAGCTTCATCTAGAGCAAATAGCTGTTCTGTGCTCGTCGTTTCTAAAACTTGTGCAATAACTCTAAGCCATTCTGCAGCAACAATTTGCTTTTCGAGTTTTGAACGGAGTTTGTCATTTTCATCGTTTCTTTGATTTGTGTTAGCTTGTTTGAGCCCTTTTCTTAGTAAACCGATTTTAATCACCCCGGTATTATTTAATACAGTTATATTCATTATTAGTATTCTAGGTAAGCTACATTTGCGACGTGGAATTGATAAAAGTATGATAAATTTAAGTATCGATTTTGAATAACTAAAAAGTGGTCTATAAAAAAATACTTTATTAAGATAGAATAGATAAGGTTTGATTCATAAAAACTCGGGTAAGATTAACATGAAAGTACAAGCCGATTTAGTTCATTGGTTAAGATGTAGAAAGTAAATTGAGTTCGATGTATTACTATAATGTGAAATTGAAACAATGGTAGAATATATATTGTAATAGGATAAGGAGAAATAAATGAACAATTATAAATTAGTCATTCAATATGATGGTGGAAGATATAAAGGTTGGCAAAGACTAGGTAGTGGAGAGAGCACAATTCAAGGGAAAATAGAAAACGTATTATCAGAAATGATCGGTAGACCGATTGAAATAATCGGTTGCAGTAGAACAGATGCAGGCGTACATGCATTTGCTCAGATTGCTAATTTTAAAATAGGTGAAAACATTCCTGTGTTAGAAATGAAACAGTACTTAAATCGGTACTTACCCCAAGATATAAGTGTAATTGATGTATCAATTGAGGGAGAACGATTTCATGCACGATATAATTCTAAAGCCAAAACCTATTTATATAAGATTTGGAACGAGGATTATTCAAACCCATTTATGCGAAGATTCAGTATGCATGTTGAAGAGACTTTGGATATTAGCAAAATGGAGATAGCGGCGAAACAATTTTTAGGTGAACATGATTTTACTGCTTTTTCGAATGCCAAATCTAAGAAAAAGTCTATGGTACGTAACATTTATTCAATTGAAATTGAAAAAGTAGATGGATTTCTTCAAATTAGAGTTAGCGGAGATGGATTTCTATACAATATGGTCAGAAAAATTGTTGGTACACTGATTGAAGTTGGTCTTGGGAAAAGAGATGCTAAAGAAATTAGTGGAATGATTCATTCAAAAGATCGTGGTTCAGTAAGCAGTTTAGCGGATCCAGGTGGTTTATACTTAGAAAGCATTGAGTTTTAATATTAAATATAAAAGGATATGGAACTTTTCTAAAAGAAAGGTCCCATATCCTTTTTATGTATGTTATTACATTTCTTCGCCGTTATCGTGGTTAAACATCCAGTGGATGCCAAATTTGTCTGTTAGGCTACCGTAGCATTTGCTCCAAAATGTTTCTTGAAGCTCCATACCAACTTGTCCACCTTCTTTTAATTTATTATAGACAGCTTGGATTTCCTCAACGTTATTACTTTGGAAAGAAAGGTTTATATTGTTTCCTTCAACAAAAGGTCTGCCGGGGAACGTATCAGAGAACATTACTCTGCTACCGTTAAGATCAAGTCTTGCATGCATTACTAAATTTTTAGACTCTTCTGGTAGAGGATAGTCTGGATTTTGTGGTGCTTCTCCAAAAGTCATGATTTGTGGAGTGTCTGTTTCAAAAACTTCAGCATAAAATTCTACAGCATCACGTGTATTTCCATTAAAATTAAGATAAACTTCGATTGGCATGTCAATCTCTCCTTAGTAATTAGAATGTTAATCATTTCCAACAAACTCATTTCTATTTTAACAAAAAAAAGAGCTAAAACACAAATTCATTTGTAGGAATTTTTTGACAATTACTTACTCAAACAATACATCTATTTAGGGTAGCAAGAATGAAACGATAAATCCATATGTTAATATTTTGAAATCTTATTTCATAAATTATTATGATTTTAGGAAATTTTGGTTCATAATAGTAAATAAGTTGGAATGAAGAGAAAGGTGTACTTAAATGAGGCATTTAACAATTTTATCAAAAATTGAAAATCATATGGATCGGTTTACACAAGCAGAAAAAAAAATTGCTATATATATCATGGAACATGCTGAGATGGTTCCAAATTTGACAACAAAAGATATTTCTAACAATACGGGTTCAAGTGAAGCGAGCGTAGTAAGGTTTTGTAAAACAATCGGCATCGGAAGCTTTAAAGCTTTTAAACTAGCCTTAGTACGTGATTTAACAGTAGCTGAAATGAATATTAACGATTTTTCTGTTATGGAAAAAAAAGATTCTCCATATGATTTATTTAATAAGGTTACATATGTAAATAAAGCTGCAATCGAGACTACAGTCTCAACTCTTGATAAGAGAGAACTAGAAAAAGCGTCAGACGTCATCGTAAAAGCAAAGAAAGTCTTATTTTATGGTGTAGGAGGCTCCGCAGTTTCTGCGATGGACGGTGCATATAAATTCACCAAATTAGGATACTTTTCGGCGATGAATCTAGACTTTCATATGATGTTATCATTGGTTGGACATCTCGAAGAAGGAGATGTATTTATTGCTATATCTAACTCTGGTCAAACGAAAGATGTACTTGAACTATCACGCTTCGCTAAGAAAAAAGGAGCTACGGTTTTAGCCATAACAAAGTTGGGAAAATCTCCATTATTTAAAGAAGCAGATATTAAGTTGTGCACACCGGATATGGAGCAAGCCATTCGAATTGGAAGCATTGCTTCTAGAACGGCTCAATTAAACATTATTGATTCTTTATATATCATTAGCTTTAATCAAATTGGGAATAAGGTTTCTAGCAAACTTCATGAATCTAGCGAAGAAGCAAACACATTGAGACGATAGTATATAAAAAGACGACCTCTAACGATAAAAAGTTAGAGGTTATTTTTTAATAGAAATCGAATAATGAAAATAATAAATAAAGAAGTATGAGAAGGAGCAACCCCTATGAAAACAATTGGTTTAATCGGAGGAATGAGCTGGGAATCATCTTTGCTTTATTATCAAATAATCAATCAAACTGTAAAAGAAAAGCTAGGTGGACATCATTCTGCAAAGAGTTTGTTGTACTCAGTTGACTTTGAAGAAATTAAGATTCTTCAACATGAAGGAAAGTGGACAGAAGCTACAGAAATTATGATAGAGATTGCGCGTAAACTCGAAATTAGCGGAGCGGATTGTATTGTCATTTGTACAAATACTATGCACAAAATGGCTGAAGAAATAGAAGCTGCAATTTCTATTCCTCTACTACATATTGCAGATGCCACAGCAAAACTAATTGTAAATGATGGAAGAAAAAAAGTTGCTTTGCTAGGTACTGCTTTTACAATGGAGCAGGATTTCTATAAAGGTAGACTGATTGAACAATTTGGACTTGAAGTAATCGTTCCTACACCAGAAGATAGTAAAATCATTCATGACATTATTTATGAGGAACTTTGTTTAGGGATCATTAAAGAAAAATCTAAGCAAGCTTATTTACAAATTATTGATAAGCTGATCGATCAAGGTGCAGAAGCAGTAATTCTAGGGTGTACTGAAATTACACTTCTTATTTCTCAAGAGAATTGTCGTGTCCCTGTGTATGATACAACGAAAATTCATGCAGAAAATGCAGTCGAGTTTTCATTACGTAATGATTGGTAATATTGATAGTTATAAAAAAATAGAAAATTTATGTAAAAATTTTTACAATTAAATTAGTACCTACTACTAGTATTTGGTGTTATAATAAGTGAAACAAAAAAAATCAGTGAGGTGACTAATCTATGTTAACATCAAAAGCTAGAATTACTGCCATAGGTTCGTATGTCCCAGAAAAGAAACTTACGAACTATGATCTGGAAAAAATAGTAGAAACAAATGATGAATGGATTGTAAAACGAACTGGAATAAAAGAACGTAGAATCGCAGATCGAGATGAATTTACTAGTGATATAAGCTATAAGGCGGTAACTAATTTAATGGAACGATATGATCAAACAGTGGAAGATGTTGATATGATTATCGTTTGTACATTAACGCCAGATTTTAATACACCAAGCGTAGCATCATTAATCCAAGCTAAACTAGGTATTAAGAATGCGGGAGCTATTGACCTAAATGCCGCATGTGCAGGATTTACTTATGGATTGTATATTGCAAATGGGTTAGTAACTTCGGGATTAAATAAGAAAATTCTTGTGGTAGGTGCAGAAACTTTATCTAAAATTACCGATTATGAAGATCGAACTACATGTATTTTATTTGGAGATGGTGCAGGAGCAGTTCTAGTAGAATACGATGAAGAAAATCCGAGTTTTATTTCTTCACATATTGGTTCTGAAGGAGATAAAGGTAAACACTTGTATTGCACAAACTTATCGAATCAAATGTTTGAAGAAGAGTTAATCAATAGTCATAAAATCGTACAAAATGGTCGCGAAGTATATAAATGGGCGGTTACTTCAGTGCCAAAAGGAATGACTAAAGTGGTTGAGAATGCTGCTGTTTCGCTAAACGAAGTAGATTGGTTTGTACCACATAGTGCGAATTTAAGAATGATCGAATCAATATGTGAAAGAAGTGATTTTCCAATTGAACGTACCTTGTACAGCTTAGTGGACTACGGAAATACATCATCAGCTACAATTCCATTATCACTAGATCAAGGGGTTGTTGAAGGAAAACTTCAAAACGGAGATAAAGTATTATTATATGGTTTTGGTGGTGGGTTGGCTCAAGCAGGGTTACTTATTAACTGGTCACTATAAAAAAAATATATGAAACAAAAATAAAGAACTGTTGTGATGACAGTTCTTTATTTTTGTTTGTAGACAAAGTACTAAAACTAAGAGAATCAGTCTGATTCACCGCATGCCATGCTAAAAAATGAGCATCCTAGATTAGGAGGTTTAGGTATATTAAACATGGGAATGAAATAAAATTTCATAATATGTATGATTAGTATTGACATTTAATTTCAAAGTAATAGAATAAAAGTGTGAAATGAAATTTCATTTTCTTGAAAGAAAGGTGATTTGATGTTAGAGAATTTATCAACTGAGAAAAGGAATCATAAGACATCTAATTTAGATGAGATGACAACAAAACAAATTCTTACTGCAATGAATGAGGAAGATCATAGTGTACCAACGGCTGTAAGAAATGAAATAGAAAATATTGAAAGTCTTGTTTTAAAAGTAATCGAATCTTTTAAAAAAGGAGGAAGATTAATTTATATCGGAGCTGGAACAAGTGGCCGATTAGGTATATTGGATGCTGTTGAATGTCCACCAACATTTGGAACAGATACAGAAATGGTTCAAGGATTAATTGCAGGTGGTTTGAAAGCGTTCACGGTTGCTGTCGAAGGTGCAGAGGATCGCGAAGACTTCGCTGTAAATGATCTTAAAGAGATTTCCTTAGATGATAAAGATATCGTTATTGGAATTGCAGCAAGTGGTAGGACACCATATGTAATTGGTGGTTTAAAGTATGCAAAAGAAGTTGGAGCAAGTACAGGTAGTGTAGCTTGTAATAAAAATTCAGAAATTAGTAAATTTGCAGAAGTTAGCATTGAAGTAGTGCCTGGTCCTGAAATTTTAACAGGATCAACACGATTAAAAGCGGGAACTTCACAAAAATTAGTGTTAAATATGATTTCTACTGCTTCAATGATTGGGATTGGTAAAGTATATAAAAACCTAATGGTTGATATGCAATCAACAAATATTAAACTAATTGAACGTTCAAAGCGAATTATTATGGAAGCTACAGATGTCGATTATGAAACTGCATCCAAATACTATGAACAAGCAAATAAAAATGTGAAAGCTGCAATCGTTATGATTTTAGTTCAATGTAATTATGACGATGCTTTAGATAAATTAAATGAAGCAGATGGTTTTGTACGAAAAACTTTAACGGTTTAGTAAATAGAAAAATAAAGAAACTGGAGGGGAACTTATGAACAAAGAACAACGTTTAGCTAAAGAAATAGCTGAGCAAATCGGTGGTAAAGATAATATTAAAAGTGTTGCTCATTGTATGACTCGTTTAAGATTAACACTTAGGGACGACCAAAAAGTAAATATCCCATTACTTAAGAAGATTAATGGCGTAATGGGTGTAATTGAGGATGATACTTTACAAATTGTAGTCGGTCCTGGAACTGTAAATAAAGTTGCGGATGAAATGAGTAAAGAGACCGGTTTGAAAATTGGAGAAGTTGCTGAAGACAATAAGTTCGATGGACTTGCTGAACAGAAAAAATCAGAAATTAATGGTAAAAATAATACACCAATTAAAAATATACTACGTAAAATTGGAAGCATTTTCATTCCACTAATTCCAGGTTTAATAGCTTCTGGGATCATCAATGGAATTGCAAACTTTGCTAAAAATGCAGGAGTTGATCCAACTCAAACTTGGATGCAGATCCTTTTATTGATTGGTAGTGGTATCTTTGCATATTTAGGTATTTTAGTCGGTCTAAATACTGCAAAGGAATTTGGTGGTACACCAGTACTTGGTGCAATCGCTGGGATATTAATTATTAATCCAGGTCTAGCTGAAATTAAAATATTTGGTGAAGCATTAATTCCTGGGCGAGGCGGTTTGTTTGCTGTCATGTTTGCAGCATGGCTAATGACGGTTATTGAAAAGCGTGTTCGTAAAATTGTACCAAATGCAATTGATATTATTGTAACACCTTTAATTACAATTTTAATTGTTGGATTATTAACTTTATATGCAATTCAACCAGTAGCAGGTATTTTATCAGATGGCATTACAAGTGGCATTAACAGTGTTTTAGATATTGGTGGACCTTTAGCAGGAGCTGTGTTGGCAGGAACATTCTTACCATTAGTAATGGTTGGCCTACATCATGGTTTAACACCGATTCATATGGAATTTATTAATACAATGGGTGTAACTCCGATTCTTCCTATTTTAGCGATGGCTGGTGCTGGTCAAGTAGGTGCAGCAATAGCGATTTTTGTGAAAACAAAAAATAAAAATTTAAAAAATGTGATAAAAGGTGCGTTGCCAGTTGGATTTTTAGGAATCGGCGAGCCACTACTATATGGGGTAACATTACCATTAGGAAGACCATTCTTAACTGCTTGTCTTGGTGCAGCAGTTGGTGGAGCATTCCAGGCTGTAATGAAAACAGCTTCAGTAGGTATAGGTGTATCAGGATTATCATTACTTCCATTAATTGCAGATAATAAATATATCTTATACTTTATTGGAATTGTTATTGCATACACTTTTGGTTTCATTTTCACATACTTGTTCGGTTTCAAAGAAGAAATGGCAGATAACTTGTAACAAAAAAAGGAGGTTTTTCGAAACCTCCTTTTTTTAATAGAAAGGAAGATGACCTATGCTTGGAATTTCAATCTATTTATCGAAAGAACATATAGAAAAGAATCTTCAATTGATCCAGTCAGCAAAAGCAAGTGGATTTCAATCTATTTTCACTTCGCTTCATATTCCAGAAGACGACCCTTCAACTTATAAAGAGCTTTTACAACTACTTGGTCAACAAGCTAAGGATCATCAAATGGAACTAATTGCAGATATTTCTCCTAAATCCTTATCGTACTTAGGTTTAAACTACTCCTCTGTTACAGAACTTGTCAATTGGGGCGTTGCTGGTTTAAGAGTTGATTACGGTTTATCAGAAAAACAAATTTCGGAGCTTTCTAATAAAATGAAAGTAGCATTAAATGCTAGTACTATTACCGAGGAATTTTTAGAGACATTACTACAAAATGATTTGTGTACGGAAAATGTGGAAGCGTGGCATAATTTTTATCCTAGACCAGAAACAGGATTGTCAAAGCGTTATCTAATAGAGAAAAACCGTTGGTTAAAAAAATGTGGTATTACAACTATGGCTTTTATTCCTGGTGATGGTGAAAAAAGAGGTCCTCTTTATAAAGGCTTACCAACATTGGAGAAACATCGTGAAATGATCCAACTACATGCCTATTTGGAATTAATTAAATCTTGCTATGTCGATAAAGTCCTCGTTGGAGATATAAGTTTAACGAAAGAAACAATGGAAAACCTAGCTTTAGCAAAGGATTATATTCCGTTACGTTATAAACCTGATCTATCAGATCAAACATTTCTAAAAAGTATAGAGGAAATTCACACGAACCGAGAAGACCCAGCTAGAGACGTAATTCGATCAATGGAATCTAGATTGTACGGTAGATTTGGTCATGTAAAATTATTGCCTAACAATACAATTGACCGAGTACGAGGATCAATAACGATCGACAATGAACTTTATGGTAGATATGCTGGTGAAATGCAAATTGCACTTACCAATTTACCGAGCGATCCGAAAGTTAATGTAGTGGGTAAAATCATAGACGAGGATTTACAATTATTATCTTATATTAGAGCCGGTAGTAATTTTAAATTAATACCTGTAAAAGACAAGCAGTTACAAACTGTTTAAAAGTATAATTCTTTTCTATCTCAAAAAGCGTGTTTAATGAACACGCTTTTTTTTCTTTCCTCTTTGATAGTTTCTTAAAAACCTTTATGATTTAAAGAGAGAGATTTTAAGAAATTGGATGGTAGGAAATAAATGAAAGAAAAGTATTATGATGAATTACTAAATATTAAAACTGAAGGCGAGCAAGTTGGGTTTAATGAATCTTTGCATTATCATCGTTATGAACCTACGCCTTATGTTGCGCTAGAAATCTTATTCAAACAGTATGAACTAAAGAGCACCGATCGCATTGTTGATTTCGGTTGTGGAAAGGGACGATTAAATTTTTATATTCATTACTTATTCAATTCGTCAGTTATTGGGATCGAAATGAATGAGACATTTTATTTGGAGGCAATCCAAAATAAGAAACGTTATGTAAAGAAAGATGATGAGAAAATTCAGTTCTATCATTGTTTGGCAGAGAATTATGAAATACAACCTCTAGAAAATCATTTTTACTTTTTTAATCCTTTTTCCATACAAATTTTCATGAAAATTATTAAAAATATATTGTTATCAGTAGAGAAGCAAAGAAGAGAAATTGAAGTAGTGTTATATTATGTCTCTGATGAATATATTTATTTTTTAGAATACCAGACTGCGTTTGAATTGAAGAAAGAAATAATTATTCCGGGATTATATGAACGCAATCAAAATGAAAGGTTTTTGGTTTATCACTTAGTATATTAGTTGTTTGAATGCAAGGAATTCGTAATCAAATTGGAGAATCGTATATGTAGGAAAGAATTAGTTTCCCCAAGATGAAAGGGAGAGTTACTATGACTGAAAAGAATGCATTTTTAGAAGCTTTTAAACGTACAAAATACCAATTAGTTGGACATGGACCGAGAAATTTTCAGGTGTTAAAAGAGGCGCTAAGTAGTTATGACGAAGATTACGAAAGCGATGTATATGGAAATGGTAAAGTCATTGAAGATTTTCAGGAAAAGATGGCTACCTATTTAGGGAAAGATGCAGCGGTATTTTTTCCGAGTGGTACGATGGCTCAGCAAATAGCGTTAAGAATATGGTGTGATCGAAATGGGATACATAAAGTTGCGTATCATCCACTGAGTCACTTGGAGATACATGAGGAAGATGGATTAAAAGAATTACATCGCATTGAGCCGATATTATTGGCGGATAAAAATAGGCTAATTGAGTTAGAGGATGTTTTATCATTAGAAGAAGATATTTCATGCTTACTAATTGAATTACCTCAACGCGAAATTGGTGGGCAATTGCCAGATTTTGAAGTATTAGAATCGATCTCTACATATTGTCGTGAGAAAGGAATTAAGCTGCAATTAGATGGCGCAAGACTGTTTGAAATTCTGCCATACTATCAAAAGACAGCAGCTGAAGTTTGTCAGTTGTTTGATAGTGTTTATGTGTCTTTTTATAAAGGAATTGGTGGACTAGCAGGGGCTATACTTGCTGGAGATCAGGACTTTATTGAAGAGTCTAAGATTTGGAAAAGACGCCATGGAGGCGATTTAATCAGTTTGTATCCGTATATCATTACTGCTGATTATTATTTCGACAAGCGAATTCATAAAATGGCTACTTACTATGAAAATGCAATTGAGCTTGCTAGGTTATTTAATGAATGTAAAGCTACGTCAACTTTACCCTCGATTCCTGTGTCTAATATGTTCCATGTACATTTTGAAGCGCCAATCGAAAATGTGAAATCAATATTAATTGACGTTTATGAGGAAACTAATATTGGAATAACAGGTAATCTAAGACCGATTGACGAAAATAGCTGTTATTGTGAGATCAGTCTTGGAGATCAATTTAGTAAGGTACCAAAAGAAACAATAAGTAATGTATTCCAAATTTTAAATGATAAATTAAGTGGAATAGTTAAATAAAAACTAAAAATAGAGGAGTATGAGTTTTCTATGCAAAAAATTACGACTTTCTTAATGTTTGAAGGTAAAGCTGAAGAAGCAATGAATTATTATATGTCATTATTTAATAATTCAGAAGTAGTCAATATTACTCACTATGGAGCAGATATGGGCGAGTTTGAAGGAAAAGTTATTCATGCTACATTTACACTAAATGGTCAACAGTTTATGTGTATTGATAGTACAGTAAAGCATAAATTTACCTTCACACCTTCTGTATCACTTTATGTAACTTGTGAATCTGAAGAGGAATTAGACAATGCATTTGAAAAATTAAGCCAAGATGGCGAGGTATTAATGCCTTTAGGTGCGTATCCATTTAGCGAGAAATTTGCATGGGTAAATGATCAATTTGGAGTGTCTTGGCAATTGAGCTTGGGAAAAAAATAAGTATATAAACTTTAAATAACACAGCAATTTAGTAAATGAAAATATCACATGTTAAAAACTAAATAACAATATAATTTAAAAAAGAGAAGGCGTTGATTTCCACTCCAGGATGCTCGCTTTCCATGGGGCGTGCGCTGAGCCTCCTCGTCGCATTCGCTCCTGCGGGGTCTCACCTGTCACGCATCTCCCATAGGAGTCGAGCACCTTCCGTTCCAATCATTATGTGTTATTGAGTATGCTCTAGGAGAACCCATTCTAATAATAATAAAAATAAGAGGACCAAATCATATGGGCGATTGGGTCCTCTTAATTTATATAATTATCTGTTTACTTTAAACTCAAAACTGTTACCTTTATTTGCACTCGATTTTTGTTTATTTATTTTTAATTTCGTATTGTAATTGTTCTGATAGATGTGGATTACTACCTTGGATATATAGATCGACTATCAGTTGACCTTCAGGTACTTCAAATTCGGATATCGAATAAAAGTGATAACCAACAATGTCTTGTAATAGATTAGGCTTGTTCCATTTTGGATAGTAAATAGTACTAAGTGAGTCTGACTCGAAAAATCCGAATTCATCTTCAGCACTATTCGTAAGTGGTGCATTTTGACTAACATAACTTGCTTTGCTCATTTTAACATTGGATGAATCAAAGTTTGATGCTGTCCAATATAATTGTTTGCCAATTGTATTTAGTATAGTGTAACGATACCCATACTGTAGCTCAATTTTCATTGGAGATATATTAGTAGGGCTATAATCAAAATGATGTTCTGTAATGTATAGGAATTTATTGTTGTCTTCGTCGATAAGTTTTAAGTTTATGCGTTCTAACTTTGTAGATGAGAAATTAAAGTTAGCGTATTTTTTTAGATAGCTTTGATATTGCGTTTTCGTAATATGTTGCTCATTGTTACCGTTTATTTTTATATATAGGTCAATTTGCTCAACAATTTTACCGTTTATTTTTCCATATTGTTGAACTTCCTCATCTGTCATACCTGAAATTGCACTTTTCGAAAAACCTAAGTTTAATAGTTTCTTTTCGTAGAGTTGCTGTTGCTTTGTAAGGCTTACTTGATCAATCGAAAAGGTTTTTGAGTTTGTAATAATAGAAGATTGAGAGGATAAATCTATATATGTGTATAAAATATAAAGTGCAATGATTCCGGTTATTAATGTATATATTTTTATGATTTTATGTGTATTTCTCAAAAAATCCCTACTCTCATCCAGATATAGTATTATACTACCAGTATGGCTCTAAAAAATCGACGTTTAATTAGTAGGAGGTTCCATGGGTTTTAATCAATTGATTATTGGTTTTATTTTTATCTTTTTTAATATTAATTTGATAAATGTGAACGTATTACCTGATTTTATAGGATATATATTCTTTTATTTAGGTGCAACTAGTCTGGTTAATTCGCTGTCTAGTGAGTACTTTACGTTTGTAAAGAATTCTAGTAGATTATTAATTATCCTTTCAATCATAGAGTCATTTATTGACTATTCATCTATACTAAACAATGTATTAAATGATGTCCAAGCGCTACATGAAAAAATATTTGCATTGATTTTTACCTTAACAATTACAACGTTGTATTTATTTTGTGTTTATTATTTATTTAAGGGGATTGAACATGAGGCAATTAAAATAGAAGATACTACTCTCCAAATAAAATCAAAGAAAACATTAAAATTAATGATGTTTTATAATGTGATTGGAATCATTCCGTTCTTGGGAATTTTGTTTTATGGAAATAGTGAAATAAATATTTCTTTTGCTGCTGGACCACTCTTCTTTATCGTTTTTCTAATTGGTATGTTCTATGTATTTGTAAAATTAATCAGATTCTTAAAGTATGCAAATTTAGTTTTATATAAAGATAACCAGTAAAAAAGGTTACAATTCAGTCTGGATCACTTAGTTTATGTATTTTGTCTGCATATTCTACAAATTGAAAGGTTGCATTTTTATATGCAACCTTTTTTATATTATGAATGAATAGTAGTGACTGATTTCTGCTCTAATATTTTTGTAGGAACAATGATGGGTTCTTGCTGGTCAACTTGCTTTTTTATGATTGAAAATAGTAAGTTAGTAGCTACTTCACCTAATTTGATAATAGGGACTTCAATACCTGTCAAAGGTGGTGATAATAGTGGTGAAAAAATGCCATTATTGTATCCTACGATGGATATATCTTTTGGGATTGAAATTCCTAGTTTAGCAGCTGTATTATATAGACCTATGATTTTTAAGTCATCTATCGCAAAAATTGCAGTTGGAAGCTCATCAGATGTTAATAATTTTTCTGAGGCATCATAAGCTTGTTCCATCGTATAACCACTATCAATGATTCGATCTGTTCTAAGTGGAATACCATTATCCATTAAACATTTTTTATATCCTTCTAAACGATCTATTGATACATGATAGTCCAATGATGAATGAAGACATGCAATATCACGATGTCCATTGTCAATCAAATGTTGTACTAAATCATAGCTATCCTTAAAGTTGTCAGTATCAACAGAATAAATATTTTGGAAGTCTTCTTCAAGTTTTCCAATAACGACAATCGGTATGTCATATTTGTCTAGTTCCTTAAAGAAATCCTCGTTTGCAGGCGAACTTAACATTAATATTCCCTTAATCATTCGTCCACGTATTTTAGCAATACACTTTTCTAATTCATCTTTACTATTTTTCGATGTTTGTAATATAACATCAAAATTTTCTTCCTCTGCTCTCATAGAAATAGAGTGAATAATTTCAGAGAAGAATGTGTTCCCGGCTGTTGTTTTAGTAGAGCGGGACATGACCATTATTGCATCGAAACCTGAAGATGTAAGGGCTCTAGCTAATTTACTAGGCTGGTAATTTAATTCCTCAATAGCCTTCATCACACGCGTTCGACTTTCTTCTGAAATATTACTTTTATTATTAAGTACTCGAGATACAGTGGACTTAGACACTTTTGCTACACGAGCTATATCATAAATAGTAGGGCCCAATTTGTATTCTCCTCTTGATATTTATTTTCCATATGTCATTGTATAATAAATGATAAAACGTTTACATTTTTACCATAAAAATGGTAAAAAAACAATCTTTATAATGCTTAAATACAATGGGATTCTTGTGTAAGAAACTATACTGATAAAATAGAAGGTAGTCCATTTTTACAGATTGATAATGAATAGGTCCAATAAATGTATAATTAAACATAATACGGTAAAAATACTTTTGTTAATACTTTAACAAGTAATTATATATATTCACTTAGAAAAAATTCAATACGTTGATAGGACTCATTATATGGAGAATTGCAAAAAGTAGCAATAAAAAAATATTGCTTTAATAAAATAATTCTACGAATTATTATTCTGAAAAAGTAATTTATTTACAAAAAATAAAATAGTATTTTTTCTGAAAGTTATAAATTGACAGTAAGCGCTTTCTATAATATATTTGACTTGGGAGCGGTACCATAAAGATTTTTATCAAATTGTGGGAGCGATACCACAAGGAGGAATCATATGAATAAATTAAAAGAAAGACTAACTTTTATTTATGAAAATGAAGATATAAATAGTATTTATAATTCGATTATAAAAAGGCTAAATGAAGCGAAAAATAAAGGTTTAAGACAAAGAAAACAAGGTTGGGATGAGTCAGACATTGTTTTAATAACTTATGGAGATCAATTTAGTGAAACTGGTGTTCCAACGCTGGAAACGTTTAAAAAAATGTTCGATGAGCATTTGGCAAACAAGTTTGAAATCGTTCATATTTTACCGTTTTATCCTTACTCTTCAGACGATGGTTTTTCAGTTATTGATTACAAAAAAGTCAATCCTGTTTTAGGGGATTGGTCAAATGTAGAAAACTTATCAACTTCAGCTAGAATCATGTTTGATTATGTATGTAACCATATTTCAGCTAAGAGTGATTGGTTCCAAGAATATTTAAAAGGAAATCCTAAATATGATAATTACTTCATTGAAATGGATCCTTCAATTGACTTAAGTTCTGTAACAAGACCAAGGGCACTTCCGTTACTTTCAAAATTTAAATTAGCAAATGGCGAAGAAAAATATATATGGACTACTTTTAGTGATGATCAAATTGATTTGAATTTTAGTAATCCACAAGTGTTAGTAGATATGATTGATGTTTTACTATTCTATCTAGAGCAAGGTGCAGAATACGTAAGACTAGATGCAGTTGGTTATATGTGGAAAGAAGTAGGAACGTCATGTATCCATCTTGAAAAAACACATGAAATAGTCAAATTATTCCGTGATATTTTAGACGAAGCTGCAAGAGGTACAGTCATGATCACTGAAACGAATGTACCGCACTTAGATAATATTTCTTATTTTGGTAATGGAAATGATGAAGCGCATATGGTTTATCAATTCCCACTTCCACCATTAGTTCTTTATTCACTTCATAATGAAAATGGAAATGTTTTAACAAACTGGGCGAAACAACTAGGTGGCTCTGGAAAAGATTCAACATTCTTCAATTTCCTAGCTTCACATGACGGAATTGGATTAAATCCAATTAGAGGAATTATACCGGAAGAAGAGATTTTATCACTTGTTAATGATTTAAAACAAGAGGGTGCATTAGTAAATTATAAGAAGAATTCAGATGGTAGTGAAAGCCCATATGAAATTAATGTAACTTACTTAGATGCCTTAAATAAACAATCTTATAGTGATGACTTGCGCGTGAAAAGATTCTTGCTAGCACATTCGATTCTATTAACTTTCCCAGGTGTTCCAGCCGTTTACATTCAAAGTATGCTAGGCTCAAGAAACGATTACAAAGGCGTTGAACAAACTGGAATGAATCGATCAATAAATCGTCAAAAATACGATTTAGATGAAATTCTAACAGAATTAAATAATGAAGAGTCACTAAGATTTAAAGTGTTTTCAGGTCTAACTGAAATTATAAAAGTTCGTAAAGATGAATCATTGTTCCATCCAAATGTAAGTATGGAGGTACTTGATTTAGGAGAAAAGATTTTTGCAATTAAGCGTGTGAAACAAGACGATAGCATAGTCATTCTTCACAATTTATCGAGCGAAGAAGTAAGCTGCAATTTGAATGGGAAATTTATGAATATTATCACTGGAGTAGTTGAAGAATTTAAAGATAACATCACCTTGAATTCATACCAATTCCTTTGGTTAAAACCAATAAACTAGGAGGGAAAATAAATGAAAAAAGCTTTAAGTATGTTCTTAGTTTTAATGTTAGCAATTGGCTTAACAGCTTGTGGTGGAGGAAAAAAAGAAGACGGTAAAGTAACAATTGAATTTATGCACTCTTCAGTTGAACAAGAACGTCTAGCTGTCATCACTGATTTAATTACAAAATTTGAAAAAGCAAATCCAGATATAAAAGTAAAACAAGTACCTGTAGAAGAGGATGCTTACAACACGAAGGTTGTAACGTTAGCGAGCTCTGGAAAACTTCCAGCAGTTATCGAAGTTGGCCAAGACTACGCAAAAGTTATGGACAAGGATGAATTAATTGATAAAGAATCTGTTAAAAAGATTATCTCTAAAGTAGGCGAAGATAAGTATTACGAAGGTGCTTTAAAGCTATTAAAAACTGAAGATGGTAAAGACTTTACTGGAGTTCCAGTTAGTGGTTGGGTACAAGGTATTTGGTATAACAAACAAATGCTTGCAGACAAAGGTTTTGAAGAGCCTAAAAATTGGGATGATATTTTAAAAGTCGCAAAAGCATTCACAGATAAAGGAAGTAAAAAATACGGTATTGCTATTCCAACAGTAGAAGGTGGATTCTCTGAACAGGCATTTTCTCAATTCGCATTATCTAACAATGCAAATATGCTAAATGCAAAAGGCAAGTTAGCAATAGATACACCTGAAATGAAAGAAGCGCTTAAATTCTATAAAGAATTGGCAGGATATACAATGCCAGGTTCAAATGATGTAACTGAAGTCAAGGATGCATTTATGAACGGATCAACACCAATGGCAGTTTATTCAACTTATATCCTTCCTTCAGTGTATGAAGAAGGCACAACTGATAATATTGGATTTGCGATTCCAACTGAAAAATCTAAAGCAGTTTATGGAACAGTTTCTGCTTACACAGTGTCTTCAGGATTAGAAGATGATCAAAAAGCAGCTGCTGAGAAGTTTTTAGAATTTATGGTAGAGCCTGAAAACAATACAAAATTAGTATTAATGTCTCCAGGTGGTTCTCAACCAGTAAATAAAGATGTAACTGAAAGCACAGAATACAAAGAAAATAAAGTAGTTAATTCATTCGGTGAATTATCGACGGAAATTGCAAGTGCATTTGAAGATGTTCAAGTTTTCGGACTTGTAGATGACAAGAACTTCTTAAAAATGGGTGATGTAACGAGTTCAGGAGCAGTTGCCAAATTAATTAATGCTATTACAGTTGGTGGTAAAAGTGTAGATGCTGCAGTTAAAGAAGCAGAATCTAAATTAAAAGAAGTACTTAAATAAAAATCATTACTCATTCAATTCAAGGTATATAAGAGTATGATTTCTTGATTGTCGAAGTTGTTTAAGAAGAACGAACGCTTGAAAAGCAAGCTAAGTTGCTTTTTAAACAACTTTTTCTTTTATCACCAATCATCAATCAAATAATAGATTAGATTGTCTTTAGGAGGTCCTATGAAAACGATTGCCAAAAAAAAATCTGATATTAAATTAGCGTTAGTACTTCTTTTACCAGCTATTTTATTAGTATTACTGCTTGTTGCATATCCGATGTTATCAAATATAAAAATTAGCTTTTTCGATCAACCAATTAACCCAAGATTACCAGCAGATTTTGTTGGTTTTAAAAACTACTCAGACATTATGAAAGATGCAGCGTTTTATAAATCACTAGGGCTGACAATTTTGTATACAGTGCTAACAGTTATTGGAAGTACTGCAGTCGGACTTGCAATCGCTTTATTCTTTAATCGTCCGTTTAAATTTCGCAAAACTGCAAGATCTTTAATTATTTTATCTTATGTTACACCTTCGATTTCATTGGTGTTTGCATGGAAGTATATGTTTAATAATAGCTACGGAATTGTTAACTATTTAGGTACAGACGTGTTTCATATTTTTAAAAATGCACCGTTATGGTTTGATAACCCAGTTAGTAGCTTTTTAGTAGTCGTTATTTTTGCGATATGGAAGTACTTCCCATATGCATTTATCTCGTTCTTAGCGATCTTACAAACAATTGATAAGTCCTTATTTGAAGCAGCAGATATCGATGGGGCTACATTATGGCAAAAATTTAAAGTTGTCACATTACCAGCGATTATGCCTGTTTTATTAACGGTTGTAACTTTACGTTTTATTTGGATGTTCTACATGTTTACAGATGTTTACTTATTAACAAACAAAGTAAATATTCTGGGGATTTACTTATATGAAACGGCGTTTGCTTTCAATGATTTAGGCAAAGCAAGTTCAATTTCTGTAATCCTATTTATCATACTATTTATTGTAATTATCGTAGCAAGAAAGAGGGTGAACTTAAATGGCAGTAACTAGTAAGAAAAATAAATTATTGAAAAAAACAGGTTTCTATATTGGTTTAGTTTTACTTTTAGGGGTTATGTTATTTCCATTCTTTATCATGCTGATGACGTCATTAAAAAGTTCTAAAGAAGCAATTTCAACGAGTCCTACATTACTTCCAAAAGTATGGACATTTCAGCATTATATCGATATTTTTAATCCAACAATTTTCCCATATATTAACTATTTCAAAAATAGTTTAATTGTTGCTTTAATTGCAGCTTCAATTTCAGTTGCATTTGGTATTTTGGGAGCATATGCCTTATCAAAATTAAAGTTTAAAGGAAGAGTCACAATTAATGCTAGTTTCTATACAGTTTACATGTTCTCTGGCATTTTGTTAGTTGTTCCTTTATTTAAAATCATTTCGGGTTTAGGGCTATATGATACTAGATTGGCATTAATTATTACGATGATCGTTCAAACTTTACCAACAGCCATTTTCATGTTGAAGAGTTATTTTGATACAATTCCTGAGGATTTAGAAGAAGCAGCAATGATTGATGGATTAAGTCGTTTAAAAATCATTTTCTACATCATCATCCCATTATCAATTTCTGGAATTGTTTCAGTATTTGTATACGCGTTTATGATTGCATGGAATGATTATTTATTCGCATCAATTTTCTTATCGAGTTCAGAAAACTTTACTTTACCAATTGGACTAAATACTTTATTTAGTACTCCAGATTATGTATGGGGACGTATGATGGCAGCATCTCTAGTAACAGCATTACCGGTTGTCGGAATGTATGCTTTATCAGAGCGCTTTATTAAAGGTAACTTAACTGAAGGCGGAGTAAAAGGCTAAAATTTACAGTTTTACTTGAGAGGATGAAATATAGATGAAGAAATTAGTAGCAGTTGAACCAAGAGTAGCAGCGTTAGTGGAATATGAAGATCGTCCAGTACAAGCAAATGAAGTGAAAATTAAAGTTGAATTCGCATCACCAAAACATGGTACAGAAGTTGTTGATTTTAGAGGAGTTAGTCCATTTATTGATGAAGAGTTCAATGAAGAGTGGAAAATGTTTATGCCTCGAGCAGAAGGTGCAGCACGTGGGATTGTTTTTGGAGAGTTTCAATTAGGGAATATGGTTGTCGGCAGTATTTGTGAAATTGGAGCGGACGTTACAGAGTACAAGCTTGGAGATCAAGTTTGTACGTATGGACCAATAATGGAAACAGTTATTGTAAATGCTGTAGATAATTATAAACTTCGTAAAATGCCAGAAGGATCTTCATGGAAGAATGCAGTTTACTATGATCCAGCTCAATTTGCAATGAGTGGCGTACGTGATGCGAATGTTCGTGCAGGAGATTTTGTAGTAGTCGTTGGTTTAGGTGCAATTGGTCAAATTGCGATTCAATTAGCAAAAAGAGCAGGGGCTAGTATTGTAATCGGTGTTGATCCAATTAGTCATCGTTGCGATATAGCATTAAAGAATGGAGCGGACTATTGCTTCGATCCAACAAAATGTGATTTAGGTTTTGAAATTAAGAAACTAACAGATAAATTAGGTGCAGATTCAATTATTGAAACAAGTGGGAATGCTGGTGCGCTACAAGCAGCACTAAGAGGTATTGCATACGGTGGAATAATTTCTTACGTTGCTTTTGCAAAACCATTCCCAGAAGGGTTTAATCTTGGTCGTGAAGCTCACTTTAACAATGCAAAAATTGTATTCTCTCGTGGAAGTAGTGAACCGAATCCTGATTATCCACGTTGGTCTAGAAAACGTATTGAAAATACATGTTGGGAATTATTAATGAATGGTTATTTAAATTGCGAAGATTTAATTGAGCCAGTTGTATCATTTAATGAAGTAGCAGAGTCTTATATGGAATATGTTGACCAAAAACCAGAATTAAGTATTAAAATGGGTGTTCATTTTCCAAAATAAGAAACGGCATGATTTGGAATACAAATCAGAAGTGTAAGCAAAATATATGAATATAAAGAGATAAATTTAAGGGAGTGTTCATGCACTCCCCTTCATTTAGGAGTGAAAGTCAATGAAAGTAGGAACTCAAAATCAAGCATTTTTCCCAGAAAATATTAAAGAAAAATTTAACTACTTAAAAAAAGCTGGATTTGAAGGCTTTGAAA
Source organism: Gottfriedia solisilvae (assembly GCF_002128405.1). Taxonomy (GTDB): domain Bacteria; phylum Bacillota; class Bacilli; order Bacillales; family Bacillaceae_G; genus Gottfriedia; species Gottfriedia solisilvae. Next base: position 316,845 of record NZ_NETJ01000005.1, read on the forward strand.
TAGATGGTAAGTTTTTAGTTGATCATTTAGATGAAATAAAAGAAGCAATCGCAGAAACTGGTTTACCTGTTACAACGGCTTGTGGTGGATATAGTGGTTGGATTGGTGATTTTATTGAAGAGCGTCGTTTAAAAGGCTTAGATGAAATCAAAGATATATTATTCGCTTTAAAAGAAGTCGGTGGAAAAGGAATTGTTGTACCTGCTGCATGGGGCATGTTTACATTCCGCTTGCCTCCAATGTCATCGCCAAGAAGCTTAGAAGGTGATCGAAAAGCAGTTACTGAATCTTTAATATACTTGGATAAAGTTGCTGAGGAAACTGGGACTACTATTTTCTTAGAACCTTTAAATCGTTATCAAGATCATATGATTAATACTTTAGCAGACGCACGAAAATATATTGAAGACAATCAGTTAAAGAACGTAAAGATTATCGCAGACTTTTATCATATGAATATTGAAGAAGATGGAATATCAGAAGCTTTACATCAAAACAGAGATTTAGTTGAACATATTCATATTGCCGATAATCATCGTTTCCAGCCAGGAAGTGGTGCATTAGATTTCAAAAAGCACTTTTATCAATTAAAAAGTGACGGCTATGAAGGTTTTGTTACATTTGAATGTAGAGTTCGTGGAAATAACTTAGAAGAAGAATACTTTAAAGCACTACAACATATTAAAGAGGCATTAAAGTGATGAAAAAAAAGGTTGCTATTATTGGCGGTGGACAGATCGCAGAAAACGTACACGTCGCTCACTATAAAACTAGAGATGAATTAGAAATTGTAGCTGTATGTGGTGTAAATGAAGAATCAGTAAAAAGCTTCGCTGAAAGAAATGGTATTCCAAACTATTACACGGATGCAGCAGAAATGTATTCAATTGAGAAACCAGATATAGTCAGTGTTTGCACACCAAATTTATTTCACTTTGAAAATGTCATGCAAGCATTAGAAAATGATTGCGATGTATTTTGTGAGAAACCCCCTGCGATTAAAGCTGATGATGCAAGGGTCATGTATGAAACGGCTATTGCAAAAGGAAAAGTACTTGCGTACGATTTTCACCATCGGTTCGCAGATGATGTAACCATTTTAAAAGAAAAAGTAGACGAAGGCATGCTTGGAGACATTTATTTTGTAAAAGTAAAGGCATTAAGACGAAATGGTATTCCCGGATGGGGAAGCTTTACAAATAAAGAGATTCAAGGTGGAGGTCCACTAATAGATTTAGGCATTCATATGCTTGATGCGGCCCTTTACATTTTGGGTTATCCAAACATTAAAAAAGTAACTGCAAAAATGTTTCAAAAAATTGGTAATAAGAAGAGTGAAGGGTCTTTCGGAAAATGGGATCCAACCAAATTTGGTGTAGAAGACTCGTTATTTTCACATATTGAGTTAGAGAATGGAAGTTTGTTACAGTTAGAAACATCTTTTGCCTTAAATATAAAAGAAAAATCAGAAATGAATGTTGAGTTCTGTGGAGATCAAGCTGGTGCAATAATGTTTCCAGCAGAGATTTATACAGATGAAAAAGGAGAACTTGTTTCACTTTTAAAAAGAGAGACTGCAGATTCTGACCGCCATTCAAAAAGTATGAGTGCTTTTGTTAATCGTTGTTTAGGTAAGAATGTCATGTTAGCAGATGGAAAACAAGGTTATGCTATACAACAACTAGTAGAAGCAATTTATCAATCAGCTGAAAAAGGTGAGAGTGTAACTTTATGAATATAGTACAAGAATTAAACGAAAAACAATTTGATTTACATTATATCAATAAATATGCAAGCTTAATGGCTCAAGGGAATGGATATCTTGGCCTACGTGCAAGTCATGAAGAGCATTATGCAGAGCAAACACGTGGCATGTATATTGCTGGTATTTATAATAAATTTACTCCTAATGAAGCAACCGAGCTTGTAAATCTACCTGACGTGATTGGGATGAAAATTGAAATAAACGGTGAAATCTTTTCATTGTTAACTGGAACGATCCTTTCATATGATCGTAGTTTAAACATGTTAACAGGAGAATTAACAAGAGAAGTGGTATGGCAAAGTAGAAGTGGAGAACGTTTTAGGCTTACATTTCAACGATTTGTTTCTAAGGATGATTTACATTTATTAGCTTCAAAAGTAGAAGTTGTGAGTTTAGATCGAAATGCTTCTATTAAAATCATCACTGGAATAGATGCACAAGGGTCTAATTTCGGAAAACAACATCTACATGAAGAAAATGTACGAGTGTTAGATAAAAGAATCATGCAAGGAATTTATAAAACTTCTGAAAGCAATCATACAATTGCAGTAGCGACATCATGCATACTTGGAAAAGAAAGTGACATTTCCTTTGGGGCAAAAAATCGACAATTATTGGGTACGATCACGCAGGAACTTGTTGTTGAACAGCCATTTACATTAGAAAAAATTAGTTCAGTTTATACCTCTAATGATATGTTACGTGAAGATCCGGCAAGTGCAGCAGTTAATACAGTTCAAAAATATTTAACAGAAGGCTATGACAATCTTAGAGACAGCAATACGATTAAATGGCAGGATTTTTGGAAACAAAAGCGAGTTGTCGTTACAACGAACGAAAAGATGGATCAACTTGCGATCGATTTCTCGCTATATCATATTGAAGTAATGACTCCTGCCCATGATGAACGTTTTAGCGTCGCGGCAAAAGGCTTAACTGGTGAAGGATATAAAGGACATGTTTTCTGGGATACAGAAATATTTATTGCACCATTCCATCTATTCACAGATCCAGAAAAAGCTAAAAAATTACTAAGATATCGATATCTGCATATAAATGAAGCAAAAGAAAAAGCAGCTACTAATGGATACGAAGGTACGCTTTTTCCATGGGAAAGTGCATTTACAGGTAAGGAAGAAACTCCTGAATATGCTGCAATTAATATCATTACGGGTCAACGTCAAAAAGTTGCATCAGCATTAGCAGAGCATCATATCGTTGCTGATATTGCATATGCAGTGGTGCAGTATTACCAAAATACGTTAGACGAAGGATTTATGGCAAAAGAAGGTCTTGAATTATTAAAGGAAACTGCACGTTTTTGGATCAGTCGAGCTACTGAAGATAATGGACAGCTATCAATAAAAGATGTGATAGGACCAGATGAATATACTGAGCATATTGACAATAATGCTTATACAAATTATATGGCGTATTACAATGTGCAGCATGCACTACAGTATATGGAAAAATTCAATGATGTAGATACAGATTTAATCCAGAAAGCGACCGATTTTCTGAATAGATTATACTTACCTAAGCCAAATGATGAGAATATTATTCCTCAAGATGATACGTTTTTATCAAAACCTGAAATTGATTTAACAACATATAAGCAAAATCAAGGCAGCCAAGGGATATTACTTGATTACTCTCGACAAGAAGTAAATGAAATGCAAATCCTAAAACAAGCAGATGTCGTTATGCTATTGTATCTTTTCCCGGAATTATTCCCGGAAGAAGTTGTGAAAAAGAATTTACAATATTATGAAGAACATACCATTCATGATTCTTCATTAAGTAAAGCAATTCATGCGATTGTTGCTGCTCGTTGTGGTGATCAAGAAAATTCTTATCGCTTTTTCCAAGAAGCTTGTTTAATTGATTTAGGTCCTAATCCAAAGTCATCTGATGAGGGACTTCATGCTGCATCACTTGGAGCAAATTGGTTAGCAACAATCTTCGGTTTTGCAAATATTTCTATGGATATTAATCGTTTAAAGATTAGCCCAAAATTACCATCAGAATGGGAAAAGTTATCTTTTCCGTTTCAATGGCAAGGATCAGTACTTTCATTTACAATAACGCATAGATCAATCACCGTGACTAAACAATCAGGACCTCCACTAACGATCGAAATAAATGGAGAAGAATTCAACTTAACAGATCAATTAAAAACATCTCTTTAAGGGGGAGGAATATAAATGAAAGTTGTCATATTACCTGATTCCTTTAAAGAAAGTTTAGATGCAACTGGAGTGGCAGAAGCTATTCATAAAGGATTTTCATCTATTTTTCCAAATGCAGATTATCATTTATTACCACTTGCTGACGGTGGTGAAGGTACAGTTCAAGCGTTAATTGCATCAACGGAAGGGATGATAGAAACTATTTCAGTAACAGGTCCACTTTTTGAGCAAGTAAATGCTGAAATTGCCTTCTCGAAGGATGGTAGAAGTGCTTATATTGAAATGGCAGAGGCTTGTGGACTTCATTTAGTTCCAAAGGAAAAGCGAGATCCTTTCAAGACAACTTCTTTTGGTGTTGGTCAAAGTATTAAATATGCTGTTGAACGAGGAGCTACTGAACTAATTATTGGTGTTGGTGGTAGTTCGACGAATGACGGTGGTATTGGGATGGCAGCAGCTTTAGGGTATCAATTCTTTGATCAAGATGGTCGAGAAGTTGAAGGGAATGGACAATCTCTTTTAAAAGTCACTTCTATGTCAGCAACCAATCGAAATCCTAAGCTTTCAGATGTTAACATCACAATTGCTGCAGATGTAGTGAATCCGTTAATTGGCGAAAATGGTGCAACATATGTATTTGGACCACAAAAAGGACTTCCAGCTAACAAATTGGATGAATTAGATCAAGCAATGGGGAAATTTTATAAAATTGCTGAAAGTTATTTAGGCAAGCAAGTTTCAACAATACCTGGAAGTGGCGCTGGCGGCGGAATGGGAGCTGGGCTGATGTTATTTGCGAATGCATCCATTAAAAAAGGTATAGAGCTAGTACTCGAGCATTTAAATGTCGTAGAGGTATGTAAAGATGCTGACATAGTAATTGTTGGAGAAGGTAGAATGGATGGGCAAACCGTTTTTGGCAAAGCCCCTGTTGGAGCAGCTGCATGTGCACCACCAAATGCAAAAGTCATTGCAATATGTGGAAGCATAGGAAATGGCAGTGAAGAGTTGTATAATCATGGAATCGACGCTATTTTCCCAACAATCCCTGCAATATTACCAATAGAAGAAATCATGGGTAATGCTTTTAACAATATCGAAAGAACGGCTAGAAATGTAGCGTCTCTTCTAAAAGGAACGATATAATCAAAAAATCCAAACATTTTAAAAATGTTTGGATTTTTTTTTGTTCTTGATTTGAGCGTGAAGAAATCGTTGTAAATTGGCGAATAGTATTTGTTGCAAAATAAATATTTGTAATATTTAGAATTTAATAATAAAAAAGATTATTTACTTTTCATTGTATACTTAATAGATTAATTGATTAATTTTTTTGGAGGTACTATGAAAAAGATTACGATAGCATTGTTAACGGTTGCTATTTTTATTGGCAGCTCAATTCATTCATATGCGGCTGCTATTGTGGATAAAGAGATTTTTCTTACAAAAAGAAGTGGTATTACAAAGGATACCGTACTTAACGCCGACCGCATACTAGATGGAGAATTATTTGTATCACCAAAATATCCCTTTTATAAGCCTTATAAGGCTATTAATTGGAAAGAAGACCCTTACAAAAACACTACATGGCGTTTATATTATCAAAGTTTAGACACATTAAGCTACTTAACAAATGCATATGAAGTGACAAAGGATCCTAAGTATTTATCTTATGGCTTTAGTTTAATTCAAAGCTTTTGGAAAGCAAATGGAAATCCAGCAAGACCGACAGACTCATATACATATAATGCGCATGCGCTAGCAAATAGGACAAATAATTTATTGTATTTCTATCATTATTTCATTAGTTCACCAATTGTTACTTACTCGAGTAAACAGTATTTAAAAACAGTTCTTAGAAAACACGGTACCTACTTAAATAGTTCAAAATACTATAATTCAAAAACAAATCATGGCTACTTTCAAGACCGTTCACTATTCGAGTTAGCTTCTTATTTTCCAGAAGAAACAACTAGTGTCCAATGGAAGAGTAATGCAGTATACCGTACAAAAACCCACATCAAGAGAGATTTTACTCCAGAAGGCCTTCATAAGGAACATAGCCCACAATACTTTTTAGTCGTCCTAAATCTTGTTCAGGATATGAATAAAATCGCTGAGGACGCTGAGCTTACACAATTTCTTTTAAAAGAACAAAATGCGTTTTCTAAACTAGTATTATCTAATTTTACGATTCCTAGATTAGGAGATTCAGATCAAACAAAATTACCTAAAACTACTTCTTATTCAGTACTAGATCCTGAATTTGAATATGTACTGACAAAAGGGAAACAAGGAAAACAGCCTTCATTAGTTAGTAATATTTCAAATTCCGTAGCTGTTATTCGTGATGGATGGGGGGCAAATACGACTTCATTATTGTTTACAACGAGTAATTTTAGTACGACACATAAACATGCTGACGATTTATCTTTCATTCTTACTCAAAAAGGGAAAGAAATATTTACGGACAGCGGAAAATATAATTATGATACAAAAGATGCTTACCAAAAATACTTGCGATCGACTTTTGCACATAATGTAGTTACAGTTGATGGGAAGTCATATCCTATTTCTTCAAGTAATGTAGGTAAAGCAAAAATGACGAATTTTATCGATACGCCTGAACATGTTATTGTCATGGGGGAACATACTATTTATAGCGGCGTACGAGTTTATCGAACAATTGTATATTTGAAAAATAAGAAAGTAACATTAATTCAAGATGAAATTATATCTGACGCTAATCATAAAACAAATCAAGTTTTTAATATAGGTCAAAATGTTCCAACTCAAACACTTGATTCAAATACTGTTCTATTGAATAATTCAATGACTATGAAACAGCATGTGCAATCAAATTTGGTTGAATATTATGGACAAAAATCCCCAATTAGAGGATTTGGATCAACACTGTTTAATAATCTGTATCCACTTAAACAATTAGATTTTGAATCTAATGGAAATAATGTTCAATACTTTACAAGTCTTAGCTCTACACCAAATAATGTATCGCAGTTTTCATTAAATGAAGACCTATACACGATTTCAATGTCAGATGGTTCTACTTATAATGTGGCAAAACCAATGACAACACCTTTCGTAAATAAATTTACAAATTTAGATATAAAGCTAAATGGATTTACGCAAGGTGGGGCTAATATTAATGTATTATCAGGCCAAACAGTCATCGCGACCGGTCAAGCTACTACGACAGGGAATTTTGCCATTGATGTACCGTTACAATTGGCAGGTACAAATTTGACTGTCGTTGCAACTAGTAAAAATGGTCAGTACACGGCTTCTGGAACTGTAACGGTAAAAGATGAAATAGCTCCTGACATTCCAACAATTAACACGGTTAGTGCGAATTCAAAAATCATAACTGGTAAGGCAGAAGGAAATGCGACAGTTATTGTGAAAGTTGGTAATAGAACGTACACGACTAAAGCCGATAAATATGGAAAGTATCAAATCAAAGTGACAATGCCTATTAAAAAAGGAACAAATATTTCCGTATCTGCAAAAGATCTTTCGGGAAATATGAGCGATTTATTTAAATTGAAGGCTAGTTAAAAAAGAAGAATAAAAGAAAATAAAAAATGGATAAGCTAAAAGAAGATAAATTCAAAAAAAGAGTGGGTTATGATCCCCACTACTTTAATTGAATATTATCTTCTTTTCTTTTTCGGGTCATTTATGAAGGTTGGTTTCTTAATGACTTCCAATTCAACTAGTACATTAACATGTTTATCATTTATAGGCTGAACACTTAATATAGTTCCTTTTCTACCCTTAATAACAACGGGATCGCCCTCTGATGGGGCATTATTACGCAGTTGATTTAATAATTCAACGTTTTTATCATAAAAATGAACTACGATCATCGGAAGTCAACTCCTCAAATCAAATTTATCTTTATACAATATTTATCATTCAGTAAATTAAGAACAATAATTTATCTTACTTCTGCTTTTAGAATTGGTTATATTAGAAGGTCTAAAAATCTGTCTGTATCAATCGGTTTATTTTTGTAAAATTCTTATAAATCACTATCTATTTTTAGTTTTTTTTAATACAATTTAAGAAAATACGCTTATTATGTGGGGATAACAATGCTAAAAAAAACCTTTTGTATCATCGCAATTAGTACACTTTTATTTGGTTGTCAGCACGAAGGGAAATCAGTAAAGACGGTAAAAAATGAAGGTAATAAAGAAGAACCAAAAAAAGAAGAAGTTATTGATAAAGAAGAAATCGATACGATTTTTGCTCCTTTAAATGGTTTACCAATTAGTCAGGCTAGTGAACAAAGGCCGGTAGCTGTAATGGTAAATAATTTTCACTTAGCGAGACCTCAGAGCGGTCTTGGTAAAGCAGATCTTGTTTATGAAGTTTTGGCTGAAGGTGATATCACGAGATTTTTAGCTGTATTTCAAAGTAATATACCAGTTAAAATTGGTCCAGTTCGTAGCGCAAGAGATTATTATATTGATTTAGCAAACGGTTATCACGCTTTATTTATTTGTCATGGTAATAGTCCGAAAGCGAAAGAAATGATGGACGCTGGATTGATTGACTCTTTAAATGGTTTAATTTATGATGGCACTTTATTTAAAAGAGATCCAAATAGGAAAGCACCTCATAACTCTTATATTTTAAAAGAAGGAATTGAAAAGGGTGTTGAAAAAAGAAACTATTCATTTACTGAAAAAGTAACACCACTTGATTTTACACAAGATCCAGTCGCCTTTGATAGTTCTTGGAATAGTGTAAATGAAGTATTTATTAAGTACTCTTATAATCCGGATAATAATGTAACATATAAATTTACAGAAACGAACAAACATTTCCAACGATATCAAGATGGTGTAGTTGCAAAGGATGCACTTGATGGGAAGCAACTACAAATTAAAAATATTTTGATTGTAGAATCTACACACAAATTCATTGATAAATATGGACGTCGTTCAGTTGACTTAAAAAGTGGAGGAAAAGGCTACTATTTAGTTGATGGGAAATATAAAAATATTCAATGGAAAAATGTTGATGGCCGAATTATTCCATTTACATTAGAAGGAACAGAAATAGAGTTTTCTCCAGGTCAAACATGGATTAATTTCGTCCCTTCTTTAAGTACGGTGACAATTAAATAAAAAGTAATAGTAAAAAGAGCAAATAATTCGTTATTTGCTCTTTTTAATGTAATTGAAACATTCATTACATTTATATTTCAATCATATTAATTAAACTTAATCATAGTTGTTTATATGCTACAATAATTTTGGATTTTCATATAAATAGATTAATAGAAAGAAACTAGGAAAAGATAGTTTCATAGGAAGAGGCGAAGAAAAGGTTTGAAGAGATTATTTACTTTTAGCTTAATTTTATCAATTATTTTTTCTCAATTTCCATTTAATTCTGAAGTTAACGCTGCAGAGATGGAACCACTAATTTCAGTCAAGTTAGTTAATTATTTAGGAAACAAAAATGAAGTGACAGTGAAATCATCAGATAGCTATGCAGTAAAAAATTCAAGTATCCGATTACAACCGAATACTGAATACAAAATAAAAATAGCGTCTGATGGAGTAGCCCTTTATTCAGGGGATGAATTGCTTGGAAATTTTACAAGTATTGATTTAGTACCTTTTCAATATGAATCTCCATTACTTATTAATGGAAGAAGTTATTTAGGAAATTTTTCATTTGTTAATGAAAACAATTATGTTCGTCCTATTAATACTTTACCAATGGAGGATTATCTGAAAGGTGTCGTGCCATTTGAGATGCCTGCTTCATGGAATCTAGAAGCATTAAAGGCTCAAACTATTTCTGCAAGAACATATGCAATGAGACATGTTAATGCAAACAAAGTGATTAACGATACAGTTAGCTACCAAGTTTATGGTGGATATACTTGGAATGAAAATAGCTCAAAAGCTGTTGATCAGACTTTTAGTCGAGTACTAAAATATAATAATTCGTTAATCGATGCAGTATTTTCATCGAGTAATGGAGGAAAAACTGAATCAAATGAAAATGCATGGGGAAGTTCACCATTACCATATTTTCCAATTAAAAATGATCCATATGATAGTGCTACACCTTGGTCAGTTGCACTTTTCAAAACACAGATTGATTTAACAGGCAAGGATTTAAAAGATTCAAATTCATGGTGGAATACGATTAGTGAACGAGATGAACAGATTACTACGAATATTAAAACATGGATGAAATCAAATGGTTATTCAGGTAAGACAATTAAAATTGTCAAAATACCTAAATTAACTTTAACGAATCCATCATCTGGTGGTAGAGTTACAAAAGGTAATTTAAGTGTGGATTTCATTGCAAAAGATGAATTAGACACAAATGGAAACATAAAAATTCAACATTTAAATTTAACAGATGTTGCTGCATCTAAAATTAGGGCGGCAATTGGATTAAGCTATATTAAAAGTTATCTAATGACTGATATGAATGAATCATCTAGTTCAATTTCTATCAAAGGTAAAGGTTACGGTCATGGGGTTGGATTAAGTCAGTACGGTGCTAAAAATATGGGTGAACAGGGTAAAAGTTATTCGGAAATCGTAAACTTCTATTATCCAGGAACAACTCTTTCATCACAGTATAGTGCAAAACAACCTCGTACAGGGTTCAAAGTGACAGCACCAAAAGTTAGCAGTGTAAGTAATCTAGATCAACAATTAACAGGAACTTCTGAGCCAGGTGCAGTCATAAAAGTGAGTGCTAATGGAAATCAAATTGGCACAACTGAAGTAGGATCAGATGGTAAGTTTTTAGTGAATATTCCAGTACAAAAAGCTGGAACAAGCCTATCAATCACAGCAACATTCAATGGTATTATTAGTAATCCAACAGTGATTAAAGTTGTTGATAAAATAGCACCTGCAACACCGGTTGTTAATACAATTAATAATAATTCAGCTTATATCACAGGTAAAAGCGAAGCATATGCGACTGTTACAGCGAAAATTGGTACACATACGTATACTGGCAGAGCTTATTCAAATGGAAATTATAAAATTGCCATTCCTGTTACAAATGCTGGAACTTCAATTTCGATTTCGGCAAAAGATAGTTCTGGAAATAGCAGTGCTGCAGTTACAAAAAGTGTGACAAGAGTCGGACCAAATTTACCAAAAGTAAATGCAGTTTATACGACATCAACACTTGTCCAAGGAACAGCTGAAAAATATTTAACGATTCAAGTGAAAATCGGAAGTAAGGTTTTTAAAACTAAGTCTTATAGTACTGGGGTATATAAACTAACGATTCCAAAACAAAAAGCTGGAACTAAAGTGTCTGTAAATGCAATTGATTCTAAAGGGAATATAAGTGCAACAAGAACAACTTCAGTCGTAGCGAGATAATCGTAAAAGGATAGACTCAATCAGAGAATTCTGGTTGATCTATCTTTTTTTTGTGATGAGATAAAGGAATTTCTCACCAATATCATGAATGGTATTTGTATACGATGTTAGGAGGAATGTATTTGTTATCAGATATGGAGCTTTTAGATTGTCATGTTCAAGTATTATATAAACACAATGAGTTCAACCAAATAACACATATAAATGAACTACCTTATGATAATGCGCCAATGATCTATATTGGCACTACAAAGAACGGTAAAATAGTAAGATATTCGAATGAATTAGATGAAAACTTGGTAAATGATTTAGATAAGGCTATCCAATCAAGTTCGAATATTGAACTAGCAGAAATCATTAACATGTTAAATATACATAAACAACTGAGCAGTGTGTGGATTGGGCCAGCGTATGTATTTCCGAAATTAAGAGAGCAAAAATCATCAACAAATGTTATACAGATTACTCATTCAAATAAAGAGTTGTTAAAGGCAAATTTTCCTTATACATATGAAGAATTTGAATATAAGCAGCCATGTTATGCAATCATCCAAGATGATATGGCCGTTTCGATTTGTTGTAGTGCCAGACAAACCTCAATGGCTGCAGAAGCAAGTTTATATACACTTGAAGAATTTCGTGGAAAAGGATACGGTTTAGACGTTTCAAATGCTTGGGCTACGGACATACAAAGTCAAGGGCGTATCGCTTTATATAGCACATCATGGGATAATTTTTCATCACAATCGGTAGCAAAAAAACTAAAATTAATACAGTATGGAACTGACATCAACTTTAGTTAAATTCATCTGAAAATCCAAAATGCTTTTTAGTATTTTGGATTTTTTTATTTTATAAAATCTTCTGTTAAAATAATCTATTTTTCGATTATAATTAGAATTGTGAATTTTCGACAATTCAACAGAAAACGTCCACGGGGGAACAAACATGAAGAGAATCGCTGCAACATTTATTTTATCGGCTGCATTATTAGTACCTGGGGTAACAGCCAATGCTGCTCCTAAGCAGTCAGAATTAGACGCTTATTTAGCAAGTATCCAATTAACACAAACACAACTAGAAGAGTATCTAGAGAGCTATGGAGATTCATTAGATGAGTATGATACAGTAGCTGATTTAAAAGATGTATTAGGTGAACGTCTTACTGATGAAACATTAGCTGCGATACTTGAAGAGTATGATGTTACTGAACAAGAAGTTATTGATCTTGCCGTAGAATACGATGATATGGATCCAGGTGCAAGTCTTTTAGATACATATCTTTTTACAAGTGATATTGAGTATTTAATTGATATAGAATACCCATCATATTCATTTAGTGATTTTATTAATGAGTATGATGAAGATATGGTATTCGGTGTGGTTGGTGGATCAGGACTGACATCAGCTGAAATGAATAAATTTGTATCTCATGTAAGAGCCGTTTTTGAAAAAGAACCAGAGTCTGCTGCAAAAATGGATGTATTGTATGAAAATATAGTGAAAATGGGTATAGAAGATACGGCTGAATTAACACCTAGTGAAACAGCAGCTCTAATAAATACAATGAAAGAAATTGAAAAAACAATTCATATTGATATAAAAGTATTTAACGAACAAGGCGATGCAATGAAACCATTAGATTTCTTAGCATTACCGGTTTTAGAAGAGAACTATGTGTTAAAAGTATTAGATGATAAAGGGAATTTATTACTAGATATGATTATGTCGGATACATTACTATCAGGTGACGAACCTGGATTAGATGCAGATCCTATTATGGATATTAAGCATGATATAGGAATCATTAAGCACACTGAAAAGGGTGGGAAGTTACCAAAAACTGCTTCACATACAGCAGAGTGGGCATTATTTGGATTACTACTAGCTGCATCGGGTGTTGCACTTCGTAAAAAATTAAATTAGTAGAAAGAAGCATCCTAGCTTAGATTTTAGGATGCTTTTTTGTTCTAATCAGAATACGGTTAAATTGACCAGTAAAATATTCGATGATACGATAAAAAGTGAAATCTATATATTTACATAAGCGAAGGGAGGCAAAGGTATGTTGAAAAATCAAAGTCATACAGAATCTGATCAAAATTTAGGAGAATTAAAAGCAGATTGTGAGAAATGCTTTGGTCTATGTTGTGTGGCACTTCCCTTCGCGGCTTCAGCAGACTTTGCGTTAGATAAAGAAGCTGGAAGTCCTTGTATTAATTTGCAATCTGATTTTCGTTGTGGCGTGCATAAAAATTTAAGACAAATTGGCTTTCAAGGATGTACAGTATTTGATTGCTTTGGTGCAGGTCAAAAGGTTTCACAGTATACCTACAAAGGAAAAGATTGGAGATCAAATCCTGAATCTGCAAAGGAAATGTTTGACGTGTTTCCAATTATGCGTCAACTACAAGAAATGCTTTGGTATTTAAATGAGGCATTAACATTAAATCTAAATCCAAAAATTCATTCTGAGATAAAATGTGCTTTCGCTAAAACAGAACGACTTACTTATTTACCATCTGATAAACTGCTTGATTTAGATGTGGCAGCACATCGAGCGTATGTAAATGACATACTTTTGCAAACTAGTGAACTTGTAAGATCTGAAGCAATTCATCTTCAAGGAAATGGTAAGAAACGTCATAAAAACATTGGTCGAGGAGCAGATTTAATTGGAGCGAATTTAAAAGAAGCTAATCTTAGAGGAGCCAACTTAAGAGGTGCTTATCTAATAGCAGCAAATTTAAGAGGAGCGGATTTACGAAAAGCAGATTTAATTGGAGCAGATTTTCGTGATGCTGATATAAGTGGAGCAGACTTAACAGATAGTATTTTTTTAACTCAAGCACAGTTAAATGCAACAAAAGGCGATAACCTTACGAAAATTACAGCAAGATTAAATCGTCCCTTACATTGGACAAAATAAATCATGAATTTAAAAGAGACAAGCATTTAAAATGCGAGTCTCTTTTTTATACTGAATATAGTAAGATATCGGATTATAAAAGATTATTCTTTTAAAATTGGTTAATGATTTTACATAACTCTACTAAACCAATCGATAATTCATCCTCGCTAACAAGTGAGTAGCTAATTCGAAATGATGGTTCATTCGTTTTATTGTTGTAACAAGCAACGCCTGGTAAAAAAGAGATGTCTTTCTCATTGGCTTTTTTTAGTAAATCAAATATATCTATGGCAGGCTCATTAATTGATAACCACAAATTAAATCCACCGTTTGGAATTTGAAATTGTAAGCGATTTGTTTCATTTGAAAGGATGTCGACACTTGTATCACGTCTGAGCTGTAATGCAATCCTTAGTTTTTCAACATGATTTCTCATTCGATCTGTCCGAAGAAATGGCAGAATAGCTTTTTGAGTCAGTAAAGGACTACCAACATCCATAGATGCTTTAACAGCAAATAACCAATCAAAAATTGGACCATTTGCTAGCATTGCAGCAATACGAACTCCTGGTGCTAAAGTTTTACTAAAACCTTTAATGTAAATAACATGATGATCCCGATCATAATACTTAATTGGGTGCTGTCTTATCGACTGCTCAAAATAAATGTCACCAAATGAATCATCTTCCAAAATAAAAAAATTGTATCGCTCGGCAAGTTCAACTAATTCTTTACGTCGGTCACTACTCATAGATATGCCAGTCGGATTTTGAAATGACGGATTCACATATAATAATTTAGGTTTAAATCTATGAAACACTTCTTCAATCAAATCAGACCTAATGCCCTCATCATCCATTTCTATAGGGATAATGTGTATATCCTTATTAATAAATATATCTAATGCTCCCCCGTAACAAGGACTTTCAACAATAACTGAATCTCCAGGTTTCAGTACAGCTTGAGCAACTAAATCAATGCCTTGTTGGACGCCACTTGTAATAATGATATTTTCATGGTTCGAACGAATTTTTTGAAATTCCAATAAATGTTTTGAAATTTCGATTCTTAGCTCTTCATCACCTTGAACAGATCCATATGTCGTCAGGATTGAAGCATCTTCTTTTAATAATTTTTGTGTTTCTTCTGCTAAAAATTTATTTGGAAGAAGGCGTGGATAAACTACTGCTTTCGAAAAATTATACGTAACGGATTCTTTATTCATTAAATACTGGGAACGTACTACATTAATTCCAAGTGTTTGCTGCCAATTAGAGTGATCCTTTTTTTCTTGTAATCTATTCGTTTTTTTTAATACAAAAACACCTTTTCCCGGCTTAACCCAAACTAACCCATTTTTCTCGAGCCACTTGTATGCTTTTCTAATGGTCAATACGCTGATCGATAATTCGTCTGCTAAAATTCGTAAAGAAGGTAATTGTTCATTTTCTAAAAGAAGGCCACTATGAATTCGTTGGGCTATTTGATTACTAATTTGGAGATAAAATGGAATTGTAGATTGTTTATGAATATGAATTTTCATACGCTCACCATATGCTTTTTGATTTAACGTTAGTTAAAAAAAGGATAATAGTCAATCAAAAATATTCAACTGTTATATAGTCTCCTATACTGTTATACACCTAACTTCATATAATACGTTTAACGAAGGAGTGATAAAGTGATTATTATTAATTATATTCTTATTTGTATAATCTTTGGAACGACATTTCTAGCAATAAAGTTTGGGATTGTATCTGGAGTGCCGCCATTATTTTCAGCAGGATTAAGATTCTCTTTAGCTGGTATTCTGGTTATTTTATATTTTTTAAGTAAAGGAGAAAAAGTTTCTTCCTTTATTTTTTCAAAGAGAATAATGTTTATCGGATTTTGTTTAACTTTCATGACGTTTTCGACTCTGTACTGGGCAGAACAGTACATAACTTCAGGGTTAGCAGCTGTTCTTTCAGCAACTGGTCCGATGATGATTTTATTACTGCAACTGAAACGAAGTAAAAAAAGAATTGAAAAGAAACAGTTTATTGCTTTATTAATGGCATTTTCAGGTGTTATATGTGTTTGTTTACCAGGAATGAGTCAACACGTGACATATTTATGGATTGCAGCTTGTATAGCGGTATTAATCGGTGAAGTATTCTATGGATTTGGTTCAGTCTATTCAAAGGAATTTCTGACGGATTTTGAAGAAGTCTCTCCATTTTTAATAAATGCTGTGCAAATGTTATATGGCGGCGTATTTCTTCTTATAATTTCGTTACTGTTTGAAA
Organism: Gottfriedia solisilvae; assembly: GCF_002128405.1. Lineage (GTDB taxonomy): Bacteria > Bacillota > Bacilli > Bacillales > Bacillaceae_G > Gottfriedia > Gottfriedia solisilvae. The sequence goes on from NZ_NETJ01000005.1 coordinate 333,401, forward strand.
AACCGTCCATTCAAACTTTGTATTCATGGGATGCAGTATGGCCAATCTTATATTTAATCTTTATCGGTTCAATTGGAGGACACGGATTATACACATGGCTATTATCAAAAACAAATCCTGTATTTCCTTCAACATGGCTTTACGTATCACCACTCATTGCAAGCGTATTAGGATATTTCGTAATGGATGAACCAATCAAAGCAATCATGGCAATTGGTGGCGTTCTGATATTAGTTGGGGTGTTTATCGCTAATTGGTCTACTTTTGCGTTATATAGAACACAGGGGAATTTCTTGAAAAAAGAGATAAAGGAGCATAAAGAAGAAATCATATAAATATTTAGTTTTTATAATTTGTCTACAAAATGAAGAAATCATATAAATATGATTTCTTTTTTTATTATTGGAGATTAAGGGAAAACTAAAAATTAATCGAAAAATGATGTTTTATGCCGCAAATATACTTTACTAACATACATGCGCTCTTATAAAATAAATAAGTTATGACATAAAAAATGATTATTTTTCCAATTGTAATATGCCTTTAATCGTTAAATAGTAACTCTAGTTAAGAAATAGGAGGGGTGTTGCTTTACGAACTAGATTTGCTAATCCTAAAAATAAATAAAAAGGTAAAGCATCTATAATGAAACATTCTAAATTGAATTTTAGTAATATCATCATTTCGTTATTCTTTTTTGGGATTCTTTTCGGTAGTTTCTTTTTAACAATGGTACTACCCGATAGGAAGGTTTCTGTCATTGAAAATAGAAGCTTAGCAACAAAACCAATATTAACTGGCGAATCATTTAAGAGCGGGAAATACTTTGATGAATATGAAACGTATCATAGTGATCAATACCCATTAAGAAATAAAATGCTAGAAATCAACGGTATATTTAAATATAAGATGATTGATCAAAAAATAGCTGAGATTGGTCCAAAGAAATATTACCGTTCAAATAATGGCTTTATCATTCAACAAAATTCAAATCAAAATCCTACTACTTTAGTAAACGAGGTAAAGGGATTAACTAGTGAACTATCTAAAAAGAATATTCCAGTATTTTATAGCATTATCCCACATAAGTCTGTATTTTTTGAAACTGAGTTACCTACATATCTTCCTAGTTATGGAAAGGAAAGTGTTAAGAAATTACGAGATGGTTTAGAATCGGTACCTTCTCTACATTTGGTTGACGTTGAAAAAGAACTTCGTAAACAGCCGAAAGAAGAAATTTATTTTAAAACGGATCATCATTGGAATACGAATGGTGCATTCATCGGTTACCAAAAAATTGTTTCAGAATTGAATAAAACCTTACCGGAAATTGGTGATCCAATTTCGAAGGATACTTTTAAATTTGAAAAAAAAGGACTAGCATTTAATGGGTCATATGCACGATCAACGACTTTATCATTTGTTACGGAATCTGATCAAATGATCGTTCCAACAAACGATATCATATCGCCAACCGTAAAAGCGTGTATTGATAAAGATAACAAATGTGATGATCCTGTATTTTTCCCTGAGAAGTTAACTGAAGTTAACCCATATACAGATCGTTTTGTTTATTTCGGATTAAATCAAGCGTTAATACGATACAAAAACTCAGATCCTATTTCTCAAAAAAAATTAGTCATTTTAAAGGACTCATATGCAAAACCGATTATCCCATTTTTAACAAAACATTTTAAAGAAGTAGATGTACTTGATACACGATATTTCGGAGAAGATGCAAATTTTAAAAATAGTTCAGCTGTTAAGTTTATAGAAGAAGAGAAGCCAGATGCTGTTATTTTTATCACGAATACGACTGCAGTAGAAAAAAATATTACGGAATATATACAGTAATCGATTCTGTTTTGGAAAGGATTAAAAGGGAATGGTTTTTAGTTCGACGGTATTTATGTTTTGGTTTTTACCAATCGTTTTATTGGTTTATTTTATAATTCCACGTTCTATAAAGAACTTATGGTTACTAGTAGCTAGTTTGTTTTTCTATGCATGGGGAGAGCCTACTTATGTATGGTTAATGATTTTCTCAATTATTATGAACTACTTTTTTGGATTAGCAGTTGATAAAAATAGAGAGAAAAAAGCAAAGATTAAATGGATTATGGTTGCAATGGTATGTAGCAATCTATTTATTCTAGGAATTTTTAAATATACTAATTTCATCGCAGAGAATATAGAGAAGCTAACAGGATTAACAATTGATGTGCCAGTTATTCCTTTACCAATTGGTATTTCATTCTTTACATTCCATGCACTTAGTTATGTAATTGATGTTTATCGTGGTGAGAGAAAAGTACAAAAGAATCCTTTAAATTTAGCACTGTATATTACGATGTTCCCACAATTAGTTGCAGGACCTATTGTAAGATATCAAACAGTTGCAAATGAATTAAATAAACGCACAGAAAGTTTAGAGTTAATTTTCTATGGGATTAAGCGTTTTATCATTGGACTAGCGAAGAAAATGCTTCTAGCGAATAATTTTGGCTTAATTGCAGACCAAATTTTTGCTCAGTCTCCAGATCAAATGACAACAGGTATGGCGTGGATTGGAATTCTGTCATATTCATTACAAATTTTCTTCGATTTTGCAGGTTACTCAGACATGGCAATTGGGTTAGGAAAAATGTTTGGTTTCCACTTCCTAGAGAACTTTAATTATCCATATATTTCTCGTTCGGTAGCAGAGTTCTGGAGAAGATGGCATATTTCTTTAGGTACTTGGTTTAGAGACTATTTATATATTCCATTAGGTGGAAATAGAGGGTCAAATTACGAGACATACCGAAACCTATTTATTGTTTGGTTAGCTACAGGAATTTGGCATGGGGCAAGCTGGACCTTTATTGCATGGGGATTATATTATGGATTTTGGATCGCGGTTGAACGTGCTGGATTTGGTAAGTTAATTAGTGCTTTACCTAAAATCATACAGCATGCTTATGCTTTAATTATCGTGATAGTAGGTTGGGTATTTTTCCGATCTGAAACTTTCACATATGCATTTGATTATATAAAGACGATGTTTGCCTTTAATGGAACAGGTCTATGGAATGCATCAAATAATTTCTATGTATCTGAATATGGCATTTTATTTATCATTGCAGTAATTGCAGCAACGCCGATCGGTAAAATTGTTGCTCATAAAATAGGAGATTGGTTAATTTCCAAAAATAGAATTACTTATTTTGGTTTTCAACTTGGTGAAGCAGGATGGTATTGTTTACTACTATTAATTTCATTATCATACGTTGTAGCTAGTACATTTAATCCGTTTATCTATTTCAAGTTTTAATAAATATGGAAGAGACTATGTGTAGGAGTTTTATAAACATTCCAACACATAGTCTCTTTTTTTATGACTGTTTTCGTATATATTATTGCTATAAGTAATGCGTTAGTTGAATACAACTCCAGGATGCTCCCTTTCCGAAAATCTTCTAGAAAAGTAAGTGTATTTTCTCATGAGTTAAAGATTCTATCATATAATGATTGTAGAGAGTATCCAAGTCCAAAAAAAGGAGATAAATATATGTGGCTAATCCTTTTTGTATTAACATATTTTATTCTATATTCTGGAGCTAAAAAAGAAATAAAAGCAAGCTCTGAATCATTAGCACTCCATATTTTTGGATATTATTTTTTAAGTGTTATTAACTTCTCAATCAATCAATTTCCAATACCACTTGGCTTTATTATTGCGATGTTTTTGGTCAATCGTACTTCTGTAAACAATAAAGATGTAAAAAAAGTTGCTTGTTATGTCGGTTTGATTTTATGGTTTATTGGTATTTTTTTATAAGGTGAAAAAATAGTAACCCTATGATTTCAGTAATGAAATCACAGGGTTTTATTTTTTAATTAATTCATTCTTACGATGATTTATTAATTTCCATTTGAATGATATTTCGAAAAGAGTGGATTTATTCTAAATATTTTTAAATTGAATAAAAATAGATGGTAGAAGATGAAAATTGAAAGGGATGATGCATATTAACCCTTTATTTCTTTCAAATGATCAAATGCTCTCAATTATTCGAGATGGATTAATAAAAACAGCAGCCCCAAAGAATATAATGATTATTGGTGCTGGTATGGCAGGTTTGGTTGCAGGATCATTGCTAAAAGAAGCAGGCCACAAAATTACAATTATTGAGGCAAATGACCGAATCGGTGGAAGAATACTTACAAAAAGATATCCGTTTTTAAATAACCAGTATTTAGAGTTAGGCGCAATGAGAATTCCTTCTATTCACCATTTAACGCTTGAGTATATTCGTAAGTTTAAATTACCATTAAATGAATTTATCAATAGTACGCCAAATGATCTGATCTATGTTAATAATGTCTTTACAACTTTAAAAGATTATATGCAAAATCCAGATATATTAAAATTTCCTGTTGCTCCCAATGAAAAAGGTAAAACGGCTGAAGAGTTATTAATACTTGCCTTGGGTCCAGTATTAGAATTTATCAACCAAGATCCTGTACGTAATTTAGAAATTGTGATTGAAAAGTATGATCAATATTCAATGGATTACTTTTTACGATATAATCCAGTTGGATTATCTTTATCTACAGGTGCTATTGATATGATTAAAGCAATAATAGGTATAGAAGGGTTTCCAGAATTATCGTTTACATCAATTCTCATGGAAATTTATGTGCTATTTTCAAAGAATCTAAAATTATATGAAATTACTGGCGGAACTGATTTACTACCGAATGCGTTTTTACCACAATTAAAAAATGATATTATATTAAACCAAAAGTTAACAAAAATTTTTCAAAATGATCATAATGTTACATTATACACGGAGCACACCAAGGCCTTAACAAAACACCGTGTTTCTTGTGACTTAGTCATATGTACAATACCTTTTACTGTTTTAAATTTTGTTGAGATCTACCCAATTGAATCCATTTCTTACGCTAAATGGAAAGCGATACGGGAGTTACATTATACTGACTCAGTGAAAACGGGATTACAGTTCAGGACGAGATTTTGGGAAAAATTAGGCTTTTTTGGAGGGAAAATTACGACAGATCTCCCAATTAAATTTTCATATTTACCTAGTCATGAGTTGGGAATGAACACAACAGGCATTGTTCTTGCAAGTTATACTTGGGGGGATGATGCATTTATATGGAACAGATTATCTGAAAATCAACGAATAAGGGCTGCTTTAAATAATCTTGCAAGGATATATGGTGATATCGTTTATAAAGAATTTCTGTTGGGTTCCTCAATTAGTTGGTCAAATAATCTGTATTCGGGTGGTGCTTTTGTAATATTTAAACCTGAGCAACAAAGGGATTTTGGTAAAGATATTGGTACACCGGAAGGACGAATACACTTCGCAGGAGAACACACTTCTAGTGCCACAGCATGGATTCAAGGTGCAATCGAGTCAGGGATTCGCGTTGCGTTTGAAATTAATCAATCGTTAAGATAAAAACTCTGCCTTTTATTTATAGGTAGAGTTTTTTTATTCTATTAATCTCTATAATAAACTTTTAGAGTGATGATGGAATAGATTAGTAGATATTCCTAATACCTTGTGACAGAAGTACTATTTTATAAATGATTTTCAAATTTTAATAGTCAAGTATTACTTATATTTTTTTACAATTTTCGTTAAAATGTTGTACTTTTAGTCAAATTGTTACTTAATTGTTAATATATTAGATGTTATACTTATACAGAGAACTCAATAGTAAGGGGTTTAGTAATGAATAAAAAATCAACACGAAAACTATCAAGTTTTGTACTAGCTACTTCAATTGCGGCTAGTAGTCTATTTATCTCATCTCCTCAGGTAAATAAAAGTTATGCAGCTACTAATCAAGTTGGTCAAATCAATACCTCGACCGCAATTCCAGTTTTATTTACAGGAAATGTAACAGCGACAAAACTTAATGTTCGTACAAGTCCTGTTACCACAAGTAAAATTTTTGTAACACTTAGTAAGGGAGCAAAGGTATCAATAGTTGAAACAAGTGGTCCCTGGTATAAAATTAAGACAAGCCAGGGGTATGGCTGGGTTATGTCGAATTATGTAAAGCAAGCCTCGGCACTACCAGTTTTATTTACAGGAAATGTAACAGCTACGAAGATTAATGTGAGAACTAGTCCAGAAAATACTAGTAAAATTTTTGTAACCCTTAGTAAAGGTGCGAAAGTATCAATCGTCGAGAAAAACAGTCTTTGGTACAAAATTAAAACTAGTAAGGGCTACGGATGGGTCATGTCAAAGTATGTGAGTCAGACAAATACAGAAGTATTACCTGTAATCGACACAGGTATAATTACAGCAACAAAAATTAACGTCAGAAAAGAGCCCAAAAATACTAGTAGTGTATTTGTTACTTTAAGTAAGGGTGGAAAAGTATCAATTGTTGAGAAAATCAACTTATGGTATAAAATCAAAACAAGCAAGGGTTACGGTTGGGTTATGTCAAACTACGTTAAAACGACAAATTCAACAACACCACCAACAGAGGGTGGAGGCCCAACAACTCCAACCATTCCAATTAAAGACAAGTTTGGTAAAGTAACTTCATCATCGTTAAATGTAAGAAAAGGTCCAGGTACCGAGTATGCAACAATTAAAGCAATATCGAGTGGTACAATTGTAGAGCTAAAAGGTGAAAACAATGGTTGGTATCAAATTGTTGTTGGAACAATTACTGGCTGGGTGAGTAAATCTTACATCAAAATAGTTGATCAGCAAAATGCGGAACTTGGGGACTTTACGCTTGTAATTGATCCAGGACATGGAGGATCTGACCCTGGCACATCTTTTAAAACAAGTAGTGGTGTAACACTAAAAGAAAGTGTAATCGTTTTGAGCGTATCAAAATATTTAAAAACATATTTAAAGAACTTACCGATAAACTCTTACTTCACACGTGAGACAGATGTATACCCAACATTAACACAGCGTGTTTCTTTTGCAGAGTCTAAAAAAGCAGATGCATTTATTAGTATTCATATTAATTCAACCCCTTCACATACAGGTGATGGAACTGAGACATATTACTATGGAGAAGCTGCAGCAAAAGCAACAGCTGCAAGTAAAGAGAAACTACAAGATAGTATGGCATTTGCAGACTTCGTGCAAACAAGATTAGTTGAAAAGCTTAAGCTAGATGATCGTGGTACAAAAAGTGGTAATTTCCATGTTATACGCGAATCATCAATGGCTTCAATTTTGACAGAATTAGGTTTTGTTGATAATCCTAAAGATAATGTGAAGTTAGCTAGTGCATCTTGGCAAAAAGAGGCAGCAAAAGGCATCTATCTAGGTATTCTTGATTATTTAGCATACCAAGGTTACAACGTAGATTCATATTATCTATAAGAAAAAAACTCGTTCTATTTTATTAGAACGAGTTTTTTTATCTTTACATTTTCATAGCTGGAATGGTTCGATTCTTAATTGTATAAAATAAATACAAAAATGAATTATAAAGCGGATTATGAATCGTTATGATACAATGAGAAAGCTTAAAATGAGAAAAAGAATGTAAAAATAATATAATGAATATAGATTAAAGAAAGCTAGGTAACCGATGAATGAATAAATTTTCTAAGCTAGGCTTAAGTGAAGAATTAACGGAGTATTTAACAGAGCTAGGCATAAATGAGCCGACTCCAATTCAAGAACAGGCGATACCCATTGTATTTGAAGGAAAAGATTTAATAGGACAGGCTCAGACAGGGACTGGTAAAACTTTTGCTTTTTTATTTCCGATATTAGAAAAAATAAATTTAGAATTAACACATACACAAGCACTAGTAGTAGCCCCAACAAGAGAATTAGCTATTCAAATTACAGCGGAAGCAAGAAGGATTGTAAGTGAAGATTTTGGTGTTTTAGCTGTTTATGGTGGACAAGATGTTGAACAGCAAGCAAGGAAGCTTAAAGGTGGAGCACATCTAATTATCGCAACCCCTGGAAGACTGTTGGATCATTTAAGAAGAGGCACTATCAACTTAAGTAAAATTGATTTCTTAGTGCTTGATGAAGCTGATCAAATGCTACATATTGGTTTTCTACATGAAGTAGAAGATATTATTAATCAAACCCCATCATCAAGACAGACTTTATTATTTTCAGCAACAATGCCAGAACAAATTCAATCGCTAGCTAAACGCTATATGAAAAAGCCTGAAATCATTCGTATTAAGGCAAAACGAATTACTTTGGATGAAATTGAACAAGTTGTATATGAAACAACTGACCGTGGAAAGTTTAATGCATTACTAAAACAATTAAATGAAACAGAACCTTTTCTTGCTATCATTTTCTGTAGAACGAAGAGAAGAGCAAACAAATTAAATGAGCAATTAAAAGGAAAAGGACTGTTATCTGAAGAACTTCATGGGGACTTAACACAAGGCAAACGAGAGAAAGTAATGAAACTATTTCGTGAAGCGAAAATTCAATATCTTGTTGCAACAGACGTAGCTGCAAGGGGAATTGATGTTGAAGGGGTAACCCACGTATTTAACTATGATATTCCAATGGATACTGAAAGCTATGTTCATCGTATCGGAAGAACTGGTCGAGCAGGTGAAACAGGAATTGCAATTACGTTTATTACTCAAAAAGACTTCCATGAAATGAGATCGATAGAGAAAGAGCTTAATCTTCAAATCAAACATATAAATTTAGTTGAAAAAGACGATTCAAAACAACGATCTGAGCGAATGAATCGTGAGGATAATAGAGCTCCTCGAACAGCAAAACGTCCAGGTAGAGAATCAAAATCGAGAACTAATGAATCACAGAAGAAACGAAATGAAGAGTCAAAACAACCGGGAAACCGTACGAGAAATGAATCAAAAAGAGGGAGAAATGAACAGTCTTCTGATCAAACTCGCTCTAGAGCTACAGATTCAAAAAGAAAAAAAGATGTAACTTCAAAAAAGCAGTCTTTTTCAAAAGCTAGTAATAGTAAACAAGATAGAACAAGTCAACAAAGAGATCAAAGGAATGGCCGTAGTAATAAAGCTAAGTCTAATAGAGCACCTAGATAACTAGGTGTTTTTCTACTTGATTGACATATGATAAGGAAGAATTGTAAATAATGTTTTCATGATTATAAAGAAATTAGGGTGATCTAATGAGCCAAAATGAATTCGATGAAAAAAAAGAAGTAAAACATATGGAAGAGTTAATGGTATTAATAGAAGACGCAAAAGAATTTATCCCATATGGCAAAGTTGCAAATTACATTCCTGCGCTTGCTAAAGCGAATAAAAAAGATTTAGCAGTAGCCGTGTTTTTACCAGACGGACGACATTTTGAAGCTGGTAATACTACTACACGTTTTACTTTGCAAAGTATATCTAAAGTCATTTCACTCGCTTTAGTGTTAATGGATCGTGGGGAAGATTATGTATTTGAGCGTGTAGGAATGGAGCCAACGGGAGACCCATTTAATTCAATCGCCAAATTAGAGGTGCGTTCAGCGGGTAAACCTTTAAATCCAATGATCAATGCCGGTGCTCTTGCAGTAACAAGCATGATTAAAGGGCATAGCGTAAAAGACAGATTTAACCGTTTACTCGATTTTATGAGAGTATTAACTGGTAACAAAGAGTTATCATACTCCAAAGAGGTAGCAATATCTGAGTTTGAAACGGCTCACTTAAATAGATCCCTGAGCTACTTTATGAAGGAGCACGGGATTATTACTGAAGATGTTGAGTTATTATTAGATTTATATACTAGACAATGTGCGATAGAAGTAAATTGTGTTGAATTGGCAAGAATCGGACTAATCTTTGCGTTAGATGGATATGATCCGGTTTCCAAGACACAAATTATGCCAGAAAAAATAGCGAAAATTTGTAATACATTTATGGTTACATGTGGAATGTATAATGCATCAGGTGCATTTGCTATAAAAGTAGGTATTCCAGCTAAAAGCGGCGTTTCAGGAGGCGTGATGGGGGCGGTTCCACGTCGCTTTGGGATTGGCGTATATGGACCGTCACTTGATGAAATCGGAAATAGTATTGCTGGTATTAAATTATTAGAATTACTTGCGCAAAAGTATAATTTAAGTATTTTTTAAAACTGCTTACTTATAAGACAGTAGTTGATTACAGCGGAAGGTGCGGGGCTCCTGTGGCAGATGGGGGAAGGCCGAGCCACAGGATGTAAATCATGCATGCGTTACGACAGGACGTCGTGGTATAGCATGCCTACCATTCTCTACCCATGCCCACGAAAAAGGGAGCATCCTGGAGTTGTAATCATCTAACGCATACTTAAATATAGGAAGTTTTTCCTTTCCCACTTACCAATGAAATTGTGTATAGTAATGGTAGAGAGAAAAGGGGATAGTTGAATGGAATATTTAAGTTTATTATTTTTTCTTGGTATCGGTGCAGCTGTAGTAGGAACTTTAGCAGGTGGTGGAGGATTAATAACCTTGCCAATTATGATTTTTTTAGGAATTCCGATTCAGACGGGAATTGCTACTAATAAGTTTGCCTCAGGATTAGGATCATTCAGTAGTATACTTTATACAATTCGGAAAAAAGATTTCAAGTATTCTTTAATCATTCAATTTATAATTGTTTCAATCATTGGTGGGGGAATTGGTGCTTATATTACAAGTATGTTAGATGAACATGTAATGAATATTGTCGCACTCGTTTTATTATCTGGGTCACTCTGGCTAACGTTCGCTAGTAAAAAGTGGAACTATGAAACTGCGAATAAAGAAAACTTTGAACATCAAACATTCGTAGATAAGAGTATTCAAACTGGAATTGGTATTTATGATGGTGGTTTTGGACCAGGTTCATCTACCTTTGCAATTTTATATTTTATCAAAAAAGGATTTACTTATGTAAATGCAGTTCAATTGGCAAGAGTATTAAATTTTGGAAGCTGCTTATCAGCTTTCGTTATTTTTTATATGACTGGACATTTTCAGTGGAAAATTGCCTTAACAATGGCAGCTGCATCCATCATCGGAAATCAAGTTGGTCTAAGGTTCGCAGAATACGTACCAATTAAACTTGCAAGGATTTTATTAATCTCAGTTTCAGTATTATTGATTGTTCAAGTTAGTCTAAAGTTATTTGTGTAAAGGAAGCTTAAGTGCTTCCTTTTTTGTTGGAAAAATGAAGGAAAGTTCATTATAAAAGAAGAATGAAATACTGAGTTGAAACGGATTTTTGTAATGAGGATCTGAATCAAAACATAAAGTAGTAGAGATTTATATAAGCGGTTGAAATCATTTTCAAATGAAGTTGGGAGGAACCCCTATGGTTAAACAAGTTCTCCTATTCACTGATTTAGGTATAGATGATGCATTTACAATGTTATATATCCTTTTTCGAAAAGATATACAACTAGTAGGGATTGTGGCCGATTATGGTAATGTAACTAGAGATAAGGCTGTATGGAACATCAATTATTTAAAGTATATTACGGGAAGACAAGAGATTCCTGTATTTCTTGGTGCATCAATCCCATTAACAGGAATTGGTGTGGAAACTTTTCCTGAGGTACATGGGGAAGCAGGGTTAGGGCCAATCATTCCTCCAAAAATTAATTATCCTGTATCTCCATTTAGTGAAATGTATCATATGAAAAATATTGATTTAGAAAACTTAACGATTATTAATCTAGGTAGACTCTCTTCTTTGGCAACAGCATTCGTATTAAATTTAGAAAGCATGGAAAATGTGAAAGAATACATTTGCATGGGTGGTGCTTTTTTTTACCCTGGAAATGTGACTGCAGTAGCTGAAGCAAACTTTCATTTGGACCCTTATGCTGCTAATTTAATTGTACAATACGCAAAAAATTTAACGATTATTCCATTAAATGTAACTCAACATGCGATTGTTACGCCAGAAATGGTAAATCAAATTAATGAGTTTCATCAAGTGACTCAGGATCCAGCAGGGTTGATTATTAAACCAATGTTAGATTATTATTATAATTTTTATTCAAAATCAAATCCCGGTATTGAAGGAAGTCCTATACACGACTTTTTAACGGTTTGGTATTTATTGCATCCAAATGCCGTAGGTCTGTCAAAAGTACCTATAAAAGTAATTCCCGACCAAGGTGAAGGGTTTGGTCAAAGTATCGCAGATTTGCGAGCTACACCAGACCCAAAATATAAAACACATAGTGTCGCTTTTCAGTTTGATTATGAATTATTTAAAAATGATATAATGAATACATTCTTAACAAATCGTTTTCTTCCTAGTAAATAATGTTTGATGATCTAAAAAAGTCGTCTACATTCACTATGAATCATTCTTCTATTAGAGGTGTAAAATGAATAAAAAAGAGTATCAATGGGTTAAACAGAATCGCAATGTACTGCTAGATTTTTGCAGTAAAATAGATGAAAAAGATCTTAATCGAAGAATTGATGGATTTGGTTTTCAAAGTATGAAAGAAACATTGGTTCACGTGGCAGATTGTTATCACGCATGGATTGGTTCTTTTATTCTACAGAAAACAACGAAACCTATTACGCCAAAGGAATTTGTCATTCATGTTAGTCTAAATGATATTAAGCTACGTTTTGAACAAGTAGATGCAATCGTAAATGAGTTTTTCGAAACATTCTCTGAAGAAATGGATGTTCCCATTCAACAGCCAATTCCATGGAGAGCTACTAATGAGGTCATTTCAATGACGCGTCGAAAATTACTAATGCATACAATCACACATGAGTATCATCATAAAGGACAAATTGTATCCATGGCACGTATGATGGGATATGAACCCCCTAACACAGATATTTTAGGAACCGATGATTAATTTAAATGAATTGATCTAAATAGTCTCATATCAAGTTCTATGAGAAATATAATGTAACAACTTAGAAGCATGATTCCTAATTTACGGGAAGTAATGCTTTTTTATTTTTCAATTAAAATAGAGTACTTTCATGAAACTGATATAATATTTTTTGAGTACAAGCTAAGCTTAGTTCATCAATATAAGGAGGCAAGTATGGAGTTAGAAACGGCTTATATAGATACACCACTAGGTATGATGAGAATAGTTGGAAATAATGAAGGTGTTGCGTTTATTGATTTTTTGAAAGAAAACGAAGTGGTTCCAAATGAATGTGTACCACCCTGTTTAACAAATGAAGTGAATGAAATGAATGAATATTTTAATGGAAAGCGAAAAGAATTTACGATCCGCTCTATAGCAAAAGGGACTGCATTTCAAGAAAAGGTATGGAGTGAATTATTAAAGATTCAATATGGCGAAACTGCTTCGTATGCTGATATTGCTAATCGAATTGGAAATCCCAAGGCAGTTAGAGCGGTTGCCAACGCAAATGCTAGGAATCCATTGAGTATAGTCGTGCCTTGTCATCGCATTATTGGTTCAAATGGTAAATTAACGGGATATGCTGGTGGACTATGGAGAAAAGAGTGGCTGCTGAGCAGGGAGAAGAATAATTAGAAGTGATAAAAAAAGCCGGTAACGCTGTATTTTAAATACATAGTTACCGGCTTTTTTGCTCGAATTAATCTTTTTTATTTAGTTCAGGATCATCATTGTTTATATTAATCTCAATGTTTGTTTCAATCTCATCATCTATTATTTTATCAGCAAATTTAGCTTTTTTTCTTAAACGGATAATTCTTGCAATATTGACAACGACCACTTTACAGATTGCATATGTTGGTACAGCAAGAATCATACCCATTACGCCAGCAAAATTGCCTGCAAATAATAATAAAAGAATGATTGTAAGTGGGTGGATATTTAGTTTTTTGCCCATGATATAAGGCGAGATTAAGTTTGAGTCAATTTGTTGAACAATTAATATAATCAGTACAACAAGCAAAGCTAATTTTGGTGAAATAAGAGCGGCAATAATAACAGCAGGAGCTCCACCGATAAATGGTCCAAAATAAGGAATAATATTTGTGATTGCTGCGACTAAGCCTAAAATTAAAGCATTTTGTAAACCGATAATACTATATCCGATAAATGTACCAATTCCTACAAATATACAAACTAGCGTTTGCCCTTGAATATAAGAAGCTAATGTTTCACTTGTTTCTTTCGCTATATGTATTGCTTCATTTCGTAAACTTGGTGGTAAAAAGCGAGACATAGCTTTAGGGAACTTGTGTCCATCTTTAAACATGTAAAATAAAATGAATGGAACTGTTAAGATTATTAAAGTTACATTACTTAAGACACTAAAAATGGCTCCGATTCCACCTGTAATACCACCAATAAAGACAACAGCATAATCTGCAACCTTTTGCTCTATATCTTTAATCTCGACGTAATTTTGGCTTCCTAACCAGTCTTCTAATAGTCCAAGTTGATTTGTTGTTTGATCCACAATTCGTGGCATTTTATTTACCAAATCTTTAAACTGTTCCATTAAAGTTGGGAATACATTAACAGTAGATATGACTGCAATTAAAATCAATGCAACATATAAAATGATAATACCAATCGATCTTGGAATTTTTTTTCGCTCTAAGAAATCTATAATTGGAGCGAATAAGAAGTAAAGAAAGACTGAAACAAGTATTGGCGCGAACAATGTACTAATTAAGATAGCGATTGGTTGGAATAAGAAGGTTATTTTCGTTCCAACAAATAATACTAAAAATAACAATAGTAGTTCAATCGTCCAAAATAATAATTTTGAATTTCTAAACAATGTAAAGTCCTCCTTTTCGAAAATTTATATAAAGTGCAAATATATATAATATTTTAAATGTCCTATATAACTACCATATTATAACAAAAAGAGATGCTTGTAAAAGCACCTCTTACTCATTTGGTTCTGTGATTGTTTTCATTGTACCAGTTTTATATTTGTTATTGGTATAGAATCTGAATAAGTCACCATACACAATGTTATCTGATAGCGTTAATTCTTTTTTCGCTTTGTCGATTAATTGTTTAGACTCTTGTTCCTCAACTTCAACATTTTCACCAGTAAATCGATCGTAGAAGGTAGTAGACCCAGCTACATAATAATATTTACTTGTTACGAAGCTACCGTCTCTGAAAACCGTAAATTCAGGATGATTTGGACTAAATAAGTCTTTTCCGAATTCAATATCAGTTTTAGTATCGACCCCTAATAGATGTAGAATAGTAGGTTTTACGTCTATTTGGCCAGCGATTTTTGAAATTGTTTTACCAGTTTCTTGTTTTGGTAAATGAATAATTAATGGCGTACGTTGTAAGTCCATGTGATCATAAGGAGTGATCTCTTCTTTTCCAAGGAATTGAGCCATTGCTCTATTATGATTTTCTGATATACCGTAATGGTCACCATACATGACAATAATTGTATTATCGTATAGACCCGAAGATTTCAATCCATCAATAAAATGTTTAATTGATTCATCCATATATCGAACCGTCGTTACGTAGCGATCTAATGTTTCGTCACCAGAGTTGAATTGATCAATATATTGATCTTCAGGATCTAGTGTAAACGGATAATGATTAGACAATGTTAAAAAGCGAGAGTAAAACGGTTGTTTTAATTGATTTAATAAAGGTAATGATTGTTGGAAGAAATCCTCATCCTTCAATCCCCAGTTAACAGAATTTTCATCATTAATATCGTAATCTACTTCATTGAAGTAGCGATCATAACCTAAAGTAGGGTACATTACATTTCGATTCCAAAAACTTTTATTATTTGCATGGAATACTGCTGAATAGTAACCTTTATCCTTTAATAATTCTGGAGTGCCCATAAACTCATTATTTGCATGAGTGAAGTAAACAGCACCACGATCTAAAGGATATAAAGAATTATCAATGATAAATTCAGCATCTGATGTTTTACCTTGACCTGTTTGGTGATAGAAGTGGTCAAAATAATAACTTTCTTTAATGTATTGATTTAAAAACGGTGTGATTTCTTTACCATTTACTTTTGCACCTATTGTAAAGGTTTGCATTGATTCAAGAGAAATAACAATTACGTTTTTACCTTGATATTTTCCGAAAAGTTTGGCATTTGTTTTTACACCATTAGTATTTACATAGTTTTCGATCTCAGTTAATTTACTACTATCAGCAAAAGCTTTTTGTGTAGAGGTTTTTGTCTGAAGTGATAAGTCATAACCTTGATAAACATATAATCCAAGGTTTTTTACAAGCATTTCACGGTCAAAAGAACGTGTAAGTAATTCAGGTCGTTCCATTTCTGCTAAACCTAAGTTAACAACTGCAACAGCGACAGTGACTAAAAAGTAAGCTGATTTCATAAAAGCCGGAACGCGACCAGTATTTGAAAGTTTTGGATATTTTTTTAATAAGATATAAAGGATGACGATATCGGCAAACATAAAGAAAATTTTAAAACTCGCTAATTCCTTTACACTTGAACCTAGGTCTCCCATATTACTTGTTTGAAATAGCACAGGTAATGTTACAAAATCATTAAAGAATCCATAGAACAGTACATTACCACATAAAATAGCAGTTAGTACAAAATTGATGAAAAGAGCAATTGTATTACGTTTACTACCTTTAAAGAATAGCGCAAACCCTACTAAAAATAGTGAGGATGCTAATGGACTAATAAATAATATTACATTTTGGAAAATAGTATCAATCTTTAAATCAAATCCAATAAGAGTAACTAAATACGTTTTTAGCCAAACTACTAATGCAACTAGTAATACGAAACGTACACGTGAAAATGTTGCCTTTAATGAAGTAGGCATCTTATAATCCCCCTTAAATACAAAACAAACTAGCAGTCATACACTAGCTTTTATTAAAAATATGCTTCTCTCTAAGTCGTCAAAATTTATCGTACTCCCTTTAAAATCAAAAATCAATAGGTAAGCACGTTTTTACATTGTAAATCCGTTCGACAAAGTATTTAAATATTCCCAAAAAATGAAAGAAATAGGCAATTAAATATCAAATGCCTATTTCTTCTTCATTCTATGGACAACTTATTTAATCTATGCTTCTTAATAGTAATTTTTTTAATAAGGGCTTTAATTGAAGTCTTAAATCCTCCGTACCAGAAGCAATTAAAAAGTGGTGTTGATATATATTTTTCATTAATTGTACTGTTTCATCTTGATGTTCATCTTCTTCAATAAATGTCCCAATTACTTCAATCCCTAATTTTCTAGCTTGTTTCACAGCTTCATGGGTATCGATAATTCCATCCTGGAAGTAATCTAATGCAGAAGGTTCACCATCTGTAAAAACTAGTAAAAACTTATGCTTCTCAGGTCTTTTTGCTAATTCCTCTGAAACGATTCGAATCATTAATCCATCCCGATTATCTTCTTCCTCATGTAACTGCATGATATTCGGTCCTGTTGAAGGGTATAGTGACTGTGAAAATGGTACAACTTGATGCAATATATTTGGTTTATTTTCTTTTGATGCATTTGATGCATCTTCCCAAAATCCGCTTATACTGTGTGAAATCTTTAATTGCTTTAGAGTTTCATGGAATAGAATGACACTCTTTTTGACTTCATCCATTTTATTAAACATTGATCCAGAACAATCAACTAATAGATAAAAGACAGCATCTAATTCTTTTGACTCAGTTTGTTTTTTATAAAACATTTTTGGTTTATCTTCAGTAAATAATTTTATCCATTTTTTATTTAGACGACCGTAGTACTTATCAGAGGGAGCATTTTGCTTGTTTTCTAATGACTTTTCTATCGTCTTACGCAACTCTTTGACATCTTTTGACACAACTGCAGATAAAGTGGAATATTGTTTCTTTTCATCAATTGTTTGCTGTTTTGGTGAAATATATTGGATTGAAACATTACTATTATATTTACCAAATGGGTTTTGGTGACTATTGTTAGATGAATTTGCTGTTTCAGTTGCATCTGTTTGCTTCGAGTCCTTGTGATCACCTTGCTTGGATGAGCCAAATGCATTTCCAATTGCTTGATCTTGGCTTTCTTGCTCCCTAGCAAAGTTTGCTTTTATGGCTGTTTTTGTTCCACTCTCAACTTCGAATCGTAAAAAGTTATCGTCATTTTCATTATTTTTACTTTCTCTATGCCAAGTTGATAATTTTTCGTCTTCACTATTTCGTTCTTCAAGTCCTTCTTGTTCGTCATCATTTTGTAATTCCTTTGCCTTACTGTTACATGATGTCGTATCGGCTAACTTATTTAATGGAAGAAAACCAAAATACGTATGAATCATATCTTGCTTATATATAGGAAGTAATCTCTGCTGGACTTGAAATATAATGGAAGAAATATCACTCGTTTTTTTAGCTTCGAATGTTTGGAATAAGATTGGTAGAACTTCTTCTAATTGTTCATTTGTTTGATATGTTAACTGTGTTGAAGTTAACGATAAATAGATTAAACAATATAATTGATCAAGCTGAAAATTACGCATTTCATTTGCTTTAAATTGAGATTTGAAATAGTTTCTATATATATTTTTACGCGTAGAAAATAATTGTCTTGTTCCTGGTCTTTGACGAACAATAATTTCTTCTAATCGAATATCTTCAAGGAGCACGTAAAGTTGTGTAAAAAAGCTTTTTAAATGAGTCTCGTGTAACTCCTTTAACGTATCTTTAAATTCTTTAAAATCAGTATGATGTTTGTTTCCTAATGCTTTTAAATACACATCAGACTTTAATCCGTTTAGTTGGGCTAGATGTTCTTGATTGTCCCAAAAATGACTCACAGTAAACTTTTGTTCTTCGTCGTCAAAATATGCTTGGAAATCAAATTCCAAAAAAGCATGGGGATCTTTAGAAAGAGAAATAGATAAATTTTCCATTTGTAAAAAGGTGGAAGCATCTATTTTTTTATTATTAAATACTACATGTTTCATCTGATTTCACTCATTTCAAGAAAGAAAATAACTTTCTGCTAGTTCACGTACAGTTTCTCGTTCAATATCGTCACTAAGCTTAGCGATAATTGTACGTTCAATCGCTCTTAGAACAGGGATATGAACTGATAAATCACATGCGTCAAGTATTCCTCTAATACTTGCAGCGTCTTCACTAATTCTTCCTTCAGTAGCAAGAGGGATTAAATCACTTGAGAAGCTCGTAAATTTGTTTAATAAATCCATGTCTTGCAATTCAGATTCATCCTTAAGAAGTTGAAGTAAAGATTCTCCGTTAATATATGGCACATCAATAATGACAAAACGATTTTTTAACGCTTCATTTAATTCACTTGTACCAACATATCCTTCATTAATTGCTGCAATAACGCGGAAGTTTTCATCGCCTTTTACTACTTCTTGTGTAAATGGATTAGTAATCATTTTACGGTAATCTAAAGCACCATGTAGTAGTGGTAAAGTTTCAGGTTTTGCCATATTAATTTCATCTATATATAACATATGTCCTTTTTTCATTGCTTTCATTAGTGGTCCGTCAATAAAGATAACTTCAGATCCGTTAGGTGTGGAAGAAATCGTATTGTAACCAACGATACCTTCTAAATCTAAATCAATTGAACAATTTATACTGTGCATTGGTTGATAAAGTAATTTTGAAAGTGTTTCTGCTAAGACTGTTTTTCCACTTCCAGTAGGTCCTTTTAATAAAATATTTTTGCCAAGTAATAGCGCAGTAATTGCATCTTCTAAAATTGTAGAGTCTTGGGATACATATTGTTTTGTACCAATTAGTAATTGTTCATCTTGTAATACTTTTTGTAGTTGATTTTTATATATAGTATTTAACTTCTCGTTAATTGAATTAGAAAGATTGATTTGTTTATTCATAGATACTCCTTTTTATTTAAAGACACTGTTAAAGAAGAATGTTGACTTCCTCAGAATGTTCTCTTACTTTCAGTTATTTTATACTAACCATATTATTATCACATATTTTGTTTGTGAATGTCTTGTCTACGGAAAAGACGGGGGTTTTTATAATACAGATAATATGTTTTGAGTATAACAGTTTAGGTAAGAACTTTAAAGTTTTGGAGAATGAATTAAATAAGGTAATTCTTAGTAAAAACGATTGGAGTAGAATAAATCGTTTTGTATAAGGTATTTTAATTGAACTTGCTCAATATTTCACAATATATACAAAATCTAAGTGATAGAAAATTAATATCATATGGTAAATTAAGTGTGTAATCTGTTATACACATTGTGAGCTTTCTGTATTAATTCGAAAGAGGAGGAGTAAAGGGATGAATCAATGGAGACTTTTTGAAAGTGGACGCTGGGAAAAAACGATTGACGTAAGGGATTTTATTCAATTAAACATTAAACCTTATATAGGAGATGAGACATTTTTAGCAGGTCCAACGCATGCAACAAAAGAGCTATGGGATCAGGTACTACAATTATCAAAAGAAGAGCGCCAAAAGGGTGGAGTTTTAGATATGGATACGAAAATTGTATCAACTATTACTTCGCATGGGCCAGGATACTTAAATAAGGAGTTAGAAAAAATTGTAGGAGTTCAAACAGATAAACCATTTAAACGATCTCTACAACCATTCGGGGGAATTCGAATGGCAGAAGCAGCTTGTGAATCCTATGGTTATAAAGTTGATGATGAAATAAGTAAAATATTTACTGAATATCGAAAAACACATAATCAGGGTGTATTTGATGTGTACACGAATGAAATGAAAGCGGCACGTCGTTCAGGGGTTATTACTGGCTTACCAGATGCCTATGGTAGAGGCAGAATAATAGGAGACTATCGTAGAGTTGCATTATATGGAATAGATAGATTAATAGCTGATAAAGCGAATGCTTTGAATATGACGAGTAGTGTCATGTCTGAAGAATTATTAAGAGAACGTGAAGAAGTAAATGAGCAAATCCGAGCTTTGACAGAATTAAAACAAATGGCTGCAAAACACGGATTTGATATTTCAGAACCAGCTTCAAATGCAATTGAAGCATTTCAATGGTTATATTTCGGCTACTTAGCAGCAATTAAAGAACAAAACGGTGCCGCGATGAGTCTAGGTAGGGTTTCTTCATTCTTAGATATTTACATTGAAAGAGATATGGAGGAGAACCGTTTAACTGAAATCGAAGCTCAGGAATTAGTAGACCATTTTGTTATGAAATTACGATTAGTAAAGTTTGCTAGAACACCAGATTATAATGAATTATTTTCTGGAGACCCAACATGGGTAACGGAATCGATTGGCGGAGTTGGCATTGATGGCCGCCCACTGGTAACTAAAAATTCATTCCGTTTCTTAAATACATTAGATAATCTTGGTCCAGCACCAGAGCCGAATTTAACAGTACTTTGGTCAACGAACTTGCCTGTTGGATTTAAACAATATTGTGCAAAGATGTCTATAAAAACAAGCTCAATTCAGTATGAAAATGATGACATTATGCGACCAGAGTATGGAGATGACTACGGAATAGCCTGTTGTGTTTCAGCAATGACGATTGGGAAACAGATGCAGTTCTTTGGTGCTCGAGCAAATTTAGCCAAAGCATTATTATATGCCATTAATGGAGGTATAGATGAGAAATTAAAAGTCCAAGTTGGGCCAGCTTACGCCCCTGTTTCTACAGAGTATCTTGACTACGATGAAGTAAAATCTAAGTTTGATATTGTATTAGACTGGTTAGCAGGCTTATATGTAAATACATTAAATTGTATTCACTATATGCACGATAAATATAGTTACGAACGCATTGAAATGGCTTTACATGACCTTAGCGTAAAACGAACGATGGCAACAGGTATTGCTGGCTTATCAGTTTGTGCAGATTCATTATCTGCTATTAAACACTCAAAAGTTAAAACGATTCGTGATGAAAATGGAATCGTTGTCGATTTCGAGATTGACGGGGATTATCCTAAATATGGAAACAATGATGATCGTGTTGATGACATTGCGGTTGAATTAGTAAAAAGCTTTATGGCGAAAGTGAGAAAACACAAGACGTATCGCAATGCAGTTCATACAACTTCAGTCTTAACGATTACTTCCAATGTTGTATATGGCAAGAAGACAGGAAACACACCTGATGGTCGTAGAGCAGGCGAACCGTTCGCTCCAGGTGCAAATCCCCTACATGGCCGAGATACAAAAGGTGCATTAGCATCGTTAAGCTCAGTTGCAAAGTTACCTTATGAAGATTCACAAGATGGAATTTCAAACACATTTTCAATTGTACCAAATGCTTTAGGAAAAGAAGAAAGTACGAGAACCCTCAACTTAGTAGCCATGCTAGATGGATACACAGAAAAGGGTGGACACCATCTCAATGTCAACGTATTCAACCGAGAAACACTCCTTGACGCAATGGAACATCCTGAAGAATATCCACAACTAACAATCAGAGTATCTGGATACGCAGTTAACTTCATAAAATTAACCAGAGAACAACAAATCGACGTCATCAACCGAACATTCCATGACAGTATGTGAAATAGAAAAGTGGAGGCGACTGTTCAGCTCCGACAAGCATAAGACACAAACCAATAAAGGTGCTTTTTACCTTTAATGGGGTTTGGCTTATGACTCGAGGAGCTAGGAGGCGGAACTAGACAATAAGAAAAGTGGAAGGCGTTCGCTCAGCCCCGACAAGCATAAGGCAAGGACCAGGTAAGGTTGCTTTTTAACCTTAACTGGGCATTGACTTATGACCTCGAGGGGCTAACGCCTGGAACTAGACAATAAGAAAAGTGGAGGCGACTGTTCAGCTCCGACAAGCTTAAGACAAGAACGAGTAAAGACTTAAACATCCAAAAGAGGTGAATGGTTAAATGGTGGGAAACATCCATTCAATAGAAACCTGTGGAACAGTTGATGGACCAGGAATTCGTTATGTTGTTTTTACGCAAGGTTGTTTATTAAGATGTCAGTATTGTCATAATGCAGATACATGGAATATTGGTGAGGGTAAGGCTGTATCTGTTGATGAGATAATGAAGGATGTAAAATCGTATATTCCCTTCATGAAAGCATCGGGTGGAGGAATTACAATCAGTGGCGGAGAGCCATTATTGCAACTTGATTTTCTTTTAGAGTTACTGAAAGAATGTAAAAAAGCAAAAATTCATACAACGATTGATACATCAGGTGGTTGCTTTAGTTTTGATCGTTCATTTCTCGATCCATTAGATGAAGTATTGAAATATACTGACTTAGTATTATTAGATTTAAAACATTTTGATTCAAAAAAACACATTAAATTAACGGGTAAACCAAATGAACAGATTAAACAATTCGCTTTATATCTAAATGAGAAAAAAGTTCCAATATGGATTAGACATGTACTTGTTCCAGGTATTACGGATACTCCTGTGGATTTACAAAATCTAGGAAGCTTTATTAAAACACTTAATCATGTCGAGAAAATTGAAGTACTACCGTATCATCGATTAGGCGTTTATAAATGGAAGGCTTTAGGACTGAAATATCCATTGGAAGAAGTTCAGACACCTTCCGAGGAAAGTGTAAAATTAGCATATAAATTATTATCATAAAGAATATCAAACCGAAATAGTTTGAGATAGCTAATCTTCATGATTAGCTTTTTCTTTTTATATAGGTAAATGACTACTATTTATTCACAACCCTTGAATATACTGATGGAAATACTATTCAGTTTTTATCGTATATGAATAATTCGAAAAAAGGGTGAATTGGGTGAATGAATATCGAGTTTCTTGGTACATTTTGATTGATGAAAAAGGTGGAGTAGAGGGACGCTCTTTACTTAGAGGAGATCCAGATCATTTTGATGTTGTACTAGCTACTTTTAAAGAGAAGTTAAGAAAAGAATATAATGTTAGACAATCCTCGATCTTTATATTAGATACAGTAGAAATGAATTAGTTCATTATTTTCCAAATTTAATGTAATGAATACAAGTTTTCAACCATATAATATTTTCCATGAAGGATAACGTAGAGAAACGAAAAGGGTCAACCGTAAGAATAATATTGTTCAGATAAATTTTGTATTTTTTATGAATGATTTTATGTAGAAACGATCTATAATTCATTATTTAAATATAATAAAAGGGCTTCTTGATTTAGAAGCCCTTCATCTCAAAATTATTTGCCAATACCATTATATTTATAACCTGCAGCACGGTCTGCTCTCTTAAACTCTTTTGCATATAAAACTTCCTGTGTAGCACTTAAATATTTTCTAGTTTTATCTTGCTTTCTCTTATCCACAATAAACACCTCGCTAAGTTATAAAATCCTTAGTAAGTCTTGCCATTTCTTGTGGAGGATATACAAAAAAATTATGCTTCTTTTAAGTGAGTAACTTCAAGCTGTTGATAATCTTCACGTAATGTATGCAATAAATAGTTATCTTTTGTAATTTCAAATAAATCATAGATTTCTTCGTTTTGATTGATCTCGTTATAAAGGCATGAACGTGTCTCATTAGCTAATGTTGCATATGGTAGTTTGCTTGCAGCATAATAAGAGCGTTTATTAACCTTACGAATGCGCATAAAAATAGAGTTTATTCCTTGTTCATGAAATAACTCGTGGAAGAATGCATCCTTAGCTGGTTTATTATATCCCATTCCATGGTAGGGCTTGCCCAACCATGTGCCTAAGAAACCATAACCGTCTTCAATATCATGTAAAGAAATATTTCCAATCGGATTACCCCATTCATCCATAATCGTTCTAGAGATCATTTTACCTTGTTCTTCTAGTTCGATGGCTTGCCTTGTGATAAATAAAAATTCTTCGTAAGAATTCGCTTTATGGCGCACAAAAGGAAAGACATCAGGATGCGCCATTAGTTCAAAAAGTATAGAACAATCTTGTAAATCTCGCTGTTTTAGCATCTCTACTCCTCCTAATAATAGGGGTAGCGAAAAAAGGTTACGCCACCCGCGAAATTTTTGTGAGGACAAACTTTTGACGTTTTGTCCGTTGAAGTACATTAAAATATTGAAAAAATTTGAAATAATGTTTTAATGCACCCTAAAATTTCGGGGTGGGAATCGAACCCACTAGGACCAGCGAAAACTGGTGGCTCACCATTTGCCTTTCCCGTAAAAAATACTATATGAGAATAGTGTTTAAGACTATCTATTTTATAAATCACATAAAATCTTACTTTAATATAATAAACTATTTTTTTCAAATTGCAAACAAATTTTATTCGAGGTTTTTATACACAATTCTACCATCTATGACAGTTAATAATGGCTTAGCCAAATAGTGAAAAGGATGGTGTGACCATAGTACAACATCGCCATCTTTTCCTACTTCTAAACTACCGATTCTATGGGATAAATTTAGATTTTTAGCAGGATTTATTGTAATGGCTTTTAATGCTTCTTGTTCTGATAAACCTTCTCGAACTGCAATTGCTGCACATACATTTAAATACTGGATTGGTGTATAAGGGTGATCTGTCGTAATAGATACACTTACACCAGCATCAGCAAGAACTTTGTATGTAGACCAGGATTTATTCTTTAATTCGATTTTTGAACGTCTCGTTAGTGTTGGACCTACACACACTTGAAGGTCACGATTCTTAAGATGGTCAACAATCAGATGACCTTCTGTACAATGTTCAATTCGTATATCTAAATTAAATTCATCACCTAAACGAATAGCTGATAATATATCGTCGGCTCGGTGAGCATGTATTCTAACTGGGATTTCTCTATTTAATGCCTTAAGGATTGGTAAAAATCTAAAATCATCAGGGTTATGAGTGTTTTTCGCTTCATAAAATGCCTCACGAAGCATCCCCATTATTCCCATTCTAGTAATTGATTCTTTATTTCCATTGCTATGAATTCGTTTCGGGTTTTCCCCAAATGCAATTTTTAGTCCAGAAGGCTCTTGGATAATCATTTCATCGATATTAGTACCATATGTTTTAATTGTACAAGTTGTGCCACCGATGACATTTCCACTGCCAGGCATGATGTGAGCAGTTGTAATACCATGTTGTCTAGCATCACTAAATGCTACATCTAAAGGCAAAATTCCATCTAAAGAACGAATATGTGGCGTAAGAATGTCGATCGTTTCATTTGCATCATTACCAGCCCATCCTGTTCCTTCATCGTAAAGACCTAGATGAGTGTGCACATCAATAAATCCTGGAAATAGTGGCTTTCCCGAACATTCTATAACAATCGTTTGGTCTTCTAAAACAGATATCTCAGGTGCAATTTCTTTTATTTTCCCATTTTCAATATAAAGGTCATGATTGTACAAAACCTGTGAAGTAATAGGAAAAATAGTTGCGTTTTTAAATAATAAATTCATGATAAATCCTTTCAAAAATCTATTTTAAAGTATAATCTAATGCATCTTTTAAAGATGTAAATTGAAAGTTATAATTAGTTTGTATTGCTACTGTTGGTGAAACTTTTTGACCTTCTAAAATCAACATACTCATTTCTCCTAGTAACATTTGAAGTACAAATTCAGGTACCTTTAGCAGGTTTGGTCGTTTCAGACTTTTTGAAAGTATTTTGCTGAACTCTTTCATTGTTACGGGAGTTGGTGATACGAAATTCATTGGACCATGAATTTCCTTGTTTTCAATGGAATGAACTATTAAACCTACAACATCTTTCAGATGGATCCAAGACATCCATTGTGAACCACTACCAATTGGGCCTCCGATAAACAACTTATAAGGCAAAATCATTTTGGGAAGTGCGCCACCTTCTAAGCCTAAAACAATTCCAAATCTAGCTAATACAGTACGAATACCTAATTCTTCTGCTTTTGTTGCAACGTTCTCCCAAGTGCGAACAGTTGTAGCTAAAAAGTCAGTAGATTTAGGCTTGTCATTCTCTGTAAAAGTTTTAGTTTCTGAGGTACCGTAAAATCCGATGGCACTTGCGTTAATAAGCAGGTTTGGCCGATGGGCTTGTCTTTCTAGCCACGTAATTAGTTTTGACGTAGATTGTATACGACTTTGTAGAATTTTGTCTTTTACAGAATTCGTCCATCTACCACTGTTAATTGATTCCCCTGCCAAATTAATAACTACATCGATTGGTTCGTCAAAAGAATTTGAAGTTAACTGTTCCCAAGTAATAAAAGTAACTTGTGGGATTTGCGAATCAGTATGACTTCTCGTAACAACATAACAATGATATTCTTTTCGTATTAACTCTTTTACTAAAAGAGACCCAATAAAACCAGTACCACCTGTAAGAAGAATATTCATCCATTCATCTCCTTAATTCATCATATGATATTATTTTTTTTATGTGTATAATAAATCGAAAAAATTTTAGAGGTAATTTATGACTATTATAACGAAAATCCAAGTGCAAAAACTAAATAAAGAACGTTTTAATATTTACACTGATAGCGGAAAAGGTGAGGAATATTCATTTAGTGTTGATGCTGATACACTAGTGAAGTTTAATTTAAAAAAAGGTATGTCCTTTGAACAGTTTGAGTTAGAAGAAATTATACATGCTGATCAATTAAGAAAAGCGTACTTAGCTAGTATTGTATACTTATCTAGAATGATGAGAACTAAAAAAGAGATTGAACAATATTTACTTAAACAAGAACATACTAACGATACGATTGAAACAACCATTATGAGATTAGAAGAAGAAGGCTATATAAACGAATCAAAGTATGCGGATAGTTATGTACGAACTTCAGTTAATACATCATTTAAAGGACCGACAATTATTCGAAATGAATTATTAACAAAAGGTATAACGAATCCAGTAATCGAAAATAGTTTGAAGCAATATTCGATGGAATCACAGGTCGACCATGCAATGCAGCTTTGTCAAAAAAAGATTGCATCATATAATCGATATTCTACAGCTCAAAAAAAGATAAAATTAGAAGACCTGTTAAGACGTAAAGGTTTTTCTACTTCAATTATTTCAATTGCAATTGAAGAAACAAATTATGAGAGTGATGAAGATGAAGAGTTAAGTGCTTTACTGGTTCATGCACGTAAAGCGAAAAGGAAATTCGACGGTTTAAGTGATTGGGAATATAACCAAAAAATGAAATCAGCCTTATTTCGCAAAGGGTTCTCAATCGAATTGATTGAAAGGGCTCTGCAATTTTTAGAAGAAGAAAATGAATAATTGAATACTGAAAGGTTGATTAATATAATTTTTCGTTATGAAAGTGACCTTTCTTCTTTTTGCTTTAGAATGATATTGGTATAATAAAACTAACTTATTTTTAGTCAGAGGAGTAAATAAATGCAAATCCCAAAACGCTATAGTGACTTAACGAAGGAAGAATTAATTCAAGAAATCAATGATTTAACCAATCAAGCTAGAAAAGCCGAACAAATGGATATGATCAATGAGTTGGAAGTAATTTTACGTAAAAAAACAATGGCTCAATCATATTTATTAGATCCAAATGAATTTATTCCTGGTGAACAATACGAATTAATAGAAGAACCTGGTGTTATATTTGCAATAACTTATATGAACGGTATTTTTGCATGGGGATATAAAAGTACAAGTGAAGAAGAAATAGGAATTCCAATTTCTTTATTAAAGAAACCAGGGAAAATGTAACCCCTGGTTTTCAATTTCTAATTTTAATTAATCAATTAATGATTACTCTTGATTACTTTTAACCATACGCTCTTGTGGATTTGTATTAATAGTCCCATTTGGTCTGATAGATGCATTTTTGGATTTGTAATCAATTCCACCATCAATTTTCATATCATGTTTCTGTTTTGAAAATCGTTCACTTTTAGTTGTCAACGTAAAGCCCCCCTAATAATAAAAGCTAACACGATGATATGAACCATCACCATTATGATGACCATAATGAGTGCATATAAAACGAATGACACAAGTTTAAATATTGGAAGGTGTAATTTATGGAGAAATATTTGGAGCAGTTAACAGAATTACTTTTAAAAGAAAATAGTCACTTAACATATTCACAAGCAAAAGTTTGGGTAGAATGGCTTTGGGAAGATTTTGAAGCAACATACGCAAAAGCAGGAGAATATCATGGTGAACAAATGTCAAAAAAAGTTGTTACTCAGTTTATTTACCAGTACGGAAAATACCTGCATGAAACTGAACTAAAAATTGCGAAGCCACCTGGTTATCATATTGAAGAGTCAAAAGATAATCGACTTCATTAAAAAACGTTAGAGAGTTCCTAGTAGGACTTTCTAACGTTTTTTTATTGTAAGTTTTATGCTTGTCGGGGCAGGGCGAACGCCTTCCACATTTCAGTATGTCTAGTTTCGGCTCCTAGCTCCTCGAGGTCATAAGCCAATGCCCAGTTAAGGTTAAAAAGCAACCTTATCTGTTCATCGTCTTATGCTTGTCGGAGCTGAACAGTCGCCTCCACTTTTCAGTATGTCTAGTTCCAGGCGTTTGCCCCTCGAGTCATAAGCCAAAGCCCATTAAAGGTAAAAAGCACCTTTATTGGTCTTTGTCTTATGCTTGTCGGGGCAGGGCGAACGCCTTCCACATTTCAATCCATTTTCAATTTTTTTTGTAGTTTTTTTTCGCTGAATATCCAGCCTGTAAATGAGCTGATGATGTGGTGGTCATAGTCGAATTTTACGACGGCTACAAATGGGTAGTATGTGTCGGTTCGATATCTTAGGTCGATTAGTCGAAGTTCTTTATGATCATCGTGGCCGATTAGTTCCCATATATATACAGGTGAAAACGCTAAAAAGGATTTGACGTTTTCGTCTTTAAAGGCTGCTTTTACATCTTCAATAACTGGTAATGGAATTCTTTTGAATTCATCATGTATTGTAAAATTTCTTTGTTTAATTTTACCAACGTAATGATGTGTATCTGTACTTGCGACAATATGATAATGAGTGTATTTTATAGAAGGCGATACATAGACATGCTTCGCTTTAGGTAGTTTATTGTAAACTGTTTGTATGACGATTCGTTTTTGTCGATATCTAAATGCGTAATAAAATACCATGAAAATATACAAAAGTATACAAATTGGGCCAGCTTTAAAATGAAATATTACAAACGGTACGCCGATTAAATGAAGAACGAATATAAATGGATCGAAAGTATTGATTATTCCAAAGGCAATCCATCGATTAGAAAAGGGCCTTAAGGCTTGGGTACCATATGCATTGAATAAGTCGACAAACACATGGACACTTACGGCTATAAAAGACCAAAATAAGAAGATGCCAAAGTGGTCACGGTGATTAAATAAAGTCATTATAATTGATAACGCTAAAGTCCAACCAATAACAGCTGGAATTGAATGTGTAATTCCGCGATGGTGCTTTAAGTATTTTGCATTGTTTCTTAATTTAAGTATTGTGTCGCTGTCAGGTAATTGAGATCCAATAATGGTTGTAAGTAATAATGCATTTGTTAAGTGTGGGTCATTTAACACAACAGGGCTTAATGTTGCTAATCCTCCTAGTGTAAAACCCATTACAAGATGAGTGCCAGTATCCATTTGGTTCCTCCCTTTGCTTACCTTAGTTATTTCTTTAGTATAAACAACTGTTAAAATATATATAGACGTTATAGAAAGGTATTAAAATATGAATAGTGATTTACAGCATACATTAGAAGTTTTCCCAAAAAATGATTTTAAGAATAATTTAGTTAATTGGTTTTTAGCTGAACAAAGAAATTTACCTTGGAGATTAAATAAAGACCCGTATAGAGTGTGGGTTTCAGAAATCATGCTCCAACAAACGAGAGTTGAAACAGTCATCCCTTTTTATAATAAGTTTATGCAACTGTTCCCTACAGTTGCAGATTTGGCGAATGCTAAAGAGGAAAAAGTATTAAAGGCATGGGAAGGCTTAGGGTATTACTCTAGAGCTCGAAATTTACAATCTGCAGTAAGAGAAGTTCATGAAGTATACAATGGACAAGTACCAAATACACCTGAAAATATAAGTAAATTAAAAGGTGTTGGACCATATACTGCTGGTGCAATCCTAAGTATTGCATATGGAATTCCAGAACCGGCTGTAGATGGAAATGTAATGAGGGTCCTTTCTAGAATTTTAACAATTCGAGAGGATATTGGCGTTCCTAAAAATCGAAAAATATTTGAACAAGCAGTGAGAGCTTTAATTAGTCATGAAGATCCGTCAGCATTTAACCAAGGGATGATGGAATTAGGAGCCTTAATTTGTACACCAACGAATCCTGCGTGTTTGTTATGTCCAGTTAGAGAGCAGTGTATGGCGTTTGAAAATGGATTAGTGAACGAATTACCAATTAAGAGTAAAAAGAAAGCACCAAAACAAGTTGAACTTGTAGTTGGTGTAATAAAAAACAAAGAAGGTAAATTTTTAATACAGCAAAGACCGCAAACGGGGCTTTTAGCTAATATGTGGGAATTTCCTACTGCTGAATTAAAATCAAATTTACTTTCTAAAGGTGATACATTAGGATTTTTCTTAAACGAAGAATATAAGATAGAAGTAGAAGAGCTAGCATATCATTTTAGTATCGAGCATGTATTTACACATCTTGTATGGAAAATTGACGTTTATGTAGGAAATACCATAAAAGAAAGTAATTCATTAACAACTCACAAGTGGGTTTCTCTAGAAGAGTGTAAAGACCTACCATTTCCTGTCGTGCATCAGAAAATTTATCAACAAATAGAAAAATCCCAGCTCTAATGAACTGGGATTTTTTTGTTCAATCATAAGTAGGGCGAGTACCATGGCCCCAATCTGCTTCACTTCTGTGCAAACCGCCTCGAGATTCAATTTCTTTAATAATCTCTTTTTGCATTGAATTACCTTCAACATTAAGATAACCAGTAATTTGTTGGAAAGAGTGATGGAAATATTCAAGTTCACTATCTTTCCACTCTGTTTTTGGAGTCATTGATAATTCAGAAAGATCTCTTCCTACATACATATTCATACCCCCATTTTTTTATATAGTTTTCCACGGAAGCATTTCATTACTCAAAAAAAGAAGGTAAATTTTTTTACATATTTCCTTGAGGATTGGTAATCATATTATTCGTGGAGGTGATAAACATGGCAAACAACAATAACAATCAAAATTTCACTGCAGGTAAAACTGCAACTGGAACTAACATTGGAAAAGTGAAACAACAAAACCAACAAGGTTTTGGGCAAGAATTTGCTAACGAAGCTGCAACTGATGTACAAGCAGTAAGACAAGCAAATCAACAATCTGCTCAAAAAGCTGCTACTAAAAACTTTGGGCAACAAAACCAACAATAATGAATGAAAATTACTAGAGGTGCGCTGTGGATGAATGAAAGTAAGTGTGAGAATCTTACTTTAGTTTGTCTACCTGCTTGATGTGATATCATGCAGTCTAGTGGAATAAAAAAGTCTTTATAAGAAGACACCCAAGACACCCTTTACGTAAGGGTGTCTTCAGACTGTTGACAAACGCTCGCTTTCTTCGTTGCTTCGCCTGCTTGCGGTGCTCATTACCGTTAAAGGTAACTCTGCTCCTCATCCGGCTTTGCGCCTCGAAAGACAAACGTTTTCAATCAGTCTGATTCTCTTAGTTTTTGTACTTTGTCTACAAACTGAAGACACCCTTTACGTAAGGGTGTCTTTTTATATGAGCGAGCTTTGTATTTTTCACCTCAAAAAAATCTCCTTAAAGAATAATTCATTCAATATTCATATAAAAGTCAAATATCGCCAAATGTAGTCAAAGGGATTATGTTAGTTTTCAAGAAATAGTGTAATAATGAAATAAGGATGGTGAATGGTATGCAAGTATTCGACGAATTGGTTAGTCGACAACTACAAACTATGGATCAATTAATTAAGATTCAAGAAGAAATTGAACGATGTCAAGAAATTGAAAATCAGCTTTTTGAACTAGAGGATTTATCAAAATTGTCTTCCATTCAAGATGAAATTCATATAATGAGAACTGAATTAAAAGCAATCCAAAACACCTTTTTATTACAAACTCAGCAAATTATTAAGTCTTTTTCAGAGGAAAAAAAGCTAGCCTTAAAATAATTTTTTGCGCCATATGACCAAATTGCACTCCCTTTTGTTTAAAAATGGAAGAGAACTAGTTATAATAGTAAATGTAAAGTATAAATAAAGTGTTGAAATGCGTCCACACTAGAAAGAAGGGAGAACATATGAACGTTCCCAAGCCGGGAGAAAAAATTCAAATACATAGCTATAAACATAACGGACATATTCATCGTATATGGGAAGAGACAACCATTTTAAAAGGGACGCAGCAGTTAGTAATTGGCGCAAATGATCGCACACTTGTAACTGAATCGGACGGAAGAACATGGGTTACACGAGAGCCTGCAATTTGTTACTTTGATATGGATTATTGGTTTAATGTTATTGGGATGATTAGAGAAGATGGAGTTTATTATTATTGTAATGTTAGCTCACCGTTTGTCTTCGAAGATGGTGCCATAAAGTATATTGATTATGATCTTGATATTAAAGTATTTCCAGACATGACTTACGTGCTGTTAGACGAAGATGAATATGAAAATCATCGACAAGAGATGAATTATCCTCCGATTATTGACCCGATCTTAAAAAAGAATTTGGGCTATTTAAAGGAAATGATTCATCAACGAAAAGGGCCGTTTGCCTCTGATTTTATTGATAATTGGTATGAACGTTTCTTAATGTATCGTGATTAATTAAAGCTGTTGAGCGGACAATAACTATTGAGGTAAACCTCAAAGTAAGTTATTAAGCTCAACAGTTTCTTTTTGTAAGGTTGAATGGGGGAGTAGTATGGGAAGTATAAGACGTTATTTAAAATTTGTGAAGCCCTATCGACTTCATATCTTTTTAACAATTGGAATTGGAATTATTAAGTTTGGGATACCGCTTATTTTACCTCTTTTACTGAAATATGTTGTAGACGGAATTATTAATACTTCTGATGCTTTAACGACTAAAAGTAGCCACCTTGCTTATGCAATGATGATCGCTTTTGGCGTATTTGTTATTTTAAGACCACCGATTGAATATTTTAGACAATACTTTGCACAGTATATTGGCAGCCGGATTTTATTTGATATAAGAGGTCATTTGTTTAATCATTTGCAAAGACTTAGTCTTAGATATTATGCGAATGCAAAAACAGGTGAAGTCATTTCTAGGGTTATTAATGATGTGGAATCTACAAAAGACTTTGTCATAACTGGGCTTATGAACGTTTGGTTAGATTTAATTACGATCCTTATCACAATCGCAATTATGTTGACAATGGATGTGAAGTTAACATTAGTATCATTAATTGTTTTACCTTTTTACACAATTGCAGTTCGATACTTCTTTGGGCGTCTGCGATTATTAACAAGGCAACGTTCGCAAGCATTAGCTGTCGTACAAGGTTTTTTAACTGAGAGAATTCAAGGGATGCAAGTGACACGTAGTTTTGCATTAGAAGAGTATGAGAGTGATCTATTTAAGGAAAAAAACGGAGAGTTTTTAGATCGCGCATTAAAACATACTAGCTGGAATGCAAGAACATTTACAATTATTAATACACTGACAGATATTGGTCCACTTTTAATTATTGGATTTTCAGCGTATCAAGTTATTCACAATCAATTAACACTTGGGGAAATGGTAGCTTTTATTGGATATATTGATCGTTTATATGATCCACTAAGACGATTAGCGAACTCATCAACAACATTAACACAATCGTTTGCATCTATGGATCGAGTATTTGAATTATTTGATGAAAAATATGATATCGTGAATCGAGAGAATCCAATTGAAGCAAAAAAATTGGAAGGGCAAATTTCATTTGATCACGTATCATTTCGTTATAATACAAATGATGAAGAAGTTATCCAAGATGTATCATTTAAAATTGAACCTGGTCAAAAAATTGCTCTTGTAGGCTCAAGTGGTGGTGGAAAATCATCATTAGTTAGCTTAATACCTAGATTTTACGATGTAACCAATGGTTCAATTGAAATAGATGGTATTGACGTGAGAGATTATGAATTAAAAAGTATGCGTGAAAAAATTGGGATCGTATTACAAGACAATTTCTTATTTAGTGATACGGTTAAATCGAATATTCAATACGGTGATCCAACAGCAAGCGAAGAGGAAATTATTGCAGCAGCTAAGGCTGCAAATGCACATGATTTTATCATGAGCTTACCTAATGGTTATGACACATTAGTTGGTGAGAGAGGTGTCAAACTTTCTGGTGGTCAAAAACAACGTGTTGCAATTGCTCGAGTATTTTTGCGTAATCCTTCCATACTTATATTTGATGAGGCAACATCAGCTCTTGATTTAGAGAACGAAAAATATATTCAAGATGCGATTCAAGAACTAGCCAAAAATAGAACGACGATCTTTATTGCTCACAGGTTATCAACAATCACACATGTAGACCAAATTGTTTATATTGATCAAGGGCATGTTGTCGAAATTGGTTCACACGAAGAATTAATGGCGAAAAAAGCAGCATACTACCATTTATTTGAGATTCAAAATTTAGAAAATAGCACAGTTTAATAAAGACATTCAATAAAAATAGAAAAGCCTCCAGTAATTGGAGGCTTTAATTTGTAGACAAAGTATAAAAACTAAGAGATTCAGACTGATTGAAAACGCTTGTCTTTCGAGGCGCAAAGCCGGATGAGGAGCGGAGTTACCTTTGACGGTAATGAGCACCACAAGCAGGCGAAGCAACGAAGAAAGCGAGCGTTTGTCAACAGTCTGAAGCCTCCAGTAATTGGAGGCTTTTTGTTATTACATTGTCTCTTGTTGCTCGACTTGTAATTGATATTCTTTGTGATAAGTTTGATGGCTATCTACAAGAGTGTTTAAATGTTCAACGTTCTCACTATATTCTAGAATGGCAGATACAATCTGAAATAAATGTAACCAAGTTTTCTGGGTTTCCTGGTCATTTAAATCATGATGATCAAAAAATGCCTTCATTAATTTATCTTTCAAGATAATTTCTTCTTTATGAAGCGGAGCAGAATGTTCTAAATTCACTTTTCCGATTAACTTCATAAGCGCATGTTCATGGTATTGCATTAAACATGTTAATTCATTTTTCATCAGTTCTTGGAATTCCTTAGGACTGACATTTATTTCATATTCTAATCGATTGAATGCCTTTAATGTATCAAAAGCACAATCTGCAGTTTGAAGCATTTGTCTAAACAATACAATTTTACGCGATTTTTCATGTTCTTTTTTCTTTCGTCCAATAAAGATAATTCGATCTTCTTTATATAATCGATAGATTTTTGTAACATTTCGCATGATTTCTTTTAGTTGGTAGATATCTTCTTTTAAGCCTGAATGACTGACAGTTTTGTGTAAAGCCATCATCATTAATTTATTTGTTTGTTCTGTAATAGAGATCATGCCACGAGATAACTTTTTCTCATAGTTCGGTGGCATTAAAAAGATATTAACAAATGAAGCTGCAAATACACCAACCATTACTGCCATAAATCGATCAAATGTAAATACTGCAAAGTTTTCATTAATTGTGCTAGTTTCCATGATCACTACAACCGTTACTAGTGCAGTGGCAATTGTATTTTCAAGTTTTAGCTTCAAAGTAATAATAATGACCATAATACAAGTAAAGCCTATAATAACAGGATTGTTTCCTAGAGTCATCACGGCGATAATGGCAAGAAACGCACCAATTATGTTTGCTTGAAGTTGTTCAATTAATGTTTTGTATGATTGATTAACAGAGGATTTCATTGCAGAAATAGCTGAGATACCTGCAATTGAAGCAGCTGTTATATCAAAAAATATCGCGCTATAAATGGCGAGCATAATGGCTATACCAGTTTTTATGACACGCGCTCCTAATCTCATTGTGTGCTCCTTTTGTTTGTCTAGCTCTAAGAACTTGTAATTATTTAAACATTGGACATTTAACTTTCATACTATGAATCTACTTATTATTAAATGTCGGTCACTTCCTGAGAATATATTGATTTTTTTGAATGATTTTATTCTCATAAAAGTAAGCTCTTGTAACTATACAATGAACTATAAGCTTTATCAATAGAAATTTATCAGTAAATGTGTTATTTATTTGAAGGCGAAAAATAACAAATATTATGCAAACAAAAAAGAAGCGTTAGTAATAAACGCTTCTTTTTTTATTTCGTATTACTCAGTTGAAACAGATGGATCTGCTTGCTCTTTTTTAGGAACGATTCGTAAGAAGTTTTGAGAGATATCTTCTAGTAATGATTCAACAAATTGTGCTTCATCAGTTTGGTTATGTTGCGATAGCAGAGTTTTATATTGTTCAAGTAATTCATTAATATCTTTTTTACTATTTTCATCAATAGATAAGACACTTACACTTGCGCCTTTCGCCATACGATTTAAGTATGCTTCTTTTGTAAGTCCTAATTCTGGAGCATTCCTTACGTAGATAACGCCACCAGTCATACCAGCACACATCCATGGACCTGGATCTCCAAGCACTATTGCACGTCCACCAGTCATATATTCGAATGCGAATCCGTTAATGTTTGCATTTGCTCCAAGTCTTACTTTTTTAGATGCTGATACAGTATCGTGATGACGGCCACCGATAATTACATCTGCACCCGATAGGCGGATACCAGCTCGTGAGTCCGCATTTCCTTGGATGAAAAATTGTCCTTTTTGAGCACCATAAGCAAAGCATTTACCAACGGAGCCACCAAAATATTGACCATTTGCACCTTTTGCTTTGCTGATAAAAATTGTACCTCCAAAAGCAGTTTTTGCAACACCATCTTGTGCTCCACCTTGAACATAGACTGAATAATCTTCTACAGTGTAAGTACCTAAGCCATTTCCAGGGATCGATTGATCTTCAAAGCTAAGCTCAACTGGTGATGTATTACCATTTGTTTGTTTTTGAACGACTAAATCATGAATTAGTAAGCTGCCAGCATGACGATATTCATTATCGACTTTTGCATATGCACCAATCCCATTACTTTGTAGTGACTTAGCAGATTCACCATCCGACAGAACATATTCTTTATCTTCAATTTGGACAGTTGATAAAAGATTGTTCAAGTTTAGTGTATCGACAAATCTAGTTTGTTTTAAATATTCAGTTTTTCCTACAAGGTCTTGTGCTTTACTAACCCCTAAAGCACCAACAATTTCTTTTAGCTCATCTTTAAAAGCGGTGAAGAACTGTACTAAATTTGAAACAGCAGTTTCTAATTGTCTTGGCGTAAATTTTCGAAGACCATGACGTACAGCTTCAATTTCTGACTCAATTTGTGTAGCAATACCTACATGACATGTATCTAAATGACAGCCACGACAAGTAGTACATCCAATAGCGATCATAGATAAAGTTCCAAAACCGATGCGGTTAGCACCTAAAATCATCATTTTAACTACATCGTTTACACTTTTCATTCCACCATCTGCCCAAATTTCTACTGAACTACGAAGTCCAGATTCTAAAAGGGCGTTGTGAGCAGCGCGTACACCAATTTCGACTGGGAGACCTACGTTTTGAATTGCATGTACTCTGGCAGCTCCTGTTCCACCATCAAAGCCACTAATATTAATAAAATTTGCACCTGCTTTTGCAATACCTACTGCAATTGTTCCAATGTTTGGCACAACAGGAACTTTTACAGCTACTTTGGCATTAGGATTAACAGCCTTAATTTCACTAATCATTTGAGCTAAATCTTCAATTGAATAAATATCATGATTATTTGAAGGTGAAATTAAATCTGAACCAAGTGTTGCATGTCTAGTTTCTGCAATCTTTTTGGTTACTTTTGAAGCTGGGAGATGTCCGCCTTCACCAGGCTTTGCACCTTGCCCAATTTTTATTTCTATTAAATTTGAAGAGTGAAGCAAATGCGCATTTACACCAAATCTACCTGAAGCAACTTGTTGACCTCGTGTGTTTGGATATTTTCCAATCATATCTTGGATTTCTCCACCTTCACCATTTAAGCTAATCATGTTTAGACGATTTGCACCTTCAGCATATGCTCGGAATGCAACTTCATTCTGAGATCCAAACGACATCGAACTAATGATAAAAGGTAATGAATGAGACCCAACTTCTAACGAAACTTGCTCAGAATGAATTGGTTGGTTACTTTCAACGAAAGACAATGCATGACGGACTGCCGTAGGACGATCTTCTTCAATTTGATTTAATTTTTGTCGATAATTTTCATAGCTTCCAGTTTGCGCTGTTTCACCAATTGCTTTCCAAATACGAGGGAAAACGTGAAAAGGTTTATGCAATACTGAGCTATTTGACGTGTAATCATCGTAACGTTTCTTTGAATCTATTTCTAATGTGTTAAATCCAGCAGTATCTTGATCTCCAAAGAAGTTAACAATTCCAAGTGCTGATGCAACATCCTCGTGTAATCCGATACTACTAAACATTTTCGCGTAGCCTCTTAATTCATGCATACCAATGGTAGATATAACTTTTTCAATCCCTTTATTTAATACATCATAAAGACTTACAATTTTTTCAGGTGCGTCTAATTCAGAAACAGTACCGAATAGGAAGTAAGGATTAATCGCATCTGCCCCTAAGCCTTTCATCACCATTAAATCATGTAGATTACGAACCGACGCGGTTTTTAACACAATCGAGCAGTCTCTTCTTAATCGAGCGTTAACTAATCCATTATGAATGGTACTAGTAATTAATGCAGGATCAATCCAATACTGACTATTTTTATGGGCTTCTTCATCGGTAATGATAATACATTCTACGCCATATTTAACGGCTTCAATTGCCTCGAATTTATATTGCGACAAAGTCTCTTCTAAAGGTAAATGAGAAAATGTACTATGAATAATCGAAAGTTTCGCATTTGATTGATATAGACTCATAATTTCTTCGTATGAAATCTGATTACGTTTTGACTTTAATGTGGTACCTACAAAACCATCACCAATAATTGGAGAAGGAAGCTGAAGAACCAAGCCAGATTGTTTTTCAATAATAGATGGCCTTTTCCCTAATAATACAGAAGTTGAAAAGTGCTCAGTTTCTCGGTCCCTATCAATTGCTGGATTCGTTACAACTGCTACAGTTTCTTTCATATAATCTGCTAAATTTCTTCTGCCTTCATCTAAACAAGCTAAAGGAGCATCGTGACCTAATGAACGGATTGGCTCAGCACCTTTTTCAGCCATTTGCTCGACCAATTGTATTTGCTCTCTATGCCAACCGAAAGCACCATATTCAAACGGCTGAATTGACGGGGGAGCTTCCTGGGTAGCTTCGTTTATATTCGCAAGGCTATTTGAAAGGTTCAAATTTAATTTGTCGTTTAATTTTTCTGTAACTACCTTTACCAGTTCTTGGTGAGTTAATAGCTGAGCTGTTTGATCAGTAAGGTTAATGCCAATTTTTTCACCAGGTGAAAGCGCGTGTGGTTCAGCAGTAAATGATTCAGGAGAAAGAATCCCTTGTTCAGATGAAAATACATAGTGATCTTCTGTTTCTAATAGCCAAACAGGTCGCAATCCTAATGCATCAACACTAGCAACGAATTCATTACCTTCTCTTGTCAATACACCAGCAGGTCCTTGGCAATATGGTCCAAAAGCGCTTCTGATTTTATGATAAATTTTAGCGTATTCTTCGTCTGCTTCAAATTCGGCAGGTACTGGAGGAAATAACAATTCCATTGATTCCTTTAATGAATACCCATGCTTGTGAATAAGTGTTTCCAATGTGATATTCACATCTTGTGAGTCACTATTACCGTTTGTAATGCTTGCACCAATTTGTTTAGCTTCTACTCTCAATTGTTCAATTGTGTTAATTTCTCCATTGTGAGCTAGTATGCTAAAAGGTTGAACCCTAGAAAATGAAGATGTTGTATTTGTGGAATAACGGTTATGACCAACTACTACAGATGATTTGAAATTAGGATGTTGTAAATCAGAATAATAAGCAATTAATGTATCAATTGTACCCATTACTTTATAAACGCATGTAGATTGGCTTAATGAAACGACCGTAACATGAGACAGTTGTTCATGAATGATATTTGATAGATCAAAAAGTGAAGTATTAGTACGATTAGAGATTGGAAGTAATGCTACTTGTAAAAATTCAGGTTCTACGGCTTTTGCAATTGGACCTAGAGACAAAGAGTTTGTTTGATGATGACTATGATAGAGAGTTTCGTAACCATTTTCTTCAAATAGTTGAAGTAATGTTTGTTTATGTTCCTCTAATTTATCATTTAAAAAGAAATGCCCAACTGTGAATGATGGGTGAGAGACAACCTCTGAACTGATCCCTACACTTGCAAGTTTTTCCTCCCAAAGTAGAGTAGGGATATCTGTCTGTAATCCAACGCCATCACCTTCTCCATTTGTAAATCCGGCGCGATGATTCATCTTTCTAAGGCTCTCAGCGGCAATTTCAACAGTTTCTCTCGTCTGAGATAAAGATCGATTAACGAAAGCAACAATCCCACAAGCGTCATGCTCATGATTGTGGAACTCTCTAAATGTACTCGGTGACCACGGTGTTTTAGCTTGATTTTTCATGAAATTACCTCCTATTTACAATAAAGAATTTTGATTATTCTGAATTACTTATGTAAGAATAGAGGCCACTTCAGTAATTTGTAGTGACCTCTATTATGTTTATTGTTTAATTGTAGCTAATTTTTGAAATGCATTTCCAACTGCTTTAATTGTTTGCTTTACATCATCTTCAGTGTGGGCAGTTGTTAAAAACCATGCTTCATATTTAGAAGGGGCTAGATTAATTCCTTCTTCTAATAAAAGCTTAAAGAATCGACCAAATACTTCACCATCTGAAAGTTTGGCTTCTTCATAGTTTGTTACTTCATCTACATTAAAGTAAACAGTTAATGCGCCTTTTAGACGGTTGATTTTAATATGAATGTTATGCTCGTTAGCTTTTTCTTGAATACCAGCTTCAAGTATTGTACCTAATCGATCTAATTCTTCATATACACCGTCTTGTTTTAAAACTTCAAGACAAGCAATACCAGCTGCGATTGATGCTGGATTACCAGCCATTGTCCCAGCTTGATACGCAGGACCTAATGGTGCCACAGTTTCCATAATTTCTT
The DNA here is from genome assembly GCF_002128405.1 of Gottfriedia solisilvae. GTDB lineage: Bacteria > Bacillota > Bacilli > Bacillales > Bacillaceae_G > Gottfriedia > Gottfriedia solisilvae. The sequence goes on from NZ_NETJ01000005.1 coordinate 375,458, forward strand.
TCTTACCGCCATAAGCTCCAATCGGTAAACCACCGCCAATAATTTTGCCTAAAGCAGTTAAGTCAGGTTCAATGCCTAATAGGTTTTGTGCACCACCGTACATAAAACGGAAAGCAGTAATTACTTCATCATAAATGACTAATGCGCCGTAGTTGTGAGTAATGTCATTAACAGCTTCTAAGAATCCTTCTTTTGGTTCTACAATACCGAAGTTTCCAACAATTGGTTCAACAAGGACACCTGCAATTTCATGACCCCATTTTTCCATTGTCTCAGCATATGCATCAATGTCATTAAATGGAACAGTAATCACTTCGTTTGCAATACTTTGCGGAACACCAGCTGAATCAGGTGTTCCAAGTGTAGATGGACCAGAACCGGCTGCTACTAAAACTAAATCTGAATGGCCGTGATAGCATCCAGCGAACTTAACAATTTTTGTGCGATTTGTATAAGCTCTTGCAACACGAATTGTTGTCATAACAGATTCAGTACCAGAATTTGTAAAACGAACCTTATCCATACTAGGGATTGCTTCTTTTAACATTTTAGCAAATTGTAATTCAAGTTCATGTGGTGTGCCATATAGTACACCGTTTTCTGCAGCTTTTGTAATTGCAGCAGTAATATGTGGATGTGCATGACCTGTAATAATAGGCCCATAAGCAGCTAGATAATCAATATATTGATTTCCATCTACATCCCAAAAGTAAGCTCCTTTAGCACGTTTCATCGTAACTGGAGCACCGCCACCAACGGCTTTAAATGATCTAGATGGACTATTAACTCCACCAACGATGTGCTCTAAAGCTTCATTATGTATTTCGACTGATTTTTGATTGTTCATGAAGTTCCTCCTATATTCGCGATTAAAATAGAAGTTTTAACCTGCATCTTTACATTATTTATTTCGTTAAATAACATTCTAGCACGAATTTTTTGTGCGTGGTAAATGTAAACCTTTTCATTTTTAAAAGAAATTTGAACATTTGGAGAATCTATTAATAAATAAAGAGAATTTAAGGATTGGAAATAAATTCTTAAGGCTTTTTGATTGTACTTATAAGCCATTTCAAATACACTTAGCGACGGAATAAAAAATGGAGGCAATTAGATGGAAAATATGATTGAAGTTCAAAATCTTCACAAAGAGTTTAAAACATTCTCTAGTCGCTCAGGTGTAAAAGGAGCATTTAGAGATTTATTCACAAGGAATTATAAAATTAAAACAGCAGTTAATAATATAAGTTTTTCCGTAAAAAAAGGTGAAATGATGGCGTATATCGGCGAGAATGGAGCTGGTAAATCTACAACAATAAAAATGTTAACAGGAATTTTAACACCTACTGCAGGTAATGTAAAAGTTAACGGCTTTCATCCTCAAAAAGAACGTGAAAAATTTGTTAGATCAATCGGCGTTGTATTTGGACAAAGATCTCAGCTATGGTGGGATATAGCAGTTCAAGAATCGTTTCGATTATTAAAAAAAGTATATCAAGTTTCAGATGAACAATACGATGAACATATGGGCTATATCATTAAAACATTAGATTTAGAACCATTATTAGATCAGCCAGTAAGAAAATTATCTCTTGGTCAAAGAATGAGATGTGAATTAGCAGCTGCTTTAATTCATAATCCACCACTATTGTTTTTAGATGAACCAACGATTGGTTTAGATGTTTTAGTGAAATTAAAAATCAGAGAGTTTTTGAAGGAATTAAATGAAAGATATGGTACGACGATTCTATTAACGACACACGATATTTCTGATATTGAGGCTTTATGTGATCGAGTTGTCATGTTAGATGAAGGGAAAATCATCTATGATGGTAAGCTTGAAGAACTAAAAGGTCAGTGGGGAGAAGAAAAAGAAATTCAATTTCAATTTATTAAACATGTCGAACAAAAAGACTTGGTTGAGCTTGTTGGTCGAACAGATGTGAAGTGGAAAAAAGATGAAGGAGAGAATGTTTGGACAGTTTCTCTTCCAAATGATGAGACTACCATTTCTATGATCATTGCAAAAGTAGTACAGTCACATCCAGTTAAAGATATGAAGATGCTAGAGATTTCTACTGAAGAAATTATTCGAAATATTTATCAAGAGGGTATGAGCAATGGGTAAGTATTTAGAAATCATTCGTATCCGTTTTTTAATGATGCTGGCTTATCGTACAAATTACTACACTGGGATTGTGATTTATACAATTAATATAGGTGCATATTTCTTCTTGTGGAAAGCGATTTATGGTAGTCAAGGTTCTATACAAGGTGTATCAGTTACTCAAATGACAACTTATGTTGCAATTGCTTGGATGGCTCGAGCATTTTATTTTAATAATTTAGATAGAGAAATTGCAGAGGAAATAAGAGAAGGTAAAGTAGCAATTGAACTGATTAGACCTTATAACTATTTACTTACTAAAGTTATGCAGGGTTTAGGAGAAGGGATTTTTCGATTCTTTTTCTTTTCAATCCCCGGATTTATCATCGTTGCGTTGATTTTTCAGTTAAAAGTATCATTTGATATAACAACATTAGGATTATTTTTATTAGCATCGATCTTTAGCTTTGCAATCAACACACAGCTTAATATATTAACTGGTTTAATGGCGTTCTTTCTTCACGATAATATGGGGTTTATACAAGCAAAACGAGTTATTATTGATTTGTTCTCAGGATTAACTATACCTATTACATTCTTTCCGATTTGGGCACAAGATGTTATGAAGTATCTGCCATTCCAAGGAATTAGTTATATACCAAGTATGATTTTTGCAAAAGGTATTAAAGGTGATTCCCTTTTTAACGCACTTTTATTTCAATTCGGTTGGGTCATCTTACTATGTATTCCTATAACGGTTATATGGTACAAGGCTAAAAAACAGCTTGTTGTGCAAGGAGGTTAAAGAATGTTTTATTTAGATTTATTTTTTCAATACACTGGTCAATATTTAAAAACTAAATTTCAATATAGAGCAAATTTCTTTTTATCATTTGTATCTGATTTAATGGCTCAAGCTGTTAATTTAATTTTTATATTACTAGTTTTTAATCACACTTCTTTAATAGAAGGATGGAATCGTGATGAAATAGTGTTTATATATGGTTTCTTTTTAGTTCCATTTGCATTATTTGTTTCTTTCTTTAATATATGGGACTTTAATGATCGCTATATTGTTAAAGGGGAGTTTGATCGCATTTTAACCCGTCCGATTCATAGTCTTTTCCAAGTAGTATTGGAGAAAATGGAATTAGAGTCTTTATTAGGCGCAATTACTGGATTCATCATTATGATTTATGCAGGTTCAAACTTAGGCCTTTCACTAACGTGGTATGATCCTATTCTATTTATTTTAATGGCTTTAGGTGGAATGCTTGTATACGCAGGTATCTTTATTATTTTAGCTAGTATTGGTTTTTGGTCAGATGCACGAACGTCAATTATGCCTTTAATGTACAATATTGGTAATTATGGGAGATACCCGATTAATATTTATCATCCGATTATTCGATTTGTATTAACATGGGTTTTACCATTTGCTTTTGTAGGGGTATATCCTGCAGCTTATTTTCTTCGTAGAAGCGAATGGTATTTGTATTCATTTTTCACACCAGTTATGGGACTAATTGTGTTTATAGTAGCAGTTTGTATTTGGAATATTGGTGTCAAAAAATATAGAGGTGCGGGGAACTAAGCATGTTATTCTATTTCGATAGCTTGTTTCATAAATTGAAATGAGGTGATTGAAATGGGAACTGCTTTTTTCTTCTTTATTGCCATTTTTTCTATATTATATAGTTTAATGTATCTATGGAGTTCAACTACAACTAAAGTCAATAAAGGATTTATCTCAATTAATAATTACATTTTGTTGTTTTTAATATATGGAACAGTTTTAATTGGATTTAGTGCAGTTTATTTTATACTTGAAAGAGGTCCTCATCCGATATTACTTGAGCATACTATTCCTGTAGAGGGTTCGAATTATCATATAATGGAATTATGTTTATATTTTAGTGCTATTACACTTTTGTCTGTAGGTTATGGTGATATTGTTCCTGTTGGTTTAGGAAGATGGGTTGCAATGATCGAAGCACTAATTGGATATACAATGCCCGCAGCTTTTGTGTTACAAGTGTTTAGAGAAGAGCGATAAAATTTTTTAAATGAAGGAGAAATATAATGACTGTTGATATTGGCGTTAAAGCACCTGACTTTACATTACCTGCAAATAATGGGGAAGAGGTATCATTATCAAATTATCGTGGAAGAAAAGTTGTTTTATATTTTTATCCAAAAGATATGACTCCTGGTTGTACAACAGAAGCATGTGATTTTCGTGATGCGTATGAAAAATTTATAAATGCAGGTGCAACAATACTTGGAATTAGTCCAGACCCGATTCAAAAGCACCAAAAGTTTGTGGAGAAGTACCACCTACCTTTCATCTTATTATCAGATGAAACAACTGAAGTTGCTAAATTGTACGATGTCTGGAAACTAAAAAAGAATTTTGGTAAAGAATACATGGGAATAGAGCGGACAACCTTCTTAATAAATGAGGAAGGTATGATTGAAAAAGTTTGGCAAAAAGTAAGAGTCAAAAATCATGTTGAAGATGTATTTAGCGTTCTACATCAATAAAGAAATAATGTAAAGCTAGTATAAGCTTCTGACTTGTACTAGCTTTATTTTTAGATGAAATAGTACATGAACTTTTGGATGCACCTTATATAGTGAAGGGAGATTTAAATCCAACCCTTTTAGCTAATCATTCTCCTTAATATAGAAATATAAATTCCACTGAATTTTTTGTAATACTTCAAATACGTCTTTTCATTTACCTTTTCGGACTAATATAGTGTCTACTTTATCTCGTTTTAACTTTGCAATTATGATTTGGATGAAATTTAGTAAATGTTTATCAACTTAATCGAGCTTTTCGTCTATACGCCTTCTTCTAAAGGGAATATATATAAGTATAGGGCATACCTCCTCAGATGATAGCATATTGAAGTGCGAGAATTTCTCGCACGTTTTTTTATGTAATCAACTATTCCTATTTATTCATTAGAATAAATTCTTTTAGGAAATTCTCAAAAAGTTGACAAATATTCTTAGAGTTGAATAAACTAATAATAAGAATGTTGTTTAGAATTAATTTAAAGAAACGGGGAGAGCGGCGTTGCATAAAGAGAATATTCAAGATGCAATTTCACATTTAAAGAATAGCGGCGTACGTATAACACCTCAACGACATGCAATTATAGAATTTTTAATTGAAAGTGGAACACATCCAACTGCTGATGAAATCTATAAAGCACTTGAGGGTAAATTTCCAAATATGAGTGTTGCAACTGTTTACAATAATCTCAGAGTTTTACGTGAAGTTGGAATGGTTAAAGAGTTAAACTTCGGTGATTCTTCTAGTCGATTTGATTATATAACTACAGATCATTATCATATTATTTGTGAAAAATGCGGAGATATGAATGATTTTCATTATGATGGATTAGAGGGTATCAATCAATTCGTTGAGAACGTAACAGGATTTGAAGTAACAAATCATAGGATGGAAGTGTACGGTATTTGTCCTAATTGTAAAGAAAAAAACTTATCATAAAAAAGCACATTACATATGTAATGTGCTTTTTTTATTACGTTCTTTTTGTTTCTCGTTTGCTATTGTATTTTTCATCGAACTCTTTGCCTTCTAATGAAGCATCTAATGTTAGTGGTTCATTACAATACATACAAATATCTACTTTCCCAAGCATTTTTGTCGTTTTATTACATGTTGGACAGACAACTTGGATGGTTTTAGTTGATAGCATCCCAATCCAAAAATATACAACAGTACTTCCAATAATAGCTAAAAATCCAACAAGCATAAACAATGTCATAACAATTTTATGCTCTCTGAAGAAGACACCGCCATACATAATGATGAATCCAATAAATAATAATGAAAGTGCAAACGTTCTTATATTATTAATTTTACTACTTTTCTTTTTTGCCAATAGTTCCACCCCATTCAATGTAAATATAGCATAAATGGGATTTGAACTGGTAGTCTTACTATTATGAATTTCATTTTTATTTTCTAAATATAGTTTTATATAAAGTGGTCTTTGTCAAAGGAGAGTGATGTTGAATTCCACTCCAGGTGCTCGCTTTCCATGAGGCGGGCGCTGAGTCTCCTGGGCCCACACGATGTAGGTCATGCATGCGTTACGAAAGGACGTCGTGGTTTTAGTATGCTAACTTTATCATCGTGCCTGTTGGGCTTACCTATTCCAAAATTCGCAGAGGGTGGAGCATCTTATGTTTCATTCGACTTCTAAAATTAAGATAAGGATGATTTCGAAGACTTCTATATTGAATTAACCTTTCTTATTTATAAAAGCTAAGTGGTTTTAAGTTTCTAGTAAATGTGGCTTGTTTCTCCATTGGAAAATAAAGATATAATAAGAAGTAACTTGAATAGCTACATAATATTTGAAATGATTTACATGTAAAATCACCAGTTATCAATTTAAAAGAAATCTTTTTCAAAAAAATATCAAAAAGTTGTTGACCGAAATGATGGGTGGTGTTATATTAATTTATGTCGCCAAAACAAGTCGGTGACAAACGAGAAAAAGCAACAATAAATATCAAATAAAATATTGACATGTTTTTTGATAAATGTTAATATAAAAAAGTCGCTTACGAGCGATAAAGTGAACTTTGAAAACTAAACAAAACATGAAGTAAAACGTCAATTATTAGTTTTTTGAGCAATACAAGATTTAAACTTAACTATTATGGAGAGTTTGAT
>NZ_NETJ01000006.1 GCF_002128405.1 Gottfriedia solisilvae
GAGATGATCAGGTTGATAGGTCAGAGGTGGAAGCGTGGTGACACGTGGAGCTGACTGATACTAATCGGTCGAGGACTTAACTAACAAGTTTGATAATGACATTATCTAGTTTTGAGGGTGCAAAAAATCATTCAATCGTTAAAAAATATTAGCAAAAAGTTATTGACTTTAGTTGGTATTTTGATATAATGATTATTGTCCCAAGAAATTGAATCAAGTGATGATAGCGAAGAGGTCACACCCGTTCCCATACCGAACACGGCAGTTAAGCTCTTCAGCGTCGATGGTAGTTGGGGGTTTCCCCCTGTGAGAGTAGAACGTCGCTTGGTTTGATGGAGGATTAGCTCAGCTGGGAGAGCACCTGCCTTACAAGCAGGGGGTCGGCGGTTCGAGCCCGTCATCCTCCACCATATGCCGACTTAGCTCAATTGGTAGAGCAACTGACTTGTAATCAGTAGGTTGGGGGTTCAAGTCCTCTAGTCGGCACTCTTTTGAGCCATTAGCTCAGTAGGTAGAGCATCTGACTTTTAATCAGAGGGTCGAAGGTTCGAATCCTTCATGGCTCACCATTTTATAGTAAAATATGCGGGTGTGGCGGAATTGGCAGACGCACCAGACTTAGGATCTGGCGCCTATGGCGTGGGGGTTCGAGTCCCTTCACCCGCACCATTTACACTTGTTAAACAGTATATATGCGGAAGTAGTTCAGTGGTAGAATACAACCTTGCCAAGGTTGGGGTCGCGGGTTCGAGCCCCGTCTTCCGCTCCACATATGCTGCCGGGGTGGTGGAATGGCAGACACACAGGACTTAAAATCCTGCGGGGGTTGACCCCGTGCCGGTTCGAGTCCGGCCCTCGGTACCATTTTTAATATGCGCCCGTAGCTCAATTGGATAGAGCGTTTGACTACGGATCAAAAGGTTATGGGTTCGAGTCCTTTCGGGCGCGCCATATTATTTAAAAAGCAATAGATTACCTGTATTCTAAACGGGAAGTGGCTCAGCTTGGTAGAGCACCTGGTTTGGGACCAGGGGGTCGCAGGTTCAAATCCTGTCTTCCCGACCATTTAATTATGGGGCCTTAGCTCAGCTGGGAGAGCGCCTGCCTTGCACGCAGGAGGTCAGCGGTTCGATCCCGCTAGGCTCCACTTAAAAAGTTAAAATTATGGCGGTGTAGCTCAGCTGGCTAGAGCGTACGGTTCATACCCGTGAGGTCGTGGGTTCGACTCCCTCCGCCGCTACTTTTAAGGACCTTTAGCTCAGCTGGTTAGAGCAGACGGCTCATAACCGTCCGGTCGTAGGTTCGAGTCCTACAAGGTCCACCACTAAATATGGAGTAATACCCAAGTCTGGCTGAAGGGATCGGTCTTGAAAACCGACAGGGGTGTAACAGCCCGCGGGGGTTCGAATCCCTCTTACTCCTCCATCTATTTTATTAATTTAATATTCATGGATCTAAATTAATTAGTATCCACATTATCGCGGGGTGGAGCACGAACGAATATGCTTCGAAGGAATAACTTCAGCATACCAATCGAGCTGCTACTTGCAAAAACATCCTGAGATTGGGATGGTCTTAACACGTTAATATTCATGGAACTAAATTAATTAGTATCCACATTATCGCGGGGTGGAGCAGTCTGGTAGCTCGTCGGGCTCATAACCCGAAGGTCGCAGGTTCAAATCCTGTCCCCGCAACCAAATGGTCCCGTGGTGTAGCGGTTAACATGCCTGCCTGTCACGCAGGAGATCGCCGGTTCGATCCCGGTCGGGACCGCCATTTAAATTGGCTCGGTAGCTCAGTCGGTAGAGCAGAGGACTGAAAATCCTCGTGTCGGCGGTTCGATTCCGTCCCGAGCCACCATTTTAAATTTTATATTTAATAATGTAATGCCGACTTAGCTCAATTGGTAGAGCAACTGACTTGTAATCAGTAGGTTGGGGGTTCAAGTCCTCTAGTCGGCACCATTATGGCGATCGTGGCGAAGTGGTTAACGCACCGGATTGTGGTTCCGGCATTCGTGGGTTCGATTCCCATCGGTCGCCCCATTACGCGGGTGTAGTTTAATGGTAAAATAGAAGCCTTCCAAGCTTCGGTCGTGGGTTCGATTCCCATCACCCGCTTTTTTATATAATATTTATGGGCCTATAGCTCAGCTGGTTAGAGCGCACGCCTGATAAGCGTGAGGTCGATGGTTCGAGTCCATTTAGGCCCACCATATATATTATATTATATTATTTATTGTTCCGCAGTAGCTCAGTGGTAGAGCACTCGGCTGTTAACCGAGTGGTCGTAGGTTCGAATCCTACCTGCGGAGCCATTATAGAGAAGTACCCAAGTGGCTCAAGGGGCGCCCCTGCTAAGGGTGTAGATCGCTAACGCGGTGCGAGGGTTCGAATCCCTTCTTCTCTGCCATTTTAACGGCCCGTTGGTCAAGCGGTTAAGACACCGCCCTTTCACGGCGGTAACACGGGTTCGAATCCCGTACGGGTCATATCTAAAGCTCAGTTATTTGTGATAACACAGGTAACTGAGCTTTTTTATTTGTCTAAGAATATTTGTAATATATTTTATTTCTAATATGACAAGTAGAATATGAAATCAAATTTAAAGTTTCAATAAAAAAGTATGTTATAAGATATGAGTCCAAATCAAAATTACAAAGCAAGATATTGAAAGCAGAGTGTATTTTATAATGCTAAAATGTGATTAGGTTGAGTGAGGTGAGGATATGGTGTTACCAAGTGATCAAGATATGTGGGATGCAATTATTCAATGTAATGAAAAGTATGATGGATTGTTTATTTATGCTGTCAAGTCTACTGGTATTTGTTGTAAGCCTTCCTGTAAATCAAGAGCACCTTTAAGAGATAATATTTCATTTTATGCAACTACCACATTAGCAATAGAAGATGGATTCCGTCCTTGTAAAAGATGCCGTCCTGATTTAATCCAAACAAATGAAGAGGAGATTATATATTCTTCCAAACAATATATAGAAGAGCAATATCGCCATTCAATCACATTGGATCGACTTGCTCAACATGTCGGTGTAAGCAAATATCATCTTCAGCGTTTATTTAAAAGAAATACAGGATTGTCACCATTAGAATATGCAACACAATTAAGAATGTCTGACGCAATTGAACACCTGCTTCACACAGAAGTTCCTGTAACAGAATTAGCATTTCATCTTGGATTCAAGAGTACTTCCCATTTTTCGAATTTGTTTCGTCAGCATACAGGATACAGTCCGACGGAATATAGAAAGGAAGGAAAATGATGTCATTTAAAGAGTTAATCGCCTTAATTGGACTGGCTGCTCTGTGGGGAGCATCTTTCTTATTCATTCGAATTGCTGCACCGATATTTGGACCTATTCTTACAATAGAAGGAAGAGTCTCTATTGCTGCGCTGGCTTTGGTATTATATTTAGTAATTACGAGGAAGTCTTTAGGTTTTAGAAAGAGATGGAAACAATATATAATAATTGGTGCATTAAACGCAGCGATTCCCTTTACATTAATTGCAACATCAGCACTCTATTTAACGGCTTCAATGTCATCTATCCTTAATTCATTAACGCCGCTATTCACCGCTATCATTGTATGGGGATGGTTGAATGAAAGCCTTAGTATTAGAAAATGGTTTGGCATATTAGTAGGAGTGATAGGAGTAGTTCTGTTAGTTGGATGGAGTACAATTCCATTCACAAAAGAAATAATTATTGCAATCGGACTAGCGGTATTATCGACAATTTCATATGGGTTTGCAGGCGTATACGCTAAAAAGACTTTTGTAGATGTAGCACCAATATCACTTGCAGCAGGTCAGCAAATTGCCGCATCAATTCTTTTAATTCCGTTTACAATTTTTAATCTTCCTAATACAACAAGTAACTTTTCACTTATACCAATACTAGCTGTCCTAGCATTGGCTTTGTTTTGTACAGCCATTGCTTATCTTTTATATTTTTACTTAATAGAAAATGTAGGACCAACAAAAACACTAAGTGTTACTTTCTTAATTCCAGTTTTCGGAATGATCTGGGGTGTTCTAATACTTAATGAGAAGATTACAATGGGGATGCTAGTAGGGTTTATTGTCATTCTAGTGAGTGTATTTCTTATTTTAGATATTAAATTACCTACTAAATCAAAAGTTTTACAGCACAATGAATTGTAACATTTTTAGCCTACTTACAGTGCTCATAAGCGTGTATGGTAATTAAGATCCTCTTCAGGCTTCATGTCTCGAAAAACATACATTTTATAATAGTCTCTGAAAAACTAATTTTATATAAATTGTAGACCCCAAAAAAGATCTTCTTTATGAAGATCTTTTTTTTATGAGTACTAATTTTGTGGTTTATATTCCAAAAATAGATCATAAATATTTTCTTCCTTATAATCCGACAATCTTCAACATGATTTATTAAATTCATTATTTTCCTGTTTTAAATATGATAAATATGTATGAAATTTTATAGTAAATAACAATTTATCGAATTTTTTTAAGGTTTAACAGATTTATTATGAATATTTATTCCGTATTATTCATTCGACAAAAATTACATAAATACGACAAAGTCAATTATGACAACGTTTTCATGAACAATCATTCATTTTCCAATATTTGTTTATGAATTTTTTTTGCATAATTACAAGGGAAATATATATGTTTGTAGAATATTAAGAACAAGAAGAATATAGAAGATTGTAATGAGGTGAGGATGTTGCTTTTGACACGACCAACTGAATTTGATGTGCATTTATTCCATGAAGGAAATCTATTCAAAAGCTATGAATGCTTTGGCGCACATATAGGGAAGAAGGGGAATAAAAAAGGAACACATTTTACAGTATGGGCACCACATGCAAAGTGTGTTTCAGTTGTCGGAAATTTTAATGACTGGAATGGTTCGGATCATAAAATGGAGAAATTAAACAATGAAGGAATATGGACAATTTTTATTCCTGAAATTGGGCACGGAACAATTTATAAATATGAGATTGTTTCAAATAATGGAGAAGTTCTACTAAAAAGTGATCCATTTGCATTTTATAGTGAGCTTCGCCCTTACACAGCCTCAGTCGTATACGATCTTTCCGGATATAAGTGGAAGGATTCAAAATACCGTAAACAGAAATCAAAAAAAGTAGTTTATGAAGAAGCAGTTTTAATTTATGAAGTACATTTAGGTACTTGGAAAAAGAAAAGTAATGGGGATTTTTATACATATGCTGAATTAGCTAACGAGCTAGTACCTTATGTAAAAGAACATGGCTTTACTCATATAGAATTACTACCTGTTATTGAGCATCCATACGATCGTTCTTGGGGGTACCAAGGAGTCGGATATTACTCAGCGACAAGTCGCTATGGTAATCCACATGAATTAATGAACTTTATTGATGAATGTCATGGGCATGGTATAGGTGTCATTTTAGATTGGGTGCCTGGTCATTTTTGTAAGGATTCACATGGTTTATACATGTTTGATGGGGAACCCACATATGAATATGAAAGTTATGATGTAAGAGAGAACGAAGTTTGGGGTACAGCGAATTTTGACTTATCAAAACCAGAAGTAAGGTCTTTTTTATTGTCAAATGCATTATTTTGGCTAGAAAACTTCCATGTCGATGGTTTCCGAGTCGACGCTGTAGCTAATATTTTGTATTGGAAAGAAGGACATAAAAAAGAAGAGAATCCTTTTGCAGTGTCATTTTTAAGAAAACTAAATGAAGTAGTCTTTGAGTATGATCAGCAAGTTTTAATGATTGCAGAGGATTCCACAGATTGGCCTTTAGTAACAGCTCCTACATATGAAGGTGGCTTAGGATTTAATTTTAAATGGAATATGGGTTGGATGAATGATGTTTTAACCTATATGGAAACAGAACCGTCTGAGAGAAAACATCATCATAACAGAATGACCTTTTCATTCTTATATGCCTTCTCAGAAAATTTTGTTTTGCCATTTTCACATGATGAAGTAGTACATGGTAAGAAATCTTTACTAAATAAAATGCCAGGAAAATATGAGGATAAGTTTGCTCAACTAAGAGTTTTATTAGGTTATTACTTAGCTCATCCTGGAAAGAAGCTTTTGTTTATGGGAAGTGAATTTGGTCAATTCGATGAATGGAAGGATCTGGAGCAATTAGATTGGATGATTTCAGAGTACGAATACCATTCAAAAATGAACGATTATGTTAAGGAATTACTAGCAATCTATAAGAAAAATAAATCATTATACGAAGTTGATAACCATTGGGATGGATTTTCATGGATAGATGCAAATAACGCAGAACAAAGTGTTTTCTCGTTTATTCGAAAAGGTAAAAACAAGGATGATTATGTTATTATCATTTGCAATTTCAGAGAGATTTCTTATGAAACCTATCGAATCGGCGTACCATTTAAGCATCGTTACAAAGAAATTTTATCTAGTGATTATGTAAGATTTGGTGGAGAAAGCAAAATAAATCGTTCGGTTATTGAGACCGATTCAACTCCATTCCATGGTCAACCATATAGCATTGAAATCGCACTACCTGCTTTTAGTTTTACAATCATTCGTCCAGTTAAAATGCGAAAGGGGATTAGCAGCAATGGTTCAGAAAAAATGCGTAGCAATGTTACTAGCAGGAGGGAAGGGAAGTAGACTTAGTTCCCTTACTAAAGAATTAGCAAAACCAGCAGTAGCCTTTGGAGGAAAATACCGAATAATTGATTTTACATTGAGTAACTGTACAAATTCTGGAATTGATACTGTTGGTGTTTTAACGCAATATCAACCACTTGTACTGAATTCATATATTGGTATAGGTAGTGCATGGGACTTGGATCGTTTGAATGGGGGAGTTACTGTATTACCACCATATTCAGAAGCATCTGGTGTCAAATGGTATACAGGAACAGCAAGTGCCATATATCAAAACTTAAACTATATTAAGCAATATCAGCCTGAATACGTGTTAATTCTTTCAGGTGATCATATTTATAAAATGGATTACAGCAAAATGTTAGATTATCACATTGAAAAAGATGCTGATGTATCAATCTCAGTGATCGAAGTTCCAATTGAAGAAGCAAGTCGATTTGGAATTATGAATACGAATGAAGACTTGGACATTATTGAATTTGAAGAAAAGCCGCAATTTCCTAAAAGCAATTTAGCTTCAATGGGAATCTATATTTTCAAATGGAATGTATTAAAGGAATTTTTAGAAATGGATGATCGCAACCCAGAATCAAGCAATGATTTTGGTAAAGATGTCATTCCACTTTTATTAGAAGAAAAGAAGAAAATTGTTGCTTATCCATTCCAAGGATATTGGAAGGATGTAGGAACAGTAAAAAGCTTATGGGAAGCAAATATGGATTTATTAAATGAAGAGAGTGAACTGAATATTTATGACCGTGATTGGCGTATTTATTCTGTGAATCCAAATCAACCTCCACAATATATTGCACCTACTGCAATTGTTGAAGATTCGCTTATTAACGAAGGTTGTGTTGTAGAAGGCTATATTTCACATTCTGTACTATTCCAAGGAGTGACAATTGGTGAAGGCAGTTTTATAAAAGATTCAGTTGTCATGCCTGGGTGTGTAATAGGTAAAGATGTAAAAATAGAAAATGCGGTTGTCGCTCCGGGTATGGTAGTAGCTGATGGCTCAGTATTACGTCCAGAAAAAGAATATGAAGAAGTCATATTAGTGACAAACGAAGTATAAGAGGTGGCTCATTCCTCATAAAGAATAATAGATTGAGAGGGGTATTCGATGAAACAAACTATGCTGGGTATAATTGAGGCTTCTACACATTTTGAATCTTTAAAACCATTAACAAAGCATCGACCACTTGCAACGCTTCCTTACGCTGGTCGTTATCGCTTAATTGATTTTATGTTAAGTAATATGGTGAACTCTGGAATTACAAGTGTAGCTGTATTTCCTGATCAGCCTTATCGTTCAATTATTGATCATTTAGGTTCGGGTAAGCACTGGGATTTGAATAGAAAGCATGATGGCTTATTCATATTTACACCTGAACCAACTGATGGAGCATTTGGCACGTTTGATTTTATCGAAAAACATATTCAATTTTTACAGCGTTCTACGCAGAAGTATGTAGTTGTAGCAAATACATATACAATTTGTTCTGTTGATTTTAGACCAATTTTAAAACGACATATTGATACAGATGCAGCAATTACAGAGCTGACGCAATTTGGTAAATCTTTAAATATTTACTTCCTTGAAAAAGATCTATTGTTGAAACTATTTGAGAACTTCCATGAAAAAGGATACGAAACAATCATGGACGTTGTTCGTGATAAAAATAATGGAGTAATGTTAAGTGGATACGAAATTCCACAGCAAGTAGCAATCATTCAGACGATTGAGGACTATTTCGAGAACAGTATGAAATTATTAAATCCAGAAGTTTGGAATCAATTATTCTTAAAATCATATCCAGTCTTTACGAAAGTAAAAGATGAACCACCTACGAAATATTCAAAAGAAGCAGTCGTAAAAAATTCAATTGTTGCTAATGGATGTGTAATTGAAGGTACTGTAGAAAATAGTATTATCTCTCGAGCTGTGAAAATTGGAAAAAATACAATTATTCGTAATTGTGTTGTTATGCAAAAATCAATCATTGGAGATAACTGTATATTAGATGGAGTTATTTTAGATAAAGATGTACGGATCGAAGAAGGTGTCGAAATGAAAGGGAGTTTAAATGAGCCAATTGTTCTTCAGAAAGGCTCAGTTCAAGGAGCGTTGATTCAGTGGTAAATGTATTATATATTGTTTCGGAATGTGTACCATTTGTTAAATCAGGAGGGCTTGCAGATGTTGCAGGTGCCCTCCCTAAATATTTAAATAAACTAAATTTGAATGTACGTGTAATGCTTCCATTTTATTCTCAAATCCCCGCTAAATATCGCGAAGAAGCGAAATTAGTGAAAGAACTTGAGGTAAAACTAGGCTGGAGAAATCAATATTGTGGTCTATATGAATTACAGGTTGAAGGATTGACTTATTATTTTATTGATAATGAGTACTATTTTAATCGTGATAAATTATATGGACAATACGATGATGGAGAGCGCTTTGCGTTCTTTTCTATTGCAGCTATTGAATGTATTCGCGAGCTAGATTTTATACCTGATGTTGTTCATTGCCATGATTGGCATACAGCTATGATTCCATTTTTTATAAAGGAATATGGTGCACTAAAAGATTTAAATCCGGATTTAAAGTCAGTTTTTACGATTCACAATTTGCAATTCCAAGGTGTTTTCCCAAAAATGGTAATGGATGATATTTTGGGCATTGATGAAGTATATTTCAACAATGATTATTTGAAATTTTATGATTGTATCAACTTTATGAAGGCTGGCATTATTGCTAGTGATATAGTCACAACTGTAAGTCCAACTTATAAAGAAGAAATTAAACATGAGTTTTTTGGAGAGCAATTAGATGGTCTTCTAAGGTCTCAAGACCATAAATTATTTGGAATTGTAAATGGGATTGATGAAACGATTTATAATCCAGCAACAGATTCAAAAATTCATACGAATTATGATGAGTTTACAATTGAAAAGAAAGCTGAAAATAAAACGAAATTACAGGAATCATTAGCATTGCAAGTGGATGAAAATATTCCAATAATAGCTATGGTCTCTCGTTTAACGAGTCAAAAAGGAATTGACTTGATTCAGCATGTATTTCCACAACTAATGGATCACAATGTGCAAGTCATTATTTTGGGTACTGGTGAAGAGGAATTTGAACATTTCTTTAAAGCGATGGAACATAATTATTATGATAAAGTAAGGTCTTATATCGGTTTTGACGAAAATTTTGCTCATCAGATTTATGCAGGTGCTGATTTATTCCTTATGCCATCTTTATTTGAACCATGTGGATTAGGACAGTTGATCGCGATGAAATACGGCTGTGTGCCAATCGTTAGAGAAACTGGGGGCCTAAACGATACGGTCCAATCATATAATGAAAAGACGAAGAGCGGTAATGGTTTTTCTTTCAGTAACTATAATGCACACGATATGCTTTTTACAATCGAACGTGCGCTTACTATTTATAACCAAAAACAACATCGAAAAGCGGTTCTTAAAAATGCTATGAATCGAGACTCAAGCTGGTTGCAGTCTGCAAAAGAGTATACAAAACTATATTTGCAATCTACAAAGTAAATCATTTAAGGCGAGGTGGTTCCATGTTTTCTAGTGTGGAGGAGTTTGAATGGAATTATAAAGAAAAACTAGAAAGTATGCATGGAAAAAGTATTTCTGAAAGTTCTATTCAAGAACAATATGAAACGCTTGGAACAATGATTCGAGAATATATAAGCGAAGATTGGTTGGCTACAAGTGAACAGTATCGTTTGGAACGAAAAAAACAAGTGTACTACTTATCTATTGAGTTCCTTTTAGGAAAACTTTTGAAGAGTAATTTAATTCATCTAGGACTAAGAGAATTATGTGAATCTGGTCTGAATAAGCTTGGAATATCGCTAGCTACATTAGAGGAATTTGAAAGCGATGCAGGACTTGGAAATGGAGGACTAGGAAGATTAGCTGCCTGTTTCCTAGATTCATTAGCTTCTCAGAATTTACCAGGTCATGGATGTGGCATTCGCTACAAACATGGCCTATTCGACCAAAAAATAGTTGATGGGTATCAAGTTGAACTTCCTGAGCAGTGGCTGAAGTATGGGAATGTCTGGGAAGTTAGAAGAGATGATCAATCAATTGATGTGTTATTTGGAGGAGAAGTTGAAGCATATAAGAGTAAAGATCGTTTAGAGTTTCGTGTACATGGAGCTGAGGCAATAAAGGCTGTTCCTTATGACTTACCAATCATCGGCTATCATACAAATACTGTAAATACTTTAAGACTTTGGAGTGCTGAAGCTTCTTCTCATTCTTCTAATAAATCTTTGATGAAATATAAGCGGGAAGCAGAAGCAGTTTCGGAATTCTTATATCCTGATGATACGCATGACGAAGGGAAAATTTTACGATTAAAGCAGCAGTACTTTTTAGTTTCTGCAAGTATACAAAGAATAGTAGATTCATATAAAGAACAATATGGTGATATTCGTAAGTTTCATCATGAAATTGCTATTCATGTGAACGATACTCATCCTGTATTGGCTATTCCTGAGTTAATGAGAATTTTAATAGATATTGAAAAGCTCTCTTGGGAAGAAGCATGGGAGATTACTACACAAACAATCTCATACACGAACCATACCACATTATCAGAAGCACTTGAGAAGTGGAGAATTGATTTATTTCAGCCATTGCTTCCAAGAATTTATATGATTGTTGAAGAAATTAATGAGAGATATTGCAAAGAGTTGTGGAAGAAATATCCTGGTGATTGGCGTCGTATAGAAAATATGGCCATAATTGCTCATGGAGTTGTCAAAATGGCCCATTTAGCAATTGTGGGAAGTAAAAGTGTTAATGGCGTAGCCGAAATTCATACAGAAATTTTAAAGCAAAGAGAAATGAAGTTATTTTACGAATATGAACCAGCTAAATTTAATAATAAAACCAATGGAATCACTCATAGGCGATGGTTACTCCAATGTAACCCAGAGTTAAGTGGTCTAATTAGGGACTCGATTGGTGATGACTGGATCTATGAACCAACGCAATTAGATAATCTATTAAAATATGAAAATGATGAATCTTTTTTAAATGAATTGATGCTAGTTAAGAAAAAAAGAAAAGAAGTATTAGAAAACTATGTTCATTACACTAATGGAATTGCTTTAGATACGGATTCAATTTTTGATATTCAAGTGAAGCGAATGCATGCATATAAGCGTCAGTTATTGAATGTTTTTCACATAATGTATTTATATAATAGATTAAAAGAGGATTCGCATTTTAAAATGCATCCGAGGACATTCATATTTGGTGCAAAAGCGTCCCCAGGGTATTATTACGCGAAAAAAATAATAAAACTTATCCATTCTGTTGCTAATATTGTCAATAATGATCGTTATATTAATCAATTCATTAAAGTCATATTTGTTGAAAATTATCGAGTTTCATTAGGCGAAATGATTTTTCCAGCAGCAGATGTTAGTGAACAAATTTCAACTGCAAGTAAGGAAGCCTCAGGAACTGGCAATATGAAATTTATGATGAATGGCGCATTAACAATTGGAACATTAGATGGTGCGAATATTGAAATTTTAAGAGAAGTTGGTGAGAATAATATATTTACGTTTGGACTGACGGCTGATGAGGTGTTAAATTATTATCAGCATGGTGGGTACAAAAGTAGTGACTATTATCACCACGATTCTCGTATTAAAAAAGTTCTTGATCAGTTACTTTATGGACTATTTCCATTACCAAGAGTTGAATTTGAAGAAATATTTGATTCACTTATGTCATATAATGATGAATATTTCTTACTAAGAGATTTTTCATCATATGTAAAAGCGCATGATAAAATAAATCATTCTTACCAGAATAAACGAGAGTGGGCTACAAAAAGCCTATATAATGTAGCGAAATCAGGTTTCTTTACAAGTGATCGTACAATTCGTGAGTATGCATCTGATATTTGGAATATACAGCAAAGAAGTTTTCATCATTCCTAACCTCCTTTTTGTTTTAAGGAGGTTTTTCACATAATAGTGAAACAGAAAGGGGAGTTAAGTTGAAATTCCTTTCAGTTGATTACGATCTTGCTTTAGAATTAGTACAGTGTTGTATACAGACTTATAAACAGTGGGAAAATGATGGGAAATTTATGGTACCAGCAAATTACTCACTAGTTTGTGGATTTAAAGCTTGTGCAATTATTGAGATGGAGTGGTTTGGATATGTTATTGAAAATGAAAACTCACTCATTATTGCCTTTAGAGGAACAAAATCTGACTTAGATTGGCTAGCGGATTTAAAGGTTGAACAAGAATTATTTCCTTATGCAATGAACAGTGGTAGTGTACATTCTGGATTTCTATCTATTTATAAATCTTGTAGAGAAGTATTGTTAGAAATTGTAAAAGAAAGAGCAACCAATAAAAAAGTATATATAACAGGTCATAGCTTAGGTGGCTCTCTCGCTACTTTATTTGGGTTTGAGTTAGCAATGACCAACTTATGTACTCCGAATGTGTATAGTTTTGGAGCACCAAAGGTTGGAAATAAACAATTCAAAGAGAAATATGATGAATTTGTTCGACAAAGTATAAGATTCGTTAATATTTATGATGTTGTCCCACTCAGTCCACCATTTAAAGTTGAAATCAAGCCACTAAATCTATATTTAGAATATTTACACGTTCAGCAGGCTATAACATTCGCGATCAATAAGGGTTCGATTACAAAAAGTCACAATATCATGACATATGTAGATGGTGTTAATAAGATGAAGCTTAAATATGACTATACACCAACCTTTACGTTTAAATTCCGTGATGAAGAAGAACTATTGATAGAGCAAACAAAATGAACACAATCATATCTATTTTTAACTGAAAAAAAGAAGATCCACTTATAGTGGATCTTCTTTTTTATATTTAAAATTAATCATTACCGTCTAATAAGTTTCCAATTCCTCCAAGGATGCTTCCTTCACCGCTTGATGAAGAAGGTAAATACTGACCAATTCTTGATGCTAATCTTGCTAATGTTAATGATTGAACCCAAATCGTTCCAGGTCCTTGTAATGTAGCGAAGAATAATCCTTCACCGCCAAATAGTGCAGTTTTTACATTTCCAACATACTCGATTTCATAGTTTACATCACCAGTAAAGGCAACAATACAACCAGTATCAATTTTTACTTTTTCGCCAGGTTGAAGCGTTTTTTGATAAATTGAACCGCCTGCATGCAAGAAAGCAAGGCCATCACCTTCAACCTTTTGCATAATAAAACCTTCTCCACCAAAAAGACCTGTACTTAATTTTTTACGGAACTCAATACCAACTGAAACGCCTTTTGCAGCAGCTAAAAACGAGTCCTTCTGACAAATCACTTTATTTCCATACTCCTGTAAGTCTAATGGTATGATAGACCCTGGGTAGGGGGCAGAAAAGCTAACTGTTTTAAGACTATTAGCGTTATTTGTAAAGCTCGTCATGAACAAGCTTTCACCTGTTACTAAGCGTTTACCAGCACCTACTAATTTCCCAAAAAGACCACCTGATTGTGGAGATCCATCCCCAAAAATTGTTTCAAGATCGATGCCGTCATCCATCATCATCATTGCGCCAGCTTCAGCAACAACACTTTCTTTTGGATCTAGTTCAACTTGAACAAACTGCATATCATGTCCGTGGATTTTGTATGTAACTTCATGTGCTTTTCTCATTTTTACATTCCTCCTAAAGAATAAATATACAACTTTTTTAATACTAATTTCTAGGTTTTTATTAAAAAAATAACCAAAATTTTACATAGTTCTATGTTCTATTATGACTTAATATAACAGAAAAAAATCATAATAAAACCTTACAATATCTATCTATATTTTAAATGATAAATTGTATGAATTATATAAAAATTTTACCAGAAAATGAGATTTAGTATCATTGACGCTTATTTTTATATATGATATATTTAAATTACTATTAACTGCATATTCATTTGAAGGTAAGAAATTAACGATCCATTTGCACTACAAAATTTTTAGTACTGCTCATATTTTTCTTTGTCTTGGAAAGAAGTAATGACCACTTTCAATGTTGTAGCAATCTTAACTTGATTGACAATGACGTTCTTTTTCTTAATCCCTCTTTATGCACGTTTTAATAGTGTATAAATGTATTTCTAGGAGGTATTATCGATGGAATTCGGTAAAGTTAAATGGTTTAACAGCGAAAAAGGATTTGGATTCATCCAAACTGAAGGTGGAAACGACGTATTCGTACACTTCTCTGCTATTCAAGGCGAAGGTTTCAAAACTTTAGAAGAAGGTCAAGAAGTTAGCTTCGAAATCATCGAAGGTAACCGTGGACCACAAGCTGCTAACGTAAACAAAAAATAATTTTTGTTATGTCTAAGGCATCCTCTTGTAGGGTGCCTTTTTATTTATGAAACTAGTAATCTATTCATTTCCTCCAATCCACGAAAAGTGTAAAGATGACGTTTTCTAAATAAAAACACGCATTTTAAAAATGCGTGTTTTATGTGAATATTAATATTTGTCTATGTCCTTTGCATCGATGCTATCCAATTCTCCATTTAGTGCTTGTTCTTCATAATCATCTAGTTCTCTTTCATATTGTTCATGTTTTTTTGTTGGATAGACTGTTCGATTATTTCCATATATATCTGTTCCGATAAAATTCTCAAACTCTTCCACATAACCGACGTTTTCATAACTTTCAGTGTATGTGTCATCATATTCCTGAATATTGTTAAATTCAAAATCTGATGGCGTTTGAGAGCTTCCATATCGTTCTACAGCTTGTAATGAATCTTCAGCGTCGAACATCATTGATCGATCTTTTTTATCCCTAGCAAATGGTGGAGTTAGAACTTCTTCTTCAATTGGACGATCGTACTCTCTATTGGAACTAGAAATATGTTGATCATGAGCATGTTCAATCATTGTTTTAGCTGTTGGGAGTGCTTCTAGTCGGTCAAATGGAATTTCTTCACCACTTACTTCACAAATCCCATATGTCCCATTTTCAATTTTTTGTAAAGCAGCATCAACATCAACTAATTCATTTCTTAGGTGTTCGTGAAGTGCAATATCTTTTTCACGTTCAAATAATTCTGTACCTAAATCACCTGGGTGATTATCTGCAAGAGAAAGCTCATCAACAGAGTCTCTTAATGAGTAAGGTGTAAACGCAGGGTCTTCAAGTCTCTCTTGTATATGTTTTTTCTGCTCTAAAAGATTGGATTTTAATGTTTGAAGCTGTGTTTGTGAAAGCATCATGCTCCCCCTTTTCAATAAATGGATATGGCTATCCATATTTTGTTCAAAAAGGAGGAAAACATGAGTTAAGTTTTTTGAGGAATTGAATCGACTTACTTAGGAAAGAATATTTCCAATTATTAATCCGATTACGATTAGAAAGCCCATTATTGTATTTGTCTTTGCTGTAGCAGCCATTGCCGGCATCATTTCAATTGGTTCAGTTTTACCAATAAATCCTTTAGTTGCTTTAATTGCTAAAGGTATGCTTAGTAATGAAATAAGAACAAATGGCGTCATCAATTTTGCAATGACAAATGCTACAACTAAAGCATATGCAACTACAAACATTGAACCGATAAAAATAATTGAATTTTTTTTGCCTAATAAGATAACAAGTGTTTTTCGTCCATTTTCCTTGTCGTTATCTAAGTCACGAATATTGTTTGCTGTTAATATTGCACCGATTGTAATTGAAGTTGGTAATGATAGTAACAATATTTTTGTTGGTACACTACCAGCTTGGATATAGTAAGTAATTCCGATAATCACGACACCCATAAAAAATCCAGCAACTAACTCGCCAAATGGAGTGTAAGCAATTGGGTATGGCCCCCCAGTGTATAAATAAGCTGCTGTCATACAAATTATTCCAATTACTGCGATCCACCAGCTGCTTTGCATACAAATATAAATACCTAAAAGGACTGAAATACCAAAAAAAGTAAAAGCTAGCTGTAATACAGTTGAGGGCTTAATTCCATCTCTTACAATTGCTCCGCCAATACCGACTGAGCCTTCATGGTCTAAACCTCTCTTATAATCATAATACTCATTAATCATGTTAGCAGCTGCTTGAATTAATAAACTTGCTACAAGCATTGCAATAAATAAAAGTGTATGAAATGAATCATCAATATGTGCCAATATTGAACCTATCGCAACAGGAATGAAGGCTGCGGTTAATGTATGTGGTCTTAATAAATTCCACCATGTTCGAAAACCTGTTGAGGAGGTTGGAGATTGAATAGTTGGTTGCATATTTAACATCCTCCTTATTTATATTATTTGAAAATGTAGATCGTTTTAGTTTAAAAAAGTATGGACGAACTTCATAAAATTGACAGTCTACATTCATCGTTGTATCTTTAGTTATATCATGTATTTACGTATATTAAAGCTAGGGGGAACTGTTATGCTTAGAACAGGTCAACTGGAATCGATCGCTTACTTCGAGCAATCACTTCAGAAGGCAAAAGCTTGTTCAAAACGCTTTATTTGTAAAGTGGATAAAATAATGAATATTCATCCCCTAAGTGTTTACCATTTTTATCATAAATTGGGTTTTACTGAACGCTTTTATTGGTCAAACCAAGAAAATTCGTTAATTCTCACAGGAATCGGTACTTTAGTTCCTTTTCATCATAGTACAGAAGAACAGTATTCTGCAATAGAAAAAGAATGGAAACGCTTTGGAGAGGAAGTGTATATCGAGCAAGAGAATTGCTTTGGTACTGGACCTTTGGCTCTTGGGGGTTTCTCTTTTTTTGAAACTTACAAACATGACCATGATTGGAAGGAATTTGGTACATCACATTTCTTTGTTCCAAAGTTAATGATAACCGTTACACAAGAGGGGACATTTATTACATCTAATTATGAAATTAATGCACAAACTACTTTAGAGGATTTGTTAAGTCAATATAAACAATATGATGACTATTTAGAGCAATACGGCATGAAACAACCAACATTTACTCAATCTGAATGTATCCAAAAGGATGAGTTTGAACCAAATGAATGGATTCAAAGTGTGAAAACAGCCATCGGGCAAATGAAGGATGAACAATTGGAAAAAGTTGTTTTAAATCGTACATTAAATGCGACATTCTCATCTGAAGTAAATTCATCAAAAGTAATTTACGAACTTGAAGCAACAAGAAATGTTAATTATGTCATTACCTATCAACTAAAAGATACTGTATTTATCAGTGCAACGCCGGAAAGATTGATTGCAAAAAAGAAAAATACAGTTTCTTCAATGTGCCTTGCAGGATCTGCTGCTAAAGGAATAACAAAAGAAGAAAATAGCGAGGCAGCTAATTGGTTATTAAATAGTAAGAAGAATAATGACGAACATGCTTTTGTCGTAAATTATATAAAAGAAACACTTCGACTATATTGTGATCAGTTAACGATACCAAGCTCACCTAGAATTATGGCTACAAAAAGCTTATTGCATCTTTTTACGCCAGTCGAGGGCACTATTTTACAACACGTTTCGATCTTCAAATTAATTCAAGCATTACATCCAACACCAGCACTTGGGGGATTTCCAAAGGAGGTTGCTTGTAAACTAATTCGCGAGCTCGAGCCAATTGAACGAGGATGGTATGGAGCACCAATTGGTTGGATTGATTTAAATGGCAATGGTGATTTTGCTGTTGGAATACGAAGTGCATTAGTGAAAGCAAATAAAGCGAAATTATATGCTGGCTGTGGAATCGTACAAGATTCAAAACCGGAAGAGGAGTTTTACGAAACTGGTGTGAAGTTTCTACCGATGCTTAATGCATTAGGAGGGTTACGAAATGAAAGATAATGAAGCGCTATCAAAGTACATTGGTTCACTAGTGGATGAACTAAGTGCATTAAATATTCAAAACGTAGTAATCAGTCCAGGGTCACGATCTACACCGATTGCGATGCTAGTGAATGAGCACCCAAAATTAAAATCTTTTATCGCGATTGATGAAAGAGGCGCTGGATTTTTTGCATTAGGGATTGCTAAAAGCACGAAGCAACCTACAGTTCTTATTTGCACGTCTGGGACAGCTGCTTCAAATTATTTACCTGCGATATCAGAAGCAAAAGAATCTAGAATACCCTTAATTGTCATAACTGCTGATCGCCCTCATGAATTAAGGGATATCGGCGCACCACAGGCAATGAATCAAATAGGATTATATGGATCGTTTGTGAAAAAATTTATTGAGCTTGCTTTGCCTGAAGCTTCAGAAGCAATGTATCAATATGCACGTGCAAGTATGAATAGATTGTATCGTTCATGTATGACTGCTCCTAAGGGGCCAGTACATGTAAATATACCTTTAAGAGAACCATTGGTTCCAAATTTTGAAATTGAGGACCTTTTTTCAGCCGGAAAACGTCACCAGGACCGTGCTTATACAAATCTTTTTGAATCCTTTGCTACAATTTCAAAAGATACAATTGAGCAAATGCATGAGCTTTTTCAATCAAAAAGAAAAGGCTTATTAATCTGTGGACCCTATGTTGAAGAAAAAGCCCTTCATTCAATTTTAGAATTAGGCGAAAAATTAGGATATCCTGTGCTGTGTGATCCACTTTCGAATGGTCGAACTCTAATAAATGATAAAGCACTGACAATCGATACGTATGACACATTTCTACGTTTTGGAGAAAATGTTGATACCCTTGATTCAGAGGTCATTGTTCGTTTTGGAGCAATGCCTGTTTCAAAAACATTTAATCAGTATGTTCAAAAGCAGGAGAATTGCGAAATAATTGTTATTGATGAAGGGGATTTATGGAGAGATCCGACATTAAGAGCGACTCAAATGATTTCATGTAATGATACAGAATTTTGTCATGCGATTTTACATGATTTTCAATTGAACGAGTCAGTTGATCATGATTGGTTAATGAAATGGCAGACAATCAATCAAAAAACAAAATCAGGTTTGCAGAAATCTGAGCTTTTTGAAGAACTGTTTGAAGGGAAAATAGTTCAAGTACTTGCTAAAAATCTACCTGAAAATAGTACAATATTTGTTTCAAATAGCATGCCGATTCGTGACATTGATACTTTTTTACATACGCAAAACAAAAAACTTACCATTGCATGTAATAGAGGAGTAAATGGTATTGATGGTACGATTGCTACTGCATTAGGAATGGCTGCAGCGGGTGAGCATATTACGCTATTAATTGGTGATTTATCTTTTTATCATGATATAAACAGCTTAGTATTAGCTAAATTACACCAGCTTCCAATACAAATTGTACTAGTGAATAATGATGGCGGAGGAATTTTTTCATTTTTACCTCAATCTAAAGAAGAAAAGCATTTTGAGACATTATTTGGTACACCACTCGGTTTAGATTTTCAACATGCTACTGCACTGTTTGGTGGAGTACATACAAAAGTTTCAAGCTGGTTTGAGTTTGAAGATGCATTAGCGATTAAACATGAAAAACTACATGTAATTGAAGTTTTAACAAACCGTAAGGAAAATTATGAGCTACATCAAAAAGTATGGAGCATTGTAAAAAATGAATATGAGCAATGAAAACGGTGTTTCTAAAATTACTTTGAATGGAGTTCACTATTCGTATATAGAAGAAGGAGAAGGCCTAACGGTTCTTTTACTTCACGGTTTTACTGGGACGAAAAAAACATGGGCTGAACTCATCAAAAAACTGAAACAAAACTTTCGTGTAATCGCAATTGATTTATTAGGTCACGGAGAAACTGATTCTCCTGACGATCCTGATCGTTATGTAATGGAAAAAGCAGCTAAGGATTTAGATGATTTTTTAACTAAAAAACAAATTGATCGCATACATCTACTTGGTTATTCAATGGGAGGTAGACTTGCGCTATACTTTGCCTTGAATTTTCAACATAGAATTCAATCACTGTTATTAGAAAGCTGTACAGCGGGTCTTACTTCGGAAGATGAAAGATTATCGAGAATAAAAAAAGATCATCAGTTGGCATCAATGTTATTAAATAATGGGATTAAATCGTTTGTGGAGTATTGGGAGAACATCCCTTTGTTTTCATCTCAAAAGCAATTATCAAAAAGTCATCAAGAAAAGATTCGAGTAGGTAGATTATTGCAGTCACCAATCGGTTTAAGTAACAGTCTAAAGGGAATGGGGACAGGCAATCAGCCATCTCTTTGGGATCAACTAGGTACAATAGAAATTCGTTCATTATTGATTTGTGGTGAATATGATGAAAAGTTTTGTTTTATTATGGGGAAAATGAATGAGAAGTTTAAAAATAGTGAAATAAAAAAAATTCCACATGCAGGACATGCAATTCATGTGGAACAATCGGAAATATTTGCTACAATAGTAAGTGAGTTTTTTTTGAAAAGTGAAAAGGAGGAAATGTCATGACAATTGAATGGGTACAAGAAAGAAAGTATGAAGAAATTTTATATTCTACATATAATGGCATTGCAAAGATTTCAATCAATCGTCCACACGTACATAACGCATTTACACCATTAACTGTTTCAGAAATGATAGATGCATTTGCATGGGCAAGAGATGATGAAAAAATTGGTGTTATTATTTTAACTGGTGAAGGTGGAAAAGCATTCTGCTCAGGTGGAGACCAAAGTGTTCGCGGACATGGTGGATATGTTGGGCAAGATCGCATTCCTCGTCTAAACGTATTAGATTTACAACGTCTAATCCGCGTTATTCCAAAACCAGTAATCGCAATGGTTGCAGGTTATGCAATTGGTGGAGGAAATGTATTAAACGTAGTTTGTGATTTAACAATTGCTGCTGAAAATGCAAAATTTGGACAAACTGGTCCTAACGTAGGTAGCTTCGATGCTGGTTACGGTTCAGGTTACTTAGCTCGTATTGTTGGACACAAAAAGGCTCGTGAAATTTGGTACTTATGTCGTCAATATAACGCACAAGAAGCATTAGATATGGGCTTAGTAAATAAAGTTGTACCGTTAGAAGAACTAGAAACTGAAACAGTAAAATGGGCAGAAGAAATGCTTGAGAAGAGCCCAACTGCACTTCGTTTCTTAAAAGCAGCAATGAATGCTGATACAGATGGACTAGCTGGTCTTCAACAGTTAGCTGGGGATGCAACATTACTTTACTACACTACAGAAGAGGCAAAAGAAGGTCGTGACGCGTTTAAAGAAAAACGTAAGCCTGATTTTGGTCAATTCCCACGTTTCCCTTGATTCGTAGAAGATTTAAGCTTGATGAGCAATCATCAAGCTTTTTTTGAATGTTGTGAATTAAGTAAGATTATACTAGGAGGTGTTGAAATGAATCAAATTCCAAATTTTTTACTAGAACGAGTTAGATTAACACCTAATCGAATTGCAGTTGTATCGGATCAAGAAGAAATTACATTTAAAGAACTTCATGAAAGAGTCATACAGCTTGCAGGAAGGTTTCATAGTTGTGGTATTGAAAAAGGAAAGCATGTTTCAGTACTAATGAATAATTCCATAGAGTTTATCGTTACTGTCTATGCAATCCACTATATTGGAGCAATCGCTATATTATTAAATACTAGATTAAGTGAAGATGAAATTAGCTATCAAATACAAAATAGTGATTCAAATTTTTTAATTGTCGAAAATGAAAATTTCATAGCGCCTCCATCAACAGTCCGTGTACTTGAAATGAATAATATACAGCAATTTGAAGTAAAACCTGTAGTCATTCGTGAGTATTTTAATCATGATGAGATTGCAACTATGATGTATACATCTGGAACGACAGGATTTCCTAAGGCTGTATTGCAATCTTATGGGAATCATTGGAGTAGTGCGATTGCATCAGTCCTGAACTTAGGATTAGATCAAAGTGACGTATGGCTGGTGTGCTTACCAATGTTTCATGTAGGTGGACTTTCTACGGTATATAAAAGTGCCATATACGGAATGAAGATTGTCTTAGCGGAAAAAGCTGAAGCAGGGATAGTACTAAATTATATTAATCAATACAAAATAACAATTTTATCTGTTGTAACGAAGGTATTAAATGATTTGCTCAATTTTGAGGATATTAATAAAGGATTAAGTAGTATTAGAGCAGCTTTACTTGGAGGTGGACCTGCGCCATTACCACTTTTACAGAAAGCTCAAGAGCGAAATGTACCTGTATATCAGACTTATGGTATGACTGAAACATGTTCACAGATTGCAACTCTATCTCCAGAATTTATGCTTTCGAAAATCGGTTCAGCGGGTAAAGCACTTTTTGGTTGTTCACTAGAAATACGAGAAAATGACAAGAAGAGTTCTCCTGGAGTTGTCGGTGAAATTGTTGTAAAAGGTCCTAATGTAAGCAAAGGATATTATAA
Source organism: Gottfriedia solisilvae (assembly GCF_002128405.1). Classification (GTDB taxonomy): domain Bacteria; phylum Bacillota; class Bacilli; order Bacillales; family Bacillaceae_G; genus Gottfriedia; species Gottfriedia solisilvae. The sequence continues at coordinate 23,066 of NZ_NETJ01000006.1, forward strand.
ACTACAAACAAATGATACTTCGGAATTTTTTTATACAGGTGATTTAGGGTATGTCGATGAAGATGGTTTCTTATTTGTTGTTGACCGACGAAGTGACTTGATTATTTCTGGTGGAGAAAATATTTATCCAGCGGAAATTGAGTCAATCTTATTATCACACCCAGATTTAATTGAGGCTGGCGTTACTGGGAGAGAAGATCCAACCTGGGGAAAGGTGCCAATCGCGTTTGTGATAGCAAAATCAAAAAATCACCCTTCAGAGCAAGAAATGATTGAATTTTGCCAGAAAAAATTAGCTAAGTTTAAGATACCTAAAGAAATTCACTTTGTCTCGAGTCTACCAAGAAATGCTGCAAACAAGTTAGTAAGAAGAGAGCTTCATAAGCTACTATAAGGGGAACAAATTATGTTGATTCAGCAAGTAGAGTTATTTTTAATTGAACAGCAGCTTAGAATACCTTTTAAAACTAGTTATGGTCTTTATGAAAATCGAGAAACAATTATTGTCAAACTAACTGATGCAAGTGGAACAGTAGGGTTCGGTGAGGTAGTTGCGTTTTCTGAGCCATGGTATACAGCAGAAACGATTCAAACATCACTTCATATTTTGCAGGACTTTTTGATCCCAACCATTCTAAACAAAGTATTTACTCACCCTTCAGAGGTTGCAGAGACGTTAAATATCTTCAAAGGTAATCCGATGGCAAAAGCAGGGATAGAAGGTGCCTATTGGGATTTATTTTCCAAGAAAAAAGACATTTCATTAGCTAAAGCTTTAGGTGGAATGAAAGAAGAAATTCCTGTCGGAGTTGTTGTCAGCATGAATGAACCAGAAGTAATGCTTCAGCAAATAGAGAGATTTCAAATAGAAGGTTATGAACGATTTAAAATAAAAGTATCGAAGCAAAATGATTATGAAGTAATTTCGAAAATCCGTGATAAATTCCCAACGATTTCATTAATGATTGATGCAAATTCTGATTATACATTGAATGATATTGAACAACTAAAAAGATTAGATCAATTTAAATTATTGATGATCGAACAGCCTTTTGGCGATCGAGATTTTATGGATCATGCTATCCTTCAAAAAGAAATAGCGACACCTATATGTTTAGATGAAAGCATTTATTCACTAGAGGATGTTGAAATTGCATTTGCTCTTCAGGCTTGCAAGATTATTACAATAAAACCTGGCAGAGTTGGGGGCTTAACAGAGTCATTAAAAATCCACGATTATTGTGTTGAAAATAATATGCCAGTTTGGGTCGGTGGGATGATTGAGACAGGTATATCTAGAATACAAAACGTAGCACTTGCATCATTAGCTGGCTTTACAATACCAGGTGACATTTCAGCTTCATCAAGACATTGGGAACAAGACATTATCTATCCTGAAGTAAAATTGGAAAATGGAAAAGTTAAAGTTCCAAATGGGGTTGGGTTAGGAATAACTGTGAATGAAGAGAGAATAAAAAATCTAAGTAAAAAAGTATTCAAGTTTTGAAAGAATCTTGAGTAATAAAAATAAAAGAAAAAAGATGATATCAAAGGCTACTTGTCCAATTGCTCAAGTTTCTTTGATATCATCTTTTGTATACTTCTCCGGAACAGGATCATATCCCCCTGGATGCAACGGATGGCATTTAAGGATTCTTTTAGTCGTTAAATATGTCCCCTTGAGCGCTCCGTGCGTCTGAAGCGCTTCTAGACCATAATGTGAGCATGTTGGATAAAATCTACAAGTTGGAGGTGTAGCAGGGGAAATCCATTTTTGATAAAATTTTATAAAACCAATTAATATTGTTTTCATTTATGATGTTTATTCTTTTACATCTTCATCATGATTGTTTTTTACTTTAATATCATCAAGTTTGTCCACTTTATGCTGAACACCGTATCCTTTATTTACAGTCAAAACAAATGCACCAAAAACAACAACAATAATGATTGCACTAACGACATAAACTCCAGTCATTATATAACCTCCTAATGATTATACTATCATCATATAGTATACTGTCGAATATGCAAGTCAATCAAATATTTCATTTTGTTTTTCGAATAATGTCTCAATATAGATGAAACATTTTAATAGACATAGTACAATGGAAAACAAAGTATGAATGTAGGAAGGTTAAAATGTATACATTTAAAGATTTTTACCATAACACGGTTGAACTATCATTTGAAAAGCATCCATTCTCACCAAATCCAAAACATGTTTGGGTTATATGTAAATACAAAGATCAATGGCTACTGACCGACCACCAAAGAAGAGGATATGAATTTCCAGGTGGAAAAGTTGAGGAAGGTGAATCACCTGAACAAGCAGCTGTACGTGAAGTATTAGAAGAAACTGGTGGTAGTGTCTCCTCAATCAATTATCTTGGTCAATACCGTGTAACAGGTAAAGACAAAATAATTATTAAAAACATTTACTTTGCTAATATTGGAGAACTTTTAACGCAGCAGCACTATTTTGAAACAAATGGACCTGTTCTGTTTAAAGATTTTCCACCTAGCATAAAAAAAGACCGTCGCTTTAGCTTCATTATGCGTGATGAAGTATTTTCACACAGCTTAAGCTATTTGAACTCAATTGTTAAGGATGCAAAATAAAGAAATGCTCACTGAATTAGTGAGCATTTTTTTTATGAGGATTATATTCTCCAGGCGTTAGCCCTCTCGAGGTCATAAGCCAAAAACTATTAAAGATAAAAAGCAAAAGCACCTTTATCGGGTTTCGTCTTATGCTTGTCGGAGCTGACCAGTCGCCTCCACTTTTCTTATTGTCTAGTTCCGGCTCCTAGCTCCTCGAGGTCATAAGCCAAAACCCACTAAAGGTAAAAAGCACCTTTATCGGGTTTCGTCTTATGCTTGTCGGAGCTGACCAGTCGCCTCCACTTTTCTATTTTTTCACTGTCTTTCTTTCTATATATTCAACAATAATGTACATTAAACCGGCAGAGACGCTTATGATGAGTACGCTCATGAGAACTAAGGTGAAGTTAAATACTTGGAAGCCATAAACGATTAAGTAGCCGAGTCCGTTTTTGGAAACTAAAAATTCTCCGACAATCACTCCTACCCAAGCCAAGCCGACATTTACTTTTAATGTTGAAATGACAGTTGGTATACTAGCAGGAAAGATGACATTTTTAAAGACTTGTGATTTTGTAGCTCCAAAACTTTTAATGACTTTAATGTAATTTTCATCAACTTGTTGAAATGCTTGATAAATAACTAAAGCTGTAATAACAAAGCTAATAATAATCCCCATTGCAATAATAGAAGAATATGTTGGACCGAAAATAACGATGATAATAGGGCCAAGTGCTACTTTTGGCATTGCATTAAAAACTACTAAGAATGGATCGAGTACTTTTGAAGCAAAAGGATACCACCAAAGGACAATTGCAAGTATGATTCCAATGAGTGTTCCTAATACAAAGCCGATCAATGTTTCAGTAATTGTTGTGATGGCATCGTGATAAATTGTGCCATCAAGCAGTTTCGTAACAAATAGATCATATATTTTAGTTGGAGAACTAAACAATAATGGATCGATTATTTGTCTATGGCTTAATAGCTGCCAAGCAATAAAAAATAATACAATTAGTAGGAATTGAAAGAAGAATACGAATAACTTCTTTCTGCGATTTTTTTTCATAACGTATGCATGGTAGTCTTGTAACTCGTCTTTTACATTACTCACGCTTCTCCAGCTCCTTCCAAATCGAAGAAACATAAGAAGGAAATAGTGATTGCTGTCTTGCTTCAAATGGTGAATCATTCCGTAATTCTTCAGGTAAATGAAAAATATTTGATATTTTCGTTGGAACATTTGTTAGCGTTATGACGCGATCACACATTGCAACAGCTTCTTCAATATCATGAGTTACTAATAGAGCAGTCGTATTTAATTTTTTAAATAAGTGAAAAACCAACTCTTCAAGTTTTACTTTGTTTTGATAATCAAGAGCAGAAAAAGGTTCGTCAAGTAATACAATAGATGGGCTTGTGGCAAGTGTTCGCACTAATGCTACTCGTTGACGCATGCCCCCTGATAGTTCCCTTGGGTATGCATTTTCATAACCTTCTAAACCAACTTCTTTCAGTAATTCTAAAGCACGAAGTTTATTTTCATCAGAATCCTTCCCTAATATTTCTAGCCCTAGAAAAATATTCTCTTTTATTGATTTCCAAGGAAACAAATAATCGTGCTGAAGCATATAGCCAATTTCTCCAGTTTTAACGTCATAAGGATGACCTTTAAACTGAACTAAACCATCATAAGGTGTTAATAAAGATGAAATGATTGATAGAAGTGTACTTTTTCCACAACCACTAGGACCTAAAATAGATACAAATTCACCTTTATCTACTTTAAATGTCAAGCTATCTAATATTTTAATTGCTTTTTGTTTTGATAGAAAAACATGTGAAATTTCATTAACTGTAAGATAACTCATATGCATAACCTACTATTGCTTAGTAGATTTTTCAGCAAATTTTGTATCTACTAAAGTAGAATGTGGTACTTCTTTAGGTAGCTCTCCGGAATTTTTCATGATCTTTTGAAGATTGTTCCACTCATCTTCCTCTAAAATAGGGTTAGTAGAATATGAATTTTGAGATTTGTATCGATCGATTACTTTCGTAGCTATATCTAATGGAGTGTCTTGGAAAAATGGAGCAACGCTTTGTGCAATTTCTTCAGCCGAATGAGAGTCTACCCACGCCTGAGCTTCGTATAACGCGTCAGTAAATTTTTGAGCCGTTTTAGCATTCTTTTTCAAGAAGCTTTCTTTGGCGATAAATGCTGTATAAGGAACCTTACCAGATTCCAAACCAAACGACGCTACGATCTTTCCTTTTCCTTCTTTTTCAAAAATACTTGCAGTAGGTTCAAATAACTGAACATACTCCCCTGTACCTGATGCAAAAGCATTGGCAATATTAGCGAAATCAATATTTTGAATAAGTTTTAAGTCTTTATGAGGCTCGATACCATGATTGCTGAGAACATATTCTCCAACCATTTGTGGCATGCCACCCTTTCTTTGACCTAAGAATGTTGTACCTTTCAGCTGCTCCCAATTAAATGTACCTTTTGGATTTCTCGCAACTAAAAAAGTTCCATCTGTTTGCGTTAATTGAGCAAAGCTTTTTACTGGATCATTTGCACCTTGAGCATATACATATAAAGTTGTCTCTGGACCAACTAACCCGATATCAGCACCGTTAGACAAGACAGCAGTCATTGTTTTATCTCCACCAAAAGTAGTTGTTAATTCTACATCTAGACCATGTTTTTCAAAGATTCCCTCACTGATTGCAACATATTCTGGAGCATAAAACAGTGAACGAGTCACCTCAGCAACACGGACTTTTATCTTTCCGTCACTAGACTGTTCTTTTGAACAAGCTCCAAAAACAGAAGCAATTAATAAAAATAAGACTAATAGCCATTTAGTTTTCATGTAATCCCTCCTAGCATAAAATACTATACATTAGCCTATGCAATAGGAAAAAATGGGTGAATATGGAAATGTTTTATTTGAGAATAGTTCAATAGTGATGTTTAATTATACAAAGCATCAATTTTAGAAATGACCCTAAAAATAGAAATCACTATGATAAAATAAAGTACTGATAGATACTAGAAATTTTGAAACACCGGAATAGAATCTAAAAGAGTGGGAGTTTCTCTCTCTTTTATTAAAAGCCTTTAGTTAGAATGTTACACTACTCATACTAATCTCTTTTACAAGAAGTTGAATGGAACAGAAGGTGCTCGACTCCTATGGGAGATGCGGGAAAGGTGAGACCCCGCAGGAGGCCCACAGGATGTGGGTCATGCATGCGTTACGACAGAACGTCGTGGTTTTAGCATGCCTACCTTTTTCTAGGAGGCTCACCGCACGCCCCATGGAAAGCGAGCACCTGGAGTGGAATTCAACACTCTTCTCTTACCTAGAAATTAATGTTGTCCAATCTTTTACTTGTTAGTCAGCAAAAAAAAGGTCTTCGATTAGAAGACCTTTCAATGTTAATATTATTTTAAAGGACCGCCAAGCTCAGCAAGTTGAGCATCAAAGCCTTCGAATTTTTTAAAGTTTTCTTTGAACTTATTCACTAATTCAAGCGCTTTAACTTCATATGCTGATTTGTCTTCCCAAGTTAATGATGGAACTAATACTTGATCAGGCACTCCTGGAACATGTTGAGGAATTGCAAGACCGAAAAACTCATCTTGAGTAGTTTCAACGTAATTTAAATCTCCTTCAAGTGCAGCGTGTACCATTGCTCTTGTATATGAAAGATTCATACGTTTACCTACTCCGTACTCTCCACCAGTCCAGCCAGTGTTAACTAAGAATACATTTACATTATGTTTTTCAATCTTTTCACCAAGCATTTTTGCGTATTCTACAGCTGGAAGCGGTAAGAAAGGTGAACCGAAACAAGTTGAGAACGTTACTTGAGGTGATGTAACCCCGCGCTCAGTACCAGCTAATTTACTAGTAAATCCACTTAAGAAGTGGTACATTGCTTGTTCTTTCGTTAATTTACTGATTGGAGGTAATACTCCGAAAGCATCAGCAGTTAAAAAGATAATTGTATGTGGGTGTCCTGCAACGCTTGGCTCAACAATATTTTGAATTGCTTGCATTGGGTATGCTGCACGTGTATTTTCTGTTAATGATGTATCGTCATAATCTGCTAAGCGACCGTCAGGATTTACGACTACGTTTTCTAATACTGTTCCAAATTTAATCGCAGAGAAAATTTGTGGCTCTTTTTCAAATGTTAAATTAATACATTTTGCATAGCAGCCACCTTCGATATTGAAAACACCATTGTCTGACCAACCATGCTCATCATCACCGATTAATTTGCGGTCTGCGTCAGCTGATAATGTTGTTTTACCAGTACCAGAAAGGCCGAAGAATAATGCTACATCACCTTCATTACCAACATTTGCTGAGCAATGCATAGGTAATACATTGTTCTGAGGTAATAGGAAATTCATAATTGAGAAAATTGATTTTTTCATTTCTCCTGCATATTCAGTACCACCGATTAGAATAATACGTTTTTCAAATGAAATAATAACGAATGCTTCTGAGTTCGTACCGTCAACAACTGGATCAGCTTTAAAAGTTGGAGCTGAAACAATCGTAAATTCTGATTGATGTGTTAGTAATTCTTCCTCAGTAGGACGGATAAATAACTGGTGAGCAAATAAATTATGCCATGCAAATTCATTAATAACTTGGATTGGTAAACGGTATCCAGTATCAGCACCAGCAAATCCTTTAAATTGGAATAATTCGTTTCTATCTTTTAAGTAAGTAAGTACTTTACTATATAATTTTTCGAACACATCTGAAGAGATTGGCTGATTTACTGATCCCCAATCAATTAAGTTTTCAACAGATGCTTCATTTACAATAAATTTATCTTTTGGTGAACGGCCAGTATATTTTCCCGTTGATACACTAACTGCTCCCGTTGACGTTAGAATACCTTCTTGTCTTGTTAGAACTTTTTCAACTAGCTCAGAAACGCTAAGTTGGTTATACATGCGATTACTTGAAAGTAATTCATTCAATTCAATATTTACATCAACTGTCTTCATATACTAATACCATCCTTTAAATATAATTTGTCTGCCATGTAGGTATCTCGTTAATTAGTATAACACATTTATTTTAATAGTGTATACTATTAGTTGGAAAAATGTGTAACGAAATTATTAAAAATTTTAAAATGAGTAAAACGGTATACTTAAAGGTGTAAATTAGCTTGTATGAAAGATATTATTAGGTATTACCCATTTAATAGGAATGAATGTAAATCGTGTGATGATTTTTTATTTATGGTGAAATGTGTCTAAAGTATGATGAAAATTGTTGACAAGAAAGTTTATTTTTAATATGATACTTTTCATACGGATACTCTCTTATCCCGAGTAGGTGGAGGGATACAGGCCCTACGAAGCCCAGCAACCTCACTTTAAGTGAAAGGTGCTGAACCTGATGCAAGGCAATTTATTGTCTTGGACGATAAGAGCGAAAGGCAAATAACTAAACCTTTCCTCAAGCAATATGGATAAGAGGAAGGCTTTTTTTTTGCTCAAAACTTAAATACAGATGGCAATTTCGTAATTTACACTGAGTTATCTTTATCTTAAATGGGAAACATAAGATATAGGAAAACATTTTTCTAATCTTATGTTGAGAAAAAAGAGATCCGTCAATTCAATTTAGGAGGGGACTCAATGTCACAACGTCGTTTATTTACTTCAGAATCAGTTACAGAAGGACATCCAGATAAAATCTGTGACCAAATTTCAGATTCAATTCTTGATGCAATTTTAGCTAATGATCCAAATGCTCGTGTAGCAGCGGAAACTTCAGTTACAACAGGTTTAGTACTTGTTGCAGGTGAAATCACAACTTCTACTTATGTAGATATCCCAAAAATCGTTCGCGAAACAATTCGTGAAATCGGTTATGACCGAGCTAAATACGGATTTGATGCAGATACATGTGCAGTATTAACTTCTATTGATGAGCAATCAGCTGATATCGCTTTAGGTGTAGACCAAGCATTAGAAGCACGTGAAGGAAGCATGTCAGATGAAGAAATCGAAGCAATCGGAGCTGGAGACCAAGGTTTAATGTTCGGTTTTGCTGTAAACGAAACACCTGAATTAATGCCACTTCCAATTTCTTTATCTCATAAAATCGCACGTCGTCTAACTGAAGTAAGAAAGAATGAAACAGTTTCATACTTACGTCCAGATGGTAAAACTCAAGTAACAGTTGAGTATGATGAAAACAACAAACCAGTTCGTATTGATGCAATTGTTGTATCTACACAACATGGTCCAGAAGCAACTCAAGAACAAATCGAAAATGATATTAAAGAACTTGTTATTAAACCAGTTGTACCAGCTGAGTTAATCGATGAAAATACAAAATTCTTTATCAACCCAACAGGCCGTTTCGTAATCGGTGGACCTCAAGGGGATGCAGGATTAACTGGTCGTAAAATCATCGTTGATACTTACGGTGGATATGCTCGTCACGGTGGTGGAGCATTCTCTGGTAAAGATGCAACGAAAGTTGACCGTTCTGCTGCTTATGCTGCACGTTACGTTGCGAAAAACATCGTAGCTGCTGGATTAGCTGATAAAGCTGAAGTTCAATTAGCATACGCAATTGGTGTTGCAAAACCAGTATCTATTGCAATTGATACTTTTGGTACAGGTAAAGTTTCAGAAGAAAAACTTGTAGAAGTTATCCGCAATAACTTTGACTTACGTCCAGCAGGAATTATCAAAATGCTTGACCTACGTCGTCCAATTTACAAACAAACTGCTGCTTATGGTCACTTCGGCCGTACAGATATCGACCTTCCATGGGAGCGTACTGATAAAGCAGAAACTTTAAAAACTGAAGCTGGTCTTTAATGATTAAAAGAGACTGTATACAGCATTTGCTGTTACAGTCTCTTTTTTTATTTTAAGCCTAATTCGTCAATTAAAAGCTTTCAAAAAGTATAATTATGTAGGATGATATGATTGTGTATTGTTTTCAGAACTAGCCTGATAAAAATGAAGGACGGAGGTGAGTGTAATAGGGGGAAATATACTCCTTATTACAGTAAAATGAATGATCATACAGCATTATTAGTCGTAGATGTTCAAAATGCAATGTTTACTTATCCTGATTTTAAGCTACATAATGAAGAAAAGGTACTAGATAATATTACTAGCATGGTTGAAAAAGCAAGAGAAGTAAATATGCCGATTGTTTATATTCAGCATACTGAAGACGACTCTGAATATAAAGAAGGCTCATCAACTTGGGAAATACATCAGAGAATTGAACCCCGTTCAACTGATATCGTTGTGCAAAAAAGAACATGTGATTCTTTTTACCAGACGAATCTGCAGGAAGAGCTAAAGAGACTACATATAGAAAAATTAGTCATTGTCGGAATGCAAACTGAGTTTTGCATAGATACAACTGTAAGAAGTGCCTTTAGTAAAGGGTACAACAATATTTTAGTTAAAGATGCACATAGTACTTTTGATAATGGTAATCTAATAGCCTCTCAAATAATTAATCATCATAATGATATACTAGGTGGCGGGAGATTCGCTATTTTAAAAGAAACAAAGGATATATCGTTTGAATAAATAAAAAATGCCACCGTAATATGTACGGTGGTATTTCCTTTTATATATAACGTTCTTTTAGGATGTTTAAATGATGAAGCTCATGCCCAGCAATTACATATGCCATTGCTCGAGCAGTAGTTGGAGCATGATTAACCGAACCAATTTTTTGCAGAGATTCATTAGAAAGTGTTGAAAGTAAGGAAAGAGTAGATTGACGAACATTTGATAATTCAAATAGGATTTGGTGTAATTCTAGTTCATTGAATTGTGTATTAGAAGCATAGAGGTCTTGATCAAAAGAAGGTAAATTAGCAGTTTCGCCTCTAGCGATTGCTAATAAACGATAGCTCATTACACGTTCTGTATCAGCCATATGACCAAGTACTTCTTTAATCGTCCATTTATCTTCTGCATATTTATAATTCCCCTGTTCAGAAGTAAGTGTTTGGCAGAACTTTTTGGTTTCATCAATTTGGTTTAAAAGAATGTCAATTAAATTTCCTTCAGGTACAAGGTTGATATAACCTTTAAAGTTGGCATGATATTCTGTTGCCTCAGGTCTTTTCAGCATAGTGATCTCCTCCTATTTTTCCTTTTTATGTAAATTCAAACTTATAAGTCTCAGTATACATTATGGTAAAATTATGTAAATAGAATAATGAATTTTCAAAAAAGGACGAAGAAGATGTATGATGAATCAACATCGTTCTAACGTCTTGTCTAATTTTTTTAAATGATTATCAGAACAAAAAATAAAATAGAGGTCAAAATATGAAGAAATTTCAAGAGATAGAAAATTTTATCACACAGAACAAAAGTGCCATCATCTTTGTGAGCGGATTGAATTGCGCTGTTTGTGATGCAGTATTTCCACTTGTTGAAGAACTCATAAAAGAGTATCCGACCATCAAATTACTACATACAAAAGCAAATGAGGTTCCTGAGTTATCAGGTCAGTACCAAGTATTCACTGTACCAGCAATTTTGTTTTTCTTTAATGGAAAAGAAATTGCTAGAAAAGTACGGTTCATTCGAGAAGAGGAATTAATCAAAGAATTTGACAGACTTAGTGAATTCGCTGAACAAGGATCAATGTATGAAGATTAAAAGAGGGGGATTACAGTGGGGATAAAAGGTATTAATCATTTTCTATATTCGGTTTCAGATTTAGAGAAATCAATTGAATTTTATCAAAAGGTTTTTGATGCAAAACTACTAGTAAAAGGAAGAACAACTGCCTATTTTGATATGAATGGGATCTGGCTTGCTTTAAATGAAGAAAGATATATTCCAAGAAATGAAATTGCTCATTCATATACTCATATAGCCTTTTCGATAGACGAAGATGAATTTGACAGTATGTATGGGAAATTATTAAAGCTAAATGTAAACATACTGACTAGCCGCGAAAGAGATGAAAGAGACAAAAAATCTATCTACTTTACCGATCCTGACGGCCATAAGTTTGAATTTCATACTGGTACTTTACAGGACCGGATGTCGTATTATAAACAAACAAAAAGCCATATGACATTTTATAATGAACAATAAATTTTGTATGAAATCAAAAAGAGGATGAACAAGTCTTCTTTACCAAACAATAGTATTGGAATATGAAAAGAATGTGTTGGTTTTTAAAACAGGTATTAGTGAAAAACATATATTAGTGAAGTAACCTGTGTTTTTCAAAGCAGTTTATTTAGTATTATTAGATTGAAATGCTAATATTAATGAAGAACAATTAGAAACCGTAGTTGCCGCAAAGAGTATTGAAGAAAGCATTCAAAAATCTAAAGATTCTTCACATTATTTATTAATTGAATAGATAAAATAGCTCTTTTCTAAAAGATTGATGCTTTTTAGGTTTTAAAACGACAAAGACAGAAGTTGATTACAACGGAAGGTGCGAAATTCCTGTAGGAGATGCGGGAAGGGTGAGATCCCGCAGGGCACCGAGGAGGCTCAGCTCACGCCCCACTAAAAAGGGAGCATCCTGGAGTTGTAATCAACTAACGCATTCTAAAGTAGCAAGCTATATAAGAAAACAGTAAAATAATTGAGGATAGTATTAGATTTTATTTAACTGTAGAAAAAGGAGATTTGATCATGCACACAAGTATTAAATGGGATGGTAAATTAGCTTTTTCAGGAATAACGCCTTCGGGGCATGAATTAAAGATGGATACTGCTGAGTCTCTAGGTGGGGAAAATAGTGCACCAACACCAGTGGAACTTTTATTAAATGCAGTTGCGGGCTGTACAGCAATTGATATCGTACTAATAATAGAAAAAATGCGATTAAAATTAACTTCGTTTGAAGTTGAGGTTAGCGGTGATCGTGCAGATGAGCATCCGAAAAGATTTACAGACATACATCTTCACTATATTTTAGGTGGAGAATTAGATGTTGAAAAAGTTAGAAAAGCGATTAAACTTTCGAAAGATAAATATTGTTCAGTAGCCCATTCATTAAATGCCAATATTTCGGCAAGCTTTACGATCAATGGCACAAAGAGCGATGAGACACTTTAACGATAATTAATAAAAGAAAAAGCATCAATATAGATGCTTTTTTCTTTTTTATTTTGCATTATCTAATTGTTTTCTCACATATGTAGGTAACATAAAACAACCTACATGGAGATCAGTATTATAGTATTTTGTTTCGATACCTAGAGCATTCCATTCATCTACTTTTATGTCTTTAATCGGATCGTATTTTTTTGATGCGAATCCAAATAGCCAATGGCCAGATGGGTAAGTAGGCATATGAAATTGATATACTTTTGAAACTGGGAATGTTTCTTTTATTTTTGAATGTGCTCGTTTCATTTCATGTGCGTAGCTTTCGTAATACGGACTTTCATGTTGGTTAATTAGTATACCTTCTTCACTTAATACTCGTTTGCAGTTGTTATAGAAGGCTACCGTGAAGAGTCCTTCACCTGGTCCGATTGGATCTGTTGAATCTACTAATATTAAGTCATAGTATCCATCATCTGCTTCTTGTACGAATTTTAAACCATCTTCAAAGTATAGTGTTAATCGTTTATCTTGGTCTAATTGTGAAGCAGTCAGCGGAAGATACTGCTGACATAAACGAACAACTCTTTCGTCAATCTCAACCATGTCGACGACTTCTATTGAAGGATAACGTAATACTTCGCGTGCAGTACCACCATCTCCTCCACCGATAATTAATACTTTTTTGATTTTTGGATTCACTGCCATTGGAATGTGGGTAATCATGTCATGATAAATAAATTCATCTTTTTCGGTTACCATCATATAGCCATCTAGTGTGAAAAAAGTTCCAAATGTTTCACTTCTGAAAAAGTCTATTTGTTGAAAATCACTTTTTTCTGAGTGCATATGTTCTTGCACTTTAATTGAAAACTTTGTATCTTCCTGGTGATTTTCTGTATACCATAAATCCATTAAGTTTTCCTCCAAACTTCTATCTACAACTTTTATTACATATGGATCATCATCATCATTAATTGTGATGGTACCTTCATCTTTTAGGTATAAGTAATGCTGGATAAGCTCTGTGGAAATAAGCTCACCTGGTATACATAAAGGAATGCCAGGTGGGTAAATCATGATTGATTCACCACTAATTAAACCACTTGCATCATGAATTGAGATAATCCGTTTCGGATGATAATAGGCCTCTCGTGGTGTCATCACCATTTTTGGGTTCTTCAAGGCGACACTAATGTCAGTATCTAACTTTGGTAATTTTCCGTAAAACCTGTCACTAATGTCCCGTAAAGCATCTAACAGTTTTTGAATTGTTTCCTCATTATCGCCAAGGGAAATGATGGCTAAAATTACATTTGGTTCTGCGAGTTCAATTTGAATTTTATATTCATCTGCCAGCATATCGTAAACCTTGAAGCCAGACATGCCTAAGTCCGACACTTTTACAACAAGTTTTAATTCATCATAGTCGAAAACACCAACACCATTGCGATATGTTTCCCGGGTTATACATTGTAGGCCATTCATTTCATTTATTTCCTGTTTTGCTTTTCTAGTTAAGTTTAGGAGCTTTTCAAAACGCTCTTTTCCTTCTAAATATAGTTTCTTACGCGCTACGTCGATCGAACACATTAACAGATAAGAGGCAGATGTAGTTTGAAATAAATTAATTGTTGATCGAACTCTATTTTTCGTAATGAATCCATCGTTATGTAGTAAAACTGAAGCTTGAGTTAATGCTCCACCTGTTTTGTGTAAACTCAACGTAACGAGGTCCGCACCTAATAATGCAGCATTCTCTGGTAAATCTGGATGAAAAGAAAAGTGTGCACCATGTGCCTGGTCAACCAATACGGGAATACTTCTTGAATGTGCAACATCAATGATTTCTTTTAAATTAGACGTTGCACCGAAATATGTTGGATTGATAATTAAAATCGCTTTTACATCAGAATTTAAGTCAAGGGCATGCATAACTGCTTTAACTGAAATGCCATTTGCAATACCGTAGTCATAATCGATTTCAGGCTCAATAAAAACCGGCTTAGCACCTGCTAGAATTAAGGCATTAATTGCAGATTTATGAACATTTCTAGGTAATAAGATCTTGTCACCTTGTTCAAGGGCACTCATAATCATGTATTGAACGCCAGAAGTTGACCCATTAACTAACATATATGCATGATCTGAATGAAATGCGTCAGCAAGAAGCGCTTCAGCTTCTTGAATAATACCTGTTGGGTGCGATAAATTATCCACACGCTTAGAAGAATTTACATCCATTTTAAGAGCCATATCACTCCAAAGTTCTCTTAACTCTTCAAGTGAGTTTCCTCTTTTATGCCCAGGTACATCAAAGCTAGTGATATCCTCCTTAGCATAGCGGACTAATTCTGTTAAAAGCGGTGTTTTATTGTGATCCATCAATTTCCTCCACATCAGGACCATTCCAAAGGTTTTTCCCGTAAAAGATTTCATCCATTTCATATTTTACTTTTTCTTCTATTTCTAGAATTTCATTTTGGTCTAATTTTTCTTTTGTATAGCCAAAAAGATAATTATCTAAATCAAATTGCTTTAATTTACATTTTGTATGGAAGATATTTTCTTGGAACACATTCACATCGATCATTTGGTACATGTCTTTGATTTTCTGTGGAATATAATTTTGAATTGAATTAATATCATGATCAATAAATAATTTATATCCACTAACATCTCTTGTAAAACCACGAACTCGATAATCAATTGTCATAATATCCGCATCAAATTGATGAATTAAATAGTTTAATGCTTTTAGTGGGGAAATTTCTCCACATGTAGATACATCAATATCAGCTCTAAATGTACTAATGCCATCATCAGGGTGGTATTCAGGATATGTATGGACTGTGATATGGCTCTTATCTAAAGCTGCTACAACTAGCTCAGGTAAAGGACCAGGTGATTCAGAATAAGTTTCAGAGGAAGGGTTATCAACCGGACCTTCTGATACTAGAATCGTAACACTAGCACCTTGAGGATCATAATCTTGTTTAGCAATGTTTAAGATATGTGCACCAATAATATGAGTAACCTCGGTTAATATTTTTGTTAAACGGTCCGCATTGTACTGATCATCAATATATTGGATATAAGCTTCTCGCTCTTCTTTTGTCTTTGTAAAACAAATATCATACATATTGAAACTTAATGATTTTGTTAAATTATTAAAACCATGAAGTTGAATATGATTATTGTTTGATGATGACTTCATTTATGAGTCCTCCTAGTAACGAAGATAATTAGTTCCTATGTATTGTTTGTTTATGAATTATGCATTATTCACATAAGTTATCTTTTTCAGACGTTCCGCTTTAATCAACTATTATATCCAAAGGAATGCGTTAGTTGATTGATGCTCCCTTTTTAGTAGGGGAAATCTGTGCCTCCTCGGCTGGCCTGTGGGGTATTTAGCCTTCCCGCATCTCCCACTGGAGTCTTACATATCGGTTGTAATCAACTTTTGTCTTCAAAATTTTAAATTCTAAAAACAACAATCTTTTGAAAAGAGCCTCTAATATAGAGCATGAGCTAGTTACTTTTTTAGAGTGAAAAATAAAAAGCCCGAGAAACTCAGGCTTTTTGAGTGAAAAGCATAGGAGAGAGGGGAGGAGTGACAATTTCCTCGTATTCCAATATTAAAGCGCTTAATATGCTGTTCCAGTCTTGTGTTAATGCATAGTCTCTTGCTTTTTTTGACATACGATTTAACATATTGGTTTGTTGTAGACAATCTTCAATTGCTCTGCAAAATGACAATGTATTTTTCGGTTCACAAAGTATACCGGTTGAATAATCTCTAATGATATTTTTTACGCCGCCAGCATTTGCACCAATTACAGGTGTGCCACATGCCATTGATTCAAGTACAACATTACCAAAGGTTTCTGTATCTGATGGAAATACCATTACATCGCTTACACTATAAATTTCAGCTAATTCATTTTTTTGTAAATACCCGGTATAGATGATTTGGTTTGTTCCTGTTTTTTTCATCATTTCTTCTTTTTTAGGCCCATCTCCTACAATGACCCAAGTAAGCTGATTTCCAAATCGTTGTTTAGAATATTTCATAATATTTGTTAGTGTATCTAAGTCCTTTTCTGGTGCAATTCTTCCAACGAAGCAAATTGTATATTTTGAGGTAATATTATATTTTTGTTTTATTTTTTCTTGATCTTCAGCAGGCTTAAATAATGAACAATCTACTCCGTGAGTCCAAACTGAAAGATTGTTGAAGCCCTTTGTATTTAAGTGATGTAAAGTATCTTTTGATGGTACAAATATTTTTTTTGTTGGTCGATGAAACCAATCTAAATATTTCCATAAAAAGCTTTCTAAATAGGTTAATTTATAATAATGAAGATAATGATCAAAATTTGTATGGTATGAAGCAACTAATGGAATATTCAGTTTTTTTGCGATTTGAAGACCACATAATCCAATCGTAAAAGGTGTAGCAACATGGATGATGTCAGGGTTAAATTCTTTTAATTTGTTCTTTATTTTAGAGAAATTAGGAAGTGATATTTTACATTCGGGATAAATTTTAAAAGGAACACTTTTTAATCTTGTTACATTCTCGGTAGAACCGGCTCCACAATCTTCAGGAGAAAATACATGAAAAGAATGGCCGTTTTCGTTTAAATAGTTTGTGAAACGATTTAATGTTTTTGCCACACCATTCACTTGAGGAACATAGGTGTCGGTAAAAATTGCGATTTTCATGTTTCTCCCCCTCATAAGTTATAAAACAAAAAATGTGAGATAAATGCGGTAGAAGTACCTAATACAAGACCGCAAAAAACATCAGTAGGATAATGGAGACCTAAATAAATTCTTGAGAAAGCAACACACCCGATAATAGGTAGTATGATAATTGCAGTAATTGGTATATAAATCATAATTGGCAATGCAACCGAAACAATTGCTGTTGTATGACCAGAAGGGAATGAATAATCAGTTAAAGGTTGTTTTGGAACAAACGCTCCTTCCAACTTTAAATAAGGTCGTTTACGTGGATAAAATTTTTTAAAAAAGTGTA
Organism: Gottfriedia solisilvae; assembly: GCF_002128405.1. Lineage (GTDB taxonomy): Bacteria > Bacillota > Bacilli > Bacillales > Bacillaceae_G > Gottfriedia > Gottfriedia solisilvae. The sequence goes on from NZ_NETJ01000006.1 coordinate 40,837, forward strand.
CAGGTATATGACTAAGTGTTAACGTACATGCACTCAAAATAGAGGCGTGATGTAAATCATTACGGGAGAAGATTAATAGGATCAACGTTGACACAATACAAAAAGTTGCACCGCCAAGATGAGTAATTGTACTAAAAAATAAATTCAAGTAACGCTTTTGGAATAATGAATTAACGCGATAAAACAATCGGCATTCGAATGTATAAATCTTTTGAAGAATTGCGCTCATTTTTCATCCCTCATTATAAGTGTTATTTGTAAATTAATTATAAAAAAGGAATATGGATTTAATTAGAACCTTTTGTAAATGAACAATGTAAAAGTGTAAAAAAATGTTAAGAAAACCCGATTTGCTTTTTGTACAGACCTTATAATAGCGTATGGTGAATTTCCTCACTGGATTGGACGAGCTATGAAATAAAAAGCGATAAAAAAAGAGACTTATCAAAAAGTCTCTTAGCTTTGCGGTGAATGATTCGACTCAACGCTTTTATAATATTGTCCTTTTTCCACATACTCTCTTCGAATACGGTTCATATCATCAATGTCTTCTTTAGTTAGTTCTCGTACGACTTTAGCAGGTCTACCAAATGCTAATGAATTTGGAGGAATGACTTTGCCACCTGGAACTAAACTGCCAGCACCAATCATTGCACCTTCACCAATTTCTGCTCCATCTAAAATAATTGATCCCATTCCAATCAATGCATTTTTACGAACAGTACAACTATGTAAGATTACACTATGCCCTACAGTAACGCCATCTTCCAAAATTAGTGGAAAGCTAGGACTTTGATGTAGTACACATAAATCTTGTACATTCACACCATTTCCAATGATTGTGTCGTTAACATCTCCACGAATAACTGCTCCAAAGAATACACTACTTTTTGCGCCAATTGTGACAGAACCAGTAACTGTTGCATTTGAAGCGATAAAAGCAGTTGAATCAATTTGGGGTTGCTTCCCGTTATATGGTAATATCATACTTATACTATGCCTCCATAATTAATATTCTATATACTGAGTATAAACTTATTTAACTAACTTGTAATTAATGAAAAATAGGGAGGAGTGAAAAAATGTCACTACCTAAAAATCCAGTTCAATTAATGCCAAAGGTTTATAAAAATGTATTCCCTTTAGTGCACCAAGAATTAGATTATTGGAAAAAATTTGCGAGTAGAATTCCAGATCCAGAACTAAGAAAACAAGCATTAATGAGTATTGATACAAAAACGTTCCATTGTGAGGGTGGGGCAATTTTAGCATTACTTTCTGAAAAAAACATACAACCAATTATTGAATTTATAGTTGCCTATCAAACTATTAGTGATTACTTAGATAATTTATGTGACCGAAGTACTTCACTTGACCCTAAGGATTTTGAAGCATTGCACGAATCGATGATCGATGCCGTTACCTGTCAGAAGTCAGAGCAACAATATTATCGATTTAGAGATGAGCAGGAGGATGGTGGCTATTTAAATGCGCTAGTAGAAAAATGCCATCAAAGCTTGAAACAGTCACAGTATTACGGTGATATTAAAGATTATTTAATACAATTAGCAGATTATTACTGTAAATTGCAAATACATAAGCATGTTAAGATGGACGAACGAGTTCCAAGACTTACAAATTGGTTTGAAAATTACCAAGCGGATCTTCCAGATTTAGAATGGTATGAGTTCTCTGCATGTGCTGGTTCAACGCTAGGTATTTTTTGTTTAGTTTCGTATTCATTTAATGAAAAAATTTCTAAAGATTTATTTGAACAAGTTTACAACAGCTACTTTCCATATGTTCAAGGGTTACATATTTTACTTGATTATGTAATCGATCAGAAAGAAGATGAAGATGGTGGTGATTTAAACTTCTGTAGTTATTATCCATCCAAGGACGTCATGTTAAATCGAATCGAATATTTTTCAACGAAAAGTGATGAATCATTAAAAAACTTAAGAGATTATCGTTTTCACCGCATGATTTATCAAGGATTGCTTGGGATTTATTTAGCAGATAAAAAAATGGCAGGTCCTGATGAAATGAAAAAGATTAGAAGAGGGATTGTTAAAAACGGTGGATTCACTTCATTCTTTTTCTACGGAAATGCAAAATTATACTTTAAATTAAAAGAACTAAAATCAAACAGTAAAAAAGTGAAGCATTCGGTGTAATGCTTCACTTTTCTTTATGCAGAAATTTCTAGGTCAGTGCTTTTTTCTGTGAAAAATATTTTCATCAGTAGAGGTGTAATGATTGTCGTAATGAGTACAACGATCACAATGATGGAAAACATTTTATCAGTTAATAAATGGTTTGCTAATCCCGTTGATGCGATAATCAGAGCAACTTCACCTCTGGATACCATTGCTGAACCGATTCCTAAAGAACTTTTACGATTAAAGCCAGCTAGCTTAGCACCAAGCGCACCTCCTATTAGTTTCGTTGCGATCGCAATTAGACTTAATAGTATGATCATCGGAATTGAAGTAGTGATTCCAGCAAACTGAACTGATACACCGATTAACGTAAAAAATACAGGTACAAATATTGAGTAAGATATCGTTTCAACCTTCTGAACAACTGCATGTTTAAAATCAGTAACTGAGATAGAAACGCCAGCGATATATGCTCCGATAATGGCAGCTACCCCAGTTTTTTCTGCAAATATAGCAAAGACAAAGCAAATAATTAATGCAGCTGAAATTAATGTTTCAGATACATTTAATTTTGTAAATCTTACTAAAATCCAAGGAACGACTTTCCAACCTACTAAAATGGCAATGATAAAAAATGCGAATTTCTTTAATAGCATAAGTGATAAATTTACATCACCGCCACTAAAACTCATAACAAAGGCCAAAGCAACAATGACAAGAACATCATCTATTACTGCAGCTCCTAGTATTGTGGCACCTTCTTTAGAATTTAATTGCCCCATTTCCTTTAGTGTGGCAACTGAGATACTGACACTAGTAGCAGAAAGTAATAGCCCTAGAAAAATAGCTTCAAAGTTAGATAGATGAATCATCATTCCATATAAATAACCAATACAAAGTGGAAGTAAAATTCCTAGAATTCCTACATAGGTTGATGCCTTCCATGATCTTTTAAATTCTTTCACATCAGTCTCTAATCCCGCTATAAACATAAGAAGGATGACCCCGATTTCACTGATTTGATGAAGAGTATCAGTTTCTGTAACAAGACCAAGTACTGCTGGTCCAATCAGAATCCCAACTAGTAGTTTCCCTAAAACAGCGGGCTGACCAAATTTTGTACTAACATCACCTGCCAATTTAGAAGCGATTAATATGATAGCTAATTGAACATAAAGCATTAAAGTTTCCTCCAATCTAATTTCGGTACGTAAAAAGAGCCTGCCACATTAAGATAAGTAAAAGACATACTTATCCCAATGTGACAGGCTCCTCCAAGGTTTGCATTCAATTAATATATTATATGTATAGTATAAACGAAGGTTGAATAGTAATACAAGATAGAATTGCAAAAGAGAAAGGAGGGCTATAGGACGGTTTAACGTAAATCATTATATAGCCTTTGAAATAATAGATTGATAGAACCTAGTAGTTAAATGTATAAACAGTTGGTATGTAAGAGATTTGTAAATAATTTGCCACATATTAATAAAAATAAACTGAAGATTTATGGTAGTGTTAAAAATAGGACTGTTTTAAAAGTTAATAAGTATTTTCAGTAGGTTCAATCAGGGGGAGATTGTATGCTAAAATCACCAATAGGAAAGTTTAGATTGATGGGGTTAATAGAGGGCTTATCGTTACTCGTATTATTATTTATTGCCATGCCGCTTAAGTACTTCGCAGATTTACCTGAAATTGTGACTTTAGTCGGCTCACTTCACGGTTTCTTTTTTGTTTTATATGTCATAACAATAACATATGTTACCTTTAAAATTAGATGGTCTTTCATGTGGGCAATTTCAGCGTTTGTTGTCGCATTTATTCCTTTTGGTAATCTTATACTTGATGCGAAACTGCGCCGTTCACAATATAGTTAATGAAGATGGTTTTATACATTTTTTATCGGTTTAATGTAAATAGAAAAGGATAGTAAAGCAGATATTATTTCTGCATTACTATCCTTTTTTTCTTATTCTGAAAGGGTTACGTTATGCTCCACTACTTGAGTATGTGATTTGTTCGTTGTAAATAATTTAGACGAGAAAATTGGATATAGAACAGGGATCACCAAGAATGTAAGTCCAATAAATCCAATTAAGGAAGCAAGAGCGGATTGAACAAATAGGTAACTACTACTAAATAACAATCCTGCAAAAATTGCACTACCTACAACTCCAACAGCAAACATACTTGCGATATTACCTGCTAATAAAGCTTCTTTTTCTTCTGTGTCAGTAGAAGAATTAACATATAAGTGAGCTAATAAAGTACAAGCAAGAGCAAAGACTAAGTAGATTGCAAAAATTGGAACTAGGAATTTCAGACCTAATTGATCGTAATGTCGGATAAATACTTGTTCTGCAAAAGCATTACCAGCGATATAAACAATCGCCGCTGCACCAATTGAAATAATAGAATAGAAAATATTTCTATATGCAATCGTTAATAATAAAACAGTTGCAATTAATGAATAAGTAATTAACCATTTTAAATCATCAGTAATAATTGGTTTTAAACTATATACTGTTGAAGGATCTTCAGCTAAAGCTAAATTAGCGGCTTCTAAGCCTTGATCTTTCAATGATTTAAGAGCAGTTTTTCTAGCTTGATCTACTAAATTAGTGCCTTCAGTAGAGATTGGAGTTGTTTCAAATGTAACATCAAGCGTTGTTACTAATGAATCTTTTGACATATAGTTATCAAAGATTTTTTGGAATTCTGGTTTACTTAATGCTTCTTCAGGTAAGTACCAACCAGTTAAACTTGGATTAAAGCTTGTTGTTAAACCACCTAAATAGCCTTGTGCACTATTTAAGCCATCATAAATTTGATTTAACCCACCGACAGTTTGACCTAAACCATCTTTCAGTTCTCCAACTTTATCAACGAATAGACCAATACCATCACCTAATTGAACTTGACCATCCTTTAGTTGACCTAAACCATTTGTAACTTGAGGAACATTTTTAAGTACCAATGATTGACCGTCAGCAGCTCTTTCAATACCATTTTCTAATTCACCCATACCAGCGTACAGTTTTTCTAAACCAGCAACTAATTTTGTTTGGCCATCTACTACTTGACCCATACCTGCATTAGCTTTTTCAAGACCAGCTAAAAGTAATCCCGCTCCGTGTTCAGCGGTACCTACTTTTGTAATGAATTCTGTTAAACTATCATCTAACAGTTTAAGCGTGCCTTGTAGTTCTTTGTAATATGTATCTGAAGTAATTTCAGGATACTTTTTACCTAGACCTGCAGCTAATTGTTGGGAACCTTGAATACCGGCTTGGATTTTAGCAAGGTTCATTTTAATATCACTAACACCGTTATAAAGAGTTTTAAAATTCTTCTCAATTGTTTTGTATCCTGTTAATAATTCTTTACTTCCTGCTATTAATTTCTTTGTACTATCTTTTGCAGTTCCTAAGCCGTCATGTAGCTGACCAGCACCAACAGAACCTTTTCTTAAACCATTTTCAATTTGTGATAAACCATCTTCTAATTTACCAACACCTGTTTCTAGTTTTGTTGTACCAGTAACTAATTGATCAATACCATCAGTTGCTTCTTTTAATTTAGGAGAAGAACTTTCTAATTCATCCTTTGCTCCTTGAAGTCCTTCACGAATTTGATTAACTCCATCATTTCCTTTACCAATACCATCCTTTAAAGTAGCAGCTTGTGTAACAAGCATCAATGGGTCTAATTCACTGCTAAATGGACGAGAAGCACTTCTTACCGATTCTACTCCATCCATTTGTGAAAGACTGCGAGATAACGCTTCGATAGTAGTCATTCCTGTTACTGTATTCCATGGGACAGTATTTTCGATAACAAGTTTCAGTGGTGTAGATTTACCTTGACCAAATTCTTTTGCAACTAATCTTGATCCTTTAGCGGCATCTTCATTTGGAAGACCATCTACTGTACTATAAGCAATCTTTTGTTGGTATAGTCCGACAATCGGAGCAATGATGATTAAAGCTACTAAAGTAAAAATACCACCTCTTCTTACCACTAAACTATTCCATTTTTGCCAACCTACAAATCCTGTTGTTTTGCCATTTGGAATAGAGAGTGTTTTTCCAAATACAGCAAATAAGCTAGGTAAAAATGAGATTGAAGCAAGGTAAGATACGACACCTAAAACAATTAATGCACTTAAAGATTTTGTGATTTGAAATGTTGTATTTAGTAATCCAATACTTAATAATGTAAAAACTGCATGTGAAACTAGTAAACTATATTGTTTATTTGATAATGCAAAAATGAGTGAGTGTTCATTCGATTTTTGGGTAGACAAAATTCCAGCATAACGATAATACAAACTAAAGGTAGCAATTATACTCAGTAAAAATGAGAATAAGCCTAAAGCAAGTGGGGCAATATTCGTAATCGGTAGTTGACCATTATCTACTAATAAGCTATATATTGAAGCGCTTACTAAATAGTTAACTAAAGTTAGAACAACAGCAGATACTACGACAAGTGGTTTACGTGTGATCAGTACCGAAGCAACTAATGCAAGGATACCAGCAATGATAATCCCTTTTTTTAGCCCTTCTTCGTTTTGTAAGTTAGCTTGTTCATCAACGAAAATCTTACCTGTTACAATTCTTTCTAGCCCATCAACTTTTGACAATGACTGTAATTCTTTGTACAGAGTTGTTAAATTTTTATCTTTAATATTTAACGTACCTGATAATAAGATTGCTTTTCCATCTTTAGATTCTAATGTATTTTTTAAAGCGGGTTCGTCAATTGAATTAGATACAGAAACAAGACCAATTGAATCTTTATTATCTTCAAGATTACTTGCAACATCTTTTACAGCCTCTTTATCTGAGTCGGATAATGTTTCATTACTGTAAAAAACAATAGCAAAACTCTTTTTGTTCTTCGGATCCATGTCATGATCGAGTTGAATTTGTTCGGCTTTCATAACTTGCGTACTCAATGGTAACTTTAATGTTCCTTTTTCTTCAACTAAAGAAGATAGGGAAGGGGATAAGAAACTTAGTGCGATCGCAAGTACTAACCAGATAGCAACAACTAAGTATTTTCGTTTTACGAAAAATGATGACATTGATACACCTCCGTTTAATTTAATTAATACAAAATTTTGTACAGTTACAGAATTTTAGATTGAAAATTCTGAATTTATTTAAAATAAATAAATAGAGCTAAAACCTGTACAAAAAGACTGTATGTATATCATTTTAATTCAGACTTATTTTAAAAATTAGACAAAAAATTAGACAAAGTTTTTAAAAAATATTTCGATTTACAACTCGAAGCTTGTCTAATGTTCATTTTTTCGTATTGTGAAATAATGAAAAGAGATAATCAATTTGTCATAAGGGGTTTGTTGTGTATAATGCAAATAGACTACGCGTAGAAAACGTTTTCATTACAATCAAACTATTATTACGGTATTTTATTTTAAAGTAATAATTGAGTTTTAATGGGTTGTGTCGAAAAAAGTCGAAAAAAACTTAAAGTTTACTTGGTTAAATGAAGTGGCTAAATAAATAAAAATTCGAGGCAATTATATTGAAGATTGTTATATATAGGGGGAGTTAAACAATTAATATTTCTACGATGCTTTTATTAATTTTTGTTGGTAGCATATCAAGTCTTTTCAAAATTACAAGAAAAGCATATCTTCAAAACAAAATTGAAGATATGCTTTATGTTTAGTTTTTTGGTGCAATTCTAGTAAAAAGATCTCCATGAACTCTTTTCATTTCATTATGAAATTGTTCATGATCAATATTATATTTACTCAATAAATCTTTAAATGATTTATTTTCCTTTTTAGCTGCGATAATATTTTCCATTGGTTGTTTTGACAGTTTAGAAACAACAGCTACAAAGATCAGTTTTTTCATTTCAATCTTTTGTTCATTTACAAGTTTATTCACATTTGCTTCTGGTTGATTTACATAATTAGAGATATACTTAACAACTTCTTTTTTATGCTTGTTTAACAGTTCATGATGCTTATTGTCATGATGATGGGGGTGTCCATGATGTTGTGGTTCATTATGTTTAGGATTGAATTTAGACCAATCAACCTCTTGTGCACCTACTGAAATTGTACCAAAAGTTAAAGCACTTACCATTGCACTAGCTAGAATCAATTTTTTCATTCTAAAAACTCCTTTTCAAATTATTATTTTCTTATAGTGCCCAACATTTTAAGAAAAATTTACCAAAAATAAATATTACATAAAAAAACTGTCTAGTAATAAAACTAGACAGTTTAAGACGTTAACCTCTTTTTTCTATTGCAACGATAAAAGGTGGATTGTTTGCTTGGTTTAAAAATCGATATGTTAATACATGTGCTTGATCCTGTGGAATATTTTGTACATATTCCATCAATGCATCTTTTTCAATTTCTCCACCTTCATGACCATGATAGATCACTACAACGATTATTCCTTCAGGTGCCAGTATTTCAAGAATTTGTTCAATCGCAGAAATTGTTGATGAGGGAACAGTGACAATTGTTTTATCACTACCAGGTAAATAACCTAAGTTAAAAATTGCGCCCTTTACTTTTCCGTGTAAATGATCTGGCACCTCATTTAGTACATGGGAATGACTTTTCTGAATGAGTGTTACTTGATTAGACAAATTGTCTTTTTGAATACGTTCAGTCGTATTTAGTATCGCTAACTCTTGGATATCAAATCCATAAACATGTCCGGTTTCTCCAACTAATTTAGCTAAAAAAGTTGTATCATGACCATTACCGATTGTTGCATCTATGGCGATATCTCCTTCTTTTACAGCTAATTGAAGAAGTTTTCGAGCATAGGGTAGAATTCGTTCTAAAATCATGTTAATTGCACTCGATTTTTTGCAAATTTACCTTGCCAGCTATTACGACGCTCAAATTCACGATCAATCGCATTTAATACTTCCCATTTTTTTAAGCTCCACATTGGTCCAATTAATAAATCAGGTGGGCCGTCACCAGTAATTCGATGAACAATTACATCACTTGGGATGATCTCCAATTGGTCAACGACTAACTTGATATAATCATCAAAGTTCATAAATTCAACTAGACCTTTTTCATATTGCTTCATCATAGCTGTTCCTTTTAAAAGATGAAGTAAATGAATTTTAATTCCTTGAATATCAAGTTTTGCTACTTCAAGAGCAGTTTCCATCATCATTTCAGGTGTTTCAAGAGGTAAGCCATTAATAATATGTGAACAAATACGGATATTATGCTTTCTTAATTTCTCGACACCTTCAACATAAGTTTTGTAGTCATGAGCTCGGTTGATAATATTTGCTGTTTTTTCATGAACTGTTTGTAATCCAAGCTCAACCCATAAATACGTACGTTTATTTAAATCTGCTAAATATTCCACAACGTCATCTGGTAAGCAATCAGGTCTTGTTGCAATGGATAAACCTACAACGCCTTCTTGTTCTAGGATTGGTTCGAATTTTTGTTTTAAAACTTCTACTGGGGCATGCGTATTTGTATAGGCTTGGAAATATCCTAAATACTTTCCATTTTGCCATTTTTCATGCATTCTATCTTTGATTTTATGGAACTGGGTAACAACGTCTTCCGCACGGTTACCTGCGAAATCACCTGACCCAGAAGCACTGCAAAAAGTACAACCACCGAACGCAACAGTACCATCTCTGTTTGGGCAATCAAAGCCAGCATCGATGGAAACTTTAAATACTTTTTCGCCGAATTGCTGTCTTAAATGATAATTCCACGAATGATATCTTTTATGATCTATTGTATATGGAAAAGGATTATTATTTGTCATTTCCTCATCCCTCCCTTAATTTAAGTCACTATTCTCGATTTTATCATGCTCTCATTAGAAAACCAAATGGAAAAACCTCTCTATATTGTAAACAAATTTTTGTACTTTGTTTGCTTGCTTGTGGAGACACTATCCTTGAGGTAGCCCAAAAGCCGCCCATATATATTACTTTGTAAAGTCTGAAGGAGGAAATATCTTGCCAATAACAGATCGTGCATTCGGACAAGAACAAGTGAAGCAGGCAAAAGCAGCCTATGACTATGCAGTACAACAATTAGAAGAGGGTATGAAACAGGAACATTATAATGATATAGAGTACTCAGACGCACAGTTGCAACTTGAACAAGCTATTCAACAGCTTGAGCAAGTAGAGCGATTAGCAAATCAAGAGAATCGAGACGAGTTTAATCGTTTACGCAGACAACTAGTCCAATTGCAGCATCAAATGATCATAACTCCGCACTAAGTAGAGGGTGAAAAACAAATGCAAGAATACACTCGTGAATATATGTATCTTGGGAGGAACTATAATTTGGCAAAGAACCGTTCAAAAAGTAATAATCCAGAACAAAAAACAAAAAACGCTACAATTACTGAGTTCTCTGGAGAACTTTCAGCAGTAGATAAAGTAAAACAAAGTAATGCTAAAAAAGGTCAGCCGCAAAGATCGAAACAGTAACTACCATGCATCAAATAACAAAAGAAACTGCCTAATTAAGGCAGTTTCTTTTATTTATTATTGAATTGCTTTATTATCAAATGTTTTTGCTAAAATATAGCTTGTGTCACCAACTTTGATAAATGAAATCTTTACTGGGTCACCGATTTTCGTAAGTGCAATTTCACGGGAAATTTCTGTTGAAACAGAGAAAATCCTTCCATCTTTCTCAAGCATTAAATCGTAAATACTTTCACCTTGTTTTAAGGTTAATCCGATTCGGCTGACTTTTCCTTCAATCTCTTGATACATATCAGAATCCTTTAAGTTTGCAGAGGATCCTTTCATAGCTAATCCTTCAATATAATTATTTAGTGTTGATTGGAGGGTATTTCCCGTACCTACAATATTGTAGTTTCTTACATTTACCATACTATACATTTTAATAAGGCCTTTTTTGTCTTTTAAAGCCATAAAATAAGTAGGTTCATTTTGTATATTAATTAAGGTTGGATAGGTTGCATTGTATCTAAATTGTTGGACTTTACCTTCTGCAGATGTCATGCCTGCCTTTTCAGTTGCTCCAGAAATTTTGTAGATTGTTGTGTGTCCAGTTCTTGTATCGATTAACGTAAAACCACTTAAGCTCTCATCTCTACCAACTGATGAAACGCCTGTATAGTAATACATCTTTCCATTGTTTGTAATTGCTTTAATTCCTTCTGTAGTTGCAATTTTATCCCTGTCACTCCAATTAAAATAACCATGAATCAATGTTCCCCAATCATCAAAATGTTCGACTGCCGTATCAGCAGGGTACATGCGCTCAATCCAACTTGGTGCATTTTTTAAAGAGTACTCTTTTGTATTACCCGTTTGAACATCAATTACCATGACACCTGAAATTTCTTCTGCGCCACCGATTTTATGATAATCAAATTTTGAAATAACCCAATAAGGCTTCCCATTATCATCAATTTCAAATGTATAGTCTTTTAAACCAGTATTTTTATTATGACGGAATGCATATCTCATTAAATCGTCACCAAAATAGGCACTATCTAAATAACGTAAATGGATTTTCTTTCCATCCAAATTTGTTACTAATTTTACATCATCTGGATTACTGGCATTCACCATTAAATATCCTTTTGTACCAATTTTATTTTTATAGTACTTAAAGAATCCCGTATGCTCTAATGGACCAACATAGTACATGACGCCGTTTACTTCTTGAAGTGTTAAGCGGTTAATGTCTGATTGTGATCCTAGTGATGGAACTTCACCTAATTTTTTATCTGCCATGTTTAATGCTAATGAATGATCAACGATTGGAATTTGATCTAAATCAGCAACCTTCATATCCTTCACAAATTCTTTTTTATCGACTTGACCAATCATATTTCGATAAACGCTTGCATCACCAAGTCTTGAGTTCAAAACAATGATAACGATGAATAGGAGAATGGTGATTAGAACTGCTCCGATCACGCTAACTTGCGCCGTGAAATTTTTAAAATCAGTAAATAACATTACTGCTAATGCTGCAAATGGAATAATACTCATTAAGCCAAATCCGATAAAACTAATCGTAGTATCATGTGGCAATAAATTAAAATACTGCATGATAAAATAATAGATTACCGTCAAAATAATAAATGTAATATATTTAGTAATTTTAAAAGATGATGCCATTCTAAGACCTCTTTTCTTTCATTCTGATTATAATCTTAACAGAATTTTTAAATCTTGAATTAAGTATATTTTAAAAGGAAAAATATTCCCCAGTTTTTTTAGTTGAAAGGTTACATTTTCTCCTCTACAATAAATAAGTTATATAGAGAAAAAGGGTCGGCTTAAAGGGGAGTACAGAATGCCAAAAAAACTCTGGTTTTTATTAATAGGTATGATTTTAAACGTAACAGGAAATTCTTTTTTGTGGCCATTCAATGCGATATATATACATGAACATTTAGGAAAGTCCTTGTCAGTAGCAGGGCTTATTTTAATGTTTAACTCATTGGCTGGCGTTTTTGGTAATATGCTCGGCGGTTGGCTTTTTGATAAATTTGGGGGATACAAGTCAATTCTAACAGGGATCATTATTACTTTTCTTTCAATATTAGGTTTAGTCATAAATCATTCTTGGTCATTTTATAGTTTTTTCTTAATCACATTAGGTTTCGGTGTAGGAATTGTCTTTCCATCTATGTATGCAATGGTCGGGGCTGCTTGGCCAGAGGGTGGACGTAAAGCGTTTAATGCACTATATGTTGCTCAAAACTTAGGTGTTGCAATTGGTACTGCTTTAGGCGGGATCGTAGCGGATTTCGATATCAATTATATTTTCACAGCTAATTTGATCTTATATATTATTTTCTTTTTCGTAGCTGCTATTGGTTTTAGAAATATGGAAATAACAAAGGATGAAAAGGTAGAGGATAGTGTAGGGAAAGATAAGCCAAAGTTTTCTCTAACTCCATCAATGAAGGCTTTATTAATTGTTTGTTGTTCTTATGTTCTATGTTGGCTAGTGTATGTTCAATGGCAGACGACAATTGCTTCTGAAATGTCTAACTTGAAAATTGGATTAACAAATTATAGTCTTCTTTGGACAGTAAATGGAGCGTTGATTGTTTTAGCTCAACCAATTGTATCAACAATTATTCGAAAATATGTTACAAGTATGAGAAAGCAAATGTTATTTGGGATTGGATTTTTTATTGCTTCCACAATTCTCGTCAGTACAGCAGAGCAGTTTTCAATGTTTATGATTGGAATGATTATTTTAACAATTGGCGAAATGTTTGTATGGCCAGCAGTTCCAACAATTGCAAATATGCTAGCTCCAAAGGATAAGTTAGGAATGTATCAAGGAATCGTAAATAGCGCTGGTACAGTCGGGCGAATGATTGGTCCTTTACTTGGAGGAGCAGTAGTAGATACATTTAGTATGAAAATATTATTTATTGTATTGGTTTTCTTCTTAGTAATCAGTATGATTTTTTCTGTACTGTATGAAAAATTTGCAAAAAAGGTTATGAATGCACAAGAACAAACTGTTGCTTCATAAAATAGGCAATGTATAATTGACCTTTTTCCTTGGTTATAATAAAATGGTATAAATTAAATCTAAATGATCGGCAATGATTGGGAATAGTAATGAAAGTGAAGAGGTTTAGAGAGTTGACGGCTGGTGAAAGTCAATCCCTTCTTTTCATGAACTCGCCCATAAGCCACATTTGTGAACGGTTTTTTACCAAGTAATGAATGTCGTGTTCCACGTTACGGAAACAAGTGAATGTATTTATACATTAATTTGGGTGGTACCGCGGGAAATCCTCTCGTCCCTTTTTGGGACGGGAGGATTTTTTTATTTTTATAAAAATACCTGTGATACCGCCAGCCGAGCCATTTAATCATTAAAAAGGAGGCAATAATATGAGTTTTAATCATCGCAATATTGAACAAAAATGGCAATCGTATTGGTTAGATAATAAAACATTTAAAACAACTGACGATACAAGCAAGCCAAAATTTTATGCACTTGATATGTTCCCATATCCATCTGGTGCGGGTCTTCACGTAGGTCATCCAGAAGGCTATACTGCAACGGATATTTTATCAAGAATGAAAAGAATGCAAGGGTATAATGTACTTCATCCAATGGGATGGGATGCATTCGGATTACCTGCTGAGCAATATGCACTTGATACTGGGAATGATCCAGCAGAGTTTACTGAAAAAAACATCAATACATTTAGAAATCAAATTCAAGCTCTAGGTTTCTCTTATGATTGGGATCGAGAAGTAAATACAACTGATCCTAGTTACTATAAGTGGACACAATGGATTTTCTCAAGAATGGTTGAAAAAGGATTAGCGTATGTTGATGAAGTTCCGGTAAACTGGTGTCCAGCACTTGGAACAGTTTTAGCAAATGAAGAAGTTATCGATGGGAAGAGTGAACGTGGAGGACATCCAGTTGAACGTCGTCCTATGAAACAATGGATTTTAAAAATAACTGCTTATGCAGACAGACTATTAGAAGATCTAGAAGAACTTGATTGGCCAGAAAGCTTAAAAGAAATGCAACGTAACTGGATAGGTCGTTCTGAAGGTGCTGAAGTTTACTTCAAAGTTGATGGATACGATGAAAAAGTTACTGTATTTACTACTCGTCCAGACACTTTATTCGGTGCAAGCTATTTAGTATTAGCTCCTGAACATGATCTAGTAAATAAAATTACGACTGCGGAGCAAAAAGAAGTAGTTGAAGCATATATCGATTCAATCAAATCAAAAAGTGATTTAGAGCGTACAGATTTAGCTAAAGATAAAACTGGCGTATTTACAGGAGCATATGCAGTTAATCCTGTAAACAATGAAAAGCTTCCAATTTGGATTGCTGACTATGTACTTGCAAGCTATGGTACTGGTGCAATTATGGCAGTACCTGGACATGACGAACGTGACCACGAGTTTGCAGTTAAATTTAACCTACCAATCGTTGAAGTAGTTGAAGGTGGAGATGTTCAAAAAGAAGCTTACACTGGCGATGGTAAACATGTTAACTCTGATTTCTTAAATGGTTTAAATAAAGAAGATGCAATCGGAAAAATGTTAGCGTGGTTAGACTCTTCAAAATCTGGAGAGAAAAAAGTTACGTATCGTTTAAGAGATTGGTTGTTCTCTCGTCAAAGATATTGGGGTGAACCAATTCCAGTTATTTTCTGGGAAGACGGTACAATGACAGTTGTTCCTGATGAAGAATTACCACTAATTCTACCAAAAACTGAAGATATTCGCCCAAGTGGAACTGGAGAATCACCATTAGCAAATATTACAGAGTGGGTAAATGTAGTTGATCCTGTTACAGGTAAAAAAGGACGTCGTGAAACAAATACAATGCCACAATGGGGTGGAAGCTGTTGGTATTACTTACGTTACATCGATCCTACAAATAGTGAAGCGATTGCAGATGCAGATTTATTAAAACACTGGTTACCAGTTGATGTTTATATCGGTGGAGCAGAGCACGCAGTACTTCACTTACTTTACGCTCGTTTCTGGCATAAATTCCTATATGATTTAGGAGTAGTTCCTACTAAAGAGCCTTTCCAAAAGCTATTTAACCAAGGAATGATCTTAGGTGAAAATAATGAAAAAATGTCTAAATCAAAAGGAAATGTCGTAAACCCAGATGATATCGTAGCAAGTCATGGTGCAGATACATTACGTTTATATGAAATGTTTATGGGACCGTTAGATGCTTCGATTGCTTGGTCAGAAAATGGATTAGATGGTTCACGTCGTTTCTTAGACCGTGTATGGCGTTTATTTGTTTCTGATAACGAACAAATTTCAGATAAAATTGTTGAAGGCATAACAGTAAGTAATCTTGAAAAAACTTATCACCAAACAGTGAAAAAAGTAACAGAAGACTTTGAAGGACTTCGTTTCAATACTGCTATTTCACAAATGATGGTATTCATAAATGAAGCTTACAAAGCAGAACAATTACCAAAAGATATGGTAGAAGGATTCATTAAATTGTTAGCTCCAGTTGCACCTCATATTGGTGAAGAAATTTGGAGTAAACTTGGTCACACTGACTCAATCGCATATGCAACATGGCCAGCTTATGACGAAGCGAAATTAGTAGAAGATGAAATCGAAATCGTCGTACAAATCAATGGTAAAGTAAGAGCAAAATTACTAGTTGCCAAAGATGCTTCTCGCGAACAAATGGAGCAAATTGCACTTTCTGATGAGGCTGTGAAAGAGCAAGTTGAAGGGAAAACAGTACGAAAAATTATTGCTGTTCCTGGTAAGTTAGTAAATATCGTAGCTAATTAATATTAAAAGGACTGATCTTAATTGATCAGTCCTTCAGACTGCCCGCCAAACGCTCGCTTTCTTCGTTGCTTCGCCTGCTTGCGGTGCTCATTACCGTCAAAGGTAACTCCGCTCCTCATTCGGCTTTGCGCCTCGAAAGACAAGCGTTTTCAGGCAGTCTGTATCTCTTAGTTTTTCTACTTTGTCTACAAACTGGAGGACTGATCTTAATTGATCAGTCCTTTTTTCTCTGTTGATGTTTACTGCGTTTACTGCTTTCTCGCATAAAAAAATATTATATCGAAATAAACTGTTGACAGAATAGTAGAGTAACATCTATAATTCAAAACATACTTAATAAGGACCGTAGCTACGTCTTAATAGTTAATAGAATAATTGAGCAATGAAGGGAATATAAGTAGTGCTTATCTCACTGTTTTAGAGAGCTGATGGAAGGTGCAAATCAGTACATAGATAAGGGTGAATTTCAATCCTGGAGCATTTTTTTCGAAATAAAGGCTAATCTTTATAGAGGAAAAAACGGTCAAATATGATCGTTAACAAAGTCGAGAGGCAGGCCGATACATAGTCTGCAACTAGGGTGGTACCGCGAATTTTTCGTCCCTACTGATCTATTCAGTAGGGGCTTTTTTATTATTCAGGAATACAAAACAATTAGATATAGAACGTGCTATGAAAGGAATTTAGTAATACTTATTTCAATGTTTCAGAGAGCTGATGGTTGGTGAGAATCAGTATATAAATAAGTGTGAATTTCAATCCTGGAGCATCTTTTTCGAAATAAAGGGTAACTTTTATAAGGGAAGGACGGTCAATCGATCGTTAATCAAATGAAGAGGCAGATGATTAGTCTGCAATTAGGGTGGTACCACGGTGTAAATCGTCCCTGTCGTTAATGACAGGGGCGATTTTTTTATTTGAAATAAGTAAAAATCGACTAAATTAAATTTAAGAAATGAAAGAATTGATAAATTAATAAGATATGAAGGAGATATTATCATGGAATTACAGAAAAGTTTATTGCCACGTCATATACGATTAATGGCGCTCGGAGGAGCAATCGGTACAGGGATTTTTAAAGGGACTTCTGAAACAGTATCAATAGCAGGTCCAGCTGTTATTTTTTCTTACTTGTTTGCAGGTTTATTGCTGCTTGTTGTTATGAGTGCAATTGCGGAGATGGCTATTGCATACCCGGGGCTAAATATGAAAGGGTTTATTCGTAAAGCATTTGGTAAAAAAGTGTCATTTGTTATCGGTTGGTTATACTGTTTCATGTGGTTAGTAGTATGTGTTATAGAAGTAATTGCTGCTGGGAGCTTTCTACAGTATTGGTTCCCATCAATGTCTTTATGGTCATTAAGCTTTATAAGTGCTATTTTCATAGTTGCGATTAATTTAATGAATGTTAAGCGATACGGAGAATTTGAATTTTGGTTTGCAGGAATTAAAATAACGATGATTGTTTTATTTATTGTTTTAGGTGCAGGGATATTATTTGGAATCATTCCAAGTAATGATACGAATTATATGCAAAATTATATTCAATACGACGGATTCTTCCCACACGGTTGGTCAGGGGTATTTTCAGCTCTATTAATCGTCATCTTTTCATACGGTGGTTCGGAACTAATTGGATTAACATTAACTGAAACAAAAGATGCTGACAAAGTTTTACCAAAAGTCATTAAAGGTGTAATTTGGAGAATAGTAATTTTCTATACACTTCCAATACTAATCATTTGTGGCTTAATCCCTTGGAATGAAATTGGTAATCAAGCAAGTCCATTTGTTCAAGTGTTATCAACAGTTGGTTTTAATGGTTCAGCACATATTATGAACTTTGTTTTAATTACAGCTGTTTTATCTGCAGCAAACTCTGGTATTTATGGATGTACAAGAATGCTGTTTTCTTTAGCATCAGAAGGGGAAGCACCAAAATTATTTTCACATGTTTCTAAGAACGGTGTCCCATTATATGGCGTTATATTGAGTGCAATTATTCTTGTTGGCGGTACCTTTGTTGCTTACTTCTCACCTGATCGTGTTTTTGGATATTTAATGGCAATCCCTGGATTTACAGTATCGTTAGTATGGATTAGCATTTGTTTAGCACAACTAAAATTACGCAAAACATATGCTGCAATGCCACATTTTAAAGTATGGGGATTTCCATATATAACTTCATTTACAGCAATTGCATTAATCATCAGCTGTGTTGCATTTGCATTTAGTGAACAAAATCGCATAAGTATTATGGTTTGTTTAGGTATATTAATCTTCTTAATACTTGGCGCAATGATTGTAGATAAGAAGGATAAAAATCAGCAACTTACAATAACGAAATAAGTAGAATAAAAGAAAAATAGTTGTTACGGCAACTATTTTTTCTTTTTAATGCAAACTGTATGATACTAAGATTTTACATTACGAATTAATCTTACCTCTAATGCAGCCATAGCAAGCATTAGGGGTTTTATTTTGTATCAAGTGACTTTCAAAACCTTCTCATTATTTTGGTAAAGTAAGTTTTTCTTTCAAAATTAATCTTTATTTTATAGAGTTTTCAATTGTATTAATAAACTATTAAACTTTAATTAAATCAACAGAAATGAGTTAAAAAGGGTTGATAATGTTTTTGGTCTACATATTTAATTTTAGATCAGAGGAGTGAAAGACGTGGCTAAAAATAAATACATAAATGAAAATAGTCGTGCGGATAAAAGAAAATTACAAAGAAATGTTGAAGGAAATTGGAATCAAAGATATTTATCAATATTCATAACAATTGCTGGGGTTATCATATTAGGAGCTACGGCCATTTTTTATGTATACCCAAAAATCATGACGGATGGGAATACAACGAAAAAAAGTATTTCTACAGAGAAAGATAAAGTGGCTAAGGAAAATGAAAAGAAAGAAGAAACATCTGAAAAAAACTCTAAACAAAAAGCTAAGAAACCTGCTAATAGTCAAACGAAGGTTATTGACAAGGAGCCAATTTCTAAAGATTATATTTTGCCTGAAAGTAACACGTTGAAATTAACTGATGAGGTACTTGGTAAGCTGTCAACAAATGAGTTAAGTTTAGCAAGAAATGAAATATATGCGAGACATGGATATATTTTTAAGTCCAGTGATTTAAATAAATATTTCTCAACAAAGTCATGGTATAATCCAGATCCAACTTATAATGGTGCTTTAAATGAAATTGAAAAATATAATATTAACTTTATTAAATCTAAAGAGAATTAAAATAAGGCCAAGTTAACTGAAAGATCCAACCAAACGAAAACAAGACCACTAAGTGGTCTTGTTTTTTATATCTAATATGTACTAGCTTGTGTACTCGCTGGTATGACGAGATCATCTCCGTTAAATGTATAGCCATTTGAAGAAACGAAATTTGTTTGTTTCATTTTTTTACTTTTTAGATAAACTTCTACTCGTCCCAAATTTTGCAATGGTAAGATTCCAGTAGAAAAAAGATTCTCGTAATTTAATGGATCTTGAATGATTTTTGTTTTAAAGCTTGATGATGAAAAAGCTGTAGGTATGACAATGTCAGTTTGTACTTTTCCTTCAATTCGTTGGTTTAATACTGTTACATTCGTCTTCCATGTTGAATGATCTACAAGTTTAATATTCTTAACTTTGCTATAAGCATATTGGTCTAATAGCTTTATATCATTTGAATATTTATCTTTATCCGAGCGGAGAACAACATGAATTAAAGTGATATTATTTTTCTTATTTGCTTGGATTAATGTATTTTTGGCTGCTTTTGTATAGCCAGTTTTTGCAGCTAAAAAGTTTGGATTACTGTAAATAGGGCTAGATTTTGTCAAAACTACTTTTTGACGAGATGTTTTTACGTAAGTTTTTGTTAGGCTCATCGCTTTAACCATTAGAGGCTGTTTAATAGCTTCTCTTGTAATCATAGCTAAATCATATGCCGTAGTTTTGTGAGTTGAATTTGGTAAACCACTTGCATTTGCAAAATGAGAGTTAGTTGCACCAAGCTCCTTTGCTCTTTTGTTCATTAAATCAGCAAACTTTGAGACACTACCGCTAATTCTCTGACCAATTGCATAAGCTATATTATTATTACTATTGAGCATTAATATTTTTAGCGATTCGTCTCTAGTTATTTTTTCACCAGATTTAAAAATGATTTGGTCATTGCTTCTTTCCTCTTGTAAACTTCTGCTTGTCATTGTAATTGTATCAGTTGGTTTTAATTTTTCTAATAATAGTAATCCAGTTAAAACCTTCGTTGTACTCGCAGGGAAATCTCTATAATTTCCTTTTTTGGAATAAACAACCTCGCCAGTTTCAGCAACAATGGTAATTGCTTTATTACTATATACTGTAGGTGACTTAATGGAGGCTTGAGTGGAGGGTATTGGCAGAATTGCTACCAGGATAAAAATTGTTGCAAAAAACAATAGTAACTTCTTACTCATTTTTCTCTCCTTGAAATTAACAGATTTATTCAAAATTTATTAAAGTATAACATATAATGTTTATCGTTAAAAACAGACATATTTTGTTAAATAATCATTCTTTTTTGCATAGATAATAAGAACTTGTTAAGATTGTGTCATATAATAAGGAGGAATGAGTAATGAATTCTATTTCTGCAAATGAAGTAAAAGATCGCTTAGAAGCAGGTGAGACTCTTTTTTTAGTAGATGTCCGTGAAGATTATGAAGTACAACATGGGAAAATCCCTGAAGCAATTCATATTCCAATGGGAGAAATACCAAGTAAATTAGATGTATTTAATAGGGAAATGGAATATATTTTCATTTGTAAAGCTGGAGTAAGAAGCGAAAATGTGTGTGAATATTTAACAGAGCTTGGATATAAAGCAATCAACATGGAAGGTGGAATGATGGCTTGGGAAGGTGAATTAGATTAACAACTAATTCAACTTTACTTTTCATTTTTCACATAGTATGATTATTTCAATTAGTTAGATTTCAATGAAAAACACTATAAATAAATAATAGAGGTGCTTTTGTGAGTGCGGTAGGTTCTAAATAGGAAAAATTTAATGAAATAAGCATGATGTAATAAAGGGGATTTTTGTACATAATCATCCCTTAATTTTGTCATGGATTATTTCTCAATACCTATGAAGATACCTACTATACTTTATAAAGCGTGTAACCATGTTAGGATAACTCTATACTTTTTTGTATTAGTTTATTTTAATGGTAGTTACACATACCTTGTAATGTAAAGAAAGCTGCGGTATCTCCGCAGCTTTTTTAGTTATTTTAAAAGGCTCTTTTCTAAAAGATTGTTGCTTTTTGGATTTAAAACTACAAAGACAAAAGTTGATTACAACGGAAAGTGCGAGACTCCTGTGAGAGATGCGGGAAAGGCTGAGACCCTTCATAGCACCGAGGAGGCGTAGCTCTCACCCACTAAAAAGGGAGCATCCTGTAGTTGTAATCAACTAACGCATTCTTATAGCAACAGTGCATACGAAAACGTCCTTTTAAAAAGGTGAAAACTAATTACAATTCTCATTGGAATCTAATGAGTAGGTATCTTCATTTATGATCAAAAAAGACATGGTGAGGAGAATAGAAATTGAACAAGATGACTTACGAAAAGTTACAATATAATGATTTAAAGGAAATGATTAAATCCTATTGTGTTAGTGGATTAGGAAAACAATTGATTGATCAATTGGAACCAAGCTCAAACATGAAGGTAGTTAAAAACCGTTTAAATGAGACAACGGAAGCAAGGGCAATATTAGATGCAGAAGGTCATGTACCATTTTTAGGAGTTTCAAATATAGAAAATCTAATCAAAAATCTTGAAAAAGGCTTGATTCTTGATCCAAGTGATTTAGTTAGCATTTCGGATTTTTTAAGAGGATGCAGGAAAATTAAAAAGTTCATGCTTGAAAAAGTCTTTTTTGCACCAGTTTTAGCATCTTATGCGAACTCAATGACTGAATTTAAAAAAGTAGAAGAGGAAATTAATTTTTCAATTAAAGGAAGCATGGTTGATTCCGCTGCTAGTAAAGAATTAAGACGTATAAGAAGTAATATTGAAACTGTTGAGGAGAAAATTAAAGAACGTTTAAATAAATTTTTAAATAGTAGTACAAATAAGAAATATATACAAGATTTCTTTATTAGTAAGAAGGATGATCGTTTTACCATTCCAATTAAAGCCTCATTTAAAAACCAGGTAGCAGGAACTGTCGTTGAAGCTTCATCCAAAGGATCAACCGTTTTTATGGAATTAAATACAGTTACTAAATTAAATGGAGAACTTTCAATTTTAAAAGCTGAAGAGGCAATGGAAGAATACCAAATTCTAGCTACTCTATCAGGAATGATTTTAGAGGATATTTATCACATTAATATTAATATGGAATTGATTAGCCAGTATGATATGGTGTTTGCAAAAGCGAAATTTAGCAAGAATATTGGAGGCATTGAGCCAAAGTTAAATGATTATGGATATATTAAATTATTGAACTGTAAACATCCACTTTTATCCGGAGATGTTGTACCTCTTAACTTTGAAATCGGAACAAATTATAGGAGTTTAATTATTACAGGACCGAATGCTGGTGGGAAAACGATTGTACTAAAAACTATTGGATTAATCACATTGGCAGCTATGTCAGGTTTTCACGTGTGTGCAGCCAAGGAAACTGAAATCTCGGTATTTGAAAATATCTTTGTTGATATTGGTGATAATCAAAGTATTGAAAATGCGCTAAGCACATTTTCATCTCATATGAAAAACCTGTCTGAAATCATGAAAGCCTCAAATAATAGTACACTTTTACTATTTGATGAGATTGGAAGTGGGACTGAACCGAATGAAGGTGCTGCCCTTGCTATTTCAATTTTAGAAGAGTTTTATCAAATGGGCTGTATTACAATTGCGACCACTCATTATGGTGAAATCAAACGTTTTTCAGAAATGCATAGTGATTTTATGAATGCGGCAATGAGATTTAACAATGAAACATTGGAGCCACTATATAAATTAATGATTGGAAAATCCGGGGAAAGTAATGCTTTATGGATTTCGAGGAAAATGGACATACGAGAAAAAGTGCTGCTAAGAGCAAAGGAATATATGGAAAATAAGGCGTACCATTTAGATAGAGTGAATGAAAGTAAGCTTCGAAAAACTAAAGTCATCAAAGAGAAGGTAGAAGTGAAGAACGTCTTCCATAAAGGAGATCGTGTAAAATTACTAGACTACGATCAATTCGGAATAATATATAAAGAAATAGATAATTTCCATAATGTTATCGTTTATTTTAATGGAGAATTATTAGAAGTAAATGATAAGCGGATTTCATTAGAGGTAAAAGCGACAGAATTATATCCAGAAGGATATGATTTGGACACATTGTTTATTGACTATAAAACAAGAAAAATGGAGCATGATATCGAACGTGGTTCGAAAAAAGCACTCCGAAAAATTCAAAAAGAAATAAGAAAGAATAAAGAGTGAGGTTATATGGATTTTATCTTAAGACAAGAACATGAAAACGATTATCTCGAAACAGAAGAAGTTGTTAGAAAAGCATTTTTGAATGAAACATTTAGTGATAAAACTGAACATAAACTTGTCAGTAGGATTAGAAAATCAGATGCATTTATTCCAGCACTTTCGATCGTAGCTGAAAAGAATCAGGAAATAGTTGGGCATGTTCTGTTATCAAAAATTACGATAGTGAATGATGAAAATATAGTAAATTCCTTAGCATTAGCGCCAGTTTCTGTTGAGCCGATGTATCAGAAAAAAGGGATAGGTCATATGTTAATCTCTTGTGCGTTAAAAAAGGCAGTTGATATAGGGTATCAATCAGTCATTGTTTTAGGGCATAAAGATTATTATCCGAAATTTGGTTTTAAGCCAGCACATTTATGGAATATAAGGGCGCCCTTTGAGGTTCCAAACGATGTATTCATGGCTTTAGAATTAACAGAAAGAGCACTTAAAAACGTTCAAGGTGTCGTGGTATATTCGAAAGCATTTTTTGAAGAGGATCTTTCGTAAAGTTAGTAAATCGATTTAAAAATAGACAGTCCCTTAAAAAAAGGGCTGTCTTTTTTTCATTAAAAAGATTAACAATTGGAGTTTCAGCATATATTGTAATAATACCTCATATATTCTTCATTGAGGTCTGCATAGTTAGAAAGGAGGGGGTTGATTTGCCAAAATCATTGAAAGTTGATATTACGGATAAAGTGATTGGGAAGTTTAAGGATGGATATATAGAATTGTATTCCTCTAAATATTTAATTGGGAAATTCTTTTTTAAAGAAATGGAACAGACTTTCCAATTGGCAGAAGGTTATGTCGAAGAGGACGGTAGATTTTATTTATTAATCAATTTGCATCACGAACCATCTAATGTACGCTGAAAGACCTTAATTTAGGGACGGTGAATTTGTGTTAAAGACAAATAAATATGACGAAGAGCATGAGATATATTTCGCAAAATCGCTGGTAAAGTTATTAAAAATAAACAAAAAAATAGAGAAGTATTACGCTAAAAATAATTTAGTCATATTAATTGAGAGAAGATATGATCAAATCTTATGCTTTTCAAAAAATGATAGGACCAAACGAAAAAATGGTATTCGTTCGGTCCTTTGTTTATAAATATATTAAAAAGTTGCATATTCAGCGGCAGATGCACCAGCTAGTCTACCAGTTACAAATGCAGCGGTGATATTATACCCACCAGTATAGCCGTGAATATCTAATAATTCTCCACAAAAATATAAACCATTCATTAATTTCGAAGACATTTCTTTTGGGTGAACCTCTTTCGTTGATACTCCGCCTCCAGTAACGAATGCTTTTTCAATAGATAGCGTACCATTAACGACAAATGAAAAACCTTTAAACGATTGGACAAGCTCTCTAATTTTGAGCGTACTAATTTCATTACATGGCGATGATTCTTCTATTCCGTTTTTTGCTAATAAAAATAGTAAGTAACGTTCAGGTGCTAAACCTTTTAAAACGTTTTTAATTGCTTTTTTAGGTTCATTTTTTACAATCTTCATTGTCTCTTGGAATAAATTTTCTTCATTTTGTTCTGGGAATAAATCGATCGCCATTGTTACATTTTTTGTATTGAATTTTTGTTGCACTTTATACACAAATTGGCTACAACGTAGAGCTGCCGGACCAGAAATACCAAAATGAGTGAAAAGCATGTCCATCTTATGTGAGATTACTTTTTTACCTTTCGGATTTAAAACGCTTAATTCAATATCTCTTAACGCCAAACCTTGCAAAGTTTTACGTTGAATGAAATCCTCAGAGGAAGTAATTGGAACCTCAGTCGGGAATAATTCAGTGATTGTGTGCCCAGCTTTCTTTGCCCAAGCATAACCATCTCCAGTAGAACCGGTGTGTGGAACTGATTTCCCTCCTACTGCAAGAACTACACTTTTCGCGTTAATAACTGTACGATCATTTAACAAAATCCCTACAACTTTACCATTTTCATATAGTACGTCTTTAACAGTTCTATTGATTTGAATATCAACATGATGTTTTTTTAACTTTTGAAGTAATGCTTCAAGAACAGATTTGGAGTCGTTAGAAACAGGGAACATTCTTCCGTGATCTTCTTCTTTTAACGCAACTCCCATGTTTTCAAAAAACTGAATGATATCTTCATTATTATAAATTGAAAACGCACTAAATAAGAAACGTCCGTTTCCAGGTATATGTTTAATAACTTCTTCAACAGGTAAGCGATTTGTTACGTTACAACGCCCACCACCTGAAATAAGTAGCTTTTGCCCAAGTTTACTTCCTTTTTCAAGCAAAAGTACTTTTGCCTTTTTTTCAGCGGCACTAATGGCAGCCATTAATCCAGACGTGCCGCCACCTATTACAATCACATCATAGTTCATTTTTTCACTACTTTCATTACAAATTGTTTCATAAAGCATAACATTATTTCAAATAAGCTCCAACTTCTTACCTATTTTTAATTTTTTCTTTTTATATGAATATGGTAAGATAGATTAGTTAGTTTGATCGAATTAGTAGGAGGCAGTTTATGTCAGATTCAAAATTGCTACGTGGTACCTTTATTTTAACTGCTGGAACTTTTTTTATAAAATTTTTAGGGATGATTTATACATTCCCGTTTTTTGCTTTAGTTGGTACGCAAGGTTCTGCATTATATAATTATGGTTATGTTCCATATACATTATTCATTAGTATCGCAACTGCAGGTGTTCCTTTAGCAGTAGCGAAGTTCGTTTCAAAGTATAATGCAATAGAAGAATATGAAACAAGTAGACGATTATTTCACGCTAGTCAACTACTATTAATATGTACAGGCTTTTTAGCTTTCCTAGTTTTATATTGTATCGCTCCAATTATTGCACCATTGATGCTTCCAAAGGATACGCATGGAAATAGTGTTGAAGATGTAGTAGGAGTAATAAGGATTGTTAGTACAGCTTTAATATTTGTGCCTTCTCAAAGTTTATATAGAGGATTTTTCCAAGGGCACCAGTCTATGGGACCAACAACTGTATCACAATTATTTGAACAAGTAGTTAGAATTGTATTTACTTTAGTTGGAAGTTACTTAATCCTGAAGGTTTTTGGTGGAACAATTACTCAAGCAATTGGGTTATCTACTTTTGCAGCTACATTAGGTGCAATTGGAGGATTATTAATTTTATTTTGGTATTGGAAAAAAAGAAAAACTCATTTAGATGAATTACTTCCGAAATCAAAAGGGAATATCCATCCTACCAATAAGGAAATGTTTAAAGAATTATTTTCATATTCGATTCCGTATGTATTTGTTGGGCTAGCAATTCCTTTATATCAGCTTATTGATCAATTTACATATAATCGAACAATGGAATCGATTGGTTTAAAAGAAATCGCCGAATCGACATACGTAATGTTTTCATTTACAAGTCACAAATTAGTCATGATTCCTGTTTCTCTTGCGACTGCTTTTGGATTGACATTAGTACCCGCAATAACAGAAGCATTTGTAAATAAAAATGAAAAAAAATTACATAGTCAAATTACACAAACATACCAGGTTGTGTTCTTTTTAACACTACCAGCAGTCGTTGGTATTTCAGTTTTAGCGGAACCGATGTATAGCGCATTCTATGAAAAAAGTCAGCTTGGTGGTATAATCCTAGGTTTCTACGCACCGGTTGCATTATTATATTCTTTATTTACAGTTAATGTTGCAATTCTACAAGGATTAGACAGACAAAGATATGCAATTAAAGGTCTAATCTATGGAGTTATCATAAAAATCGCACTTAACGTACCTTTAATTTATCTACTTCAAACAAAAGGAGCGATTTTAGCAACAGCATTGGGCTATATGTTTTCTATCGGCTATAATTTCTATTATATTAAAAAATACGCAAATTTTTCTTTTAATAGGGTATTAAGACGAATCCTATTTATGATTATTCTGTCAGCTATAATGGCAGGTGCAGTATTTATAGTCGAACAATTTTTAGGTATATGGTTCACATATAATGATGGCAGACTCGTTTCAATGATTTTAGTTTTAATTGGCGCTGCTGTTGGTGCAGTAGTTTATTTAGGCGTTGCATATAAATTAAACTTATTTGAAATTATATTAGGAACTAGACTTACAAATCGTTTATTTAAAAGAGTAAAACGAGGATAATTAACATATTGTGAACCATTTGAAAGAAAATGGTTCACTTTTTTTAAATTAGTTTTGTTAAAAAAGAGTGTTGAGGTATCATATAATCAACTCGTATTACATAAACGATGCTCTCCTATCGGAGTAGCGGGAAAGACCACAGGCAGAAATCGCTGGGTGCAGCGTAGCCTGTAACAAAATTAGAAAGACTAGGTGTATGATCATGAGAATCGATAAAATATTAGCAAACATGGGTTATGGTAGTAGAAAAGAAGTAAAAGGTTTGTTAAAACAAGGTGTTGTGAAAATAGGAGATAATATTGTAAAAAGTCCAAAGGAGCATGTCGATTTAGACAATCAAGTGGTTTCTGTTAATGGCGAGGTTGTAGTGTATAAAGAGTATGTTTATTTAATGATGAATAAACCACCAGGCGTTATTTCTTCAACTGAGGACTCAGAGCATGAAACGGTGATTGGATTATTAGAATATGAAGATATTATTTTTGATCCATTTCCTGTAGGTCGTCTTGATAAGGATACTGAAGGGTTATTATTAATTACAAATGATGGACAATTAGCGCATCAATTACTTTCACCTAAAAAGCATGTACCAAAGAAATATTATGCTACAATCGATGGAATCGTTACTGAAGAGGACATAAAAGCATTTGAACAAGGTGTAACACTTGATGATGGTTATGAAACGAAACCTGGTTACTTAACAATTCTTACTTCAGGCCAAGAATCAGAGATCGAGCTAGTCATCATGGAAGGCAAATTCCATCAAGTAAAAAGAATGTTTGAAGCAGTGGGCAAGACAGTAACTTATTTAAAGAGATTAGAAATGGGACCATTAAAGTTAGATGAAACATTGGAGTTAGGTGAATATAGAGAATTAACTGATGAGGAACTTGAATTACTAAGATCAGTAAATGAAGAAAAATAACGTAGAAAAAACACGTATCTTGATTAGACGTCAGACCAATCAAGATACGTGTTTTCTTTACGTTTAATTATGAAGTTGCTTTTACTTTTTTCCCTGTTACGGCCCACTTTCCCCTACTAGGACTATAAACTAGATTATTAAACTCTAAAATGTTTAAATCACGTTGGATTGTTCTAGGTGTTATACCAAACTCCTCCACTAGGTCTTTTGTAGAAACGGTACCATTTTCACTAATATACATGTAGATGGCTTTAATACGAGTTAGCATTCGAGAAGTTCCAGAATTCAAAAAACCACTCCTTTTACCGCTAGATTGATCTCATAACAGGTTGAAAAATATATTACTAGATTAAGCTATATTTTCATTGTACTCTTTTTCAGAAGATTCATAACAAAATTTATGAAAATTATACAAAAATTTAATGAAAATTTGTGCAAACGTAATCACTAAATGAGTTTCAGGTAATATATTCTACAAAGATTGTCATAATCCTTCTTTTTTCGTTCCAATTATAAAGAAATTATGATTAAATTTTAGAAGATGATAGAATATCTACATATAAGGAGGTTTTTTTATGACACAAATTAATTGGATGGAAGAAGTCTTAAAACGAAAAGACGACTTTCTAAATCAAACGATTGAGTTATTGAATATCGAAAGCGTTTACGATGAATCAACTATTACAAAAGAAGCACCAATGGGTAAAGGCATCAACGAAGCTCTTACATACATGTTAAATCTAGGTGAAAAAGATGGATTTACACCAAAAAATGTAGATGGATATGCTGGGCATTTAGAAATGGGAAGCGGTGAAGAGTTAGTAGGTATTCTTTGTCACTTAGATGTAGTACCTGCTGGAGACGGTTGGTCACACGATCCTTTTGATGCAATTATTAGAGATGGAAATATTTATGCTCGTGGTGCAATCGATGATAAGGGACCAACAATGGCTGCTTATTATGCAATGAAAATTGTGAAGGAATTAGGCCTACCGATTAATAAACGTGTTCGTATGATCCTAGGAACTGATGAAGAAAGCCAATGGCGCTGTGTCGATCACTACTTTGAAAAAGAAGAAATGCCAACAATGGGCTTTGCACCTGACGCAGATTTTCCAATCATCTATGCTGAAAAAGGTATTTTAGATATTCAATTTAACCAAGATCTATCTAAAGAAAACAATGAAAGCGAATATAAATTAATTTCATTTGCTTCAGGTAGACGTGTAAATATGGTACCTGACCATGCGAAAGCTATCATTTCAGGACCAAAATTTGATGTAGACGCTTTTAATCGTCATATTAGTGAATTAGGTTGTAAACCTAGTATTAGCGAAGAAAATGGTTATCAAGTACTTACAGTAGAAGGCGTATCTGTACACGGTATGGAACCTGATAAAGGGAAAAACGCTGGTATTGCTTTAGCAAGCTTCTTAAATCAATTTGGTATGAATAAACACGCTGAAAGCTTTATCAAATTTATTGTTGAAAACTTTAAAGGTGACTCACGTGGTAAAAACCTTGGGGTTGCATATAGTGATGATATAACAGGTGATTTAACGATCAATATCGGAATTATGCAATATGAAGATCAAAAAGGTGGAACATTTGGTTGTACTTTACGTTATCCAGTTACAACTGAAATTGATTCAGTTATCTCAACACTAACTACAAGTGGTAACAAGTATGGATTTGAATTTGTAGAATTAAAAAATTCAAAACCACATCATGTACCACAGGATCATCCATTAATTCAAACTTTACAAAAAGTTTATGAAGAGCAAACTGGTGAAGAAGCTACTTTATTAACAATTGGTGGAGGTACATATGCACGTTCTCTAAGTGCAGGTGTTGCATTTGGACCACTATTTTTAGGTAAGCCAGAAGTAGCTCATCAAAAAGATGAATATGCTGAAATTGAGGATTTATTAAAAGCAACTGCAATTTACGCACAGGCTATTGCTGAATTAGTCAAATAATAAAAGAAGGGGGAAGTGAGATAATTACTTTCCCTTTTTCATCATGTTTAAATAGTTAAAGTCTGTAGAGAGACTTTTTCGTTTACACAGTTAATTGAGAGGAAAATGATTTTGAACAATTTACGTGAAAAAAGTATTATTTACATATTTATGGCTTATTATTTTTGTTTGTTTTTTGCAATTGGATCTCTAGGACCTTTACTTTCTTCTTATTTTAAAACTGTATTGGATCTATCTACCTCACAAATAGGATTATTAATGTCACTAACGCCAATCGTCGCCATATTTTCACAACCATTATGGGGAATGATAAGTGACTATACTCAAAATCCTAAAAAAATGCTACTTATTGCTCAAATATCCACGATTGCAATAGCTCTTTTCTATTCAACAATCACATCATTTGGCATGCTTTTATTTATCGTTATCGCACTTTCATTAACGCAAAGTGCATTAATTCCATTATCAGATAGCATTGCACTCAATTATGTCCAAAAAATAGGTGGAAACTATGGTTCCATTCGTTTATTTGGATCTATTGGTTTTGCAATTGCTGTATTATTTTCAGGGCGTCTTGCAGAAATTTACAGTTTATCAATCATATTTTATATATTTTCATTTTTAATTTTAGTTGGTCTATGTATCACATTTTTCTTACCTAAATCAGTTCCATCGAATCAGAGAGAATCGATATTAAAAGGTTTACCAGTTTTACTTTCTAAAAAGAACTTTTTATTATTCTTAGTTTTTGTATTTGTTGTATTTGGTCCAATCAGTGCAAATAATACTTACTTTGGTTTATATATTCAATCAATAGGTGGCACATTAACAGGAGTAGGTATTGCTTTTTTAATTTCAGCTGGAAGTGAAGCACCTTTTATGCCAATCGCTAAAAAGTTAATTTCTAAATATGGTATCTATAATATTTTAACTTTGACAGCAATTGTCTCTGCATTTAGATGGTTTATTTACTTTACGAATCCGCCGTTAATCATTGTATTTTTATCGTGTTTATCACAAGGTTTAACAGTCGGACTTTTTATCCCAGCGGCATTGCAATATACAAGAGAGCAAGCACCCGAATCATTAAAGGCAACAGCAGTTACGATTTATGCAGGATTAGGATTAGGGTTAGGTGAATGGTTTTGCACGTTTATCAGTGGATTTTTATCTGAAGCATTTTCACTAAAAGCGATATATGTTTTATTTGGCGTATTAAGTTTAATAGGTGTTGGAATAATGCAATATATCAAAAAAGATTCAACTATTAGTGCGAAGAAGGAGATTGCATAGTGAGCGAACATTTATTTCTTGCGGTACCATTACCGATGCAAATAAAAGAGAAGTTGAGTAGTTTTTCTAAAAGCTGGTACGGTCAATTACCTTTTAAAAAATGGACATATCAAGATGACTTTCACATTACCTTGTCATTTTTAGGTCCAGTTACATATACAAAAAGTAATGAACTTGTGAAACAATTACAGGAAGAACTGAAGAACTTTAATAGCTTTTCACTAAAATTACAAAATCTTGGTACATTTGGAGACACTAAACAACCACGCGTGTGGTGGTGTGGCGTAAATAAAAGTAATGAACTAGTAGAATGTCAAAAAAGAGTAAGTAAAGCATGTGAAACTGTCGGTTTTGCAATTGAAAAAAGACCGTATAGTCCTCATATCACCCTTGCTAAGAAGTTCAACGATCATTTTAAGAAGGAATTTGAGATTCCTTTAATATGGGATGAAAATAATATAAAATTTGATGTTAGCGAAATTGTGTTATATAAAATTCATCCATCAAAACAACCAAGTTATGAACCGATTGAAATGATAAAGTTATTGAAAGATTAATGACCAAAGGGGAAACAAAGTATGGCTCAGTTAATAAAATTACTAGATTATCCATCACGATATGAAGCAGATATCTACCACTATCCAAGTCAATACGTTCTATTAAAAAGAGAGCATTGGGAGAAAATTAAAGGGGCATGGCAATCGAACAATTGGGAGTTTACAGACGAAGAAAATAATTCTCAAATTCAAATTGAAGATTTAGATCCGATAAAAGTAAATGATTTTAACGAGGAAGAAAAATCTTTTCTATCAAAAATTTTGAGTAAAGTAAGAAAACGAAAAAATATTGAGCCAGAAACACTTGAACAAGAGGAATCACAAATCCAAGAAGATAACATGAGTTCTATTTTAGATATTTTTAAAGTAGCTAATGAATATTTTTCAGAGGATGAGCTAAAACAAAAATTTTTAGACGAGCTTTTTGATTTTCAATTAAAATGGGCATCCTCTATTGATTTAGATCAAAATGAAGCGGGTCGTAAATTACGTTATGATGAAACACTAAAATATTTTTTACAATCGTTTCCAGATAATCTACTTGTGATGTATCGTCCTGTTTTATATATTGGCAAGGCTCCTATCGAATTAGAAATACTCATTATTGGACCTATTGATACGTATTGCATTTCAGTCGTAAAAGGTGATGAACACCATGTGACAATTGCTGATAAAGGAAACTTTTGGCTGCAAAAAGTTTTAAAGCATGAAAAGAAAATTGTGAATCCAATGTTCGGATTAAATCGAATGGGAAAATTAATAAGACAAATCTATCTAAAAAACAATATTGAGAGTACAGTGCATAAAATATTGTTAACGACAAATGGTTTTATTGATTATCAACAGCCGCCTAAAGATGTCCAAATTATAGACAGAAGAAATTATCAACAATGGCATGAAGGCATTCTAAAAAAATCCTCACCAATCAAGTTAAGACAAATAAAAGCTGCTAAGTCCGTTTTAGCTCTTTGTGAATATACTAATCATATCGACTTAATGAATGAAGAGTCCGAGAAAGAGTAAAGTAAAGCGTTTCAATTAATATTGGATGGTGAATAGCGTTGTTTCATATTAAAAGAGCTTTTGAAGCTTATATAGATGGATTTCAAGAAATAACAATGATTATTCCCAAATCAAACAAACAGACAGAGCATACTTATTTTAATTTGGTTCATGAACATAATCAAACTCGACTACCAGTAATTTCAAGAGTCGAGTTTGAATCATTTATTAAATATACAGTACATTCACCAAATACCCTTTTATTAGATCAATCATATGAAATTGAAGATGAATTTGGTTTCCGAACAGATTTACAAGTGGGAGGAGTGATCCATTCTACTGAATTTGATGAAAAGTACGCTTACGAAGGAAATGATCTAGGTGCGACTTATACAACAGATTCAACGGTTTATAAAGTTTGGGCTCCAACTGCTTCTAAAGTTAAATTAAGGGTATATCTGCTGACAGATGAAAAAGAGAAATATACAGAATTTCAAATGGACCGAAAAAGTAATGGAGTTTGGGAATTCATTTTGAATGAAGATTGTGAAGGATACGTTTATACATTTTTAGTATGTGTAAATTTAATCTGGCGAGAAGCTGTCGACCCATACGCAAAAGCAGTAACTGTTAATGGTAAACACGGTGTAGTAGTTGACTTATCAAAGACAATAAAAGTTAAGAAAGCAACTAGTCCTTCTTTAGAAAGATACACAGATTGTATTATTTATGAAGCGAGTATTAGAGATTTTACGTCTCATCCTTTAAGTGGGGTACAAAAGAAGGGATGTTATGAAGGTTTTTTTGAGACAGGAACCACTTTTAATAATATGCCTACTGGATTTGATTATGTTCGTAGTCTAGGTGTAACACATATTGAATTGCTACCGATTTTTGACTTTGAAGGAGTAGATGAACTGAACCCATTCCAATCTTATAATTGGGGATATAATCCTTTAAATTTTAATGCACCAGAGGGTAGTTATAGCCAGGAACCTAAAGATCCTTATGTAAGAATCAATGAATTGAAAACGCTTATATCTACCTATCATAATGCTGGGCTTAGAATCATAATGGATGTTGTTTACAATCATGTTTATGATCTTCAAACTAGTCACTTTGAAAGAATCGTTCCGGGGTATTACTTCAGACAAAATGAAAACGGTTTACCATCAAATGGAACAGGAGTTGGAAATGATTTCGCATCTGAGCGATTGATGGCCAGACGATATATTTTACATTCACTTATTTATTGGACGAAGGAATATGACCTCGATGGATTTAGATTTGATCTCATGGGTATTTTGGACACGACTACAATGAATCAAATAGAAGAAGAGCTATTTAGTTTAAAGTCAGATCTTATATTATTTGGTGAAGGTTGGGACTTGAATACCTCTTTGGATCCAACTCAAAAAGCGTCTATTCATCAAAGTCACAAACTAAAGAAAATAGGTTTTTTCAATGATAAGTTTCGAGATGGAATGAAGGGTAGTACATTTTCCATAATTGAATTTGGATTTGTACAAGGGAAAAGAAATAATGATTCTTTTGATGATTTACTAACTGGAAGCTTTGGGGAATTTAATCATTTATCTTTATTTAATCATCCATACCAGTCAATCAATTATGTTGAATCACATGATAATCATACGATGTGGGACAGATTACAACTTTCAAATCCAAATGAAAGTGAAGACATCTTAAAAAAGAGACATTTACTTGGAACTAGTCTAGTACTTCTATCTTATGGTGTACCGTTTATTCATTGTGGGCAAGAATTTTTTCGTACAAAAATGGGAATTGAAAATAGCTATAATGCTGGAGATACTATTAATAGTATTGATTGGGCAAGAGCAGAGCGTGAAAAAAATGCTATTTCGGTGATTAAAGATCTAATCAGTATTAGAAAACGATTCAAAAGTTTGCGATTTTCTTTAAAAGAAGAAATTCAAGCACATGTAAAACCCATTAACCTACATCAAGATATAATTGGGTATCAAGTATCCGATATTAATGAAATTGATGGAGTACAAGGGATTATGGTGCTATTCCACAATGGTACGAATGACATGAAAATTGCAATGAATCGAGAAGAATCGGGATGGGTATATTTGTGGGATGGTAAGAAAAAATATGATACTGAACAGAAAGTTGTAGATCATAATCAATTGAACATCCCTGCGCTTTCTACGGTCATAATAGTAAAATATTAGCAACTACTTGCAGATTCTAAACAAACAATGTAAACTTGTTTAAGATGGCTTATTACGGCTAGATGTAATAGGCTATCTTTCTTTTTTGCTGTAAATAATAAATACCAATTCAAACATATTTTTCAACAAGGAACGGAAGAAAAATGGATCATATACAAGAAATATTAGGAAAAGAATGGACAATCTCGCCCGCTGGTGGATTTACTGGTGAAGCGTATATAGCTGAAAATAAAGATAAGAGACTATTTCTAAAGCGA
Source organism: Gottfriedia solisilvae (assembly GCF_002128405.1). GTDB lineage: Bacteria > Bacillota > Bacilli > Bacillales > Bacillaceae_G > Gottfriedia > Gottfriedia solisilvae. The sequence continues at coordinate 77,266 of NZ_NETJ01000006.1, forward strand.
AATTCTTCTCCTTTTTTAGCAGTATTATCTGCAGCAGGTTTTGTACCGAAGTTAGTTTGGACAAGAAGACTTGAAAATGGTGATGTATTAACTGCCCAGGAATGGGTTATTGCGCGTAGTTTAGAACCCTTTGAGTTATCTGCGAAAGGGGTTGCTCAGTTTTTGCATCGTATTCATTCTTCAAAAGAATTGGTATATATGTTAACTAAACTTGGAATCCATCCTTTAGAACCTCAAGAATTATTACAAACAATTGTGGGGAATTTAACTGAAGAATTTACTCAAAGTAAAATCATTGTAAAAGGGATTGAATACTTAGAGGAAAATATGCCTTCATTCAATCCAGACGACTTAGTCGTATGTCACAGTGATTTAAATCACCATAATTGGTTATTAACTGAAACGAATAATTTATATTTGATAGATTGGGACGAAGCAATTATTGCTGATAAAGCTTTTGATCTAGGGATGTTTTTGTTTACGTATGTTGAACAAAAGGATTGGGACAAATGGCTTCGAAACTACGGCATTCGATATACAGACGATCTAATGAATCGAATGAAGTGGTATGTTGCAGCGCAAACAATCATTTGGATCAAATGGTACACTCTACGAGAAAATGAAAAGCAGACCCTTAAAATGGAAAGTCTGCTTGAAAAAATCTTAAGTTGATTTTACAAAAATTTCCTCGGAAATTGTCAAAAATTAAGAAAACGAATCTATATCCGTTACCCATTGCGAAAGCTGATTTTGATGATTTGTAATATGTTGGTCTAAATCTGATGAATATTTTCCAGATTGACTGTAGTAATAAACATCATTTAACTTACTTTTTACATCATCAGTAATTTGGTCATTTGCTAATAATGACTGTACTAATCTTTCAAGTTGCTCACACTCTGAAACGGTACCGCAGCAATCTGATTGATGATTCGTTAAAATATCTTTTAAAATCGTTAATTGATGTTCATGATTTAAAGGCATATATCCACATCCTTTTTTAAATAAGTACACTTAAAATAGTTTGTGTAAGACAATATGATTTTATACAGTACCCGTAATAACCGAGTGCCATTAGTGCTTGGTTTTTTCTATGAAAAAAAGAAAAGTGGAGACGACTCGCCCTGTTCCGACAAGCATAAGACATGGATAGTAAAAGGTAGTTTTTTAACCTTTAAATATCATTCAATACTTTATAAAAAGAATAAAATGGCGTATTTGAAGCCATTTATTTTATGCCAAGAGCTAGATAACTGAAAGGAAGTGTACATTATGCGTTTAAGACATAAGCCAGGTGCGGCTGATCAAATAAAGCAATATGCTCACTATGTTATTCCAAATCCAACTGAGCAAAAAGGGAAATGGAAGCAAGTATTTGAAAAGGAACAACCACTTCACATTGAAGTAGGTACAGGTAGAGGACGCTTTATGGTTGAGATGGCAAAAGCGAACCCTCATATTAACTATATTGGAATTGAAAAGTATACAAGTGTCATTTCAGATGCATTAGATAAACTAATTGAAGCGGAAGTTCCGAACTTAAAGCTTTTAAATGTTGATGCACAAAAACTAACTGACTTTTTTGAAGATGGAGAAGTTGATCGTGTTTACTTAAACTTCTCAGATCCATGGCCAAAGGTACGTCATGAAAAACGTCGCTTAACTTATAAAACATTCTTATCAATGTATCAACAGATTTTACATGCTGATGGTGAAATACACTTTAAAACAGATAACCAAGGATTATTCGAATTTTCAATCATGAGTATGGCGAATTTCGGAATGACAATTCATTTCTTAAGCTTAGATCTTCATAATAGTGAATTTGAAGGAAACATTATGACTGAGTATGAGGAAAAATTCTCTTCTAAAGGAAATCGAATTTACAGAGTAGAAGCTGCATATCGAAAATAAAAAAAGGACTAGCAAAGACAATTTTTTGTCAATGCTAGTCCTTTTTTAAATTAGGATTTGTAAAAACTCAAATAAAGTAAAGGCGATGGAACCAATAACTGCTGTCATTCCAGTACTACTGAAATAATCATGTGGGGAAGGAACAACTTGTTCAACGAACCATCCTCCAGCATCAGGAGAAACTTCACCTGTTTCACTTGGAGCGAATTTAAATAATAACAATGCAATTAAAATAAATAATCCAACGAATGGCGCTGTTGAAGTAAAATCTAAATCAAAATAGTAGCAAATAAGTGCTGAAACAATGTACTCAACAACAATGACAATAATAATCTTGAAGATGTTTTTTAGAAAAAAGCTTTTTTGATTACCTTTATCATTACTTAATGCCGCTCTCATTTTTTTAGCGTCTTTAAATTGAAAATAAAGACTGATAAAATACGCAATGAAAAATAATCCAACCGTAAATATCAAACAGATAACGGCTTTTAATATGAAATAGTTGAATAGAAAACTCATGATGTACCTCCTAAAATAAGCAAAGCTCTTCCAACAGTATACAATAGATTCGTAAAACAAGTAATATTCAGGTAATTTCGAAAAATGTTATACTAAAGATGAGAAATACTGGAGGGGATAATCATGGAACAATTGAAGATTGGAACTTGTGTCATTCGGTGGTTGAATGGCGGAAATACTCAATTAGATGGAGGAGCAATGTTTGGTGTTGTTCCGAAAGCACTTTGGTCAAAAAAATATGTTGTAAATGATCAAAATCAAATACCTTTGCGTACAGACCCTTTATTTATTCAAACAAATGGATTAAATATTTTGATTGATAGCGGAATTGGTGTAAATAAATTAAATGAAAAACAAAAAAGAAACTTTGGTGTAACAGAGGATTCAAGCATAGAAGAACATTTATCAAATTATGGTGTAACAGTAGAAGATATCGATTATGTCATTATGACTCATTTGCATTTTGATCATGCTAGTGGTTTAACGAAATTTGTAAATGGTGAATACCAATCTGTCTTTTTAAATGCCAAAATCATTACATCTAAAATAGAGTGGGATGAAATGAGAAACCCTAATATTCGTTCAGCTAATACATATTGGAAAGAGAATTGGGAAGCTATTCAAAATCAAGTCATACCATTTGAAAATGAATATTCTGTTACAGACGAAATGACGGTCATTCATACAGGTGGCCATAGTGATGGACATAGTATCATTAAAATCGAAACTGAAAATGAATTATTATTACATATGGGTGATTTAATGCCAACCCATGCACATAAGTCACCATTATGGGTTATGGCATATGATGATTATCCAATGACTTCTGTATATGCAAAAGAAAAGTGGGTGAACGAAGGATTAAATAGAAACTCCTGGTTTACTTTTTATCACGACGATGTGTATAGAGCAGTTAAGTGGAATTCAGATGGGCAAATTCTAGAGTCTATTCAAAAAAACTAATCTGCAATTATAGCCCTTCATTTTCGATCCAATTTCTACGAATAGATGAATGGATCGAAAATGAAGGGCTTTTGCCTAAATTTTGCTTTAGTTTAAATTTTCATTATACAATTTGAGCAGAAATTAATTCACCGTTAACGGCATTAAGGATGAAAGAATAATTAGTTGTATGGTTATCAGCTTCAACAACCGTGAAGCCACCTTCGTACACGTCACCCTCATAGTCAGGTAACTCAGCCCACTTAGGTTCTGAATGAATCCAAGTACCAGTTACATTTCCATATGATAAGAAGACTGGTTTAATTGTTTTTAAAGCTTTCTCAGCTGGTACATACTGTGAAGAGAGTTTTTTCTGTAAGTAAAGACCGCCTGCAATCCCTAGACCTAAACCGATTAATACACGTTTTAATTTCATTTATGCCACCTCTAATATGTAATAGTTTACGTGAAAAATTATCTATACCTAATCTTAGTCAAATAGAGTCAACATTTCAATGATTAGCATTGGTATTATATGCTATTTTTCGATAAAATAAAGAAGAAAATAAAATGTTTTCTATAGAGAGGAACGAAAATATGAATCAAGATACTCTTCAACTTTTTAAATTTCTTACAGAATTACAAGGCGCATCTGGCTTTGAGCATGAAGTTCGTCATTTTATGAGAAAAGAATTAGAGAAATACACAAATGAAATAGTACAAGATCGACTTGGTAGTATTTTTGGCGTAAAACGTGGTGTTGAAGATGGTCCAACTGTAATGGTTGCGGGTCATATGGATGAAGTTGGCTTTATGGTCACTCAAATTACTGAAAATGGGATGTTACGTTTTCAACCACTTGGTGGATGGTGGAGCCAAGTATTGCTTGCTCAAAGAGTTCAAGTTATGACTGATCAAGGTCCTGTAATTGGGGTGATTGGTTCAATTCCACCACATTTACTAAGTGATGAATTAAGAGCTAGACCAATGGATATTAAAAATATGTTAATTGATATTGGTGCGGATAATAAGGAAGATGCTTTGAAAATAGGTGTTCGTCCTGGTCAACAAATCGTTCCAGTTTGTCCGTTTACACCAATGGCAAACGAAAAGAAAATAATGGCAAAAGCATGGGATAACCGATACGGTTGTGGTCTTGCACTTGAATTATTAAAAGAAGTTCAAAATGAAGAATTACCAAATATTTTATATTCAGGTGCGACAGTTCAAGAAGAAGTTGGATTAAGAGGTGCCCAAACAGCTGCAAATATGATTAAGCCAGATATATTCTATGCGTTAGATGCTAGTCCAGCGAATGATATGTCAGGTGCAAAATCAGAATTTGGTCAACTAGGTAAAGGTGTTCTTTTACGTATTCTAGATCGTACGATGGTAACTCATAAAGGCTTACGTGAGTTTGTTTTAGATACTGCAGAAACAAATAATATTCCTTATCAATACTTTGTATCACAAGGTGGAACTGATGCAGGAAGAGTACATACTTCAAATGACGGCGTTCCATCAGCAGTAATCGGAATTTGCTCAAGATACATCCACACAGCGGCTTCCATTATTCATGTTGATGACTACATGGCAGCGAAAGAATTACTTGTTAAGCTTGTAAAATCAACTGACAAAACAACAGTTGAAACATTACGTAACTACTAAAAAATCTAGATATTTTGTCTACACATTAAGAAGCCTATTAAAGGCTTCTTTTCTATTAGATAGTAAGTATTTCTAATTAATTAAGGGAGAAATAATTAGAAATACTGTAATTGAGCCGTTTGAATGATAAAAAGGATAATTAGAAGAAATTATTTGGAAAATAAGGTGCTCGACTCAATTGGAGATGAGGGGCAGAGAGAAATCTCAGGCATAAAAAATCATTTTAGAAGTTGAGTGGAGCGTAAGGTGCTCGACTCCTATGGGAAATGCTGGACAGCTGAGACCCCGCAGGCGCGAATGCGACGAGGAGGCTCAGCGCCAGCCTCATGGAAAGCGAGCATCCTGAAGCGGAATTCAACACTCTTCTTTTAGCTGAGTAAGAGCATAAACAGAAACAACGAATGGGAGACACAACTATGAAAATAACGATTGGTTCACTAAATCCGACTAAAGTAGAAGCAGTAAAAAGTGTTTTTCGTCATTTTGAAGTAATAGGAAAAAACGTCCCATCTAACGTATCAAATCAACCGATGACTGACCATGAAACAATGGAAGGTGCAATTAACCGCGCAAATAATGCGAAAAGAGAAGGTAATTCAGAGATTGGAATCGGTTTAGAAGGTGGAGTAATTATTGAAAATGATAGATTATTCCTTTGTAACTGGGGTGCCCTTGTTTATGAAAATGAAACAATTTTAGCAAGTGGTGCTAAAATATTATTACCAAGGGAATTTATTAAAGAATTGCAAAATGGAATTGAGCTTTCAGAAATAATGGAAACATACACAAACGAAAAAGATATTCGAAGTAAAGAAGGCGCAGTGGGAATCTTTACGAATGGTCAAATAACAAGAACCCAAATTTTTGAACATATCTCTAAACTATTATTAGGCCAATATGAGTTTCAGATTGGTCATGGTAAGACAAAGAAATAAGTCGTCATTTTTGCATATCGATAAAAATACGTTAAAATATAAGAAAACCAGACATGAAGGGAAGTAAATAAAATGGAAAAAATAACATCAGTTGAACAATTTGAACAAGCAAGACAAGGAGAAAATGTCGTTTTTCAATTTTCTGCAGACTGGTGCCCAGATTGTAGATTTTTAGATATGTTCTTCCAAGAAATTATTGATGAAAATAGTGATTTTACTTTTTATTATGTAGATCGCGACCAATTCATTGAGGTCTGCCAAGAATTAGATATATTTGGAATACCTAGCTTTGTAGCATTTAATAAAGGTGTAGAAATTGGACGTTATGTAAATAAAGACAGAAAAACGAAGGAACAAGTTGAAGAGTTCCTTGCTGGATTAAGAGGGTAATAAGGAAGGTAGTTCAATTGGCTAAGAAAACAACGTTAGATATCAAAAGAATGATTGAAAATCGACTTAAAGACGAAAAATGGCGTTTTATTTATGATCGAGAAAAAGAAGATCTACGCATTGAAGGTAAAGAAAGTCAAAAAGGGATGAGTGTTTCATTAAATAGTGCGGTTGCGAAATATGAATCAGAAGGTGAAGCAGCTTTTGAAGAATTAATTTATTATGTTGAAGAAGCTCTCGCTGCTATGCATTCTGAAACTGTGTTTTTAGAAGAACAAGTTTTACCAGTCATTCGTGCAACTTCTTTTCCTACTGAAAAAGAAGAAGGGAATCTATTTGTCACGTCTGAACATACAGCCGAAACAAGAATTTACTATGCGATTGATTCAGAAAAAACGTACCAACTAATCGATGAAAACCTATTAACGAAATCTGGATATACGAAAGAACAGATTCACACAATGGCCCTCTTTAATTTACGGAAAATGCCTGCTAATATAAAAGAAGATACGGTTGCTGAGAACATATTTTACTTCGTACGCACGAATGATGGCTATGATGCAAGTAGAGTATTAAATGGAACATTTCTGAAAGAAATACAATCGAAAGTAAAAGGTGAATTCTTATTAGGAATCCCGCATGGAGATGTATTAATTATTGCAGACATTCGAAATAACGTAGGTTATGATATAATGGCGCAAATGAATATGAGCTTCTTTGCAAGTGGCAAAATTCCGATAACATCACTTTCATTTGCCTATGAAAATGAAAAGCTAACACCAGTATTTATTTTAGGAAAACAGAAGAAACAGTAGAGAGGAAGAAATCAGTGAATATTTTTTATAATCTTGAAGGAATTGGTGATACGCTTTTAATCACTTTAAAACAAATTCCATCAGAAGATCGCAAAGTAGAACGTAAAGGGAATATTGCCCGTGTTTATAGTGTACATACAAATGAAACTGTAGCTATTAATGTTTTTCAAGCATCTTCATATGTTGATGTACAAGAACAAGGAGTCGTTACAATTACTGAACCATTAGTAAACACTTTAAATGAATTATTAGAAAAAGAAGGCTTTACTGATACATTAGTGTTAGATTTATCACCTAAATTCGTAGTTGGTTATGTTCTTGAAAAAGAAAAACATCCAAATGCTGATAAATTAAATGTATGTAAAGTTGATGTTGGAACGGAAACTTTGCAAATTGTGTGTGGTGCTCCGAATGTTGAACAAGGCCAAAAAGTAGTTGTTGCGAAAGTTGGCGCTGTTATGCCATCAGGATTAGTTATTAAAGATGCAAACCTACGTGGAGTAGATTCATTTGGAATGATTTGTTCTGCACGTGAACTTGATTTACCGAATGCTCCACAAGAAAAAGGTATTCTGGTTTTAGAGTCAGACGCTGAAGTAGGACAACCTTTCAATCAATAATTAAATCATATTAAAAATGCTAGTGCCTATAGTGGGCAACTAGCATTTTTTTTATTAAAATTATCTTATTTTAAGGAAGCTATTTTCTAATTTAATATGAAATATGTCATTATTTAATTGATTTCTAAAAGTTTATATCGAAATATATGAGTTTAAGCAGAATTTGTAATAATATTGTGTTTTTTGTCATTATATCACATGGTAAAATAGAAGATACGAAATGAAATAGAGAGAGTGAGAATAATGAAAAAGTGGTTAAAGAGTCTATTTAAGGGAGATAGCCTTAATGAGATGAAAAATGAGATTGACGAAAAGCCATCTGATGCTAGAGTAATACAATCGCACTCTATCGATATAAAAAAACAAGATGAATTTGAACGTCCTAATTTCAGATTTCCCTTGCAATTAGATGACGATGTAATAGTGAAAGAAGAACAACATCACGAAGTCGACACAGTATTCCAAAAGCAAAAAAATTATGATTTCTGGCAAAATAGTGCCTCTCAACCAAGCAATCAAATGAATAAAGAAAACAATCAGACTTCATTCAAACAGAGAGAGGATCTCTGGCAAAGTTCAACGCATTTAATGAATCAATCAAATAGAGAAAAAATCCAGCCTTCATACAATCAAAGAGAAGATTTTTGGCAGGAAACAACGAATTCAAAGAATCAATTACATAGAGAAGAAGTTCAATCTGTGTATAAACAACAGAAAAATAATTTCACGAGGAGTGAAGTGACCCAACAAACAGAAAAAGCAATACCTGAAAAAGAAGAGAAAGTTGATATTGTTTTTCGACCTAAACGAAAAACGCCTTTTCGACCAAGTGAATATATTTCACCGATTTATGGTTATCAAAAGCCTGATAGCTCAACAAATGAAGTACTATCAGATCCATTATTAAAAAGAGATGAGGCCTCTTTAGAGGAAAAAGTACAGTCTCAAAATGAAGTTAACCAAATCCAACAAAATCAAACATTTAATGAGAAGCAACAAAACCAAAATGATTCGATTGAAAGCGAAGGAAATAGCATAATTCTTTCGAAGAATCAAAATGTAGAGCTTGTCGAAGATGTAATTCAAGCTAAGACACATGATTATGAGATGAATGAGACTGAGGTATTAGAAAGTATTGAGGAAAAAGAGGCTCAAACAGACCTTAATTCCGAAGCAATGCAAAATGGAATTCAAAATAACATAGAAGATATAGTCGTGGCTGAAATAGAACTCACTCAGGACGAAAAACTAGAAGAACCAAAAGTAACGGAGTTCATCGACACTTGTGATTCTACAAATCTAGTCACAGATTATTACGAATTAAGAGATGAAGAAAGTAGTCAAGATGAAGAACGCAACGAATCTTACAAAAAAGAGTACGTTTCGGATGAACAAAATCGCACTGAAGATGAAGCAGTTGAGCTTCTAGAAGAAATAAAAAAGAACGGTTATGTGACTCAAAATGAAGATTGCACTCAGATAGAGCAAGTTTCAGATTGTGAAGAAGAAGTTCAAAATGAAACGACTGAAGAAAGTATGAGTGAAATTGAAGACTCAGAAGATTTGGAAAATCTTGTAGTCAATGAACAATTAGATTCTATTGAAGAAGAAATTGTAACTACTTCTGATCAACTCCAAAATGAACATAAAACAATCGTTGAACATAGTGAGACTTCGATAAAAGAAGCATCTCAAGAAAGCAAAACTACGCCTGAGAAACCTAATGAAGAAAAGCGGGAGAAAAAACGAAATTTCCCATTCAATGTAATGATGCTTAGAAGTGATGTTGAAGCTTCACGCAAGGCAAATATCATGAGACAGCTACGTGAACTGCAAAGTGAAGCAGCGGCAACTTTAGAAAAAGTGGATAAAGAAACAGAAGCGCATGTTCTAACTGACGAAAATTCAGCAAATTCAATTGAGAGTGAAATCGTAATTGAACAAAACAGTATTGATCATCGTGTAAATGAAAGTTCTTCAAAGCAACAGACAGAATCTATGCATGAAGTGCCGTCAACTACAGATGACAATATAAAAACAATGCATGAAGTGACTCCAACAAAAGATGACAGTACCGAAATGAAGTATGAAGTGACTCCAATTAATGATGACAATACAGAATCGTTACAAAATGAAAATGTACGTGAAGAAATAGTTGAGAATACTTTCGTAAAGCAAACGGATGAAGTGATCATTGAAGAAATAAACTCGAATGAAACTACACCAAACCAATATCAAGAAGTGCCAGTTATGCCACCAGTCCTATATGAGTTACCTGAGCTGGGATTATTAGCTGAGCCACCGGTTGAACAATTTAATGACGGTGATTGGGTCGAAGCACAAAAAGAATTACTTCAAGAAACGCTTCAAAATTTCAATGTGGGTGCAAAAGTCATTGCGGCAACACAAGGCCCGACAGTTACAAGATTTGAAGTACAACCAGACCCAGGTGTAAAAGTTAATAAAATTACCAATTTACAAGATGATATCAAATTAAGTTTAGCAGCTCGTGATATTAGAATCGAAGCGCCGATACCTGGAAGAAGTGCAATAGGAATCGAAGTACCAAATCGAGAAAGTAAGCCAGTATTCTTAAGTGAGCTTGTAAGCAAGGACAAATTTTTACAAAGTGAATCACCATTAACTGTAGCACTTGGGCTTGATATAGGAGGAGAACCTGTTTTTGCAGACATTTCTAAGATGCCTCATGGATTAATTGCAGGTGCAACAGGATCAGGTAAAAGTGTTTGTATCAATTCAATCTTAGTCAGTATTTTATATAAAGCAAAACCACATGAAGTTAAATTAATTTTGATTGATCCTAAGATGGTTGAGCTTGCGCCTTATAATCACATACCACATTTAATTTCTCCGGTCATTACGGATGCACGAGCAGCAACAGCGGCATTAAAATGGGCATGTGATGAGATGGATAGACGATATGATTTATTTGCTCATGCAGGTGCACGAGATATAAAACGATTTAATGATTTGGCAAAGAAAAAAAGCGCATTTAATGATGAGCTTCCATATTTGGTGATCGTAATAGATGAGTTAGCTGACCTAATGATGGTTTCACCAGGGGATGTAGAAACTTATATTTGTCGAATTGCACAAAAAGCTAGAGCTTGCGGTATACATTTACTAGTTGCTACACAAAGACCGTCAGTTGATGTAATCACAGGTATCATCAAATCTAACATTCCGACACGAATTGCTTTTACTGTATCATCACAAGTTGATTCAAGAACGATTATTGATATTGGTGGAGCTGAAAAGTTACTTGGACGAGGAGATATGTTATTCTTAGATAATGGAAAATCTCAAGCAATTCGTTTACAGGGCGTTTATGTTTCAGATGATGAAATTGAACATGTAGTTGAAATTGTGAAAGATCAACAAAAACCTAATTATTTATTTAATCAGGAAGAACTTGTAGCAAAAGCAGATGCACATGATGTAGATGATGAACTGTTTGAAGAAGCAGTTGAATTTGTTATTGATCAAAAAGGAGCTTCTGTATCAATGCTACAAAGACGTTTTCGAATTGGATATAATCGTGCAGCAAGATTAGTTGATCTGATGTTTGACCACGGCATTGTATCGAATCAAAATGGAAGTAAGCCTCGTGATGTTCTGATGACGTTGGAGCAATTTCATTCTGAGGAATAAATTTGATGGCAGTAAGACCCTAAGAAACGAATGTTAAAGTGTTTTTGACTCATACTAGAAAAATAGAACGATACAATCAGCAGGTGAAGATTCATGGAAAAAGAATTAGATTTAAAATTAAAAGGTAAAATAAATCGTTTAACGAATCAAACATTTAAATTCGACGAGCGTATTGGTGAAGGATGGTTTTCTGCAGTTTATTTCTTAAAAACGAGAGAGATTATTAGAAAACAAAAGCCAGAAACTGAAGTTACAATGCAATTTTTTCAAAGAGAAAATGCTGTATTATGTGGAACAGATGAGGCTATTGCTCTATTACAAACATTTGCAGATCATCCTGAGGAACTAATTGTGCATTCGTTAAAAGATGGCGATAAAATAGAACCGTTTGAGACTGTATTAACGGTACAAGGTAAATATGCTGATTTTGGCTTCCTAGAAGGAATAATTGATGGAATCTTAGCAAGACGTACATCTGTAGCAACAAATGTATATAATGTAAAACATTCAGCAAAATCAGCCGGAATAAAGAAACCGATTATCTTTATGGGTGATCGTGATGATCACTTTACAACACAAGCTGGTGATGGTTACGCTGCCTTTATAGGTGGCGCTACTGCACAAGCGACCCATGCAATGAACGAATGGTGGGGCAATGAAGGTATGGGTACTATGCCACACGCATTAATTCAAATGTATAACGGAGATGTAGTGGAAGCTGCACGTGCATATACTGAGGTCTATCCGCAAGATGATTTAATTGTCTTAGTAGACTATAATAATGATGTCATAACCGATGCGCTAAAAGTGGCTCGAGAATTTGGTAATAAATTAAAGGCTGTTCGTGTTGATACGTCTAAAACAATGATTGATCAATATTTTATTGCGAACCCAGAACTGTTAGGCACATTTGATCCAAGAGGTGTAAATCCACCGTTAATTTTTGCTTTACGTAAGGCGCTAGATAAAGAAGGCTATCATCATGTTCAAATCGTCGTAAGTGGTGGTTTTACTGTGGATAGAATTTTAGCATTTGAAAAGCAAGGTGTACCAGTAGATTTGTATGGTGTTGGTGGAAGTTTGCTAAAAGTAAATATTGGTTTTACTGGTGATAATGTCGAGCTTAATGGAGTACCACAAGCGAAAGCTGGGCGTAAAATACGTGAAAACACTAGACTTGAAAAAGTAGAAATGAAACGTAGAGATTGAGGAATTAGTACCTGAATATCAGTTTCATAGTGTAAGTATTTCTAGACGGTTATGTGATTATTTCCATCTATTTCCTTTTAGTGTAACTGAAAAGGAATAGTCGTATAGCTTGTAAAGTGATATAATACTATTTGCGTAAAATATAAGTTAGTTATCAATAAAACAATAACTAGACTCGGCGATTTATTACTGCATCAAATTGAAAAAATAATGATGCCATTTCTTTTATTCACACATATACTGTCTAAGAGATAGGCCGTTGTATTAGTGATCGATTTTGGAGGTTCTTTTAATATGACAGTTTACCATTTTGTAGGAATTAAAGGTACTGGAATGAGTGCATTAGCACAAATCTTACATGACTCTGGTTTTAATGTTCAAGGATCAGATCAAGAGAAGCACTTTTTCACTGAAAATGAGTTACGAAAAAAAAATATTACGATTTTACCATTTGATAAAGAAAACATTAAAGAAGGCCAATTTGTGATAGCAGGTAATGCGTTTCCTGACACTCATGAAGAAATTGCTACTGCTATTGAAAAAGGAATTCCAATGGCTCGTTACCATAAATTCTTAGGTGAATTTATGGAGAAATTTACTAGTGTTGCTATAACTGGAGCACATGGCAAAACCTCAACAACAGGTTTACTTGCGCATGTTGTTTCTGGTGCGCGTCCAACATCTTTCTTAATTGGAGATGGAACTGGTAAAGGTGAGAAAGATAGTGAATATTTTGTATTCGAAGCTTGTGAATACCGCCGTCATTTTCTTTCATATCATCCAGATTATTGCATCATGACAAATATTGACTTTGACCACCCAGATTATTATAAAAGTGTAGACGATGTATTTGATGCATTTCAACAAATGGCTGATCAAGTTAAAAAAGGTATCATTGCATGTGGTGATGACGAGCATCTTCAAAGAATTTATACAAAAGTGCCAGTAATGTATTATGGATTTAATGAAGATAATGATTTCCAAGCACGTAATATTGAAAAACATACGAATGGTACAACATTTGATGTGTTTGTTCGTAATACGTACTATGCGACATTTGATATCACAGGATATGGTGACCATAGTATACTGAATGCATTAGCTGTAATTGCATTATGTCATTATGAAGAGATAGAAGTGGAAATTATTAAAGCAAGATTATTAACATACGGTGGAGTAAAACGTCGCTTTAGTGAAAAAAGATTTGGGGATCAAGTGCTTATTGATGATTATGCACATCACCCAACTGAAATCCAAGCAACGATCCAAGCAGCACGTCAAAAATACCCTGATAGGGAAATTGTTGCAGTATTCCAACCTCATACATTTACACGTACAAGCAAATTTTTAACTGAGTTTGCTGGAACTTTAGAAAAAGCAGATAAAGTATATTTATGTGATATTTTTGGATCTGCTAGAGAAGAAAAAGGAACGTTAACAATTGAAGACCTTTCAAGCAAAATTAAAGGTGCTCAACTATTAACTGATGATAATATTGCTGATCTTCAAAACCATAAAAACAGTGTATTAATTTTTATGGGCGCAGGAGATATTCAGAAATATCAAGCGGCTTACGAAAAACTGTAAGACTTTAAAACCCATTTATGACATTCATAAGTGGGTTTTTTTATTGTGTTTTGAAAGTAACTAATTTATCGTAAATAGTAAATGGTGAATATTTTTATATAAAATAATGGCTCTGTTTATTAATTGTTGATTTTAGCTAAATACATTAAGAGTATGAAAAGAGAATAGTTGGTTCGAGAGTAATTGGAATAGAAATCAACATTCCTTTTTAACAGAGCCAAAATAATAAAAAAATGGGAGAGTATGTATGAGTACATTAGAACCTGTTGTTTTAACTAAAGGAGAAATTGGAGTTCAATGTCCAATTGCTAAAACACTTGATGTAATCGGGACAAAGTGGACTTTTTTAATTATTAGAGACTTACTAATTGATGGAAAACTAAGATTCAGTGACTTAATGAGGTCGGTAGAAGGGATTAGTCCAAAGACGCTTTCGCTTCGTCTGAGAGAATTAGAGGAAAAAGGAATTGTAACAAGAAAGGTTTACCCAGAAGTACCTCCTCGCGTTGAATATACCTTAACTGAAAAAGGTAAAAGCTTAAAAGGAATATTTGTTGAATTAAAGCGCTTTGGCCTTACGATTTAAGATTGAATCTCCTAGTTTTGGTACTTTGCCTACAAACTGAAATGGAACAGAAATGTTCCATTTTTTTTTATGCTTTTGACCTTTAATAATACAAAACTATCAAAAAAGTAACTATATGAATAAAATATCACTTCTTGTTGGGTAGTTTTTTTAGAATTACAATATGTTTTAAGTTAAAAAGACTATTTATATAGGGGGAATGATGAATGTTAACGAATAAACGAATTGTTATTATTGGAGGTAGCTCAGGTATTGGGTTGGAAACAGCCAGACTTACTTTAGAAAAAGGAGCAGAGGTGATTATTGCTAGTCGTTCAGAAAAAAAGCTAAAAGAAGCGAAGGACTCTTTGCAAGGAGAAGTTACTATTTTTACTCTAGATGTGACAGACGAGATTCAAGTAAAAAACTTCTTTGAGAAAATAGGGCAGATTGACCATCTAGTCATTACTGCTGCAGAAACATCTAGTGGATTATTTCTTGAAACAGAAGTCGATGTTGCCAGACAATTGTTTAATAATAAATTTTGGGGACAGTATTTATGTGTTAAATACGGTGCGCCACATCTTACAAAAGGCGGATCGATTACATTATTCTCAGGTATTGTTGCCTATAAAGCAATGGTTGGTTCAGCGGTATTGGGCTCAGTCAATGCAGCGGTTGCCAGCCTTGGTCAAACATTAGCGCTAGAGCTTGCACCAATTAGAGTGAATGTCATCTCACCCGGCATCATTGATACTCCATCACGTAGCAAAATGTCGGACGAAGCACGTAATCAATTTTACGAAGGAATGGCTAGTAAACTTCCAGTAGAGAAAGTAGGCAAAGCAAAAGACGTTGCCTCGGGTGTTTATTATTTAATCAAGAATCATTTTGTTACAGGGACGGTTCTTCATATAGATGGAGGCCACATATTAATTTAGGTAAGTCATTTTAGTACACTTCTAAAATACATGTCTAAGCAGGTATTTTCTTAAATAGAAAGAATAAATCTGTATAGTGATCTTTTAAGAAGTGAGGGGATTAAGATCGGAATTGATTTTTATTGTGAGGAAGTATTAAGTGGTAAAACCAAAGTAAATATTGTTCATGAGACTGAGAGAGTATTAGCTTATCATCATACGAAGCCTTTTTATCCAATACATATTGTTGTCATACCAAAAAAACATATTTCTTCATTGTTGACGATCGAAGAAGAGGATCAAGATTTGTTACTAGAAATGTTGAGTGTTATAAAAATTGTAGCAGATAAAGTGAATTCAGATGCTGGAGCATGTAGAGTTTCAACAAATCTTGGAAATTACCAAGATTCGAAACATCTACATTGGCATGTCGCTTCGGGTAACCCACTTTAGATGAATGGAGATTTCAAATGTATACATTTTTTGAATATAATTGGCAAGTAAGAAATGAGTGGCTGGAGTTGTGTAAAACTTTACCGAATGAAGAATTGTTAAAAGAACGTGTTGGTGGGATTGGCAATATACTTCATACACTTCTTCATATTATAGATGTAGAGTACAGCTGGATCAGATGCATTCAAGGAAAACCAGATGTCGAATTCGATTTTGATAAATATAAAACAGTAGAAAGTGTAAGAGAATTATCAAATGAGCTACAAATAGAATGTAAGAATTTTATACAATCATGGTCGAGTGAAATGGAGCATACTCCAGTAAAAGCTTCATGGGCAAAAAGGGAATACACAAAAGGTGAAATTGTGAGGCATATTATTGCCCATGAAATTCACCATATTGGTCAATTATCTATTTGGGTTAGAGAGTTAGGGGTACAACCGGTTTCTGCAAATTTAGTTGGAAGAAATCTCATTATAAAAAATTGATAAGGAATTGAAATATGTAATAAAAGCTCAGAGTACGAACTCTGAGCTTTTATCATTAGTCTCTCATTCTCACAACGTGAGGATAGATAGGATCCTTTAATTCGAATTCGTATGATACACCATCTACGATTCCAACGACTTTTTCGCTATCATATAAATCAAGCATAAATCCTGCCATTTCTTTTGCTGTATGGTATTTAGGAATTAGCCCTTCGTAGTTAACATCATGGTCTAAACCATAGGAAACTTTTGCGAATTCAGTTTCAGTCGCTGCAGGAGCTAATACTTTTGCTTGCATTTTTGCTCCGTTTCTCTTTAATTCGTGTGAAAGTCCTTCAGTAAATGCACTTACATAAAACTTTGTGGCACAATAAGTAACGGCATCTCCTACAATTGTGTAACCTCCTCCCGAGGAAACATTAATAATCTGAGTACCTTCAATAGAACTATAATCGCGAACGAAAAGTGACGAAAGGATTGTCAATGCTTCAATATTCAAATGGAGCATTGTTTCAATTTTATTTAAATTTTGATCACCAATTGATGCAAAGTTTCCAAATCCTGCATTATTAATCCATGTTTCGATTTCTAAATTCTTTAGACTTTCATATAGTTTATGCGCATTATTAGAGATAGATAAGTCAGTTGGATGAATGATTACATCTAAGTCAGCATTTATTTTTTTAACTTCTGATTTTAACTTCTCCAATTCTTCAGTTCTACGAGCAACAATCACTAAGTTTTTTCCACGTTCAGCAAATGCAAGAGCAGTTTCATATCCAATTCCTGAACTAGCTCCTGTAATAACTGTATACTTGTTCATTTTATTTTCCTCCTAGAATATTAAATTGATTAAATTAATTGTGTAGTGGATACCGGTTTATTATACTGGTTAGAGTAAACTCTAAGTCAAATAAATCTTTTTGTAATTTTATTTAAAAGAAAGGAGGTTTTTTGTGTATTCAATAGGTGAAGTATCTCAAATGTTAGGAATTAGTGCTCATACGCTTCGTTATTATGAAAAGGAAAAAATCATTCTTCCAGATCGAAATGAAAATGGAGAAAGAATATATCATACTAATCACGTCCAATGGTTACAGTTTGTTCTAAAATTAAAGGAAACACAAATGCCAATATCGAAAATTAAAGAATATGCTAATTTGTTTACTCAAGGAGAACAAACTTCTTTAGCAAGATTAAAATTGCTAGAAGAACATAAAGTTTCAATTGAAAATCAGCTAAAAACATTAGAAGAAACAAACAACATATTAGAGAAGAAAATTAGTTCTTACAAAGATTTCATTCAAAAAAATTAACTTTACTTTGAATTTCGATGAAAGGAGAAATGACATGATTTTAGAAGCCTGTATATTGACAGTTAAACCTGGGATGGAAGAAGAATATGAGGATGCATTTAAAAAAGCATCTAATCTCATTTCTTCAATGAATGGGTATGTAGGACATGAATTGCAAAAATGTATTGAAGTTAAAGGAAAATATATTCTATTAGTTAAATGGAATACGATTGAAGATCATACAATTGGATTTAGACAATCCCCGGAATATCAGGAATGGAGGAAATTATTACATCATTTTTATGATCCATTTCCGACAGTTGAGCATTATGAAAATGTACAACTTTCTTAATTTATTACAACATCAAAAAAACCTTATTGGGCTAATCCAATAAGGTTTTAACATTAATCGACTCTTTCTTTTCTTCGGAACATAAAATATGCTATTAATCCAAGTAGAGCTGCTAATGCTAGAAATCCTAACCAACCATAATTCATATGAACATCATCGTCTGCAGGATTTAATGTATTTCCAACAGGTTTTGGCGTAACAGTTCTTTCGTAATAACGGTTTGTATCTGATGTACCATTGTTATTCATCGTTCCATTATTCAACTCATTTACATTACGATTTACATCATTTTTCATATCGTTAAATTCATTTTTCGTGTTATTTAATATGTTATCGTTGTCATCCATAACATGATTTGGATCATAGAAATCATGATCAAAGTCTCTATTAATACGTTTGTTGTTTTTTTCGTAGCTTTGATCTAAATTTGTTGAATCTGAAGCTGCAAATGCATTTATCGATAACAGTAATGTGAGCATTAATGTCGTTAATGTTAGTAAAATTCTGTTCATACGAGTCCTCCTTTAGGAATGTAGTATTACTTTTTGTCACTAGAGGAGGAATTATTTATACCAAATCCGACCATTAATTTGATTGGCCTTTTATTAGTAAAACTCTTTGATTGGCCGTTTTATACCATTGAAGGCAAAGGATAAAAATAATGATCAAATCAACTAAATCACCACCGTAATACATTACTTTCCCACCAACTTGCGATTGTTCAGTTGGGACAAAGTTCGGAGGATGAATGAAAATATATTTAGATAAAATATCGTGACCGGCTAAAAATAGAATCATACATATTGAACGATAAGGGAAATGATGGCGGTGTGGTGTTGGATCAAAATAAATTATTGAAATTGTAAATAAATACCCAGCTAGAAAAATGTGAATATGTACAAATAGATGAAGTAGCGTATGTTGATGCATCGAACTATATAAATTGGTAGTATAAAGAATCCACAACCCTCCAATGTTGAGCAGTAATGCGATGATTGGGTTACTTAAAAAACCAACGATTTCACTTTTTAACAATCTAGATATAAAACGTGCGTGCTGTACCTTAATCGTGCGTAATAAAAGTGTGAGAGGAAAAGAAAGTGCAATAAATAGTGGAGCAAGCATTCCTAACAATAAATGAGCATACATATGTGAAACAAAATTAATATGCGAGGAATGTGCAATTGGCCCTACTAAAGCAATTGCGATACACGTTAATCCTAAAAACCAAGTGACATAACGATATTTTGGCCATTTTTTATGACTATTTCCACCGAAATTTGCAGCATAACAGTAAATTAATAACATTAAAAATAATCCAGTAAGAAGGATCCACGGAGAATAACCAACTTGAGAATGGACTATATGGCTATGATTCATTTTTAATCATACCTTCAGATTTTCTTGTTCTAAGTACAATTACCAAACCAAAAATAACCATAATCAAGGCAGTAATATTCCAAGTCAAATCATATGGAAGTATATCAACATGATAACGTATTTGATGTAGCTTCATGAATTTATGTTGAACTGTCCCGTCATAAAGTTGAAAAAGACCTGCTCCAAGAAATAGTCCGCCAATCCACCGTTTAAGCCAAAATGCTTTCTTTCTACGTAAATCTGCAAGTAGAAATAATGACCAAATTGTAGAAAACCAACTAAACGCATGAAATAAGCCATCTGAAATAAGACCAATGGAGGTTGTTGATTTGTCATAAAAATGATGCCAATGAAGTAGTTGGTGAAACGCTGTTTCATCAATGAATGCAACCATACCTAGTCCAAATAGTACTCCTGACCAAAAATTTTGCTTTCTAAATTTTGAAGTATTTTCGATTTTCACTATCAATCTTCCTTTAAACAGTATTTTCCTCAATTATTCTACCCTTAGCTACAAATTCACAAACGCATTAACAATCTCTTCTTATAAATTTTTTCCCATATATTGCTCGGATAAATAGACCTATACTACATATCATAATTTTGTTATCAAAATAATTAGGAACAGGGGTTAACATATAAATGTACTATTACAAAGAAGAATTGATCAATATCATCAAACCAGATAAACCAGATCCTGCTGCTGCAAAAGTACTTCAGGAAGCATTAGGTGGACAATTCGGGGAAATGAGAACTATGATGCAATACTTTTTTCAGAGTTCAAATTTTAGAGGAAAAGCAAAACAGTATCGTGATTTAATAAGAGGTGTATTTTTAGAGGAAATAAGTCATGTAGAACTTGTTCAAAGTACCATCAATCAACTTTTAAATGATTCAGGCTTATCTACTCCTGGAAATGCGGGAGTAGATGGTGCACCAATTGATGAAGCAGTTAAACATGCTAATCCTCATCATTTTATAGTAGGTGCAAAATCTTCTTTACCTGTGGATGCTGGTGGGAATCCTTGGAACGGCTCTTGGGTATATAATCATGGGAACTTAATAGCTGATTTATTAAATAATCTAATGTTAGAATCAACAGGTGTCTTACAAAAAACAAGAATTTATGAAATGAGTTCGAACCAAACTTTAAGGGAAACTTTAGGTTTTTTAATTGTACGTGATAATGCCCATCAAAACGCTTTTGCAAAAGCTTTGGAAACACTTGGAGTAAACTGGGGTAAATTATTCCCTGTACCGAATTATGATATAAATAAGTATCCTGAGTGTAGAAAGTATGTAGAAATGGGATATCATAATGCTCAGTTCAATTTCAGACTTGATCAAACTCGTATTGGAGAAATATTTAATGGACAAACACCAAGTAGAAATGGTGGTGAATTAATGGTCACGGATCCACCTGAAGGATTCCCGGTTCCTGAATTACCAGATATGCCAAATGAACATGCTTCTGGCTTATATGATTTGAATAGCTAAAATAAAAAAACAATAATGAAAAAACTCCCTTAAGTTTAGGGAGTTTTTTCATTAAACGTAACGACCATAATCTGGCTTTGCGATACTTTCAAAATTTATCACTAAATTATGTAAATTGGTTTCAAGCTCTTTACCAAACATAGGTGACCCATGTCCAGTTACTGCAATTGAAGGATTTAATGCCTCGAGTTTTTTTATTGAATTCCAAGCATCCATCCAATTTGTTGTAAAGTATCTCGGTGGACCGTTCAGCTCTTGTTTTTGCATGAGTACATTATATAATTCGTCTTGGCTTACAGTGACAAAAGCATCACCAACGATTAGTAGTTTATCTTTATCTCTAAAAAATGAGACATGTCCAGGTGTATGACCAGGAGTATGAATCCATTTCCAACCTGGCATATGTGGAATTTCACCATTTTCAGGTAAAGCATGTACATAATTTTTTAAATTTATTGCTTCATTTGGAAATAAAGGTGACAATTTTGCAATCATGCCACCTTCGACTGATCCATCCGGTTCAGGATAATTTGTTTCACCAGTTAAAAAGGGTAGTTCTAACGAATGGGCATAAACTGGAACATTCCAATCATTTACAAGTTCAGTGACTGCTCCCACATGATCAAAGTGTCCGTGCGTTAAAATAATCGCTTTTGGTTTATGTTGTTTACCAAATCTTTCTTCAGCTAATTCCTTTATTTTTGCGGCTGATTGTGGCATTCCAGCATCAATTAATACCCATTCATCATTTGAAACATCAGGATTGCCAAATAGACAAATATTAACAATTTGGATTGTTTCATAAAACAAATCAGCTGCAAGTGAAGAGCCTTTTCCACTTGATACAGATGTGATTGGCATATAATGAAAATTACTCGTTGCTAACTCTGTGAAATCCTTTTCCATTGAATAAAATACACTTCCTATTCTTTTAACATTCTTTTGTATTCTACTTTTAAAACATTAATTTATACTAATCGACTTGTTGAATTAAACCATTTCATTTAACAAAAGATAATAAAAAAATGAAAAGGGTTGTGAGGATATGCATACCGTATGGAAAGGCACGATCAGTATGGGATTAGTTACGATTCCAGTTAAGCTATTTTCAGCTGTTGAAGATAAGGATTTGAAATTTCGTCAATATCATAAAGATTGTAAAACACCTATTTCATATAAGAAGGTAGCAAGTTGTGATGACGATGTAACTTCTGATGAAATTATTAAAGTATTTGAAACACCTAATGGTAGAGTTGTTGAAATAAAAGAAGAGGAAATAAATAAGCTAAAAGAAGAATTTGAATTAAAAACAGTTTCGATTATAGACTTTGTTAAGTTAGCTGAAATTGATCCAGTCTATTTTGATAAAACATATTATATTGGCCCCGACTCGGGAGGGGCAAAAGCCTATGCTCTTCTTTCGGAAATATTGAAAAAAAGTAAGAAGATTGGACTTGCAAAAATAACCATACGAAGTAAACAGCATCTATCTGCTATTCGCCCATATAAAAATTCAATCATTTTGGAAACTTTACATTTTCCGGACGAAATTAGAGCAATTGAAGGAATTCCTGGAGGTGTACCTGAAAAAGCTGGTTTATCTGAGCGGGAACTTCAAGCAGGCATGATGTTAGTTGAGCAATTAACAACAACATTTAATCCAGAGAATTATACTGACACTTATCGAACAGCTTTAGAACAGTTAATTAATCAAAAAGTGCAAAGTAATGACTTTATCGCTACTGAACAAGAGCAGCCTGCGGCGGAACAAAAAAATGTAGTTGATCTGATGTCTGCATTACAAGCTAGCATTGATCGAACGAAAGGACAAGCTACTCCGACGAAAACACCTGCACCGAAAAAAACGCGAGCACCAAAGAAGGCTACAAGTTAAATGGAGCTCATTCCAATTCATCCATTCGAGCCAGTTTCTTCAAATACTGTTCCTGAAGGTCAAGACTGGATATCACAAATCAAGTGGGATGGAGTTAGAATCTTATCTTACTGGAATGGTGAGGAAACCAAACTTTATAATCGAAAACTTAATGAACGGACATATACTTTTCCAGAGTTAACAAATATTCGTTCTTATACAAATGCCGATTCAATTATTTTAGATGGGGAAGTCATTGCTTTAGATCAAAATGGAAACCCTTCTTTTCATGAAGTTATGCGCAGGGATGGAATTAGACGATTAGATCGAGTGAAGTTTGTCATGGAAGCTGTACCAATTTAT
Source organism: Gottfriedia solisilvae (assembly GCF_002128405.1). GTDB lineage: Bacteria > Bacillota > Bacilli > Bacillales > Bacillaceae_G > Gottfriedia > Gottfriedia solisilvae. The sequence goes on from NZ_NETJ01000006.1 coordinate 100,723, forward strand.
TATATGATTTTTGATATTTTGTACTATAACGGTGAATGGGTTAATGATAAGACCTTGAAGGAAAGACTTGAGTTACTTTCTTCAGTGATTACACCAAATAAACAGATTCAAGTCGTACCGATTAACAACGATAATCAAGCTTTATTTGAGGTGTCAAAACAGCATGGTTTAGAAGGTATTGTTTGCAAAAACCTCAATAGTCGATATATCATCGATGGGAAAAATAGCGATTGGCAAAAAATAAAAAATTATAAAGATATTATAGCTGTCATTGGTGGTGTTACATATCGATCAGGCATCGTGAATTCTATTCTAGTCGGTTTGTATGATGACGAGGATCGATTTTGGTATATCGGACATGTCGGAACAGGTAAACTGACTCATGCTGAATGGAAACAGCTAACGGAAGTCATTGAAGCAATAAAAATTGAAAAAAATCCGTTTTCTAATCAGCCTAAGCGGGTGAAAGAAATTCAATGGATAGATCCTTTATTAACGGTAAAGGTACAGTTCATAGAATGGACAGAAGGTCACTCATTACGGCAACCGAGTATTCAAGCTTTTGTTAACCAAGAGCCAAAAACATGCAAGTTCACAAATTAAAGGAAGTAACATTATGAACCATACACTTTTATTAGAGCCATTCACTAAAAATAATGACACTATTTATAGTGGCTATTTCTTTATTTTAGGTTTTCAATCAGACAAAGACTATTTTATTGTTGGAATAAAAACACAAAATGACATCATCGAAATTGGAGCATTTACAAACGGATTAAATCAAAATGAAAAAGAAATTTTGAAAAAAGCGATTATTGATAATCAGAAAAGTATAGAAAATAAAACGATATTTGTTAATCCAGGGATCTGCATTGAACTGGACTTTAAAGGGCTTGAAAATCATCGATTAATTGATCCTTCATTTAAATCTTTTCAACTTCAGCACTCATGGGAGGATTGTACTTGGGATCAATTAATTTTAAAGAATATGCCACTAGACAATGAGTTATCTATGACAAGCCTTGATAAGACAATTTGGAGTGAACCGTTTCTGTCAAAGGAAGGCTATCTTTCATACTTAGCCCAAATTTCTCCATATATGATTCCATTTTTAGAAAATAAATTGCTAACTACAATAAGGTATCCACATGGAGTACCAGGAGAGTCTTTTTTTCAAAAGAATAGTCCAGACTATGCTCCAAGCTTTATCGTAACAAAAGAGCAAGAAGGTAATAATTATATTATTTGTAATGATGTATCAACGCTTCTTTGGCTAGGGAATCAACTAGCGATTGAATTCCACATTCCCTTTCAAACATTTGATAGTAATGATCCAACTGAAATTGTTTTTGATTTAGACCCACCAAATAAAGAGGCATTTCCATTAGCAATAAAGGCAGCAATGGAAATGAGACTAATTTTTGATTCATTTCAGATTAAAAGCTATCCAAAGGTATCTGGGAGTAAAGGAATTCAAATTCATATCCCAATCAAACAGCATTCATTAACTTATGATGAAACGAGGATCTTTACTAGTTTTATTGCGAATTATTTAATCGAGAAATTTCCAGATGATTTTACAATTGAACGCTTTAAGAAAAATCGGGGAACAAGACTTTATATTGATTATGTACAGCATGCCAAAGGGAAAACAATTATTTGTCCATACTCTGCAAGAGGGAGAGAGGGAGCAACAGTTGCGACTCCACTGTATTGGGATGAAATAACAGAGGATTTAAAAATTGAAACATTTACAATACCTTTTGTTTTAAATCGTTTAGCAAGCACAATTTGCCCGATGAATGATTATTTTAAACAAGAGAATCTTACCTTATTAGAAGTAATATCTAAGTTAAAAGAACATAAAAAGTAAAAACTCCCTTAAGGAATACATCCAAGGGAGTTCTTTTTTATATTTCAATGATGATTGGGAGAATCATTGGCTTTCTCTTAGTTTTTGTAAATAAATATTGTCCAATTGATCTTTTTATATTTTGTTTCATCACATTCCACTGAAGAGTATTCGCATCAAGTAAATCATTCACAGTATCGCTGGCAAGCTTATTGACCTCTCTAATAAGGCTTTCAGAATCGCGCGCATAAACAAAGCCACGAGAAATTGTATCTGGACCAGAGATAATTTTTTTCTCAACTTTACTGATGGTAATCACGATGACGAGCATTCCGTCTTCTGACAATTGCTTTCGGTCTCTGAGGACAATATTACCTACATCTCCAATGCCCATTCCATCCACATAAATATTACCAGAAGGAATTTTTCTAGTTTGGGATGCGACAGAATTTTGGATATCTACTACATCACCATTTTTGATGATAAAAATATTCGACTTCTCTACCCCAACTGATTCTGCTAATGCACTATGATGATGAAGCATTCTAAATTCACCATGTATTGGGATAAAGTACTTTGGTTTCATTAATGTAAGCATTAGTTTTAATTCTTCTTGATATGCATGGCCTGAAACATGCATACCTGTTGAACTACCTGATCCATAAATTACATTTGCCCCAAGGGTGTATAAATTATCAATAATTCGAGATACATTTCGTTCATTTCCCGGAATAGGTGATGCGGCAAATATGACAGTATCTTCAGGAAGAACTTCTACATCTCGATAACTGGAGCTTGCTAAGCGAGCAAGTGCTGCAAGTGGCTCACCTTGGCTTCCTGTACAAAGAATCGTAACGTTTTCTGGTGCAAGACGATTAATTTCTTGTGCATCAATTAGCATACCTTCAGGAATTCGTAAATAGTCTTTTTCCATTGCAACTGTTACAACATTTACCATGCTTCTTCCTAGTAACGCAAGTTTTCTATTCGTCTTTATAGAGGCATCTACAATTTGCTGAACACGATGGACATTTGAAGCAAAGGTTGAGATGATGACTTTTCGTTTTGCTCTATGAAATGCTTCTTCAATATGTTCACCAACCATTCGTTCTGAAGGGGTAGAGCCTGGTCTTTCGGCATTTGTACTTTCAGATAACAAAAGTAATACGCCTTTACTTCCAATGTCAGCCATTTTGTGAATATCAGGGTATTGATTATTAACCGGCGTTAAATCGAATTTGAAGTCACCAGTATGAACAACAACTCCTTCAGGGGTATGAAATACAATACCGAGGCAATCAGGGATACTATGATTCGTTTTGAAAAAAGTTACACCAAATTCATTAAATTGAAGAACAGTATCAGATTGAATGGTATTTAATTCAGTATCACTTAACAGGCCATGTTCTTTTAATTTAATCTCAATTAATCCAAGTGTTAAGGGTGAAGCATAAATAGGCAAATTCAATTGTTTTAATATGTATGGAATGGCACCAATATGATCCTCATGTCCATGTGTGACAATTAAACCTTTTATTTTCTCTTTATTTTGGTGTAGGTAAGTTATATCTGGAATGATCAGATCAATCCCTAATAAACTCTCATCGGGAAATTTCCCGCCACAATCAATAATGAGTATTTCATCTGCATATTGAATGGCATACATATTTTTTCCAATTTCATTGACACCACCTAATGCGAAAATAGAAAGTCTTTCTTCAGTCCTCAATTTCTATCCCTCCTAATTCTTGAACCATAAAATTCCCATATTTTTCTTAGTATGTGCTTTCTACTCCGATTAATTCAATTAGTTTTGGTCAAAAAAAATAAGCTGATAGCCAGCTTATTTTTAACTTTACTGTTCAAAATAGTCTTCAAATTGCTTCTTACTTGATTTTGAATCATGTTGAAAATATGGATTCTCAGTAGTTGAATCCTTCGGATCTAAATTGGTTTTTATGACTAATGTTGGTCCTGTATTAGAAGGTTCCGCAATCAAACGATCATTCAATTCATTAAAATCAGGTAGTTTCTTGTTTCCAGGTTGTATTGGTTCAGACATCATCACACCTCCATTAAATAGGATGGTTTTCTTGTTGAAAATTATGTGTTTTCAATTCAATCATCTGTTTTTTAAGCCTTGTAAAAAAAAAAATTCATTACATCGAATGGTGCAGTTTTAAGTACATATAATTTAGAAGTTGGGTATAAGTTTTCATAAAGCCGTTACGTCATAAAATAGATATATCAACATATTAAAATTTGATAGATTCATATATTCAATAAATCAATCGATAAGATAAGTTTTTTGCTCAATGGAATCCATAATACAACTTGCTAAGGCTTAAAGGAAGTGATTGTATTGATCAAAAAAACTGGAGCGATAAATGTGTGGTCAAGAAAGATTTTTAAATGGTTGATCGGACACTATGCGCAAACCATTCTTTTTTTGCTGGTGATTGTAGCTTTTTTTAATTACTGGTCGGTATTTTATATCATTGCTTTTTTACGTGAAGCTCTAACAAGGAATAGTGAAAAATTCGGTATGAATGTTTATTTACTACAAGCTTTTTTATATGGGTGGGTAATATCAATTTTAATACTTTTTGGACATTGTTTAGTTTTGAAGTACATGCTACTGCATAGAAAAATTAAGAGTGTATTAATTTTTCTATTTCTACATGTCGGTTATTTTTTCTGTCTAATTCTGTTTTTGGTTTTCGCGTAAGGAAATAGAAGAAGCATTTAGTGCTTTTTAATTGAATCTTAATCGTTGTAAAATTTACAAGCATTCATTGCCATCATTATAATAAAGGAAGCAAGCTTTTTGAAAGAAGGAGACTTAAATGGAGCAATACTCTGTAACACAAGCAAGTTTACTTATTTTTATTACATTATCTGGAATCATTACTTCCGTTTTATTACATTTTTCACTTGTCTTTGGTATTTTACCCGGGCTACTTTTCTTAATCTATTTAAGTGTAAAAAAAGGTTATGATGTTACGCGTATGTTGAAGGTAGGATATAAAGGAATCGGAAAAGTAAAAATTGTATTAATGATTTTATTTTTAATTAGCTTTTTGCTACCGTCTTGGTTTTTGTCTGGAACGATTAACTCGATGGTTTCGGTTACATTACAAGCGATTAATCCACATCATTTTTTTGTTTTTTGTTTTCTTACAACAATGATTTTTTCAATGATACTCGGCTCATCAATCGGAACATTAAGTGCTTTAGGTGTACCTTTAATGAGTACTGCAATTTTATTACATATACCTTTAGAAATTACGGCCGGTGCTGTTATTTCAGGGGCATTTGTTGGAGACCGAACTTCACCATTTTCAAGTGCTCATCAACTGTTAGCCAATATATTAGAAACAACTGTTAAAAAACAAGGGAAAGCAATGCTTTTAACTTCAATCTTAGCAATCTTAGTGACAGGATTGTTTTTTAGCATGATGGATGTTAGGTATGGAAGTAATCTTTCAGTCATACATAATGAACTAGAGATTGTACAGAAGATCTCATTCCTTCATTTTATACCGCCAATTCTGTTAGTCTTGCTTGTTTTATTCAGATTAAACATTATCATATCTTATGTTATAAGTATTTTATCTAGTAGTTTTATAGCTATGTTTCATGGTATTTCTATTTCTGAGATTGTACATGCACTTTGGTATGGAATTGAGGGATTAGGCGGAGGTCTAATTCATATGTATAGCTTACTACTGTTCATTGCAATTGCTGGCGTTTATAATGCATTATTGGAAGAGTTAAATGTAATTCAACCCATCTTGGATAAATGGCTCTCATCATCAACATCTATGATGTCAGATTCTTTTAAAACTGTAATTGCATCTCTGCTTATTTGTATAATAGCCGGAAATCAAACGATGCCAATTATTCTTACTGGTCGTTCTTTCCTTTCACATTGGTCAAATAAATATAGTAAAGAAGAACTGGCACGAATTATGAGCGATACAACTTTGCTTTTTCCAGCAATGATCCCTTGGAATGTACTTGCCATTATGAGTAGCACTGTTGTTAATATGGATTTGTTTGACTATATACCATATGCGATATTTTTATGGATTCTGCCATGCTTAACTTTATTTGTTTCATTTGCAAAAAGACGTAAAAATTATCAAACAAGATATGAGATTAGTTCATAAAGATTTTAGCAAAACACTTTTTCAATAAGAAGAAGTGTTTTTTTTTTGAGACCATTATTTAATAGGTTGAAAGTACCTTTAGAATATTATTTATTCTGCTAAAATTAGAAATTGATTAGACTATATATTTTTAATTGGCTCTGTTAATGAGATCAAATCATCTTTTTTAACAGAATCTTACCATTAAAATATTGCAGCAAGTAATGTCAAGGGGGTTCTGTATGAAAAAATTATTTATGTTATTAACAGTGATGTTTGTTTTTATGTTATCAAGTTGTTCATCTAATGAAGAATCAAAGAAGAAAGAGTCAATTTTGGATGAATATAAAGTAATGAATTCTCACTCTGAGGTAAGAGTAAAGGATTTTATTTATCGCATTGTTTCTGAAAAACAAGAATATGCAAATAATGAAAAGGTTAAAATTTATGCTGAACTTGAATACGTAGGAAATGAAGAACAAGTCACAATTTATCATGCTGCATCACCGTTTTATTTTAATCTTAAAGAAAAAACGAGAAATTATGATATTGTGTATGGGATGAATCAACCTTTAGTGAAAACAACAATTGTAAAAGGAAAACCTTTACGAGAAGAATACTTTATAGGAAACGGGAGCTATAGTGGTGATGACCCGAAAGAATATGTAGATTTTATGAAAAAAATAATGGATACAAAACGCTTGCCTTATGGTTACTACATATTAAACGGTAACGCAGACTTTTATGTAGAAACAGTTAAGAGTGGTAAAAATGTTCAAATAGAGTATAACATTAACTCGCCAATTGATTTTAAAGTGAACGAGTAAACTAAATAATATGAAACCTAATGATAAACAGAGATATTATAAAGCTTTTGTCTCTGTTTTCGTATTTAATTAGATTCAAACCTCTTACTCAGTAAAAAAACGGCAATCAATATGATTGCCGTTTTATGCTTCAGAATATAATTTTTCTTTCTGAGATACAATGTCTTTTAATTGTCTTACAGTAATACTATATTTTAAACGAATTGCTTCAAGCTCCATAATAGCAACATCAATATATTCAGGTTCAGCATGGATAAAATTGATTTCTTTATATTCTAATTGCTTTTGTAAGTTTCGAAGTTCGTTATGTAATATTTCCGTTTGGGAACTTTCTTGAAGAGTTGATTTTATGAAACGGTTAAAAAATAAACTCAATTTTGTTTGTTTTTTAGAGACTGTTTGTTCTTGAATCATTACTGAATTTGGCATTAACATATCCTCCTAAAATATAGATTGAATCAATATTTATAGATTTCATAACTTGTCCAAATGAATAAACTCATAGATTCATAACAATCTTTGTTTTTATAAAGATATTAATGTGAATTAAAGAAAATGCTAAAAATTTTGGATTTTTAAAAAATTTTTATTAGGAGGTTTTCAATTGAAAAAAATAAATAAAGTCATCATATCTTTTATCATTTTTTTTCAATTGGTTTTATTAACTTCATGTAGCAATATACCTTACGAACCGAAAATTAAAATGGACATAATTGTTAGAGAATTAACGAAAAATGAATATAGTGCAGTAGGTACGATGGGATTAAGTAATCCTTCAATTCATGATTTTAAGAAGATCGTATTTGATTTTGAAATGAAAAATTCTAATCAAATTACTTATCGAAACGTTAATATTCCAGAACATACTATTTGGAAATATAGAATCAATTCGATAAATGGAGAACGTTATTGGTTTGGGAATTATTATAAAATGGGAGATAGTTCAACTTATCATAGAGAAATTGTGTATTATTCAAAAGGAGTTAGTGAAGAACAAATTAGAAAGGCTTTTGAAGATACGTTCATAAGAATTTCTTATCAAACAGAACATGGGGAAAGTCGTACGTTAGAATACAGTATTGGGAACTCTATTGAATTCAAATAGTAGGATCACTAAATAAAATTTAAGCTTTTCGTATGAATCTGATACACTTAGGGAACATAAAGATTAGATTTACTTTATGTAAAATGAATCTAGAAATAGAGAGGACAATAATCCATGGAAAAAATTGAAGTAGGCGAAATCCTAACATTAAGCTATGAAGATGATCAAGAACAAGACTATGAAGTACTAGGCGCACTTGACATTGAAGGTGTAGAATACATAGCAGTTGGCTTAGTTGAAGATGTAGAACAAGAGAGTGATGAAGATATTGATGTTTTCTTCTTAAGAGTAGAAGAAAGTGGCGAGTTCTTTGATATTGAGACAGAAGAAGAATTTGAAAAAGTATCTGCAGCATTTGATCAATCACTAAAAGAAGAAGAATAAAACATAAAAAAGTAGAAATTGAGATGATATCAATTTCTACTTTTTTTAATAAATTAACTTGAAGCAGGGACGGTTTCGCTTACCGATTCACTCTGTACGAATGAGGCTGATTCCCATTTTTTTGAACGCCATCTCCAAAGCATGAGTAATCCACGTATCCATTCATCTGCAATAAATGCAATCCATACGCCTATTAGTCCAAGGTTAAAGTGAACTCCTAGTATGTATGCGATCGGAATACTAATGCCCCACATTGATATAATGCCCATCATGACGGGGAATTTCACGTCTCCAGCTGCACGTAAAGAACTGATTACGATTAAATTAAAAGCTCGACCAGGTTCGAGAATAATTGTACAAATTAAAAGTACTGTTCCTGTGTGGATAATTTGTTCATTATCAGTAAAGATTGAAAATAATGGTTTAGAGAATAAGGATGCGATAATAGCCATTAAAGTCGAAATACAGATTCCTAATTTTAGGCTGCGGATACAGTGTTCATATGCGGTTTTTAAATCTCTCGCACCAACTAGTCTTCCTATGATAATTTGTTCACCTTGCCCAATTGCTACTGAAAATAAGAAGATAAACATCATAATATTTTGAGCATATACCTTAGTTGTCAAAGCCTCAGTTCCAATCATTGTAATAAAGATCGTAATAACGATTTGAGAGGCATTATATGAAATATTTTCTCCAGCCGCAGGAACGCCGATTTTAAATAAATTTTTCGAGTGCTGAATTGGTTTAGATTGTAGGACTTTTTTAAATGAAATAAAGCCAATCCTTTTCATGAAAATATAAATAATTAAAATAGTACAGATAATCCTTGCAATTGAAGTAGACCATGCTACGCCTGCTTCACCAAGAACTGGTAAACCAAAAGGACCAAAAATGACAAAATAATTTCCAATTGCATTTAGTATATTCATTAAAATAGTGACTTTCATCATATCTTTCGTGAAACCATAACTACGTAAAGTTGCCGAAATCGTCATCATAATTGCTTGAACGAACATAAATGCACCAACGATTTCTAAAAATGAATTTCCTCTTAAGATTAAGTCTGGATCTAATCCCATCCATTTTAAAATGTAGGAAGAAAAAAAGAATAATAAAATACTAATGATGATACCGATCCCAAAGTTTGCGATCATAGATACTGTAAAAACTTCTTTTGCTTTATACTCATTTTTTGCACCTAAATATTGAGCAACTAATATTGATGTACCAGCAGTTACAAAACCAAATAATAATGTAACTAAGCCCATGACTTGAGACGCAACACCTACAGCGGCTACTGCATGGTCAGAATACCTACTTAGCATTAGGGTATCGACACTACCCATTAACATGAATAATAATATTTCAATAAATATTGGCCAGGTAATATGCAAAAGGGAGAGTGGCTTATCGTTACTTTGAATCTTGTTTGAAGATTCCATGTTTCATCCCTACCTTTTCAAAAAAGAAAAGGATGTCTCAATACAATAATGTATTGTGTTAGGACACCCTTTACAATTTATAATTTGGTTCTAGTTAAAATAAATTTAACAAATCCTATAATCTAATAATTTTGATACCATAACCTTCAATTGTAAACTCTGTATTATATGTTTCATTTTTTTCTGTTATGACATTAAATACAGTTTTATTTTTGAATAAATCAGGCGTTTTAACTGATAATTCGTTTGGACTATTACTTAAAATGTATACAAAAGTATCGCTCTCAAATGTTTTAGCGTAAACAATTGTATTATTTTCATTGTTGGCTTCAATAAAACTAAATGTACCTTCACTACCAATGGCTTTATGGTCTTTACGAAGCTTTAAAAGTGTCTGAACATATTCAAACAGATCACGATCTTGACGTTCTTCATCCCAAACCATACATTTGCGGCAACCTGGATCTTGTTTTCCAGTCATACCAATTTCATCACCATAATAAATGCAAGGAGCACCTGGGAATGACAATTGGAATGTATACAATAGTTTTAGTTTTTCAATTTTCTCATCACAAATTGTTAAGACTCGAGGTGTGTCATGGCTACCTAATAAGTTAAAGGCAACTTCATTTACATTTTGTGGATATGAATGAAGTACTTCACTAATCACATTCGTGAAATCTTCAGCAGAGATTTTATCCTTTGCGAAGAAATCTAAAGCACCATTTGTAAATGGATAGTTCATAACAGCATCAAACTGATCACCCTGTAACCAAGGCATTGAATCATGCCATATTTCACCTAAAATATAAAGATCAGGATTTACAGATTTAACTGCTGTTCTAAATTCTCTCCAAAATGCATGGTCGACTTCATTTGCAACGTCTAAACGCCAGCCATCAATATTGAATTCTTTTGCCCAATACTTACCAACTTCTAAAAGGTATGCTTTAACATCTGGATGTTCAGTATTTAATTTTGGCATTGACGGAACAAAAGCAAAAGCATCATAATTTGGTGTCGGCTCAGTCACAATCGGGAATTCCTTTAAGTGGAACCAGTCTTTATATATTGATTTTTCTTGTTTTTGCAATACATCTTGAAAAGGCTCAAAGAAATATCCACTGTGATTAAACACAGCATCTAACATGACTTTAATATTTCGCTCATGGCACTCATCTACTAATCTCTTAAATGTTTCTTTCGTGCCAAATTGTGGATCAATTTCCATATAATCAATCGTGTCATATTTATGATTTGAATGCGCTTTGAAAATTGGGGTAAAATAAATTCCGCCAATTCCTAATTCTACAAGATGGTCAAGATGTTGTATTACACCTTCAAAATCTCCTCCGAAGAAATTATTTGTAGCAGGTTCTTCGCTTTCCCACTCTAATGTGCCTTTAGGATTAATTGAAGGGTCACCATTTGCAAATCTTTCTGGGAAGATTTGATACCATACTGTATCTTTAGCCCAACTAGGAGCTTTAAAGATATCTGCTTCATTTAAGAATGGGAAACAGAAATAATATGCTGTATCATCTGTTGGGATTTCATCATAAAATCCTCTCTCTGCATAAACAATCGTTTCCTCATGATTGCTAAGTTCAAAACCATATCGAAGACGACGGAACGGCGGCTTGATTTCTACAAACCAGTAATCGAATAATTCCGTACTACCGCTTATTTTCATTTCTGTTTTATTAATTTGCCAAGCTCCATCTTCCCAATGGTAAGGGTCTCCATGAATTAAATGAACAGACGAAACATCATCTTTTTTCGTACGTAATCGAATATGAAGAGTTTCGTTATTGTAAGCGTATGCATAGTTATTTTTCGGGCGGTGATATATAGCTTCTTTTAACATTATGCTACCTCCAGCGTCTTATTTAGACAATCGTTTGCTTAAAAAAAGATTATAATTAAACGCTTTCATTGTCAATTGTTTTGAAAGCTCATATTTGTACAATGAATGATTTTTATTTCATACTTTATAAATGTATAATATGTGATAGAGTAGACAAGAGCAGAATGTACTAGGAGGAGCAGAATTGATCAGAAACTTTTTTACAAAGCGATTTAAGTTGAAAAGTATATATGAAGCAAAAGATAGCAAACTAATTTATGTATTAATACAAAATATACTAGTGGGTTCATTAATTGCTTTTCCGTTAGTGTTTCAAATCATACAAACTGATTCACAAAGATTAGCGGAGAGAGTATTTGCACCATATTATGAAAACACTAGTTGGCAGAATGAATTACCAAATTGTCGTTATGACGACCAACTTTCTTGTCAGAACAATAAACAAAAAGTAATTAAAGTAAAAAACCAGCGAATTGTTTTTGATCCAACAGATCAATATGATGTGGATGACAAAGAGAGTATCACGATTATCTTTGGGAAAAAACATATCCATGCAAATTTACTAGGCTTTGATCTTTATGGGGGATATAATGACCAATTAGTTAAAGCATTAGATCAAAAAGATGCTGATCAATTATTACTTGGAATTGTATCTAGTGTTAAAATGCAAGCAGTTGCAATGATGATGCAATTATTTTACCCAATAACGATTGTTACGAATATTATTTATATCGCAATTGTATCGTTAATGGCTTTATTATTTAATATTGGAAATTCTAAAAAGTTGACATATAGGCAATTCTTCTCATTTCTATCATATGCAGCTACTTTACCAGCTATTTTTGCGTTTATGATTGGAACGATTTTTTCGATCGCATTTCTATATATTGCTTTTAATTTTGGCGTAATTTTATTTGCATACTATGTCTATCGTAAATATAATCGAGTCGTATAAATACAGTAGTGTCAAGGGGAGGAAGAGCATTCCTCCTTTTATTTTTAAATTTACTAAAAATTTAGAAATAAATATGTTATTTATTACCAAATTGTCCAATATATTTAAATGGAAAAGCTATATATATTTTTGTCTTTATCGTTTATGATGTAAGAAGAATTTCTTAAAAAAGTGAAATGTAAGCGCTTATATCAACAATTGATATAAAAATAAAAATATACTAATTTGTTTGACTTTCATATTTTAGTAGATTATTATAAAAGTGTGAAAGCGCTTGCTATACTTTATGAAAATTATAACCTTGTTAGGGGGAAACAAAAGTGAAACTAAAATCAATGTTTGCTGTATTTGCAACGGTAAGCTTAAGTTTAGGTGCATTAGCTGGATGTGGATCTTCAAAAGATACTGCAAACTCTGCTAAAGACAAAAAGAAAGACGACCTTCCTTGGGATGAACAAGCTAAAGGTTACAAAATGGAAGAAGAAGTATTAAACGGTGAAGCTCCATTAAAAGTATGGTTAGATAATGACGATTATGCAAACGCTATCATTGAAGCTTTCAATGCTAAATATCCAAAAGTAAAAATTGAGTATGAAAAAGTTGGTGCGGTTGATACTCGTGCTAAAATGGAACTTGATGGTGAAGCTGGATTAGGTGCAGACGTTTTCGTTCAACCACATGATGGTATTGGTGCTTCATTAGAATCAGCAATTATTGGACCAATGGGACAATATACTGATCAAATTAAAGATCGTTTCTTAGATTCTTCAGTTGGTACTGTAATGAGCGATGGTCAAGCTTATGGTGTTCCAATCTCTACAGAATCGGTTGCATTATTCTATAACAAAACATTATTAAAAGAATTAACTGGTTCAGATGCTGCACCTACTGATTGGTCTCAAATTTCTGAATTAGCTAAAACATACAATAATAAAAAGAAAAACCAATGGACAGTTCGTTGGGAAGTTGGAAACTCTTACATGAGTTACTTCTTCTTATCAGCTAATGGTTATGACTTATTCGGTAAAGATGGAACAGATGCTTCTAAAATCGGATTTGATACTGAAGAAGCAAAAGCTGGTCTAGAAGCATTAAAAGCAGTTCGTCCTGAGTGGGATGTAAACTCTGCAGATGCTACAAACGATACAACTACTTTAGAATTTGCTAAAGGTAAAACACCATTCTTAATTACTGGTCCTTGGGCGATCGGTGATGTGAAAAAAGGTGCTGAGAAAAATAAATTTGAATTTGGAATTGCTCAACTTCCAAAAATTAATGGTAACCAACCTGTAACTTTCTCTGGTAACCAAATTGCAAACGTATCTTCTTACTCTAAACACCCAGCGGCTGCACGTGTATTCGCAATGTTCTTAGGTTCAAAAGAAGGTGCTGAAGCTTTATACAAAACTACTGGTAAATTACCAGCTCTTAAAGAGCAATATGCAAGTGAAGTTCCTGGTTTAAGTGATGATGTATTACTTCAAGGTGTTGCAGCTCAAGCAGCATTCTCAAAACCAATGCCATCTATTCCAGAAATGGCTAACTGGTGGGATCCTGCTAAAAACATGATCGTAAATGTTTGGGATGGCTTAATGTCACCTGAAGAAGCACAAAAGAAAGCTGTTGAAGATTTCGAAGCATTACAAAGTGGTGCAGGTAAATAATCAATCTAGTATCATTACAGCCTCTCAATCAATGAGAGGCTGTATTATCAACTAATTATGCAAACGGTTTCTGCTATTTGCATAATTTAAGATAATAAGATATTGTTTTGCATATACAGGTACCAATTTTTGGTACGGAAGGGGGAGAAAAGATATGGCAACGGCGAATGTTAAAGAACAAAAGCCTAATATACCTGATAACGGATCAAAACAAATGAACCCATCACTGCCAGCCATTCTGTCAGTCTTTATTTGGGGACTTGGACAAGTCGTAAACAAGCAATTTTTAAAAGGTTTATTCTTCTTTGCAATACAATTATTTGTTGTATTAGTTGAGGTTGTATCAGGTCACTACTCAAAAGCTGATCTTTCTGAAGGTTTCTATTTAAGAGAAAATGGTGGATTTTTTATAAAAGGATTTTGGGGTTTAGTAACTCTAGGTACACAGCCTCGTACGATGGGAATCACTGGACTAACTGAAGGTGATCACTCAATTGTACTTTTAATAAATGGAATTATAGCACTAATATTTATTTCAGTACTTATTGGAATATACTATTGGAACATAAAAGACGCATACAAAGTAAGAAGAACTTTAAATGAAACAAACTTTGTACAAACTTCAAGAGAATACTTAAGAGACTTATGGGATGGAATGTTTGAATTTATCGTTCTAATTCCATCAATGGTTATGTTGACATTAATTTCATTAATGCCAATCATTTTTGGCGTATTAATCGCATTTACAGATTATAATAAATTCCACTTACCGCCTACTAAACTAGTAAGCTGGGTTGGATTCGAAAACTTCGTTAATTTATTCTCATTACCGATATGGACACATACATTTACTGGAGTATTTACTTGGACATTCGTTTGGGCAATCTTATCAACAGTAACATGTTTCTTCGGTGGATTGTTTATGGCGGTAGTCGTAAATAGTAATCGAGTAAAAGGAAAGAAATTCTGGCGTACAATTTTTATCTTACCTTGGGCAATTCCAAGTATGATTTCACTTTTAGTATTTAAAACATTATTTAATGGTCAATTTGGTCCAATCTCTCAGTTCTTAGTAGATATTGGCTTGACTGCAGAACGAATCGGATGGTTTACAGATTCTAATCATCCAAACGTTGCTCGTGCAACAATCATTGTTATTAACTTATGGTTAGGATTCCCTTATTTTATGGCTTTAATGACTGGGGTTATGACTAGTTTAGATAAAGAAATTTATGAAGCTGCTAAGATTGATGGTGCAACAAGAACGCAAGAATTTTGGAAAATTACTTTCCCATTAGTACTTGCTGCAACAGCACCACTACTAATTATGTCTTTTGCTACAAACTTTAATAATTTCAACGTTATCTATTTCTTAACAGAAGGTGGACCAGCTAATCCGAATTACCAGTTTGCTGGATCAACAGATATCCTTATTACGTGGATTTACAAATTGACTTTAGATAATCGTATGTATAATATGGCGTCTGTGATGTCGATTCTAATCTTCTTAATTATCGGATCGATTTCTGCTTGGAACTTTACTCGTACAAAGCAATTTAAAGAGGAGGAGTTCTAAAATGTCTACAAATATAAAAATGAACAAGAAGAGTTTTAATTTTGGAAGCGCATTACTAACATCATTAACTTACATTTTATTAATATTAGTTGCGATTGTGGTTTTATTTCCGATTATTTGGATTGTAGGTTCGTCATTTGGTGAGTCAACTGGACTTGCAAGTGCAACGCCGATTCCAAAAAATCCTACAATTGAACACTATAAAGAATTATTTGAGAAGACAAAGTTTTCTCTTTGGTACTGGAATACTTTAAAGATTGCACTATTGAACATGGTCATTTCAGTATTTTTATCAACATCGGCAGCATATGTATTTTCTCGCTTTAAATTTAAAGGGAAAAAATTTGGTATGGTTGCGATTCTAGTATTACAAATGTTCCCTTCATTTATGGGAATGATTGCGATTTACATCTTATTCTTAAACTTTGGATTATTAAATAATCACTTAGGATTAGTATTGGTATATGCAGCGGGACAAATTCCTTTTAATACTTGGTTAATTAAAGGTTACCTAGGTGCAGTTCCAAAAGCGCTAGATGAATCAGCAATGATAGATGGAGCAACAAAGACACAAATTTTCTTTAAGATTATTTTACCTTTATCAAAACCAATTTTAACATTCGTTGCCTTAACACAATTTATGGCACCTTGGATGGACTTCATCCTTCCACGTTTGTTAATTAGCTCAAATGAAAAGAAAACATTAGCAATCGGTTTATTTGAATTAATTAAAGGTCAAACAAACCAAAACTTTACAATGTTTGCTGCTGGTGCAGTATTAGTTGCAGTTCCAATTACGATTTTATACGTATGGTTACAAAAATACATTATTCAAGGTGTAACTGCTGGTGCAAACAAAGGCTAATCAGTAATCTTAGTAAAATATAAAAATGAACAGAGTGAGGTCTTGTATCTCACTCTTTTTTTCAAAATGAGGGCAGAAGATGAAATCAATAAAAACGCTAGTCGCTTTATTATGTATTGCCTCACTAATTGGATGTTCGAATCAAACTACAACAAAAAAGATTACACCGATTGAAGATAAAAAAATCAAAAATTTTAATATAAGTAAGACTTTCAGTGAAGATGTTCGAACATGTTATTCATTATTTCCGATATCATTTGCGGATTCAAATAATGACGGATATGGTGATTTAAAAGGGATAGAAAATAAATTGGATTACTTAAGAGACCTTGGCATTCAATGTATTTATCTGAATCCGATTCATCCATCCCCTTCATACCATAAATATGATGTGATAGATTACTATGCTATTGATCCAAAGTTTGGTACGATGAATGATTTTGAAAATCTATTAAAAACTGCAAAAGAAAAAAATATTAAAATTATGATGGACATGGTGTTTAATCATACATCAATTCAGCATCCGTGGTTTAAAAAGGCTGTTAAAGGTGAAGAGAAATATAAGGATTATTATATTTTCAATGATGGAAAAAACAAAGATTTTCCGTTAAAAGGACCATGGTATCGTGCAGGAAAACAATTCTACCATGCATTTTTTTGGGAAGGAATGCCTGATTTAAATTTAGATAATGAAGAAGTAAGAAATGAAATATATAAAATCTCCAATTTTTGGTTAGATAAAGGGATTGATGGATTCCGTCTAGATGCCGCAGCAATGGGGTTTGAACCAAGTGAATATAAACGTGGCACAAATGTACTTGGAAAAAATATTAATTTTTGGAAAGAGTACACATCTAACGTTAAGAAAACAAATCCAGATGCATTTGTAATAGCAGAAGTTTGGAAACCGATTAATGACCAAAAGAGATATTATGAATCATTTGATTCAATGTTCAATTTTGATGGTTCAGATCAAATTATGCGTGTTGTGAAAACTGGCACTGCATTTGACTTTCAATCTTTCTTTTCAAATGAAATTGAAGGGAAAAAGTTGAAGGATGGTCAACGATTTATTGATTCAGTATTTATTAGTAATCATGATCAAAATCGTGTAGCAAGCCAATTAAATGGAAATCTTGATCAAGCAAAATTAGCTGCAAGTATTTATTTAACATTACCTGGAATTGCCTATGTTTACTATGGTGAGGAGTTAGGAATGTTGGGGCAAAAGCCAGATGAACAAATTCGAGAACCATTTAAGTGGAATAAAACATTAACTGACGGTACAACTAGGTGGGAACCGATTAGTTTAAATAAAGAGCTGGCTTCATTAGATGAACAAAGAAAAAATCCTCATTCAATGTTCTCTCATTATAAAAATTTAATATCAGTAAGAAATAGTAATGAGGCATTTGATATTTTTAGTGATTTTATTGAAGGTCCTTATAATGAAGGATCAAGTTTATCTTATTTTAGAGAAAGTCAGAACCAAAAGGTTTTAGTCATTCATAATATTGAAGCAGAACCGATTAAATTGAATCTAAAAGAGAAAATCATCAAGAATCTATATATGAATCAAGCTACTTTCAATCAATCAAATCTTACGTTAAATGGCTATGGAACAATTATTCTTGAAGTCCAAAAATAATGTACTATATCAAGAACCCCTATGATAGTGATATCATATATTTAATCGCAGAATAGATAGCTCGTATATAAATGATCTTAAAGCTAGAGAAAAATGAGGTGTTATGATGGGAGTTACAATAAATGATGTAGCAAAAGCAGCTGGAGTTGCCCCTTCTACAGTTTCTCGTGTTATCTCAGATAGTTCACTGATTAGTGATCGTACAAAACGAAAAGTAAAAAGAATAATGGAGGATCTAGGATATCATCCTAATATAAATGCACGTAACTTAGCGAATCAAACATCTCAAACATTAGGGATTGTTATGCCGAGTTCGGCAAGTAAATCATTCCAAAATCCTTTTTTCCCTGAGGTCATTAGGGGAATCAGTTCAACTGCTCATATGAAGGATTATTCTTTACTAATCTCAACTGGTGAAACAGAAGAGCAAATACTTGAGGCAGTAGAAAAAATGGTAATGGGAAAACGTGTAGATGGAATTATTCTTCTATACTCACGAGAAAATGACCCAATTATCCAATATTTATTAAAACAAGAGTTTCCGTTTGTTCTTGTTGGTAAACCATATCAACATGTTGAACGAATTACCTATATTGATAATGATAATTATGGTGCTGCAAGAGAGGTTACGAACACCTTTATCCGTAAAGGACATCAAAAAATTGCATTTGTTGGTGGTAGTAGGGATTTTCTTGTAACACAGGAGAGACTAAGTGGTTATTGTGATGCAATGAAATTATCTGGATTACCATTAAATGAAGGATATATTTTTCATGATGACTTCCTATTAGAAAGTGGGAAAGCTTCGATCGATCATTTGATGAGATTAGAAGAACCACCAACAGCTATTGTAGCAGCTGATGATATTATCGCATTAGGTATTTTAAGTTCATTAGCTGATTTAGGGAAGCAAGTACCTGAGCAGGTATCGGTGATTAGTTTCAATAATTTAGTCCTAGCAGAACTAGCGACTCCTAGACTTTCATCTGTTGATGTAAATATATTTCAACTTGGAAATGAAGCTACTAAACTAGTAATTGACCGAATTCAGTCAAATGATACACACTCAAAAAGTGTGATTGTACCTTATCGTATTGTTGAGAGACAATCAAGCTTAGAAGAGCAAGCGAAATAACAGTCTAATGTTTCGTAAAAAAGAGAACACGTAATATAATGTGTTCTCTTTTTACTTTTATTAAATCAAATGGAATTTTAATAAAAAGGTACCAAAAATGAATATTTCGTTATACTATCAAATATAGAAACTAGATTAGGAGGAACTTTATGAAGGTTTCATGGAAAAATTATGCATTCCCGTTGATACTACTTATTAGTATTGTAATTGGTTCATTCATCGGTTATATGTCAGAAAGTGTTGGTATCGCTCTTAAGCCAATAGGTGACTTGTTTTTAAATTTATTATTTGTTGTTGTTGTACCGCTTGTATTTTTCTCAATCGCATCAAGCTTTGCGAATGGCGGAGGAGAAAATTTTGGAAAAATGATCAGAAATATGTCTGGCGTTTTCTTATTTACTGGTATCATTTCAGCGGTCATCATGCTCCTTGTAATGAAAATTTATCCACCTGCACATGGAGTAAATATTCCAATCGTTAAACCTGATGCTACTGAAGATTTATCAGTGGCTGAGCAGATTGTTAATACATTTACAGTTAGTGATTTTTCAGGACTATTTTCTCGAAGCAATATGATGGCAATTATCGTTTTTGCTGTTTTGGTCGGCTTAGCTACTAATAAAGCTGGAGAAAAAGCTGACATTGTTAAGAAATTATTATCAAGTGGTAATATCGTTATTATGAATATGGTTAACTATATAATGTATCTTGCACCGCTTGGACTTGGTGCATATTTTGCTTATCTTGTTCCAACGTACGGGAAAGAACTAGTTGGATCATATGCAAGAGTATTCATACTATATTATGTAACTGCAATTTTATTATATTTTATTGTGTATAGTATATTTGCTTATATGGCTGGTGGCCGTGAAGGTTTTATCATTTATTGGAAAAATGTTATCCCTTCAACGCTAACTTCACTAGGAACTTGTAGTAGTGCTGCTACAATTCCTACAAACTTTGAATCAGCTGAAAAAATGGGCGTGTCTAAAAACGTAAGAGAAACAGTAATTCCACTTGCAAGTGCGCTTCATAAAGATGGCTCTGTAATGGGAGGTGTTGTGAAGGTTGCCTTCGCATTTGGCGTATTCCATATGAATTTCTCAGGGGTAAATATATACCTTGTGACAATCGGAATTGCACTATTAGTTGGAATGGTAATGGGAGCAATACCTAATGGTGGGATGATTGGTGAGATGTTAATCCTTTCATTATTTGGATTACCAGTTGAAGCTTTACCAATTCTAGCGGCAATCAGTACAATTATCGATCCACCTGCAACGATGTTAAATGCAACGGGTGACTTATCTGCAACTATGCTAGTAGAACGAATGACAAATGGTAAGAAATCTGCTTAAGAGAAGTTCACTCTGCAGAGAACAGTTAAATAGGACAAGAAAGGGGAACTAATTAGTTGTTAATTAGTTCCCATTTTTTTATGATTCGAAGATTTCACTACAGGTTGTTTCATTTCTATAGGGTGTAAGCTGAGCCTCTTATCTCTGATTCAATATTATGTTTCTGTCATAATACCACCATTTACGTGAAGTACTTGACCGGTCACAAATGAAGAATCATCTGAAGCCAAATAAATATAAGTAGGTGCCAGTTCAAAAGGCTGTCCAGCCCGTTTCTAGCTGTTTCAAGTCCAAATGTTTTAACATATTCAGCTGAGTAGCTAGATACAATGAGAGGAGTCCATATCGGTCCAGGAGCGACTGCATTCACTCTGATTCCTTTTTTTGCTAGTTGTAAGGAAAGTGATCGCGTAAATGAAACAATTGCACCTTTTGTTGAGGAATAGTCGACAAGTAGAGGAGCCACAGCATATGCTGTTACAGATGCTGTAGAAATAATCGTACTGCCTTCTTTTAAATAAGGTAGAGCGGCATTCGTCATATAAAACATCGGAAAAATGTTTGTTCTATATGTCATTTCAAGTTGATCATTAGAAATATTCTCAATACTTTCTTGGGGAAATTGAACGCCTTGATTGATGACGAGAATATCTAGTTTATTGTAGGATTCAAGGTTGTCTCAAGTCTCCTTCAATTAATAAGCATTGTTGTCCATATTGTTCTACCATTTTCTTTGTTGCTTCTGCATCTTCGCGTTCGTATAAATAAGCAATGACCAGATTTGCCCCTTCTTTTGCGAAACCTATTGCAACTGCTCGACCAATTCCACTGTCACCACCAGTGATGATCGCGACTTTTCCAGCTAGTTTTCCACTACCATTATAATCAGGATTATCTGATATCGGAACTGGATTCATAATTGACTCAATTCCTGGTTGCATATCCTGATGTTGGGGTGGAAATGTAATTGGAACTTGTTTACACTTTTCTTCATAACTGTAATATGGGTATTTTGGAATCAAGCGATTTCCCCCTTTAATATTTCATTTTCAAAGCAAGGTATTCGCCTAAATCAAACTATGTGCAAGTCAAATGAATAGATTTTCAAAAAAAAATACCACATATTCAAAAATATGTGGTATTTCAATTACTTTATTATTTTAGGTTTTCAGGGTTTAAGCCTAGTAATTCTTCAACTACGAAGCGGCCATCTTTACGGATTAATACGTCATCGAAATAGATTTCTCCGCCGCCGTATTCTGGACGTTGGATACAAACCATATCCCAGTGAATGTTTGAGTTGTTTCCATTGTATGCTTCGTCATAAGCTTGACCAGGAGTGAAGTGGAAGCTTCCATCGATTTTTTCGTCAAATAAAATGTCTCCCATTGGGTGTAAGATATATGGGTTTACACCAATTGCAAATTCACCAATGAAACGTGCGCCTTCATCTGTGTCAAAAATCTTGTTAATACGTTCTGAGTCGTTAGCAGTAGCTTCGACAATTTTACCATCTTTAAACTTAAGCTGAACATTTTCAAACGTAAAGCCATTGTTAGGAGATGGAGTGTTGTAAGAAAGCGTACCATTTACTGAATCACGTACAGGTGCAGTAAATACTTCTCCATCAGGAATATTCATTTCACCAGCACATTTAATTGCAGGGATATCTTTAATTGAGAATGTTAAATCAGTACCAGGACCTTTGATTGATACTTTGTCAGTACGGTTCATTAATGCTACAAGAGCATCCATTGCTTTGTCCATTTTACCATAATCTAGATTACATACATCGAAGTAGAAATCTTCGAATGCTTCAGTGCTCATTTTTGCAGATTGAGCCATTGAGTCTGTAGGGAAACGTAATACAACCCATCTTGTTTTTGGAACACGGATTTCTCTATGTACTTTATGACCTACTGTTTTACCATGGATTTTTGTTTTTTCGTCTGGTACATCAGACAGTTCGCTAATATTAACACCAGAACGTAAACCAATGTATGCATCCATGTCTTTCATTACAGTTGCTTCATAATCAGCGATTTTATTGAAATGTTCTTCTGTAGCACCCATTAGTAATGCGCGGTCTACTTTATGATCTTTAATTGAAACGAAAGGAAAACCACCAGCAGCATATGCTTCTTTTACTAGTGCAGTTACTAATTCAGTTTCAAGTTTAAAGTTCTCAATCAGGATTTTTTCACCTGGTTGTAATTTTACTGAGTAATTGATTAAGTTTTTAGCTAACTTAGCAATTCGTGGATCTTTCATGAAAATTCCCTCCAATATTTAAGACTATAATACTATTGTAAACTATTTGGTCAGTTTTGTTTACTGATAGTATTCTTTTTTTACTAAAGAATTTGAAAACTTATAAAATGACATATTTAGTGTTTGGTAAAATTTGTAGTATAATACGAAATAAGTGATTAATTTTGTGGAAAGCTACTGTATGAAAGGGGTTAATTTAAAATGAATCTAGTTTCAGTTAGTGCATTAATTGCAGCAATCGCATTTGTTGTTTTAGTCGTATTTATTAGTCGAACGTTATTTAGATTAGAAAGAGTTTTTAGAGAGGTAGAAACGACACTGTCTGAGACACAAAAAGATTTACATGATGTTAGTGTGGAAACAGTTCAATTCATACATACTTCGAATCATTTAGCTGAAGAAGCTAAAATTTTAGTTAGAAATTCAAATGAATTAGCAAAAGATATGCGTGAGCGTGCAAAATCCCTTGATGTATTAGCTAAATCAGTAGAAGAAGTTGGCGTTACGATCGCTGAAATGAACGAAAAAGTAAGAGATACTGCAACAAACGTCACAAACACAGTAAAAACAAGTACTGAAAAAGTTTCACAAGCCCTACAATGGGGAAATACTGCAATTGATATTTGGGAAAAGTTTAAAACGAAGCGTGAGGGAAAAAAGAAAAATGGTCAATCGAATTTCAACGATTCAACAGTTTGATGAATTACTTAGCTCAAATGAGAAGTTTATCTTTTTAAAACATAGTACTACATGTCCAATCAGTCATGCAGCATATACAGAATTTCTAGCATTTGATTCAGCCTATGAAAATATTCCTTTATATTATTTACAAGTACAGGATGATCGAGAGTTATCAAATTATATAGCAGATAAAACATCAATTAAACATGAGTCTCCTCAATTATTTATTTTTGAAAATGGAAAAGCGGTATTTAACACTTCACACTTTTCTATTAAAAAAGACTCTATTGAGAATGCTTTTTTAAATAAGTAGAAAGTATTTAGACGTTTTGTAAAGAAATACCTTAGTATAGTAAATCTTACTGTACTTAGGTATTTTTTTATTTAATTAATTGTTAAAGCATACAAATTGGATGAATAAAAGGCGTTAAAATAGAAAGCTCAAAATATAATGAAAGAAGAAGCACGTGTTAACAAACGCTCGAGAATCTTTTAAAGTTCGTAAATATTGAATTGTACAGGGGGAAAAGAATGAGTATTTTAGTTCTTGGTGGAGCAGGCTATATTGGCTCACATGCAGTGTACCAGCTAATTGATCAAGATTATGAAGTTGTCGTGGTAGACAATTTACAGACTGGGCACCGACAGGCTATTCATTCAAATGCAATCTTTTACAAAGGTGATATAAGAGATAAAGAATTTCTTAGAACCATTTTTGAAAATGAACAAATCGAGGGAGTTCTTCATTTTGCTGCTAACTCACTAGTAGGCGAATCAATGGCGCAACCAATTAAGTACTTTGATAATAATGTTTACGGTACCCAAGTATTGTTAGATGTCATGATAGAGTATGGTGTAAAAAATATTGTATTCTCATCTTCTGCGGCTACATATGGTGAACAAGCGATTATGCCAATTACCGAGGAAATGCCTACAATGCCTACTAGTACATATGGTGAGACAAAATTGATGATGGAAAAACTAATGAAGTGGTGTGATATTGCCCATGAATTGAAATTTGTTTCATTAAGATACTTTAATGTTGCTGGCGCAAGAGCTACTGGTGAAATAGGTGAGGATCATCAACCTGAAACACATTTAATACCTCTTGTTCTTCAAGTAGCATTAAATCAACGGGATTTTATATCAATCTTTGGAAACGATTATGATACTCATGATGGAACTTGTATCCGTGATTATATTCATGTTGAAGATCTAATTGAAGCGCACCTCCTCGCATTAGACTATCTAAAAAAAGGAGGAGAAAGTAATATTTTTAATCTTGGTAGCAGTCAAGGTTACTCCGTTAAAGAAATCATAGAAACAGCAAGAGAAGTTACTGGACATTGGATTCCGTCAGAAGTAACAGAGCGTAGGCAAGGGGATCCTAGTAGTTTAATTGCTTCTTCAGAAAAAGCTATGAATGTCCTAGGATGGAGGCCAAAACGTGCTTCAATCCATGAAATCATAAATGATGCTTGGAACTGGCATCAATCGAATCAAACCGGATATCAAAAATAGAAGGGTTCAAAAAAGGAAATAGATTTACCCTTAGATGTACATCAAATCAAAGAGTTCTATTCAAAAAAAGAAAAAACGTGCTTTCATGCACGTTTTTTTATAAGACTAAAATGAAGAACTGTTACTCTACGTCAAATCCAGCTGCTTTCCATGCTGCTGTTCCACCATCAATATAAGCTACATCAGTAAAGCCCATTTTTTTAAGTAAATAAGCACCTAATGAAGCCTGTCCACCTGCACCACATGTAACTAGTACGGGACGATTTCTATCAGCTAATCTTGGTTCACGTAGATGTTCAGGTAATTCAAGGTCAGCACGAATTGCTAGCATACCAAGTGATATGTTTACACTGCTTGGAATTAATCCACATGCGCCAGCGTCTTTCGCATCTTGAACGTCAATAACAAAAGTATCAGGATTTGCATTAATCTTTTCACGAGCTTCAGCAGAACTAATACCAGGAACATTTTCACGAGCTTCTGCAACCATTTGTTTAAATGTAATAGCCATTTTATTACCTCCAGTAAAGTGTTGTTGGAAATTCCTTAAATTTGGAAACTTCATATATACATTACACCTAAAATGGGAGAACTTTCAAATAATCGATTGATTCAAAATTGATTCAAACAACATTTTTCTCATCTCATGCAGTTATTTTGATTAGCTTTCTAGAAAGTGTCATAATAACAAATGAGATATATTAGGTTATTTGCAAGGAGGACTTAAGTTGAACAACAATGATTTAGACCAACTAAGAAGCGAAATAGATGAGATTAACCATCAAATGCTTGAATTACTGAATAAAAGAGGAGAAATCGTTAAGAAAATAGGAATTGCAAAAATTGATAAAGGCGTAAAACGATTTGATCCTGTTAGAGAACGAAAAATGCTTGATTATATTGCTGATCAAAATGAAGGACCATATAGCACATCAACACTGCAACATATTTTCAAAGAAATCTTTAAATGTAGTTTAGAGCTTCAAGAAGAAGATGATAAAAAAGTTTTATTAGTATCTAGAAAGAGAAAATCTGAAAATACGATTGTTGAGGTAAATGGCGTAAAAATAGGCGATGGAAGTCCAATCATTATTGCTGGACCATGTGCAGTAGAAAGCTATGAACAAGTAGATTCAGTTGCGAAGGTTCTAAAAGAACAAGGTGTCAAGATTATGCGTGGCGGAGCATTTAAACCACGAACTTCACCTTATGATTTTCAAGGGCTTGGAGAAGAGGGCTTAAAGATTCTAAAAGAAGTCGGTCAAAATCATGGACTAGCTATTATTAGTGAAATCGTAAGCCCAGAACATATTGAAATGTCTCTAGACTACGTCGATATCATTCAAATCGGTGCAAGAAATATGCAAAACTTTGAATTACTGAAGGCTGCAGGCTCAGTGAATAAACCAATCTTATTAAAACGAGGTTTAGCGGCTACTATTGAAGAATTTATATATGCAGCAGAGTACATCATGTCAAAAGGAAATCACGAAATCATTTTATGTGAACGTGGTATTCGAACATATGAAAAAGCTACGCGAAATACATTAGATATCACAGCCGTTCCTATATTAAAACAAGAGACTCATTTGCCAGTATTAGTTGATGTAACCCATTCGACAGGGAGAAGAGATTTATTAATTCCGGCAGCAAAAGCAGGTTTAGCGATTGGTGCAGATGGAATTATGGCAGAAGTTCATCCAGATCCTGCGACAGCATTAAGTGATTCAACACAGCAAATGAATTTCGAGCAATATGAGCAATTTATGTCAGAATTAAATTCATTCATGAAGAGATAATTTTTATAAAAGCACTGTTAGGAGTCATTCCTGAAGTGCTTTTTTTGAATAATTTGTGACAATTTGATTTAAATTAGCACTATATAGTAAAATTCTGCAAATATTTTACATTTTTTCTAATCGTTCTATTGAATGAATATACAATTCACTATAAGATATACTGAAGGTACTATTTTTGTGGAATATGACAATTTATGACTATTTTACTGAAATACAAACAAACTACATAATAGATAGAAATGAATAGAGGAGTGATAAAAATGACGGTTACAATTTACGATGTCGCACGAGAGGCAAACGTTTCCATGGCTACTGTTTCTCGCGTAGTAAATGGCAATCCAAATGTTAAGCCTACTACTAGAAAAAAAGTAAATGAAGCAATTAGTCGTTTAGGATATAGACCGAATGCGGTAGCAAGAGGATTAGCTAGTAAGAAAACTACAACTGTAGGGGTTATTATACCTGATATTTCGAATAGTTTTTATGCAGAACTTGCACGTGGTATTGAAGATATCGCTACAATGTATAAATACAATATCATTTTAAGTAACTCTGATGAAAATATTGAAAAAGAGATTACGTTAATCAATAATATGTTAGCTAAACAAGTTGACGGAATTTTATTTATTGGTGGCACGGTTAGTGATGTACATAAAGAAGAATACGAAAAAGCCGGTGTGCCAATTGTTTTAGCAACAACTTATGATGAGGCAAAAACAATTCCTTTAGTTAATATTAACTATGAGCAAGCAGCTTTTGATGCAGTTGACTATTTAATTAAGAAAGGTCACAAATCAGTTGCTTTTGTAAATGGACCAATCGAAAATAACATCATTAGTTTAAGTAAATTGAACGGATATTTAAGAGCATTACAGGAGAATGGTATTGAATTTGACGAAAATTTACTAACATATGGTGATCATAGTTATGAATCCGGTAGCGAGGCATTTGAAACGTTTCATGAGCGAAACATAATACCAAGCGCGATTTTCGTAGCTTCTGATGAAATGGCAATTGGCGTGATCCATAGTGCTCAGGATCATGGCCTGTTAATACCGAATAATTTAGAGGTTATTGGATTCGATAATACAAGACTTGCATTAATGGTACGTCCAAAGTTAACGACGGTAGTACAACCGATGTATGATATTGGTGCTGTTGCAATGCGTCTATTAACAAAATATATGAATAAAGAAACAGTGGAAGATTCAAATGTTATTCTTCCGCATCATCTTCAAATTCGCCAATCGACAAAATAAAAAAAGGAAGCTAAGAACAATATTGTTCTATAGCTTCTTTTTTTATATTTTTTATATAAATGGCTTCTTTTGTTGTATGTAAAGTGGATCGAGTGCACGGTTAAGTATTTGAGAATTGTATTCTTCTATTTCTTTTTTTCTTGGAATGTTTCTTACAATAGAAGGGTCATCTGTCCAAGTTTTAGGTAATGTAACATTAGATTCTTTTTGCCATTTTTCAAGCCAAGATTTTGGTATTTGTTCTGAAGAAGGTTGTTGATTGGTCATAGCTAACCAAACATTGGCCCAAGCTCTCGGCACAACTCTCCAGTAATCATACCCTCCACCAGCAACTGCGATCCATCTTCCCTCACAATATTTATGAGCGATTTCATGTGCGATTTTAGGGATTTCTTGGAAGGTTTTCATTGTTGTACATAGATGAGTTAATGGGTCATAACAATGTGAATCTGAACCATTTTGTGTAAAAATAATATCGGGTTTGAAATATTCTGCAATTTCAGAAAGTGCTTTTTTATAGTTTACTAGAAAAGAATCATCTTCAGTAAACGCATCAATCGGAACATTAAAAGAAAAACCAAATCCTTTACCTTGTCCTCTTTCATTCACCCCACCAGTGCCGGGAAATAAGTACCGCCCTGTTTCATGAATTGATAATGTACAAACCGTCGGATCATCGTAAAATGCCCATTGAACGCCATCACCATGATGTGCATCCGTATCTACATATAATACTTTTAATCCATATTTTTTCTGGATATATTTAATAGCAATTGCACAATCATTATATACACAAAATCCTGATGCTTTCCGTTTAAACCCATGATGCAAACCGCCTCCTAAATTAAAGGCGTGATTTGCTTTCCCTTCTAATACAGCATCAACAGCGGTTAAAGTCCCGCCAACTATTAGGGAGCTTGCTTCATGCATATTTTTAAAAATGGGTGTGTCTTCAGTCCCTAAACCGAATTGCTCAGCAATTTGTTCGTTAATTGTCTCTTGACTAGCTTTTTTTACTTGTTCTATATAGTGGCTATCATGGAATAATAAAAGCTCTTCATCCGTTGCGACTCTCGGAAAAAGTACATCAGTGTCATTTATTAACTGACTCTCTTTTAACAATTCATAAACAAGCTGTGAGCGAATCGGGTTAAATGGATGATTTTCGTTAAATTGATATGAATGATAGTCTTCACTGTAAATTAAATAAGCATCCTTTTTCATATCGATTCACTCGCTTCATTTGGCCAAAGAATCGTATATCCTTCAGTTTTTAGTTTTGTAATCATCGATAAGGGATTCATTGTCTGAATCCTAAAAACGAGCACTTTATGCAAAGGATCTTTTGCAGGATAAACTAAAACGCTAACGATATTTATATTTTCTTTAGCAAATACAGTTACGACTTCACTTAAAATTCCTGGTTGATCACGAACTAAAAGTTCAATTTGTGAACTTGGTTGATATGCTCCAGTTAATGTGACCAGTGTATGAAGAACGTCAATTTCAGTTACAAGACCAACTAATTTGCCACTAGAAACGACTGGTAAACAACCAATTTTATATTGATAAAAATTGGTTGCAACTTCCTCAACGAAGTCCATTTGACTACAAGTAATGACGTTTGTTGTCATTATTTTATCTACTGAAACTTGAAAAACATTTGAAATTTCTTGGGGAAACAATGTAGATGGTAGTGCATCGCGAACGTCTCGATCAGAAATGATTCCGATTACTTCTGAATCATCGTTAATTATAGGAATATGACGGACTTCACCTTTTCGGAAAATTGTAATAGCTTCACCAATTGTATTTTCTTTCTTTAAAGTAACGTTTGAACTGCGCATAATATCTTGAATAAGCATGTTATAGAATCCTACCTTTCGAGATTAGAAGTCAGTTAGTACATATATCTTTGTAAGAAACGTAGAGCGTCAAAAGCTTGGATGTCTTCAGTTGTAACTCGTTTTCCAATTCTAACCATTAAACAGTTTGCAGGGTGTGAGCAAATCTCGGGGTCATCCGTTGCAAATTGAATAAGTCCTCCTGCATTCATCATCTTTTCCATCATTTTACGATAATCCCAAACACTAAGGCCGGTTCCTTTTAAGTCCCAATGCCAGTAATATTCTGTTGTAATAATGATATAATCTTCCATTGCATCATCCATCATTGAAATCATTAACATATTTTTGGCTACAGAAAACCCTCTAAATTCGGGGATTACCTCAATTGCGCCAAGTTCTATTAAATTTTCTAATGTTGTTTGTGACCATCTTTCAAGTGGATCAGGATATAAATATGTTACATAACCTACGATTGTATTTTCACACCTTGCGATAATAATTCTTGCTTCTGATAAACTGGCAATTTCTACAACCGCTTTATGTTGCTGCTTTGGTGGCCTAAATGATGTTAAATTCTCATGAAACACATATGTTTCAAGTAACGCAGATTCAACCGGGCCTTCTATGATTAACTCACCTTTATTTGTAAGAATTTTCTTTGAAAAATACTTTTTTGGGTGATCCAACTAAACTCACTCCCTAGGAAAACACCTTTTTTCTTATCATACTAAAAATTATGCATTAATAGATACAGGAAAAACATCATAATGTGTCTAATTATTTAAAAGTAGATAATATAGTAAAAATACTGAAAATTAAGTTTACTAAAGGTATAATACTTATATACATAATCGAGGAGGGATTTTAATGAAAGTGGAAGCGCTTCCTGTGAAAAATGGTCATTTTAATTTAACGAATTATGAAGAGAGTTATCAAAACTTTGATTGGAAAGAAGTAGAAAAAGAGTTCTCTTTTAATACTACACAAAAGTTTAATGTAGCATATGAGGCGATTGATCGTCATGCAAATTCCCACCGCAAAGATAAGATTGCTTTGTATTATAAAGACGACGAGCGTAATGAAAAATATACATTTGGAGAAATGAAAACCAATTCTGATAAAGCTGCAAATGTGTTGAAACAATATGGTGATATTGAGAAGGGCGACCGCGTATTTATTTTCATGCCACGTCAGCCAGAATTATATTTTGCATTACTTGGTGCTTTGAAATTAGGTGCAATAGTAGGGCCTTTATTTGAAGCTTTTATGGAAGGTGCAGTAAAGGATCGTTTAGAAGACAGTGAAGCAAAAGTTATTATTACAACGCCAGCTTTATTATCTCGTATACCAATCAATGATTTGCCTTCATTGAAAACGATATTTCTTGTAGGAAATGATGTTAACGAAGGCGGTAAATTTGTTGATTTCACTACTCGTTTTAAGGAAGCAAATGCTGACTTTGATATTACATGGTTAAACCGTGATGACGGTTTAATTTTACACTATACTTCTGGCTCAACTGGAAAGCCAAAAGGCGTACTTCATGTTCAACAAGCGATGATTCAGCATTATCAAACTGGTAAATGGGTATTAGATATTAAAGAAGATGATATTTATTGGTGTACAGCTGATCCAGGTTGGGTAACAGGAACATCTTATGGTATTTTCGGCCCATGGTTAAATGGTGCATCAAATGTAGTATTGGGTGGTAGATTTAGCCCTGATACTTGGTATGAAACGATTCAAAACTTTGGTGTCACAATTTGGTATAGTGCTCCAACTGCGTTCCGTATGTTAATGGGTGCAGGTGAAGATGTTCTTAAAAAATATAATTTAAGTTCACTACGTCATATATTAAGTGTAGGAGAACCATTAAACCCTGAGGTAGTTCGTTGGGGGGCAAAGGTGTTCGACTTACGTATTCATGATACATGGTGGATGACAGAAACGGGTGCGCAGTTAATTTGTAATTACCCATGTATGCCGATTCGACCAGGCTCAATGGGAAAACCATTACCAGGAGTTGTGGCAGCAATCGTGGATAATAACGGTAAAGAGGTTGCACCATATACGATGGGGAATCTAGCGATTAAAAAAGGTTGGCCATCAATGATGCATACGATTTGGAATAATGAGGCAAAATTCCAATCTTATTTTTTAAACGATGAATGGTATGTATCTGGTGACTCTGCTTACATGGATGAGGATGGATATTTCTGGTTCCAAGGACGAGTTGATGATGTAATCATGACGTCAGGTGAGCGTGTAGGACCATTTGAAGTTGAAAGTAAACTTGTTGAACATCCAGCTATTGCTGAAGCTGGAGTTATTGGTATCCCAGATCCAGTTCGTGGAGAAATTATAAAAGCCTTTGTTGCACTTCGTGATGGTTACGTGGCAACTGATGAGTTGAAAGAAGAAATTCGTAACTTTGTCAAAGTTGGCTTAGCGGCACATGCTGCACCAAGACAAATTGAATTCCGAGATAAACTACCAAAAACACGTAGCGGTAAAATCATGCGTAGGGTGTTAAAAGCATGGGAATTAAACCTACCTACAGGTGACTTATCAACGATGGAAGACTAATAAAAATTATTTTGATGGAAACTCTTTTTTAGGATGTTTCCTTCTTTTTTTAAAAATAAAAAATCAGTTTAAAGAACAATTTTCTACAATTTCGAATAATTTAATATAGAAAAATTGTAAAAACATATTTGACTTACTAGAATTATCTGTGTTATAAATGTTTCATAACATTTTAATAGTGAGCGTTGAAAGGTTTAGTAGTGTGAATGGAATTGTCTCAGAGAGCTAATGGTTGGTGAGAATTAGCACAAACATTGACATGAATTACACCCTGGAGCATTCTTTTTCGACATTTGTTATACATAACAAACTAGGATAAGAACGGTTAACAGCCGTTAATTGTATGAGAGGTAGTCTAAATTTAATTGGCTACAACTAGGGTGGTACCGCGATTTTAATTATTCGTCCCTACTGTTTAACAGTAGGGACTTTTTATTTTGGTTTGAAAAATGACGATTTAAGGATAGAGAGGATTGATTAAAGGTGACAACGATTTTACAAGATTTAGAATTTCGTGGATTAATTAATCAAATGACTGACGAAGAAGGATTACAAAAATTACTTAATGAAGAATCGGTTTCTTTATACTGTGGTTTTGACCCGACAGGCGATAGCTTACACATCGGTCATTTATTACCTGTTTTAATGCTTAAGAGATTCCAAGTTGCTGGTCATAAACCGATTGGTGTTGTTGGTGGAGCAACTGGTATGATTGGAGACCCAAGTGGTAAAAAAGCAGAACGTACATTAAATACAACAGAAACAGTTCAAATGTACAGTGAACGAATTCGTACACAACTTTTACCTTTCTTAAGCTTTGATGGTGAAAATGCTGCTAAAGTTGTAAACAACTTTGATTGGACTGGCGATTTAGACGTTATTACATTCTTACGAGATATCGGGAAAAACTTTGGATTAAATTACATGCTTGCTAAAGATTCAGTAGCATCACGTTTAGATGCAGGTATTTCATTTACTGAATTTAGCTACATGATTTTACAATCATATGACTTCCTAAAATTATACCAAGACCATAATTGTAAACTTCAAATTGGTGGAAGTGATCAATGGGGTAATATTACTGCAGGTATGGAATTAATTCGAAAAACTGAAGAAGATTCAAAAGCATTTGGTTTAACTGTACCTTTAGTAACGAAAGCTGATGGTTCAAAATTCGGTAAAACAGAAGGTGGAGCTGTCTGGTTAGATCCAGAAAAAACGACTCCATATGAATTTTACCAATTCTGGATTAACACTGACGATCGAGATGTTGTTAAATACCTAAAATACTTTACTTTCTTATCGAAAGAAGAAATTTTAGAGTTAGAAAAACAATTTAATGAAGCACCGGAGCAACGTGTAGCTCAAAAAGCATTAGCTGCTGAAGTGACTAAATTAGTTCATGGTGAAAAAGCACTTGATCAAGCAATTAAAATTACGGAAGCATTATTTAGTGGATCTGTAAAAGAATTAACAGCTGATGAAATCAAACAAGGATTTAAAGATGTTCCATCATTTGCTTTAAATGAAGCAGAAATGGGATTAGTTGATTTATTAGTAGCTGCTAAGATTTCACCATCTAAACGACAAGCACGCGAAGATGTTCAAAACGGTGCAGTGTACGTAAATGGCGATCGTATACAAGATGTTGCAAAAGTTTTATCTAAGCTTGATGCTATTGAAGAGCAATTTATTATAATCCGTCGTGGTAAAAAGAAATACCACTTAATTACATTATCATAATGAATAAACAGTGAACGAAAAAGCAGTAGTATGATTGTCACTAGATACAGAGAGCGAGTGGTTGGTGTGAACTCGTCTAAACAATCAGCGAATTACATTTCGGGAGTTTTCTTTTCGTAGTTAGAGATTCTAATGAAGGGAAGAACGTAAGTCTACGTTACAGATTTCGAGTGATAAAGAAAAAACTTTTAATTTGATTTAAAGTGAATTTTCTTTATAACTAGGGTGGTAACGCGATCGAGGTCGTCCCTATTTTTATAGGGATAACCTCGATTTTTTTATTTTAAAAAAAGGGGGTTAATTTATGGAAATGATTCTAACTAAAGATTACGGAATATTGGCAAAATTGAATGAGAGTGTACAGAATTTACATGCTGAACTCTTTCCAGAGCAATTTAAAATACACAATATAGATGAAGTAACTGAGTTTTTTAAAGAAGTAGTAAATAAGCCAAACCATCTATTTTTATTAATAAAAGATGAAGATGATTTTGTCGGGTACGCATGGATTGAATTAAAAAATTCTCAAGAAACTCAATTTAAGAAAGCTTTCCGTACTTTGTATGTTCACCAAATAAATATAGTCGAAGGTCAACGAAATAGAGGATACGGATCTTTTATCATTCATAAAATAGCAGGTTTTGCTCGTGAGCATCAAATGAATAGAATTGAATTGGATTACTGGACGGATAACAGAATTGCAAAGAATTTTTATGAAAAATTAGGATTTAAAAAATTTAGAGAACATGTATTTATGGAAATTTAAACATTACAATTAAAGAGGAGATACGCGTCATGAAAAACATTGAATTAATATCAATAATAGGATTATTCACATTAATTATGTCTAGTTGTCTAGTTATATTAAAAACAGAACCACACATTCCATTATTACTATGTGTAGTAAGTTTAGCTATTTTTGGAGTTACGAAAGGGTTTAAATGGGAACAAATTGAAAATGGTATGAAAAAAGGAATACAAAATGGTCTTTCACCTACATTAATTTTAATGATGATCGGACTATTAATTGGTTCTTGGATGTTAAGTGGAACAGTTCCAACCTTACTTTTTTACGGGATTTCAGTTCTTTCGGCTAAATGGTTTGCCATTAGTGCAATTTTTATAACGATTATCGTAGCTAGTTTTACTGGAAGTACATTCACTACGATAGGAACAGTAGGCGTAGCATTAATGGGGATCGCACATATTATGGGTGTCTCTCCAGCAATTGCAGCAGGTGCAATTATTTGTGGTGCATGCTTTGGAGATAAAATGTCACCAATTTCAGATACAACAAATTTCGTACCAAGTATATTAGGAATTAAAGTAAATGAACACATCCGTCATATGGCATTTACAACAATCCCAGCTTTAATTGTAACGATTATATTGTTTTTAATTATTGGTATGGGACATGGACATTCTGATATGGATCAAGTAAACGAAATGAAAAAAGCAATAGCTACAAGCTTTGAAATTAATCCCTTTTTATTAATCCCTTGTATCATTGTATTTATCATGTCATTTAAAGGATTTTCAACTTTACCAACAATGTCTGCAGGAATCATCAGTTCAATTATTTTAGCATTTATTATCCAAAAGGGAGTGTCATTAGAACAAGTATTTACGACACTTCAAAGCGGTTTCCAATTAGATACAGGGAATGAAATGCTAAACTCAATTGTAAATCGTGGTGGCTTACAATCTATGATGTGGTCTGTTTCATTAATTTTTATTGCACTTGCTTTAGGTGGATTATTACAAGAACTTAGAGTGTTTGATACAGTTATTAAATCATTAATTAATTTAAGACGAAAAGGTAATATCGTTATTGCTAGTACTTTGTCAGCAGTCGGTGTGAACTTGTTAACAGGAGAACAATATCTTTCAATTTTACTGCCAGGCCAATTATTAAAGGATGTATTTATTAAAAGAAATATACCGCTTAAAAACTTATCAAGAGCACTTGAAGATGGCGGAACATTATTCAACCCAATTGTTCCTTGGAGTGTAAGTGGTGCATTTTTTGCAGCGACATTAGGTGTTCCAGTATTAGAATATTTACCATTTGCTTTTATCCTATTTATTACACCATTATTTAGTATCATTGCAGCGATTATAGGGAAAAGTTTAGATGGTGAAAATGAAATGAAAGATTCAAGAAAAATTGCATAAACAAGTTCTTTCTACGTAAACTAGTTTTTGTACTAACTGGTTAGATGGAGGGAAAGAAATGAGTCATGCAGCAGGTGGTTCAAAGAAAAATCGTCCGAGTGATGCAAATCATGTAGATGCAAAAACGAAAGCTCATCAAAAAAGACTTTCGAAAGATCAACATGATCCAATGGATGAAAAATATCCAAGATAAATAAATATTGTAGGCAAACAATTTTATGGTAAAACATTTAATTGTTTGCTTTTTTTAATGAAAAGGTACTCAATTTTCGATACAATTAAAAATAAAATATGAAAGATTGAGGAAACCTTCAAATGGGCTTTATTAAAATGATGACTTACTTCGTTCTATTTGGAATTTTTGTGTATGTATTTTGTTTTTTATTTATTGGTGTTAATAGTTATTTACAATATAAACATAAAGTGCCTAAAAATGCAGATTATATAATCGTCTTAGGGGCGGGGTTAAAGAAAAATAAACCAACATTAGCTCTGAAGTACAGAATTGAAACCGCAGCTGAATATGCAAAAGTAAATCCGAAAACAAAAATTATCGTTTCAGGTGGACAAGGTAAGGACGAACTGATTTCAGAAGCAGAGTGTATGAAAATTGAATTAATCAAACTAGGGATTGAAGAAGATAGAATAATAAAAGAGGATTTATCTACAAATACATATGAGAATATGAAGTTCTCTAAGAATTATATTAAAGATAATGAAAAAGGAATTATTGTAACAAATGACTATCATTTATTTAGATCAATCAAATTAGCTGAAAAACAGGGCTTACATATCGTTGGATTACCAGCAAAAACACCAACCGTTATTCTACCTACTGCATATATTAGAGAATGTTTATCTATTTTAAAAGCGCTATTTTATGATCATATTTAATTGATTTAATAGATTTCATTAACTATATTTTTTGTATATGAAAAAATATTGAAATAATAGGTTTATATGTGTTATTGTCCGTTACTTTTTTTCAAATTTTACATTTTATATTATATGGACAAAGCTTGTCCAAATACTATAATAGGAGAGATAGAATTGGGTACTAAAATTTTATCTACTGGTGTATTAAGAAGACATTCTGACACATCATTTCTAACAGTTGAAGCAATGAATGCTGATCCAGATAGCTTTCGTTCTGTAACGGTTCAAATGTATGATTGGTCTACAGGCTCACCGGTAATTTTACCAATGGTAGATCCTTCAACAATTTTAATTCCCCCAAGTCAATATCGCACTTTTAGATCATTAGCTCTGCCAGCAACTGTTTATGCGTATGAAGTAAGAATTTTTCATCCGAAAGACAAAGACGTTGTAGTGAGTACTTTTGGATTAAGTGCTCTAGAGTTTGATCCACAAATGGGTAATAACGCGGTACAACATGATTTGGCAAGATTAAGCTTAAAGTAACAGTAGTTTGACTTCATTAAAAACACCTCTCTTTTTGGCTCTCGAATAATTCGAGGCCTTTTTTGTTACATAAATCAAAGACATTGACTAGATCTATTTATGAAAGTTTTAGGTAAAGAAATGTGGGTTAGTGAGACTGATTATGTTAATGGAGAAAATTACCTAGATGGGAGTAAACTTAGTAAAAAAATAAAATAATGAAATTACCCCTATTTTTGTAGCAGGATTTTAATTGCCTATCCTTGGATTACTATGTATGTAGAGTTCATAAATAAAACGATCTTCAAGTCGAAGATCGTTTTAACAAAAAAATCTTTAATATTATTCCAAAGTTTAGTACCCCTAAAAGCGCACCTTTTTATAATATTAAAAAGGAGTTCGATGACAAAATGGAAATTCTCTCCGTTTATCTAATTATCGGGGTATTGTTTAGTGTATCAATATATGCGATGGCAGATTTTCGACCTTGGTATGTTTTTTCTGCATTGTGTTTTGCTTGGTTACCTTTAATATTCATTGGCATGATTTTAATTTTATTTATGGATTTAGAAGAAATCTCCAATAAGCTAAACAGATAAAAACACAAAACCAAGAAATTAATCCAAAAACCGTGACAATCGTATTTTCGGACCACCCATATTTTAAGCTAAAGTGATAGTGAATCGGTGTCATTCTGAAAATACGCTTACGAGTAAGTTTAAATGTCCAAACTTGTAAAATAACCGAAAGTACTTCAGCAAAATATATAAAGAACAAAATGGGAATTAATAATTCAACTTTCTCAAGAACAGCAAGAAATGATAGTGATCCCCCTATAGCTAAAGATCCCGTATCCCCCATAAAAGCTTTGGCAGGATATATATTATAAATGAGAAAGCCGAGTAAACATCCAATCATAATTAAACAAAAAATTTGCACCTCGAATCTTTCTGAAACCATAAAAAAGAAAAAGTATGTAGGGATTGCAACGACTCCTAAAAGACCGTCTAAACCATCAGTGAAGTTAATGGCATTTGCAGAACCTACGACAAATAATATGATGACAAAAACATATAACACCATTGGAAGCTCCAAGGAAATATTTTTATAAATATTAATGTTGGTGTCTATATCTAGTACGTTGATCATGTAAAAAAGCAAAGTACCTGTAAAAATAAATTGAAAAATAAGTTTGGTCTTACCCGAGACTCCACCTGGATCTTGACGAGAAGCTTTCCAAAAATCGTCCAAAAACCCAATAAAACTAAAAAGAATGTATGTAATGGACAAGAAATACATTAATGGCGTAGGTGAAAAAAGAATTGATACTATAATTCCTACAAAAAGAATAATTCCAAACATTAACGGTGTACCTTTTTTTAACTGGTGATCTGAAGGAAGTTCTTTTCTTATCGGTTGAATGAGCCTAAGTTGTCTCAAGATAGCAATTAATAGTGGAGATAAAATTGAAACAGCTACAAAAGAAATTAAAGCTGGGATTATTTGATTAATCACTTTTCATTTACTCCTTTTCTCAATATTATCTATAATAAGTTCTAAAAAAAACAATCAATTCCTCTATTTCATACAATCCAATATAATGGGTTCCTATGAAACAAACAATTTTCTTTGATGTGAAACAAGAAGATATCCGCATTCAATCGATTTCTTTCTTATTAAAAATACACCTGAAAAAATTTCTATGAATATTTAATACAATTATTAAATATTAATCTTGAAATAAGTTCTTCATAAAACAGTGCTACTTTCGAAATCAAATCAGAGATTACATAATTCCTTATGCAACTAGCGGATTCGTTAGTTCAACAACAAACAGAGGATGATCATTATTCGATCATCCTCTGTTTTGCTTCCCTGAAAAAACGTATTAATATTTCGTCCACTATGGTGCAGCAATTCTGTATGGAAAGCTATATAGTGATTCTACCGTCAGTAGAATTTGCAAAATTATAAAAATACAACTATCAGTTGATAGGCTCTTATATAGGGGTGTGCTAAGATAAATTTAACAGTGCGCGCTGAACATTTTATTATTGGAGGAGTTTATAATGCTCGATACACGAAAGATTGGAGCTTTTATTTCAAAGCTTAGAAAAGAGAAGGACATGACGCAAATGGGGCTTGCTGAGCTGTTGAATGTGAGCCACCAGGCAGTGTCAAAATGGGAACGTGGTGAATCGCTACCTGATATTTCAATCATGCCTGCAATAGCAAGATTCTTTTCTATTTCGATTGATGATTTAATGAACGCTGGTGAAAATAAAAAGATGAACTCGCAGGTTGGTAAAATAGTAGAGGAAATTGCAATGGAAAGGACAGAGCAAGTTGCTGACCTGATCAATGAAGGGGAAGTAAACATTGATGAGCTTGCCGATGTTGCTCTTCTTATGAAAGCAAGTACTCTTGATAAGGTTTCGCAAAATTTGAAGCCGAATAGTTTTAGCTTGGACCAAATCAGCAGGCTGGCTCCATTCCTTGGGTCAGAAGCGTTAGCTGAACTTGTCAGCCATGCAACTGATGAAACTATCAATTGGGACGTTATTTCGAGCATTGCTCCATACCTCACTTCAGATCTTTTATCCGAAATAATAGAAAATTCCATAATAAATGTTTCGCTTGAGGCGGAGCATCTAACCAGTATCGCTCCGTTTTTAAGTGAGGAAAGCCTTGATAAATTAGTGCAGCAGCTGGAAGCAGGTACGGTCAGCTTGCAAATAATTCAGGTCATTGCACCATTTTTAAGCAGTGAATCGATGAATAATATAGTTGATTTAGTGAAGGATGAAAAACTGGACGCTGAACAGATTATTTCACTTGCCCCATTTATGGAAAGTGAGCAGCTCGAAAAACTTGTCCAAAAAGCAGAAGAAGGTACATTGAATTGGCAAATTGTCGTGCGGATTGCCCCTTTTTTAAACGATGAAATATTATCTCGTATTGTAAATCAATTAGCAAGTGACAAGTTGGATGTAAAAAGAGTTCTGGAACTTGCGCCATTTTTAAGCCAAAATAATTTAAACCATTTATTGGAAAGTGTAGAGTTAGTAAATCTTGATCCTGATATTCTTGCAAGCCTTGCTCCCTTTGTAGGAAAAGAAGCGCTGAGCAAATTAGTTACAGCCCTTATTGCCCAGGTGAAATAGTTTGGGTTTGAACCCTTTGAAAATAATGAATTCGTTATCGAACTAAAGCATGGGTTAGTTCGATAACGTTTGACTGCTGCGGCAGTCTTTTTTTTTTTGCAAACTAGCAGAATAGTTTATTGAATTTAAAATATAGAAATTCTTTAATTTTCAAACACTGTGGGTATTTGAGGTTTATGGATGGCTTTTTATTTTATCTACGACGCATAGCCAATGTCTAGAAGGAACAGTTCATTATATAAAAAAGTACAATCTCGCGAATGGTGAGGAAGTTATCTGATATACTGTTCATAGAAACTTTTTTCTGAAAATTAAATTATTTAGGAGTTGATGATCGTGACCGTGAATGGATTAACCGAACAAACGATTTTTCAACAGAATGGGAATACGTTTCAAGCAGAAGGTCGGGACATCCGGATTCTTGCGAGGTACGAAGAACCGCTCGTTGTATTGCTAGGGAATGTACTTAGTGATGAAGAATGTGATGAATTGATTCGATTAGCTAAAGACCGCATGAAACGTTCTAAAATTGGGTCAACTCGAGAAGTAGACGCGATCCGAACAAGCAGTGGGATGTTTTTTGCAAACAATGAAAATGACCTCATTGTGAACATCGAAAAGAGGATAACAAAAATTATGAACGTGCCTGTTGAACATGGGGATGGCCTTCAAATTCTACAATACTTACCTGGTCAAGAATACAAAGCGCACACGGATTACTTTTTACCAACTAGTCAAGCTGCGAAGAATAACCGAATTAGTACAATTGTAATCTATTTAAATAATGTGGAACAAGGTGGGGAGACAGTTTTTCCTCAGCTGAAGCTTTCGGTGACACCGCAAAAAGGAACAGCAGTCTATTTCGAATATTTCTATGAAGATGACAACATAAACAAGTTAACCTTGCATGCTGGTGCACCAGTTATTACAGGGGAAAAATGGGTCGCTACACAGTGGATGAGAAGGCAAAAAACAAAGTAATAGGTCAAACGATTTAAAATAGGAAAAATAGAAAACTTATTAAACGTCTGTCTACTTTTTTTATTAAAAGTTCCCCCAACACATCCTTGAATTAAGTGGGAGCGAATAGACTATTCTACAAAGCAGAGGTAAAAAAAATCCCTAGAAGTGTTGAATAATCAACATTTCTAGGGATTTTGTATCGCTTCTTAAGAAGCGATATTATTAACGG
The DNA here is from genome assembly GCF_002128405.1 of Gottfriedia solisilvae. Lineage (GTDB taxonomy): Bacteria > Bacillota > Bacilli > Bacillales > Bacillaceae_G > Gottfriedia > Gottfriedia solisilvae. Next base: position 143,194 of record NZ_NETJ01000006.1, read on the forward strand.
TTGTAGAATTCAACGATAAGAGCTTCGTTGATTTCAGCTGGTAATTCAGAACGCTCTGGTAAGCGGTTGAAAGTACCTTCTAATTTGTCAGCGTTGAAAGTGATGTACTCAGGTACAAAGTTGTTAACTTCAACAGCTTCTTTAACTACAGCTAAGTTTTGTGATTTTTCACGTAAGCTGATAGTTTGGCCAATTTTCACGCGGAAAGAAGGGATGTCTACACGTTTACCATCAACTAAGATGTGACCGTGGTTAACTAATTGACGAGCAGCACGACGAGTACGAGCAAGACCCATACGGTAAACTACGTTGTCTAAACGAGTTTCTAATAAGATCATGAAGTTTTCACCGTGTTTACCAGTTAATTTACCAGCGATGTCGAATGTGCGACGGAATTGACGCTCATTAACTCCGAACATGTGACGAAGTTTTTGTTTCTCTTGTAATTGTAAACCGTATTCTGATAATTTTTTACGTTGGTTTGGTCCGTGTTGACCTGGTGCGTAAGGACGTTTTTCTAATTCCTTACCTGTTCCGCTTAATGAAATGCCTAAACGGCGAGATAATTTCCAAGTAGATCCTGTATAACGAGACATTGATGTCTCCTCCTTCAAGTTTTTATTTTGGAGTAAAATAAAAACGTTCGTGTAGCCCCAGTTTGTTTATTTTGCTTTCATGTATCCTCGCCCCAGCAGCCGGAGTTACGCGATGACACCTCTGTAAAGAGGAACAAAATAAATTTCAAGCCCGTGCTTACAACGCTGCGTTATTTTACACAAAGAATATTATATCTAGATTATGTTAATTAGTCAAGAATGCATTTATTTTTAAAGTAGAAATTATAATAGGAAAAAATTGAAAAATTTCTATGGAAACTTTACTTAAATAATGAGAATTTTTTGTCGGAATTATGAGAAAATGTCCAATTTTGTATAAAAATAGTTGTAGGAAAAACTTACTAATTGTTTTATAATGGGAATTGTAAAAATAGTTATATTAGTTCATTTCTTAAATTGTAAGTAGGTGATTTTGTATGAATCTCGATGAAAAAAGTAAAATATTGTATTTGAAATCGGAATTTTTTGATTTGATGGTAAGTCATGATAATTTTCAGCATCATTCAAAAGTATATAAGAAATATTCTAAATTAGTTTGTGATGTTTTAGGGTCAAGAGCTGTTACATTATACGGTAAAAATGGTAATGGAGAATCGCTTGAATCTTTAACTTATAATAGATTTTCTGAGGAAGAAGAACAATATGAAGTAACCTCGAATGTATCGATTGAAAAATTAAATATTGAATTCGACAGAGAGAGCAAATACAGAATAGTACACAATTTACATAATACTTTTTTGTATTTATGGTATTACGAAGAAAGTGATATCCACATTGTAGAATTTGATTTTACTGGCGCAGTGGACAAGCTGGAGCAATACAGTGAAAGCTTTTTAATAAACATCCACAAAGAAACTTTTGAGTTACGTGATCTATTGGTTAAAGTAGCGAGAACGGTTGAACAAGGTAAACAGTATTTACAGTTATCAAAAATTACTTCGAAACTACATTCATCATTTAATATCGAAAATGTTTTTTACGAAATTATCTCTTCATTAAAAACAGTCTACCCAAATTATGAATATCTACTTTTACTTACAAATCAAAGCGTAGAACCGTCACATATTGAAGTAAAACAGTTTTCACCAATGGATAAAGATGCAAATCCATATGCTATTCAGGCATATAGTGAAAATATTAATACATATGAAACGAATAGTGACTCTATTTATATGTATGCTCCAGTACATGGACAACAAGGTGTTTATGGAGTGCTTCAAATATGTAATAAGAATATCAATCGATTTACAGTCTCTGAACAAGAGTTCTTTACATTATTAGCTTCTAAAGCAGGAATTGCTTTAGAAAATGCGAAGCTTTATCAACAGGTTGAAGATAGTGCAAAACGAATTCAGTTTGTAAATGAAGTTGGCCAAAATTTAAATCAGAACCTTCATAGTTTAGAGCTTGTAAACTATTTAGTATTTAAGTTTCAAAATCGATTTGAATGTGAAGAATTTGCGATTGTGATTCTTCAAGAACATAATCAATTCAAAGTGTTAGATGGTAGTACAAGCTATTTTAACTCGGAAATCGCTAATTCGCTGATTGGACAAATTGTTGAGGATATAAAATTACATGATGGAACTTTATTAAAGGTAAATGCCACACAGGAAGAATGTTATGAACAATACCCTTTTAATTCCATTGTAGCTGTTAAAATTGAAACGACAGGATTAAAAGGTGTAGCAATCATGCTTCACCGAAATCCATTTAAATTTAAATACGATGATCGCACGTTGGTCCAAAATGTTATGGAGCCAACAAAATTAGCGCTTCGAAATACAATGCTACAAGAGAAATTGGAACAATTGGTTGCTACAGACCACTTAACTGATCTATTTTCTAGAGCGTATTTAGAAGAGCAAATTTGCAAGAGTATGCAAGAAGATTCTCAAGGTACATTAATACTATTGGATATAGATGATTTTAAGAAGATTAATGATACTTATGGCCATCAAATAGGCGATAATGTCTTAGTTCAAGTAGCTAATATCATTAAAGACGTAGTACGTTCTACTGATATCGCTGCAAGATGGGGTGGAGAAGAATTAGCTGCATACTTACCAAAAATCGGTATTGATACTGGAAAGAAAGTGGCTTCTAGAATTATTGAAGAAGTTGAAAAGATTTCTAGTCCGAGAGTAACGACTTCATGTGGTGTATCTGCATGGGGGAATGGTACTTATAATACTTCATCAATCGATAAATTATTTAAGAGTGCAGACGATGCTTTATACATCGCAAAAAATACAGGTAAAAATAAAGTTACAATTGCAAATTAAAAAGGAATCCAAAGATAGAACTTGTCTATTTTTGGGATTCCTTTTTTATTACTTAATGTTTCCTTCGATAATTTGAACAATTTCTTGTAAATATAGTTGATCAGTCTCATCGAAACGATTAAATTCGGGGCTATCGATATCTAATACTCCAATTACTTCACCATTATGGTAAAGAGGAATAACAATCTCTGAGTTAGATGCTGCATCACATGCGATATGTCCTGGAAAATCATGAACATTATCAATGCGCTGTACAGTTTTTGTTTGAGCTGATGTTCCACAAACGCCTTTTCCGAATGGAATGCGAACGCAAGCAGGAAGTCCCACAAATGGTCCTAATACTAATTCATCACGATCTCCATCTTTTAAATAAAAACCAACCCAATTTATATCATGTAAGAATTGATTTAAAAGTGCAGCTGTATTAGCTAAATTTGCAATTAAATTAAATTCATCATGCGTTAAAGCCTTCACTTGAGATGTAAGTGTCTTATATTGTTGCTCTTTCGTACCTGAATATTCGACTTTTTGAAACATATGTTGACCCCTTTCCCTATATCATTTGGAATATCATAGCATATTTCAAGAGATTACTGGTAATTTTGTCGACTATTTCATAAAGGATTTTAGTAGGTTTTCGCCAATGTTTTAAAAAAGGAAATTGTGTAGAAGTAGAGGTGACATGTATGGAGCAAGAAAAACTTGCAACTAAGAATAAAGTCATCGAGACGGCCCTTTCATTATTTAAAACCAATGGGTATCAAGGTACATCAGTGAGAGATATATCTAAAAAAGCCAATGTTAATATCGCAACAATTTCATACTATTTTAAAGGGAAACAAGGATTATTAGAGCACATAATTGTAGATTTTTTAGAAGGATACGTAGCGATCTTAAATAAATATAGTCTAGTTTTCGAATCTAAAAAAGCAGACTCTGTATTAATTGACCTAGTAGAAGAAGTTTTGAATTATAATTTTCATAAAAAAGAATATGCATCAATTTTTTATAGGGAATTAACACTGGATTCCGTATTTATCAGAGAAATTATGATGACTTATTTGGCAAGAGAGCGATATACATTTATTCAGATATATGATGCACTAAGATTAAATAATACAAACATTACTGTGCCTTTTTCAGTGTTCTTTGTTCAATTAAAATCTTTTCTATCAACACCATACTTATTTCCTAGTTATATGAATGAAGTACTATATATTCAACAGAATGATACTTATTTTTTTGACAGATATAAGGAATATGTGGAAAAGTGGATATTCTCCCTCTTAGGAATAGATACACATAATTTGACTGAATTAAAAATGTACTCTTAAATGATTCGCCTTTTTAATGTGAGTAATCACAAGGAAAGGCGATTTTCCTTGTTTAAAAATCATGTTTTTAGACAAGTTATTACAATATTTATTATAGTTTGATAAATATTTAAAAAAATTGAAAAAATAAGGTCAAAAATCAACTGTATCATGTTATGATAAACTATAAAGTCTAAGATGAAACGACTTAAAACATCAAAAAATGTCACGTAACGATAAATAGATTAGAAGGCAAGCAGAGGAGGTACACCTAGGAAATGACAATCCCAGTAATTTTAATTGTAATTTCTATTGTTATTGCTTTAATGATAATAGCCCTAACAATGCGCAACCGTTTATACAAAAGACTTGATGAGCTTGAGGCTTGGAGAATGCAGCTGATGAGTAAGCCGGTTACTGACGAGTTGTCAAAACTTAAGGGCTTAAATATGACCGGCCAAACAGAGGAGCTCTTTGAAAAGTGGAGAACTGATTGGGATGAATTAGTCACAACTGTGTTACCGAAAGTAACAGATTCGGTTTATGATATTGACGAAGCAATCAATAAGTATCATTTCATGAATGCAAAAAATACAATTGCTGAATTGGAAAATGTACTAAAAGAAGCAGAAACAAATATTGATACGATTTTAAGTGAAGTAAGTGAGTTAATAGGTAGTGAAGAACAAAATAATTCGGATATTGAACAATTAAACCAAGAATATCTAGAACAAAGAAAACTATTACTTACTCATCGTCACTTATATTCTATTGCAGAGACTCAGTTAGAGAAAAAGCTTGATGAAATAAAAAAAGAAATTCAATTGTTTAATGAAACAACAGAACAAGGCAATTATTTAGAAGCTAGAGAGTTAGTAAAAACGATTGTCGACAAAGTAAATACAATAAAAGCCCAAATGCAAATTATACCTGATTTGTATATTGAATCTTCAACGACAATGCCATCACAAATACATAATTTACTTGAAGGCTTAAAACAAATGAAAACTGATGGTTATTCACTTGAATATGAAGCGATTGAAAGTGAAGCAGCTGACTGCACAAAAATATGTAATGATTGTATTGAATTAATTAAGCAATTAAATATCACTGAAGCAAATGAAAAGCTTGAATCTGTTAAAGATAAAATTGATTCAATATATGATTTGTTAGAGCAAGAAGTTGAAAGTAAATATATTGTTGAGAAAGAAATTTGGTCAGCTCAAGAAGAAATCCATCGAATTCGTGAAGCGAATTTAAATACAAAAGAAGAGACTCAATTAGTTCAACAAATTTATGAGTTAAACGAAGAGGATACGCAAGCTCAAAAGCTTGTAGAAAAACAAGTAAGTATCATTACAAAGCGTTTTGAATTATTACAAATACGAGTGGCAGAGCAAGATCTTGCATTTTCAGTCATTCGTGGGGAACTTGATTTATTGAAACAACAAATGTCGGATGTGAAAGAATCACATGCAATGTATGTTGAAATGTTAAAGGCCCTTCGTAAAGATGAACTTCAAGCAAGAGATCAATTGATTGATATGAAGAGACTAATGTTAGAGGTCAAACGTCTTGTTCAAATTTCTAACTTACCAGGAATGCCTGTCTCATCATTAGAACAAATTCAAAAAGCTCAAGAAAGCATGCAAATTGTTTATCTAGAATTAGAGAAAAAGCCATTAAAAATGGGCAAGGTTTCTATTTTATTAGAAAAAGCATCTACTGCTGTTAATGATTGTTATAATGATACAAAGTTTATGATTGAACAAGGATATTTTGTAGAAAAAGTGATACAATATGGTAATCGCTATAGAAGTAAAAATGTACAAATTGCATCTGCAATGGACAAATCTGAACAACTTTTCAGGGAATTCCAATACAACGAAGCTCTTGAAGAAGCAGCTGCTTCTATTGAAAGTGTTGAACCAGGTGCAATTAATAAATTACAAGAAATACTAAATGAACAAAAGTACACACTACCCCTATAGATTAATTCTTAGGGGTTTCAGTCTGTTTTCGGCTATAATAAGGACTTAAGTGAGCAGCATGGAGGAACTGTGATGATTTATTTTGATAATAGTGCGACAACAAAACCATATAAAGAGGTATTAGAAACATACATGACTGTCTCAGAACAGTTTTTTGGAAATCCATCCTCTATTCATAAATTAGGTGGTAAGTCAGAACAATTACTATCTAAGGCAAGATTACAAGTTGCTGATCTTCTTTCTGTTCAACCGTCTGAGATTATCTTTACATCGGGTGGAACAGAAGGAAATAATTTAGCTATAAAAGGAACTGCGATGATGCATCGTTCTAGAGGGAAACATTTAATTACAACAGAAATAGAGCACCCTTCGATTTATGAAGCGTATAAGCAACTTGAAGGAATCGGTTTTGAAGTAACGTATTTGTCTCCTGATGAAGATGGATTTATTTCAGTTGAAAAAGTAGCAGCTGCTTTGAGAGAGAATACTATTTTAGTTTCAATTATTCATGTAAATAATGAAACTGGAGCTATTCAACCGATTCGTGAAATTGGACAATTCTTAAAGAAGTACCCAAAAATTTTCTTTCATGTAGATGCAGTGCAAGGAATTGGAAAGGTACCTTTATATATAAAGCAATCTGCAATTGACTTACTTTCTGTTTCAGGTCATAAATTTCATAGTGTAAAAGGAACAGGATTTTTATATGTTCGTGAAGGGGTCACATTATCTTCTATGATGACTGGTGGTTCACAAGAAAGAGAAATTCGATCTGGTACTGAGAATCTAGCAGGTATCGTTGCAATGGCAAGAGCATTAAGAATTACACTTGAGAAGCAAAAATCGAAAAGTGATGATTTATTAAAATTAAGAAATGAATTATTATATCATTTGGAGAAAATTGATGGTGCTGTCATTAACTCTCCATCTTCAAATTTTGCACCTCATATATTAAATATTTCTTTTGTAGGGTTAAAGCCTGAAGTAATTGTACATGCTCTATCTGAAGAAAATATTTATATTTCGACTAAATCTGCCTGCTCATCTAAGAATTATGAAATTAGTCGTGTGCTACAAAGCATGGGGAAAAGCGAACAGGTTGCTGGAAGTGCAATTAGAATAAGTCTTTCCTATGAGAACACAATCGAAGAAGTTAAGATGTTTAATGAAGTCATGAGTGAAGTAATTAAAAATTTATATAAAGTAACGAGGTAACAAAATGAATGTAGAATATATATTAATCCGTTATGGTGAAATGACAACAAAAGGAAAAAATAGAGGTCGTTTTACAAGCATTTTAAGAGAAAATGTCCGAAATCGATTGAAAAGTTTTGAAAACATTAAAATTACGGCTACTCGAGATCGTATGTATATTAAATTAAATGGTGAAGACCATGAAAAAGTTGCTGCTAGCTTGAAACAAGTTTTTGGTATTCACACGTTTAGTTATGCTCGAAAAGTCGAAACAGAATTGGAAGCAATTAAAAAAGGTGCATTACAAGCAATTGAGGAACTAGGCGATACTGTAAAAACATTTAAAGTGAATGCTCAACGAAGCTATAAACAGTTCCCATTAAACACACCTCAATTAAATCGTGAACTAGGTGGCTATATTTTGCAAAATACAGAGCACCTGACAGTAGACGTTCATAATCCAGATGTTGCCGTAAGAGTGGAAGTACGTGATGATGCAACTTATATCACTTGTGGTGAAGAATATGGAGCAGGTGGCTATCCAGTAGGTGTTGGCGGAAAAGTAATGCTTCTTTTATCTGGTGGAATTGATAGTCCAGTTGCAGCTTATATGCTTTTAAAGAGAGGCGTTTCAATTGAGGCAATTCATTTTGAAAGTCCACCATTTACTAGTGATCGTGCTAAACAAAAAGTTACGGATCTTGCTAGTACGTTAACAAGATATTGTAAGAGAGTAACGCTTCATGTCATACCATTTACAGAAGTTCAAAAAGCAATTCACAAAGAAATGCCTGCTAGCTATACAATGACAATTATGAGACGTATCATGTTACAAATTGCAGAAAAAGTTTCAGTAGAACGAAAAGCACTTGCTTTAGCGACTGGAGAGAGCTTAGGACAAGTTGCGAGCCAAACGCTAGATAGTATGCATACAATTAATGAGGTAACAAACTATCCAGTTTTACGCCCATTACTTGCAATGGATAAATTAGAAATCATGGATATTGCTAAAAAAATTGATACGTATGATATTAGTATTAGACCGTATGAGGATTGCTGTACGATCTTTACACCTGCTAATCCAACTACAAAACCAAAGCGTGAAAAAGTGGCGCGTTTTGAAAGCCGCTTTGACTTTACTGATTTAATAAATGAAGCAGTAGCTTCTAAAGAAACACTTATTTTTGAAAATGAAATGATTCGAAAACAGTTTAATTCCGTAGAAGAACAGGTTGATATAGACGCCTTATTATAAATTACTAAAAATTTCCAGAAAATATATGTATGAAGATATGTGTTTTATCACACTCTATACTCACAAGGAGGTGACAACACATGTCAAATAGAAATTCAAGTAGTAATCAATTAGTTGTAGATGGTGCGCAAGCTGCTTTAGATCAAATGAAGTATGAAATTGCTTCTGAGTTTGGCGTACAACTTGGCCCTGATGCAACTTCTCGTGCGAATGGTTCTGTTGGTGGTGAAATCACAAAGCGTTTAGTACAAATGGCTGAACAAAGCCTTGGTGGATATTCTCGATAATACTTTTTAAATATCTATGGATTAAGGGGTAGGGTCAAACCTACCTCTTTTCTATTTGTTCAATGTCAGAGGACGAGGCTCAAGTCGTCACGCCCCATGGAAAGCGAAGTACCTGGAATGGAAATCAACACTTATTTTTAATAGAGCCAAAATTTAAGTAGAATGAAACGTATGGGAGAAACGGGTTTTTGATTGTGAAGTTTGCTATAATAATGGTTAATGAAAATTAAAGGAGCAAATTGATCATGTCAGTATTAGAAAATGAATTAATTAAAATTACCTCTAAACCTGAAGGTGCAGAATTGACGAGTATCGAATCGAAAAAAGATGGAATTCAATTTCTGTGGAATGCGAATCCTTCATTCTGGGGGAGACATGCTCCAGTCCTATTTCCAAATGTGGGTAAATTGATTAACAACCAATATAAGATTAATGAAAAAACATATGAATTAACTCAACATGGCTTTGCACGTGATATGGTATTTAACGTGATAAAAGAAGAGCAAGATGAGATTACTTATGAGTTAATTAGTAATAGTGAGAGCTTATTAAAATATCCTTTTAAATTTTCTTTAAAAATAAGATATCGAATTGAAGGTTCATCGATATATGTTACATATGAAGTGACAAATAACGATGTAGTTTCAATGCCATTTTCAATCGGTGCCCATCCTGCATTTAATGTACCTTTATTGGAAAATGAATCTTTTGAAGACTATTACATTCAATTTGAAGAAAATGAAAAGATTGAGACAATCAAATTAGAAGGGGCATACCGAAATGGAAAGAGAGAATTGATCGCAGACAAGACGAATGTTCTTCCATTAACTCGTGAGCTTTTTAAAGATGATGCATTAATTCTTGAAAAATTAAACAAGAATTCAATTTCAATTCATTCAAAAAATCATTCAAGTTATGTAAAGGTAGATTTTGAGGGCTTTCCGTACGTAGGAATATGGACAACGAAAACTGCTCCTTTTGTATGTATTGAACCTTGGTATGGTATTGCAGATGAGGCTGGCCCGGTGAAAGAAATGAAAAATCGTTTAGGTGTAAATAGTATTGAACCAAATGAAAGCTTCACATGTACATATAGTATTACGATAGGTATGAAGTGAAATGAGTAAATTAAAAACCATCTTTATAGGTGGTTTTTTTATTTGTTTAAATTTTCTGAATAAAAGAAGGTTTTATGCATATTATTAACGAAATGTTTAATTATTCTAATTTGGACAGCTACTAAATATAAATTAGTAATCGTGTAAAAGGGGGAGTTTCCATATGAATGGAATCAATTTAGTTGCTCCGAAAGTATATAATCTTGTATGGGAGATTGAAAAATTTGCGACAACAAGTAAGGTAGCTTTAAAATGGGTAAATTCGAATGGTGAAACTCATTCGATTACTTATAAAGATTTATATAATAAGGTTCATCAATATGCATTTTCATTTAAGAACAATGGGATTGAAAAAGGGGACAAACTCTTTGTAATGATGCCTAGATGCGTAGAGACATACGCTGTTTATTTAGCAATTTTAAAAATTGGTTGTGTAATCGTTCCAGGCTCAGAAATGCTAACGATTAAAGATATTCAGTATCGAATTGACCATAGTGATGTAAAAGGGATTGTAGCCCATAATCAGTATTTAGATACTTTTAGTAGCTTTGCTAAGAGTGGAAATTATAAATTATTTACGATTAACGAACAAACTGGTGTATGGAACTCCTTAAACGATCAAGCCATTATTGGGGCTCATGTTTTAACGGTCGAAACTAAAAGTGATGACTTAGCTTTTATATCCTATACGTCAGGAACAACTGGAAACCCAAAGGGTGTAGTACATACTCATAGTTGGGGATATGCACATATTCGTACAATTGCTTCAAGTTGGTTAGATGTAACAGAAGATGATGTTGTGTGGGCAACAGCGGGTCCAGGGTGGCAAAAGTGGATTTGGAGTCCATTTCTAGCTACGTTAGGAAGCGGGGCGACAGGTTTCTTTTACGAGGGTAAATTTGATCCTGAAACATTTTTAACTTTATTAAATAAACATAACATCACTGTATTTTGTAGTACACCGACGGAGTATCGTTTCATGGCAAAAGCTGAGAATTTAGACCAATTCAAATTACCTTCTTTACGAAGCGCTGTTTCCGCAGGGGAGCCTTTAAACCAAGAAGTTATTCATACATTTAAAAAATACTTTCAGGTTGATGTAAGAGATGGTTATGGCCAAACAGAAAATACATTATTAATTGGAACATTAAAGGACATAAAAGCCAAAGTGGGTTCAATGGGGGTTCCAACTCCAGGGAATTTAGTTGAAATTGTTGATGACGATGGTAATCTGGTAGGGACGAATACGGTTGGCAATATTGCCGTTCATATCAATTCTCCTGCCTTATTTAAACATTATTATAATGATGCGAGTAGAACAAACGCTCAAATAAGAGGAAACTATTATATTACAGGTGATCGGGCTAAAAAGGATGAAGACGGATACTATTGGTTTGATGGTCGGAGTGACGATATTATTATCAGTGCAGGCTATACAATTGGTCCATTTGAAATAGAAGATGCTCTCGTTCAACATAAAATGGTTAAGGAATGCGCTGTTGTAGCAAGTCCTGATCCACTGCGGGGTAATGTTGTAAAAGCGTTTGTTGTATTAACTGAGAACTCTTCTAACGGTGATGAGCTAATCATCGAATTACAAGAGCATGTGAAAAAAGTAACTGCACCGTATAAGTATCCTAGAAAAATTGAATTTGTTCATGAATTACCAAAAACAACTTCTGGGAAAATAAGAAGAGTTGAGTTGCGTGCTAGGGAACAAATGCCAGAATCGAAATAAATTGATACCTATGTTAAAATGAGGGAAAATTCCCTCTTTTTTATTTGGCTCTTTTTAAGTTAAAGGCTCTGTTAAATTTAATTGTTGATATTTTACTAAAGACATTTTCGAAAAAGAACTTATAGAATTTCTAGTATAGAATATTTTAAGAAATTGATTGGAGTGAAAGGTGCGAGACTCCTATGGGAGTAGCGGGAAGGGTGAGACCCCGGACAAGTAAGGTAGGCATGCTAAAAACACGACGTCCTGTCGTAATGCATGCATGATCCACATCGTGTGGACCCATGAGGCTCATCTAACGCCCCATGGAAAGAGAGCATCCTGAAACGGAAATCAACATTCTTTTTTACAGAGCTAAGTTAAAATAGACTCTAAACACTGAAAAAGCGGAATGAAAAAATATAAAGAAGTAAAGAAAATAGCATAATTTTTAGAATGGACGGTGTTCTAATTGAAAAAGCTTTGGTTTAATGGACTATTTTATACGATGGCAAGTGAAGGAGAGACGCTTGAAGCAATTTGTACTGAAGACGGAAAAATAGTGAAAACAGGTTCATACAATGATTTATTAACTTGGTTAGCTGATGAGGCTGCCGAGATAATTGATTGTAAAGGAAAAGTAGGACTGCCAGGTTTTATCGATAGTCACCTACATTTAATTGGCCATGGTGAAGCGATGAATCGTGTTGACCTATCAAATTGTTCATCATATCATGAGATGCTTCTAAAAATGAATTCCGCAGTAAAAGATGCCAAGCCTAATGAATGGATCATTGGGGAAGGATGGAATGAAAATGATTGGGCAAATCAAGTAGATTTTTCGATTATTGATTTGGATGAGCTATCAAGCGAAAACCCACTCGTTTTAAAAAGAACTTGTAGACATGTTTATTTTGTTAATTCAATTGCACTTGATGAAGCTGGAATCAATCAGCAAACTGAGATTGAAGGCGGACAGGTTGGAGTTGCAATAGATGGGAGATTAAATGGGCTACTATATGATGAAGCAGTTAATTTAATTATAAAAGCAATGCCAGCACCGGATGATCTTTATTTATCAAAAGCAATTACAACAGCTGTGAAGGATTGCCATCGCCATGGTATCGTCGCTTGTGTAACAGAGGATTTATCATATTATGGCAATGCAAACCTAGTTGTTGATTTATATGAACAATTATTAGAAGAACTTTCCTTCCATACGCATGTCCTAATACATCATACAACTCTTGATGATGTGAAGTTGCGATTACATAGTGGCAATGAAAATGTTTCCTTTGGTGGAGTGAAAGCATTTATAGATGGCTCTTTTGGTGGGAGAACAGCTCTTTTAGCAGAGCCATATGATGATGATCACAATACAAATGGGTTACAAGTCACTGCACCAATTAAGCTGGAATCAATTACGAAAAAAGCAAGAGAAGCAGGTCTACCAGTGGCTTTTCATATGATTGGTGATTTAGCAGTAAAACAAGCAATTGATGTGGTTACAAAATATCCGAATAATTTAGAACTACCAGATCGTTTTATCCATTGTGAATTATTGTCAAAGCAATTGATTGAAGAACTGAAGAAACTACATATTGTGATTGATGTTCAAACATCATTTTTATATGGAGACTATCCATGGCTAATCGAGAGAATAGGAGAAGAGCGGAATAAAAATGCTTTCCTTATTAAGGCTCTCTTAGATGAAAAAATACCAATTGCAAATGGATCTGATACTCCAATCGATACAATTAACCCATGGCAAGGTGTATATTCGGCAGTAACTCGAAAAGCGAAAGACGGTTTGACATACAATGAATCAGAAGCAATTAGTCTATTTGAGGCAATAAAATTATATACAGTTAGCAGTGCTAAATCATTTGGACAAGACCATCAAAGAGGATTAATAAAAGAAGGATATAACGCTGATTTTATATTATTTGAAGAAGACCCATTTCAAGTGAATCCAGATGATTTATTAACATTAGCATGTAGTGAAACAATCAGTCGTGGAAAAGTAGTATTTTCCAGAAACTAGTGATTTATATTTTCTTATCAAAGAATGGTGAGTTTTTTACCATTCTTTTTGTTTATGGAAAAGTCTGATTGCCCATACTGATACAAAAAAGGGTGGTTTCTTGCTGTACTTTTATTCCTTCTTAATATTAATTGCAATCGTAATTGTAATGTTAATCCTATTGATTCTTTTCATTGATCTACGAGTAATGAGTCATACCATTTATACAAATCAAGAACGAATTATGATTGTAAAAATTTCTATATTAAAAAATTTATTGAGATATAAATTTATTGTTCCGTTAAAACCAAATGAAGTGAAAGAAGAGTTTGAGCATTTGGAGAAAAAAAGAGATATTTCTATCCTACAACAAATTGATTTTTTCATAAATTTATATTCAAATGCGCATACTATCATTATTCGTTTTTTACAATCAGTGCAAATATATAATGTTAATTACCATGTCCACTTTGGTGTTGGAAATTCAGCTTTAACAGGGGTATCTATTGGTACAGCTTACAGTATGATCGGCATAGTAGAGAATATTTTAGAACGATTTACGATTTTACATAAGCCACCAAATATAGATATTACACCTAATTATTATGCAACAACACTTGAGGCGAATGGGAAAATTCGTTTTTCATTTTCAATTAGAAAAGCAGTTTATACTGGCTTTTTAGTATTTTTGGCTTATAGGAAGACAAGAAAAGAATTTCAAGTTACACATCCATTTGAATCTATTTCGAGGTGATTAATAATGAGTCAACATCCAATCGGTGATTTAATGCATGCAGCGATGGAAAATTTATCTGCAATGATTAACGTGAATACAATAATCGGTGATCCAATCTCCACACCTGATGGAAGTATTATTTTAACAGTTTCAAAAGTAGGTGTAGGTTTTGCTGCTGGAGGAAGTGAGTTTAGAAACTATCATCTAGTTGATGGTGTTAAACAAACCGAAACTAGAAGTCCACATCCATTTGGAGGAGGAACTGGTGGTGGAGCATCAATCACGCCAATTGCTTTCTTGATTGTAAACAAGCATGGAGTAAAACTTTTACACTTAGATCAGAACACACATTTAATTGAAAAATTAATGGATTTAACACCACAAGCATTAGAAAAAGTGAAGAGTTATATGAAGAAAAAAGAAGATTCAATTGATGAAGAAGATGGCTACGATTCAGAATTAGATTAAATATAAATTTTGAGTAAAGTTAATTGCATTCATGCATTCCTTCCAGTAAGATAAATGTTGTGAACATTTTGTAATTTTTGGGAGGAATAATCATGGCATCTGTAACATTCAAAAACAATCCAGTAACATTAATTGGTTCTGAAGTAAAAGTAGGAGAAAAAGCTCCAAACTTTACTGTATTAGCTAATGACCTAAGCCCAGTAACTTTAGAAACTTCGGCTGGAAAAGTTCGTTTAATTAGTGTAGTACCATCAGTAGACACTGGTGTATGTGATGCACAAACTCGTCGTTTTAACGAAGAAGCAACTAACATTGGAAATGTTGAAGTATTAACTATTTCTATGGACTTACCATTCGCACAAAAAAGATGGTGTGCAGCTAGCGGATTAGAAAATGTACATACTTTCTCAGATCACCGTGATGCTTCTTTTGGTGAAGCTTATGGTGTATTAATGCAAGAATTACGTCTACTTGCTCGTGCAGTATTCGTAGTAGATTCAAATGACGTAGTAACTTATGTAGAATACGTAAGTGAAGGTACAAGCCATCCAAACTACGAAGCAGCAATCGAAGCTGTTAAAGCAGCTAAATAATTAAAACTCTATATTGAGTAATCAAAAGCTGTCGAGTCATACTCGGCAGTTTTTTTGTTATATTGAAGAATTGATAGTTGGTTGGAAATAAACGTTTGTGAAATTAAAAGAAAAAATGCCTACTAATAGAAAGCGTTAGTTGGCATTTTTATGGGTTTCTCTTTTTAATTAGAGAAGGTTATTCTATTCTTTTTACACGAATTTATTTACCAAGTGCACTAGATTTTGTTGTACATCTTTCCATAGCGGCGATAATTGATGAGCGGAATCCTTGTTTTTCTAACTCAGCAATTGCTTCAATTGTTGCTCCACCAGGCGTACATACTTGGTCTTTTAATTCGCCTGGATGTAATTCAGTTTCAAGTACCATCTTAGCAGCGCCAAGTACTGCTTGGGCAGCCAGATTATAAGCTTGTTTACGTGGGATTCCTTGTAAAACGGCGCCATCTGCTAGTGCTTCAATCATTAAATACACATAAGCAGGTGAGGATCCACTAACTGCCGGGATTGCATCCATTAAATTTTCGTTTACAATTTCGCATTTTCCGAAGCTATTAAAAATAGCCATAACTTCATTAAGTTCTGAATCTGTAACGATTTTATTATGGCAAAGCGCACTCATGCCTTCTCTTACTAATGATGGGGTATTTGGCATTGTACGAATAATTTTTACTTCCTTACCAAAAGATTTTTCTACCCCTTCTAAAGTAATACCTGCTGCAATTGTGATAATAACCGTGTGATTTGAAATGCTATCCTTAATTTCATCAATGATTGTTGGATACAAATCTGGTTTGACAGCTAAGAATAAATAATCGACTTTTGTAGCTAATTCCACATTGTTTTGTAATGTTTGAATCTCATATAAAGCTTTTACTTTTAAAAGTGTTTCATTCGATTTAGCACTTACAATTATGTTATTTCTTTCAATTAGATTGGAGTCAATTAACCCGCCGATCATCGCTTGGGCCATCTTCCCGCATCCTATAAAACCTATTTTCTTATCCATTTCGTCACATCCATTATTAAGTAATAAATTGAATTATACAATAGGGCCTAATTTTTACCAAATAATAGTTTATTAAAAAATTTTAATATTATCTTCCCGTTTACATCATTTTTTTTGTAAAATAGAATTTGCAGGTGATATTGAAGCTTCATAAGGGGGGAATTATGAAACATACATGTATACAGCATAAAGACAAAAATACGATCCAATTAATCCAAGAATTTATTCAAACTTATGGTGGTTCCTCGCAAACACATTTAGGATTTCTTGGGGATAAGGATATTTTTGTTACAAAAAATAAAAAGGCTGCATTTCTCTATCGAAAAAATAAAGACAAATTTGTTGTTTTAGGAGACGCACTTGGCGAAAATTCTATAGAAGCATTACTTGAATTTGAACAATATGCCAGGAGCATGAAATGTGTGCCGTGTTTTTATCAAATAAATGAAAATATGAAAGAAGTATATATAAAAGCGGGATATAGCTTATTTAAATTAGGCGAAGAAGCCGTTGTGGAGTTAGAACAATATGAAATAACAGGGAAAAAAGGTGCGAAGCTTCGTACGAAAAGAAATAGATTAATTCGTCAAGGCTTTGAATTTGAAGTTTCAACGCCAGAACATGATGAATATTTCCTTGAGAATTTAAAAAAAGTATCAGATGAATGGTTAAATGGAAGAGAAGAACTATCGTTTTCTGTCAGTTCTTTTCACTATGATTATGTTTCAAACTTTCCTGTTGCAAGTTTAAAAAATAGTGATGGAGAAATCATTGCATTTGCAACCTTAGCAATTGAAGGTGACATCATTTCTATTGATTTAATGAGACATAAAAGAGATATGCCGTACGGAGCAATGGATATGCTATTTATTTCAATCCTATTTTGGGCTAAAGAAAAAGGATTTGTTAAGTGTAGTTTAGGAATGGCACCTTTAGCGAATGTAGGAATTGATTCCAATGCTACTTTATATGAAAAATCAGCCAAATTAGTATTTAAATACGGTAATTCGATTTATAATTTTAAAGGGTTACTAACATATAAAAGTAAGTTTGCAAATTGTTGGGAACCAAAGTATTTAGCATATAAACCTTACACATTTATTATGGTAGTAAATACTTTGTATAAAATTGTGCACGGAAAAAAATCATTCGATTCAATCATTAAATTTAAAAAACCTGTCTTAAAAAAAGCAAAAATAAGTTAATTGAGTAAAGACCTTGATCTAGTTCAAGGTCTTCTTTATTTTTTAAACTCATCTCTCATACATTGTTGTTTTAGTATGCGTTAGTTGATTACAACTCCAGGTTGCTCCCTTTCCGTGGGGCGTAGATCTGAGCCTCCTGGGTCCACACGACGTGGATCATGCATGCGTTACGACAGGACGTCGTAGTTTTAGCATGCCTACCTTACTTGGCCTATGGGGTCTCAGCCTTCCCGCATCTCCCACAGGAGTCTCGCACCTTCCGTTGAAATCAACTTCTGCCTTTATCTTATAAATCAAACAAACAACAATCTTTTAGAAAAGCGTCTTATTTAGGTCTTTAGAAATTGTAGCGACTAGTCTTGCACGTTTCACAAAAAAGAACCTTATAAAAAGTAAATTTTATTTCAAATTCATCCAAATATAGAAAGAAATACAAACAAGCTAAAAAGAAATAACTTTTATACAATTAATAAAGTGGACACGCTTAAAAGGCATACGTATAATGAGAAACAATGATTAAACAAATTAGAAAGTGAGGAATACATATATGAGTAAAGAAAATACGGTTGAAATTTTATTTAATAACATAGATGAATCTACAGAATTGTTAAAAGACAGTTTAGAGCTCTCTTATTTAGAAGCATTAATAGAAACTGGTGAGAATTTCTTCGAAGGGGAAATTTTACAAGAAGAAATAAATGACTTACAACAAGAGAAACTAATGAAAACAATCCAACAATATAATGAAACAACAAAAGATAATGAAAGCATAAGACGAGCGTTTCAATTAGCAATCTTAAAAGGAATGAAACAAGGTGTCCAAACAAATCATGAGATGACACCTGATGGTATTGCCTTTATTGTTTCCTATTTAGTTGGAAAATTTACAGATGGAAAAAAAGATTTGAAAATTTTAGACCCAGCTATCGGTACAGGTAATCTTTTATTAACGATTCTAAATGCGTCTAAAGATAAATTTACTGATTCAGTTGGAATAGACGTAGATGATGTTTTAGTAAGAATCGCATTTGTTGTCGGAAATTTATTAGGTCACGAAATAGAATTATTTAATCAAGATAGCTTGGCACCTCTTTTTGTTGATCCAGTTGACTTAGTTGTATGCGATCTTCCTATCGGTTTTTATCCGAATGATGAACGTGCAAAAGCTTATACACTAAAAGCAAAGGAAGGCATGTCTTTTGCGCATCATTTATTCATTGAACAGAGTATGAACTATTTAAAATCTGGTGGATTTTTCATCGGATTAGTACCAAATCATCTTTTTACTTCTGAACAATCTCAAGCATTACAGAACTATATTAATGAAACAGGTGTGATTCAAGGATTAATACAGTTGCCATTATCTGCCTTTAAGGATGAAAGACATCAAAAAAGCATATTAATTATCCGAAAAAATGCAGAAAATATGAAGAAGCCGAAACATGCTTTATTAGTTGATTTCCCTAAGTTAACTAATATGAAGGCTGTTGAAGACATCATGCTTCAAATGAATTCATGGTTTAAAGAAAATTTACAATAATTGAACTTTTAAACACGTAAACTTATTTGTGTTATAATGATTTCAATAAAAAAAATATAACAGTTTCATGTTTAAAGGAGATGTTGAAACATGGCAAATATTCTTGCAATTAACGCTGGTTCTTCTTCGTTAAAGTTCCAATTAATCGAGATGCCTAGTGAAAGAGTACTTACAATAGGGTTAGTAGAACGTATTGGTCTGAAAGATAGTGTTTTTATTATCACAGTAAATGGTGAAAAAATTAAAGAAGTAACAGACATAGTTGATCACGCTGTAGCAGTAAAAATGCTATTAGATAAGCTAACAGGTTTAGGCGTTATCTCTTCGTTCGATGAGATTCACGGTGTAGGACATCGTGTAGTTCACGGTGGAGAATTATTTACTGACTCAGCTTTAATTACTGAAGAAGTAGAGAAGCAAATTGAACTACTTTCAGATTTAGCGCCACTTCATAATCCAGCTAACTTAGTTGGAATTCGTGCGTTTAAACAAATTCTACCAAGTATTCCTGCTGTAGCAGTATTTGATACGGCTTTCCACCAAACAATGCCTGAAGAGTCATTCTTATACAGCTTACCTTATGAATACTATAAACAATTTGGTATTCGAAAATATGGATTCCATGGTACATCTCATAAGTTCGTAACTGCTAGAGCCGCAGAATTAATCGGTAAACCAATTGAAGAATTACGACTTATTTCATGTCACTTAGGAAATGGTGCAAGTATCGCAGCTGTTAAAGGTGGAAAATCTATTGATACTTCAATGGGATTCACACCACTTGCAGGTGTAACAATGGGTACTCGTTCAGGTAACTTAGACCCTGCTCTTATTCCTTATATCATGGAAAAAACAGGGAAAACAGCAGAGGAAGTACTTGAAGTATTAAATAAAGAAAGCGGAATGCTTGGAATTTCAGGTTTCTCAAGTGATTTACGTGATATTGAAACAGCTGCAGAAGAAGGTAACAAACGTGCTATTATTGCGCAAGATGTATTTGTAAGTCGTATCCATAAATATTTAGGTTCTTACGCTGCACGTATGAAAGGTGTCGATGCGATTATTTTCACAGCAGGTATCGGTGAAAATGGTCCGGAAATTCGTGAAGCAGTGTTAGAAGGACTAGAGTTTATGGGAGTTTACTTCGATCCAAGTAAAAATAATATAAGAGGAAAAGAGGCTTTCATTAGCTTTGATCACTCACCAGTTAAAGTAATTGTTATTCCAACGAATGAAGAAGTTGTAATCGCAAGAGACGTTGTTCGTATTGGAATGTAATGATTTAATATAACGTAGAGCATACAAAAAAAGAAGATCTCATATTCTTATTATGAGTTCACTTTTTTATCGCTCTACGTTTTTTTTATACTACGAGGTGATGGTATGGACAGCATAAAAGAATTTAATCTTTGGTTAGAGATTAATGAAAGGATGAGTGAAAAAAGAAAGAATAGTTCAAATCGATTCGAGCAGATGTTTAAAAAAACCTCTTCTTATATTTCTCAAAAAATTCCTCATGCATATTCTGATGCTTTCAAAGATTTTTTATCAACTGCATTCTTTCACTCGCAATCCTTTTTACAAACTTCTAAGCATTTCCATGAAAAGAAAAATGATATTTTACGAAGAGCACAAATATTAAGAAGTGATATAACAAAAATTAATGACCTAAGGAATTTACCAATACGCCAACTGAATTTTTTAGCCGAACAAGAAATTTCTAAAGCACTCATTATTTCAAGTGTACAAGGTGGCATGAGCGGCACGAGTTCTAAACTTGCGATGTTTTGTGATTTACCGGCTTTATTACTAGTAAATCTGAAAACCGTCCAAGAAATTGCTATGTGTTATGGATATGACGTCAGTATTCCATTAGAAATGGAATGTTGTTTAAAGGTGTTGCAAGGTGCATTACTCCCTTCGCCAGTAAAATATGAGAGATGGCATACACTAATGACTGACACTTTGAAGCATGAAGATGAGGATGTATTTGCAATTTGGGATAGTGAGTTCAACGGAGAAGATGTATATCAAACATTATTTTTACAATTTAGTAAGCTGTTCATTATACATTCTTTAAAAAATCGTCTAATCGGTGGGGTACCTGTAGTTGGAATAGCTGTTGGGGCCAAATGGAACGAAAATCTTACAAAAAATGTTTTAGAGTATACGAAAGCTTTTTATCAATATAGATTGTTATCAAAACGAATAAAAAAAGAGCCAACAGTTTAACAGTTGGCTCTTTTTTTATCCATGTATCTTCACATCATCAGATACTTTTTGGTTACTTCTAAACCAAATCCATAAATCATTAATAATGGAAGCCAATTCCGCAATTTCAGAATTTAGTTTACAACTAACGACAAAATCAGCTTCGTTATTTAATTGCTCTTGTTTATAGTTAATTGAGAACTCAAGACGTTTAATCCGATCAGGTATATCTCCTCTAATGCATTCCCATTCTGTTAGAATCGCCTGCTGCTGTTCGTGAGAGTAATCTTCCCAGTCTAATAATAAGTCTGGTAGTAAAATACCTAATCGTTCATCAAATGAAAAATAATCTTGTAACATCCGTACTCCCCCTCTACACTATATTATACATTGAAAAAAATAAGTGAAACAATTTGTTTTTTGATATTTTTAAAATAGAGTCTAACTACTTTATTTTTAAGACATTCTATTTAACATAAATCAAAAACTAAGTTATATTTACCTTACATATCTAATTTTTTCAAGTTTAGCTATAGCTAACTAATTTATTTAAAATTGTATAAGATAGGATAGATAGAAACATACATAAAACTCATGAAATTTAAATAAGAAAAATCTCATTTTAGTCATCAAACATATACTAAGTTGTTATTAAGATTTGAAAGGAAGAAGGATATGAAACATGCTGTCATAACAGCAGGGACGAAAGGGTTAGGAAAAAAAGTAACAGAATCGTTCTTAAAAGAGGGCTACTCTGTTACGGTTACATATTTCTCTGATGATCAGGCAATGAACCAGAGAAAAGAAGAGTGGAAAGAATATTCGGACCGAATTCTCTTTTTAAAAGGAAATATAACCGATAAAGAATTTTTAAAAGAGATTACGACAAAAACAATGAAGAAATTTGGAAGAATTGATTGTTTAATTAACAATGCCGGACCATATCTATTTAACCGTAAAAAACTGGCTGACTACTCTGAAGAGGAGTGGGAATACTTGTTATATGGTAATTTGCACAGTGTGTTTTATTTGTTAAAGCAAATTATACCAATAATGAGAGAACAAAAATTTGGTCGTATTATAAATTATGGCTTCCAAGGGGCAAATTCAGCATCGGGTTGGATTTACAGATCAGCGTTTAGTACTGCAAAGGTCGGATTAGTTTCACTAACAAAAACAATTGCATATGAAGAAGCTGAACATGGAATCACTTCTAATATGATTTGTCCTGGCGATATATATGGCGAAATGAAGGAAGCTTCTAGACTTGATGCACTACAAAAAGGTAGTGGAAATGCACCTGTTGGTAGATTTGGTACTGGTGAGGATATTGCTAGAATGGTTCAGTTTTTGTGTAAAGATGAATCAGATTTTATTACGGGTGATGTAATCGAAATAACAGGTGGCTTAGATGTCATTCATAAATATAGGCATCAATCTTTATAATGAATAAATGGGACAATTCCAATATTGAAGCATAAATTATAGTACAAAAGATTTTGAATTAACAATTTAATTAGAAAAAAAGCGTTTTCATTGGGTCATTTTACCTTTTTGTGATAAAATAAAGGTGTTATATTTTTAAATATAGAATTCATCCTAAGAGGCACGAATTAATTATATTTCAGGGGGAAATAAAATGCGTATTGGGGTACCAAAAGAAATAAAAAATAATGAAAATCGAGTAGCAATTACACCTGCTGGCGTAATGAATTTAGTAGGACATGGTCATACAGTTTTCATCGAAACAGCAGCTGGTCTAGGTTCAGGTTTTACTGATGAAGAATACGTAAAAGCTGGTGCTTCAATTGTTGAAACAGCTGAAGAAGCTTGGAACAATGAAATGGTTATGAAAGTTAAAGAGCCAATTCCAAGTGAGTATGGCTATTTCCGTGAAGGTTTAATTCTTTTCACATATTTACATTTAGCTCCAGAGCCAGAGTTAACGAAGGCTTTAATTGATAATAAAGTAGTTGGAATCGCTTACGAAACTGTACAAGTTGGTAACACTTTACCATTATTAACACCAATGAGTGAAGTTGCTGGTCGTATGTCAGCTCAAATCGGGGCGCAATTCCTTGAGAAAAACAAAGGCGGTAAAGGTATTCTTTTAGGTGGCGTTCCAGGTGTTCGTCGTGGAAAAGTAACAATCATTGGTGGAGGAGTTGCTGGAACAAATGCTGCTAAAGTAGCTGTAGGTCTTGGCGCTCACGTAACAATGATCGACTTAAACCCTGATCGTTTACGTCAATTAGATGATATTTTTGGACATCAAATTACAACATTAATGTCTAATCCATATAATATTTCTGAAGCAGTTAAAGAATCAGATTTAGTAATTGGTGCAGTATTAATTCCAGGTGCTAAAGCGCCTAAACTTGTTTCAAAAGAAATGATTGAAGCAATGGAACCAGGTTCTGTAGTTGTAGATATCGCAATTGACCAAGGTGGAATTTTTGAAACGACTGATCGTATTACTACACACGATTTCCCAACATATGAGAAACACGGAGTAGTACATTACGCAGTAGCTAATATGCCTGGCGCAGTACCTCGAACTTCAACAATGGCATTAACGAATGTAACTGTACCTTATGCTGTTCAAATTGCTAACAAAGGCTACCACAAAGCTTGCTTAGAAAATGTAGCATTATTAAAAGGTATTAACACTCTTGATGGATATGTAACTTATGAAGCAGTTGCTGAAGCTCACGGTTTAGAGTTTAAAGAAGCAGCTACATTATTACAAGGTACATCAGTATCTACGAACTAATTAGATTAAATCCCTTTTCTTATACAGGAAAGGGATTTTTTATTTGGGCTTCTTAAAATTGATAAGAAATAAAAAAGTAGTACAAGTAAACTTGACTACCTTTTAGTATCATTTCAAATATTCTTCTCTTAAAAAACTATATTGGAACATATCACGATGTTCGCCTCTAAAAAATTCATGCTTTCTCAGGATTCCATCTAAATGAAAACCATTTTTTGTAAGGAATGTTTGTGATGATAAATTAAAATCGTAAACTTCCCCATACAATTTTATTAAATTTAAATTGTTGAAAGCAAAATTTAATAAATAGTTTATTGCGAATGAACCAATTCCTTTATTTTGTAAATCTTTTTCACCAATAAGAATACCAAATGCGGCATGGCCATTTTCTTGATCAAGATTTCCAAGCTCAACTCTACCTACACATTGACCATTATACTCAATTGTAAACAAATGAAGCGTTGGTTTTAAACCTTCAAAGTACTGATTATAGCCATTTTGCATTTCTTCAAGACTTCTAGGTTTTTCTACTCCAACAAGCCTACCAATCTGATCATCACATTCCCATTTGTGCATAATCGGAACATCTGGAGGAGTAACCTGTCGAACAATGATGGTACCTATTTGACTCATCTTATAAAATAATTAAATCTTTAGGGAATTTAGTAAGCGTTAAAGCACCAGTCTCAGTAATGACGATATCATCCTCAATACGAACTCCACCAACATTTGGTACATAAATACCAGGCTCAATTGTATATGACATACCTGTTTTAATAATGCCAGTATTTGAGTCATTTACTGATGGGTAATCATGAATACCGATACCTAAACCATGTCCAATTCTATGAACAAAGTATTCACCATAACCTGCATCTGCAATGATGTTACGTGCAGCACGATCAACATTACCCAACGTTTCACCAGGTTTACTTACATCGATAGCAGCAAGTTGACCTTTTAATACAGTTTCATAAATTTCACGTTGTTGTTCATTAGGCTCACCAAACATTACTGTACGAGTAATATCAGAGCAATATCCATCAACAATAAATCCTAGATCCATTAAAACAAACTCGCCTTTTTTAATTGCGTTTGTTCCTGGGTTACCATGAGGTAATGCTGAATTTGCACCAGTTAAGATTAATGTACTAAATGAAGTTTTAGCAAAACCTTTTTTCTTCATTTCGTATTCCATCTCAGCAATTAAATCCATTTCAGTTTTACCTTCAGCAATACGGTCGACAATGATTTGACAAGCCATATCAGCTGCATCAGCTGCCGCTTGCATACGACGAATTTCTTCTTGGTCTTTAATTAAGCGTAAATCATGTAATTTTTCTTCAGCAGCTAAGAATTGTACACCTGGGAACAGTTGTAATAATTTCTCATATCGCTGAACAAGTAAATGTTCTTTTTCAATTGCCATACGGCTAACAGTTATATTACGTTTAGCCAATGATTCTTGAATCATAGCCCAAGGGTCTTGACTGTCATTAAAGCCGATTACATCATATTTCCAACCTGCGTGTTTTACATGACCAACTTCCATTTGCGGACAAACAAGAATTGGTTCTTCATTTGGAAATACAAGAACTGCCAGTAGGCGTTCATGGGGATTACAATGGAAATTAGTTAAATAAAATACATTCTCAGTAGATGTAATGAATCCTAGTTGAATATCTTGTTCTTTTAACCAAGTTGATAGATTTTGTATACGGTGTTCCATATGTAACATCCTTTCTCAAAAAACAATTTACTGCATTCAACAAATAGTGTTTACAGTGTTTTATATCATTATTTTATCATTTGTTGAAGAAGTCGTAAAATAACAACAGCATTGGTAGGTTTATTGTTTTTGAAAATAGTTATTATCTGTTAAAATATGGTAGATACTAATTTATTTAAAGGAGTGAGTTCTTTTGAATATCACATATTTTGGACAAAGTGTTTTATTAATTGAACATGGGCAAGACGCGATTATCATTGACCCGTTTATTAATGGCAATCCTCATACTAATATTAAGGTAGAGGATCTAAAGGTAAATTATATTTATGTTACACACGGACACGGAGACCATTTAGGTGATACTGTAGAACTTGCTAAACAAAATAATGCAACAGTCATCGCACCTGTAGAACTAGCAACATGGATTTCATGGCAAGGGGTAAATGTTGTACCAATGCATATTGGTGGAGAAAAGGAGTTTTCATTTGGGAAACTGAAATTAATTGAGGCAATTCATGGATCAAGTATCGTTGATGAAGAAAATAAGCAAATTATTAATGTAGGTCCTGCTTCAGGCGTTTTACTAAAAATTGCAGGGAAGACGATTTATCATGCAGGTGATACAGCATTATTTAGAGGAATGAAAACACTTGGTGAATACGAACAAATCGATTTAGCGTACTTACCGATCGGCAATCATTTTACAATGGGGATTGATGATGCAGTAATTGCTGCAAAATGGATCGATGCTAAACAAGTAGTGCCAATACATTACAATACATTCCCAGCTATTCAAGCCGACCCTAATGAATTTTTAGATAAGTTAACAAAGAAAAACGGTTTTGTTCAAGAGCCAAATACAACTATTTCATTATTGTAATATAAATTAAGCGTTAAAATTATAGTACAGATTAATAAGCACGTTTAAACGTGCTTTTTTTAATGGTATGAATTGTTATATAATAGTTAATAAAAATATTAATACAACCATTGAAAGCTTGGTGAGGCAATTGACAACAAAGCATGATCAAATATTAGAACATATTGAACAGCTACCAGTTGGGCATAAAATATCTGTTAGACAAATAGCAAAAGATTTAAGCGTTAGTGAAGGTACTGCTTATCGTGCTATTAAAGATGCAGAAAATAAAGGGTATGTAAGTACGATTGAACGAGTTGGTACTATTCGAATTGAAACAAAGAGAAAAGAAAATATCGAAAAGTTAACATTTGCAGAAGTCGTTAATATTGTTGATGGACAAGTTTTAGGTGGAAAAGAAGGATTACATAAAACGTTAAATAAGTTTGTTATTGGAGCAATGCAGCTTGATGCAATGATGCGTTATATCACCGCGAATAATTTATTAATTGTTGGTAATCGTGTGAAAGCACATGAGCTTGCTCTAAAAGAAGGTTCTGCTGTTTTAGTAACAGGTGGATTCGATACAGATGAAAGTGTGAAACGACTAGCAGATGAGATGAAGATGCCGATTATTTCATCTAGCTATGATACTTTTACAGTCGCGACATTAATTAACAGAGCAATCTATGATCAACTGATTAAGAAGGACATTGTACTTGTAGAAGACATATTAATTCCATTCGAAAAAACATCCACTTTATCACCTACTGATGAAGTGGAAAAATGGTTTGAGTATAATCGAGTTACTGGGCATGGTCGTTATCCTGTTGTAGATGATCGAGGTAAATTAATCGGGATTGTAACCTCAAAAGATGTCATTCATGAACAGCGAACTCAACGAATTGATAAAGTGATGACGAAGCATCCTATAAGTGTGAATGAAAAAATGTCGGTCGCAGCTGCAGCTAGAATGATGGTTTGGGAAGGTATTGAATTACTTCCAGTTGTTAATTCGTCAAATATATTACTAGGAATTATTAGCCGTCAAGACGTACTTGAAGCTTTACAACAATTGCAGCGTCAACCACAAGTTGGAGAGACGATTGATGATATTATTACAAGCCAATTTCATAATGAAAAGGATCAAAAAAGTGAAGAATTGGTCATTCGTTGTAACGTTACACCACAAATGACGAATGTAATTGGTACACTATCACATGGTGTATTTACTACAATTGTAACGGAATCAGGAAAACGTGCGGTTCGAGAAATGAAGAAAAATGGTGATGTAATCGTCGAAAACATTACGATTTATTTTGTACAACCTGTTCAAATAGATGATGTGATTGAAATTAAACCAAAAGTATTAGAGCTAGGGCGTAAATTTGGAAAAGTTGATGTTGAGGTTTACCAACAAGGAATACTAGTTGGTAAAGCATTAATGATGATGCAATTATTAGATCGATAAAGGAAAAAGGAAGGGCAAGACGTTCCCCTTCCTTTTCCTAATGTTATCCATTTATTTTTTAGACAGTTTGTTTATTTTGAATTGCTTTGTAATGTTTATTTTGCAAATATCCTCTGTATAGATTAGCAAAACCAAAAATGATAAATATAATCCCAATAACGATTGTTAATAACTCAATTTTTGATATGATTTGAAACACTCCATAAAGTAACAAGAACAACCCAAAAGTTAATCTAGCTCGAGAGCCAGCAATTTTTTTTGTTAAAAGTTCGCTTGTAAAGAAAAATTTGGTAACATAAAATAAGAATAAAACAAATGAAATAATTACGATTGTTGCGATGCTATCCACTTAGCTTCCACCTTTCAATTACAAATACATAATTCTATTTTAACTTGATAGAAACTATATTTCAAAAGTTTTAAAAATAATGGAAAGTAGGGGTTGAACGATGAAAGAACAAATTTTAAAAGATATACATATGTTCGATACAATTATTATTCATCGACATGTTCGTCCGGATCCTGATGCGATTGGTTCGCAATGTGGTTTAGCTGAAATGATTAAAACTAGCTATCCTGCAAAAAATGTATATGTAGTTGGGGAATTACCGCAGTCTTTACATTATTTATATCAAATGGATGATATTGAAGATGCTACATATAACGATGCACTAGTTATTGTATGTGATACAGCAAATACAGAACGAGTAGATGATGCTAGGTATATCCTTGGCAAAAAACTAATTAAAATTGATCATCATCCAAATGTAGATCCTTACGGTGATATTATGCATGTGGACACAACGGCTAGCTCAACAAGTGAATTAATATTTGAACTGGCAGAGAGCAGTAATGAGCAGCTTGTCTTAACTGACAAAGCAGCACGTTTAATTTATGCTGGGATTATTGGTGATACTGGACGTTTTTTATTTCCTAGTACGACAGAAAGAACGTTCCATGCTGCTAGTCAGTTAATCAAAAAAGATTTTTCAATCAATGATATTTATGACAATATGTATGAGACATCAATTGAAATGGCTCATTTAAACGGATATGTTCTTCAAAATTTCAACCTAACGGAAGAAGGGGTGGGACATATTAGAATGACGAAAGAATTAATGGCTAAATACAATGTAAATTCTGAACAAGCTTCTTTAGCTGTTAGCTCTCTTGGTCATATAAAGGGCGTAAAAGCATGGGTGATTTTCTTAGAAGAAGATGATTTAATTCGTGTTCGCCTTCGTTCAAAAGGACCTGTTATTAATGGAGTAGCGGCGAATTTTAATGGTGGTGGACATCCACTTGCTTCTGGAGCAAAAGTCTTTTCGTGGGAAGAAGCAGATCAAGTAGTTGAAGAGTTAAAAAAAGTATGTAAAGAAGAGAAATAATATGTTTAAAGAGAGGCAATCGTTTGAGAACATGCCTCTCTTTATTTTGTACTTCTGATTTTTAATGTGATTTCTAACGTCGTATCAAAGTAAATCGTATCGACTAGGAGCTTAAACCTTCGATCATCTTTCTTATAAACTTTGTTTTCAATGGCTCTTCTTAATAACTCACGATTTCTTGATACACTTCGAATATCTTGTGTAAGTAAATGACTTAAATCATTTTGTACATCTTCTATTAATTGGTACCTTGTAAATTTATTTAGGCTATATTGCTTTTCATTAATAATTGTTACTTTAATTTCTTGTACTGTTAAGTTTCTTTTATTTTCCTCATTTAATCTTTCTTGGCTTTCCATTAAAATATTCTTATCTCGAATAAGGTCATTTTTTTCATCTTTTAATTCATTTATGATTTTAACCTGCTGTTCTTGTGTAACTCCATACATATATATAAAGACCATCCAACTAATGATTGAACCAAAGAAAATGCCGGCAAAAAACTTAGCCCATCCAAAAGAAAGTTTTTCTGGAGGTGCTTTCACTATACATGCTCTCCAGTAAACCATTGAATAATGATTGTACCAGTATGTGTTCCACCCATTGCAGCTATAATCATAAATATTTGCTTAATAAACTCAATCGTTTCTCCTGCGAATAGCCCTTTTTCAAAGCTATAAAACGTATCAAATGTTCCACCGACTGCCCCAACAATTGCCCAAATACGTAAACTCATCGATAAATCATACATTTTACTAAGTGGTGGTTCACCAATTACATAGTATCCAATTGACCCTATTAATGCACCACCAATGATAATCCCAAGTGCAATAAAGTACATTGAGATTAATGTTGGGATAAACGGTAATTTAAGCTCCATTATGAATCACTCCTTCCTTAAATGTATATGGACAAAGTGTTTTGTGTATGATGATTGTTTCATGTATGTTTTAATAAAGAATAGAAATATAGTTGAATTTTTTTACGAACAAAAATAGAATGTAAGTTCGCATTTTGTGATAGAATAGATTATATAAAGAAGATAAGGAGGAGTGTAGATGAGTTTCGTTCATTTGCAGGTTCAAAGTTCGTTTAGCCTACTGCAAAGCGCTTGTAAAATTGAAGAATTAATAGACGCAGCTGTTACACAGGGCCATCCTGCGCTTGCTATTGCAGATGAAAATGTCATGTACGGAGTTATTCCTTTTTATCATGCGTGTAGAAAAGCCGGTATTAAACCTATTATTGGAGTAAAGCTTTCTATATTAACAGAAGATCAAAAAGTATTTCCATTAATTTTGCTATCGAAATCACTAAAAGGTTATGAAAACCTTCTAAAGTTAACTAGTATCATCGGAACAAAGTCTCCTTTGGGCGTTCCTAAAAAATGGTTATCTGCATATAGTCAACAAGTCCTTGCGATTACGCCAGGTATTGAAGGGGAAATAGAAACATATTTGCTAAATGGCGAACATGAGCGAGCGGTTCAACAGGTTAAAGAGTACCAAAAAATATTTGAAGAGTTTTTTGTTAGTATTCAAGATCATGGTTTACCTGAAAATCGAACTTTATATCCATTCATTAAACAGCTTCAAAGTGAAACGAACGTTAATTTAGTTGTTACAAATGATGTGCGCTATGTAGTTAAAGAGGATGCATTGATTCAGGATGCTTTATTTTCGGTAAAGAATGCTACTAAATTATCAGATGAATCAAGACCGAGATTAAGAACGCATGAATATTATTATAAAACGAAAAATGAACTGGAAAATTTATTTATAGACGAAGAAGATGCATTTTTAAATACAGTTAAAATTTCACAATTATGTAATGTTGATATACCATTTCACCAACCATTATTGCCTAAGTATCCAGTACCTGAGTCTTATTCCACTGTAGATTACTTAAAGATGATCTGTGAAAAAGGTTTAGTTGAACGTTATGGAGTAATAAAAGAAAAACATATAGAGCGTTTGGAAATGGAACTCAGAATCATACATAAAATGGGCTTCGATGATTACTTTCTAATTGTATGGGATTTCATTAAATATGCACTTGAACAAGGGATTACTGTTGGGCCAGGTCGTGGTTCAGCTGCAGGTTCTCTAGTTGCTTATGTTTTAAATATTACCAATGTAGACCCACTGCATTATAACTTGCTTTTTGAACGATTTTTAAATGAAGAACGAATTTCAATGCCAGATATAGACATAGATTTTCCAGACCATCGTCGTGATGAAATGATTGATTATGTTGCATCAAAATATGGAGATGTACACGTTGCTCAAATCATTACATTTGGAACATTAGGAGCAAAAGCAG
This sequence comes from Gottfriedia solisilvae, assembly GCF_002128405.1. Taxonomy (GTDB): domain Bacteria; phylum Bacillota; class Bacilli; order Bacillales; family Bacillaceae_G; genus Gottfriedia; species Gottfriedia solisilvae. The sequence continues at coordinate 175,298 of NZ_NETJ01000006.1, forward strand.
CTATAAGAGATATAGCAAGGGTAATGGGTCTAGCACCCGTTGAGATTGATCGATATTCTAAGCTTATTCCATCAACAATTGGAATCTCGTTAAAGGATGTCTACGAACAATCAAAAGCGTTTCGAAACCATGTGGATCACTCAGGTATTCATAAACGAATATTTGATGTAGCTTGTAGAGTAGAAGGATTGCCAAGGCATACAAGTATACATGCTGCAGGTGTCATTATTTCAGAAATACCTTTAACGAATGTGGTGCCTTTACAGGAAGGGAATCATGGCGTTTATTTAACTCAATATCCAGCAGAAATTCTAGAAGAGCTCGGATTAGTAAAAATGGATTTTCTTGGGCTTAGAAACCTAAGCTTGTTAGAAGAAGTATGTAAGTTAATTACAGAAACTACTGGTAAAAGTATTCAGTTAGATCAAATACCTTTAGAAGACGAAAAGACTTTTGAATTACTAAGTAAAGGTGATACCTCTGGTGTTTTTCAATTAGAATCATCAGGTATGAGAAGAGTTCTACAACAATTACAACCAAATCAATTTGAAGATATTGTTGCGGTAAATGCTCTATATAGACCAGGTCCAATGGAGCAAATCCCTAAATTTATTCAATTTAAACATGGATTAGAAAAGGTTACTTACCCTCATCCGGATCTTGAAAAAATATTGGAACCTACATATGGTGTTATCATCTATCAAGAACAAATTATACAAATTGCATCTTCCTTAGCTGGATTTACTTTAAGTGAAGCGGATTTACTTCGTCGAGCGGTAAGTAAAAAGAAGAAAGAAGTGCTGGATGAGGAAAGAATTCATTTTGTGGAAGGTTCTATTAAAAAAGGCTACGATGAAAAAATTGCCAATGAAGTATATGACTTGATTGTGCAATTTGCAAACTACGGATTTAACCGAAGTCATGCAGTTGCTTATAGTATGATTGCTTATCAACTGGCTTATTTGAAGGCTAATTATCCGTTACAATTTTATGCAGCATTATTATCAAGTTTTATTGGTAGTGAAGAGAAAGTATCGACATATATCGGTGAGGCAAAATTAAAAGGAATCCCAATTTTTCCACCTTCGATTAATAAAAGTCAGTACGCTTTTGTTGTTGAGGGGAAGGGGATACGCTTTAGTCTGCTAGCTATTAAAAATATTGGGATGGCTTCTGTAAGAGAAATTTTACAAAAGCGTCCATATAATGATTTTTTTGAAGTTTGTATCAAAATATCTCCGAAAGCTTTAAATCGTAAAAGTGTTGAAAACTTAATTTTTGCCGGTTGTTTTGATGAGTTCAGAATAGACCGGGCAACTCTTCTTGCAAATATTGATATTATTTTTGATTATGTTGATATTGTAAGGCCAGAAAATGAAGATCAATTTGATCTATTTTTGGATGAAGATTTTGTGCCAAAACCACAGTTAATCCAAGTAGAACCGATGAAAATTTCAATAAAGCTGGAACTTGAGAAACAAGCATTAGGAACGTATTTAACTGGCCACCCAATTAGTCAGTATGAGAAATTGCAAAATGAAACTGGAACGGCAACGATTTCATCTATGATTCAAAATAGCAAAGAGGAACAGCTTGTTTTTGTGTACATTCGAGATCTAAGAGTTACGAAAACAAAGAAACAGCAACATATGGCATTTTTACAAGTAGAAGATATGAGTACATTAATTGATGCCGTCGTTTTTCCTAAAACTTTAGAAAAGTATCGCCATAAATTAAAGGAAAAAGAAGTCGTCGTTGTAAGGGCTAAAATAGATGAACGTGATGAGAGAAAGCAATTAATCATAAATGAAGTTTTAACAGTTGAGGAAATTGAAGAGAGAAATAGCCAAAAAGAGTTAACTTTATTTATTAAAGTTAGTGGACATACTAATAAAAACATTTCATTTACAATTCAACAAGCAATCGCACAATTTAAGGGTCATACGAAAGTGGTTTTATATTATGAAGAAGAAAAGAAAGCAGTTCAATTATCTGAACAATACTTCGTAAATCCTACTGTAACATGTCTGTCTATGTTGAAAAATATTGTCGGAGATGAAAATGTTGTATTAAAGAAATAGACATTTTTCTTTAAAATCATTTATTATTAAGATGGATGTTAGTCTAATAAATAAAGACATCTTTTATAAAAATAAAATTTCCAAGAAATAAACAGTTGAATTAAATTTCAACTCGTCGTTATTAGGGAGAGTGAACAGTTTGTCATTATTAAGTGAAGAAGCATTACATATGCATAGGGTTCATCAAGGAAAGTTAGAAACAATTTCAAAAGTACCTGTTACAAATGCAAAAGAATTAAGTTTAGCATATTCTCCAGGTGTTGCTGAGCCATGTAAAGAAATTTATGAAGAAAAAAGCAGAGTGTATGAGTACACGATGAAAGGTAACATGGTTGGTGTTGTTTCTGATGGATCTGCTGTTCTTGGTCTTGGAAATATTGGACCAGAAGCTGCATTACCTGTAATGGAAGGAAAAGCTGCACTATTTAAAAGTTTTGCTGGTGTAGATGCGTTTCCAATTTGTTTAGCAACTCAAGATGTTGAACAAATCATCCAAACTGTAAAGCTGTTAGAGCCTACGTTTGGAGGAATTAATTTAGAAGATATTGCAGCTCCAAACTGCTTTATTATAGAAGAGCGCTTAAAACGTGAAACAAATATTCCAATTTTCCATGATGATCAGCATGGAACTGCTATTGTTACATTAGCTGGATTAGTAAATGCATTAAAATTAGTAAATAAAAATATGGCAGACATAAAAGTAGTACTAAACGGTGCCGGAGCAGCAGGAATTGCAATTTTAAAATTATTATATCGTTTCGGTGTACGTTCTATCATCATGTGTGATACAAAAGGTGCTATTTATGAAGGTCGACCAACTGGTATGAATAGTGTTAAAAACGAAGTAGCTAAATATACAAATAAGGACCGAATTCAAGGAACCCTTGCAGATGTAATTAAAGATGCAGATGTATTCGTAGGTGTTTCTGTAAAAGGAGCAGTTACGAAAGAAATGGTTCGTTCAATGAATGAAAATCCGATTATTTTTGCGATGGCAAACCCAGATCCAGAAATTATGCCAGAAGATGCAAAAGAAGCTGGTGCATTAGTAATTGGTACAGGACGTAGTGATTATCCGAACCAAGTTAACAATGTTCTCGCATTCCCAGGGATTTTCCGTGGTGCATTAGATGTTCGAGCTACACATATTAACGAAGAAATGAAAATTGCAGCTGTAAAAGCAATTGCAAGTTTAGTTAGTGAAAATGAATTAGCTCCAGATTTCATTATCCCAGCTCCATTTGATCCACGCGTTGCACCAAAAGTAGCAGCAAGTGTTGCGAAAGCTGCTATGGAAACAGGTGTTGCACGAATTAAAGTGGACCCTAAAGAAATCGAAGAAAAAACAAAAAAACTAGCTTTAATTAAATAGTTTTTATCACCAGATATTAATATTTGGAGGGGATAGTATTACAATGCTCAAAATAAGTAGTGTAGTACTATCCTTTTTTATCTGTTATAATACTTAAATGGATAAAAAACATTGGAAAACGTTGAATTTCAAGGGATTTTGAATGTGAGTAAGAAAGCTGTTTATTGATAAGTTTTTACAAATTTCTATCGTTTTGGAATTTTGTAATGACGAAATTTAGCTGAATTTTATCGACAAATGTTAACAAAAAGTGTATAACATTTATTGTATCCTATTAGTATTTAGTACTAAAAAAGTTAGGAGGAATTAGGTTGCAAATAAAAGACTTATTTTCCAAAAAGAAAAAATATGCATCCATACCTTCAGAAGTAATGAAACAAGATTTACCTGACGGTGTTATGACAAAATGTCCTAAATGTAAAAAAATAAGCATAACGAAAGAATTAATAAAAAATGTAAAAGTTTGTAGTAATTGTGGTTTTCATCATCAAATGACTGCTTTTGAAAGAATTGAATTTTTACTTGATGAAGCTTCATTCGAAGAGTTTGATAAGGAAATGATTTCTTCAAATCCTTTACATTTCCCAGATTATATAGAAAAACTTGAAAGTGACCGTAAAAAGACTGATTTAAACGAAGCCGTTGTAACAGGAAAAGGTACGATTGATGGAATTCCAGTTGTAATTGCTGTTATGGATTCAAGATTTAGAATGGGAAGTATGGGATCTGTAGTTGGTGAAAAAATTACGAGAGCAATTGAACGTGCAACTTCAGAATTTTTACCTTTCATCATTTTTACTGCTTCTGGTGGAGCAAGAATGCAAGAAGGTATCTTAAGTTTAATGCAAATGGCTAAAACGAGTGCTGCACTTAATAGACACAGCGAACTTGGATGTTTAGCAATTTCGATTCTTACAAATCCTACAACAGGTGGAGTATCTGCAAGTTTCGCATCACTAGGAGATTTCAATTTTGCAGAGCCTGGTGCATTAATTGGATTTGCGGGTCGTCGAATCATTGAACAAACCATTCGTGAAGAATTGCCTGAGGATTTCCAAACAGCAGAGTTTCTTTTAAATCATGGACAACTTGATGCAGTTCTTCCTCGTACAGAAATGCGTTCAAAATTATATACGATCCTTCATTTACATCAAGGAGGTGTCCTTCAATAGTGGTTATGTTAGAATTCGAAAAACCGATTCATGAGCTAAAAACAAAAATAGATGAACTGAAGGTTTATACAAACCAACATGATGTAGACTTTTCTGAAGAAATTAGACGATTAGAAGAACGTTTAAAAACATTAGAAAATGAGATTTATGGCAATATGGGAGTTTGGGATCGTGTTCAAGTAGCAAGACACCCAGAACGTCCGACAACTATGGATTATATAAACCGTTTATTTACAGATTTCTTTGAATGTCATGGAGATAGATTATTTGGTGATGACGCTGCTATTATAGGTGGTATTGCATCTTATCGTGGATTGCCAGTCACAGTAATCGGTCACCAACGAGGCAAAGATACAAAAGAAAATATACGACGTAATTTCGGTATGCCTCATCCGGAAGGTTACAGAAAAGCATTAAGATTAATGAAGCAAGCTGAGAAATTTAACAGACCAATTATTACTTTTATCGATACAAAAGGTGCATATCCTGGTAAAGCTGCTGAAGAACGTGGTCAAAGTGAAGCAATTGCCCGCAATTTATTTGAAATGGCAGGTTTAAAAGTACCAACAATTTGTATAGTAATTGGTGAAGGTGGTAGTGGTGGAGCTCTTGGTTTAGGTGTTGGTAACAAGTTACTGATGTTAGAGAACTCTACATATTCTGTAATTTCACCAGAAGGTGCTGCTGCATTATTATGGAAAGATGCTTCTCAAGCTCGTAGGGCTGCTGAAACAATGAAAATAACTGCTCCAGATTTACTTGAATTAGGTGTTGTAGATCAGATGATACCTGAAGTAAAAGGTGGAGCGCAAAATGATGTTGAACAACAGGCGAAAAACATTGATAAGTATTTATATGAGGCATTAAAATCAATTTTATCAATGGATAAAGAAGAACTGGTTCAACAAAGATATGATAAACACGCAAAGTTAGGACAAATTTCTTTTTACAAATAAAACTAAGATTTAACTTCGAGAGTGTGTGAAACAATTATGTGAGCATACTCTTTTTTTGTATTATTTTAAGAAATTTGTAAAAAATATCTATAAATCTGTCTTTTCGTGCTTGATTTATTTTAGAAAATCATTTTTCTATACAAGTTTATGAAAAAGTTCACATTATATCTATTGTCTAAAAATGTAGAACATGTTACTTTATTTAAATGAATTAATAATGTAATAATGGAAAATCATTCGAGGTGGATACATATGAAAAGAATTGGAGTACTAACAAGTGGGGGAGATTCTCCAGGTATGAATGCTGCAGTACGTGCAGTTGTTCGTAAAGCAATTTTTCATGGCTTAGAAGTATATGGTGTTTACCAAGGATACTCTGGCTTAATCAACGGGAATATCGAAAAACTTGAACTTGGTTCAGTAGGTGACATTATTCATCGTGGTGGTACAAAATTACTTAGTGCCCGTTGTCCTGAATTTAAAACATTAGAAGGTCAAATGAAAGGTATCGAACAACTTAAAAAGTTTGGAATTGAAGGATTAGTCGTGATCGGTGGAGACGGTTCTTACCAAGGTGCTAAAAAATTAACTGAGCATGGATATCCATGTGTTGGTGTACCAGGAACGATTGATAATGACATCCCAGGAACAGACTTTACAATTGGGTTCGATACAGCTTTAAATACTGTAATTGACGCAATTGATAAGATTCGTGATACAGCCACTTCACATGAACGTACATATGTAATCGAAGTAATGGGACGCAATGCAGGAGATATCGCATTGTGGGCTGGATTAGCAGATGGTGCTGAAACAATTTTAATCCCAGAATGTGACTATGACATGGATGATATTATTAGTAGATTAACACGTGGTAGCGAACGTGGTAAAAAACATAGTATTATTGTTGTTGCAGAAGGCGTTGGAAGTGCGATTGAAATCGGCAAAGTAATTGAAGAAAAAACAAATTTTGATACACGTGTTACTGTCCTTGGCCATGTACAACGTGGTGGATCACCGAGTGCAGCCGATAGAGTACTTGCTAGTCGTTTAGGAGCTAGAGCTGTTGAACTTCTTATGGAAGGCAAAGGTGGCCGTTGTGTAGGGATCCAAAATAATAAATTGGTTGACCATGACATCATTGAAGCGTTAGCACAAAAACATGAACTTGATAAAGGGATGTATCAATTATCTCAAGAGCTATCAATTTAAGTTAGCTACTTTTTTTGAGCAATCGTTTCCGCATGTGAAAATCAGTATTGTAATACTTTAAGTAAGCTATACTGAGTAATATGATTTAGTTAAGTTTTCTTTATATATATTTGGAGGGTAAAAAATGCGTAAAACAAAAATAGTTTGTACGATTGGTCCTGCTAGTGAATCGGTAGAAAAATTAGTGCAATTAATTAATGCAGGTATGAACGTAGCTCGATTAAACTTCTCTCATGGTTCTCATGAAGAGCATGCAGGAAGAATTAAAAGTATCCGTGAAGCATCAGAAATTACTGGTAAAACAGTAGCAATTCTATTAGATACAAAAGGGCCTGAAATTCGTACGTTAGATTTTGAAGGCGGGCAAGCAGAATTAAAAACTGGTAATGAAGTAATCATTACAACAGAACCTGTAATGGGAACAGCTGAAAAATTTGCGGTTTCATATGAAGGTTTAATTGATGATGTTCATGTTGGTTCAAGAATCCTAATCGATGACGGTCTAATTGGATTAGAAGTAATCGGTATTGAAGGAAAAGATATTCGCACGAAAATATTAAACAGTGGTTTAGTAAAGAATAAAAAAGGTGTTAATGTACCTAATGTACGTGTAAACCTACCTGGTATTACAGAAAAAGACGTAAGTGATATTGAATTTGGTATTGAACAAGGTATTGATTTCATCGCTGCGTCATTTGTACGAAAAGCATCTGATGTATTAGAAATCCGTGAGCTTTTAGGAAAGCATAGTGCAGAATACATTCAAATCATCACAAAAATCGAGAACCAAGAAGGGATCGATAACATTGATGAAATCCTTGAAGTTTCTGACGGTTTAATGGTAGCACGTGGAGACATGGGTGTAGAAATTCCACCAGAAGATGTACCATTAGTACAAAAATCATTAATTAAAAAATGTAATATTCTTGGTAAGCCAGTTATTACTGCTACTCAAATGTTAGATTCAATGCAACGCAATCCACGTCCAACACGTGCTGAAGCAAGTGATGTTGCAAATGCAATTTTAGATGGAACTGATGCAATTATGTTATCAGGTGAAACGGCTGCAGGAACATATCCTGTTGAATCTGTTTCTATGATGAATTCAATTGCTTTACGTATTGAAAAGAGTCTTCAATATGACGAGTTATTCAAAAAACGTCAAAGAGAAAATAAAGGTACGATTACAGATGCAATTGGTCAGTCTGTTGCTGCTACTGCATTAAACCTACAAGTAGCTGCAATTATCGCTCCTACTGAAAGCGGACATACAGCGAAAATGATTTCTAAATATCGTCCAAAAGCACCGATTTTAGCAATTACTTCAGATATCCGTATCTGTCGTCGTTTAACATTAGTTTGGGGTGTTCAAACTCAATTTAGAGAAAGAGCAAACACAACAGATGAAATGCTACAACATGCAATGGATGCAGCTCAAGAAGCGAAATTCGTTTCAAATGGCGATACAGTAATCATTACAGCTGGATTACCTGTTGGTGAAACAGGAATGACAAACATGATGAAAATTCATGTTGTTGGAGATGTAATCGCTCAAGGTCAAGGTATTGGTCGTAAATCTGCAGCAGGTAAAGTAGTTGTTGCAAAAACTGGCGAAGAAGCTGTTTCTAAAGTTACTTCAGGTAGTATTTTAGTAACAAATTGTACTGATAAAGACATGATGCCTGCTATTGAAAGAGCAGCAGCAATTATCACTGAAGAAGGCGGATTAACTAGCCACGCAGCGGTTGTTGGCGTAAGTTTAGGTATTCCGGTAATCGTTGGAGTTGAAAATGCAACGAATATCTTAGTAAATGGTCAAGCAGTTACTGTAGATGCTTCTCGTGGAATAGTTAGTACAGGACATAAAAGTATCTTATAATATAAAATAAAGAGAAGGAGCGATGTTCCTTCTCTTTTTTACATTCTAAATAATTTTGAGGTGAGTTCTCTGAAAAAACTTTTCGGTTGGCTAATGTTGATTCCTGTAATTGACTTTATTTTTCTAATCATACTTGGTAGATTTATAGGTTCAATTTCCGTATTCTTATGGTTAATTGGTACGTTATTAATTGGTTCGTACATCATGAAAAATGTTTGGATCACAGTAAAACAACAGGCTGTAGAACAGTTCAGAGCTGGGAAAATGCCCGATTTATTAATGGTAGAAGGACTGTCATTCTTCTTAATCGGATTATTATTAGCGATTCCTGGACCAATGACAGATTTGATAGCTGTTATCTTATTAATTAAACCTATAAGACTTAAATTCGTTCAACTTTTACTAATGTTTGTGATGAAAAAATTCAAAGGAAACATTGTTTGGACAGGTTATATAAAAAAATAAAAACGTGAAAACGAATGTTTTCACGTTTCAGTATACAGACAAAGTACAAAAAACAGAGAATCATACTGTCTGAAAACGTTTGTCTTTCGAGGCGTGAAGCCTGAAGAGGAGCGGAGTTACCTTAGACGGTAATGAGCACCGCATGCAGGCGAAACAACGAAGAAAGCGAGCGTTTGGCAGGCAGTATGAAACGTGAAAACGAATGTTTTCACGTTTTTTTATGTGTTCCTTTAATATAATACCAAAGCTCATGAAATACCTTTGCTCTGTACAATGTGGATAAAACCACTAAGGTTACTGGTCCTACGATTAATCCTAATAATCCAAGGAATTTAAATCCAACAAATAAAGAAATTAATGTTGGAAGTGGGTGTAAGCCGATATTTGAAGATAAAATCTTTGGTTCTGCGAGCTGGCGTTGAACAATAACGACAGCATATAAAATTGCAAGTCCAATCGTTAAAGAATAATCGCTAGTTAGGAATGTATATAGAATCCATGGAACAAAAATTAAGCCTGTACCTAAGTATGGAAGTAAATCAATTAGGCCGATTAATATTGCAATTGTTATTGCAAATGGAACTCTTAAAATTAATAATCCGATTAATACAAGCACTGTTGTCATAGAAATTAAAGTAATATGTGCTCTGATAAAACCGAATAATGCTTTTCGTAAATCGGTAAAAATTGTTTTACTGTAATGTTTAATACGTTTTGGCGTATAAATTGCAAATAAATTTTTAATTTTATACCAATCTTTACTTATAAAGAATGTAGCTAGTAATGATACAAAAATTAAAGTAGCTGTATTTGGGAGTACGGCAATGATCAATTTAATCCCATCAATAATCCCATTTAATGCACCTTTTCCTAGATTAATAACAGAATCCCCGATTGACTGGATATTTGTACGAATGGTTGCTTGTTGACCAGCTCCGAGCTGACTATATTCGTTCATAACCACATCATATAACGGTATGATTTTATCAGTCACTATGTTTTCTACAAAAAACACAAGACGTTGAAAGCTCTCAGGTACTACTTGCACTAAATAAGTGGATCCCGAAATGATTTCAGTAATTAAGAGAGTAAATAATCCAGCAACAACTGACAACAATAAAATAATCGAGATGAATGCAGCTATACCTCTTGGAATTTTCGCTTTTACATTTAATAAATTTACTAGTGGATTTAATAGAAATGCGATAATAAAAGCAATAATAAATGGATATGTAAGTTTAGATACAAACAAAGCTACGTAAAGTCCGAGAATTATACATGTAGTAACAAATAAGAAACGAATGATTTGGTAAACTAAAACTCGGCTCATTTTTCGTCCCCCTTTCATTTGAGAAATTATGTTAACTCAGTTTTATTTTACCAAGAAATATTTTTTTATAATAGTAAAGTTTAAATGTATTTATTAATAAATTATACATAGAAAGGAAATTATAATGAGTGAATCTACAATATTCCTAATGATCCTATTATTAATAGGTGTAATCGCAAAAAATAACTCTTTAATTATTTCAATTATAGTATTGTTGCTATTAAAATATACTCCAATTGGTGATAGAGTTTTTCCATATTTACAGTCAAAAGGAATAAATTTAGGTGTAACTGTTATAACAATTGCAGTATTAGTACCGATTGCAACGGGTGAAATTGGTTTTAAACATTTAGGAGAAGCCCTTAAAACACCAGTTGCGTGGATTGCATTATTATCTGGAATTGCAGTTGCGCTTTTAGCAAAAGGTGGGGTAAATCTATTAGCAACTAGTCCACAAATTACAGCTGCATTAGTACTTGGAACAGTCTTATCAGTTGCTTTATTTAAAGGTGTTGCAGTTGGGCCTTTAATTGGTGCTGGAATCGCATATCTATTCATATGGATTGTTGATTTTATAAAGTAATTTAATAATAATTATATTTTAGTAAATTGTTTTCATTCACAAAAGTCAGATTATTGTTTATAATAAGTTATAGTAGGGTTCCTTTCTACATATACAAATGTGTATTTTAGTTGTTATACCAGTATATGTATGTAAAACACTAGGGGAAATTTTTTACGTAAAGGAGAGAGGGGAATATGACAGTTAAAAGTGGTTTAGAGGGTGTTGTAGCTGCTACAACTTCTATAAGTTCTATTATTGATGATACATTAACGTATGTAGGTATCGGCATCGATGAATTAGCGGAGTTCGCAAGTTTCGAAGAAGTAGTTTACTTATTATGGCACCGCAAATTACCAAATAAAGAGCAACTTAAAGAGTTAAAAGCTCAACTTGCGGATCATGCAGAATTACCAGAAGGTATTATTACTTTCTTAAAATCTACTAACTTTAAAGATGTACATCCTATGACAGTGCTACGTACTGTAATTTCAATGCTTGCATTATATGACGAGAATGCTGAAGCAATGGATGCAAACTCTAACTATGTAAAAGCAATTGAATTACAAGCAAAAATTTCGACATTTGTGGCAGCGTTTTCTCGAGTTCGTCAAGGACTTGAACCAGTCGCTCCTCGTAAAGATCTTTCATTCTCAGCAAACTTCTTATACATGCTTACAGGTGAAGAACCTAATGAAATCGCTGAAGAAGCAATTAATAAAGCATTAGTATTACATGCTGACCATGAATTAAATGCTTCAACTTTTACTGCACGCGTTTGCGTAGCAACATTATCTGATATTTATTCAGGTATTACGGCTGCTATCGGTGCGCTAAAAGGGCCTTTACACGGCGGTGCAAATGAAAGCGTTATGAAAATGTTAGCTGAAATTGGCGAAGTTGAAAATGTAGAGGCTTACATTCAAGAAAAAATGGATGCAAAAGCTAAAATCATGGGATTTGGTCATCGCGTATATCGTGGTGGAGACCCTCGTGCTAAGCATCTTAAAGAAATGTCACGCCAACTTGGTGGAATTACTGGAGAACTAAAATGGTATACAATGTCTGAAAAAATTGAAGAGATTGTTACAACTCAAAAGAATATCCCACCAAATGTTGATTTTTACTCTGCGTCTGTATATCACAGCTTAGGAATTGAACATGATCTATTTACTCCGATCTTTGCAATTAGCCGTATGTCTGGATGGACTGCACATATCTTAGAACAATATGATAACAATCGTATTATCCGTCCACGTGCAGATTACACAGGTCCAGAGAAAAACTCTTACATTCCAATTGAAGAGCGTGCATAATAAAAATATTGAATACTTAAAATAGTATTTAATGTTTGAATAATGGTATAGTAAAGAGAGGAAGAGGAATCTTCCTCTCATAAGTATGTAATTAAGTATTTATTCAAGGGGGAGCAAATCATGCAAGCTGAAAAAATTACATTAGTAAATGGCGAGTTAAACGTTCCAAACAATCCAATTATTCCTTTTATTGAAGGAGATGGGACAGGTCCGGACATTTGGGCAGCATCTTCACGTGTATTAGATGCAGCTGTTGAAAAAGCATATAATGGCACTCGTCAAATTGAGTGGAAAGAAGTATTAGCTGGTGAAAAAGCATTTAATGTAACTGGCGAATGGTTACCACAAGAAACTTTAAACACTATTGAAGAATATATGATCGCTATTAAAGGACCTTTAACGACTCCAGTTGGAGGCGGAATTCGTTCATTAAACGTTGCTCTTCGTCAAGAATTAGATCTTTTCGTATGTTTACGTCCAGTACGTTACTTTGAAGGTGTACCTTCTCCAGTTAAACGTCCTGAAGATACTGACATGGTAATTTTCCGTGAAAATACAGAAGATATTTATGCTGGTATTGAATACGAAAAAGGTTCTGAAGCAGTTCAAAAAGTTTTAGAATTCTTACAAAAAGAAATGGGTGTTAATAAAATTCGTTTCCCTGAAACATCAGGTATCGGAATTAAACCTATTTCTGAAGAAGGAACAAAACGTTTAGTACGTGCTGCGATTAACTATGCAATTCAAGAAAACCGTAAATCATTAACACTAGTTCATAAAGGTAACATCATGAAATTTACTGAAGGTGCTTTTAAGAACTGGGGTTATGAAGTTGCAGAGCAAGAGTTCGGTGATAAAGTATTCACATGGGCTGAGTATGATCGCATTGTAGAAACTAGTGGTAAAGATGCTGCTAACAAAGCAATGGAAGATGCTGAAAAAGCTGGCAAAATTCTTGTAAAAGATAGTATCGCTGACATTTTCTTACAACAAATTTTAACAAGACCACGTGAGTTTGATGTAGTTGCTACAATGAACTTAAATGGTGACTATATTTCTGATGCACTTGCTGCTCAAGTTGGTGGAATTGGTATCGCTCCAGGAGCTAATATCAACTATGAAACTGGACATGCAATCTTTGAAGCTACTCATGGTACTGCACCTAAGTATGCTGGATTAGACAAAGTTAACCCATCTTCAGTTATTTTATCAGGCGTATTAATGCTTGAGCACATGGGTTGGAACGAAGCTGCTTCAATGATCTTAAAATCAATGGAGAAAACAATTGCTTCTAAAGTTGTAACTTATGACTTCGCTCGCTTAATGGATGGCGCAACTGAAGTGAAATGCTCAGAATTTGCAAATGAATTAATTTCTAATATGGAATCAGTTCTTGTATAATTAAAGAGTAAACATAAGGGAGGTATTTAACATGTCAATTCGTAGACGTAAAATTTCTGTAGTAGGTGCTGGATTTACTGGTGCTACAACAGCTTTCTTGCTTGCTCAAAAAGAATTAGGGGATGTAGTGATCGTAGACATTCCTCAATTAGAAAATCCTACAAAAGGTAAAGCGCTTGATATGCTTGAAGCAAGTCCAGTACAAGGATTTGATGCAAACATCATCGGTACAAGCGATTATGCTGACACGGCAAACTCAGATGTGGTCGTAATCACAGCTGGAATTGCTCGTAAACCAGGTATGAGCCGTGATGATTTAGTTTCAACAAACTCTAACATTATGAAGGCAGTTACTCGCGAAATCGTTAAGCACTCTCCTAACTGTACAATTGTTGTATTAACGAATCCTGTTGATGCAATGACATATACAGTATTCAAAGAATCTGGTTTCCCAAAACATCGCGTTATTGGACAATCAGGTGTACTTGATACAGCTCGATTCAGAACTTTCGTTGCACAAGAATTAAACTTATCTGTTAAAGATATAACTGGTTTCGTTCTTGGGGGACACGGTGATGAAATGGTACCACTAGTGCGTTTCTCTTATGCAGGTGGGATTCCATTAGAAAACTTAATACCAAAAGAACGTTTAGATGCTATTGTTGAACGTACTCGTAAGGGTGGCGGAGAAATCGTTAACCTATTAGGAAATGGTAGTGCATACTATGCACCAGCTGCTTCATTAGTAGAAATGGTTGAAGCAATCCTTAAAGATCAACGCCGTGTATTACCAACTATCGCTTACTTAGAAGGTGAGTATGGATATAAAGGTATCTACTTAGGTGTTCCAACAATCATCGGTGGAAACGGTATTGAACAAATTATTGAATTAGATTTAACGGCTGATGAAAAAGCAGCATTAGATCGTTCAGTTGAAGCAGTAAAAAACGTTATGAACGTTTTAGCTTAATAGTTACGAAAAGGCTTGGTGTAAAACCAAGCCTTTTTATTATTTATAAATATAAAAATAAAGTAGATTTATTGGGTAAAATGTAAATAAAAGAAGGATTATCGATAACGTTTATAGAATTTTTAAAATATTAAGATAAACAGGGGGTTCAATATGTTAACAAAAAGAGCAAAAATCGGACGAAAACTTGAAGAATTATCAATTGGTGAAAAGTTAATTGTTACAGAACACATAGAAGAAAAACATATTTATTTATACCTCGCATTAACTGGAGATACAAACCCTTTATATACAGAATATAATTATGCATCACAAACAAAATTCCAGAAACCGATTGTACCTGGCGTTTTAATTAGTGGGATGGTATCAGCTGCAGTGACAAAGCACTTACCTGGTCCTGGTAGCCATGAAATAAAAAAAGAAATGGAATATCATCATCATTTACACCATAATGAAACAATTTCAATTCATTTCGAAGTAGTGGATATTGATTTGAAAAATAAAGAAGTATCATTAAATGTAAGCGTTTTAAATAAATCGCAACTTAAAATTGCATCAGGTAATATTACAGTTATTCCACCAACAGTAGAGCAATCAAATAGTCTTTTATACGATAATTTTTAAGAAGAATGTCATACGACATTCTTTTTTTATTTCTTTTTTAGGCTCTGTTAAAAAGAATGTTGATTTCCGTTTCAGGATGCTCGCTTTCCATGGGGCGAGAGCTAAGCCTCCTGGGTCCACATGATGTGGATCATGCATGCGTTAGTTACGACAGGACGTCGTGTTTTTAGCATGCCTACCTTACTTGTGAGGGGTCTCACCCTAACCGCTATTCCTATAGTAGTCTCACACCTTCCACTCCAATCAATGTCTTTTAATATTCTATACTTTAAATTCTAAAAATCTTTTTCGAAAATGTCTTTTATAAATTCAAAAATTATCATCAACAGAGCCTTTTATCATATAGAGTGTTGTCTAAAACAATCAATAAATTTTTCATTACTAGGGAAAATAAAGAATAAGTATTTAAATTTACGTAATACAGAAATTTTAGTATGATTAAAAAAGATATAGAGATAATGTGGATGAAGGTTTTCTAAAAAAGCCTGGAGGAATATGTAATGAACAATAAAATTCTTGTAGTAGACGATGAAGAACATATCTTAACTTTAATTAAATTCAACTTAGAACAAGCTGGATTTCAAGTTGTTACAGCAATCGATGGCGATGAAGCATTACAAAAAGCAACAGATGAAAAACCAGAATTAATAGTGTTAGATTTAATGTTACCTAAAAAAGATGGTATGGAAGTATGTAAAGAATTACGTCTACAAAGAAATACAACACCGATCTTAATGGTTACAGCAAAAGACGATGAATTTGATAAAGTTTTGGGCCTAGAACTAGGTGCTGATGACTATATGACTAAACCATTTAGCCCTAGGGAAGTTGTAGCAAGAGTTAAAGCGATTTTAAGAAGAAGTAAGATTACTGAAACTCCGGTTGAAACGAATAATGAAACTGATACATTAATTATTGCAGATTTGAAAATATTACCAGAATACTATGAAGCTTATTTCCAAGGACAAATTTTAGAATTAACTCCAAAGGAATTTGAGCTGTTATTATATTTGACGAAAAATAAAGGTAGGGTTTTAACAAGAGACCAGTTATTAAGTGCGGTTTGGAACTATGATTTTGCAGGAGATACACGAATTGTAGACGTTCATATTAGTCATTTAAGAGAAAAAATTGAGCAAGATTCGAAAAAACCACAATACATTAAAACAATTAGAGGATTAGGTTATAAACTAGAGGAACCGAGATTCAATGAGTAAACTGAATCAGAAATTGCTTTATGGTTTATCGAGTATCATCATCGTTATTTTAATGATCCTAGGAGTAATCCTTGGTCAGACTTTTAAGTCATTCTATCTGACAAGCTATGACCAAAGAATCGAGAAAGAGACTAATTTAATCGCTTCTTTTATTGAATCTACTCCAAATGAAATTACCGTAAAAACGATAAACAGTATTTCAGAAGACTTGAATATTGAAGTTTTTATATATGATGATCAAAGTCACTTAGTTGCAAAATCTAATAATGAACTAAAATTATCAAACAGTACGCTAACATCCTTCTTTAAAAATTTGGATAAAAATAATGAGGCCATCAAACTAAAACATGAGGATGATAGTGAAAAATTCTACGGTAAAAAAGTAGTAAACAAGGATGGGGATACGCGGTACCTCCTAATTGATTACTCGATTAAATCAATAAATGAAGTTTATCGTAGTATATGGATCTTATTAATTTCTTTATTAGGTTTTGTACTAATGACGATTATTGTACTAGTCATTCGATATTCTCATCAATTTTCTAAACCAATTGATGACATTACACAAGTCGCAATTGAGTTATCTAAAGGGAATTATAAAGCTAGAACATTTACCGAAAGTAATGAAACAACAACAATGTTGAGTCAATCAATGAATGTATTGGCTAAGAATCTCCAAGAAATGACGACTCAACAAGAAATGCAGCAAGATCGGTTAAATACACTTATTCATAATATTGGTAGTAGTGTTGTACTGATAAATAGTAGAGGACATGTAAATCTAATTAATAAAACATATAAAGAAATATTTAAAGTTGATTCTAGAAGTATCATTGGTGAATTGTATTACGATGCATTTAAGCATAAAGAAATCGTTGAAATTGTTGAAGAAATTTTTCTAAAGGAAGTAAAAGTAAGGAAGCAAATCATTTTACCACTTTCAATTGAAAGAAAACACTTTGAAGTTTACGGGGCTCCAATCATTGGTATTAACCATGAGTGGAAAGGTATCGTGCTAGTTTTCCATGATATTAGCGAATTGAAAAAACTTGAACAGGTACGTAAGGATTTCTTTGCAAATGTATCTCATGAGCTTAAAACACCAATTACATCAATTAAAGGGTTTACTGAGACTTTACTTGATGGTGCAATGGAGAATGAAGAGCTGTGTAAAAATTTCTTATCAATCATTTTAACTGAAAGTGATCGAATGCAATCATTAATTCAAGATTTATTAGATCTTTCAAAAATTGAACAACAAAATTTTAAATTAGATAGAAATGATGTATCTGTAAAACTCATTATTGAAGAAGTTCAGCAGATGCTAATTCAAAAAGCCGCAGAAAAGGATATTGATTTTGCACTTTATTTAAAAACTCCGTTAGTTGTAAATGCAGATGCACTGCGATTAAAACAAGTTTTTATCAATTTAATTGATAATGCAATCCATTATACTCCAAATGGCGGTAAAGTTTTTATTACAGCTTCAGAAACAAATGAGCAAATTGTTGTGCGTGTAAATGATACTGGAGTTGGAATTGGTAAAGAAGAAATATCTCGTATTTTTGAACGTTTTTATCGAGTTGATAAAGCAAGAAGTAGAAACTCTGGAGGAACGGGGTTAGGCCTTGCGATCGTAAAGCATCTTGTTGAAGCTCACAAAGGAAAAATTGAAGTAGAAAGCAAGTTAGGCCATGGTACATCATTTATTGTAACGCTGAATAAACATATTAATTTGTAACAATTTACAAGGATTTTACAGTAGATTTAATTATCGTTAATATAAAATTGTTATAGTAATGATGAAAACCCCTTCATCCAAGGAGTTAGAATGAAACCGAGAGCAGTTACTGCTCTCGGGATTTTTTGTTTACTTTATTTTTCATTTTTTGTTAATATTACTTTCCTTATATTTGGGGAAATTATGATTATAAGAACTGAGTGTGGAGGGTTACCAATGTACGAATATGAATTTGTAAAAGTTAACACTAAATCCTCAAACCGTCATTATTATGATGTAGTTGGTAATTACGCAAAAAGTGGTTGGCGATTGCATCAAGTATTAAATAATCAAAAAGCACAAGAAGGCGCATGTGTTGAATTGATTTTTGAAAGAGAACTACACGATTAATTAAGAGGAAGTTCTAAGATTTTATTTCTTAAAAGAAGTACACTCCTTTGGTGATATGATTCTTTAAGAAAATAAGATTCCTTAGACTACCTCTTTTTCATTTGTGAATAGTTCATGGTAAAATATAGATAAAATGAAAAGAGCAGGAAAAGAAGGAATTCGCGCAGTAAGAGTAGATAAATGCGAGTTAATAAGCGTAACCCTAAATCATTATTTATGATGTAGAAAACGCCTTACTCATTTCTTAGTGATATGGAGGATTTATTTTGAAAAAGAAACTGATACTGATTGATGGAAATAGTATTGCATATAGGGCCTTTTTTGCTTTACCACTTTTGAGCAACGATAAAGGTGTACATACGAATGCAATTTATGGTTTTACAATGATGTTAATGAAAATTCTTGAAGATGAAAAACCAAGTCATATGCTTGTAGCTTTTGACGCTGGAAAAACAACTTTTAGACATAGCACGTTTAAAGAATATAAGGGTGGAAGACAGAAAACGCCACCTGAATTAAGTGAGCAATTTCCACTGGTGCGACAGTTATTAGATACGTATGGAATTGCACGCTACGAATTAGAAAATTATGAGGCTGATGATATTATAGGTACCTTGGCTCAGCAAGCTTCAAAAGAAGACTATGAAGTAAAAGTCATTTCTGGAGATCGAGATTTATTACAGCTTGTCGATGAGCAAGTTACAGTAAGTATGACGAAAAAAGGGATTACAGAGGTTGAAGAATTTACGCCTGCAGCCATTTTAGAAAAATATGAACTCACACCAGAACAAATTGTTGATATGAAAGGATTAATGGGCGATAAGTCTGATAATATTCCTGGCGTTCCTGGAATTGGTGAAAAAACGGCGATTAAACTTCTAAAACAATTTAAAACTGTTGAAGGTGTTTATGAAAACATTGATGAAGTAAGTGGTGCAAAATTACTTCAAAATTTAAGTGAAAACAAAGAACAAGCATTAATGAGTAAAGAATTAGCTACAATTAATACAGATTCACCAATTGAATTAACAGTTAATGATACACTACGACCAGACGCTGAAATGGACAAGGTGGCAGAATTTTTTAAATCACTTGGATTTACATCATTACTTACAAAATTAGGTGTATCGCTCGAAAATGAACCAACAGAAGAATTAGAAGAAATTAATTTTGAGGTTCTTGAAATAATTAGTGAAGATCACTTAAGCAATGATTCTAGCTTAATTGTTGAGATGGTTGGTGAGAACTATCATACTGAGGTAATTCAAGGATTTGGTTTATCAAATGAAAAAGGTCATTTCTTTATCCCGACAACTGTTGGGTTAGAATCTAATGTTTTTAAAACATGGCTAGAGGATGAACGAGCAAAGAAAAATGTTTATGATGCTAAAGGAGCATATGTGGCTTTAAAATGGAAAGATATCCATTTAAAAGGTGTAGATTTTGATCCACTACTTGCTTCCTATATTAACGATCCAGCTCAGTCAAATAAAGAATTCTCTGATTTGATTAATGGAAAAATAAATTTTTCAATTCAAACAGCTGAGTCAATTTACGGTAAAGGGGCTAAACAAGCACAGCCTGCTAAAGAATTATTAGCAGATTATGTTGTTCGAAAAACAATCGCTATTAGTAAGTTGAAGGAATCGCTTGAAGAATCGCTTCGTAAAAATAGCCAATATGAGCTTCTAACAGAATTAGAGCTACCTTTAACGTTTATCCTTGGAGATATGGAATTTGAAGGAGTGACTGTTCAAGAAGAAACACTTAAGAAGATGGGCACTGAATTGGCTAGTAAATTAAAAGAACTTGAAGAGAAAATTTATGAACTTGCTGGTGAAAAGTTCAATATTAATTCTCCGAAACAATTAGGTGTTATTTTATTTGAAAAACTTCAACTACCTTCAGGTAAAAAAACGAAAACAGGTTATTCAACTTCAGCTGATGTACTTGAAAAATTAGAATCTGAACATGAAATTATTAGGATGATTTTACACTTTAGACAAGTTGGTAAATTGAATTCTACTTATGTTGAAGGCTTATTAAAGGTGATTAATGCAGCTGATTCCAAGGTTCATACACGATTCAATCAAGTATTAGCACAAACTGGTCGATTAAGTTCAATTGATCCAAACCTTCAAAATATACCGATTCGTTTGGAAGAAGGAAGAAAGATTAGAAAAGCATTTGTTGCTTCAAAGAAAGACTGGGTCATTTTTGCAGCGGATTATTCTCAAATCGAATTAAGGGTTCTTGCACATATTGCACAAGATGAAAACCTAATGGAAGCATTTAAAAATGATTTTGATGTTCACACAAAAACGGCAATGGATGTATTTCATGTGAACGAGGACGAAGTAACTAGTAATATGAGAAGACAAGCGAAAGCAGTAAACTTCGGAATTGTGTATGGAATAAGTGATTATGGTTTATCTCAAGGGCTTGGTATTACTCGTAAAGAAGCTTCAATCTTTATTGAAAAATATTTTGCTAGTTACCCTAAAGTCAAAGATTATATGTCAGATATCATTCAAAAAGCTAAATTAGATGGGTTTGTTAGTACGATTTTAAATAGACGTCGTTACATTCCTGAAATCACAAGCTCAAACTTTAATGTTCGAGGTTTCGCGGAACGAACTGCAATGAACACACCTATTCAAGGAAGTGCAGCGGATATTATTAAAAAAGCGATGATTTTATTAGATGAGCGCCTAAAATCTGAAAAGCTTCAAGCTAAATTAATTCTACAAGTACACGATGAATTAATTTTAGAAGCGCCAAAAGAAGAATTAGCTATTTTAGAAAAACTAGTACCAGAAGTTATGGAACATGCTGTTGAGTTAGTTGTTCCCCTAAAAGTGGATTACAACTCTGGAGAATCATGGTTTGAAGCAAAATAAATAGAATGGAAGTAATGTAAATGCCAGAACTACCCGAAGTTGAAACGGTAAGAAGAACATTAATTGATTTAGTCGTTGGAAAGACGATTTCTTCAGTAATTGTTTCATGGGAAAATATCATTAAACAACCTAAGGATATTGAAGAATTTCAGTTATTATTGCAAGGACAACCTGTTGAGAATATTCATCGCCGAGGAAAATTTCTTTTATTTCAGCTAAAGGATTTTACTCTTGTTTCACATCTTAGAATGGAAGGGAAGTATCGCGTCTTTCCAGCTGATGAGCCTGTAGCAGCACATACTCATGTGAGGTTTTTATTTGATGATGATACAGAGCTTCGCTATCAAGATGTGCGTAAATTCGGTACTATGCATTTATTTGTAAAAGGTGAGGAACAATTCCAGCCACCTTTAGCTAAGCTTGGCCCAGAGCCTTTTTCAGATGAATTTAACGCTGACTATTTGAAGATGAAGATTGGACAGTCAAATAGAAAAATAAAAGTTGTCTTACTGGATCAAGAATTAGTGGTTGGTCTAGGGAATATTTATGTTGATGAAGTTTTATTTAGAGCCGGTATTCATCCAGAAACGATTGCATCAGCATTGAAGCCAAAACAGATTAAAGAACTTGCAAGGATCATCACTGAAACATTACAGGAAGCTGTTGATCTAGGTGGGAGTACGATTCGATCTTATGTTAATTCTCAAGGAAAAATTGGTACTTTCCAGGAGATTATTAAAGTTTATGGCCGTAAAGGTTTAGAATGTGTAAAATGTGGTCAGCCAATTGAAAAAATAACAGTAGGTGGAAGAGGGACTTCGTATTGTCCAATCTGTCAGCCTAAAAAAAATTAACATACGGTTCCGCTCTTTCATACTATAACGTGAGTACGAAAGAGAGGAGCCTATTTTTATGGTAAATATGCTATCATTAATTCTACTAGCATGTGCATTAAGCCTAGATAGCTGTAGTGTTGGTTTCACTTATGGGCTTAGAAAAGTTAAGATCCCTATGAAATCAATTATCACAATTGCAATTTGCTCAGGGATTATTTTAATGACCTCAATGGGGATTGGCCATGCGGTTACAAATTTTTTCTCCCCAATCATAGCGAAAAGAATTGGTGGATTTGTACTAGTTTGTATAGGCTTATGGGTTTTGTATCAATTTTACCGATCAAATAAAGGATCAAATTCAGTTATTGAGGAAAAAATTGATTCTGAAGATACAATTATCAATTTCGAAATTGAAGTGCTCGGAATAGTTGTGAAAATACTCAAAAAGCCTACTGCGGCAGACTTAGATCGTTCTGGTAGTATTAGTGGATTAGAAGCGATGTTATTAGGCTTTGCACTATCACTAGATGCCTTTGGAGCTGGTATTGGAGCATCAATGCTTGGATTTTCACCATTATTAACAGCAGCCGTAACATCAACTGCTAGTGCGCTATTTTTATTGTTTGGCATGAAATTAGGTAATGTTCTATCACAAAATAGTTGGCTACAGAAATTAACGTTTTTACCAGGTGTATTCTTGATTCTACTAGGACTAATGAAAATGTAGTGAGTTCAATCTGTTAGAGTGTACCCGAATGGAGTTTCTTCCATTTGGTACCTCTATAACTTTGTGAGGAGAAGATATAAATGGGAAAAGTTTTTGGATTAACTGGCAGTATTGCTAGTGGGAAAAGTACTGTTTCAAATTTTTTAAAGGAATGTAACATACCAATTGTCGATGCAGACATCATTGCTAAAGAAGTGGTTGAAATTGGACAACCTGCCTATAAGAAAATTATTGAGGCATTCGGTCCGGAGATCGTCCTACAAAATGGAGAGATTAATCGCCCTCTACTTGGTAGCATTATTTTTAATGACAAAGAAAAGCGCTTACAATTAAATTCCATTGTACACCCGGAAGTAAGACGAGTTATGTTAGAGCAAACCAATACATATTTAGCAAACGGCGAGTCTCTTGTCATAATGGATATACCACTATTATATGAAAGTAATTTAGTACATTTCGTTGAAAAAGTTATTGTCGTTACAGTAAATGAAGAAACACAGTTAAGTAGATTAATGAATCGAAATCATTTAACAAGAGAAGAAGCAATCAGTAGAATTTCATCACAAATACCTGTTAAAGAAAAAGAAGCAAGAGCAGATTTTGTGATCGATAATAATGGAAATCTAGATGAAACAAAAAAACAGGTAATGGACTTATTAAAAAAAATAAAATAATTTATAGAAATAATGTAAATAGTTTAACCAAAATCCATGTTATGTGTTATACTAATTAAGGGGATATAATAAATCAGTATAACTTAATTGGGGGTTTACTTATGGTAAATGTAGCAATAAATGGATTTGGTCGAATTGGACGCATGGTTTTCCGTCAAGCAATTAAAAATGCAGATTATAACATCGTTGCGATAAATGCTAGCTATCCAGCTGAAACTTTAGCGCATTTAATTAAATATGACACTGTTCATGGGAAATTTGACGGTGAGGTTATAGCGAACACAGATCACTTACTTGTTGATGGAAAACGTGTTGACCTAATTAGTGAGAGAAATCCAGAGTTACTTCCATGGAACGAACTAAATGTAGATATCGTGATCGAAGCAACTGGGAAATTTAATGACGCAGAAAAAGCAAAAATGCACTTAACTGCAGGAGCTCAAAAAGTTATCCTAACTGCACCAGGTAAAAATGAAGATATAACTGTTGTAATTGGTGTAAACGATGAAAAATTAGACATAGAACAACACAATGTGATTTCAAATGCTTCATGTACTACGAACTGTTTAGCGCCAGTTGTCAAAGTATTAGATGAGCAATTTGGAGTTGTAAATGGATTAATGACGACAGTTCACTCATTTACAAATGATCAAAAAAATATAGATAATCCACATAAGGATTTACGTAGAGCTCGTGCTTGTAGCCAGTCAATCATTCCAACAACAACTGGAGCAGCTAAAGCACTTTCAAAAGTATTACCTCATTTAGATGGAAAATTACATGGTATGGCATTACGTGTACCTACACCAAACGTATCACTTGTAGATTTAGTTGTTGATTTAAAAAGAGAAGTAACAGTAGAAGAAATAAATGAAGTATTTGAAACTGCTTCTAAAGGTTCAATGCATGGAATCATTGAATTCTGTAATGAACCATTAGTATCAATTGATTTTAACAGTAATACACATTCTGCAATCATTGATTCACTTTCAACAATGGTAATTGGTGGTACAAAAGTGAAAGTACTAGCTTGGTATGATAATGAGTGGGGTTATTCTAGACGTGTAGTTGACTTAGTGTCAATTGTTGCTTCTAAAATTTCTAAACTTGAACCAGTTCAAAATTAAGAAGCGTAATTTTACAAACTAATGTAAGCGAATACAAAGACTAGCTGATTTAATGACGGCTAGTCTTTTCGAAGTTTGCAAGAATGCTTGGCACTCGAGCAAATAGCTTGTTTTATACATATTTTTTTAACATTTAAACTAGTAAATTACAAAAAAATGAAATTTATCTTGCAATTCAAATTTAAAAAAAGTATACTAACTTTCGTGAACTTCTAAAAGTATAACTAACTACTTAAAGGGTTAGGACCTCTTTGGACTAACTTTCCCCCGTGGTAGTTGATCATACTTTTGCAATAGGAGTCATGTAAAATTATTTAAGGGGGAAATGAATATGGATACTATGGGTCGTCACGTCATTTCGGAATTATGGGGTTGTAACACAGAAAAATTAAATGATATGAAATTTATTGAGGAGACTTTTGTTGATGCTGCATTACGTTCTGGTGCAGAAATTCGTGAAGTTGCTTTTCACAAGTTCGCTCCTCATGGCGTTAGTGGTGTCGTAATCATTTCAGAATCACATTTAACTATTCACAGTTTTCCTGAGCATGGTTATGCAAGTATTGATGTTTACACTTGCGGTGATAGAATTGATCCAAATGTAGCTGCAAACTATATCGCTGAGGCTCTTGAAGCTGATACGCGTGAAAATGTTGAGCTACCTAGAGGAATGGGTCCCATTCAAGTTAATAAAGTAAAAGTTGTTAGTGGTAACTAAAAAAATGGAGAGAGGTGATTATTCACCTCTCTTTTTTCGTCTATAAAAATGGATTGCGAATTATGTTCCTAAAGTTGTAGGGAAAATAGGGTTTTGTCTTATGACCAGTCGCCTCCACATTTCTTGCTTTAGTTTATTTGAATTTTGTTATAGTATAGAGTTATAATAGTCTGTTTAACAAAACTGTGTTTGGAGTTGAAATGAAACGATGAGATGTCCAACATGTAATTATAATGGGACAAGAGTACTTGATAGCAGACCGGTAGATGAAGGTCGATCAATTAGAAGAAGACGTGAATGTGAAGAATGTCAGCATCGTTTTACTACCTTTGAACGAGTAGAAGATAATCCTATTTTAGTTGTGAAAAAAGAGGGAGCTCGTGAGGAGTTTAGTAAAGATAAGATGTTAAGAGGTCTTATTAAGGTATGTGAAAAACGCCCTGTATCATTATCTCAACTTGAAGGCATTATTAATAATATAGAAAAAGAATTAAAAAATAGTGGTACATCTGAAGTTCCGAGTGAAGTTTTAGGTGAAATGGTTATGGATCATTTATCTAAAGTTGATGAAGTTGCATATGTTCGATTTGCATCAGTTTATCGTCAATTCAAGGATATAAATGTATTCATTGATGAATTAAAAGATTTAATTAACAAAGAGCGAGGTAAGGACGATTAGTACTTCGCTCTTTTGATACAAGAAAGGATTGTTTGAATGTCTATTGAAAAGCAACATTGGATGGATGTTCTGCCTGCAGATCCATACACGGTATTGGCTGCAGGATATTTACATAATTTCCACAGACAGGTATTAACGATGTTGTATCAACCAATCATTGGTAGCCAGGCATTAAGCTTGTACATGACTTTATGGAGTGAATGTGAACAAACAGACCTCAATCCAAATAATTTAACACATCATTCTTTAATGCTTGGGATGAGAACAAATTTAAAGACAATTTATGAGCAAAGGTTAATGTTAGAGGGAATCGGTTTACTTAAAGTGTATGAAGGGTCTGAAGAAGGTAATAAGAAGTTACTTTATGAACTTCAATCTCCGCTTGATCCCCATTCTTTTTTTGAAGATCCTATATTAAATATCTTCCTTTTCAAAACAATCGGTAAAACTCAATATCAACGAGCGAAAAACTTTTTTAGTAGACAAGCGTTTTCCAAAGAGGGCTATCGTGATATTTCTAGTTCATTTGATTCCGTTTTTCAAACTGTTACAATGGAACAACTACATGAAATACAAAAAAATAATGAGATAACTCAAAGTGAAACGCAGAATACAAGGTTGTTAAAAGAGCAACAACCTTTAAAAATTTCTGTCAAAATGGAAGAGTTTGATTATGATTTATTTTTAGATGGTTTATCTGATTCATTTGTTCCAAAACGTTCTTTTACTGCAGAAGTTAAAGAAACAATTTTAAAGCTAGCTTTTTTATATGGTATTAACCCAATTCAAATGAAAACGATTGTCATGCGTGCATTAAACGATGAGAATAAAATTAATACTGAATCACTTCGTTTAGAAGCGAGAGAATGGTATCAATTTCAACATCATGAAGCATTGCCTACGATTGTTGAGAAGGTTCAACCAATTCAGCATAGAGAGCTGAAAGCTGAACCAACTACACAGGAAGAAAAACTAATTCAATGCTTTGAAACAATCTCACCTCGCCAATATTTAAAAGAAATATCTGGTGGTGCAGAGCCAAGTGAGGCAGATTTAAAAATCATTGAAGAAATTATGATTGATCAAAAGTTACTTCCTGGGGTAGCAAATGTATTAATTGATTATGTAATGATACGTTTAGATAAGAAATTATCTAGAAACTATGTTATTAAAATCGCAAGCCACTGGGCAAGAAAAGGTGTAACAACAGTTAAGCAAGCAATGGATCTTGCTCGAAAAGAATTTGAAGAGACAAGACAAGGAACAACTGTTGCTAAGGCCAGAACGGGTAATCGACGAAATAAAGCAATTCGTACAGAAATCGTCCCAGATTGGTTACAGCCAAATGCAGAAAGTGTAGCTCCGATTACTGTAGAGACAAATAATTCTTCCGTTGACGAAGAAAGAAAAAGATTAGAAAAAGAACTTGAGATGTTCAAAAATAAGAAAAAACGTTAATGGGAGGACGAAATGGAACCAATTCAAAACGCATTCACTGCATTAATGAAAAATAAACAATTCCAAGATACATTTGAAAAAATGCGACATGAAGTCCGCAGTCACCCAAAAGTTGCACCATTTTTAATTCAAAATAAAAATGAAATTACAGATGATATGATTGATAAAAGCTTAAATAAGCTTTATGAGTATATAGGTCAAAGTGTTGAGTGTCATGATTGCCCTACCTTTGAAGGTTGTAAAAATTTGGTTCAAGGTTATCATCCGCATCTAATCATACAAGGAAAAAGAATTGATGTTCAGTATGATCGATGTCCAAATGGCATAAAGAATGATCAACGTAAAAAGCATGAAGCTTTAATCAAGTGTCTGTATTTACCTAAAGATGTGCTACAAGCATCTATGTCTAATCTATCTTTAGATGATTCTGGACGTTTTGAGGCTATTTCAGCTGCAAGACAATTTATTATGAGTTATGAAAAAGGAAAAATGATGCAAGGGCTATATTTACACGGCCCATTCGGTGTAGGGAAAACATATATCCTTGGTGCAATCGCAAATGAATTAGCAGAAGAAGGAATTTCATCAATGCTTGTTTATTTACCTGAGTTTTTACGTGAATTAAAAAGCTCAATTAGTGAAGGTACTTTAGAAGAAAAAATTGAAGCTGTTAAAAAAGTTGAAGTATTGATGCTCGATGACATTGGGGCAGAACAAATGTCAAGTTGGGCAAGGGATGAGATATTAGGTACGATTCTTCAATATCGCATGCTAGAAAAATTACCGACATTTTTTACTTCAAATGCAGATATAACTCAGTTAGAACACCATCTGACATATTCACAGCGCGGAGAAGAAGAACGAGTAAAAGCAGCTCGCATTGTAGATCGAGTTAAATATTTAGCGAAGCCAATCAGTATTTCTGGTTCAAATCGTAGACATTTCACATCATAAAAACAAAAATGCCGTAAAATCACGATTCAAAGTGATTTTACGGCATTTTTTAATTCACTTCTTAATATATATAGGACTAGGTGGTGCTTGAAAGGGGGGAACAGGGTGATTGAAATTTTTTTCAATGAACCCATTGATGCAGCTTATGTCTACGACCGATTACAAAAACGCTTAAAAAATCAATCGAGACCATACTTTCTAAGAAAACACAAAATGAATACAATATTAATTACTTTTCCTCAAAATACTGAAGAGTTAATAAAAAGTATCTTAGTGCCAACGCTAGTACAATTTATTTTACTTCAAAAAGAAGATAAGTGGATTCAATCCATTTTACATACATCTTTTTTCTATGAGGAAGTTGAACAACAGCAAATCATTCCAATTGCACAGTCCTTATTACGAGGGACAAGAAGAAGTGTACCAAACCAAAAGAAAATACGTAAGAGCAAGCAATTGATTACTAACGCAATTGTCCAATATGTAAAGGATGGAATAAGCTTTAGCTTTGATTCGTTCATTACATTCCGTTTAAAAGAGTATAATAAGCAGCTTGCTTATGTATGTGAAATCGCAATCGATGAATACAAATTAGAAAATGAATATCAAAACCTAATTGAAAATTTAAGACAACAAGTATTAAAATCAGATTCACTGATTCCAAATGTCCATATTGTATATGATGGAAAGTTTAGTGTGTATGATCATTTACTATTACCAATCTCAAAAGAATTATTAAGAGAGTATGGTAAAGGTGTTAAAAACCGTGAATATATTGATAATGAATTGATTGTACCATTAGCTGCAATTGCACCAAAAAGAATTCATTTATACACTGCAACAGTAGATTTAGCACTAATTGTTACATTACAAAATATCTTTCAAGAACGGGTACACATACATACTTTACAAGACTTTACACAAGAAAAATCGAAATGAATTTTATGAAAATAAAAAAATGATTGTCATAAATAAGTTTCTTTGCTATAATAAATTTCGTTGCGAATAAAACATACGAATCTTGACAACATCATGTCGCTATGTTATAGTAACGTAAGAAAAGAATACTTATTTGTTTGAAGTAGAAGCACCCGCTTCTCACCTGGATGACGCTGTAGGCTGTTGTCAGGTAACAGAATCATTATTACTTTGATACTGTCAGTGTGGGTGTATTTATATACCCACACTTTTTTATTGAGTTTGAGGTTTGCTTCAATGAAACAAATTAAGGTAATTCTTACAATACCCTGGAGGTGTTTTACTATTAGCAAAGACATGATGGTAAACGATGGAATTCGTGCTCGTGAAGTTCGATTAATTGGTCCTAACGGAGATCAACTTGGAATCAAGACAAAACAAGAGGCTCTTGAGTTAGCTTCAAACGTTAACCTTGATTTAGTAATGGTTGCACCAACGGCTAAACCGCCTGTATGTCGTATTATGGACTACGGTAAGTTCCGTTTCGAGCAACAAAAGAAAGACAAAGAGAGCCGTAAAAACCAAAAAATTATTAGCATGAAAGAAGTTCGTTTAAGTCCAACAATTGATGAACATGACTTTAACACAAAGCTTCGTAATGCAATTAAGTTCTTAGAAAAAGGCGATAAAGTAAAAGCGTCTATTCGATTTAAAGGACGCGCTATTACGCATAAGGAAATTGGACAACGAGTACTTGACCGTTTCTCAACTGCTTGTGCAGAAGTTGCAACTGTTGAGTCACACCCAAAAATGGATGGTCGTAGTATGTTCTTAGTCTTAGCACCTAAAAACGAAAAGTAATTTATTTGAGGAGGAAACACGATATGCCTAAAATGAAAACTCACCGTGGTTCAGCAAAACGTTTTAAAAAGACTGGATCTGGTAAATTAAAACGTGGTCGTGCATACACTAGCCACTTATTCGCTAATAAATCTACTAAAGCAAAACGTAAATTACGTAAAGCTTCATTAGTAAGCAAAGGCGATTTCAAACGTATTCGCTTCATGCTTACAAACATGAAATAAGAACGATAACGGATTAGATAGATATCTAGGAGGGAAATAATATGCCAAGAGTTAAAGGCGGTACAGTTACACGCGCTCGTCGTAAAAAGGTTATTAAATTAGCAAAAGGTTATTACGGTTCAAAACATACATTATTCAAAGTTGCAAACCAACAAGTGATGAAATCACTTATGTATGCATACCGTGACCGTCGTCAGAAAAAACGTGATTTCCGTAAATTATGGATCACTCGTATCAACGCGGCTGCTCGTATGAACGGTCTTTCTTACAGCCGTTTAATGCACGGTTTAAAATTAGCTGGTATCGAAGTTAACCGTAAAATGTTAGCTGATATTGCAGTAACAGACGAAAAAGCATTTGCTGAATTAGCGAACGCTGCAAAAGCTAACTTAAAATAATAATATTAAAAATCCTTAACATGTAGATGTTAAGGATTTTTTGTTTTTTATTAAACTTTCAAGCGATCCGATCGACTGAGCCTTTTAAGAATGACAATACTCTCTTCTCATATTCTTCACATTGCATTCATGACAAAACTTCGTAAATGCAGACGGAAATAAAAATTCCTTCTCTAGAAGACTAATCGCTTGTTCATCTTCCATTTGTACAGTTTGTTGAAGGCGAGTTAAATAATCATTTGCAAAGGAAATACGTTTTATTGCGTCCTCCTTTGAATCAGTTACTTTACCGTGACCTGGTATCAATAATGAAAATTCCTTGTTTGTAATTAATTCAGAAGCCTTTTCTAA
Organism: Gottfriedia solisilvae; assembly: GCF_002128405.1. GTDB lineage: Bacteria > Bacillota > Bacilli > Bacillales > Bacillaceae_G > Gottfriedia > Gottfriedia solisilvae. The sequence continues at coordinate 206,811 of NZ_NETJ01000006.1, forward strand.
TGTTTCATAATAACTTTTCACACTATCAAATACGATTGGAAGCTCGAAATCAGATAAATAATCCCCTGTAATCCAAACGTCTAACTCATCGATATAAAGAAATAATCCATCCTTCGTATGACCTGGTGACAGATAAAAAACTAAAGTTGTATTACCAACTTTAATTGTTTGACCATCCTCGGTGATAATCAAATCAATTTCAGGAAAACGGATTGGTTCAGTATGTTGAATATAATGATCTAAATAGAACTGTTTAATTTTTCCTACTTTAATGTCCTTCTCAGGGTGATTATGTAGATTGATACTTCCTATTGTAGTTGCATCTGGGAAGGCGTGGTAACCTATCACATGGTCAAAATCCCCATGCGTAAAATATAAATAAATAGGTCGTTCTTTTTTAATTACATCTACATACTTCCTAATTTCATTAATTTCACTCGGAAGCCATGTTGGATCAACTACTATGATACAATCCTCAGTTTCAACAACAGTCGAGTTTGTTTGAAATAAAGCGCTTTGAAAAACGGTTACATGTTCATTTTTAAATAGTATCATTGAATTCTCCCTTTTATCTGAACTTTGAAAACATCGATATTTTCATTTTAACAAAATTAACAAGTAAGAAGGTAAGAAAAGAGATTTGTCTTAAAACGGAATAAAGCGTACTCAGAAAATTTTCTAAGCACGCTTATTTTAGTTTTATCAATTAACGTTTATTTTTTAATTGGTTTTATTATTAGGAAAAAAATTAGGTTTGATGATCTTGTTCTCATATCTATTATGGAAAATATGCGTTGTAGCTGGAGACATTGGTGGTATAAGCCAACCCCAGTTTCCTGTAAGTTCTCTTTTGCATGCTGATTCTTGTTTTTCAAATTGTTGAAATTGCTGAGCTGCTGAATGGTGATCTACAATACTAACACCATTTTTTTTGAAGGAATATAAAACTGCTATGTTTAATTCTACTAATGCTCTGTCTTTCCATAAAGTACTATTTCTTTTCGTATCTAATCCGATCAAGTCAGCCACTTGTGGAAGCATATTATAACGGAATTCGTCAGCAAAGTTTCTTGCACCTATTTCAGTTCCCATATACCAGCCGTTGAATGGAGCAGCACTATATGTTATACCACCGATTTCCAGTCGCATATCTGAAATCATTGGAACTGCATACCACTTTGCCTGTAATGGAGAAAAGTCAAATTCAGGATGCTCAATTGGAACTTCTAAAATGACTTCCCTTGGTACTGAAAACCATTTTTTCTCTTGTCCATCGATAGAATAAACAATTGGAAGCATATCATAATTTGTTTTCTTACCTTCCCAACCTAGACTTTCACACTCTTTTGTAAAAGGAATAGATATAGGATCACCGATGATTCCTTGATCCGTTTCATAACCGGCATAACGAAGAAGCTGATGGTTATGAATTTGAATATTGTTATTTTCACCTAAATTAGGTTTGAAAATTGTAATTGTCGGAAGAATCTTTCCTGCATTCGTTGCGTAATGAATGTGATGAATGATTTCTTGTTGAACACCTTCATCATCATTTATATGGCGAGCGTCTAAAACTCGAAGTTTATCCCAAAATAATCTACCAATACATCGGTTACTATTTCTCCAAGCCAACTTTGCACCATGTTCAATTTCTTCATAGGTATGTGTATAATAACCAGTTGATTTTATTTCTATTTCAATTTCTTTTAAACGTACTTCTATTCGATCAGCGATATTTAGCTCTTCATAGCACTGAGTAATGAAACTTTTTGCTTCTTTATATAAAACAGTTGTTGTAATCATTATTGTCTCCAGAGATTGTATTTAAAAATGTTCTCATCCATTGTAAGCTTATTTATTATTTCCTTCAAATCGTAATTATGAAATTAGTGTGAATTATGATTGGAATATGTAATAAAATGATGAGTGAATCATTTATATTCTTGCAATTGTTCTGTTACGATGATTAATGGAGTAATATTTTATAGAATTGGAGGGATATGATGTTTAAGCCAAAAAACCTACACGGCAATCAATTAACTGAAGGACCTATTGCGAAAACATTATTCTTCTTTTCTTTGCCAATGTTATTAGGCAATGTACTTCAGTCTTTAAATGGTTCAATTAATTCAATTTGGGTAGGAAAGTTTTTAGGCGAACAAGCATTAGCGGCTACTTCTAATGCGAATATATTAATGTTCTTTTTGTCAGGAGCTATTTTTGGGATTTCTATGGCAGCTGTTATTTTAATAGCACAAAATATAGGTGCCAAGAATATTAGTGAAGCGAAAAGAGTGGTAGGTACAAGCTTAGCGTTATTTATTGGTCTTTCCTTAATAGTCGCCATTATAGGATTTGTATTTTCTCCAACTATTTTAAAGCTAATGAATACACCAGGGGATACAATTGATTTTGCGATTTCTTATACACGTATGATGTTTTTAGGCACACCTTTTATGTTTGCCTACACACTTGTGATGGCAATCATGAGAGGGTCTGGTGATTCGAAAACACCATTTTATTTTTTACTATTATCTGTTGGATTAGATATAATATTAAACCCACTTTTCATAAAAGGTATTGGACCTTTTCCTGAAATGGGTATATCCGGGTCTGGTTTTGCTTCTTTAATAGCTCAAACATTTAGTTTTATTTTGTTAGTGATAACGATTTACTCCAAAAAGTATTTTTTAAGACTACAAAAAGAAGAGTTGAACTTAGTCAGGTTTGATTGGGGCTTAATAAAGGTACTAATAATAAAAGGTATACCCATGGGTTTACAAATGATCGTTGTTTCTTCAGCAAATTTAGCACTCTTTCACTTAGTTAATTCATTTGGATCTGAATCTACAGCCGCTTTTGGTGTGGCATTTCAGCTTACAAGTTATATTCAAATGCCCGCAATGGCAATTGGTGGAGCTGTGACATCAATGGTAGCACAGTGTATTGGTGCAGGGAAGTTAGAACGGATTGGCCGTATTGCTTTGATTGGTGTATTGTTCAATGTGATTTGGACAGGTGGTCTTGTTCTTTTATTAAATATATTTAGTAAGCAGGCTTTTTCATTATTTTTACCAACGACTGGTCATGCAATTGATTTAGGGGTGACAATTAGTTATATTATGTTTTGGCCATATATCTTATTTGGTGTAACGCTAGTTCTTTCAGGTGTTGTCAGATCAAGGGGAGCAGTTATGCCTCCATTACTATTTACTTTTTGTGCGATGTGGCTAGTGAGGAATCCAGTCGCATATTATTTAGGACATCAATATGGCTTTTTAAGTATTTGGTGGAGCTTTGGAATTGCATTTACAGTAGCAGTATTATGTCATATCCTTTATTACTTTTTTGGAAATTGGAAGAAGGCTACCTTTCAACATGGTCCAAAGGGAAGAGTAAAGGAAGTAGGTTAAAAATTTAATATTCTTATGATTTTGTCAAAAAGATATGCTAATTGTATAATAGATTATGTACATAAATTTTAATTAGAAAAAAGGATGGATGACCTTGTCTACTTTAGATGCTAAGTTACAAATGTTAAAAGAGTTAACAGATGCAAATGGTGTAGCTGGTTTTGAACATGAACCACGCGAAGTAATGAAGAAATATATAACGCCATTTGCTGATGAAGTTACTACAGATAATTTAGGTAGCTTAATTGCTGTGAAAACAGGAGATGCTAATGGGCCAAGAATTGAAGTTGCCGGGCATCTTGATGAAGTTGGATTTATGGTTACACAGATTGATGATAAAGGCTTTTTACGTTTTCAAACAATCGGTGGATGGTGGTCACAGGTAATGCTAGCTCAACGCGTTACGATTTCAACTAAAGAAGGTAATGTAACAGGTATTATTGGATCAAAACCGCCGCATATTATGAGCCCTGAGGCTAGAAGAAAAGTAGTCGATATTAAAGATATGTTTATTGATATCGGTGCTTCAAGTAAAGAAGAAGCATTAGAATTTGGAGTACGTCCTGGGGATCAAGTCGTTCCTTATTTTGAATTCCAAACAATGAAAAATGAAAAATTATTATTAGCAAAAGCATGGGATAATCGAATTGGTTGTGCAATTGCGATTGATGTATTAGAACAATTACAAAACCAACAGCATCCAAATATTGTGTTTGGTGTTGGCACTGTACAAGAAGAAGTTGGTCTACGTGGCGCTAGAACATCAACTTATAAAATTGAACCAGATATTGGTTTCGCATTAGATGTTGGTGTTGCAGGAGATATGCCTGGTGTATCAGAAAGAGAAGCTCAAGGTAAATTAGGAAAAGGTCCACAAATTGTTCTTTATGATGCTTCAATGGTTTCTCATAAAGACTTACGTGAGTTTGTTGTAAATGTTGCAGAAGAAATTGGCATTCCTTATCAATATGATGCAATGCCTGGTGGAGGAACAGATGCAGGCGCGATGCATATAACAATGAAAGGTGTTCCATCGCTTGCCATTACAATTCCAACTAGATATATTCACTCTCATTCTGGAATCCTACACCGTGATGACTATGAAAACACAGTAAAGCTGATTGTAGAAGTTATTAAACGTTTAGATCGCGAAACAGTTGATCGTTTAACTTATAGCTAAGTAATCAAATCCCTCAAGAATCTTGAGGGATTTTTATTTTATCTATATTTTTAAGGTGACTAGAACTTATTGCTCTCATTAACACGTTTTCAATTTAAAAATAAGTGTTTTTTGGGAATAGCTTTTAGTGGGGAAAGCTAGATTTTTATTAAGTTTAGTTAACGAATATTACTATTTAGCAATATTTATTGACAGGAGCAAAACACTAGGGTCAAAGAGGTTTAGAACAATATGACTAAAAAATGGAATAATTTGGTTGGAAGTCTGTAATCAAATGTATCCTTGTTAACATTGTTCTGAAATAGTTTTGTCATAGTTTACTGTTAACATTAATAGCAGATAAACTTTCAACTACTTTTAATTTGATCTTGGAGCGTCATTTCTTCTTCCAAAAGAGATAAAAAAAGTAGCAAGCCAAGACTTTTTAAGTACTTGGCTACTTTTATTTTACGTGCGTTATTGTATGAATATTTTTTGGAATATTCTTTCTTTAAAAATGCTGCCTTCAACATAAATGCAAGTTGTATTGAAAAAGGATTTGTATTAAAAATTTTAAATCGAGGTGAGTTGATGAAATCAAAAGTTGTAGTAAAAAATGTGACGAAGGTTTTCGGTAAATCTCCAAAGAATGCCATAAAACTACTTGAGAAAGGTTACTCAAAAAAAGAAATTTTAAAAGAAACTGGCGCAACAATTGGTGTAAATGATGCGAATTTTGAAATTTACCCAGGTGAAATTTTTGTTGTAATGGGTTTATCAGGCAGCGGGAAGTCGACATTAATTAGAATGTTAAATCGTTTAATTGATCCAACAACTGGTCAAATTTTAATTGACGATGAAGATATAGTGAAAATGAATGCACAGCAGTTAAGGGATGTACGTCGCAAAAAGATTAGTATGGTTTTTCAAAACTTTGCATTATTCCCACATAAAACGGTTTTAGAAAATACGGAATATGGACTTGAAATACAAAATATTTCTGTGCAAGAAAGAACTGAAAAAGCAAAGAAATCTTTAGAAATTGTTGGATTAAAAGGTTATGAAGATCAATATCCTTCACAACTAAGTGGAGGTATGCAGCAAAGGGTTGGTCTTGCGAGAGCTTTGACGAGTGATACGGATATTTTGCTTATGGATGAGGCCTTCAGTGCGCTCGATCCATTGATCAGAAAAGATATGCAGGATGAACTGTTAGAATTACAAGAGACGATGAAAAAAACAATCATTTTTATCACCCATGATCTTGATGAAGCATTAAGAATTGGTGACAGGATTGCACTAATGAAGGATGGTAATATCATTCAAATTGGTTCGCCAGAAGAAATTATGGTTAATCCAGCAAATGAATATGTAGAGCGATTTGTCGAAGATGTTGATTTGTCGAAAGTATTAACAGCGGCTAATGTTCTTAAGCGTGCTGAAAGAATTACGCCAGACCGTGGTCCAAGGGTAGCACTTCAAATTATGAGAGATCAAGGATACTCAAGTATATTTGTAGTAGATCGTAGATTAAAATTACTTGGTGCTATAACTGCCGATGATGCATCGCTTGCACTGAAAGAAAATAAAAGTGTTGAAGAAGTCATGCAAAAAGATATTGTGGTAGTTTCTGAAGAAACACTGCTTACAGATGTAATCGAATCGCTTGCGACTTCGGTTCTCCCACTTGCTGTTGTTGACAAAGAAAATAGATTAAAAGGTGTCATAATCAGAGGTGCGGTAATTGGAGCACTTGCGGGTAAAAAAGAAGATTTAAATATAAAAGGGGGTTAATGTAATGGGGATGCATAAATTACCGTTAGCAGATTGGATTGATGCCATTGTTGATTTTATCATCAAACATTTCAATCCGCTATTCAGTACGATCACAAACATCACAGAAACCCTATTAGATATCTTTGTGAAGGTTTTAGGAATGGGTCCGTCGATTGTGTTAATTTTGTTAATCTCATTATTAGCATTTTATACAAGTCGATGGACAGTAGGGTTATTTACTTTAATAGGTTTACTTTTGATCGATAATTTAGGACTTTGGGATGCAACAATTGAATCATTAGCTTTAATATTATCCTCGGTTATCATAACGATGTTAATAGGTATCCCACTTGGTATATGGGCTTCGCAAAACGATCGAGTAAAACAAGTCATTACGCCGATTCTCGATTTTATGCAAACAATGCCGGCATTCGTTTATTTGATACCAGCTATTCTCTTTTTCGGGATTGGTGTTGTGCCAGGTATTTTGGCATCTGTTATTTTCGCAGTACCGCCTACAATAAGACTTACGAATCTTGGTATCCGAGAAGTCCCTAATGACTTAATTGAAGCGACAAATGCATTTGGTTCAACAACTTGGCAAAAACTCTTGAAGGTACAGCTACCATTGGCTGCTCCTACGATTTTAGCAGGTGTGAATCAAAGTATTATGTTATCACTATCAATGGTTGTTATTGCATCTTTAGTTGGTGCGCCAGGTTTAGGGGCAGAAGTTTATCGTGCTGTCACACAAATTAAAGTTGGTGAAGGATTTGAAGCTGGTCTATCAATTGTAATCATTGCAATTATACTTGATAGAATCTCACAAAACTTAAGGAAACCTGTTTATGGCAATAAGTTCGCTAAAAAATATGTATATGGCTTTGTTACACTGATCTTTTTAATTTCTTTTCTTACTACTGCTTTCACAGTAGGTACAGCTGATAAAACATCTTCTAATAAAGTAGGAGATCAAGTACATTATGAAATTACGGGGATTGATCCAGGAGCAGGTCTGATGAAGGCAACCGAAAAAGCAATGCGTGATTATGGCTTAAAAGATTGGACTTTAAAAGAAGGTTCTTCTGCGGCAATGACTGCAGAACTCAAAAAAGCTTATGATCAAAAAGAACCAATCATTGTTACTGGCTGGACGCCACACTGGATGTTTACAAAATATAAATTGAAGTATTTAGAAGATCCAAAAGGTTCATTTGGAAAAGATGAATCAATCCACACGATGGTCAGAAAAGGATTAAAAGAAGAAAATCCTGGTGCTTTCAAAATTCTTGATCAATTTTACTGGAAACCATCTGATATGGAAAAAGTAATGAGTGATGTTCAAGAAGGAACAAAGCCAGAAGAAGCAGCTAAAAAATGGGTAGAAAATAATGATGATATCGTAGCCAAGTGGACGAAAGATGTCCCAAAAGGTAATGGCGAAAAAATAAGCCTTGTGTATGTTGCTTGGGAATCAGAAATTGCCAGCACGAATGTAGTTGGTACAGTTCTAAAACAACAAGGTTATGATGTAACGTTAAAACAAGTTGAAGCAGGTCCTATGTTTGCAGGTGTAGCTGACGGAAGCGCTGATGCATTAGTTGCAGCTTGGCTACCAACTACACATAGTGATTATATAAATGAATATAAAAATAAGCTGGTCGATCTTGGACCTAATTTAGATGGTACAAAATTAGGATTAACTGTTCCAGAATATATGGATATTGATTCGATAGAAGACCTTAAAACTAAATAACAACTTCAAAAGAAGCCTCGAGCAATCTGTTCGAGGCTTCTACTTTTTTTAGATAAAAAGGCAAAACAAAGTGCAGTTGCACCTTATTAACCTTGTATTCCACCTTCAATAACAGCTAGTAACTCATGTTTTTGTTCTTCTGAAGCATTTTTCCAAAATAATTCTAGTAATACACCTAATCCAGGTAATACTTTTTCCTCACCACTTTGAATTGCATCTACGATTGTTGCCTCTAATTGATCACTTTTGTTACCAGTAATATTGTGAAGAACTGCTCCACGAATGTTGAAATTCATTTGAATTCTCCTTTCATATTGTGCTTTAAGTAGTATTTGTAAACAGTATTAAATTTATGTATTATTAACTTTATGATATACGAAGAAAGGTATAAGGTTATAATATGAAACGAATTGATTCGATACAAAATAACTCTGTTAAAGCTTGGAAAAAATTGCATACAAAAAAGGGTCGAGAAAAAGCCAAACAATATATTGTAGAAGGTTTTCATCTAGTGGAAGAAGCAATAAAGAATGATGCACCGATCCTTCATTTATTACTTTCAGAAGAAATCGATTTACCATCAAACTTTTCACCTGGCTCTTTCGAGTTAACATATATTTCTAAAGAAGTTAGTAAAGAATTAAGCGAAACTGAAACAACACAAGGTATTTATGCAATCATCGAATTTTCATATATGAGAGTAGACTTTGCAAAAGTATCTAAATTATTATTAATTGATGAAGTACAAGATCCTGGAAACGTGGGTACTATGATCAGAACAGCGGACGCTGCTGGATATGATGCAGTTATACTTGGGACTGGTACGAGCGATTTATATAATTCTAAAACGATTCGTTCAACACAAGGCTCTTTATTCCATATGCCTATTTTACGTGGAGACTTAATCGAAGTGGTTTCAGAATTAAAAGAACAGGGGATATCGGTATACGGAACTTCTTTACAAAATGCTAAACCGTTTAATGAAGTTAAAGCGTCTAATCGTTTTGCCATTATTGTTGGTAATGAAGGAAAAGGAGTCAATTCTAACCTACTATCTTTATCGGACGAAAACCTTTATATCCCAATTTACGGAAGAGCAGAATCATTAAACGTAGGAATTGCAGCAGGAATATTAATGTATAGCTTATAAATGAAGAGGTGCAAATTCGCACCTCTTTTTCTTATTTTTTGGCAATTAAATGTGCATAGCCTATATTTTAAAACGTTGAGTTTCATTTTCTAACTCTTCAGCAATTGCTGATAAAGACTGAGAGGTAGCTGAGATTTGTTGTAAGCTTGCTAATTGTTCTTCGCTTGAAGCGGAGTTTTCTTGGCTTAGTGCAGTTAAATGTTGTGCAATTTCTTCTAATGTTGCTTTTTCTATATAATTTTTATCTCCTGATAATAAGTATCCGCGTTGGTCGTTAGAGTGACCTGATAATAAAAATTCTATTTCCCTTGCATGACTTACATCATTCGTTTGATCTCCTATTAAAGCAATTGAGTTAATATTTTTTTTACCAATATAAAAGTTATAAGTAAACATTGATATGGTTAATAATATAATAATTGAAAATCCAATGATTAACTGATTTCTTATTTTCAATCAAAAATTCCTCCAATTTGACTATATTCAATTATTAATATGATTTTCGTCTCGTATTGAATGAGTGTTCTGTGGAGTAATTATGATAAAGTGATAGAAAAATCACACGTTGAGCAGTTGCAATAATTCAAAAATATCACTATAATAAGTTAAGAAAATTTAATATTTAAAAGCGATGATAGAGACTAGTAAATTTGAGTACCCTATATAGGGAGAAAGTGTCTAAGACTGAAAGCACTTTTATAGGAAATTAAATTGAATTCACCTCTTGAGCTGGCGCCGGGACCATTATATATGTAAAGGCGACTCGGTCAAATAGACCGTTACATGAATGAAGTGAGCAGTTAGAAGTGCAGCGATGCATTAACTGTTAATTAGGGTGGTACCGCGATCAATCCTCGTCCCTTTTTGGGAGCGAGGTTTTTTTATGTTTAAAAATGTATGGAAAAAATGGTAGAAGTATAGGAGGAATAAAGATGCAAGAGCGTTTAGTTTCTTTACAAGCAGAAGCGATTAAACAAATTGAAGAGGCTCAAGACTTAAAAGCCTTAAATGAAGTACGTATCGCTTATCTTGGGAAAAAAGGTCCAATTACAGAGGCAATGAAAGCAATGAAGGATTTATCTCCTGAAGAGCGTCCAAAAATGGGAGCAGTTGCAAATGAGGTACGTGCAGCAATTCAAGAAAAACTTGAGGCAAAACAAGTTTTATTAGAACAAAATGCTATTAATGAAAAATTAGAAAGCGAAAGTATCGATGTAACATTGCCTGGACGTCCTGTTCAAGCTGGTGGTGCGCATCCTTTAAAAGCTGTCATCCAAGAAATTGAAGACTTATTTATCGGAATGGGTTATGAGGTTGTTGAAGGACCAGAAGTTGAAAAAGATTATTATAACTTTGAAGCGTTAAATCTTCCAAAAGGTCACCCTGCTCGTGATATGCAAGATTCATTCTATATTACAGAAGAAACTTTAATGAGAACTCATACATCTCCTGTTCAAGCAAGAACAATGGAAGCAAATGTTGAAAAAGGACCAATCAAAATTATTTGTCCGGGTAAAGTTTATCGTCGTGATGATGATGACGCTACTCACTCACATCAATTTATGCAAATTGAAGGTTTAGTTATTGGTGAAAACATTTCAATGAGTGATTTAAAAGGTACATTACAACTATTTGCGAAAAAAATGTTTGGTGAAGATCGAGAAATTCGTTTACGTCCAAGTTTCTTCCCATTTACTGAACCATCAGTAGAGATGGACATTTCTTGTATGAAGTGTGGTGGAAAAGGCTGTAATATGTGTAAGCATACAGGTTGGATCGAAATTTTAGGTGCAGGTATGGTTCATCCAAATGTACTTGATATGGCTGGTTATAACTCGAAGGAAGTTCAAGGATTTGCATTTGGAATGGGTCCTGAGCGTATTGCATTGTTAAAATACGGCATTGATGATATCCGTCATTTCTATACAAACGATATTAGATTCTTAAAGCAATTCCAACAAATGTAAGGTAGGAGGGGACAAAACATGTTTGTTTCAACAAAATGGTTACAAGAATACGTTGATTTAAGTGGTGTTACACCAGAAGAACTTGCAAAATTAATTACAAAAGCTGGTATTGAAGTTGAAGGTGTAAACAATCTTTCTGATGGAATAAAAAATGTTGTAGTTGGCTATGTAATGGAACGTGAACAACATCCAGAAGCTGATAAGTTATCAAAATGTACAGTTGATGTTGGGGAAGAACAGCCTGTACAAATTATTTGTGGCGCACCGAATGTCGCTAAAGGTCAAAAGGTTATCGTTGCAAAAATTGGTGCGGTATTACCTGGAAACTTTAAAATTAAAAAAGCAAAATTACGTGGCGAAGTTTCTGAAGGAATGATTTGTTCTCTTCAAGAACTAGGAGTAGAAGGGAAAGTAGTTGGGAAGGAATTTTCGAACGGAATTTTCGTTCTACCTAACGATGCAGAAGTTGGAGCAGATGCATTAGAAGTTCTACATCGTGATGACGCTGTATTAGAATTAGGTTTAACACCGAATCGTGCGGATTGTTTAAATATGATTGGAGTAGCTTATGAAGTTGCTGCAATTTTAGATAAAGATGTGAAATTACCAGCTGTTGCAACAGAAGAGTCTGGATCAGCAGACTTTATCAATGTTTCAGTAGAATCGAAGGAAGATGCACCATACTATAGTGCTAAATTAGTTAAAGGTGTAAAAGTTGGTCCTTCTCCATTGTGGATGCAAGCTCGTTTAATGAGTGCAGGTATTCGTCCAATTAATAATATAGTTGATATTACAAACTATATCTTAATTGAATACGGTCAACCATTACATGCATTTGATAATAACAAGTTAAATAGCAAACAAATCATCGTAAGACATGCAAAATCTAATGAAAAAATTACGACATTAGATGGAGAAGAACGTACATTACAACCACATCATTTAGTGATTGCGACAGAAAAAGAAGCAGTTGCGATCGCTGGTGTAATGGGTGGTCAATCAACTGAGGTTGACGAGAATACAGTAGATGTTTTAATTGAATCAGCTGTTTTCAAAGGTCAAACTGTTCGTCAAACTTCAAAAGACCTAGGTTTACGTAGTGAATCAAGTGCACGTTTTGAAAAAGGAATTGATCCATCTCGTACTTACTCAGCATCTGAACGTGCTGCTCAGTTAATGGCAGAGCTTGCAGGAGGTACGGTTGTAGAAGGTACTGTAGTTGCAAATCATATTGTAAATGAAGCACCAGAAGTTTCTGTTTCGGTTAATAAAATAAATAATGTGCTTGGTACTTCAATTGATGCTGATACAGTTAAAGATATTTTCCGTCGATTACGTCTAGAAGCGAAACAAGATGGGGAACTTTTCACTGTCACTGTTCCTAGTCGCCGTGGAGATATTACGATTGAAGAAGACTTAGTTGAAGAAGTAGGTAGAATGTATGGATATGATCATATCCCTGCAACATTACCAACAGGAGTAGCTAGCCGTGGCCAATTAACTGTATACCAAGCAAAACGTCGTAGAGCTCGTCAGTTTTTACAACATGCAGGTTTATTTGAAGCAGTTACTTATTCCTTAACTAGTAATAGTAAAGTTAAACGTTTTGCATTAGAAACTGGTGATGCAAAGCCAGTTCGTTTATCTTTACCAATGAGTGAAGAAAGAAGTGAATTACGCTTTAGTTTAGTACCTCATTTATTAGATGCAGTAGCTTATAATGTTGCTCGTAAAGAGGAAAATGTACAATTATTTGAAACAGGCTCAGTTTTCTTAACATTAGAGAACAATGAACTTCCTCGTGAAGAAGAGTATTTAGCAGGTGCTTTAACAGGAGCATGGTTACAACATGCATGGCAAGGTGAGAAAAAAGCTGTTGATTTTTATGTTGTAAAAGGAGTAATAGATGGTTTATTTAATGAATTAGGACTATCAGATAAAATTTCCTATGTTGCATCTAAAAAAGAAGATCTACATCCTGGTCGTACAGCAAGTATATTAGTAAATAACGAAGAAATTGGGTTCATTGGTCAAGTACATCCAGTAACTCAAAAAGAATGGGATATTAAAGAAACGTATGTATTCCAGTTATCACTTGCAAAACTATTTAATACAGAAATAGATGATATTTTATATAACGCAATTCCACGTTTCCCAGCTATGAATCGTGATATGGCACTTGTAGTAGATTCAACTGTTTTTGCTGGAGATATTTTATCTACGATTCGTCAAGCAGGTGGAAAATTATTAAAAGAAGCAATCATTTTTGACTTATATGAAGGTGATAAAATGGAAGCAGGTAAAAAATCTGTTGCCTTCTCACTAACATATTTTGATCCAGAGCGTACTTTAACAGACGAAGAAGTTACAAAAGCTCATCAAAAAGTATTAAAAGCTGTAGAAGAAACTCATAGTGCTCAGCTAAGAGGCTGATGACATTTAACATATAATTTAGAGTAAGAATGAAGAACCAGGAATCATATCGATTCCTGGTTTTTTCATATTAGGCGATTTCAGTCAAACAAATAAAGAATTTAAATAGAAAAATCACCTATTTTTTTCCATTTTTTACTCATTTTTGTAATGATAATGAACCAATTTGTCCTTTTTTTATAATATAAACTGTACAACTAATTTATTAAACGAGAGGTGTTTTTAATTGCCATTACCACCACCAAGATCGCCATTCCCTCCATTCCCTCCATTTCCACCAGAACCACCATTTCCACCATTTGGTTCAACAGGTCCAACGGGTCCAACGGGTCCAACAGGTCCAACAGGTCCAGCAGGACAAAATGGCCTAATTGGCCCAACGGGTGTAACAGGTCCACAAGGTGAAAGAGGAAAAAGAGGTAAAGACGGAGACGACGGAGAAAGAGGAAAAAGAGGCCATATGGGTCCAATGGGTCCAATGGGACCAATGGGACCAATGGGTCCGATGGGGCCAACAGCACCGGCAGTACCAGGAGCAACGGGTGCAACAGGAGCAACAGGAGCAACTGGACCTTCAGGAGGACCTCCAGGAGCAACGGGAGCAACAGGCGCACCAGGAGCGACAGGAGCAACAGGCGCACCAGGAACAGCGGGAGCGACAGGAGCAACAGGAGCAACAGGAGCAACGGGAGATCCAGGAACACCAGGAGCGACAGGAGCAACAGGCGCACCAGGAACAGCGGGAGCAACAGGAGCAACAGGCGCAACGGGAGATCCAGGAACACCAGGAGCGACAGGAGCAACAGGTGCACCAGGAACAACGGGAGCAACAGGCGCACCAGGAATACCAGGAGCGACAGGAGCAACAGGTGCACCAGGAACAGCGGGAGCGACAGGAGCAACAGGAGCAACGGGAGATCCAGGAACACCAGGAGCGACAGGAGCAACAGGTGCACCAGGAACAGCGGGAGCGACAGGAGCAACAGGAGCAACAGGAGATCCAGGTACACCAGGAGCGACAGGAGCAACAGGAGCAACAGGAGATCCAGGAACAGCGGGAGCAACAGGAGCAACGGGAGCAACAGGCTTACCTGGAGCATCTGCTATCATCCCATTTGCATCAGGTCTTCCTGTAGCATTAACATCAGCTTTATTTAACACAGTTGGAACTCAAGGATTAATAGGATTCGGCGACAATGGAACTGTTGCAACACTTCTAGGAGGACCAATAAATATAGCTGGTGGCCCAGGATTATTACAAAACTTAGCGTTTTCTATGCCTCGTGCAGGAATTTTGACTTCAATTTCTGCATACTTCAGCACAACTGCAGCATTAAATTTACTAGGCTTTATTACAATCACAGCTAGAGTTTATACTTCACCGGCACCAAATAATATCTTTAATCAGGTGGCAGCTGTACCATTGACTCCTAGTTTATCTGGTATTCTAGCATTGGGTGCAATTAGTTCGGTAACTGCAGCATTACCAAATATTCCTGTTACAGCAGGAACTAGAGTGTTGGTAGTATTTACTGCTGACTCAGATGGATTAGATCTTGCAACTGTTGTTGCGGGTTATGCTAGCGCAGGATTATCAATTAATTAATCTAGTTTAAAATAATAGAATTTTAGTGTCTTGCTTTGCCCTACTTTACTGATCATCTTTCGCCTTGTTACGAATGAAAGATTTTAAGTAAGTAGGGTTTTTTATTCTTCAAGTAATGTAATCCTACTAGTCAATATGTCTTTTTATTTTGAGTCGTAAAATACATATCGCTATTTGTTCACTTATTGTTTCAGTAAAATATTCCTATAATAGTCATTTATTTTATTAGTGGCTCTAAAGTACATTTATTTATTTATTTATTTATTTATTTATTTATTTATTTATTTATTTATTTATTTATTTATTTATTTATTTATTTAGTTTTTACCTTTGAATGATATATAGTGAGTAGAGCTTTTTTGAGAAATTTATAGTTTAATTAGAAACCAAATTGTGCTTAGTTATATAAAATATGAAGAAAGAAAACTAAAAGAGGTGTATTTTTGTGCCACCACCAAGACCACCAAGACCACCTTTCCCACCAGTTCCACCTTTTAGCCACAATGGCCCCACAGGTCCAACGGGTCCTACAGGTGTAACTGGTGCAATGGGGGCTCAAGGGGAAAGAGGAAGAAGAGGTAAAGAAGGGAAAAAGGGAGAAAAAGGAAAAAAAGGCTCAAAGGGTGAAACTGGAGCGACTGGAGCTTCTGGAGTAACAGGACCAACTGGTTTCACAGGCGAAAGAGGAGCCACAGGTCCAATAGGAGAAACGGGAGCGACAGGAACAACAGGATCGACTGGAGCAACAGGAGTAACAGGATCAATAGGAGTAACCGGTTCAACGGGAGCAACTGGAGTAACAGGATCAATAGGAGTAACCGGAGCAACCGGAGTCTCGGGTTCAACTGGTGTAACAGGGGCCACGGGTTCAACTGGTGTAACAGGGGCCACGGGTTCAACTGGTGAAACAGGAGCCACGGGAGCAACAGGAGTCACAGGAGCAACAGGAGTCACAGGAGTCACTGGGGCAACCGGGCCAACCGGAACAACCGGAATATCGGGAGTAACCGGAGCAACAGGAGTAACCGGCCCAACGGGATCAGCCGGAGCCACGGGTTCAACCGGAGTAACTGGAGAAACGGGAACAACAGGGGAAATAGGAACAACAGGAGATACAGGAGCAACGGGAGTGACAGGAGTAACAGGAGCAACCGGAGCAACCGGAGCCACGGGTTCAACCGGAGTAACAGGATCAATAGGAGTAACCGGAGCAACAGGAGCAACAGGAACAACGGGACCAACAGGAGATACAGGAGTAACTGGTTCAACAGGAGTCACCGGCCCAATAGGAGCAACAGGAGCGAGAGGAGTAACGGGAGCAACAGGGGTAACCGGAGTAACTGGAGCCGCAGGAGTCACAGGGGTAACCGGAGCAACGGGAGCAACAGGAGTGACAGGAGCAACAGGTGAAACAGGAGCAACCGGAGAAACGGGAGCAACAGGGGAAACAGGAGCAACAGGAGCAACGGGTTCAACCGGGGTTACAGGGGTAACCGGAGTAACAGGAGCAACGGGAGCAACAGGAGTCACAGGTTCAACTGGTGTAACGGGAGCAACGGGAGCAACAGGATCAACAGGAGTCACAGGGGTAACCGGGGTAACCGGAGCAACAGGAGTAACCGGACCGACAGGAGTCACGGGAGCAACAGGTTCAACCGGAGTTACCGGAGCCACTGGAACAACAGGGGAAACAGGGGCAACGGGGGTAACTGGAGCAACAGGAGCAACTGGCCCAACAGGCTCAGAAGTTCTAAGCCAAGGTTTTTCTGCTTTCAAGCCATCTTTATCAGTAAACAGTAGTTCTCAAATTACAAACTGGACTGTAACAAGTCCTTATTACGTCGCTACTACATTTAATGCTACGACTGGTAATTTCACTGTACCTGTAACAGGTAGATATGTTTTCGAAGCTACTATTAATTACTCTACAACTGCTGCATTAAACGTTTCACTTGGTGGTGGTATTACGCCATCATTTGTAATTCGTAGGACTTCACCTGGAACAACCAACTTAATAACTGGTTTATTTCCAATCTTAAATGTAAATATTGCTTTAGTACTAACATTAAGAGCAATTCTAGGAGATGGAACGGTCACATTAACTGGGGATTTAGAGCTGAATTCAGGAGATGTAATTGGTCTATTTTATGAAGCGAATGGTTTAACGATCTCATTAAATTTAGGCGGAACAGAATCTGCTGGAATTGTTTGGTCAGTTCATCGTATTCATTAAAAAATAAACTAAGTATAAAAAAGTTACCATATGAAAAGTCCTAATAGATTTATAGTTTTTAGGAAAACTTATAAATCATGGGGCTTTTTTATTTTGCTAATAGTCTAGTAAATTATTATGTAAAAATATTAACAAATTAATGATAAAATCCAATCCTATTAATTATTTCGAAATAATATAAAGTGTACGTTAAATAATTTTAGGAGGTATTTCATATGCCATTTCCACCAGGACCACCAGTCCAACCGATTCCGCCTGGTCCAACAGGAATTACCGGACCAACCGGACCAACTGGGCCGACAGGAGCGCCAGGAACTCCAGGAGCGCCAGGGGCAACGGGAGCAACAGGAGCAACAGGAGCGCCAGGAACTCCAGGAGCAACAGGAGCAACAGGAGCAACAGGAGCAACAGGAGCAACAGGAGCAACAGGAGCAACAGGAGCAACAGGAGCAACAGGAGCAACAGGAGCAACAGGAGCAACAGGAGCAACAGGGGCAACAGGGGCAACAGGAGCAACAGGAGCAACAGGAGCAACAGGGGCAACAGGAGCAATAGGGGCAACAGGAGCAACAGGAGCAACAGGAGCAACAGGAGCAACAGGTGACACAGGAGCAACAGGGGCAACAGGAGCAACAGGAGCAACAGGGGCAACAGGAGCAACAGGAGCGACAGGAGCAACAGGAGCAACAGGAGCAACAGGAGCAACAGGGGCAACAGGAGCAACAGGTGACACAGGAGCAACAGGAGCAACAGGAGCAACAGGGGCAACAGGAGCAACAGGTGACAC
>NZ_NETJ01000007.1 GCF_002128405.1 Gottfriedia solisilvae
TATTTCTTTCATTTTAGGTGGCAATTTCGGAATTAATCCTTTATAATCAGGATTTTTAGCCCCTTTAATAAGTGACAAAGTAATCTTTGTTATTATAATTTCCGTTTCATCTAATATATAATTTGAATTATCTACATTATGTAAAAAATATTCATCTAATATATTTAATCTGCTATTTTTATTAGTATTCATTTCAACACCTCAAATTTATCAATTAAAATTCTTGTCGCTGTGAAATTTTTTTTAATTCACCATGTAACATTAAATTCTCTTCATATAGTCTTACATATTTTTCAACTAGATCTTCAAGAAGTGTCGCTTCTATCTTGTCTATCAAATCTCTATTATCTTTAAACTGAGTACTGGTTAAGTAATTATTTACTTCCTGATCTATAAATTCTTTCAACTGTTTAGATTTTTTTCCTTCATGTATAAATGTAAAAATTCTTTTCTGATTTCTCTTTGCTGCATAGAATTCGTTTGCAACTCCTTCTCTTAAATCAGTTTGAAGAATAAGTAGTACTAAATCTGTATTTTTGACTTCGGTTACATATCTTTGTTGAATATGAACATCACTACTTAAATTCTCAATAGCAAATAAACTATATAAAGGCATTCTTTCTAAGAACGCTATAATTGAATTTCTTTGCTCTCTAAATTTATCATCTTTCATAGATGAACTTAAAAACAATTTAATCCTATTTGATGATACATTATGTTTATACTGCAATTAGTTCAACTCCATTATCTATTTCTTATAAAAAAACAGTATTATTTGGTTTAAACTCCTATTTTGGCATTGCCATATTCTGTTTATATTTTCTAATTATCTACTATGAATATTATCTAAGCTCTCTCAACTAAAAATTTAATCCAAAATCTTTAATATAAAAAACAACTCTTAATGAGTTGCTTATTAAACGTTTTTTTATTTAGTAGATGTTGAGTTTATCGTATACACTTTTTTTATAAAGTCCAATAGAATACTTTGGTTGATTTACAAGACTAAAATCCTTTAAAGCTTGAACAATTACTTTTTCTTTAAGTGGTATATGAATTGTTTTCACTTCATCATGTTCCATTGCAACTTTTAAACTATTTGGCCATAATTCTTTTAATCTATCTGGTATACTATTAACAATTCGATTGTCCTCTTCTACATAACATACTATAATCGGAAGCTTACATGTTCTAATTGCATAGTTGATTTCGTAAGGTACAAAATCGTCATCCATTTTCGTTGTTTTACCTATAAGTAGAAGCATATTTTTACTTCTATTAATTCTTTCTCTTAAACTTCTTTTAATAGTTTCAGCTTTACTAGAATCACGAACTGCAGCAACCTTATCATGAGAATTTACAAAATTAAATTCTTTACTATCCATGCTTTTCCAACCTTTAAAAATATTGTAATACTTAATATCTGATTTAGTTGGATCAGTTTGTCCATCTGCTGCAAAAGCTATATATGTACCGTTCCTATAGACCATTAAATACACCTCCCTAATTTGACAAATATGTTTAGAAAATCAACATATTAATAAATGCAAATCTAATAATATAAAAAAGTTTATTTTTGAACTATTAATTTTCATTATGGAAAGGTAAAGGCAATCTGTGCGGAACAAATGTGCTAATCTATACTAACACTCTAGTTCCTTTAATTTATAAAAATCAATCTTATCTTTTTTTGACTCATGAATTATGATTGATACCGCTGAAGGATACGTAAATTTTATTTTACTGATTTTTAAGGACCAAATTAATAACTCAAGTAACTCTTGGTCCGTCACATCATACCCTTTAAACCTTGTTATTCCAGACCCCAATAGTGGTATAGAAATGGACCTACCGTTATAAACAATATCTATTTCATTCCAAAAATTTAATAAAAAAGCTACATAATCATTCATGTTCAAATATGCTCTATTATTTTCGTCAAATTTTGAAAAAGCTGTCAGTAAAAAATCCTCATTCTTAAAAATGGTACCTAGCTTATACTTATCTTTTTTTCCTAATCTTCGAGAATCATTATTTCCTATTTTAACCTCTTCGGAAACTAGATTTTGTTCAATTAATTGGTCTAAAACTCCAACATCCTGTATTTTTCTTTTTATGTAGATTCCATTTAGTGTTGAGTCAGAAACGATTATATTATCAACTTGAGTATCAAAGTATTCATTAAATGCGATAACTTTTAATCCTGATTCCGTGAAAATGTCCCCCACTTTGATCTCTAGTGAAGAATTATTTATAGTCAGTTCCATTTTCTGCAGAAAGTTTGCTCTAACCCATAAGTAAATATAGACAACTACAAAAGCAGTAATGATTAAAGTAATTGCGAGACATTTATATTTATCAGGAATATCAATCGCTATTGAAAGAAATGATAATAATAAACTTAATGGTGACATCACTTTTATCCATTCATTAAATAACGCTTTATTAAAAAATTTTACTTTTTTCTTAAATTTCATATAATTCTCCCATAAATAATATATTATCAAAAGGGATTTAAATCCCTTTTATATTAAACAGATACTCTAAAAAAATCACATAATTATATGTATCTTAAAGTATGATTCTGATTATTTTCACTAAATTCATTTAAAGTGACTTTATCTTTTTCCAAAAACATTCGAAAATTAAAATCTCTTTTTAATTGTTTTCCTGAAATATAAAAACCCATATCTACGAGATAAGCAGAGAATTGTTCCTTTTTTTGATTTTCAGAGGATACATTTTCTTAAATTAAATGTAGATATCTAGCATTAACTAAATTTCTTAGCAAACTATCAAATTCAGTATCTTCATCTTTTTTCTTCTCTCATAGATCGAATAACTGAATATATTTGTGCTTTTCCTATCTTACTTCCACCTTCTTCTACTACATTATCAACAGCATTTCTAAACATTAATAAAAAATCTCTAGGTGTTCCACCAGAAGCTATAACCGCTATAACTAAATGTAATATTGACTCATCATTTACAAAAATACTCTCAATATCTAGTACTTGATTTTCTAAATCCTTTCTAAGTGAACATAGTATCTTCAATAAATAATCTTTAATCCTTGAAAATCTATTAAATCTTTATCTAACTTTATTGTTGAGAAGTAATCCTTAATGGAAAATATTATATCATTTTCATAGTTTAATTTTATTCGATTAGGTAAAAAATCCTCCAATTAAGTGTATAACTATTATATCCTAATATTAGTAATATTTGTAAATTTTTCCTCAATATCTAATCTAATTCGAGCAATCCTTTAACACTCTATTTATTGAATTATTGATGTCAAAACTAAAGTTCCAATTAGTTAAAATCCTCCAAGAAAACAGGACTTTTAGCAATATTATATGATATTCTGAAAACTGACGGCTTACTTTTAAGCAAGCTAGTAACTGTGTCTTTTATTACTATAAAATTCTAATTATATTAAACTATTAAATTCGACTTTAACTAGTATCTTTTTAAATGTCGATCTTTTCGATTTTAAATAAAACAAATTTAATCAAATGTTTCTATTGCAATCACCTTTTCCTTCTAATTTTATTTACTGTTAATATCGGACCATTTCATTCAATTGATTAAGTAATTTCTCCTTTAAATAAGCCTCAATGGATAATTCAGATTCATTAGCAAGCTTTCGTAATTGCTCTTTAATACTTTTCGGAACATTTATTGTAATACTTTCAAAATCAGAACCTAAATATAGTCCATTATGACGAACTTGAATAGTTCCTTCTTTAACCATTGATTCAAATAAAACAAATGTTTCAGAATAGCCATCGATATTCTCTTGACCTAAATGAATAAAAACAGGCTTTATTTTTATTAACACTTTATTAGCCTCTTGCTCGATATTAATGTTTTCAGCACCGATGAATTGAAATATAAAGTCGAAAACTCTATAATCTCTACTTTTGATGTCATTAGGTATCTCAAATTCAAACGAGACATAAATCTTTTTTGTAATTCGCTTAAATTTACTTACTTTATATATCGGTTCATAGCCATTGTCCTGGATTGCAGCACCAACAATCTCTTTACCATGAGCAGTAGATAAAGTTGGAATGTTATTTTCGATTTTGATAATTCGGCCATAATCATTTGTAGTTTCATTTCTAAATGACTGGTACAAATAGAATTTCTTATCTTTTGTAAAGAAGGATTTACGTTTTACTTTATTCTTGTTTACATAATCTTTTTCTTGGAAACTAGCGAGCGACTTATTAGAAACAAAATATGTAGCTTTACCTTTAAAATTAAATTTCGATGCGGCTAATGAGCCATCTTTTATGTATTTTTGTAGAGTTGTAACATGTAAACCAACGATCTTAGACACTTCTGATAAAGTATATCCATCTGGACGCTTATATTCTTTAGCAAATTCCTCAATAACAGCTCTATCAAACTGCATTGTCCCTTCTATGCGCCAGTTGTCTTCATACAATGGTTGTAACTTTCCGTTACGTACATAATAGTAAATACTATTTATTGAAGGCTCTTTTCCCCATTCCTTAGTTAAGTATTCAATTACTTCTTTGGTTGATAATACTTGTTTGTTATCTTGTTGTTCTATCAAACTAGTTACCTTCTTTCTTTGCTATTTAGTCTGTAATATTAGTAGTAAGTGTAAGATCAACTTTAGCTATTTTCAATCGGAAGATGAACAGGATCCTCCACTATCATGTGAGTTTGAAGTATGGTCATGTGAATTATGATTATCGTGAAGATGTATTAAGTCATGTGAATTATTTATTGAGTGACCATTATAATCGTTATAATTTGATAGCTTATTTTGTTCATAGTTATTTCCATTTGCTTTAAAGCTTGCGATAACAATTAATAAAAGTATAAATACAATAAACAAAATAAAAATCCCCATATAAATTGTCTCCTCTATTCACTAAGTTTTATTTACTTCCACAGCAATAAATTACATTGGTTGTTTCGATGACATCACGGTGTGTTCTCCTTTTTCTAAAAAACTCAAAAATTAAATGTAAATATTTGATAGTCATGATTACTTTAAATAACAATTCAATTGGTAATAATTGGATTTACTATTATTATACTTATCTTTTAATTATTTATCTATATTTACTTTAACTATAAATACTATGTATTAATATTTAATATTTATAGTTAAAGTAAAGTAAAAGAATGGACGATTATTTTACACTTAATAATATTTACATATAAGAATTTTATAAATACTTTAAACTTTAATTAGAGTTACTGACCTTTAAATAGATATTGTAGATAATATAATTTAAATAGTTTAAGATAGTAACAAATATATAAATTACTATAATATGGTATTAATTTTGAAAGGGAGTGTACGACAATAGAGATTCAAAGGTTATTTCCAGTAAGTAATATTAACGAAGTAGCACTAAAAAACTTTCCACTTGCTTTAACAAATGATCAAATAGAGATTTTAGATCGTACACAAGAATTTGCAGAAAAATATAAGATTGATATTCATAAAGCTTTTTCGGATATAGATATGATTTATCGTTTTGCATACCAGAAGAAAGAAATAGGAGATTTATATAATATTGATGAAGTAAGGGGTAGTAAAACGATCAAGACTCGACAAACATATATAAGAGAGCTACTTACGTTTTACAATCATTTATGTGAAAACAAACAAATTTTATTAGAAGATACGTTTCATACAGATAGTGAAAGCATATTAAGAATTATTGAACCTAGACATGTATTGAATTATCAAAAGTGGTTAATTTCAGCCCCTTTAGGACGCAAAAAAGAACCTTATAAGAAAACGACGATTGCTAAGAAAACTGTCATATTGAAAGGGTTCTTTAAATATTTACACGAGCAGAAATTTACTGAGTTTCCTCTTCACCACTCACTAGTTTCAGCGAATATAACTCGGATTGATTTGCCGAATCGTGACGTAACTTATGATGAAGTAAAACAAATCTTGGAATACTATAAGGACTCTCCACTTCACTACACTATCCTACTTACATTAGCTACAACCGGACTTCGCGCAGCTGAACTTGCATCTGCTAAATGGAGGGATATAACAAAGGATCATAATGGTCATTGGTTAAAGATTATGGGGAAAGGCCGAAAAGAACGTGAAGTTTTTATAATTGAATATGTGTTTGATGCAATTGTTAAGTTTAGAAAACGCAGGGGACAAACAATTGAATTAAATTCAACAGATAATAGTTATTTGATTGTTACAAGTAAAATGAAACCTTATAGCCCTGGCTATCTTTCGAAATTTGTTTCGGAAATGATAGCTCGTACCAAATTACCTTTTATTAATAATCATGATCGTAATGGATTCAGTGCTCATTTTTTTAGACATAGCTATGCTATTGAAGCTAGGAAAAATGGCGCAGATATTTACGCAATTTCTACTTCATTAGGCCATGAAAGTATAAAGACTACCCAGATATATCTTGCTAAACATGAAAAAAGGGAAACAAATGTTGGATTGATTTGGAAAAATAAAGAGGAATTTTAAAAAAGCAAGTCACTATAAAAGGAAAATGTCTCAAAAATGTTTTTGTGAGACATTCTCTATTTAATAGGATGTTTTTTAAATTAAGAGATAGATAGATATGTTTTGGCAAGTTTTATAGCTTCAATTGCAGGAAGTTTTTTTGACAGACTGCATAACCATATATTTTACCGGATGCCGTTCGATCTTCAAAACAATTTATTGATACCCTTTTTTATATCCTAAATTACAATCACTTTGATCTTGGTGGTTATTTCTGCCATTATGAAAATGCTATTCTCCATATTTTAGTAAGTACTGTTCACAATTTGTCCAACAGTGATAACCGCCTTTTCCATCTGTACCTCCAGAATGTGTAATTGCGTTATTATTTACAAATTACATACTATAAAAGGAATTGTAATCACTGCAATTAACATCAAAACCCAATTATACTTCTTTAAGTTTGCTTCAAATTTTTGTATTTCATCTACCGAACTTGTATTAAGGGGTTTCAATTAGTCACCTACTTTCTGAATTTTTATGTTCAAAAGATATAGCTATTATAATCTACAGTTGTGAATTTAGTGTGAATTCACAAATAATACAATGCACACTATATATTTATCTTATACAGACAATTCCAAAACCTAAAAAAAGACAACATAATCGTTTAAGATTTGTTGTCTTTCATTGTAATTTTCATGGGGGTTTAAGATAATAGTCTTGTTGATTATCTAGTAGTCCGGGTGAATATTTTTCTAAAGTTTTTGCAGTAATAATCTCTACCATTGTCATCGAAAGATTAGCTTTAGTTAATCAAGCAAATTTCTAAATCAGATAATACACTCTATACGATAGTGCACATTCTTCAAATTCTGTACCATCTTCGTATATATATTAAACAAAAAAGAAGCCCAAGTACAAACATCTTTAAACTGTTTTCATATCTAGGCTTCTCCCATTCATTCTACTTATTTAAATAAATAATATAGACTAAAATGTTGAAAATCAACAATTATCTAGAATAACCGCCTAAGCTTTGCTCAGCCATCTGTACCAAACGTTTTGTAATCTCTCCACCCACTGAACCATTTGCACGAGCTGTCGAGTCTGGACCTAAATTTACTCCAAATTCAGTTGCGATTTCCCACTTCATTTGGTCAATTGCTGATTCCCCATTTGGTGAAACATATTGATTTGAAGATCTTTTTGCCATGTTAATAAGCTCCTTTGTTCGTAGTTTGTCTGATATGAGATTATCAGATTGGAGTTAGTATTACACAATTTATATGAAGTATTCATAATAATTGTGTAATAGGATCTTTAAATCAGTGCCTTGGCTGCTATTTTTAAATTCTATAGAATAATTACGGTAATTGAAATTTTTATCTAAATTGCTCAATCTCTCTAAATTTAATGTGTAAGGTTTATGAAATTCACATTTTCATAAAAACTTATCTATTACCCTTCAAATAAAAAAAACGGATTGAAATTCACATATAGTGATTCAATCCATCCATTAAAATACTTATTATTTACCAAGAAATGAATTCAACATCCATAGCATTTTCTCAATTTCGGCAATCTTTCCTAAGAATAAATCTGCTGTTTCTTGATCATTACTTTCTTCAGCTACAGATATTACATCTCGAGATTCTTGTACAATTTTATCGTAGTCTTTTATTAAATCTAACACCATTTCCTCTGCAGAAAATGAACTATTTCCTTCTTCGATTGTTGCTGTTTCTAAATATTCTCGAATAGTAGCAATTGGTTTCGCACCGATTGTTAAAATACGTTCCCCTAATTCATCTACCATTACTTTTGCCTCATTATAATAAAGTTCGAATTTTTCATGTAGAGTAAAAAAGTTAGGTCCCTTTACATACCAATGATAATTATGCAATTTCACATATAGTACATTCCAGTTTGCAAGTTGTTGGTTTAATAAAATTTCTAAATTTGCCATCTTAATATAACACTCCATTTCCATTGTTTTTATACTGCTAGTAAAGACTTCTACTTTTTTGATAAATGTCCATATCTAGCGATTTTTGTATTTTCATATTTAATTTTGCACAATTTAATTTTACAAAACCAATTTAACATATCCTAAAATACACGTCAATTATTTAATCTTCCTCTTAAATCAACTTTCATCTTAGAAATTTGGATAGACATTCAGCTTGAAATCAAACAGACCTGTATGTATAATTATGTGCATCGGGAAGCGATTCCAGATAAACAATATAAAACAGATTTTATCTGCCATGTATTGTATCTCAAATTATCTGGAATACTTCCTTTAAAATTACAATGTTATTTTATAAAGAATTTTATGATTTCTGCAAAATCAAATCTTCCAATTGCTTCTGAAAACTCAAATTACGTAGTTCGCGTGGAATAAAACATCTAATATCCTCTTCCTTAAACCCCACCTGTATCCGTTTATGGTCTAGTAAGATTGGCGTTCGTATCAAGCCTGGATTTAAATGTATTATTTGAATTAATTCTTTAAGTGAAATAGTATTTAAATCAATTTTTAAATTTTGAAAGATAATTGACCGCGGAGAAATAATTTCATCTGTACCAGAATCAGTCATTCGTAATATCTCCTTGATTTCTTCAGTACTTAAACGCTTTACGATAATATTTCTATCTATATAATTTATTTTGTGTTCCTCAAGCCATCTTTTAGCTTTTTTACATGATTTTGATTTTCTGTTGTATAAAGTAATCAAAATTACTTCTACTCCTTTTAGCTATTGAAATAATAATATATTTGATTAATTAATACTTAGTTCATTTTAATAAAATTAAGTTGATATGCCTTATATGTTGATGGATTTAAACATTTTAGGTATCTAAAAAGAGATGTCGATCATTCAACATCT
The DNA here is from genome assembly GCF_002128405.1 of Gottfriedia solisilvae. Lineage (GTDB taxonomy): Bacteria > Bacillota > Bacilli > Bacillales > Bacillaceae_G > Gottfriedia > Gottfriedia solisilvae. The sequence goes on from NZ_NETJ01000007.1 coordinate 9,385, forward strand.
CTTTTTTCATATAAATTTATGCAACAATTTCAATTCCCAGTTTATAGCTATACGTCTGATTTGGACTTTTGATACTTAAACCATCCAAATAATCAATTGTTAAATTATCGTCAACATATCTAAAGGAATTTTTACTCATATAAATTGTATTCCAATCTGTAGGAACTTGGTAAAAGTCTTCAATCGTTTTCATGAGTTTAATCCTAAGAACACCATCTAATGGACTTCCACATCCCCCAATCTCATAATGTAGGAATACTTCATGTTCAGGGTTTTCGTCTCTTAATTTACTGAATAGATTTTTAGCATTATCTGTAAATTTAATTTGCATATTATTTCCCCCAAATAATTCAAATTATATTTCTAGTAGCTGCTAAGGTTTCTATTTAATTAATTGAATCAAATATTTTTATTTCAATCTACTTCCCAAAAATTCTTTAATCAATTTTGCACTCAATCCAAGATCTTCTTCTAACGGAAAATGCCCTGTATTGATAAGGTGGACTTCAGAATCTTCAATATCTCTTTGGAATGCTAAAGCACCCTCTGGACCGAAGAATATGTCATTTTTCCCCCAAGCTACTAATGTAGGTGGTTGATATGTTCTAAAGAATTCATGCCAGCTAGGATATAAAGTTAAATTGTTTTGATAGTCATAAAATAATGCAAGTTGGATATCGTTATTACCAGGTCTGTCTAATACAAACTGATCCATATTCCATGCATCTGGGTTCATATTTTCGGGATTGCGAGTTCCATTAACATATTGGAATTTTGTAAACTCGGCACTAAACAATTCTCTAATTTTCGACTTATTTTCTTCTGATGGATTTTTCCAATACTCACGTAATGGGTCCCATGCAGATAGTAATCCTTCTTCATAAGCATTACCATTTTGAGAAATGATTGCTTGGATTCTTTCTGGATGACGTGTTGCCAATCTGAATCCCACTGGTGCACCATAATCATGCACATAAATTGAATATTTGTCTAAATTTAGTTTCTCAACAAAATCGTTTATTAATAAAGCAATGTTATCAAATGTGTATTCAAATGAATCCATACTAGGTTGATCGCTATTTCCAAAACCAGGATAATCTGGTGCAATAATGTGATATTCATCTTTTAACTCATTGATTAAATTGCGATACATATGTGAAGATGAAGGAAAACCATGCAATAGTAAAATTGTTGGATTACTTCTTGATCCAGCTTCACGGTAAAAAATATTAATATTATTTACTTCAATAGTTTTATATTGGACTGACATATAATCACCTCTTAGTTTAATTAAGGATGTAAATCATCTTCCTTGACTAAAGTATACATACAGGTCTGTATATTATCAAGATATTTATATTTTTTATCAAAATAAAATAGAGCACCCTACAGTTGGATGCTCTGATGACAGTCTAATTCTTGGCTAAATTCCTACGAATGAATAATTTATGGATTCCTAGCTTTGCAGTATATACTCCTATGAAATAGCTGGAATTCTTTTAAACTTCAAACTGATTAAAAAGAATAACGGTATTAAAAACTGAAACAAAGTACCATAAATAGCATACGTTCTTGTGAAATTAATAACTTCAATTTGATTCTTGAATATGATTAATGATGTACAACAAGCAATTATCCCGATTGGAAATAAAAATGTATTCATATTTGAATTTTTCACCATTCTTGCCGCTAAATTGGAAAGTATATAATACTCCACTGAAATTTTAATAATTGCAGTAATAAACCAAGCAAGAATTACTAAGGGTTCGATTCTAATTTGAGCTGTTCCAATTGTTAATACACCTGCAGCAGCTCCACCGGGTGCTGTTGGTACATATTTTAAATACTCTCCTAACAAACCTAGAGAAACAGTATACTTTATTAAATTTGTCGCTACTATAAAGATTAATGGAAATAAAAATCGTTTTATGTCCGTTCTCATTTCTTTACAAACCTCTGGGATAAATAATAATAAAAATATTTCACTTGAAGAATTTCCAGAGATAGTAGCGAACTCTCGTATAAATGGATGCACACCTTTATAAAAAAACGGTAAGAAATTAGTGTACTCTATATTATTCATACTCATGATTAAAATTATTATATTAATCACAAAGCAAACTGAAGCGTAGAAAACACTTAATTGGAGAATACTTTTTATTCCACCTTGAGTGCAAATTAGAAAAATATGTAAGACAAATAGAAATGCAACAAAGGTTGGAGAATGCTTTGTTAAAATTACAGTACTGATTGTTTTCCATACAATCGCTAAGTCTTTTGAGATAGCTAACCAAATAAAAAGAGAGTAAAAAATAAGAAAGATGTATGAGAGATTTTTACTAAATGTATTCTTTATTAAATCAAGAAAATCCCCTTCACTATTCCCGTATCTTAGCAAGGACGTATAGATATAAAACAATACAACCGACCAAAGTCCTCCCGCAATGGTTGCTATCCCCTGGTCTTGCGCATGATCTAGAAAATTAAACGGAATGAGGGTACTTGTACCAACTGATATTCCATAAACTAAGAAAGAAGCTGGGGTCAGGTTAAATTTATTCACGATAAACCACCCCATATCCATGATCTAATTGGTTTAACAAAACTTGCTAAGTAATCAGGTATCGGTATATTAATATTGTGTAATTCAATAATAAATATTATTAATGCTAATATTGAAAAAATCCAATAACCGAATTTGCCCTTTTGATTCGGAAAGAGATTTTTATTTATGATAAGACAAACTATGATTATTAGAGAAAGTAAAATTGGTTTTATCAAATTCAAATCCCCTTATCCTTCTAACTATGAAACCCTATCCCTCGAATATTGATTTTGTTATTAAAAGAATAGTCAACATCTTTCAAGCTTCGTTCCCATTGCTTATGATTTTTTTTCCAGTAAGTAGGTTCGAATCGAAATAAATGATTACCTAGCCCCATAGGATCACTTTTGTATTGTACTAATATTTTTTTAAAAAGTTCGTTCAACTCACGATTTAGTTCTTTTCCAACTAATGCTTGTAAATCTTTTAACTCATCTGATTTTGATAGCTCTCCAAAGGGAGCATTTTCTAAATTAAAAGATAGAATACCTTTGTATATGAATTTAGGTTTATTATCTTTTATGCGAGTGTTTAGACTGTAGTTGCTATTTTGTAATACTAAGTTTATTGGTTTATCTTTATACTTTACTTTAATACTGAGTTCTCTTTTTTGATTACGAAGAACTGAGATTAGATTCATTTCTTGTTCATTCAAATACCCAACCAGTTTCCCCTTATTGAGAACTGCTGCACCAGAAATGATTATCCTGTCTTTGTCTTCCATTTTTATTGTGTCAAGTATAGTAATAATGGTATCTTGGTGTTTTCCCGATGCCTCGTCTAATATATTTATTACCTTAGTTTGTATCCCATTGCGACTGATTAATTGATTTATCGAATCAGAAATAGATTGATTTTCAATTGAAGTAGATTTTAATAAGTCTTGAGCTTTTCCTCTTGTACCTACAATTAAGGTACCCCCTCGCATGGATCTTGTTCGAGCAAATTCCGATATTGTTTGGGTTACCCCTTTTTTGAGACTTTCCTCTCCAAATACAATCACCTTATTATGTAAAGAAAATAATTCGCGAGGATGTAGTAATTTTTGTTTCGTAAGGACAGTACTAATATCCTTTTCTGTAACTGTTTCCAAAAAGTACATTGGTGGTGCACCACCCTTTTCATCACCACCTGCAGAAGCAGTATTTACAATTTCAGAAGTAATTGTTAATTTATCTTGATCTTCATCTATTCCTGTAGACAAAGTAATTGCAAGATCTTCTATTTGAGTACCTCGATTACAACCAACTAACAAAAATAGTAAAAATAATGCAGTAATTCTTCGCAATTTCACAATTCTCATTACTCATCACCTGAATCATTTGTACTTAGCCACCATCTTTTTATTGATTTAAGATGTACTTTACTAATAGGACTCATAAAATTTACTCCAAAAGATTTAATATTAATGAAATAAACGAGTAAGACAGAAAAACTTAATATTAGACCAGGAAGCCCTGCAATTGCGGACATTAATAATAGCGGAAATCTAATAAGTCTGATAGAGGATCCGAAATTTTGTTTAGGTACTATGAAAGAGGCTATTCCAGTAAAAGCAACGACAATTACTGTAGGAGCAGAAACTAGACCAGCTTTAACTGCAGCATCCCCAATAACCAAGGCCCCAACAATGCTGACTACTTGGCCAACATTCTTAGGAAAACGTAAACCCGCTTCACGTAGCACTTCAAAAGTAAACTCCAAAACTAATATTTCAAAAATAATTGGATAAGGTACTGTAGATCTAGATGAAGCAAAACTAATTAATAGATCAGTTGGTATTAATCCCCAATGAAATGAAGTAACTGCGACATAAATAGCTGGAAGCGTTAAAGATAAAAACAGTGCAATGATCCGTAGGATTTTTACAAAGAACGCAAAAATCGGCAAATCATAATAATCTTCCGGACTTTCAATAAATTGCCAAAAAACAGCTGGAAGAATTAAAACTTCTGGAGATCCATCAACAATAATGGCAATGCGTCCCTCCATTAAGCTACTTACAACTGAATCCGGTCGTTGGGTATTTTGTATAATTGGAACCAGCTTCAATCTTCTTTTATCTAAATATTTTTCAATGAAACTGGAATCAACAACATATTCCTTTTTCATTTGTTTTAATTTATTTTGAATTTGTGCAACCAGACTCGAATCTGCGAGTCCTTCAATATAATATACATCAATTGCACTATTTGAATACTCGCCTGAATTAAGCGTGATTATTTTTAGCTTTTCTGTTTTTAAACGACTTCTAATTAAACTTCGATTGGAAGAAAGACTCTCAACAAACCCTTCCATTGGTCCACGTAAAGTAACCTCTAAATCAGATGTTGAGATTGTCCTCTTCTCAAAGTTTTCAACTTTTATATCAAGGAATAGTTCTGTGTTATTTTTAAGAATTATTAATGATCCACCTAAGAGAGCAGTAGGGATTTTGGATTCAGATTCTCTATTTTGCATTTTAATTTTCATAGCAGTAATAGAATCCATCATATTACTTATTGTCAGTTTATCGGATGGAATTGATAATATTGGTTTTATTACTGTTTCTTGGCAAACATTAATATCTACAATACTATCTATGAAAAGTAAGCAAATCTCATCATCATATAAATACCGTACTTTGAGGTCAGGTGGAAATGAGAGCGTATCAAAAATCGTATTAATTCTGTTTTTAAGTATGTACTTCTCGATTCTAATCACCTCTGATGTAATTATTTCCAAAAATGGTTATTATATTAGACTTCTGAACGATAAAATTACATTTAAAGGTGAGAAAATAAAAAAGATACCTGGAGAAGGTACCTTTTTTACAAAACCACTTCTAACAAATTTAAGTTTTCACTATTGATAGCTTCTGTTAATGCTGTAGAAAATTCGTTTATATTCGTGGCTTTTCTATATTCAAGACCAAAACTTTGTGCAAATAAATGAAAGTCTGGGTTTGTAAATCCTATAGAATTTATTTCTAAGTTAGCTTTACTTTGGTGATTCTTAATTAGTCCATATGATTGATTATTGAAAACTATAATCGTAAAGTTTATGCCAAGCCTTTTCGCAGTTTCAAGTTCTTGTGCATTCATTAAGAAACCCCCATCCCCTGTAACTACAACGATATTAGAATTAGGTTCAGCAAGTTTTGTTGCGATTCCTCCAGGTAATGAAGCCCCCATTGAAGCCAGTCCATTATAGATAAATGTTTTCCCTGGCAAACTCGGTTGGTACCAATTTGATACCCAAATCTTATGCAAACCAACATCCGAAATCAAAGTTGTTTCTTCAGGTAGTTGTTCACTTAGGAGTGACATAATTTCATATGGAAAGCTTAATTCTGTTAAAGAAACATCTTGTAACTGTTGAATCAAGTTTTTACGAAGTGTATTAAACTTTTCAGGTTCCGGACGTGGTGTAATAAATTCGGTTAATTTCATTATTGTATTTTTTAAGTCACCAGTTAAATCTAATAAAACTGGGTAATGGGCATCTACTTCCGCTGGATACGAATTAATATTTAAGATATTGATTGCCCCATTTTTATTCCATGTAGTTGGCTCAAATTCTACAATATCAAAACCAATAGAAATTACTAAATCTGCATTTCTTAAAGGATGCAAAAGATTTGAATATGTAGCTCCTCCTATAGTAAATAAGTTTCTTGGATGCTCAAAAGGTAGAATTCCTTTTGCCATAAATGAATTAACCATAGGAAGATTTGATTTCTCTATAAATTTTTTCATTTCATTCAATGCTCCAGCTCGAATTACACCATTGCCCACTAATATAATAGGATTTTCAGCATCCTCTATTAGATTAACAGCATTTTCTACAAGTGAATGATCAATAATTGGATTCTTTTTATTACTTTTTAGTAATGGGGCTCCATTTATTTCTTCTTTCGCTATATCAGTTGGTATTTGTATATGTACTGCACCAGGACTCTCTGCGTTCGCTTCACTAAAGGCTTTTCTGATGATATCTGGTATTGTACTAGCAACCGTTATTTGTTGATTATACTTTGTGATTGGACTAAACAGCTTTATTGTATCTATATATTGATGTGACTCTTTATGTTGCTTACTTATTTCACACTGTCCTGTAATAGCAACTAACGGTGACCTATCTAAGTGTGCATTTGCAACACCAGTGACCAAATTTGTAGCTCCCGGACCCAATGTAGCTAAACACACCCCTGGTTTTCCAGTCAATCGGCCATACAAATCAGCCATAAAAGCTGCAGCTTGTTCGTGTCTAGTAACAATAAACTGGATAGAGGACTTTGATATAGAGTCAATCAAATCCAGCGTTTCTTCCCCTGGAATACCAAATATGAACTCTACACCTTCTGCTTCCATACATCTTACAATTAAATCACTAGCCTTCATGATCTCCACTCATTTCATATCTTATTTATACTTTAAAAGTGTTCAATGTAGTCTTATCTGCAAATTTCATTAAATTTTTCTCAGTGATGCTACTATATTCCCCATAATACAATCACAATACAAATAGAATTGGATCGGTAAATTAATTAACTTTTAAAGAGTACAAAAATATTTTAGCAAATATACTTGAAAATAGACAGACCTGTATGTATAATAATTTTCGTAGGGAAGTTAATCCAGATGAAAATAAACGTTTCTCCTTTTTTATTCCAACACATTATCTTATCTGGATTTCTTCCTTATTAAAAAAGTATTTTGTGGAATACTTAATACGATATTTTAAGGAAGGGATGTAATTAAATGAGCAAAGATATTAGACCTCCATTTACACACGAATCTGCATTAGCAAAAGTTAAATTCGCTGAAGATGCTTGGAACTCTCAAGATCCAGAACGTATTTCTATGGGATACTCAGTAGATTCAAATTGGCGTAACCGTACAGAATTTTTCACAGGGCGTGAAGCAATAAAAAATTTCTTAACAAAGAAATTTGAAAGAGAAACTAACTATAAATTAATGAAAGAGCTTTGGTGCTACACTGAAAATCGTATTGCGGTACGTTTCGAATATGAATACCAAGACGCAAACTCAGGCCAATGGATGAGATGTCACGGTAACGAATATTGGGAGTTCGGTGAAGACGGACTGATGAAACGAAGAGATATGGCTGGAAACGATTATCCTATAGACGAATCAGAACGAAAATATAAATAATCGCTTTTATCTAAATAATAATTCTAAAAATAAAAAATAAAGGGTGATAATAATGAGTAAAGATATTAGACCTCCATTTACACTTGAATCTGCATTAGCAAAAGTTAAATTTGCTGAAGATGCATGGAACTCTCAAGATCCAGAACGCATTTCAATGGGATACACAGTAGACTCTGATTGGCGTAATCGTACGCACTTCATTAAAGGTAGAGAAGAAATTAAAGCGTTCTTAACTGATAAATATAAAAAAGAACAAAACTATAAATTAATGAAAGAATTATGGTGCTACACTGACAATCGTATTGCAGTACGATTTGAATACGAATACCAAGTTCCTGAAACTGGTCAGTGGATGAGATGTCATGGTAACGAACTTTGGGAGTTCGGTGATGATGGTCTTATGAGACGAAGAGATATGAGTGGAAACGATTATCCAATCAATGAAATAGATCGTCGTTATAAATAAAAAATTTGAAGTGTACGTTTCAACACTTTGATAAGTTTTCCAACAGAATGCAGTAATTAATAAGGAATTTGTCACTATATATTAAAGCCGGTCCCCACTTTTGGGGATTGGTTTTTTACTATATATTATTAGGGGGTTACGAAATGACGGGTGTATACATTGTTAGAGGGATTATTATATTCGTGTTTTTGCGGCTTCTTGATTTGTAGAACTGTTTCTATAAGTTTTCGTCTACCTTCTTGTACATATTGTCCCATTGAGTGCAAGTCTGTAGAAAAATCAACAGAAGCTGGGGAGAGACCCTTCTAATCTTTTCCTTCACTTTCACCAAACCGTTGTTTCCACAGATTTTTTCTTCAATTACCTCAATATAAATCTTTTCATGCCAGTCAGTGGTCTTCCTGCAACTTACTTATATTGTCTCTTGCAAATATTACTGAACAAGACTTTCATCGGGATTACCGAAAGTTCCAATAATAAAGTACTTTTTAGGTTAATTTTGCGATTGTAATTTTTTTTCATTTTTGATTGATTCCATTATTAAAATTTCTCCTGTTTTTCTTTTGACAATATTTAGTACTAAATTCTATTATGTAATTCTAATAGCTTTAAAATATGAGGAGAAATTATGAATTTTGAACAAATGGAACATATTGTGACAGTAGCAACCGAGAGATCAATAACAAGAGCAGCAGATAAATTACATATTTCCAATTCAGGGCTTAGTCAATCTATTTCTCAATTAGAAAATGAATTAGGTATAACCATTTTTAATCGTTCAAGAAAAGGTTCTATACCTACTGAAGAGGGCGAAATTGTTATTAAAACAGCTATTAAAATATTAAATAATATCGATACATTAAATAATGATTTGCTAGAGCATTTGAATAATAGAAAGGTTCACTTAAAAATATTATCCACCCCTTCATTTATCTATATTTTCCAGCAAGCTCTACTTAAATATAGTAAAAAAAATGAACATGTCTATGTAGATATCCAAGAAAAGAAATTAAACAAAATTATGCAACACTTTGAAGAGTGTGATTTCGATTTATGCTTCGTACCACTACCATTAGAGGTATTAATGAGTGAAAAGAATATTCTATTCGAACACCTTTATCAAGATCGGATTTGTATAATAGTAGGTAAAAACTCACCATTGTACAATAAAGAATATGTCACTTTAAATGAACTAAAGAAATATGAAATTGTCCTATATCAGAATTCTTCAGATTATCTAATTCATAAAATAATAAAATCAAATAACTTCAAGGTAAAATTGTCATCAAATCACATAAATATCATTATTGAAATCATTAAAGAATATAATGCATTTATTATTACTCATGGCTCTGCAGCAAATAATTACCCTGATATTCTCAATGGAAATTTAAAAGTCATTCCCATCAAAGAACAAAATGAATATATCTATAAAGATTTATGGGTTGTTTATCCGAAAGCTAATAAATTAGCTAAGGAGGTAAAAGGATTCATTGACTTAGTAAAAAAAATAACAATCGGATAAATTAAAGACATAAATAATTTAAATTTAATATAAAAATACACATTTCTTTTTCATTAGTCTCATGGGAGCTTCCTTTATAAAAAAAAGCTCCCATTTATTGCTTATAATTACATGTTGTTAAATTTTATTTAAAGGCTTGCTCTTAAAATAATCACGTATAAAACATACATAAATCAATTTCAACATAAAAAAGCCGATATTTCCTATTAATAGGAACCATCGGCTTTAAATCTGTGTCTTCTTTATTCCGCACAGTATGTTTGAATCGCTTATTTTACTTTTGCATGAATGATTACTCTGTCCCCGTTAACTTTTTTGCTGCTTCATATAGAATATGTACCGCGTTTGCAATATCCTTAGAATCGGACCATTCTTCCGGACAATGGCTAAGACCAGCCTTGCTTGGAATGAATAGCATTCCTACATCAGTATAATCAGAAAACACCATGGCATCATGCCCCGCACCGCTGTTTATCGAACAATATGGGAGGTCTAACTGACTGCAGCTCTCCTTGAAGAGAGAAATAATTTCTGTATTCATCGCTTTCGGCTGCACGAATAACTGCTGCTCTACAGATGTTTTTATACCATTATCATTATAAGAATCTACTAAATCCTTCACTTTCCCAACTAAACTTAGTACGTGTTCTTCCTTCCTCGAACGGATATCTACAGTATACACTACTTTATCCGGTATGACATTCGCTCCGTTTGGAAAAACATTGAGACGGCCCGTTGTGATAACCGTTCCTTCGCCTTCACCGATTGTAAGTTCCGGGAACTCAGCAACCATTTTTGCGGCAGCTACTAATGCATCAGATCGGCGATCCATTGGAGTAGTACCCGCGTGTCCCGCTTGACCTTCAACAGTTACCTCTAATTGGACTAACCCGACAATGGCTTCCACCATTCCAATCGGGATGCCCTTTTCCTCGAGAATTGGCCCTTGTTCAATGTGCATTTCCAGAAATGCTTTGATCGTTTTTGGATTCCTCTTCTTTGGAAGGGACGAATCCAGACCGATTTCAGCCATTGCTTCTACAGTAGAAATGCCATCTTTATCTGTTAAGTTTTTAAATTCTTCTTCGCTTAACAAACCAACAATGCCTCTCGATCCCATTAAACCACCGCCGAATCTTGACCCCTCTTCTTCGATCATAGCGATAACTTCTAAAGGGTATTTAGGTTTTATATTATTTTTTGCAAAAAGAGCTGCCACTTCAAGCCCTGCGACAACACCAGCTTGGCCATCATATGCCCCTCCGTTTGGAACAGAGTCAAAATGAGAGCCGATTAAAACGCTCGGTGCATCCTTTACCGTTCCTTCTAGCTTCCCAAAAATATTCCCCAGACCATCTTCCTTGACTTGTAATCCGTATTCTATCATTTTTCCCTTAATATACTCACGAGCCTGAAGATCCTCCCGGCTGTATGTAAGCCGAGTAGTACCTTTCCCTGGTGTAGCTGTAAATTGACTTAATGTAATAATATGATCTTCAATACGCTGCTGCAAATCTTTCAATGTTTCCCCCTCCAATTATTTCAAGAATCCAACAAAGATTCCTGCTAATATAACCGATACAATCGTAACTGTTACAAACCCTCCGACAAGCATAGGAGGGAGCATGTGGCTTGTCAGCATCTCTCTTTCTTTTTCATCATCTGTTAAAGATTTTATGACTTCGTTTGTAATAATGTAGTCTGCCGGGAATCCGTATAGTGCAGTTAGTGAAACGGCAAACGCCATTTCTTTGCTCACTTTTAAAAACTTACCAGCAATCAAAGAGAAGATATACATACCAATGACACCTAATACAATTGTACCTACAAGTGGATACAGGATTTCAAGCATCATGCTCGGTGTTGCTTGTTTTAATCCATCAAAAATAAAAAGCATAAGTGCCATAATGGCGATACCAAAACCATTAGCCTTTTGTAAAACTTGCTTTTCAAGAAAGCCAACACTTGAAGCAATCACCCCAAATAATAAACACAGAACAAACGGACTGATGGAAACAACTGGCTCCACTAATGTTGATACAAGGTAAGCCAGGTAAGCAACTAAAGCTAGGCGGAAAAATTTAAAGAAATCCGTATTATATTGCTTTGGCATGTTTTTAAACAGTTTCAGTTCCATTTTGCTGCTTTCAGAGGCAGCAGCAGTTTCTGATGCGGCCAATTCTTTGTCTTTAACCTCAAGCTGCCCGCTGCGATATTTCTGCAATAGTCTTTTTCCCTCTTTTTTCAACATGACGGACGTAATTGGATATCCAGCAAATCCCTGCATGACATAGATGACGATTGCAAAAACGGAAAGTGAGACAAGTCCCGCTTCCTTGGCACCCTCTGACATAATTATGGAAGACACCACGCCACCCACTAAAGGGGGGATCGCGACAACAACTGTTTTAAATCCGAATATTAGTGTACCAACACTCATTAAAAGTGCGATAATTCCTAAAATACCCGATAAAGCAATGACAATCGTCTTCCATTGATTTTTCAAATCCTTAAGTGATAACAACGTACCCATATTTGTAATTAATAAGTACATCATCATGACTGCAACAACTGTCGGAACACCAGAAATCTCCACAATATTTTTCGGAAAAAATGTCCAATAACCGCATAGAAATAGAACGGCACATACGAATATGGATGGTACCCAGGCCTTTGTTCGAACAGCAACAAGGTCCCCAATAAAAAGAATGAATAGAAGAATAACTAAAGCTAGCATTTGTGGCACGTAAATCACTTCACTTTCTGAAAATTTCTTTTTGGTTCAACGGCACCATAACAACCTTGTGTTAAGGAGCTTGTTGTTACGGTATCCCCGGCAAATATAATCACAACTCCTTCCTTCTCCCATGAATGGTTTTAATTCTTATTAATGCAATAACCGTGCCAATTCATAATGGCGAAGAAATCAGCCAATTTTTTAAAAAACTATTTGAACAGATTGCAAAATTGCAACGACTAACTTATTAAACTGTTTGAAACCTTCTGATAAATGTATATAAAATTAAAAATTGCAATTTCACAAGAGAAATTGCAATTTCGCAATGTTGATTCCATACTTTTTGACTTTTCTGGTAATCGTAGAGGCATCGACGCCAAGTTTTTTACTTGCCTCCCTCATTGTGGCAGAGGTTTCGAGAGTCTGGATTAGAATTTGCTTCTCAAATTGTTCCATTGCCTGCTTTAAGTTCATATTCCCTCTTACTTTGGTTTTAGTGTTGATCAATTTATCAGGCAGATGGTGCATTTCAATTTGCGATGAAGGAACTGTTAGAATGAGTCTTTCAACAGTATTTTGCAGTTCTCTCACATTCCCCTTCCACTTATGGTCAACAAAGAGCTGTATAACCTCCGGATGAAATGTTTTATAGTGATTGTATTTATGGCTGTATTTCTCCGCAAAGTAGTTGATTAAAAACGGAATATCCTCTTTTCTCTCGGCTAAGGACGGGACGGCGATCGGAATAACATATAAACGGTAATATAAATCTTCTCGAAAGCTCCCCTCCCTTACCATCTCCTCCAAATTACGATTAGTTGCAGTGATAAATCGAACATCGACCTGTACGGGCGAAGTGCTTCCAAGCGGAGTAAACTGCTTTTCCTGAAGTAATTGAAGCAATTTTGCCTGCAAGTTTAAAGGCAATTCGCCAATTTCATCTAAAAACAACGTCCCTTTATGGGCGGCGAGGGCCAGTCCCTTTTTCCCTTCTTTATGCCCCCCCGTAAACGTTCCTTTGGAATATCCAAATAACTCTGATTCCATAATACTTTCCGGAATGGCACCGCAATTTACTTTTATAAAAGGGGCATCTTTCCGATTGCTTAAGTTATGGATGGTTCTTGCCAGCACTTCCTTCCCCACACCTGTTTCACCATGCAGAAAAATCGTCGCATCGACATCCGCTATTCTACAGGCCAAGTCATACAATTTTTCCATTGCTTTTGATTGATACACAATCTCTTGTTCGCTTTTCTGAAAGACATATAATTCTTTTTGATAATAATCAAGTAAATTTTTCGTTTCTTCCAGCCTTTTTTTGAGAATAGAGATTTCCGTTACATCTTTGGAAATATTAATGACCTTATTTAATGATCCATCATTATTAAAAATCGGGTACCCATCCACCATCAAACGGCGGCCCGACTTGGTTGTTTGTTTCATCGTGACCTTTTGTTTTTTTTCTAAAACGTATTTGGTGGAAGAGGAAGTAATAACCCCACTTTTTTCCATCTCATAAACAGACTTTCCTATCAAGTCATGTTCCTTTACTCCTACAATTTGCTCGCAAGCATTGTTGACCCGCAAGATAATCCCATTTGAATCCGAAATCGTCACCAATTCTCCGCTCAAATTCATTATCGATTCCAGCTCGTGCTTTAACTCGAGCACTCTAGGGGAGGCATTGATTATATCTTGTATGACGCCTTCCGGAATAAACAGGATTCCGCCAAGTTTTCCTGGCTCGAGAGCAATTTGGATTAAATACATTTCTTCCTTTAATTTATAAGGAGAAATATCGAATTTTCCTTCTTTAATCACTTTAATAATCGAGCTGTCTGGTAATATATCTTGTATATGCTTTATATTGGGATCACTATTATTTAACAGATTTTCACATATTTGGCTCTTATAAATAATTTCACCTTTATAGTTAACAATTAATAAACCAAAGGGTAGATGTTTACAAAACTCTTGAAAATCAACCATTTTAGTTCCTCCTATATGACAAAGATTTCAAAACACTTTCAAAAATTCTGGAATTAACAAAGGGAATCTCTAGAACAAATCCAATATAAAAAGAACTTCAATTGAAGTTCCAATTTGATGAGTTTCCTCTTATAGATTAATTTCTTAATGACTATTTTTCATATATAATTTCTTCTATTTCACTATCTTGATATTCCTGAAAATTATTTCTTCCAGCTTTTTTGGCCTTGTATAAAGCGATATCTGCACGTTTTAACAACATTTTAAGGTTTTGATGATATGGAGGAAAAAAGGTCATACCAATACTTGATGTAGTAGTAAAGCGAAAATCACCAAACTCCCAATCCTTTTGAAGTGAATCAATAATCCGATTAGCCATTTTAAATGCTTCATCTTTATTAGATATCTTTGGCATTAAAATAACAAACTCATCTCCACCTAATCTCGCTAGGATGTCTTGTTCCCTTAAACAGCTTCTTATTCTATAACTAAAGCCCTTTAATAACTCATCTCCTACATCATGCCCCATCGTATCATTTATTTGTTTAAATCGATCTAAATCTAGCATCATTAATGAAAAAGTAGATTCTGACTGTTTTGCATGTTGGATTTCTTTTTTTAATATATTATAAAAATTCCTTCGATTCGGCTGACCTGTCAATGAATCATATAATGCAAGTTGCTTTAACTTTTCTTCATATGTCTTTCTAACAGATATATTTCTTGCTACAAAGATGATACGTTCAATATTATTTAACTCATCGAGTACAGGTGTACCGATCGTGTGAAACCATACTGCCTCATCTTTGCTATTCAGTCTTCGAAATTCTACAGAAGCAGGTTTGCAGGTTAGAATTATTTCATTAAGCATTTCTTCAAATGCTTCGTAATCCTCTGGGTAAACATTAGAAATTATTGATTTATTGTATGTTGTTTCAGGCTTTACACCTAACTGATAATATATTGATGGTGAAGCATATCGGACAATGCCTTTTGAATCTGTAACTTTAATAATATCTGACGAGTACTCTGTAATAATACGATATCTTTCTTCACTTTTTTCAAGTTTATTTAAATTATGTATTTGTTCAGAAATATCTTTATATACAGCAACTGCCCCATCCCAGTTACCTTTTTCATCATAAATGGGGGAATAAGATGCAAGTACATCAATAATGGTACCGTCCTTCGTTATACGTTGAACATTGTGTGTGGGAACTTTCTCACCATTTTTTACAGTTTCAATAATCTTATCCAATACGCCTTTTTCATCATTTGGAATGATACTGATAGATTTATTGTTTACTATTTCCTCTCTCTTCCATCCAAATAAATTTTCAAACGAATTATTAATGTTTACAAAATTCTCATCTTTATTAAAAGTATACATAGCATCAGCCGTACTATTCCAAACCAGTTCAAATTGTTCTTTTGCTCTTTTTAAATCTGTCTCTTTTTGTTTTTGCTTAGTGATATCACGAACTATTACTAAAACATGTGTACATATTCCACTTACATTAAATACTGGAGTAATTGTTGATTCAAAATATTCCAATTCTAAATTGGAGGGAACATTTATTTGTACTCTGCCAGTTAAAAATGGAATTGAAAATTGTTCTATGTAATGTACTGTTTTTTTTTTAGTGATTGCCTCACAATATTTTCCTTTGATAAATTCAAAAACTAGATTGGGTAAGAAGTTTTCCATTCTTTCCCCATAATATTCTTGTGTAAGACCAGTAAAATTACAAGCTGCTTCATTTGTAAAAAAATAGCGAAAATCTTGATGTTCATCCACAGTAAGAATAAACATCAAATCTGACATGCTGTTGAAAATATGTAGAAATAATTCTATTGAATCATTTAAATCCTCACTTTTAATCATTCATATTCCGCACTCACTTTTATAATTTTTCATATTGATCAAACCTTTATAAATATCTTTTAGTAGTCCCAATACAAGGTTAATAATTTTATATTTTATAATGATAAATATATATAAAACCTTGGTTATTTAAGGTTTTATATTTAAAATATATTAGTTGGCTACTGAAAGTTCAATTACTTCGACTTTCCCATACGTACTACTTTCTCTAAAGAATACCAAGACATCTAGCGGATTCCCTAAATCATCTAATATAAATTCTTGTATAACAACACTTTTATCTCTTGAATTGTAATTTGTTTCTCTTAAATTCAAGGCATAAATAGTATTCCTTTCAATACTAACTCTTTCCTCTAAAACTTGAGTCTGACCTCTCATTCGATATTTCGTTACTAATACAGAAGATATATTGTTTTTTTCATCAAGAAAATATTGAATATCAGCATAACTTTTCAAATTATAATCTCCCCAATGTTATTAAACTAGTAATTATCTTATATATATCAATCAATTTTTATCCAATTATTTTTTACAGCTTTAATTACCGCATTTAAACGATCTTGTACCTCCAATTTGTTTAGAAGATTGGCAACGTGATTTTTGACTGTTTTATCTGAAATGAATAATTCTGAACCAATTTGAATATTTGTATATCCCTTTGCAAGGAGATGTAGTATCTCTAACTCTCTTCTAGTTAATAATTTCTTTAAAGGTGTATCATCCGCTGGTACGATTTGATGACTCATATCTTTTAGAGTTTTGTAGTCTTTAAGTACATCATTCGTAAAGCGACTATCAATTAATATATGACCTTTGAGTACTTGATTTATAGAATATATTAAGTACCCCTCATCTATATCAGATAGGCTTATTCCATGTACCCCCATATGGATTAGTCTCTCTATTTCATTTAATTCAATATTATTTTTAATAATGATTAATTTAGTAGAGTTGTCTCTCGATATGACCCTTTGAGCTTTCATTTCCATATCATCATGTTTTACATGACATATTAAGATTGCATTCATATCATCACTTGAAAAAATGTCTTCATAACTTAATTTAGTTACCTTCATTTGATGATACTTTAAAATGGAACAAACTCCAGAAACAAAAAGTGAGTTCTCAACAAAAATAACAGTATTATGTCTTTTTTGTTGTTTTCTGGTTACTTTCGCTAACATGACTACACCCCAATTTTCTATTTTAATCATCTAATTACATTTTTCGACAATTATAATAATATCTAATATTTTACATATTCTAATTAATAAATAATATTTAGAAATTCGGAAGCATTCTACAATTAGTTAAGTAGTACTTAACTTAAAGAACATTTAAGCGGAGTACTTCTCCTCCCAAAAACCACTCTATTTCGCACGATTTTTAAATTAATTCAAGTGAAATTTAGTTAAAAATAATTATAGATACATAATTTAATATTCCGATATCATAATGGATACTTAATAAAGAAAGGCACTTAGACCATATGAAAAACGTAAATACAAGAATTAAACTCTTTGCTTTTTTAGTAATATTAATTGTTTTACCTAGTGCTTTAGTAGGTTATTCTTCTTATTTAAATTTGCAAAAAAAGTTACATAAAAACCTGATTGAAAGAGCTACAGAAAATGTTTCATTGATTAACAACAATATTACGGATACATTTTCGAACCAATTTGTTTTGCTTGATTTTCTTTCTAAATCAATCGAAATTGAAAACCTTGAAGAACAAAGCATGCCAAATGTAATAAATAGTTTAAAGAATGTTATTGAAACACATGAAGAGATTGAATCTGCCTATATAGGTACAGAGAGTGGAGAGACAATCGTATATCCCTCAACTGAGCCTAAATCTGATGCTGATCCCCGTACAAGTGATTGGTATTCAAAAGCAAAAGAGAATAATGGAGAGTATATTATCACTAATCTTTATGAAGATACCACTACAAAATCTATTAGTGTAAAAGTAGCTAAAGCTTTACCAGATAATAGTGGGGTTATAGCTTTCGATGTAAAATTGGATGATTTAAAAAAGACGCTTCTTAATGTGAAAAACGGTAAAAATGGAATCCCCCCCTATATATTAGATAAGAAGCAAAAAGTAGTTTTTCACCAACCATCTAAATTAAGTAAAGATATCAAAACTTCAATTTTGTCAAAAATATATAATGATGATAAAGGTTTATTTAAGAGCTCCTCAAATGATTTAGTTTATGAAACGAATAAACTAACTGGGTGGAAAATTATTAATACTATTGACAAAAAAGAGGTTTTTGGAGAATCTAAGTCCATTTTGGTTATAACTGGCGCAATCGTTTTATTATTTCTTTTTATTGGTTCATTAATTTTTTTTCAAATCATCAGATTGATCATGAAACCAATAAGAGAGTTAATTCATTTAACGGAGGAAGTAAGTAACGGTAATTTATCGGTCACAGCTTCAATAGATAGTAAAGATGAGATGGGCAAACTAGGGTTAGCATTTAATAAAATGGTTCAATCATTAGTACAATTAATTTCAAAACTAAATAAGACATCAAGTAAACTGGTAACTACCGCAGATAGTTTTACAATGACATTTTCTGAAGCCAATCAAATTTCAAATAACATTAAAAACTCAATGATAGAAATGGCATCTGGCGCGGAAGTTCAAATGACAACCACAAATGAATCATCAATAGCTACAGAGGAGGTCGCATCAGGAGTTCAATATGTAGCTGAAAAATTAGCTGAAGTGAATGATTCCTCTTTCCAAGCGACAAATAATGTTGAGCAAGGATATGAATATCTTGTACAAGGCATTACTGAAATGCAAAATATTAGTCAAACAGTTCAAGAAAACTATAACTTAGTACAACATTTAGGTAATAAGTCAAAGGAAATAAATTCAATTATTAATGTTATTAAAGGTATTTCAGAACAAACTAACCTTCTAGCACTAAATGCTTCAATTGAAGCTGCAAGAGCTGGTGAATATGGTAAGGGGTTCTCTGTTGTAGCCCAAGAAATTAGAAAATTAGCTGAAGCTTCTAAAACTTCGACAGTGCAAATTTCTGAGATTTTGTCAGCTATCCAAGAAGAGACAACAAAATTAATGAATGCAATGGATATTGAAAAACAACAAACTGCAAATGGATTCGAAGCTATTGCACTAACAGGTGATAAATTTAATGAAATTAAACGCTCTATTAATGAGGTGAATAGGCAAATACAAGAAATCTCTGCTACTTCAGAAGAAATCTCTGCCTCAACCGAGGAGATTTCTGCTTCGTTTAATGAGATATCAAGTATTGCTACAAGTTCATATAACTCAACAAAGTCAACTATTGAGGACACAGAAGAACAAATGAGAATGATGACCCAGCAATCAAGTATGGAAGTTAGAGAATTAACATCACTAGTTCTAGATCTCCAAGACGAAATTTCAATCTTTAAATTAAATATTGATACACCTACTGAAAATAAATAATTAATCAAATAAAAAAGGTTTGAAGGCACTTTTCTTCAAACCTTTTTTACTATAAGTATATGTAAGGTATTCCAATAAATATAAAAACTCTAATAAGAGCCATGTTTAAACCCTGGCTCTTATTATATATATAGTAGGAACTTTTCATTTTACTTGAATTTGAATACATAAATTGTGAATCCAACTAAGGATGACATATATAATCGAAACAGCTTATTCATTACAAATACTAATCTAATCTTGATCTAATAGTTGTTGTTATTTTGTAGAGATCTAAGTGAAAATCAATTGTGAATCATTTCACCAAATTACATATAGCGCTCATTATTTACCGATAGATTAGATAGTTCATTTCACAAACTAATTATAACGGACTGCTTATTAAAAATAACCATCCACTTTTTGAAAAAATTAACCATCCATTTATCATTGTAATAAAATTGATTTTTACTTTTATCTCAGTTAATTAAAGAGAAGTATGCTTCAGAAAACCTTTTTATACCATCGTCAATTGATTTTTCGCATTCCCTTGCATAAGTAAACCGAACATAATTCTTCTTAGATCCCATTGTAGAACCGGGTGCGTATAACACCCCTCTTTTGATTGATTCTTCTAGTAAGTGTGTCTCATTAATTTCTTTTTTCAATTTACACCAAATGTGAATTCCACCTTGGGGGATTAAAAATTCAACATGTTCCCCCAAATATAAATTTAGACTTTTAACAATTTGATTTCTTCTTTTTTCTAACTGTTTAACTAATGATGTAAGATGAACATGAAAATGTTCAGATTCTATAAAGTCATTCGCAATCCATTGTGTAAACCCTGCATGTCCAAAATCAATTTGCTGTTTTGCATCTGAAAGCCTTTCAATAACTGCCCTTGGTCCAATAATCCAGCCTATTCTTAAGCCAGAGGCAACAATTTTTGACAAAGAACTGATATAGAGTACATTACCATTTAAGTCTAATGATTTTAAAGTCGAATTCATTTCACCATTAAAGGATGTTAAACTATATGGATCATCTTCAATTACTGGGATTCCTAATTCAGAAGATATTTCTAAAATTCTTTTTCGACGCTGAGTACTAAGTAAGGAACCCGTTGGATTATGAAAAGAAGGATTTAAAAAAAGCATTCTGATTCGATGTTTTTTATAAAGTTCAATAACGTCTTCAGGATTTATCCCATCTGCGTCTACTGGTAAAGTATATGTTTTTACACCCGCAGATTTAAAAATAGGTAAATTATAAACATATGAGGGATCTTCAATCGCTACTGAGTCTCCAGGCTTTAATAAGCATTGAACAACTAAATATAAGGCTTGTTGTGCCCCAGATGTGATTAATATTGATTCAGGGTCAGTTTCAATTCCTCGGTACTGTTTTACATGTTTTGCAATCGTTCCTCTAAGTATTCTATAGCCTAGTGGATGGTCATATCCTAATCCCCCAATAAAAGATCTTGTAGAAATGATTTCTCTTAATTTTTTCATTGGAAATAAATCTTCAGACAATTCCCCACTTGCCAAGTTAATTAGCTCATGATCAACCATTTTCTTACGTATTCTTTTCGTAACAGGTAAGTTAGGTAAAAAGGATCCCGCTTCAATATAGCGGTTCCAACTTGGAATCCTTTTCTTCGTGATGCCCCATATATCCTTGTTTATCGTAGTTCCACTACCTCTATTTCTTTTGATTAGACCATTAGATTGTAGCTCATCATATGCAGCCACAACTGTACTTCTATTAATGTTAAATTCCTTAGCCAGGTGTCTTTCAGAAGGTAATGGCTTATCTGAAGGAAAAGTTCCATCTACAATTCCTCTTTCTATATAATCAGCAAGTTGTTTGTATATCGCTTTCTTCGCAGTTCGGTCAGGTATCCAATTCATAATCAACTCTCCACTTTTTTTGCTCGCATTCGTCCAATATATTGTCTTCTTAATTGAACGGGTTTCAAGTCATTTATCGAATATGCTTAATAAAAAATTATAAATCGAAAAAAAACATTATTAACCATCCAATATACAACTAAATTTACCATCCACTTTATAATTTGCATACCAGAACATCTTATACCCCAAATAAATAAAGTGTTCTAGTATAATCATTCATTTTTTTTACAAATTTTGTTAATGTGAATACTTTGTGACACTCATCACATTTTATTGACTTTATATTTTGGTGGTTTTAACATGATAATCAATTGTGAATCATTCATCAGATTACCCGTTGTTTACGTAAAGGAAATTTCAATACAAAAAGAATGGGGTTTGGTAATGAAAAAGAAATTGACTAAATTTATGATCGTTTTAACTAGTACCATCTTATTATCTTCCTTAACAGGATGTGAACCTTTATTGGTATTAGATCCTAAAGGACCACAAGCTCAGACTCAAGCAAAGGATATAATCCTTTCCATTCAAATTATGTCTGTTATAGTGATTGTCGTTTTTGCTATGTTAGCTTTTATGTTAATTAAATATAGAGCCTCAAAACAAAAAAATGATGTCGAGCCTCCTTACATTAAAGGAAGTTTACTTGTTGAATTAATATGTGTCGGTATTCCAGTCATCATCATAGTTTTTCTGTCTATTGTTTCAGTACAAAGTAATAACAAGGTTGAAGCGGTACCAGAGAAATATAAAAATGAAAAACCTTTAATTATCTATGCTACGTCATCTGACTGGAAATGGCATTTTAGTTATCCAGAGGAACAAATTGAAACTGTAAATTATTTGTATGTACCAACGAAACGTCCACTTGAATTTAGACTGTATTCAGATGGACCGATTACAAGTTTTTGGATTCCTCAGCTTGGTGGTCAGAAGTATGCCATGTCAGATATGGTTACGACACTCCATTTGGCCGCAGATGTACCTGGTGAGTATATGGGTCGAAATGCTAACTTTAGTGGGAAAGGTTTTGCAGAAAATACTTTTAATGTTGAAGCAGTATCAGATCAAGATTTTAAAGAATGGGTAATGGATGTTAAGGCAAATGCTCCTAAACTAACCGAAGATAAATTTACTAAGTTATTGGAGCCCGGTCATCTTGGACAACTGACTTTCACCGGTACTCATTTAGAATATCTACCACCAAATGAATCACATAACGGTGGTCATCATCATGGTTCAAGTAATGCTGATTTAAAACCTGATGAAAAGCATAATGAACACATGGGGCACTAATACTGCGACATTTTTAAAAGTTACTAATAAAGGAGTCTAATATTATGGATTATTTTGATAGATTTGCAATTCCTCACCCAAGTCCTGCCATTTATGCATCAATGGTTGCAATTGGTGTAACAGTAATCGCAATCATTGCAGGATTAACTTATTTTAAAAAATGGGGTTACCTATGGAGAGAATGGTTAACAACTGTCGACCACAAAAAAATAGGTATTATGTATTTATTATCAGCCCTTCTAATGTTATTTCGTGGTGGCGTTGACGCAATCATGATGCGTGCACAAACAGCAGTGCCTGAAAATACTTTGTTAGACGCACAACATTATAATGAAGTATTCACTACTCACGGTATTGTAATGATTATTTTTATGGCAATGCCATTTATCTATGCGTTAATGAACTTTGTAGTACCACTACAAATTGGAGCTCGCGATGTAGCTTTCCCTCGGTTAAATGCCCTAAGTTTTTGGTTGTTTTTCATGGGGGCAATGTTATTAAACATTTCATTCGTTATTGGAGGTTCTCCTGATGCTGGTTGGACATCTTATTTTCCTCTTGCAGGAAATGATTTAAGCCAATCAGTAGGAACAAATTATTATATGATCGCGCTTCAAATAGCGGGACTAGGTACCTTAATATCTGGAATTAATTTTGTGACGACTATTCTAAAAATGAGAGCTCCTGGTATAACATTATTTAAAATGCCTATTTTTACTTGGTCAGCCTTAACAGCTAATGCAATTGTAGTTTTCGCATTTCCAGTGTTAACTGTAGCCCTTTTAATGGGTACAATGGACAGACTGTTCGGTACAAATTTCTTTACTACTTCAAATGGTGGCATGGATATGCTATGGGCAAACCTTTTCTGGGTTTGGGGTCATCCTGAAGTATACATTCTAGTACTACCTGCTTTTGGTGTATATAGTGAAATTATTTCAACTTTTGCACGTAGAAACCTATATGGTTATAAATCTATGGTTTTATCAATGATTATTATCTCATTTCTTTCATTTTTAGTATGGACTCACCATTTCTTTACTATGGGTCAAGGTGCATTAACAAACAGTATCTTCTCAATTACGACTATGGCGATTGCAATTCCAACTGGTATTAAGATTTTCAACTGGATCTTAACACTTTGGAAAGGAAAAATTGAATTTACAGTACCTATGCTTTACTCTGTAGGATTTATCCCAATTTTTACAATCGGTGGAGTTACTGGTGTAATGCTTGGTATGTCGGCTGCCGATTACCAGTATCATAACACGATGTTTTTAGTAGCTCACTTCCACTATACAATCATACCTGGAGTAGTTTTTGCGATGATTGCTGGTCTAACTTATTGGTGGCCAAAAATGTTTGGGTTTATGTTAAATGAAAGAATTGGAAAATGGGCGTTTTGGTTTATCGCCATTAGCTTTAATGTAACGTTCTTCCCTATGTTCTTTACTGGATTAGATGGTCAAGCTCGCCGAATGTATACTTATTCAGAGTCTACTGGATTTGGTCCATTAAATTTATTATCTTTTATTGGTGCAACTGGTCTAGCAATTGGATTCATCCTGCTAGTGTTTAATATTTATTATAGTGTACGTTACGCATCTAGAGATATTAGTTCCGATCCTTGGGATGCAAGAACGCTTGAATGGGCTACTCATAGTCCTATTCCTTCATATAACTTTGCAATTACGCCTGACGCTAAATCTATTGAAGCGTTCTGGGAATCTAAAAAACTAGGAAAATCATTATTTAAGGGTAAATATAATAAAATCCATATGCCAAATAATAGTGGAATCCCTTTTATTATGGCTTGCATCATGTTCGTATGGGGATTTTCATTTGTATTTGGAATGTGGATTCCACTAATCATAACGACAATTGGAATATTTGCATTAATGGCCTATCAATCATTTGAAATTGATAACGGACATTATATTACAGTAGATAAAATTGAAGAAATAGAGAAAGATTTGCGAGGTGCATAATTGATGAAAATAGATAACTCGCTGCCACTAGAATATCAAACAGAACAAAATCAAATAAACATTTTAGGCTTCTGGATTTTCCTAGGAGCAGAAATCATGTTATTCGGTACCCTTTTTGCATCGTACTTTACGTTAGTTAATCGTACTGGAAATGGTCCAACTGGGGCAGAAATATTCGAATTTTCTCCAGTTTTAATCGAAACAATAGTCCTATTAACAAGTAGTTTTCTTATAGGACTTGCAATTCATGCGATGCGAGTTGGAAAGAAAAAACCTGTAATGATTTTTATTGCTTTAACACTTCTTTTAGGATTAGTTTTTTTGGGATTTGAAATATCTGAGTTCGTTCACTATGTTCATATTGGTGCAGGATTACAAACTAGTGCATTTACAGCAATTCTATTAACTACACTAGGTACAC
The DNA here is from genome assembly GCF_002128405.1 of Gottfriedia solisilvae. GTDB lineage: Bacteria > Bacillota > Bacilli > Bacillales > Bacillaceae_G > Gottfriedia > Gottfriedia solisilvae. The sequence goes on from NZ_NETJ01000007.1 coordinate 34,826, forward strand.
ATGGCGCTCACGTTTCATTTGGTTTTTTCTGGGGATTATTTATCATCTTACAAATAAGAAAACGAGGTCTAACACCAGAAGTTGCTAATAAAACATTCATCTTTTCACTTTACTGGCATTTTTTAGACGTCGTTTGGATCTTTATTTTCAGTTTCGTCTATTTGAAAGGATTGATGTAAAAATGAAAGAACTATTCCCACTGAAACAAGTTAGGGGTTTCGCTTTTTCAATGATTTTGACTGGTGTTGCACTTGCCGTTTACTTTCTTGATTGGTCATTTGCGATTGAAATGACAATCCTTTTGATCACAGCGTTTTTACAAGCTGGACTGCAGTTAATTGTGTTCATGCACACTGGTGAAACGAAAGATAAAGGTGCAATTTATACAAATATTTACTACGCTTTAGCAATTGCTCTAGTTACTGTTTTTGGTACTCTACTTTGTATGATTTGGGGCTATATGTAATAAAGCAATTAAAGATGAAGAGTAAAAATATTATTGGGTAAATTACATTTATTCTTGTCTATATAAGTTACATTATTTAGGGGGTAATAATATGACTGGTGTTTATATTGTAAGTGGTATCATTATATTTGTAGTTTTTGGAGCTTTTGTTATTACTGTAAATAAGGGATACGGAGTTAAACACAAAGTGGACACATTAGATGAAGTGAAAATTAATAAAGATTTTGAGGATAAACAATAATATTGCCATGATTTATGTATCGTTTGGTCTTTGAATATATTTACGAACTGATGGTTAAAAGGATAGTAAGATCAACAACTGAATTAACAATAGAAAAAAAGGTGCTCTGAGTTAAATATTCTGAGCACCTTTTTTTCTTGTACATAGTTCTCCATGATAATCAACCATTCTTTAATCACCTTTTATCCTTATATATAGATTGATAATTCTTAATTAACTTATCATTCCAGCGAGGATTTTCATATATGATTATTACATTTCTAATTCAACTAATCTTTCAAGTACTGAAATAGGAACTGTTTAATAAATCAGTTCCTAAGTGTTGTTCAACTATTGCTCTCTTTAGTTGTATAAAATTAATAATATTGCTTAAATTGATATTCTTTTTCAGCTAAATACTTACTATGAAGTTCTAACAATAGCTTCAATTTTTGATAAAATTCATCAACATTTTGAAATGAAAAATAATCCAAGTCTTCCGAATAACTTAAACCAAAGTATTGGTTATTTGCTTTGACTAGATCAACAAGGTCGACCTTTGTTTGATCGTTATTTTCTATAATTAGGCCACTAAATCTCGCAGAGCCATCATCATGATAGAATTTTAGTTTAATAATGTCATTTCCAAATACAGCTATTATCCCTTGCTCATTACTATCATTAATAAATTTTCTATGTAAACCATATTTCTTCTGAATTTCGTCTGTATGTTCTTTATAAAGCTCTACTATATTAAGATCAATCACATTTTTATTTATAAATTCAATTGCTTGCTTGATTGATAAACTCTGCAACTTCCTGCTGCATTAACTCAATTAATTCATTCCGATTGCGACAGTCAAGTACACGCCATACTCCTTCCGTATATATATCATCACATTTGAAAGGCATGTAACAAGACAATGTTAATGTATTTCTTGATAATATACTTAAACATATTTCATATCTAAAACCATTAATTCTTTTCTCATAATAAATGTTACCTTCGACAGTATGTAAAGATAAACTAAATCCATTTTTTGATAAAACTTCACCTAAATAACACTCTACCAATTTATTGAAATTTTTTATCATACTTACTTTTCCTTTCAAATGAACTATATTATTAGATTCTTTGAATTTAGAAAAAGTCCTTGTTCAGTCCATGCTAGAAAGTACAGAAATAGACTACCGAAGCAGCCTATTCGTTGTCCAACTAACTCGCCAGTTAGTTCAATAAGAAATTTTTATCACAATTAAAGATTTCAACATAGATGAAATAATATTTTATTTGTTTTTTGACTCATAGGCTTTAACAAATCGTGCGAACCAATACAATGCAACTAGTGGTAAGACATAAATTTCTAGTTGTCCAAGAATATATTAAGACATATTTACCTCCAAATATTGTAATATATTCAACTATTCGACAAAATTCTTTTATTCACCTTTTTTAAATAAAGTCAATTAATGACCGTTCTCAACACAAAAAAGAGTCGCATTTGCGACTCGTGAACCTACGTAACTAACGCGCCAGTTAGTTATATAATATATTTAAAACTTTTCTATTAATTACCTTTTATCCAATCAATAATTTTAACAATTACAGAGATACCAGAATCCTGCGGAAATAGCCAAATAGCGACAATTATGCTTAATACTAAAATAATTGCCCAAACAAGTCCTTTATTGACCACATTTAAAAATCTTGTAACTATACACCCCATCGTAGCGATAATCATATTTATCAAAAAAATTAGTGGGAAAGCTATGATTCTACCTAGACCTGTATATGGGAAAAAGATCGTCAATCCCCACAAGATTATAACATTTAGACACACAGCTAAAAGTAGCTGCTTGATATAGTTCATATCTAATTCCCCTTTAATATATTTATCCTCTAATGAATCTTGCAATTTATTCCTTCCCAACAGATATTTTACTTTGCACGAAAAAACTCTAATGGTTGGTCGTTCATAGTAAATCCTCACTTTAATTACTGATATCCCAATCATACACTATTGAACTATACCGCCTATCATTGAAAAAGGAACTGATCATTAAATCAGCTCCTTTGCGTTACGTAACTAAAGCGCCAGTTAGTTGAACAAGGTCTATCTTATTAAATTTTTCAGTTCCTCCCATAAAGAACTTTCCATTTTTTTTCTCCGATATTCCTAATTTCAATAAACTGTTCATTCGAAATATTTATGTTATCTTCAATTATGGAGGCGCATAAATGTTCTAAAGCGACACCCCATTCATCATGCACTAAGAGTTCGTTTATAGCTTGGATATCATTCTTTGATAATACACTCATACCATCTACTATATTTTTAATCTGACTGTTCAAATTCATTGCTTTAACACTCCAAATCAACAATTATAATTTAACTAACACGTATACAACTAACTTTCCAGTTAGTTGAAGAATTAATTTATTTTAGTTCTTTTAACAGTTTAATAATTTCTTCATTTTGCTTTGAAACTTTTCGCAATGCATCTGAAAAATACCATATCAAATAACAAACTATTGCAATTAAAAATAGTATAGGTGTTAGCAATTTAAAATTCCCCCAAGCACATTTCAAATTTAATTCCTAATTGTTTAATAACCATATTTTACCATAAATTTAATAGGAGTTTTTATCTAAACTGCCAATTACTAAAAAAGGAGTCGATCATTATCGACTCCTTTAATATTGAAATAGCGCGCTCGTTAGTTATATAAATATTACGATTTAGTACATCTACTGTTTTACTACAATGTGTTTTGGATGCTTTGGAACAGACTTTAATTCTAATTTTAAAAATTCAGGATATAAAGCCAGATTATCTAGTTCTTCGATAGGTGTCCACTTATAAATTAATCTTTCTCCTTCAATACCGTAAAAGGAATCTGTCGTGAACAAAGAATCATCGGATAAAACTTTATAATAAAGACCTATTTCATGATATGCATTAGAATTATAGTTAAAAAAATTCTCTACTATCCAAATTAATCTATCTACTTTTACATTTACACCAAGTTCCTCGAGAAATTCCCTTTGTATACTTAGTTGGGACTCTTCTGCAATATTAACTTTACCTCCTGGAAGAGACCAAAAGTCATCATTAATGTCCTTATGCAAGAGAATATTACCGTCTTTTATCAAAATTCCTGCTACTCGAAATAAAAACGTTGATTTATCTGTTTTAAATAATACATCCATACTTTAGTTCTCTCTTTCTTATATATTGAATCATAAATAAATACAACCAACTTACTCAACTAACGCGCCAGTTAGTTGTTTTCCCTTACTGAATGGTTTTAACAAAATTACAAAACATAGAAACTCCAAAATCATTTTTATCCTCGAGAAATTTTGTTTTATCTTCAATGATTTGTTCAATTTCATCGACTTTATTTAGTATCTTAGCTAATCCAACAGCATTCATTGCCCTAACGTAATCAATTCCTGTTAATACTATGCTTTCTTCTCCATCACTTAAACAGTCATTAAATACGTTCTCTTTAATTGAATATTTATCAATATAGGGGAACGCTATTTCCTTGATGGCACTAAAAATACTATTTGATATATTCTCAATATTACTCTCTTCAATTATTGTCCATCTTCTTTGTTTACCTACAATCAAATTACCGAGCTCAGTACCTATACTGAAGGTTTGTTTTTTCTCTTTTTGATTTAATAAACCATTATTCATATTTTTCATTTCTTCCAATTCGTCAAAGCGAATGCCAACATCAACTGTAATGTCAAAGTCATCTAAGTGGTTAATAAAAGATAAGTGAATAGCAACTTTACCAAATTCAAAAGGCTTCCATAATTGTTGTCTTGAAGTATTTTTTTTATATCCGTATATAGATAACTGTTTATGTAATTGGTCCAATAGCATATTCTTTTGGTCCTGCTTTTTCATACATACACCTCCAATTAAAAGGTACCATAAAATTATTTGATAATCCCTCTTATTCAACTAATTTGCCATTTAGCAAATAAAAAAGACCGCCGAAGCAGCCTATCGTTGTTCAACTAACGCGCCAGTTAAGTGCATAGCGACTGTATGAAGAAAAAATGATTCAATTAACGGAAGTACACTTTTTATTTAAATAGGTTATTTTTATATTATAAAAATCTGTAATTTCTAAAAGATATGTAATACTAGGAATTTCATGTGACCAATCATAACTATCCCATCCTACATTTACAAAATATGATTGATCTACACATATTGCATTCCATGTATTTTTATTTTTTACACTTATTGAATACTTTTCAAAAGGTGTATATTTATTTTGAACATCAACATAAAAATGGTTTCCTTTTTCCTTTTTTATGTATTTTTTTAATATTTTTACACTCGCTGAACTTGAGTGGTAAATCATTATATTTTTTTCTACTTTTGGAAACACAATATTTATAATTTTAGGGTTTAGTTTAATAAATATGAAAAGTCCAAGTATTAAGGTTATTAATACTACAAATATTCTCAAAATCAATCTCATATAGTTACTCCAGTTATAAACAAATATAAGGCATAAACCTATTAAATCCTCGGTCGATCATTGCTGTGTGTAATTCTTGTAATTTCTTCATTCATTATTTCTTTATTACTTTTAATCGGCGCTTTAGTGCCATACTTCTTCTGCATAAAGAAACCCAGTGCGATTGCAAATAAACCAATACCCCAAAATAAATATCCAAAAATTGTCATTAAGTTTGCTCCTATCATAAAAAAAGTTAGTTCTATGAAACAATATGTATCTTTTTTTACATTCGACAATTTGGTAAAAAATACCTTTACAAAAAAGTCATTATGATTTTCAACATTAAATTTCTAGGGAACATTCTATTTTCATATTCAGCTATTATGCCAAATAGCACAAAAAAACCGACTAAATAGTCGATCATTTTGTGCAACTAATGCGCCAGTTGGTTGAATAAGTAAAATTAATTTATATTCTTATTGTAGCCACCTCTATTAGGTAACTCATTTTCAAAATCACATGAAGCGACAACTAAATATCCTTCTCCCCAAAGAAATTCCATCAACTTTCCGACAATTAATTTATATTCTTCTTTTCTATAATAATCTGAAAGGTCCATATCTAGAAAGTATCGATAATAAAGAAAACCATCAATGAGAGTTTTTGAGTTTTCCTCTTCAAACTCCTTATTTTTTCTAACGTCAATAGTGAATAAATCTCCCTTTATTGAAAAATATTTATCATATTCTAAAGATAGGAAATTCGAGATATTCTCTGTTAATATATCAATTGATAAATTGGTATTTATGAAAATTTTACAATATAAATCCTCCAAATATATTCACCTCATTATATAACTTCTTATTTAACTAATGCGCCAGTTAGCTTAACAAGTAAACACTAATTTTTAACTATTTTGTTCTCTGTTCCATTTACAATTCTTTTTATATTTTGTCGATGTAGAATGATTATTGATACGCTTATTAGTAGAGAAAGGGCAATGAGAACTTTATCTTCAAATATAAGACTGTAAATGAATAATGCTATACTAGCCAACATTGAACTTAGTGATACATATTTGGTAAATAGCAATGTTAATACAAACACAACAAAACCAACAAAAACAGCTAAAGGAGTCAAAAATAGGAAAACTCCAGTTGCTGTCGCAACAGCCTTTCCACCTTTAAAACTGGCAAAAACAGAAAATATGTGCCCTAATATGGCTAATAAACCACATACAATAGGGTTAACTGTAGAACCAAGTATTAGGGGAAGTAAACAAGCAAATGTACCTTTTAATATATCAGCAATTGCAACAATTACTCCTGCTTTTATACCTAAAACTCTATAAGCATTAGTTGCACCTAGATTACCACTACCGTAATCACGAATATCTTTTTTATAAAACATTTTACCGATTACTAATGCAAATGAGATTGATCCAATTAAATAACTTAGAATCAATGTTAAAATGTTCAAAGTATTATCTCCTTACATAGTTTGTTAAGTAAGTATTTCTATTTATTGCATATGATTTCCTTCAATCCTTCTTATGTCTTTCCCGATTCACTTGCTTCTTCAACTAAACTGCCAATAGTACAATAAAAAATAGACTGCCGTAGCAGCCTATCGTTATAGAACTAATGCTCTCGTTAGTTACACAAGAACATATACTTATTAGGTTAAATAGGTATCATTTAATATTGGTTTCAGCATTATTTGGCATTTGACTTTCATCAAAGACTAGGTAACGAGTATATAACATATAATAATAACCATAATTTTGGAAGCTTAATTTAAGTTCGTAACTTGCCACAGATGAAGCAGTATATGTAAGATTAATAGTTTGTTTAGGTTTAATTGTTAAATTCTCTTTTATAGGCAATGTATACATTCGTACATTTCCGCTGCCGCATCCTTCAGGGATCACACACCCACCAGAGGTACTTCCAATAGTTCTTAGTGTCGTAATGGTATAATTACTCTCATTTGTTATAGATACCGTTACGGTTTCGCCAATATTATACTTCTGTTTATCAGTTTTAAATTCAATTCCACCATCAGGTAAAATTACAGGCTTTATTATACTAATACCCACTGGTTTTCCGTAAATTTTGCCATTGGATACTACTTGAACATAGAAACCTCCACTTCTATTTTGTTTAGGAGATTTAGCAGTTATTTTTGTTGTCTTATTAGCTTTTAAATTTACCTTAACTTTGAAACTATGATTAACTGGATCAGTTACACAGATTTTTCCTGATGGACAAGTTTTTGTTGGAGATTTAAAAACTAAGTATCCATTAATATCATTCTTATATTGATTGGTAACATTAACACTTATTGTTTCCCATTCCTGGTACTCCTTTTTTGAAGTTTTAATGATTATTCCATTTGTTGTTGCTGCATTCCCTAAATTTATATCAAAATTAGCTAGAGACAAAATAAAAATAAATACTAATGCTATAAAACTTTTTAATCTCATATTATTTCCCCTTATGTATTATTTAGTTGACGAACCCTATTAGAATATATCACGAAATTTTTAAATAAGATTGTGACTTTTCTATTATTTCTTGAAATAAAAAATGCTCTTACCATCTAAAAAGATAGCAAGAGCATGTAAGAACAAATTAATTTAATATGTTATTGGGAATTAGTACGTACACAATACACATGAATGATAATCCAATTGTTTTCTAAACTAGTTACTTAACAAAACCAATTATCAATCCTAAAACCATCATTATAATAAATAAAATGTAATTAGCGCTTGGCGTTAGCTGAACAGAATATTTAAAACAAATTTAATTCCATGTTAAAAATCATTAGTTTTAATTGTAATATTTTCTTTTTTAAGCTTACCTTTAGAGTCATACCACCTAAATAAACTATTAGTACCACAATAAATCAAGAAATTTTCTGTTGTTAATTAATTACGATAATAAAATAGTTTTAGTTAGTATATTGTGTATATTTTACTAATTATTCTAATTTTTTGTGTTATTCTATCTTTATATATGGTATTATTTCCCTGAAATGTATATTTGTAAATAAGCTATATTGGCGTTAAAAAAATATTAAATACAAAAATTTATGTGATTAAAAACACAGATTTAATCATCGGGAGAAAAAAATTTTATAAATATTATCTGAGGAGTAATTAAAATGACAGCAACATTATCAATTTCTAGCATAATAGGCTTTATATTAGGACTTATATGTTCCTATCTTCTATATAAGTTTGTGTTAAGTAAACGAAATTTCAAGGAAGTTCAATCAAATATTTTAGAACACAAACAGACAGAGGAGTTTCAGTCATTATTAGAAGTAGAGTTTCGAAAAGGGATTGAAGAGGGAGAAAAAAGAACTTTGGGCAAGTTTGCTTTGACATACGAACCTTTTATAGAAGTATCAGACTCTTTCTTCAAAAAAACAGCAGAAGCTGGATATACAATGCAAATGTTCTATAGCGGTCTACCTATAGGAGATCCAATGAAAAGAATAACAAAGTATGAAGAAAAATATAAAGATGAAAATGTAAAATATTTAATAGATTCGGTTAATGGAACATTAAATAATATTCTGCTTATGGTTGATCCATTAGGAATTCCAGTAAAAGTAAATGGAAATCCTAAAATTGAAAAAAAGAAAACAGGATAAGTTACCGTGCTTTAGGTACAAAATACAGGACTACTTCGATAGTCCTTTTTTATTGACTACTAGCAGACTAATTGAGTTAGATATTATAGCTCTTCAATTAACGCTGAGTGATAGTTGAATAACTTAGTAATATAAAAATGCTTGCCATTTTGTGAATCTTTTCACTTAAACTATACTGCCATTTAGTTTAAGTGAAAAACCTCACAATTCAAATGTCAAATAGCTAAATTCCTGAAAACTATCTTAACAGGGATTCCTAATTTTACTAATCTTCCAATAAGATGAATAACGATTCTCTTAATTTCAACCTAATATCTCGTAAAGTCTTACCAATAAAATAAAGCAGTCCAATTGATAAGCGAATTGGACTGCCATTTAATGTTTAAACTTAAAAAATCCTGTTTATTTTGTACCTCATTCAAAGGTATCATTACTTAGAATCTAGTCTGTTACAATTACTATTTATTAATTTTAATGTCTGCAGCACCTATTCCAATTTTTTTTAGTAATTGTATCATTATGAGTTTTTCGTCGTCTGTAATAAATGATAGATTTTGCGATATTGTTTCTACATGAGAAGGAAAAATATTATCAAACAAATCCTTCCCCTTTTCAGTAAGGACAATAAGAGATGCTCTTCGATCTGTAGGACTTGGTATTCTATTTACAAATTCATTCTTTTCTAACTTATCTACAACGTATGTTATACTTCCAGTTGGAATTGAAAAAATTTCACTTATTTGTTGAATTGGGTGTGGACCTTTATTGTATAGCAATTCAAGAATCATAAAATTCTCGGGGCTAATCCCCTTGCTCTCAATATCTCTTCTAACGTTATTCATTACAGCTTGAGAAGCTTTGACCCAAATTCGAAAAAACTTTAAATCAAGCTCAGTTTGTTCATTTCCTTGAAACATCTATCTTCCTCCTAAAAACCAACTATATAAATAAAAGATACTCGACTTTATTAATAACTTCAAATTGATTTTTTAGTGGAAAACGGCCAAAAATAGATAAATTCACTACAATTATGTGATTAAATTCAATTTGATCAAGTTAAAGTCCTAATGCACTAAAATTCAAAGTTAACACAATTAAACCTAATACCAAAAGAAAGATTGGCATAATAGCTTTAGAAAAGGGATCTTTCACGCGTACCAAATGTGTCAGTATGGCCCCAAGCATAGTTCCTATTATCAGGATTCCACCTATAGCAGCAAAAGTATCATTCCAGATGCCAGCAATCATAAAACCAGCTGCAATGACCTCAACCAATCCAGTAAATACTCTAAATCCGCTCGGTAAACGGTAGCGCTTAAATTCATCTACCATTTGTTTAGAACCAAATTTAGATAATCCAAACATAATAAAACCAATTGCTAAAATAACTTGCAATATTGTCGATAACATATTCATTTTCCCCCACTCTTTTTATATACATATTATTTACTCTAATATTATATATTCTAACATTAGAGTAAATATATCCTAACATTAGAGTTTTTTTATGTCAATCTAGAAATTTCCCTTTTTTAAATTCAAATCAACAATTAAATGCTGAACCAAAAAAGGCCACCTTTTTACCTAATGTAAAAAGATGACCTTTGGGAAATGGAGAAAATTAGAAATTTTACTTGTTAAATATGAACTTTTTGCCATTACTACTTTCATTTAAATGAAATTACCATTTTCTATAAGGTAAGAATTTACCATTCAATGTTATTAAAACTCGATCCCCTTTTGGATCTACTTTCTTTTGGATATCCAGCTCAAAGTCTATAGCACTCATAATACCTTCTCCAAATTTCTCATGGATTAGTTCTTTTAGTGTAGGACCATAAACTAATAACGCTTCGTAGAAACGATATAATAATGGATCAGTTGGAGGCATTTGCATTACTGTTCCTCTAGTTGGTATTCTTGTTAAAGCTTCTACTACTTCTTGATCTAGTTCTAGAAGTTCACCAATTTTTGTAGCTTCTTCAATTGACATAGTCGCTTGTCCTAATAATGCTGTAACAATCCAGCTCTCTGCATTTTCTCCTACACTAGCAATGTCTGCCCACTTTAACCCTTTTGCTACTTTTGCTTCAATAACTTTTTCTGCTGCTTCTACTCTATTCATCATGTCAAATATGTCCTCCTCTTTAATTGTTTTTATTTAGATACTGCTACTACTTGATAACCATCTACTACTAAGTCTAATTTTCCTGTACCAGGGTCAATTGCTAATCCGTGTACTGGTACATCTTTAGGAATTAAAGGATGGTTTCGAACTAAATCAATATTTGCTTTTATTGAATCAACTACATTGTCAAATCCAAATAACCATTTGTGTAAATCAATACCAGCATACTCAAGATTTTTAATTACATCCTGTGATACTACACCACGATCTAACGCTTTTTGGATTGTTCCTTTCGGATTACTTTGGCTCATTCCACATTTGTGATGACCGATAATAAAGATTTCATCTGCATTTAATTCGTATACTGCTGTTACAATACTGCGCATAATACTACCAAATGGATGTGAAATGATTCCTCCTGCATTTTTAATTATTTTAGCGTCACCGTTGTGTAAGTCTAAAGCTTTTGGCAACAATTCAACTAAACGTGCGTCCATACAAGATACTACTACCATTCTTTTTTTCGGAAATTTTGTTGCTTCATATTGTACAAATTCTTCGTCATTCACGAACTTGCCGTTGTGCTCAAGAATCTCTTGTAATAACATACTGTAACCTCCTGCTGGTTAGTTTAAAAAAATTTATTTTTAACCCTCTATGTGCTATAAATAGATATGGATGAAATACTAGTTAAGTTGTTGATTGAGGGTATAAACTAAGTATAAAGATTCGGTCTAATAAGCTGAACAAGTTGGTGAAACGGTTTATTAGTATCTATTTTCATGATGAAAGGATTTTTAATTTTGGTTGATAATATAGATCTCAAGATACTAGCATTATTAAAAGAGAATTCAAGAATGCAATGGAAAGACATAGGTCAATTAATTCATATGACAGGACAGTCTGTGGGAAATCGTATACGTAGATTAGAGGATATGGGGATTATCGAGCAATATACCATTGCAACAAACAAGGCTAAGCTGGGAATGCCAATTACTGCATTTATTACAATATTTTTAGAGTCATCTAACCACTTAGCATTTAGAACGTTTTATGAAAAAGAGGAATCAATTACCGAAGTTCATAGAATAAGTGGTGAAGGTTGCTTTCTATTGACTGCTCATTTCACCTCAAATGAAGCACTTGATGATCTTCTTGCAGAATTGTTAAAACACGGCAATTATCGTGTTAATATATCGATTGGTAAGTTAAAATCATGAAACACCTTACTACAAAATTTAACTTATGTTTATAATGAAAAAAACCGTTCTGATCTCAGAACGGTTTTAATTATTGATTGATTAGTGCATTAATATTTTTTATAGCAGCAAAATGCATTGCTTCATGGTAAACACAAAAGACCATTAATTCCTCTACAGTATTAAAATTTAATCCAGTCGACGAGTTATATGGCGTTGGTATTTCATGATTCATTTTATCAGCTAATGTTAATTCAATTCTCTCCAACTGCTCATTTAGTAAGTAAATCATTTGAGGTATTGTTGGTGGCTCTACAGTCCAATTTGAAGGCTGCGTACCGGGATCAAATAAACTATTCATATTAGCAGGAAATTTTGTATGTTCTCCAGTAAGTTGAAAAGCAAATTTTTCTTGAGCAACATAAATGTGGCCTAAGTTCCAAATGATATTATTCTTTAGTCCATCTGGAATTATTTTCGCTTTTTGATCACTCATATCTTTAACATAATTAATAGTTTGACGACGAATAAAATCTAATTGACGTAAAATTACGTTTTTCATTAGTTTTTCCTCCTTAAATAGTGGTTGGAATTTATAAACTAGAAACTGCCGGGAGTACATTACCCGACAGCTTCACCTGAGGTTGGATAAATACTAGTTAATTTTGATGATTAACTACTAACTAAGTTTTTTAACAGATTTATTTATATCGTCTTTCACTTTCTTCTATTGGATAATCGTTTCCAGCCATATCTCTTCGTTTCATAAGTCCGTCTTCACCGAATTCCCAATACTCGTTTCCGTGACATCTCATCCATTGGCCTGTATTTCTATCTTGATATTCATATTCAAAGCGTACTGCAATTCGATTGTCTGTATAGCTCCAAAGCTCTTTCATTAACTTGTAATTCGTTTCTCTTTCAAATTTTTTAGTTAAGAAATTCTTAATTGCTTCACGACCTGTAAAAAATTCGGAACGGTTACGCCAATTAGAATCTATTGAGTATCCCATTGAAATACGTACTGGATCTTGAGAGTTCCAAGCATCTTCAGCAAATTTAACTTTTGCTAACGCTTTTTCTAGTGTAAATGGAGGTCTGATATCTTTACTCATCTTAATTCTCCCCTTTAATTAAATGTATTTGATTGTTAAAAAGTTATCTTACTCGCCACATTTAAACAGACAGTTCTGTATAAATGTGGCGAATTTTTTCAACATTTTATTCTAGATTTGCATGTTTACCATACATTGTTTGAGAATCTAGCCCCATTTTTTCCATATACCTTAAGATAACTGCATCTAATAAAAGTAATAATGTTTGTTCAAAAAGTGAACCCATTGGTTGTATAGTTTGATAATGATTTTTCGACTTATCTTTAGGAGAACCAGGTAAAGTAATCGTAATATCCGCTAATTTACCTATGCTTGATTCAGGAAAAATACTAACAAGGACAACGACGCCACCTAAACTTTTAGCTTTTTGTGCAATCGATATTAAGCTTTTTGTTTCACCAGAGCCAGATCCAATAATTAACATATCTCCTTTTTCTAAGTTAGGTGTAATCGTTTCACCTACTACATATGAATCTAAATTCATATGCATCATTCTCATCGCAAAGGATTTAACCATAAATCCAGATCGGCCTGCCCCAGCTACAAATATCTTATTTGATTGTACAATTGCATCGACTAGCTTTTCAGCTGCGTCATCAGGTATTTGATCTGTTGCAAGATTTATCTCTTTTATGATTTCAGTTAAATATTGAGTTGTCTGCATAGATGTCACTATCCTTTTTTTATTAATTTTTGCATTTCTGCTGCTACTGCTTTTTTATCATCTTGACCAGTAATTCCTCCACCAACAATGACTAAATCTGGTTTCGCATTTATTACTTCTTGTAATGTGCTAAGTTTGATTCCACCTGCTACTGCAGTTTTCGCATTCTTAACTACGCTTTTAATCGTTTGTAGATCTTCGAATGAATTTTTTCCAATTGCTTGTAAGTCATAGCCTGTGTGAACGCAGATGTAATCTACTCCAAACTCATCAAGTTCTTTTGCTCTTCCTGCGATATCTTTTATACCAATCATGTCTACTAAGATCTGTTTACCTTGTTTTTTTGCTTCTGATACTGCACCTTTAATTGACATGTCTTCTGCTACCCCAAGAATAGTGACAATATCAGCTCCTGCTTCAGATGCTTTCATTACTTCATAGCCAGCAGCATCCATTATCTTTAAATCTGCTAAAACCTCTAATGATGGATAAGCCTCTTTAATTGCCTTAACTGCGTGTAAACCTTCATTTATGACTACTGGAGTACCAATTTCTACTACATCAATAAATTCTTCTACCTCTTTTACTACTTGAATTGCTTCTTGAATGTTAACTAAATCTAACGCTAATTGTAATTTCATAATTTTTCTCCCCTTAGTGTTTTTTTTGTTTTTTTATGCCTTCATTCATATTTTTTATTTATAACGACGATCAATTTCATTAATTGGGTAATCATTTCCACTCATATCTCTTCGTTTCATAAGACCGTCATCACCAAACTCCCAAAGCTCGTTTCCGTGACATCTCATCCATTGACCAGTTTCCGCAACTTGGTATTCGTATTCAAATCGTACTGCAATACGATTGTCAGTGTAGCACCAAAGTTCTTTCATTAGTTTATAGTGTTGTTCTTTCTTGTATTTATTTGTTAAGAACGTTTTAATTTCATCTCTACCTTTTATAAAATCAGTTCGGTTACGCCAATCTGAGTCAACTGTATATCCCATTGAAATGCGTTCTGGATCTTGTGAGTTCCATGCATCTTCAGCAAATTTAACTTTAGCTAGCGCCTTTTCAAGCGTAAATGGAGGTCTAATATCTTTACTCATTAATTTTCATCCTTCCTCTTTATGAGTTAGAGTTTTTCTTGCTCTACAATTACATAATACAGACAGGTCTGTATAATTACAAGTTATTTATTAATAAATTTTATTTAATTTACATGATAATTTTTGGAAGTAATGTAATAATTTATCTTTACTTTGCAGTTTCCGTCTCTTTTATTACCCTTAATGTTTTCAAATCATAATCTTCAGCACCCTGCACTGGTAGACCTGCTTCGATATTCTTTTTAATGTAAACTAGGTTTTCTTCTGTAATCATTTCACCCGGAATGAATATAGGAATACCTGGTGGATATACCATAACAAATTCGGCAATGATTCTTCCAACTGATTCATCAAATGGAATGATTTCTGTATCAGCATAGAAAGCATCTCTTGGAGTCAATAAAAGCTTAGGAATCGTTGGAAGCAATACAGGTGCAGCTTCTTTTAAGAGATCCTGATCTCGAAAAGTTATAGATAAGTCATTTAATGCATTAACAAGTTTTGATACGTCTCCTTCAGTATCTCCTGGCGTGATAATGCACAGGATATTATATAGGTCTGATAATTCTACTTCTATGTTAAATTTCTCTCGAAGCCATTTTTCAGCATCATGACCTGTAATTCCTAGCTCTTTAACTGAAATAAGAAGTTTTGTAGGATCCAACGCAAAAATGGCATTAGAATCTAAAATTTCACGCCCAACACATGAAAGATTATCAATTTGATTAATTTTTGCACGTGTTCTTTCTGCCATGTTTATTGTTTTTTCTAACAAATATTTCCCTTCAGTTACTAATTGTCTCCTTGCTACATCTAAAGATGATAGTAACAAATATGAAGTTGATGTCGTCGTCAACATACTTAAAGTCGTTTGAATATGAGAAGGAGAAACAAGATTACCTTGTACATTTAGTATCGAACTTTGAGTCATTGAACCCCCTAATTTATGCACACTTGTTGCAGCCATGTCTGCACCCACTTGCATTGCTGATAAAGGAAGTTCATCATGGAAATGTATATGTGCACCATGTGCCTCATCTACAAGTACAGGTATATCTCTCGCATGAGCAATATCTACGATTTTTTTCAAATCTCCCGAAATACCAAAATAAGTTGGATTTATGACAAGTACTGCTTTAGTATCAGGGTGTTCTATTAAGGCTTTTTCTATTGAATCAGGTGTAACCCCATGTGATATCCCAAGTGTTGGATCAACTTCAGGATGAATAAAAATTGGTATTGCACCTGAAAAAATGATTCCACTCATGATTGATTTGTGAACATTACGGGGAACTATTATTTTATCTCCAGGTCCACAAACACTCATCACCATTGTCATAATCGCTCCACTGGTTCCTTGAATCGAAAAAAAGGTATAATCTGCACCAAATGCTTCTGCTGCTAAGGATTGTGCATGTTTGATAATTCCTTTTGGCTGATGCAGATCATCTAATGGTGCAATATTAATTAAATCAATTGCCAGAGCATTTTCACCGATAAACTCTTTAAATTCCGTATCTATACCCATCCCTTTTTTATGACCGGGTATATGAAATTGTATTGGATTTTTCTGCGCATGCTCTACTAATGCCGTAAATAATGGAGTATTAAATTGTGAAGTCATGTTTAATCCTCCCCTTCCCCTGTTTATTCTATTTCTATCTATTGTTACTTCTTTTATTAAATTGCTTTTGGATTAAAAGGAGAATATTTTATGAATTCCCATTGATAGTATCCTGCAGTATCGGTTTGAATGACTTCTTTCACTTGAAATTCTACCAACCGTTCTGCGCCTGGAAATTGACTTAACATGTCATCATTCATTTCCCAAATAACATGTGCTTCACCACTAAGTTGTAGAATATCCCCATTTTCAAAATTAATAAATAATAATCCTACTTTTGGATTTTGAACAATGTTTCCTAACGTATTAAACAAGTTATTGCCTGAGTAGTCAGGGAACATCAATGATCCATTTTCGAAAACTTTTATAAATCCGGGCATTCCACCTCTGTGTGAAACATCCATTTTCCCTTCAGAACTTGAACTTGCAATAAAAAATGTATCTGATTGATTGATCCATACTTGTTGACTTTGAGTAAGGTTTTTTTCACGATAAGCAACCTTATTTTGTTTATTGATATCAGGTTTATATGAGAAATTCCTTGCCTGAATAAATTTTGGACAATTTCCATATACTTGTTCAGCCTGGACTTCTATAGATCCATTTGAGTTTTTAGAAATCACACCATTAATACGCATCCTGATTCTTGAAACTAAATTAATAACGACTACCCCTATCTCTTTGTTTTCTTCAATATTAGAGAACAACGGGTCAAACTCGTTTATTTTCGTATTGATTCGTATTTTATTTGGCGCAATTACTTGTATTATTCCAGGATCACCTGCTATAAAGGAGCTCCAAACTTGCCCATTTTTATCCATAGATCCAATCATAAGCATATTTTGTTCATTTAAAAAAGCTTCAAATCTATCTGAAATAGTAGGTTTAATCATCGTTCCTACTGAATTTGCGAATTCTTCTACTCCAAGTAATTCTTGAACTAATCGTTCACCTGAATGAAAGACACTCATTTCATATACCTCCTATCCTTAATAATCTTCTTTATTTGAATTTCTAATAAGTAAAAAAAGTTGTCATAGCAGAATTAGTATTCTTATAAAGCATATTTTTGATTAACTGATAACAAAAAATACTAATTAGATCTACCTTGAAAGTTATTATACATACAAGTCTGTATATTTACAATCAATTTCTCACCATGTTGAATGAATACTTTTAAGACAATTCAACTTACATATTAGTAACAAATTAGGAAATTGTCATAAGGAGGAGGTATTTTATATATCTTGGTTATTTATTTTTCACCAGATAAAAATACCTTCTCATTTTTGTTTAAACTGAACAAAGATTAACATTATAAAAGAAATCAACACCATTGAAAGAACCCAAAGCCAAGCCATTTTCATATTTCCAGAGTCAATTGCCAAATAAATTGCTGTAGGGACTGTCTGTGTTTCACCTGGGATGTTACCGGCAAACATAAGCGTAGCTCCAAACTCACCAAGTACTCTAGCAATACTTAAAATGCTTCCAGTAATTATAGAATTGAATGAAAGTGGAATTGAAATAAAGAAAAAGACTTGCCATTCATTCGCTCCAGAAACTCTTGCAGCATCCTCTATTTCACGATCTACACCTCGGAATCCAGTTTTTGCTGATTGATACATTAGTGGAAATGCGACAACGATAGAAGCAATGACGGCTGCCCACCATGTGAATATGATTGGTTGTTTAAAGAACCACTCGACTGTTTTACCTAGAATACTTTGCCTACCAAATAAAACAATAAGCAAAAATCCGACTACTGTTGGTGGAAGGACTAAAGGTAGCATAAGAATAGTCTCTAATATAATCTTACCCTTAAATGTTTTCTTTGATAGAATCCTTCCTGCTATAGTACCTAACACAATAACAATCAACCCAGATACAATAGCAACTTTAATGGATAGCTTAAGTGGGATTAAGAATTCTTCAATCATTCAAACTCCTCATTTCGATGTGAACCCATATTTTTCAAATATTTGTTTAGATTTTTCCCCTTGAAGAAATAAATAAAATTTCTTAGCTTCAGAACGACTTTTTGAATGATCAATGATTCCCACAGGATAAAGAATTGGTTGATGTGTTTGTTTATTAGCTTCTTCAACAACTTCGATTTTTTTTGAAGTAAGTGCATCTGTTTTATAGACAATACCTGCATCGATGTTTCCTGTTTCTACATACGATAGAACTTGCCTTACATCTTTTGCATACACCATTTTTTGCTCAACACTTGACCAAAGGTTCATATTTTCTAATGATTCCTTAGCATATTGTCCAGCAGGAACTGACTCAGGTATCCCTATTGAAATTTTCATAACATCTTTCTTTTTAAGGTCTTCAAACTTCTTAACGATTGACTCAGTATTAGTAGGTGTTACTAAAACTAATTCATTTCCAACTAAATCAACGTATTCGTCTTCTAATATAATTCCATCATTAACTAACTGAGCAAATTTATCCTTTCCCGCTGAGAAGAATAAATCTACTGGAGCACCCTTTTCGATTTGTTGTTGGAGAGCTCCCGAAGCACCAAAATTAAATCTAAGCTTTACATTAGGATGTTGTTTTTCATACACCTTTTGGACCTCCGTTAGACTTTCTTTTAAACTAGCGGCCGCTGATATCGTAAGTGCTACTTTTTCTTTACTAGCTTCTGTATTGTCTTGTTTATTAAAATGACTATAAAGTCCAATCACAACTGCACAAACAACAACAAAAGTGACTATTCCATATAGAAATCTCTTAAATATCATATCATTCAACTCTCCCAATTTTTTCAATCAAAGTTTTTTAATTAAATCACTTAAGTGTTTATTTCTATTTTTTTGTTCCTCTGGAGTTACTAAGTCATACTTTTTCAAAAGATGAAATACGTCATTCAATATTAATTGCGACTGACTTGATTGTATTAATAGGTAAAGTTCTTTAGCTAAACTTTCTGGTAAATACTCCTTTTGATAGGCTAATTTAACAAGTACATCATCAATTGAATGATTTACATTGCAAGATCCCATTCAATCTCCTCCTTCTTTTTTTTTGAGTACAATATTCATCAAATATTCTACATACTGTTCCTCATCATGAAGATGAAATATATGATAATCTTTCATTCTATGATTTTCCAAAGGAACATGGCTTATGACACACTTAATATTCGATAAAGTATCTAATAATTGCAAGTCAAATTCACTTCTTATTAATACCACTTTTGGATAATTTTCCTGTTTATATCCTTCAATTATTATTAAATCTGCTGAAAAATATCGATACAATTGAATCGTTTTCTCGAGATTCCAGTCTATAAAATTCGTTCTTAGCTGTAAGACTCCATCACCTTCAACACTTGAGACAATTGCCCCAGCATCAAGGTGTCGACTACTGTCTTTACTAGTTATAACACCATCTGGAGTCCCCCCATGTCCATGATGTTTAATTGTCGCGGTTACTAGCTTATTCTGGTTTGATTTGTTTATTAATTTTTCAATTAAGGTTGTTTTACCACTGTTTTGAAAACCAACAATTTGTAGAATCGAACTTTCTTTATCCATAGTTCTCAACTCCTTTTTAATAGTGGAGCAACTAAAATGAATTTATGACTACTAAAAATATCGGTTTTAAATGCTCAATTTCTATCTACTATGGATAATATCTTCAGCAAGTGAAGTGAAGATTTCTCCAACAATCGAATCTTCATCATACACGGAAGAATCTTGGCTTTCCTCTATTTTTGCAAATGGCACTCTTGCTATTAATTCCGTCTGAAGTTGTTTTGCTAAAGTGTCTCCGCCGCCTTTTCCAAAGAGATAATTTTTGGAACCATCTTTTTCTTCAAAATAGGCCATATTTTCCACAACACCTATGATTTTATGTTTTGTATGTTTAGCCATTGTCCCAGCTCTAGATGCTACGTAAGATGCTGCTTGATGTGGGGTTGTGACGATAATTTCCTTAGCCTGTGGAATCATTGCGGCTACATCGATTGCGACATCTCCTGTACCCGGAGGTAAGTCAAGTAATAAGTAATTTAATTTTCCCCAATGCGTATTTGCTAAGAAATTTTGAATCCACTTATTTAACATAGGCCCTCTCCACATAACAGGGTTATTATTGTCTGTGAAAAAACCCATCGACATAACTTTAACTCCGTGACTAATGACTGGAATTGCCGTCTGATCAATCATAGTTGGCTTTTGATCCACATTCATCATAACAGGAATACTAAAACCGTAAATATCTGCGTCTAAAATACCAACTTCTTTTCCCAATCGAGCTAGGGCAGCAGCGATATTGATTGTGACGGTTGATTTTCCTACTCCACCTTTTCCGCTTGATACTGCAATAAACTGAACTCCAGAATCAGGTAGTAACATACTAGGCATGCCATTATTTGTAGCTGAATTTTTCTTGAGACTTTTCGTTAATGTAGCACGTTCCTCGGCAGTCATTGAACCAAATGTTATTGAAACTTCTGTTGCTCCAATCTCTTTAAGAGAAATTTCTATATCTTCCTTAATTTTTCCTTTTAATGGACAACCTTGAATAGTTAATACAACTTCCAATTCAATACGTTTTCCAGCAATTTTAATATTTCTAACCATATTTAATTCTATAAGGCTCTTATGCAATTCTGGATCTTGGACATGTTCTAATGCTTTTAATATTTGTTGTTCTGAAATCATATTTTTCATTCCTTTGAATTTTTTCAAATCTTGATAATAAAACTGTTAGTAATTTGCTTAAATGAATTTTTTAGCATCAAAAAAACCACCATAAATACACCTATCCAATTAAATAGATTTGCGCATTCATGGTGGAAAAGATTATTAGCAATCCATACTAATATGCCATTCCGCCTTTTTTATAAAATGGAATAGATGAAATAATAACTATCAATTACTAATTCAACACATCCAAAATGTATTAATGATTATTAAAAGTTCACATAAAGTTCATTTTCTCTTCTTTTTTACTTCTCATTGTTTTATGATTAATAAATCAGACTTAACTAATTAAGGGGTAAATACAATGTCTAAAGTCATTCACGAATTTAATGACAATATACGAAAACTTCGAAAAGAATTATTTGGCAAAGGACCAGAACGAATCCATACAGTTTTTGTTGATAATATGGCAGTATCAACTATTTATGGGAATCTGACACCTACTGAAATTTTTATTGCTAAAACTCCAGAAGGAAGAGATATCGTTCATTCTGCTAGGACAAAAATGATCCAAAAAGTCTATGCTAGCAATCCACCTGTTAAATTAGAAGAGTTAGTTGGTGCTAAATTTGTTAATCTTTTTTCAGATATTAAAATCGAAGAAGACATAGCTATTTCAGTATTTATATTCGATAAAAATATTATTTCAAATCCAACTGAATAGTTAGATTTTTTAAGTCTTTCATTTTCTTCTAATAGAGCGTCTTATTTATGAAAAAAATCTCCACTTTTTCCACCTGTTTTTTGAACCAAGAATGTGTCTTTAATCACCATTCTTTTATCCACGGCTTTACACATATCATAAAAAGTAAGGCCGGCAATACTAACAGCAGTTAGCGCCTCCATTTCGACCCCGGTTTTTCCACTACAAGTAACTGTGGCACGTATGATTAAATCATAACCACTTGTTGTCTCTTCATATTCAAATGTAAAATCTGTTCCCTGTATTGAAATAGGGTGACACATTGGAATAATATCTGAAGTTTTTTTTGCTCCCATTATTCCGGCAATTTGAGCAACATTAAGAGGATCACCTTTTTTTATTAAACCGTTTTGAATCGCATCATACAATTCTTTTGACATAGAAATAGTACTCTGCGCAGTAGCTACACGTTTTGATATATCTTTCTGAGATATATCAACCATTTTAGGTCTTCCCTCTTCATTCCAATGAGTAAAATCGCTCACGATAAAGCCCCCTAATTTTATTATAAAAAAAATATGGATATTGAATTTATTATTTTTTATATTGATCCCAGTCTTCCGGACTATTAATATTTGTAAAAATAGATTCATTTGAAGAAAACGGAACAGTCAATAAGTTAATCTCTTTTAATAACAGTTGAAGTTTCCTTTTGTTTTCTGTAAGAAGTTGTTCCATCTTTATAAGGTTTCGTCGATGATAAAGAGCAAATAGAGGTTGAAGTGTATTCGAATAAATTGGAACAATAGCATCGGAATGACTTCTCTCAGCTTTATCAATCATCTTTTTTACAAATTCAGTTGAAACAAAAGGAATATCACTAGCTAAAACGAAAAACCATTCAGCATCAGTAATTTTTGAAAATGCATTATACATTGCAAATAATGGCCCCTGATATTCATCCGATTCTTCTTCAATAATGAATTCAACATTACCTTGCTCAAAATATTGAATCAATTTTTCATTGGTCGCGATCACTATGGGACTGATTGAATTTTGCTTCAATGCTTCTACGCTATATTGATAAAAATATTTATCTTCATAAGTTTCAAACATTTTCGGCTTTCCATAACGAGAAGATCTACCACCTGCCAAAACTACTCCAGCTATGTTCATTGTCTATTTAGCTCTTCTACAAAATGTTGGCAAGTTGGTAAGATTAGTTTAGACATAGCCAAATTTACAGCATTCTTTGAACCCGGGATTACATATATTGCTTTATCATTAAAACTACCTGCAATGGCTCTACTAAACATTGATTTAGGACCAATTTCCGCATAACTTAACGAACGAAACAACTCACCAAATCCTTGCATTTCTTTATCTAACAGTTGAGTAATTGCTTCATACGTTACGTCTCTTTTCGTGAAACCCGTTCCACCAGTTACAATAATGACCTGAATGTCTGGAACTTTACACCATGATTTCACAGTTGAAACGATCGCTGAGATTTCATCTTTTACGATTTTATAATCCTGAACTATATGGTTTTGTTCTGTTAACATCGTATTAATTAACTTTCCACTTTCATCAGTCTCAACATTTCTAGTATCACTAACTGTTAAAACTGCAGCGAAAACAGTAGCTAATTCATTATGTTTATGCAAATCACGTACCCCCTAAAATGTGAAACTATATCCTTAACCACCGCTTACAGGCGGTATGAAAGCAACAATATCTCCGGCATTTACAATATCTTCATCCGTTACAAATTCTTCATTAACAGCAGTCATAACTTGATTAAGAGATTGTAAATCATAATTTTTAGTAAGCCACGACTTTAAGTCTTTGACCTTTATTCCTTCATTTTCAATTAAGGTCAATTCTTCTACTCCAACTTTCTCTCGTAAATGAGCAAATAAAAGTACTTTTATCATCCTAACATTTCTCCTTATTTGGTTTACCATCCGGGTATGGCGTATTTTCTAGCTGATCACCAATCCACATTGTTCCATCTTCCCAAAATTCTTTTTTCCAAATAGGAACGATTTGTTTAATACGTTCGATTGCATATTCATTTGCTTCATATGCAGCTTTACGGTGAGGAGATGACACTGCAATTACAACAGCTATATCACTAATCTCCAATTTGCCTATTCTATGAGTAATCGCCGTTTTAGCATTTGGCCATTTTTGCTCAATTTCTTCACCAATTTGCGATAGCATTTTTACAGCCATTGGCACATATGCTTGGTACTCCAAATATAAAGTTCTCTTTTCTTTTGTTAGTTCTCTGACTGTACCGATAAAAATTGTAATCGCACCAGCATTTCTACTTTTTACTTTATCCGACACTTCTTCAACTACTATAGGAGTATCCACAACATTGAATAATGATTGTCCCAAAAGAAGCCACCTCACTTTTCACTTTAGAATGAATCTTTTATTTTTGTTATTTTTACTAATATGTCATCTATACGAAGGGACAAAATCGTACCACGGCCATTGACTTCCTTCTCTATCTTCTAATAGTAGTACGTCTACAGTCATACCTTTTTCATATCCTCTTGTCCCACCTGGAAGTACAATTAGGGCATCTGTACTAGCTAAAGACGATACTGCGCTTGACTTATCAAATCCTGAAGGCGTCGCAATTAAATTCTCTTCTTCATAGAGAAGCTTACCTCTTATAAATCTTGTAAATGGATTAGGCTTTGGGAAATTCTCTCCTAATCGTGCTCTTACTCGTTTTAAATGAGGCGTTTCATTAAATAGATAGGTCTTAATACAAGGTCTAACAAATAATTCAAAACCAACATAGCAAGCTGATGGATTTCCTGATAGACCAAATAACAATTTATGATTTAGTTGGGCAACAGTTGTTACACTGCCTGGTCGCATCGCAATCTTGTTAAATAAAACTGATGCGCCTAATTTTTGATAGATTGCTGGTAAATAATCATAATCACCAACAGAAACTCCTCCAGTAGTGATCAATATATCAACCTGTTCTAACGCTTTTTTAACTTCAGTATAACAAGTCTCAAAATCATCACTAAACTTCCCTAAATATTTTGGGATTCCCCCTGCTTTTTGGATTTGAGCAAGGACCATATATGAATTACTATTTCGAATTTTCCCAGGCTCTAGTGCTTCATTTACCTCAAGAAGCTCACTTCCAGTAGCGATTACGCCGACTATTGGTTTTTTGGCTACCGGAACTTGGCTATAACCAAATGTAGCAAGAAGTGCTACGATTCCTGGATTGATATACATACCCTTTTTGGCAAGTACCATCCCTTTATGTGTTTCCTCTGCACGAAAGGAAATATTTTCACCATCTTTATAAGAACGTTTTATTTCTATATAGTTTTTACCCTCATTCTGAAATTCTTTTGCTAATTCCAACATAATAACTGCTGAACACTTTTCTGGAATTTGAGCCCCTGTCATAATACGAACAGCTTGAAATGGCTCTACTTCCTTTGGATATACTGAACCAGCACCTATTTCACCAACAACTTCAAAGATAGTCGGATTTTCAGTGCTCGTATGAATGGAATCCTCCGATCTAATTGCAAAACCGTCATAAGGAGATCGGTCAAATGCTGGAACATCTTGATCAGCAACTATATCTTCTGCTAGCATTCTTCCATACGCTAATTCTATTGGTACCATCTCTTTTAAACCATTTTTAGCAAAATTCATGACTTTTCGAACTGCTTCTTCGATTGCGAGTGGGGTTCGTTTTTCTACCATCGTTTTCATCCTTTCTACTAACCTAACAAACTGTAAAATAGTTTTTTTGCAATTTGAATATCATTTGTACCATGGATGAATACTCTTCCATCTAGAAACATTACAAATCTATATTCTTGTAATTGGCAAGATAGCAAATATGGATTACGTTCTACTTTTCCATGTTGCATCAATTGCTTCTCAAGTGTGTCAAAATCGTAATTATTAGCTTTAGATGGTCTTATTTGAACAGTATTTCTCCCGCAAAGAGTTTCTGTTTTTGTCTGGTTTTCATAAGATAAATAAGGATAAGTCTTATTTGTTCCACATGAAGGACATTCTTCTGATTTAAGTCTATCAACTTTTATTGAAAGATGTTGATTATTCCATAAGTCAAACGTTACAAAGTTTTTATTAATAGATGAATAATCTTCTACTAAAATTTTCATTGCTTCAACAACTTGGTGAGCTGCTACTAACTGTACAGTTGGACTAATGATTCCGACCGTATCACATGTTGCTCCAGAAATTGGGACACTTTTTAAAATACAATTTAAACAAGGTGTATCTTCAGGCAAAATTGTACAACACATACCATAACTACCTACACAAGAACCATATATCCAAGGAATATTATATTTTTGGGATAAATCATTTATAATAAATCGAATATCAAAATTATCTGTGGCGTCAATAATGACGTCTATTCCATCTAAAAGAATATCCATATTTTCTGCTCTAGCATCCATCACCAAGGCATCAATCATCACATCAGCATTAATGCTTTTAAGGCGTTGCTTGGCAGCAATCGCTTTTGGTAATTTTTTTGAAGCATCCTCTTCAGTGTAGAGTTGTTGTCTCTGCAAATTACTCCATTCAACATAGTCTCGATCTATTAAAGTTAACTTACCAATTCCTGCGCGTACTAGCGATTCTGCACTTGAGCTCCCTAATGCTCCCGCTCCTATGATTAATACATGTTTCTTTCCAATCTTCTCTTGACCATTTTCACCTATTGGTGCGAACAGCTGTTGACGTGAATAACGATCTAACAAAGTACATCCTCCTCTCTAACTTTTTATAAAAATACTTCACTTTAAAAACTCTGTTTTATATAAGGAGACCTTATTTATATCCTCACTATTTTGTTTTTTGTAGCAAGTAAAATAAGTAAAACCAACGAATCCTGACCCACCAATTACATTACCAATAAAAACTGGAATAATATTTGATGAGAAATCGATCCACGAAAGTTCTCCTGCAAATATACCTGCTGAAATGATGAACATGTTTGCTACTACTTGCTGAAATCCCATTATCACTATAGCCATAATTGGAAACCAGATGCCCAAAACTTTCCCGATAAAATCCTCTACTCCATATGCTAGCCAAATCGCAAGGCATACTAACCAGTTACAACCAATTGCGGAAATTAATGATTGAATAAATGAATCATGTAATTTTTCTTGAGCGATCCATATCGTTTTCGTTAAATATGGTCCACTTTCAGTTAATCCTACAATATGTCCGAAGAAATATGCTACAAAAAGTGCACCACCAAAATTGGCTAACGTTATCCAAAACCAATTACTGGCAACATGTTTCAACGATATTTTTTTTGCATAAAGTGCCATAGATACAGATAACATATTCCCTGTAACTAATTCTCCACCTGCTAAAACAACTAAAATAAGTCCAATTGGAAAAACTGAACCACCTATTATGCTGACAAGACTTCCCCAATTTTGCGGTAAATTTCCTATCACCCTAATATATAATAAAAATCCTAAGGATATAAATGCTCCTCCCAAAAAGCCAAGCATTAGCATCTTAGATAAAGGGAGTCTTACTTTTTGAATGCCATCCTCCACCACAAGTCTAGCAATTTTTTCTGGCTTATGAAACGCCATATTAACTCCTCCATTTTTCAAATAAAAAAGCAGCATTAAGAATTCCTTACGTAACAAAGGAATTTTTAATGCTGCTTAATTTCTCTGCAAATCTTACAGAGATATCAATCATCACTTTTGTTTATCATATGAAAAGATACACAGAACTTGTATATCCTCCATTTAGCATATAAATTTATTTCGTCACTACACTTTGGTGGACTCTATTATATTTTAACCGCCAATATGGGACATTTCAATTTTTTGAGTTAATTTATGATTTTTTGTATGACTTAATCGCTCGTCTGAATATCGATCTGTACGATTACTCCATATAGATTGTATATATGTTTCAATTTCTTTATCTGTCTGATCTGAACGAATCAATTCTCTAAGATCATATCCTTTTGTCGCAAATAAACATGTATATAAACTTCCTTCAGCAGAAATACGTGCTCTAGTACAAGTTGAGCAAAATGAATCTGTCACAGAAGAGATTATTCCAACTTCATCATCACTATCTTTATAACTATATCGAGTTGCTACTTCTCCAAGATAATTAGCTTCTTTAGATTCCAAGGGCATAATTTCATTAATCATATCTATAATAGTTTGTTTTGAAATTACCTCGTCTAGTCTCCAACCATTGTAGTTTCCTACATCCATAAATTCAATAAATCGAAGGATATGCTTTTTCTCTTTAAAATATTGAGCCATCGGAATAATATCTTGTTCATTCTTGCCTTTTTGAACGACCATGTTTATTTTTACCTTGAGCCCAACATCTGCAGCAGCTTGTATTCCTTCTAGTACAGTTTTCACATTACTTCTATTTCCATTTAAATAAGCAAATCTTTCTTCTTCTAATGAATCTAAACTAACTGTTACTCGTGTTAGACCAGCTTTATATAAATCTTTTGCAAACTTCTTGAGTAAAGAACCATTAGTAGTTAAACCAATATCCTCTACACCTTCAATTTTGTTAAGTCTTTCGATCAGTACAGGAAGATCTCGACGTAATAATGGTTCACCACCAGTAATACGTAATTTTCTTACTCCTAATGATACAAAAATTCTTGTTAGTCTTTCAATTTCTTCAAAAGATAAGATTTTATCTTTTGGTAAAAATGTGTAATCAGGACCGAATACTTCTTCCGGCATACAATAACGGCAACGAAAATTGCAGCGATCGGTAACAGAAATACGTAAATCCTGTAATGGCCGTTGATGTTTGTCCAATGCAACATTTTTCATATTCATTGCCTCACTTTTTTATTTTGTTATTCAAGAAAGAAAGTAAATCCACATTATCATTTTTTATTCTCAATATCTAGTATTCTATTCGGATGGGTATAAACATTTAACGATTGATTTCTAATAAAACCAACAGTTGTAATGCCCAATTCTTCTGCTAATTGTAGAGCCAGTTCAGTAGGAGCTGACTTTGTTAATATTACTTCACAGCCAATTTTGGCAACCTTTAGTAATATTTCAGAAGATAAACGGCCACTAAACACAATGATTTTATCTGATATACGAATATTATGTTTCAAACAATGTCCATAAATTTTATCCAATGCATTGTGTCTGCCTATATCCATTCTATTCAGTACGATTCCATTTACATCACATAGTGCTGCATTGTGGACACCGCCAGTATGATGAAAAGTAACTGCAGACTGTTGCATCTCGCTCATCAATCGAAAACAATCGTCAAAAGTGAGTTGAACATTCACTTCATTCATTTTTTTTGCATTCATCGCATCATTTACAAAAACAAAACCTTGTCTACTCATCCCACAACATGATGTAATGTATCTTTTACTTTGAAAATCCTTATAGAATGGATTTATTTTCTCTGTCTTAACGTGTACAAAACCTTCTTTTTCTTGTACCCATATACTTTCTAAATCCGCATACTTTCGTATGACACCCTCAGATGCCAAAAATCCAACAACCATATCTTCAATGTACTCTGGAGTACATACCATCGTAACAAATTCCTGTCCATTAATTTTAACAGTTACTGGATATTCGGTTACAATGCTGTCATCTGTATACTTTACCTTACCATTTTCATAACGGAGAATCTCTCTTCTTAACTCTATAGGTAGCACCGGACTGATTCCCCTTTCATGTGATATTTTTATCAAAAACAAAAACTGAAATGGCTATATTCTCTTCTATTTTCATATCTGAAAACAAATGCACCAGTTTTGCCCCAACAAGTTCTTCTAAACCCTCGGGAGGATTGGTTGAATATACTTCTTGAATCATTCTTGTACGTGCAGTGTGGACCATTTCCGCCCCGTCCAATGTTCCCGCAATAAATTTTTCAGTTGGCGTTAAATTCCCATACAAAGTAGAAATAGCCATATTTTCAATAAACACCGTATTGATTCGTTCTGGTCCTTTACCAAACAAATCTTTACGAAGTTTTCTCATCATGTCATTGAACTCATGTACCATTTTCGACATCTTGTTTCCACCTCAAATTCAAAAAATAATGCTTCTAAATTATATAAAAAAGAAGAACCTTTCAGTTAATCAATTGTTTTAATCAAATGAAAGGCTCACCTTGAATCATATTTTCTAACTTGTAATACAAAAATGAGACAGTAGTAAGCTTTACTCTTCTTTTAATCCTTTTCCCATACCCTTTAAAAAGTGAAGACCAAATCCGATCGCACGATTGATGTCTGGATCTTTTAAAACTTTTACTAAATCCAGTACTCCAACTTTCTCATCTTTTTCTAAGTGCTTACTTCCCTCATCCATTCCTATTGTTACACTATTTAATAGCTTTTTAGTCAACTCTGGGTCGATACTAGTTAAAGCTCCCGCAGCACCCATCAAATTATTTATTAAATTTGTTACTGGTTCACGTGTTACTTGTCCTAATGCAATTTTCGCAATCTTTTCTTTTGCCTGAAGCATTGAATTTGCTGCCTCAAGTACACCGATGTCATTTAAATCCGAAATTAGATTAAATATTTGATTTAGTGCTTCTTCGTTATCTGTTAATAGTAGCTTTAAATCTTTTAGCTTTTGTTCATTTTGTTCTTCTTTAGTTGGTATATTCTTTTGAATAGTAGAGATAGGTTGTGCCATATATTTATCCCCCTTCTAGTTATTAGTTAAGTGGACATAACCTGGACGATCCCACTTACGCTGTACCTCAACACCATTTTGAGGATGGCGTTTTTTGTTGCGCGGGTTCGACTTAGGCATTGGACTCTCACCATCTACTCGAATTACTTCCATTCTTACCCGTGTTTGTTTGTATGCAGGTGTATTTGTACGACGGTCTACTGCTGGACCTGTTAAGAAATTTATTGCCGAATCTTTGCTTGTTGAGTTCATTGGTAAAAAGAGCTCATTCGCTTTTACTCTATCAGTTACGAGTGCAGGTAATTTTAATGCTCCAAATGGTGAAACTAAACGAACAAGTGAGCCGTCTTTAATTCCACGTTCCCTCGCAAGCTCAGGCGAAACTTCTACAAATATTTCAGGTACTTTTAATTGAATACCAGTTGATTTATTTGTCATGTTTCCTTCATGGAAATGTTCTAGTAGACGACCATTATTTATATAAAGATCATATTCTTCAGGGAATTCAGCAGGTAACACCCAGTCTGATAAAGCAAAACGAGCTTTTTTATCTGGAAAATTAAATCCATCCACAAAAAGAAGTGGTGTATTTGCTCCATCTAAACTTCCCCAATGAAAACTGTTCCAATCTTCAATTACGTCATAACTTGCTTGAGCGAAGATAGGTGACAGACTTGCCATTTCTGTAAAAATATCACTTGGGTGACTATAGTTCCAATTAGCGCCTAAACGATTTGCAATTTCTTGAACAATCCACCAGTCAGGTTTAGATTCACCAAGTGTTGGAAGAGCTTGATACAATCTTTGTACACGACGTTCTGTATTAGTAAATGTACCTTCTTTTTCAAGTGATGGTGCTGCAGGCAAGATGACATCTGCATATTGCGCCGTCTTAGAAAGGAATATATCTTGAACTACGAAGAAATCTAAGCTAGATAAAACCTCATGCACGTGGTTTGCGTTCGAATCTACAAGTGCCATATCTTCACCAACTAGATACATAGCCTTCATGTCACCTTTTTCTATCGCATGAAGCATTTGTATATTATCAAGACCAGGCTTTCCTTCGATTTCCACCCCATATGCATTTTCAAATTTTTTACGGGCTGCGTCATCAGTGACGTGTTGATATCCTGGAAGCCATCCTGGAAGAGACCCCATATCACATGCACCTTGAACATTATTATGACCTCTTAGTGGATATGCACCTGCACCTGGACGTCGATAATTTCCTGTTGCAAGTAATAAGTTCGAAATGGCTGCAGAAGTGTCCGAACCACCAGTATTTTGTGTAACTCCCATCCCCCACAAAATACAAGTACCGTCTGCTTCATGAATCATTTCAGCTATTTGAATTAACGTATCTTTAGAAATGTTAGTTACATTTTCAGCATATTCGAGAGTATATTTCTCAAGGACTTCTCTAAAATCGTTAAAGAAGTTAACATTTTCGTCAATGAAGTCTTGATCATGCCAACCTTTGTCGATCATATATTTCGTGACTGCCATCAGCCAAACTTGGTCAGTTCCTTGCTTCGGACTAATAAATATATCTGAGCGCTCTGCCATTTCGTTTTTACGAAGATCTGCAACCACAAGTTTTTGTCCATGAAGTTTGTGTGCTCTCTTAACACGTGTAGCTAATACGGGATGTCCCTCTGCCGGATTCGCTCCGACGATAATAACTAGACCAGCTTTGGCAATATCTTTAATTGTACCTGCATCACCGCCCATACCAACTGTTCGGAATAATCCATCAGTTGCAGGTGATTGGCAATAACGTGAACAATTATCAACATTATTAGTTTCAAATACTTGTCTTGCTAACTTCTGTATTACATAGTTTTCTTCATTTGTAATTTTAGATGATGAGATAAACCCTACAGAACCTTTACCATATTGCTCTTTAATAGATCCCAATTTACTTGCGACTAAATCTAGTGCTTCATCCCAGCTTGATTCAACGAAGATACCATCTTTTCGAATTAAAGGTTTTGTTATACGTTCTTCAGAATTTACGAAATCCCAACCAAACTTTCCTTTTACACAGGTTGAAATAGCATTTACTGGAGCATCAGAACTTGGTTGTACTTTAAGAATTTTACGATCTTTTGTCCAAACTTCGAAAGTACATCCAACACCACAAAAAGTACAAACTGTTTTTGTCTTTTTCGTTCTAGTTTCACGCATAGCTGCTTCTACTTCTGAAACTGCAAAAATGCCACTATACCCTGGTTCTACTTCCTTCACTAAATCAATCATTGGATTTAGTACATCTTCTTTCAATCCAGTCATAAATCCAGCTTCACCCAGCATTGATTTTTCCATTAATGCGTTACACGGACAGATTGTTACACACTGACCACAGCTTACACATGAGGAATCATTTATTGAAGTGCGGTCGTCCCAAATTACACGTGGACGTTCAGCCTCCCAATCAATTGATAATGTTTCATTTACTTGGAGATTTTGACATACTTCTACGCACTGACCGCATGCGATACATTGATTTGGATCATAACGGTAGAATGGATGAGACATATCCACTTCACTCGCATCAACTTTCGGTTCATATGGATATTTTTGATGTTCAATTCCCATTTGCTCGACTGTATTATGCAATTTACAATTTCCATTGTTGTTGTCACATACTGTGCAATAAAGCAAATGATTTTCCAATAAGCGGTCCATCGCTTCGGTTTGAGCTTCCCTTGCTTTAGGTGATGCCAATTGAATGTTCATTCCACTAGTAGCTATTGTGGAACAAGAACGAGTTAGTTTTCCATCAATCTCAACAATACAAGTATCACAAGTTTGAATTGGATCCACTTCAGGAACATAACAAATTTGAGGATGCTCAATGCTATTTTTATTAATAATTTGCAAGATCGTTGAACCTTGCTCGGCAATGTACTCTTTGCCATCGATTGTAATATTAACCATGTTTTCGTTCATGGTTCTCCCCCTTTTTGGACATAAAAAAATCCACCATGACGACATTTACCTAGCAAATAGGTATTTTGTCTTCATGGTGGAATAGTTCATTAGCACATCTTACTAATATACCAATCCAATTATAAGTTAATTAATATGGATAGAGTCATAACAATCGTATTATGATTCCATCTAAATCATTTATATTATAACTATAATTGTGAAAGTATACAATAAAAACTAGTTTTTTAACAAAGTAAAAAATTATGGAAACCATGAAGAATAAACAACTTTAGTGAATTAAAACTTCATTTTAATCAATCATAAAAGTAAATCTTTTTAAATGTATATGTTGTCTTATTAATTTATTTACTTTTTTCTTTCAACATCAATATCGTCATAAAATTGCGGATCAAAATTCTACTAGTTTAATAGTAAATTTTTTTTGTATCAAATTCTTCCAACCATTGATTTGCTATGTACTAATGGTAAAATTAATGAAACGGGGTGAAAATAATGAATAAAGAGTTAGTTTCTAATGAATTTATCAAAAAAGTTGTAGAGCGCCTTCCGGATAATGCTAAAAGGTACATTATCGAAAACTCTTATACAATTGAAGACTATATAAATGATGTCTATTATGAAAAATATAAAAAAGCCGTTAAGATGAACGAACAATTACGGTATGAGAAAAAACGTTTACGACAAACTAAAAATAGTTGGGCAAATGGCTCGTTAAAAGAGATAAAAAATTATGCGATGAAAAAATCAAAAAGAGGTATTTGCTCAATTATACAAGCAGCTGAATTATTATTTTTAAGCGAACCTAAAGAGTTTCATAAAGTATTTGGTTGTGATTCAATAGTTGATTATGGTGTTAAACTTGAATTGAGTATAAATGATTGGTGTGAAGAGGAAAGTCTCATGCTTACAGATTTCCCTTACTTTAATACAAGAACCAAATTGCAGCAACAAAAAGCATTAGAAATTGATGTTGCAGTTATTGTAGGTACAATTGCTTTAAATGACTCTAGTTTATTAGATGAAAAATTTAGCATGAAGTTAGACTATTTAATTGATAACCCGTATGTTTCCGATGGAATAGGAAGCTTTAAAAATCTTAAAGGTCAAACTGAATTACCATATTATGTACACACATATAAAATGGAAAATAAAGAGATTGTTACTTACATTGATAAAGCATATGTGGACGATCTTAAATTAAATAATAAACGTGTCCCCCTATATGATACTAAGGATGACCATATAATCGCTACTGCTCTCATGAAAAGAGATATTATGTTTTATACACATAAAAGGTTAACTGTAAATATAGGTGAAGTTACGAAAGCCATATATAAATCTGATAATGCCAAAAACTATAAAGCTATTGTAGATCGATTGATTAAAATGGCAGCTTTAAAATTTAGTTTTATAGAAGACGGAAAAGGACTAGAAATCCGATCCCTATTCGATATCAAGTTTCCTGATGACGATGATATCGTGAACCAAGGGAATGTATTCCTATATTTCTCAGAAAAATTTTATGAGAAAATCGTATCTGAACAAGTGACACATATCTATACAAAAGAACTTCAAAAACTAGAATCACCTGATGCTGTTAGTCTCGCATTCATGTTACAGAAAGAAAGATTAGGAATTACAAACGATACTGGCACTGTAATGTATTCTTACTCCTATTTTTCTGAAAAGATCTCATTCAGAAAGGGAACCATAAAAGAAAATTGTAAATTTATTGAACGTGCCCTAGAAGAACTTAAAGATAAAAATACTATTGTAAAGTCTTTTGAACGTGTAGGCGTTAATTTCTATATTACTTTTTATCCTGTTAGCCAACAAGAATTACAAGCCTTACTAAAATATAAAGAGGAAACAAAAAAACTATTATCAGATATTCAACCACAAGGACTTCTAAATTAGAAGTTCTTTTTTTGTGCACAAAAAAATTATGGATAAATCATTTTTTGTGTCCATATTTCCGCTCTACTTGTGCTGAATGACTAATTTGTTAAAAAAACATCACATTTTCATGCGATTTTCCTGCAAAATCTTTTTATCTATTAGTATATAAGTAACATTTGTGTCCACTTTTCCGCTCTACTTATATTTTGTGTCCATTTTTCCGCTCTATTTTATCTGTTTTTCTTAAAATCCATAGAATATTTGAATTTTTTAT
Organism: Gottfriedia solisilvae; assembly: GCF_002128405.1. GTDB lineage: Bacteria > Bacillota > Bacilli > Bacillales > Bacillaceae_G > Gottfriedia > Gottfriedia solisilvae. Next base: position 70,742 of record NZ_NETJ01000007.1, read on the forward strand.
GTACTGCATTAGTATTTGAAGAGATTATCTGAAAAATTAGCTATTTTTAAACACGATTTTATGTCCATTTTTCCGCTCTACTTTATATTTTGAGAACCTTTTTTTAGATTTTATGTCCACTTTTCCGCTCTAAATGCGTTTTGTGTCCATTTTTCCGCTCTACTTTAGAAAATTTTTTACCTTATTTTAGTAATTTTCTATGTAAATCCTGTATCAGATAAAGGTTTAAGTAATTTTATGTCCATTTTTCCGCTCTACTTATTGCTATTTACATGAATTATTTACAAATTATATACTTACGTTGATAATTCGATAAATATTGACAGAATCATCAAATCTAGAAAAATATCAAGCAATAATAGTTATATTAGAAGACTTATTATCACGTCATAAACGAAAGGAGATAAAGATTAATATGTTGAAAGTTTCTAGTTTTAAATCAAATACATATACAAATTTAAGTACTAAGGCAAAACGTCTTATGCTATTTTTGTATCCTTATTTCGATCTTGATCATAGTTTAACTATTTCAAAGGAACAATTGAAACTAGAGTTTCAGCAATCTAATTCTTTGTTTACTTTCAGTTTATTTGATGCCGCTTGGGACGAGTTAATGAATAACTCTTATCTACGCGTACAGGATGGCACAATTTATTCTACATATATATATTCTGGTAATAAAATGCCATCTTCTTATGAATATATCCCCCAACTACAACTATTCCAAGATGAAACGTTTTGTAAAGAATCAAAGCGTAATTTAAACCTGTTCTTTTACTTAACTAGCTCAAGATTACCTGGTCAAGAACATATTATTAATATTGAACGTTTATATTATAATCGTATGTTTGCAAATAAAAAAAATAAAAATGAGAAGATCCTTTTTGAAAATTATAAAGGCTACTATGATATTAAAAAACATTTATTACATATGGTTAAGCAAGGTTATATTGAGATTAGTTTGATCAGTGAGACATCAAAGAATATTAAGCGCTCAATCATTTTAAATAAACATAGAGAAGATGCTGAACAATTATTAGACGCACATTGTGAAAAATTTGATACACGTAAACGTCGTTTTTCAAATAAACGTACACATACAATAAGTTTACGCTTAGCGCCAGAAGTAGTTGCTGCTAAGTTTACTAAGTATGAAATCGATGCTTCTATTCTTGATCTACGCCAAATTGCTAGTGAATATGGATGGAGATTACCATTTTTATACAAAGGTGAAGATGAAAAAAATAAAGCTGTTGAACAAATCTATATGTTTAAAAAGCAACTGATTGATCAGTTTGGGCCAGCAGGAATAAAATACTATCGCAAGGCATTACATAACTATTTTAAGGATAAGTCTGCAGATTTTGAGAAACACTTTAATGAACTTTACGAAAGAAATGAAACAAAAGAATGGACAAACTATATTACAAACTACTACGTTATCCCCCTTTTAAAGAAGGATGTATTAACGTTTACTTCGTCATGGGAAAAAATCTTGGATGAGAAGGCTCGTTTAGACTCATTGGAGTTTCATCTTGATTCAAGTTTAACAAAAGAATACATGATACATAGAGATGCAGAATTAACTAAGTATGAAGAAGAGGTTAATGTAATTAATGAATCTTTAAAACCATATATTGAATATTACTCAAACCACTCTACCGATGTAGCTAAGTTTGATTTATTACGAGAATTTAATCAATCCCTGCAAAACGAAATTGATCAGCGACCAGAGTGGAAAGAAATCTTTATAGGTGCCAGAAAACATTATCGTGAGCTTCTAAGTGAGCAGAAATTAGAAGATATGTATCGTCATAAAGTACCTTTTGTTGCCAAAGATATTGATAAAACTGAACATACAAATAAGGAAACATTCGATATACCATTCTATAACTGGCTAGAAAAATAAAAACTTTACTGAAAATACATAAAAAAACAGCTCTTTTTAAAGCCTGGGCTACTGTACCCACTCTAAAAAGGGCTATTTGTCATGCAGTTTTATTTTATTGATATATTTAATAGAAAACATACGTTGATAATAAAGGCAGCAACCTAATATTCCACTCTAAATTCACCTATATTTTATAAGAAATCATCCATTTTCTTATAAAAAAAATCGGCTATCGTTATTAATTAATAGATTAATTACTAATAAAAACTTTTATATAGTTTAATAAATCGGTTAATTTTGCAAAAAAGTGATTAATAGATATTTTGTTAGTGAATAAAGTAATTTTTAATATCAAGCTTTTGCCTACTAACCTTTCAAACTACTTGCTAGATATAGCTTTTTTGGGCGTTTAAAAAAACAATCTATTAGACTATATGTTCTTTATTATTATGTTTATTACTTTATTTGTTATTACCTTTGTAATAAACATTATTAATATATTTTAAGATCCAATAAAAACTAACTTGTAAATATTTTTATAATTAAAAATAAACGCACTTCAAAACCAATAATAATAAATTGATATAATACAATATTTTACTTAGGTAAGAAAACTCAAGTTTTTTTAAAAATAATATATTACTGATGAGTCATATATTAATAATCGTAAAATCAGATCCAATTGTTCCTTTACATCATAGGAATGTTAGAATCCTGTACTTAGTTCCCTGGCTTTTTCTTTATAAAATTTAGCTCTTTTTGAAACAAGTGGATTAAGAGGTTATACAATCCCATCCCCTTTTTTATAGGTTGTAGTTTACTCAATAACAGCATCCGTTACTGCCACTTATTGCAATAAAAAAGAACAGCCAAAGGCTGCTCACACTCTTCAATTAACGCGCCAGTTAGTTCATTAACTACTTCAGAATTTATTGAATATCTGGTACTTTAATCTTATTTACATTGTTATATTCAAAATCTGTTGATTTTTCAACAAGTTTAATCTTAACTTCTTCACTACCTTTCTTAGCGACAAGATTCATTGATGAATTAATTCCGAGGATATGATATGACTTTTTATCAATAATGACTTTGTATTTTAATTTGGACACATCATATTCGTACTCTTCTGATTTATTTAGAAGTAATTGTGTCCCAATGGTATCTTCTATTACATCTATTAACTCCTTATTGTCCTTTTCCATACGGATAATATATGATTCATCATTTTCCATTACAATCGCATCATTTAGATACTGCTTATCAATAAGCCTCAGAAATCTTTTTTCCTCAACCATCTCATGCAATTGATTGATTGCGTCAATACCAGAAATGTCAGTATTCCATTCTCCGTCTACATTAAAAAAAAATTGATCATCTACAATCGTTTTTTCTATTATTGTTTCACATGTTTCATCACATGAGATATCCGAAAATAAAAACGTTTCATATAGCGCTACTTCAGGAGATATCGTCATTTGTGAATTCAATTCAGTTACTTGTATCAAACCACCATTATTGTTTTCTTCAGTAATCTTTTTAAACGAAACGCTCGTTATTTTCTTCATTGTCTCTGTTGTTTGATCATAAATCTGTTCGACCGAGAATTTACTTTTCGTTTCTTTATTATTTTTCTGATGTTGAATCGGTTTTCCGCAAGCTACAGTTGATAATGTCAGAATCGAAGTTAATGCGATTAAGATAAAAATCTTCAATTTTTTCATTTTTTCTCCTTTAATTCAATAAGTAAAAAGTTTTTCAGTGGAACAAGTGAAATGTTTGTGAAAATAATAAACCTCAGTTTTTACCACCTATTACTCTATCGGTTTTTTGTTGTTTTTTTGAATATAACTTTTTATTTACTATAAAAGTTATATTCAAAAAAAATAGACTGCCATTGCAGCCTATTTTTTTTCAACTAACGCGCCAGTTAGTTGAATATGGAAATATTTATAAATTAAACCATATTAAGTATTGTATCTACCCATTCAGGGTCCTCTTCTAAACCTAGTTTATTACATAAACTTTTATGAACTCTTTTAAATTCTGGAAGCATTCTTTTGATTGCACTCATTATTTCAACCGGTTCCCTGTTACTAGACCATTGTTCTAGTAGTGCTAATTGCCAATCGCTTAGTTTACTTCTTTTACCTTCTAATTTAGCCCAGTCTCCGAAAGTATTAGGGTGAATTCCTGCTTCCATATACCAGGCTGTTGTCATTGATAAACGAAGGTTATCTAAACAATGGAGTGCGTAATATGTTTCTTTTCTCATTATTCTTCTATATGCTTCGTGAACGTAAGCAAAGAATTTTGCTCTCCATATTTCTACTTCTTCGATAGTTGGCTTATAAGATAAACTCATTGATTTTTCTAATACTGTTTTCATCAATCCAGTAATATCGTGCACAATTTTTATATTTTGAAGCCATACTGATGGTTGAATATGTTTTGTTTTATAGTAAAAGCTATCAACTTTTATAAATGAATCATAGTGAGCAATACTGTAAGTTGCCCATGGAAAGTCTTCAAAAAACAGAACATTTCCCCATTTTTTTGCTCTCTGTTTTTTATTTAATCTATATTCTTCAAACAATTCATCTTTAACCACTATACGAAGATCTATATCCGAATATAAATCAGTGTTTTGGTTTGCTATTGACCCTCCGTAAAAAACAGCTAATACATTATTATCATTTATCAAATCTAGTTCAAGTTCCTTTATTATGTTTTGACGATGTTTTGGAATATCTAGATCTCTTTGTTTAGTTTCTAATCCCACACACAATTAACCACTCCTTAATTTAAAAATGCCTTCAAATATTAAAATTCGTAAAAAAAGAACAATTTCCTTCTTCACCTATACTGCCAGTACCCCAATAAAAAAGAACAGCCAAAGGCTGCTCACACTATACAACTAACGCGCCAGTTAGTTGCATAAGTTAAGGAAGAACATTGCCTTTTTTATCATATAAAATTAAATCCGCAGGAAATGTATCTTTTAATTTTCGGGGTAATTTTTTATATTTAATAAAGTATTCTTCGTTTGAAACATTTACATTATATGTATATTTTTCATACATTAACTTTGTAGTAATATGATCTATATTTAACCCTTTATTAATACCGATAATAGCAATATATTTACCATTGTTTGTTTTTATATCAGAATAAGAAACTTTATTATCGTCGCCATAAGTAGTTGTTAATATCTTCATTTTATTATTTAACCCTTTTTCAAGATGAGCAAATCCCATACTACTATTATTTAATTGAAATAAGGCGATGAAAGAATTAGATTCTCCAATTTGTTCAATATCTATTATATGAGGATTCAGTTTTCGCACTTCACCTCTATTTATAAACATTTTTACATTAGTTTGAATTGAACTTTTATTATTTTCGACAGTAAATTGGCTAATGTTGTAAATCCCGTAACCTACCAAAATTATAAATATAAAAAAAATTATAGTTTTTTTCATCTATTTTGACCTCAATTTAAAGTTGGCTTAATTACAAGCCACTTTTATTTTTAAAACACTCCATTTTGTTTTATTTAAACTGCTATTCATGTTCAACTAACGCGCCAGTTAGTTGAATAAGAATAAAATTTTATTTATTTATTTATTTATTTATTTATTTATTTATTTATTTAAATCCACATCTAAATTACCAATGTTACCTATAATCGTAGGGTTAGCTTTAAATGCTCCCCTCCATGATAAAAGGTTAGTCCCTTGTCTGAATTTACAATCAACTATTTCTGATTATCCATTGAAAAAAGTATCGAAAAAATCAACATATTGATTAAAGGTTGTTTTTAATAAAGTAAACGAGGAATAGATCTCACCACAACTAAAATCTGTTTCTTTTTCAAAAATACAGTTTTCGATAATTAAATCACCTTTAAAATGCACTGAATGAAAAAATCCATTTTTAATCACACAATGCTTAAATGTTAGGCTATTTTCGAAGGTCACAAATCCTAAATCAAGATAATCAAATCGACAATTTTCAAATATAATTCTATTTAATATCCTTTCTTCATTTGAAAATCCATTTTTTCGAAAATCTATTGTTTTAAATTTTTTATCAAATATCGGAAGTTCTTTGTCAATTAATGCAAACAATATTTCCTCTGACAGAAATTCCATACAAATCACCCTTTAAATCTAATTATTTAGACCAAAGCTAACCCTTTATTAAGTTATATTTTATATCAATTATTCGGTTAGTAGAGACTATAATCCTTCTTCAATTATGCTGTCATTAAATACAACAAAAAAAGACCACCGAAGTAGTCTATCTTTGTTCGACTAAAGCGGTCGTTAGTTTAACAACCTTTAATAAATACTTTCATCTAATCTCCCTTATGAGAGTATTAGATTTTATCCGTTGTATCTTGCTTAAATAAATTTAATTGTATCAGTGTTATGGTAATTAAAATAACAGTTATTAGTGAGGCAATCCAAAAATTTAGCTTCCAATAAAAAACTCCAATACCAAGAATGTACAATGGCCAAATTTTTTTTACTCTATTATATTTTTCTTTTTTAGATAATTTATGAAAAAGCAAAGGCTCCCCCCCATAATTACTTCTAATACTATAAGTTATTCATTTTCAATTTGTGTATTACTTTTATTCTTTAAAGCCGTCTATTCGTCAGGTAGTGCAAAAAAATAGACTACCGAAGTAGTCAATTAATGTTCAACTAACGCGCCAGTTAGTTGTTCAAGGTATTGTAATAGTGTTATAACTTTCATTGTTTTAATTTTATATTTTTGGTGACTAATGAATTTCTACAACAAATGTATAGGAAATTGTTCCGTTAGTCCATTCTGCTAAGACTTCATAGATGTACTTTCCTTTACTTGATGGAACGATTATTTGATTAGCATCTTGTTTGATTTCTTTTTCTCTTCCTTTTTCATTCCATAAATAAACTTTAAAATTTGGATTTTCTTCAATCTTAATTTCAACTTTTTGATTTGGATTTACAATAATTGAGTCTATATTCTCTGCCATTTGAAACGGAGATGCGTGATCTGTAAGCACAACTTCAGTCCCCAAACCTTTTTTTCTTTCCCATTTATAATTGCCATCTTCCATTTGATGCTCAATCCCGTTAATAAGAATTAGTCCTGTCATAGATGGAGGAAATTCACTGTCTTTGTTTTTAGTTTCTTTAGCTACTTTATTTGAACAACCTGTTATTAAAAGGATAGAGAATGCTAATATCACTATAAAAAACGGTTTTAGTCTCAAAATATCCCTCCTTTTTTGATTTTACGATAGATATCTTTTATATCTAATAAAATAACATTTTGCACCAGTCATAATTAGGAGAACTTTTCTTAAATCCATAATATAATTCATAAATTATCTTCTAAAAATGATATTATTAATTAATTCTAAGGATTACTTACGTTTTCCTTCTTATTGAAGACAACTGTAATCTACTTAAATAAAAAAGAGTCGCTAATGCGACTCTCGCTATGCAACTAACGTGCTCTTTACTGCCATAAAAAAACGAGCTGCAAGCAACTCGTTTTGTTGAACTAACGCGCCAGTTAGTTCAATAAAGAATACGTTTCATTTCACTTTAAGGCTATATACTAAAAATTCCATAATTACTTTTAAACGAATCTTCCAATGCTTGAGAATTTTTGAATCCAACCATCCTCATCATCAAACGCAATTTCACTACCCATTTTTTCACTAATTTTACATAAATCATGATCAATTCCATCTATACACACCAGAAGTTTCATTTTTTCATTATTTACTTCAATCATGTCCAGAAAATTAAAAATTGTGGATGTAATTGTTTCCGATAAAAGGTCACAAACTGCTTCCTTTTGTTCTTCATTCAAAGTTGACAATGCCTTGTATTGTTCTTTCTTTATTGGATTAACAGTTGTTCCGTTCGCGATTTCCATTGAAATACTTAAATCTCTATCTCTAACATTTTCAATAACTAATTTGCCGAAAAAATCCAAAATCGCCTCTTTTTCCTCATAATTTAAATTCCCCATAATTATTCCCCCTTTAATTCTTTCCCAAATGAAACCTACTACTTAATCCTTAGTTTTATTAAGCTAACGCGCCAGTTAGTTGTAGAAGATTACGATTAGCGAGTGCGAATCAATTATAGATTCCCCACTCAAACAAAAAGTAATGGTTTTCGGATTGTCCGAATATGTAATCATAAATATACCCTTTTTTCACTTGTATTGTTTCAAAATGTTCTAATCTTTTTAAAAGTTCTCTTATAGCTGTTTTTGGGGCATTAACCGCAACTAAATCATTTTTAAACCTACGTATAAAATCATCTTTCTTTATTGTCTCTATGCAAATACTTGCACTCGGATAATATGTATTAATCCATACATTTTTAAGTGCCGTTTTCCATTCTTCATCTGAAGGCCTTGGCTCATCATTAATATCCCATTCCTCTACATCGAACAATTCCTTTTTAAATAATGCAGAAAATGCCGTTTGAACATTATCAAATTTACCTTTTTCTGTGAAAATCAAGTTTACTTGCATTGCGTTTTCTTTAAATTCATATACATCAAACAATAAATTTGTCATGCTTACATTTGCGATTTGTTCTGCAAATAAATTGAGATCATCAAACAATTCATGAATTTCTTTTTTCATAATTTCCAACCTCTTACTATTTGGTCATTTCTCGAATAAGCTAAAGTAGATTAAATTCCTTCACTCATCCATTACATCTAACTCTGGAATTTGTTTTAATATGAATTTCATATGTTCTCTAAAGCCATTATTAATAAAATCATAGTTTAAAATATCTTTACCTACCATTCTTGGACTGGATAGATAAAGGGAAAAATCTAAACAATAGTGTTCTTCTCGAAATCCATACAAAATGACTTGGAATCCCAGTATAGATTCATCTATATAAATTGCAGGTATCTCTTCACAAATGTGATCGTCTAATCCACCAAAATGAAGCCCACCAAAGATCCTATTTGATATTAATTCTCCCAATTCCAAAAGTTCTAATTCAGATTTAAAACAAACTGCAGTACCCAAAAGAATATTATTAATTTCCCTCTCTTGATCCAACATTTCCACACCTGTTTCTTCAATTTTTTTAAAATTCTTAAGTAGTATATATTCTAACTTTGAAAAGCCTACTGGGCTTCAACTCTATATCCAGAAAAAAAATTATTCAACTAACGCGCCAGTTAGTTGAATAAGCTATTATTTTAATCCTTCTTTAAAGAGAATCTCATCACCTGACATATCTACGGTAAACCATGTAGAGACATCGTTTTCGTCAATAGTATTATTCCAGGCAACTACAAAATGTATTTGAGATATTTCATTTTTATCAAGCTCATCAAGTGACACAGAAAGTCCTGTGTATCCATCTATATATTCAATAATGCCATCTGGAAATTCATGATTAAATGAACTAAATTGATTTGCCATTAAATCCTTCTTTTTTGATCGATTTATTAATGTTAATCCATCTTCAGTACCTAATGTCATTCGAATTTCTTCATATTCAAAGGTTATAGCATCAAGTCCTTCGCCACTATTAGGTCCACTAACTAAACCATTTGTATACTTTGGTGTTAATTTAGTTTCAAAAATACATTTTAAATTGTTAATTAAAGGTTTGATTCTCCAAACTCCAGCGTAAACTTTATCAACAGCCATGTGATTAGGAATATTATAGGCAGGTTCACAAATAACTAATTCAGCAATAAATTTATTATGACAATAACTAAGTAAAGTGCCACCTTTAGACAACCTTAAGCATTCTGGTTTTGTATTAGTATTAGCAAAATTGTAGTCACCGACATGTAATTCCATCAAAATATTACCAAAAGGGGTATCTATAATTGGGCTACTTTTGTGTGTCGGAAAATAGTTATGACTACTCTTAAAAAGTTTCATAGTTTGACTACCTTTCTTTCAGCTATTCTAGTGTTCAACTAACGTGCATGTTAGTTGATCAATACTTGAAGTAAATTTATGTTTATGTAATTAATCACCAACTGCTATTATTAATAAATTTTGTTCTAGGGCTTCTAAGCATAATTTTTTAAATTCCATAGTAAACTCTCTTATTCTTATTTCCATACTGTCATTTTCATTTTTGTACACATTCAAAATACCTTCACATATATTTACTAATTCTTTAATTTCTTTTTCTGAAAAAAGTTTATCAGCGTACTGGTCTAAATCAATAAGTAAACTGAATCTTTTACTATTCCTTTCCTTATTAACTAAATACCCTTGTATATTTTCATCAAATTTCACATGTTTACTTGTTATAACATCTATAGATCTTTTGCTTTTAGTAATAAAAAAATCAATACCTACCATTTTACGTTCTCCTTTGTAAGCGGTGTATGTAACAATTTAACTATAGCATAGGTGTTTCCTGTAGTAGCCATAAAAAAAGAAGTTACCTAATCACTGGTGACTTCTCTTTTTTGTGATTCTTTTGAATATTAGCAGTATCGCTTATTCAACTAACGCGCCAGTTAGTTCAATAAGAATAACAAAGTAATTATTTTTCAACTCATAATTTTCTGTACAACTACAAACTCAAACTCATCATTGTTATTTTATTAATTTGAGAAGAATCTATTTTATTGATAGCTTTTTTTCAATGTATGGATAATCAAGCAATTTTATAAGGTTTTTAGAAAGGTATTTACTCTGATATTCATTCAGTTCAGAATTAATTACCAAAATATCTTTTTCCTTTCTAATTAATTGATCCGATCCATTTTCTAATAAAAGTAAGTTTCCTTTCACAACTTTTATTAATTTTCCAATCACTTCAAACAAGTAATTTAATCCCAATTTAAATGAATTACCAAATACTAATATTCTAATCGTCTTATTTACATATAATTCATAATGACTTCCTACAAAGCTTAAGTCTGAAATATCTTCGATTTCAATATCCATAGAGAAATATTTACAAGCTATATGTATCTCATCTACATTATCTGTTACGAAAATTTCTTCGTTTAGCATAGACTTCACAATACTTTCTAACACTTCCCCTAAAGCTTTATGACTTAATTTAGATGAAAGAAATAATTCACATTCCATAATTTCCTCTCCGATTACTCTAGTAATAACTCCATCTCTTATTATGAGTAATTCTTTTGCAACTTCTAGATTCTGGACATTAAATAAGAAATCAGGTCTGAACGACCGGTTCCCAAGAGTTGTATAACTAACGCGCCAGTTAGTTGTATAGCCAGTAAAATAACAATGAAACAATTATATTTGGTAATCCAATTAAAGCTAACCGTTTAGTTGAAACTAAGCGTTCACGTCTATCTTCTTTTGATTCAGTTGAAAAATTTGCCCGCATTTGGTCACCACTCACCATAGAACCTGAGAATAGCATTGATAATCCAATAAAAACAACTCCGATCACTCCAGTAATTAGAGAAGCATTATTAATTCCTACTATGAATAAAGAGATCAGGACACCAATTATTGAAAGTATAATTCCCAAATAGAAATATTTCATAAATTTCTCCACTTCTAATTAAATTTTTACTTATTTTATTCAATTTATTATTAATAAAGTCCTTTTCTTGTTCAACTATTTTGCCAGTAGACACAATAAAAAATGGACTACCAAGTAGCCCATCGTTGCTGAACTAACGCTCTCGTTAGTTATTTAATTAGTTTTCCATTTTTATCAAAATATTTATATTCCAAACTAAATGCTTCAGATGCTTTATACATTGTAAGAATACTTGCACTTGGTGTACTCACATTAATTTCACTCTTCTCTGTGCTACCAGTAGCATTCACAACACGTACACCCAATTTAGCGACGGTATTTTCGTAATTTGTTATTACAAGTAGATTCAAAGGCAAAGGCTTTCCATCTTTATATCCCCTAAATAAAGGGAAAACTTGAAGGTTTTCTTCTGTTTTATTTTCGAGGCCAGTGTATCCATAATCAGCATCTATAAATTTATAATTTCCAACAGTGTTTTTTTCAAAGTGTATATATGCAGGAATATTATCATGCAAATACGCTACATATCGATCTTTTTTAAAATCATATATTTTTACTATTTCAATTGATTGGTTAGCATCGTTTAATGATTGAATAGTTTCTACTATATTTTTTTTATTATTTCCATTCATTAGAAAAGTAGGTTTATAGAATATGTACCAGATAATAGCTACACACAACAAAAACATACCGACGATCCTTTTTTTATGATGTATCATTGATTTACCTCCCATGATGAGCACTTCTAAGTATGTTAATTCTAGGATTTATCAAAATTACCTTCAAAATAGTTCTGATTTATTTCCATACAATTAGTAAATAACATCTTACTTATTTAATCTAATTTCAGTTTTTGCACAATTAAAAATCGACTAAAAAGTGGAGCATGATGTACAACTATCGCGCCAGTTAGAAATATTTATAATATGATTCAGTATGTGACTTAATTGAACAATTGTTTTTATAAAACACATTTTGCATTTTTATATTTGTCTCATGAGTACTTCCTTTATAAAAAGTCGCTCCCATTTGTTTTAAAATACACAATGCTTGATAGTGTAATTGAGCACTTCTACCTTTACCACGCTCATCAGGTAATAGTCCAAAAAAGAATAGCCTTCCTTCCTCTTTTGTTCCAGGCTCTAAATGAGGAATAGTGATTCCAATTGGTTTGCACCCTTCATATATGACTATACAAGATTTGTACCAGTTTGATCCCAATAGAGTTTTCACAGAATTTAGTTGTTCCTCTATCGAAAGAGATGACTTTCTATTTAGAGAACCTTCCATACATCGTTTCCAAAGCACTTTGAATTCAACTTCTGAAAGAAGTTTATCTCCAATAGAATGCCACTCATAATCAACACATGTACCACAGATATCATTTAATGATCTATACACTTCAACTTTGGATGTATATAAATCAAATCCAAGTTCAATTAACATTCTTGAACAACTTAAATATTGATTTGAAGCTTTGTTAATGAATACACCGATTCGTTTAACTTGAGTATTAATACTTTGATTAATTAAAGTTTTCAATTCATTTACCAAGTTTTCTTCATTAATTGAATCTTTCTCTTCAATATTTACATATTCAGTTGCACATTTTACTATCTTAAACGAGTGACTATTTAGTATATCTACTTTTAATAATTCATCCATATGTTCAACTCCATATAATCTCAAATTAATTCCATAGCTTTTTTCTTATTCTACTATCCCACAAATTGGCATTTAAAAAAGGCTGAAATACAGCCTTTTTTGATGTTCACATAATTTGAATTAAAATATTATTTAATTAGTCACTTAGGAGTACTACTAGAATAATAGCTATATTTACAAAGATTAAAATAAGATGAAATAATATTCCTACTTCTAATAATCTTAATTTTCCTTTTCTCTTAAATGTCATTAATAGTAAATACGTTATTATTGCTAGAAATATAGCAATAAATGGTCCAAATACAATGGCAGTCATTGATGCTGGACCGCCGGCTAACTGTTCGTTTACATCATATAAAATGGCAATTAAAATAATCATAAAATAATAATTAATAAAGGATATAATGGAGTAAAAACTAATTTGCAATTCAGTATATACTTCTTTTTCTTTCAATCTAATCATCCTATCTCAGGAGATATTACTTTTTGCAATAAACAAACTAAGTTAGTATTTCGTGCTGTTTAATTAGATGCTGCACTCATAAACGTTAAAGGAAGTTCCTGTTCCATATCCATTTGCGACCTCATGGATAACAATCTTTTGAAGTCCATTAATTTTTAATGTACTTTCAAATTCACCTTTTTCATACAGACGCATTGGAAAATCCATTATTTCAGTCTTAATAACTAAATCTTTTTGTATCAGTTCATATTTCAGCTTCGTATGTAACATTTTTTTTACTGGATCATACTGGACTTTTTTATATTCAACGATTGTTTCTTCATGAAACTTTACACAATTCGTTTGAATCCAATTAAGAATTTCTTCAGGTTCACTCTTCTTGGTTATTATTGTTAAAAGTAATTTTCCATCATTCTTTAACATCGACTTCATATTATCTAAACTCTGATCTACCAAGATATCTGGCAGTAGAGAAAATGAGCCGAATGGAATCATGATTAAGTCATATTTTCTATTGCTTTTGTATTCCTCTATTTTTTTATTAGAAATAACGGGGATAAGATCTAATTCCCTACATTTTTCCTTACATAATTTCAGCATATCCTCTGAGATATCAAATCCTTCAATATCTATCCCCTCTTGCATAAATGGAATCAACATTCGTCCATTTCCACACATTGGTTCTAACACTTTCATGTTTTTGTCTTTTACAAAAGAAAGGAAAAAATCGAGTTCCTTCCCCTCAGCAATTGACTTATTACTTTCATATACTCTTGTACATAGTTCCCCGTAGTATTCAACCATTCTTTTATCACCTTTTGCCCTTACTTATAAACTAATAATTCTTAATTATCTTACCATTCAATGAAATATTTTCCAATTCATCTTTTTAATTCCTCTTATTCAATTAAGCCCCCATATACTTAAATAAAAAAAGTAACCTTTGGCTGTTGATACATGCTTTTAATCAAGATTTTCGTCAATAATATTAGTAAGAATGAATTATTGGAGGGAATTTCCAAATGCTATTATCCACTACTTGGCAAAGTTACTATAATGATAAATTAATTGAAGGATATTCATTAATTACACTACAAGCATATCAGCTACAGTCGAATCTATTAATTAAACATTTTGGTGATATCACAATTGACCAAATTACTACTGATGGATTGAAACAGTATCTAGCAAAGGTCGGTGCAACCTTAAAGCCTGCAAGTCTGGCACATCGCGTGCGCTTTATTAAATCTTTTTTCCGTTGGGCGCATGAAGAAGGTAAAATCCAAAGAAATCCTACTTCAAAACTAAAAGAACCGAAATCAGGAACTCGTATCCCTAAATTTTTAACTGAAAAAGAAATTGAACATCTTCGTGAAGCATGTCAAACTGCAAAAGAACATGCATTAATTGAATTTATGTATTCATCGGGATGTAGGATTGGTGAAATTGTATTAATTAATAGAAGAGATATAAATTGGTCTAACAACTCGGTTGTTGTACGAGGAAAAGGTGATAAGGAAAGAGAAGTTTACTTCAATATTCGATCTGAAATTTGGTTAAATAGATATTTAAATGAGCGAAAAGACAAAGATGCCGCATTATTTGTAACAGATAGAGCCCCACATAGATTAAGTATCGCCCAAACACGATATATCATAAAAAATGTTTCATTACGTTCAGAATTCAATAAGGAAATTTCACCACATCAACTTAGACATAGTTATGCAACTCATTTAATGGATAATGGTGCTCCTCTTGAAGTAATCCAAAGTTTATTAGGTCATGAAAAAAGTGAAACAACACGTATTTATGCTGAACTAAGTGGAAAACAACGTCATGAGCATTATAGTAAATTCTTTTAAAATAGGACCTAAAATTCTTTTATAAATTACTCCCCTTCTTTATAATCGCAAAAAACGTGGATGAATTTAGGATTTGCAATATTAAACTATACACTTATTTGTGAATCTTTTCACTTAAACTATACTGCCATTTAGTTTAATAGGAAACCTCGTTTTCTATGCTAAATTAATTCTTTTGTAATGTTGCGTAAAAAATTCAATTGATTCATTTTAATAAAAGCAACCTTATTCGTAAACCAAATAATAAAGCTGTAAGAGTCTACATTCTCTCTGGGAATCCTGAAAGATAGTTATACCCTACCCAAATTTCTCGTGATGGCTTGTTATTTATCATTTTAGTATATTGAAATCCCCCTAAAAATAATGCAAGAACTGAAATAACAATTAATAATAAATAATATGGTTTTTTCAAACTAATTACCCCCGAGTCCAAATAAATCTAAATGCATACCATGTTTTTCAATTGATTATTAAAAGTTCCCCTTATCTGTTTTTCTCAATATAATCCGAATCTTATAGTATTTGATATTTTGAGATATGCCGAGATGCATTTTTTTTTATACGTTTAATACTTACTAGTGCTTGTTGAACACATTTCCAAAAAAACAAAAAAAATAAGCCAAGATTCATCGCTTGGCTTATTTTTTTGTTTAAGTTAACTTAAAGCTCTTACTAAACTTTTACCAAAAGCTCTTGCACCTTCTGGTCCATTACTTGTAATTATATCTTTATGCTCAACCACGTCGGTTACTACATATTCAACATTATTTGCTTTTAATTGGTCTATCATAGTATCTACTGGATAGCAGGTTGCTTTTCTACCTTCAAGTAAACCAGTTTCTACTACAGAAACTGATCCTGCGCAGATTCCAGTAACTAAAACTTTATTTTTATAAGCATCTTTTAGAAAAGTTTGTAACGATTCGTTTCCCCAAAGGTGATCAATCGTTCCTGATCCACCTATTACTGCAATTACGTCATTTGTGCGGTAGTTACCATTTGGTTACTTTTATAAATAAAAGGAGAAAAAACAATGCCCGATTCACTAAGAGAAGAAATTAAAAATAAAATACAGAATGGTGATTATCATTGCGAAAAAGAACTAACTTTATCGATAATAAGTGGAAAATGGAAAGTTGTCATATTGTGGCATTTAGGAGTTGAAGGTCCTCATCGCTTTAGTGATTTACAAAGGCTTTTTCCAAAAATTTCTCATAAAATATTAACCAGCCAATTACGCGAGTTAATTGAAGATGGGATTGTAAATAGAAAGGTTTACCCAGAAGTACCACCAAAAGTGGAATACTCAATGACGGAACTTGGAATGACTCTATTACCAATTGTTCAGATGATGTATGAATGGGGTAAAAAAAGAATTGAAGATTTAAAATTTGTAGATTCTGACAGCTAAATTCAGGATTTGGTTTATTTGAGTTGAAGAATGAATAGATGAACGATATTGAAAAAGTAGAGCTAATTAGCTCTACTTTTTGTATCATTAATGCATAATGGTTCTATGTTTAACTAAGATTTAATTTTTGATATATATGAATATTAGCCTATTCTTATTTTTACAGCACTTAGGAATAGGTTAATAATGATTATATTCTAAACTCAAAATACTCCGATAATATATTAAATACTTTTATTCTTCATTAAACATTGGAATAATGCATGTTTAATATTTATAAGGAGGAACCGTGATGATCTCTATTGATTATCAAGATTTACTAAATGAAATGAATTATGAATTTCTTATGAAAGAAAAAGATTCAATCCTAGATCAGTTAGCAATGACAAGCACGATGGATCCAGAATTTTATACTTTAATAAAAAAATTAGAATTAATTTTCATGATTAAAGTAAGCCGAAAAATATAATTGCATTGACTTGATTACTAAATAACAAAAGAGCCTTACCATTTGTATTTATACAATTTGATAAGACTCTTTTTATTTTTTTAAGATGGTTATTAATGTTATATAAATAATTTGCTTATCTTAAAGATTAATTTCTTTCAGCTTATTCTTCACTGACCTAGATAAATTTTTATTTTAATCTATTTACTATATATGTAACCCATATTTGTCCCCTGTTGTGCTTAACATTGTCTTTCGAAACATATATGCAGCACAATTGTGTATCCTCTCTCCCCTTATGTTAAGAGAATTACTTTTTAACTCTATATTGAAGGTTACAGTTTTGGCATTTAATAGATAATTTAAGAACAAGATTAATCAAAGGAAAGCAACACAAGTAAGTTGTAGTGCTCTACACATAGAGTTTTGCGCACATGTGAAGCCGAAAGTGTATAGTTGGTGCTAATTAAATAAATGTTGAGTGATTTAAGTAGAGCACATGTGAAGCATATATCTTATTTAAACTTATATATAAATGCATTTTGTATATTACAAATTAATTTTAACCTAATAGATCAGTATTAATAATTAATCCCTTTTCCTATGTTCCTCTGTTGTGCTTTCCTATGAATTTTAGAGGATCATTTACAGCACAAAAGCTCATCTCATTAAATTAATATTTTTTCTACAAGTTGCAATTGAAGTAATAATCCGAATTGTAATGAAGCTAGCAAATGTTCACTAATTAACAGTAGTGCTTTACAAATAGTTTTGTGATCACAAGTGCAGCCGGTTATTAATTATCCAGACTGACATCAAATGTATTTATTCTTTTTAATAAAACATGTAAAGCACTACTTGTTGATTCGCAATCCCTTGTAAGACACAAAGAAATTTATATACATAAATGTAAAGCTTAACAAGTGCTACACTGGTTAATCCTTGCGCACAAGTGCGGCCGAAGACTTTCTGAATACTATATTTAATCAATAATATCAATAGTTCTATTATCACACATGTAAAGCACTATTGCTCAACACATGAACACTTGTAAATCACTTGTTTTTATCGAATTGTGCTTTGATAGTGCTTAATAGTTACTACACTAGTGGTGTTGCGGATACATGTGCAACACATGTTGAAAATATATTCTTTGTGTAGCCTAATATGTATTTAATTTTATTAATTATTCTAGTAGTTAGATAAGATAACTAGTATAATAGAATTATACAAGAAATCAGTCATATCAAGTGTTCTGGCTGCATATGTGCAGTGTGATGAATATGTGAGGCACAACAATGTACAGAGAGGAGAGAATAAAATGGAAAAAGTTGATGAGAGACAAGAAGAAAACATAATTGAACAGACATTTTGGAGATTAACGGAGTTTTCTGAAAAGGTCGGTGGGAAGCACAGGAATACAATTGATACTTGGTTTAATCAATTAGAATCAAGAGGGATCCACTATGTGAATAGAACACAAAGTGGTGAAAGAGTATTTGATGATTTAGATTTAAAAATCGCTAAATTTATCGCGCAAAAGCGAGATGAAAAATGGAGCTTGGAAGGGATTTATGATAATCTTCCAACTCAATATCCACTAAGAGAATTTCCTGCAGATGATAGTAATACAAAAAGCGAAATGATAGACACTGTAGCAGTATACAAAAAGATCAATGCAGAAGTAAGTAAACAATTAGAAGAGATGTTAGAACCATATAAAAAACAAATAGAGCTTCTAGTTAAAGATAATGCTTCATTAAGAAACTTAGTCATAGATCAAACTGAAAAAATAGATACATTACAAAAAGGTTTATTAGCATTACCTAATCCTGTTGAGCAAGATAATAGTGCTATTAATGAAGATCTTGAGAAATTATCATTAACAATAAAACATTTAGAAGAAGAACTAACTGAAAGCAAACTTAACGGAAAAAGACAGCGAATGTTAGAACAAAGAGTTAAAAGAGAACTAAGGTTGGAAGCACTATCTAAGTGGAATGAGAAACCAGAATCCGAAAGATTTGATACAGTTGGTTTTATTAGCAAAAAGAAGATAGAAAAAGCTGATGCTAAACGAGTTTTTATTGAAGAATATGAACTAGAAAACTTTGAGAACAGGCTAAGAAAGATTGAAGATGAAGAGAGAATAAAGTAAAAAGGTAAGCATAATTGCTTACCTTTTTTTATTAAAAGTCTAATTCATCAAAATTTACAGAAGGAGCTTTTGGTTTTTTTTCATTTTCATTCTCGCCGAAAATGTCATCAAAGTTTAGATTGTTTAAATCAACAGTTTGTTTAGGAGTAGTATCGACTTTAAAGAAATCGTCAAATTCACTCAATTCTGCTGAAGATGCAGCTTGTTTTCTTGCTTCTTCTTGTTGCTTTTCTAACTCTCTCCATTGATCCAATTCTTCCCTTAATTGTTGAATTCTTAACGGAGGGTGTGGTAAAACGGCCATTCCATAGATCGTTAAGTTCTTAATATTACTAATTTCAGAAACTGCATTATGAATCTTAGTATTTAGTAATTCAGAAGCTTTTTCGAATACTTCATCTGCAATCTTTGGAGAAAGCTTTTTCTCTTTAGGGTAAATGATAGAAGTACCACCGATGATAGCATTACTTAATTTGTTTGTATCGTATGAAGCAAGTATTTCGTTTTGTTCAAACAATTGTTTTACGATGTATGAATAGTTTACATCATTAGAATTTTCAGCTTGTTCATTGAATCTAGTAACATTCAAGTATCCTGGTGTAGATAGGATGTCCAATAATTCGGCTTTATCAATTACACTTCGTCCTGGTAATAAAGGCACTGTGAAGATATCTAACAATGAACTTGCCACAAATATGTTTGAATACGTTCTAGCATCTATAAGAGTGCGACTATTTTTATCATAGATAGTTTCATAGTATCTATTAATTTTTTCGTTATCAATCACCAGAACTGAACCGATTTTACTTTCAGCTATTGCGCTTTGAATCATCGCCATTCCAGCGAGTGCGTTTTGTCTGAAGGCAGAACCTTTTTCGCTAGTAGAAGGTAAAGAACAGATGATACCTAAAGGCACTTTATTATTAAGTAAAGGTTTTACTTTCTTTAGAACTAGTGAGAAAGTGTCGATTGCAACTTTCAAAGCGCCATTTCCAGTGCCACCACCTAAGGAAACCGTTAACCAAACAAAGTCAGATTCTAATATTTCTTTATTTAGTGCAACTTCCTGATAAGCTTTTTTATTGCTTACGGCGATTTCGTAACCTAATTTTGCATCTTTAGCCGTGCCTTCTATGTTTATATGTACGTTATTAGGCGTGAAAATACGCTTTTCATCCGGAATTAACCCTTTATGTTCATCAAGATCTGATTTAGACGAATTGAAAAGGAACGTTGGGAAATCAAAGCGAGAAAGCTCAGCTGCGATACGTCCGCCACCTTGTCCAAGACCAATAATTGCATGCTTAGGTAATCGATCAATTTCAGATTCAACCTCAGTAGATAATACATGAGAAGATAGATATTTTTTTAAAGCACCTAGCTTTTTTTCATCGAACATTTTACTCATTTGTATATCCCTCCATTTTTTTCTCGTTAGATAGTAATTGAGCTAACTGAATTCCTCTGACAGTTAAAAAGTATGGTGTCCTTGCACCATCTTCATTTTTTTCTATGAAGCCAATTGCTTCTAAAGTCAAAAAAGCAGCATCATAACTTTTACGACGTGATAAATAATTTGGTAGTCGGGTCTTTATTAGACCTAAGTCATTTTTATTTTCATGAAATACTTGTCTAAATATATTAATCGAAAAATCATCCAGACGATCTCTAAAGAATCTCAAAGTTGTTTCATCAAAGGTTAGTGGATTGCTATTATGATTAGCAAATTCATCGATTGTTTTCAATATACCACCTCCAAAATAAGGTTGTTAATAGATTTTAAGATTCCTATTTTATATGGTACATTAGTGTGTACCATAATGGTATTATATTCCTTAATTTAGAAAAAAACAACATTTATTTTTATGTTTAAATACGTTGATAAATAGGGTTTTATATTGTGGTACACATATATGGTACATAAATGTGGTACACATGTATGGAACGTATTTCCTGTGACATTTAGGTTGACTTCAAATGTGTTAGTACAAAATACCAATATATAATATTGTATAATTTCACGTACCGTATAAATGTAAAAAATATAAAAGTTGTCTTCTAAGCTATTTAATGACTTGAAGAAACTTTTCAATTGAGTCTAATTCAAATAAACAAATTAATTTCGCGATTAGAAAAAACAATAGCCAAATATTTCCTTTCTTTTTATTGATATGATAAGTTTAACTTAATAAATTTTGATATTAAATTTATAACTACATATTGGTAATGTATTAGTATTATTTTGAATAATCGTTGCTTATTATTAGAATTGGATACACTAAACCGGTATAAATAATTAACTTTTATGCTATTAATAGAAACAAAATTCCCAAGTTTATTAACCCATAAAAGGAGAGTGTGAAGAGATGGTACAAAAACAAATTGAATTAATTAACTTTGCAGTTGGATTACCTAGCAAGATGCATTTTGGCGAAGATAAGGAAATGGTTACAGCTATTTGTAAAGAAAAGGTTGAAGAATGTTATTTATCAAAGGAAGGTTTTAGAGGTGATGGAGTAGCAAATTTAAAGTATCATGGGGGTCCAGATCGAGCTGTTTGTGTATATCCCTATGAACACTATTCACTCTGGGAAAAAGAGTTTCAAGTTTCATTACCACCAGCTGCTTTTGGTGAAAACATCACTGTTACGAATATGTTAGAGCAAGACGTTTGCATTGGAGATGTTTATCAAATAGGTGATGCTATTGTTCAAGTAACGCAGGGAAGAATACCTTGTAGTACAATTACGAATAGAACGAATGTAGAACTAAAAAGAATCGTGGAAACTGGATTTACTGGTTATTTTTGTCGCGTAATAAAAGAAGGTATCATCAGAAAAGATTCAAAAGTTGAATTGCTTGAACAGCAAAAAAACAGGGTATCGATCCTTTATACGAATGAGGTTTATTTTCATAATCCTATGGACGTAGAAGGAATCAAAAAAATATTAGAGGTACCAGAGTTGGCAGAAGATTGGCGAAGCAGATTAACAGCACGATTAGAGAAAAATGCAATGTAGTCTTTGAAAAATTATATATGGATCTAAATAAAAGGCAGATACTTTAAGTATCTGCCTTTTAAAAACTATATAAATGAAAAATACGATTTATCCTATTACTCGTAATTGAACATCAATATTGCCTTGTGTAGCTTTTGAATATGGACAAACTCCATGTGCAGCCTTAACTAATTCAACTGCTAAATCAGTTGGAACACCTTCAGCTTTAACATTAAGTTGAACTGCTAATTTAAATCCGCCATCTACTGGATCTTTACCAATCGTAACGTTAGCAGTTACAGAAGTTGATTGTAATTTAACTTTCTTTTCACGTGCGACTAAGTTTAGTGCACTTTCAAAACATGCTGAATATCCAGCTGCAAATAATTGTTCAGGATTTGTAGCTCCTCCTGGTCCACCTAATTCAACTGGCATTTTTAGTGCTAAATCAATAAATTCATCTGATGATACGACTCTTCCTTCACGTCCACCTGTAGCAGTTGCTGTTGCAGTATATAAATGTTCCATAATAAAACACTCCCTTTGATTTAATAATTTTTTAATAGTGATTACGTTTGATATAAAAATTTAAATTGTGCACAATTCAATATGACACAATCATAATTCAGGTTGAAATTTTTTTCAAGTATTTTGACTCATTGTTTTGATAAGTAAAGGATATAGTTTAATCAAAAGTATTAATAGTTGATAATAAGTAATGTAAATAAAGAATATAGGAGTACGAAGAATCATGATCTGTCAGGAGGAAATACTAAAAAGAACCTTCACAGAGGAAGGTTCTTTTTAGTTAGTATTAGATTGGTAGAATGATATCTTATAAATATTTTTTCTTTGCTATTTTAATTTTTACACCACATGAACAAATAATGGTATGCTTCAGAATTTTTAACTCTTTGTTACAAACAGAGCATTCAGTACTTTTTGTCATATGCCTTCACCTCTTTTTTACTAATTTTCTTTCAATATAGTTCTGCTGGATCTTATCTATTTCTATTTGATAAATATATATGATTTAAACTGCAAATTAATGATAATTAATATTAATTAATAATTATTGTAATCTATTAATTGTAAAATATCTAATGGAAAATATTGAATAGAAAATTAATCTAAAAAAATCAAAAAGCTAGTATTCCTTTAAAGGACATACTAGCTTTTTAGTTAAATGACTAGGCATTTTATCGTATTCAGATTATAATTTTACTTAATAATTATAGATCTTTACCTCTTTCAATATCTTGTTCAATTTTTTTATCAAAAGAATCTTCTTTCATCTTTAGATTCACCTCAACGTGATTGTTTTGCTACTATTTTCGCCAAACTAAGGGTGGTGTATACAATGAAAGTAGAAATTGAGTTAAAAGAAGAAACAATTAGACGTATTCAAGATTATGTGGATTATTACAATACAAAAAAGAGGTTGAATAATAAACCCGCAAATACAACTGTTGAGGATATTATTAAGGCATCAATCGCAATATATTTGGACTGGAGAATTAATGAACCACCTCAAGTTATTAAACAAGGGAACTTTAAGGTAAATTCCAAGATTAGGGAAGTCTTTGAACAAAGAGATAAAACTCAATCTGAATCTGCTCAATTATGTAATATTTCTAAATCAACTATGAACTCGATTTGGAATGGAAATTTACCCAATTTAGAAAATTTCATTAAAATTTGGCTGGCATTAGGGAAGCCAGATATAGAGCAATTAATTAAATATGAATAACTATAGTATGAAGAATAGATCATTCATTTCAAGATGAATGAGACTATTCTTTTTTATTTTTAGTACAGTTCGGTTTTCCGAACTTTTTTTTTTCGGTTTTTGGTACTAACTAAAAAAATAAGGACATAGAATTCTATCAAGTAGAAAGTAATCACCAGTGAGTAGTAGTTACTAATTAGTATTCACTACTAATCAGTAGTGAGTAACTGAACAAGGAAAAAATAGATGGTTACGACCTACTGACCAACTGACCGTAGCGTTAGTGCGATTTTTCATCCAGAAAGGAGAGTGGGGGAAGAGTGGCTATAAATTCAATTTTACAATCAAAGAAACAAACTGATGGAAAGAAACGTAAAACTAGAAAAGATAAAAAATGGAATATCAAAGTATACGTTACAGAAGAACAAGATTACTATTTGCGTCTGAAATCTAGTATGCAGAGAGTATCTCTTACTGAATATTCAACGGTGGGTTTTTGCAGGTTATTCGAGAGAACATATGAATTTCCACCTAAAGAATATCTAATTACTCCTTATATGGTGCATTTGAATTTAGAGGAAAGATATTACGAAGAAGTTACATCAAATGCAGTTAAATGGCGCTGTAGTATTCGTGAGGCAGCTTATCGCATGTTTCAATTTGGGTTAATTTTGGGGGTTTTATAATGAAAACATATAGCCAAGCAGACGTAATGCAGTTAGGAACAGTTGATATATCCAATCGATGGGCTAAAGCCTTTCTAAAAATAGTAAATTCGTATCCATATGTAGCATTGAAAGTGAGAATTCCTTATGGTGTAGTGCGCAGAACTAAAATTATATGTAGCGATATTTTGAGAATCAGTGATTGGAAAGTAGATATTGATGAAATTGTAAAGCTCTTACTAGAAGAATTTGTGAACTATGTAAGTAAAACGAATGATCCTAGAGATGCTTACAGCAGACTTAAAAGTATTACTTCTAATATTCAAATTTATATCGACAATAAAATGACCGAACATAAACAGTTACCAGGTTATTATAATGAAGATTTTAAAGTGGTAACCATTTCATTAGAGCGTGATGTTGTTTTACGCGTTGAATACTTATTAGCTGATATGGAATGTATCTATCCAAACCATCCGTATACAGTAGAAATTGTACTAACTCATTTACTTTGTGATTTTGTGAAACAAGTCCAGACACAAGGAAAAAATGTTTTGCGTGAATTAATAAGTTTACTAAACGAGGAGGCTGATGATGAATGATTATGGCCGTTGATGCTGGTAACTTCGAAACAAAAGTTTGCACGCCAAGAGGTTTAGATAAATTTTGTAGTGCGATTGGAGATTTTCGAGTAAGAGTAAAAGAAGAAAAGCATGGAAATGATGATATGGTTTGGGAATACGATCTTTTGAAAGGATTTGCCGGTACATTAGCAAAAGTTGAATCAGAGTTTGGAGGAACGATGTACGGAAACACCAAAAATCATCTTGATGCAACGTTAAGAGTATTACTAGCCATTCATAGAAACTGTTATGAGTCAGATATTCATCTTGCAATTGGGAATCCATATCAATCTCTTACAAAAGACGAAACTGATGAAATGAAAGTAGCTTTAGAAAGAGAACACACCCTTACAATTAATGGAATCGTAAAAACTTTTACAATTCGAAAAGTCATCGTTATGGCAGAAGGTGCTGCAGCTTATTGGTCAAATCCCGTAGAAGGTCTTGCACGTATTATTGATATTGGTAGTGGCACCGTTAATCTTGTAACAATTTTAAATAGAAAGATAGTAGATAAAGAAAGTTTCACTGCACCATACGGTATGTTGACGAGTAAAGATGGTGAAGCCGACCCAGCTTCTATCGCTAGAGCAATAATAAATGATACGTCTAAAAAATGGAAAAGAGCAGACCGTGTATTTGTAGTTGGTGGAGCATCAGAACGTTTATTTCCATTTATAAACACTTATTATTCTAATTCAACTGTTTTGAAACCAAGAATATATCGAGAGAAAGGTATAGAAATAGCAAATGAAGTCTTCGCAAATGTCGTTGGCATGTATGAAATGGCTCAAAAATTATTCTTAAAGGTGGTGTAAGAATTGGCTAAGGAAATTAAACGGATTCAAGTAATATTCAACTTAGTAGATCCTCATCAAAAGGAAATCTACGATTATATCATGAAGTCCACAAATTACAGTGGAACGGCTAAAAGTTTAATTGATGTAGGCTATATTATGAAGAATGAAAAAAACTTGAAAGTATCTATTAAATCAGAAAATCAAGAAGTGGAACTACCTAATTTTCAACATTATGAATCAGAAAAAGTAGATAAAAAATTTTCGACTGAGGATACTTTTGATTTCTCTGGGTATGCTATGTGAGTTTAGAGAACTGTGGAGAAATCCAAATCAAAAATTTGGATAATACAATTTAAATTGATTATATTAGAGTGGTAAATGATAAATATTGATCAATAAAAAACTGATTGGAGTAATACTAAAATGGATTTTACAATTACAGAAGCAGCAAAAGTAGAACTAAACAAAATAGGGGAACACAAAATCATTCAATTGTCATTTGACCGTGGTAGCTGTGATATCGTTAATAATATATATGAAATGAAAGTGGTCGATAAAAGACCAACTAACGAATACGAAAAAGTGCTAGCATATGAAAATATTGAGTTTATCGTGAACAATGATTTTGATGATGTGTATGATAATCAGTTAGTAGTAGATTATGCAAATGGGTCATTTATCTTTAAAAATAGAAACCAAATATTTAATAATAAGATTGGACTTAGATACGTTTAATTAAAAGTAATTCCGTATCAACTTAAAATAATAAAAAAACTGACTTCATATATAATTTTGAGTCAGTTTTTTTGTAAATACAAATATGATTTTAGTCATTTCCAACACACACAATAGTTACTATTTCCGACTTTAGTTTTCTATTTTAATACGATAAGATCATAAAACATTTGTTTGATTTTATCTTTCGTATCATTACTTTCTTTAGGGATACTGATGATGATTTGTAAATTAGGATCTTCTGAAGAATAAAATGATATATTTTCAAATACTAACTCACCTACAACAGGATGATAGATCACTTTTTCTTTGTCTGGTGTATCTTGAACATCATGAATTTCCCACCAATTTTTAAAGATTTTGCTCGCTTTTTTCAATTTTTGGATTTGTTCCTCCCACCAGGCATGTCCAACATATCTTCCATACTCTGCCCGGAATTGTGCCAACCTCATTCTGGCATGGTCTTCCCATTGTGATCCTAATAAGTGTTTGAAAGAATCAGATGTAAATGCACGCCAAACAGAATTTCGCTCTTGTTCTGACATTATTTCATAGTCACCAAAAACTAGATTACAAGCTTGATTCCAGGCTATTATATTAAAACGCGCATCCATGACACAACCTGGTGTTGTATCAAGTGAATCTAAAAAATTCTGTAATGATGAACTTATTTTTGGTTCTTGATATTCACATGTCTCTGGCGGTTCTTGAGCGTGTGCAAGAAGAAATAAATGCCTTCTTTCATTCGAGTTTAAAAGTAGTACCTTTGACAAACTTTCTAAAACTTGAGTAGATACTTGGATATCTTTTCCTTGCTCTAGACGTGTATACCAATCTACACTAACACCCGCAAATGTTGCTACTTCGCTTCTTCTTAATCCAGGAGTTCTTCTTCGACCTCCTGATTGAATGCCGTATTCCTCAGGCAAAATCCTTGAACGACGATTTAGTAAAAATTGAGCTAACTCTCTTAGACGTTCCTTCCTAGATGATTTCATTTTATTTATATCTCCATTCAAGTATTAAGTTTAGGATGATTAGTTATCATATTATAAACCAGTTAATATCACTTATCTAATCTTTAATCTTAAAAAACTTATTTAAATAAATTACTTGTTAAGTAATTTATCCTATGACTATTTGTACTATCATAATCAATCATCTCCTATCCGAATTTTATATGTTATATACTTTTATGAAGTTATTAGAGGTTTGTTTTATTTGAAAAATTTTAATTAAAGATACATCTTAGTATCTATCTCTAGAATTAAAAAGGAAGGAATTATTAACCTTGATTATCTTGTATCATACAAATACTAGATCTTGTAAAAAAGCAAAAAAGTGGCTAGAGATGCATAATATTTCTTATGTTGATCGGAATATTCACGTTAAACATTTAAGTGTTGAGGAAATTATCTCTATACTACGAACAAATGATACTGGAACAGAAGGACTTATATCTACTAGATCAGCTGTTTTTCAAAAACTAAAGATTGATTTAAATACAATACCGCTTAAAGAATTAATCGGTTTAATACATGAGCATTCGGATTTAATAAGAACACCGATTATTTTGGACCATAAAAGGATTAACGTAGGCTTCAAAGAAGATGATATCAGGTGCTTCTTGCCGCGAAATTTACGGATGATTGAGTTTGAAAAACAAATCAAAAATCTATTGCAACTGAATTGATAATGTCTAAACAGATTCTTATTTGGTGAGTAGAAATTGAGATTAAAATTGTTTTTTTGAAGAAACTCAATAGAGTTTCTTTTTTTATAGTTAATTTATCTTCAAAAATTAAAGAGTTTAATTGATTCGTATTTTAATAGTCTTACTGATTCTTTGATTCTTAGACAATGAGTCTATTTTTGTGCAGTTTTCAAAACAATAAACGGTTTCAAAAACGATACTGTATTAAATATAAATAATGTACTGTATGGATAAGGAGGAAAAAAGGGATGTTCCTAGATGAACGAAGCGCAAGCCTACTACAATTATTAATTCAAAACTCTTCTACTCATACAATGTCCGAACTTGAGATGCAAACAGGTTTAACTAGAAGACAGTTACAGTATGGGATTAGCAAAGTTAATAATTGGCTTACATCTAATGGTTATAGGCCCGTAGCTTTTGAAAGAAAGGTTGGCTATTTTCTGCCAGATCCTATTCGGGAAGAGGATATACCGTCAAAACTTACTAAAAAAACATATGTATTTTCTGAATCCGAACGAGAAAAAGTTTTTTTACTAATGATTTTATTAAACAGTGAGACACTATCTATTTTCCACTTTCAAAGTATTACTGGCGTATCTCGTACTACTGTATTGAAAGATCTAAGTCAAATTAAGGGAAAGATAGAATTATTACAACTCCAAATACAATACTCTAAGCAAAATGGTTATGAAATAAAAGGTGACAATAGTATAAAAAGATTTTTAGTTGAACAACTAATTTACGATGTGCTGCATAGTGATAACGCTAATCTGATTATTGAATGTATCTGGGGATTTCATTCAGAACAAATTAGAAACGTAGAAGTTCTATTAGAAGAGATAGAGAAACATTTAGATATAACATTCACTGATGAACGTTTACAGGAGTTAGTTTTCTTAATTCTTTGTACCGACCAGTTACTTGTAAAAGGTGAAACAATCGAAAATAATCATAGTTGGAACCAGCTAAATTCAACCATCGAATTTAAAATGGTTAAGAAAATGACACAGTCTGAAGTATTCGAGGGCTCGTGGAATCAAACTGAACAATTATATGTGACCTTACATTTATTAAGTAAAAACCGGACAAAAGATATATCTCCTTTTAAAGAAGATAGAGTCATAGAAGATGTATTAAGAGAGATTATTGAAGAGTTTGAAAGATTGGCATTTGTCCATTTAAAAGATAAAGAATTGTTGTTTCAACAGCTATATATACATTTCAGGCCAGCATATTATCGAATCATGTATAGCATTTCATCAAATAATCCATTAACTAAAAAAGTAAAAAAAATATATCCAGAATTGTTTCATCTTACCAAAAAATCCTTGAGACCGATAGAGAAGTTATTAGGATTTTCTATGTTAGAAGACGAAGTGGCATATTTTACAATCCATTTCGGTGGCTGGCTTCGTAGACAGGGAACAAGATTAGACGAGCGAAAAAGAGCAATTGTAGTTTGCCCAAATGGAATTGGAATAAGCAATATTTTAGTAAGCACTTTAAGGGAACTATTCCCGGATATTTTATTCTTAGATGTATTATCAATTAGAGATATGGCCAATTACTCAATTCAATATGATTTAGTTTTCTCAACAGTACATCTTAGAACAAAATTACCTTTATATGTGATTCCACCTATTTTAGATATTCAAGAAAAGCAAAAGTTACGCCAAAAAGTAATGCATGAGTTATATGGTTTCATGCCACATCAAATGGAGATATCGGCGTTACTGCAAATAATATCTCAATTCGCAACAATTCGAGAACCGATTAAGCTTGAGAAATCATTACAATCTTACATTAACAATCAAACACAAAATATTAATAAGTTTTCGATGGAGGAGGCAGAAAAACCCGTGTTAAAAGAATTGCTTACATTAGAAACAATCCAACTAAAACCAAGAGTTTCTGACTGGAGGGAAAGTATTAGTTTAGCAGCTAAGCCTCTAGTTGAATTAGGTACGATTGAGGAGAGATATGTGGATGCTATGATTGAATCCATTGAAATCAATGGGCCATACGTAGTCATTACACCAGGAGTAGCAATCCCACATTCAAGACCTGAAAAAGGAGTACGTTCTCTATCAATGAGTCTATTAAAGTTGGATGAAGAAGTTGAATTTTCTCCTGATAAAAAAGTTCGACTTATCATTGTACTTGCTGCTGCAGATAGTGAATCACATTTACGTGCATTAGTACAACTAACAGGATTACTAAATGAACCATCAAATATTGAAGATATTTTAAATAGTGAAGATCCCTCAACAATTGTAAATTATATAAATAAATATTCGGAGGAAGAAACAATATGAAAAAAATTATGGTAGTGTGTGGTAACGGATTAGGTAGTAGTTTCATCATGGAAATCAATGTGAAAAAAGCTTTGACAGAAATGGGTAAAACTGCGGAAGTAGATCATACAGATTTAGCTTCTGCAAGAACTGTTCAAGCAGATATTTTTATTGGCGCTGCAGATATAGTTGGCCAGTTAGCTGATGGGAAGCGTACCATTGTCACTTTAGAAAATATGATGAGCATTCCTGAAATAAAGTCAAAAATAGAAAATCTAATCAATTAACATACGATTACAGACAAAGGGGGTAAAAATCTATGTTAGAAATAATCATGAAGGATATCTTAGGTGTTCCTTCCATACTAGTGGGTTTATTTGCTTTTATTGGATTATTGTTACAACGCAAGTCATCAGCTGATATCGTATCTGGTACTTTAAAAACTGTAATGGGATTTATCATTATTGGTGCTGGTGCTGGAGTTCTGATCGGAGCTCTTGATATTTTTAGTAAAATGTTCAATCACGCTTTTCATGTTCAAGGTGTTATTCCTAATAATGAGGCAATCGTGGCTGCAGCACAAAGTAAGTTTGGTACTTCAACTGCACTAATTATGGTATTTGGGATGATTGTTAATATTATTTTGGCTCGTTTTACTCGTTTCAAATATATCTTTTTAACGGGTCATCATACTTTATTTATGGCATGTTTAATTGCTGTTACATTATCAGTAGGCGGATTACATGGGGTTACTTTAATTATTGTAGGTGCTATTATTTTAGGATTATGTATGGTTATCTTCCCTGCTATTTTACAACCTTATGTAAAACAAATCACTGGAAGTGATGATTTTGCAATTGGACATTTTGGAACAATTGGCTACTTTGTTTCAGCAAACATTGGAAAATGGTTTGGCAATAAAAATAAAACAACTGAGGAAATTAAAGTTCCTAAATCACTAGGATTCTTAAGAGATACATCCGTAGCTGTCTCTCTGACAATGACTTTATTTTTTATCATAGTTGCACTATTTACTGGTCAAAAATATATTGAATCTACATTATCTGGCGGTTCAAATTATATTGTATTCTCATTTATGCAAGCGATTACTTTCGCTGCAGGTGTCTATATCATTCTAGCTGGTGTACGTATGTTAATTGCGGAAATCGTACCAGCATTTAAAGGAATTGCGGAGAAAATTGCTCCAGATACAAAACCAGCTTTAGATTGTCCGACAGTATTTCCATTTGCACCAAACGCTGTAATAATTGGATTTCTTTTCAGTTTCATTGCGGGTCTAATTTCAATGTTTTTATTACCAGTATTGGGATTGAAAGTAATCGTTCCAGGTCTTGTGCCACATTTCTTTACAGGAGCTGCAGCTGGCGTTTTTGGAAATGTTACCGGAGGACGTCGTGGTGCAATTTTAGGATCATTTGCAAATGGGTTAATTATTAGCTTCTTACCAGCAATTTTATTAGTACTATTAGGAAATGTCGGCTTCGAAGGTACAACTTTTGGTGATGCTGATTTCGGTGTAGTTGGTATATTAATCTTAAGTATTATGAAACTATTTGGCTTGGCATAACAGCTAGATTCATAAGTATAGATCGAATTCTTAAAAGATAGTGTCCATCTCAGATGGACACTATTTTAATGAGTAAGTTTTGACAAAATTTAATTAAATAGAAAGGAGTAAAAATGAATAAAAGTAACTATTTAAGAAAAGTTGATGAATTAGGGCGTATTGTTATACCAAAAGAAATAAGAAAAAGGTTTAATATTTTAGAAAGAGATCAATTGGAAATTAAAGTTTCTAATAAGAAAATTATTATTGAGAAGTACGAATTCCCAATTAGCGCTTGTATGATTACAAATCAGGAATCGAAAGAAAACTTAACATTAGCTGATGGGAAAATCATTTTAAGTAAATTAGGTGCAGAAATACTAAGAAATGAATTAGAAGTACTCTTAAGCTCTAAAAAATAAGTAAATCGTTGCCAAACATTTACTTTTATCTTTATAGGTATTCTCCTCTTAGAAAAATTTATAACTATATATATAAATCTTTCAACATACCATCTTCCTTAGACTAGACATCCCTGTATTTTTGATTTCGTTAGTAGTAAAAAATGAATATAAACAGTACTTCACTTGTTTTAACATAGAAAGCCATATATTGGTATTAATTAATAATTGAATTAATACAGACTAGTCTGTATACTACAAATATAGGATAGCAATTTCCTATTAATGTGTAGAATGATTAGCTTTTTTTATAAATTTAATCCTGAAAAAAGGGAGGGCTTATTCTTATGAAAGATCAAAAAGTAAACAAAAATCAAATTGATTATCAACGTGAGGTAATAAAAGATGAATTAATTCAAAATGAAACAAGTTATATGAAGCCATCTAATGTACGGTTAAATACAAGAAAAGCAATTAGATTTGACATAAAAATGAATAGTAGACTTTTAAATAAAAGATAAATGATTAGTTTAATGAAGCAGATTTAAAGGATAAAAATGATTACTGTTTGAACAACAGTAATCATTTTTAAATTTATTTAGAAAGATATCCATTTAAAAATACAACAATGGATGGGCAAAAAAGTATAGTATTGGATGGTTTAAAGTTTCTTGTATTTCTTATAATGAAGTTGTGGAAACAATCCATGGATTCATAAAGTAAAATAATATATTTTAAGTGATTCGTGATTTACTTTACTTTTTTGTATAATTTCTTGCTATGAAATATAGATTTGAACTGTGGAATAAAGTGAAAAATAAACTAAATGTAAGGTGGTAAATAAATTGGAATTTGCAAACATAATTGATCATACATTACTAGCACCAGAAACAGATGAAGTAGGAATCATAGACTTATGCTATGAGGCAATGGAATATGAATTTGCTTCTGTGTGTGTAAATCCTTCTTGGGTAAAATTATCTGCAAAACTTTTAAGTAAATCGAATGTAAATGTGTGTACTGTAATAGGATTTCCTTTAGGATCAAATACAACTGAATCAAAAGTATTTGAAACAAAGAATGCTATTGAAAATGGGGCCGATGAGATCGATATGGTTCTTAACATAGGCGCATTGAAAGGTGAAAATTATGAATTAGTAGAAAAAGATATTCATTCTGTAGTGGAAGCCGCAAAAGGAAAGGCATTAGTGAAAGTGATCATTGAAGCATGTCTCTTAACTGATGAAGAAATAAAAATTGCTTGCGAATTATCAGTAAAAGCAGGAGCTGACTATGTAAAGACATCAACTGGCTTCTCCTTACATGGAGCAACTCTAAAAGATGTTGCGCTAATGAGAGAAACAGTAGGAAAATCTATCGGAGTAAAGGCCTCTGGTGGTGTTCGAAGCATTGATGATATTAAAGCTATGGTTGAAGCAGGTGCAACACGAATAGGTACTAGTTCAGCTATTAATATTTTGAACGGAAAATTGAATTTAAATTCAATTAAATATTAACGCGAAGAAAACTCTGACAAGAAAATCAATCAATTCAAGTTAAATTTTGTCTAAGAATAAACCTTTTTGTATTAATTTCAATCAAATTGATGAATAAATCTTTTTATAATTATGATATACTAAGTTTATAATAAAAAAGAGCTTGGTGCGCTAACACCAAACTCAGTACTACACCCGTAGCGATACGGCTGACAAATTAATGTCCTTTGGGCAAAGGACGGTTACTTCTTCTTAGAAGTAAGACTGATGATGGCAACGATTAAGCTAATAAGCGAGATCGTTGCCATTACGCATTCTAGCATTAAACTTAAAGCATCATGCACCGTCATAGGCTTCACCCCCTTTCAACGAAGGGTAGGTCAGCCGCATTCCCAATTATGTAGTAACTAAATTATACCATTTTTCGACGAATTTTTTCTAAGAAATTTAAGAAAAATTCGTTTCCTGTTCAATTAAATGCAAGTTTATAACACTATGCGACTTGAAGTTATACAAACCTGTATGTATAATTAGTGGAAAAAGGAGTGAAAATATGAGAAAAACCCTTCGTACACACATCTTAAAAGTAGCTTCGGAACTATTTAATAATAATGGGATACAAGCAACAGGTGTTGATAAAATAGTAGCTGAAGCTGATGTAGCAAAAATGACTTTATATAAACATTTTCCATCTAAGGATGATTTAGTAATCGCTTATCTAAATAAAAAAGATGAAGAGTGGAGATCAGCTTTAGAACAAACTGTAAATGAAAATGGTAATACCCCAGTAGAAAAAATACTGGCAATATTTGACTACTTAGATACTTGGTTTAAAGGTTCAGATTTTCAAGGATGTACATTTATTAATACGGCTGCAGAATTTAGTGGTATTACACATCCATTCCATGAACAATCAGCAGAACATAAAAAACTTTTACTTCAATATTTAGTTAATTTAGTTAAGGATACAGGTATCAAAGAATACGAGGAAGCATCTGACATATTATACTTCATCATTGAAGGTGCAATCGTAACCGAGCTGATTCATCGTAAAGGAGATTCAGCTATAAAAGCACGTGAAGGTGCAAAGAGATTTATTAACAGTTATATCAATTAACAAAGAAGCATGCTTAAATAGTATGCTTCTTATTTTTTTGCTCTTTGCGAATTTCAATCCTAATAAAATGTAAAAGCGAATAAATAACTTGAAAATATACAGACTTGTATGTATACTGATGTTGTGGTTGTAAAGTACATCGTATAAAATTAAGGACAAAATTGATAAATACATTTTAGGTCATCGTTTAAATAAATATTATTTTTGATTAAGGATAAAAAGGGGGAAACTGAAAATGAATATTACAATAACTGAACATGCTAAAAATCAATTAGATCAACTTGTTGGTAAAAGTCCTAATCATAAAGTTTTTTTACATTATGAAATGGGGGGCTGCGGAAGCCCATTAGATGGTGTTTTAAGGATTAAATTAATAAAATCAATTGATGGTTTACATCAGATTCAGTCAAATGGGATGACTATTTATATAAATAAGAACACTATAAACTTTTTGGATGATGATTTAGTAATAGATTATACAGATGGTTTTCATATTAAAAGCTCAAATCAAATTTATAGTTATAAAATAGGGATAGAAATCGAAGCTTAACGCTTCTTAAATAAATAACAATTTATGAGTTTAACTGGATGTAAAAAGAGATGTTATTAATTCAACATCTCTCTTTTTATTTAAGTAAAACAACTATTATAGATTAAATTGATGATCTAAAGAACGGAAAACAAATTAACTAAATGAGGTGTAGGAATGGAAAGTAAAAAATTGGCTGGTGAGAAGGCAGTTGAGTACATTAAAGATGGAATGATCGTCGGGCTAGGAACTGGTTCAACTGTTTATTGGACCATTTTAAAAATTGGCGAATTAATAAAACAAGGTTTAAAAATACATGGTGTACCCACTTCAAAAGATACTGAACAACTAGCTGTTAAAATGGGAATTCCTTTATTAAATCTTTCAGAATTAAGCAAGATTGATCTTACAATTGATGGAGCAGATGAGGTAAACCCGAGATTTGATCTAATTAAAGGCGGTGGAGGGGCGTTATTACGTGAAAAAATGATTGCGTCCATATCCGAGCGATTTGTTGTAGTAGCTGATGAGACAAAGTATGTTACGACACTTGGTAAATTCCCCTTACCAGTCGAGGTCACTCAGTTTGGATGGGAAATCACAAAAAAACAGATCGAAAGAATGGGTCAAATCAATCCGCAATTACGTCTAAAAGACAATGCACCTTATATAACTGATAACGGTAATTTTATTCTAGATTGTTATATGAATACGATTGAAAAGCCAGAAGTATTGTCTGTTCAATTAAATATGATCCCAGGGGTTGTCGAGAATGGGCTTTTTGTTAATATGGCTGATACTGTTATTATAGGTGGGAGTAATGGTGAGATTGAGATTAAGCATAATACTATTTAGTAGTGAAGGACGTAAACTTGTTTAATAGTAAATGGTAATATAAAATATGCAAAGAGTATGATGCTCCTTGTATATTTTTTATTTTTTTAAAAGGATTGGCAATTCAATTGTAGAATATCAAATAATGAGGTGAGTGCTATGAGAAACTTTTCTTATGAAGAATTACAAAAAAGACTACAAAATATAAGTAGTGAAGTTGATAATCAGGTCCGAGACTTTTCGAATCTAACTGTAGATGAAGAATGGTCAAGAAAACGTACTCGTGCACGAACTTTAGATGAACAAAAAGCCTTGGATTTTGCATGCCGTGGTTATATCCGAAACTTAATGAAAGAAGGAAAGATTATTTATATAAATACTCCAGGCGAACGGAGGATGAAGATTGATGGATTATAATCAATATATAAATGAATTAAATGCGTTGATTACAAAGTCAAAACCAGAGCGAATGATTCAATTTTCAGCAATCTTCACAGAAATCCTTGAGAAAAATGGAGTAACAAAGCCAATCGTCGTTGGTGGTCTGTCACTTGAAATTTATACTAGCAATAATTACACAACTTATGATATTGATTTTGTTTTATCAGGCAGAGATAAAGCTGGGGAAATTTTAACGAACCTAGGTTTTAATCAATCAGGTAAGGATTGGTATCATCCTAAACTTGGAATATCAGTAGAGATTCCCGATAACTCACTTGATGGTGATGAAAGCAAAGTAACAAAACTTGATGTTGGTAATCGATATATCTACCTAATAAGTATTGAAGATATACTCATACATAGACTACAGTCGGCAGTAGCTACTAATAATCAAGTGGATCGTGAATGGGGATTTCGTCTACTAGTAATCTATCACGAAGATCTAGATATCCCTTATATTGAAAGTCAATTATCTTATTATAAAGAACAAGAAGAGTTTCAAACATGGAAAAATAATCTTAAATTAGAATAGTGATACTTGTTATATGACCGAATTTGTTGAATCACAAAACAGATACAGCCGATTTCCATTTTTAAAGGAAATCGGCTATTATTTTTTGATATAATTATAATATAGGGTTAGAAATAGTTTATTTATTCATTTTGCAATTTACTTAAAGTATAATTTGGCTTTTAATTGTTTAATTTTATTTTGTTTTACTTGTAATTTTTCTTCAGATGTCTTTTTAATTTTTTCAATTTCATGTTTTACATCGAAATATATATCAACCTGATCATCATATTTTTTTTGAGCATCATTTAAGTATCCCATGTTTTCATTCCATTTGAAAATATCATCTTCTTTCATATATCTCAGTAGCTCTTTTGAATAACCAGAAAGGTCAGATGCTGCATCAACTCTTCGCTCAGATTCTAATTTAATATCCTCAAATAAATTTTTAATGGAATCATTGTTTGTATCAGGTTCAAATGATGTAATAAATTCATTTGAAGCTTCCTCGTATTTAAAAGCATATAGGTAAAGTTTATTCAATTCTTGGGCATATTTGATGCCAATTCCATTAGTTTTTTCCTCTGTAGCCAGTGTCTCTCTTGCAGAATCGCTAATCTTTGCATAGTCTTTAATATTTTGTAAGGTATTTACTTCCTCAAAACTGTTAATTGCATTTATATCTTTTTTAAGCGTTTTTACATCACTACTCAAATTTTCCACTTGATTCTTAATTTTATTTTGATTCATAAAGAGTATTATTCCTACCACTAACACTATCAATGCTACGCTAGAAATAATATAAATACCAATATTATTCTTGTTATTGGTGGGGTTTGGTTTGATGATTTCTTGTTCCAATTAAATCACTCCTTTAAATTTAATGTAAAAATTATCCAATTGTGTATATACTTTTTATCGGTAACAATACCTATATTTTGAAATGAAATTAATTGGTTAATTTGACATAATAATACATCAGTTAATTTTATTTGATATAACAATATACCTAGTAGGTGATTATTTTTTTATAGAACGGATGATTTTTATAAAATTCAAGTCTGTAAAAAGTCCATACGAGTATGATTTGCAGATTAAATATACATTTTCAAAGCAAGTAGCTTGCCCTAAAATAGTCCCTCATTGAAGTGCTAAGATTAACAACATAGAACTATAGTAATTAGAAGATAGTGTATGTGATTTTATTAGAGCTTAAATAATATATGAAAACATTCTGTTTTATAAAAACAGATGCCATAGATCGTTATATTTGTGAATCTATTCACTTAAACAAAATGGCAGTATAGTTTAAATGTAAAGTTTCTCAAATGGGTGCGTATTTTAATATTGCAAAACCTAATTTCATCCGCGGTTTTTACGAATAAACAAATTTTTTAAAGAAACGGAGAAATTTATTAGACCATTTTAATCCCTATATTAAAAGAATTTACTATAATGCTCATGACGTTGTTTTCCACTTAGTTCGGCATAAATACGTGTTGTTTCACTTTTTTCATGACCTAATAAACTTTGGATTACTTCAAGAGGAGCACCATTATCCATTTAATGAGTTGCATAACTGTGTCTAAGTTGGTGTGGTGAAATTTCTTTATTAAACTCGGAACGTAAAGAAACATTTTTAATGATATATCGTGTTTGTGCGATGCTTAATCTATGTGGGGCTCTATCTGTTACAAATAATGCGGCATCTTCGTCTTTTTGCTCATTTAAATATCTATTTAACCAAATTTCAGATCGAACATTGAAGTAAACTTCTCTTTCTTTATAACCTTTCCCTCGTACAATAACTGAGTTATTAGACCAATTTGTATCACTTCTATTAATTAATACAATTTCACCGATCCTACATCCTGATGAATACATAAATTCAATTAATACATGTTGCTATTACTAACGTTTTTTATAAATAAATTTGAAAACATAGTAATATAGTTGGGTTTTGTGGAAAAATGTTAATTTTTGTAAAAATATGTTATATAGTATAAAAGTAGTGAAAATTTTTAATATTTCCGTAAAAAGGCAAACTTTCTGAAAGGGAAGGACGCAAAGTCACAGGTCTAAATCAGTATTGCTGATATGATGGCTGGGTTACCGTAGAACTATACGACAACACGAACACTCCTTTTGAACCGTTCTATTCACCTAGCTTTGCATGGTTATTTTACGGTTTGAAAGGAGTTTTTTGCGGTAAATACTAAATGATTTTAGAATGCTGTTTTAGAAATTTGTATAAGGAGATAATCATGAGTGGTTCTCAAATTTTTACTTAGTGACGTTTTTTGTTAAAGAGATAAGTCCTTCATTTTCTTTCAATTCATAACCTTTAGCAATTTGTTCGTAGTTAAATTGAGTATGATTAAATATGAAGTAGCAGAGTATAATTCTTGTTTTAGATAAACTGGAACATTTGGCACTCAAAAATGAAGAGAAGTATTCCCCTTGTTATAAAATTTGGCGTAAATAATTTATCTATTTAATGTAAATTTAAAGGAATTTATATAATTTTAGGAGCGATTAATATGAAAAAGAAACTTGCTTTCCTTATGTCATTAATGACTACAATTTTAATATTTGGCTTGTTCCCTTCTATGACTTCACAAGCAAAGCAGCCAAGTTATTTAATGGATGTGAAAAAAGATTACTTATATGGTGGACCTGGTGAAACCTCGGTTTACCATACATATTCGTTTGTTGGTAAAGACACAACTGGTAAATTTAAAGGATTCAATAATTGGAAACAAACATTTGTTTACCCAGATCAAACTATTGAATATACACATTATGAAAAAGAAACAAACAAAGGTTTATTTTATGATAATAATATTGCTCTTCCATACCCGATAAAAAAAGGAGCAAGATGGACTGTAAATGGGAAAAAGTATTCGATTTCATCAATTAATAAGACGATAAAAGTACCTGCTGGGACATTTAAAAATGTAATTGAAGTAAAAATTGTTACTGATCTTGGTTCTGCATATCGTTACTACGCACAAAATGTAGGTTTAATTATGACTTTTGCTGAAGGTAGAATAATGAGTGAATTAAAAGAAGTTAAGGCTAAAAAATAATCTTAAAACAATGGTACAAATGATAAACATATTAACCTTAGGTATTTTATTAGGCGGTAAACATATACCTTTTTTCTATCTAAAACTGAATACTAGAACAGCAAGTATGAACTAGATTCTATGGCATAAGAGGACTTTATTTTGAATCTAGAATTTTAAATAATTCTACTAACCTTAATTAAATTTAAAAATTGTAAAAATATGGTATTGTTAAAAGGAGAACTCATAAGGCTTTTCAAAAAAAATAACTTAATAAAATTCATACTATAGTAGTTGAACGTCATGTTCGATTTTTTCTGTAACGCAAAGGAGATTAATTATATGGATGATATGTTTAATGAAAAGTCGGGGAATACCATAATAAGTGTCGAACTAGAACCAAAAGATTACTTTTGGTTTGCTCTACATTATCTAAAAAGGATGTACAGATTTATTTTATTTAGTATATTTCTATTTTTATTAGGAATTTATACCATTATCGAAAAAGGACTTTCACTAAAATTGATCATACTTTTTTTACCTTTCATTTTCATTATCTTAATTTTGTTAAGTCCTCTATACACAGGAAAACATAATGCAGCAAAACATGGCAAGAGAACGTATACTATTCATGAAAATGGTCTTTCTTTTATATCAGAAGAAATCGAAGGTTCTTTCAAATGGTCAGCGATTGTTAAGGTTTTGAAAACTAAACGATACATATACCTTTTTTTATCTTCTAATTCAGCACTGATTTTTCCTACCCGAATATTTAGTGGAGAACAATTAACTGTATTTGAGGGATTTATTCCATCCAATAGCAAGGGGAAACAGAAATCAAAAATAAGTACGCTAAACAAAATTCGACTTGTAGTATTTTTATTTTTTATTTCCCTAATGGTATTGGGAGTCTTTTTAAATTAAAAATTTTAAAAAATGTCGGAAAATTATGGGAAGATTATTGGGTTATCAATAGGACTATTTAAAGTACTATATAAAATCGTAGAGTGTGATGGTTATGGTACAACTGCCTCAACATGCAACTAATTGGCGCGTTAGTTGAGGATCAAGAGTTGCCTCGGTCGGCGACTCTTTTTTCTTGTTAACTTTTAGTACTACTTAGTCAATGAATAATAAGAATAATGTTTTTGGGAGGTTTAAATATTGGGATATGCTTTTATGAAGGTAATATTAGCACTATTACCAACGCTATTTATGTTTTACATCTTAATAGTACTGTTTCCATACACAGGACTAGGTAGAATTGTTGCTTTACCTATTATATTTATTTTAAATACCATCATTATTATTTTAGGAATCTATGTAAAACATAAATATAATCATCAACGTAACATTTTGGCTTGGTCTACAATTGTACTTTTGACGATTATAAATAGTGTTTTATTTTACCCTCAAGAGTCTGGCCCAAGCGTTACTAAACAAGTTTGGTATAGTGTTTATGCTATAAATAACTTTGACAATTCGACGATATCT
Organism: Gottfriedia solisilvae; assembly: GCF_002128405.1. GTDB lineage: Bacteria > Bacillota > Bacilli > Bacillales > Bacillaceae_G > Gottfriedia > Gottfriedia solisilvae. The sequence continues at coordinate 113,199 of NZ_NETJ01000007.1, forward strand.
GATTTAGATTTACCACTTTCAGATAAAAGTGACTTAAATGGAAAACCTGAAAGATATGTTGTAGCCTTATACAAATACAGACAACATATTCCCTTAGATGGATCATTTCAAATCTATCGAGAGGATTATGATGATACTTCAATAAGTAGTATAGAGGAAATTCCTAAAAAACTGGTGGGGCATCATAAGATTATTTGGTGGTATCTTCATACATTTAGGATTAGTTAGACTAATTACTAAACAAATAGTTAGTTAGATGGAAAAAATGAAATTCCTTTTAAACTAACTGGCGCGTTAGTTCAACAACGATCGACGACTTCGTCGGTCTTTTTTAATTTCTAACTGGAAGAATAGTTCAACAAGGAAAATAGGTATTGTAAGAAGAAGATAATTGTATAATTTAATTTAGGAGGTTGTTCTAACAATAAGCCTTTACTCAGAGTAGAAGGAATAATTTCAAATAGAGATAAAACAAAATTTCTTGTTCAGTGCGATTTAGAAGAAACTTTTTATCGTCTACCTGTAGGAAGTATTGAATTTGGTGAACAAGCTTCTGATGCAATTATTAGGGAGTTAATTGAGGAATTTAATTTACAGGTATATGTAGATGAACTTGTTTGTGTTAATGAGAATATTATTGAATATGAAGGTAGGAAAAGACACAATTGTACGTTAATTCATTGGTGCTCAATAAATAATCAATTTAATTCTGCTATAATTCATAAGGAACTTCATGACGTAAAACTAATTTGGCGTACATTAGACCAATTAAAATTAAAACAAATTTATCCTGAGGGTATTCTTGATGTTATTGCTTCAAATAAAAATCATATTACTCACATAGTAATCGAAAAGGGATATTAATAACTTTCTTATTCAACAATTGCGCGTTAGTTTAACAACTATAGACTACTTAGGTAAGTCTATTTTTTATTGTACTAATTGGAAGTTTAGTTAATAAGGTTGGAGGAATAATCATTTCGTTAATGAATATAAATAGTAGGTTTAAAGTCCTTTATAAAAAAAGTTGGAGGAGATTAATATAAAACAATTAATAACTGTTTTGTATATTGCGTTTGGACTATTAATTGTTACTTTAACGTACTTTACCAATTTTTCTGGTCCTGTACTACTTAGAAATATAGGGTGGCTACTGGTAATAGTTGGTATGATTTATCCATTTTTTACACAGAGTATTAAATATTTTAAGGAAGAATTTGAAGAAGAGAAAAAAGAAATTTAATTTCTTATAATGAACTAACGGATGCATTAGTTGAACAACTATAGGCTACTTCGGTAGTCCATTTTTTAATTGTGCTAAATGGCAAATTTGTTTAATGAGAATTTACTTAAATTGTATTTAAAATACATGTAGAAATTATAAACCCAAATCCTACGCTACAATTTCTAGATAGTAGGAATTGGGTTTATGTTATTTTTCAAAGGACTTATTAACTACGTATAGAATTATTTGGAGTAAGGAGATGAAATACATGACGATTTTTAATAATTACTATACATGGTTCTTCAAGAGAAAAGTTAAGAATGATCTAAGTGAATTAATAACAACATCAATAGTTATTTCTCTAGTAATAGGAACAGGTTTCTTTAATTTTTCATTGAAAAATTATGTAATTCCGCTAACATTAACTTTTATAGCAATGAATGTTAATTTTATTTTTGATGATTTTCTTCGGAATTTATTAGGTAGAAAAAATAAAGAAATTCCCAAATGGATATTTGGAATAGTATTCGGTGTAATAGTCGTTTTAACTTCAGTAATGAGTTCGTTATTAAACTAACTGGCGCTTTAGTTGTATAAGAAAGCTTTTGTTCACAAACGTGAAAATATAAAATGAAATCAAGGTGGAAAAAATGCTAGATGCAAACCAAGTAAGGAAGCTCATAGAAGAACGTTCAAACCTTCATATGAATGACCCTAAAATGTACGAATATTGGGATTGGCTAACAGAATTACTTAGTATTAACGTAAGTGATACAATCAAATTTCTTAATAGTTGTTCTGAAAGAGAAATATATTGGATTAGTGAAATTTTTGAAGACATTTCAGCAAAAGTAAGTAGCATTGATTATATCGAATGTTTAAAAGAATTAGATAAGAAATTTCCAAATCTAATGTTAAGCAATGTTATTAAGATTGCTGAAGATTGGATGTAAGTTTAGCAAGTTAAAGCTTATTCAACTAAATGGCGCTTTAGTTAATAATATACTTTCTATTTAGGAGCTGGTGATTAATCAGCTCTTTTTATAGTTTGGCATTTTAATTATGTAAGCTAATTAAAATTAAAAACCAAATCTTAGAAAATAGATGATAAAATGGAAATATATTACAATTAAAGGTGGTTGCTTATTTGAAGATTAAATTTATGTCCATTTTGATTTTAATGGTCTTTTTATTAACAGGATGTACGCAAGAAATAAAATTAAATGATATTGAGAAGATAAAAGTAGAATTAGTTAAAAAAGAAAAAAGACCAGGCATTATTATTTATACAATAAAATTAATTAATGGTAGTGATTATGTTTTAAAACAAAATAATGTATACGTGTCGTTTCCAATAGAAATAAACCAAAACGCACATAAGGGTAACGAATATAAGGTTGAGGTAAAAGGCAACAAATTAGATATTCAGCCTGGAGAAGAGTATACAATGCATGTAATAATGCCGCTTGAAGGGATAGATAAATCTGTGTTGGCACTTGATACTCCAAGTTATGAATTAAAAGGATATTTAGAAAAAGTAGATAATAAACATCTCTTTAGTGTCGGTGGAGCTTTATTAAACAAGTAACCTACTTATTAATAAACTAACTGACGCGTTAGTTAAATAATTAGGTCATGGTTAATTTAGGATAATCTTTAGCAATCGCATTAAATTATGTTTATTTTAGAAAAACGACTCATAAGAGTCGTTTTTAAAATTAATTTTTATTAATCGAAGAAGCTTTTATTAAAAGCATTAACATTGGTACATCAGAACAACCAGTAATTCTTATAGGTGAAGAAGCGAAAAAATGGTTAAAAGATAACAGTTTAAATAATTAGGAATACACTAGTTGTTGATTATAGATAACAATTGTTAGGTTCAGGATACTGGCGCATAAGTTAAACAACAAGATGGCTGCTTCGGCAGCCTATTTTTTTACACTAATTTAAATACCAAAAGTAATATTCAAAAAAAATTTAAAAAACCGATAAATTTATAGATGGTAGAAATTGGAGTAGAGACGCAAAGTCAGGGGTCCCTAGTTGGATCGCCAGACCGCCGAAGTTGACATTTATTACTATTTTTGTCGCTCACTTTGGTGTGCGATTTTTTTGTGTTTGGAAAAGACATTAATGCATGCTGTCAGTCGTTTTTAACAGAATCAATAGTAGATTAATAATTTGCTAAATTTGCAGTTGATAAGTTTAAAAAAGGAGTAAAGAATAGGATGGCTAAGACGCAAGAGTTATATCAAGCATCATTAGAAAAAGGTTGGCAGGAGACAAAATCATTTGATATTAACAAATTATTTTTGGTTGGATTTTTTGGTGGTGTTATCCCATTGATTGTATTAGGAAGAATGAATGCAAAATGGCTAAATGTTTCGTTAAAGAAGATTTACCCAATGATTGTTTTAGGTATCATTTTAATTATTGGTAAATTTATTTTACTTCGAGCTGTTTTAGAGGGTTCATTACCGATTGAAACCAGAGACATAAAATTCGGTTACAAGCTTGGTTGTATAATAATGTACTTTTATTTAAAGTATCTTTTAAAAAAACCTTTCCAACAACATATGGTGACAAATGGTGAAACGGAGCCTGTATTAAAAACTGCTATGTATTGGGTTGTGATTGGAATAGGGATTGAACTCATTGTGTTAATGCTTTCAATGAGTGGTTTGTAGAAATGATTTATTAAGAGTTTTCTTAGGTTGGGGTAAAACATTCATGGAAAAAGAAATAAGAAGTAAACAGATAACAACGATACAACGTTACTTAGATATGGATCGCTATGAAGATGCAAGAATAGTAATTTTGTCATTATTAGAAGCTGATCCAACAGATTCATACGCATTATATTATATGGCTGCTGTAATGTTAATGAATGATAAAAGTACTGAGGCTAGATCTTACATTCAAGATGCGATGAAGTATGGACATAATAAAGAATCAGCTTTTCATTTTTTAGGTTTAACGTATGAAAAAGAAAAAAATTACATGGAAGCTGAACAAGCTTATTTAAAAGCTTTAGAGATTAATCCGTCTTCAGTAATGGCACATGCTGCTTATGGAAAATTGATGTTAATTACCGGTTTTGAGGAGAAGGCAATGAATCTCTTAGAGGAAGCGATGAGGCTTGACCCGGAAAATGAATCTGTAAATCAATTCTTACTGGAATTCTATTTCGCAAAGTCTGATCAGAATAACCAAATCCGCCAAATTCAACGGATGATGGATATTTCGAGCGATGAAGTACAAAAGCTAGTTAATTTAGGTTATTATCATGTGCTTCGAGAGGATGCAATACAAGCAAGAGAGTATTATCGTCAAGCTTACTTACTCGATCCGACAAATACAGAGTTATTACATATTTTAGAAACACTAGATAAAGAAACACATTTTTTATTTCTACCGAACCGATTAGTAAATAAAATTGGTGGGCCAGTTTTTGTTTGGATTTGTTATATTGTTATTTTATTTACACTAAGATTTTTAAAGCTTGATAGAATACTAGTGCCTATTTCCATAATCTATCTTACTTATGTTATCTATACATGGGTGATTCCTTTAATTTATAAATGGTTTGTGAAAGGAAGAATGAGATGAATAAGATAAATCTTTTACAAATGATGGTTGAAAAAGATAAAGAAAACTTTGAAGGCTGGTATTTACTAGGAGAAGAGTATGTAAAGAACGATATGTTAAAGGAAGGACTTTATGCTTTTTCAATAGCATTAAATGATGAAGGTTTAAATGGTTTAGTTGAAAAAGCATTAAAGGATTATTTTAAACTATCGAAGGAAAATTTTGAGGTAGAAATTGAAGAAGAAATAATTGATGAAGAAGAAGCCAAACCAATGAAGTTGCAAAAGTATGAAGTGATTCAAGGAAATAGGCAAGACAGCATAATTCAGCTAGAAGATAAAAGACCAACAAGAGTAACCTTTAATGATGTTGGAGGATTAGAAGAGTTAAAAAAGACAATTGACTTAAAAATCATTAAACCTTTTGTAAATCCTAGCCTGTTTTCAAAGTTTAAGAAAAAAGCTGGTGGTGGTATTTTACTTTACGGACCACCCGGATGTGGGAAAACATATATAGCAAAAGCTACATCGGGTGAAATTAATGCGAATTTTTACTCAGTACATATTACAGATATATTGGATCCATACTTTGGTGGAAGTGAACGTAATTTACACCAAATATTTGAAACTGCTCGTGCCAATAAACCTTCCGTTATGTTCTTCGATGAAATTGATACAATAGGCTATAGTCGTTCAAAATCGAATTCTGATTTAATGCGCCCATTAGTTGATTCGATGCTAACTGAAATGGAAAGTGTGAATACAAGTACAGACAAACTTTTAATAATTGGCGCAACAAATATGCCATGGGATGTAGATTCTGCATTAAAACGACCTGGGCGATTTGATAAGCTTGTATTTGTTCCACCACCTGATAAAGAAGCAAGAAAAGTAATTTTTCAACTTAAATTACTTGGGAAACCCGTTGAAGAAAATTTAGATATTAGTTTATTAGCGGACAAAACCCACCTGTACTCAGGAGCAGACATTGAAAATGTGATTGAAGTCGCAACAGAACATGTTTTAAATGAAATTATGGAGTCCAACCAAGAAAGGTCAATTAAAATGGACGACCTTCTTCTAGCGATTAAACAAACTAACCCATCAACTTTAGAATGGATCAATACGATTAAAAACTATATTAAGTATGCAAACCAAAGTGGGCTGTATAGTGATGTTGCGATGTATATTAAAGAGAACTTGTAGTTTCCTGATGGTACTTTAGATTGGTTAGACAATTATGAGTGATTATTTACAGAGCTTTAAAGATAAATGAACATCAACAAACTCGTAAAATATGAATTTAAACCTAAACTTTCTTATTGGATTAACGGATGTTTTAGTTGTAAAAAGAAGTGAATGTTTGTAAAGTATTTTTAATTAGAAACCCAGGAGAGTACGAATGAATTGTAGGTTAAAATGGGGAGTATTCAATTTCTGAACTGAAAATTTATATGAGATGAGTCCTTTTTTAAAGGGCTCATTTTTAATGAACTTTTACTAAAAAAATACTGGGGTTTATAAAACTAGGTATAAATAACTATTTAAATTAGGGAATTATTACTAAATTTTAAAAATATGACGAAAATTGTCAATAATTGGTATATAGTAGATTAGTATTAAGTTTTTATAAAATCCGAAAAGGCAAACTCGTTGTGAAGCGAGGGCGCAAAGTCATGGGTCCCTAGTTGGATCGCCAGACCACCGAAGTTGGCACTTTTATTATTACTGTCGCACACTTTGGTGTGCGATTTTTTTGTGTTCGGAAAAGAGGGAGAGGTGAGATTGAAGTATTTAACAGAGTTGAGAAATTTGTTTCTGGTATGGCGTGACATCACATCTACTTAATTCAATTTCTCATCCAGTATGAAAGGCATTATATAACATGGCTAGCTCTTCAATAGCTGCAGTTATAAATGAGGTAATTACAACAGGTTTACTCTCCAAAGCCCTACTACATCTACGACATGGACAGATGATCCGGTCAAATCAATTACTCCAATGTTTAACTCAATGACTGTTACAGAAATTTCAGAGAAAATATCAGTTTTTAAATCAATTATATGGTTTTGGATGGAAGAAAAAATAAGGTAAAAGAGAAAATGCACAAGTAGTAAATTTTCATTTTATTTAAATTAAGGAGTAAGTATGAAGCAATTAAATTTAAAAGAAAAAATAATGAAGCAAAGGAAAAAGATTGTAGCTTCATTGTTGTCATTCGCACTAGTTGTTCAACCAACATTATTCGGGGCGCATTCTGTTTATGCAGAATTAAAAAAAGAGACTACTAGAAAGGTAGACTTCTCAAGACCAGAAAAGGTGACAAAAACTACGACACAGAAGCCTACCATAACAAAAGCAAATAGAGCACCTAAGGCCGAGAAGGAAAAGAATATACCAAAAGGTAAACTAATTAAAGTCAAAAAATTTAGTAAAACATATCAAGTTACTAAAGATAAGTTCATCACACAATTTTCAGCTGAACCAAATACGTATAAAACTAAAAATGGTGAAGAACGTATCATTGATAATACATTAAAGAAAAATTTCCGATTATTTGGTAAAACATTTTATGAAAATACTGAGAATGAATTTAAAGTAAAATTACCTCAGAAAATGGATGGAAATGATGGAGTAGCTCTTACTCAAAATGGCGACACAATTGAATTAATTCCTCAAGGAGGGGATCTAAGTCGTTCAGTTGTTAATAAAAATATGATTCTTTACAACGATGTTTATCCTGGAGTGGATTACCAATACACTGTAAAGAACCTGGGTATAAAAGAAGATATTATTTTAAATAAATTTGTGAACCAATATCAATTCAATTATGAATTGAAATCTGATGGGTATAAAGCTACTGAGCAAGAAGGGCAAATTCTTCTAACTAAGATCGGTGAGAAGGAACCTCGTTTTATTTTATCTGCTCCAATTATGTATGATGCTGCTGGAGAGGAAAGTATTAATGTTCGATTAATTTTAAAGAAGATAAAAGGTAAACAAATCATAACTGTAAAATGTGATGAAGAATGGTTAGCTTCTCCTAGCCGTACTTACCCAGTTACGATTGATCCTGATATTATTACTGTTCCAAAATCTAGTATTGGTTTATATGGTGCGGAACAAGGTACTCCAGATCTAGTTGTAGGGGATAATGGTTATCCGTACGCAGGTTATGATGATGGAATTGTATCGAAAAACATAGCAAATTCCGGAATAGCTCATCGCCTAACTCGTACATACGTTGATGTGAATTATGATTTCTCTTCAATTCCTAAAGAATCGACTATTAGCAAAGCAACCTTCAGCTTAAGTAATCTCACCTCGTGGAGTGATGGTAAAACGGTATTTGGACTATATACGGTTGATAAGCCTTGGAATTCTTCGATTACTTGGGATACTCAAACAGGACTTCCGAGTACATTTGTCGATTCTAGTAGAGTTAGTTCACAAATTGACCAATATATGAACTTTGACGTAACTAGTTCTGTCAATGATTGGATTCAGGGAATTCAAAAAAATAACGGGTTTGTAGTGAAATCAATGCCGGAGTCGAATAATACACAGGCTGAAGTCTTCAATAACCGTGCATCGTCTGAAGGACCAAAATTAACAATTGAATGGTCCGTTCTAAATCCAGTTGATCCAGACTTTGATTTAAAGGACCTAACTGTTGATTTACATCCGATTACAGAAAATGATATTCCGAAATTCAAGCAAGTGTTTGATGGTGTGTTTGTCAGTGGGAAAGCTACACCAAAGGCAAAAATTTCATACAACATTATAGATGGTGCAGATAAAAATACAGAGGGTGGCGTTAGCTACAAATATCCTGACAGTAGTATCCTAAAAACTCAATTTTCAAAGGGAACAAAATATAAGGAAAATGAAAATAACTGGCAAAGTGATGATGTTTATAAAAACCTACAATTTAACAAGCGTTATCAAGTAACAGTAGATGCCACAATCGATAACAAAACGGTTACTAAAAAAAGTGATTCATTTTTAATTTATAAAGTGGACAAAGTGGATGTATTACCTTCACTTGCCAAGTATTATGGTGTGCCACTAAAAACGATTCTAAAAGATAATGACATACAAGATAATTTAATTACAATTGGAAATACATTGTTTATTCGAAATCCAAAAACGACGATTGCATATACAAGAGGTAAGTTGACAGACGATCAAAAACGTCAAATTGATGGAGCGTTAATGGGCAGAGGTTTACATTGTATATTTGGATTTGAGCCTATCAATTTGAATACAGGTAATTTCTTTGCAGAGCACACAGATATAACGATTCCGGACTTAGGTGGAAACTTTAGCATTTCAAGAGTTTACAATTCAAAAGGTGATACGAACTCTTTATTCGGACGAAACTGGTCGTTTGAATATGAACAAAGAGTTACTCCAAATGAAGATGGGTCGATGAATTATCTCCGTGCCGATGGAAGTATTCTTGTCTTTAGGAAAGATGGAAATGAGTATAAAGCGCCAGCTGGGTATACTTACACATTAAAGAAGCATAAAGATTCAAATAATAAAATCACATGGAAAATTGAAGATCGTGAACAGAAGGTGTACGAATTTGATTCATACGGTATCCTTGTTAGCGTAACTGATAAACGTGGATATAAAACAAAAATTAATTATGATGAAAATTATACGTTAAAAGACATCATTTCACCAAGTGGACGTGTATTTAAGTTTACGACTGATGAACAAGGTAGAGTGTCTTCAATTCTACTACCAAACGGTGGAACGCTTCAGTATAACTTTGATGCTGATGGAAATCTAACTAACTTTATTGATACATTAGGAAAAACAGTCCGTTATGTGTATGACGATAATGGCAATATGACGGAATGGTATGACCAAAATAACGAGCGTGTAGTTAAGAATACTTACGATGCAGATGGTCGAGTGACCGAGCAAATCAATCCAAACAATGAAGTAGTAAAACTAGCCTATTCAACTGGAAAAACAGTAACTACTGATGCAGAAGGTAATGTCAATAAATATCAATATGATGAAACTTATCGAACAACTAAAATTGAACAACCAGATGGACAAATCATTATAAAAGAGTATAACGATAAAAATCAAGAGACGACAAATATTGATGAGTTAGGTAATAAAACTGAGTATACGTATGATGAAAACGGAAATATCTTAACAGAAACACGTTCAGATGGTAGGGTGCGTACTTATTCTTATAATGATATGAACCTACCTACTAAAATTGTAGACTTTGATGGGACGACGATTAAATCTGAATATAACGAAGTTGGCGATTTAATAAAAACGATTAATTCAGATGGTACAGAAGATTTAAATGAATACGATGATCTACATCGATTAGTAAAACAAATTGATGGAAATGGAAATGAAACGAAGTATGCCTATGAAGGTGCGAACTTGTCATCGATTACGGATGCTAATGGACATAAAGAATCATTTGCCTATAATAATATGAACCAATTAGTATCAAAAACTGATGCAAACGGTGAAATGACTCGATTTATGTATAACAAGAATGGCGTTAAAATTGGGGAACAAGCACCTGATGGAGGCTATACTGAATATATTTTTGATGATGCAGGAAATAATACATCAATTATTGACTCGAAAAACAACGTAACATCGTTTGAATATGACAAACAAGGCAATTTAATTAAGGCAATTGATCCAGAAGGTAGTATCACGACATATACGTATAATGGTAATGACCAAGAAATTAGTAGAACGGATGAAGCTGGTCATAAATGGCAGTATCAATACGATGAGCGTGGACGTAAATCGGTTGAGATTGACCCAGAGGGTGGAGTTACAAAGTTTCTTTATGATGAAAAAGGACAATTAATCGAAACGATCGATCCAAAGGGGTATTCCACAAAAACAAAGTATGATGAAGTTTTAAGCTTACCAGTTGAGGAGATTGATAAATTAGGTGGGAAAACGACCTATCGTTATGATGAAGCAGGTCATCTTTTAGAGAAAACAAACCCAGATGGAACAAAAGCAACATATGAATATAATCGTAAGGGTCAAGTGTCAAGCTTTACAAGTGAGGATGGTGTATCTACAACCTTAACTTACGATAAAGTACAAAATATCATACAATCAACAGATTCGATCGGAAGAACGTTCAAGTACACATATGATAAAGTGTATAACTTAATACAAACAATTGATCCACTTGGACAAATAGCGCTCTATCAGTATGACGAGATGAACAGACAAATTCAATCGACTAATGAAGGTGGACAAGTAACCAAATACTCATATGATGCAATGGGGCAACTTACCACTATAAAAAATGCATTAGGACTTGAAACGAAAAAAGTTTACGATAAAAATGGAAATGTCATTCAAGAAACAGACGCTAAAGGCAATCAAATTTCATATGAATATGATCAAATGGACCGAGTGTTAAGCACGAAGGATGCGCTTGGTAACATTACACAATACAAATACAATAATACAGAAGATTTAACGGAAGAAATTGATGCCTTAGGTGGAAAAACTAGTTATATTTATAACGGTTTAAAGCAACCAACAAAGGTGACGGATGCAAATGGTAAAAGCTATCAATTAGTTTATGATTTAGCAGGCAATAATACTGAGATTATAGATGCAGCAGGAAACAAAACTGTCATGCGTTATGATGCGAACAGTAATTTAATTGAAAAAGTTGATCCAGCAGGTTTAAAAACGAATTATACATACGATAGTATGGGGCGTGTTTTAACCGAAAAAGATAATGCAGGGAACAGTCAAATGAATCATTATGATCAGTTCGGTCGACTTGTACAAGTGACGGATGCAATAGGTGGAGTCGTAAAAAATGCATATGATAAAGTAGGTAGACTCATCTCCACTACTGGTACAGATGGAAATGTTACTACTTATAGATATGATGACCTTGATCGACTAATATCTACGACAGATGCAGAAAACAAAACGACGAATTTTAAATATGATGAAATTGGGAATCTCATTACGAAAACTGAAGCAGATGGAGCGATCTATTTCTATGCCTATGACAAAATAAATCGTTTGGTAAAAGAAACGAATCCACTTCAGGCTGTAGAGAATTACAAATATGATGAGAATAACAATCTTATCAATTCAACTGATGCAAAAGGTGTTCAAACGGCATATAAATATGACGTATTAAATAATCTAATTGGTAAAATTGATGGAAGAGGTAACGAAACAGCTTATACATATGATGAGTTGAATCGTTTGATTGCAATTAAGCATCCAGAAGGTGGAGCAGATGAATATCGCTATGACTCTGTATCGAATGTTACAAAAGAGAAGGATGCAGTTGGTCAGATTATTGAGCATCAATACGATGCAATCGGTAATCGCATAAAGACGATTTCTCCAAAAGGTGGCATTACGCAATACAGCTACAATAAACACAATGATTTAATTGAAGAAACAGACGCACTTGGAAACAAAACAAAATACGAATATGACTTAAATCAACAAGTTAAAAAGAAAGTGCAAGCAAATGGTGGAGAATACACTTACTCATATGACTTACTTCAACGTTTATCGAATGTTAAATCACCACTTGGCTATGTTCAAAGCTTTACTTATGATAGTCGTGGCGATCTTGTAAAAGAATCCGATAACATGGATCGTGAAACAAGCTATCAATATGACATGATGCATCGATTAATTGAGTCAACGAATCCTCATGGTAAGAAGACTTCTTATTCTTACGACCAAAATGGAAACCTTGCTAGTGTTGTTAATCCACTAGGGTACAAGAAAAGCTATGGTTATGACCAAATTAATCGATTAATTAGTGAAACAGATCCAGAAGGAAAAGTCACAAAAATGGAATACGACCTTGTTGGAAATTTAACAAGTGTGACAAAACCTGGACAACGTACAACAACGTATCAGTACGATAACAACTACAATGTAACAAATGTAATAACACCGATGGGCTTTGAAAGTAAGACAAACTATGATAAAAACAATCGTGTAGAGTCTGAAATCAATGCTTTAGGCGAAACGAATCAAATTCAATATGACGCAAAAGGACGTATAACAAAAGAAATCGATGCTGCCAACGAATCAATGACATATGATTATGATTCAACGGACAACATTGTTAAAACGACTGATAAGAATGGACTTGCAACGAGCTTTGTATATGATCAACTGAATCGTTTAACACTAGTGACCGATGCGGTTGGACGCCAGACGAACTATGGTTACGATTCGATGGGGAATTTAACTTCTGTTACTGATGCTGATGGGAAGGGTACTCAGTACTCATATAACTTAATTGGTCAAATGACATCTTCTTCTAGTCCAGTTGGTCGTGGTGAAAAGTACACATACGACATCATGGGGAATTTGAAGGAGACTATTCAACCAAATGGTAACGTCATCAAGTATGACTACGACAAGTTAAATCAATTAGTTGAAAAAAGCTATGAAAGTAAAAAGAAGGAAGATCCTGTCCAATTCACTTATAACGAAATTGGTGAACGCGTTTTAATGATGGATGAATCTGGAAAAACGCAATACAAGCACAACAAACTAGGACAAGTTACTGAAGTTATTCAAGGTAATGGTAAAAAGATTTTATATCAATATGATGATGCAGATCGATTAGCAAAAATCACTTATTCGGATGGGAAAAGTGTTAGTTATTCGTACGATTTAGATGATCGATTAACCGGAGTAACTGGTCGGAATGGTGAAACAACAAGCTATGTATACGATGCATTAGACCGACCAATAAGAACGAAACGTCCAAACGGATCAGAAACAAGCTATACGTACGATAAACAAGGAAATATTAAAGAATTAATCAATAAAGATATAAACGGTGAAATATTATCTCGCTTTGAATATTCGTATGATCCAAGTGGCCGAATTATCAATGAAATTGCCAAGCAAAAAGATCATGAAGTAAAACGTTCATTCAAGTACAACCGTTCAGGAGAATTAGAAAAGTTTATCGAAGTAGAAGAAGACCAAACTACTACGTATAATTACAGCTATGATCAATCTGGTAATCGAGTTAAACTAGTTGAACATCGTGAAACAATCGATGGCGACAACCCGCCAGGTAAAATTAAGACTTACACTTATAACAATTCGAACCAATTAATAGAAGAAAACAGTAAAGCAACAGGAAAATTAACATACACATATGATGCAAATGGAAACCTGATTAAAAAATCAGGAAAGAAACTAGCACAAACATATGAATATACGGTAGAAAACAGATTAAAGGCAATTGAAAATGAAGGTACTTTACTACTGGCTATTTCATATGATGGCGACGGTAACCGTATTTTCCAAATTAGTAGAAAAGACTTCCAAGGAAATGCAAATCCTGACAAGCCTGAAGAGCCATCAGAACCAGGGGAAGGGGAAGACGGGTCAGAAACAGACATCGACGATACGATTTGTGAAGACAATAAAGGTAACAACGGTAACCACAACGGAAGTGAAAATGGCAACGGCAATAACGCAGGTGGAAACGGCGAGAACAACAACGGAAATGGCAATGGAAACAACGGAAATGGCAATAATTCCGGCGGAAACGACAATGGAAACGGCAACAATGGAAATGGTAATAATTCCGGCGGAAACGGTAACGGAAATGGGAACAATGGAAACGGCAATTCCGGTGGTAATAATGGAAATGGAAATAACTCAAGTAAAAGTACAATAGGAGATAATAACAAACAAAACAGTAACGGTAACAACAAAAAAATTGAGTTAACTAGTAATGGCAACAATGGGAACGGCAACAACTCTGGTGGAAATAATAACGGAAATAACGGCAACCACAACGGAAACGGAAACGGAAATGGAAACGGAAACGGTAACAAAAATTGTAATAACAATGGCAACAACGGTAACCATTATGGAAACGACAAAGACAAAGATAACAACGCTAGTGAAAAAAATAATGGCAACCATAATGGAGCAGAAAATGGTAATGGTAACAACAGTAACAAAAATGATAAAGGTAATAGCTCAGAAAACACGGATTCAAAAGACAACAACCCATCAACAGAAACTGACATAGTCATTCCAGATAGTAAGACAACAGGAATTGACAAGAATGTGTATGAAATAACCAACTATGTCAACGATGTAAACCGAACGTATACACAACAACTAATGACATATGATGGCGAAGGAAATATAAAAGATGCCTTCGTATATGGCAACAATGATGAACGTTTGACAAGAGAAAAAATTCAAAATGACAGCGAAACCCAATCTGGGCACCGATCAATCGATACGTACTTATACGATGGTAGAGGAAGTGTCTCACAAGTAGCAAATGAGCAAAGCATTATTGTAGGCAACCAACAATATCGTTACGACCCATTCGGAAATATGATCCAAAATAAACCAGAAAAGGATATTATTTTTGGTTATAATGGAGAAGAATATGACCCAACTACAGATACACAATACTTACGAGCAAGACATTATGATGTGGGAATGGGCCGATTTATTAGTAAGGATACGTATTTAGGTGATACGGAAGATCCTTTATCAAGAAACTTGTATGCTTATACGAAAAATGATCCTGTTAATCTAAAGGATCCTAGTGGGAATATTACAGTAAATGAAGACGGCTCATCAAATAAGGGTGGTCAAAAAGACCAGAACTATAATCCGAGTGCAATTTCGTCAAATGCAGCAGCAAAGCAAACCTTAAAAGAAGTACAATCTCAACTGAATCATCTAGGGTATGTAGGTTCAAATGGTAAACCACTTATCGTTGACGGAAACGATGGTCCGAATACTAAATTTGCTGTAAAAGCATTCCAAAAGAATGCAGGATTAACAGTGGATGGAAAAGCTGGTCCAAAAACGAAGGAAAAATTATTTGGAACAAGTCCTCCTAGAAATAGGACTGGTGGAGGAAATTCTAATTTATCTGGAAACGTTACTACAGCAGGAGCTACAAGTAGTACTAAAGGAAATTCAGGAGGAAAAACAAATCACTCCAGCTATGTAACACAAAAGAAACAGCAGGCACAGTCTAATAATAAGAAAAAGAACTGTGGTTATACCAAAGATTCACTAACGACTCTCATAAATAATGCAAAGAAATTACAAGCATCTATTAAAGCATTTGGTTCAGGAGCATTAGTAGGGCTGTCAAAAGCGATTGGATCTCCTCTCGCAGGATTACTAGGGGCGTTCACTGGTTTGAAAATCTTTACCGATTTTGAAAGCAGAGTAGACAATATGGACGGCTATTTCACGAAAAGCTTTAAAAACAATCTCACTGCCTATCAACTTGGAAAATTAACAGCAGAAGTGGACACGATTATCAGAGGGTTATTCGATGTAGTAAGTGGTGCGAGGCTCATCATGGCAGGTCTTGCGGGCGAAGGTGCTAGCGTAGGTCTGAGTTTAACTGGATTGGGTGCAATTTTTGGAGTATTTGCCAGCGCCGTAAGTGGGACAATGATTGCGGCAGGTGTTACCCAAGCAGGAACAGGACTTGCGGTAGCTGCTGGTGGAGTAAATGCACTACGTGCTGACATACAGAAGATTGATTCGGGTGGCTCGTCGGGTGGTATTGGAACTAAGATTCCAGCAAGTGCACCTAAAGTTAGCTATAAAGGGCAACAAGTACCAGTATATCGAGGTGGAAACAAATTTAATGTAAAGCCGAACGAAGTAAAAATAGATAAAGCAACAGATCTTGTTAAGACTACTCATGGTGTTTCTTTAGATGTAGACCCAAGCACAGTCTCAAAATTTGGAGGAGCATATAGGTTAGATTCACTTCCCGAGGGGTTAAAGATTATCCAAAGAGGTTCAAGGGTTGAACATTTTGAAATTGTACCATCGTCTCCGATGTCGCTTGAGAAATTCCAAGGTCTCTTGAATAAAATTAAGGTAACTAAAATATAATTAAAGGAGTGCGAAATGAAGAAGATTAGCATTTATTTTTCAGATGACTCGGAGTTGGCAGAATATGAATCTGTTAGTAAAGAGTATCGAAACGATATTTTTGTAGATGTTTCAGGTGAGGTTTTCAACATTCGTGCGTACACGATTTTACGACTACAACAAGACTTTGAAACAGAAATAGAGGACGAAGGATATTTTTCAGTCGAACCGAATTTAGTGTTAGTTAGTGATACTAGCAGACAGAGTATTTGCCAAATAATACGTAAATTGTATGAGCAAAAGTATTTTAATGAACTCAAACCGATTATTATTAATACTTCAAATTTAGTACAAGTTATGTCCTTTGAAATATAGCAGCGTTTCAATAGGGGAATCATACCTAACGTGGGCAATCGGTGTTTAAAGCAATCAGACGGGCACTTAGGACGTGTATTTCTGTGAACGGGTGGTATAGCCAACTTTTGTTGGAAGTGGACTGGTTAAGTTATTAGAATCTGAATAATTATGCAAAATTAAAAAGAAAGTCCCATGGTGAAATATTTAATTATCATGGGCTTTCTCATTTTTTTGACTTTCAAGAATCCTAAGATTGTAAAGTGTATTATACAGTAAATAGATTCAGGTGGCTCGTCGGGTGGGTATTAAAGGGAAAATGGATTTACCTAAGAATCGGTGCCTATCACTTTTTGAAGTGTGAATAAAATATGGAGAAAGCTGGGGATATTATGTCCTCAGATTTTTTGTGGCAACAACGGTAACCACAATGGTAACAAAGCATTTGGTGCAGGGGCATTAGTAGGGATGTCAAAAGTTGATTGGATCACCTCTCGCAGGATTACTAGGGGCGTTCACTGGTTTGAAAATCTTTACCGATTTAAAGCAGAGTAGACAATATGGACGGCTATTTCACGAAAAGCTTAAAAATCTCACTGCCTATCAACTAGGAGTATTAACAGCAGAAGTGGAAACGATTATCAGAGGGTTATTCGATGTAGTAAGTGGTGCGAGGCTCAACATGGCAGGGCTCTGTCTAACATAGACAATATAAAAAATATTCAAAAACGATTGAATGCACTTGAGTATGTAGTTAAAAATGGAAAGTCACTTACAGTTGATGGGAAAATTAAAAGATTTAAGCCTCAGAACAATCATTTTAACCCTTATAATATTTTTCTTAATATTCATTTAGTAATGACGATATAATAAATGGGATATTTTGGAATACATATTTATTAATACAAACTTGTAACGGAGGAGTTCTATTGAAAAGGTTTAGGAATCTAGTTTTATCATTGGTGGTTGCATTATTTTTTATTCAAGGTTATACAAACAGCGCATCCGCCGCAACTGTAAAACCATCTATCAAACTAACACAATCAAAATTAAGCATCTATGTAGGTCAGAGTAAACAACTAACATATAAGTCACAAAACATTAAGAACAATCCTGTAGTATGGTCAACAAGTAATAGTGGAGTATTGTCAGTGAAAAATGGCAAAGTAACAGCATTAAAGCCAGGTAAAGCTAACATTACTGTTTCTGTTCCTAAACTGAAAATCAAAAGTGTAGCAGCTATTTCAGTATCAAAAAAGAAACTATCTGCTAAAGAAGCCTTTGATAAAGTAAATAAAAGTGTAGTATACATAGAATCATATAACCAAAATAATCAATTGGTTGGAACTGGTAGTGGGTTTATTGTTTCAAAAGACGGAAAAATTGTTACGAACCATCATGTAGTTTCGGATGTATCTTTAGTATCGAAGGTTAAAATTAAACTCTCAAATGGCATAACGTACGAGACTAATAGGGTTAAAGGGTATAACGCGGATAAAGATATTGTTATTTTGAAGATAGATGGACCTACAAATTTACCTGTTGTAACTCTTGCTGATTCAAGTAAAGTTCAAACTGGTGAAAAAGTTTATGCACTTGGTTCACCTAGGGGAGTTCAAAATACGATTACAGAAGGCATTGTTAGTAATAAAAATGTAGTAATTGGAAAGAATCAATATATCCAAACAAGTGCGCCGATTACGCCAGGTAATTCAGGAGGTGTACTCGTGAATGTATATGGAGAAGTAATTGGAGTTAATGACTTAGCACGAGTAGATGCACAAAATATGAATTACGCTATACCAATTAATGTGTATAAGCAAATTCCAGCAAACTCTAACTATGATTTACTAGAAATTAATAAGGCATATTATGTTCCGGCACAAGGTAAGGGTTCTGTTGATGAAGAAGAGAGTAATAATACGATTGATGATGCAGATTATATCCCTTACGAAGATGCAATGTTATATGGAACGTTTTCAAATAATCAAGATATGGATTTCTATTACTTTTTAATTACAGATAACGAAAATATATCTATTATTGCTTCAACGACTGATGCTAAATATAGTGAAGACCTAACGTTTGCTTTATATGACGTTGATGGCGAATTCATTGATGTCTGTACTGCAGAATGGGATCCAGAGCGCCAAAGGTACTATTGTTATTTATCAAATGATTTAACTCCAGGCTTTTATCACATTGGTGTATATGTAGATCCTCAGGCTAAGTACAATAACGCTGGTCAAGAATATTCGGTTTCAGTTTGGATTGGACAACAATAATTGTAATTGTTAATATGGAGCTTCCAAAATTGGAAGCTCTTTATCTATTTAATTAGATAAATGGCTCTTATTTTTATATTTAACAGTACGATTAAGATAGTAAGGATACTCTTGATAATTCAAGTGTAAGTGATTTAGACTAAGCAGCTCGATTTTTTTGATCGTTCTTCCAGTTCCTCAAGATTATCAACTAGTTTTTGTTTAAATTATTATTGCTGATGTAATCGAATCTTGTACGTCAATTGGTTTGAAAACCAGGAGCTAAGAAATTATTCTGAAAATCCATAGCATCTAGTTGGTAGAAATCTCTCTATGTATATATTAGAAAGTAGGGGGGAATTTCTTGTTAAGTATCATTTTTTAACTTCGCATATAATTCTAATTGAATGCGAAGTATACAAATCTAGTAAATAATGGTAAAATTAAATAAATTAGATACATAATAACAACTAGATCTGACTCTAAAATTCAAATAATAAGGAGTGAATCTTTTGGAACTAAGTGGCCTTAAACCATTATATGCTAGTATGAAGCAGCAACATTTAGAACGGGTCAAATTCACCGTTCTGATTAATGAAGTTCAGTTTGAAGTTATGTATTTTATTGATGAAATACCGCATTCTTTAGGTATTGGTGTACGAGCACACAACTTTTTCTTTGAGATTGAAGTAAAGAAAGATTTTATAATTAATCCCTATTTAGGCGAAAACTATAGCAAAATTTATGAAATTTTAGGTCTTACTGCATCAGGTGAAGCTTTTAGTCCAGTTAAATTTTTCAATGATATAAATAAAGGCATTCCAAATAGTGTTAATAAATCCGATGTTCCCATGCCAAATGAAATTATTTCATATCGAAATAATGTTGAAGAAGCAGATAAAATCTATTTTTGGACCTGGAGAGACAACAATGTTAGGAATGAAAAAGTAAGTCCCGAAAATTTAGAAAAAACTAGGAAGCTCCTTTCCTATGAAGCTTATAAGATGTGCAAAGAAAAGAATATAAGTAGTTGTTGGACTGCGGATAGAACAAAAGCCGCAACTAATTTCATGCTTCCAAATTAATATACATACAAGGAGAGTTTTATATTATGAGATTAATATATGACCAAATTGAATTCTTTAAAGCGTATAAAATCAGTATTGATGAATTTGTTGAACATAACTTAGTTTGGAGCGATTATATTGAAATTTATGAAGATTATTTAAACCAAATTTCTAGTCTTGAATCAACTGCTTCTTCTATTGCTGATATTCTACGAAAAAATCAAGATGCTCACTCAGTAAAATCAAGAGTTAAAGATCCAGAGCATTTAATTGAAAAAATTCTTAGAAAAACTTTTAAAAATAAAAAAGAAGATAGCTCTTATCAAATTAATATAAATAATTATAAAACTGAAGTAACTGATTTAATTGGTATCAGGGTCTTACATTTATATAAAGACCAAGCATTCTCTATTGATAAAACAATTAGAGAAATGTGGGATTTACATGAAAAAGCAACTATTTATTATCGTGAAGGAGATTTTAATTCCACAACAGAAGATGATGAATTATTTCAGTTTTCAGTTCATCCAGCAGGCTATCGTTCCTGGCATTATTTAATAAACTCCCGACTTACAAGAGAATTACACATCGTCGAAATTCAAGTAAGAACCATCTTTGAGGAAGGCTGGAGTGAAATTGATCATCAATTAAGATATCCATATGATTTAGATAACGAAGTATTAAATGAACAATTACTCGTTCTAAATAGAATTTCTGGCGGAGCTGATGAATTAGTAAACTCTATTCTCCATACTAAAATGAGTATCACTGAATTAAATTATGAAAATAAGAAACGTGAAAACAAAATACAAGAATTGCTCGATGAAATATCTAATTTATCAGTAGGGCGAGAAATTGATGCTGCTGATAAAAAGTCATTAGAAGATAAAGTTAAACAACTAGAAGGAACATTATCTTTCAATTATTTAGATTATGTGAGAAAAGGTAAAAATCTTATAGTAACAGGTAATTTACAAACCTCTGAATCTAGTGGAATTAGTAGACTATTTAATACTAGCAAAGTAGTTTTTACCCCTTCTCCAAAAGAATAGTTTTATACAATTTGAATCTATTACTATAAAAAACTAGTTCTCTGATAAATTGGATTATATGCGAACTTTGTCGAAATTCGCAAAAAAGGAGGAGCTACATGTGCCACGATAATAAAACACTAAGGGAAATTGCTAATTATGAAGTGAAAACGAAGAATTTACAACAAGAGAAACATTTACAACAATTAAAAGTATTGCTCCCTTCTCTTCCGCCGTATGTATTTAAATATTTTCAAAAAAATCGTAAACGCTCTGCAACTACTCTATTTAACTATGCGAATGATTATAAGTTGTTTTTTAAATTTTTAGCTAACAACGCTTGGGTTTTAGATACTTTAGAAAAAGATTATGTCTTACCAGTTGATATACCGATATCAATACTTTCAGATTTGCCATTAGAAGAAGCTGAAGAATTTCAAGGCTACTTAGATGGCAAGTTTGAACAAAGAACAGTTAATAGGCGAATAAGTTCCCTTAAAAGTTTATTTAATTATTTAACTCAGAAATCAGAAGATCCAATAACAAAAGAACCTTATTTCTATCGCAATGTCTTTGCTAAAATTGAAACAACTAAAGTAAGTACAGACCCAGTAAAACGAGCTGATTCATTTGAACAAAAAATATATAAGGGAAATGAAGATTTACGATTTTTAGACTTTATCGCTACAGACTATGAAAAGTCGCTCTCCCCTACTAAATTAAGATACTTTCTAAGAGATAAAAATAGAGATTTAGCAATACTCTCCCTCTTTTTAGGTAGTGGGTTACGTTTATCTGAACTTGCTTTCTTGCAACTAGAGGATATTAACTTTGAGGAGAATTCATTAGGGGTATTTAGAAAAGGCCATACTGGGAAGGTTCATGTAACAGTAAATCCAAGAGCAATGGATGAATTAAAAGAGTACTTACATACTCGATCTGAAAACTATGGTTGTGCAAATGATGAAAAACATGTATTTTTCACTAAATATAAAGGAAGTTTTTCTCCCTTCTCTACTCGTTCGATTCAAGATCTTGTAGAAAAATATTCAAAAGCATTTAATGTCAATAAGCGACTAACTCCCCATAAGTTACGTCACACTTTCGCTACTAAGCATTGGACTGCAAATAAGGACTTAATTGGTCTACAAACACAACTTGGGCATACATCATCTGAAATAACATCTAGTTATACCCATGTTGGAAAAGAAAAGCAACATAAGAATTTGGAAAATATGGATAAACTTGAAGATTAAAGAAATAAAAGAAATAGGATCTGTATTTAACAGATCCTTTTAGCTTTGAAGAAAGCTAACCTTTCATAACTACTTCGCTATAAATCCTACTATACTCTGTATTTAATCTTCTATAATATACTCAATATCCGTTACGTCAACAAAGCCATGCCCTTTTGTATCTGAAAATTTAACTTTTGCTCTTAATTCATGATTAGAATTATCAAAACCGTTAACAATAAAACGTCGTTCTCTATGAAGTTTTTTATTTTTATTAAAAGGTAAACAGATATATTCATTACCAATCTCAATTTTTACATTTCTAACTTCAATACCATCTATTTTGGCACTAACAGTTACAGTATTGTTTTTTTGTATTGTTGTAAACCCTGGCATCAAATACACCCCTCAATTATCCCCATATTTTCTGTTCCAATATCATTAACCATGGTTTATACATTTTCCTTTTATTATAACTGAAAAGATAATAAATGTATTCCAAGTGACCCTGAATCGTACTGCCATGTAGAATATTAATTGAGTTTAATTAAACTATATGCAAATGACAAACATCCTCATCTAAGGTTGTTTTTTTTATAGTAAAAAAGACAGAATCATTTATTCGTGATTCTGTCTGATACTTTGACTTTCTAGGATAATTCAGAGCCAATCTTAAATGTTTATCAATATGATTATTTTAATCATTTCCTACTTGTTCCCTTAATTTATAATGTCTATCTCTTTTAAGTATAGCAAGCATATCTTTGTATTTCTTGTTTCCTTTACTTGATTTTACTTTTTTTTGAGCTGCAACAATTACAGAACTTCTTACATATGAATTATTATCGTCAATTAACTCAAACATCCTATTTAATATGATATTTTCCCATTCTGCTTCACAAATATCACAAAGGTAATATAAAGAATCACCTTTTAATTTATACCAATTATCAAAGGTTTTAGAATATAAAAACTGAATAACCTCATTTTTATATGTATTCCCATAATGCTTTGAAATTGATACGACTAACGAAAGAGCATCTTCTCTAACTCCAACAAATGGATGAGTACCAAATTCCACACATTTTGCTAGAATATCATTTATATTTTTTGGTGTAATATCTATAAGAATTAAAAGTTCATATAATTTTAGTTCTAATTTTTCTTGTCCAGATTTATCAAAAATTTCATCACCTCTGCTAATTAATACTTGACTAATTTTTTCTTGTAAGATAAATCCTATTTTTTTATTATTTAAAAAAGCAACAAACTTCTCATTGTATTTAATAAGTCTGATTATACAATCAAGACATTCCTGTTTATTTGTAGTTGATTGATATGGATTACATAGAATTTCTACAAATAAATTGGCTAAATCTGGACTGAATTGAGATAAATTCATTAAATGGTTAGCTAATAAATGGTATAAGGAATACCCTCCAAAACTAATGGAGCTTCCATTAGTCATATTTTTATTCACAACTTTTATTTTTTCAATCAAGTCCTTAACCATTTCACAGTTTAGTGAATTCGGAGAGCTCTGAAGACTAAAATAGTTATTTATATCTAGACTTTTGGTCTCTTCCCATTGTTTTTTCATATCTATTTCTATATCTACAAGACTCCCAGGATGAGCATTTTTCATATTTAATAAAGTACTATAAATTTCTGAACTATTGTTAGCATCTTCCTTTTTTCGATATAGGTTGAACGCCAGATCTTTACAAATTTCATATTTTACTTTCTTCCATTGAACTTTATTAAACAATTTAAGTATTTCATCATTTATTAGATGGTTGTCTTCCAAAAAAATCCCGGAAACTTGTTTAATAATTTCTTCATTTTCAATTCTATTAATTATATCCTTATATGCCCTAATAGCATTCCTTTTTACATCTAGACTCTCACTCATTGAAAATTCTTGATTCATACAATACTTTAAAAATACGTTAATATCATTAATTTCTTCATCATAAAAATATGGACCAAATTTTTCAATAATTACACATTTAATTACTAGATCCTCACTACGGTTATTTTCCAAAACAGAAAGTTCAATCAATGAACTCGGATTATCCACTACTTCTTTCTGTAAATCGTTCCATTCTGATTCTAAAATTTTTTTAACAATACTTACCTTATATTCAATCATAAATAATTTTAGAGAATGTAAAAGTAATCTTGAATCACTGTAAAGCTTACCATAACTAAATAGGATATATGCTAATCTTTCCCTTATTATATGGATAAATGTAAAGGATCCATTTAAAATAGCCTCATTAAATGCATTCAATATTTTATTCATTGAGGAAGTAAAAGTTCCACCAAATCTAATAGTATGAGGAGTATCAGTATGTAAATTATAATTTTCTTTTGTTAATTCAAAGAGAGCATTTTCTAAAC
Source organism: Gottfriedia solisilvae (assembly GCF_002128405.1). Classification (GTDB taxonomy): domain Bacteria; phylum Bacillota; class Bacilli; order Bacillales; family Bacillaceae_G; genus Gottfriedia; species Gottfriedia solisilvae. Next base: position 138,281 of record NZ_NETJ01000007.1, read on the forward strand.
TCCAATCTAATATTGGGCGATAATTCCATTTATCCATTTTTTTTAATTCTTTTTGTCTTTGGCTTTCAAAAACAATCTTATTTTGTTTATTATTCTTTACCATCTCTAAATTACGTAGATCTAGTAAGATATCTCGTTTTATCCATTTTTCAACTCTATTTACTTTCGAAAAATTTAATGCCTGTAAAAGTAAATCTTCTGCTTCCTCAAATTGATTATTAAATATTTTAATTATAGCCTCCCATCTTAGGTTAACTATTTCTTTCATTTTAGGTGGCAATTTCGGAATTAATCCTTTATAATCAGGATTTTTAGCCCCTTTAATAAGTGACAAAGTAATCTTTGTTATTATAATTTCCGTTTCATCTAATATAT
>NZ_NETJ01000008.1 GCF_002128405.1 Gottfriedia solisilvae
ACAGGAGCAACAGGAGCAACAGGAGCAACAGGAGCAACAGGGGCAACAGGAGCAACAGGTGACACAGGAGCAACAGGAGCAACAGGAGCAACAGGGGCAACAGGAGCAACAGGTGACACAGGAGCAACAGGAGCAACAGGAGCAACAGGGGCAACAGGAGCAACAGGAGCAACAGGAGCAACAGGAGCAACAGGGGCAACAGGAGCAACAGGAGCGACAGGAGCAACAGGAGCGACAGGGGCAACAGGTGACACAGGAGCAACAGGAGCAACAGGGGCAACAGGAGCAACAGGGGCAACAGGAGCAACAGGTACAATTGCAGCTAGTGCACATGTATTTAACGTTGCACTCCAAACAGTTACTACAGGTACTGCAGCAACATTTGATACTAATGGTGTAATTACAGGAACTGATATCACACATGTTGCAGGTTCAGCAGATATCAACCTTGCACAAAATCATATTTATCATGTTGTTTATAGCTTCGATGGTGAGGCAACTGATCCGAATGCAGTATCTATTCACTTTAATTTAGCAGGAACACCAATTCCGGGAAGTGGATTTACTGATCCAAGTTCTGCTGCATTAGTAGCAACGGCTTCTCCAGGATCTGGCGATTTTATCGTTAGTACAGTAGGACAAGTTGCACCTACGGCATTGAATTTGATTGTTGACAGTACTGGTTCAATTACTTTCCCAGCTCAAGATGCAAATCATCCTAATATTACCATTGTAATATTTGAATTAAGTTAGTTTAATTTGTAATAGTTTGACGGTTCTAATGATAGGTAGGTTTTAACTGGGTGGTGGTAACCCTTCATCATTATTAATTGTGATTTTGGGATATATCTATTATTAGATTGTTTTCACCTCATTTATCGATCAGTAATTAATTTACTGAAAAATAAATGAGGTTCTCTTTTTTTACTGACCACTTAAAGATGACATTTTTGTTTATTTAATTTGACATGAAAAAAAAGTAATCTAATCTTTTTGTACTGGCAAAATGATTTAGTCGTGAATATGTTAATTAATGTTATTTATCCAAACTTTATAAGAAGTACATTAGGGATGTGTTGTTTATTGAAAGGAATCATACTTGCCGGTGGAAATGGAACAAGATTATATCCGTTAACAAGAGTAATATCAAAACAGCTGTTACCTATTTATGATAAGCCTTTGATCTATTATCCACTTTCGATATTAATGCTTGCTGGTATTAAGGAAATTCTAATTATTTCTACACCACAAGATGTTCCTCGGTTTGAGGAATTATTAGGGGACGGCTCTAAACTTGGAATTACTTTATCATATATTGCACAAGAAAAACCTGAAGGTATTGCACAGGCATTTATTATAGGTGAAGAATTTATTGGGAATGAATCGGTTGCTTTAATTTTAGGTGACAATATATTTTATGGACATGATTTTACGAATATATTAGAGCGAGTAGCCACTTTAAAAGAAGGGGCGACAGTATTCGGATATAACGTTAAAGATCCACAAAGATTTGGCGTCATCGAGTTTGATGTTGATGGAAATGTCATTTCAATAGAAGAAAAACCTATTAATCCAAAGTCGACCTATGCAGTTACTGGATTATATTTTTATGATAATAGAGTAATTGATTTCGCTAAGCAAATTAAACCTTCTGATAGAGGTGAGTATGAGATTACTGACCTGAATGAAATGTATTTAAAAATCGGTCAATTAAAGGTAGAGATACTAGGTAGGGGGTTTGCTTGGTTAGATACAGGTACACATGAATCACTAATTCAAGCGTCTACTTTTATAGAGATGATTCAAAAAAGGCAAAGCTTAAGAATATCATGTATTGAAGAAATCGCATTTAGAAAAGGATATATATCAATTGAACAATTAGAAAAACTTGCGAAGCCTTTAGCTAATAGTGATTACGGAAAGTATTTATTAAGTGTAATATCAAATGTTAAAAAAAGTAAATAACGTTTATCTTTATTTTTGTTAGACAGTTATTTTGTGAAAAACCTGTTCTAAGTCTTTGTAAAGGTGGGGATCGATTGAACATTTTAATTACTGGTGGTGCGGGGTTCATCGGTTTAAATTTTGTAAACTTTATATTAAAAAATACTGATTACGAGATTACTATTATCGACGCATTAACTTACGCAAGTCACCCTGAAGAAATAAATAAATTAGGTAAAAACCCTAGAGTAAGGTTTATTCAGGCAAATATTATTAATATGGAAGAAATAAAGTTGGCTTTAGATCGAGTGTATGAGGTACTTGTGCACTTTGCTGCAGAATCTCATGTGGATCGTAGTATTAAGGACGGAGAAATATTTATTCAAACAAATATAATTGGTACGTTTAATATGATTCAAGTTGTCATGAATGGATTCGCAAAGAAAATGATTCATGTTTCTACGGATGAAGTTTATGGAACACTAGAAAAAAATGATACACCTTTTACAGAACACTCTCCTATTTCTCCAAATAATCCATATTCCGCATCAAAAGCAAGCTCCGATTTAATTGTGCGTTCATATTTTCAGACGTTTGGTTTACCACTCATAACAACTAGATGTAGTAACAATTTTGGACCATTTCAAAATAAGGAGAAATACATTCCAACCATCATTTATCATGCGCTACAAGAAAAGAAAATTCCCGTTTATGGGGATGGCTTGCAAATTAGAGATTGGTTATTTGTAGAAGACCACTGCAGAGCAATTGCAAATATTATTAAAAATGGAAAAAGTGGTGAAGTATATAATATTGGCGGTGGCAATGAGAAAACAAATATTGAGGTAGTTAAGCAAGTATTAGCAATTATGGGTAAACCAGAGAGTTTAATAGACTATGTAACAGACAGGGTTGGTCATGATCGTAGATATGCAATTGATTCTAGTAAACTTCAATCAGAATTAGGATGGATACAGCAGCATACTTTTCAAGAATCTTTAGAAGAAACGGTGAAATGGTATATTGAAAAGTTCGGTGACAAGAAAATATGAAAATATTAATCACTGGTGCTGACGGTCAGCTTGGTAAGGAAATTCAGAATCTTTTTGTTAAAGATGGAATTGAAATTATTCCATATGGAAAAAAGCAATTAGATATTACGAATAGGAAAGAAGTTAACGCAGTACTAAATCAACATCAACCGAATGTAATCATAAATGCTGCAGCTTTTACAAAAGTTGATTTATGTGAAGTAGAAATTGAAAAAGCATATCTTGTTAACGCAATTGGACCATTTAATCTAGCAGTTGAAGCTAAAAAAATGGATTGTCGTTTTTTCCATATAAGTACAGACTATGTTTTTAATGGTGAAAAAAATACTCCATATGAAGTGGATGATTTCACGTCTCCAAATACAATTTATGGTAAAAGTAAAAAACTTGGAGAAGAGCTAGTATTAGCGATCAATGAAGACAGTACCATAATACGGACATCTTGGTTATATGGACATAAAGCGAATAATTTTGTGAATACAATGGTAAATTTATCAAATAAATTAGATGAAATCAAAGTCGTTGATGATCAAATAGGGTGTCCAACATATACGAAAGATTTAGTCCTAATCCTTCAGTCTCTATTAAATGAGAAACCAGGTATATACCATGTGACGAATTTAGGGAAATGTAGTTGGTATGAATTTGCTTGTGAAATACTACAATTTTTAAATCGTAAATCAAAAATCATTCCAGTGACAACGAAAGAATATGGTGCTAAAACTCCAAGACCAATGTATTCAGTATTAAGTAATAAGAAACTTGTTGATTTACAAATTCATCAAAGGGATTGGAAAGAAGCATTACATGAGTTTTTAAGAAAGGAGTATGGAAATTAATGCAAATTGAAGGTGTTATAACGAAAAAACTTACTAAACATTGTGATGATAGAGGTTTTTTTGCAGAAGTTTTAAGAGATGATGATAAGTTACTGACAAATTTTGGCCAATTATCATGGTCAACTACTTATCCAGGTGTGATTAAAGCTTTTCATTACCATGAAGAACAAGATGATATTTGGTTTTTTCCATCTGGAAATGCACAAGTTGTTTTATATGACTTAAGAGAGAATTCATCTACAAAAGGCAAAACAAATGTTTTTTATATGGGAGAAAATAATCCGATGATTTTATTAATTCCTAAAGGGGTAGCACATGGATACCGGGTAATCGGTGATCAGTCTGCAACAATCATTTATTGTACAACAAAATCATATAATCCAAAAAAGCCCGATGAAAAAAGAATTCCTTGGAATGATGAAACAATCGGATTTAATTGGGAAACTCAAAATAGATAAGCGTATACTCCGAATCTATAATAAGTTTTTATTGTGGGGTCTTAAGCAAAGGATGAGTAGGTGTAATGAATGAAAACTAGCATTATTCTATTAACATATAATCAGCTAGATGTTTCAAAAAAATGCTTTGAAAGTCTTGAAAAATATACAAAAAAGGACCAAGTCGAGATTATTGTAGTAGACAATGGTTCTACCGATGGAACACGTGAATATTTAAAAAGTAATCCTTCGTTTATAACAATTTTAAATGAAAAAAATATGGGGTTTGCTGGCGGTTGTAATCAAGGAATTGAGGTTGCTACTGGAGATAACTTGTTGTTCTTAAATAATGATACAATTGTTACTGAAAATTGGTTGGATGCAATGTTAGATCTTTTATATAGCAATGATCGTATTGGTATGGTTGGTCCAGTTAGTAATTATGTAAGTGGATTACAAAGAATTGACGTGAATTATCAATCTGATGATGAAATAAATGAGTTTGCTTTACAATATTGTGAAACAGTCAAAGGGAAATCTAAGCAGGTTTTGCGACTAGTGGGTTTTTGTTTATTAGTCAAACGTGAGGTAATTGAAAAACTAAAAGGTTTTGATGAAAGATTTAAATTCGGTTCATTTGAAGATGATGATATCTGTTTAAGAACGGTTCTAGAAGGCTATGAATTGCATATTGCATTAGATTCATATGTACATCATTATGGACATGTAACATTTAAAGGGAATAGTGATATTAATATTACTCAGCTTTATATTGAAAATCGATATCGTTATATAGAAAAATGGGGCAACCATTTAATAGATACTGCCTATCCTAAATTAGAAATAATTGAAATGGTACCAAGTAATGTGAAGAAGTTATTGGAAATTGGATGCTCGGCAGGCGCAACAGGTTTAGAGATAAAAAATAGGTATTCATGTGAATTATATGGTACAGAAAAGACCCCTGCATTGGCGTCAATTGCTTCACAATTTTATGAAAAAGTTGATATTGTGAGTTGTGATGAGACGAATTTATCATATCCAAATGATTTTTTTGATTTAATTATTTTAGATCAAACGATTGAACATATTTACGACCCTTGGAATTATATAATTGAAATTAGTAAACTATTAAAACCATCAGGAAATATTATTTGTAGAGTTCCAAATGTCTCACATGGAGAAGTACTTTACCAGTTATTAAATGGTAGTTGGAATTACTTGAATGCAGGAATATTAAATAAAGAGCATGTAAGATTTTTTACGCCTAAAACAATGAATTTACTATTTCCTACTCATATGTTTGACATCATTTATAACAAGAATGAAAAAATAGATGTGAATATTAATATAAAATTATTTTTTGAAGAAGTGGTTCACTTGGCACATAAATTTGGTATAACACTAGACGAATTAATAACAAATTTGGAAATCTATCAAATGCTTGTACTTGTAAAGAAAAAATAATAAAAACGGCGGTTGAGAAATTCAACCGCCGTTTATTTATTTAATAAATTTGAGAAATACTGTCTATTCGATAATATGCTAGCATGTGTTGGATGGTAACTATAGGCCATTTCATTATGTTCATTCGCTAATTGATGTTTACCAATTCGATCATAGCATACTGCTAATTGTAAATGTGGCATCCAAGTTGAATATGAATATTGAACGTTTGAGAGTTGCTCTGCATTTTTATTTGAGGCTGCTTCTTCATACCAAAAAATTGCGGAATCATAGTTTGTATTTTCTAGAAAAAAATAACCAATCCTACAGCATGTTTCTGGTTGTGGTTTTTCATATTGAAGTGAGTGTAGTAACCAACTTTTTTCTAATTCAAATAAATTGAGGTGATGATAATTATCTGCTAAATAATAGCAAGCTAGTATATTATGTTCATTATACGGTTGTTTTTTTCTTAAAAACTTTAGAAAATATTGAATCGATTGATCATATTGATGATTATCACTTAATTCCTTTGCATAATAAAATAAATCTCTAGGTGAAAAGACAACATTCTCTTCAATCATTTTTTCAAATATTTTTATATGGTTATTAGGATTATTTGTGTATGGAAGATGGTTGATCGCTAGGTCAGAATCAACCACTTTACCTGTAACATTAATATGATGCTCACCGGATTCAACACTAAAAGAATAAGAACTATTTCTATTTACTATTCTAGTTAGTCTCTTTGGCGTACTTTCATTCAAATGAGTTTTCAGTTCCATTGAAATTCCATCTATATTTGAATTGATCGACTGCTTTAATTGTGCAAATTTTTCCCTGTCATTTTCGAACAAAATATCATTAGGATTTACGAAAAAAATATATTGTTTTGTAGCGAGTTCAAATAAATAGCTTAATGTATCTTTTTCATGCTGAGTTGCTTCAAAGGAATAAATATTTTTTGTATACATACTTGCTAGCTCTCTAGTTCTATCTGTGGATTTTAAATCAACAATTATCACTTCATCCACCAAGTCGGATACTGATTGTAGACATCTTTCAATAACTGCTTCATCATTTTTAACGATCATACATAAACTAACGGTAGTCAAAATATCACTCTTTTCTTAAGATATCGCTTCTAACTAAAAAATGTATTTATGATATTACAAGTTACATTGAGGGACACCGAAGTTGTATTATTTCTCATTAAATAATGAGTTAAAATACGCTTGATTATACTTGACCGAAGGGTTATTAGGAGCAAAGCTAGCAGCAATATCATTATGTTTTTTAGCAGTCTCTTGATCACCTAAACGACTGTAGGAAAGACATAATTGTAAATGTGGTAGCCAAGTATAACATGCAGTATTAATAAATGGGCTTTTTTGTTCAGGAATATCAACAAATGTAGCAATTTTATACCATGAGATTGCACGATGATAATCGTTTTGTTGAAGATAGATATAGCCTAATCTGCAACAATTTTCTCCTCGGGGGCCATCGTAAGTGAATGATTTTAGACAACTACGGGTTGCTAAATCCATATCTCCTAAATTCAAATAACAATCAGCCATTTTTCCGCAAGCTTGTATATTATCTTCAGACCAGCCTTTGCCTTCATCTAAAAATTTGTTATACCATTCAATTGCGGTTTCATACTTCCCATGATCTAAACATTCATTTGCGTAATAATATTTATCCCTTGGATTTAATGATTTACCTGAAGCAATTGCTTCTTCATAAATTTTTAAGTTTCGGGTAGATGAGTCTTTATCTTTATGATGGATGACGGCAGCATCTGAATGAATGATATTTCCATATACTTCAAGGTATTCATGTACGAAACCAATCCATTTAAAATTTCTTTTACGTTTAACGATTCGATTTCGAACAGAGCTAAATGTTGGATTTCCATCTTCATCAAAAGAAAGATGATATTTCATTGCAACAGCATCTACTTCTTCTGTTAAAGTTTTCTTTAGCTCAAGTAATTTTTCTGCATTCACTTCTGTGATCACATCATCTGCATCTAACCACATAATATAGTCCTTAGTTGCTTTAGAAAAGGCAAAGTTCCGAGCCGCGGAAAAATCATTGATCCAGTTAAAATCATAAACGCAATTTGTAAATTTTTTTGCCATTTCTTTCGTTTGATCAGTTGAACCTGTATCAATTATGACGATTTCATCTACAATAGTAGAAACGGATGAAAGACATCTTTCAAGAACATTTTCTTCATTTTTTACAATCATACAAAGACTGATAGTAATTGAATCTTTTTTCATTAATTCCACCTCAAATTTATGTTATTAAGGTTGTCAATAAAACGTTCATCCAAATATTGAAATTTTTTTATAAGAAAGTTGTTATTCAGTTTTGTATATGTTTAAATATGTAAAAGGAATATTGGAAATTTTATGATAAAGAGAGTAATCTTATAAAGTTTTTAAGCGAGTTAGGGATGGTGGAAGCCTAATAAAACAAATAAGATGAAGCGCACTTTGGAGAAGTAAATCCGAAATGATAGTAGGATTTACCGGGGATGGAACCTCGTTAACAAACTTAAAGTTGGTTCAATAATATTTGAACAATTAGAGTGGTACCGCGGAACTTAAACCCCGTCTCTTTTTTAGAGGCGGGGTTTTATTTATTTTAGAAGGGAATGAAGGAAGATGAACTATGAATTATTGTATAGTGAGCATTTAGAAAAAGCATTAAATGGCGCATTAAATAAAATTGAAATTAATGCACTGATTGAAAAACCACATTATGCAGATCAAGGCGATTTAGCATTCCCTTGTTTTCAGCTTGCAAAGTCATTAAGAAAGTCCCCTGTTAACATTGCACAAGAGATTGCACCTCTCATACAACATGAATTATTTGCAAAAGTTGAGGCGAATGGACCATATGTAAACTGCTTTTTAAATAAGAAAATTGTTAGTAAACAAATTATTGAAACTGTATTAAATAAAGGAAAAGATTACGGAAATCAAGTTAGTGATGAAGAAAAAACAATTGTGATTGATTGTTCTTCACCAAATATTGCCAAACCTTTTTCAATGGGACATATTCGTTCAACAATGATTGGAAACGCGATTGGAAACATTGCTCAAAAAAATGGTTATAACGCAATCAAAATTAATCACCTAGGAGATTGGGGAACACAGTTCGGGAAATTGATTGTTGCGTATAAACGTTGGGGAGTAGAAGACAAAGTAAAATTAAACCCTATCAAAGAATTGCTAACACTGTATATTAAATTTCACGAAGAAGTTGAGAAAGAACCACAGCTTGAAGAAGAAGCAAGAAGCTGGTTTAAGAAGTTAGAAGAGAAAAATGAAGAAGCGCAAGAACTATGGGAGTGGTTCCGTGAAGAATCACTAAAAGAATTTAAGATGGTGTATGATTTATTAGGTGTTAGCTTTGATAGCTTTAATGGCGAAGCTTTTTATAATGATAAAATGGATCGAATCATTACATTATTAGAAGAGAAAAAATTATTAGTTGAATCAGAAGGTGCTGAAGTTGTAGACCTTTCAGAAATAGAATTACCTCCTTGTTTAATAAGAAAATCCGATGGAGCTACTTTATATGCTACTCGCGATTTGGCAGCTGCACTTTACCGTAAAGAAACATATGATTTTGATAAAGCAGTGTATGTCGTAGGAGGAGAACAGGCTTTACATTTCACGCAAGTATTTACTGTTTTAAATAAGATGGGATATGAATGGTCTAAGAATATGGAACATGTACCATTTGGTTTAATTCTTCAAAACGGTAAAAAAATGTCAACTCGAAAAGGGAAAATTGTCTTACTTGAAAAAGTTATTGAAGAAGCAATCACATTAGCCAATCAGAATATAACTGACAAAAATCCTAATTTAAAAAATAAAGATGAAGTTGCAAAAATGGTAGGGGTAGGAGCGATTATCTTCCAGGATTTAAAAAATGATCGAATGAATAATTTCGAGTTTTCTCTAGAGCAAATGTTGAAATTTGAAGGAGAAACGGGGCCATATGTACAGTATTCTATTGTGAGAACTAATTCAATCTTAGAAAAAGCGAATGTCACAGATTTCCAAAATCAAGAAGGCTTACATGATGAGTATAGTTGGGAAATCATAAAAAATATTCAAGCCTTTCCAGACAAAGTAAAACGTAGCTTCGAACAAAATGAACCGTCAGTTATTGCGAAATATACTATTGATTTGGCTCAAGCGTTCAATAAATATTATGGTAATACACATATCCTTACTGAAGACGATCAATTAGTAAGTAGATTAGCTCTAATCAAATCTGTTTCGATTGTATTAGTAGAGGGACTTAGATTATTGGGTATTCGTGCACCAAAAGAAATGTAATCAAGAAGTATGAAAAGAACATTTTCTTTTCATACTTTTTTTTGTTTTTTTCCAAAGTTACTTTTGAAAATTAATCTTAAAGTTTACTAATAAATACTTTGTTTTTATTGAAAATGATTATCAATTACATTTATAATAATAAATGAATTGATTCCAACTAAGGAGATTGACAAATAAATGACAATTTTAAATACAATCAAAAATAGAAGAACAGTTAGAGATACAAAAAAGGACCCAATTTCTGAAGAGATTTTGATGGAACTTTTGGAAGTAGCATCTTATGCTCCTTTTCATAGTAAAGAAGAGCCTTGGCAATTTATCATGATTTCAGAAGAAAATGAAAAAGAATTTTATGCTTCAAAAATCGTAGATAGTTATGAAAGAATGGAGTTAACAGAAACATATACTGTTGAAAAAATAAAAAAATCTGTTGAGTTTTTTAAATCATATATTATTGATACGCCTATGCATTTGATTATAACAACAGATCATACAGAAAATGAAAAAAAGAATTTGGAAGCTATTGGTGCAACTTGTTCATTTGTTCAAAATTTACAATTAGCTGCTTGGGAAAAAAATATTGGAATGGTTTGGCGTACAAACCCATATATTTTTGATCAACAATTTTATAAAGAAATGGGTATCCCAGTAAACAGAAAAATATTGGGCGCACTTCATATCGGTTATATTAATACAATGCCAAAAGTGTCTAAAAAACGAAAAAATCCTAGGGAATGGACGACAAAACTAGGCCAAAACATTACACTTTCATAATAAAAAAGAGAGACTGAATCTTTTAATACGTTTTCGTAATTCAATAATAAAAGGGAGCAAATTAACACGGTATGTTAATTTGCTCCCTTTTTATATGTTTATCTTAATAAAAGAAACTCTTATTAAAATACTTTCGTAGTCCAGTTTTCACCATTCCATACGTCTGTTACTAGACCTTGGTAAAATTCTGGTTCGTGACAGATAATTAAAATGCTACCTTTATATTCTTTCAGTGCTCGTTTTAATTCTTCTTTTGCATCTACGTCTAAGTGGTTAGTCGGCTCATCTAGTACAAGTAAGTTTGATTCATTATTCATTAATTTACATAAACGAACTTTGGCTTTTTCTCCACCACTTAATACAGATACTTTACTTTCGATATGTTTTGTTGTTAAACCACATCTCGCAAGAGCAGCACGAACTTCGTATTGTGTAAATGAAGGGAATTCATCCCAAACTTCATCAATACATGTTTTATTGTTATCACTTTTTACTTCTTGTTCAAAGTATCCAATATGAAGGAATTCTCCGCGTTCAACTTCACCTGAAATTGGTTTAATATCACCAAGTAAGCTACGCATTAAAGTTGTTTTACCGATACCATTCGCACCAACTAAAGCGACTTTTTGACCGCGCTCCATTCGAAGGTTTAATGGTTGTGAAAGTGGTTCGTCATAACCAATAACAAGGTTTTTAGCTTCAAATATTAGTTTTCCAGAAGTACGAGCTGGTTTGAAGTCAAACTCTGGTTTTGGCTTTTCCCTTGCAAGCTCGATAATGTCCATTTTATCAAGTTTCTTTTGGCGAGACATTGCCATGTTACGAGTAGAAACACGAGCTTTATTTCGAGCAACAAAGTCTTTCAGCTCCGATATTTCTTGCTGTTGACGTTTGAATGCTGATTCTAATTGAGATTTTTTCATTTCATAAATGCCCATGAAATTATCGTAATCGCCAACATAACGATTTAATTCTTGATTTTCCATATGATAAATTAAATTAATTACACTATTTAAGAATGGAATATCATGTGAAATTAGGATAAATGCATTTTCATACTCATTTAAATAACGTTTTAACCACCCTATATGTTGTTCATCTAGATAGTTCGTAGGCTCATCAAGTAATAAAATATCAGGTTTTTCTAATAGAAGTTTGGCAAGAAGAACTTTAGTTCTTTGACCACCAGATAATTCATTTACATCTCGTTCAAGACCAATATCCTCTAAACCAAGACCACGAGCAATTTCTTCTACTTTTGCATCGATAATATAGAAATCATTATTTGTTAATGTATCTTGTAGAATTCCAACGTCTTCAAGCATCTTCTCCATTTCGTCAGGAGTAGCATCAGCCATTTTTACATAAAGTTCATTGATTTCGTTTTCCATATCAAACATATATTGAAATGCACTATTTAATACATCGCGAATCGTCATACCTTGTTGTAAAACAGCATGTTGATCTAAATAACCAACACGAACTTTTTTAGACCATTCAACTTTACCTTCATCAGGTTGAAGTTTTCCTGTTACAATATTCATGAAAGTTGATTTACCTTCACCATTAGCACCGATTAGACCGATATGTTCTCCCTTTAATAATCGGAAAGAAACATCATTAAATATTGCACGATCACCAAAGCCGTGGCTTAAGTTTTTTACAGTTAATATACTCATTAATCTACACCTTTTCTATTTTTTTCGTTATATTAAAATGTTCTTTTTAGAACGTAATTTAAACAGTCACTTACTAATTATAGTCTGCAACTAGGTAAGTGTTCAATGGTAAATTAATGTGCTGACAGAAAAGAAGGGATTGTATGATGAAGTAAGGAAAATTCAGTCATGACTTATTACAAAAGCGACTTTATGAAAACATGTGAAAAAAAGGAATACTTAAATCTTAATTGAATAACCATATGTTAGTTATTGAAAGTTTAGAGGTGGGAAAAAGTGAGGAAAATCACTTATATATTATTAGTAGTCATTTTTTTAGTAAGTTGCAAAAAAGATGAAACTCTAATTCTTATAAAAGAAAAAAAGAGTATTTTGGAAAATTATAAAATGACCAAATCTGAAATGAATACACTTAATATGCTTGGGGAGAGTAGTGAAAAATTAGCGATTTATAAATTGAAACTAGATGATTATACAGATATACAGTCATTGGAAGCAAAAATTAAAGTGTATTCTAAAGGTAAATTAGTGCATACAATAGGTGGTATTGCAATCACTATTCTAAAAGATAATGATAAAACTTACTATCTTACATTTAAACGTCAACTTCAGCATGAAACGAAAAATACATATGAATGGGACATCATTTTTGCAAATAGAAATGGGCATAGTATGGGTCAAACATTATATAAACAACCAGACCAAACTAAAATGTCATTTTTTGAACAAATTGAAGGGAAACATGAAATAGTAAAAGGAGAAGAAATGGCACTTGGAGCATTTGTGGAAGGAAATGATTCGATGGAATCAGTTAGTATTCTTCCTGATTTAAAAGATAATGAAAGACTATTTAAAAATAAATATGTATACTTATTATGTCTGGAAGCTAAATAAAGTAATTAAGGTAAGGATAGCGGAGAAGAAAAAACTCATTCTCCCAAATCCACTAAAATTACCCTTTGAGGAGGAATTTACATGTTTGGTAAAGTTGCAGCAGATATGCTTGGATTAAGTGATGTAGGTAGTGTCATCGAGCCAAAAAACTATGACAAGGTCGATTCTGATGATTACGTAATGCATGAAGATGATGAGAGGATCTATTTTTTAATTAAATCAAAAACAGATGAGTACTGTTTCACAAATAAAGCATTAATTCATTTAGACGGAACTAGTGCCATCAGTAAAAAACGTACACTTCATCGATATAATTATCATACTTATAAAATTTCTCAAGTTGTTCTAGAAACTGCGGGTACAATCGATTTGGATGTTGAAATTAAATTCAATATCGGTGGTAAAGAATTCTCGATTGATGTACATAAAAAACATATTGAAGAGTTAAAAGATTTATATAAAGCATTATTAATGATCGCTGAGATTTGTCATGAAAACGAAATTAAACTAGGCTTTGCTAAGGAAAGTATTGAATTAGCATCTACAACTCTAAGTCGTGTTTCAAGTAATGAAAATAGTGTTGTAAATAATTTTAAAGAAATTAACGAAGCGGCATTTGAGTGGTTAATGAAATCAAGAGAACAATACAAAGTCAAAGATTTTGGTTATGTTTTTGAGAAGTATATTAATAACTAAAAAAAAGAATCTACAAATAATGTTCCGTGTTCCTTTTGCTGGAAGAAAACAATAAAATTACACGTATAAAGACAACTAATTAGAACGGATAATTAGTTGTCTTTATTTATTGATATATAAACTTTTTCTAACGTACTAAATTAATTTGTAACTAAATAAAAAGGCGGCTTCATGTCAAATTGACTTTTAAGACATGAAGCGGCCTTTTTTATTGAATTAGTTTTCATCTGCTTATTAGGAAAACAAATTGCCATAACGATCTTTAATTTCCGCTTGCGGACATCTTTTTTTGAGCTCTCTTAAAAATAGCTTTTCATCCTTCGGGAGTGATAATAATGCGAATTCAAATTTTTTATAATCGATTTTCACACGTTTAAATGTCCAAGCTGGAGATGACATAGGATTTAATGAAAATCCAACTTTTTTGATTTCTTGAAAAGGAATCTTTATTTTTATAAAGCCAAAAATTGAAATAAATTCAGTATCCGAAAATTCATGGTATGAATGAAATAACGCCCAAACTAGTACGATAATGATTGGTGAAATGAGAATAAAAATAACGATGCTCATTATTTGACCTTCACCTTCAATGAAGCTTCCTATTGGAACGAGGAAAATAATTGGGATTAAACAAAGGATGAGTGCGGCTAAAAAAGGGTTTTTCTTTATCTGAAATTTCATTTTTACACCTTATTTCTAATCAAATATTTGTTTTAAATGATGCTTTAAGTGCTCTACATAATCCGTAAATAACCATTCAAATGTGACTTTCTCATTTTCACTGACGGTAAATTGTAAAGCCAATTTTTCGGTGGCTACGTTTTTCATTGTTTTTACAATTCGTTGGTTTAAGGTAATCCAAAGAGTTAACACTTCATCTATCGTATAGCAATGTTGATAGTCGTTACACTCGACCCAATGATTTTGTTTGTATAGTTCAAGTTCTATATCTTCATTTGAATAAAGTCTGTCAATAAATCTTTTATGGTTTATTGTAGCAGAGTCGCATAAATGTCCGAGAATTTCTTTTTTAGACCATTTTGAAGGATTTGGTTTATAGTCTGGATTAGGGAGAGCTAAAATATCTTGTGGAACGGTTTGAATAAGTCGTTCTAATTCACTAGTAATCATTCCAAGAATCAACTCCTAAATCTAATGATTTATGTAATGCATATGTATGAACATTTTTCATTATGTGTCCTTAGACAAGCAGTATATGAATAGTTTAATAATAGGACAATCTTGGAGGTGGAAGATGTTTGTTTTTCTACTGTATGTGGGATTACTAATAGGGTTATTAATCGTTTACAAAGAGGCAATTAAAAGGGATGTAAATAATTTAGGGTTTCAAATGATCGGATATTATGTAGTATCTTCATTACCATTTCGATTGTTTTGGCTACCAATTCCATTTGGATTCTTAATTTGTCTATACTTTTTATCAAGACCGTCGCTTCGATATAAGAAGCAAAAACAGCTTGCTAGTTTATTAGGATTTATTTTCTTTATCGTAGATGCTGTATTCTAAGTGAAATCTTCATTTAGAATACAGCTTTTTTAGTTTAATTATTTGGCTATAAACATTGTTGCTCTTAACAGAACCTATTGTTTAGCAATCTTCAATGCTTTCTCAGTGTTAGCGAAATGCAGTTTTGTAAAGCTTCTTAATGCTTCAAAGCCTTTTGCACGAATGAATTTTGCAGCTGCTTGGTCAACCTTTGCTCCTGCGCCTTTAGGTAATGTCATGCCAGCTTTTTCACTTAAGAGATCCATTTGTTGTAAAAAAGAATAACGTGCAAGAATAGAGGAAACAGCAACAGATAAATGAATACCTTCTGCTTTTGTTGCAAATTGAACCTTGTCTCGAATCACTTCTTTTGTCCCTTTTAAATATCCAAAATATAAGTTAGGTGGCGTAAATTGGTCTATCAATATAGCATCAAAATGCTTGCCTTCTAATTTACTAATCATATTTCTAATTGCTTGATTATGTAAAATAGCTTTTAGTTTATTCATATTGTAGCCTTTTTCTTGCATCTCATTGTATTTTTCATTGTGCAAAACTAAAAGACTATAAGTGACAACAGAAGTTATTTTTTTTGCAATTTTGCAAATCTCTTCATCATTTAGTTCTTTGGAATCCTTTACCCCAAGCTCCTTTAGTAACTCGAATTGGCTAGGCTCTACGAAGGAAGCTACAACTGTCATTGGTCCAAAAAAATCTCCTGTGCCAACTTCATCACTACCGATTACAGCTAGGCTTGAAAAGTTACTCGGTAAATTATGTTGATTCGAAGGCATTTTTTTAGCCGCTTTTGGAACTGCTGATTTGCCTTCCCATTTAGTTATTTCCGTCTCGCAATTTGAACCTTGGAACATAACTTTTCCAGATTTATAGGCTGTAATTGTGCAACCATTAGATTTTGCTAAAAAAACACCACCCTGTGGTACTTTTGGTTGAATACCATCTTTGTAATGATCTTGCATCTTTAATAGAGTTTCTCCTGAAACTGTAAGGACAGTGTTTGTCATATATTTCTCCTTTTTCTTCTAATATTGTCAAAACTTTCACTTGCACATCAGTTCATGTTATAGTTTAAGTTAGAATGTTTAACTGAATGGAGGTAAGAAGTTGTCCAATTCTTCATCAAAACAAAAACTTAATGTAACTATTTATGGGCAACAATATTTAATTACTGGTGACGAATCAACAGAACATATCCGTCATGTTGCCTCAATTGTAGATGAAAAAATGAAAGAAATAAATCATAAAAATCCATTTTTGGATACAAATAAATTAGCTGTATTAACAGCAGTTAATATAGTAAGTGATTATGTTAAATTAAGAGAAAGAGTGGAACAGCTCGAAACATTACTTAAAGAAGCTAAAAGTGAGAAGGAAAACAATGATTGATATTATTTTGATTGTATTATTAATACTCGGCTTATTTACAGGCTGGAGAAGAGGATTTATTAGTAGTCTAATTAGACTATTAGGTTTTTTATTATCTTTATACATAGCATATCATTATTACGAGCAGACTGCTATCACACTGAAAAAATTATTTCCTATTAATATAACTAGTAACCAAATTGTTAATTTTGAACAGTTCATATATGAAATTGTTGCGTTTGCTTTACTGTTTATTGGCACTCGTTTAGTGATATCTTTCTTAGGTTCATTATTAAATGGGGTATTCCAATTACCATTGTTAAAACAAGTAAATTCTCTATTGGGCGGTATTTTAGGCTTAATCGAAGTCTATTTATTTTCAGTACTAGCACTTTTTATTGCGCTCATTGTGCCGATTGAAGCGCTACATACTTTATTACACAATTCAAAGATAGCTTATTTTATCGTTCAAAATACACCATTTGTTTCTACACAACTAATGGAACTTTGGAATGGGATGTCAAATACGATGATCTATTAAATGAATGAAGATAGTAGTTTAGATTGGATTAAAAAATTAAGTAGGTGAATGTGATGCACAAAAAACAACTAATAAAGTTATTAGAACAAATTGCAACTTATTTAGAATTAAAAGGTGAAAATGCCTTTAAAATATCAGCTTTCCGTAAAGCGGCAAATGCTTTAGAAACAGATGAAAGAAGCTTAGAACAAATAGATGATTTTACAGCGATAAAAGGAATTGGAAAAGGAACATCAGCAGTTATTGAAGAGTACATAAAAACTGGAAAAAGCACAGTACTAGATGAGCTACAAGAATCACTTCCAAAAACATTATTACCATTATTAAAACTGCCAGGATTAGGTGGGAAAAAAGTAGCCAAGCTTTATCAAGAGTTGAAGATTGAAAGCATGGATCAATTAAAGGAAGCTTGTATCAATGGAAAGCTTCAAGGTCTTGCTGGCTTCGGGAAAAAAACAGAAAAAAATATTTTAGACTCAATTGAAGAGTTTGGAAAACAACCTGAAAGATTGCCACTAGCAGATGTACTACCAATCGCAGATAAAATTGAAGCATACTTATCAAAGATGAACGATGTAGACAAATTCTCTCGTGCTGGTAGCTTACGAAGAGTTCGTGAGACTGTGAAGGACTTGGATTTCATTATTGCTTCAAATCATCCAGAAAGCGTAAGAGAACAATTATTAACGATGCCGGAAATTGTTCGCGTTATAGCAGGGGGAGATACAAAAGTATCTCTTGTCTTAAAAGGAATTGAATATGAAATTTCAGTTGATTTTCGAATCATTCAACCAAAAGAGTTTGCTACAACATTACATCATTTTACTGGATCAAAGGATCATAATGTTGCAATGCGTCAATTAGCAAAAGAGCGCGATGAAAAAATAAGTGAGTATGGTGTTGAAGACGTAAACACTGGAGAAGTTCTGACATTCGAGAATGAAGAAGACTTCTACGCTCACTTTAATTTACCGTGTTTTCCACCAGAAATTAGAGAAGATGGTAAAGAGGTTGCAAATTTCACAACAGACTATCCTTTAATTAAATTAGAAGATATCAAATCAGATATTCATATGCACTCTACTTGGAGTGACGGTGGTTTTTCAATTGAGGAAATGGCTGAAGCTTGTAGAGCAAAAGGCTATAAATATATCGCAATTACGGACCATTCTCAATATTTAAAAGTTGCGAATGGATTAACACCGGAGCGCCTTTGGAAACAAAAGGAAGAGATTCAGCGTTTAAATGAAAAATACACTGATTTTACAATTCTTCATGGTGTTGAAATGGACATTTTACCTGACGGATCTTTAGATTACGAGGATGATGTATTGCGCTCAATGGATTTCGTCATCGCTTCTATTCACTCAAGTTTTAGTCAAGATGAAGAAACGATCATGATGCGATTAAAAAATGCGATGAGAAATCCGTATGTTAGTATGATTGGACATCCAACTGGTAGAAAAATTGGCAGAAGAGCTGGTTATAAGGTGAATGCTGAAGAATTAATTTCGGTAGCAAAAGAAACAGGCACTATTTTGGAATTAAATGCGAATCCAAATCGCTTAGATTTAAATAAAGACATGTTAATGATGGCCAAGGAAGCTGGCGTTAAAATCTCTATTAATACAGATGCACATAACATCGATATGCTAGATCATATGACAATTGGGGTAAGCGCGGCCAAAAAAGCTTGGTTGAAAAAAGATAATATAGTAAATACATTTGAATTACATGAACTATTGCGTTTAATCGAAGGAAAACGTAATCGTATGTAAGGAGGTTACCTTATGCAACGAACATTACGAGTATTAGAGTACGATAAAATAAAAGAACAATTATTAAAACACGCATCTTCATCACTTGGTAAGGAACGAATTCGTAATTTAATGCCTAGTACTGATTACGAGGAAGTTGTGGAATTACATGAATCTACGGATGAGGCAGTAAAAGTTATTAGATTACGTGGGAATGTACCACTTGGTGGATTATCTGATATAAGAATGCAAGTTAAAAGAGCGGAAATTGGTGGCACTTTATCACCTTCTGAATTAATTGCAATATCAGGTGTTACGTATGCTGGAAGACAAATGATTCGTTTTATAGAGGGTCTATTAGAAAATGAAGTAGAAATCCCTTATTTAGAATCGTTAAGTAATCAAATCATTCCACTTTTAGAACTTGATAAAAACATTAAAGCTGCGATTGGCGATAATGGAGAAGTGTTAGACGATGCAAGTGTCACACTACGTTTAATACGCCAACAAGTTCGAACTGCTGAAAGTCGTATTCGAGAAAAATTAGAAAGTTTAACTAGAGGGAATAACGCTCAAAAAATGTTATCAGATTCGATTGTGACAATTCGTAATGATCGTTTTGTTATTCCGGTTAAACAAGAATATAGACATGTTTATGGTGGAATCGTTCACGACCAGTCATCTTCTGGACAAACATTGTTTATTGAGCCACAAGCTGTTGTTACATTAAATAATAATCTTCAAGAAGCGAAAGTAAAAGAAGAGCAAGAGATTGAAAAAATCTTGATGCAGCTTACAGGTGAAGTTGCGGAAGCTTCAACAGACCTTTTACAAAATGTTGAAATTTTAGCAGAAATGGACTTTTTATTTGCAAAAGCGAATTACTCTCACCATATAAAGGCTAGTAAACCAATTTTAAATAATGACAGATATTTTAAATTGAAAAAAGCGCGTCATCCGCTAATCCCAAGAGATATTGTTGTAGCCAATGATATTGAACTAGGTAAGGATTTTACTACTATTGTTATAACAGGACCAAATACAGGTGGTAAGACGGTTACCTTAAAGACAATCGGTATTTGCGTATTAATGACACAGTCAGGTTTACAAATTCCAACTCTTGATGGTTCAGAGATTTGCGTATTTGAGCAGGTATTTGCTGATATTGGTGATGAACAGTCAATTGAGCAAAGCTTAAGTACATTCTCATCTCATATGGTAAATATTGTTGATATTTTAAAGCATGTTAATCATAATAGCTTAGTTTTATTTGATGAGCTTGGAGCCGGAACTGACCCTCAAGAAGGGGCTGCTTTAGCTATTTCAATTCTTGATGAAGTAAGTGATTATGAGGCAAGGGTTGTTGCAACTACACACTATCCTGAACTAAAAGCCTATAGTTATAATCGAGAACATGTAATGAATGCAAGTGTAGAATTTGATGTTGAAACTTTAAGTCCAACTTATCGATTATTAATTGGTGTTCCAGGTAGAAGTAATGCATTTGAAATTTCGAGAAGATTAGGGTTATCTAATCATGTAATTGATAAAGCTAGAAACCATGTAAGTGAAGAAAGTAATGAAGTTGAAAATATGATTGCATCATTAGAAACGAGTCGAAAAGGTGCAGAATCCGAGTGGAAAGAAGCCGAAGACTACCGTAAAGAATCGGAACGTATTTTCAAAGATTTACAAAAGCAAATGATGGATTTCTATGAGCATCGTGATGATTTATATCGTGAAGCACAGGAAGAAGCGAAAAAGAGAATAAGAACTGCTCAACAAGAAGCTGAAGATATTATTAAAGAGCTTAGAGAGCTTAAAAACCTTGAATTATCTTCAATTAAGGATCATGAGTTAATTCAAGCTAGAACTCGATTAGAAGGTGCAATTCCATATGCTCCTAAGAAATCTGTGCCACAAGTTACACCGAAAAAACAAAGAAAACTTCGTGAAGGTGACGAAGTAAAAGTAATCAGCTTTAATCAAAAAGGTACACTGCTAGATCAAATAAGTGAAGGTGAGTGGCAAGTTCAACTTGGAATCATTAAAATGAAAGTAAAAGAAAATGATATTGAGTTCGTCAGCTCGCCAAAGGTTGTTAAAGAACGTACAGTTACAGCTGTTAAAGGAAAAGATTTTCATGTGAATCTTGAACTGGATTTAAGAGGCGAACGCTATGAAGACGCACTAATCCGTGTAGAAAAGTATATTGATGATGCAATACTAGCTGGTTATCCACGAATTAATATTATTCATGGAAAAGGTACAGGTGCATTAAGACAAGGTGTACAAGACTATTTAAAAAATCATCGATCCGTAAAATCCTATCGTTATGGTGCTGCATCTGAAGGCGGTATTGGAGTAACTGTAGTAGACTTAAAATAAACACAAGATTTATTCAGATTTAAAAGGGGATCAAAGATGGAAAAGTTGGCGAGAATATTATTTGTTGTATGTGGGATATTTCTACTAGTTGGAATTTTATATCTAACGGTAATTAAATAAATAAACAATGAGGTTTCCTTAATGATGTTTTCTCAATGTATTATGTAGATGATTAATCAAATGGACTACATAATATAGTGAGTAAAGGCATTGTTGAGTTAGCCTCTTTTTATTAGGCTCTTTTTATTTTTGTGGATTTTTCTCAAAGCAGAGCCTTTAAGAAAAAGGAGAAGGGTGAAGGAAAGTTTGAAAAAAGCTACAATTTTTGTCATCATCTTTGCGATCACTTTCTTATTTATCAGAATGTTTCAAGATGAATCAAAGAAATATCCAAAAAATCAAATAGAATATACAGTGCAAAAAGATATATTATATACAGAACCTGCCCGACTTCCTCAAACCTTTGATTTATACAAGTCAATCAATCAGCGTGGTCCATCACCTGCATTGATTTTTGTTCATGGCGGTTCATGGAAGCATGGTAGTAAGGAATTAAATAAAAGATGGAAAACTGTTTTTGAAGAAATTGTAAAAGAAGGCTATAGTGCAATTAGTATTGATTATACACTCTATTCAACGAAGGATTATTCTTATAATGATCCTGTCCGTGACGTAGAAACAGCTATTAACTTTGTTTATAAAAATGCAAAAAAACTTGGGATTGATCGGTCACAAATTGGTTTAGCGGGAGCTTCAGCCGGTGGTCATTTGGCGTTATTAACAGGGCTCAAAGCTGATATACAACCAAAGCTTAACTATATAATTGCATGGTATCCTATATCTGATTTAACAACGATGAATCAATCACCTTCTTCAAGAAGTACAGAGATTGTTGAAAGATTTATGAATAGTACAGCGGGGCAAATGGCAGATGAGTATAATAGGATGAGTCCTATTCAATATGTGAAACATGCAAAAATACCAATCTTTATCGTTCACGGCACAGGTGATACACTTGTACCATTTAGTCAATCTGAGGAATTCGCGCGTAAAAATCCAAAGATGGTCACTTTAATCGCTTTAGAACATGGTAATCATGGATTCACAAATCTGTCTATTCAAGCATCTACAAATGATACTATTAACTATTTAAAAGCAAGATTGAAAGAAAAAAAATAAAGTAGGTACGTTTGATGATCAATTTTTCTGAAATAAAACATATAACTGATGAACATTGGAAACTGTTATTATTGGCCGATCCATCAAGAGATATGGTGGAAAGTTATATAAAAGAAGGTAAAGTTTATATAATAATGGAGAATCGAAAAATTTTAGGCATCATTGTATTAGTTGAAAACAGTCCGAATGAAATAGAAATTAAGAACATAGCAGTTGACCCAAAATATCAGGGAAAAGGGTATGGAAGGAAGTTCCTTCAGTTTGCTATTTCAAAATCAAAGATGCTTGGTTATGAGAGGCTTGTGATTTGTACAGGTAATTCCAGTATTCATCAATTATCGTTATATCAAAATTGTGGTTTCCAAATAGTTGATACGATTTTTGACTTTTTTGTGCAAAACTATGAAGAAGAAATATGGGAAAATGGCATACAATGTAGGGACTTAATCAAGCTTGAGCAGTACTTATATTAAGAAAAGGAGCTACCAAAATAAAATGGTTGCTCCTTTTTTCTGTGCTCTTACTTCGTTATTCTACTTCTTCAATAAATGGTTTCACATACATTACATAAGTATCTCGGTCTTGGTCAACTTCGTTTGAAGTTTGCTCATAAACTTTACCATTGATTGTAATATAAGTTGATTGTAGCCAAGAGAATAAATCTAGCTCATCTCCACTTTCATAAAAGTGAATTTCATCAAATGAATGAACATCTCTAATTTCAATACCTAAAGGTCTTTTTAAATGATAATATGGAGTATTTTCTAATTCAGATTCAATGACTTCGATTACATATCGATCGTCTTCATGGTAGGAACCCTTATTTTCATACACAAAACCATTTAGAATAAAGTAATCGCAATGTCTTCTTGTAAAGATTTGGACTTTTGATAAAAAAGGAAAGTGATAAATCGGTCGTGTAAAATCACCATCAAGTAAGCGATATTCGAGAACAAATAGATTGTTTGTTTTAAACATTGTTCAAACTCCTTCATACTTTGTATATACATAAGATATAACACAGTTTAGGATATAAGAGTATGAATTTATTTCTTGAACAGGAGAACAACATGTCAAAAACAAAAGAATTAATGAAAAAAGTAGGTATTGCGCTTACAGGTGGAATCGCCATTAGTACGTTAACAAGCTGCGGATCTCAACCATCATTTGAACCAACTGAAGAAGTTTATTATGAGTCTAGTGATTCGATTGGTGAAACTGAACAATCGACTGACTCTTATGAAGAGGAAGTTTATGATGATGAGGTCTATGAAGAGGATGTTTACGAAGAAGAAGTATATGATGAAGAGGTCTATGAAGAAGGCGTTTACGAAGATGAAATCTATGAAGATTATACTTATTCTACTGAAGAAGTACCTTATGACGAAAATTGCGTTGATTGGACATTAGACGAAGAAGAGAATGTATGGATGTGTAATGATCAGTCAAGTTCTTATTATGGTAATTTTTTCTTTATGGGTACGTACTTTGCGACTAAAAATATGTTATATAGTAATAATCAATTTAAGGAATACAAATCAACTGGCATTGTAAGTGGAACAGGAACTTCATCATCAACCAAAAAAAGTGGATTTGGAAGTGGCGTATCAGGTGGATTTGGAGGGTAATTTTTACTTTTGTTAAAAATTAAGATTTCGTTAAAATTAATCATATATTTTATATACTTTGAGCGTATAGATAGTTTAGTATAAGAGAGAATGATTTTATTTCACGAAGAGGAGATCCGTATGTCAAAAACATCATTATTAATGAAAAAAGTTAGTATTGCACTAACTGGAGGACTTGCAGCAAGTACGTTAGCCGGCTGTGGTTCTACACAAACTATGAATATACCTGATCGACCGCAAGATGAGAATTGCCGTGATTGGGAATTTGATGATGACGAAGGTGTTTGGGTTTGTGATGATAATGATAGTTCTTACTATCGCAGTTATTATCATGGTGGAACATTTTATAAGTCGAAAAAATTATTGCATGGTAGTAGTTCATATAAAAGCTATAAATCTTCTAGCAACTTTGCAGGTGGAGGATCTTCATCAAAAAGCGGTTTTGGTAAAGGCTCATCTGGAGGCTTTGGTGGTTAAGGATGGACAATGCAGATTTAACAAAGCATCAGCGTCTTCGTAATGAATTGTTTCAAAGATTACCAGATTTTTGGGCAGATTTACAAAGCTCCTATTATGCACTTCTTGATATATACAAGTTTACAAAAGAAGAAGTAGATGAGATTCATATGATTACTGAGCAAATTGGGAGCATTTATGATAAAACAGCTCGTTTAATGAGGCAGCTTCCTGATGATGTTTTTTATATGCTCGGTTATTCAAAAGAGGTCATTCCTTACTTACGCCATAAGGCTATTGTAAGTGAAGGGATTATCAGAAGGATTGATCTTGTTCAAACAGAAAATGGTTGGAAGCATTATGAATGTAATAGTGATACACCTACATTTATTATGGAAACTCATCATGTTAACGGTTTTGTAGCGGATTATTTTAAAGTAAAGGATCCGAACAGTGAAAGTGAATTACAGTTATCTCAAGTGATAAATCAATTGATAAACAATTCGATTAGAGGACTTGAAAATCCAATCATTGTTTTTACAGCGCATGGTGATCATGAGGAAGATTGGAAAACAGCAAAGTACATTCAATCGCTTTATAAGGGTGAAAGCCAACTAATCAGTTTAGATAGTTTACAAATTATTGAGAATGATGGTCTATATACTCCAAGTGGAGAAAGGATCCATATTCTTTACCGTCAAACATATCCTATTGAGCATATGGAACTTGATAAATCAGTAGATGGAACAATGATTGGTCTTGCGTTACTAGATCTTGTTGAGACTGGCAAGTTAATTATGTTTAATCCTATTTCTGCATTTTTACTTCAATCTAAAGCGGTTCAAGCACTTATATGGAATTTACATGTCGACAATTCTGATGTGTTTACTGAAGAAGAACATGGCATAATTGAAAAATATTTTTTACCAACTTATTTAGAGCCAGATTATTTTATTGAACATCATATCGCGTATGTAGAGAAACCCGCATTTGGTCGGGAAGGGGATACTATTAAAATAATTGATGGTGAAAAAAATCAACATAGTCAACACAACACTTATCGCAATCAAGTTATGGTCTACCAAGAATTTTCACCATTACCTAAGAAAAAGGTCATGACGCCTGAAGGACTATTAGAATTACATATATTAGTAGGTAGCTTTTTAATTAAAGAAAACTACGGAGCAATTGGGATACGAGCGGGAAATATCATCACAGGTAACGAAAGCTGTTTCTTACCAGTAGGGATGATAGATGAGGCCAAAGAGAAATAAATAATATCAATTGGGAGATGAGAAATTTAATGGAAAGTATAGTAAGTACATTACTTTATTTAGGGTCAGGACTTTTAATTTTATTTATCGGATTTTTAGCATTTACTTTTACTACTAAAATGAATGAACAAAAATTAATTTTAGAGGATGGAAATATTGCTGTTGCACTAAAATTAGCTGGTAAGCTAGTTGGTTTAGCAATCGTCATTATGTCAGCTGCAAAATACTCTGTTGATATTAGTGATTTCATTATTTGGAGCTTTATCGGAGTGATTGCACAAATGATTACATATTGGATTGCAGAATTTCTTTTGTTTCCAAAAATCTCTTTTGCTAAAAAAGTCGAAGAAGGAAATATTGCTGTGGCAATCTTATTATTTACATTAAGTGTAACTGTTGGTTTATTAATTTCAGGAAGTATTTCATATTAATTTACGATTAAAGGAAAAAACAACGAGACATTTTCGTAGTTTTTCCTTTTTTTTCTATCTGATAACAGATAAATTAAGTATAAGTAGGACTAGCCACCTCCTTTGTGGGAGGAACATGACTATCGCAATTTTTAGGGGGGCTTATGATGATAAATGGAGATAGAATATTATTAAGGGATATAAATAAAAACGATTGGTCTGATGTTCATCAGTATGCTTCCCAAGCAATTGTTTGTAAATATCAACCATGGGGACCAAATACAATAAAGGAATCTCAAACTTTTGTTAATGAGGCAGTAATTGATTTGAAAAAAAGTCCTAGAACAAGATTTGTATTTGCGATTATCGTGAAACAAACAGAAAAGTTGATTGGTGTCATCGAATTAAATATTAGAGATGAAATCAATAGAAAGAGCGAAGTGGGATATATTATTCATCCAGATTACTGGGGGCAAGGCTTTGCAACTGAAGCTGCTAAACTGATTGTTAATTATAGTTTTACTCAGCTAAACATGCATCGAATTTATGCAACATGTGATCCAAGAAATATCGAATCCTCAAAGGTATTAGAAAAAATAGGGATGACCTTAGAAGGGAGAATGAGACAAGACCTATTATTAAAAGATGGCTGGCGTGATTCACTGTTATACAGTATTTTAGAACACGAATGGCAATGAATTAAATACACTACTTCCATATTGAAGTAGTGTATTTTTTGTCTATACATTCGAATAACGTTTTGAAAGCTTTTCTTTATGGCTTTTGAATACTTCCTCTAATGGTATTTCATATTTATTTGCAATGATAATTAAGTTACCTAGCACATCACCTAATTCTTCTATTAACTCTTGTTTATTCTCCTCAAATGAATTAGTAGCTTCATCCGGTCGATCTCTACCAATCTCTAATGCTCGTATTGCCCGCGCAACTTCACCAGTTTCCTCGGCTAAAAATCCAATCCGAATAAATATATCTAAATCGGACCAACCTCTAGTTTTATAATAATCCTTTATCCATTCCTGAAATTCATTTACGTTCATAATTTCCCACCTTTTAAGTATTTTCATATTCATTTTAACAAAAGAAATGAAAATGAATATATTTCAAAATACCTAGTGCATATGCTAATGAGATAGAGGAATTTTCTATATTGTTTTAGAAAAAAGAACATAATAAATATTTCCTAATTCTTTCACTGTTTTTACATATTTTACCTTTTATTAAAAAAGGATTAAAGGTATGCTTAATATGTACAAAATTAATAGATAAATAGAAACAAAAAATGGAGTCGAGTGTAAGGGAGGAAAATGTATGACATTAGAAGTAAAACAGCTGTCTAAATCGTTTGGTGAGACAAATGCAGTTAATCAATTGTCATTAAATTTGCCAACAGGTAGAGTACTAGGTTTATTAGGGAGAAATGGTGCTGGTAAAACGACTACAATTAAAATGCTTTTAGGATTACTAACGCCAACAAGCGGTGAAATGACTTGGAATGGTACAACATTCCATTCTTCAAAAGTAAAAATTGGTTATTTACCAGAAGAAAGAGGTTTATATACAAAAAGTAAGGTAGTTGATCAACTTAGGTATTTTGGTAAATTAGAAGGGATGTCACAAAAAGAGGTTGATGAAGCGATCACTTATTGGTTAGAACGTTTAGAAATTCCACATTATCGTCATAAAAAAGCTGGAGAGCTTTCAAAAGGTAATCAGCAAAAAATTCAATTAATCGTTACATTACTACATAATCCTGAATTAATTATTTTAGATGAACCATTTAGTGGATTAGATCCTGTTAATGCTGAATTAATGGCCTCTATTATCACTGAAGAAATTAATAAAGGGAAGACAATTGTATTATCTAGTCATCGTATGGATCAGGTTGAAGCATTCTGTGAATACGTTTGTATTTTGAAAAATGGTGATGTCGTAGCAGAAGGTAACTTAAATAAATTAAAAGAAGAGTACGGGTATCGTAATTTAATAGTTGAGGATACCGAACCAATTAAATCGGTATTAAATACAAACCAAATTGATTTTGAGAGAAAACAGCAAGGAATCTACGTAAAAGTAAAAACTGAAGAAGAGGCATTTACGATTTTAAATTTAATTAAGTCTGAAACAGGTTCAATTCGTAAGTTTCAATTATTAGAGCCGACATTAAACGATATCTTTATTGAGAGGGCGAGATAAATGAAAAAATTTAAAACTGTCTTTTTCTTTCATTTACGTGAAGGGCTACTTGCAAAAGCAACACTCATTATGAGTGCGATTCTGTTTGTATTAGTCGTCGGAATGCTTGGTTTACAAAAATATATGGCATCCTCAGAACAAAATGAAGAAAAAGATAAAATTGTGATCATAAATGAGTCAACACAATATTCAATAGATGAAACAGTATTAAACCAGTCACTAAAAACAGCTACATTAAAACAAGTTAATTCATCAAAATTTGAAGAAGTGAAAAAGGAAGTTAATGATGAATCAAAAGACGGTTTAATTGTTATTTCTGAAAAAAATAATATTCCTGTTATCAACTATACATATAAGAATTTTGCTAATAATGAAGTTCTATCAATCATTAGTAGTACAATGCAGCAAAATTACTTAAATAAAACATCTCAAGATCTTAAACTATCTTTAGAAGCAGCTACAAAATTACTACAAAATGTTGAAGTAAATGAAGAAGTACTGAAAGACCCTATGGCTACATTTGGAATTGCGTACTTTTTCGGATTTTTATTATATCTATTTTTAATCGTATATGGTAATTCAATTGCTACTGGAATTGTTGCAGAAAAATCATCAAGAGTAATGGAAGTACTATTGCCTAAGGTAAATCCAGTGATGACTTTATATGGAAGAGTATTTGCTGTATTTTGCGTAGCATTTGTTCAATTAGTTGTAATAGGGTTAGGGTTCTTATTTGCGTATCTTGTAGGGTTCGTAAATCTAGATAATTTATCTCTGTTTGGAATGGAGATTGATTTAGACTCACTAAACATAACGACTATAATAGCGTTTATTGTTTATTTCCTACTAGGTTATTTAATTTATGGTTTACTGTATGCTGCAATTGGATCTGTTGTATCAAGAACAGAAGAACTTCAAACAGTCTTGATGCCAGTTACATTTTTACTGATTGGTGCATTCTTCATCAGTATTAATGCATTAGTGAATCCTAATGGTACTTTTGTACAAATCAGTTCATACATTCCATTCTTTGCACCACTTGTTGCATTTTCTCGATTTGTATCAGGTGAAATGAATTTTATTGAAGTCAGTGCAAGTATTTTAATCTTAATCATCACAGTCTTCATTTTAACGAAAATCGCGAGCCGTATTTATGTAAACGGAGTAATGTACTATAGCGACAAAGTAAAATGGAAAGACGTTGCTCGTCTCTTAAAAAGACAATAATGTAAATAGTTAATAGATTGATCAGGTACTCCTCATTTGGTGGCAAGCGTCCACAATCTAATGAGGAGTATTTTTTATAGAAACTTTTGGGTGGTGCTTATAGTACGGCGTTACCTATTCTTCAACTTCCACATAAAAACGACTGTCTAGAAAAAGACAGTCGTTTATGTTTATAATGTTGATTGATTTTGTGGAATCTTGGCAATTAAATCTGAATATGCATCTTGTATTTTTTGAGTGATTACACCACGTTTTCCAGTTCCTAAAGCATATGTTTTTTCATCAAGTAAAACTGAAACGATTGGCATGATTTCTGCTGTCGTTGAAGATGTAAATGCTTCATCAGCATTTAGGAATTCATCAATTGTAAATGCCGTTTCTTTAATTGGAATTCCTTCTTTTTTAGCAATATCTATGATGACTCTTCTAGTTATACCATTTAAGATTAAGTTGTTTGCCGGATGAGTATATAAAGTTCCGTCTTTTACGATAAATACATTTGTCGAAGAGCCTTCAGTGATGATTCCATCCCTATGCAATACTGCTTCTTTTGCTCCTTTTTCATGAGCTTTATTTTTAGCAAGGACACTACCTAATAAGTTTAAACTTTTAATATCGCAAAGTAACCATCTTATATCATCTGTTACATGCACTGTAATTCCTTGTTCCATTAGTTTTAATGGGCGCTTTTCTTCCTTAACGGTATAAGCAACTAATTGAGGTTTTAAATCAAGTTGGTCTCGGTATATATGATTTCTGTCCATTACACCTCTAGTAATCTGTATATATACATAACCAGTACTGTAATCACATGTGTTCATTAAATAGACTAAATCACTTTCAAGCTTCTTTAAATGCATTTTGAAAGGTATATTGATTTTTTCACAGCTTTCTTTCAAACGGATTAAATGAGCTTCTAATTCAAAATAGGCATGATCGTAAAAACGAACTACTTCATAAACTCCATCGCCAAACTGATAACCACGATCTAAAATATTTACATTTGCTGATTTTAAATCGACAATTCGGTTATTTAATAGCACTTTCGTTTTCATGTGGTTTGCACTCCTTTACAAATGAAAATCTTGTAATCTACAATTCAAATTATTTTTTTAAATAGTTAGATATTTTGTGTTACATTCAATATAACATATGTTCATAAAATAATTTGTAAAAAGGGGAGAGAAGGATGAAAATTTTAGTTTTAGGAGCAAGCGGCTTAGTAGGGAAGGCATTATTGGAGGAATTATCGTCTACTTTCGATGTTTATGGTACATATAATCGAACAAAATTAGGCATTAATGATGATCATCAGCTTCAATGGAATATTACAGATAGTAAGAGAATTTTAGATTGGATTGATGAAATTACTCCTCATATTATTATTTCATGCTTAAGAGGCGAATTTGACATTCAGTTAGAAGTACACAAGCAAATCATTCAAAAAATTAAATCCACAAAAACAAAGCTATTATTTTGTTCCACAACAAATGTGTTTGATGGAGACATTACAAAGCATCATGACGAAAACGACACGCCTTTAGCTACATCAGATTATGGTCAATTTAAAATTGAATGTGAAAAATTAATACAAAGCGAGTTAGGTCCGCAAGGTGTAATTCTTAGATTACCAATGGTTTGGGGAAAAAATTCACCTAGATTAAATGAAATCAAGGATAAAATTGCGAATCAACTTGAAGTAGAAGCATACGAAAATATTTATTTAAACCACGCATCAGATCAGAGAATCTCTAAACAAATCCGTTCTATTATTGAAAATGATTTGACTGGCATTTTTCATTTAGCTACCACTGATATAGAGTCACAGTATTCTTTTATTTGTAAACTTGTACAATCTCTTGATACAGAGGGAAAAGTGAAAGCGCTCAAAGTTGAAGAGGTAGAACAATACAATTTTGGATTGGTCATTAATCGTACAGATTTACCTATTCATTTTACATATGATAATCATCAACTGATTAGTGAAATCGTATAGGAGCCTGTTTTTGAATTGAATAAATTAATAATGTAGGGAGATAAAAGATTAAATTTTCTTAATATTTTGATTGTATAGGGATAATAAGTATCATATACTAATTTTAGTATGAACCTACTATAAAATACTGGTGGTGAATGGTATGGAGGAACTAAAAGCAAAACCTTGGGTGAGTCAATATCCAGAGCAGATACCTACTACATTAGAGAGTGATTTTGAACTTCTTCCTATATATTTAAAAAAGACAGCCACAGAATACCCAAATAAGAAAGCGCTTAACTTCCTTGGGAAAGAGATGACATTTAAAGAAATTTATGTGCAATCTCTTAGATTTGCAAATTATTTGAGAAATTTAGGAATTAAAAAAGGTGATCGTGTAGCAATAATGCTACCAAATAGTCCACAGGCGGTAATTGCATATTACGGAATTCTGTTCGCAGATGCCATTATTGTACAAACGAATCCACTTTATACTGAACGTGAACTTGAATATCAAATGAATGACAGTGGTGCTACCGCTATTATTTGCTTAGATTTATTGATTAATAGAGTCCATTCAGTCAAAAATAATACGAAACTTAAACATATCTTTGTTACCTCAGTTAGAGATTATTTACCAATCATAAAAAAAGTATTATATCCACTTTCAAAGCAACCAAAAGCACCTGAAATACCAAATGATCCATCAATCCATCAATTTAATTATATTATGAAAATATCTGCACCTGTTGAATTAGAGCTTACAAACAGTAGTGTAGATGATGTAGCAATTCTTCAATATACAGGTGGTACGACTGGTTTTCCAAAAGGTGTTATGTTGACGCATAAAAATTTAGCCTCAAACACGTTAATGTCAGAAAAGTGGTTATATAAGAGTCGTAAAGGGGAAGAAAAAATCCTTACTGTATTACCATTTTTCCACGTATACGGTATGACGGCTTGTATGAATTTATCAATTATGTGTGCATATGAAATGATTATTATACCGAGGTTCGACGCGTCACTCATGTTAGAAGCAATTAAGAAATATCGTCCAACATTGTTTCCGGGTGCACCTACAATGTATATTGCTTTATTAAATCATCCTGATCTATCAAAAACTGATATTTCATGTATCCATTCATGTTTAAGTGGGTCGGCAGCACTACCTGTAGAAGTTCAGGAACAATTTGAAAAAGTTACTGGTGGAAAGCTGGTAGAAGGTTATGGATTATCAGAAGCTTCTCCAGTTACTCATAGTAATTTTTTATGGGATAGACGAGTTTCAGGAAGTATTGGAGTTCCTTGGCCAAGTACTGATGCCAAGATCGTATCTATGGAAACAGGTGAAGAATTACCTGTTCGAGAAATTGGTGAGTTAATTGTTTCCGGTCCTCAAGTAATGAAGGGGTATTGGAATAGACCTGAGGAAACGGCTGCAACATTAAAAGACGGATGGTTATATACTGGCGATTTAGGCTATATGGATGAAGATGGATTCTTCTATATCGTTGATCGCAAAAAAGACATGATTATTGCAGGCGGATTTAATGTATATCCAAGAGATGTGGAAGAAGTTTTATACGAACATGAAGCAGTCCAAGAAACTGTTGTAATTGGCGTTCCAGACCCATACCGAGGTGAGACTGTTAAAGCATTTATTGTTTTAAAAGAAGGTAAGACAGTTACAGAAAGTGAGCTAGATGAATTTTCGCGAAAATACTTGGCTGCATATAAAGTTCCAAGACAATATGAGTTTAGAAAAGAACTTCCAAAGACTGCAATTGGAAAGATTTTAAGAAGACAATTAGTGGAAGAAGAAAAACAAAGAAATGCTAAAGAAAACACTGAAGAAAAACTTTCTTAAATGATGATAAAGGGATGTAGACCTTACATCCCTCTAACTGTTATCAAATACTTTGACTACATACTTTTTTATATAGCGGCTCTAATCTAAAATGATGGACGGTTGGGACAACACTTGCCCCGCGGTTAGAAAGAGAGACCTGTTTGTCTTTCATTAACGCAATCTTAGTTAAAACAGAATAGCCTTTCGAAGTTTCAAGAATTGTGAATCTAGACGAATTTGTCTGAGAAAAAATGGTAAACTATTTGTATGGGAATTTTTAGAATTTAGTAAAGAATTGAAGGTAACGAATGGGAAATCTTCAGTCAAATAAATGATAAAAATTATTAAAGGATAATTGACAATTTTCTGATAAGTTAGTATTATGAAAATATGAATGATTATTCATTCACTGTACAAAGGAGTAAACAAAATGAAAAGAGATAAACCAAAATTTAAACAAATAATAGATGCTGCAGTAGTGGTGATTGCTGAAAACGGTTACCATCAAGCACAAGTTTCTAAGATTGCGAAAAAAGCTGGAGTAGCTGACGGAACAATCTATTTATATTTTAAAAATAAAGAATCAATATTAATTACATTGTTTGAAGAAAAGATGGGTGTCTTTGCTGAAAAAATTCGAGAAGAAATTGCAGGTAATCGCGACGCGGTATCGAAGTTATTAACGTTGGTGAAAACACATTTTCGTGAAATGTCGAATGATTTAAATTTAGCCATCGTAATGCAATTAGAAGTTAGACAAACAAATCTTGATCTTCGAGTGAAAATTAATGAAGTACTTAAAGAGTATTTACACATCATTGATTCTATCTTAATGGAAGGTGTTAAAGAAGGCTTGTTTGATGAAAATTTAGATATTCGAATGGCTAGAAAGATGATTTTTGGAACGATAGATGAAGTTATGACTCATTGGGTAATGACTGGCCAAAATCAGGATTTGGAGGCAAATGCCGAGAAAGTTCACCAATTGTTAATAAGAGGATGCGGATATCAAAAAGAACGTTCTAGTACTTTAGGACAATAGGGAGGAAAAGTTGTGGGCTTACTTCAATGTTCAGTATCGAATGGTGTTGCATTTTTAACAATTCAAAATCCACCAGCAAATGCAATGTCTTCTGTGGTTTTTGCAGAAATGGTACAGCATCTAGAAGAATTAGAAAAAAATGATGATGTACGAGTACTAGTATTCCATGGTGAAGGCAGATTTTTTTCTGCAGGAGCTGATATTAAAGAATTTACCTCATTTAAAAGCGCCGACGATGCAGCAGCAGTTGCAAGAAAAGGTCAGCTAGTATTTGAGCGTGTTGAAAATTATTCTAAACCGATCATTGCCGCAATTCATGGTGCTGCTTTAGGTGGCGGACTTGAATTTGCAATGAGTTGTCATATTCGAGTAGTAGCGGAGAATGCAAAGCTAGGTTTACCTGAATTAAACTTAGGTATTATTCCAGGGTTTGCAGGTACACAACGATTACCAAGATATGTAGGTAGAGATAAAGCCTTATTAATGATGGCGACAGCAGAAACAATTTCTGGTGTAGAAGCTGGGAAATATGGTCTAGCTACAATTGTAGTCCCTGAAGAAAAATTATTAGAAGAAACAACTACATTAGCGTCAAAAATTGCACATAAAAGTAAACAATCAATTGAATATGTACTACAGCTACTATCTTCTACTAGAACGACTTCATATCATGAGGGCGTTGAAGAAGAATCTAGATTATTCGGAGATATTTTTACATCTGAAGGTGCCAAAGAAGGAATTAGTGCATTTTTAGAAAAAAGAAAACCTGTGTTTCATAAATAAGTAGTTTACTATTTAAAAAAATAGATGTAGTTAACATTTCCTAGGAGGGTTTAAAGATGAATATTTATGTACTATTAAAAAGAACATTTGACACTGAAGAAAAAATTACGATTTCAAATGGTGCTATTCAAGAAGATGGCGCTGAATTTATTATAAATCCATACGATGAGTATGCAGTAGAAGAAGCGATTCAAATCCGTGATACACATGGCGGTGAAGTAACAGTTGTTACGATTGGCAATGAAGACAGTGAAAAAGAACTTCGCACTGCTTTAGCAATGGGTGCTGATAAAGCTGTTTTAATTAATGTTGAAGATGATATTGAAAGCGCTGACCAATTTACAACATCTACACTTTTAGCTAAGTACTTAGAAGATAAAGATCCTTCTATTATTCTAGCGGGTAATGTTGCAATTGACGGTGGTACTGGTCAAGTAGGTCCTCGCGTCGCTGAATTATTAAATATTCCTTACGTGACAACAATCACTAAGCTTGAAATTAGCGGGACAACTGCAAAAATTGAGCGTGATGTTGAAGGAGATACTGAAATTATTGAAACATCTCTACCATTACTAATCACTGCTCAACAAGGTTTAAATGAACCTAGATACCCTTCATTACCTGGTATCATGAAAGCGAAAAAGAAACCTTTAGATGAACTAGAATTAGATGATTTAGATCTAGAAGAAGACGATGTTCAAGCGAAAACGAAAACAATCGAAATTTACCTACCTGCGAAAAAAGAAGCTGGTAAAGTATTATCAGGCGACTTACAAGACCAAGTAAAAGAATTAGTATCGTTATTACGTTCTGAAGCAAAAGTAATTTAATCTAAAAATGAATGTAACTAAATAATAGAGTAATAGAAAATTTTGGAGGGAAATAACATGTCACGTAAAGTATTAGTATTAGGCGAAGTTCGTGAAGGCTCATTACGTAATGTATCATTCGAGGCAATCAGTACGGCTAAGACAATTGCTGAAGGCGGAGAAGTAGTTGCTGTATTAGTTGGTCAATCAGTAAATGCGTTAGCTAGTGAAATGATTCAATTTGGTGCAGATCGTGCGGTTGTAGTTGAAGATGAAAAATTAGCTTCATATACATCTGATGGATTTTCTCAAGCATTACTTGCAGTAGTTGATCAAGAAAAACCGGACGGACTAGTATTAGGTCATACTGCTTTAGGTAAAGACTTATCTCCTAAGCTTGCAGCTCGCTTACAAAGTGGATTAATTTCTGACGTAACTGCGATCGAAGTAGCAGGTGGAAATATTGTATTCACTCGTCCAATTTACTCTGGTAAAGCTTTCGAGAAAAAAGTAATGGTAGATCCATTCATTTTTGCGACAATTCGTCCAAATAATATCGCTCCATTAGAAAAAGATGCTGCACGTAGTGGAGACGTTGCATCACTAACTGTAGAAATTAAAGACTTACGTTCAATCGTAAAAGACGTAGTACGTAAGGCAAGTGAAGGAGTAGATCTTTCAGAAGCTAAAATTATTGTTGCGGGTGGACGTGGAGTTAAAAGCGAAGACGGCTTTAATCCATTAAAAGAATTAGCAACAGTATTAGGCGCAGCTGTTGGTGCATCACGTGGTGCATGTGATGCTAATTACTGTGATTACTCACTTCAAATTGGTCAAACTGGTAAAGTTGTAACACCAGATTTATATATTGCATGTGGTATATCTGGTGCGATTCAACATTTAGCTGGTATGTCAAACTCTAAAGTTATTGTTGCGATTAACAAAGATCCTGAAGCGAATATCTTCAAAGTTGCAGACTATGGAATCGTAGGAGACTTGTTTGAAGTATTACCATTATTAACTGAAGAATTTAAAGCAGTATTAGTAAATTCTTAAGATATATTGCTTATTTGAGAAATAGGAAAGGACTTCATCTTTTAGATGAAGTCCTTATTGTTTTTTTGTATCTAGCAAGAGAAGACTTCGTTTTTTACATTCTAACAATGACTGAACCGCCACCACTTGTAATAACTTGGTTTTGTTTCTGCTCGATTGAACGAAGCAATTCATTATTGGCTTCAATTGCCTTAACAAGGTTCTGTATTTGATTTTCAAGATTTACGATTGATTGCATCATCTGGTGATTATCCATATGAGTATGATCATTTCTAGTAGGGTATTGTGGATAATGATTCCAAAAAGGGTGCATACATTCTTCTCCTCCTTTTACTAGACTCATGTACTATATAGTACGATTTTGTAAAGTAAGAGTTCGCCTATTTTCGATTAAATATGGTTGTTTCTTATACATTGTTGCGAATTACTTGGGCATTCGAAGAGCCTGCGGGGATTCGACTATCCTACATCTCCCAAATGACTCTGACGCCTTCCATTGAAATCAACTTCTTTCTATTTCAAGGCCAAGAAAGGACACACTTA
Organism: Gottfriedia solisilvae; assembly: GCF_002128405.1. Classification (GTDB taxonomy): domain Bacteria; phylum Bacillota; class Bacilli; order Bacillales; family Bacillaceae_G; genus Gottfriedia; species Gottfriedia solisilvae. The sequence continues at coordinate 38,156 of NZ_NETJ01000008.1, forward strand.
TAGAAAAAGCCAAAAAAAATAATCCTTGAATGATGAATTCAAGGATTACGATATATGTCATTATGAAATTGCTTTTTCTAATTTGGCTATTTCTTCGACTTCGTGGCGTTTTTCAATTTTTCTTTCAATCTTTTCAATTTCTTCTTTATTTCTAAGAAGAGATTGTTTATTTTCATTTACTAATTGATTAAACGATTTACGAAATGTTTTTCTCATGTTTGCCACTCCTATCTTAATAAATTTCTGAATATTTATTTATATTCAAAAACATCTTAACATAAAAAAATGAGCACAAACTCTTTGAATTATTACAATATTGTGTCCTCGAAAATGAGACGCTGCATAAATGTTAAGCTTTAGCCTTTGTATAATCTTTTTCGTAGACTTCTACTTCAATACCATCAGTATTTGTTTTATTTTCTACATACGAAAATCCATGTGACTTCCAAAATTCCTTAGCTTGATGATTATCTATTAAAACACCTAATCTTAAAGCGTCAATATTTTCTCGACTTTTTATTTGTTCTTCAAATAATACAAATGCATTCGTACCAAATCCATATCCTTGGTAATCACCGTGGATCATTAATAATCCAAGCCATGGAAAACCATCTCTAGGGTTAAGTATTAAAAAGTCGATTAGTCCGATATATGTATCATCAAGTTTAATAAAATAAGTTTCACTTTGATTCGTTGATTGAAAATATTCTTTAAAAAGCTCATCTTTAGTACGAGTAGGAGATCCATTTTCCATTAGATTATAATTTTGATTTGAATTGGTGATTTCGACAATTACCTCTATATATTCTTCTGTAATTTTTTCAAATGTAACCATTTATTTAATCCTTTCATTGGTATATCAATAATTTGTATGGAAATAGTAAGTTTGAGCAAATTAATAGATAGTGCTAATTCTCATATGATATACTTACTTTAAAATTATAACAAATTAAGTCAAACTACATAATGTACTTATGTAGAGAGGCGATAGGAGGAAATAAATATGGCAATTGTAAATGCTTCAAATGCAACATTCGCAGAAGAAACAAAAGAAGGTGTAGTATTAGTTGATTTTTGGGCAACTTGGTGTGGTCCTTGTAAAATGATCGCTCCAGTTTTAGAAGAATTAGCTTCTGAATATGGTGATAAAGTTAAAATCGTTAAAGTTGATGTTGATGAAAACCAAGAAACAGCAGCTAAATTTGAAGTTATGAGTATCCCTTCATTATTCGTTCTTAAAGATGGTGAAGTTGTAGAGAAAACTTTAGGCTTCAAACCAAAAGAAGCTTTAGAAGAATTAATTACGCCACATCTTGGTTAATATTAATTTGTAGGAAATGCACTCTTTTTATGAGTGCATTTCTTTTTTTTGCTCAAAAATATCTGTAAGCGTTTTATTAAAAACATTTAATAATTTTCTTGTTGCGAAACAAGTTTTGTCGGTATATATTTAATAAGCATAAATAGTTAACACGCATTAAATATTTATATAAATTAACTGTTAAAGGAGGTTAAATTTTGAATAATAAGAATGAGTACATCGAGCGAATACAGATTGGTTTTCAAACTGCCATTCATAAGATGCAACCAAAAATGACAGAGCAAATGAATAAACATAACATAACAGCTACTCAGTTTTTTGTATTAATGTATTTACGGAAAAACGAGAGTTGTAAAATTTCTGAAATTGCCGAGTATATGGGAGTGAAACCAAGCGCGGTGTCATTTATGATTGATCGGTTAGAACATAGTAATTTTGTTTATCGTGAACATGATAAAAAAGACAGAAGAGTAGTAAATATAATGCTTAGTGAAGAAGGTCAAAAAAAACTTGATCTTGTTATAAAAGAAAGAAAAGAAATTTTTGAGAGTTCATTATTAACGCTTTCAGATGAGGAGCTTTTACAGTTTGCATTAATTGCTGAAAAACTTGCCAAAGCGGTAACAACTGAAATCTAATTATAGGAATAATTACAAAGCACAATAACCGTATTTCTACTATTAATTAGTTAAAAAATATGGGGGAGAAAGGGGAAAAATAGTTTGAGTACAACTACAGCTATTAAAAAAGATGGCAATCGAAAGTTATTGCTAATAGGGCTAATTATAGCAATGTTTTTCTCGGCATTAGATGGTACGATAGTAGGTACTGCTATGCCAAAAATCGTAGGAGACCTTGGTGGATTAAGTATGATGACGTGGCTTACTACAGCATACTTATTAACATCTACGACAGTAGTACCAATTGCAGGTAAATTAGCTGACCTTTTAGGTCGTAGAGGCGTATATATTACTGGTTTAGTCATTTTTATGGCTGCTTCAGCACTTTGTGGTATTGCAAATAATATGACAGAATTAATCATTTACCGTGGGATTCAAGGAATCGGTGGCGGTGTCATGATGCCAATGGCGATGATCGTTATCGGGGATATGTTTACAGGAAAAGAACGTGCAAAATTCCAAGGGGTATTTGGTGGAATTTATGGTTTAGCATCTGTAATTGGTCCGCAAATTGGTGGATGGATTGTTGACTCATTAAATTGGAAATGGGTTTTCTATATTAATTTACCAGTAGGTATTATTGCAACAATCTTTATTGCTTTAGGTTTAAAAGGAAGAAAAAATACTGGTCCGATCAGCTTTGATATCGCTGGTATGATTACGATGATTATTGGGGTTGTAAGTCTACTTCTTGCATTAAGTTTAGGCGGAGTAGATTATGCTTGGGATTCTTGGCAGATTATTGGACTATTTGCTTTAGCAGTAATTGGTATTATTAGCTTTATTATCGTTGAAAATAGAGCTGAAGAACCGATTCTCCCAATGTATCTATTTAAAAACAGAACATTTGTTACATTAAACTTAATTGGTTTCTTTATGACGATTGCGATGTTCGGTGCTATTATGTTTGTACCATTCTTTATGCAAGGTATTGTTGGCGTAAGTGCAACGGAATCTGGTACAATCATGACGCCAATGATGGTGACGATGATTATCGCAAGTATTATTGGTGGTCAACTTGTATTTAAAGTTGGTATTAAACCACAAATTATGACGGGGATGTTTGTCATTGCATTAGGTCTATACCTACTAACAACTTTAGATATGGATTCAAGCAAAACGATTGCAACAATCTTTATGGGTGTAATGGGACTTGGAATTGGTCTAGTAATGCCAACAATCACATTAGCTTTACAAGAAGTATTTGACAAAAAAGAATTAGGTATCGTTACTTCTTCAAGCCAATTCTTCCGTTCAATAGGGGGAACATTTGGTGCAACTGTATTAGGTGCAGTTATGAATAGTAAATCAGGTACACTTTTAAATGATGAATTAGTACCATATTTAAATAAATTACCAGAACAAGCAGCACCATTAGTAAATAAATTTAAAGATATGATTGATTCTAATCCTCAATCGGTGTTTACAATGTTATTTAATGAGGATGCTAAGAAATTAATTCCGAATGATTTATTACAAGGTATGCTACCAGTTATTAAAACATCATTAATGGAATCTCTTCACAATGTATTCTTTGTTGGGTTAGGCTTTATTATTGTTGGAGCGATTTGTACACTTTTCATAAAACAAATTAAGCTTACTAATAGAAAAGCTGGCGATGATGAATTAAAAGAAGACGTAGAGGTTGAAATGGCTACTTCATAATAAAAAAGAAAAACCTATGGGAAATCATAGGTTTTTTCTTTTTAAACTGCCATTGATACTTTTTGCTTTTTCTTTTTAGCCTTGCGCTTTGTATTCCATAATATCCATGATAATGCTAGTCCTGTACCAGTTAAAATGAATAAACCAATTCCACTAATTAAACCAATAATTCCAGTATGTAAACTTTTCATGGAAAATGAAGACTGTTCACGTTCACCAAAGTTTGGTCCGCCATTTGGAAACAAAATTTGATTATTTTGGTTATCTTGGCTAGTTTGATTATTACTGTTCGTACTGCCATTTGCTTGCCCATTTTGATTTGTTGAATTAACACTACCATTCAACTGACCAGGGGTTTGCATCGAAAATTTTGGTTTTTCGTGTCCTTTGTTAAAATATAATACGATTCCTGTAACTGATTCAATTAACAAAAATACTGAAACAATTACCCCTATCCAAAAATGAACAATTCTTACTTTTTTCATATTTTTTTCTCCTCAAAGATTTAAAATTTATAAGAGTATAGTAAGAAGAGAAACTTAATTTTTGCTTAAAATAATAATTCAAATCATTAATATATATAAATCAATTATCTAATTTAATTATTTTCAGTTTATGACTTTGCAGATTATAATAAAGTGTACAACTCCACGAAAGGGGGTAAGACATTGGACAAACATTTAAAAGAAAAATTAGCGCTTTTACCTGATCAACCAGGTTGTTATTTAATGAAAGATGTTCAGGGTACTATCATTTATGTAGGGAAAGCAAAAATTCTAAAAAATAGGGTTAGATCATATTTTACAGGTTCTCATGATGGAAAAACGTATCGATTAGTTCAAGAAATTACCGATTTCGAATATATCGTTACATCTTCCAATATGGAAGCTCTAATTTTAGAGATGAATCTTATCAAAAAGTATGATCCGAAATATAACATCATGTTGAAGGATGATAAAACATATCCCTTCATTAAAATAACGGCTGAAAAGCATCCTCGTTTACTGATTACACGTAATGTAAAAAAAGATAAGGGAAAATATTTTGGCCCTTTTCCAAATGTAAATGCCGCGAATGAAACAAAAAAATTATTAGACCGTTTATATCCACTTCGAAAATGTTCTACATTACCGGATAAAGTTTGTTTGTATTATCATATTGGGCAATGTCTTGCACCTTGTGTTAAAGATGTAACTGATGAGCAAAATCAAGAAATTGTAAATGAAATTATTCGATTTTTAAATGGTGGAGAAGATCAAATTCGAAAAGAGCTCGAAGCGAAGATGTTGGCTGCATCAGAACAATTGGATTTTGAGCGGGCGAAAGAGTATCGAGATCAAATTGTTTCTATTGAAGCAACGATGGAAAAACAGAAGATGATGAGCAGTGATCTAGTTGATCGTGATGTATTTGGTTATGCCGTAGATAAAGGCTGGATGTGTGTACAAGTATTCTTTGTCCGTAGAGGAAAATTGATTGAAAGGGATGTATCGTATTTTCCAATTTATGACGAACCTGAAGAAGCATTTTTATCTTTTGTTGGCCAGTTTTATGAGAAAACACATAACATAAAGCCAAAAGAAATTTTTGTACCAGATAAAGTAGAAAATGATCTTTTAAAAGAGTTACTAAATGTTCCTGTTCTCCAACCTAAAAGAGGACAGAAAAAAGAATTAGTCGTTCTAGCAAATAAGAATGCAAAAATCGGCTTACAAGAAAAATTCAAGTTGATTGAAAGAGATGAAGAGAGAACGATTAAAGCAATCGAAAAGCTTGGAGAAATATTAAATATTGAAACTCCATATCGAATCGAAGCATTTGATAATTCTAATATTCAAGGTACCAATCCAGTTTCTGCCATGATTGTATTTATTGATGGCAAGCCTTCTAAAAAGGATTATAGAAAATATAAAATTAAAACAGTAGTTGGACCTGATGATTATGATTCAATGCGTGAAGTGGTTAGAAGGAGATATTCAAGAGCTCTGAAAGAAAACCTTCCTCTTCCGAATCTAATTATTGTTGATGGGGGAAAGGGTCACTTATCAGCAGTTGAAGATGTGTTACAAAATGAGTTAGGGTTGTATATTCCAACAGCTGGACTAGTAAAAGATGAAAAACATCGTACATCTGAATTATTAATAGGACAACCACCTCAAATTGTTCAATTAGGCAGACAGAGTCAAGAATTCTTTTTATTACAAAGAATTCAAGATGAAGTTCATCGTTTTGCAATTGAATTTTATCGTCAACTTCACAGTAAATCGATGGTTCAGTCCGCTTTAGATGGTATTACCGGAGTTGGTGGTACTAGAAAGAAAGCATTATTAAAACATTTCGGCTCTGTAAAAAAAATCAAAGAGGCAACAATAGAAGAACTGATCCAAGCAAAAATTCCAAAAAATGTAGCAGAAGAAATTTATCAACACTTTAGAAAGTAATCGGGCATTTTTCGTCTTATTTTTGAAAATAGCTTCAAGGAGCATAACGTCAATGATCACGATATGAGGACAAAAATTCCTTGACACTATTTTCAAAATAATTTATATTAAGTTAAAAATATAATATTTTCTCTCGTAATAGAGGTGCAAAACTTAAGAGTATGCTGTCATAGACGTGTGGCGTTGTTATGGACAGTTGAAAGGAAGTTTTGCCGAAATGAAATGAATCCACAATTCTTTTCGTTGGGACTGCATTTAATAGGTGTAGTACTGTCGCATACTAAATGCGGGGAGCTATTGAAGAGATGTTGATGATTTGTCTATTTTATTACAATTTTTGTAAATTAGGCGCGTGAACATTGCTTCACGCGCTTTTTTGTATTCTTTTTTATGAAAAATAGGTGAGGATGAGAAAAAATGGGAATTATTGTTCAAAAATTTGGAGGGACTTCAGTCGGTTCAATTGAGCGCATACAGCATGTTGCTGATACTGTAACAAAAGCGTATAAAGAAGGTAACAGTGTTGTTACTGTTGTTTCAGCAATGGGACATCATACTGATGAACTAGTTAATCTTGCACAGCAAATTAGTCCACAAAATAGTAAGCGTGAAATGGATATGCTTTTAACAACTGGTGAGCAAGTCTCAATATCTTTATTAGCAATGGCAATTCAGGCTAAAGGATTTAAGGCAATCTCATTAACTGGTTGGCAAGCGGGAATCCAAACAGAATCTATTCATGGAAATGCTCGTATTGAAACAATTCAAACTGATAGAATTCAAAGATTGATAAATGAAGGTTATATTGTAATTGTCGCTGGTTTCCAGGGCTTAAGTAATGAGGATGAAATTACTACTTTAGGTCGTGGTGGTTCTGATACTACAGCAGTAGCGTTAGCCGCAGCATTAGAAGCTGAACGATGTGACATTTATACGGATGTTTTAGGTGTTTATACAACAGATCCAAGAATTGAACCAGAAGCAACTAAATTGAGTCATGTATCATATGACGAAATGCTAGAACTTGCTGCTTTAGGTGCAGCTGTACTACACCCAAGGGCTGTAGAATTTGCAAAAAATTATGGATTAGTTATACAAGTAAGATCAAGTCAACATGATGAAATTGGTACGTTTATTGGGGAGGAAAATCAAATGGAACAACAATCAGTCGTAAGAGGAATCGCTTTTGAATCAAATGTCACAAGAATGACTTTAAATGGTTTACATAACCAAGTCGATCTTTTACCGAACATCTTTACTATACTGGCAACAGAGGGAATTGACGTAGACATTATTATTCAAAGTGTGACTTCAGATAATTTAGTCAATCTTTCATTCTCTATTAAATCAGAAAATATGTTAGAAACAATCACAATTCTTGAATCTAAAAAAGAATATTTAGGATATGTTTCATTTGATTTTGAAAGCGAGCTTGCGAAAGTTTCGATTGTTGGAAGTGGAATGGTTTCAAATCCTGGCGTTGCAGCAAATATGTTTAAATTTTTAGCAGAAGCTAGTATCCCAGTTAAAATGGTAAGTACGTCTGAAATTAAAGTATCTACAGTTATTCCAAAGTCGCAATTACAAAATGCGGTTCATGCTCTACACAAAGGGTATGAGCTAGATCGCGTTCAAGAAGAAGTAGTTGTAGAAGGATAATAATCAAAACCCCTTTAGTCACAAATTTTCTTTCAATAGGAACTTGGTGATTAAAGGGGTTTTTAACATTTTAGCGAAATATTACCATATAATAGAAGTAGTAATTGATAATGGAGGTTTTCATTTGATAAATGCAGGGATTGCTTATGGTGATATTGTCTTTCAATTAATATTATTAATCCTTCTCATTCTATTATTCGTTTTTATTAGTTTATTTCTCATGAATTACATTATTAAAGGTGTTAAGAAAAATAAACAACTAGATGAAATGAATCGTAAATTAGATGAGCTAATAAAGAAAAGTGAAAAAGAAAATATGAAATAAGCCTGATCAATTAGATGAACAGGCTTATTTTTATTTTTTTGTAACTGGATCTTTTAGATCCCATTTTACTTGGAATTTTACTTTATCAGAACGTTTACTTTGCTCTTCGTATGTTTCTGCAATTACATCAATTTGTTGTTGGATTTGCATTGCCAAAAAGCCTGCCTCTAATTGATAAGATACATCTTTTTTATGTTGATTTCTGTATGTAACTAGTTCAGAAGTTAAAACAAAATGAACTTCTTGTTTTTTTTCTTCTACAACCGTTAAAGTCCCCCAACCAGCAGATTCAAAAAATTCGATGATTTCTTCAAATGTTGCTAATGGATATTTTCTAGCAATCATTTTTCCCGCCCAATATAATATATCATGTTGCTCTTTACCTAATAATTCCGAAAGTAAATCATTTCGTAAGAGTTCGTAGCCAAAACCAGAAATATTCCCTGGTGTTTTTAAAATATCATTGCCGTTCATCATGGTCGAATAGCTCTCCCTTTCCTTAAAAAACATGTTTTTATTATATACAATAAACAATAATAAAAACAATAATTGAAAGCCTTAATATTTGTAGATTTACCAATATAATTGAGAAGTTTTTTCAGTAAAGAAAAATGTACGCGTTTTCTTGACCTGTAATATTAACAGGAGTAAAATGAACTTTAGATAAATCTCATAAAAATTTAGATTTTTATGGAAATTACATTATTTTCTATTTTTCTAGAATAATAGAAGCATGTAATTTTATTTTCATGTTCACAAACTAAAGGGGGCAGGGTTTTACATGAGCAACAAGAATGGCCAGGAGTTTTTCCTTAGAAAACTTCATTCATTGTTAGGAGTAATTCCAGTAGGAATATTCTTAATGCAGCACTTAGTTGTCAATCATTTTGCAACAAAGGGAGCAGAATCATTTAACAAAGCTGCTGAATTTATGGCGAATTTACCATTCCGCTATTTATTAGAAATTTTTATTATCTTATTACCGATCTTATACCATGCGATTTATGGACTATACATTGCTTTTACAGGCACTAGCAATGTGAAAAATTATGGTTATTTACGAAACTGGTTATACTTATTCCAACGTATTTCTGGAGTTATTACTTTAATCTTTATAACTTGGCATGTGTGGCAAACTCGTATTGCGGCTCAATTAGGTGCAGACGTAAATTATGATATGATGGCTGATATTTTTAGCTCAAAATTCATGATCGCGTTCTATATTGTAGGTGTTATTTCAACTATTTTCCACTTTGCTAATGGATTATGGTCATTCTTCATTTCTTGGGGAATTACTGTTACACCTAAATCGCAACGTATTTCGACATATGTTACTTTAGGAATTTTCGTTGCTCTATCAATCGTTGGATTACGTGCGATTTTTGCATTCATTGATCCGCAGCTAGCAAACATGTAAGGAGAGAGAGACATGAGTGGAAAAGTAATTATAGTTGGCGGTGGATTAGCTGGATTAATGGCTACTATTAAAGCCGCTGAAGCTGGTACAAAAGTTGATTTATTCTCATTAGTTCCTGTTAAACGTTCACATTCAGTATGTGCACAAGGTGGAATTAATGGTGCAGTTAATACAAAAGGTGAAGGTGACTCTCCATGGGAGCACTTTGATGATACAATTTATGGTGGAGATTTCTTAGCAAACCAACCACCAGTTCAAGCAATGGCAGAAGCAGCACCTGGAATTATCCACATGATGGACCGTATGGGTGTAATGTTTAACCGTACGCCAGAAGGACTGTTAGATTTCCGTCGTTTTGGTGGTACTCAGCATCACCGTACAGCATTTGCTGGTGCAACAACTGGCCAACAATTATTGTACGCATTAGATGAGCAAGTTCGTCGTTATGAATCAGAAGGTCTTGTTCAAAAGTTTGAAGGTTGGGAATTTTTAAGAGTAATCGTTGACGATGAAGGCGTTTGTCGTGGTATCGTAGGACAAAACTTATCATCAATGGAAATTGTAAGCTTCCCTGCTGACGCAGTTATTATGGCTACAGGTGGACCTGGAATTATCTTTGGTAAATCAACAAACTCAATTATCAATACAGGTTCAGCAGCAGCAGCTGTTTACCGTCAAGGTGCAACATACTCTAATGGTGAATTTATTCAAATCCACCCTACTGCCATCCCAGGAGATGACAAAAACCGCTTAATGAGTGAAAGTGCTCGTGGTGAAGGTGGACGAGTTTGGACATATAAAGATGGAAAGCCATGGTATTTCCTAGAAGAGAAATATCCTGCATATGGAAACCTTGTACCAAGGGATATTGCTACACGTGAAATTTTCTCTGTATGTGTTGACCAAAAACTTGGTATCAATGGAGAAAACATGGTGTACCTAGATCTTTCTCATAAGGATCCAAAAGAGTTAGATATTAAACTTGGTGGAATCATTGAGATTTATGAGAAATTTACTGGTGATGATCCGAAAAAGGTTCCAATGAAAATTTTCCCTGCAGTTCACTATTCAATGGGTGGATTATGGGTTGATTATGATCAAATGACTACTATTCCAGGATTATTTGCTGCAGGTGAGTGTGATTATTCAATGCACGGTGCAAACCGTTTAGGTGCTAACTCACTATTATCGGCAATTTACGGTGGGATGGTTGCTGGACCAAATGCAGTTAGATATGTAAATGGTTTAGCTAAATCTGCTGATGATGTTTCTTCTTCAGTATTTGATCGTAATGTTTCAGAAGAAAATGAAAAAATGAATCGTATCCTTTCTATGGATGGAACTGAGAATGCATACCTACTTCATAAAGAGCTTGGAGAATGGATGACTGACAATGTAACAGTAGTTCGATTCAATGATAGACTATTAAAAACTGATGATAAAATTCAAGAGCTTCTTGAGCGTTATCAAAATATTAATATTAATGATACTGCTAAATGGAGTAATCAAGGTGCTACGTTTACACGTCAACTTGAGAACATGCTTCACTTATCACGTGTTATTACATTAGGTGCTTACCACCGAAATGAAAGTCGTGGAGCACACTATAAACCAGAATTCCCAGAACGTAACGATGAAGAATTCTTAAAAACAACTATGGCAAAATTTGATGAAAAGTTAAAAACACCGATTTTCCATTATGAAGAAGTTGATACTTCATTAATCGAACCAAGAAAACGCGACTATTCTAAGAAGAAAGGGGATAAACAAAATGCATAATGGGACAATGACAGCTGAAAAGACGATTACATTTATTGTAAAACGTCAAGATTCACCAAATTCAACACCTTATGAAGAAACTTTTCACATCCCTTATCGTCCGAATATGAACGTAATCTCGGCTTTAATGGAAATTCGTAAAAACCCTAAAAATGCTAAAGGTCAAGATACTACAGCGATCACTTGGGATATGAACTGTCTTGAGGAAGTATGTGGTGCATGTTCTATGGTTATCAATGGCAAACCACGCCAGTCATGTACAGCGTTAGTTGACCAATTAGAGCAACCAATTCGTCTTGAGCCAATGAGCACGTTCCCAGTAGTACGTGACTTACAAGTTGACCGTAGCCGTATGTTTGACTCTTTAAAACGTGTTAAAGCTTGGATTCCAATTGATGGAACACATGATTTAGGACCAGGACCAAGAATGCCAGAAAAGAAACGTCAATGGGCATATGAGTTATCAAAATGTATGACTTGTGGTGTTTGTTTAGAAGCTTGTCCAAACGTTAATAGTAAATCTAACTTTATTGGACCAGCACCACTTTCACAAGTTCGTTTATTCAATGCTCATCCAACAGGTGAAATGAATAAAGAAGAACGTTTACATGCGATTATGGGCGATGGTGGACTTGCTAACTGTGGTAACTCACAAAACTGCGTTCAATCTTGTCCAAAAGGAATTCCTTTAACAACTTCAATTGCAGCATTAAACCGTGCTACAACAATCCAATCTTTCAAAGATTTCTTTGGTAGCGACGAAATTTAATAAAATAAAAGACATGTCCATTTGTGGGCATGTCTTTTTTTGATTATTTTTTCTTAAAGATTATTGATTATAGAATATAAAAATATGTAAACAGAAGTTGATACTAACTAAACTTTCCCACTCTTTTAGGAGATATTGGAAGACTAAAGATGTGCTTACAAGTAAGTTAGGTATGTTACATCCCTGACGTCTTGTCATAAGGCATGCATAGTCTCATCAAGATTCCTCAAGAGGATTAAGCTCACGTCCCACTATTTGTTGAGCATAATGGAGTTGTCATCAAACCTAGGTATACTAAAATAGTAACAGTGTATACGAAATCAACCTTACATAAAAACGATTACGACTTGATTCGTAAAGTAAAAGTTATTATCTTAGTAAAGAAATTTAATTAAAAATAATCGCATCCAAAGTTGTGCGAAAAAAATGAGTGAATATTCATTCTTTTTTCGAAGAAACATATGTATAATAGAATTAATATACTAGGGAGTGATCGTATGGGGAAAATGAGTTATATTTCAAACTTTGAAGATTGGCAGGCAAGTTTTTCTTTTAATATAACTATTAAGGTTCGTTTCAATGAAACAGATATGTTTGGGCATATGAATAATACTGTGCCTTTTACTTATTTTGAAGAAGCTCGTATTGAATACTTAAAACATTTAGGTTTTATGCAAGAATGGGTTTCTCTTGATAGTGAAGTAATTCCAGTTGTAGCAGATTTACAATGTGACTTTTTACAACAAGTGTATTTTGATGATAAAATCGATGTTTTTGTAAAAGTTAATAGTATTGGGAATTCATCAATTGATGTCCATTATATGGGAGTTAATGAAAAAGGAATGGTGTGCTTTACAGGGCGAAATTCACTCGTAAATCTTAATCGCGCAACTGGAAGAAGTGAAAAATGGAAAACTGAATGGAAAGATAAATTAGAAAATGAGTTAAATATTGTTCAAAAGGTTTAAACTAGGTAATAATGTCACATACTTTATAAAGGTTGAATAGAATAATATAACATTTTGACTATTCTCAAGATGAGTACTTGAAGAATTCAATAACTTTTTATATAATACTTTTATATGAATAATTGATAAGCTTTGATCAAGGACATGAGCGTTCAAAACGATAGTAAGAGAGGAATTCAAATGGTGCGAGAATTCTCTATACGTTGAATGACTTACCACCTTGTAGCTATAGTGGGGAACGTATGTCACATACAATTAACTGCTATCGGTGTAGACCGTTAAAACATTGAGAGTAATGTATACTTTTTTAGTGTACAACAAATTAGGGTGGAACCACGAGCACATTCGTCCCTACGAGTGTGCTCTTTTTTATTTGCAAAAATTTATTATTAAAAGGAGTGAACTAAATGATTTCAGTTAAATTACCAGATGGATCAATTCGCGAGGTGGAGCAAAACACAACAGTAGAAGATTTCGCTGGTTCAATCTCCATTAGCTTGAAGAAAAAAGCACTTGGTGGAAAAATAAATGGAAAATTAGTTGATTTAAATACACAAATTACAGAAGAATGTGAAGTACAAATCATCACTCAAGATGATCAAGAAGGATTAGAAATGATGCGTCATAGTTCAGCGCACATTTTAGCTCAAGCAGTTAAACGTCTATACAAAGACCAAAAAACTGCATTTGGTGTGGGACCAGTAACAACAGATGGTTTCTATTATGACATCGATCTTCCTGTTTCAATTAAAGTAGAAGACCTTCCGAAAATTGAAAAAGAAATGGAAAAAATTATTAAAGAAAATTTACCAATCACTCGTTCAGAAGTTAGTCGTGAAGAAGCGATTAAATTCTTCACTGAATTAGATGATGAGTTTAAGTTAGAATTAATCCGCGACTTACCAGAAGACGCTATCATTTCAATGTATACTCAAGGTGAATTCGTTGATTTATGTCGTGGACCACACGTACCATCAACAGGTCGTGTAAAAGCAATTAAATTATTATCAGTTGCAGGTGCATATTGGAGAGGCGATGCAAACAATAAAATGCTTCAACGTGTGTATGGTACTGCATTCCAAAGTAAAAAAGAATTAGAAGAGCACTTACATTTATTAGAAGAAGCTAAAAAGCGTGATCACCGTAAATTAGGCAAAGAGCTTGAGTTATTCATGTTCTCAGAAGAAGCGCCTGGTATGCCATTCTTCCTACCAAAAGGTACAATTATTCGTAATGAATTAGAGCAATATGAGCGTGGTCTTCAAACTCGTAAAGATTACCAAGAAGTTCGTACTCCGTTTATCATGAACCAACGTTTATGGGAGCAATCAGGTCACTGGCACCACTACCATGAAAACATGTACTTTACAGAAGTAGATGAAACAAATTTCGCATTAAAACCGATGAACTGCCCTGGTCACATGTTAATTTATAAAAATAAATTACATTCATATCGTGACTTACCAATCCGTATGTGTGAAAACGGTCAAGTACACCGTCATGAATTCTCTGGTGCATTAAATGGGATGATGCGTGTTCGTACATTTACTCAAGATGATGCACATATATTCTGTCGTCCAGACCAAATTGAAGGCGAAATTATTGAAGTAATTAACTTAATTAAGGAAATCTATGGCGTATTTGGATTTACTTATAAAGTAGAATTATCAACTCGTCCAGAAGATTCAATGGGATCTGAAGAATTATGGAACTCTGCTGAACAAGCATTAGAAAACGTTCTGAAATCAGAAAACCTTGATTTTAAATTAAATCCAGGTGATGGCGCATTCTATGGTCCAAAAATTGATTTCCACATTCAAGATGCATTAAAACGTAGCTGGCAATGTGCAACAATTCAATTAGACTTCCAAATGCCAGAAAAATTCGATTTAACTTATGTTAATGAAGATAATCAAAAAGAACGTCCAGTTGTTATCCACCGTGCAATCTATGGATCAATCGATCGTTTCTTAGGAATCTTAACTGAGCACTTTGCTGGGGCATTCCCATTATGGTTAGCACCAGTTCAAGTTGCAGTATTACCAATTTCAAGCGTGCACAATGATTATGCACAAAAACTTGCTGATCAATTAAAAGATGCAGGAATTCGCGTTGAGGCAGACTTACGCGGAGAGAAAATTGGTTACAAAATCCGTGAAGCACAGCTGCGTAAACTACCTTACATGTTAGTTGTTGGAGACCAAGAAGTTGAAAACAATGCTGTAGCGATTCGTAAGCGTGGCGAAGGCGATATTGGAACTCAATCATTTGACGCATTCTTAGAAATGGTTAAGCAACAAAAACAAGATAAAGTTTTATTCTAATATAAAAAGGTCCTCTATCGCTAGGTAGAGGATTTTTTATATTGAAATACTGAAATGTAATTCGCTCTCAATCCAAATTGAATTTTGCCATGAAATTATTTTCTGGGAAATATGGCGAAATTTGTAATCTTTAAGAATTTATATAGGATATTATATAAAATTGTAGAATTGAATGAAGATAGCTAATTCAAATTGGTTATTTAGATTACTAGAAATACATAGATATGATAGAGGTGATTTGGTTGGAAAATCAAAATGAGGAACTTCAAAAGAAGGTTGAAAAACTTGAATTTGAAGTGAGTGAGATGAAGAAAAAACTTGATTTTCTACTCACTAGAGAAACGGTTTTGAAACAGAATGATATTCAACAAAAAGAAAAAATCAGTATGACTCCAACGAAACCAGTTCAAAAAGTAGTGAAACAAAATACAACGACTCCTAAAGAAAAAATTGATTTTGAAGCACTTATTTTCCAAAAGTGGTTACCTAGATTTTTTATCTTTATTTTTATTATTGGAATTATGTGGGGATTTAAAGCAGCATCCGATTATGGTGTTTTAAATGAATACGCCAAAGTTGGCATAGGATTTGCCTTTGCAATTCTCTTGTTTTGGTATGGAAATCGACAAGTGCAAGCAAAGCGAGTTACGCTTGGGCAAACATTATTAGGTGGAATATTGCCAGTGTTGTTCTTAACAACTTTTGCAATGCATCATTTATATAATATGATTGGTTCAAATGTTGCATTTTTGCTACAGGTTTTATGGGTCGGAGTAGGCTTTTATTTCATGAATAAATATAAATCTGAAGCGATTGGCTTAATTAGTATCATTGGAGCCGTTTTGATCCCATTCTTAATAAAAAGCGCAGCGCCTAATTATTTATTTTTTGCGTTTTATGAAACATCAATATACTTGTTATTTATGTTTTATGCAGCATTTAAAAAATATAAATACTTATATTCGACTTCAGCTATATTATTGAACTTAGTTTATATAGTTGTTGGACTTTTAAATTTTAATCTTAAAGGTTTTGAATACTTTGCCTTTAGTATTATCATTCAACATTTCGGATTACTTATTATTTTATTAATCTCAAAGTTTTCTAAGAAAAAGCAAATTTTGATGCTTCATACCAGCTTTATCTTCACGATTGGTTGGGTTTTCAGTGGCTATGAAGATAACACAAGAACGATTATTCTCATCCTACTTTGTGTTTCATATTTATTCCTAAGTAATTTTTATAAAAAGCAATCAGACTTGTTCTTTGCATTTTCAACAAACTTTCTACTAGCTTTTTCATTCTTATGTTTAGATAGTGTGACTGTTCACTTACTTAACACTGTGTTAATCATACAAGCGATATTAACGTATTTGTTTTATATAAGATATAGAGACTTTTTTAAACTAATCATTGCTTCTTTAACAATCGTTCCGGTTGGTATAAGGATTGTATCAGAACCGATTTTTTCTTTAATTTCATTTACTTCTATGGATTGGATTGTTTTCATAATTGCTACAATCACGATTTCGATAATAGCTTATAAAAATGAGAAAGAGAAACATGCTATATTGGTGAGTAGTTCATTAGTGATTACACTATTATTAATTGCTTACATCACTCAAGCTGTACAAATTTTGACCACAGATTTATCTGATAATGTTATTAGTCTTACAATTAATCTAAGTTGGATCATTATTTCAATTATTGCGATGGTACTTGGCAGTTTGAAGAAGTTTAAAGTATGGACCTATATTGGGGTTGGTTTGTTATTACTAACTTTATGCAAGCTTGTTTTAGTTGATTTACCGAATATTACATTGTTAGTAAGGGCTGGACTATTTATATTACTCGGTTTAATTGGTTTGATTATTTCAAGAATATTTTTTAAAGGGAAATAGAGGACAGGTGAATAGGTATGATCATTACTCAAACTGAAAATCTATTATTAGTAAAATTTACTGCTGGAGCAATGTTAGATGTTTTAAACGGGGAACAGTCGTTAGAATATGAAAATATGACATTTAGTTTTGCTAAAGGATGGCCAATTAACGCGTACAAAAATCTGTTTCCGTATAAAATTTCTCGTTTTCAAAAACATCCGGAAGAGGAAGAATTTGAAGGGGTCATTATTCATAAAACAGACAAAATTATTATAGGGGATATGGGATTTAAAGGCGGGCCAGATGTACATGGAATAATGGAGATCGGTTATAGTATGGCACCTGATTATCAAGGAAAAGGCTATACCACTGAAATGGCTAAAGCATTTTGTCATTGGGGAATGCAAAGAGAAAATGTAGAAAAAATAATTGCAACATGTTCAATCTATAATTATGCTTCCATTAGAGTATTAGAGAAAATAGGAATGAAAAAAATGTATGAAGAATTAGAAAAATATTATTGGGAATTACCAATCGAATAATTTAGTACTAAAGGTGGGCTTTATCTGACAACTAGAAAATCATCAGTCGTATTTTTAGTTATCACGAAAGAAGATTTTGGCAGATTTGTATTATATGATATTCTCATCAGTAGTCTCGTTTTTGGTTGTATAAAAAAAACATTTTCAAGTGATTTGTTAGCTATATTAGGTAGTTTTATCGTTCCAACAGCGCTAAAGAAAACTGCCTTACTGATTAGAAGTTAGAGTGGATTCTCGAAAAGAAAACTACTTTTCAGACTGTCTGAATCTCTTAGTTTTAATACTTTTGTCTACAAACTTAAAAGGATGCTCAAAATGAGAGCATCCTTTTTATTTATCCTTCTAGACTCATTGATGGTCCAAAGAATTCAAAGTGAATATTAGTTTCTGGAACATTTAATTGTTTTAAGTTTGATACAACTGCTTTTAAAAATGGTACTGGGCCACATACATAATAATGTGCATCTACAGCTTGTATATTAGATGTTAACCATGCAGCATCAATATAGCCTTGCTTTTTAAAGTACGGATTTTTCAAATCTTCCTCTGATGGATTTTCATAAATAAATGATAAAGAATAGTCATTTATTTGTTTGGATAATGAAATTAATTCTTTTTCGAATGGTTGGAGCTTAGCATTTCTTGAAGCGCATATCATTTCTACTTTACGATTTGGTTGAGTATTAGCAATCTGTTTTGCCATACTTATTAAAGGTGTAATACCAACCCCGCCACTAATAAACACAACAGGTGATTCAAGATCAGTGTTTAAAGTGAAATCTCCAGCTGGTGCAGTTAATTCTAATGAATCGCCGATATTAATAAAGTTGTGAAGATAGTTTGAAAAAACGCCTTCTGGTTGTTGCTCTTCAGCTTCTCGTTTTACGGATATTCTATAGTACTCTTTGCCAGGTACATCAGACAAACTATATTGTCTGTTTAATAAATATTTTTGACCAGCCACTTTTGCTCGCACAGTAATATATTGACCTGGTAAAAACGTTGGTAAAACAGTGTGATCTTTAGGAAGTAAGTAGAAAGATGTTATTACATCGCTTTCTTTAACTTTATCAATGACCTTGAATTCTTTAAAGTCACTCCATCCACCTTCTTGTGAAGCTGAGTCATTATACATTTCTTTTTCGATATCAATAAATACTTGTGCAATAATACCATAGCTTTCAGCCCAAGCAGCAAGAATTTCATCGGTTGCAGCATCACCTAATACTTCTTTAATCGCGCCTAGTAAATGTTCACCAACGATTGGGTAGTGCTCAGGTTTTACTAACAGACTACGATGTTTTTGAGCAATTTGTTTTACGACCGGAAGAATTGTTTCTAACTTATCAATATTTTTAGCCGCTGCTAGTACTGTGTTAGCAAGCGCTGTTTGTTGTCTACCTTGTTGTTGATTTGTATGATTGAATATATTCAATAATTCAGGATGATTTGTAAATAGGTTTTTATAAAAAACTGATGTAATTTCAAGACCTTTCACTTCTAAAACTGGGATTGTTGATTTAATGATGTCAATAGTTTTTTGAGAAAGCATGTTATACCCCTTCTTTTCTTTAAAGTAGTATTTATAATACATCTTTATAGTAGACCCATCTACTTTTTAAAGCAATATGTAAAATACATCTTTTTAGCCTCAGTTTATAAAAGTTTAAAAAATGTTCACAATTATGCTATGATTAATCAAAATAAATGAGTGAGGGGAATTTATGCGGTTAACCAATTATTCGGATTACTCACTTCGGGTTTTAATATACTTGTCCACTGAACCAAATGAAAAACTGGTAAATATAAAGGATATTGCCGAGGCGTATGATATTTCAAAAAATCATTTAATGAAAATAATCTATAACTTAGGGAAGATGGGGTATATTGAAACAATTCGAGGACGGAATGGTGGAATCCGACTTGCAAAACGACCATCGGACATAAATATAGGTGAATTAATTCGAAAGACAGAAGAGGACTTTCATATTGTTGAATGTTTCGAGCATAACAATAACTGTGTCATAACACCTGTTTGTTCTTTAAAGCATATATTTAATAAAGCATTAGATCAGTTTTTACAAGTATTAGACGAATATACTCTTGAAGATATTGTACAAAATAATTTTATGCTAAAAGAATATTTTGACTTAAATAAAAAATAAAAACACTCTAGCAAAAAAATGCTTGAGTGTTTTAAAGTTTAATTTGTTTTATATGTTCCAATGGTTCTTGGAATATTGAAGAAGCTATTTTGCGAAATGCCACGGGACTACCAGTGGTAAAAAAGGAGTGTGACACAGACTTCTTGGTTGATAATAAATTTTGCTGGTCCAGTATTGCACTAACCTCCAAAGCTGTTTGATCACCTGAACTGATTAACTTGATCTGAGAGCCAATTACTTCTTGAATAATGGAACTCAATAGGGGATAGTGAGTACAACCTAGTATTAAGGTGTCAATGCTAGATTCTTTTAATGGAGCCAAAGCCTCATGAATATGATCAAAAATGTCTGGTAGAGTGTATCTACCACTTTCAACTATTCCAGCAAATTCTGGACAGGCCAATTCTATTATTTCGACTGTACGATTAATTCTCTTTAGTGCGTGTTTGTATGCATGGCTATGAATAGTAGCATTTGTACCTATTACTCCGATGCGGTTATTTTTCGTGAGCTTTATTGCCGCTCTTGCTCCTGGATGAACAACCCCAATTACAGGAATCGGTAATTTTTCGCGCATTTCCTGTAAAACGATAGAAGTTGCAGTATTACAAGCAATGACCAACATTTTAATATCTTTGTCTAGGAGATAGTATGTCATTTCCCAAGTAAACTGTCTAATTTCATCATATGAACGTGAGCCATATGGGCATCTAAGTGTGTCACCTACATAATAAATTTCTTCGTTCGGTAGCTGCCTGATCATCTGTTTTGCAACTGTTAAGCCTCCAACGCCTGAGTCAATCACACCAATTGGCTTATTCATCTAGTCCACTCGCCTTCGTTTTATTTATAGGATCCCACAAACTTTTAAACCTTGTTGATCTATTATATTCATAGTGTTCATGATTCAATTTCTGCTCAATCCTTTTCAAGAAATGAAGTTTTCTATATATACAGATTATTAAAATATTAAATTTATGTTGAAAATGAGTCGTATTTAAGGGATTTATCTGTTATATTTATCATGAAAAGTTTATATGCGAGAAAATGTGGAGGGGCCAGTGTTGCTGGCTGAGATTGTATCCTTTAGATACTGACTCTTAGAACCTGATCTGGGTGATGCCAGCGTAGGGAACAGTATCTCTTTTGATATAGTTTTTTACAGTGCATTCACGTCCGGATATTTATTCGGGCGTTTTCTTTTTGTCTAGTTCTAGTGCCTGACTATGGTGCTAACACATTTCATTTGTATAAACAAAACAAAAAGGAGAGTTATAGAATGAAAAGATTACTGATTTGCATTTTTGCACTTTGCTTAACATTAGCAGGATGTAGTGAGCAAAATTCGTCAACACCGAAGAAAGAAAAAGAACTACAAAAGGTGTCGGTAGTATTAGACTGGACGCCAAATACAAATCATACAGGTTTATTTGTAGCAAAAGAAAATGGATATTTTAAAGAGCAAGGTTTGGATGTAGAGATTATTAGCCCGGGGCAAACAGGAGCAGATCAATTAATTGCTTCTGGTAAAGCTGATTTTGGCGTTTCTTACCAAGAGTCAATTACACAAGCAAGAGTACAAAACGTACCAATCGTGTCGATTGCAGCTGTTATTCAACATAATACTTCTGGTTTTGCTTCACCAGTTAGCAAAAATATTAAATCACCTAAAGATTTTGCAGGTAAAACTTACGGTGGATGGGGTTCACCTGTAGAAAAAGCAATCTTAGATTCATTGATGAAAAAAGAAAATGCAGATGTTAATAAATTAAATATCGTTAATATGGGCGAAGCTGATTTCTTCACGGCTGTAAAGCGAGATATTGATTTTGCTTGGATTTATCAAGGATGGACAGGTATAGAAGCTGAGCTTCGTGGTGAAAAGCTAAATATGGTTTATTTAACTGATTACAGTGATAAACTAGATTACTATACGCCAGTACTTGCAACGAATGAAAAAATGATTAAGAATCAACCAGAAACAGTTAAGGCATTTATGAAGGCAGCGTCTAAAGGATATACTTATTCAATCGATCATCCGAAAGAAGCTGCAGATATTTTGTTAAAAGATAATCCGGATTTAGATAAAGAGTTAGTTCAAAAAAGTCAGGAGTGGCTTTCTACTAAATATCAAGACGATGCAAGTCGTTGGGGTGAACAGAAGTTAACAATTTGGAAAAACTATGCCGAGTGGTTAACTGAAAATAAATTGTTAGAAGGTAAATTTGATCCGGAAAAAGCTTTTACAAATGAGTTTTTACCAGAATAATATTTTTTGACAAAGGGGAGCTTTAAATGTCTAATACTTTAATGAGTGTACAAATTATTCCTAAAACAAATAAAATTGAGGAAGTTATTCCAGCGGTTGATGCAGCGATAAAAGTAATCGATGAGTCTGGTGTAAAATACCAAGTTCAGCCATTAGAAACAACAATGGAAGGCGAATTAAATCAATTATTAAATATAGTTCAAAAAATGAATGAAAGAATGATTGAAATAGGCTGTCATAATGTCATTACACAAATGAAAATTCTATATCAGCCACAAGGTATTGCAATGGATGATTTGACGGAGAAGTATCGTTAATGAACCGCAAACAAATAATAGGATGGCAACCGATTCTTGTCATCCTCCTTTTTTTAATTTTTTGGCAGCTAAGTATAAAGTTTTTCAAAATAGAAGATTGGCTCTTGCCAGGGCCAATCGCAATACTAAAAGAAGGAATCCAATCTTATGATTCGTTAGTTCCACATGTACTTTCTACCGTACAATTAACCATCTCTGGTTTTTTTGTAGGTACTTTTCTAGGACTAATGATTGCAATCGTACTACATTTAATTCCAGGATTTAAAGAAGCGTTTTATCCATTATTGATTTTGTCACAGAACGTACCAATTATTGTTTTAGCACCACTTTTAATCATTTGGTTTGGATTTGGAGTATTACCAAAGTTAATGATCATTTCACTTGTTTGTTTCTTTCCTGTTACCGTTTCTGCTCTCGATGGATTTAGACAAACGCCAACTGAATTGATTAATTATATGAAAATGGCAGGAGCAACAAAATCTCAATTATTTTGGAAAATAGAATGTCCATACTCACTACCGTCTATTTTTTCAGGATTAAAAATATCCGCGACATATAGTGTGATGGGTGCGGTGATTTCTGAGTGGCTTGGTGCAAAAACAGGTATTGGTGTATTTATGACACTTGCTTCTTCTTCATTTCGTACGGATCGAGTATTTGTCTCGATTTTTATCATTATGCTTTTAAGTATGTTCTTTTTCGGCTTGATTGTATTGCTGGAAAGAATGACGGTGAAATGGAAGTCTAAGGGAGTAAAATAAAAATGACATTAGAAATTAGAAATCTCGAAAAATCATTTGGAAAACATCAACAAATTTTAGCCGGTATTTCGATGCACGTAAATGAAGGAGAATTTGTCTCGATTTTAGGTCCTTCTGGAAGTGGGAAAAGTACTTTATTCAATTTAATCGGTGGATTGATCAATCCAGATTCGGGACAAATCATTTTAAATCATTCAGTAATAAATGGAGAACTAGGCCATATTAGTTTTATGCCGCAAGAGCATTCACTTCTTCCGTGGCGAACTGTATTGAAAAATATTCTATTATCTAGTGAAATCAAAGGTAAATCGGATGAATCATTAGCACGAGATTGGTTGAAACGCACCGGACTTGCTGACTACGAAAATGCTTATCCACATGAATTATCAGGTGGCATGAAACAACGCGTATCATTTCTTAGATCATTACTTGCTCCACAATCATTCATGTGTATGGACGAACCATTTTCAGCATTAGATGAATTTACGAGACTTGATATGCAACAATGGCTACTTTCAATATGGGAAGAACAAAGACGGTCAATTTTGCTAGTTACTCACAATATTGATGAAGCTTTATTATTGTCTGATCGGATTTATATTTTCTCAGATAAACCTGCAAAGATTAAAGAAGAAATTATCGTACCATTTCCAAGACCTCGTCAAAAAGAATTACTATTAACTGATGAATTTACTGCGTGGAAACGTAAAATATACTCTGCACTGGAAAAGGAGAAACCAGATGAAAGTGATAGATGCTCATATTCATCTTGACTCATATGAAACGAAACAAAGAGATGAAATACTTAATAGTTTAAAAGAAAACGAAGTAGAGGCGCTTATTTCAGTTTCCATGGATTTAGCATCATGTAAGAAAAATCTCGATTTTCAATTGCAATCAAGACAGGTATTCACTGCATTTGGATTTCATCCTGAACAAGAGATTCCCTCAGAAGAAGAAACTCAAGCTTTGTTAAAATGGATAAGGGAACATAATGATCAAATGATTGCAATTGGTGAAGTAGGCTTGCCATATTATCGGAATCAGGAACAAACGCTTGATTATAAACCTTATATTGAGTTGCTTGAAAAGTTTATTAAGCTTGCATATGAGGTAAGCAAACCGATCGTACTACATGCGGTTTATGAAGATGCCGATATCGTTTGTTGTCTATTAGAAAAATATAAAATCAAAAAAGCACATTTTCATTGGTTTAAAGGAAACAAACATACCATTAAGCGAATGATAGAAAATGGTTATTATATATCCATTACGCCAGATGTGTTATATGAAAACGAAATTCAAGAACTTGTAAAAATCTATCCACTAAACCAGCTAATGGTTGAAACAGATGGTCCATGGCCGTTTGAAGGTCCTTTTAAAGGAGCATATACTCATCCAAGCTTTATTCATGAATCAGTACGCAAAATTGCTGAAATTAAAGATGTTGAATTAAGGGAAGTATATAAAATTCTTTATGAAAATACAAAAGGGTTTTATGAAGTTTAAGAGGAGAGAAAGAGAGTACCTACTTTGAATTAAATTATTCTTAAGAGAATGCTCTTTTCTAAAAGATGGGAATAGCGGGAAGGTAGAGACCCCGGAGGCTCAGCTCTCGCCCTCGGAAAGGGAGCAACCTGGAGTTGTAATCAACAAAATTTTCAATGAAAAACAAAAAAACAGTTCTTTAGAAGAATTACTTTTAAAGGACTGTTTTTTTTGTATAAAGGTTTTCTTTATTTATTAGGTAATGTAATTTTTACTGTTTCCGATACTTTACCAGCTTTTGTTTTAATAACTGCTTTAAGTTGTGAATTCTTTGATTGTTTAGTAAAAGTTAAATTACTTTTACCACTTGCTGTTGTGTTGCTTTTCTTTAATAATTTAGTACCTTTATATATTTCTATTGTTCGATTTGAATAAGATTGCATTTTCACAGTTGTAAGTGATTTTGATAAGACTTTTGATTGAGGTAATACATAAAAGTCTTCAATATCATCTGTTTTTACAGTAGCAGTTTTCACTTCATCTCGAATCGTTCTAGATCTTTCTGTATAACCATTTTTATCAAAAAATCTTACATAGGTGTTTCCTGCATTGTCACGGATATTTACTAGAGAAATGTACCATCCTCCAGGGTTTATATCTTTAGGAAGTGTAGTATTACTTGTCCATTTATTATTACCCACGTATTTTAATTTTTCTAGAAGAAAGCTTTGTTCAGTTTTTTTATCGATAAAACTTACAGCAATATCTTTTATCCCAGATTTTTGGTCTTCGGCGTAAGCTTCTAATTGGAAAGCAACTCCAGGTTGTAGCACATCTCCGATAACTTGGAAGGATTTTAAAACTGGTGCAACACTATCTTCGTTTTTATTTGAAACTTTAAACGTTGGCCATTTGATAAGATTAGGGTTTTCATCGCGTGAGAACCAACTACTATTTTCATTATCCTCATATTTTATATCAATGTTATATATTTTCCAATTACCTGATGTTTCATATTTTGGGATGCTAATTGGACATGAATAGATTAGCAAATTCTTCGTCACTACACATTTGGAAAAATAAGCTGAGTGATATTCTGTATTATAGTTTCCGTATGTAATGTGTAATCTCTCCAAAGTTGAAGGGGCTGATTTAAAAGTAACATATGCTACATTTGTATCAGGCATTGTGATACTAGGTTTTTCAATTGAAATACTTTTTATTGGGAAAGTATTTCCTTCTGAATTAACTTCAGCTGTAACCGTTTTAAATGAAAAACAAATCGTCATTAATAAACTTGCAGTTAGTAAAATGTGCAGTATTTTCTTCATAAAATCTCTCCTTAGTTGTTTAATACAGCTTTTTCATTATAATTTAATTTTTGTAATAAATCTTATAATTTTTTATTTTTTTTGTAATTTGGGTCTATTAAACTATTATTACCTAAAATATTGCTAGATTATAAGGTAAATAGACTTTTTGTCCATTATTTATGCAAATTTAAAAGAAGAGTAAACGATACTCTTCTTTTAAATTATTGTTCAGTTGATTCAACATGTATAATTATAGAATCGCTTAATAACACAATGTAAATGAAGGTTGATAGCCTACACAAAAAACCAAAACCGGCTTATCAAAAAGATAGCCGGCAGTAGGTAGATGAGTAGATTTGTAAATCTACAAGAATGCTACAGTTCAAGCTCGCCCATGCGTAGTAGCTCGATAACTGCTTGTGATCGCCCCTTAACCCCAAGCTTCTGCATTGCATTTGAAATATGATTTCTCACAGTTTTTTCACTTATAAACAGTTCTTCAGCAATTTCTCTTGTAGTTTTATCTTGAACAAGAAGTTCAAATACTTCTTTTTCACGCTTAGTGAGTGTGTGCTTTGTTTGATATTCTCTATCCTTCAACTGTGCTAACCCTCCTTGCTTGACCGAGCTGTACTTCGGATGGGTATTCATTTAGTCTTTTTATCATATGACAGATTCGTATTTAAGGTGAATATTTCCAGTAAATTTAAAAGCCAGATTAAAATATTTATTTTTTTTGGCCATAGCTTGTTCTAAAAATTGTACATGCTCGTATAAATAGTAAAAAAGCGTGGGGGGAGTATGGCGATGAAAAAAAGATTATTAGTAACAACTGCAACACTTTGTGGACTTGCTACATTATCTGGTTGTGGTTTAATTCCGGTTAAAACTTCTAATGAAATCGATCCACCTAAAACGGTTACATATAGAAGTGACCAACCATCAAAAGAAGTACAAGCAGGTAAGGTACAAGAACAAACAGCGAAAAGAGAACTATACTTAATCGATCGAAATGGTTATGTAGTACCACAAACATTCCAATTACCTAAATCTACAAGTTTGGCAAAACAAGCCCTAGAGTATTTAGTGAAAGACGGTCCGGTAACAGATCAATTACCTAATGGGTTTCAAGCTGTTTTACCACCAAACACTGAGGTTTTAGGGGTAGAAACGCAAAAAGATGGTACAGTCATTGCTGATTTCTCTTCAGAGTTTAAACAATATCATGACGAAGATGAGTTAAAAGTATTTCAAGCTGTAACTTGGACATTGACGCAGTTTGAGAATGTTAAAAAAGTAAAAATTCGTGTAAATGGTAAAAACTTAACGGCTATGCCAATTAACAAAGCACAAATAGGTGAGGGGTTAACTAGGCAAGATGGCATTAATTTTGATAAAGGTGATATCGTTGATGTAATGAATTCAAGACCAGTTACGTTATACTATGTTTCACAAGATGAAATGGGTGAAACTTATTATGTTCCTGTAACTAGAAGGATTTCAAATGCAGAAAAAGATTCGTATACTGCAATTGTAAATGAACTTGTTAAGGGTCCTTCTGAGTATTCTGAACTTGTTTCTGATTTTGGTTCAGATACAAAATTAGTTGCTGAGCCAAAATATCAAAATGGTAAACTAACACTAAATTTTAATGAAGGTATATACGGCAACATTGCTAAAAATATGATTAATGATGATGTATTACAACCACTTGTTTTATCGTTAACTGAACAAAAAGGGGTTACTTCAATTGAAATTCAAGTAGATGGTAAATTAACTGCACTAAATCAACAAGGTAAGCCTTTAAGCCAACCAGTATCTAGACCTAAGGATGTAAATACAAAAGAATTATAAACTTCATAATCAAACCTTGAACCAAAGTTTAAATATGACTTTTGTTCAAGGTTTTTTGCATTTATCTTAAGAAATGCTTTTAATAAGTAGAAATGAAATCATATTTTTGTCTATACTAGTAATTGGAAGATTTATGTAGGAGGAAACAAACATGACTAGAACAGATGGAAGATTAAATAATGAATTAAGGCCAATAGAAATTGTAACGAATTATACAAAGCATGCTGAAGGATCTGTGCTAATTAGTGTAGGGGATACAAAAGTAATTTGTAATGCGACAGTTGAAGACCGCGTGCCACCTTTCCTAAGGAATAGCGGTAAAGGCTGGATTTCAGCTGAGTATTCTATGTTACCAAGGGCAACACAAGATCGAACGATGCGTGAGTCAACAAAAGGTAAGGTAACAGGTCGTACAATGGAAATTCAAAGACTAATCGGTAGAGCACTAAGAGCGGTTGTAGATTTAGAAGCACTTGGAGAAAAAACGGTATGGATTGACTGTGATGTAATCCAAGCGGATGGGGGAACTCGAACAACCTCTATTACTGGTGCATTCGTTGCAATGATGTTGGCATTTGATAAATTAGTTAAACAAGATAAATTAAAATCTTATCCAGTTAAAGATTATTTGGCAGCGACTTCTGTAGGGATATTAGAAGATGCTGGTGCGGTTTTAGATTTATATTATCTAGAAGATTCTGCAGCTAGCGTTGATATGAACATTATTATGACTGGAGAAGGACGCTTTGTAGAACTGCAAGGAACTGGTGAAGAAGCGACCTTTACAAGAGAAGAGCTAAATGAAATGCTCGCTCTAGGTGAACTAGGAATTAAAAAGCTGATTGAAAAACAAAAAGAAGTTCTATTAAATGAAGGAATTAAGTTTTAACTATACATATATAGAGGAGAGACTTTAAGGATGGAAACAATTATTATTGCGACGAATAATAAAGGAAAAGTAAAAGACTTTGAATCACTTTTTCACCCAATGGGATTTCAAATTAAATCCTTACAGGATTTCCCTGAAATTGAAGAGATTGAAGAAACTGGAACAACTTTTGAGGAAAATGCTATTTTAAAAGCTGAATACTTAGCAAAAGTTCTACAAACTCCGGTTATTGCAGATGATTCGGGGTTAATTGTAGATGCACTTGAAGGAAGACCTGGTGTATATTCAGCACGTTATGCAGGTCTACATAAAAGCGATGAAGATAATTTACAAAAAGTATTAAGTGAGCTACATGATGTTTTTCCAGGTAAACGTACAGCAAGGTTTTATTGTGCGCTTGCATTAGCTGCGCCAGGTAAAAAAACGATTACCGTTAATGGGACAGTAGAGGGTTATATCTCGAGCGAAAAGAGAGGAACAAATGGATTTGGATATGATCCAATTTTCTTCTTGCCCGAGTTGGACAAAACGATGGCTGAATTAACGGCAGATGAAAAAAGTGGCTTAAGTCATAGGGCAAATGCTATTAAATCATTAATGAACGTAATAGAAAAAGAAGGAAAAGAATTTTTCTAAGGGGTAATATTATGAAAGCATTGATTCTAAGTGATAGTCATGGTTTAACAGAACTGCTTGAAGTAATTTCTAAACGTCATCGTGAAGATGTTGATTTAATGATCCACTGTGGTGACTCTGAGTTAGAGATTGATGCAAAAGAATTACAAGGTTTTCATGTCGTTCGAGGCAATTGTGATTTTAGAGGAGAATTCCCTGAAGAGTTCATTCATCAAGAAAATGATGTTAAGATTTACGCTACTCATGGTCATTTATATGGGATTAAACAAACTCTACAGAAGCTTCATTATCGATGCAGAGAATTAGGAGCAACGATCGCTTGCTTCGGCCACTCTCACATGCTTGGAGCTGAAGTTATAGATGGAATCCTTTTTATCAACCCAGGTAGTATACTCCTACCTCGAATGCGAAAAGAAAAAACATATGCAATCATAGATACCTATGGTAAATCTGCAAAGGTTATTTTTTACTCGATTGATGGCAAAGAGTTATTATCATCTTCATTTGATTTAAATCAATAACATAAGTTAAAGGTTAGTAGTAAAATATAAATTTCTACTAACCTTTAAGTTCTTTAAAAAGTGATAATTTTCATACAAATAAAATATAATGAGAGTATAAATGGAAAAGAAATTTTTTCCTTTATTTTGGAAAAAAAGTTAAAATTATTGTTGACTTTATTTAGTGAAGTGACTATAATAAATTATGTCGACAGGTGATGTCGCTAAAAAAACATGCGGGTGTAGTTTAATGGTAAAATAGAAGCCTTCCAAGCTTCGGTCGTGGGTTCGATTCCCATCACCCGCTCCATTATGTCCTGGTAGCTCAGCAGGATAGAGCAACGGCCTTCTAAGCCGTCGGTCGGGGGTTCGAATCCCTCCCAGGACGTCATAATAGAAAAAAGGTTTAAGGAATAAGGGTTATCCCCATTCCTTAAACCTTTTTTTGTGCTATTAATATGAATTCCTTCCCCTATTCTATAATAGTCCCTTTGTACTAACACTTCATTTAATGACCTTCTACTTTCCTTTTTGATTCAGTATGAACATCCCTATCATATGTTGTAGGCAATAGAAAAAAATGGATTCAGCATTTAACTAAACATTTATTATATTATTCCGACATAATTACAGATGAAGAAGGGAGCATATATTTTATGTTTTTTAAAAAGAAAGAGAAACAAGGTCATTTTTTGCAAGAAAGTAATCAATCAAATGTTTCGGTTTCAATCCAAGTAACAGATGAAGAAATAAAACAGCAGTTAGCTTTCATACGATTAAATGAAGAAGAGTTAAAAATTTTAAAAAGTCTACAACCAATTGTTTCAGAAAATATAGAAAGTTTAGTATCAGCATTTTATGATGCGGTATTAAAAGTTGAACATTTAAAAAATATCATTGAAAGTCACTCATCTGTTGAACGTTTGAGAAAGACTTTATCATCACATATTCATTTATTATTTCATGGCGAAATAAATGATGAATATGTAAATAAACGATTAAAAGTGGCTCAAATCCATTTTAGAATAGGACTTCAACCGAAATGGTATTTAGCTGCATTTCAAAATATTTTAGAGGAATTGATTTTTGTAGTTTCTAAAATTACGAATACTACTAGTGAAGAGCAAAGAAAGCTAATATCTGTAGCCTCGAAAATATTAAACTTTGAACAGCAATTAGTATTAGATCTATATGAAAAAGAAAATATCGGTGCAAAAGAGAAACAACTACAAGTAGAAATAAATTTAAAGAAAAAAATTGGTGAGATTGCTGAAGAATTACTTGCTTTAGTTGAAGAAACAAATGCTGCAGTTGAGTTATTAGTAGACAGCAGTGTAAGGGTAAACGAATCAGTTATTTCAAATAATGAAATTGCTAGTACTACACAGTCCTTGGCTTATGAAGGTCAAGAATTAATGAAAGTGTTGCATAATAAAATTTCAACGATCTCGAATAGTACAGATGAAGTATCAGTATCAGTTGATGTACTTAATAACTCTTTTAATGAAATATCACAAGTCATTTTAATTGTTCAAGATATTGCTAATCAAACTAATTTACTTGCTCTTAACTCTGCAATTGAGGCGGCTCGTGCAGGTGAGCATGGAAAAGGATTTGCGGTAGTAGCAAACGAAGTAAAGAAATTAGCTACGCAAACAAAAACATCAACAGAACGAATTGAAGAATTAATCTCACATGCAACGTTGTATATGAATAAAGTTGTAAATTCGATTCATGATGTAAAAGGATTAGTAAACGATGGTCAACAGGAAGCTACGCAAACTCATGATTCCTTTAATGGTATTGTAAGTTCAATGGACAATAGTTTATCTGGAAACCATGGAATTGAAAAACAAATTGTAAATTTAGTTGATGTGATTAAGGAAATTGGCGGAGCAATCAGCAATGTTGCATCGTCTGCAAATGAACTAAACGATGCAGTGCATAAAGAGTAATATATTAGCTAAAAGAGAGGAGAATTCCTTCTCTTTTTTTGTTTTTTACAAAATTGTGAGAATATAACAAATTTGTTAAGAACCGAAATTTTATGATGAGATATGTTATCCTAATATAAATAAGATAGTGGAGTGATTTTTATGACCGAAAAAGACTTTTGGGGACTCATTTCAAAAATGCATATTGTAGAAGAACCTTATGAGTGGGTAATAAGTCATTTAGCAAAACAAAGTGATGAAGAAATTGCAGAATTTGAAATACAGTTCGAAACTGCTTTTTCAAAAGCATACAATTCTAGGTTATTAGCAGCTGCATGGGTGATAATGGATGGATGCTCGGAAGATTCATTTGCTTTTTTTAGAGCGTGGTTAATCGGTCAAGGTGAGCAAGTATATAAAAAAGTTCTAGACGATCCAGACTATTTGGCTGAATATATATTTCCTATTTATGAGGAAGAAGGTTTAGTGCCTGAATTAGAAGACATGTTAGATTTAGCTCTACAAGCTTATACAATCAAACGTAAAGGCGACGATGATTGGGATGATCAACTTTGGAATGAGTTCAATACTTTAGTTGAAAGTAAGGGATATCATTATCCAGAGTTACATTTAGCAGCAGATTGGAAAACAAATGATGAATTAAAAGAACTATATCCGAAATTATGGAAACGTTTTGGTTTAAAGCCATTACGCTAATCAAAAAGAAGAACATTGTTCTTCTTTTTTGTCGTTTAAGAGGATAATTCGTAGTGAAATATTTTATTTAATTTGTATTCATGATAAACTTTTTCATTATGTATATGTTCAGGTGAAAACTTTTGGATAAGGAGGAGTTACATGGAAGACAATATTGTCTTTTTTCCTAAACTAAAGGATCGGATTATCAGTTTAGGTAAAAAAGCACTAGAAGAGAAGAACTATAGTAAAGCATTAATGCTATGTGATCAACTGAAAGAGATGGATGAACATAATTCTCAAACTGAACTGGCAGCGGTAGCGTGCTTACTCGAAGGTAACAAACCATTAGAAGCAAAAATAAGATGTGAAGACTTAGTTTTTGGCCCATTTGAGAGTGATGAAGCAATTGAAGTCTTTATCAGTATTTTATTTCAATTAAAAGAGTATGAAGTATTACAAAAATCTATAAAGAAATTACTTCAGCAAAAACGAATTGATGAAACTCAAATGGATAAATATCAAGCAATGCTATCGTTATCAAATAAGGTAGCTCCAGAACGAAATGAACATCTTGAAATGTTGAATTTACATAATTTAGTAGAAAATAACGTAACGATTCATAAACAACTTGAAATCATCAATGAACTGAGAGTAATTGATTGTAAACTTATCCTAAAGCAAATAGAAGAAGTTGTGAAAAGTTCACGAGCAAATCCGTTAATTCAAAGTTTTATTTTATTTATTTTACAAGAACAATCAATTGGTCATGAATTTGAAATTAAAAAAATGAACCAAGAAATGACTTGGAATGCTATCAGTGACTCAAATGAACATGATCAATTTATTGCAAAGGTCGTACAAAAGTTAAGCCTTGTGCTTGAGAGTGAGGATCCTTCAGCATTTGAACTAGCTAAAACACATTTTCAACATTTTATGACAATCTATTTTCCATTTATTCCCGAACCGAGTAATGTGGATGTTTGGACTGCTTGTTTCTATAGTATAGTCCAAGAATATTTTGATCGAAAAGTCGATGAAGATGATTTGTTTGAATTGTTCCAAGTTGAATATGATGAAGTTCAAAGAGCGGCTACTTTAGTAAGACAATTTGAAAAAGAAGGGTATTTTGATTTGAGCAGCAGCTAATTTATAGGGAATTTTGATTGTCGTGACGTGAATGTACCAAGGAACATCTCATACATAATCAGGAACATGGCGTGGAAAGCAACAATCTTTTTAAGTAGAGAGCTAAATATAAAATAGGAAATATTGAAACAAAAAAGGAATGTGTTATAATAGAATGGTTGTAACGACTATTTACTTAATTATACATGTAATATTTCCTGTTTATTCATAAATTGGACATGCGTGTATAGTACTAAAATTCGTAAGCACATATATATTTTTAGATAATCTTGGAGGGAACTAACAATGACTGCTAAATGGGAAAAATTAGAAGCTAACGTTGGTCTATTAACTGTAGAAGTTGAAGCTTCTGAAGTAGATAAAGGTTTAGACGCAGCTTTCAAAAAAGTTGTAAAAACAATTAATGTACCTGGATTCCGTAAAGGAAAATTACCTCGTCCAATTTTCGAACAAAAATTTGGTATCGAAGCACTTTACAATGATGCTTTAGATGTAATTTTACCAGAAGCATACAGCCAAGCTGTTCAAGAAGTTGGTATTGAGCCAGTTGATCGCCCAGAGGTTGATGTAGAGCAAATGGAAAAAGGCAAAACTTTAATTTTCAAAGCTAAAGTAACTGTAAAGCCTGAAGTAAAATTAGGTGAATACAAAGGTTTAGAAGTTGAAGAAACTGATGCAACTGTAACTGAAGAAGATGTACAAGCTGAATTAACTAAATTACAAGAGCGTCAAGCTGAGTTAGTAGTTAAAGAAGACGGTACAGTAGAACAAGGCGATACAGCTGTAATCGATTTCGAAGGTTTCGTTGATGGCGTTGCTTTCGAAGGTGGAAAAGGTGAAAACTATCCATTAGAAATCGGCTCAGGTTCATTCATTCCTGGATTTGAAGATGCTTTAGTTGGTACAAAATCAGGCGTTGAAACTGATGTAAACGTAACATTCCCTGAAGAGTACCACAGTGCTGAATTAGCAGGAAAAGCTGCTACTTTCAAAGTAACTGTTCATGAAATCAAATCTAAAGAACTACCAGAATTAAACGACGAGTTCGCTAAAGATGTAAACGATGAAGTTGAAACTTTAGACGCTCTTAAAGCTAAAATCAAAGCTGATTTAGAAGAGTCTAAAAAAGCTCAAGCTGAAGGTAGCTTACGTGATGCATTAGTACAAAAAGCTGCTGACAATGCTGAAGTGGAAATCCCTGATGTAATGTTCGAAAGCCAAGTTGACCGTATGGTTAAAGACTTTGAACAACGTATTGCTCAGCAAGGATTAAACTTAGAACTTTACTATCAATTCACTGGTACAAAAGAAGAAGATCTTCGTGGCCAAATGCGTACAGATGCTGAAGCTCGTGTGAAAATCGACCTAACAATCGATGCAATCATCGAAGCTGAAAAAATCGAAGCAACTGAAGAAGAAGTTAACGAAGAGTTAGGACGTTTATCTGAAATGTACAATATCCCTGCTGACCAATTAGTTGGAATGCTTGGTGGTACTGATGCAGTTCGTGATGATATCCAAATCCGTAAAGCTGTTGAATTATTAGTAGATAGCAGAAAAAAATAAGCGTTATTTTTAAATATAGTGTATAAAACAAGGCGCGAATTTTTCGTGCCTTGTTTTTAAATAATGAAATATTTGGTAATATGAACTGATTCCTTTAAAATGCACATATACATATGTTAGAATCTGTTAATACAGTTTTTAAAAAAAGATTGTGGCTATACTAAAAATAATTCTTTAAAAAAAGGATTATCTACATTACATTAGAATATATATATTCTAAAAATTTAAACAACTTAAGAGAACTAAATAATTGCTTTGTTTATTTTGTGTGCTATCATATAGCTACAAGATACATATTTTTTCGTAATACATACATATTGAGTGACTTTTTAGAAATTTTTAGAGGGAGTGAACATATGTTCAAATTTAACGAAGAAAAAGGACAGCTAAAATGTTCGTTCTGTGGAAAATCTCAGTCTCAGGTAAGAAAGCTAGTCGCTGGACCTGGTGTGTACATTTGTGACGAGTGTATCGAATTATGTACTGAAATTGTTCAAGAGGAATTAGCGAAAGAAGAGGAAGTAGAGTTTAAAGACGTACCAAAGCCAAAAGAAATATGCGAAATTCTTGATGAATATGTAATTGGTCAAGACAATGCAAAAAAGGCTTTATCAGTAGCTGTGTATAATCATTACAAACGAATTAATTCAAATAGTAAAATTGATGAAGTTGAATTATCGAAAAGTAATATTGCAATGATTGGACCAACTGGTAGTGGTAAAACATTATTAGCTCAAACATTAGCACGTATTTTAAATGTACCTTTTGCAATTGCTGATGCTACTTCATTAACTGAGGCAGGATATGTTGGTGAAGATGTAGAGAACATTCTTCTAAAACTAATCCAAGCAGCTGATTATGATGTAGAACGTGCAGAAAAAGGTATTATCTATATTGATGAAATTGATAAGGTTGCTCGTAAATCTGAGAACCCATCAATTACTCGTGACGTATCAGGTGAAGGTGTACAACAAGCACTTTTAAAAATTCTTGAAGGAACAGTTGCTAGTGTTCCGCCACAAGGTGGACGTAAGCATCCTCATCAAGAATTTATTCAAATCGATACAACAAATATTTTATTTATTTGTGGTGGAGCATTTGATGGTATTGAACAGATCATTAAACGTCGTTTAGGTAAAAAAGTAATTGGATTTGGTGGAGACTCTGAAAAGAACGACTTAAGTTCAAAAGAGATCTTAAACCACGTATTACCAGAAGACTTATTACGATTTGGTTTAATTCCAGAGTTTATTGGTCGTTTACCGGTATTAGCGAACTTAGAGCAGCTTGATGAAACATCGTTAGTAGAAATTTTAACGAAACCAAAAAATGCTCTAATTAAGCAATATCAAAAATTACTAGAACTTGACCAAGTTGAACTTGAGTTCGAAGATCAAGCGTTAACTGAAATTGCTAAAAAAGCAATTGAACGTAAAACGGGTGCTCGTGGACTACGTTCAATTATCGAAGGAATTATGTTAGATATTATGTTTGAATTACCTTCTCGTGAAGATATTCAAAAATGCGTAATTTCTGCTGAAACTGTTAAATCTGGTGCAGCTCCAAAGCTTGTATTAGAAGACGGTTCGGAATTAGAACTAAATAAAAAAGAAAAGAAAAATAAATTAGCTTAATAAAAAAACCAAATGCTTCTAAGCATTTGGTTTTTTATTTTGAGATTGTATTATGTTATCCTGCTGATGTTACAAGTTTTTCTTTCTGATTTGCCTTTACAACTAGTAAACATGCTATTAGTGCAAATACAAAAGTAAACGAGAACAAAATGCCAATTCCATTCCAATATACATTCCATTCTCTTGTACTAATTACACTTCTAAAACTATTTACTGCATATGTCATTGGAAGGAACTTATTAATAGCTTGTATAAATTGTGAAGCTAGTTCGATTGGGAACGTACCGCCACAAGTAACTAATTGTGTAACGAGTAAAATAATAGCACCTAATTTTCCAACTCCTCCAAAGATTGAAACAAGCATTAAGATAAAAGTAACATATGTTAATGCGGCTAATAAACTGAGGATCAAGAATTTTGGGATACTGTAAACATGCACGTCAAAACCAAACAATATGACAATATCTACAATAATTGTTTGAATGAAAGCAAATGAAGCATAGAGACAAAACTTATTAACGAAATGCTGCCAACCAGATACTCCAGGAATTTTTGATTCACGCTCAAAAGGAACAACGTTTGATGCAATTAAGCCGCCAACAAATAAACCTAGTGTAAGAAAATAAGGCACCATTGATGTACCATAGTTTTCAACTTCATTTATAACAGTTTCTTGTAAATCAACAGGTCTTGAGAACATACTAAAAAGATTCGCGTCTGAATGAATATTTGAAGATT
The DNA here is from genome assembly GCF_002128405.1 of Gottfriedia solisilvae. Lineage (GTDB taxonomy): Bacteria > Bacillota > Bacilli > Bacillales > Bacillaceae_G > Gottfriedia > Gottfriedia solisilvae. Next base: position 75,838 of record NZ_NETJ01000008.1, read on the forward strand.
TATTTGCTGCATCATTTAGTTTATCTGATAATTCACCAGTTCCATTTGTTAAATCCTGCATTCCACTAACTAAAGCTGAGGTACCATCAAGTATTTTTTCTGATCCATTTGTCGCAGAAATAACACCACTACTAAATGTATGGAAACCCTCATTCCATTTAGTCATTCCAGAAGAGAATTTAGTTAAACCAGCTGTTAATTTCTGACTACCTAAGTATGCGCTATTTAGATGTTGATCAAATGAATGCAATCCTTTTGCAAGATCTTCTTGTCCGCTTCTTACTTTGGTGATTCCATTAGATTGTAATGTTTGGATTGTTTGCATTTTATTTAAAAGTCCAGTAATAATTTGTATTTCCGATTGTATTGCCTTAATTGTTTCGTCATCTTTTGCTTCTGAATTTTTATTGATATATTCATCTAGTTTTGTAGTTAAACTTTGTTTTGTTTTTTCAAGCTCTGTTATTAACAAACCTTGTGTATCACTAGCAGATTTAAGTTGTGTTACGCCAGAAACTAATGAAGTAGCACCAGTTTCAAGCTGCCCGCCAGCATTATTTAATTCACCTAATCCAGTAGTTAAAGAATCAGATCCAGATTTTATTGTACTTAAACTATCTGAAAGCTTGTCTACACCTTCTGTTAATGGAACGGTACTATCAGATAATTGTTTTTCTCCTCTAGCCAGTTGACTTGCACCATCTTTTAGATTTGAAGCACCATTTTTTGCTTTACTAGTTCCTTCATGAATTTTAGTGGCACCGTTACTAGCTTGTTCAAATCCATTACCCATATCTTTTAGATTCGAAAAGATAGTCTCAGTGTAAGACTTAGTAATTTCTGTACTAACTTTGTCATAAATTTCTTTAGCTACCTGGCTACTAATTTGACCTGCCACAAAGTTTTTACCTTGATTAATTTTGTATTCTAATTTTGCTTTTTGAGGGTGTTCATCAGAAATAGTTGCTATATTTTCTGAGAAATTCTTAGGAATAGAGATGATTAAGAAGTAATCGCCTTTTTTTAACCCTTTTTCAGCGCGGTCTTTGGATACAAAATGTAAATCTAAGTTTTTGTTTCCTTTTAAATCAGTTACCATATCATTGCCAATATGAATATTTGTATGACTCATATTAGCTCCTTGGTCTAAATTCACAACTGCCACGGGAAATTGATCTAACTTTCCATATGGATCCCAATATCCAGCAACAAATAAACCTGCATAAACTAGTGGCATTAATAAAAGAATTCCGACAGCAATTGTAGCCATTTTATGCTTTAAGATATGCTGCCAATCTTTTATAAATAATGTAAGACCCATTATATAAATCACTCCATTCTAAAAAAATAAACACTTGTATGATACAAGTATCGTTGTAAAGAAACACTTCTAATTAAGAGGGTTTGTCTAATATACTTGTATGATACAAGTATTATCGTATAAAATTAACATGATAATCAGTTCTCAAACGAAAGAAAAACTTGCTTCATACAACTATTAGGACAAAAACTAGTTGTGATACACAACTATATTAGTGTAATAGGTTGTATTATGCAAGTTAAAGTTTTTTAATAAACTATCAAGATATTTTAAGATTTCTTATAATTCTTTTTAAAATTTTCAGCAGTATGATTAAACTTTTTTAGTAATTCTGTAAATTGAGTTTTATCTTCATCTGACCAATCTTTTAAAAACTCAGTGTAAAACAATCGACGCTCGCTTTTCACTTCAGTTAGTTGTTCGATACCTAAATTAGTAATTTCAAACAGACTGATTCTGGCATCTTTTGCGTCAGAGACTCTTTTAATAAAACCTTTTGCTTCTAAAGATGATGTTTGTCTGCTCATTGTTGAAATATCTAGTTGAAATTGATCTGCTAATGCCTTAATACTAATTGGTCCGAACTTTTCAATTGAAAGTAAGAGTAAGTATATTGAACGATTTAAATCTCTATATTTTAAAAAGGCAATTCTAGTAGCTTCAGCTCTTCGAACAAAAATAGCTAATTCCAATTCTAATTTGTCTATATTATCAAATTTGTTATTCATCATATTCGCTCCATAAAATTTACTTTATTAAAATAATCTTACTTTGAATAAGCTTAAAAAGTAAAGTAAACGTAAGTAAGTTAATTTTTAAAAATGGTTTATCCTTCCAATTAAGAGGCGATACTAGAATTAATTTCTACTTCAGTGGAGGGGTATAAAATGAACTTAACAACTATTATTTTATTAGCACAGCTCGCTTTAGGTACGATTGTCGCATTGTACTTTATTCATTTATTAAAAGGTCAACGAACAACAAAAGTTTCAATTGACCGTGAATCTAAAAAAGAAATGGAACAATTAAGGAAGTTAAAAGCAATATCACTAACTGTTCCATTAGCTGAAAGAGTCAGGCCGACTACTTTTAATGATATTGTCGGTCAAGAAGATGGTATTAAAGCATTAAAAGCATCTTTATGTAGTGCAAATCCTCAACATGTGATTATATATGGACCACCTGGTATTGGGAAAACTGCGGCTGCAAGACTTGTGTTAGAAGAAGCTAAAAAAAATCCTCAAACACCGTTTAAAAACGATGCTGTCTTTATTGAATTAGATGCAACTACTGCTAGATTTGATGAGAGAGGTATTGCAGATCCTCTAATTGGTTCAGTTCATGATCCGATATATCAAGGAGCAGGTGCAATGGGGCAAGCTGGTGTACCTCAACCGAAAAAAGGTGCAGTAACGGATGCGCATGGCGGAATTCTATTTATTGATGAAATTGGAGAGCTTCATCCAATTCAGATGAATAAAATGCTTAAGGTATTAGAAGATCGAAAAGTAAAGTTTGAAAGTGCTTATTACCAAGAAGAGAATCCATCTATTCCAGCACATATTCATGAAATCTTTAAGAATGGATTACCAGCAGATTTTAGATTAGTTGGTGCAACAACACGTTCTCCTGAGGAGATACCACCTGCTATTCGTTCGCGTTGTTTAGAAATATTTTTTAGAGAGCTAGAACAGGACGAGATTCAAGCAGTCGCAAAAAGATCAGCGGAAAAAATTGATTTAACTATTTCTGAAAAAGCGCTTGAATTGGTCGGAAGATACGCAAAAAATGGCCGCGAAGCAATCAATTTAATTCAGTTAGCTGGTGGAATGGTTTTAACTGCTGGACGTAACGAATTAGTGGAAGAAGATATTCAATGGGTAGTCTCAGTTAGTCGTCTAACTCCTAGATTGGTTAATAAAATACCTGAACATCCAACTATCGGTCTTGTAAATGGATTAGCTGTTTATGGTGCAAATATTGGTGCCTTATTATCTATTGAAGTTAGTGCCATTCCTGCAAAAGAAGCAGGGAAAGGAACGATAACAATTACTGGTATCGTTGAAGAAGAAAGTCTTGGAAATCAAGGTAAGTCGGTTAGAAGAAAAAGTATGGCAAAAGGTTCGCTAGAAAATGTAACGACTATTTTACGTAAAATTGGTGTCCCAATCGAAGACTTTACTATTCATATTAACTTCCCAAGTGGGGCTCTAACAGATGGTCCGTCTGCTGGTATTGCAATGGTTGTAGGCATATTTTCGGCAGTTAATAATATTCCAGTCGACAATACGATTGCATTAACAGGTGAAATGAGTATTCAAGGTGAAGTTAAACCCGTTGGCGGTGTACCGGAAAAAGTAAAAGCAGCTGTAAAGGCAGGCGCGAAAAAAATTATCATTCCAAAAGAAAACGATCAAACTACATTACATCAATATGAAAATGTTGAAATTTTGGCTGTCGATCGTATTGAAAAAGTTTTACATGAAGTCTTTAAAGATAATTGGAAATTTGAACTAACAAGCAAATCAACAAAAGAAGACTTTACTCAACTTACATTGTTTGAGGAAAGTCAATCGCAATCTATGTAAATAAAAAAGTGTTCGAATCAACTCATTTCGAATAAATAGAGAATAACACTCTTTTTTCTCTATTTTTAATGAAGTTGAACGGGACACTTTTTTTATTGTCTGAATCGCTTCCACTTTTCTTGATGTCTAGTTCCAGGTGTTAGCCCCTCGAGGTCATAAGTCTAAGCCCAATGAAAGTTAAAAAGCAACTTTCAGTGTTCTTAGCCTTATGCTTGTCGGGGCTGGGCGAACACCTTCCACT
>NZ_NETJ01000009.1 GCF_002128405.1 Gottfriedia solisilvae
AAGAGGTCACACCCGTTCCCATACCGAACACGGCAGTTAAGCTCTTCAGCGTCGATGGTAGTTGGGGGTTTCCCCCTGTGAGAGTAGAACGTCGCCTGGTAAATGAAAAACATCAGCTAATAAGCTGATGTTTTTTTGTGTTTGTAAAGATAGAGGATTGTTTTTAAAATGATCAGCAGGAATTTGAAAGAATTAGGAGTAATAAATAAAGTACTTCATTATTCAATGTAACTTATTAAAAATAACTACATAATAAACATTCATTTACATATATTTATATAATACAAATCAGATTAAGTCGTTCATACTTTGGCAAAAATAATAAAAGAGTTATTAGTTGAAATTTTTCTTGAAAGGAATATAATAATAGTCAAAGATAGTCAAAGTCAGTAAGGGTGGTTTGTAATGAAAAATATATCAGATATTATTGAACAATATCTAATGCAGTACTTTGATGTATCAGACAAAGATTATGTTGAAATAAAAAGAAGTGAAATTGCTAATAAATTCGATTGTGTACCATCACAAATTAATTATGTTATTAATACAAGGTTTACGTTAGAAAGAGGATATGTAGTTGAAAGTAAACGTGGTGGTGGAGGTTACATCCGAATTATCAAAGTGCAATTTCATGATAAGGCCAGCGTAATTGATCAGATAATGAATAGTTTTAACGCTAGTATCGCTCAATCCAGCTCAGAAGATTATATACATTTACTCCTTGAGAGAAATGTAATCACAGAAAGAGAAGCAAAAATGATGCTAAGTGTATTAGATCGCTCAGTTTTAATGGTCAATTTACCTTATCGTGATGAATTAAGGGCAAGGTTATTAAAGGCAATGTTAAGGAGTTTAAAATATAAATAGAATATGGAGGTTGCCCCCCAATGATATGTCAAGAATGTCAAGAACGTCCGGCAACATTACACTATTCTAAGATTATAAATGGTGAAAAGACAGATATTCACTTATGCGAGAAGTGTGCAAATGATTCAAACAACAAATATATTTTTTCCGAAATAGGTGGATATTCTGTAAATGATTTGTTAGCCGGATTATTTAAAGGTAATAATGGTATTTATGAAATGAAAAAAAATACAATTCATAAAGATCAACAAATTGAGTGTCCTAGATGTAAGATGACATTTCAAAAGTTTACTAAAATCGGACGCTTAGGTTGTTCAACTTGTTATGAGACATTTAAAGAGCAAATGAAACCAATTGTAAAAAGGATTCATAGCGGAAATGTTTCTCATACAGGAAAATTGCCTCAGAAAATTAGTGGAGCAATTTCATTAAAAAGAAAGTTGAATGATCTCAAAACGCAAATGAAGACTTTTATTGAAAAAGAAGAATTCGAGCAAGCAATCAAATTACGGGATGAAATTCGAACAATCGAAAAAGATTTACAAATCCTTCAAAAGGAGGGGGAGTAAGTTTTATGTCAATTCATCGCATTATAAATGAAGCAATTAGTCCTTGGATGAAGCAAGAAGGTCCCGATGATGACATTGTACTAAGTAGTCGTATAAGGCTTGCTAGAAATTTTAGCTCATATTTATATCCGACTTTATTAAGCCAAGACAAGGCAAAAGAAATTTGTCACTTAGTAAAACATTATTTTGAAGGAAGTACAGCTTTACCAAATGCACCTTTTGAATATATTGAAATTAATAAGTTAGAACCTGTAGAAAAACGTGTACTCATTGAAAAACATTTGATTAGTCCAAATTTAGTTGAATCTGTACATGGTGCATGTATTCTTTCTCAAAATGAACAAATTAGCATAATGATTAATGAGGAAGATCATTTACGTATTCAAGCCTTATACCCAGGTTTACAACTTAGAGAAGCATTAACAGAGGCGAATAATATAGATAATTATATTGAAAGTCAACTAGAGTACGCTTTTGATGAAACGATTGGTTATCTAACAAGCTGTCCAACTAATGTAGGTACTGGTTTAAGAGCATCTGTAATGATGCATTTACCGGCACTTGTCATAACAAAGCAATTTAATCGTTTGATCCCAACAATTAATCAACTTGGATTAGTTGTAAGAGGAATTTATGGTGAAGGTAGCGAAGCTTTAGGTAATATCTTTCAGATTTCTAATCAAATCACATTGGGGAAATCGGAAGAAGAGATTATTGAAGATTTGATTACAATCGTTCAACAGTTGATCAAACATGAAAAGTCAGCTAGAGACGCTCTTGTAAAAACTTCACTAATCAGACTGGAGGACCGAATCTATCGTTCTCTAGGGATACTAAAATATGGTCGAATTATTGAAACAAAAGAAAGTGCAGTTTGTTTATCAGATGTACAATTAGGTATCGATTTAGGTTTAATAACCGGTCTATCTAAAAACTTTTTAAATGAATTAATGATCCTAACCCAACCAGGTATACTACAACAATTTGTTGGTAATCAACTTACACCTGAAGAAAGGGATATAAGAAGAGCATCATTAATTCGAGAAAAACTATCTAGTAAAAATAACTAATTATATGGGAGGAACCAATTATGATGTTTGGTCGATTTACAGAACGTGCTCAAAAAGTATTAGCTCTTTCTCAAGAAGAGGCAATCCGAATTGGACACTCAAATATAGGAACAGAACATATATTATTAGGGCTTGTACGTGAAGGAGAAGGAATTGCAGCAAAAGCATTACTTGCTCTTGGATTAAGTCCTGAAAAAGTACAACAAGAAGTAGAAACTTTAATAGGTCGAGGTCAAGGTGTAGCACAAACAGTACATTATACACCTAGAGCTAAAAAAGTAATTGAGTTATCTATGGATGAGGCTCGAAAACTAGGTCACTCTTATGTAGGGACAGAACATATCTTACTTGGCTTAATTCGTGAAGGAGAAGGTGTTGCTGCAAGAGTATTAAATAATCTTGGTGTTAGCTTAAATAAAGCTCGTCAACAAGTGCTTCAATTATTAGGTAGCAATGAAAGCTCATCTAATCATCAAAACGGATCAGCTAACCAAGCAAATACACCTACGTTAGATAGCTTAGCTCGTGATTTAACTGTATCTGCTCGAGAAGGTCGTTTAGATCCTGTTATTGGCCGTAGCAAAGAAATTCAACGTGTTATTGAAGTATTAAGCCGTCGTACGAAAAATAACCCTGTTCTAATTGGTGAACCAGGTGTTGGTAAAACAGCAATTGCTGAAGGATTAGCGCAACAAATTGTAAATAATGAAGTGCCAGAAATTCTTCGTGATAAACGAGTAATGACTCTTGATATGGGGACTGTTGTAGCTGGAACTAAATATCGCGGTGAATTTGAGGATCGCTTGAAAAAGGTAATGGATGAAATCCGTCAGGCAGGAAATATTATCTTATTCATCGATGAGCTTCATACATTAATCGGTGCTGGTGGCGCTGAAGGTGCAATTGATGCATCTAATATCTTAAAACCATCACTTGCACGTGGTGAATTACAATGTATCGGTGCTACGACAATTGATGAATACCGTAAATATATTGAAAAGGATGCAGCTTTAGAGCGTCGTTTCCAACCAATTACTGTGGATCAACCAAGTGTTGATGAGTCAATTCAAATTCTACAAGGGTTACGCGACCGTTATGAAGCGCATCATAGAGTATCAATTTCTGATGAAGCGATTATTGAAGCAGTAAAATTATCTGACCGTTATATTACAGATCGTTTCTTACCAGATAAAGCGATTGATGTAATTGATGAGGCTGGCTCAAAGGTTCGTTTACGTAGCTTTACAACGCCACCAAACTTAAAAGAATTAGAATTGAAATTAGATGAAGTACGTAAAGAAAAAGATGCGGCTGTTCAAAGCCAAGAGTTTGAAAAAGCAGCATCATTAAGAGATTCAGAGCAAAGATTACGTGAACAATTAGAAGATACAAAACGTCAGTGGAAAGAAAAGCAAGGTAAAGAGAATTCTGAGGTGACTGTAGAAGATATTGCTAATGTTGTATCTTCATGGACGAATATCCCAGTTACTAAGCTTGCACAAACTGAAGCCGATAAGTTGTTAAACATGGAAAGTGTTTTACACAAACGTGTAATCGGTCAAGAAGAAGCTGTTGTTGCTGTATCTAAAGCAGTAAGACGTGCAAGAGCTGGCTTAAAGGATCCTAAACGTCCAATCGGTTCATTTATCTTCTTAGGGCCAACTGGTGTCGGTAAAACAGAATTAGCGCGAGCTCTAGCAGAAACAATATTTGGTGACGAGGATGCAATGATTCGTATTGATATGTCTGAGTACATGGAGAAACATGCAACTTCAAGACTAGTTGGTGCACCTCCAGGATATGTAGGATATGATGAAGGTGGTCAATTAACTGAAAAAGTTAGACGTAAGCCATATTCAGTTATTCTATTAGATGAAATTGAAAAGGCTCATCCAGACGTATTTAATATCTTACTTCAAGTATTAGAAGATGGTAGATTAACTGATTCTAAAGGTCGAACTGTTGACTTTAGAAATACACTAGTGATCATGACTTCTAACGTTGGAGCAAGTGCATTAAAAACAAATAAATACGTTGGATTTAATATTAATGATGGAGCGAAAGACTATCAAGATATGAAAGGGAAAGTAATGGAGGAATTAAAGAAAGCATTCCGACCAGAATTCCTTAACCGTATTGATGAAACAATTGTGTTCCATTCATTAGAGAAAAAACACATTAAAGAGATTGTTCATTTAATGGTAAATAGTTTAACAAAACGATTAAAAGAGCAAGAAATCGAATTAGAACTATCTGATGCAGCGATTGATAAAATTGCAGATGAAGGATTCGATCCTGAATATGGTGCTCGTCCATTAAGAAGAGCAATCCAAAAGCAAATTGAAGATAGATTATCAGAAGAACTATTAAAAGGTGCTGTTGAGAAAGGACAAAAAGTTGTACTTGATGTTCAAGAAAATGAATATGTCATTAAATCAGCTGCCGAAATTGTAAATCAATAATTAATAATTGTTTCTTATCCTTTTAAAATAGGATTATAGAATACGGAAACAATCAATTAACTAATTTTTGAAAAAGGGCGTGAAGCCCTTTTTCTTATATCATAAAAAAGGTAGGATAGACTTAGAATAAATATATTAAATTAAGTAATCATGTTGCATGAGAGGTACAATACATATGGCTAAAAAGAAAACTAAATTTGTCTGTCAATCTTGTGGTTATGAATCTGTTAAATGGGTAGGAAAGTGTCCAGCTTGTAATGAATGGAATACAATGGTTGAGTTCATGGAACAAGCACCAAGTTCTAGAAGATTAACATTTAATACAAGCTCTTCTACTGAAGGTTCTAAGCCAATCTCCATTATGGAAGTTGAAATTGGGTCTGAAACGCGTATTGAAACGACTTTTCAAGAGTTTAATCGTGTATTAGGTGGAGGAATTGTTTTAGGTTCTTTAGTATTAATTGGTGGAGACCCTGGTATCGGGAAGTCGACGATGCTTTTGCAGGTTTCTTCACAATTAGCAAAAAAGGATCATAAAGTGTTATACGTTTCTGGAGAGGAATCACAGAAACAAATAAAACTTAGAGCAGAACGTCTAGGAATTGTTACAAAAAACTTATTTGTGTTATCAGAGACTGATCTTTCTTACATTGCTAGATTTATGGATGAAATGGCACCAGATTTTGTTGTAATAGACTCGATTCAAACAATTTATTTGAATGAAGTAACCTCAGCTCCTGGCAGTGTTTCACAAGTAAGGGAATGTACATCTGAATTAATGAAAATTGCTAAAACAAAAGGTATACCTATATTCATAGTAGGTCATGTTACGAAGGAAGGGGCAATTGCAGGTCCTCGTTTATTAGAACATATGGTAGATGCAGTTTTATATTTTGAAGGTGAAAGACATCATACATATCGCATTTTAAGAGCGGTAAAAAATCGCTTTGGTTCAACAAATGAAACTGGCATTTTTGAAATGAAGGAATTAGGTTTGGTCGAGGTGTTAAATCCTTCTGAAATTTTCTTGGAAGAGCGTCCTTTTGGCGTAGCTGGTTCTACAGTCGTTTCTTCAATGGAAGGGACAAGACCTGTTTTAGTGGAGTTACAAGCGCTTGTATCACCTACTAGTTTTGGAAATGCAAGAAGAATGGCAACGGGAGTCGATCACAACCGTGTATCTTTAATTATGGCTGTTCTTGAAAAAAGAGTCGGTCTATTATTACAAAATCAAGATGCATATTTGAAGGTTGCAGGAGGCTTAAAGTTAGATGAACCTGCTGTAGATTTAGCTGTTGCGGTCAGTATTGCTTCAAGTTTTCAAGACAAGCCTACGAAACCAACAGACGTCGTAATTGGTGAAATTGGCCTAACCGGTGAAGTACGAAGAGTATCTAGGATCGAGCAAAGGGTACAGGAAGCTGCCAAACTTGGTTTTAAACGAGCAATTATTCCTGCAAAAAATATTGGAGGATGGAGTTTTCCTGAAGGAATGGAAATAATAGGGATAAACTCTGTTCAAGAGGCTTTAAAACATTTGTTAAGTTAGGAGGGTATAGATGGAAGATCAAAAGCAAAAAACCAAAACGATGCTACCGGTACTAGAGATGATTTCACCTGGTACGCCATTACGTGATGGGATTGACAATGTTTTGCGAGCACAGACAGGTGGTTTAATTGTACTGGGCTTCAATGATGAAACAAAACAAATGGTAGATGGCGGCTTTCATATTAATGATCCATTTTCTCCAGCAAGCTTGTATGAGTTAGCGAAAATGGATGGTGCAATTATTTTAAATGAAAATGGCTCTAAAATTCTTTTGGCAAATGCGCAATTAATCCCTGATCAGTCTATTTTTACAAAAGAAACTGGTATGCGTCATCGTACTGCTGAACGTGTATCAAGACAAACTGGAAATTTAGTGATTGCAATCTCACAAAGAAGAAATGTCATTACTTTGTACAAAGGGAACCTACGTTATACTTTAAAAGATATAGGGGTCATTTTAACAAAAGCAAACCAAGCGATTCAAACGCTTGAGAAATATAAAAGTGTATGGAATCAAGGGATTACTTCTCTTAGTATTTTAGAATTTGAGGAATTAGTCACTTTATTTGAAGTTGTCAATGTATTACATAGTGTTGAAATGGTATTACGTATTAAAAATGAAATTAATAATTATGTTATAGAACTCGGTGATGAAGGTAGATTGATTGAATTACAATTAATTGAAATCATTTCGGACCTTGAGGAGGAGGCATTATTATTAATTAAAGATTATCATTATAATAAAGAGCAAAATCCTAAATATATTTTGCAAAAACTACAAGAGTTAGCAAATGAAGAGTTATTAGAGGACCACGTCATTATTAAACTGCTTGGCTTCCCTAATAATACGAATTTAGAAGAAATGGTTGAGCCGAGGGGTTATAGGATGTTAATGAAAATTTCTAGATTACCACCTTTGGTCATCGAGAATTTAACAGAGCGGTTCAGACATTTAAAAGGGATATTTAGAGCTTCACTTGATGAGCTTGATGATGTCGATGGAATAGGTGAAATCCGTGCTAAAAAAATCAAAGAAGGATTAAAACGAATCCAAGAGCAATTGTATATCAATAGACATAATTGAGTTGTTTCGTCTAAGATAGAGTTAATTACAATATAAATAACCATAGTTGTAATTATATATTATTGATAGGAGGTGGCGAAGTGATAAAAAGGATAGTACAAGTAATTTATATCTTTGTGGGAAGTACATTATGTTTAGTATTGTTTCCACTCTTAGATAAGTTGTTAAAAACAGAGATGCCTTCAATATTACTTAATTCATACGTACAAGCATTAAGTGGGGCAGTAATCTTTTTCATTTTATCGCTTTGGTTAGTAGATCCAACAGTAATGTTTATTAGGTATATAGAGGAGAAATTGTTAAAGGCTCCTATTTCAATGATTTTGTTTGGTAGTTTAGGACTTGTTTTTGGACTTATTCTGGCATTTCTTATTTCATTGCCAATTGACTCGATTAGATTACAATATGTGTCATCAATTATTCAGATTGTCGTTACGATTTTGTTAGGTTATTTAGGATTCCAAGTTGGGATTAAGAAAAGAGAAGAATTACTTGGGTTATTTACTTTATCAAAAGCTTCTAAGAGAAAAGCAACAGATGAGCAGGATACAGTAGAAACGCCGGTTAAAATTTTAGATACGAGTGTCATTATTGATGGACGTATCGCTGACATTTGTCAAACCGGGTTTATAGAAGGAACGATTGTTATTCCGCAATTTGTATTAGCTGAGCTACAGTACATAGCAGATTCTTCTGATACGTTAAAACGAAACAGAGGTAGAAGAGGTTTAGATATTCTAAATCGAATTCAAAAAGAGCTTGCTATGAACGTAGAAATTTATGAAGGTGACTTTGAAGATGTTCCAGAAGTTGATGCGAAGTTAGTTAAACTTGCAAAGCTAAAGAACGGTATTCTAGTGACGAATGATTTTAATTTAAACAAAGTAAGTGAACTACAACAAATTAAGGTATGGAATATAAATGATTTAGCAAATGCTATCAAACCTGTTGTATTACCAGGCGAAGTGATAACGGCATTTGTGGTAAAAGAAGGTAAAGAGAAACTGCAAGGTGTTGCTTACCTGGATGATGGAACGATGATTGTTGTAGAAGATGGAAAAGAATCAATCGGAAAACGCATAGATACAATCGTTACTAGTGTTCTGCAAACATCTGCAGGCCGTATGATATTCGCAAAAGTAAAGTAAGGTAAAGTAAAGGGGTAACAGAGGCATGCAATATAAAGTTATTATCCCAGCAGCGGGTTCAGGCTCTCGAATGGGCGCAGGCTTCAATAAATTATTTCTTAAGATAAAGAATTCACCTATTATCGAATTAACAATTAAAATATTTGGTGAAGATCAGAGATGTAATGAGATTATATTACCAATCAAAGAAGCTGAGAAACATCTATTTGAAACATTGAACCTACCTAATTCCATTAAACAAAAAATCACATATGTACAAGGTGGGTCTGAAAGACAGGAAAGTGTATATAATGGTTTACTGTCGATTAAAGATGCAGCGGACTATGTTCTTGTACACGATGGTGCAAGACCTTTTGTATCAAAAGATGTCATTGAACGAATTTTAGAAAGGCTGAATGACCATCAAGCAGTTATTTGTGCAGTTCCTATGAAAGACACTATTAAAAAAGTAATTGATGATCAAGTAGTTGAAACAATTGATCGATCTACACTTTGGGGAGTACAAACTCCCCAAGCTTTTACTTATGAATGCTTGGTGCAAGCTCATCAAAAAGCGATTCAAAATGGTTTTTTAGGGACTGATGATGCAAGCTTAGTTGAATGGAATGGACAAGTTGTTTCAGTGGTAAATGGTGATTATAATAATATAAAAGTTACAACAAAAGAGGATTTGTTTTTTGCTGAAACAATCTATGAACAATATCGAGATTAGAAGGTGTTTACATGTTTAGAATCGGACAAGGGTTTGATGTTCATGCTTTTGCAGAAAATCGCCCATTAATTATTGGTGGCATTGAAATTCCGTATGAGCTTGGCTTACTTGGACATTCAGATGCTGATGTGCTTCTTCATACAATTTCAGACGCTTTATTAGGCGCGATAGGAGAAGGCGATATTGGGAAACATTTCCCAGACACGGACCCAGCTTTTAAAGATGCTGATTCGGCAAAGCTCTTAATTCATGTTTATCAACTTGTAAAAGATAAAGGTTATGAATTAGTCAATGCTGATTGTACAATTATTGCACAAGCACCAAAAATGGCGCCATACATACAATCAATGAGAAGCAGAATTGCAGAATTACTAGAAACGTCTTCTGATCGTATTAATGTAAAAGCAACGACAACTGAAAAGTTAGGTTTTACTGGAAGAAAAGAAGGAATTGCCTCACAAGCGGTTGTATTGTTACAGAAGAAGGCTTAAACTAATAAAGTATAATTATAAATCAGTGGAGAGTGTCTACAAATGTCAAATAGAGTAAGAGTTCGTTATGCACCTAGTCCAACAGGTCATTTACATATTGGTAACGCGCGTACTGCATTATATGTTTATTTATTTGCGAAACATTTTAACGGCGATATGGTATTACGTATTGAGGATACAGATATCGAGCGTAACGTTGAAGGTGGCGAAGAAAGCCAAGCTAAATATTTACACTGGTTAGGAATCGACTGGAATGAAGGCCCAGATAAGGGTGGAGAATATGGTCCATACCGTCAGTTAGAACGTTTAGATTTATATAAACAATACGCTAACGAGTTAATTGAAAAAGGTCACGCTTATAAGTGTTATTGTACAGAAGAAGAACTTGCAGCTGAACGTGAAGCTCAAATTGCTTCTGGACTTCCAACTACTCGTTATAGCGGTAAATGCCGTCATTTAACAGCGGAAGAAAGAACAGCAAAAGAAACAGAAGGTGCAGAATATACAATTCGTTTTGCAGTACCAACATCTGATACTTACGAATGGGAAGATATTGTACGTGGAAATATCAAATTCGAATCAAAAGATATCGGTGACTGGGTTCTTGTGAAAAAGAATGGAATTGCTACGTATAACTATGCAGTAGTAGTAGATGATGCGTTAATGAAAATTAGCCATGTATTACGTGGAGAAGAGCATATTTCGAATACACCAAAACAGTTAATGGTCTACCGTGCATTAAATTGGGATGCACCTGAATTTGGACACATGGCTGTAATTGTGAATGAAAACCGTAAAAAGCTTTCAAAACGTGATGAATCTGTATTACAATTTATTGAGCAATATCAAAACCTTGGTTATTTACCAGAAGCTTTATTTAACTTCATTGCACTTCTTGGATGGTCACCAGTTGGTGAGGAAGAAATTTTCAGTAAAGAAGAATTTATTAAAATTTTCGACCCTAGCCGTTTAAGCTCAGCACCAGCAATGTTTGATAAGCAAAAGTTAACTTGGATTAACAACCGCTATATTAAAGAGCAACCATTAGAGAAAGTTGTAGAAATTTCATTACCACATTTAATCGAAGCTGGTTATGTAAAAGAAGAGCGTACTGCAGATGAAAATCTTTGGGTAACGAATCTTGTTGCACTTTACCAAGATCAAATGAGCTTTGGTGCTGAAATTGTAGAACTATCTAGCTTATTCTTCAAAGATGAATTAACATTTGGTGAAGAAGAGCAAGCAGTTATTTCTGAAGACCAAGTAAAAGAAGTTCTAGCTGCTTTAGTTGAAGAATTAAATTCTTCTGCTGAGTTCACTGTAGATTCGATTAAAATTTCTATGAAAAATGTACAAAAAGCTACAGGACATAAAGGTAAAAAATTATTTATGCCAATTCGTGTTGCAACAACTGGACAATGTCACGGACCTGAATTGCCAGCTGCAATGACTTTATTAGGAAAAGAAAAAGTTATTGCTCGTTTACAACAAATTATTGGTTAACAATTTTGCATTCGTGTAATATATATAAATAACATTCATATAGGAAAAATGTTGATAGGGAAGAGTAAATGATTGTTCGTTATCCAGAGAGAATCACAGGTGGTGGGAGTGATTTTAACGATATACATGGAAGTGCGCCCTTGAGTCTTTAGCCGAACGATTATTTTAGTAGGTTAAAGCGGTGGAAACCGTTATATTACATGAGTTGAGATGATTTTTAATAATTATCTAAACAGAGTGGAACCGCGCAAAACAAGCGTCTCTGTGTTTAATTACACAGGGACGCTTTTTTATTTTTAGTACCATATTGAGATAGAGAGAACGGAATTCTTAATAAATTCTTTAAGGGGAAATGAAAATGCTAAGGTACATGAAGGAAGATGTGGCGACGATATTTGAACGTGACCCAGCTGCAACAGGGTATTTAGAAGTCATTCTAACTTATGCTGGATTACATGCATTATGGCTTTATCGATTTGCGCATTATTTCTATCGTAGAAAATGGTACTTTATTGCAAGAAGTATTTCACAATTTGCTCGCTTTCTAACAGGCATTGAAATTCATCCAGGTGCAAAAATCGGTAGACGATTCTTTATCGATCATGGGGCAGGAGTAGTTATTGGAGAAACTTGTGAAATTGGCGATGATGTCACTATTTATCAAGGAGTAACATTAGGTGGAACAGGGAAAGAAAAAGGTAAAAGACACCCGACTCTATTAAACGGAGTACTAGTAGCGACAGGGGCAAAAGTATTAGGCTCGATTACAGTCGGAGAAAATGCAAAGATAGGTGCAAATTCAGTCGTATTAAAAGATGTTCCAAATAATACGACAGTAGTTGGTATACCTGGAAAGATAGTTGTTCAAGATGGAATTAGAGTGAACGATCAGTTTGATCATTGTAATTTACCAGATCCTGATGCAGATAGATTGCTTCAATTAGAAGCTGAGATTCAAGAATTGAAAAGTTTACTGAGCATAACTGAAAGGAAGTAAAAACATGGCGATTCAAATTTATAATACATTAACGAGGAAAAAAGAAGATTTTAAACCTTTAGAAGAAGGTAAAGTAAAAATGTATGTGTGTGGGCCAACGGTATACAATTATATTCATATCGGTAATGCAAGGCCAGCAATTGTATTTGACACAGTACGACGTTATTTCGAATACCGTGGATATGACGTGAATTTTGTTTCAAACTTTACTGATGTAGATGATAAATTAATTAAAGCAGCTAACGAACTGGGTTCAGATGTGCCAACAATCGCTGACAAATTCATAAGTGCATATTTTGAAGACGTTCAAGCTCTTGGCTGCAAAACAGCTACAAATCATCCACGTGTAATGGAAAATATGGATATTATTATTGAGTTTGTTGAGGAATTAATCAAAAAAGGGTATGCATATGAGTCAGAAGGCGATGTGTATTTCAAAACAAAAGAATTTAATGGATACGGAAAACTTTCTCATCAATCTATTGAAGACCTACGTATCGGTGAAAGAATTGAGATTGGTGAAAAGAAAGAAGATCCCCTTGATTTTGCTCTTTGGAAAGCGGCGAAACCAGGAGAGATTTTCTGGGAAAGTCCTTGGGGTAATGGTCGACCAGGCTGGCATATCGAGTGCTCTGCAATGGCAAAAAAATATTTAGGGGAAACAATTGATATTCACGCAGGTGGTCAAGATTTATCGTTCCCACATCATGAAAACGAAATAGCTCAATCTGAAGCGTTAAGCGGAAAAACTTTTTCAAATTACTGGATGCATAATGGCTATATTAATATTGATAATGAAAAAATGTCAAAATCACTTGGTAACTTTGTTCTAGTACATGACATCATCAAATTAATTGATCCGATGCTTTTAAGATTCTTTATGTTATCTGTACATTACCGTCATCCAATCAACTATAGTGAAGAACTTCTACAAGAAGCTAAAAATGGATTCGAACGTATTAAAACAGCATATCAAAATATGAAGCACAGACTTGAAAGTAGCACAAATTTAACTGAAGAAGACGAGAAATGGTTAAAAGAAATTGAAGGCGAGAAACAAGTCTTTATTAAAGTTATGGACGATGACTTTAATACTGCGAATGCAATTTCAGTGTTATATCAATTAGCTAAATCAGCAAATCAATATTTATTGGAATCACATACTTCAACGAATGTAATAAATCAATTCCTTCAGACTTTTGATGAATTATCTAGCGTTCTTGGTATCAATCTAGTAAAAGAAGAAGCAATGTTAGATGAAGAAATCGAGGCGTTAATTCAAAAACGTACAGAAGCAAGAAAAAATCGTGATTTTGCTTTAGCTGATCAAATTCGTGATCAATTAAAAGATTTAAATATTATCATTGAAGACACTCCGCAAGGTATTCGCTGGAAAAGAGGATAACTTGATGATTGAAAGTAGTCAAAATATAGATGTAAAACAGCTGAATAGTTTAGCTCTTGCATATATAGGTGATGCTGTATACGAAATTTATGTACGACATCACCTCCTTGCAAAAGGAACCGTACGACCGCATCAACTCCATAAAGCAGCAACTAGTTTTGTTTCTGCAAAAGGACAAGCTAAAGTAATCAGAGAAATGCTATCTTCTGACTTTCTGTCTGAAGAAGAAATAGCTGTTGTAAAAAGAGGGAGAAACGCCAAGTCGGGTACAGTCCCTAAAAATACAGATGTTCAAACATATAGATATGCTACGGCAATTGAAGCCTTGATTGGATATCATTATTTACTAAAAAATGAAGATAGACTCAATAGTATTGTGCAATTTGCAATTCAATTTATTGAGAATGAAAAAGGAGTATAACATGTCAGAGGAATTTATTATTGGACGTAACCCCGTTATGGAAGCGATACGTTCAGGTCGAGATATTAATAAAATATGGGTAAGTGATAGCGCAAATAAAGGACAAATTCATAAGCTTTTAGAATTAGCGAATGAAAACAAAGTATTAGTTCAAAAAGCACCTAATAAAAAATTAGATGGTATGGTTCAAGGGAATCACCAAGGTGTAATTGCTCAAGTTGCTGCTTATGAATATGTTGAGGTTGAAGACTTATTCGAGGTTGCGAATAGTCGTAATGAACAACCATTCTTCATCATACTTGATGAAATTGAAGATCCACACAATTTAGGGTCTATTATGAGAACTGCAGATGCTGTTGGTGCACATGGTATTATCATTCCAAAAAGAAGAGCGGTTGGATTAACTTCAGCAGTAGCAAAATCTTCTACAGGAGCAATTGAATATATCCCTGTTGCAAGAGTAACGAATCTTGCAAGAACAGTAGATGACTTAAAACAAAAAGGCGTTTGGATTTTCGGTACGGATGCAAAAGGTGCTGAGGATTATCGTAAAATGGACGGCGAAATCTCACTTGGTTTAATTATCGGTAGTGAGGGCAAAGGTATGAGCAGAATTTTAAAAGAAAAATGTGACTTTCTAATTAAACTGCCAATGGTTGGTAAAGTTACTTCGTTAAACGCATCTGTTGCTGCAAGTTTATTAATGTATGAAGTACACCGCAAGAGAAATCCTCTTGAATCATAAAAAGAAAGAAATCTTGATAGTAGATGGTTATAACATGATTGGAGCTTGGCCAAATCTAAGAAATCTTCGAGATGTAGACTTTGATAAATCTCGAGACTTGCTGATTACATTACTTGCTGAGTACAAAGCTTCTACTGGAATGAGCGTCATTGTCGTATTTGATGCTCATTTTGTAAACGGAATTGAAAAAGTAGATAAGCATTCGAAAGTAGAAGTAATTTTTACACGTAAAAATCAATCTGCTGATGAAAAGATTGAAAAACTTGCAATCGAGCTCCGTCATGTAAACCATCAAATCTATGTTGCAACTTCGGATTTTACAGAGCAATGGCAAATTTTTGGGCAAGGTGCGCTTCGGATTCCGGCAATGGAGTTATATCGTTCAGTTACACAAAATAAAAAAATGATCAGTAGCAAAATTAAAGAAATACCTGATCAAAGGCTGACAATAGGCAAAAAATTAAATTCAAAACAAACAGAAATTTTAGAAAAATGGCGAAGAGGGGAACGATGACTTATTGTTTCCTTTTTCTTTGTACTGTATAATGAGGTAAATTGTACGGTCGGAGGTGCTAATTTTGAACGTTGAACAGGAATTAAAACTAATGGTAGAATATGGTCCTTTGGAGGATGAGGTAATCTTAGAATATGTCCGAGAAGGAGACCAAGAAGCACTTACATTTTTAATTCAAAAATACCGTAATTTTGTTAAAGCTAAATCTAGATCTTATTTTCTAATTGGTGCAGACCGTGAAGATATTATTCAAGAGGGTATGATAGGCCTGTACAAAGCAATTCGTGACTATAAAGAAGACAAGCTTTCGTCCTTTAAGGCGTTTGCAGAATTATGCATTACAAGACAAATTATTACAGCGATCAAAACAGCAACAAGACAAAAGCATATACCATTAAATTCATATGTATCGTTGGACAAGCCAATATACGATGAAGAGTCAGATCGTACTTTATTAGATGTATTGACTGAATCTAAAAATATGGATCCAGAAGAACTTGTTATAAATCAAGAAGAAAATGTGGACATAGAATTAAAAATGTCAGAATTATTAAGCGATTTAGAAAGAAAAGTATTATCACTTTACTTAGACGGGCGTTCCTATCAGGAGATTTCCGAGGAATTAAACAGACATGTAAAGTCAATTGATAATGCACTACAACGTGTAAAAAGGAAGTTAGAAAGATATATGGAAATTAGAGAACTATCTGTATAGAGGTTTTCTTTAATACGGTTTGACAGTTTAGGGGACACATGTTACATTTTTAATGGATAATTATAGATGAATTAGGTTGGTGTCACCATGAGAAAAAAAGTTGTCCTGTCGTGCACTACTTGCAATAATAGAAACTACTCCACAATGAAAAATTCTACTACTACTGTAGAACGTTTGGAGATGAAGAAGTTTTGTAAAACGTGTAATGAACATACTACACATAAAGAAACAAAATAAATGAAATAATTGCGGGTGTCCTTGATCAGTATTAGAATCATAGCTTTTCTGTATATAGCATGTAACGACGCTCTATTTGTACGGACAAGCGGGACGTTTACGCATTTCTCTAAACAAGTATATATTGGGGGTTGCGTCAATGGGTCGTATCGGTAAATTTTTTCGCGATGTAAAAAGCGAAATGAAGAAAGTTTCTTGGCCTAAAAGAAAAGAATTAGTTAATTCAACGGTGACAGTTGTAGCTACAGTTGTTGTCTTTGTATTATTCTTTGCTGTGCTTGATACAGGAATTTCTGAGTTAATCCGACTTATTCTTGAATAAGTTAAAACTAAATGTGCTATAATGAATGATAATGTTTAAAGAAAAGCCCGGTAACGGGTTTTTTAATTTGCAAAGAAAGTTGACCGGGGAGGGAAGGACTTAGTCCTCTAAAATGGAAAAAAGTTGGTATGTTGTTCATACTTATTCAGGATATGAGAATAAGGTAAAAGCTAATCTAGAAAAGCGTGTAGAAACAATGGGAATGCAAGATAAGATTTTCCGAGTAATCGTTCCTGAAGAATCAGAAGTTGAAATGAAGAACGGTAAAGAAAAAGTTACAAAACGTAAAGTGTTTCCTGGTTACGTTTTAGTTGAAATCGTTATGACGGATGATTCATGGTATGTTGTACGTAATACACCAGGTGTAACAGGGTTTGTTGGTTCAGCGGGTTCAGGTTCAAAGCCGACACCTCTGTTAGAAGAAGAAATCACACATATCCTTAAACATATGGGTCTTGATGAACAAGTAATTGATTTCGATTTAGAAGTAAATGAAGTTGTTCGTTTAAAAGAAGGACCATTTGCTAATTACACTGGTTCAATAAAAGAAATTGATTTTGAAAAGAAAAAAGTTACAGTGCTAGTAGAGTTCTTTAATAAAGAAACGCCTGTAGAACTAGATTTACATCTTGTAGAAAAATTATAATACTAGACCTTGCTTTTTTATTTTGAAAGTGTTAGACTTTTAAAGGTCAATATGCATCGATTAGATGGTATTAACTTCTGTATAAGAATATGCATGAGAATGCAAACGATATGAGTGGGAGGGTGAATCCCTATTACCACATCACGGACTTAAGGAGGTGTGTCTCGTGGCTAAAAAAGTAATTAAAATGGTAAAATTGCAAATTCCTGCAGGAAAAGCAAACCCAGCACCACCAGTTGGTCCTGCATTAGGACAAGCAGGTGTTAACATCATGGGATTCTGTAAAGAGTTCAACGCTCGTACAGCTGACCAAGCTGGTTTAATTATTCCTGTTGAAATCACAGTATTCGAAGATCGTTCGTTTACGTTTATTACGAAAACTCCTCCTGCTGCTGTACTTCTTAAAGTAGCGGCTGGTATCGAGTCTGGTTCTGGTGAACCAAATCGTAAAAAAGTAGCAACAGTAAAACGCGATAAAGTACGTGAGATTGCTGAAACTAAAATGCCTGATTTAAACGCTGCTTCAGTTGAAGCTGCTATGCGTATGGTTGAAGGTACTGCACGTAGTATGGGTATCGTTATTGAAGACTAATCCCATCTTCAATAAGGTGTGATTGAGGAGGTTGCGAACATCGCTTTTGGTGTACTATCGCAACCTTTATTCGTGGGAGGAAAATCCGTTAAAACCACATTAGGAGGAAAAGAACATGGCTAACAAAGGTAAAAAGTACCAAGAAGCTATTAAATTAGTAGATCGTACAGCTGTTTACGCTGTAAACGAAGCTGTAGAACTAGTAAAGAAAACTACAACTGTTAACTTTGACGCAACTGTTGAAGTGGCATTCCGTTTAGGAGTAGATCCAAAGAAAGCTGACCAACAAATTCGTGGTGCAGTAGTTCTTCCACACGGTACTGGTAAAGTACAACGTGTATTAGTATTCGCTAAAGGTGAAAAAGCTAAAGAAGCTGAAGCTGCTGGTGCTGATTTCGTAGGCGATGCTGAAATGATCGCTAAAATCCAAAAAGGTTGGTTCGACTTTGATGTAGTAGTAGCAACTCCAGACATGATGGCTGAAGTTGGTAAATTAGGACGTGTATTAGGACCTAAAGGTTTAATGCCAAACCCTAAAACAGGAACTGTTACATTTGATGTAACTAAAGCTGTTAACGAAATCAAAGCTGGTAAAGTTGAATACCGTGTTGATAAAGCTGGTAACATTCACGTACCAATCGGTAAAGTATCTTTCGAAAACGAAAAGTTAGTAGAAAACTTTACAACAATCTTCGAAACTATGGTTAAAGTTAAACCTGCTGCTGCTAAAGGAACATACATGAAGAACGTAGCAATCACTTCAACTATGGGCCCTGGTATCAAAGTAGATCCAGCTAGTTTCTAAGATAAAAAACAAAGTTGACAATTCGACAAGAACTCTCTATAATGGAGATTGTCTTGCTAATTAAATAGACTACCGTAGACAGTAGGTGCGTAAGCTTAATATCCTGCCGAGGTGTATAACTGATAAATTCGTGCATATACAGCCTCCATGTCTTTTTTTGAAAAATTCGTGGAGGTTTTGTTATGAGTTACACTTTTGCGGTATACACACTAAAACCCACAGGAGGTGTAATAAATGAGCGCAGTATTAGAAGCAAAAAAACAAGTTGTATCTGAAGTAGCTGCTAAATTACGTGAGAGCAAATCAACAATTGTTGTTGACTACCGTGGTTTAAATGTTGCTGAAGTAACTGAATTACGTAAGCAATTACGTGAAGCTGGTGTTGAGTTCAAAGTTTACAAAAACACTTTAACTCGTCGTGCTGCTGAAGAAGCTGGCTTAGCTGGTTTAAACGAAGCATTAACTGGTCCAAACGCAATCGCGTTTAGTACGGAGGATGTAATTGCTCCTGCTAAAGTAATCAACGACTTCGCTAAAAAACATGATGCTTTAGAAATTAAAGCTGGTGTAATCGAAGGAAACGTTGCTACAGTTGAAGAAGTGAAAGCTCTTGCTGAACTTCCATCTCGCGAAGGTTTACTTTCTATGTTGCTTAGCGTGCTACAAGCACCAATCCGCAACTTCGCTCTTGCAACTAAAGCAGTTGCAGAACAAAAAGAAGAACAAGGCGCTTAATGCCAAAATTGCATAAAAACTATTATTGAAGGTATATATAAGGAGGAAATAACAATGACTAAAGAACAAATCATTGAAGCAGTTAAAAACATGACTGTATTAGAATTAAATGACTTAGTAAAAGCTATCGAAGAAGAGTTTGGCGTAACTGCTGCTGCTCCTATGGCTATGATGGCTGGTGGCGGTGCTGAAGCTGCTGCTGAGCAAACTGAATTTGACGTAGTATTAGCTGGCGCTGGCGACCAAAAAATTAAAGTAATCAAAGTAGTTCGTGAATTAACTGGATTAGGATTAAAAGAAGCTAAAGAATTAGTTGACAACACTCCTAAAGCAGTTAAAGAAGGAATCAGCAAAGAAGAAGCTGAAGAAATGAAAGCTAAACTTGAAGAAGTTGGCGCTTCTGTAGAAGTTAAGTAATTTCTAATCGTTTTTACAAAAGCTCGCATTTATGCGGGCTTTTTTTGTACATATAGAGTTGTGATTGGGAAGACTAATCAGTATCAAAGATGGAAGAAGGATTTAAATGGCTGATCACTATTTTACGAACCAACCGAATAGCAAAACCGATAAGAAAGTATTTTCTTTTACATTAAGAGGAAATGCGTTAAAGTTTCAATCTGATGCCGGAGTTTTTTCAAGAAATGAAGTTGACTTTGGTTCTCGAGTATTAATAGAGACATTTACATTTCCGGGAATTGAAGGAACGATTTTAGATGTGGGCTGTGGGTATGGTCCGATTGGATTGTCGATTGCTAAAGATAATGAGAATCGACTAGTGGAAATGGTCGATGTAAATTTAAGAGCGATTGAATTAGCTAAAGAGAATGCTAAAGTAAATAATATAGAGAATGTTAAAATCTATGAAAGTAGTATCTATGAAAATGTAACTGGAGAATACGCTGCGATTTTAACAAATCCACCAATATGAGCTGGGAAAGTCGTAGTTCACACGATTTTAAGAGAAGCTCACGAAAAATTACTTCCTGGTGGTGAACTTTGGGTAGTGATTCAAAAGAAGCAAGGAGCTCCTTCCGCGTTAGATCTACTAAAAGAGCTGTTTGATGAAGTGGACGTTGTAAAAAAGGAAAAAGGGTATTATATCATAAAAAGTAAAAAAGATTGACTCTAAATTTCGCTTGTGATAGTATTATTAAATGCCAATATATATTTATTTTCAAAAATCATTTTTTGGAAGTGGGTATATTTCTATATTCTTTGGAAATGATAGTAAAATGACTGTCGTTGAGTTTAATAAATGGTTTTCATTTTGAAACCATTTTATTTTTTGTTTAACAAGTAAGGGGTTTTTTGTGCTTATTTGTTACTATTTTTTTGTTTTAAATACTCTTAAATTTAAGGGGTGAATATGTTGACAGGTCAACTAGTTCAATATGGACGACACCGCCAACGCAGAAGTTATGCTCGTATCAGTGAAGTTTTAGAGTTACCTAACTTAATTGAAATTCAAACAGCATCTTACCAATGGTTCTTAGATGAAGGTTTGAGAGAAATGTTCCAAGACATTTCACCGATTGAGGATTTTACAGGTAATCTATCATTAGAATTCATTGATTACAGTCTAGGTGAGCCGAAGTATGTTGTAGAAGAATCAAAAGAGCGTGATGTTAACTACGCTGCTCCACTTCGAGTGAAAGTTCGCCTATTAAATAAGGAAACTGGCGAAGTTAAAGAGCAAGATGTTTTCATGGGAGATTTCCCATTAATGACGGACACAGGCACATTTATTATTAATGGTGCTGAACGTGTTATCGTTTCACAATTAGTACGTTCTCCAAGTGTGTACTATAGTGGAAAGATCGACAAAAACGGTAAAAAAGGTTATACAGCTACAGTTATTCCAAACCGTGGTGCTTGGTTAGAGTACGAAACGGATGCGAAAGACGTAGTATATGTACGTATTGACCGCACAAGAAAATTACCTGTTACTGTCTTACTACGTTCGCTTGGATTTGGTACAGACCAAGAGATTCTGGACTTATTAGGCGAAAACGAATACCTACGTAACTCACTTGAAAAAGATAATACAGATAGCACTGAAAAAGCGCTTCTTGAAATCTATGAGAGACTACGTCCGGGTGAACCACCTACAGTAGAAAATGCAAAAAACCTATTAATTACTCGCTTCTTCGATCCGAAGCGTTATGATTTAGCTAGCGTAGGTCGCTACAAAATCAATAAAAAATTACACATTAAAAACCGACTATTTAATCAACGTATCGCTGAAACTTTAGTGGATCCAGAAACTGGTGAAATTATTGTAGAAAAAGGGACAACTCTTGATCGTCGTACGTTAGATAGAATTCTTCCGTTCTTAGAGAAGAATATCGGTGAAAAAGTAGTTCAACCTGCAGGTGGCGTACTAGAAGAAGAGATTAATTTACAATCTATTAAAATCTATGCACCAGTTGAAGGCGATGGCGAACAAGTAATTCAAGTCATTGGAAATGCTAATGTAAGCAAAAGTGTGAAAAATATTTCACCTGCTGACATTATCGCTTCGATTTCTTACTTCTTTAACTTACTACATAACGTAGGAGACACAGACGATATTGACCACTTAGGTAATCGTCGTTTACGTTCAGTTGGAGAATTACTTCAAAACCAATTCCGTATCGGTTTATCTCGTATGGAACGTGTAGTTCGTGAACGTATGTCAATTCAAGATACAAACGCAGTTACTCCACAGGCGTTAATTAATATTCGCCCTGTAATTGCTTCAATTAAAGAATTCTTTGGTAGCTCACAGTTATCTCAATTCATGGACCAAACAAACCCACTAGCAGAATTAACTCACAAACGAAGACTA
This sequence comes from Gottfriedia solisilvae, assembly GCF_002128405.1. Lineage (GTDB taxonomy): Bacteria > Bacillota > Bacilli > Bacillales > Bacillaceae_G > Gottfriedia > Gottfriedia solisilvae. The sequence continues at coordinate 22,417 of NZ_NETJ01000009.1, forward strand.
TCAGCGCTAGGACCAGGTGGTTTAACACGTGAACGTGCTGGATTCGAAGTACGTGACGTTCATTACTCTCACTATGGTCGTATGTGTCCGATTGAGACGCCTGAGGGACCGAACATCGGATTAATTAACTCACTTTCTTCTTATGCGAAAGTAAATCAATTTGGTTTCATTGAAACACCATACCGTCGTGTTGATTCTGAAACTGGCCGTCTTACTGATAAAATTGATTACTTAACAGCTGATGAAGAAGATCTATACGTTGTAGCCCAAGCGAATGCTCGTTTAGGTGAAGATGGTAGTTTCTTAGATGAGGATGTAGTAGCTCGTTTCCGTGGAGACAACACTGTTGTTAAACGTGAACGTATCGACTATATGGATGTATCTCCAAAACAAGTAGTATCAGCTGCGACAGCATGTATTCCTTTCTTAGAGAATGACGATTCAAACCGTGCCCTAATGGGAGCGAACATGCAACGTCAAGCAGTTCCATTATTAAACCCTGAGTCTCCAATCGTGGGAACAGGTATGGAATATGTATCAGCGAAAGACTCTGGTGCTGCAGTAATCTGTAAACACCCTGGTATCGTTGAACGTGTTGAAGCGAAAGAAGTTTGGGTACGTCGTTACTCAGAAGTTGATGGACAAAAAGTTAAAGGTGACCTTGATAAATATCGTATGTTAAAATTCGTACGTTCAAACCAAGGTACTTGTTATAACCAACGCCCAATCGTAAGTGTTGGTGACGAAGTAGTAAGAGGTGAAATTCTTGCAGATGGACCTTCTATGGAAAAAGGTGAATTAGCTCTTGGACGTAACGTACTTGTAGCATTCATGACATGGGATGGTTACAACTATGAGGATGCGATCATTATGAGTCGCCGTCTTGTTAAAGAAGATGTTTACACTTCAGTTCATATTGAAGAATATGAGTCAGAAGCTCGTGACACTAAATTAGGACCAGAAGAAATCACTCGTGATATTCCAAACGTTGGTGAAGATGCTCTTAAAAATCTTGATGAGCGTGGAATTATCCGTATTGGTGCAGAAGTTAAAGATGGTGATTTATTAGTTGGTAAAGTAACACCTAAAGGGGTTACTGAATTAACTGCTGAAGAACGTCTACTTCATGCAATCTTTGGTGAAAAAGCTCGTGAAGTTCGTGATACTTCTTTACGTGTTCCACACGGTGGAGGCGGAATTATTCTTGATGTTAAAGTATTCACTCGTGAAAACGGTGATGAATTACCACCAGGAGTTAACCAACTTGTTCGTGTTTACATCGTTCAGAAGCGTAAAATCTCTGAAGGGGATAAAATGGCTGGACGACATGGTAATAAAGGGGTAATCTCCCGTATTTTACCAGAAGAAGATATGCCATTCTTACCAGATGGAACGCCAGTTGATATCATGTTAAACCCATTAGGGGTACCTTCTCGTATGAACATCGGTCAGGTATTAGAGTTACACTTAGGTATGGCTGCTAGATATCTTGGCATTCATGTTGCTTCTCCTGTATTTGATGGAGCGCGTGAGGAAGATGTTTGGGGTACGATTGAAGAAGCTGGTATGGCACGTGATGCTAAAACTGTACTATATGATGGACGTACGGGTGAGCCGTTCGATAACCGTGTATCTGTAGGTGTCATGTATATGATCAAACTTGCGCACATGGTTGACGATAAGTTACATGCTCGTTCAACTGGACCATACTCACTTGTTACGCAACAACCACTTGGTGGTAAAGCACAATTTGGTGGACAACGTTTTGGTGAGATGGAAGTATGGGCACTTGAAGCATACGGTGCTGCTTATACACTACAAGAAATCTTAACAGTTAAGTCTGATGACGTTGTTGGACGTGTGAAAACATATGAAGCAATCGTTAAAGGCGAAAACGTACCTGAGCCAGGTGTTCCTGAATCATTCAAAGTATTAATTAAGGAATTACAATCTCTAGGTATGGATGTTAAGATGATGTCTGCTACAGATGAGGAAATCGAAATGCGCGATACTGAAGATGACGATGATCAAGCTTCAGAACATTTAGCGATGGATATGGAATACGTAAAAGAATAAGTATTGGGTAAAACCTTAGGACAGAAAGGGAGGTAGGCCCCTTGATAGATGTAAATAATTTCGAGTATATGAAGATCGGACTTGCATCGCCTGACAAAATTCGCTCGTGGTCATACGGGGAAATTAAAAAACCTGAAACAATTAACTACCGTACATTAAAACCTGAAAAAGATGGTCTTTTTTGTGAACGTATTTTCGGTCCTACAAAGGATTGGGAATGTCATTGCGGTAAATATAAACGTGTACGTTATAAAGGTGTAGTTTGTGATCGTTGTGGAGTTGAAGTAACTCGTGCAAAAGTACGTCGTGAACGTATGGGTCACATTGAATTAGCTGCTCCAGTTTCACATATTTGGTATTTCAAAGGTATTCCAAGCCGAATGGGACTTGTTTTAGACATGTCCCCTCGAGCTTTGGAGGAAGTTATCTACTTTGCTTCTTATGTTGTAACTGAAACAGGTGATACGCCTTTAGAAAAGAAACAATTGCTTTCTGAGAAAGAATTCCGTGCTTATCGTGAGCGCTATGGTCAAACTTTCCAAGCATCCATGGGTGCTGAAGCAATTAAAAAGCTTTTAAGCGACATTAACCTTGAAAAAGATGTTGATTCTTTAAAAGAAGAATTAAAAACTGCTCAAGGACAACGTCGTACAAGAGCAATTAAACGATTAGAAGTATTAGAAGCATTCCGTAACTCTGGTAATGAACCATCTTGGATGATCCTTGATGTACTTCCAGTTATTCCACCTGAATTACGTCCAATGGTTCAATTGGATGGTGGACGTTTTGCTACTTCAGATTTAAATGATTTATATCGTCGTGTAATTAACCGTAACAACCGTTTAAAACGTTTATTAGACCTTGGTGCTCCAAGTATCATCGTTCAAAACGAAAAACGTATGCTTCAAGAAGCAGTTGATGCGTTAATTGACAATGGTCGTCGTGGCCGTCCAGTTACTGGACCAGGTAACCGTCCATTAAAATCACTTTCTCACATGCTTAAAGGTAAGCAAGGACGTTTCCGTCAAAACTTACTTGGTAAACGTGTTGACTACTCTGGCCGTTCGGTTATCGTTGTAGGACCAAACTTACAGATGTATCAATGTGGTCTACCAAAAGAAATGGCAATTGAATTATTCAAGCCATTCGTGATGAAAGAATTAGTAGAGCGTGGGTTAGCACATAACATTAAGAGTGCAAAACGTAAAATCGAGCGTTTACACCCAGAAATTTGGGATGTATTAGAATCGGTTATTCGTGAGCACCCAGTGTTACTAAACCGTGCCCCAACTCTTCACAGACTTGGTATCCAAGCGTTCGAACCTACTCTAGTAGAAGGCCGTGCGATTCGTCTACATCCACTTGTATGTACTGCATACAATGCCGATTTTGACGGTGACCAAATGGCTGTTCACGTACCGTTATCAAGTGAAGCTCAAGCAGAAGCTCGTATTCTAATGCTTGCAGCACAAAACATCCTGAATCCGAAAGATGGTAAACCAGTAGTTACACCATCTCAAGATATGGTATTAGGTAACTATTACTTAACGCTTGAGCGTGCAGGCGCTGTCGGTGAAGGTATGGTATTTAAAGATATCAATGAAGCGTTAATCGCATACCAAAACGGTTATGTACATTTACATTCTCGTGTTGCTGTTGCGGCTGGAACGTTAAATAACGAAACATTTACTGAAGAACAAAATAATTCATTATTAATCACAACTGTTGGTAAGCTGATCTTCAATGAAATCTTACCTACATCGTTCCCTTATATTAATGAACCAACGCAGAGTAACCTTGAAAAAGAAACTCCGCAGATGTATTTTGTTTCTAAAGGTGCAAATGTGAAAGAAATTATTGAAAGTAGAGAAGAAATTGCTCCTTTCAAAAAGAAAATTCTTGGAAATATCATTGCTGAAGTATTTAAACGTTTCAAAATTACTGAAACATCAAAAATGCTTGATCGCATGAAGGATCTTGGATTTAGACATTCTACTAAAGCTGGAATCACAGTAGGTGTTGCTGACATCATCGTATTACCGGAGAAGCAACAAATTATTGCTGAGGCACAAGAAAAAGTAGATAAAGTATTGAAGCAATTCCGACGTGGATTAATCACAGAAGATGAGCGTTACGATCGTGTAATCGCAATTTGGAGTGACGCGAAGGATGTAATTCAAGGAAAACTGATGGCTTCATTAAATAAACGAAACCCTATCTTTATGATGAGTGACTCTGGTGCCCGTGGTAACGCATCGAACTTCACTCAGCTTGCAGGTATGCGTGGTCTAATGGCCAACCCGGCTGGACGTATTATTGAGTTACCAATCAAATCTTCATTCCGTGAAGGTTTAACGGTACTTGAATACTTCATCTCAACACATGGTGCTCGTAAAGGTCTTGCCGATACTGCACTTAAAACAGCCGATTCAGGTTACCTAACTCGTCGTCTAGTAGACGTTGCACAAGATGTAATCGTTCGTCAAGATGACTGTGGTACTGATCGTGGTTTACATGTAAAAGCAATTAAAGAAGGTAACGAAATTATTGAAGGTCTATACGATCGCCTAGTAGGTCGTCATTTACGTGCAACTCTACGTCACCCAGAAACTGGTGTATTACTTGCTCAAGAGAACGATTTAATTACAGAAGACTTAGCTCGTGAAATTATCGATGCTGGTATTGAAGAAGTTAATATCCGTTCTGCGTTTACATGTAATACGAACCACGGAGTATGTAAAAAATGTTATGGTCGCAATTTAGCTACAGGTGCTGAAGTTGAAGTTGGTGAAGCAGTTGGTATCATTGCTGCTCAATCAATCGGTGAACCAGGAACTCAGTTAACAATGCGTACATTCCATACAGGTGGGGTAGCAGGAGACGATATTACTCAAGGTTTACCTCGTATTCAAGAGCTATTTGAAGCGCGTAATCCTAAAGGTCAAGCGGTTATATCTGAAATTGATGGTGTTATCTCGATTTCAACTGATGCAAAAGACAAGCAAGAAATTATTGTTGAAGGTTCAGTTGAATCTAGAAGCTATCCAGTTCCATATGGCGCTAGATTAAAAGTTCAAGAAGGTGAAAGAATTGAACGCGGTCAAGTAATGACTGAAGGTTCTATTGATCCGAAAGAGCTATTAAAAGTAAAAGGTACAAATGCTGTTCAAGAATACTTACTACGTGAAGTTCAAAAAGTATACCGTATGCAAGGGGTAGAAATTGGCGATAAACACGTAGAGGTAATGGTTCGTCAAATGCTGAAGAAAGTTCGTGTAATGGATGCAGGGGAAACTGAGTTACTTCCTGGTACATTATTGGAATTACATCAGTTTACTGAAGCGAATAAAGAAGCTTTATTTGCAGGTAAACAACCAGCAACTGCTCGTCCATTATTATTAGGTATTACAAAAGCATCATTAGAAACAGACTCATTCTTATCAGCTGCGTCATTCCAAGAAACAACGCGTGTGTTAACAGACGCTGCGATCAAAGGAAAACGTGATGAGTTGCTAGGATTAAAAGAGAATGTTATTATAGGTAAGTTGGTTCCAGCTGGTACAGGTATGAACAGATACCGTAAAGTTGATCTTGTAAAAGATGTAAACGAATCAGTTGAAATGAACGAAGAAGTTTTAGTTGAAAAATAAAACTTAAAATATTTTCATTCTTGAGTTGACATCAAATGATGAAAAATGATAAGATATTCAAGGTTGCTCCTAGACAATAGCACTGCTAATCTTAGCAGGTTAGACCCGGGGCTAATTTAGGAATATACAGTTAAAACTGTTTTTGTGAGAAGGAAGATTCCTTCCTTCTTGCAAAAACTTTGTTTTCAACTAATTATGAACCACCTGGATGTGTGGTCTTATAAATATGTGAAGGGAGGAAAAAACTCATGCCTACTATTAACCAGTTAGTGCGTAATGGACGTACTTCTAAAGTATGGAAATCAAAATCACCAGCATTAAACAAAGGTTTCAACTCATTAAAGAAAAAATCAACTGATTTATCAGCTCCACAAAAACGTGGTGTTTGTACTCGTGTTGGTACTATGACTCCAAAGAAACCGAACTCAGCATTACGTAAATATGCTCGTGTACGTTTAACTAACCAAATCGAGGTAACTGCTTATATCCCAGGTATCGGACACAACTTACAAGAGCACAGTGTTGTTCTTATTCGTGGAAGACGTGTAAAAGATTTACCAGGGGTACGTTATCACATCGTTCGTGGTGCGTTAGATACTGCAGGTGTTGACAAGCGTATGCAAGGTCGTTCTAAATACGGAACTAAGAGACCAAAAGCAGCTAAGAAGTAATAGATAACAACTAGTCGAAAGGAGGAAATCACATGCCACGTAAAGGTCCTGTTGCAAAAAGAGATGTATTGCCAGATCCACTTTATAATTCAAAATTAGTTTCTCGTTTAATCAACAAAATGATGATTGACGGAAAAAGAGGAAAATCTCAAGCTATCTTATACGGAGCTTTTGAATTAATCCAAGAACGTTCTGGTAAAGAACCAATGGAAGTATTCGAAGCAGCTCTTAAAAATATCATGCCAGTTCTAGAAGTTAGAGCTCGTCGTGTTGGTGGTTCTAACTACCAAGTACCAGTTGAGGTACGTCCTGAGCGTCGTACAACTTTAGGTCTTCGTTGGTTAGTTAACTATGCTCGTCTTCGTGGAGAAAAAACGATGGAAGAGCGTTTAGCTAACGAAATTCTTGATGCAGCTAACAACGCAGGTGCTGCAGTTAAGAAACGTGAAGATACACACAAAATGGCAGAAGCGAACAAAGCGTTTGCTCACTACCGTTGGTAAGATTAAAAGCATTTTAGTTATTTCTGCACATAATGAATGTTGGTTAAGTCGTTCACCTATTTTTAAACTAGTCTACTAGTTTGAATAGGTGAACGTCGGATTACATAACTTAGGATGACATGAAAGTTCTTTGCTTGTAGTGCTTAACTTAATAACATGAAATATGTATAGGAATAACTTTTTCTTATACAATAAAAAATCCTACTTACAAATTGGAAGGGAGAAAGAACCCTTATGACAAGAGAGTTCTCCTTAAATAACACTCGTAATATCGGGATCATGGCTCATATCGACGCTGGTAAAACAACGACTACTGAGCGTATCCTTTATTACACTGGTCGTATTCACAAAATCGGTGAAACTCATGAAGGAGCTTCACAAATGGACTGGATGGAGCAAGAGCAAGAGCGTGGTATCACTATCACATCTGCTGCTACAACAGCTCAATGGAATAACCACCGTGTAAATATCATTGATACTCCAGGTCACGTAGACTTCACTGTAGAAGTTGAACGTTCTCTACGTGTACTTGATGGCGCAGTTGCAGTACTTGATGCTCAATCTGGTGTTGAGCCTCAAACTGAAACAGTATGGCGTCAAGCAACAACTTACGGAGTTCCACGTGTTGTATTCGTTAACAAAATGGATAAAATCGGCGCGGATTTCTTATACTCTGTAGGAACATTGCACGATCGTTTACAAGCTAACGCACACCCAATCCAATTAGCGATGGGTGCTGAAGATAACTTCTGGGGTATTATCGACCTTGTTGAAATGAAAGCTATCAAGTATAACAATGACTTAGGTACTGACATTGAAACAATTGAAATCCCTGAAGAGTACAAAGAGCAAGCTGAAGAATACCGCGGAAGATTAGTTGAAGCAGTAGCTGAGCTTGACGAAGAATTAATGATGAAATACCTTGAAGGTGAAGAAATCACACTTCCTGAATTAAAAGCTGCTATTCGTAAAGCAACTTGTTCAGTACAATTCTACCCAGTAGTTTGTGGTTCTGCTTTCAAAAACAAAGGTGTTCAATTAATGCTTGATGCAGTAATTGACTACTTACCATCACCATTAGATGTACCAGCAATCATGGGAACTGTACCTGATTCTGATGAAGAGAAAGTTGTTCCTTCAAGTGACGACGAGCCATTCGCTGCTCTTGCATTCAAAATCATGACTGATCCTTATGTTGGTAAATTAACGTTCTTCCGTGTATACGCAGGTACGTTAGAATCTGGTTCATACGTTCAAAACTCTACAAAAGGTAAGCGTGAGCGTGTAGGACGTATCCTACAAATGCATGCTAACTCTCGTCAAGAGATTTCGAAAGTATATGCTGGTGACATCGCTGCTGCTGTAGGTCTTAAAGATACTACAACTGGAGATACTCTATGTGATGAAAAGAATTTAGTAATTCTTGAGTCTATGGAATTCCCAGAGCCAGTTATCCACATTGCAATCGAACCAAAATCTAAAGCTGACCAAGATAAAATGGGTCAAGCATTAGTTAAATTAACTGAAGAAGATCCTACTTTCCGTGCACATACTGACCAAGAAACTGGTCAAGTAATCATCGGTGGTATGGGTGAACTTCACCTTGATATCATCGTTGACCGTATGCGTCGTGAATTCAAAGTAGAAGCTAACGTTGGTGCTCCTCAAGTAGCATACCGTGAAACTTTCCGTTCTTCTGCACAAGTAGAAGGTAAATTCGTTCGTCAATCAGGTGGACGTGGACAATTCGGTCACGTTTGGATTGAATTCTCACCAAACGAAGAAGGAAAAGGCTTCGAGTTTGAAAACGGTATCGTTGGTGGTGTTGTTCCTCGTGAATACATCCCAGCTGTAGCTGCAGGTCTTGAAGATTCTCTTAAAAATGGTGTATTAGCTGGATTCCCACTAATCGACATTAAAGCTCGTCTATTTGATGGTTCTTACCATGATGTTGACTCGAATGAGATGGCGTTTAAAGTTGCTGCTTCATTAGCACTTAAAAACGCTGTTAAGAAATGTAACCCAGTTCTACTTGAACCAATCATGAAAGTAGAAGTTGTTATACCTGAAGAATACTTAGGAGATATCATGGGTGACGTTACTTCTCGTCGTGGACGCGTTGAAGGTATGGAAGCTCGCGGTAACGCTCAAGTAGTACGTGCAATGGTACCTCTTGCTGAGATGTTTGGTTATGCAACTTCATTACGTTCTAACACTCAAGGTCGTGGAACGTTCTCAATGGTATTTGACCATTATGAAGATGTACCAAAATCAATCTCTGAAGAAATTATCAAAAAATATAAAGGTGAGTAATTGATTATTTAGTTCTCATCATGTATAACTATGTATGTTAGTCATAAAGGGGACTTGCCCCTTTATGGCATAATAATAAAACTAAAATAAATTTTCTTAATTATAAGGAGGATTTTTACAATGGGTAAAGCTAAATTCGAACGTGTAAAACCACACGTTAACATTGGTACAATCGGACACGTTGACCATGGTAAAACTACATTAACAGCTGCTATTACTACAGTATTAGCTAAAGTAGGTGGAGCTGAAGCTCGTGCTTACGATCAAATCGATGGTGCTCCAGAAGAAAGAGAACGTGGTATCACAATCTCTACTGCACACGTTGAGTACGAAACTGAAACTCGTCACTATGCACACGTTGACTGCCCAGGTCACGCTGACTATGTTAAAAACATGATCACTGGTGCTGCTCAAATGGACGGTGGTATCTTAGTAGTATCTGCTGCTGATGGTCCAATGCCTCAAACTCGTGAGCACATTCTTTTATCTCGTCAAGTAGGTGTACCTTACATCGTAGTATTCATGAACAAATGTGACATGGTTGACGATGAAGAGTTACTTGAATTAGTTGAAATGGAAATTCGTGATCTATTATCAGAATATGAATTCCCTGGCGATGACATTCCAGTAATCAAAGGTTCAGCTCTTAAAGCTTTAGAAGGTGACGAAGCTTGGGAAGCTAAAATCCATGAATTAATGGCTGAAGTTGATTCTTATATCCCAACACCAGCTCGTGAAACTGACAAGCCTTTCTTAATGCCAGTTGAGGATGTATTCTCAATCACTGGTCGTGGAACAGTTGCTACTGGTCGTGTTGAGCGTGGTATCGTTAAAGTTGGTGACGTAATCGAGATCATCGGTCTTGTTGAAGAGCCAAAATCAACTACTGTAACAGGTGTTGAAATGTTCCGTAAACTTCTTGATCAAGCAGAAGCTGGAGACAACATCGGTGCACTTCTTCGTGGGGTTGCTCGTGACGATATCCAACGTGGTCAAGTTTTAGCTAAACCAGGTTCAGTTAAACAACACACTAAGTTCAAAGCTGAAGTTTACGTTTTATCTAAAGAAGAAGGTGGACGTCATACTCCATTCTTCGCTAACTACCGTCCACAATTCTACTTCCGTACAACTGACGTAACTGGAATCATCCAATTACCAGAAGGTACTGAAATGGTTATGCCTGGCGACAACATCGAAATGACTGTTGAGTTAATCAACGCAATCGCTGTTGAAGAAGGAACTAAGTTCTCTATCCGTGAGGGTGGACGTACTGTAGGCGCTGGCGTAGTTGCTACAATCGTTGAATAATTAAACATTTAAAAGCTTAGAAGATTTTCTTCTAAGCTTTTTTTCTTTAAATTGGAAATGAATTTTAACCTATATAATATCTTTCAAGCTTGCTTTTCATTGGTAGAGATAATATAATAACAAAGTACAAAAGACGACAAAATATTATTTACAATAAACATATAACTAATGCTTGCAATAGCATTATTTTTTATGTATAATAGATGATGTTGGTCTTTGACTGCGTAGAAATGGAAGGTTGCTGATACACCCGGCCGCTTTGCCATGGCGAGTGTAAGGAAATTTCCATGGAGTATGTCTATTATTTAAATAGGCGAAAAAGGAGGGAAAATTATGGCAAAAGAAAAAATTCGTATTCGTTTAAAAGCTTACGACCACCGTATTTTAGATCAATCTGCAGAGAAAATCGTTGAGACTGCGAAACGTTCAGGTGCTTCTGTATCTGGTCCGATCCCATTACCAACTGAGAAATCAATTTACACGATTCTTCGTGCGGTTCATAAATACAAAGATTCTCGTGAGCAATTCGAAATGCGCACACACAAACGTTTAATCGATATCGTGAACCCAACACCACAAACTGTTGATTCACTAATGAGACTAGACTTACCGTCTGGCGTTGATATTGAAATCAAACTTTAATAACGATATATATAAATTCAGGAGGTGTGACTTATGACTAAAGGAATCTTAGGGAAAAAGATCGGTATGACACAAGTATTTGCTGAAAACGGCGAGTTAATTCCAGTTACTGTTATCGAAGCTACTCCAAACGTAGTTTTACAAAAGAAAACTGCTGAAACTGACGGATACGAAGCAATCCAAATCGGATTCGCTGACAAACGTGAGAAATTAGCTAACAAACCAGAACAAGGACACGCTGCTAAAGCAAACACTGCACCTAAGCGCTTCGTTCGTGAAATTCGTAATGCTGATATGACAGCTTATGAAGTAGGTCAAGAAGTCAAAGTTGATATTTTTGCAAATGGTGACATCGTTGATGTGACTGGAACTTCAAAAGGTAAAGGATTCCAAGGTAGCATCAAGCGCCACGGACAATCTCGTGGACCTATGTCTCACGGTTCTCGTTACCACCGTCGTCCAGGTTCAATGGGACCTGTAGCTCCAAACCGCGTATTTAAAAACAAAGCATTACCAGGACGTATGGGTGGAGAAAAAGTAACTGTACAAAACTTACAAATTGTTAAAGTTGACGCTGAGCGTAACTTACTATTAGTAAAAGGTAATGTACCAGGTGCTAAAAAATCTTACGTAACAATCCGTTCTGCGGTTAAATCTAACTAATTAATTAGAAGAAAGGAGGAAACCAAATGCCTAAAGTTACTATGTTTAACCAAACTGGTGCTCAAGTAGGAGAAATCGAATTAGCTGATGCTGTATTCGGAATCGCTCCAAACGAACACGTTTTATTTGATGCTGTAATGATGCAACGTGCGTCTTTACGTCAAGGTACTCACAAAGTAAAAACACGCTCTGAAGTGCGTGGTGGTGGTCGTAAACCATGGAGACAAAAAGGAACTGGCCGTGCTCGTCAAGGTTCAATCCGTTCTCCACAATGGCGTGGTGGTGGTATCGTATTCGGTCCAACTCCAAGATCATACTCATATAAATTACCTAAAAAGGTACGTCGCTTAGCGATTAAATCTGCTTTATCTACGAAAGTATTAGAGCAAAGCATGTTAGTGCTTGAAGATTTAGCGTTAAACGCACCAAAAACAAAAGATATGGTTGCTGTATTACAAGGCTTATCAGTTCAAAAGAAAGTCTTAATCGTAACAGCTGACTTAAATGAAAACGTAGCTTTATCTGCTCGTAACATTCCTGGAATTTCAGTAATTGCAGCAAATGAAGTTAATGTAATCGACGTTTTACATCATGATACTTTAATCATGACTAAAGCTGCGGTGGAAAAAGTAGAGGAGGTGCTTGCGTAATGAAGGATCCTCGTGATATTATCAAACGCCCAGTTATCACTGAAGCTTCTATGGATGCTATTTCTGAGAAAAAATATACTTTCGAAGTTGATGTAAGAGCTAATAAGACTGAAGTTAAAGATGCTGTTGAAGCAATCTTCGGTGTTAAAGTAGAAAAAGTTAACGTGATGAATTACAAAGGTAAGTTTAAACGTATGGGTAAACATGCTGGTTACACTAACCGTCGTAGAAAAGCAATCGTTAAATTAACTGCTGATAGCCAAGATATTCAATTATTCGAAGGCGTTTAATACTAACTACTAGAAAAGGAGGGAACTAACGATGGGAATCAAAAAGTATAAACCAACCACTAACGGTCGCCGTGGAATGACTACTAATGACTTTGCTGAGATCACTACTGACAAACCAGAAAAATCATTATTAGCACCACTTAGCAAAAAAGCTGGCCGTAATAACCAAGGTAAAATTACTGTTCGTCACCAAGGTGGTGGACACAAACGTCAATACCGTATCATCGATTTCAAAAGAGATAAAGATGGTATACCAGGACGCGTTGCTACAATCGAGTACGATCCAAACCGTTCTGCAAACATTGCGTTAATTAACTACGCTGATGGAGAAAAACGCTACATTCTTGCTCCTAAAAACTTAGTAGTAGGTATGGAAATCGTTTCTGGTCCAGAAGCAGATATTAAAATCGGTAACGCTTTACCACTTGTTAACATTCCAGTAGGTACTACAATCCACAACATCGAGTTAAAACCAGGTCGTGGAGGACAATTAGTACGTTCAGCTGGTACTTCAGCTCAAGTATTAGGTAAAGAAGATCGTTACGTATTAGTACGTTTAAATTCTGGTGAAGTACGTATGGTATTAGCTACATGCCGCGCGACTGTAGGTCAAGTAGGTAATGAGCACCACGAACTTATTAACATCGGTAAAGCAGGTCGTTCTCGTTGGATGGGTAAACGCCCAACTGTACGTGGATCTGTAATGAACCCAGTTGATCACCCACACGGTGGTGGTGAAGGACGCTCTCCAATCGGACGTAAATCACCAATGTCTCCATGGGGTAAACCAACTCTTGGTTACAAAACTCGTAAGAAAAACAAAGCGTCAGACAAGTTTATCGTACGTCGTCGTAAAAAATAACGCGGTTGTGCTACGGTTCACTAGAACCGTAGGTCAATCACGAAGGGAGGTACCACAATGGGACGCAGCCTGAAAAAAGGTCCATTTATTGATGATCACTTATTAACTAAAGTGGAAAAATTAAACGAAACTGAATCAAAACAAGTTGTAAAAACTTGGTCACGTCGTTCTACTATTTTCCCACAATTTATCGGACATACTATTGCAGTGTACGATGGTCGTAAACACGTACCTGTTTATGTAACAGAAGATATGGTAGGTCACAAACTTGGCGAATTTGCTCCAACTCGTACTTATAAAGGTCACGATGCGGATGACAAGAAAACTAGAAGATAATGAGAGGAGGCACTCCAATGCAAGCAAAAGCTGTACTGAGAACAGTTCGTATCGCTCCTCGTAAAGTTCGTCTTGTAGTCGATTTAATCCGAGGTAAACAAGTTGGCGAAGCGATCGCAATCCTTCGACACACACCAAAAACTGCTTCTCCTGTTGTAGAAAAATTATTAAAATCTGCTATTGCAAATGCAGAACATAACTATGATATGGATGTTAACAACTTATACATCGAAAAAGTATTCGTTGATGAAGGTGCAACATTAAAAAGATTCCGCCCACGTGCACAAGGACGTGCTAGCGCAATCAACAAACGCACAAGCCACATTACAATCGTGGTATCAGAGAAGAAGGAGGGATAATCGATGGGTCAAAAGGTAAATCCAGTCGGACTTCGTGTCGGTATTATCAAAGATTGGGAATCTAAATGGTACGCAGAGAAAGATTACGCAGACCTTTTACATGAAGATATCAAAATTCGTGAATATATTAGTGCTCGTTTAAAAGATTCTGCTGTTTCTAAAGTAGAAATCGAAAGAGCAGCAAACCGTGTAAACATTACTGTTCACACTGCAAAACCTGGTATGGTAATCGGTAAAGGTGGTTCAGAAGTTGAAGCTCTTCGTAAAGCTTTAAACAACTTAACTGGCAAACGTGTTCATATCAACATTATCGAAATCAAAAGAGCTGATCTTGATGCTAAATTAGTAGCTGAAAACATCGCTCGTCAATTAGAAAACCGTGTTTCATTCCGTCGTGCTCAAAAGCAAGTATTACAACGTGCAATGCGTGCTGGTGCATTAGGTATCAAAACACAAGTTTCTGGTCGTCTTGGCGGAGCAGATATCGCTCGTTCTGAATCATATAGCGAAGGTACAGTGCCACTTCATACATTACGTGCAGACATCGACTATGCAACTGCAGAAGCAGATACAACATACGGTAAACTTGGCGTAAAAGTATGGATTTACAAAGGTGAAGTTCTTCCTACTAAAAAGAAAGCTTCTGAGGAAGGAGGAAATTAATTATGTTAATGCCTAAACGTGTTAAATATCGTAGAGAGCACCGTGGAAAAATGCGCGGACGTGCTAAAGGTGGCACAGAAGTAGCATTCGGTGAATTTGGTTTACAATCAACTGAAGCATCTTGGATTACTAACCGTCAAATCGAAGCAGCGCGTCGTGCAATGACTCGTTACATGAAACGTGGCGGTAAAGTATGGATTAAGATCTTCCCTTCTAAGCCTTACACAGCTAAACCTCTTGAGGTACGTATGGGTAGCGGTAAAGGTGCTCCAGAAGGTTGGGTTGCAGTTGTTAAACCTGGCAAAATCATGTTCGAAATCGCTGGTGTATCTGAAGAAGTAGCTCGTGAAGCACTACGCTTAGCAGCTCACAAATTACCAGTTAAATGTAAGTTTGTAAAACGCGAAGACAATGGTGGTGATTCTAATGAAAAGTAATGAGATTCGCGATCTTACCACTGCTGAAATTGAATTAAAAGTGAAATCTCTTAAAGAAGAGTTATTCAACCTTCGTTTCCAATTAGCTACAGGACAATTAGAGAACACTGCGCGTATCCGTGAGGTTCGTAAAGCTATTGCTCGTATGAAAACTGTAGTACGTGAAAGAGAAATTAACTCTAACAACTAATCATGAGGGGAGGTTTGCACAGTGAGCGAACGTAACCAACGTAAAGTTTACACAGGACGTGTAGTTTCTGATAAAATGGATAAGACAATTACTGTTGTAGTTGAAACTTACAAAACACACAAACTATACGGAAAACGCGTTAAATATTCTAAGAAATATAAAGCGCACGATGAGCTAAACCAAGCAAAAGTTGGCGATATCGTAAAAATCATGGAGACTCGTCCATTATCAGCTACAAAACGTTTCCGTTTAGTTGAAATCGTAGAAGAAGCTGTTATTATCTAATAGATGATCGGATATTATTCTTAATCCGAAAGGAGGTCAATTTGACATGATCCAACAAGAAACTCGTTTAAAAGTTGCTGACAATTCAGGCGCACGCGAATTACTTACTATTAAAGTATTAGGTGGTTCAGGCCGTAAAACTGCTAACATCGGTGATATCATCGTATGTACAGTAAAACAAGCAACACCAGGTGGCGTTGTTAAAAAAGGTGATGTAGTTAAAGCCGTTATCGTTCGTACGAAACGCGGTGTTCGTCGTCCAGATGGTACTTACATCCGTTTTGACGAAAACGCAGCTGTTATCATCAAGGATGATAAGAGCCCACGTGGTACTCGTATTTTCGGACCAGTTGCACGTGAATTACGTGATAGCAACTTCATGAAAATCGTATCATTAGCTCCAGAAGTTCTATAATTAATGTACTACAATAAATACTTCAGAAAGCCTTATTAAGGAGGTGCACGAAGAAGATGCATGTAAAAAAAGGTGATAAAGTTCAAGTTATCTCTGGTAAAGACAAAGGAAAACAAGGCGTTATCCTTGCTGCTTTTCCAAAGAATAACCGCGTACTAGTTGAAGGTGTTAACATCATTAAAAAACACTCAAAACCTACTCAAGCTAACCCACAAGGTGGCATCATCGAGAAAGAAGCACCAATCCATGTTTCTAATGTTATGGCATTAGATCCAAAAACTGGAGTACCTACTCGCGTAGGTTACCAATTAGTGGATGGTAAAAAAGTACGTATTGCTAAAAAATCAGGCGAATTACTTGATAAATAATATCCATTTATGAAAGGAGGTCAACTGAATGAACCGCCTAGTTGAGAAATATCAAAAAGAAATTACTCCTGCTCTAATGAGCAAGTTTAACTATAAATCAATTATGGAAGTGCCTAAAATTGAAAAGATCGTCATCAACATGGGTGTTGGTGAGGCTGTTTCAAATTCAAAAGCATTAGATACTGCTGTTGAGGAATTAACTCTTATCGCTGGTCAAAAACCTGTTGTAACAAGAGCTAAAAAATCAATCGCACAATTCCGTCTTCGTGAAGGTATGCCTATCGGTGCTAAAGTTACATTACGTGGAGAGCGTATGTACGAATTCTTTGAGAAATTAGTTGCTGTAACATTACCACGTGTACGTGACTTCCGTGGAATCTCTAAAAAAGCATTCGATGGCCGTGGAAACTACACTTTAGGTGTTAAAGAACAATTAATCTTCCCAGAGATCGATTATGATAAAGTAAACAAAGTACGTGGTATGGACATCGTTATTGTTACTACTGCAAATACTGATGAAGAAGCTCGTGAAATGCTAACATTATTCGGAATGCCTTTTCAAAAATAATGAAAGCCAGCGCTAAAGAAGAGGAGGCGAAAACGTGGCTAAAAAATCAATGATTGCGAAACAAAAACGCGAACAGAAATTTAAAGTACAAGAGTATACACGTTGCGAACGATGCGGACGTCCACACTCAGTTTTACGTAAATTTAAACTTTGCCGTATTTGTTTCCGTGAACTTGCTTACAAAGGACAAATCCCTGGCGTTAAAAAAGCTAGTTGGTAATTTTATAGATATTAGGAAGGAGGTTATCTGAACATGGTCATGACAGATCCTATTGCAGATATGCTTACTCGCATTCGTAATGCGAACATGGTACGTCACGAGAAATTAGAATTCCCAGGTTCTAACCTAAAGAAAGAAGTTGCTGAAATTCTAAAACGTGAAGGTTTCATCCGTGACGTTGAGTACATTGAAGACGATAAACAAGGTATCATCCGTATTTTCTTAAAATATGGTGTGAACAACGAACGTGTTATCACTGGATTAAAAAGAATCTCTAAACCTGGCTTACGTGTTTACGCTAAAGCTGATGAAGTACCTCGCGTACTTAACGGTTTAGGTGTTGCGATTCTTTCAACTTCTAAAGGTGTAATGACAGATAAAGAAGCTCGCCAAGCTAAAACTGGTGGCGAAATCTTAGCATACGTTTGGTAATAAAACACAGAGCGAATGGAGGTGTAGTGAATGTCTCGTGTTGGTAAAAAAGAACTTGTAATTCCAGCTGGAGTTACTCTTACTAATAACAACAATACTATTACAGTAAAAGGACCTAAAGGTGAGTTAACTCGTACTTTTAGTCCAGATATGCAAATCGAATTAAACGAGAACGTATTAACAGTTGCACGTCCAACTGACAACAAAGAGCACCGTGCTCTTCATGGTACAACTCGTGCCCTTTTAGGAAACATGGTTGAAGGTGTAACTAATGGTTATACTCGTAACCTAGAACTAATCGGGGTAGGTTACCGTGCTACAAAAACAGGTGACAAACTTGTTCTTAGCGTTGGTTATTCTCACCCAGTTGAGATCACTCCTGAAAATGGTGTTGAAATCGAAGTACCTTCAAATACTAAAATCAGTATCAAAGGTATCGACAAAGAACGTGTAGGCGCTCTTGCTGCTTACATCCGTCAAGTACGTCCACCAGAGCCTTATAAAGGTAAAGGTATTCGTTACGAAGGTGAAACTGTTCGTCGTAAAGAAGGTAAAACTGCGAAGTAATCTAACTAGATAAGAGAAAGGAGTGACCAAGATGATCTTTAAGGCTGATAAAAATGCAGTACGTAAAAAGAGACATGCTCGTGTTCGTACTAAATTATCTGGTACTCAAGAACGTCCACGTTTAAACGTTTACCGTTCAAACAACCATATCTATGCTCAAATCATTGATGATGTTAATGGTGTAACATTAGCAAGTGCATCAACTTTAGATAAAGAATTAACTTTTAATGGTACTGGTAATATCGAAGCAGCAAAATTAGTTGGTGGTTTAGTTGCAAAACGCGCTACTGACAAAGGTGTTACTGAAGTTGTATTCGACCGCGGTGGTTACTTATATCATGGTCGCGTAAAAGCTTTAGCTGAAGCTGCTCGTGAAGCTGGTTTACAATTTTAATAAAAGAAGGAGGGACATACATGCGTCGCATTGATCCTAATAAATTAGAGCTTGAAGAACGCTTAGTTACGATCAACCGTGTTGCTAAAGTTGTAAAAGGTGGTCGTCGTTTCCGCTTTGCAGCATTAGTAGTTGTTGGTGACAAAAACGGTCATGTAGGTTTTGGTACTGGTAAAGCTCAAGAAGTACCTGATGCTATCCGTAAAGCTGTTGAAGATGCTAAGAAAAATCTAATTAATGTACCAATCGTTGGAACTACAATTCCTCACGAAATTACAGGTCGTTTTGGAGCTGGTGAAGTATTCCTAAAACCTGCTTCTGAAGGTACTGGATTTATCGCTGGAGGTCCAGTTCGTGCGGTATTAGAACTTGCAGGAGTTCACGATATCTTATCTAAATCTCTTGGTTCTAACACGCCAGTTAATATTGTTCGTGCTACAATCGAAGGATTAAGCAACTTAAAACGTGCGGATGAGGTTGCAAAATTACGTGGTAAATCTGTAGAAGAATTACTAGGTTAATAAGGAGGGATAACGATGGCTAAAAAGTTAGAAATTACCCTTACTCGTAGTGTTATTGGTCGTAAACAAGATCAAATCGCAACAGTTCGTGCGTTAGGTATTACAAAAACTAACCAAACAGTTGTTAAAGAAGATAACGCTGCAATGCGTGGGATGATTAACAAAGTTTCTCACCTTGTATCTGTAAAAGAAATTTAATGAAACATGAATAAGTAAGGAGGTGCCCTAATGAAACTTCATGAATTAAAACCTACAGAAGGTTCTCGTAAAGTATCGAAACGTATCGGTCGTGGTATTGGTTCTGGTACTGGTAAAACTGCTGGTAAAGGTCACAAAGGACAAAACGCTCGTTCAGGTGGCGGTGTTCGTCTTGGATTTGAAGGTGGTCAAACTCCTTTATTCCGTCGTTTACCAAAACGTGGTTTCACTAACATCAACCGTAAAGAATACGCAATCGTTAATGTTGAAACGTTAAACCGCTTCGAAAACGGAACTGAAGTAACTCCTGAGTTACTGATTGAAACTGGTATCGTTCGTAAAGAATTAGCTGGTATTAAAATTTTAGGTAAAGGTAAGTTAGAAGTTAAACTTACTGTAAAAGCTCATAAGTTCTCATCTACTGCAGTAGAGGCAATCGAAGCAGCTGGTGGAAAAACTGAGGTGATCTAATGTTCCGGACAATCTCCAACTTTATGCGCGTTGCAGATATTAGAAGAAAGATTCTCTTCACGTTATTAATGTTAATTGTATTTCGTATTGGGACGTTTATACCTGTTCCAAACGTCAACGCTGATGTGCTTGCTTCCCAAGATAGCTCGCTGAGCGTCTTTGGTGTACTAAATACATTCGGTGGAGGAGCTCTTAAACAGTTCTCGATTTTTGCAATGGGTATAATGCCTTACATTACAGCATCGATCATTATTCAGTTACTTCAAATGGACGTTGTTCCAAAGTTAACTGAATGGTCGAAGCAGGGTGAGATTGGTCGACGTAAATTGACTCAACTGACTAGATATATCACAATTATTTTAGGATTTATTGAAGCTATTGGGTTATCGATCAGTATGAACAATGTTACAGGCGGAATGTTAATTGAAAATGCTGGTTGGTCTACCTACCTATATATAGCAACTGTACTAACAGCTGGTACAGCTTTCTTATTGTGGTTAGGTGAGCAAATTACTGCTAAAGGTGTTGGGAACGGTATATCAATTATCATCTTTGGTGGTATAGTAGCTGCTATTCCAACTACAATTTCACAAATCTATCAGCAACAATTTAAAGGTGCTGGAGATGAGCTATTCTTAAACATTGTTAAGGTTGGCTTAGTTGTGTTGGTATTATTACTAGTTATTGTTGCTGTTATTTACATCCAACAAGCAACTCGTAAAATTCCGATCCAATATGCTAAACGTAATAATGGAAATAATAGCTATGTTGGAGGACAATCTACTCACTTGCCATTAAAAGTAAATGGTGCTGGGGTTATTCCGGTAATCTTCGCTGTTTCATTTTTAATAACTCCATCAACAATCGCATCGTTCTTACCAAATAACAGTGTGACTGATTGGATTGAAAAAGTATTTACTTATAACAATCCATGGGGTATGGCATTTTATCTAATTTTAATTATTGCTTTTTCATACTTTTATACTTTTGTTCAGGCTAACCCTGAGCAAATGGCTGAAAACTTACAAAAGCAAGGTGGCTACATCCCAGGCATTCGCCCAGGTAAGAGCACACAAGAATATATAATCAAAGTCTTATATCGCTTAACGTTTGTAGGATCAATTTTCTTAGCTTTCATAGCTTTATTACCAATTGCATTTGGTAAAATTGCTAACTTACCACCTTCAGCTCAAATTGGAGGAACAAGTTTACTAATCGTTGTCGGCGTTGCGCTTGAAACAATGAAGCAATTAGAAAGTCAGCTTGTAAAACGAAACTACAAAGGCTTTATAAAATAACGAGCGTTAGGGAAGTAGAAATTTCCCTTTTGCTCACCTAATTAAGAGGAGGATCAACCATGAATTTAATATTAATGGGACTTCCTGGTGCAGGCAAAGGCACACAAGCTGAGAAGATTGTCGAAAAATACGGCATTCCTCATATTTCTACTGGTGATATGTTTCGTGCTGCTATTAAAGATGGTACAGAACTAGGTCTTAAAGCAAAATCGTTTATGGATCAAGGCCATCTTGTTCCTGATGAAGTAACAATAGGTATTGTACGTGAACGATTAGCTAAAGATGATTGCCAAAACGGTTTTTTATTGGACGGCTTTCCTAGAACAGTTGCGCAGGCTGAAGCACTAGAAGAGACACTGAAATTAATGAATCGTAAATTAGACTTCGTGTTAAACATTCATGTAGACCAACAACTTTTAATTGATCGTTTAACAGGACGTCGTATTTGCAAAGAGTGTGGAGCTACTTATCACTTAATTTTCAATCCTCCAGCTGAAGAAGGAATCTGCTCTAAATGTGGTGGTGAACTTTATCAACGTGCGGATGATAATGAAGAAACAGTTGCAAACCGCCTTGAAGTAAATATTAAACAAACTCAACCTTTACTTGATTTCTACAATAACCTTGGTTATGTAAAAACAATTGAAGGTGACCAAGAGATTAGCAAAGTTTTTGTAGACATTGATAATCTTTTAAAAGAGTTAGTTTAAAAAAACGAACGAGAGATCGTCGTTCCATGTGTATGACGTTTTGTCGTTTCGTCAAAACTAATCACTATGAATAAAAGCTTCGATTTAGCTTTGATTGGAACGATTGATATAATATAGGATCTACAATTCAATTGGTAATAGGGTCAAACCTATACTACTGACAGAAAGATTTTCTTACTTATGTAGGCCAATTAATCTCCAACATATCAGAGCACTTTGGCTTAATATTCCTAAGCGTATGTTTGCCTACAGCAAGCTACTGATTTGAAGAAAGGAGAATGCCCTAATGGCGAAAGATGATGTAATTGAAATTGAAGGTACCGTTACGGAAACACTTCCGAATGCGATGTTCAAAGTTGAATTAGAAAATGGTCATGTTGTTCTAGCACACGTTTCTGGTAAAATTCGTATGAACTTCATTCGAATTCTTCCTGGTGACAAGGTAACTGTTGAACTATCTCCATATGATTTAACTCGTGGTCGTATTACGTACCGTTTTAAATAATAATTATGCACTCCGTAATCTACAAGGAGGTTTAAATCATGAAAGTGAGACCATCAGTAAAACCAATCTGTGAGAAATGTAAAGTTATTCGCAGACGTGGTAAAGTAATGGTAATTTGTGAAAATCCAAAACATAAACAAAAACAAGGTTAATAAAGAAGGAGGTGCACTAGAATGGCTCGTATTGCTGGTGTAGATATTCCTCGCGACAAACGCGTGGTTATTTCTTTAACTTATGTATTCGGAATCGGTCGTGCAACTTCTGAAAAAATCTTAGCTGAAGCTGGTATTTCAGAAGACACTCGTGTACGTGATTTAACAGAAGAAGAATTAGGTAAAATTCGTGAATTAATTGACAAGTTAAAAGTTGAAGGGGATCTTCGTCGTGAAGTTTCTTTAAACATCAAACGTTTAATCGAAATCGGTTCATATCGTGGTATTCGCCACCGTCGTAGCTTACCTGTTCGTGGTCAAAACACTAAAAACAATGCTCGTACTCGTAAAGGCCCACGCCGTACAGTAGCGAACAAAAAGAAATAATATTTAAGTAAAGGAGGGTATTCAACATGGCACGTAAAACAAACGTACGTAAACGTCGTGTGAAAAAGAATATTGAAGCTGGTACAGCTCATATTCGTTCAACTTTCAACAACACAATCGTAACAATTACTGATGTTCATGGTAACGCGATTTCATGGTCAAGTGCTGGATCATTAGGTTTCAAAGGTTCTCGTAAATCTACACCTTTTGCTGCACAAATGGCTGCTGAAACAGCTGCGAAAGCATCTATGGAACATGGTTTAAAAACTCTTGACGTAACGGTTAAAGGTCCTGGCGCTGGTCGTGAGGCTGCTATCCGTGCTCTTCAAGCTGCTGGTCTTGAAGTAACTGCTATCAGAGACGTTACTCCAGTTCCACATAACGGATGCCGTCCACCAAAACGTCGTCGTGTATAATTTGTCTGTATAAGTTTTCAAAAATTGTCTATAATGGATTATGATATATGTTTGGCAAATATTAACAGACATCTCTTGTTGTGCACAATTAGGAACTGCCTAATGGGGACTTTCGGTTAGCATTATTGTCTAACCGAGGGTTTCGACGTTTTGAAGGAGGGTTTATAAAATGATTGAAATCGAAAAGCCGAAAATCGAAACGGTTGAGATCAGTGACGATTCCAAGTACGGTAAATTCGTTATTGAACCACTTGAGCGTGGATATGGTACAACGCTAGGTAACTCCTTACGTCGTATCCTTTTATCCTCACTTCCTGGTGCCGCTGTAACCGCTATTCAAATTGATGGTGTGTTACATGAGTTTTCTACAGTTGAAGGAGTTGTAGAAGACGTTACAACAATTATTCTTAATGTGAAAAAACTTGCTCTGAAGATTTATTCAGAGGAAGACAAAACATTAGAAATTGATGTACGCGGTGAAGGACCGATTACTGCAGCTGACATTACGCATGATAGCGATGTTGAAGTTCTGAATCCAGATCTTCATATTGCGACTCTTGCTAAAGATGCTCATCTTCGTATCCGTCTAACTGCTAGACGTGGTCGTGGATACATCCCTGCAGATGGTAATAAGAGAGAGGATCAAGCAATAGGTGTTATTCCTATCGACTCGATTTACACTCCAGTGTCTCGTGTCACATACCAAGTAGAAAATACACGTGTGGGACAGGTTTCAAATTTCGATAAGTTAACACTTGATGTTTGGACTGATGGAAGTATTGGACCTAAAGATGCAATCGCACTTGGTTCAAAAATTCTAACTGAACACTTAAACATTTTTGTAGGTTTAACTGACGAAGCTAAAAATGCAGAAATCATGGTCGAAAAAGAAGAAGATCAAAAAGATAAAGTACTTGAAATGACGATTGAAGAACTTGATCTTTCTGTTCGTTCATATAACTGCTTAAAGCGAGCTGGTATTAATACAGTACAAGAGCTTGCTAATAAGACAGAAGAAGACATGATGAAAGTACGTAACTTAGGTCGTAAGTCTTTAGAAGAAGTGAAACACAAGTTAGAAGAATTAGGTTTAGGCCTACGTAAAGAAGACTGACTGTTGCTTTGATAAAGGGAGAGGCGTTCTCTTCATCTAGTCTATATGACCCAATTTTGATACTACCTACAAAGGAGGGAACTAGAAATGGGATACAGAAAATTAGGACGTACCAGTTCACAACGTAAAGCTATGTTACGTGACTTAGCTACTGACTTAATCATCAACGAACGTATTCAAACAACTGAAACTCGTGCGAAAGAATTACGTTCTGTTGTTGAAAAAATGATTACTTTAGGTAAACGTGGAGACTTACACGCTCGTCGTCTAGCTGCTGCTTACATCCGTAATGAAGTTGCTAACGCTGAGACTGGTCAAGACGCATTACAAAAATTATTCGCTGACGTTGCTCCTCGTTACACTGAGCGCCAAGGTGGATACACTCGTATCGCTAAAATCGGTCCTCGTCGTGGAGACGCAGCACCAATGGTTGTTATCGAATTAGTTTAATATTCGTTACTAAAGGGCTCGACGTTTATTGCAAACATGTCGTTGCCCTTTTTTTATATTTACTTTTAGACTATTATATATCTATAAACAAACAAGAATTATAGGTGAAATCATGAGAAAAGATAGTATTAAAGTAGATAATATATCCTTTAAATATCCAAATGCCCAAACAAATGCAGTTCACTCAGTATCTTTTGAAATAAAAGAAAATGAATGGATCGCGATTGTAGGGAGAAATGGATCAGGTAAGTCAACTTTAGCTAAATTATTAAATGGTCTTATTCTTCCTGAAGAAGGTACTATTACAATAGATGATGAAATTATTTTAGCTGAGGAAACGATATGGGACGTACGAAAAAGAATAGCAATGGTGTTTCAAAATCCTGATAATCAGTTTGTTGGAACAACTGTATTAGATGATATAGCTTTTGGATTAGAAAACCATGGCATTGAAAAGGCCGAAATGGATCGCAGAGTTCAAGAAGTGTTAAACATCGTTAATATGATGGAATTTAAACTACATGAGCCACATTCTCTCTCTGGTGGCCAAAAACAAAGAGTTGCTATTGCAGGTGCTCTTGCTATACAACCGAGTATATTAATTTTGGATGAGGCAACTTCTATGTTAGATCCATTTGGACGCAAAGAAGTGATTGAAACAATCCGTAACCTACATAAGGACATTAATATGACTGTTATATCGATTACACATGATATCGAAGAAGCAGTACACGCTGATCGTATATTAATTATGCATGATGGTCATCTAGTTCAAAGTGTGACGCCCGAGGAACTCTTAACAACCGAATATTCACTAGAATCACTTGGATTAGCATCTCCTTTTACAAATAACCTTTCTAAGCTACTAGTAGACAAGGGTTTACCTATTAAGCAAGACCATTTAGCGCAAGAAAGTTTGGTGAGCGAATTATGCAAATTACTTTTGAAAAAGTAGGATATACCTATCAGCCTAATACGCCTTTTTCGTATCGTGCATTACATGAAATAGATGTTTCCATTCCTGATGGTTCTTACTACGCTGTAATAGGTCACACAGGCTCAGGTAAATCAACTTTTCTACAACATTTAAATGGCCTCTTACAACCTACTGAGGGGATAGCTAGAATAGATGATATTACCCTCAATTCAGATAAAAAAAATAAGAAATTAAAATCACTACGTAAAAAAGTGGGATTAGTTTTTCAGTTTCCAGAACAACAATTATTTGAAGAAACAGTAGAAAAAGATATTTGTTTTGGACCTATGAATTTTGGTGTTTCAGAAGAAGAAGCAAAAAAAAGAGCGAGAATCTTAATCGAAAAAGTAGGATTAAACGAAGATTACTTATTGAAGTCACCTTTTGAGTTAAGTGGTGGACAGATGAGGAGAATTGCCATTGCTGGCGTATTAGCGATGGAGCCGGATGTACTTGTATTAGATGAGCCAACTGCTGGACTTGATCCTAGTGGTCAAAAAGCGCTTATGGATATGTTTTATCAATTACATAAAGAAAATGGCCTTACAATCATCTTAGTGACACATAGCATGGAAGATGCTGCAAGATACGCTGATATGATTCACGTGCTTCAAAAGGGCACTACATACTTAAAAGGAAGCCCGTTAGAGGTATTCTCATATGAGAAGGAATTAGAAGCAATCGGATTACAAATCCCTTTATCATTAAAATTCCATCAAGAATTAAATCGTAGGTTAGGTATCGAGAAACAAGCTACAAGTTTAACATTAGAGCAACTTGCAGATTATATAGCAAATCTTTACAATGGGGAAACTACATGAATGGTTTAATTATCGGTAAATATATACCAATTGATTCGCTGATTCATCGTTTAGATGCAAGAGCTAAGCTTCTGACGATGTTCCTTTTTATTTTTATTGTCTTCTTTGCAAATAATTTAATAACGTATTCTATCTTATTCGTATTTGTGATGACCTCAGTTCTATTGTCAAAAGTACCTATAAGCTACTATATAAGAGGTCTCAAAACAATTTGGTGGTTAGTTTTATTTACGTTTATTCTTCATGTTTTTACAAATAAAGAAGGGCCACTACTATATGAATATGGTTGGTTAGAAATTCATAAAGAAGGAATCATTCAAGGGATTTTTATATCAGTCCGATTTTTCCTTCTAGTTTCAATTACAACAATACTAACTTTAACAACGAACCCAATCGAAATAACTGATGGTTTAGAATCATTATTCCATCCTTTTAAGCGATTTGGTTTGCCTGTTCACGAAATGGCTTTAATGATGTCAATTTCGTTACGTTTTATTCCGACTTTGATGGAGGAAACTGAAAAGATTATGAAGGCTCAGTCGTCAAGAGGAGTAGATTTTTCTTCAGGGCCTATAAAAGAGCGTCTAAAGGCATTAGTTTCATTACTAGTACCATTATTCATTCATTCTTTTAAGAGGGCTGAGGACTTAGCTATTGCGATGGAGGCCAGAGGATATCAAGGTGGAGAAGGAAGAACTAAGTTTCGAATCATGAAGTGGAAAATGAGTGATACTTTATGTCTTGTTATTTTAGTCATTCTATTTTTATTATTACTGTTTTTACGTAAGTAATGGAGAAGTGAAATGAATCGTATAAAATGTATAATCGCATATGAAGGTACACTTTTTAATGGGTATCAAGTTCAACCTAATCAACGTACTGTTCAAACAGATATTGAAAAAGTACTGACTAGGATGCATAAGGGAATGCCAATACGTATCCACGCTTCTGGTCGTACAGACACAGGAGTACATGCAGTTGGACAAGTTATTCATTTTGATAGTGAATATAATCTAGAACCAGACCAATGGAAAAAGGCATTAAATGCACAATTACCAAAGGATATATATATTAAGTCAGTTACGATCGTAGATCCGACGTTTCATTCACGCTTTGATGTTGTTCAAAAAGAATACAGATATGTAATTTGGAATGAAACGGAAGAAAATATTTTTTCGAGAAACCAACATTATTTTTTTCCATACGAGCTAGATTTTGGAAAGATGCAGGAAGCACTTCAATACTTAATTGGAACCCATGACTTCAGTTCATTCTGTGCTTCAAATACTGATATACAAGATAAAGTTCGGACAATTTATGAAGGAACGATTACGAAAGAAGAACAAGGAATCGTTATTAAGCTTGTCGGAAATGGTTTTCTTTATAATATGGTAAGGATAATTGTTGGAACATTACTCGAAGTGGGGCAAGGAAAACGCGATGTACTGAGTGTGAAAATCGCTTTAGAAGCGCGTGATCGAAGCTTTGCTGGCAAGACTTCACCGCCTCAGGGATTATTTTTATGGAAAGTAGATTATAACAACTAATCCTGGTGTAACATTTGCTTGACATTAGAAGGTAGATTGTTTAATATTAAATACGGTATTGTTTTAAGAACCACGATTAGCCCCGGAACCAGTCGTGTTAAGATAAACAATAAAAACAATTTTACTTTATGTATATTGTATTAGGAGGAAAATAGAATGCGCACAACTTATATGGCAAAAGCTAGCGAAGTTGAACGTAAGTGGTTCGTTGTTGACGCTGAAGGTAAAACTTTAGGTCGTCTTGCAACTGAAGTAGCTGCTTTACTTCGTGGAAAACACAAACCAACTTTCACACCACACATTGACTCAGGTGATAACGTAATCATCATCAATGCTGAGAAAGTTGAATTAACAGGAAATAAATTAAACAACAAAATTTACTACCGTCACACAATGTATGCTGGTGGTTTAAAAGAGCGTACTGCTTTAGAAATGCGTACTAACTACCCAGTTAAAATGCTTGAATTAGCTGTTAAAGGTATGCTTCCAAAAGGACGTCTTGGACGTGCTCAAGTTAAAAAATTACACGTGTATGCTGGTAACGAGCATCCACACCAAGCACAAAAACCAGAAGTTTACGAACTTCGCGGATAATAATAAAAGGAGGGCATTCACATGGCACAAGTACAATACTATGGCACAGGACGTCGTAAAAGCTCAGTAGCTCGTGTACGTTTAGTTCCTGGCGAAGGACGCGTTATCATTAACGGTCGTGATTTTGAAGATTACATCCCATTCGCTGCATTAAGAGAAGTTGTTAAACAACCACTTGTTGCAACTGAAACTTTAGGTAGCTATGATATTCTAGTAAACGTTAACGGCGGTGGATACACTGGTCAAGCTGGTGCAATTCGTCACGGTATCTCTAGAGCATTATTACAAGTTGATCCTGAATACCGCGGAACTTTAAAACGCGCTGGATTATTAACTCGTGATGCACGTATGAAAGAGCGTAAAAAATACGGTCTTAAAGGTGCACGTAGAGCTCCTCAGTTCTCAAAACGTTAATTTTATTTTTACAAGGCTCTTTTCCACTCAGTGGGGAAGAGCTTTTTTCATTTACAATCAGTATGTTTATTATAAATACGTGAATGATATACGAATTATTCTAGTAAGCCCAACCAATTGGTTGGGCTTTTTTGTTCCTCAAAATTTTTTCGAATCATTCTGTAGGTTTCTGTATTGTTTTGTAGTTTTACTTTTAGACTTAGTTAAGTATTAATTATTTTAATTTGAAAGCGTTCACAAGGGGGATGTTCATGAAGAAATTTGGATTAGCTACGCAAATTTTTGTTGCTCTTATATTAGGAATCGTGGTTGGGGCTATATTTTACGGAAACGAAACAGCAATAGCTTATATTGCACCGATTGGTGATATATTCATTCACTTAATAAAAATGATTGTTATGCCGATTGTAATAGCAGCACTGATTGTTGCAGTTGCAGGTGTGGGTGATATAAAAAAGTTAGGAAAACTTGGTGGTAAAACGCTACTTTATTTCGAAGTAATCACAACGATTGCATTAGGAATTGGATTATTGGCTGCTAACTTGTTCCATCCTGGTACAGGAATTGATATGGATCATCTTCAAAAAGGAGATATTTCCGCATACGAACAAACAGCTACTGCTACACAAAACAAAGGCTTCGCAGAGACGATTGTTCATATTTTTCCAAAGAATGTGTTTGAATCTATGTCACAAGGCGACCTTTTACCGATTATTTTCTTCTCAGTTCTATTTGGTTTAGGGGTTGCTGCAATTGGAGACAAAGGTAAGCCAGTATTACATTTCTTTGAAGGTGTATTAGAAGCAATGTTTTGGGTTACAAACCAAGTAATGAAGGCTGCTCCATTTGGGGTATTTGCGTTAATAGCTGTAACGGTTGCTAAGTTCGGCGTAAGTACATTGCTTCCGCTAGGAAAACTTGTATTAGCCGTGTATTTAACTGTTCTGTTTTTCGCAATTGTCATTTTAGGTATTAATGCAAAAATGGCAGGAACAAATATTTTTACGCTAATTAAAATTTTAAAGGAAGAACTAATCCTTTCATTTACAACAGCGAGTTCTGAAGCAGTGCTTCCAAACATTATGAAAAAAATGGAGCAATTTGGCTGTCCGAAAGCAATTGTTTCATTCGTTATTCCGACTGGATATACATTTAACTTAACTGGTTCTGCAATTTATCAAGCACTTGCTTCACTTTTTGTTGCACAGATGTATAATATACACATGTCCTTTTTTGAACAAGTTACATTATTATTTGTACTTATGTTAACCTCAAAAGGTATGGCAGGTGTTCCTGGTGCATCGTTCGTTGTTGTACTGGCAACACTAGGTTCAATGGGATTACCATTAGAGGGAATCGCATTAATTGCGGGAATAGACCGTATTTTAGATATGATTCGCTCAGCTGTAAACGTATTAGGAAACTCATTAGCAGCCATTACGATGGCGAAATGGGAAGGCGAATTTGATAAAGATAAAGCGCAACAATATATGAATTCTGTTAAGGAATCAAAAGTTGCGTAAAGATTGGAGAAGAGTGCGATGACATTTACTGAAACTAAACCTAATATTCGGTTAGAGAAAGATTTTCTAGGGGAAAAAGAATTGCCTGCGGATGCTTATTATGGGATCCAAACATTACGTGCTGTTGAAAACTTTCCGATTACAGGATATAAAATTCATGAAGAATTAATTAAAGCTTTGGCTGTTGTTAAAAAAGCTGCAGCTCTTGCAAATATGGAAACAAAGCGCCTTTATGAAGGAAATGCTATGGCCATTGTAAATGCAGCTCAAGAAATCATTGATGGCAAATGGCATGATCATTTCATTGTTGACCCAATTCAAGGTGGTGCGGGTACTTCAATGAACATGAATGCGAATGAAGTCATTGCCAATCGTGCTCTAGAATTGATTGGTAAAGAAAGAGGAGACTATTTCTGTATTAGTCCCAATAGCCATGTAAATATGTCACAGTCTACAAACGATGCTTTTCCGACTGCAATTCACATTGCAACTTTAAATATGCTAGAAAAATTATTAAAAACAATGGAATATATGCATGAGGTTTTTGAGTCAAAAGCAAAAGAATTTGATCATGTCATCAAAATGGGTCGTACTCACTTGCAGGATGCTGTTCCAATTCGTTTAGGTCAAGAGTTTGAGGCTTATGCTCGAGTAATTGCTCGCGATATCAAACGTATCAAGCAATCACGCCAGCACTTATATGAAGTAAATATGGGGGCAACAGCGGTAGGGACAGGCTTGAACGCTGATCCTCGCTATATTGAGCTTGTCGTAAAACATCTTG
Source organism: Gottfriedia solisilvae (assembly GCF_002128405.1). Taxonomy (GTDB): domain Bacteria; phylum Bacillota; class Bacilli; order Bacillales; family Bacillaceae_G; genus Gottfriedia; species Gottfriedia solisilvae. The sequence continues at coordinate 54,160 of NZ_NETJ01000009.1, forward strand.
CTGAAATTAGTGGTTTATCACTTGTAGGTGCAGAACATCTTGTAGATGCAACTCAAAATACAGATTCCTACACGGAAGTATCAGCTTCACTTAAAGTATGTATGATGAACATGTCCAAAATTGCGAATGATTTACGATTAATGGCATCAGGTCCTCGAGCAGGTTTAGGAGAGATTACATTACCTGCACGTCAACCTGGTTCTTCAATTATGCCTGGAAAAGTAAACCCAGTTATGGCTGAAGTTATTAATCAAGTGGCATTCCAAGTAATTGGAAACGATCATACAATTTGTTTGGCATCTGAAGCAGGTCAATTAGAACTAAATGTTATGGAGCCAGTACTTGTTTTCAACTTACTTCAATCAATCAATATTATGAATAATGCATTCCGTGCATTTACAGATTACTGCTTAAAGGGCATTGAAGCGAATGAAGAAAGAGTAAAAGAATATGTAGAAAAGAGCGTAGGGATTATCACTGCTGTTAATCCGCATATTGGCTATGAAGTTGCGGCTCGAATTGCACGAGAAGCAATTTTAACTGGTCAACCGATTCGTGAGCTTTGCTTAAAATATGATGTGTTAACAGAAGAAGAACTTGATTTAATTCTAGATCCTTATGAAATGACTCACCCAGGTATTGCGGGTGCATCTCTATTAGATAGACAGTAATGAACTGAATCAGCAAAAGAGGGCGAAAAAGCCCTTTTTTTGCTTAACATAAATTAAATCTACTTAATGGGTTCATATAAAAAATAACTAAATGAATGAATGATGATTGGAAAAAAGGAAGGGATTATATGTATAAATTTAAGGTAGACTCTAATGGGGAAGTAAAAACTACCTTACGTGGTGCCGAACTAATGGCTATCCCGTTATTAAATAAAGGCGTTGCTTTTACTGAAGAGGAGCGAAAGGAATTAGGATTAACTGGATTACTGCCACCAGCAGTATTGTCTTTAGATGAGCAGGCACGACGCGCTTACGAGCAGTTTTCTTCGCAACCGACTGATTTGCATAAAAATGTAACGCTATCTGCATTACATGATCGAAATGAAATACTATTTTATCGTGTGTTGACAGATCATTTACCTGAAATGCTTCCGATTGTCTATACTCCAACAGTTGGTTTGGCAATCAAACGTTTTAGTAATGAATATCGCCGACCTCGTGGGATGTATTTATCAATCAATGATTTTGATGGCATTGAACAAGCAATTGATAATTTTGGTGCTAGTGCAGAAGATATTGATTTAGTTGTTATTACCGATGGAGAAGGTATTTTAGGAATTGGTGACTGGGGAGTTGGCGGCATCAATATCGCAATTGGAAAATTAGCCGTTTATACAGCGGCTGCTGGAATCGATCCTGCGAGAGTACTTCCTGTCATATTAGATGTGGGTACAGACCGTGAAGAGCTTTTAAGCAACCCATTTTATATTGGAAATCGCCATCCTCGTGTGCGTTCTGATATTTATGATGATTTCATTGAGAAGTTTGTGAGTACTGTAGTAAGAAGATTTCCTAATGCATTATTACATTGGGAAGATTTTGGCACACAAAATGCGCGAGATATATTAGAGAAGTATCGAGATAGTGTGTGTACATTTAATGACGATATTCAAGGCACTGGAGCTGTTTCGCTAGCTGCTGTGTTAGCCGCAGTACGTGCTTCTGATATTCCGTTAAGCGAACATCGTATTGTAGTGTTTGGAGCGGGGACAGCGGGAATTGGAATAGCCGATCAAGTTCGTGATGCAATGGTACGCGAGGGGCTTTCATGGGAAGCTGCTAACAGAAGATTTTGGTGTATTGACCGAAATGGTTTACTTTCAGAGGATATGGAGTTATACGACTTCCAGCGACCATATGCACGCCCAATAGATGAGAATAATTCAGGAGCAAGCTTAGCAGAAGTTGTTGGTCAAGTTCATCCGACTATTTTAATTGGTACATCAACAGTAGCTGGGGCTTTTACTGAAGAGATAGTAAAGGAAATGGCAGCACATGTTGAAAGACCTGTTATTATGCCTATGTCTAATCCGACACCTCTTGCAGAGGCAAAACCTGCTGATTTAATTCATTGGACAGAGGGAAGAGCTTTAGTGGCAACTGGTAGTCCATTTCCTAATGTCACATATAATAAAACAGTTTATGTGATTGGACAATCTAATAATGCTTTAATTTTCCCAGGGCTTGGTCTTGGAACGAATGTTTCTCGTGCACGCATTATAACTGACGGAATGTTTGCAGCGGCTGCAGAAGCTGTGGCTTCGATGATTGACGTTAGTAAATTAGGTGCACCTTTACTTCCGCAAATTGAAAATCTTCGTGAAATTTCTGAAGTCGTTGCGATAGAAGTAGCAAAAGCAGCTGTAGCTGATGGTGTAGCTCGCGTTCTGCATGATGATATTCAACAAGCTGTAAGAAATGCCATGTGGGAACCTGAATATCGACCTATTAAAGCTGTAACAAACGCTTATATTGGATAGTATAGAAAGTACCGGTACAGCTTGTTTAAATGAACAAGCTGTATTTTCTTATTAAATTACGTAGTGTATGGAGGGCAACTGTGTTTATAAATCCAAAACGAAGTACTCTTGGCATAAATCGGGGAGTATCAGAATTGAAGCCAGATCAACTTCAAGACAAGGACGTCTGGATTGTTATTGCTTTAATGATTATCGTACCGATTGCGGGTGAATTAAACTTTCATCCATTCGATAATATATTTCGTGTCAGTTTTGGAACGCCTATTTTCTTTTTTTCTTTATTGTACTTTAGAAAAATTTCACCCTTTTTTTTAGGGCTTTTTGTAGGAGCGGCCGTTTTTATCTTTCGTGTTGGTTTGGACTGGGTGGTTTTGGCAGATTTTAGTCTAGATAGTTCATTCTCTATAAGATACCCGACGTTTTTTTACTATCTAATGTATGCCTTTCTGTTTTACCTACTCAGAGTAAATCGTTTCCAACATCCTTTACTGATTGGCTTTTTCGGCATTACAATCGAAATTGCATCTAGTCTTTTAGAGCTAATACTCCAACTGATTGGAATCGGTTCAGAACTTACGGTAGGTGAATTAAACAAAATTATTATTATTGCTATATTTCGAAGCTTTTTTGTTTTAGCTTTTATTAATATGATGAAACTGTACGAACTAAGATTAAAAGAATCGCAAACCCGGAGAGAGAATGAGAATATGCTCATGCACCTTTCCAATTTATATGTTGAGTCTGTTTATTTGAAAAAGACGCTACAAAATGCAGAGACAATCACAAAGGAATCCTATCATTTATATCGTAATATGAATCAAGTTAATCCTGATCAAGGGTATCCAATTGAAGAGTGGGGAAAAAGAGCCTTGCGAATCGCAGGAGAAGTACATGAAATAAAAAAGGATAATCAGAGAATCTTTGCAGGTCTTTCAAAGCTCATTTCAAGTGAAAGCTTGCCAGAATATATGAATGTAAATGAATTAGCGCTTATTATTATTAGAAGCAATCAGAAGTATGCGGCACTACTAGGAAAGAAAATAGAGTTTGATTCTAAAATAAACGGTAAACATTCGAATTATCATATTTACTTAATGCTATCCTTTATCAACAATTTAGTTGCTAACGCAGTTGAAGCAATTGAAAATATAGGGACGATTATGATTTCAATTGATAAAGCTGACGACGATTGGATTGAATGTAAAGTAAGTGACAATGGTCCAGGAGTTCCTTCAAAATATACCGAGCTTATTTTTAAACCTGGGTTCACCTCAAAATATAGAGGAGATGGAACACCATCAACAGGGATAGGTCTATCTTATATAAAAGAAATGGCAGAGGAATTAGGAGGAGAAGTAACACTTAGTCAAAAAGAGCACGAATGTATTTTCATGATCCGACTACCGGTTCGAAGTCTAGTCGAGAAAGGTTGAGTTTATGCTTTTTTATATCACAGACGACGATGAAGTTTTTCGTTCAATGTTGTCACAAATTATAGAAGACGAAGAGTTGGGAGAAGTTGTTGGCGAAGCGGAAGATGGTTCGTTTCTAGATGCGCATACTTTAGCATTAAGACAAGTAGATATTCTATTTATCGATTTGCTCATGCCAAATCAAGATGGAATTGAAACGATTCGAAATATAGGGCCATCTTTTAAAGGGAAAATCATTATGATTTCTCAAGTAGAATCTAAAGAGCTCATTGGAGAGTCATATTCTCTCGGAATAGATTATTACATCACAAAGCCTTTGAATAAAATTGAAGTAATATCGGTTATAAGAAAGGTGATGGAACGGATCAGATTAGAACGATCTATAAAAGATATTCAAAAATCACTTAGCAATGTATTTGAATGGAACTCATCACATAATCAAAAACCTCTTTCTGATAAAAAGAAGATTACAGATTGGGGACAAGTTCTTTTATCTGAGCTTGGCATAGCTGGAGAAAATGGCAGCAAGGACCTACTCGATATGATCAATTATATATTTGAATATGAAGCAAATCTTACCTTTGAGGCGGGGTTCCCTACTCTTAAGGATATTCATACTCATATAAGTTTGAAGAAATTAGGTATGAGTGCTACACAAGAGGATGTAGACAGAGAAAGGAAAGCTTCCGAACAACGTGTTCGTCGTGCAATTAATCAATCATTAAACCATATGGCATCAATTGGTCTTACTGACTTTGCGAATCCTAAATTTGAGAACTATGCTTCAAAATTTTTTGACTTTGAAACAGTGCGTCAACGAATGACAGAATTAAAGCTTGCAACATCTCTTACGTCATCAACACATACAAGAGTAAATGCTAAGAAGTTTATTCAAGTATTGTATTTTGAGGCTAAACAAATGCTAGCTGAAGGTTATTAGAATAAAGAAAATAAAAATGCGTTCTCAACCTTTTGGGTTGGGACTTTTTTATATTGATTTAACACTTTTGGAACGAATTGATTAGAGAATAAATAACTTTTGAGTAGAAAACAATAAATGCTATGAATAACAATCATTCATTAAATGAGCTTGTTCTTTTGTATGATATATTTAGAGGAAGTATATATTTTAAAAAGGCATAAAATAAAAAGGAGATATGATGACGAATAAAAATGAACACCATATTGGATGGAACTTTGATAATAGCTATGTTAGACTTCCGGAAATGTTCTTTACGAAAATCAATCCAACCAAAACTAGTTCGCCAAAGTTAGTGATTCTCAATGATTCATTAGCTAAAGACCTTGGGTTAGATATCCAGGCATTAGAAAGTGCTGAAGGGATTGAAGTTCTTTCAGGTAACCAAATACCAGAAGGTGCAATGCCGCTCGCACAAGCTTATGCTGGTCATCAATTTGGATATTTCAACATGTTAGGTGACGGTCGTGCAATATTAATAGGAGAGCAAATTAACTCTTTAGGTGAGCGGGTTGATATTCAACTAAAAGGTCCTGGTCGAACGCCATATTCAAGAGGTGGAGATGGTCGTGCCGCAATCGGTCCGATGTTACGAGAATATATTATTAGTGAAGCAATGCATGCACTTGGAATTCCTTCAACACGGAGTTTAGCTGTGGTTTTAACAGGAGACGTCATTAGGCGTGAAACTTTGTTGCCAGGCGCTATATTAACACGTGTAGCTGCTAGTCATATTCGAGTAGGAACGTTTCAATATGCATCAAAATGGGGCAGTACGGAGGATTTGAAGACGCTAGCCGACTATACGATTGGGCGCCACTATCCTGATATAGAACATACTCCAAACCGTTATCTTTCACTACTTCAAGAAGTGATTCAGCGTCAGGCGAAATTAATCGCCAAGTGGCAGTTGGTAGGATTTATCCATGGAGTAATGAATACAGATAATATGACAATTAGTGGAGAAACGATCGATTATGGACCATGTGCTTTTATGGATACATATCATCCCGAAACGGTATTTAGTTCAATAGATACTCAAGGGCGCTACGCTTATGGGAATCAACCACTTATTGCAGGTTGGAATCTTGCTAGATTTGCCGAAACTTTACTGCCTTTACTTCATGAGGATCAAGAAGAAGCTGTGAAATTAGCCCAAGCTGAAGTTTCGAATTTTATTGAGATCTTTCATTCAAACTGGCTTATGGGAATGAGAGCAAAACTAGGATTATTTAACGAAGATGAGCAGGATGAATCCCTCATTGAAGATCTTCTAAATATGATGCAAAAATATAAAGCAGACTATACAAACACATTTGTTTCCTTAACTTTTGGTAAGCCAGAGGATACAACACTTTATGGGACACAAGAATTTGAACAATGGAATGAACAGTGGCAAGCAAGAAAAAGCAGTCAAAAGGAAACAGAGGACGAATCAACTCAATTAATGAGAACGAGCAATCCTGCCCTAATCCCTCGTAATCATAAAGTGGAGGCTGCACTAGAAGCCGCAGAAAAAGGAGACTTGAGTTTGATGACCAAGCTCCTAAGCGCGCTTTCTAAACCTTTTGCACATTCACCTGAACAATGTGCTTTTGCAACATTACCTGAGCAATCAAATGAACCATATCGAACATTTTGTGGAACATGATGATGTGAAAAAACTCTCAACTATTTTTTGGTTGAGAGTCTTTTTATGGAATAAAAGGAATAATCTAATTGTCCAAGTCATAATTTTAATAGATAAAAATTAAAAAATCTTAATTTATAGATTATGATATGTACCCTTATCCCTAACCCTTTATTACTAATAGTTGGGAGTGGTAGCCATTGGGCTTAATTGAAAAGATACTTGGTAAAAAGAACTATACGTCGAACTTAGCTCATTTTAATTTGCTTAATGATGATGGTGAAGGATTTTTTACTTTAGGAGACAAATTATTTAAAAGTGATGTGATCAGAGCTTGTATTAGGCCAAAAGCGAGGGCAATTGGAAAACTTACAGCTAAACATATTCGAGAAAATATAAAAGAATGTAAAGTAAATCCGGACCCATGGATCATTAGTGTACTTGAGGAACCGAATCAATTTATGACTGGGCAAATGCTTCAAGAGAAATTAGCGATTCAATTAGAATTAAACAATAATGCCTTTGCATATATAAAGCGAAATGAATATGGTTATCCATCTGAAATTTTTCCAATACCTTGTACGAAAATTGAAGTATTGGAAAACAAACAAGGTGTAATATTTTTAAAATTTACTTTTAAAACAGGTAGGGTTATTACATTACCGTATGATGATATTATTCATTTAAGACAAGACTTTAATGATCATGATTTATTTGGTGATCCCCCTTACGATGCTTTATTACCACTACTAGATCTAGTTGATACAATTGATGACACAGTTGTACAAAAAACAAATGGAAATCATTTGATAAAATGGCTATTAAACTTTAAAGAAGTACTTGATCAGTCTGAAATGGAGAAAAATGCAACAGAATTTGTTAATAATTATATGAAGATAACAGGAGCGGGCGTTAAAGTAGGTATATCTGAACCTAGCTATGAATTAGAGCAGGTTAAATCAGATAGTTATGTACCAGAGTCACAACGATCATTAGATGCGATACGACGCATTTATAATTTTTTTAATACAAACGAAAAAATTGTTCAGGGATCTTATAATGAAAATGAATGGAATACGTATTATGAAAGTGTAATTGATCCTTTAGCCATTCAAATGAGCAATGAATTTACTAGGAAGATTTTTTCGAGTAGAGAAAGAAGTAGTGGAAATAGAATAATTTTTGAAACATCTAACTTGCAGTTCGCCTCAATTGCTACAAAGTTAAGTTTATCTGTTATGGTCGACCGTGGCTCATTAACGCCAAATGAATGGCGTTCAATCATGGCATTTGGACCAATTATGAGAGGGAATACGCCAATTAGAAGTACAACTTTGGTACCGATAGATGAAAAGGAAAAAGATAGGGAGTGGGAGTTAGAAAGAGAAAGAGAAAAGAAAAGAGAAGAAGAGATGAAAAAATGTATAGAAGAAGTAAAATCAAAGGAAAAAGAGAAAGAAAAGAAACCAGATGAGAAATAAAAATAATGATGAATGAAAAATGGCTCCTAACAACGATCTTGTTACGGGCCATTTTTATTGTTTTTTTTGTTACTGCTGTTATTTTAAAATCCATTTTTCATGATACTTGTCCAAACACGATTGTCTAAGCATTCATATTATAAAGTAATGCGAAGAACTAAACAAATTCATGGAGTTGTTTTATATGAAAGAAATGGACAAGAATGCAGTTATTACACTTTTAGGCAGTTCAGGAGGCGTAGCAAAGGCTGTACTATCGATTTTTAATAAAGCATTTCAAGATCAAGATGATCCACTTTATCACATCTTACAAGGTACAAGATTTCATTTAATTGATCTTAAACAAAAAGACGTATCTTATTTTGAAAACATTATGCCAGTTTTGATGGACCGTGTGACATTTCATGAAATGAATTTAAATAATTTGGATTCATTTAACAAACATTTAATTGATTCCAATACGTCGCTTGTAATTGATGTTTCAAGAGCGGATTCTGTTGAAATGCTAAGGTGTTGTAATGAGCTTGGTATTAAATATGTGAACACTGCGTTAGAAAGTGAAATTGTAGATGAAGATGAAAGTATAAAAAACGGTTTTCCACTTAAAGAGCGTTTGCGAATTTTTGAGGAAAACAAAAGAAAATTCAAAAATACCTCAGCTATTATTGGATCTGGAATGAACCCAGGAATAGTCCAGTGGATGGCACTTGATTTAATGAATCAACACCCTTCAGAAAAACCTCAAGCATGTTATATCGTTGAACATGATGATTCTTTTTATGAGGATCCCTCAGTTGCTCAGAAAGATACTATTTACACTACTTGGTCACCAGTTTGTTTTTTAGAAGAAGCTGTAACTAGCTTTCCGATGTTTGTGAAACAAGATATTCCAATTTTTCTTTATGAAAATGTTTATTCGGTGGAATTTAAAGTAACATTAGGTGATAAACAATTTTATGGCTGTTTGATGCCGCATGAAGAAGTATTTATCATCGGAAAACTATTTAATTTAGAAAGTGGATTTCTATATCGTGTAAATGAGCACACAACAAATTTAATTCGAGAAAACTTAAATAATGTCGAACAAATAATGGATTTTGATAAAAAGCTTCTTGATCCTTCAACTGCACCTTTAAATGGTGAGGATTTAGTAGGTGTACTGCTTGTATATGAAGAAAAAGAAAGATTTGTTTACAATGTAATGAATAATGAGTATGCATTTAAAAATTATGGTACGAATGCCACGTATCTTCAAGTAGCTTGTGGTGTTTATGCTGGAGTTACGAGTTTATTTTTAGATTCTTTTACAAAAGGAGCATATTTTGTAGATGAATTATTATTGGATACAAACAGTAAATACGGTACGTACTTGAAATATCATATGCCTCATTTTATTTATGGAGAAAATCCAACTAGTGATGGAATGCTACTTCAGAGAATGAAATCATTTAAGTAAAGCCATTCAGACCGACCGCCGATCGATAGCTTTCTTCGTTGATTCGCCTGCTTGTGTTACTCATGTACCGTCAAATGGTAACTTAAGCTGCACATCCGGCTATGGCCACGAACGACAAGCATTTTTGATCAGTCCGAGTCTATTAACTACAAGCAAAGCCAATTACTTCAGAGTATTGGCTTTTTACTGTCGATAAAGATTTATGAAAATTATTACTTCTTACATGGAAGAAATTAAGTATCTACTTTTTGAATGAACATTCCCCTTTCGTCTTAGACTATTGCTACGGGGAGGTTTCAACATGAATGTTATTACAAATTTTCGAGAAAAAAGAAGAGCTAAACAAATTACATTTGAAAAAAGTTTATTGAAAGAATTGAAAATTTTGCAACTAAAATCCCAATTAAAGGATTCATTTTCATATTTTATAGATGCGGATACTCATCAAAGAAAAGCAAGGGAAGATTATTGTTTTGAGTTAGCTGTAGAGACGTATCTACTTGGAGCTAGATATAGTAGGTTCGGCTTTTATGGTGAGCCAATTGAAAGTGTAAAGAAACGATCAGCGAAAGAAACAGAATGGTTAGCGTATTTATTTTATTCTTCTGTTTTTGGTCGAAGAGATGATATTCAAACTGAACCATTTAATCAATGTAAATCTTTTTTACATAACTGGTGGTTAGACGGATATGTAAAAGGTGAAAGAAGACATAGACTTCGCTTATCAAAGTAAGTCATATTCTCCCTAGTTGTCCCATATATTTTTTATAGGACAATCAGGGGGAGAAAAAATGAAGAGATGGCATTTAATTGTAATTATAGTGACATTTGTTTTTGTAATTTTATGTATACCTTTATTGCAAAAGACATCTAAGACATGGACATTAAAAGGATTACCTTTAGATGGGAAAGTAATTGTTTTAGATGCAGGGCATGGTGGTCCTGATGGTGGGGCTTCTGGTGGTGATGTAATTGAAAAAATTGTTGCGTTATCAATTACGAATAAACTAAGGGATTATTTACAAGAGCAAGGTGCTTCAGTCATCATGACAAGAGATGGTGATTATGATTTAGCCGAAGAAGGCTTAAAGGGCTACAGTAGAAGAAAGAGTATGGACCTAAGAAGAAGAGTAGAGATCATTAATAATTCTAATGCAGACTTATACTTATCAGTGCATTTAAACTCTTTACCTGGTACTTCTTCTAAAGGAGCGCAAACCTTTTACTATGGATCTTTAATAGAAAATGAGCGCTTTGCTAAATATGTTCAAGCGGAGCTTAGAGAGAGCCTAAATAATACTCATCGTTTAGCGAAGATTATTAATCATGTTTATTTAATGAAGTATTCAAAAGTACCTGGTGCACTCGTTGAAGTTGGATTTTTATCAAATTATGAAGAAAGCCAGCAACTACGCGATGAAGAGTATCAGAACCAGCTTGCGGCGGCAATATACAGAGGAGTAATAAGGTATTATACAGATAAAAACGAACCGCCGAATTAATCGGTGGTTTTCATTTTATTAAGAAAGATTTACGTAAGACTATATATGTCACATGTGTTATACTATTTAGTATATTGAGATAACGAGGTGTAATTATGCTTACTAACGAACAAGTATTGTCACTTTTAGGAACAATTAATGAACCTTTCATAAATAAATCTTTCTTAGAATTAAATGCAGTAAAAGAAATTTCAATTAAAGAAGAGAAAAATCATGTAAGTGTTAAAGTTGCATTATTTAAAACAGGTACAGCAGAACAAATGCAAATTCAAACACAAATTGTTCAAGTGTTAAAACAAAATGGCGCTGATACTGTTGGTATCCGTTTTACGGAGTTTACTGAAGAAGAGAAAAGTCAGTTTACTCAAAGTGAAGAAGGACAAGAAGAAGCTAGTCTTTCATTATTAGATAATAAAAAAGTTGAATTTATCGCAATTGCCAGCGGTAAAGGTGGTGTAGGTAAATCAACTGTTTCTGTAAATTTAGCAGTTGCCTTAGCAAGAATAGGTAAAAAAGTTGGTATCATCGATGCTGATATCTATGGTTTTAGTGTGCCTGATATGATGGGGATTACAACTAGACCAGTTATTCGTGGAGAGCGAATCATACCTGTAGATCGTTTTGGTGTAAAAGTTATTTCAATGGGATTCTTTGTTGAAGACAATTCACCAATTATTTGGAGAGGTCCAATGCTTGGTAAAATGCTACAGCAATTCTTTACTGAAGTTGAATGGGGCGATCTAGATTATTTACTGTTAGATTTACCACCAGGAACTGGGGATGTAGCATTAGATGTTCATAGTATGTTACCTTCATGTAAGGAAATCATCGTAACAACTCCACATCCTACTGCATCAGTAGTAGCTGCAAGAGCGGGAGTCATGGCGCTTAAAACAAACCATGAAGTAATTGGTGTTGTAGAGAATATGAGTTATTTTGAAAGTAAAAATACTGGCGAAAAGGAATATGTCTTTGGAAAAGGTGGAGGAGAGAGGCTTGCTAAAGAGCTTCAAACTACACTGTTAGGACAATTGCCATTAAAACAACCAGATTGGGATGAAGAAGACTTCGCACCATCAATTTACGATCAAAATCATCCAACAGGAAAAATATATACAGATATTGCGAAACAAGTAGTAGAAAAAATCGTATTAAATAAATAAAGACAGAATCTTTACCCTTTTAATTTATTAAGCATGTTTTTTATGATAGTATTGGTTATGGATTTTACATATACCAAGTAAGAAACATGTTTAGAATTATTAGGGTATTTATTTTGTTTAAAAAGTAAGTTTTTAGTAAATAAAGTTAGAATGTTTAATCATTATGAAAGCGGTTTTGCTTTAAATGTATGGGGGAGCAGGAATAGAATGGCAAAGATGACGAGTCGAAAAGTGGTTCGATTATTTTTTACAACCTTGTTGGTTGGTGGAATTAGTACCATTATTACAGGTGTGCTTTACGGTTATAAAGAGTATTTCGGTTATTTACAGGATCTACGATTTACAAAGTTACTTTTGGAAGCATCGTGGTTATTTATATTAGGGTTGGTTTTCAGTGCTGTAAGCCAAATGGGGTTTTTCGCTTATTTAACAGTTCACAGATTCGGATTAGGATTTTTTAAATCTCCTCAAGTCTGGAATGTCATTCAAATTGGGTTAATTATGTTTGCACTATTTGATCTTGCGTACTTCCGATTAATAGAATTTGCTAAAGATGGGGATTCATATGTCGGTTATATTTTATTCCCGGTGATACTTTTTGTATGTAGTTTGCTTGTAGCATATATCAAAAGTAAGGAAACAAACAAAGGTGCATTTATTCCAGCATTATTTTTTATGATAGTTGTAACAATTGTTGAATGGATCCCAGCATTAAGACAAGATGACCTATCTTGGTTAATTTTAATGGCTGTGCCATTATTTGTTTGCAATACATATCAATTATTAACTTTACACAGAATTTTAAAAAGCTAAGAGAAATATCTCTTAGCTTTTTTATTAGGTTTTTAAATAGCATTGTTTAGGATGCAGACTAGATTGATCCTCGATTAAAAATATGAACAGATCCTTTAATTAACAACTTTCGTTTTTGTTTTCGTATTTGATATCATTTGCGAGACTGATACGTTTTTATATCCTTTATCTCTTAAATAGGAAATGATCAACGGAATTGCCTTAGGTGTTTGTAATGCAGAGTCACTAGCATGAAGTAGTATAATATCACCTGGATTTGTATTTTCTTTAACTGTTTCAAAAATTTGATTTGTTCCCGGATTTCTCCAATCCTCAGTATTTATACTCCAATGTACAACTGAAAGATTATATCGAGATGCAACTTTAATGACTTCTTTATTAAATTCTCCATTGGGCGGTCTAAACAGTTTTACGTCTTTAACGCCTAGTCGTTTAAATACTTCATCTGAATTATTTAAATCGCGTTGCATTTCTAATGTCGTTAGTTGTGTGTAGCTTTTATATCGATATCCTAGTGTTCCGATTTCGTGTCCTTGTTTGACAATTGTTTCAACAATCTCAGGATGTCTCTCTGCCCAAGATGCGGATAAGAAAAAAGTCGCATTATTGATTCTCTGGTTTTTTAATACTTCTAATACTTTAACAGCATTTTCATCTCCCCAACTAATATCAAACGTTAAAGCGATATTCTTTCTAGATGCATCACCCTTATAGATCGCCATAGGTCCTTTACTCGTCGAAAAGGTAGAGAATGTTTTAGGTGCTTGTATATAAACTAAGCAAGCTGTAAAAAATGCAATAATAGTTATTAAGGATATTTGTTTTAATTTCCTTTTAGAGGTGATATAAAAATAGAAAAGCATAAACTCCCCTTCCTTCTTGTACAAGTTCTTAGTTAAAGGATATGAACTCAAATAAGCTTGTATGCTATAAATCAAAAATATTACATATTCCAAAAAGGTAAGAGAATAGTAAAAATCTGCTTAGTGATTGCTTTGAAAAGGGGTGGAGAGATGTATGGTATTCTTTTAAGAAAAGAACATGTACTGGAAATAGAATCTCTTGTTTTACGTTCCATTAAAGAAATAGAACAGGAATTATCTACAAAGCATTTTAATGAGAGTGTAAGATCTGAGTTGTTACAAAAGAAAATAATATTGACTGAAGTTTATAGTAGACTTCCTTTATAAAAAGCTTTGATAATTTTTTTATAAAATAATTCTATAAAAGTGTTGACGTTACTTTTAAACACGTGTTATATTATTAAGCGTCGTCAACGAAACGAAATAAAGCTTGTTTAAAAGAATTTAAATAAATTTTATAAAGTTGTTGACAATGAATAAAGTGAAATGTTAATATAAGAAAGTCGCTTACGAGCGACAAAGTGAACTTTGAAAACTAAACAAAACATGAAGTAAAACGTCAATTATTAGTTTTTTGAGCAATACAAGATTTAAACTTAACTATTATGGAGAGTTTGATCCTGGCTCAGGA